>CAWBFZ010000001.1:0-1289288 GCA_963788175.1 Thermoanaerobaculia bacterium
GGCGGCGCGGCGGAACATCTCGCGCGCGAGGTGCAGGCTCCTTCGGTCGAAACGGGAGAAGAACTGGCGGCCGCGCAGGTAGCACTCGTAGGCTTCGACGCTGTGCGTCGGCGCCGGAGCGCTGGCCTTGCGCTCGATCTCGGCCAGCACGCCACGCAGCGCCTGCGCCACCGCCACGGCGATCTCCTCCTGCACCGCGAAGACGTCGGCGAGGTCGCGGTCGTAGCGCCCGGTCCACTGCTGGTAGCCGCTCGCGACGTCGACCAGCTGCAGGGTGATGCGCAGGCGCTCGCCGGCCTTCCGCACCGAGCCCTCGAGCACGCTCTCGACGCCGAGACGGTCACCGACCGCGCGCATGTCGCCGGCGTGCCCTTTGAACTGGAAGGCGGCGGTGCGCGAGGCGACGCGCAGGCCGGGGAGCCGCGCGAGGGCGTGGATGAGCTCCTCGGCCATGCCTTCGCAGAAGTAGTCCTGGTCGCGCGCCGGGCTCATGTCGGCGAACGGCAGCACGGCGATCGACGGCGGCGCGGCCGCCAGGCGGATGCCGGAGCCACCCAGCGACCCGAGCCACCCGAGCCAGCGGAGCTGCCGAAACCGGCGGAGCGGCTCGTGGCACTCGCTCCGCCGGAGATGCCGGAGACGTTGGAGCCATGGGCGGCGGCCGGACCCTCGAGATCGGCGAGGAGGGCACGCGCGGTGGGGTAGCGCTCGGCCGGAACCTTGGCGATCAGGCGTCGCACGACGCGCTCGAGCGCCGGCGGCAGCTGCACGCCGGCGGTGGACAGGCGCGGCGGCTCCTCCTTGAGGATCGCCGCCATGGTTCCGGCGGCGGAGTCGCGGCGGAAAAGGGCGGCCGCCCGGTCAGCATCTCGAGCAGGACGACGCCCAGGGAGAAGAGATCGGAGCGCGCGTCGGCAGGGCGCCCGCGCACCTGCTCCGGCGACATGTAGGCGACGGTGCCGAAGACCAGCCCGGGGGCGGTCTCCTGGCGGGCGTCCGGCGGGTGCGGCGGGTGCGGCGGGTGCGGCGGGTGCCGGGTCGGGAAGCCACCTGGGTGGCGAGCTCCTGCGGGGCGGTCGGCTCCAGCACCTTGGCGAGGCCGAAGTCGAGGATCTTGGCGTGGCCGTCGCGGGTGAGGAAGAGGTTCTCCGGTTTGAGGTCGCGATGCACGATGCCGCGCTCGTGGGCTGCGGCGAGGCCGCGCGCGAACTGCGCCGTAAGCTCGAGGGCCTTCGTGGTGCTCGTCGGGCCGCGTTCGAGCAGGTCGCGCAGCGTCTCGCCCTCGAGCAGCTCGGTGACCAGGAAGCGCACGCCGTCCTGCTCGCCGATGTCGAAGACGGTGAGCAGATTCGGATGAGAAATCGCCGAGGCCGCGCGCGCCTCCTGCTCGAAGCGGCGCAGGCGGTCGGGGCTCGTGGCGACCTCGCTCGGCAGAACCTTGAGCGCTACCTCGCGCCCAAGGCGCGCATCGCGGGCGCGATACACCTCGCCCATGCCGCCGGCGCCGAGAGTAGCGACGATCTCGTAGGGGCCGAGGCGGGTCCCGGAGGGAGGGTCATCGGGGGGATTCTAGTCCGGCGCTTCCCCCGAACCCGCCATTGCCGCCCCTGGCGGCCTACTCCCCGATTACCAGCAGCCGCGCGAAGAGGGTCGCGCCCCAGGCGGAGCCGAAGCCGGTGCTGTCGTCGCGCCAGGTGAAGCGGACGCGCACCAGGCCCTGGGTGGGGGAGGCGAGAGGGTCGAATTCGACGCGCGGCTCGACGTCGACAGCGGCGAGGTGGTGGTCGCCATCGGGGTAGCCGACGTCGAAAGCCTGGAGCACGCAGTGGACGCGCCGCACCGGCTGGGGGAACGTGAACGGGACGGCGAGCGTCGTCTCGGGCGGGAAGGCGAGCTCGGGGCTGCCGACAGAGAGCGTGAGGAACGGCATCTTCGCCCCTCCCCCTAGCCTTCCAGCACCGCGTCGCGCAGCGGGCCGACGACGTCCGGCGGGCCCGGCACCGCGCGCCGAGCTCGACGAAGAGGAGGTAGTCGATCCAGCCGGAGAAGGAAGCGTTGCTGTCGTCGTGAAGATAGAGCGTGCCGACGACGCGCGCCTCCCAGCCGTCGTCGACCCGTCCGCCGACCGCCGCGTGGAGATCGACGGTCAGCTGCCGGACGTGATGGTCCGAGGCGCCGTAGCGCGCTTCGTAGCCGGTAGAGCGATCGCCACCGAGAGCACCGGGCGATCGAAGCCGAGCCGCAGAGCGACCGTGTGCGGGCCGGAGTGCGGGGTGAAGTCGAGGCGACCGCTGCGGGTCTCCATGCAGGACCTCCCGGGAAGAAGTTGGCGGGAGTGTACGCCAGAGCGCTCGGGGCGCCAGCACGGGTCGGGAAGGGCGCGCTGTCACCCTGGAGGTCCGCATTCCGTTCTAGCGGGAGAGGAGAGTGCCATGCCCGAGTTTCCTGCCGGATCCGAGTCGTCCGAGTCGTTCGAGTCGTTCGCGTCGTCTGCATCGTTCGATCCTTGCTCGCCGCAATCTCTTCCCGTCGTCGATCGCGGTTCGTGGTGCGGGTGCTCGCAGGGCTCGGCGCGGCGCTGCTGGGCTGCTCGCGACGTGGGCCCGGCAGTGCCCGCGGTGGAGTCGACCGGTGACGATCACCGGCAAGGCGATTTCGAGCACCGGCCGGCAAGGTGATCGTCGAGGTCGGGCGGTGCTCAAGGCCGGGAAGGCCGCGGAGTACGGAAGCTGGCGGCGAAGAGAGGTGCGCGAGGAGTGGCGGGCGATGTCGGCTGCGGAACAGAAGGCGGAGAGCGATCGACTGATTGGTCGCACGCCGACCCGGCGACCTTCGAGCCGGAATATCGCGCGGGTGGGCGAGATGGTCGTCGACGGCGACTTCGCGCGGCTGTCGATTCGACCTCTTCCGGCGACGTTGCGACTGGTGGCTTCGCCGCCCTCGAAGGCGGCAAGCGGCGGGTCAACCTGGGGACCGATGACGTGAGGTTCCGGAGCCCGGACGCGCCGGCGATCCGGCGCCGCCATCTTCGACCATGAGGCGGGGAAGCTGCGCTCGACTACGCCGGCAAGCTCGGCCCGGCAAGCTCGATGCCGCGCTCGCGCCGCCTCTCGACCTCCGGACGTGCCCAGCGGACGCGCCGCCGGCCGATCAGCGCAGGCAGAGCGACGACTTCCGGCGCCAGCAGTCCCGCAGCCGAAGGTGCTGGTGGTCTGGATCCGCGACGGCGGCGAGCCACGTTCTCGGCGAGAGGCGTTCCTATGACTCTCGGTCACGATGACGAAGAACTCGACGGCAGCGTGACCTCGACCTCTCGAGACGACCGGCCTTGGGTTCGTGCGCGAGTCGGCCACTGGAAGATCGCCGACCGAGGCTCGCCGCCGAGGGGGGCCTGACGTTCTGCAGGCTGATGGGCTTCTTCAGCGCTGGCCTTCTGGCTGGCGGCGGGCGCCCTGCGGGCGCTGCGTAGGGGTTCTGGGTCCCGGATCAGGCTGGCGCAGCGGCTGGGCTCGAGGCCGCGGCGGAGCTCGGCGTGGACACGCTCGGCGAGGTAGACCTTGAGCAGGGACTGGTACGGGACGTCGATCCGGTTGGCGAGCACCTTGAGGTTGGTGAGCAGGCCGTCGGGGAAGCGCAGCGAGATGGTCTCCGTCGACGGCTTGAGATTCGGAAGGCGACGCGCGGCGCCTGCGACCAGTCGATATAGTCCGTCGAGTCGTGCGTCGCCGAGAATTCGGGCTCTTCGCGGCGTTACGGAAGGCTGGGATCTTGCTTTCTTCGCCGTGCGCGGCTTCATAGATCATTTCTTCCGACTCACGTCGCGTGCCGATGACCGCAGGCGGCGGAGCGTACCGTGAAAGCGACGGGCAGGCGCCGCCTGGCCCGCGCTTCCGAGCGCCAGCGCGCGGCTCTAGCGGAGTGGGCAAGGTCGTCCGAGAGCAGCAGGGGCTGTTCTCGCCGAAGAGCTCTTCGGATCGCTCGAGCGGGTACCGCGCCGCGCCCAGCTCTTCTCCGAGTCGCCTCGTCCCATTCGAACTGGCGGACGCTCTGGGGATCGGAGAGTTGCTGCTCGCGCATGACGGGAGCAGATTCACACAATATACAGAATGGACGACTGCGGCGATCGCAACAACGCGGTGGCGTTGTTCCACGGCCTCGATGTCCGCCTGGCAGGTGGGAGCCGATCGAACAGCCGGCTGGCGGCATGCGCAGCACGCGACGCCGGAGGGAGTAGGATCGTCCGCTGTGTACTGCACCGTGCCGCCCAGCTACGCCTTCGGGCGCTTCCGCTACGACGGCGTCCAGGCGAAGCGCACCCTCGCCCGGGCGCGACATCCGCCGACGGCGGCGCGAGCTTCACCTCCTGCCACCTCCTGTCGCGCCCGGCCAGCGGCTGGAAGGCGGCGTGGATGGAGGGCGGACTCTGGCCGAAGGCGGTGGCGCCGACTGGCGAGCTCGATCGGCTGGTGCGCGCGCTCGCCGCGGCGCTCGACGAGGGGGCCGACGGCGTCGCCACGATCCAGAACGTCAAGGGGCGCGGCTATCGCCTGCTCATTCCCGTGCAGCCGCTGGCCGCCGCTGCCGCCGCGGCACCGTCGGAAGCGTTGGAATCGACTGCGCCGTCAGCGTCCGGCGAGGTCGCCCCGGCGCTGCCTGCGGGACGCAGCGCCCATCGCCGGCGGGTCTCCCCGGGGCAACTCCTGGTGGGCCTGCTGGCGCTCGCTGCCCTGACAATCACGGTGCTCTGGGTGATCGGTCCGCCATCGCGGCCCGGCGCGGGCGCGGGGGAGAGAGCTGCGGGCGGGCCCGACACGGCAGCGATGCGCGCCGCGGCGGCGGCGGAGCTCGGCAAAGGCATCCCCTCGGCGCGCGGTTTCGATCTCGCCTCCCGCCGCGCCGCGATCACCCACTTCGAGGCCGCCCTGCAGCTCGACTCGGGCGCCCGCAACCAGGCGGCAGCGCACGCCGCGCTCGCCAACGTCCTCGTCCTCGAAGGCGAGATGGAACGCGCCCGGCTGGAAGCCCAGGCGGCGCTGGCGTCGAACATCGCGCTCGGCGCCGGCGCCCAGCTCGCCGAGCCGCTGGCAGCGCTTGCCTTCACCCAGCTCTTTCTGGCCCGCGATCCGGTCGCGGCGCGCGCCACCGCCGGGCGCGTGCTGGCGATCGACGCCCTGCATGTCGGCGGGCGCCGGGCGCTGGTCTGGGTCTGCATGGTCGAGGGGCGCTTCGAGGCCGCGCGTCAGGAGCTCGGCCCGCTGCGCAACGCCCCCACCTTCGATCCGGATGTCGCCACCGACGAGGCCTGGCTGCTCTATCTCTCGGGGCGGGCGCTCGATGCGCGCCAGCTGCTCGCGACGATCGTCCGCCGCGAGCCGCTCTTCCGGCGCGCGCACGCCGCCCTCGCGGCGCTCAACCTCGCCGAGCGCCGGCTGGCCGCCGCGGCGGTCGAGCTCGAGCTCCTCGACGTCCTCGAGGCCGGCGCGGCCAGGGAGGACGAGCGGGTGCGTCTCCTGACCTCCGGCGGTTGGGCGATGCCCGACGCGGGCGAAGCCGCCCGCCTGCTCGAGGAGCGCGCCGACGGAGCGGGAAGGAAGCCGCGGGCCGGGGCGTTGGGAGTCGAGAGCGAGTCGGCGCGGATCTACGCCCAGTTCGGCCGCGATGCCGAGGCGATCGCCGCGCTCGGCCGCGCCCTCGAGCGCCGCGAAAGCGACGCCGTCCTGGCGCGGATCGACCCCGCCTTCGCTCTGTTGCGCGGCACGGCCGCGTTCCGCAGGCTCCTCGACGGCGCCGGCGTGCCGGCGCTCGCGCCGCCGGGGGCGGCCCGATAGAACCCACGCGAGGTTCAGGCGCTGCTTTTTTTCTTCGGTGGTCGGCGGTCTCCGGCACTCGGGATCTTGGGGCCGGCTCCTAGTGAGGCTTGGTCGGCGACCCCAAGATCCCGAGCGCCAGAGCCCGCACCGGAGCATCTTCTCTCTCGGATCTCCCGACGAACAGTTGGGGACACATTGCGGCCGGTCGGGAGCTCGGGCGACCCACGAGCGTCGCAGCCGCCATGTGTCCCCGGAATCGCCGGGATACGGACCAGACAGGACCCCGAGCGGACTCCCAGAACGGAACACCCGAGCAGTCAGAACCCCGAGCGAAAGCAAAATGTGCCCCTGCGAGCTGGTGTGTGTCCTCCGTGTGTGTCCTCCGTGTGTGTCCCCGGGTCAGCGCTTCGAGATGTCGATGCCGCCGCCGCTCGAGCGCAGCTTGAGGAGGGCGCCGCCGCCGTTGAGGGTGCCGTGGACGTCGTCGCGGCCGATCTTGCCGCGGACGGTGAGCGGCAGGTCGCAGTCGACGGCGCCGCCGGAGGAGCTGGCGTCGATCTCGAGCGCCACCGCCGGGTCGAGGCGCGCCTCGACGCCGCCGCCTGAAGAGGAGAGGTGGCCGCCCATGGCGTTGCCGGCGGCGAAGGTGACACTCACCGCCCCGCCGGAGCTCTCGGCGACGACCTTGCCGTGGGCGTCGCGAATCGCGACCCCGCCACCGCTGCTCGAAGCATCGATGTCGCCCCCGACGTTGGTCGCGGCGATGCTGCCGCCGCTGCTCGAGAGGTTTGCCGCGCCGCCGAGATTCGTCACCGCGACGCCGCCGCCGGAGCTCTCGGCCGCGACCCGGCCGGTGAGGTCGGCGATGTCGATGCCGCCGCCCGAGCTCGTGATCTCCGCGGCGACGCTCTTCGGCAGGGTCACCGTGATGTCGGTGCGGTGGTTGCCTTCGAACCAACTGCTCGGACCGTGCGACTTGCGCTCGATGACGACTTCGACGCGCTCCGCTTTCGGGCTCTCGAAGCGCACGTTGTAGTGCTCCGCGAAGTCGGCGCGGTTCGAGGTGACGACAATGACGGCTTCGCTGCCCTCGCCGCCGCGAACCTTGACCCCTCCGGCCTCCGAGGAGAGCGCGAAGCTCCCGCCGCCGGCGAGCGGCAGGCGCTTCTCGAGGCGAAAGTCGCCGGCCCAGGCGGCCGGGGCGAGGGTCAGGGAGAGTGCCAGGGCGGCCAGGCGGATCTGCTGTGGGTGCATGTCGAAGTCCTCCAGAGAGATAGAACGCAGAAGGGGCCCGTGAGGTTTCGCCCGAGGACCCGGACGGCGGGACATTCTCGCCGCGTCCACGTATTCTCTCCAGGGAGGGCGTGGTGACCGACGAATCCCAGGCGACGAAGGAGGCGGCCGGCGGCGGGCGACAGCTCGCCGCCCGGGAGTGTTGCGCGCTGCTGCTCGAGATGGCGCGCCGCAGCCGCGGGACGCTCGACCTCGGCCAGATCTTCGATCGCCTGCTGGATTCGGTCGGCTCGGTCGTCGCCTACGACGCCGCGGGGATCTTCGCGCTCAACGAGCTGGTGATCCCGCCGGGGCAGCGCGGCCGTGGGCAGGATCACGGCGGTGGCGCGGCGCGGCTACGACGAGCGGCCGGTGGCCGACGACCGCATGTTGAGCCTCGGCGAGGGGCTGGTCGGGCAGGCCATCCGCACCGGCCAGAGCCAGCTGGCGCGCGATGTCGGACGCGATCCGCACTACGTCGTCGGCCGTCCGCGAGACCCTGTCGGAGCTCGTCGTGCCGATCCTCTTCGAGGGCCGCGGCATCGCCGCGCTCGACGTCGAGAGCGACCGTCTGGCGGCGTTCGACGAGCCGGATCTCGAGCGCCTCGAGTTCTTCGCCGAGGCGGCGGCATGGCGATCGAGAAGGCGATGCTGCACCGGCGGCTGGTCGAGCTGGAGCAGGTCGGGGCCCAGGTCCGGCTGGCGCGCGAGGTCCAGCTGGGACTGCTGCCGCGCGCCGCGCCCGACCTCCCGGGCTGGGAGATCGCCGGGCTCTGCCGGCCGAGCCTGGAGTTGGGCGGCGACCTCTACGACCATTTCCCGCTCGACCCGATCCATTCGTCCGGCACGGCGCGCCACGGTCTGGTGATCGGCGACGTCGCCGGCAAGGGCGTGCCGGCGGCGCTGATCATGGCGACCTTCCGCGCGCTGCTGCGCGCCCGGCGCGATCCGCAGGCGAATGGGCGTGGCAGGCGCGGCGGCCGCGGTCGCCGCCGTCAGCCGGCTGCTGCGCGAGTCGACGGCGACGCGGGCGTTCGTCACCTGCTGTTACGTGGTGCTCGATCCGGCGAGCGGCGAGATCGTCTACGCGAGCTGCGGCCATCCGCCCGCGCTGCTGGCGCGCACCGGCGGCGGCCACGCGGAGAGCGGCAAGATCGAAGAGCTCGAGAACTGCGGTCCGGCGCTCGGCGCCTTCGAACACGAGACGTTCGTCGAGCGGCGGGCGAGCCTCGAGCCGGGCGATTGCCTGCTGCTCTACACCGACGGCCTGACTGAGGCGTTCAACCCGGAGGGCGAGGCGTTCGGGATCGAGCGTGTGCGCGCGGCCCTCTCCGAGCTCGCGGGCCGGCAGGAGGTCTCGGCGGTGCGGATCGCCGACGAGCTGGTCCGCCGCGTCGTCGACTTCGTCGCCTCGGAACACCTCGCCGACGACCTGACGCTCGTCGTCGCGCGCCGCTTGAGGTAAGCGCCCCCGCCGGCCGGGCGGACGGGTCCGCAGGACCGACCGGCGCTGTCGCCATGACTGTCCCTTGTGTGTGTCCCCGTGACGTGTCCCCGTGACGTGTCCCCCGTGACGCGGATCCGGGCGCGACCATGAGTAGTTTCTGCGCAATCTCGCTGCGATTGGAGGGTTTGTCCGCAGGCGCAACCGGGTAGCTTTCTCGGTACGGCAGGGACGTGATGGCGCGTAGGGTGAGGACATCCTCTCCCACAACCCAACTGAAGGAGCCCGGCGATGAACTCCAGTTCGCGCATTCGAGTCTTTCTGTTTGCTTGCACCGCGGTGGCCGCGGTGGCCGCAGTGGGCGCGCCGGTCGCGCTTCATGCCGAGCTGAGCTGTGCGCCGGCCAATCTGCTCCGCGACGGCGGCTTCGAGCGCGCTGCGGGCTCGCCGCCGGTCTGTCCCGACTGGACCGGGACTTCGACCCAGTTCGGGTCGCCGGTTTGCAGCGTCGAGGCGTGCGGTATCGCCGGCGGCATCGAGGCGCGCAACGGCCTCTTCTGGACGCTGTTCGGCGGCACGGCCGATCCCGCGGGCGAGAGCTCCACGATGACGCAGGATCTCGTCCTCTCGCTCGGCACGGTCGCCGAGCTCAACTTCTTCCTGCAGATCAGCGCGGTCGCCGCACCGTTCACCGACCTGCTCGAGGTCCGCGTCGACGGCGACCTGCTCGCGGCATTTCCAGAGCCCGCCGCGAGCGAGAGCGCTTTCAGCTTCTACACCTACCCCCTGGGTGCCTACGTCGACGGCGGGACGCATACGCTTTCGTTCCAGTTCGTCGGCCCGGCCGGGGGCGGCTTCGCGGCCTACAACCTCGACGACGTGGCGGTCATCGTGCGCCAGGTGCCGACGCTTGCCAGCGGGAGCTTCGAGGATGCCGTCGGCGATCCGCTCGACAGCCCGAGCTGGATCGAAGCTTCGACGCAGTACTTCTCGCCGCTCTGCACCCTCGCACTCTGCGGCGACGGCAGCGGGACGGTCGGCCCTTTGACGGGAGACGTCTGGGCATGGTTCGGCGGGGTGGGCGGCATTACGCCGGAGACCTCGTCGGTGAGCCAGGTCGTGCGTCTGCCGAATGGCGCCTACATGGATCTCGACTTCCAGCTGGGAATCGGCGCCGTCCAGACGCCGTTCACCGATTACCTGTACGTCAGGATGGATGGCGCGGAGATCGCCAGCTTTCTCGAGCCGTTCGTCGCCGAGACGACCTACACCCCACGCAGCCTCATCGTCGATGCGTTCGCCGACGGGCTGCCCCACACCCTCGAGTTCGAGTACATCAAGGGGGTCGACGGCAACGGCGCCAACTACAGCCTGGACGACGTCGCGCTGACCCAGATCTCCTGCCAGGCGATCCTGCTCGACGGGTTCGAAACCCACGACGTCTCGAACTGGTCGTCCAGCCTCCCCTGAGTCGCCGGGCCTCGCTGCGGACACCTTGGCGGGACACCATCGTGTCCCGACAATAGGTTTCGGCCGATCAGGTGGTGGCGGCCATCGCGTCGGGAAGCGGCAGGGCGACCACTTCGCCGCGCGCGGTTTCGCGCCCTGCCGCCGCGAGGGTGACCGCGACGACGATCTTCCGCCGTCCGGTCTCCTTCACCCGCGCGCGCACGACGAGCTCCGGCCCGAGCGGCGTGGGAAGGAGATAGTCGACGTGCAGGGCGGCCGTGACGTAGCGCGGCGTGGGGGCGTCGCCGACCTCGCGGCCGGCGAGGCGCTCGGCATGTGCGGCCGCGGTCGCCATGGCGTGGCAGTCGATGAGCGACGCGATCAGTCCGCCGTAGACGAAGCCGGGCAGCGACATGTGTTCCGGACGCGGCGTGAAGCGCGCGACGACCTCGTCGCCCTCCCAGGCGCTCGCGAGGTGGAGCCCGTTCTCGTTGAGCCGCCCACAGCCGTAGCAGTGCGCGGAATCGTCGGGGTAGAACTGCTGGATGAACGGATGCTGCGAGCTCGGCATGTTCCACTCCTCGAGGAGAGACAGGGTCGGAAGGTCTGGGGCCGACCCCATCTTCCTATGAAACGACTCTCCTCGAGGAGTGTCCCCGGGGGCTACGGCGCGATGGCGCTCCAGCGGGTGCCTGATCCGCACTCGAGTCCGTCGGCGAAGAGCCCGCCGTTGTCGTGGACGGTGAGGCTCACGGTCGCCAGGTTCGACTCGCGCTTGCCGTCCCAGGCGGCGAAGGTGAAGGCGTCGCCGCCGGCGAAGCCGGCGTCGGGGTAGAGCAGCGCCCGGGTGCCGGCGAGCGCCACCGTGCCGTGCGCCGGCTGATCGACGATGCGCAGCTCGAGCGGGTCGCCGTCGGCGTCGGTGACGGTGAGGGCGATGCGCAGCGGAATCGCCGCCGAAGCGGTCGCGCTGCGCGAGGTCGCGACCGGCGCGTGGTCGGTGGTCTCGTTCTCGCTGCTCGGCCCGTTGTGGCAGCTGTAGCAACCGATCTTGGCGCCACGAAAGAAGCTCCGCGAGCCCCAGTTCGTGGTCGCGATCCAGGCGCGCTGCGAGGCCGAGAGCACGGTGCCGCGCGAGTCGCCGCCGTGGCAGGGGAGGCAGGCGGTCGTGCCGTGCGACTTCGGCGTAGTCGGCGTGGTCGCCGACCCAGATCTGGCCGAGCGGATGCAGGCCGTGCGGGCCGCCGAGGCTCGGGCTCACCGAGGCGTGGCAGGTGAGACATTCGGCGAGCGCGCCGACATGTCCCTGCAGCTGGACGCTCTGTACGTTGTCGTTGACATGGCTCGACGGGAAGATGGCGTGCGTCGAGCCGTGGCAGGCCTCGCAGGCCAGCCCGCCATGGCCGAACGAGAAGCGGTAGAGGTCGAAGCCGGCGGCCGGAACGTTGGGCTCGGTGGCGAAGAGCGGATCGACCGGATCGCGCGGCAGACCGCCGGTGGTGAACACCGTCGTGAAGCGGATCTGACCGGCGTTGGCGACGGCCGTGCCGGTGTGACAGTTCTGGCAGGTCGGCTGATCGAGCCAGCCGATGCGGCTCGCCGCCCCCACCGCCGCCATGTCGCCGTGGCAGCCCTGGCACTGCATCGACGGCAAGCCGTCGGCGCCGATCGCCTTACCCATGGCGCCGCGCAGGCAGCGCGTGGTCGATCCCGGGTGGCAGCGGTAGCAGGCGCCGCGCAGGCTCGACGAGCCGAGGGCGAGGCCGGAGACCGGGTCCATGACGGTCGAGTGGAGGGAATGCACCGCTCGGGTGAGCGGCGTGAGGTCGGCGAGACCGCTGCCGGGCAGGGCGTTCGACGGATGGCAGGCCGCGCACAGGACGGCGCGGCCGGTGGCGACCGTCGCCTCGAGACCCGCGGGATCGAAGCCGTTGTGGGCCAGGGCATCGACGAACAGCGGATTGCCGAGCTGCTCCTGGTCGTGGAAGCGCAGGATATTGCGCCGGTAGTCGCGCTGCGGATCGGGGTCGTAGACCCAACCGGTCGCCGGGCGCGCCGCGTCTCCCGAGCCCGAGGCGTGGCAGGCCGAGCAGTCCATCTCATCGGAGACCGGCAGCACGATGCGGGTCTCGGCGAGGACCGCGGCGCCGTTCCTGGCGACGATGCGCATCATCGGATAGGCGTTGCGGGCCTGGGCGTCGTCGATCGGGGTGATCGGGATTCCCTCGGCACTCCACCAGGCGGAGGCTGCGCTCCAGGTCAGCAGCTGCGGCGTGTTCGCGGCGCCGGGCATGTCGTGCCCGGCGAGGCCCTGGTCGTCGGAGAGCGGGAAGCCGAAGAGATCGGCGATGTGCTCCCAGAAGTTCGTCTTGCCCGCCGAGCTGCGATTGATGGAGCCGGTCGCATCGGCGACCGCCTCGTAAGTCACGGTGACGCTGCCGGGTAGGGTGACGAGCTGCCCCGACGGATCGATCAGTTGGGCGTGGATCGTGTTGTAGGGCGGCAGGATGGCGAAGGCCGAAAAATCGGCGTCGAGGCAGTGCATGCCGAGGTCGTTCCAGGCGATGACCCGCCATCCGGCTTCGGGGACCGGGGTGAGAGCCGTGGCGGGCACCGGCGCGAAGGCGCAGGCGCAGATGAGGAGGGTGGCCGGGAGCCAGGCGAGGCGCGGGCGAAACGCGGCCGAAGAGTGCCAGGAGAGGTCGGAGTGGGAACTGCGATGGCGGGTGCTCATGACTCTCTGTAGCACTTTCCAGCGGCGAGGGAAGGACCGAAAGGGTAGGGGCCCCAGCCCGTTGGCGCGGGAGGCGCCGGTAACCTCCCGGCATCCATGGAGTTAGAATTCCGGCGGCCATCCGAACGGGAACGGTTGGCGAAGAACCTTGCAAGGAGACGCGAACATGGCAGACAGGAAGATCATCGCGGTCGTGGGCGCCACCGGGGCGCAGGGTGGAGGATTGGTGCGGGCGATCCTGGCGGATCGGGGCGGTGAGTTCGCCGTGCGGGCGATCACCCGCAAACCCGATTCCGACAAGGGGAAGGCGCTCGCCGCGGCGGGAGCCCAGGTCGTGGCGGGAGACGCCGACACCCCGGCGTCGCTCGACGGCGCTTTCGCGGGCGCGCACGGCGTCTTCGTGGTGACCAACTTCTGGGAGCATTTTTCTGCCGAGCGTGAGCTCGCGCAGGCCGCGGCGATGGCGCGCGCGACGCGCCGGGCGGGGGCGGCGCACGTCGTCTGGTCGACCCTCGAGGACACGCGCCAGTGGATTCCGCTCTCCGATCCGCGGGTGCCGACCCTGCACGGCAAGTACAAGGTGGCGCACTTCGACGTCAAGGGCGAAGCCGACGCGATCTTCGCCGCCGAGGCGGCGCCGACCTCCTACCTCTTGACCTCGTTCTACTGGGACAACTTCATCCACTTCGGCATGGGTCCGCGCCGCGGCGAGGACGGCAAGCTTGGCATCGCCTTCGCGCTCGGCGGTGCCCCGCTGCCCGGCATCGCGGTCGCCGATATCGGCGCCTGCGCCTACGGCGTCTTCAAGCGCGGACCGGGCGTTGCCGGGCAGCGCTTCGGCATCTGCGGCGAGGTCCTCACCGGCGACCAGCTGGCGGCGGGGATGGCGAAGCATCTCGGCGAGCCGGTGAGCTTCACCGACCTGCCGTTCGAGGTCTATCGCAACCTCGGCTTCCCGGGGGCGGACGACCTCTCCAACATGTTCCAGGTGCAGTCGATCTGCTCGCAGCAATTTCTGGCGAATCGCGATGTGAATCTCGCCCGGGCGCTGCATCCCGGCCTGCAAAACTTCGACACCTGGCTGACAGCGAACATCCGGCAGATTCCGATCGGATGAAGTTCGCCGGGATGCGGGCGCAGCCGGGGAGCCCGGCGCACCCGAGGAGCCAACCATGATCGAGGTCGGGGACCGGATTCCGGAAGTGACCCTCTGGATGGCGTCGGCGCAGGGCGGGGAGCAGGTTGCGACCGGCGAGTACTTCGCCGGCCGCAAGATCCTGCTCTTCGGCCTGCCCGGCGCCTTCACCCCCACCTGCTCGGAGCTGCACCTGCCGGGCTATATCGCGAAGTCGAAAGAGCTCCGCGCGGCGGGGGTCGACGCCATCGCCTGCGTGGCGGTCAACGATCCGTACGTGATGGCCGCCTGGGGTGAGGCGACCGGGGCGACCGGCAAGGTCGACCTGCTCGCCGACGGCAACGGCGAGCTGGCCTGCTCTTTGGGGCTCGAGGTCGACCGCTCCGCGACCGGCCTCGGCCGCCGCTGCCGGCGCTTCGCGGCGGTGGTCGAGGACGGCGTCTTCACCATCCTCGCCGTCGAGCCCGCGACCGGCGTCACCGTCTGCGGCGCCGACCACCTGCTCGAGACGCTCAGCGAGCCCAACCCCGCCTGAGCCGGCCCTCGCTTCGCGCCGGGGCAGTTTCGCTGGCACTACCCCGACAGGTAGGTGCTCTGCCCACTCTCGCGGGGGTGTCGCGGGCTGGGATCGCGCTCACCATGGAGAGTGGAGGTCACGGAGCTCGCGGTCGCGCGCTCCGGCGCCGGGCTGAACCTCCAGCCGAACTCTGCCGCCGAAGGGCTCTCGTTCCGGCGTCGCGGGTCACCTTCTGTGGCTCGGGGGGTTCTTCATGCGCTTCTGCCGTGTCGTTGCGTGCCTCGTTGTCTCTGTCCTGGTGGCCTCGCCGCTCGCCGCGGTGACGCGGCGCATGTTCATCACTTCCGTCACAGGAACCGGAAATCTCTCTACCTGGGCCGACGCGGGAGGCCTCACCGGCCTCGATGCTGCCGACGCCATCTGCCAGGCGCGCGCCACTGCAGCCAGCCTGCCCAACGCGGCGGGCTATCGCGCCTGGCTCTCCGACTCGGTCGATGACGCCTACTGCCGGATGCACAACCTCACCGGCAAGCGGGCAACGAACTGCGGCCAGGCGACGCTGCCGGCCGCCGCAGGCCCATGGTGGCGTACCGACGGCAAGCCGTTCGGCGCTGGCCTGCCCGACCTCGTTGCTCCGCTCGGGGAAGTCCTCAACCCTCCCGCCTTCGACGAGTTCGGCGCCGATCTGGCGGTTGGCGGCGCCTGGACAGGAACCGCGGAGGATGGCGCCGCAGGTTCGTTTACCTGCGCCGACTGGACCGTGGTGGATGATCCTGAGCCGGCCTTCGTGGGCCTGGCCTACCGGACCGCAACCAGTTGGATGAAAGCTGGCTCGGCGCCCTGCTCGTCCCTGCAATACCACCTGTACTGTTTCGAAACCGGCGTTGCGGATCCCCTGCCGCCCTTTCCTGCGTCGGGTCGCCTGGCCTTTCTCACTTCTGCGTACGGCACGGGAGAGCTCGGTTCGTGGCCGAACGCGGGTAGCGCCACCGGGTTGGAGGCGGGCGATGCGATCTGTCGCGACCTCGCCGCGTTGGCGGGGATCCGGCAGGCGGACTCCTTCAGGGCCTGGCTCTCGGCGAGCGCGACGAACGCGATCGACCGCTTCGAACACGACGGGCCGTGGATGCGCCTCGACGGCATCGAGGTCGCGGCGAGCCGGGTCGACCTGACCAGCGGCTATCTCGAGTCGCCGATCAACCTCACGGACACCGGAGCCTATGTCGGGAACGACTACGCATGGACCGGAACCCAGGCCGATGGTTCGGCGACGCCGACGAACTGCTCGGGTTGGATGTCGTCCGGCACGACCGGGGAATGGGGCAGCGCGAACACCGCAGTCGGTCTATGGACTGCCTCGGGTCCCACGGACTGTGGCTTCCCCGGTGGCCATCTCTACTGCCTCCAGGACCTGCCGCTCATCTTCCTTGACGGCTTCGAGAGCGCCGGCACGCAGGCGTGGACGACAGCCTTGCCCTAAGTACTGCTGAAGTCGATCAGGGCACCGCGGACGACCAGCGGCAGAGGCTGGCGACGGACTCGAAGTCGTCGGTGAAGATCACTGCTTTCTTGCCGAAATAGGCGCGGTCGAAGCTGAGCTCCATTCGGCCCAGCTGATAGGCCTCGGCGCCGACCGCCACCAGAATGCTCTGCGCCTGCGGCGGAATCGCCGGCACGGAGATCCCGACCCGGTGCCAGCCCGGGCCGATCGGGCCCTGGGCACTGTTGAGTCCGACATAGGAGCCCCCGCCCAGGCCACAGGCGGTGTCCGTGTAGTAGAAGTACTGGGCGTAGGCGAGGCCGAGCGTCTCGTAGCTGAAATAGGAGAAAGCGGCGTGGTAGCCGGTTGTCCAGGCGGCCTGGTCGATCGGCTGGCACTGTCCGACCTCGGCCCACTGCGTGCCGACGTCGGTGGTCGAGCTGGCGATGCGACCGGCACCGGAGCCCGGGCAGGCGTTGGCGTCCTCGATCGTCCAGTCGAGCAGCGTTCCGAAGTAGATCGCCCAGCCGGCCTCCATCTGGGCGTTGTCGAATTCGGGATTGAACAGCACGTTCTCACCCGCGCGGGCGGCGCCGGGCGCGAAGGTCGCGAAGAGCAGCAGAGTGAAAGCGGCGTTCGGCCTCATCTGGACATCTCCTGCTTCAAGACGTGCCGAACGCGGGCGATTCGTATCGTCTCAGTTCCAGTCGCCGCCGCCGCAGCCGCCGCCTCCGCATTGCCCGCCGCCGCAACCGGCGAAGCTCGGGGCGGGTATGGCGCTCGCTCCGGAGCCGCCGCTCATGGAGCCCGATGCGACCGCGAAGGTCGAGAGCTGGCGTTCGACGTGCTGGGCGCCGCACGCCGGGCAGACGGTCTCCGCGGCGGAGGTCCCCAGGTGCTGAATGATCTCGAAACGTCCCTGGCAATCGGGACAACGGTATTCGTAGAGCGGCATCGGCAGTCCTCCCGGCCGACAGTCTACCGCCGGTCGCCCACGGGAAGGCTTCCGGCGACGGCGCGGGTATCCGAAGGAAGAAAAAGACCAGTAGAGGAAATAGAAGTTCCTTCGCGTTCGTTGTGCTCTTCGTCGATGCTGACCCGATCGCGACCCGACGCAGCTGGCAGGGCCCGGACCTCCAGCGGGCTCGGGGCTCGTCGTTTTTTTCATCTACCGAGCTTTTCGCTTTTCGTGCTGTTGGTCCTCGTCTTTGCGGACCCTGGTTGGGCGGCGGCGGAGCCGCCGCGGGTGGTAGTCGAGGCGCCGCCGGCGCTGGCGGCTGCGGGGCGCGAGATCGAGCGCCTGGCGCCGGCGGCGCTCGCCGCCGCGGCGGAGCTCGTCGGCGGCGATTCCGCCGCGCTGGTCGCGGAGGTGCAGCCGATGAGCGTCGTGCTGGTGGCGGAGGGGACCGCCGCGGCTCAGGCGGTACCGCCGTGGATCGCGGGCTATGCCATCGACGGCCGCGGGCCGGGCCAGATCGTGCTCCTTCCGGCGCGAGCCGATCGGTATCCCGACTTCGGGCTCGACGCGGTTTTGCGCCACGAAGTGACGCATCTTCTCGTCGGCCGCCGTGCCGGCGGTGGCGATCTGCCGCGCTGGTTCAACGAGGGGCTGGCGATGGCCGTAGGGCGCAATCCGGACTGGGGCGATAGCGCCCGGCTGACGCTGGCGGTGATCGATGACGGGAGCCTCCCGCTCGCCCGTCTCGACGCCGCGTTCTCAGGTGGCGAGTCGGAGGTGCATGCCGGCTATGCGTTGGCTGGCGACATCGTCCGCGAGCTGCTGGCGCGGTACAGCCGGGCGAGCGTGGCGGCGATCCTCGATGGCGTGGCGCGGGGCGAGCGCTTCCGCGACGCCTTTCGCGCGGCGACCGGCGAGACGCTGGCCGACTTCGAGGCCTCCTACTGGGATCGCCGGACGCTGCTCGACCGCTGGGTGCCGATCATCTCGAGCTCGGTCCTGCTCTGGGGCGGCATCGCCCTCCTCGCCCTCGCCGCCATCCGCCGCCGCCGCGCCCGCGACGCAGAGCGCCTGGCGCGGTGGGGCGTGGAGGAGGGTGAGGTCGGCGGCGAGGCCGGCGAGGAGCTCGAGCGGGCGGTCGACGCGGAAGGCGAAGCCGCAGCGGATGCCGCGGCGGCGGCCGACGACTGGCCGCCGCGCAAGCCGGACCGCAATCTTTGGCGGCGGCGGTGAGCTGCTGGAACGCGAGCCACTCGGGGACACATTGCGGCCATCCGGTGGGCTTCGCCCTGCCGCTGATGCTGTATACAATACAGGATCGGAGGCGAGCCCATGAACGTTCGACTGAACATCACGATCGACGCGGCGGTCTATCGCCGGCTCAAGCAGGAGCTGCCGGCGAAGGGGATCAGCGCCTTCATCGAGGAGGCCGTACGCAGCCACTTGCGCCCCGACCGGACTGCGCTGGCCGCGGCCTATCGGGCGGCGAGCCAGGAGCCGTGGCGGCGTGGGCTGGAGGAGGATTGGGCGGCGGTCGAGACCGCAGAGTGGCCGGGTTGAAGCGCAGCCCGCTGCGCGGCGAGGTCTGGTGGGTGGCGCTCGATCCGACCCTGGGAAGCGAGATCCGCAAGACTCGCCCAGCCGTCGTGGTCTCGAACGACTCCTGCAATCGTCACGGCAACCGAGTCGTCGTCCTGCCGTTGACGTCGAACGTGGAATCGCTCTTTCCGGGTGAAGTCCTGATTCGAACCGGCGGCAAACCCGCCCGCGCGCTCGGCGACCAGATCCGCTCGCTCGACAAGAAACGGCTGCGCTCGCGTATCTCGACGCTCTCCCAGGAGGAGATTGCGGCCGTCGACGAAGCGCTGCGCGTGACCTTGAATCTCTAGCGGGCTCGCTACGGCGCCACCGCGCTCCACGCCCCGAGGTTGGCGTCCTCGAAGTCGTCGGCGAAGAGGGCGCCCAGCCAGAAGGCGCGGCTGCGGGGGATGCCGGCGAGGGTGACGTCGAAGGTCCAGCGGCCGGCGGCGCCGCCGCCGAAGCCGGGGTTGTTCCAGGAGACCCAGGCGGCGTTGGAATCCTGGGTGGCGGTGTAGGTCGTCGACTGGTAGAGCGAGCCGTCGGGGCGGTGGACGGCGAAGGCGAGCTGGAGGCCCGTGGTGAGGTCGCGCACCCAGGCGCGGAAGTAGATCGGATCGCCATTGACGAAGAGCCGCTTCTCGTTCGGCGTCTCCTGCGTCGGGCAGGCCGGGAGGACCGGCGCGGCGAAGCCGGTCGACGCATGGTTGATCGTCGGCTGGCGGTAGGCCGGCTGCTGCGTCCAGAGACTGCCGAGCGCCAGCGTCTCGCAGAGGCCATCGTACGGATCGAGGAGTGGACCGGGATACGTGCCGGAGTCGTGCACCTCGAAGTGAAGATGGGGGCCTGTCGAGCTGCCGGAGCTGCCGACAATTCCCAGGTACTCGCCGACGGCGACCGCTTCGCCAACCAGCTTCGGAGTCACCGAACCGTTCTTGAAGTGGCCGTAGATCGCGGTCGAGCCGTCGGCGTGCTGGATCACGACGAGGTTGGCGTTGCCGCCGCCCGCGGCGCAGCTCCGATCGGAATTCCCATCTACGCGCACCAGAATCGTCCCCGGCGCGGCGGCGACAGTCTGCAGGCGGGAGAGATCCATCGACAGCCAGCCGTAGGGCCAGGTGAAGATGTCGGTGCCGTGGTGCTGGTCGTAGGAGCGCAGGCCGCAGTTCCAGTCCTGGAACGGACCGACGGTGGTGTTCTGGTCGACGAACGCCGAGGTGGCGTAGTGGGCGAAGTAGCCGATGTTCGCGCTGCGCAGCGGCCAGGCGAAGGTCGTGGTGATGCTCGGGTCCGGTAGCGGCAGCTTTCCTTCGGCATAGAGCCGGGTGCGGGCCGATTCGATTTCCGTTGCGAGGCGGGCTTCGTCGGCGGCGGAGAAGTGGTCGACCGGCACCGAGATGTCGTTGCCGCTGACGGTGAGCTCGAAGAGGTCTGCGGACTCGACCGGTTGCGCCGGCAGAAGCGCCGCAAGTGCACTTCCGCCGAGCAGGAAGCCGATCGTGCGGCGACGGAGCGCGCTCATCGAAGGTCTCATTTTCTTCCCCTAGCTAAGGAGGCGGATTCCACGCGGAGAAGGTGACAGCAGCTTCTTCGTGCCTTTGCGATACCTGTGGGCGGGCTCCGGCGCTCGGGCATTCAGGGAAGAATGGGGACAGTCCCCATTTTTCCAGACGCCGGCCCTGAATGCCCGAGCGAGAAGAATGGGGACAGTCCCCATTTTTCCAGACGCCGGCCCTGAAGAGAAAAGGGGACTGTCCCCATTTTCCGGGGACGAGAAAAGGGGACTGTCCCCATTTTCAGTCCCCATTTTCAAAGCGTAAGACGATTTTGTAACCTCGGTGGTAGGGCACTCCGGCACTCGGGATCTAAAGTTGGCTCCTACTTGAGGCGTGGTCGCCCACTTTAGATCCCGAGCGCCAGAGCGCCCTTGCTAGGCAAGAAGCTTCTCTCTCCGTAGTACCGACGAGGGGTGGCCGGACCGAGGGCTCCCATGGGCGCGGAGCGTTTCTTCAGCGAGCACCCATGGGAGACGGGCCGGTCAGGACCCCGAGCGGACTCCCAGAACGGGCCCGCAGTGGATTTTCAGTGCGACGCTGGGACTCCCACCGGTTCGCTGAGGATCGCCCCGGCGCCGATGCCGCGGCGGAAGGCCTCTTCGTTGAGCGGCACGAGCTCGGCGCGTTTGTTGAGGGTCTGGCGAATCGTGTAGAGGAGGGACTCCGCCGGCAGCAGGCCGGTGGCTCCCTGCAGCGCACCCAGGGCGACGACGCTCTTGACGTTCGACTTGCCGATCTCGGCGGCGATGGTGGTGAACGGCACGCCGATGGCGCGGACGCCGGCAGCGAGCGGCGGCAGCTCAGGAGTCACCGACGAGTCGTAGATCAGCATGCCGCCGGGGACGATCTGCGGCCCGAACTTGGCGACGCTCGGGGCGTTGAAGGCGACCAGCACATGCGGCTTTGGGACCGCCGGCGAGAGGACGTGGTCGGCGGCGAGGCGGACGTCGGCGTAAGAGGTGCCGCCGCGCGACTCGGGGCCGTAGGACGGAATCTGCGTGGCGTCGAAGCCCTCGTGAATCGCCGAGTGGGTGAGCAGCATCGCGGCGGTCTGCGCGCCGTCGCCGCCGGCGCCGGCGAACTTCACCCCGATGTCGCGCGTGCCGAGCTGCAGCGGAAAGCCCTTGGCGAAGCGTGGCGGCGCTTCGGTGGAGGCGCCGATCGCCGACAAGAGGCGCAACGGATCGTAGTCCGGCACCGGCAGCGCTGTACGCGGCTCGACCGTCAGGTCCTTCTTCACCCCGAGCGGGAAGAACGGCGTCATCGCGTCGCGCACCCAGGCTTCAGCCTCCTCGGGCGTCTTCTGAAGGTGGGTGGGGCACTCGGCGAGCACTTCGACGAACGAGAAGCCGCGGTTCTCGACCTGCAGCTCGAGCGCCTTCTTGATCGCCTTGCGGGCGCGCGTGCGCTGCTTCGGATCGTAGAGCGCGACGCGCTCGACGTAGATCGGACCGTCGAGCCCGGCGATCATCTCCGACATGCGCAGGGGCTTCCCTTCGAACGTGCCGCGCCCGTAGGGCGAGGTCACGGTGACCTGGCCCGGGAGCGAGGTTGGCGCCATCTGGCCGCCGGTCATGCCGTAGATCGCGTTGTTGACGAAGATGACGGTGATCGGCAGCGAGAGCTCGGCGGCGGAGAGGATCTCGGCGAGCCCGATCGAAGCGAGGTCGCCGTCCCCCTGGTAGGAGATGACGATCGCCTCCGGGTTGGCGAGCTTGTGCGCCACCGCGACCGCGGGCGCGCGGCCGTGCGCGGCCTGGGTGTTGCCGACGTCGAGGTAGTAGTACATGAAGACCGCGCAGCCGACCGGCGAGACCGCGATCGTGCGGTCCTGGATGCCGAGCTCGTCGATCGCCTCGGCGAGGTACTTCTGGATGAGGCCGTGGCCGCAGCCGGGGCAGTAGTGGGTCGAGTGGCCCTTGAGTCCCTCGCCGTGGGCGTGGCGTTCGAATAGATCGTAGAAGACCGTCATGACGCCACCTCCATCCCGCGGCCGCCCAGGCCGGGGAACTCCTTCGCCAGGACTGCATCCACGATCTCTTCGGTCGACGGCAGCACGCCGCCGAGCCGGCGCACCGACTCGATCGGCGGCGGAGCGACTCCGGCATGGGAGAGCGCGAGCCGCAGCTCGTCCTCGAGCTGGCCGGCGGAGGCCTCGACCACCACGATCCGGCGGGCGTGTTCGAGCACCGGCAGGAGCGGACGGATAGGGAACGGCCAGAGCGTCACCGGGCGAAAGAGTCCGGCGCGCACGCCGACCGAGCGCAGCGATTCGACGGCGCCCTTGGCCATCCGTGCGGGAGTGTTGCAGGCGACGAGGAGGACATCGGCGTCGTGCGTGCGGTAGCGCTCGGCGCGCGCCTCTTCGCGTTCGATCTCTGCGTACTTGTCGAGCAGGTGGTGATTGTGGGCCTCGAGGTCGGCCTCGGCGAGATAGATCGACGTGACGAGATTGCGCCGATGCTCGCGGTCGCCGGTGACCGCCCAGCAGGGAACGCCGGGCTTGACGTAGTAGGGCGGCAGGTCGATCTTGCCGGTCATCTGTCCGAGGTAGCCGTCCGCCAGCAGGATCACCGGATTGCGATACTTCAGCGTGAGCTCGAAAGCGAGCATGGTGAGGTCGAGCATTTCCTGCGGCGACGCCGGCGCGAGGACGATGGCGTGGGTGTGCCCGTGGCCGAGCCCGCGGCAGACGAGCTTGATGTCCGACTGCTCGGGGGCGATGTTGCCGAGGCCGGGGCCGCCGCGCATGACGTTCACGACCACCGCCGGGAGCTCGGCGCCGATGAGGTAGCTCATCCCTTCGAGCATCAGGCTGAATCCGGGCGAGGAGGTGAAGGTCATCGCCTTCACGCCCGCGCCGCCCGCGCCGTAGAGATGGGCGATCGTCGCCACCTCGGAGACCGCCTGGACGAAGGCCCCGCCGAGGTCGGGGAGGAGCCGGGCCATGAGCTCGGTGCCTTCGGTCGAGGGGGTGATCGGATAGCCGTAGAACTGGCGGCAGCCGGCGAGGAGCGCCCCGATGGCGGCGGCATGGTTGCCCTTGACGGTGAGCGGCTCGCGGGCCGGGAGCGGCAGGCATTCGTCCGCGATCTCGGTCGCCGGCGCGTACTGCGGCCGACCCTCGACGCCGATCTGCGCACTCGCAGTCGCCAGCGGCGGCTGCAGCGGAGGAGCCGCTGTCACCTCCAGGGTCTCACGGGACTCCGGCCGCAACCCGTACGGCTCGGGGCAGGCGGCGATGCACAGCGCGCAGCCGTTGCAGTCGTGAAAATCGATCACCACGGGAACCAGGCCGGTGCGCGGATCGACCTGGTCGTCGTAGGTGATGCAGTGCTTGGGGCAGGATCCGATGCAGCGTCCACAACCCTTGCAGAACTGCGCTTCGAGGTACGGCAACGGCCTTTTCGAGGCCGTGGTGGTCGTCTGGGGAGCTCCGTCCATGACGCCTCCCTTCGCCAACAAGATGCGCTTTCGGGCGCTCCAGCGCCAACACCCGTCCGGGTGGGCCGGCGCCGCGCAAGGTCAGAACGGGGTAGGGCGCGGTGTCGTGCCGGCGGAACTTCCTGCGTTCTGGGAGAGGTGGATAGAGTGCTGACGAACCCCGCCGATTCGCGAAGGAGCGCCTCTTGACGATCCTCGACCGCCGGTCCACGCTGCGCGCGCTGCTCTTGTTCCTCGCGCTGCCCCTCCTCACTGTGGGCTGCCCGGGCGTCTCCACGCCTGCGGCGACCTCCAGTCCGCTTCCTGCCCTCCGCGCCCGCGCCCTCACCGACGTGCGGTACGAACGCACTGCCGAGCGCCGCGAACGCGGCCGCTACCTCGCGACCGCGGCGATCGGCTGCGTGCTCTGCCACTCGGAGCGCGACCGCAGCCAGCCCGGAGCGCCGCCGGTTCCCGGGCGGGAGTTCGCGGGCGCGGTCATGGCGGAGGAGCCGGGCTATCGCCTGGTGGCGCCGAACCTGACGCCCGACGTCGCGACCGGCGCCGGCTCGTGGAGCGACGACATGCTGGCGCGCGCCATCCGCGAGGGCGTCGGGCACGACGGCCGGGGGATCGGCGGCCAGATGTTCTGGTGGGCGTTCCGCTCCCTCTCCGACGAGGATCTGGCGTCGATCATCGTCTATCTGCGCTCGCTGCCGGCGGTGGAGAATGCCCTGCCACGCCGCATCCTCTCCGCCGAACTCGAGAAGGAGCGCGCCGAGGGCGCGGAGCCGCTCGCCGCTCCGGTTGCGGCTCGCGACCTGTCCGATCCGATCGCCCGCGGCACCTATCTCATCGAGATCGCCGACTGCCTGGGCTGCCATTCGGCCTGGGAGGCGCCGACGAATCCGGGGATCGGCGGGGGCGGCAATCCGATCGCGCGCTTTGGAGAGAAGGTCTTCAGCGCCAACCTGACGCCCGACCCGACGGGGATCGGCGCCTACACCGAGGGGATCTTCCGCGGCGCCCTGCGCAGCGGGCGCGGTGGGACGCTGAACCCCGCGATGCCCTGGGCCGCCTACCGGCATCTCACCGACGCCGACATCGGCGCGATCTATCTGGCGTTGCGGCAGCTGCCGCCCGTAGCCCACCGGGTGGCCTCCTTCAACTCCGGGGAGAAGCCGACGAAGTGCCCGGTGTGCGGACAGGAGCACGGCTTCGGGGAGCTCAACGTGCCGCTGGTGCTCGAGCGCGCGGCGGTCGACGTCGGGCCGCTCGCCGACTACGTGGGGACCTATCGTTTCAGCGTCGACGCCCTGGCGGTGAGCGCGCACGACGGCGCCCTCTATGTCTCGGACAACGGCGGGCCGCCGATCGAGGCGGTCCCGGTCGCCGGCGGGCGGTTCCGCGGTGTCGGCCTGTTCGCTCCGTTCAGCTTCGAGCGTGACGCCGCTGGCAAGGTCACGGCTCTTCTCACCTACGACCTGGGCACGACGCGCTGGATGCGCGCGGCGGGTTCTCCTTCATAGCGCCGGTGGTGGGGGCACTCCGGCACTCGGGAATGCAAGTCGGGCTTCGGTGGTCGGCGGTCTCCGGCACTCGGGATCTTGGGGCCGGCTCCTAGTGAGGCTTGGTCGCCGACCCCAAGATCCCGAGCGCCAGAGCCCGCCCCTGCGTGGCAAGAAGCTTCTTTCTCAGGTGTACCAGACAGGTGGGAGGCTTGGGGACACACAAATGGGACACACAAATTTGTGTGTCCCATTTGTGTGTCCCCGGGAAGGCCCTCAGAGGCGGAAGAGCAAGAAAGGGGACTGTCCCCTTTTCTCACTGCTCAGACCGACGAGGGGTGGCTGGGCCGAGGGCTCCCATGGGGCCCGGAGCGCGCCTTTTCAGCGCGAGGACCCCATGGGATACGGAGCCAGACAGGACCCCGAGCAGGTGCCTCGAGGACCACGAACGCGACGTCAGACGGTCAGTTCGCCCAGCAGGTGGCGAAGGCGTCGCTGTCGGTGAGCGCCGGAGCGGGCGGACCCTGGGTCTTGGAGTAGGTCTGGTGCTCGTCGGTCGCGGTGTCGGTGACGGTGATGTCGTAGCCGACGTCGGTCGCGGCGGCGCCGTAGACCCAGAAGCGGTTGTTGAGGGCGCAGGCGTTGATGACCTTGATCAGCACCTCGCTCACCTGCGGCGAGAAGAAGGTCATCGTGCCGGAGTTGGCGTTGAGCGGCACGACGCGGGCGATGCCGCTGCCGGTCTGCGCGGCGAAGAAGGTCGCCTCGACGCGGAAGCGGCCGGCGGTCAGGCAGAGCGCCGTGGGCGTCTCGACGCAGCCGCCATTCTCGGCCTCGACCGGCTCGCCGTAGAGGAAGTCGTCGGCGGCCACGGCGTCGTGGCCCACGGGTTCGCCGCCGCCGTCGAGCGCGACATCGCCCGAAGTGACGACGACGCGGGCGACGGCCGGGGCGCCCGCGAAGGAGACGCCGAGGAAAGAGAAGGTCTGGTCACCGCTCGCCGCAGGCACGGTGTAGCGCCCGAGCGAGGCGCCGTCGATATCGAAGTACTCGATCGCCGAGAGACCGCCGAGGTCGACGTCGGTGAATACCGCGCCGAAGCCCGAGACCACCGCCGGCCGGTTCGTGCCGGGGACGAAGAACTTCACCTCGTAGGTCGGATCCCAGATCGACGCGAAGAGGCGCTGCGCCGAGAAGCTGGCGAACTGCGTTGCGTAAGCCGGGTCGAAGTCGCCGAAGCGCACCGGCGTCGCGGTCGGGTTGTCGGTCTTGGCGCTCACCGCGAAGAGGTTGTCGTGGCTATTGAAGAAGACGGCGCCGCGCGGCGAAGTGCGGTTGAAGAAGTCGGAGGGCAGGAGGTTCGGCCGGCTGGCGCTGTCCGGGACGCCGTCCCAGTTGATTTCGCGGCGCAGGCCGCCGAACGAGCCGTTGCTGCCCGGCGACCGTGCCGCCGCCCAGATCGGTGCGAAAGGCGTCGCGCGCCGCGGTGACGGTGCCGAGATTGCCGGCGGCGGAGCGGACGACCTGCGCCCGTGCCGTCGAGGCGGCAAGGAGCGCAGAGCAGGCGAGCGCGGCAAGAAGGAAGCGCTGACGGGCGGTCGGCATGAAGGAATCTCCAGAGGGGGAGCGGCGGCTTAGGCGCTGCCGTCCCGTGGGGAGAATTCTCCGGCGCGCGACAGCTGCTGCACGACCCGCTTCGGGAGGGTCGGAGGCCTGACTTTGGTCAGTTGCGGGTCACCGCGCGTCGCCTGACGGGCCCGGGGGGAAGTCCCGGGGACACATTGCGGCCGCTCGTGGGCTGCGGAGAGCAGCGGCCGGCCCAGCCGCCATGTGTCCTCGGCCACGAGCCGCCACACCTCCCGCTGCGGTGGGTCGCTCCGGCACTCGGGAATTCGAGGTTGGCTCCTAGTGAGGCTTGGTCGCCCACCTCGAATTCCCGAGCGCCGGAGCTCCTGGGCAGCGTCTATATCGATCGTTTCCTGCCATCGTCCCCGGTGTTAGGGTAAAACGATGAGGATCGAGCCCGGGGAGTACATTTCGGTGATGCGGTTTGGCGCGGCGATTTTCGTCGCTGCGGCGGCGGTCGGTGCCCCTGCGGGCGCGATCTGGTCGAACGATCCGGTGCGCAACCTGGTCCTCGCCGACGGCGCCAGCGAGCAGGTGCAGGCGAAGATCGTGGCGCGCGCCGACGGCGGCCTCTACGTCAGCTGGTTCGACAACGCGACCGGCGGCTACGACGTCCGGCTGCAGCGGCTCTCCGCGACCGGCACCGAGATGTGGCCGCACAACGGCATCCTGGTCGCCGACCGCGGCCTGTCGTCGACGACCGACTACGGCCTGGCGGTGGACGCCACCGGAAACGCCCTGCTGGCGTTCAACGACGACAGCCAGCCGAACGAGCGCATCGTCGCGGCGAAGATCTCCCCCGACGGCATCGCCCTCTGGGGGACCCCGGGGATCGCGGTCTCGACCTCGAGCGGTTTTCTGGCCTCGCCGCGCATCGCCGGCACCGACGACGGCGACGCGGTCGTCGCCTGGGTCCAGGACGCCGACACGGTCTTGCAGCGCCTCGATCCAGCTGGTGCCAAGCTGTGGGCGACGGACGGCCTGTTGTTGGCGCACAGCGGCGACAGCTTCGTGCTCGCCGATCTCGCGGCGACCGGATCGAACGGCGGCCTCGACACCGGCAACGTCATCGTCTCCTGGGTGCGCTACGTGACCTTCCAGGGCGCCAAGCATCTCTGGGCGCAGAAGCTCGATCCGGACGGCTTGCCGCTCTGGGGGGCCGGCCACGTGCACGTTTTCGATCTCGCCGGCGGTTCGCTCCAGTTCGGCAACTTCCCGGAGTTCGAATCGGACGGCGCCGGCGGCGCGGTCTTCGCCTGGTACACCAGCAGCCCGACGCTGCAGGTGCGCGCGCAGCGCATCCTCGCGGCCGGCACCGAGGCGTTCGCGCACGACGGGGTCGAGGTTTCGACGAACGCTGCGCAGCTCCGGGTGAATCCGAGCGCCGCCTTCGATCCGGCCAGCGGCGAGGTCACGACGTTCTGGGTCGAAGAGAATTCGCTCCAGTCCCAGTTCGGCCTCTACGGCCAGCGGCTCGACGGCGCCGGCACGCGGCTTTGGGGGGCGACCGGCATGGCGTTCGTCGCGCTCGGCGGGAACGTGATCAGCCAGGTGCGAGTGCTGCCGGTCGCGACCGTGACCTTCGCCGGCGGCGCCGACCCCGGCACCTCCGGCAACTCCGGTGAACTGGGTCCGCCGCCTCCCCTCGGGAGCGATGTCTTCGTCGCCTGGGCCGAGGACATCAACGTGGACAACCTGCGGATTCTGGCGGCGCGGGTCGATTCGACGGGCAGCTTCGTGTGGACGCCGTCGATCGTCGACGTCAAGAGTCTGCTGGCGGCGACCTCTACCAGCCGGCTCGCCGGCGCTTTGAGCAGCGACGGCTTCGCCGCCTTTGCCTGGACGGACGGCGACGCCACGCGCGACCTCAAGGCCCAGAACCTCAACCTGGATGGCACCCTCGGCGCGACCCCGTTCTTCGCCGATAGCTTCGAGACCGGCACCGCCGGCGCCTGGAGCGCGACCGTACCCTGAACTTCTGCAGGTGCCGCGGCGCCCCCCCCCCGGGGTGCCGGCTGAGTTCCTGCTTCCGAATTTCACCCGCGGTGGTGGGGCGCTCCGGACGCCCTTGGGGGACACATTGCGGCCACTCGAGCCTCGCGGCGGCCAGCGGTCTTCCCAGCCGCTATGTGTCCCCGGCCACATCCCCGGAAATTCAAATCGGGCGTCGGTGGTCGGCGGTCTCCGGCACTCGGGATCTTGGGGCCGGCTCCTAGTAAAGCTTGGTCGCCAACCCCAAGATCCCGAGCGCCAGAGCCCGCCCCTGCGTAGCGAGAAGCTTCCCTCTCAGGTGTACCAGACAGTTGGGGACACATTGCGGCCGCTCGGGAGCTCGGGCGACCCACGAGCGTCGCAGCCGCTATGTGTCCCCGGAACCGTCTGACCGCGGGCCAGACGGCCTGCCATGTCAGGCCGAACCGTGAGCAGAAGCGAAGCGTCCCGCCAACGTGTCCCGCCAACGTGTCCCGCCAACGTGTCCCCGGAGGTGCGTAAGGGGCAGGGATCTAACCCGAAGGGCAGCAGGTTGACGTATACGTAAACTGGCTATAGGGTCCCGGCCGTGGGGACGACCATGGGCAGAGGCGACGTGGCCGAGGGCCTGTTTTCGATCACCGAGCTGGCGGACGAGCTCGGGGTGACGCCGCGGGCGATCCGGTTCTACGAGGCCAAGGGCCTGCTCGAGCCGCAGCGGGCCGGCGCGACCCGCGTCTACTCGCACCGCGATCGCGGCCGGCTGCAGATCATCCTGCGCGGCAAGCGGCTCGGCTTTTCGCTCGCCCTGGTGCAGAAGTACCTCGACCTCTACGACGCCGACCCGACTCACAAGGTGCAGCTCGAGCATCTCCTCGCCGGCGCGCGGCAGCGCATCGCGGAGCTCGAGGCGCAGCGCCAGGATCTCGAGCTCACGATCGAAGAGCTGCGCGAGATCGAGGAGCTGACCCTCGAAGCGCTGCGCACCAGCGCCGCGGGCGGCCGCAAGGCGCCGGCGCCCAAGCCCTCCAAGCCATCGAAGCCATCGCCGCCGGTGGAGTCGGACCGGTCCTCTCGGACATCGCAGTCATCTCAGGCCGCCAAGGCCGCAAAGCCAGCGCAGCCAGCCAGGAAAGGGAAAAAGCCATGAAGAGCGTCGTCATCGCGGGCTACGCCCGCTCCCCGTTCACGCTCGCCAAGAAGGGCGATCTCGCCCGCGTCCGTCCGGACGACCTCGCCGCGCAGACGGTCCGCGCGCTGGTCGAGCGCACGGGTGTCGACAAGGCCGAGATCGAAGACCTCCTCGTCGGCTGCGCTTTCCCGGAGGGCGAGCAGGGCTTCAACGTGGCTCGGATCATCGGCTTTCTCGCCGAGTTGCCGCTCTCGGTCGGTGGCGCGACGGTGAACCGCTTCTGTGGCTCGTCGATGCAGGCGATCCTCATGGCGGCCGGGGCGATCCAGATGAACGCCGGCGAGCTCTTCCTCTGCGCCGGCGTCGAGTCGATGACCCGGGTGCCGATGGGCGGATTCAATCCGCTGCCCAATCCGGCGCTCTTCAAGCGCTATCCGCAGGCCTTCGCCGGCATGGGCGAGACGGCGGAGAACCTGGCGAAGCAGTACAAGATCTCGCGCCAGCGCCAGGAGGAGTTCGCCCTGGCCTCGCAGCAGAAGACCGCCGCGGCCCAGGCCGCCGGCAAGTTCGACGCCGAGATCGTGCCGATCGACACCGGCAAGGGTGGAACCGTCTCGCGCGACGGCACGCCGCGCCCCGAGACGACCCTCGAGGGACTCGCCAACCTGAAGCTCGCGTTCGACGACAAGGGGACGGTGACCGCCGGAACTTCGTCGCCGGTGACCGACGGCGCCTCGGCGACCGTCGTCTGCTCCGAGGAGTACGCCGAGCGCAAGGGGCTGAAGCCGCTGGCGCGGATCAAGAGCTACGCCATTTCGGGCTGCGCGCCCGAGATCATGGGGATCGGCCCGGTGCTGTCGACGAGGAAGGCCCTCGAGCGCGCCGGCCTGAAGCTCGCCGACATCGACATCATCGAGCTCAACGAGGCGTTCGCGGCGCAGTCGCTCGCCTGCATCGACGAGCTCGGACTCGACATGGCGAAGGTCAACATCGACGGCGGGGCGATCGCACTCGGGCATCCGCTGGGTGCCACGGGCGCGCGGATCACCGGCAAGGCGGCGGCGCTCCTCGTTCGCGAGGGGAAGCGTTACGCGCTGGCCACCCAGTGCATCGGCGGCGGGCAGGGCATCGCCACCATTCTCGAGCGGATTTGAGGTGCAGCGATGACCTCGGACATCGGAGCCATTCAGAAAGTCGGAGTTCTCGGTTCGGGAGTGATGGGCGCCGGCATCGCGGCGCACGTCGCCAACGCCGGCATCCCGGTCGTGCTGCTCGACATCGCGCAGGAGGGCACGGGCACGCGCAGCGGGCTTGCCATTGCCGCCATCGAGCGCCTGAAGAAGACCAAGCCGTCGCCGCTCATGGCGGCCTCACGGGCGAAGCTCATCACCCCCGGCAACCTCGACGACGATCTCGCGCTGCTCTCCGACTGCGACTGGATCATCGAGGCGGTGATCGAGCGCGTCGACATCAAGCAGAACGTCTTCCGCGCCGTGGACGGCGTGCGCAAGGCGGGCTCGATCGTGTCGAGCAACACCTCGACGATCCCGTTCGCGAAGCTGATGGAAGGGTTGCCGGCAGAGTTCGCGCGCGACTTTCTGATCACCCACTTCTTCAACCCGCCGCGCTACATGCGGCTGCTCGAGCTGGTCGCCGGTCCGCACACGCGCCCGGAGGCGATCGCCCTGGTGCGCAGGTTCTGCGACATCCAGCTCGGCAAGAGCGTGGTTGTGTGCAAGGACACCCCGGCGTTCATCGCCAACCGCATCGGCACCTTCTGGATCGAGAGCGCGATCCGCGAGGCGTTCGACGGCGGACTGACGGTGGAGGAGGTGGACGCCCTCGCCGGCAAGGCGTTCGGCTTCCCGAAGACGGGTGTCTTCGGACTGCTCGACCTCGTCGGCATCGACCTCGGCCCGCATGTCGCCAAGTCCCTGCTCGCGACGCTGCCGGCTGACGACTGGTACTGCAAGACGCATGTCGACAGCCCGTTCATCGACAAGATGATCGCCGACGGCTACACCGGCCGCAAGGGCAAGGGCGGCTTCTATCGCATGGAGACGCGGGACGGCAAGAAGGTCAAGCAGGCGATCGATCTCAAGACCGGCGAATACGAGATCTGGTCGAGGCGAGATTGGCGAGCATCGGGATCGCGAAAGGCTCCAGTAAAGGGGGTGGGCCGCGGGCCATCCTCGAGCATCCGGATCGGGGTGGTCGTTATAGCTGGAAGATGATCGCGGCGACGCTGTCGTATGCACTCGAGGTCGCGCCGCAGATCTCTGACGATCTCTTTTCCATTGATGAAGCTTTGCGTACCGGCTTCAGCTGGAAGTGGGGGCCGTTCGAGCTGCTCGACAAGATCGGACCCGCCTGGTTCGCGGGCCGCTTGCGGGCAGAAGGGCTGCCCGTACCTGCGCTTCTGGAACGCGTCGGTTCCGGCAACTTCTATCGCGTCGAACAGGGCAAGCTGCAGCAACTGAGCCTTCCTTTACCGGAAGCTTCTTATTCCGATATCCACCGCGGCGAGGGCGTCCTGCTGCTCTCCGACATCAAGCTGGCCGGCAAGCCGGTGGCGAAGAACTCGTCGGCCGCCCTCTGGGATCTCGGCGACGGCGTGCTCTGCCTCGAGTTCACGAGCAAGATGAACGCGCTCGACGAGGCGATTCTGCGCCTGCTGCGGAAGGCCATGGGGATGATCGACGGCAAGGCCTGGAAGGCGTTGGTGATCGCGAACGAAGGGGAAAATTTCTCGGTCGGCGCCAACATCGGCATCGCCCTCTTCGCGGCGAATATCGCGCTCTGGATGGCGATCGAGGCGCAGATCTACGAGGGGCAGCAGGTCTTCAAGGCGATGAAGTACGCCCCGTTCCCGGTGGTCGGCGCCCCGTCCGGCATGGCGCTCGGCGGCGGCTGCGAGATCCTGCTGCACTGCTCCGCCGTGCAGGCGCACGCCGAGACCTATATGGGACTGGTCGAAGTCGGCGTCGGCGTGATTCCGGGCTGGGGCGGCTGCAAGGAGATGACCACCCGTTGGGCGACCAACCCGCAGCGTCCGGGCGGCCCGATGCCGGGCGTGGTGAAGGTCTTCGAGACGATCAGCATGGCGCAGGTCGCGACCTCGGCCGAGGAGGCGAAGGAGGCGCTCTTCCTGCGTCCCACGGACGGCATCACGATGAATCGCGACCGGCTGCTCGCCGATGCCAAGGCGAAGGCGCTGGCTCTCGTGGCGGCGGGCTACCAGCCGCCGCAGGAAGTGGCGATCGCGCTCCCGGGCCCGGCCGGCAAGGCGGCGCTCGACATGGCGGTCGCCGGCTTCCGCGCCAGCGGCGCGGCCACGCCGCACGACGTCGTGGTCTCGGGGCGCCTGGCGACCGTGCTCACCGGTGGCGACACCGACGTCACGGAGACCCTCTCCGAGGACGACCTCTACAAGCTCGAGCGCGAGGCGTTTCTCGCGCTCATCCAGACTCCGGCGACGCTCGCGCGGATCGAACAGATGCTCGAAACCGGAAAGCCGCTGAGGAACTGGTAGAGCATGCTCGAACATACAAAGCTCCCCTGCGCGACCTGCGTTTTGCCTACTACGAGCTCTTCGACGGCGCGGGCCTCGCCCGCCTGCCCGGCTTCGAGGAGGCCACCGAAGAGCTCATCATGGATGTCGTCGCCGAGATGGCGAACTTCTGCGACGGCGTGCTGCAGCCGTTGAACGAGACCGGCGACAAAGAGGGCTGCACCTTCGAGGGCGGCAAGGTGCGCACGCCGAAAGGTTTCCCGGACGCCTACAAGAAGTATCGCGACGGCGGCTGGACGGGAGTGGTGGCGCGCACGAAGTACGGCGGCCAGGGATTGCCGCATGCCGCGAGCATTCTGCTCACCGAGGTGATGTGCGCCTCGAACCTCTCGTTCGCCATGGTGACGGCGCTCACCAACGGCGCCTACTCGGCGCTCGATCATCACGCCACCGACGAGCTCAAGGCGAAGTTCATCCCCAAGTTGGTGGACGGCAGCTGGGCGGCGACGATGTGCCTCACCGAGCCGCAAGCCGGCACCGACCTCGGCCTGGTGCGGATGAAGGCGGTGCCGGTCGATCCCGCCGCAGGTCTCGACGGTGCCTATCGGCTCTCCGGCAGCAAGATCTTCATCTCCGGTGGCGACCACGACCTGACCGAGAACATCGTGCATCTGGTGCTGGCGAGGCTCCCCGACGCCCCTCCGGGGATCAAGGGGATCAGCCTGTTCGTCATTCCGAAACTGCGCGAAGAGGGCGGCAAGCTCCTCCCGAACGGCGTCACCTGCGGCGCCATCGAGCACAAGATGGGGATCAAGGCATCGCCCACCTGCGTGATCAACTTCGACAACGCCGAGGGCTTCCTGGTGGGCGAACCGAACAAGGGCATGAAGGGGATGTTCACCTTCATGAATGGCGCGCGGTTGCACGTCGGTGTTCAGGGCCTGGCGCTCGCCGAAGCGTCGTATCAGGCCGCCGTGAAGTTCGCGCGCGAACGCCTCCAGGGGCGCGCCCTCACCGGTACCAGGTACCCCGACCAGGAGGCCGATCCGATCCTCGTCCATCCGGACGTGCGGCGGATGCTGCTCACCATGCGCGCCTTCACCGAAGGGGCGCGGGCGCTCACCGCCTGGGCGGCGATCGAGATCGACCACGCCGAGAACGACCCGGATCCGGAGCGCGCGCAGGTGGGCGACGACCTCGCCTCGCTGCTCACGCCGGTGATCAAGGCGTTCCAGACCGACCTCGGCTTCGAGATGACCAACCACGGCGTGCAGGTCTGCGGCGGCTACGGCTACTGCGTCGACTACGGCGTCGAGCAGCTGGTGCGCGACTGCCGCATCACCCAGATCTACGAGGGGACGAACGGCATCCAGGCGCTCGACCTCGTCGGCCGGAAGCTTCCGGCGCACCTCGGGCGGTACCTGCGCCGGTTCTTCCATCCGGTGCAGGAGTTCCTCACCGCGGAGGCCGACAACGCCGAGCTCAAGGAGTTCGTCGAGCCGGCGGCGAAGGCGTTCGAACGGCTGCAGCGCGCCACCGCCTGGCTGGCGCAGGAGAGCATGAAGAACCCGGACGAGGCCGGAGCGGGGGCGACCGACTATCTCCACCTCTTCGGCTACACGGCGCTCGCCTATCTTTGGGCGCGGATGGCGAAGATCGCCGTCGAGAAGCGCAAGGGGAAGACCGACGTCGCCTTCTACGAGACCAAGCTCGCCACGGCCCGGTTCTACATGCAGCGCATGCTGCCGCGCAGCGGTGGGCACTTCGCGACGTTGATGGCCGGTAGCAAGACGCTGATGGAGTTCCCCGACGACGCGTTCTAGGCCCCGGTGGTCGCGGGCTCCGGCACTCGAAAAGTAGGGACAGGCACACATTTCGCTCGAACTCGTGTGGACGGCAGCCCGTGCACGCGCGAAATGTGTGCCTGTCCCTACTTTTCGGCATGTGTCCCGGTAGACTCCGCAGCATGAACGAACGACAGCTGCCGCTGTTTGCCGGCACCGACCTCGCGGAGCGCATCGAGAACGCCGAACGCACGCTGATCTCCGAAGCGGCCGAGGCGGCGGCGCGGCGCAGGCCCGAGGGTCGCTGCTTTGCGACGCCGCTCGCCGGGGGCGTGGCGGCATGGGCCGGAGAAGGGTCGCCGCTCAACAAGGTGGCTGGCCTCGGCTTCGGTGGCGCGCTCGACGAGGCCGAGCTCGCTGCGATCGAACGCGCTTACGCCGAGCGCGGGTCGCCGGTGCAGGTCGAGCTCTCGACCGCCGGCGATCCGTCGATCGGGGCGCTGCTCACGCGCCGGGGCTATTGTCTGATGGGCTTCGAGAACGTGCTGGCGCTCGCCCTCGAGCCGGGACGGGAGGCGGTGATCGCGAGAGCGGTCGAGATCCGCGACAGTCCGGAGAGCGAGTTCGACCTCTGGCTCGACCTCGTCGTCACCGGATTCGCCTCTCCCGACACCCAGGGTGTCGCGTCGCACGAGGATTTTCCGCGCGAGGTGATGGCGAGCGCCATGCGCGACTGCATGGCGGCGAGCGGCTTCCTGCGCTCGCTCGCCCTGCACGAGGGCGTGCCAGCCGGCGGCGGGAGCCTCCGGTTGCACGCCGGCGTCGCGCAGCTGTGCGGCGCGGCGACCGTGCCGGCGTATCGCCGGCGCGGCATCCAGAGCTCGCTCCTCGAGGCGCGGCTGGCGGCCGCGGCGGCCGCAGGATCCGAAGTGGCGGTAGTGACCACCCAGCCGGGCTCGAAATCGCAGCAGAACGTCCAGCGCCAGGGCTTCGAGCTGGTCTACGCGCGCGCCGTCCTCGTCCGCGCCGCCTGATCCGCGAGCGCCGGGCCGGGTCGGCCCGCGCGCCTGGCCCGGATTCCTCCCTGTCGACGCATCCCTAATCGGTGGCCTTCGCTACAATGCGGCCACCGTCTTTCTTGCCGGTACGTGAGGGATTCATGAGTCAGCTTGATCCGGTGGTTCGAGGCCGCTCGCGGGCGGCTTGGCTGTTGCTCTGTTCCGGCCTGCTGCAGGGGCCTCTCGCGGCGCAGTCCGCCGCCCCTGCCGGCGTCGCGCTGCGACCGCCGGTCGTGCCGGCGGCCGGCCGGCAGGTCGCCGAGCTCGAGGTCGCCGACTTCGGGCGTTACGCGATCACCGTCGCGAGCGCCCGGGGTACCGCCCTGCAGGTGCTCGACCGGATGACTGGCGCGGGCGAGGTCAGCGGCGAGGCTGGCAAACAGGATGGCCGGGTCGACCTCTTTCTCGACCGCGGCACGGTGCGGCTGCTGACGTATGGCAGCAAGCTGGCAACCGGCGAGGCGACCCTCGCCGTGGTGCCGTTCCGCGAGCGCGGCTCCGAGGCCCAGGCTCGCGCCGCCAGCGCCGGGGTGCAGCTCGTCGAGGGCAAGGCGGTCGACGGCGAGCTCGCCGACTTCGAGCAGCTCTCGTGGTGGATCGAGATCCGCGAGCGCCGCCGCGTCGTCTTCGAGGCCGCCGGCCGCAACCTCGCCGACCTGCGTCTCTGGCAGAACGGCTCCTGGCTGGTCGATGCCGCCCCGGCGGTGAACGTCATCGAGCCGCAGAGCGGGCGTCCGCTGCGCCTCTGCCAGCTGACGGCCGACCTCACGCCCGGCCTCTACCGGCTCTCCGCTTACGGCGGACCGGAGGTCCCGTGGGCATCTGCCGGCGCCGGCGCCGTCGAACGTCCGTTCCATCTGCGATTCGGCTGGCCGCGCGACGCCCAGACGCTGCGCGAACGGCGCACGATCGGCCCGTTCGGCTTCGAGCGTGTGCTGGTGTCGGGAGCTGCCGACTACTTCCGCCTCGAGCTGCCCGAGCCGCTGGCGTCGGACGCGGACGAGGCCGGGCTCGAGGTCGCGACCCTGGACCCGTCGGATCCGTTCGCCGACGGGGGCGAGACCGCCAATCTCACCAAGGAGAACGTGCCGCCGGTGGGAGAGATCCGTACCTCCGCCGACCCCGATCATCAGGTTGTGGTCACGGTGCGCGGCGCCCTCGGACAGCCCTACGTCCTGCAGCATTTCGCGCGCACCCGCCAGCGCGAGCTCAACGCGCGCACCAGCAGCTCGAAGTACTGGATCTCGACCGTGCACGCCGGGCCGGCGGGGGATGCGATCGAGCCGACCGCGATCCTGGTGCGCCGCGGCGACGGCGCGAAACGCAAGAGCGAGGTTCTCGCCAGCGAGGCGGTGACGCTCACTGGCGTCGCCGGCTGGGCGCGGCGCTTCAACCTGCTCGATGCGGCTGCGCTCTACCTCAAGGTCGAGCAGGCTGGCACCTACGTACTCCAGTCGCGCGGCATCGCGGCGCAGTTCCGCCTCGAGCCGCTGTTCATCGACGCCTACCCCGAGGGCTGGCAGCAGCCCCCGATGCGCTCCGCGCCCACCGAGTGGACGCTCGATCCGGGTTACTACGTCCTGACGCTGCAGCCGGTCGAGGGCGGCATCGCCGAGATCGAGCTCGCCGCCAAGGGGTCGCCGCCGGTGGCTCTCGAGCCGCCGCGGCCGTCGGTGCAGCTCGGCGTCGTGACGCTCACAGCCAAGTTCGGCTACAACCTCTATGTGAGCCAGCAGCCCGGGGTCGAGTCCGGCATGGTGGTGCGCGAGCTGCCGCTCGACCTCGCCGCGGCGCTGCCGCTGGCGCTCGGACCGGGCGAAGAGGTCGAGCTCGCGGTGCGCGCCGCCGAGCGCAGCGCGCTGCGGGCGCTCACCGAGGACGGTGGCAGTCTCGAGGTCTCGATCGACGGCGCCCAGTGGGCAGGTCAAGCGATGGGGGCTCCGGGCTCGTTCATCGACAAGGGCGAGCACCGCATCCGGGTGCGCTCGACCAGCGACACGACGGTGCTGGCCTCGGTCGGCCTGGTGAGCGCCGCCAGCCTGGCGACGACGCCGTTGCCGGAGCTCCCGGCCGCAACCCTCGCAGCGCTGCCGGAGTTCCCGCGCCTCGTGGCGACCTCGTCGCAGGCGCTCGACCTCGCAGCCGGTGAGGCGCGCACCTTTGTGGTCGAAGCAGACGATCCGGCGCTCTACCGGATCGAATCGACCGGCCTGCTCGCCACCGGTGGCGCCCTGCGCACCCGGACGCGCGCCAATCTGCTGGCGCAGGCAGAGAACGGCGTCGGCCGGAATTTCGCCCTCGCCACCTACCTGCGCGAGGGCGACTACCAGCTCACCGTGCGGCCGCGCGGCGCAAGTGCCGGTCACCTCGGTCTCGCGCTGGCGCGCGCGCCGATCGCGGACGGGGGCACGCTCGTGGCGGGTATTCCGGCGCGTGCCACGATCGATCCGCGGACGGCGCTGGCCTATCGCTTCGCCGTCGCCGAGAGCGGGACTTATCACCTGTCCGCCTGGGGGCTGCGCCACGACTTCCCCATCCGGTTGGAGGATGCCGACGGCTGGCCGGTCGCCGCGCCGCTCGCGGACGGCGAGCTCACGCGTCGCACTGGAGCCCGGCGACTACCGGCTGATCGTCCTGCCGCAGGCGGTGCCGGCGCGCGCCGTCGTCATGGCGTCGCGCGAGGTCGCGGCCGCGGCGAGCTCTCCGGACACGGTCCGCACGCGCTCACGCTCGACCAGGAGGCCGCGAACCTCTGGCTCGAGCCGGAAGGCGAGGCGCCGCGCGATCCCGATCTCTGGCGGTTCACTCTGCCGGCGCGGACCGGCGTCACGGTCAGCCTTTCCGACGAGATGATGGGTAAGCTGCGCTCGCTAGCGGACGGCGGCGCGCTTCCGGACGCCGGTCTGGTGCCGCCGGGCCGCAGCTTCCGCGGCGAGCTCGCCGCCGGCGAGTACGAGCTCGCCGCCGAGTCGTCGCGCAGCAACAACCGGCTGCGCTACCGCGTCGCCGTGCGCACCGACGACCTCGTCGACGGCGGCGTCCGGCAGGTCGTCGCGCCGGGCGAGATCACCCTGGCGGTCGGTGCCGCTAGAGGGGGCGCGCAGGTCGAGCTCGCTTCGTTCGGACGCAGCGATGTTCGTGCCCGCCTGATGACCGAGCTCGGCGAGCCGATCGCCAGCGCCGACGACCGCCCCGGCGACTGGAACTTCCTGCTCGGCGAACGCCTCGCACCGGGACGCTACCGGCTGCGGGTCGACCCGGTCGGCATCCCCAGCGCGCCGACGATGGTCGCGATGCGTGCCCTGCGCGAGCGCACCGCGGAGCCTCTGGCCGCCGGAGCGCCCGCCGCGCGAGCGCTCTTCGAGGTCGCAGACGACGCCGTGGTGGTGCCGCTCGCGAGGTCCGCCGAGGCGGAGATCGTCGCGGTCGGCGCGCGTGCCGGCGAGAGCCTGGGCCTGGCGCTCGAGGAGCGCACCGACGACACCTGGCGCGTGCTCGCCTCGACCTCGGGACGCGCCGTCCATCTCGCGCTGCCGATCGCGGAGAGCACCGCCGACCTGCGGTTCCGCCTCTGGTCGCTCGACCGCCGCCCGGCGACCGCCGAAGTCACGGCGTATGCCGGCGCGATGCCGCATCACAGCGAGGCCGATCTGGCGCGCGGCTTCGCCCTCGAAGCGCTGCCGGGAGTTGCGCCGCGCCTCGCGGTGGCGATGGTCGATCTCACGGAGCCGGGCTGCTTTCGGCGCGAGAGCCGCGACGGCGATCCGCCGGAGCTGATGCAGGCGCTGGCCGCCGGAGCGACCTTCGAGCGCGCCGCGCCGACGCTCGCGCCGGTCGGGTTCGCCATGCCGCTCGCCGCCGCGCTGGCGGAAGGAGAAACCGCTCAGGTGCAGGCGCGTCGCGCCCGGGTCGGCGAGGGCGAGCCGCTGGCGCTCGCACTGCCTCCAGGCACGCCGATCACCTGCGATGTCGCCGACGGCGGCGCCGCCGTCGTCGAGCTCGAAGCGACCGCCGGCGAACCGGTGGTCGGATTCCTCGACGGGCGGGGCACGGTAGGCCCCTCTTCCGCCTGGGCTCCGACGAGCGGTGGCCGCGTGCTGAGCGCGAAAAGCGCCGGTAAAGGGAGGGCAGTGGAGCTCTGGAATTCGGGGGCGAGCACGGTAGAAGCGCGGCTTTCGGGTTGGATTGCCACGAGCGCACCTGCGGAGCGGCATGGATGGGGCGGCTCGCGCGCCGTGGTCGGCATGCGTGAAGTTCTGCTTCTCGACCTGCCGGCAGGAGAGAAGGACCTGCGCCTGACGCTCGCGCCAGGCACCGCCGTGCTTGCCCTCGCACCCCCGGACGCTGACGCCGAAGACGACGCCGAATCGCTGATCTGGGCCCCGGTTGACGCGACGACCGAGAGCCTGATGACCGGCGCGAGCCGCCTGCTGCTCTTCGGCGGCGAAGGAAGGCCAGGCGAAGTCAGCCTCGAGCTTCTGCCGCGAAGCGCAGCTGCCGGAGCTTCGCTGACGGCGGCGCGCCTTCTTTCCGACCGAGAGCGTCTCGAAATGCGTTTTCCATCTACTGGAGCTTTTCGCGTTCCGGTGGCCGCAGTCGCTGCAGGTGGCCCACGACACCTGCACCTGCGCGGTGCCGGCGCGGCGTTCTTCGTCGGCGGCGACGGGCGCGTCGCAGCGCGGCAGCGACTTCGAGCTCACCTCCGCCGGTGGCTCGCTGCGGTTCGATCACGCGCCCGGGCTTGTTTCGGCCTGGATCGACGCCGCCGCCGGGGAAGGCGCCAGCGCGGCGGCGAGCGCGGGCGCGACCTGGGGGATGACCGGCGAAGCCGTGGCGAGCCGCCTTCAGCTCCCGGCGACGCTCGAGCTCGCCGGGACGGCACAGGCGTTCGACCTCGAGGTCGCGGCGCCGTCTCTCCTCAAGGTGCGCGGCACGACCGCGGTCGCCGTGGCCACGTTCACCGGCAGCAGCGGTTCGCCAGGACGCTTCGAGGTCTACCCGCAGGGCGCGCAGTTCGACGCCGTGCTGCCCGCCGGCAGCAGCCGGCTCGTGCTGCGCGGCCTCGCCGGCGAGACGCTGTCGGGAAGCCTGTCGCTGGTCGCCGAAGGGCTCGCGCCGCTCGGCGAGGGGCTCGGCGAGGAGAGCCTGCTCGCCCCCGGGGACAGCCGTGGCTACGCCTTCCACGTTGCGCAGCCGGGCGCCGTCGGCGTCGGCGTGCGCGCCGACCAGGGCGGCGTCGAGACGGTGCTCTTCGATGCCGCGGGCAGCGTCCTGGGCCAGGGCGTCGTGCAGTGGTTCGACTTCGCAGCGGGCGACTACGTGCTCGTCGTCGCCGCCCCGGCGGAGGGTCCCCCGGCACGGGTCCGGCCGGCGCTCGTCGGCGCCACGCCGCCGGGCTCCGGCCCGCCGCCGGAGGAGGCGCGGCGCTTCCTCGCCCTCGCCGCCGGAGAGACCCCTGGTGTCACCGGCGTCGTCGGCGCCGAGGACCTGTCCGCCGACTGGCTCGGTGTGCGCGCAGCGACGGCTGAAGGCGCCGACGAAAGCGATGACGAGAGCTACGACGACGACATGGCCGACGATGGCCAGTGGAGTGAAGAGAGTGAGTCTGGCGATGACAGCGGCGAGGAAGAGTGAGATGAGACTCCGGGCTTTTTTCCTTTTACTGGTCTTTTCTGTAGCGCTGTCCGCGCAGGTGGGAAAATCCGGCACGACGACGGTCGTCCCGGATCAGTTCCTGCGCCGCTGGGATCCGGTGACGGTCTTCTTCGCCGCGCCCACGGGTCCCGCCGCCGGCGGGCCCGAGGACACGCCGGCGCGCTACGTGCAGTTCGCGCCGTCGCAGCCCGGCGCCTTCACCTGGCTCGACGCGCGAACGCTGCAGTTCCGCCCGGCGGAGCCCTGGCCGCCGCTCGCCACGGTGACCGTCAAGGTCGAAGGCAAGAGCTTCCGCCTCGCGACGCTCATGGCAGCGCCGACCTCGAGCCAGCCGGCGAACGGCGCCGAGGGCCTGCCGCCGCTCGAAGCGATTGCCCTCACCTTCCCCGAGCCGATGGCGCCGGAGGCGCTGGCGCGGGCGGTCGCGATCGAGCACCGGCCGCTCCCCGGGCTCGCCGGCGACGACACCCGGCGCCTGTCGCGCCAGGACTTCGAGATCAAGAGCGTCGAGCGCGCCTCGCCCGGCGACGCCGCGAGCTACGTGCTGCGCCTGCGGCAGCCGATTCCGCTCGGCCGCAAGGTCTTCGTGCGCTTCGCCCTGCGGCTCTCCGAGGGCGCGCAGGCGGGTGCCGCAGCCCTTGCCGCGGGCGCCGCGGTGAGCGAGCTCACCTTCTCGACCGCCGAGCCGTTCCGTGCCGTGCGCTTCGGCTGCCGGCGGACACAGCTGCCGGTGGTGGCGAGCGGCGCGCGCTACGCCGGCGACCAGGCGCTCGCCTGCGAAGAGAGCGACCCGGCGATCGTGGTCGAGTTCAACGCGCCGCTCGAGACCCTGGCCCACGCCGATGGGCACCCGGCTCCGAGCGCCGCGATCGCCGGGCGGAACTTCGTCCGCGTCACGCCCGCGGTGGCCAACTTCGCCTTCACCCTCACCGGCAAGCGGCTCGAGGCGCGCGGCGACTTCGCGCGCGAGACCGCCTACCGCGTGACCCTCGCGCCGGCGCCGCTGCGCGACCAGAGCGGCCGGGCGCTCGACCTCACGGGCGCGAACGAGCTCAGCCTGTCGTTCGCGCGACCGGCGCCCTTTCTGCACTGGGGCGCCGCGTCGGGCGTGGTGGAGCGCCGTGGACCGAAGATGGTGCCGCTCTCGGGCCGCGGCGACGAGCGGCTCGATCTGCGCATCCACCGCGATCGATCCGCTCGACCGCTCGTTCTGGCCGTTCCCCGACCGTCCGGTCGAGGTCGACGAGGGCGCGCGGCCGCCCGGCCCGGGGGAGCGGCCGCAGCCGCTTACCGGCGGGGACGCGACGATCTCGCCGGCCGGTCTGGCGCAGCAGATCGCGGCGCTCGGCTCGCCCGGGGTCTCGGTGCTGGTCGACCTGCCGCTGCGTCGCGACGCCGCGGCGGCAGCGTTCGGTCTCGACCTCGCGTCCCATCTCGCACGACTCACCGGTGGCGGCGGCACCGGCGGACTGGAAACTCCTCCCGGCACCTACCTCGTCGGCCTGCGCCGGGTGAACGGCAGTGGCGCCGGAGATGCCGGTGGTGCCGAAGGCAGGCGCAGCTGGATGCGCCTGCAGGTGACCGACCTCGCGCTCTCGACGCTCGAAGAGCCCGAGCGCACGATCTTCGTGGTCACCTCGCTCGCCAGCGCCCAGCCGTTCGCCGGGGCCGAGGTCACGGTCGAAGGCAGCGTGCGCCGCGGGCAGAGCGACTTCGCCTGGGAGACGCTCTTTCACGGCACCACCGACGCCGCCGGCAAGCTCACCTGGGAGGCTCCAGGAAGCGTGGAGAATGTGCGGACGGAGATCCGCCGGATCGTCGTGGCGCGCGGCGACGATCGGCTGGTGCTCGATCCGCAGCAGGCGCCCGACGGCTTCCACGACGGCAGCTGGTCCGAGTCCGGGCGAGACCTGGCTGCAGTGGACGCAGGAGGAGCTCGACTGGCGCGGCGAGCAGCCGCCAGGGGCTGGCGCACCTGTTCGTCGAGCGGCCGGTCTACCGGCCCGGCCGAGCCGGTGCACATCAAGGGTTATCTGCGCGCGCGCTACCAGGGACATCTCGAGGCGGCCTCCGGCGCCGGGTTCCTCGTCGTCGAGGGGCCCGGCGATCTCGTCTGGCGCTATCCGGTGACGGTCGCGGACAACGGCAGCTTCTACTGGAAGTTCGACGAGAAGGAGCTGCCGACCGGCACCTATCGCGTGCGCTTCGAGCTCACCGACAGCGAGCTCGAATTCGCCGGCAGCGCGAGCTTCCGCAAGGAGGCCTACCGGCTGCCGCTGTTCGAGGTGCGCCTCGACGCGCCCGAGCGCGCGGCGCTCGACCGGCCGTTCGACGTCGACCTGACCGCGACCTACTACGCCGGCGGCCGGGTGGCGGCGCGGCCGGTCGCCTGGCGGGTGACGCAGTTCCCCTACGAGTGGACGCCGAAGGCGCGCACCGGCTTCTTCTACTCCTCGGACGGCCGCTTCTCGCGCGTCGCCCGCTTCGAGTCGACGCCGGCGCTCGAGCGCACCGACGCGACCGACGAGACGGGGAGCGCGACGCTCACGCTCAACCCGGCGGTCGAGCCGACCGCCCAGCCGCGCACCTACGTCGTCGAGGCGACGGTCGTCGGCGCCGACGACCAGACGGTGACCGCGACGCGCTCGATCGTCGCGCTGCCGCCGTTCGTGCTCGGCCTCAAGGTGCCGCGCTACGTCGAGCGCGCGACCGGCGCCGGGCCGCTCACGACCCGCGTCCTCGTCGTCGGGCCGGACGACCAAGCCGTCGCCGGCCAGCAGGTGACGGTGCGCCTGATCCAGCGCCAGTGGCACTCGCATCTGCGCGCCAGCGACTTCTCCGACGGCGTGGCGCGCTACCTCACCGAGGTGGTCGACGAGAAGATCCTCGAGAGCCAGGTCGTCTCGAGCGCCGACGCGCTCGCGGTCGAGCTCGCGCTGCCCGGGGCCGGCGTCTACGTCGTCGAGCTCGAGGCGCACGACCGGCTCGGGCGCGCCCAGACGGTGGCGGTCGATCTCTTCGCCGGCGGCGGCGAGCCGGTCGCCTGGGCGAAGCCGGCGGCGGCGGTCTTCCCGGTGACGCCCGACAAGGCGAAGTACGCGCCGGGCGAGCGCGCGCGGCTCGTGCTCGAGAGCCCGTTCCAGAGCGGCGAGGCGCTGGCGGTGGTCGAGGCGCCCGACGGCAACCGCTACTCGTGGCTGCCGGTGCGCGGCGGGCAGGCGACGTTCGAGCTGCCGATCAAGGCGACTGGGCGCCGCGGCTGCCGGTGCACTTCGTGCTGATGCGCGGGCGCCTCGCGGGGACCGCGCCGGTGCCGGGAAACGTGACCGACCTCGGGCGCCCGACGACCTTCGGCGCGACCACCTGGCTCGAGGTCGAGCCCCGTGGAGAACCGGGTCGACGTCGAGCTCGACTATCCCGAGCGCGCCGCGGCCGGCGCAGGAGATCGAGGTCGCGCATCCGCCTCAAGGACCCGCACGGCGCGCCGCTCGCCGGCGAGGTGACGCTCTGGCTGGTCGACCAGGCGGTGCTGGCGCTCGCGCGCGAGGCGCGGCTCGATCCGCTGCCGAACTTCATCTCGGCGGTCGCTCGTCTTCGCGGTGCGCGACACGCGCTCGATGGTCGTCGGCTTCCTGCCGTTCGCCGAGCCCCCGGGCGGCGACATGGCGAGGAGGGCAGGAATCTGCTCGACCGCCCGACGGTGCGCAAGAACTTCAAGACGGTGCCGTACTTCAACCCGTCGATCGTCGTCGGGCCGGACGGCGTGGCCGGGTGCGGGTGACGCTCTCCGACAACCTGACGAACTTCAAGCTGCGCGCCAAGGCGGTCAGCGGCGCCGGAGCGCTTCGGCTTCGCGACCGGCGCAGATCGAGGTGCGGCAGCCGGTGATCGTGCAGCCGGCGCTGCCGCGCTTCGTGCGCCCCGGCGACCGTTTCCTCGCCGACCGCGGTCGGCGCGCGTCGTCGAAGGCGCGGCGGCGCCGGCAGGGGCCGAGCCGGTCGAGGGGCGCGACCCTCGACGGGCGCGGCGACGCAGGCGTTCGAGTGGGCGGCGAACCTCACGCGAGCGCGTTCGACTTCCCGGTGTCGTGCCGCGCCGGGTTACGACGCCGAGGGGAGGCTCGCGCGCAGGAGGTCGTCGTCCGCATCGGCGCCGAGCGCGCCGCCGACGGCGCCCGCGACGCCTTCGAGGTGCGGCTGCCGATCCGCGACGACCGCGAGCGGGTGCGTGCTGCGGCGCTCGCGACGCTCGCCCCCGGCGTCGCCGTCGAAGCTCCCGGAGCTGCCCGAACCGGCGCGCCCCGGGTCGCGCCGGCGCAAGCTCCTGGTCTCGACCAGCCGGCGCTCGTCGAGATGGCCGCCGGTCTCGACTTCCTGCTGGGCTACCCGTACGGCTGCACCGAGCAGCGCCTCAGCGAGGCGCGGGCGCAGCTGGCGCTGCGGCGCTTCCGGGATCTGCTGCAGCTGGAGGACGGCGAGGCCGCGATCGACCGCGCCGTCGCCGGACACGCTCGAGTGGCTGCCGCTGGTGCGAGCAGCCGAGCGGCCTCGTCTCCTACTGGCCGGGGGCGGGCGGCTCGTCTCGCTGACCGCGTGGGCGGCGAGTTTCTCGGTCGAGGCGAAGGCGCCGGCTACCCGGTCGACGCCGAGCTGCTCGACAGGGTGCTGCGCGCGCTCGAGCAGGCGCTGCGCTCGGACTACTCGGGCTTCGCTCGACGGGGAGTCCTTCTCCGAGCGCAGCTAGGCCCTGGGCGCGCTGGCGGCGGCCGGCAAGTTCAACGCCGCCTACGGCAACGAGCTGGCGCGCCAGGCGCAGTTCCTCGACCTCGAGGACGTCGCGGACGTGCTCCTCGCCTTCGACCGCGCCGGCGGCGCGGCGCCGGCGCTGCGCGCCGCTCGACCGACGAGCTCTGGAAGGGGTCGTGGCGCGCCTCTAGCAGGGCCGCGAGATCTACGCCGGCCTGCAGGACCGGCGCGGCGCGCGCAACGGCCTGCTCCTCCCCTCGGAGACGCGACGGTCGCCGTGATGACCCGGGCGCTCGCGCGCGCGAACGGGCGGCGCCGGAGAGGCGCAGAAGATCGGCTGCTCGCCGACGCGCTCGTCGCGCTCGGCCGCGGCGACGGCTGGGGCACGACGAACGCCAACGCGGCGGCGATCCTGGCGCTGGCCAGATTTCTCGGTCGAGGCGCGGACGGAGGCGCGGCGTCGGCGAGCGTCGACTGTCTCGCCGCCGAGGGCGACGCGTCGCGCTGCGCTCTGGTGCCGGCGCGCCGACCGCCTTCTGGCGGCACGGACGGCGGCCGGCGTCGCTGACGCGGGCAGCTCGGTCCCGCGCCGGCGGCGCCGTCGGGGCCGGTGGCGCGCACCGAACCGAGCTACCTGCCGGCCGCTCCCGGCCGCAGGTGGCGCCGCGGCGCGACGGCTTCGTGGTCTCGCGCGAGCAGCTGGTCTACCGGACGGGGCGCCGCGGGCGCCCCCGAGCGCGTCGCGCCTCGATGCGCCGGGGCACGATCGGTGGCGCTCACCGTCGGCGAGGTGGTCGAGGAGCGCGTGCAGGTGGTGAACCCGCAGGATCGCCACTTCGTCGCCGTGGTCGTGCCGCTCGCCGCCGGCATGGAGCCGCTCAACCCGCAACCTCGAGACCGCGCCGCCGGAGGCCAAGCCCACGGGCGCGCTCACGCTGACGCCGACCTACGCCGCCTACCTCGACGACCAGGTGGCGTTCTACTACGACACGCTGCCCGAAGGGCACCTACGAGTTCGCCTTCCGCACCCGCGCGACGGTCCCGGGCAGCTTCGTGCAGCCGCCGGCCAAGGCCGAGATGATGTACGACGGCAGCCAGGTCGGCACCGGCGCCGGGGCGACGGTGAGCGTGGTCCGCCCGGCGGGAGCCGGGGACTGACGTGAGTGGCTGCGCGGCGCGCTGTCGCCCCGCGGCCCAGTTCTCCGTTCTATTGGACGGAGGTCACTCATGCGCCGCAATTCTTCGCGGATCCTGTTCCCGCTGCTCCTGTCGGCCGCCGTCGGCCTGCCGGCGTCGTTGTCCGCCGAGGGCGTTCCTGACCCGGCGTTCTCGGGCGACGGTCGGACGACGGTCGACTGGCAGCAGGGGCAAACCATGGCGCGAGCCGCCGCGGTGCAGCCCGACGGCAAGGTGCTGCTCGCGGGCTCGATCGGGACTGCGACGAATCTCACCGACTTCGGAATCGCGCGCCTGCTGCCGGACGGGACGCTCGACACCGGCTTCGGGAACAGCGGCGGGCTCATCGTGCCGATCGATGCCCTCATTTCGGGTCAGGACGACGTGCAGGCGCTGGCGCTCGATGCCTCCGGGCGGATTCACCTCCTGGGCACCACCGCCGCGAGCGGCGGCGCGATGATCCCGGCGATGGCGCGGCTCACGGCGGCGGGCGACCTCGACACGACGTTCGGCGACCAGGGCGTGGTGCAGATCACCACCTGGCCGTGGGTCGGCCAATGCACGACGTGGGTGGCGATCGGGCACCAGGGCGGCTTCCTCTTCGGTGGCATGGCCTCGCCCAGCCCGACGAGCGCCCGCGGGCCGTTTCTCGTGCGGCTCGATGCCAACGGCGCTGTCGATACCGCGTTCGGCGACAACGGCTGGCGACGGGTCGAAGTCGGGTCGGGGCATCTCGTCGGCGCGCTGGCGGTGGATCCGGCTGGGCGGATCCTCGTCGCGTCCGTCAACAGCACGCCGACGCCGGACGAGATCCGCATCTACCGCTTCACCGCCGGAGGGGACCTGGACCTCACCTACGGCGGCGGCGACGGCATCGCCAGCGCCACCCCGGCGGACAACTTCTCGCCGAGCTCACTGGCGCTGGATCCGGTCGATGGCTCCCTGGTGGTCGGCTTGCGCAATGCCCTCGAGCAGTCGACCCCGGCAACCGGAGCGATCGCCAGGTTCGACGCCACCGGCGTCTTCGACGCCGCCTTCGGCTGGGTGGAGACGACCTACGACGAGGGCTCGACCATCGAAGAGGTCGTCGTCCAGGGCGACCGCAAGATCGTCGGCGTCGGACGCATCAACGGTCCCGGCACGCAGCTCGGCGGCCTGCTGTTCGTTCGCCTGCTGCCGGACGGCAGCTTCGACCCGACGTTCGACAGCAACGGGCGGATCCGGGTCGAGATCGATCTCGCGGCCGACGAGCTCGACGGCGGGCTCGGCCTCGCGCTCGCCGGCGGCCGGGCGCTCGGCGCCGGCTTCGCCCGCGATGGCGACGGCAACATCCGCTTCGCCGCCGTGCGGCTCACCACCGCGCTGATCTTCAGCGACGGATTCGAGAGCGCCGGGCGGTCCTACTGGAGCGCCGCGGTTCCCTGAAGCAGGGAGGTGTCTTTTTTCTGGGCGCTCGTTCCGGCGTTTGGCCCCGGAATCGTGCTCGCTGCGAATCCTCCTGTAGGGGGATGTTCCTTTGACTCAGCCGCTGATTTCCCGGATCGTCGTTCGAACCGTCGTTGTTTGTGCTCTTGCAGGTCTCGCCGCCGCACCCGCGAGCGCCGTCACCCGCCGTGGCTTTGTGACCTCGGTGACCGGCAACGGCAATCTCTCCTCGTGGGCCGGCGCCACCGGCGCCACGGCGCTCGACAAGGGCGACTCGATCTGCCGCGCGCGGGCGGCCGCGGCGACGCTGCCCAACGCGGCGACCTACCGCGTCTGGCTGTCGACCTCGACCACCGACGCCTACTGCCACGTCCAGGGACTCTCCGGCACGAAGGACACCGGCTGCGGCGGCGGGGCGCAGCCGGGGGCCGGACCCTGGTATCTGGCGAACGGCATCACGCCGTTCTCGGCGTCGCTCGCCGAGCTCACCGGCCCGGAGAAGGTGATCTACCGGCCGATCCTGCTCGACGAGAACGGCGCCGAGCCCGACTACGCCGGCGGCAGCGTCTGGACCGGGACCGACGCCGATGGCGTCTGGGACTCCGAGAGCTGCCTCGACTGGACGAGCGTGAGCGCCAGCGAATGGGGCACACGGGGGCATTCTCAGTCCAGCGCCTACGGCTGGACCGGTGGCAGCTCCTTCACTTGCGACACCCCCCTGCGACTGCTCTGCTTCGAGCCGGGGGTGAGCCAGCCGTTCAACCTCGGCTGGTCGCCGGCGGCCCTAGCCTTCGTCAGCTCCGCGACCGGTTTCGGCGATCTGGGGGCCTGGCCGCAGGCGGGCGCCGCGACCGGCCTCGCCGCCGGCGACGCCATTTGCCGGAATCTCGCCGCGGTGGCCCACCTGCCGGCGCCCGAGTCGTTCGTCGCCTGGCTGTCGGACGCCACGCACGACGCGCGCGACCGTGTCACCCTCGATGCCGGCTTCCGGCGGGTCGACAACTATCCGATCGCCAACTCGCACGCCGACCTCATCGACGGCTTCGCCGCCAACAGCTTGCACGTCGACGAGCACGGCAGTCATGCCGGCATTTCCTACGGCGTGCAGACCGGCACCTTCGGCGACGGCACCGCGACGGCCGACCACTGCAACGGCTGGACCTCCGCCACCAACGCTTTCGACGAGACCTTCGGTCACCAAGACGCGGCGCGCTCGTTCCGTTGGACCGAAGGCCTCGGCAACAGCTGCGACATCACGCGCCGGATCTACTGCTTCGGGAGCGTCGTGGTGCTCTTCTGGGACGGCTTCGAGAGCGCCGGCACGGCGCGCTGGAGTCTGTCGTTGCCCTGAGAGGAGCAGTTGCCGAAGCGGCGCTGAGTCCGGCATGGGTCCGGGGTGCGAGAAGTGCCTCTTCTCGTGCACTTCCCATCGCCCTGAACGGAGCGTCTTCCAGACGCTAGGATGGTGGCGGTGCTTTCGCTTCTTCGATCCCACAGACGGTGGTGGCTGCTGCTCTCCCCGGTCGTCCTGGGTTGGAGCGTCTTCGTCGCGATCGCCTTCTGGCGCTCGACGCTCACCGCGCCGGCGCCGACGCTGCTGGTGCGCGACCGCGCGGGGCGGTTCGTCGGCGAGCTGCCGGATCGTGGTGACTCGAGCCGTCCGCGCGACGAGCGGCTCGGCTTCTGGCCGGTGGAGGAGCTGCCGGAGCGCGTCGTGGCGGCGACGCTGGCGATCGAGGACCGGCGGTTCTGGCTCCATCCCGGCGTCGATCCGATCGCCATTCTGCGTGCCTTCCGGCAGAACGCGACCAGCGCCGAGCGGGTCTCCGGCGCCTCGACGCTCGCCATGCAGGTCGCCCGGCTGCAGCATCCAGGGTCGCGCGGCTATCTGCGCAAGGCCCTCGAAGCGGCGACGGCCTGGATCGCCACCGGGCGCTACGGCCGGGAGGGCCTCCTGCGCCACTACCTGCGCATCGTGCCATACGGCCATCGCATCCATGGCATCGCCTACGCGGCGCGGCGCTACCTCGACAAGCCGGTCGAAGACCTGTCGTGGGCGGAGATCGCCTTTCTCGCCGCGATCCCGCAGTCGCCGTCGCGGATGGACCCGTACGAGCCGGCCGGCAGGTTGCGGGCGATCCGGCGCGGGCGGCAGATCCTCGCGCAGCTGGCGGCGCGCGGCACGCTTTCCGCGATCGACTTCGCGGCGGCGAACGCCGAGATCGATCATCTCGCCCTGCCCTGGAAAGGGGAGCGCGCCGATGCCGCCCTGCATGCGCTCCTGCACTACGACGCGCTGGTGCCGGCGGCGATGCGCGCGCGGCGGCCGCTGGTCACCGCGACGCTCGACCTCGACCTGCAGCGCGAGGTCGGAGGCGCTCGCCTGGCGCACGGTGCGCGACGCCGCCGATCGCGGCGCCGGCAACGCTGCGGTGATGGTCGTCGATCGCGAGCGCTGGGAGGTCCTGGCGGCGGTCTCCTCGACCGGCTACTTCGACGCCGACCACGCCGGTGCGATCGACTACCTGCGCCTCGCGCGCAGCCCGGGAAGCGCCCTCAAGCCGTTCCTCTTCGCGCAGGCGCTCGAGCGCGGCACGATCACGCCGGCGTCGATCCTCGACGACCTCGAGCCGGGCCCTTCCGGAATCCTGAACTCCGACGCGCGCTTCCTCGGGCCGATGCTGCCGCGGGTGGCGCTCGCCAACTCGCGGAACGTCCCGGCGGTCGCTCTGCTCTCCCGCCTCGGTCTCGACGAGGCCTACGGCTTCCTCGCCGAGCTCGGACTCCATCACCATGAGCGGCCGGCGAAGCGCTACGGCCTCGGACTGGCGATCGGCTCGCTGCCGGTGACGCTGGAGCGCCTGGTGACGGCGTACACGACCCTCGCCGGCGACGGGACGCTGCACGAGCTCCGCTGGTACGACGACGGGAAACCAGGGGACACCCTTAAGGGTGTCCCCTCCTCCCGCGACGCGCCGCCGGCGGAGCGGCTGCTCTCCGAGTCCACCGCCCGGCTGGTCACCCTCTTCCTCGCCGATCCGCAGGCTCGCCTGCCGACCTTCCCGCGCATGGGCTTCGCGGAGTATCCGTTCGCGGTGGCGGTCAAGACCGGGACCTCCTCGCGCTATCGCGACGCCTGGACGGTGGCCTGGTCGAAGCGCTATCTGGTCGGCGTCTGGGTCGGGCACCCGGACGAACGGCCGATGACCGCGCTCTCGGGCTACCGCATCGCCGCGCGCCTCGCGCAGTCGGTCCTCGAGCGCCTGCACGGCGAGAAGATGGACGGGCTCGAGGGACTCGACTTCCCGCCGCCGCGGGGCTACCAGAGCGTGAAGCTCTGCGCCCTCTCCGGCCAGCGCGCCACCGCCGCCTGCGACCGCGTGGTGCTCGAGTGGCTGCCGGGTATCGGAAGCCAGGCGGGCGGGGGCGGCGAGCTCGCCGGCCTCGGCGAGTGCGCGGTGCATCGGCGGCTGGCGATCGACCGGCGGAGCGAGCGCATCGCGACGGCGGCGACGCCGGCAGAGTTCGTCGAGGTCCGCACCTTCGTCGATCTGCCGCCGCGCTATGCCCGCTGGCTCGCCAGCACCGCCGCGAACGCGATGGGGGAGGCCGACGCCGTCGCCCGCTGGACGACCGAAACGGCTGGGGACACTCTATTGAGTGTCCCCAGAGCACTCACGCCTCAGGCCCCCGCTCTCCTCGGCGCCACCCTGCCCCGGATCGAGATCACCTCGCCCGAGACCGGCCTGCGCCTGCTGCTCGATCCCGAGACGCCGCCGGACCAGAACACCCTGGCGCTCACCGCCGTCGTCGAACCCCGGGTCGATCAGCTCGTCTGGTACGTCGACGGCCGGCCGTTCCGCACTGTCGACCCTCCTTTCGACCTGCGCTGGCCGCTGGTCCCGGGCGAGCACACCTTCCAGGCGAGAGTCCCCTTCACCGCCGCGCGCTCGCGCGCGGTGACGGTGGTGGTGGAGTAGGGGGCCTCCTGCAAAAGGCCTGCGGCCGAGGATGAAGAAAACCTGCGGCGGTCTATTGCAAAAGGCCTGCGGCGGTCTATTGCAAAAGGCCTGCGGCCTTGAGCCAATAGCCACCGCCGGCAACGATCCACCAGATTCCCACCAGGCGGAAGATCCACAGGATGGCGCGGACACCGAGGAGGTAGAAGTTGTGCACCGGGAAGGCGGCGCGGCTGTGCTCGCGGGGCGCGCCGAGCCAGGGACCGAGCGCGGCCAGGTGGACGCTCAGGCCGACCGCGAGGCGAAAGAGAGCCGTCGCGGATTCGGTCCGATCCCCGAGGCCGGCCGAGAACGCGACGAGGGAGCCGAGCAGCAGGCCCAGCGGCAGGCCGATGCCGATCCGTAGCGGCTGCCGGCAGCGCTCGACGAAGGCGAAGAAGCGCCGCGCCGGATCGACGTGCGCGGCGCAGGCCAGCAGATCGAGCGCCGGAGCGTCTCCCCCCTGGGCGAGAACCAACGCGAGCTGGCCTGGCCGGCGCTCGGTGAAGAAGCGGTTGCACCAGATACATTTGTGCGGCCGCGTCGCCAGCATGTAGGGGCGCGCCAGGAAGCGATGCCCGGCCATCAGGAGGAGTCCGCCGGCGAGGCTCCCCGCGACCGGCGCCGGGTGCGCCACGAAGAGCACGAGCACTACCGGGATGAAGAGGAAGAGCACGACGCCGAGCACGGTGGCGCGGCGCGGTGCGATGGTCGAAGCAACCGGGGTGGTGGAGCTCGCGGGCGTGTTCAGCCGGCGCTCGGACATGCTGCCCATTCTAGGTCAGTGTGGGCTGTGGCGTAGAGTCGGTGCGCGGGCGCTCCGACCCTTCGCGGGGCGGCGCTCACCCCGCAGGAGATCCGCCATGCCGAGTTTTCCCCACGCCGCCGGACATCTGGGCGGAATTCCGCCTTCGGTCTACTCCGGGCTCGCCCACCGGCTCGAGCGCTTCGCCGGCGAGACCTTTCCGCTGCATGTCGGCGACACCTGGATGGAGCCGCCGGAGGGCTGCCGGATGGAGGATCTCCGGGTCGCGGACTATCCGGGCATGCACCGCTACGCGCCGGTCCACGGCTTGCCGGCGCTGCTCGACGCGATCCTCGAGCGCGAGCGCCTGAAGACCGGCCTGGCGCTCGAACGCGACAACATCCTCGTCGCTGCCGGCGCCACCGGCGGGCTCGGCGCGGTCGCCGGGGCGCTGCTCGATCCCGGGGACGAGGTGCTGATCCTGGCCCCCTACTGGCCGTTGATCGAGGGCATCGTGCGCTCCTTTCACGGCAAGCCGGTGGCGGTGCCGATCGACTTCGGCCGAGCTGGATCCGATGCTGGCACCACTGGCGCCCCTGGCGCCCCTGGCGCCAGTAGCCCCGACACCGCGCAGAGCCTTGTCGCCCGCCTCCAGGCGCTGTGCACCTCCCGAACGGTCGCGCTCTACTTCTCGACCCCCAACAACCCGAGCGGCAGGCTCTTGCCGCGCCGCTGGGTCGAGGCGATGGTCGAGTGGGCGCGAGCGCGGAACCTGTGGATTCTCTCGGACGAGGTCTACGAGCCGTTCGTCTTCTCGGGCGAACACACCCGCGCGCTGGCGCTGGCGCCGGAACGGACCTTCCTCGCCCAGACCTTCTCGAAGTGCTACGGCATGGCGGGGAACCGCTGCGGCTACATGGTCGGACCGGCGGCGGTCATGACCGAGCTGCGCAAAGTCGCGACCCACACCTTCTACTCGACGCCGACCGCGGCGCAGCTCGCCGCGGTGCGGGCGCTGGCGGGCCCGGGCGACGCCTGGGCGGCGGCGGCCTGCGCGAGCTACGCCGCGACCAGCCGGGCGGCGGCCGCGCGGCTGGGCGTCGCAGCGCCCGAAGGCAGTACCTTTCTCTTCTTCGACGTCGCCGAGGATCTGATCGCGCGCGGTTTCGCCGCTCCCGGGTTCGCCGAGCGCGGACTCGTTGCGCTCCTCGAAGCCTGCGTCGATCGCGGCCTGCTGATCGCGCCGGGCTCGAGCTTCGGTCCGTTCCCGACCTGCGTGCGGCTCTGCTATACCGCCGTGGAACCGCAGCGGGCGCTGCGCGGTGTGGCGGTCCTGGCGGAGCTTCTCGGTCGTTAGAAGCGCGCGCGGGTGCTAGTCTCGATGGGCACTTCGAGGCTCGCGCCCGGAGGCCGTCTTCTCCTGAAAGGAGTCTTCCATGCTCTTCCTGCTCGCTCTCGGCGTGGCCGTCGCCGCCTTCTTCGCCGCCCGCCAGCTCTCGGCCGGCACCGATGACCCGATGCGCGCCGCCGCCATGGCGGCATCGCGCAAGTTCCTGACCGTGGTCGCCGTCGTCGCCCTCCTCGCCTCGCTCACCCAACTCGTGCGGATCATTCCGGCGGGTCACGTCGGAGTCATCGATCTTTTCGGTGTCGTGCGGCCCGGAGAGTCTGAAGTCGGGCATGCACCTGGTGAATCCGCTGGCGCGCGTCATGCCGATGGCGATCCAGACGCAGGAGCTCAAGGAGGTCGATGGAGGTGCCGTCGAAGGAGGGGCTGACGATGCAGCTCGAGGTCTCGGCGCTCTTCCATCTCGATCCGGAGATGGCGCCGGAGGTCTACCGCACGGTGGGTGTCGCGCTACCTCGGAGATCCTGCTCGAGCCGCAGTTCCGCTCGGTGGCCCGCGGCGTCACCGCCTCGTACGAGGCCAAGGCGCTCTACACCTCGGAGCGCGACCATCTCGCGGGGCTGCTCGCCGAGGAGCTGCGCAAGCTGGTCGAGAAGCGCGGCATCGTGATCGAGAACACGCCGCTGCGCAAGGTCGGGTTGCCCGCCGGGCTCTCGGCGTCGATCGAGCAGAAGCTCTCGGCGGAGCAGGAGAGCCAGCGGATGGAGTTCGTTCTGATGAAGGAGCGCCAGGAGGCCGACCGCAAGCGGATCGAGGCCCAGGGCGTCGCCGACTTCCAGAAGATCGTCTCGCGGGAATCTCGGAGCAGCTCCTCAAGTGGAAGGGGATCGAGGCGACGATGGAGATCGCGCGCAGCCAGAACGCCAAGGTCGTCGTCATCGGCGCCGGCAAGGACGGCCTGCCGCTGATCCTCGGCGGGCAGTAGCCCGCCGCCGGCCCGCGTCGCCCGCCGGCTCAGTCGAGCGGCAGGCGGCGAATGGCGGTCGGGGAGAGCTTCGTGGTGTCGGTCGGAGCGGACTCGTCGCCGGGGAACGCTGGCCAGTGGCTGTTGGCGACGTAGAAGATGGCGCCGTCCACCAGCACGCCGAGCGTCGGCTCGTCCCACTCGGGGAGATTCTTCTCGAGCACCTTGGCGGCGACCAGCGAGCGCCCGTCGGGCGCGAGCTCGAAACTCTGGATGCGCGGCGGCATGACGCCGTTCTGGATCGCGATCAGCCGGTTCCCGTGGCGCCGCAGGCCGTCGATGCCGAGCACCGTCGAACCGGCAGGGGGCCGCATCCAGCTCCAGCGCGCCGCGCCTGCGGCCTCGAGATCGAGGACGCCGAGCCCGTTCGTCCAGTCGGCGACGTAGAGCCGGCGTCCGTCCGCCGAGAGCGCGAGCCCGCCGGGCGAGCCGAGGACCTCCTCGCCGGCGAGGAGAGTGAAGATGCCGCCGTCCGGCTGGACGCGCAGGATCGCTTTCGCCGCCGGATCGGAGATGAAGACGCTGCCGTCGGCGGCGAGCTCGAGATCGTTCCAGCTGCGGTCGCCGGGCGGCGCGTCGACGGTGCGCTGCCAGGCTCCGGTGTCGAGGTCGAAGGCCAGCAGAGCGCTCTTGTTGCGGTCGGCCTTCTTCAAGGCAGAGGTCTGCGGCAGGCCTGCCGAGACCATCCAGAGGCGGCGATGCTCCGTGTCGACCGCCAGCCCGAGCGGCGAGAGCAGGCCGTGGGCGCCGCTCGGGACGAAGTCGGAGACCGTGCCGTCCTTCGTCCGCCGGAGGATCTTCCGCTGCGCGACACTCGAAAGGAAGAAGGATCCGGTTTTCGGATCGTGCGCGATGCCCTCGATGAGGTCGCGCTCCGGCAGCTCGAACGCGAGCGCCGACCCGGCGAGAGGGGCCGGCAGCGCGTCGAGCCGCGCCAGCGCCTCCTGGAAGCGGGGATCGGGCAGCAGGGCGGCGAGGTCGGCGTCTTTTCGCGGGTCGCGGGCGATGCCGGCGTCCACCTGGCGGCGATAGGCCTCGACGGCGCCTGCGGCGTCGCCGGCCAGCAGGCGCGCCACCGCCAGCCGGTAGAGCAGGCGCGCGGGATCGGGCAGCAGCTCGACCGCGCGCTCGATGCCGGCGCGATACTGGACGAAGTCCTGGCGCTCCTTCGCATCCATCCCGGCCGCAAAGGCCTCCATAGCGCCGGCGAGGTCCGGCGCGGGGCGACACCGCCGGCGAGGTCCGGCGCGGTGGCGGCCACGCCCGCAGGAGCGGGCGCTCGGGGCGTCTTCGGCGGCACCGGAACCGGCGCCGCCGCGGCTTGCTGGGCGGTGAGGCTCCTGGCTCCGGTGAGTCCGGCGAGTGCGGCCAGTCCGACACCGGCGGCGAGGGCGAGCGAGAGGAGGCGCATGGAGTCCTTTACGGGGCCTGCGGCGAACGGTTTCCGGGCGGCTGCGGCGCCGCCGATGGCGTGTGCGAACCTGCCGCCGCGATCGGGAGGAGGATGCGCAGGGAGAAGGTCGCCTCGCCACGGCGGATCGCGAGCCAGGCTTCGCCGCCGGCGGCGCGGGCCTCGTCGCCCAGCGACGGTTCGCCGCGCGATCCGCCGGCGAGTACCTGATGATGCTCCTCGCGCAGCCGCGAGCTCTCCGGCTCGCGCGCCGAAAAGGCGATCTCGAGCGCCAGCAGGTCGGCGTGGCGCCGTGCCGAGAGCTCGACCTCCCCGACGCTGAAGTCGCGGCGCAACCGGCCGAGCGCGCCGAGGATCGAGCGGGTGAACGACGGCGGCACGGTGAGGCTCTCGTCGATCGCTCCTGCGAGATGCACGGCGAGGTCCAGCTCGTCGGCGGCGCGGCGGGCGATCTCGGCGGCGAGGCTCGCCACCTTCACGGCGCGTCCGCCGCCCTGGCCGGGACCGGGTTCGTGGAGAATGGCCGAGAGCCGGTCGACCGCCCGGCTGGCCCGCTCCGCCTCCTCGACGACCGCCTGCAGCAGCGCCGCGGACCGGGAAGAGCGCGGGCTGGCAGTGGCTGCCAGCGCCTCCGCCGCTGCCCGCAGGTTGCCGATCGACGACCGCAGCTCGCGCACCTCCGGCTCGACCTCCGCCGGCCTTGGCACACCGGAGTGGGGGGGCGGCTGCGCGGCCCGCTGGCGCGGCGCGCGGCTCACGACGGCGCTCGTCCGAGGAAGCGCCCGACCGTCGCAATCAGCTCGCGCGTCGAGAACGGTTTGGTGACGTAGGCATCGGCGCCCTCCTCGAGGCCGCGGACGCGCTCCGCTTCGCGCGCCCGCGCGGTGACCAGCACGATCTTCGCGGCGGCGGTGGCCGGCGCCGCGCGCAGCCGGCGGCAGACCTCGTAGCCGTCGAGGCCCGGCAGCATGAGGTCGAGCACGACGAGGTCGGGCGGCGTGCGCGCGGCGATCTCGAGGGCGCTCTCGCCGTCGCGGGCGATGTCGATCTCGTAGCCCTCGCGCGACAGCAGGAACTGCAGCGAAAGCACGATGTTCGGCTCGTCGTCGACGATCAGGACCCGCGGCCTTCGACTCATGTGACACCTCCGGATTCGGTGAATCGGGTGAGCGGCTCGCGCCCGAAGTCGAGCGCCTCCGCTGCGCCCGTGCGGGCGGCAGCAGGCAGCTCGACGACGAAGGAGGCGCCGCCGGGCGCGGCCGTCTCGGCCCAGATCCGGCCGCCGTGCTGCTCGACGATCTTGCGCGAAATGGCGAGCCCGAGCCCGGTGCCGTGGCGGCGTTCGGTGCCGTGGCGCGGCAGTTGGCGGAAACGCTCGAAGACCGATTCCAGGTAGTCCGCGGGGATGCCGGAACCGTTGTCGGTCACCTCCAGGCGTACCGCGCCGGCGCGCGGCTCGAGCCGGACGAGTACCCGGCCGCCCTCCGCCGCGGCGTGCCGCAGGCCGTTGGAGAGCAGATTGATCACCACCTGGATCAGCCGGTCGCGGTCGCCGGCGACCCGCGGCAGGGAGGCTGCGAGGTCGAGCTCGAGCCGCGCGCCGCGCGACGTCGCGAGCTGGCCCATCGACTCCGCGGCGTCGAGCACGACATCGGCGAGCTGCACCGTCCCGGGGCCTTCGAACATTCCCTCGGCCTCGAGCTTGGCGAGGTCGAGCAGGCCCTGGATGAGCCGGGTGAGGCGCTCGTTCTCGCGCGCGATGATGCCGAGGAACTCCGTGCGCTGCTCGAGGGCGAGCTCGGGATTGTCGTGCAGGATCTCGGCGAAGGCGCGGATGGCGGTCAGTGGCGTGCGCAGCTCGTGCGCCATCGTCGACAGCAGCTCGTCCTTGCGGTGGTCGAGCTCCTGCAGGCGGTCGTTCACCTGCCTGAGCTCCGCCGACGCTGCTTCGAGCAGGCGGGATTTCTCCTCGAGCTCGCGGCTCGCCGCCAGCACGCGGGAGGTCTCGTCGAGCAGCTCGACGACCTCGCCGACTCCCAGGGCGTGTTCGCTGGCGACCGAAGCGAGCGCGACCCGCGCCGAGGCCGCTCCCGTCGTGCCGGCGAGAAGCTTCTCGGCGTAGGCGAGGAGCTCCGGATCGGCGACGGTGTCGTTGGCGATGTCCTCTCCCAACTCTTCGGCACGAAGGGCGAGCGCGCGGTCGGTGCGCTCCTGGCCAATGAACCGGCCGAGCAGGCTGCGCACCGCGGCGACCGGCGTTTCCGCTGCCCAGGGCGAGGAGTCCGCGCCGGACTCGCGCCGGAAGGCGCCGACGAAGCGCTGGGCCTGACGGCGCTCGACCGCATTCGGGGATCCCAGCGAAGAGACCCCGACGTAGAGCACGATGTTGACCAACAGGCTCCACAGCAGCGAGTGCGACAGCGGGTCCATGCCGGCGAGGCCGAGCAGCGCCTGCGGCCGGAGCAGCGCGATGCCGAACGGCCCGTCGGCGAGGAGGGAGGGCCGCACCAGGCCGCCGGCGGCGAGGGTCGGCAGCGGCAGCGTGTAGGCCCAGATGATGGCGCCGCCGAGCATCCCGGCGATGGCGCCGCGCCGGGTCGCGCCGGTCCAGTAGAGGCCGCCGAGGGTCGCCGGGGCGAGCTGCGCGACGGCCGCGAAGGAGATCAGGCCGATCGTCACCAGCGAGGCGCCGGTGGTCGCCGACACGGCGTAGAGATGGCCGAGCAGGACGACGCCGGCGATCGCCAGGCGGCGGCTCACCAGGAGCGGAAAGCGGAAGTTCTCCGACGGCCCCTTGCGGCGCAGGAGCAGCGGCAGCACGAGATCGTTGGCCACCATGTTCGAGAGCGCCAGGCTCTCCATGATGATCATGCCGGTCGCCGCCGACAGTCCACCCAGGAAGACCAGCACGGCCAGGGTCTCCTGTCCGGCGAGCATCGGCAGGGCGAGCACGTAGCCGTCGGCGGCGGCGGCGCTGCCAGGGGTCGAGCCCAGCATCAGCCTGCCGGCGAGCGCGATCGGCAGGACGAAGATGTTGATCACCAGCAGGTAGAGCGGCAGCAGCCAGGACGAGGTTCGCAGGTGGCGTTCGTCGACGTTCTCGATGACGGCGACCTGGAACTGGCGCGGCAGGAACCAGAACGCCAGCAGGGAGAGAAGAGTCATCCAGACCCAGTCGCCATCACTCGCGTTCGTGCGCGCCAGCATCGCCGCGAGCTCGGGCTGGGCGGCGGCGCGGGTGAAGATGTCGCCCATGCCGTCGAACAACCCCCAGACGACGAAGATGCCGACTGCGAGGAAGGCGACCAGCTTGACCAGCGATTCGAAGGCGATTGCGAGCACGAGGCCGGCATGCTGCTCGGTGAGGTCGACCGAGCGCGTTCCGAAGAGGATCGCGAACAGCGCCAGAACGCCGGCGCAGGCGAGCGAGACGCGGTCGGCCGCGAGCGGCTCGAGATGGGTGCTCTGCCAGAGGGTGAGGAAGGAGGACGAGACCGCCTTCAGCTGGAGGGCGATGTAAGGCACCGTTCCGGCCACCAGCACGATTGCCGTCAGTGCCCCGAGGCCGGTGCTCTTGCCGTAGCGCGAGGCGACGAAGTCGGCGATCGAGACCAGGCGCTCCCGCTTCGCGATGCGCACGATCTTGCGGTAGACCACCCAGCCCAGCGCGGCGCCGAGCGTCGGTCCGAGATAGACCGGAAGAAAGCCGTAGGCGTCTCCCGCCGCCCGGCCGACGCTGCCATAGAAAGTCCAGGCGGTGCAGTAGACCGCGAGCGAGAGCGAGTAGACCCACGGGTTGGCGAGCGGGCTGCGGCCCGCCGCGGCGCGGGCGTCACCGACCGCGGCGATGAGGAAGAGAAGCCCCAGGTAGGCGAGGGCGACCGCGATCAGGGTACTGGCAGCAGGCACGGCGTCTCACTCTTCCGGACGCGAACGCAGCGCCAGCGCGATGAGCACGATCAGCAGCAGCCAGAAGCCGAAGAGGAAGACGAAGGGCAACGGCCAGGAGCCCGCTGCCGCCGGTCGGGATGCGGCGCGCAGGAGGGGGCCGGCGAAACCGGCGCAGCCCAACAGGAAGACCGCGACGAGCCGTGTATTGCGCGCCCGCTCACGGCGGCGCTCGCCCTCCGTCGAGGGCGGTCTTGCGGCGTTTTCCGGGACCGGTTCACCCAAGTTCGAGGCTCGCTCGGCAGAGATCCTATCGCCGCCGGGTCGGAGCCGCGCCGTCGGCGCGGCGGAGATGACGATAGAGGGTCGAACGCGCGATTCCCAGCCGGCGGGAGGCGAGCGCGAGGTTGCCGCCGGCCTCGGTCACCGCGCGGGTCACGAGGTGGTGCTCGAGCTCGTCGAGGCGCTGCGCCCCGTCGGCTCCGGCGGGCCGCCCCGCGCCGGACAGGTTGCCCGGCGCGCCGTCGCCGCCGGGAGCCGCCGCCGTCGCGCGTTCGAGATCGAGCTTGGGCAGGTGCTCCGGGCGGATGTCGCTGTCGTCGGCGAGCGCCAGCGCGTACTGCAGCGCGGTGCGGATCTGGCGCACGTTGCCGGGCCAGCGTGCCGCGGTGAGCCGCGCCAGCGCGCCCCGCGAGAGCCGGGCCGAGGCGCGCTCCTGCGGCTCGGTCGCGACCAGCCGCGCGAAGACGTGGCGCACCAGGCCCGCCACATCGGAACGCTCGCGCACCGGGGGCAACCCGAGCACGGCGCCGGCAATGCGGAAGTAGAGGTCGCGGCGGAAGAGGCCGCCCTCGACCATGCCGGGCAGATCCCGGCAGGTGGCGCAGATCAGGCGGACGTCGGCCTGGCGCGGCACACTTTCGCCGACCCGGAAGTAGGTGCCGTCCTCGAGCACGCGCAGGAGCAGCGCCTGCAGGGGACCGGGCATCTCGGCGACCTCGTCGAGAAAGAGCGTGCCGCCGCGGGCGGCGCCGACCTTGCCTTCGTGGCCTTCGCGGCGGGCGTCGGTGAACGCGCCCGGGGCATAGCCGAAGAGCTCGCTCTCCAGCAGGTGCGGCGAGAGCGCGCCGCAGTTGATCGCCACGAAAGGCCGGTCGCGGCGCGGACTCGCACCGTGGATGGCGCGCGCCAGCAGGTCCTTGCCGGTGCCGGTCTCGGCCAGGAGAAGGAGCGGCAGGCGGGTGCGCGCGAAGCGTTCGGCCGCCACCTTCGTCGCCACAACCTGGGGATCGTCGCCGAAGAGATCGGAGAAATCGACCGCGGAGGCCGGCCGCCGCGGAGCGCCACTGCGTTCGCCGTTGCCGCCGATACCGCCGGTACCGCCGATACCGTTGCCGCCGATACCGCCATGGCTCTCGAGTGGAGCCTCGAGCCAGGCGACGACGGCGATCTCCTCGCCGGCCGGGGAGCGCAGGAGCTCCGGGTGCAGGCGCCATCCGGCATGCGGACGTCCCGGCGCCCGCACCGCGAGCGCGACCACCACGTCCGACTCGGCTTCGCTGGCCACCAGCGCGAGCTCCCGCCAGCCGAGCCCGATGATCTCGCGCACGGCGCGGCCGGCCTGCGGTCCGCCGAGCAGACGGTCGGCGCCTGCCGAGGCGGAGCTCACGCGGCCGTCGCGCGCGATGACCAGCGCCGGCGAAACGCACGGTGCGAGCGCGCGGCCGACGAGGGCCAGCGCCTGCGCATGCTCGGGCGGCAGGGGAGCCATGGCGAAAGTGTAGCGCGCCGACCGCTTTCGAGTCATCTGTTGCAATGCGCTACAGTCCGATTCAGCCTGGGCTCTCCCATCCGCCCTGTTTGCGGGGCTGGAGAGCGTGGCACGAACCGTGCTCTTGGTCGATCAGAACTCAGAAGACTCGGGGCTCCGAAAGGCGCCCCCCGCGGACGGACTCAGGCCGACGATGGACCGCCGCGCGACAGCTCTCGGCCCGAAAGGAGCATCGATGAGAACACGGATGCGAAGCGCGACGTGGGGGCTCCTCCTCGTCACCAGCGTGGGAGTCGCGACCCCGGCGGACGCCCAGCTGCAGTGGACCTCGAAGGACGAGAAGATGAACTTCAAGATCGGTCTGCTCGGCCAGATGCAGGCCGAGATGGCCGACGTCGCCGGCACCAACGACACCGCGACCAACCTCTTCTTCCGCCGGGCCCGCCTGCTCATGGGCTTCACGCTCGGCGAGAAGCTGTCGGTGTTCTTCGAGACCGACAGCCCGAACCTGGGCAAGTCGAACAACGCCGGCGTCAAGGACACGGGCGACATCTTCATCCAGGACTTCGCCGTGACCTACAAGTTCTCGCCGAAGTTCATGCTCGACGGCGGGATGCTCCTCGTCGAAACGAGCTACAACCACACCCAGTCGGCGGCGACCCTCCTGGCCACGGACTACGGTCCGTACTCGTTCGTCGAGTCCGCTCCGATGACGGAGCGCGTCGGCCGCGACTACGGGCTGCGCGCCCGCGGCTATCTCGCCGACAGCCATCTCGAGTATCGCGCCGGCATTTACCAGGGCGTGCGCGGCATCAACGCGGCGAACGACCTGCGCTTCACCGGCCGTCTGATGTACTCGTTCTTCACCCCGCAGGTCGGGCTCTTCTACCGCGGGACCTCGCTCGGCAAGACCAGGACGCTCTCCATCGGGACGAGCTACGACGTGCAGGAGAAGTACGATTCGTTCGGGGTCGACCTGTTCTACGACCAGCCGGTCGGTGACGGCAACGGCTTCGTCCTGCAGGCCGATTACGTGCAACCGGACGGCGGAACTTTCGCCCCGACGCTCCCGAACCAGACGGACATGCTGATCGAGACCGGTTTCTACTTCGGCTCGGCGAAGATCCTGCCGTTCGTCCAGTACGCCACCCAGAACTTCGACGCCGCGTCGCGGGTCGACGAAGAGCGCCTGACGGCCGGGCTGACCTACTACATCAACGGCCACAACAACAATCTGAAGCTCTCCTACACCGAGATCAAGCCCGACGTGGGCGAGTCGCGCACTCAGATCAACCTGCAGTGGCAGATCTTCCAGTTCTAAGGAGGCCGGCATGTCGGAACTGACCGAGCAACAGAAGAAGGACTACTGGAGATACAACCTGCGGCTGACGATGATCCTGCTGGCGATCTGGTTCGTGGTCGGCTACCTGCTCTCCGGCATCTGGGCGGGTGAGCTCAACAAGGTGAGCTTCCTCGGCTTCCCGCTCGGCTACTACATGGCGGCGCAGGGCTCGCTCGCCATCTTCGTGATCGAGATCGCGGTCTACGCCCGGCTCATGAACAAGAAGGATCTCGAGTACGGCATCTACGAGGAGTCCAAAAAGTGAATCTGCGCAAGATCTTCACTCTCTACACGGTCGGCTTCCTCGGCGTGACCGTCCTCCTCGGCCTCGCCGAGCACTTCTTCGATCTGCCGAACCGCTGGATCGGCTGGATCTTCATGGGGTTGTCGCTAGGCATCTACATCGTCATCGGCATCCTGACGCGCACCTCGGACGCCGACCAGTACTACGTCGCCGGGCGCGGCGTGCCGGCGATCTACAACGGCATGGCGACCGGCTCGGACTGGATGTCGGCGGCGTCGTTCATCTCGATGGCCGGCACACTCTCGGTGCAGGGCTTCTCGGGCCTCGCCTACGTCATGGGCTGGACGGGCGGCTATCTCCTGCTCGCCGTCTTCCTCGGACCGTACCTCAGGCAGTTCGGCGCCTACACGATTCCGGACTTCCTCGGGGCGCGCTACGGCGGCAACGCGGCCCGCCTGGTCGGCGTCTTCTCGGCCATCCTCTGCTCGTTCACCTATCTCATCGCCCAGGTGACCGGCGTCGGGCTGATCGTCTCGCGCTTCATCGGCCTCGATTTCAACGTCGGCGTCTTCGTCGGCCTGATCGGCGTCCTCTTCTGCTCGGTGCTCGGCGGTATGCGCTCGGTCACCTGGACGCAGGTCGCGCAGTACATCATCCTGATCACCAGTTACCTCGTGCCGGTGGTCGTGCTCTCCTGGCAGCTGTTCTCGAACCCGATTCCGCAGCTCGCCTACGGCAAGGTACTGCAGCTCAACAACAAGTCGGCGATCGCCATCACGCGCGATCCGCAGGAGAAGGCGACGCGGGAGATCTGGAAGGCGGAGGCGGCGGCGGCCGACGCCAAGATCAAGGATCCAGCGACGTCGGCGGAGGAGAAGGTCAAGCTGACGGCGGCGCAGAAGACCGCCACCGCCCAGGCCAAGGCGCCGGCGGCTTCGGACGACGCGACCATCGGCAACTACCTCACCGTGCCGAAGGGCAAGGGGATGTGGAACTTCCTCGCCCTCACCTTCTGCCTGATGATCGGAACGGCCGGGCTGCCGCACATCCTGGCGCGCTACTACACAACGCCGTCGGTGCGCGAGGCGCGCACCTCGGTCGGCTGGTCGCTGTTCTTCATCTTCCTGCTGTACTTCACCGCCCCGGCCTACGCGGCGTTCGCGCGCTTCTCGGTGTTCACCAAGCTGGTCGGTTCCAAGGTGGCCGACCTGCCGTCGTGGGTGACGCTGTGGAAGCCGGCCGGTCTGTTCGACGTCGTCGACAAAGCGGGTGACGGCATCGTGCAGCTCGCCGACTTCGTGATCAAGAGCTCCGACTTCGTGGTGCTCGCGACGCCGGAGATCGCCGGGCTGCCGTTCGTCGTCACCGGCCTGATCATGGCGGGCGGCCTCGCAGCCGCACTCTCGACCGCCGACGGTCTGCTGCTGACCATCGCCAACGGCATCTCGCACGACCTCTACTACAAGGTCATCAACCCGCAGGCGACGCTCGTCCGCCGGCTCACGATCACCAAGATTTTCCTCATCGTGACCGCGCTCATCGCCGCCTACGTCGCGACCTTCCGGCTCGCCATCATCGTCGAGCTGGTGGCCTGGGCCTTCTCGCTCGCCGGCGCATCGTTCTTCCCGGCGCTCGTCATGGGTATCTGGTGGAAGCGGACCAACAAGGCGGGCGCGCTCGCCGGCATGGTCACCGGCCTCGCGGTCACCCTCTTCTACATGATCGGCAGCCGCTTCTACGGCATGAGCTGGTTCGGTACGGCCACAGTCGCCTCGGGCGTCTTCGGCCTGCCGCTCGGCTTCCTCGTCATCTGGATCGTCTCGCTGCTCACCCCCGCTCCCGACCAGGCGACGCAGGATCTCGTCGTGAGCGTCCGCTACCCCAAGACCGGTTCGGCCTCCGCGGCCATCAACGCGGGGCACTGAGTCGGATCCCTCCCGCCGCCGGGGTTTCCACCCTTCGAGTGGAGCCCCGGCGGCGCTTCCTCTAGACTCTTCGCCAATCATGCACCCCGAACTCGTCAAAGTCCTCCTCCTCGGCCGCCTCGTCGCCTTCATGCTGGTGGTTTACGTCGGTTTCGGCCTCCTGGTGGAGTGGAAGAGCCGCCGCGAGGGGAGCAAGCTCAAAGCGTTCGGCCGGCTGCTCTGTCGCCCGCTGGTCTTCCCCGTAGCCCGCTTCTCGCCCGAAGGCACGCCGTACATCACCATCCTCCGGCGCACCGCGATCGCTGTCGCCGCCGTCTGGGTCGTCTTCATCGTCGCGAGCGAGCTCTTGCTCTCACGGGGCTGATGCGGCCGCTCCTCTCCGCTTCCACCGGCCGCTCCGCCTCCGCGCCGCTCCGCTCATGATCGAGCCAGGCACCACGCCGGTCTCTCCGCGGGCCTTTCTCTCCCGCCACGCTCCGTTCGATACCTTCAACGCGCAGGCCCTCGACCGCGTCGAGCGGGTGCTCGAGATGCGCTTCGCGGCCCGCGGCGAGACCATCTTCGCGCGCGACAGCGCCCCGATCGACGCCCTCTGGATCGTGCGCAAGGGACGCGTCCGGCTCGAGCGCGACGGCGAGCTGCTCGAGGTCGTCGAGCCCGGCGAGTGCTTCGGCTTCCCCTCGCTGATCGCCGGCCGGCCGCCGGAGCGCGATGCCGTCGCCGCCGAGGATTGCCTGCTGTTGCGCGTACCGAAGGCGGAGTTCCAGCGCGTGCTCGACGAACCGGGCGCCGCGCGCTTCTTTCTCGAGGGCCTGGCCGCCCGGTTGCGAGTGCAGTCCGCGAGCACCGAGAGCGGATCGCGCTCGACCCTGGCGAAAGCGCGGGACCTCGGCCGACGGCCGCTCGCCACCATCCCTCCCGGAGCCTCGGTCGAAGAGGCGGCGCGGCGGATGCGCGATCTCGGTGTCGGCTCGCTGCTGGTGACGCGCGAGGCGCATCCTCCGGCCGACGGGGTGACCGAGCTGCCGCTCGCGGCGGTGCTCGGCATCGTCACCGATCGCGACCTGCGCGACCGGGTCATGGCCGCCGGCCTCTCGACGGCGACCGCGGTGGGGGAGATCGCCTCCTCGCCGCTGCTGACGATCGGCGCCGGCGCCTCGAACGTCGATGCGCTGCTCGAGCTGGCGCGCCACGGGGTGCGCCACCTGCCGCTCGTCGCGGGCGAGCGCATCGTCGGCTTCGTCTCGGCGAGCGACCTGGTGCTGCACCAGAGCCTGCATCCGCTCGCCCTGCGGCGCGAGCTCGACCGCCGACCGCTCGCGGAGCTCCTGCCCGGATTCACGGTACGTCTGCGCCGCGTGGTCGCCGAGCTCGCCGCGACCGGCATCGACGCCCTGCGCATCGGACCGATCGTCTCGACGCTCGCCGACCGTCTCGCCCGGCGGCTGGTCGAAGAGGCCTGCGCGGCGCAGGGACTCGGGCGCGATCAGCTGGCCTGGATGGTGCACGGCTCCGAGGGCCGGCAGGAACAGATCCTGCCGACCGACCAGGACAACGCTCTCGTCTGGCTGCCCGACGGTGGTGGAGGCGATGCGGACGGCGAAGTCGCGCAACAGGTCGAGAGGGTCGCGCGACAGGTCGTCGATGGACTCCTGGCGGCCGGCTACCCGGCCTGTCCGGGCGGCTATATGGCGACGCACTGGCACGATCCGATGGCCGGGTGGATCCGCCGCTTCGAGCGCTGGATCGCCGAGCCGCGCGAGGAGGATGGCATCGACATCCACACTTTCCTCGACCTGCGGGTCGTCGCCGGCGGGCTCGATGTCACGCCGCTCGACGAGCTGCGGCGCGTCGCCGGCGAGGATCGCCATTTCCTGCGCGCCTTGGCGCGCGAGGTTTCCGGCTGGGCGCTGCCGTTCGGGCTCTTCGGTACGCTCAAGGAGGGCGAGGAGGGTTTCGACCTCAAGCGCGGCAGCCTGCTGATCGTCGCGATCGCGCGCCTCTCGGCGCTCGAGGCGGGGAGTCGCGCCCGCGGCACGCTCGACCGGCTGGCGGCGGCGGAGCCGGTGCTCGGCAACGATGCCGCGACGCTCGCCGAGGGCTTCCGCTATCTCGCCGGCCTGCGTCTGGAGCTCGCTCTCGATCCGGCCCGGCGCGCCGACTCCGACTCCGGGCATCGCATCCACCTGGCGGCGCTGAACGCTCTCGAGCGCCGCTTCCTCAAGGACATCTTCACTCTCCTGCGCAACGTCCGCGACGGCCTCGTGGCGCGTTTCGCGCTGTGAGAAGGCGACCATGGCGGATCCTGCTCCCCCCGGCCGGCTGCTGGCGATCGATCTCGAGGCCACCGGTCTCGAGCCGCGGCAGGACGCCATCGTCGCGGTCGGATGGGTGCCGATCGAGGAGCGCACCATCCTCTGGGGCAGCGCTTTCCGCGCGCTGGTCGACGATCCACGCTCGCTCCGCCCGCGCGACCTCGGCGCGCTCGCGACCCATCAGGTGTTGCCGGGCGAGCAGCGCGGCGGACTCGGCCTGGCGGCGCTGCTCGAGCTCGTCGAGCGCCACCTCGCGGCGGGCGCCGTCCTCCTGGCGCACGGCGCCAGCATCGAGCGCGGCTTCCTGGCCGCCGCGGCGCTCGCCACGGGCGCCCGACCGCCGGCGCTGCGCACGCTCTGCACGCTCGCCTATCTACGCGCCATCGAGCGCGTGCGGCCGCATGTCGCCGACCGGCTGCCCGCCGGGGCGGCCCAGCATGCGGCGATCCCCACGGCCCTCACGCCGGCGCGCACCTTTTTCGGCCTTCCGGCCTACCCGGAACACGAACCGCTTTTCGACGCCCTCGGCGCTGCGGAGCTCTACCTGCTGCTCTCGCACCGTTTTCCCGAGCTTCATCCACGCATTCAGAGTTGATCGAGGAATGGAACCTTCCGCAGCCAGAAAGGAACGCCCATCATGATCCAGCCGCCCGCCGCGATCGCAGCCAAGGCCCATGTCCGCTCGATGGAGGAGTACCAGCGCCAGTACCGACTCTCGCTCGACGATCCGGAGGGCTTCTGGCAGAAGCAGGCGGACATCCTCACCTGGTTCCACCCGCCGCAGCAGATCTTCGACGCCGACTTGCGCGAAGTGGACTTCTCCTGGTACGGCGGCGGGCGGCTGAATGCCTGCCACAACTGCGTCGACCGGCACTTAGCGACGCGCGGCGACAAGCCGGCGATCCTCTGGGCCGGGGACGAGCCCGGGGACTACCGCTCGATCACCTACCGCGAGCTCAAGCACATGGTGTGCCGGATCGCCAACGTCCTGCTCGCCCACGGCGTCGCCAAGGGCGACCGCGTGGCGCTCTACATGCCGATGATTCCGGAGCTCGCCGCGACGATGCTCGCCTGCGCGCGCATCGGGGCCGTGCACTCGGTGGTCTTCGCCGGTTTCTCGGCGGAGTCGCTGCGCGGCCGCATCCTCGACGCCGGAGCGAAGCTGGTGGTGACGGCGAACGAGGGGCTGCGCGGCGGCAAGCGCATTCCCCTCAAGACGACGGTCGATCGGGCCGTCGAGGGCCTCGCCTTCGTCGACTTCCGTGCTCGTGGCGCGGCGCACCGAGACCGAGGTGCCGATGCAGGGCGGGCGGGACTTCTGGCTCGAGGAAGAGTGCACGCGGCAGCGCTCGACCTGCCCGGTCGAATGGATGCATGCCGAGTCGCCGCTGTTCACGCTCTACACCTCCGGGTCGACCGGCAAGCCGAAAGGCGTCCTGCACACGACCGGCGGCTACATGGTCTATGCCGCGCTGACCCACAAGCTGGTCTTCGACCTGCACGAGGACGACGTCTACTGGTGCGCCGCCGACATCGGCTGGGTCACCGGCCACAGCTACATCGTCTACGGGCCGCTGGCCAACGGCGCGACGACGGTGATGTTCGAGTCGATCCCGGTCTATCCCGACGCCGGACGCTACTGGCAGGTCGTCGACGACCTCGGAGTGACGATCTTCTACACCGCGCCGACCGCGCTGCGCGCCATCGCGCGCGAGGGCGACGCGTGGGTGAAGAAGCACAAGCGCACGACGCTCCGCATCCTGGGTTCGGTGGGTGAGCCGATCAACCCGGAGGTCTGGACCTGGTACCACGACGTGGTCGGCGAGGGGCGCTGCGCCGTGGTCGACACCTGGTGGCAGACGGAGACCGGCGGCATCCTGATCACGCCGCTGCCGGGCGCGACGCCGACCAAGCCGGGCTCGGCGACGCTGCCGTTCTACGGCATCGAGCCGGTCCTGGTGAACGACCAGGGCGAGGAGCTCAAGGGCAACGGCGTTTCGGGGAACCTCTGTCTGAGGCGCTCCTGGCCCGGCCAGGCGCGGACGATCTGGGGCGATCACGCACGCTTCCGCGAGACCTACTTCACGAGCTATCCCGGGCTCTACTTCACCGGCGACGGCTGCCGGCGCGACGAGGACGGCTACTACTGGATCACCGGCCGGGTCGACGACGTGCTCAACGTGTCGGGCCACCGGCTCGGCACGGCCGAGGTCGAGAGCGCGCTGGTCGCGCATCCGGCGGTCGCCGAGGCCGCCGTCGTCGGCTATCCCGCACGACATCAAGGGGACCGGCATCTTCGCCTACGTCATCATCACCCCGGAGTTCGAGTCCTGGGATGCCGAGGAGCTCGTCGGCGCGCTGAAGCAGCAGGTGCGCGAGGCGATCGGCGCGATCGCGACGCCGGACCGCATCGTCGTCGCGCCGGGCCTGCCCAAGACGCGCTCCGGCAAGATCATGCGCCGCATCCTGCGCAAGATCGCCGCCGGCGACACCAGCGACCTGGGCGACATCTCGACCCTCGCCGATCCGACGGTGGTCGAGAAGCTGGTCGAGGCGGCGGGTTAGCGCCGCCGCCTTGCCGGGGCGGGATTTCTCTATTCGAGCGCGGCGCTTCGACGCGGTTGCGGCCGTTCTGCTTGGCGCGGTAGAGCGCCCGGTCGGCGGCGTAGAGCAGTCCGGCCGCGGTCCCGCTGGGCTCAGGAGCGACCCAGGCGACTCCGACGCTCACCGTGACCACGGGGGCGACGGCGAGACGGGGTGAGGAATCCCCAGCGCCTCGGCGCTGAGCCGCACCTTCTCGGCGGTGGCGCGGGCGTCGGCCGCCGAGGCGCCCGGAAGCAGCACGGCGAACTCCTCGCCGCCATAGCGCGCCACGAACTCGCCGGCCCGTCGACAGGTCTGGGCCACCGCGGCCGCGATCGCCTTGAGACAGGCGTCGCCGGCCGGATGGCCCTGGCCGTCGTTGTAGTCCTTGAAGAGATCGACGTCGATCAGCAGCATGGCGAGCGGCGACCCCTGACGAACGGCGCGCCGCCACTCCTCGTCGAGCATCTCGTCGAGCATCCGCCGGTTGGCGACGCCGGTGAGGCCGTCTTCGCGCGCCAGCTGTTCGAGCCGCGCGTTGGCCGCTCCGACCTCGGCGGTGCGTTCGGCGACGAGCCGTTCGAGCTCGGTCTGCCGGCGCCGCAGGGCACGCACCCGCGCATAGCAGAAGAGCGGGCCGAGGAAGGCGAAGACGAGGACGCCGCCGGCACGAAACCAGAGCGTCTCGTAGAAACGGGGCGCGATCTCGAACTGGACCGACGCACCCTCGTGGTTCCAGACGCCATCGCTGTTCGCCGCGATCACCCGGAAGCGGTAGCGACCGTGGGGCAGGCTGGTGTACGAGATCGTGCGATCCGGCTTGGCATCCACCCAATCCGGGTCGAAGCCCTCGAGGCGATGCCGGAGAACGGTTCCGGGCACCGAGGCGAAACTGAGCGCGGTGTAGTGGAAGTCGAGCCGCCGGGTGCCCGGCGGCAGGCGCCAGGGGCCCTGCGCGGGCAGTGTCCGGCCGTCGGCCACGACCTCTTCGATCACCACCGGCGGCGGCAGCGGATTGCGCTGCGCGCGCGCCGGGGCGACCATGGCGACGCCGGCCCGGGTGGCGAACCAGAGCCGGCCTTCGGGGTCCTTGAGGCTCGAGGTCCCGGAGTGGTTCACCTCGACGCTGCGCAGTCCGTCCTCGAGACCGAAGGCGCGCGACGAAACGCGACTGCGGCGGCCGGCGAACAACTCCTCGATCTCGGCCAGCGGCGAGGCGAAGATGCCGCGATTGCTGCCCATCCAGATCCACCCGTCGTCGCCCGGCAACGCGGACATCAGGGCGTCGTCGAACAGACCCTGGGCGGCGGTGAGACTCGCGACCCGACCGTTCCGGATGCGTGCGAGTCCGCCCCGCGTCGCCGCCCACAGCTCTCCCTTCCGGCCCTCGAAGAGTGCGGTCACGTAGTTCCCGGGCAGGCCGTCGCGGGTCGTGAGCGAGGTCCAACGGTCGTCGGGCTCCCGACGACTGAGGCCGCCGACCGTTCCGACCCAGAGCGTCCCGTCCGCGACCGGCAGAAGGGCCGTGACCGAGTCGTTCGCGAGGCCGTCGGCGCTGCTGAAAGAGCGTAGATCTCCGTCGGCGAGCGCCAGCAGCCCGTCGCTGACCGTGCCGATCCACAACGTCCCGCTGCTGTCCTCCGCCAAGGCCTGCAGGAGGTCGCCCTCGTGTCCGGCGAGCGGATAGGGCCGGGCCCGGCCGCCGGCGAGGACGTACAGACCGCGGTCGCCGGCGATCCAGAGCGAGCCATCGGCGCGCTCGAGCAGGGCGCGCGCGGCGCCTTCGAAACCCTCGGCCGCGCCGAAGCGGGTCGTCCCGTCCTCCCGGATGCGCGCCACGCCGGCATTCTCGGTGCCGACCCAGAGGCTGCCGGCGCGGTCGCGCAGCACCGACCAGACGAAATCGCCCGGCAGGCCCTCGCGCGTGGTCAAAGCCAGGACGGCGCCATTCTTGAGACGGTTGAGTCCGCCGCCGTTGGTCCCGACCCAGAGGCTCCCTTCGCGGTCTTCATGCAGGGCCCAGACGAAATCGTTGGTGAGTCCGTTGTGCGTGTCGAAGGTCGTGAGGGTGCCGTGGCGCAGGCGCGCGAGGCCACCGCCGTCCGTGCCGATCCAGAGGTTCCCATCGCGGTCCAGGGCGAGCGACCAGACGCGCTCGTGCGGCAGGCCCTCTCTTTCGGCGTAGGTGGTGACGGTTCCCGCCGCGAGGTGCTTCACGCCGCTGCTCTCGGTGCCGATCCAGAGCCCGGAGCCGTTGGCTGCGAGCGCCAGGATCGCGTCGTTCGACAGACCCATCTCGCCCGGCAGTGCGCCGGCTGTGCCGTCGATGAAGCGAAAGAGGCCGGTCTCGGTGCCGACCCAGAGCGTTCCTGCGCTGTCTTCGACCAGGCTGCGGACCGAGCGCGTCGCGAGGGCTGCGGAGCCCGGCGCGCGCACGAAGCCGCTCCCGCGGAGCAGGAACAGGCCCTCGCCGCTCGTCCCGGCCCAGAGGCGTCCGGCGCGATCCGCATACAGGGCGGAGACGATGTCGCCGGGGATACCTTCGTCGGCGCCGAAGCGGGTGAACCTCCCGCCCTCGAGGCAGACCAGCCCGCCGCCCAGGGTGCCGATCCAGAGGCGGCCGTCGCGATCCTCGACCAGCGTCCGGATCCAGTTGTTGGCGATCGCCGGCGTGTTCGACTTGTCGAAGACGACCGAGCGCACGCCGTCGAAGCGCGCCAGGCCCTCGACCGTGCCGATCCAGAGGTAGCCGTCGCGGGTCTGGAGAATCGTCGTGACGTCGTCGTGCGGCAGCGCGCCCGGCGCACGCCAGACGTTCTGCACGTATTGCGTGATCGCGCGTCCCGGGTCGAGCGCTCGCAACGGGGAAACCAGGCTCCAGGCGGCACAGATGCCGCCGAGCCATCTGGGGCACTGGCGCCAACGGAGCCATCGGAGCCATCGGAGCCAGCTGGCCGATCGCCGCTTCACTAGCGGATTCTGACACGCAGCGGGCGGGGGTTCCGCTGCCCGAATGGACGGTCGCCTGGAGGCGGACGCTGCCCGGCGTGGCAGGGCGCTCGGGAGCGCCGGCTCAGGGGACGGTAGTCGACCAGGCCGTGGTCGTTCCGTCCTCGAAGCCGTCGGCGAGCAGCGGCGTCGGCACGATCGAGAGCAGCGCGTTGTTGTTGAGGCCGGTCGCCGGGCCGCCGATGTCGCGCAGCGGCACCGCGGCGCCGGTCGCCGTGCGAGCGTAGACGAGGACGTGCCCGCTCGTCGACTGGCCCGAGACCACGAGCTCGTCCGGAACGGCATCGTAGGCGATGCCGGCGGCGGCCACCGTGACGGGGATCGAGAGGGAACGGGTCGGCGCGACGTCGCCCGACTGCGTCCGCTGGAAGGTCAGCACCTTGCCCTGGACGACGACGAAGAGCTCGTCGTGCTGGAGGTCGAGCGCTATCGGCCCGGGGTGGGCCAACTGCGTCGCAGCGCCGGCGAGGGTGCGCAGGGGCGCGGTCACTCCGGAAGCTCCGAGTGCGAAGACGTGCACCGCCCCGACCGCATCCTGGGTCGTGACGTAGAGCTCGTGGTGGACCGGATCGACCGTGACGGCGCGGCTGTTGATGCCGAGCGACACCGAGCTCGTCAGAACGCGCGCCGGCGCGACGTCACCCGAGGCCAGGATGGGGAAGACGAGCACGTCGTTGTCGCTGAACGTCTTGACGAACAGCTCGCCGGCGGTCGGGTCGAGCGCCAGTCCGATCGGACTGGCGATACCCGTCGCAGCGCCCGCGATCTGACGCAGTGGCGGCACATCGCCGTCGGCTCCGAGCGCGTAGACCCGGATGGCATCGCCGCTGAAATCGGCGACATAGATCTCCCGCCGCGCGGCATCGACCAGCACGCCGAAGGTCAGAACCAGCCCGGTGCCCGCGCCGCTGATCTCGCGCGTCGGCGGAACGTCGCCGGTGAGCCCGAGAGCGAAGACCTTCACTGCTGGCGGTGTCCCGCTCGGCACGACGACCTCCTGCGCTGGCAGGGTCGCGCCGAGGAGGGCGCAGGCGGCGACGACTCGACAAGTATTCCGCGCTCGGAACATGACAGGAACCCCTCTCGTGGCTGGTGAGGACGCATACTAGCCGAAGCGGTCCGGGCGCGGCGCAGGGCGGCGCTCGCCGTCCCCGGCGCCGTCAGCCGGGAAGCCGGCGGTGGGCGGCCATGGGGATGGCGGCACGCACCCGCGTGACCTCGGCGGGGTCGATCTCGGCCACTGCGATGCCGACGCCGTCCGGGGCCTCGGCGAGAATGCGTCCCCAGGGATCGACGATCAGCGAGTGGCCGTGGCTCTCGCGCAAACCCGAGTCGCCGTGCTCGCCATGCTGCCCCGGGGCGACGACGAACGCCTGCGACTCGATCGCCCGCGCCCGCACCAGGATCTCCCAGTGCGCCCGACCCGTGACCGCGGTGAAAGCCGAGGGAACGGTCAGCAGCGAAGCTCCGCGGGCGACCAGCGCCCGGTAGAGCTCCCCGAAGCGCAAGTCGTAGCAGATCGACAAGCCGACGCCGCCGAAACCGGTCTCGGCAACGACGACCGCGGCACCAGGCGCAACCGTTGCCGATTCGCGAAAGGACACGCCATCCGGCACGTCGACATCGAACAGATGGATCTTGCGATACACCGCAAGGCGAACCCCATTCGGTCCGAAAAAGACACTGCTGTTGAAACAGAGTCCTTTTACCGAGCTTTTCTCATTGAACGATCCCAGCAGAAGATGAAGCGAGAGCTCGCGAGCCAAAGCGGAAAACAGGGAACAGGTCGGCCCGTCGAGGGTTTCCGCCAACCGCACTTTCTCGGCATGCGGCCCGAGATAGTTGGTGTTCTCCGGCGTCGCGACGAAGTTCGCGCCGCGAGCCGCCGCCGCGCGCACGAGCTCCTCCGCCTGGCGGAGGTTGCCGGCGCCATCGGCGGTCGAGCGCATCTGGCAGACGGCGGCGATCAAGGTCATGGCGAGAGTCTATCGAGAGGACTTCCGCGCCGCGCTAGGCGTCCGGAAGGAGAGCCGCCGCCTCGCGACGCAGGTCGTCGAGCAGGATCTCCATGTCGCGGCGCGTCGTGCGGTAGTTGAGCACGCAGCCGCGCAGCGCGAAGCGGCCGCCGACGGTGGCGTTCGAGAGGTAGGAGCTGCCGCCGTATTGGAGCGCTTGCAGCAGCCGCTCGTTCCAGGAGTCGAGCTGGCGCTCTTCGACTTCGGGACGTCCGCTCGTCCGGTTCCCTCCCGGGCCGAGATGGCGAAAGCAGAAGATCGACAGCTCGACCGGCGCCAGCATCTCGAAGTCGTCGCTCGCCGCGACGAGCTCCGCCAGGTGGCGCGCGCAGTCGAGGTTCGCCTCGATCGCCTCGCCGAGAGCCGGCGCACCGACGTGGGCGAACGTCATCCAGACCTTGAGCGCCCGGAAGCGGCGTGTGAGCTCGGGGCCGTAGTCCCAGAAGGCGAACGCCTCGCGGGCGTCGGTCTGGGCGATGCGCGTGTAGTCGGCGCCGAGCGCGAAAGCCGATCCGACGGCCTCCGGGTCGCGGTAGAGCAGGCAGCCGCAGTCGGCCGGCAGATAGAGCCACTTGTGCGGATCGAGAGCGATCGAGTCGGCGAGCTCGATGCCAACAAAGCGCGCGCGCACGGATGGCGCGAGCCGGGCGAAGCCGCCGTAGCAGCCGTCGACGTGCAACCAGAGGCCCTCGCGCCGGGCCACGGCGGCGATCTCCGCCAGCGGATCGATCGCTCCGGAGACGACCGTGCCGGCGCTCGCCACGACGCAGAACGGATCGCGGCCGGCCGCGCGATCGGCGGCGATGCGGTGCTCGAGAGCGCGGACATCCAGGCGCAGGTCGCCGTCGGCCGGAATGCGGACGACATTCTCGCGGCCCAGCCCCAGGAGCGCCGCGGCCTTGTCGGTCGAATGGTGTCCTTCGCTGGAGATGTAGACGCGCAGCGGGCGGGCGACGGCGGCCATGCCGGTTTCGTTGACCGCCGCGCCGCAGTGGCGGTGACGCGCCGCCGCGAGAGCAGTGAAGTTGGCGAGCGAACCGCCACTGGTGAAGAGTCCTCCCCAGCCCGGCGGGCAGCCGAGCGCCTCGCGAATCCAGTCGATCGTCTGACGCTCGATCTCGACCGGTGCCGGCGCCGACCGCCAGGCAGTCAGGTTGGCGTTGAGCGTCGAGGCAAGCAGGTCGGCGAGCGCCGCCACGGCGGTCCCGGGAGCTGAGACGTAACCGAAGAACCGCGGATGGCCGTTGTGACGGCTGCCCGGGACAACCTCGCCGCGAAAGCGGTCGAGAAGCTCCGCGAACGGCCGGCCCGCTTGCGGCAGCGGCTCGGCCAACTTTGTGCGCAGGGCGGCGGACGAGGTCTGCGGATAGACCGGCAGGTCGCGCAGCGTCGCGCAGTAGGTCGCCATCCAGTCGACGGCGGCGTCGCCCATGGCGCGGATCTCCTCCGCCGAGGGATCGAGGGCCGGGAAGCGGGTCTCTGGGCTCATTGCGGGAACTCTAGCTCGCCTCCCTCCCCCTTGGCGGCGGGCCGCTCTAGCGGACGCTCGCCCGGCGCTCCGGCCAGATGGCGATCGCCAGGCCGGCGAGAGCGAGGGCGCTGCCCAGGAGCTCCAGCGGAATGAGCTTCCAGACAAAGATCTGCGGCAACACGGTCGCCAGGACGAGCTTCGACGCCAGGGTGAGCGGCGGGTTGAGGAAGACGAAGAAGGCGACCGTCGACGCCGGGAGATGGCGCAGCAGCCAGCTCCAGACGGCGTAACCGATGAGCGCCGAAAGGACGGTGAGGTGAAAGAGCGCCAGCCAGCCGCCGGGACGCAGGGCGAGCAGCTCGCGCCCGCCGTGCCAGGGGAGAAGAGCGAGAAGCGGCAGGCTGCCGATGCCGATCGTCAGGTAGGTCCAGTCGAGCGGCGAGCTGTTCTCGCGCACTTCCGTGATCCCGCCGGTCGAGCGCGAGCGGCTGGCGAGGCTCGCGCCCACCACCGCTTTGCCCTGCAGCGTGTAGATCGACCAGGCGAGCGGCGCCAGCGCAGCGATGGCGAGCACCAGGCCGAAGGTCGGCAGGCCCGCGAAGCCGCCGCGCGACAGGGCGATCGTGAACAGCCCCGAGAGGGCGATGGTGAAGGCTGCGCCCTTGCGCAGGGTGAAGCGCTCGCCGAGGGTGAGCGTCGCGAAGAGCAGCAGAAAGAGCGGTGTGAGCGCGCTGGTCAGCGCCGCGACCGGCGGGGGGATGCCGTGCTGCTGGCCGTAGTAGAGCGCCAGGTTGTAGACCGGCACCGCGAGCAGTCCGGCGAGCGGGAGCCGGACCGGGTAGCGCCGCAGCAACTCGAGGCACTGTCGGCGGCGGAAGGCGAAGCAGTAGAAGAGGCAGAGCGGCGCGAGCGGAGCGAACCTGGCCGCCGAGAGACCCGCCCAGTCGAATTGCGCCGCCGGACGTTCGCCACCGAGCAGATACGACGCGGCGATGAAGCTGTTGCTCCAGATCAGGAAGAGTGCGACCGCGACGACGAGATAGCCCCAGGTGCGCGTCCCTGGGGAAGGGTCTGCGGCGGTGGCGCTCAGTAGCCCTCGCCCTCCTCGGCTGCCTGCGCCCTGGCGCGGTGGAGCCGGAAGAGGACGACGTAGTAGAGGCCGGCGAGGAGGAAGCCGAACGGCCACCAGAGGAGGCCCATGCGCAGCGAGTGCTCGCCGGCGGCGGAGTTGAGCGCGGTGAGCGACGGCGCCGCGGTGGTGGCGCGGATCATCGTCGGGTAGAGCGCCGCCGCGGTCGCCGCCAGCAGGCCGAGGAGAAAGGCGCAGGAGCCGAGGAACGCGGCGAGGTCCCGGCCGGCGCGCCGCGCGGCCAGGGCGACGGCGAGGCCGGCGAGGAAGAGGGCGGTGGCGAGCCAGGCCAGCGGCCGGGCGGCGAAGTTGCCCGGCATCGCCGGCGCGACGCGGGCGGTGGCGAAGGTCGCCAGCAGCCAGAGCGCGACTGTCGCCGGGAAGAGGCGTGAGGCGGCGTCGAGGCTGCGCTCGCGCACCGCGCCGTCGGTCCGCCAGGCGAGGAAGAGCGCGCCGTGGTGGAGGATCGCGACCAGCGCGAAGACTCCGACCAGCACCGTGTACCAGTCGAGAATGCCGAGCGCCCCGCTGGGCGAGAACGACTCGAAGAGCGAGAGCGCGAACCAGCCGTCCGCCGAGAGCGGCACGCCGCGCAGGAGATTGCCGAGCGCGGCGCCGAAGAGCACCGGCGCGAGAGTCGAGGCGAGGGCGAAGGTGGCGTCCCAGAAGGAGCGCCAGAGCCGATCCTCGACGTGCGATCGGAACTCGATCGCGATGCCGCGCAGGATGAGCGTCCAGAGCACCAGGAAGATGGCGAGGTAGAACCCCGACAGGCCGGCCGCGAGGACCGCCGGAAAGGCGAGGAAGAGGACGCCGCCGGCGGCGAGCAGCCAGACCTCGTTGCCGTCCCAGAACGGCCCGATCGCCGCCAGCACCTGCCGGCGTTCACGGTCGGTGCGCGCGACCAGCAGATGGAGCGCGCCGGCGCCGAAATCGAAGCCGTCCATCACGACGTAGATGGCGAGCATTCCCGCGGCGACGGCGAACCAGAGCATCTCCATGGCGGACCTAGGCCTCCGGTCCCGACGGCGCCGCCGGATGCAGGCGCAGCGGCCGCGGTCCATGGCCGACCTCGCGCATCACCAGGGAGAGGAAGAGCAGCCCGAGCACGAGATAGAGGCCGGCGAAGCCGAGGGTGGTGAAGAGGGTGGCGCCGCCGTGCACCGTGGGCGAGCCGCCCTCAGCGGTGCGCATCAGCCCGTAGACCAGCCAGGGCTGGCGTCCGAGCTCGGCGGTCAGCCAGCCGGCGGTATTGGCGATGTAAGGGAAAGGGAAGGCAAGCGCCAGGATCCAGAGCATCAGCCGCGACCGCTCGAGCCGGCCGCGCCACAGGTAGAGGGTCGCGAGCCCCATGATCGCGATGAACAGGGTGCCGAGCCCGACCATGATGTGGAAGGAGTAGTAGAGCAGCTCGACGTTGCCCGGCCAGTCGCGCTCGGGAAACTCGGAGAGGCCGCGCACGTTGGCGGAGAAGTCGCCGTAGGCGATCCAGGAGAGCAGCGACGGCAGGTGGATCGGGTTGTCGAGCCGGCGCGCCGCGACGTTGGGCTGGCCGATCATCGCCAGCGGCGCGTGGCCGCCGCTCTCGAAGCGCCCCTCCATGGCGGCGAGGCTCACTGGCTGGTGCTCGGCGACCAGCCGGCCCTGGTTGTGTCCGGTGGGGAAGGCGACCAGCTGCGCCGCGACGAGGCCCGCGAGGACTCCCGTGCGCAGCGAAATCGAGGCGACTTCCTGGTGCTCGCTGCGCAGCCGCCAGAAGGCGCCTACCGCGGCGACGACGAACGCCGCCGTGACGACGGCGGCCATCTGGTTGTGCAGGTACTGGGCGATCGCCCACGGGTTGCCGACGAAGGCGCCGAGGTCGCGCAGGCGGAAGACGCCGTCGGGGCCGAGCTCGTGCCCCGCCGGGTGCTGGAGGAAGGCGTTGGTCGCGATGATGAAGTAGCCCGACAGCCAGCTGCCGACGAACAGCGCGAGCGCGGCGAGGAAGTGCTTGCGCGGACCCAGCCTGCGCTCGCCCCAGACGAGCAGCGCCAGGAAGCTCGATTCGAGGAAGAAGGCGAAGATCCCCTCCATCGCGAGGGTCTGGCCGATGACGTCGCCGGTCCGGCGGGAGAAGGCCGCCCAGTTGGTGCCGAACTGGAACTCCATCGGCACTCCGGTCACGACTCCCATGGCGAAGTTCAGGCCGAAGATGCGGATCCAGAAGCGCGCCGCGTCGTTCCAGCCGGTCTTGCCGGTGCGCAGGGCGATCGCCTTCATGACCACGATGAGCAGCGCCAGGCCCATCGTCAGCTGCGGAAAGAGATAGTGATAGGTGATGGTGAAGCCGAACTGCAGCCGGTGCCAGAAAAGTGGGTCGGTCATCTCGGCCTGCCGGTCGTCGGGACCATTTGCCGTAGGATCGCCGCGATGACCGGTCGCCGTCAAGCGGCGGTCGGCGCCGGCGCGATTCCGTAGTACCCTAGATCCGCCTCCTGAAACCTGCGGCGTGCACGACGAGCTCGCACTCCTGGTTCATCGATTGCGCTCCGGTATCGAGCGCGAGGAGAGTTCTCGCCGTCTCGACGGTCTGATCCGTCCCCGCCTGCTGCGCTTCTACCTCGCGTCGGGATTCTCCCAGGCCGAGGCCGAAGATCTGGTACAGGGAACCCTGATCCGCGTCTTTCAACATGTGCAGAATCTCCGCGACGAAGAGCGCTTCGAGCCTTGGCTGTTCACCGTCGCCCGCAACCTGGGCCGCACGGCGCTGCGCGGGCACCGCGATCGGTCCCTCGCGCCGGAGGTCGAAGCCGAGCTCGAGGCTGGCGATCGCGATCAGGGAGTCGAGGCGCTGGATGCGCGCGAGAAGCTGCAACGGGTGGGGAACCTCGTGCGCGGGCTGCCGGAGCAGCAGCGCCGCTGCCTGATGCTGGTCGTGCGCGACGAACTGACCTATGCGGAGACGGGCGACCTCCTGGGCCTGAGTCCGCTGACCGTGCGCAACCACCTGGCGCGGGCCCGGAGCTTCCTGCGCCGGGCGCTGGAAGAAAGGGAACGCAAGCGATGAACCGGCCGGATCGAGACCCGAGCGACGTCGAGCTGCGAAGGCTGCTGCGGCGCCTTCCCCCGAGCAGGGACTGTCCGCCCGAAGAGCGCTGGCTCGAGCTGGCCGCCGGCGAGCTCGCTGTGGGCGAGGTGGAGGTGCTGCGCAGCCACCTCGCCGACTGCGCGGCCTGCACAGCAGTGGCCGCGGACGCCCGCAGGTTCCACCTCGCGATGGCCCCGCAGGCACCCGCCCGGCCACGAGCCCGGTTCCGGCGTTGGGCCGTCGGCGCGGCTGCGGCGGCTGCCGCAGTGGCGGTGATCGCCACTGCCGTCGGGCTGGCGCGGCGACCGGTTGCGCGCGCCGCCGCGGAGTCGGTGGCCGCCTTCGTCGAGGTGCTCGAGCCGCCGGCGCTGCCGGCCAGCGGCGGGGATCCGGTCGCCGAGGAGCTGCTCTATCGCGGGGCCGCGAGCCCTGCGGCGCGGCACTCGCTCGCCGCGGCGCTGACACCCTACCGGGTCCGCGATTTCGCCGCCGCCTGCCGTACGCTCGCTGCGCACGGCGAGCGCTTTCCGGCCGATCGCGAGGCGCGCTACCTGGCGGCAATGGCCTGTCTCAAGGCCGGCGAGCTCGACCGCGGCGAGGCACTTCTCGCCTCGCTGGCGGCCTCTGCCGGAGAACGCCGGGACGACGCCCGGCAGGTGCTCGAACGGCTGCACCGGGCTCGGAGGGACGGAGGCCGATGACCCGGCCGGAGAGGGACGGTCCCGCCGTCGTCCTGACGGTTCTCGCGGTCCTCTTCGCCGCGGCGCCGGGATGGGCGCGCGCTGCAGAAGCGGCGCCGGCGCCGGCCGGCCAGCTCCTCGAGCGCGTCGAGGATCTCCTCGCGGTTTCGGGAGGCAACCTCACCGTCACCGCGGCGGAAGAGGCGCTCGACGCCGCGCGGCGCGAGAGCAACGTGCGTCTCGAGATCTCGGCCCTGGCTCTCCTCGGGGCGGCGCGAGCCAGTCTCGGGGACGACGCGCGGGCGGAAGCGGCGTTCAGCGCCGCGGAGACGCTCGCCGCGGCGAGCGACGATCTGCCTGGACGGGCCTCGGTCCTCGTCTACCGCTCACGGGTGGCCTGGGTTCGGGCCGACTACCGCGAGGCCGCGGGCGCCGCCGAGCGGGCTCTCGTCTTTGCCGAGAGTGCCGGAGATCGCGGGTTGCAGGCCGAGGCGCTGCTCGCCCTCGGCAGGATCTCCGCCAAGCGCGGCGCCTACGACGACGCCGAAGGGCGACTGCAGCGCGCGCTGGCCTTGGCCGAGCTCGCCGGCGATCCGCGCCGCGCCGCCCGCGCGCACGAAGAGCTCTCCTACACCAAGCTCGATCGCCGCCTGCTTGCCGCGGCGCTCGACCAGGCGTCGACCGCGCTGGCGATCCACGAGCGGCTGGCGAGCCCGGCCGGTCGCGCCCGCGCGCTCGAGCGCACGGCGGTGATCTTCCTCTTCCAGGGCGACGCTGAAGATGCTCTGGCGGCCGCTGACGGATCGCTGGCGGCGGCCGAGGCGCCGGGCGGAAACGCCGCCTCGGCGGCGTTGGCGCACCAGGCGCGGGCCAATGCCATGCGCCGGTTGGGCCGCCACGACGAGGCGCGCGCCGAGTTCGAGGTCGCCCTCGCCCTGCGCCGTGCCATCGGCGACCCGCACGAGGAGGCCTGGCTGCTCGCCCGGCTCGGCCAGCTTGCCGCCGAGCTCGACCGGCCGGCAGAGGCGCTGGACCGCTACCGCGCGGCGCTCGAGATCTGGACGAGCCTCGAGGAGTGGCGCCCGGCGGCCTGGTATCTGATCGAGGCCGCCCGCGCCAGCCAGCGGCTCGAGCAGCGCGACCGGGCGCGCGAGCTCTACCGCGCCGCGATCGAGCTCGCCGAGCGCATCGAGCTGCCGTACCGCAGTCTGGCCTTGGGCGGCCTCGCCCGGCTCGAGGCTGACGCCGGTGAGCGCGCGGCGGCGCAGCTCGACGGCCGCCGGGCGGTTGAAGCCGCGCTGGCAACGGACAACCTGGCGATGATCTGGATGGCCTGGAACGACCTCGCCCAGGTGGAGCTCGCCTTCGGGCTGCGGCAGGAGGCGCTCGAGCACCTGCGCGCGGCGCTGGCGGCGATCGAGGCGCTACGCGCGGAATCGGTGCCGAGCGACCGCGCGAAGCGTGCCGAGTCGGAGGAGCGGCAGCGGGTCTTCGCCCGCACGGTGGGCCTGCTCTTCGATCTCGGCCTGCCGGATGAAGGGCTCGAGGTCGCGGAGCGGGCGCGAGCGCGGGCGTCGCTCGACCTTTTCGCCAGCGCTGGCGCACGCGAGGCTCCGGCACTCTCCGCTGAGCTGGAGCGCGCCGCCGCCGAGGCCGTGCCGAGTCCGCGCGCGGCCGCGGTACCGCCGACGCCGCTCCTGATCGGCGAGGTGCGCGCGCGCGGGGTAACGGCGATCGAGTACTTCGCCGGCGACGGCCGTCTGTTCATCTGGGTGATCGGCGCGGACGGCAGTCTGCACGCCACGGCGGCGCCGATCGCGCCGGGCGAGCTCGAGGCCGGGGTGCGCGCGGTGCGCGGAGAAGCGGACCCGCAGGCAGCGCTCTCGGCGCTCCATCGCCTGCTGATCGAACCGATCGCCGACTGGCTGCCGCGCGACTCCAGGGCCACCGTCGTCATCGTGCCGCACGATCGCCTCTTCCTGCTGCCTTTCGCGGCGCTGCGCGACCGGTCGGGAATCTACCTGGCCGAACGGCACGCTCTCTCCTATACGCCGTCCCTGGCGCTCTTCGCCTGGACCGGTCGCCAGCGTTCGGCGGCGGGACCGCGGACGCGCAGCGTTGGTGGTCGGAAATCCGCGCATGCCGGAGCCCCGCGCCGGTGAGCCTCGGCTGGCGGCGCTCGCGGAGGCGGAACTGGAGGCGCGGGCGGTGGCGGCGGCGATCGGCCGCCCGGCGGAGCTGTTGCTGGGCGCCGCGGCCGACGAGGAGGTGGTGACGCGCAGCGCCGAACGGGCGTCCCTGGTCCACCTGGCGACGCACGGGGTGCTCGACGAGGTCGATCCGCTGGCGAAGCCTGGTGGCGCTCGCCCCGCGGGACGGGTCGGCGGGTGGCGACGGCCGCTGGACACTGGGCGAGATCCAGGCGGGCCGGCTCGCCGCCGACCTGGTGACGCTCTCGGCCTGCGACACCGGCCTGGGCCCGATCTCGACGACCAGCGCGTCGCGTCCTGGGTCTCGAAAGAGTCGGCGAAGAGCTCGCCGAGGTTCTCGAAGGCGCCGCGGGCGACCGGGACATTGACCCGGTTGGCGCCGCGGTGGTCGTCTGCAGCGCCGGCGGCGGTGCCGGAGTCAATCGCGGGACTGCCGGGGGCGAGACGGAAGTCGCCGTCGAACGGATCGAGGAAGAGCGGATCGGCGGTGAGGTCGTCGGTGAAGCCGGCGGGCGCGGCGCCGTTGCCGTGCCAGAGGTTGTGGCTGCCGGAAAGGAGCGCCGGATCGCCGGTCGGCGCGACGTAGGGCTCGCCCGGTAACTGGACGACAGGTTGTCGCGCAGGCGACGGTGAGCGCCGGCGAACCGGGGCCGCGGCCGAAGGCGCCGCGGTCGGTCGAGGCCGAGCCCGCTGCCGCGCCGCAGTCGTCCAGGGTGTTGTGGAACACCTCGACCGGTCCGGTGCCGTCGGGGCCGCTGTTGGTGCTGCCGGCGACGTAGATGCCGTGTAGTTGGCGTCGCCGTCGGGCGGGTCGGGCCGGCGCCGACGTCGTGAGATCACGTTGTTGCAGGCGCGCACCGGCCCCTGGGACGGGTCGACGGTGGCGAAGACGATGCCGTCGCAGACGTCGCCGTGGATGAGGTTGTCGAGGACGTCGAGGTGATGCTGGTTGAAGCCGGTGGTGTCCCCGGGGCCGCAGACCGGGTATGCACAGCGGCGAGGAGTGGAACTGGATCGCGCGGCAGGTGCGGTTGTCGTGGATGTGGTTCCAGCCGACGGCGACGAGGATGGTGTCGGTGGTGAAGTAGACCGCGTGGTACTGCTTGGAGGGCTGCGGTCCCTGCTGCGCTGATGTCGTGGACCTCGTTGCCGAGGCAGGAAGACATAGCTCGCCAGCGCGGCGGCGAAGCAGCCGGTCTGGCCGTCGCCGACCGGGCAGGAGATGTCGTTGCCGACCATCCGCCAGCGGCTGGCGCCGTCGCCGCCGATCTCGAGCGCCGAGGTCAGCCCGCGCAGGCGCAGGCCGGCGATGACCAAGTCGGTGGGGGAGACTCCGTTGTTGGGCACGCGGATGCCGTACTGGCGAGGGCGGTCGAGCCGATGGTCGCCGTCGCGCCGGGTAGGCGACGATCGCCTTGGGGAGGTCCGCCGCTCCGCCCGCTCGATCGCGAGGCGATGCCTCGAAGGCGTCCTCGCCGGTCTCGACGACGCCGTCGCGGACGAAGATCATGTCGCCGGCGTCGATCGTCTCCTCGGCGTGGGCGACGGTCGCCCAGGGCTGGGCGAGCGTGCCGGGGTTCGCGTCGCTGCCGCCGGCGCGGCGACGAAGAAGATGCCGCCGGCGCGCACCGTGAACGGCAGCACCGGTGCTCGACTGGCCGCCGACGGTGACCACGATCGGGCCGGCGACGACGCCGGGGCCCGGCTGGACGACGATCCGATCGAGCGCGCGCGGTGCGACATCCTCTTCCACGAGACGTACCTCGCCACCTCGACTCCGCCGAAGGTCACCGTCGAGCAGCCGCGGGCGGCGCCGAAGCGCTCGCCGTAGAGGGTGACGAAGAGCCCAGATTCTGCTCGCCGCCGGTCGCCGGCCCTGACTGGAGGTCGGTGAAGAAGACTGCGCGGTGGCATGGGACGGCCAGCAGCGACGCGGCCGGGAGCAGGGTCAGGAGCGCCAAAGCGACGCGGAATGCCGGGAGGCGCCAGCTGGGCGCATGGTTCGCAAGGTCGTTCTCCCTTCGCAAAGAGACGGTCTCCTCGCAAGACCTGACAGAGCGCTCGGCCGTACCAGCCTCCCCGCACGGACTTCGCTGGTACTTCGGCGCGCGGCCCTGGTCTCTATGTAACGAGGGCAAACGCTGCGCCGACCCAGAACCCGGAGGCCGACGGTGAAGCTCCGCATGCCAGCCTGGAGTCGTGCTTTCGTGCTTTTCGCTGCGGTCGCAGGCGTGGCCGCGGCCGCGAACGCGGGCGCCACGAAGTCCCGTTCGCGGCGGTCGAGACCCTGACCGGCCTGCGCCGCATCGGGGCAGCGAGTCGTGCGCGGAGGCATCGATGGCGACGGCGACCTGGACGTCTTTTCGGTCGACTCCTGCTGCACCGGGTCGGCGGTCCTCTGGTTCGAGCGCCTGGACGGCAGCTCACCGCCGGCCTTCGACGAGCATGTCCTGTTCACGCTGGGCGCCAATCGAGAGTGGCAACCAGGTGGTTAGCGCCGACTTCGATCGCGACGGCGACGTCGACCTCGCCTTGCTGATCGACAATCTCGACGCCGACAGCGTTCGTGTAGCCTGGGCGGACAACGACGGTACGCCAGCGGGCGGGGCGTGGACGCGGGCGCAACGTCGTGACCTCGGATCCACCTTGGGCGGCTGGCTGGCGAGCGACGTCGACTTCGGTGGTCTCGCAGTCGCCGACGTCGACGGCGACGGCGATCCGGATCTCGTTATAGCCGTCAACGCTGGGGCGCGAGCTCGACGCGGTTGCGGCCGCGGCGCTTGGCCTCGTAGCAGGCGGCGTCGGCGCGCTGCAGGAGCTCGGCGGCGTCGAACGGGAAGGTCGCCGCGGCGGCGCCGCCGATGCTGGCGGTGATCGGCGATCTCGGGGCCGCCGGGCAGCGCGAGGAGCGCCGTCCGCTCGAGGGCCAGGCGGACCCGTTCCGCGATCGCGCCGACCTCTTCGGGCGGCGTGTGCGGCATGAGCACGACGAACTCCTCGCCGCCCCAGCGGAAGAGCAGGTCGGTCTCGCGCAGGGCGCCCTCGATGCGGCGCGCGGCGCGCTCGAGGATGAGGTCGCCGACGGCGTGACCGTGGCGATCGTTGAGCTCCTTGAAGCGGTCGAGGTCGGCGAACAGCAGGCCGATTCCGAGCCGCAGCCGGCGGCTGCGCTCCGCCTCCTTCTGGAAGTGCTGCGCGAAGGCGCGCCGGTTGGCGCAGCCGGTCAGGCTGTCCTGCAGCGCGTCGCGCCGTTGGCGTTCGCCGAGGCGGGCGAGTGCGGTCGAGAACATGCCGGTCGCGACGATCAGCGCGGTCGACAGCAGGCCCATGACCAGGACGATCTCGCGCAGCCGGGGCAGCAGCAGGTCGCCGCTCGTCGTGCGGGCGTCGAGCGCGATCTCGATCGTTCCGAGCGCCTGGTGGACGCCGAGGAAGACCACCAGCCCGAGGACGCCGAAGCCGACCACGGTCAGGGCGACGCCGTGGGTGTAGGTGAAGTCGTGCAGCGGCGGGGAGACGAAGTGGCGGTCGACCCAGCCGCGCACCCGGCGGCCGGCGAGGCGCAGGATCGGCAGGACGATGAGCAGGAGCTGCAGCAGGTCGCCGATCACCCAGCCGCGCCAGATGCGCTGGCCGGCGACCGGATCGAGGGCGTGGCTGCTGTTCCAGAGGATCGCGGCGAGCGAGCCGGTGACCGCCGCCACCAGTCCGGCGCCGGCGAACCAGGCGAGGTCGCGGCCGCGCCGCAGGTCCGGATCGACGCGCACCGCGACGAGCAACGCCCAGAGCATCAGCGTCTCCATGACGCCGGCGACGGCGAACAGGGCGGCGAGCGGCAACTCGATCCCCGAGGCGAGGGCGCTCGCCAGGTTGGCGAGGTAGATCGGGATCGCCGCCCAGGTCGGACCGAGCCAGACCGCGATGAGGACCGAGATCAGGAACGGCGGGTAGATCGTGACCTCGAACGGCATGCCCCCGATCGAGAACTCGAGACCGTTCCAATCGAGGCGGACGTTGAGGATGCCGAAGGCGATCGAGGCGGCGACGAGCGCCAGCCAGATCCGAGCAGCCGGCGCAGCCGGGCGCTCTGGCGCGACCGCGACGAGCTCCGCGATCGGCCACCAGGCCGGGCCGCGATCGCGCAGCGAGAGGAGGTCGGTCGGGACGGTCTGCACGCAGGCCGATTACAGCACAACCGGCGCCGGGCCCTCCCGATCCGGCCGGCCTCTCCGGTCAGCCGGCGACGGCGGTGAGGACCCGGCGCAGGGCGGCGCCGACCCCGGCGGCGACCTCGTCGAGCGCCGCGATTGCCGAGCAGCTTCATCGCCCCCTCGGGGTTCATCGCGCGGACGACCGTCCGGCCGTTCTCGATCGCCACGGCGACGTTGCAGGGCAGGAGCACCGAGACCTCCGGCATCGCCTGCAGGGCGCGATGGGCGGAAGGCGGGTGGCAGGCGCCGAGGATGAGGTTGCGCTGGACGTCGACTCCGAGCTTCTCCTTGAGCTTGGCCTGGATGTCGATCTCGGTCAGCACTCCGAAGCCCTCGCGGGCGAGCTCGGTCCGGCAGCGCGCGACCGCCTCGTCGAACGGCAGTCCGGTCACGATTTCGTAGGCGATTCCGGTGTCACGCATGGGCTTTTCCTCCTCACTGCAGTGGAATCCTTCCACATCCGGCAGGCGAAGCGAGAGGCGGCAGAGGCTTCGCTTCGGGCCGGCCGATCGGGTACTCTTGGTGGATGATCGAGACCGCAAAGGATCGCGCCGCGCACTTTCGCGCGGCCTTTCCCGATTACCGCGCGACTGCGAGCCTCGACGAGTTCCGTCGTCGCGAGCTCTCTCGCCTCGACCGTGATGGGCACGTCTATCTCGACTACACCGGCGGCGGGCTCTACGGCGAGAGCCAGGTGCGGCGCCACATGGAGCTGCTGCTCGGGTCGGTGCTGGGCAACCCGCATTCCACGAATCCGACCTCGGCCGCGGCGACCCATTACGTCGAGAGCTGCCGCCGGCGCGTCCTTTCGTTCTTCAACGCCGACCCGCGGGAGTACGTGGCGATCTTCACCGCCAACGCCAGCCAGGCGCTGAAGCTGGTTGGCGAGTCGTACCCGTTCCAGCCCGGCGACCGCTTCCTGCTCACTTTCGACAATCACAACTCGGTGAACGGGATCCGCGAGTTCGATCGCGCGCGCGGCGCGGAGACGATCTACGTCCCGGTGACCCCGCCCGAGCTTCGGGTGGACGAGGCGGCGCTCGAGCGCGAGCTCGGCGCGCGCCCGACCCGGCGGGCACAATCTCTTCGCCTATCCGGCGCAGTCGAACTTCTCCGGCGTGCAGCACCCGCTGTCCTGGATCGCCCGCGCCCAGGCGCAGGGCTGGGACGTGCTGCTCGACGCGGCGGCGTTCGTGCCGTCGAACCGGCTCGACCTGGGAGCGGTGCATCCGGACTTCGTCGCCCTGTCGTTCTACAAGATGTTCGGCTATCCGACCGGGGTCGGAGCGCTGCTCGCGCGCCGGAGCGCTCTCGCCAAGCTCCACCGGCCGTGGTTCGCCGGCGGCACGATCACCGTCGCCTCGGTGCAGGCGGACATTCATACGCTCGCCGCCGGCGAGGCGGCGTTCGAGGACGGCACGCTGAACTACGCGATCCTGCCGGCGGTCGAGTACGGGCTCGACCTCCTCGAGAGCGTCGGCATCGAGTGCGTCCACGAGCGGGTGCGCTGCCTCACCGGTTGGCTGCTCGCGGAGCTCGCGGCGCTGCGACACGCCAACGGCGCGCCGGTGGTGCGGATCTACGGGCCGACGCACGACCGAGCGGCGCGGCGGCACGGTGACGCTCAACTTCTTCGACGCCCGCGGGCATTTCGTCGACCACCCGGTGATCGAACGGCGCGCCGGCGAGCACCGCATCTCGCTGCGCACCGGCTGCTTCTGCAACCCGGGCGCCGGCGAGCTCGCGCTCGGCCTGTCGAAGGGGGAGCTCTTCCACTGCATGCGCGAGGTCGGCGACGACGTCGCGCACATCACCTACGACGACTTCCGCCGCTGCATCGACGACAAATCGACCGGCGCCGTCCGGGTGTCGTTCGGCTGGGCCTCCACTTTCGCCGACGCCGAGGCCTTCCTCGCCTTCGCCCGCGGGATGCGCGAAGGACCCGTCCCGCCGGACTGAGGGCGCGCGCCGGCTCCGTCGGTTCTCGGCGCGTGACCCTGGTCTCTCTGTGAGAAGTTATAGCGCAGCATCGCGACGAAACCCGGAGGCCGACGATGAGGCTTCGCATGTCAGTCTGGATTCGGACGTTGTCGCTGCTGGTCGCAGGCGTGGTCGCGTCCGCGAACGGCGGCGACGACAGCGGCGATCGGCTCGCGGAGAGGCAGCCGATCCTCGACATCCACATTCACGCGTTCGGATTCGACCAGTTCGGAGATCCGCCGCCGCCCAATCCGGTCACCGGCCGTCGGCCAGAGGCGCGCACCGACGAGGAGGCGATGCAGGCGACGTTCTCGGAGCTCGCGCGCTTCGGCGTCGTCACGGCGTTCGCCAGCGGCCCGCTGGAGGACGTGCTGCGCTGGCGCGCCGCGGCGCCCGAGCGCATCGTGGGTGGCGCGTTCACCGACGAGAGCGCGGCGCTCCCCGAGCTCGCGCGCCTGCGCGAGCTGTTCCGCGCGGGCGATCTCGGCGTGCTGGGCGAGTTGGGTCTGCAGTACTCCGGCCGGTCGGCGGACGACCCCGCGCTCGAACCGTACTTCGCGCTCGCCGAGGAGCTCGACGTGCCGGTCGGGATTCACACCGGCCTCTCTTCGCCCGGCACTCCCTATCAGTGCTGCCCCCGGTTCCGCGCAGTGCTCGGCCGGCCGGCGCTCGTCGAGGAGGTGCTCATCCGCCACCCCCGCCTGCGCGTCAACCTGATGCACGGGGGCTGGCCCTGGCTAGATGAGACGAAGGCGATCCTCTACCTGTATCCGCAGGTGTACGCCGACCTGGCGGTCATCGATTGGATCCTGCCGCGCCCGGAGTTCCACGCCTATCTGCGCGCGCTCGTCGATGCGGGCTTCGGCGACCGCCTCATGTTCGGCTCGGACCAGATGATCTGGCCGGAGGCGATCGCGATGGCGATCGAGGGGATCGAGAGCGCGACCTTCCTCACCCCGGAGCAGAAGCGCGCCATCTTCTACGACAATGCCGCGCGCTTCCTCCTTTCCGCCTCACCCCGGACCAGATCGCCAAGCACCACCGGAAGTGAGCCTCTGAAAGGTGCAGCAGAGCTGCCCGTAGAAGTGCCAGCCGCCGGCCGGTCAGGGTTCATGATGAAGTCGAGCCGGGTGGGGCCCAATGCCGGCCGTGCTCGTCCTCGGCACGCACGAGACAGAATACGCTGGCGCAGCTCGAGGATGTCGCCCGGCGGGCGGAGCGGGTGGCGCTCATGGCCGACGGCCACTTGGGCTACATCATGCCGGTCGGCGGCGTCGCGGCTTACCGGCGCGAGGTTTCGGTCGCCGGGGTCGGCTTCGACATCGCTTGCGGCAACTGCGCCATGCGCACGGATCTCGCCGCGGGCGATCTGACCCGGGATCGGCTCGAGCTGCTCGCCGACCGGATTCAGCGCGAGATCTCGTTCGGCATCGGTCGGACCAACGCCTCGGGCGACGCTCCCGACGACCACCCGCTCTTCGAAGACGAGGCCTGGAGCGCGGTGCCCGCGGGCCTCCACGAGCGCGAGCGTCTGCGCAAGCTGGCGCGCGAGCAGCTCGGTACGGTGGGCTCCGGCAATCACTATGTGGACATCTTCGCCGACGAGAAGGAGCGTGTCTGGGTCGGCGTGCACTTCGGTTCGCGCGGCTTCGGCCACACCGTCGCTTCGGGTTTCATGGCGATCGCCAGCGGCAAGTCCTGGGGGGAGCGGGTGCCCGAAACGGAAGCGCTGTTCGACCTCGCGAGCGACGCAGGCGAGCGTTACTGGCGCCTGATGGAGCTCGCTGGCCGCTACGCCTACGCCGGACGCGAGTGGGTCTGCCGCAAGGTGGCGACCGAGATCGTCGGCGGCGAGGTCGTCGACCTGGTCCACAATCACCACAACTTCGCCTGGCGCGAACGCCACTTCGGCGAAGAGCTGGTCGTGGTGCGCAAGGGGGCGACGCCGGCGTTTCCCGGTCAACCCGGTTTCGTTGGCGCTTCGATGACCGGTACCTCGGTGATCCTGCTGCGGCGTCGCCGAAACCGGCGGCGCCGCGGACTCGCAGCGCGCGGCGATGTACTCGACGGTGCACGGCGCCGGGCGCGTCATGTCGCGTTCGGAGGCCGCCGGCAGGCGCCACCGCTTCGGGCCGAGGGCCGGCACCCTGGTGCGCGGCGCCGACGGCAAGGTCGTGCGACCGGGCAAAGTCTCGGACGAGATGCTGCGCACGGCCGTCGCCGAATCGGGCGTCGTTCTGCGCGGCGCCGGGCCCGACGAGAGCCCATTCGCCTATCGCCGGCTCGACGACGTGCTCGCGCAGCAGCCGGGCATCGAGATCCTGCACCGGCTCCGCCCGCTCGCCGTCGTCATGGCGGGAGCGGACGAGCTCGATCCTTACAAGGATTGACGCTCGGGTTCCCTTCGCGCAAGGCGGTCGTCTCCCGCCGGCTCATAAGAGCGGCGGGCAGGAGTTGGCGCGTCAGTCCATTCCGAGCCGCGCCGAGGACCGGATCACGGGGCCTCGTAGCACTGGCCCATCATGCCCACCGAGAACCGGCCGCCGGCCTGCGCTTCGGAGTAGGCCACGCCGCCGTTGCTGTTGCCGAAGTCGAAGCGCAGGAAGCCGAAGGAGAGCCCGCCTGCGAAGTCGGAGGCCATCGAGCTGCGAGAGCGTGCTCGTCGGTGAGGATTCCGATCAGAGCGACCCCTGGGGGTCGCCATTCTCGTCGAAGACCTGCACGGTGAACGACGCCGGATCGGCGGCAGCCCGCGCCCTGGGGGTTGACGATCCAGATGGTCACAGGCGCGTTCCGCTGCCGGCGAAAGGGAAGGTGAGGAAGCGGATCGAGCTCCGGGTGCACAGGTCGGTGGAGCGCCGCACCAGCTTGTCGCCGGTGGCGAAGTTGTCGGCGACGTCCACCTGGAAGAAGTCGCCGCCGAGGACCGGGGTCTGGTGCGGATCGCCCGCGGTCGAGATTTCGACGTAGCCGCGCGCATACCCGTCGAGGTCGGCCGGCAGGCCGGCGACGTCCCGCACGTTGATGGTTTGGGTGTCGTTCGGGCCGAGGCTGATCGAATCGTTGCGCAGGCTGTTGCCGAGGACGTCGAAGTACTCGACGTCGGCAGTGCACGGTGCCGCTGGTCAGATTGCGCACGGCGTAGAGCGTGGTCGTGCCGCCCGGGTGAGGGTGTCGACCCGATAGGAGGGGACCAGGAGGGACTCCAGGAAGACGCCGGGGGTGTAGACGTAGGCGCGAAACATGAGGGCGTTGTAGGAGGGCACCGCCGCCGAAAGGTCTGCCCAGGCGCCGGTTTCGTTGTAGCGAAAGTAAGCCGGGTGCACGGTGGTTCCGTCCAGGTCGGTGCAGAAGGCGAAGGTGGGGTCGACGATGGGGTTGTAGCGCACTCCGAGATAGACCGTCGTGTGGGCGGTGAGCGGGTAGCTGAAACTCGTACTGTGAAAGCTCGGCGTGGCCGTGACGCCGTCCGCCAACGCGGCGTAGTGGGCGAGCTCGCGTCCCGGGCGCGCCGCCGGGGCCGTCCGCCGTCCATACGACCACCTCGAACCGGATCCTCGAGTCGCTGCCGGTCTGGCGCATGCAGACGTCGAGGCCACCGAGCGTCACGTCCGCTCCGCCGATGTTGTCGAAGCGCATCATCAATTCGAGCGTCTTGGACGAGGCCGATCCAAAGACGTAGGTGTCAGCCTCCCCGTCGTCGTACTGGATGATGGCGGCAGCCTCGGGGAGGAGGCTCGTGGCTGCGGTGGCCGAAGAGATCGCCTCATCTCCGCTCGCAGGCTGCACTTGCAGCCCCATCTGCGCTGCGGCGGGCACGGCGAGAGCGAAGGCGAGGAGCGCAAGCAATCGGAAACTGGTGCGCATGATGTTTCTCCTGTTCGGCGGGGAAATGAGGCAGGGATCAGGGCAGAGTCGCCGACCAGAGCGTGGAATTGCCGGTTTCGAAACCGTCGGCGAACAGGGACGCCAACGTCCCTTCGATGACGAAAGGCAGGCCCAGCGCCGTCAGGAGACCGGCGTCGACGGCCGGCTGCCAGGCCGGGCTGACGAATTGCAGGGCGTTGCCGGTGTTGGTCTGGCCGTCGATCGTCACCGGCGGCGCCCACGGCCCGGTATAGGCGACGTCGCCGTCCACCTGCCAGTCCAGCCAGTAGGTACCGGGCGGGAGGGCGGTGACCACGGCTGCGATCGCCGTCATCACCGGCCGGGTGGCGTCGGTCGGCTGCGATTCGAGGCGGCGGTAGATATTGGCGAAGGTCGAGATCGTCAGGCGATTCGTCGTCGTGTCACCGAAGACGACCGCGCTAGCGGGCAGATCCGGCGAGCCGTTCCAGATCTGAAGGTTGACGCCCACGACCGGCGAAGGCGCCGTGGGACTGCCGCCCATGTAGGGGTAGAAGCGGATCGCCGTGACGTTCCAGCTCGGCCCGGTGATGGTGAAGTCATCGGCCACCCGGTAGCCGCCGGTGAGCGAGTGATTGAAACCGCGGCTGGTCAGGCCCACCGTGACGTCGCGCGCCAGGCTCTCGTCGGCGCCTCCGGGGCCCGTGCCGGGGCTGTTGACCAGTGGACCGTTGTCGAACAGCACCGTCAACGGCGGCTCACCCGGCGCCCCAGCTCCGGCGACCCCGGATGACTGGGCTCCCGCCAACGGTGCGATCACCAGTGACATCGAGAAGACCCACGCGAATGGCTTCATGGTGCCCTCCTGTCTCATGACGACGTTGGTGCAATCTCCTGCCTCGACGGTCGTGTCTGTAGAGCTTCAGGATCCTCCTGCAAACGCTGGCTGTCAATCCTCCACTTGGCTTCAGCGGTTCGCCCGCGGCGCCCGCGGCGCCTGTTGCGACCGCGGCGCCGGCGCCTTGGCGTGGCGGCGCGACCAGAAAGCCGTGCCGAAGCCGGCGCCGACTCCGAGGACGATCCCCAGCAGGATGTGCCTGGAATCGGCGGTCAGGGTGGTGATCAGGAGGGAGAGGAGGACGGCGACCAGCACCAGAATGAGGATGAATGGCGGCCTAACGACGTATCTCCGCTCCACGCGTGTCACCCAGGCGAGAAAGCGGCCGCCGACGATGCCGATTCCGACGTAAGCCGCGTTGAGCAGCGCATGCAGAACGAAGTACTCGTGCAGGAAATCGAACATGGGAAGCCCCCTCACACATCTCGACGCCGCGGCCCGGGACCTTGTCGATCGGCCGCCTGAAAAAGTCGGTTCTGGGAGCATTGTAGCTGCAGCGGCGATCTTTTCGGGGTGCCAGGGTGTCGGACGCCGCTCTCGCCCTGGTCAGAGCCGCGTCGGAAGCGTGACGATCAGCCTCATGACACCAACTGCATCTGCGGGACCTTGGTCAGGAGAAGGGGGCTCCGAGCTGGCGCTCACCGACGAGCGGGAACGAGGCCAGGTGCTCCGGCAGCGACCAGAGCAGCACGGGATCGGGCGTGTGCGCGACCGGGCGGCAGGCGCCGCGCGTGGCGACGCCGAGAATCTGCATCGTCTGGTAGATGGCCGTACTCCAGCCCCGCTCTCGCAGGTAGGCGAGCGCCGCCGCAGGCTCGGGGGCCGCAAGATCGTGCAGGATCACGACCGCATCCTCGGCCGCGAAGCGGTGCACGACTTCGGCGTCGGCGAGCGGCGCGTCCCCGGTGTGGTCGCCATCGATGAACGCGAACGACCACCTTCTCCCGGTGTGCAGCGCGAGCTCCTCCACGCCCTTGGGACTGCGGGCGCCGACCAGGGACACCCGGTCAGTGACGCCCGCCCGCGCCAGGGTCGCCGCCACTTCCCGGCGTGTTTCGGGATCCGCCAGGAGCGGATCGACGCAGTCGAGGTGGCTGCCGGCCAGGGCGATGTGGACCGTGGACCAACCCCGCCAGCATCCGATCTCCAGGCACGGCCGACCGCCCATGCGCAGCGTCGTGTTGTAGAGGATGGCGGCTTCGTCGCGGGAGACGAAGCCGATCGTCGGCGTCCGCCGGTCGACGTACCAGTTGTGGGCCACCTCGCGGCGCAGATAGGGCCAGCCGCAGTCGGCGGTGTTCCCGACGACCATGTTCGGAAACGCGGCGTCGGGCCACACCTGTTCGAGGTTGGGCGAGATGTAGTCCCACGTCGGGACTATCGGCTCCGTCACTCGGTCTCCCCTCGGCCCCCCGGTTCCTTTTCGGGTGTTTCCTGTTTCGGGCTGCATTCAGTGCCGTTCCGGCGCACGGCCGGATCGGGCACCGCTCAGGTGGGAACCCCGAAGCGGGGGAGGATCCTGGTCTGCAGCAGCCACCAGAACAGGACGAAGCCGGCGAACATCAGAATGTCTCTCATGAGGAGGCCTTTCGCGCCGCCAGGGCGACGCTCGAAAGCAGTCGGTGTTCGGATTCCGCGCGCTGCTCGAGGGCGTCGCAGACCGTGCGGCAGATGGTGAAGGCGGCCGGATCGACGACCCGGTAGAAGATACTGGTTCCTTCGCGGCGCGAGGCGAGCACGCCGCTCGCCCGCATCTTCGAAAGGTGCTTCGAGACGTTCGCCTGGCTGCCGCCGACCACCGCCAGGATATCCGAGACGCAGAGCTCGCGGTCCTCGACCGCGTGCAGGATCTTGAGCCGGGTCGGGTCGGCGAGCGCCTTCAGGCGCTCGGCGATGCGCTCGAAGAACTCGTCGGACGGTTCAGGTTTCATCTCTCCTCCAGGGCGCCGCCGGGCCCCTTCACGACTCTTTCACGCCCACCTTGCGCAGGATGGCCATCATCGGGCACCACCTCGTGAAGGCGGACTGCAGGAGGTTCAGGCCGACGAAGGCGGTGAACAGGAAGAAGCCCGGGTGGACGAACCAGCCCAGGGCGACCGAGAGGAGAATGAAGAATCCGGCGATCAGGCGCAGCGCTTCGTTGACGTTCATGAGTGGTTCTCCTTGGAGGGCAGATCGACGACGGCGACGACCGCGGCGATGCCCACGGTGTCGACGTACATCCAGTAGAGCAGCGGGACCAGCACGAGAGTGAGCGCGGTCGAGACGACGACGCCCGAGATGAGGGCCACCGCGAGCCCCTGGAAGATCGGATCGAGCAGGATGACGATGCCACCGACGACCAGAGCGGCGGCGGTGAGCGCGATCGGACGGAAGCGGACCGCTGCCGCCTTGATGACCGCCCGATCGAGCTGCTCGCCGGTCTTGAGCTCGAGGTTGATGAAGTCGACCAGCAGGATCGAGTTGCGCACGATGATGCCGGCGAGCGCGATCACGCCGATCATCGACGTGGCGGTGAAGAAGACCCCTCCGAATGCGTGCGCCGGAATGACGCCGATGAGGGTCAGCGGAATCGGCGCCATGATGATGAGCGGCGTGATGAACGAACCGAACCAGCCGACCACCAGGAGGTAGATGAGGACCATCACGACGGCGAAGGCGATCCCCATGTCGAGGAACACGTCGTGGGTGACCTGCCACTCGCCGTCCCAGATCATCGTCGAACGCGTGCTGTCGGCGGGCCGGCCGGAGAAGAGCACCTCCATCGGCCGGCCGGAAGCGTCGCGCACCGCGGCGATCTTCTCCTTCATGTCGAGGAGAGCGTAGACCGGCGACTCCGAGGCGCCGGCGACGTCGCCGACGACGTAGGTCACCGGCCGCAGGTTCTTGTGGTAGATGAACGGCGTGCGTTCGGTGGCGACCGGGCGGACGAGCTCGGAGAGCGGCACAAGGGTTCCCTGATTTCCCTGGACGGCCACCGCCAGCAGCTCGCTGGCGCCGGCGCGCTGCGCCGGGTCGAGGCGAAGGACGACCGGCACCGGCTCGCGCGCTCGCGGATCGGCGAGGTGCGCCGCGTCGGCACCGGCGAGGGCGACCCGGAGAGTCCGGGCGATCGCCTCCGGCGAGACGCCGGCGCGCGACGCCTTCTCGCGGTCGACCTCGAAGTCGAGGCGCGGCCCGGGTCCCTCGACGAACCAGTCGACGTCGACGACGCCGGCGGCGCTCTCGAAGATCGTCTTCACCTGCCCGGCGAGGTCGAGGCGCTCGGCGGCGGTCGGCGCGTAGATCTCCGCCACCAGGGTCGAGAGCACCGGCGGTCCCGGCGGAACCTCCGTGACCTTGACGTTGGCGCCGTGGCGCGCGGCGATCGGGGCGAGGAGCGGGCGCAGCGTCTTGGCGAACGGGTGGCTGGCGGTCGCGCGGTCGTGCTTGGGCAGGAGGTTCACCTGCAGGTCGGCGACCAGCGGTCCGGAGCGCAGGAAGTAGTGCCGGACCAGGCCGTTGAAGTTGAACGGCGCCGAGGTCCCGACGTAGGTCTCGATGTCGGTCACCTCCGGCAGTTCGCGCAGTGCGAGCGCGAGCTCGCGGGCCACTGCTGCGGTGTGCTCGAGCGTCGTGCCTTCCGGCATGTCGACGACCACCTGGAGCTCGCTCTTGTTGTCGTGCGGCAGCATCTTGACGGCCGCGATGCGCAGCGGGAAGAGCGCTGTGGAGGCGAGCAGCAGCACCGCGACGACACCGAGGAGCGCGAAGCGCCGCAGGCGGCTCTCGAGGAGCGGCCGGAAGAGCCGCTGGTAGAGGCGGTGGAGGCGGTCCTCCTGCACGGTCTCCTCGACGAGAGTGTCGGGAGAGCCGCTGCCCGCTGCGGTTCTATCGATGCCGCGGCGTTCGGCGAGCTCGGTGGCGTGCTTCTTGAACAGGCGATAGGTCAGCCAGGGGGAGACCACGAAGGCGACGACCAGCGAGAACAGCATCGCGGCCGAAGCGTTGATCGGGATCGGCCGCATGTACGGGCCCATCAGTCCGGAGACGAAGGCGAGCGGCAGCAGCGCGCCGATGACCGTGAAGGTGGCGAGGATCGTCGGGTTCCCGACCTCGTCGGTGGCGTGGATGGTCGCCTGCCGCGGGTTCGTCCAGCCGAGCTGGTAGTGGCGATGGATGTTCTCGACCACGACGATGGCGTCGTCGACCAGGATGCCGATCGCGAAGATGAGGGCGAAGAGCGTCACCCGATTCAGCGTGTAGCCGAACAGGTACGAAGAGGCGAGCGTCAGGGCGAGCGTCACCGGCACCGCGACCGCCACGACCACCGCTTCGCGGCGGCCGAGCGCCACCGCCATCAGCAGGACGACCGAGATCGTCGCCAGGCCGAGGTGGTTCATGAGCTCGGACGACTTTTCGTCGGCGGTCGCGCCGTAGTCGCGCGTCTTGGTGACCTCGACGTTGCCGGGCAGGACCGGTCCGCGGAGGCGCGCCATCAGGCCGTCGAGCTCGGTGACCAGCTGCACGGCATTGGTGCCTGGCTTCTTGGCGATGGCGAGCGTCACCGCCGGCGTATCGAGCCCGGCCGGCAGGCCCTTCGCCGCGCCGGCAGCCCCACCGGTCATCCAGACGTACTGCGCCGGCTCGTCGGCGCCGTCGGCGACCGTCGCGACATCGCGCAGGTAGACCGGCCTGCCGTCATAGACCGCCACGACGGCGCCGGCGACTTCGTCGGCGCTGCGGAACAGCGCCCCGACTTCGACCTCGGTCTCGACGTCGCCGGCCGAGAAGGAACCGGCCGGCAGCTTCCAGTCGAGCCCGGCGAGCGCCTGATAGACCTGCAGGATCGAGACCTGATGCGCAGCGAGGCGCTCGCGGTCGAAGCGCACGGTGACCGCCCGGCGGACCCCCCCGAGCACGGTCACCTGCGCCACCTGCGGGTGGCGCACCAACTCGGCGCGCAGCTCCTGGGCCACCTGGCGAAGCTCGAGCGGCGTAGCCGAGGTCGACCAGAGGGTGTAGCCGACGACCGGCACATCGTCGATGCCGCGTGGCACGACCAGAGGCGGAGCGGCTCCAGGAGGAAGCCCTGCCGCCCGCTCGGCGAGCTTGGTGTGCACAGCGAGCGCGGCGCGGTCGGGATCGGTGCCGACCTTGTAGCGCACGATCAGCATGCCGCCCGATGGCTGCGAGGTGGAATAGACGTATTCGACGCCTGGGATCTCGAACAGCGCCTTCTCGAGCGGCGAGACCAGGCGGCGTTCGACTTCGTCGGCGCTCGCTCCGGGAAGCTGGAGGAAGACGTCGACCATCGGCACCTTGATCTGCGGCTCCTCCTCGCGCGGCGTCACCAGGACGGCGAAACCGCCGAGCAGCAACGAGGCGATGACCAGCAGCGGCGTCAGCTTGGAGTCGAGAAAGGCGGCCGCGACGCGGCCGGCGAAACCGGGTCCGGCGGGTGGCTGGGTCGCGGTCACGGCTGGGCGTCCTGGATCGGCGCCATCGGATCGATGCGCGTCCCGGCTGGCGGAGCGACGGCGAGGCCGAGGGCGACCGACTCTCCGCCGGCGAGGCCGGAGAGAATCTCCACCGCCGACGCGGCGTCCGCTGCGGCGCCCGGGGTGCCGCTGACGGCTCCGGTCCGCACGACGCGCGACTGGGCGCGCCCGGCGCTGTCGCGGACGACGACGAGGGTGAGGCCGCCGCTCTCGATGAGCGCGGCGAGGGGAACCCGAACGGTGTCGCGGCGCCCGGTGGCGAGATAGGCCCGGCCGGCGGCGCCGGCGGGCAGGTCGAGCGCGGGCAGGTCGACCTTGGCGGTGTAGCTGTGCGAGACCGGATCGGGGCCCGGGCTGATCTCGGCGACCCGGCCGGCGAGCTCGCCGAGATCGGGGCGCGCGTCGATCGTCACCGCCACGGTCGAGCCGGCGACGAGCGCCGCGGTCCGGGCGACGGTCTCGGGCACCGCCACGATCAGACGCCGTCCGACACTCGACTCGATCATGACCAGCGGCCGGCCCGGCGCCGCGAGGTCGCCGACCTCGACCAGCCGCGCCGCGACGCGGCCGGCGAACGGCGCCACGACGCGCGATTCGCGCGCCACCGAGCTCGCGGAATCGACCGCGCCCCTGGCCTGCTTCACCGCTCCGGCGGCCTGCTCATGCTGCATGCGCGCCATGTCGAGCTCGAGCTCGGAGGCCGAGTTCGACGCCGCGAGCGCCTCGAAGCGCTCGCGGTTGCGCTTGGCGAGAGTGAGCGCAGCCTCCGCCTGGGCGAGTCCGCCCTGGGCCTGGGAGACCTGGCCCTGCGCGGCGGTCGGGTCGATCGCCAGCAGCGGCTGGCCGGCGGCGACGGTGTCGCCGAGGTCGACGTGCACGGCGGTCACCATCGCCATGACGCGCGAGGAGACCGCGGTCGACTTCTCGGCGGCGACGGTGCCGGCGAAGCCGGTGCGCTCGTCGGCGGCGACCCGCTCGGCGACGGCGAGGCGGGCGGCGATCGGCGCCGGTTCCGCAAGCTGCGCAGGATCGTGAGACTTGCCGCAGGCGGCGAGCGCCAGCGTCAGGGCGAGCGGCACGACGAGCGCTCTGGGCGACGAGAGAGCGCGCGCCAACGGCCGGGCGACGGAAGCTGCGAACGGGATCGAGGGCTGGGGTGAGGTCATGGTTTCGGGCTCTTTCAGGATTGAGGAGTCGAGGTGCGCAGGACGGTTTCCGGCGCGAGGCCGGCGGCCAGGGCGAGATGGAGGTGGGTGAGCCAGGCTTCGGCGCGCGCCACCAGCTCGCGCATCTCGGCCTCGCGTCGGGCGGTCGCGGCATCGAGCAGGTCGATCGACTTGACGACGCCGGCCCGGAAGCGGTCTTCGACGATGCGCACGGTCTCGTCTGCCGCGGCGAGCGCCGCGGCGGCGGTCCGGCGCCGCTCGAGGGCGACCGCGGCCGCCTCGTAGGCCTGCTTGGTCTCGAGCTCGATGCCGGCCGTGAAGCGCTCGACGTCGGCGCGCCCGGCCTCGGCGTCCGCCTTGGCGGCGGCCATCGCGGCGCGGCGTTTGCCGCCGTCGTAGAGATCGAAGCTCGCCAGCGCGGCGATCGTCGTCGAGTCGCCGTTGTTGCCGAAGAGCTGGTCGTCGACCAGATCGTGCCGCGCCACCAGGCCGATCCGCGGAAAAATTCCGCCCCTCAGGGCCTTGGCTTCCAGGTCGCCCGCCGCGAGGAGCTTCCGGGCGGCCGTGAGGTCACCCCGGGACTCGGCGCTGGCGAGCCAGCCGGGGCCCTCCTGAGCGATCGGCGGCGGATCGGCGAGGGCTTCGAGGTCATAGCGGGTGTCGAGCGGTTCTCCGAGGCGGAAGGCGAGGTTGGATTCGGCGATGCGGACGTTGCCGCGCGCCTCCGCGAGGAGATCGTCGAGCCGCGCGAGCTCGACTTCGGCGCGCAGGAGGTCGGAGCGCACGAGCATCCCTTGCGCGGAGTAGGCGCGAGCGAGCTCGACGTGCGCCGCGACGGTCTCGCGCGACTTCTCGAACAGGGCCCGGGCCTCACGCGCCTGGGCCAGACGGATCCAGGCCTCGGCTGCGGCGACGGCCGCCTGGTCGCCGGCCCGGCCGGCGCTTTCAGTCGCGGCTTCAGCGGCGAAGCGGGCCTGCTCGAGCCGCGTCGAGAGCTCGCCGCCGGTCCAGATCGGGATCTCGACTTCGAGCCGGGTGATCGCGGTCGAAAGCGGATCCGGGTCGTTCGGGTTGCCGGCGACGAAGGCGGGGAAGGAGAAGCGCTCCTGATTGAGCAGCATTCCGAAGGCGTCGGCGGGCGAGTCGGTGCGGATCCACTGCTCGGAGATCCGCACCTGCGGCAGCCGGTAGCCGGCGGCCTGCTGGACGCGCGCCTCCGCAGCGCGCTGCCGGGCAGAGGCGGCGACCGTCTCGCGGGCCTGCAGGCGCCCGCGATCGAGGGCGCTGGCGAGGGTCAGCGTTTCCTCCGCGAAGAGGGGTGGAGTGAGCGCCTGACCGAGACCGAGGGTCGCCAGGGCCGCGAGGGACGAGAGGACGAAGTATCGATAATTAACCATACAGCGATAGACTAGAGGAGAATTTGCGCTTCGTCAATACCCCGAAGGGCGGTGTTCGCGCCGCTCTCCCCGGGAGGCGGTTTCTGCCGGTCCAGCCTCAGCGCGGGCGCTGGCCGGAGCGCGGGCGGGGCCGGCGCTCGGCCGGGGCGGTGGTCGGATCGAGCGGCCAGGAATGCCGCGGGTAGCGCGCCGCAAGCTCCTTCCGCACCTCGGTATAGACGTTCTTCCAGAAGCTGGTGAGGTCGTCGGTGACCTGTTGCGGCCGGCCGTTCGGGGCGAGCAGGTGGAGGAGGACCGGGACCCGGCCGCGTGCCAGCCGGGGCGTCGCCGCGAGGCCGAAGAGCTCCTGGATCCGCGCTGCGAGCACCGGCCGCGCCGGATCGGAGTAGTCGAGGCGGATCTGGTTGCCGGAGGGGACCGCGAGACGCTCGGGGGCCTCGCGGTCGAGGGCGCTGCGCTGGACGTGGGTGAGCGTGCCAAGGAGGGTCTCCCGCCAGGGGGCGCGGCGCAACTCGTCGAACGACTTCGCCTTTCCTGAGACAGCAGAAAGAAGCTCAGTAAAGGTGGTGTCGCTTGCCTCGGGAATGGCGAGGTCGGGGCAGTGGCGGTGGAGGAAGCGGAGGCGGGAGATGAGGGAGTCCCAGTCGGCGTCGTCGCGCGGCAGGACCTCGGCGATCCTGGCGGCAGCAATCTCCGCGAGCAGGGCGGAGGCGGCTTCGGCGTCGCGGATCGGGACCTCCTTGTCGTCGAGCACCAGGTCGTCGAAGGTGGTGCGGCGGTGAGCGACCACGCGTTGGCGCTCTGCGTCGAACTCGAGGACGGTCGCCTCGTGTACCCTGTCGGCGGGCAGCCAGCCGCGCTCGACGGCAGAGGCGATGCGCACCAGCGCCTCCGAGCGCGGGCCGGTGCGGTCGTCGAGGCTCACGCAGACGAAGAGCTCGGCGTCATGCACCGCGCTCTCCCGGGCGAGGCGCACGCCGCTTCCGCCGACCATCACGGCGCGGTCACTGCCGGGTTCGCGGCGGCGTGCCAGCCGATCCGCCCAGGCGGCGAAGATCGCGCGCTGCAAACTCTCCTCGCGCTCCTCCTCCCACGCCGGCGAGGCACCGCGACGCTCGGACCTTGCGGCGGAAGAGCGGCGCAGGGCGTCGAGCAGCGCGTCCCTTGTCCGCAACAGTGCCGAGGAGGACGAGGATCTGGCCGAGCGCAGCGAGTCGAGTTTGGTCAGCAGGTCTGACCGGGAGGAAGTGCGAGCCCCAGAGACGCGGCTTTCGGCCGTCGCCGTCGGATCGCGGTCGGAGAGCAGGGCGGCGACCATGGCAGCGTCGGAGGCGACGCCGCGGCGCTCACCCTCGAGGACGAGGAGCGCCAGCCGCGGGTGCAGCGGAAATTCGGCAAGCCGGCGGCCGAGCGCTGTGATGCCGTGATCGCCGGGCGCGGCCAGCGCGCCCAGGCGTTCGAGGGTGGACTTCGCGGCCGCGAGGGCGCTCGCGTCCGGCGCCTCGAACCAGGGGAAGCGCGCCAGGTCGCGCTCGCCCCAGGCGGCGAGCTGGAGGGCGGTCCAGGCGAGGTCGGCGCGGCGGATCTCGGGGCGGCTGCGTTCCTGCAGGCCGCGCTGCTCGTGCGCGCTCCACAGGCGCAGGCACCAGCCGGGGGACTGGCGCCCGGCGCGGCCGGCGCGCTGCTCGGCCGAGGCACGGGAGATCCGGGTGAGCGCCAGGCGCTCGAGCCCGGTCGCGGGATCGGCGGCGATCTCCTTCACCCATCCCGAGTCGATGACACCGGTGACGCCGTCGACGGTGATCGAGGTCTCGGCTACATTGGTGGCCAGCACGACCTTGCGCCGCGGTCCGGAACGCAGCACACGATCCTGCTCGGCCGAAGGGAGGTCGCCGTAGAGCTGGACGACGGCGAGGTCGCGCTCCCGGGCGAGCGTCGCGAGCGCCTCTTCAGCGCGCCGGATCTCGGGCACGCCGGGCAGGAAGACCAACAGGTCGCCGGGCGTCGCCGCGAGTCCCTGGCGGACGGCGCGCGCCACGAGAGTCGCGAGCGGCGTGTCGACCGGGGCCAGATCCAGATACTCGACCGCGATCGGAAAGAGGCGGCCGGCGCTGGTGACGATCGGCGCGTCGAGGAAAGCAGCCAGGCGCTCGCCGTCGAGCGTCGCCGACATCGGCAGGAGCCTCAACTCCGGGCGCGCCTCGAGCTGCACCCGACGCACCAGGGCGAGCGCGAGATCCGCGAACAGGCTGCGCTCGTGGAACTCATCGAAGACGACGGCGCCGATGCCGTCGAGGAACGGATCGCGCTGCAGGCGCTGGACGAGGATCCCCTCGGTCACGAAGAGGATGCGGGTGTCGCGGGTGAAGTTTCTCTCGAAGCGGATCTGCCAGCCGACCTCCTGGCCCAGCGTCCAACCCTGCTCCTCGGCGATCCGCCGCGCCGCGGCGCGGGCGGCGATGCGGCGCGGCTCGAGAATGAAGATCTGCCCCGGGCCCGCGACTCGCGATGCTGCGAGCGCCGGCGGCACCCGCGTCGTCTTCCCCGCCCCGGGGGGCGCCTGCAGCACGGCGTTGCCGCGTGCGCGCAGAGCAGCCAGGAGGTCGTCGAGAATTTCGTCGACAGGCAGGGGGGACAGCGTTCTCGTCACCCCCCGATGCTACCCGCAGAGCGGGGCACAGCGGGCCGGGACAAGTCGGGACAAGTCGGGGACACATTGGCAGGACACGAAGGGACACGAAGGCAGGACACGATGAAGGGACACGCACGATGAAGGGACACGATGAAGGGACACGAAGCAGCACCCAAAGAGGAAATTGTGCGAGATCGGTGCGTCCTATTGCGTCTTTACAGGCATGACCAGAATCCCACGCTTAGTCGTTCCGGGCCTAGCTCACCATGTGACCCAGCGAGGAAACCGGCGGCAGACGACGTTCTTCCGCGCTTTCGACTACGAGCTCTACCGACAGCTCCTGGCCGAGCAGTGCCAGAGGCTGTCGGTCGCGATCTGGGCTTACTGCCTGCTTCCCAACCACGTTCACCTCATCGCGGTTCCGCCCGCCGCAGGGAGCCTCGCACGCGGTGTCGGGGAGGCGCACAGACGCTACACAACCATCGTCAACCGGAGGGAGGGCTGGACCGGCTGCCTTTGGCAGGGGCGGTTCGCCTCCTTTGCGATGGACGAGCCTCACCTGTATGCCGCGACTCGCTATGTCCTGATGAATCCGGTGCGCGCCGGCTTGGCCGACCGCGCGGTGGATTGGCCCTACTCGAGCGCGCGAGCTCACTTGGGCCTTGGTGAGGACGACCTGGTCGACGTGGGTGGCCTTGCCGGACGCATTTCCGACTGGAGCGCATTGCTCTCCAATTCGCCGAGTTGGAGCGAGAGGAGCCGTTTGAGGCGCCATGAGAGCAGTGGCGTCCCGCTGGGAGACGAGACCTTCCTGGGTGAAATCGCGGCGGCGACGGGTCGGGATCTTCGTTCGAAGTACTGTCGACCAGGACGACCACTTCGACAGCGCCGGCGTTAGCGAAGCGCTCACCGCCACCGGGCTTCGATCCCCTGCCTGCCCGTCCAGCTCCTGAACAGGTCGTTGGAGTCGTTGACCTGCGGGCCACCGCGCGCAGGGCGCCCCCTTCATCGTGTCCCTCGATCGTGTCCTGCCATCGTGTCTCGGCAAGGTGTCCCCATCGTGTCCCGGCAAGGTGTCCCTTCATCGTGTCCCCGGCCGATCTGATAGGATGCTCTCGCCCATTCGGGTGAACGCACGGCGCGGTCCGCGCCGACTCAAAATTTACGGAGACGAGACCAGTGAGCCGCAGTCAACGGACGGACGTCCGCAATATCGCCATTATCGCCCACGTCGACCACGGCAAGACGACGCTGGTCGACGCCATGCTCTGGCAGAGCGGGATTTTTCGCGCCAACGAAGCGGTCATCGAACGGGTCATGGATTCGATCGATCTCGAGCGCGAAAAAGGGATCACGATCATGGCCAAGAACACCTCGATCATCTACAAGGGGACGCGGATCAACATCGTCGACACCCCCGGCCATGCCGACTTCGGCGGCGAGGTCGAGCGCACCCTGAAGATGGTGGACGGGGTGATGCTCCTGGTGGATGCCTCCGAAGGGCCGTTGCCGCAGACCCGCTTCGTACTGCGCAAGGCGTTCGAGGCCAACCTCACGCCGATCGTGGTGATCAACAAGATCGACCGTCCTGACGCGCGGATCAACGAGGTCGTCAACGAAGTCTACGACCTGTTCATCGATCTCGACGCCTCCGAGGACCAGCTCGACTTTCCGGTGCTCTACTGCAACGCCCGCAAGGGTCTTTGCCGCACTTCGCCGGACGGCGAGGACACCCTTCTCGCACCGCTCTTCGAGCAGATCGTCACGACGGTGCCGCCGCCCGACTACGACCCGGAGATGCCGCTCCAGTTCCTGATCACCAGCCTGGCCTACGACGACTATGTCGGACGCCTGGCGATCGGCCGGATCTTCAGCGGGTCGGTGAAGAAGGCGCAGGAGGTCTCGCGGATCCGGATCGACGGCGGCGTCGAGTCCGCCAAGGTCACGGTGCTCTACGGGTACGACGGCCTCGCGCGGACGGAGATCCCCGAAGCCGGCCCGGGCGACATCGTCGCGATCGCCGGCCTGTCGGAAGTGGCGATCGGCGAGACGCTCTCCTCGATCGAGAATCCGCAGGCGCTGCCGCAGATCCGCGTCGAGGAGCCGACCATCGCCATGGTCTTCTCGATCAACAACTCGCCGATGTCGGGCCGCGAGGGCACCCACGTCACCAGCCGCAAGCTGAAGGACCGGCTGGCGAAGGAGCTGCTCACCAATGTCGCGATCCGCGTCGAGGAGACCGACACGGCCGATGCCATGAAAGTCTCCGGCCGCGGCGAGCTGCAGCTCGCGATCCTCATCGAGATGATGCGCCGCGAGGGCTACGAGCTCTCGGTCGGCAAGCCCGAGGTCATCACCCGGATGGTGGACGGCAAGCTCGCCGAGCCGATGGAGCAGTTGATCGTCGACTGCCCCGACGAGTTCATCGGCGTCCTGTCGCAGAAGCTCGGCGCGCGCCGCGGCCGGATGACCAAGATGGTCAACCACGGCACGGGCCGCGTCGGCATCGAGTTCCGCATTCCTTCGCGCGGCCTGATCGGCTTCCGCACCGAGTTCCTCACCGACACCAAGGGCCAGGGCATCATGAACTCGCTGTTCGACGGCTGGGACTTCTGGCAGGGCGACATCGAGCACCGGGCGACCGGCGCGCTGGTTTCCGATCGCCCCGGCAAGGTTACCGCCTACGCCATCGAAGGCCTGCAGCCGCGCGGTGTGCTCTTCGTCTCGCCGACCGACGAGGTCTACGAGGGAATGATCGTCGGTGAGCACGCCCGTGGCAACGACCTCGACGTCAATATCGTCAAGGAGAAGAAGCTCACCAACATGCGCGCTTCCGGCTCCGACGATACCGTCCACCTCGTGCCGCCGCGGCTGATGAACCTCGAGCAGGCGCTCGAGTTCATCAAGGAGGACGAGCTGGTCGAGGTCACCCCCAAGGCGTTCCGACTCCGCAAGCGGATCCTCAAAGCCAACCAGCGCTAGACGCCGGATCGTCACGACCGCCCGTCGCCTCGGATTGCTATCCTCGGACCGGATGGCGACCTGGGCGATCGGCGACGTGCATGGGTGCTACCGCACTCTGCGCAAGCTGCTGAAGAAGATCGAGTTCGCCAAGAGCGCGGACCGCCTCTGGTTCACCGGCGATCTGGTGAACCGGGGGCCGCGCTCGCTCGAGGTCCTCGAGTGGGCCGCCGATCACGACTGGCGGATCGAGTCGGTGCTCGGCAACCACGATCTGCATCTGCTGGCGGTCGCCTTCGGCGTCACCGAAGAGCGGCCGCGCGACACCCTCCGTCCAATCCTGAAGTCGAGCCGTCAGGTGCCACTGATCGACTGGTTGCGCCGCCGGCCGCTCGCCGTCGGCACCCCGGCCCGGCTCATGGTCCATGCCGGGCTCCTGCCGATCTGGTCGGTGGAGGAGGCGCTGTCGATCGCCGCCCGCCTCGAAGCGCGCCTGCGCGGCGAGGGCGCGGCGCAGCTCCTCGCGGCGCTCCGGCAGAAAGGGGCGAAGCCCGACGAGGAGAGCGCCGAGGTGCGGGCGCTGCGCGTCCTCGCGCTCGTCCGCACCGTGCGCGCCGATGGCGAGCTCTGTCGTGAGTTCGCCGGCCCGCCGGAGGAGGCTCCGAAAGGCTGCGTGCCGTGGTTCGAGGTCCCCGGCCGCATGAGCGCCGAAACCGAGATCGTCTTCGGACACTGGGCAGCGGCCGGTTTCCGCCGCGGCGCGAAGATCCTCGCGCTCGACTCCGGCTGCGCCTGGGGAGGACAGTTGACCGCGGTGCGCCTGGAGGACGGCGAGCGCGTTCAGGTGGAGAACTCCGAATGACGGCACTGGCTTTCGACGGCGAGTTCGATCGCGCGCGGTTCTCGCGGACGGTGGCCGAGCTCGAGGCCCAGGTCGCCTCCGGCCTCGAGCTCGGCGGACAGCTCTATCTCGCTCTCCGCGGCGAGGTATTGGCCGACGCCGGCTTCGGCGAGGCGCGCCCGGGCGAGCCGCTGCGCCGCGACCATCTGATGCTCTGGATGTCGTCGACCAAACCGGTGGCGGCGGTCGCGATCTGCCAGCTCTGGGAGCGCAGCCGGCTCGAGCTCGATGATCCGGTAGCGCGGCATATCCCCGAGTTCGCCCAGGGCGGCAAGGAAAGCGTCACCGTGCGCCATCTCCTGACCCACACCGGAGGCCTCCGGATGCTCGACACCGGCTGGCCGGCGGCCGGCTGGGACGGCATCGTCGCGCGCGTCTGCGCCCAGCGCCTCGAGCCACGATGGCAGCCTGGGCGCAGGGCCGGCTATCACCTGGCGTCGAGCTGGTTCATTCTCGGCGAGCTGGTGCGCCGGCTCGACGGGCGGCCGTTCGAGTCCTATGTGCGGCAGGAGATCTTCGAGCCCCTCGGCGCCTCTGACTGCTGGATCGGCATGCCGGCGGAGCGCTACCGGACCTACGGATCGAGGATCGCGCCGATGTTCGACGTCGCCGGGCCGCGCCCCGGGGCCGGCGCCGCGGTCGCGGGGGAAGGGGCGCGGGCGGTCGACAACGGGTCGACCGCCGAGGACCGTCTCGTGGTTCCCTCGCCCGGCGGGAACGGCTGCGGACCGATCGGCCAGCTCGGGCGGCTCTATCGGATGCTCCTCGCCGGTGGCACCTTCGAGGGTCGCCGGCTGCTGCGCCGCGAGACCGTCGAGGCGCTCGCGGCGCGGCACCGGGTGGGAATGATCGACGCCACCTTTCGCGCCCGTCTCGATTGGGGCCTCGGGGTCATCGTCAACTCGGCGCACTACGGCGAGCCGGAAATGCCCTACGGCTACGGGCCTTACGCCGGGCCGCGGACCTACGGACACAGCGGCTCCCGCAGCTCGACGGCGTTCGCCGATCCCGACGCCGGGCTGGTCGTAGCGCTCGCGGTCAACGGCATGCCGCCCGACGACCTCCATCGCCGGCGCTTCGAGCTTCTGACCGCGGCCCTCTACCAGGACCTGGGACTCGCCCGCCCGGGTCCACTCGCTCCCCGCGCTCCCCGCGCTCCCCTCGCTCCCCTCGCTCCGATGCCGGAAGCGATATAGACTCGACAGCGTTTGCACGCCTCCGCCCCACCTACCGCAGCGAGCGACTCGAGCCAACCGCGCATCGTTCCCCGTTCCGAGCACGCGGTCTCCCGCAGCCGCATCCTGAAGGAAGCGCTGAAGGTCCTTTATCGGCTGCAGGAATCCGGCTATCTCGCGTATATGGTCGGCGGCAGCGTCCGCGATCTGCTGCTCGGACGGCAGCCGAAAGACTTCGACATCGCGACCGACGCCAAGCCGCAGGAGATCCGGCGGGTCTTTCGCAATGCGCGGATCATCGGGCGCCGCTTCCGGCTGGTGCACATCCTCTTCGGCGAGGTGGTAGTCGAGGTTTCGACCTTCCGCTGCGAGCCCAGGCTCCCGCCGCCGGGCACCAGGCCGGATGGCGCTCAGCGCGCTGAGCGCGTGGATCGCACCGCGGCCGAACCGGCGGCGCTGATCACCAGCGACAACAACTTCGGCACCGCGGTCGAGGACGCCTTTCGCCGCGACTTCACCGTCAACGCGCTGTTCTACAACATCGCCGATTTCTCGATCCTCGACTACGTCGGCGGCATGGAGGACCTGCGGCACAGCCTGCTGCGCACGATCGGCGATCCCCAGGTGCGCTTCCGCGAGGACCCGGTGCGGATGCTGCGCGCCTGCGAGCTCGCCGGGCGGCTCGACTTCACCATCGAGGCTTCGAGCCAGGCGGCGATCCACGACTTGCGCCACGAGCTCACCAAGGCCTCGCCGGCGCGAGTGAGCGAAGAACTGGTCGCGCTGCTGCGCTGCGGCAGCGCGGGCAAGGCGATGCAGTGGATGCTCGACCTCGGGGTCCTCGAAGTCCTCCTGCCGGAGGCCTACGCCATGGTCTCGGCAAGCGAGCGCGGTCTGGGCGACTTCGGCAAGATCCTGCCGACCCTCGACCGGAAGATCGCCGCCGGGCGGGAGGCCTCGGATGGCGGCCTCCTCGCGGCGCTCCTGCTGCCCGGCGTCCTGCTGCGCCGTTTCGACATCGAAGCGCTGGCGCGCAAGGCCCTGCGCCGCGACCAGCTGGCGGCTCTGGTCGACGAGATTTCCGAGCCGTTCATGAAGCGCTTCGCGCTGTCGCGCGTGCGCACCCAGCAGACGACGGATGCTCTCAAGGGTTTCCTGCGGCTCTGCGAACCTCACCGCACCGCCGGGGAACGCCATCTCGCGGTCTCGAAGTCCTGGTTCCCCGATGCCCTGTGGCTGTTCGAGCTGCTGGTCGAGGCGACCTCCGAGGGCTTCGAGGAGCTGGCGCAGTGGCAGGCGGCGGCGCGACGGCGCCCGGTGCTGGCCTCGGGCGAGCTGGTGGGCGCCCCCCTGGGCGGCGAACGCGCTGCCCCGCCGCGCAAGCGGCCGCGCCGGCGCAAACGGCGCTGACAGCTGCCAGAAGCGCCACTCCCGCCCCATGGGATGGTGCGGGCACAAACCGGATGAGTATCATCGGGCGAGCGGCGAGGCAGTCCGCCGGCAGCTCTGCCGGCGTAGGCAAGTAAGACCGAGAGTGGGGTGAGCTGGAGATGACCGCGACCGTCGGCTTTTCTCGTACGACGCTGGGGAAGAAAGCGGTGATGGCCGTGACCGGCCTCATCCTGTTCGGCTTCGTCTTCATCCACATGTTCGGCAACCTGAAGCTCTACCAGGGCGAGACCAAGTTCGATCATTACGCCGAGGCGCTGCGGGAGCTGGGGAAGCCGATCCTCGGCTACGGCCAGGCGCTCTGGATCGCTCGCGCGGTGCTGCTCGCGGCGGTCCTGCTGCACATCTGGTCTGCCTGGTCGCTCACTCTGCAGTCGCGGCGCGCCCGGCCGGTGCGCTACCAGAGCCATGAGCTGCTGCAGTCCAGCTACGCTGTGCGCACGATGCGCTGGGGCGGCGTCATCCTGCTGCTCTTCGTCATCTACCACCTGGCACATCTGACGCTGGGCTCGGTGCACCCGGACTTCGTTTCGGGCAAGGTCTACCAGAACGTCGTTGTCGGATTCCAGGTCGGCTGGGTCGCGACCTTCTACATCGCCGCGAACCTCGCCCTCGGATTCCACCTCTATCACGGGCTCTGGAGCTTCTTCCAGACGCTGGGCTGGAACCAGCCGGCGTGGAACCCGTGGCGCCGGCGGTTTGCCACCCTGTTCGCCATCGTGGTCACTCTCGGCAACGTCTCTTTCCCGATCGCCGTGTTGACCGGCGTGGTGAGGTAGTCATGCTGCTCGATGCCAGAATCCCCGACGGCCCGATCGAGACCAAGTGGGAGCGCACGAAGTTCGAGATGAAGCTGGTGAATCCGGCCAACAAGCGCCGTTTCACCGTCATCGTCGTCGGCTCCGGGTTGGCCGGCGCTTCGGCGGCCGCGTCGCTCGCCGAGCTCGGCTACAAGGTGCTCTGCTTCTGCTACCAGGACTCGCCGCGGCGCGCCCATTCGATCGCCGCGCAGGGGGGCATCAACGCCGCCAAGAACTACCAGAACGACGGCGACAGCGTCTACCGGCTGTTCTACGACACCGTCAAGGGCGGCGATTTCCGGGCGCGCGAGGCGAATGTCTATCGCCTGGCCGAGGTCTCGGTCGCGATCATCGACCAGTGCGTGGCGCAGGGCGTGCCGTTCGCGCGCGAGTACGGCGGCATGCTCGCCAACCGTTCGTTCGGCGGCGCCCAGGTTTCGCGCACCTTCTACGCCCGCGGCCAGACCGGCCAGCAGCTGCTGCTCGGCGCCTATCAGGCGCTGTCGCGCCAGATCTCCCTCGGCAACGTCAAGATGTACCCGCGCACCGAGATGCTCGACCTGGTGGTCGAGGAGGGCCGCGCGCGCGGCATCATCACGCGCGACCTGGTCTCCGGCGCGATCGGCCGCCACGCCGCGCACGCGGTGGTCCTTGCGACCGGCGGTTACGGCAACATCTTCTACCTGTCCACGAACGCCACCGGATGCAATGCGACGGCGATCTGGCGCGCCCACAAGCGCGGCGCGCTGTTCGCCAATCCCTGCTACACGCAGATCCATCCGACCTGTATCCCGGTCTCGGGCGAGTACCAGTCGAAGCTCACGCTGATGTCCGAGTCGCTGCGCAACGACGGCCGGATCTGGGTGCCGAAGAAGAAGGGCGACACCCGCAAACCCGGCGAGATTCCGGAGGGTGAGCGCGACTACTACCTCGAGGCGAAGTACCCGAGCTTCGGCAACCTCGTGCCGCGCGACGTCGCGTCGCGCAACGCCAAGGCGGTCTGCGACGAGGGCAGGGGAGTCGGTCCGGGCGGCCTCGGGGTCTATCTCGACTTCGCCGAATCGATCGGCCGGCTGGGCAAGAAGGCGATCGCGGAGCGCTACGGCAACCTCTTCGAGATGTACGAGAAGATCACCGGCGAGGATCCCTACGCCGTGCCGATGCGGATCTATCCGGCGGTGCACTACACGATGGGCGGGCTCTGGGTCGACTATCACCTGATGTCCACCGTGCCCGGCCTCTTCGTGGCCGGCGAGGCGAACTTCTCGGATCACGGCGCGAACCGGCTCGGGGCATCGGCCCTGATGCAGGGTCTGGCCGATGGCTACTTCGTGATTCCCTACACCGTCGGCGACTACCTCGTGAAGTACATGGGAGAGAAGCTCGAGACCGACAACGCGCTGTTCGCCTCCGCCGAGGCCGAGGTCGCCTCCCGGGTGAGCACGCTGCTCGCGGTGCGCGGCAAGCGCTCCGTCGACTCGATCCACCGCGAGCTCGGGAAGATCATGTGGGAGCACTGCGGCATGGCGCGCAACGCCTCGGGCCTGAAGGAGGCGCTCGCGAAGATTCCCGCCCTGCGCCAGGAGTTCCGCGAGAACGTCAACGTTCTCGGCGCCGGCGAGAGCCTGAACCAGTCGCTGGAGAAGGCCGGCCGGGTCGCCGACTTCCTCGAGCTCGGCGAGCTGATCTGCAAGGACGCGCTCGAGCGCTCGGAGTCGTGCGGCGGGCACTTCCGCGAGGAGAGCCAGACTCCCGAAGGCGAAGCGCTGCGGGACGACGAGAAGTTCTCCTACGTCGCCGCCTGGCAGAATCTGGGAGCCGACAAGGGCTGGGCGCTGCACAAGGAGCCGCTCGCCTTCGAGCATGTCCACCTCGCCCAAAGGAGCTACAAGTGATGAAGCTCAAGCTCAAGATCTGGCGCCAGGCGGCGGCCGACGCTCCGGGCGCGATGGTCGCCTACGAGGCGCCCGATGTCAGCCCCCATATGTCGTTTCTCGAGATGCTCGACGTCCTGAACGAACGCCTGGTCAACCGCGGCGAAGAGCCGATCGCCTTCGATCATGATTGCCGCGAGGGGATCTGCGGCACCTGCGGCTTCGTGATCAACGGTGTCGCCCACGGCGGCCAGAAGGGGACGACGGTCTGCCAGCTCCACATGCGCCATTTCAAGGATGGCGACGAGCTGACCCTCGAGCCGTGGCGGTCTCGGGCCTTTCCGGTGCTGCGCGACCTGATGGTCGACCGGAGCGCCTTCGATCGCATCATCCAGGCTGGCGGTTTCGTGTCGGTGAACAGTGGTACGGCGCCGGACGGCAACGCGATCGCGATCTCCAAAGTCGACTCGGACCTGGCGATGGACGCGGCCTCGTGCATCGGCTGCGGCGCTTGCGTCGCGCAGTGTCCGAACGGCGCCGCGCAACTCTTCACCTCGGCCAAGATCTCGCATCTCGCCCTCCTGCCGCAGGGTCAGCCGGAGCGCTACCTGCGGGTCGAGTCGATGGTCGCGCAGCTCGAAGAAGAGATGTTCGGCAGCTGCACGAACTACGGCGAGTGCGAAGCGGTCTGTCCGAAGCAGATCTCGGTCGACTTCATCGCGCAGCTGAACCGCGACTATCTCAAGGCGAAGATCGCTCCGCCGCGCCTCGCCAAGGCCGCCGGCGGAGCCGGCTGAAGCCGGCAGCGCCCGCGGCCTTGGCGAGGCGCAAGAAAGGTCGTGGACGATGATGGTCGATTCCCCTCAGGCCTTCCGCGCCGCCGTCGCGGCCGGCCGGTTTTCCGTCGCACATCCCACGGCGGCGCGCGCCGCCTTCCTGGTCTCGCCTCTCGGCTTCCGCCTGGCCGAGGAGTCGGCGACCGACAACCGGTACATGGACATGAAGACCGGGACGTCGGAGGAGCGCGCCCTGGTGGAGCACGCGCACCTCGCTAGGGCGCTCGCCGACACGCTCCCGGTCTGCACGCTGCCGGGCGACGCGGCGACCCCCGACGCCGTCTTCCCCAACAACGTCTACGCGACGACGAAGGAAAAGCTGATCCTCGGCGCCATGCGCCACGAAGTGCGCCGCAGGGAGGCACGACGCCAGGACATCCAAGACCTCTTTACCGGTCTTTTCGCGAAACGAATCGAGGTCCTGCCAGAAAGCTGCGTCGCCGAGCTGACCGGCCCGCTGATCGTCGATCGCGGCAGGAACATCGGCTTCTGCGGCCTCACCGAGCGCTGCGACCGCAGGGGAGCCGAGGCGATGGACGCGGCGTTCGCCCTCGACCTGACGTTCGTCTTCGAGCTCGATCCGGCCGAGTACCACACCAACGTCGTGATGTCGGTGCTGGCGAGCCGCGCCTTGGTCATCCACCCTCCCTCGTTCCGCGATCCCGAAGTCCCGCGAGCGATCGCCAGCCTCTACGGGGAGCAGGTCCTCGAGCTCACCGACGTCGAAAAGGCCGCCTTCGCCGGCAACTGCATCGCCCTCTCGGAAACCGACGTCTGGATGAGCGCCGCGGCGGCGGCGGCGCTCACGCCGCAGCACTGCGCCGATCTCACTGCCTGGGGCTTCGCAGTGAAGTCCGCGCCGCTCGCCGAGATCGAGAAGGCCGGCGGTTCCCTGCGCTGCTGCGTCGCCGAGATCTACTGAATCCGGGGTTGGTCGAGACCGATCGCCGCCTGCAGGGAGGCGGATCGCGACTCTTGGCAAATCGTGTAATGTAAGTTACAGTACGCTCTGTGAGCGAGCCGGATTCCATCTCTAACCCCACTTGCCGGGCCGGCGGAGCGGACGGCCTCTCGGATCGCGCCACGGCGCGCCGGCAGGCGATTCTCGGCGCGGCGCGCGAGCTCTTCCTGGAGAGGGGCTACGCCGCCACGACCTGCGCCGACGTCGTGGCGCGCTCGGGCGGTTCTCTGGCGACGCTCTACGCGCTCTTCGGCACCAAGCGCGGCCTGTTCGAGGCGATTTTGCGGGACTATTCCGAGGCGGTGATGCGGCCGCTCTGCGTCGAAGGGATCTCGACCGACCCCGAGCAGGGTCTGCTCGCGTTCGGCGAGCGCTACCTGGCCGTGGTGCTCGAGCCGTCGGTGGTCGCCTGGTGGCGCGCGCTCTGCGCCGAGGCGCCGCATGCGCCCGAACTGCGCGAGGTCTTTCTGACGGAAGAGGGCGGGCCGATCCAGCAGGCCCTCGCCTCCTACCTGGGCGACAAGGTGGAGAAGGGGCTGCTCGAGATCGCCGAGCCGGTGCGCGCTGCCGGCCAGTTCCTGGCGCTCTTGCGCGGACACCTGCACAACCGGGCCCTCGCCGGCGACCCGACTCCTGCCACGCCGGAGGAGATCGAGGAGCAGGTGCGTAGCGCCGTCCAGATCTTCATCCATGGTTGCCGACCCCGCGCTGCGGGTTCCTGAAACGCGTTCTTCCGACTTCGAATCCAGAGGAGATTTTCGTGAATCGCTCGCTCATGACAGCAGCAACATTCTTCACCGCCGCCTGGGCGGTCGCCTGCGGCGGCGGCAAGCCGGCCGCCCAGCCGGCGCCGCCGCCGGCGCAGGTCACGGTCACCACGCTGGCGCCGCAGGACATCGAGATGTCGTTCTCGGTTCCGGGTCGGCTGCAGGGCTCGCGCGAAGTCGAGGTGCGGTCGCGGGTGAAGGGGATCCTGCACAGCTGGGCGTACAAGGAGGGCGAGCCGGTGCGCGAGGGCCAGCTTCTGTTCCGCATCGATCCGGCGTCGTATCGCGCCAGCGTCGATCGCGCCCGGGGCGTGGTCGGCGAGGCCGAAGCGACCCTCGCCCGCAGCGAGCGCGACGTCGCCCGGCTGGGGCCGCTGGTGGAGCGCGAGGCGGTCTCGCGCCGCGAGCTCGACGACGCGACCTCGGCGCGCGACCAGGCCCGGGCGAGTCTCGAGAGCGTCCGCGCCGCGCTGCGCTCGGCGGAGCTCGAGCTCGGCTACACGCAGGTCGTCGCCCCGGTCTCGGGGATCTCGGGCCGGGCCTTGAAGTCCCAGGGGAGCCTGGTCGACGACAGCGAGAACTCGCTGCTCACCAGCATCTGGCGGATCGATCCGATCTGGGCACTGTTCACCGTCTCGGACCGCGAGTTCGCGCGCCTGCAGGCCGAGCTCGTCCGCGATCACAAGACGCTCGCCGACGTCCAGGCCGAGCTCGTGCTCGCCGACGGCCGGACCCATCCGCTGCGCGGCAAGCTCAACTTCACCGGCTCGCAAATCGACGTCTCGACCGGCTCGGTCGAGCTGCGAGCGGAGTTCGCGAACGCCGACGCCGCTCTCCTGCCGGGCCTCTTCGTGCGCGTCGTGCTCAAGGGGGTGAAGCGTTCGGGCGCGCTGGTGGTGCCGCAGCGGGCGATCCAGCAGGCGCCCGAGGGGCGGTTCGTCTACGTCGTCGGCGCCGGCGAAGTCGCCGAGTCACGGCCGGTGGTGCTCGAGGAGTGGAGCGGCAACGACTGGATCGTCGGGTCGGGCCTGGCGGCCGGTGACCGGGTGATCGTGGATGGCGCCCTCAAGGTGCGTCCCGGTGCCGCCGTGCAGGTCGTCGAGCCGACGCCGGCGGGCGGCGCTCCGGCGGCCGAGGCCGGAGCCGGTGCATGATCTCGCATCTCTTCATCCGGCGGCCGATTCTCGCCACCGTCATCTCGCTGCTCATCCTGCTGATCGGCGCGGCGGCAATTTTCAACCTGCCGATCGCGCAGTACCCGGAGATCGCGCCACCGCAGGTGACGGTGAACGCCTTCTACCCCGGCGCCTCGGCCGAGACCCTTCAGGTCACGGTTGCCGCTCCGATCGAAGAGCAGATCAACGGCGTCGAGGGGATGCTCTACCTGGCGTCGACTTCGTCGTCGAACGGCTCGGTGAGCATCAACGTGACCTTCGAGACCGGCACCGACGTCGACCAGGCGGCGACCAACGTCAGCAACCGCGTCCGCTTGGCCGAGCCGCGGCTGCCCGAGGAGGTGCGGCGGAACGGCGTCACCGTCCAGAAGCAGTCGTCGAACTTCCTGCAGATCATCTCGATGACCTCGCCCGAGGGGAGGCTCGATCCGCTCTTCATCTCGAACTACACGACCCTCAACGTCCTCGAGGAGATCAAGCGCGTGCCGGGGGTCGGCTCGGCGTTGCTGTTCGGCGCCAAGGACTTCTCGATGCGGATCTGGCTGAAGCCCGACCGGCTGGCCCTTTTCGGTCTGACGCCGGGGGACGTCGCGACGGCGATCCGCGAGCAGAACTCGCAGTTCGCGGTCGGCCGCATCGGCCAGGAGCCGACCCCGGGGCCGCTCGAGCTCGCCTTCACGGTGACCGCGCCACCGCGGTATACGGAGCCGAAGCAGTTCGAGAACATCGTCCTGCGCTCGGGCAGCGGCGGAGCGCAGGTGCGGCTCGCCGATGTCGCCCGGGTCGAGCTCGGCGCACGCGACTACGACACGGTGTCGCGGGTCAACGGCACGCCGTCGATCAACATGGCGATCTTCCTCCAGCCGGGCGCCAACGCCCTGGCGACCGCGGACGGCGTCCAGAAAGCGATGAAGGAGGCCTCCCGGCGCTTTCCCGAGGGGCTGGCGTACGCGACGCCCTACGACTCGACGCGCTTCGTGCGGGTGTCGATCGAGGAGGTGGTGAAGACGCTGCTCGAAGCGATGGTGCTGGTCTTCCTGGTGGTCTGGGTCTTCCTCGGCTCGTTCCGCGCCACGCTCATTCCGCTGCTCGCCGTGCCGGTCTCGCTCATCGGCGCCTTCGCCGGCATGTACGCGCTGGGTTTCAGCATCAACACGCTGACGCTCTTCGGCCTGGTGCTGGCGATCGGCATCGTCGTCGACGACGCCATCGTCGTGCTCGAGAACGTCGAGCGCATCCAGCGCGCCGAGAAGATCTCGCCGCGCGAGGCGGCCTTCAAGGCGATGACCGAGGTCACCGGTCCGGTGATCGCGATCGTCCTCGTCCTGGTGGCGGTCTTCGTACCGGTCGCCTTCTTCGGCGGCCTGGCCGGCGAGCTCTACCGCCAGTTCGCCATCACCATCGCCATCTCGGTCTTCCTCTCGGGCGTGGTCGCGCTCACCTTGACGCCGGCGCTGTGCGCCATCCTGCTGCGGCCGGAGCACATCGCGCCGCACGGCCTGCTCGGCAAGTTCGATGCCTGGTTCCAGCGCCGCACCGACGGCTTCGGCACCAAGGTCGACTACCTGATCCGCCACAAGGCGCTCGTGCTGGGCCTCTTCGTGCTCGCCCTGGTCGCTGTCTTCGGCCTGCTCAAGATCGTCCCGGGGGGCCTCGTGCCGAGCGAGGATCAGGGCTACTTCATTGCCGCGGCGCTCCTGCCCGACGGCGCGACGCTGTCGCGGACATCCAAGGTCGCCGAGCAGGTCGAGGCGGCGGTGCTCGCCGATCCGGCGGTCGAGAAGATCGTCTCCATCGTCGGCTTCGACTTTGTCGGCGGCGGCAGCAAATCGAACGCCTCGACCTTCTTCGTCATCCTCAAACCGTGGAGCGAGCGCCATCTCCCGTCAGCGAAGCTCGACCAGGTCCTGGGCGGCTTCTATGGCCGCACCGGGGCGATCAAGGAGGCGGTGGTCTTCGGCTTCAACCCGCCGCCGATCCAGGGGCTCGGCGCGACCGGCGGCTTCGAGTTCTACGTCCAGAATCGCGGCGAGGGCAGCACCCACCGCATGGCGGAGGTAGCGTTCGACATCATGGCCAAGGCGAACAAGCTGCCGGAGCTGGCGGGCGTCCGCACGCTCTTCCGCCCCGATGTGCCGCAGCTCGAGGTCGAGCTCGACCGCGAGCGCGCCAAAGCGTCGGGAATTTCGGTCGACCAGGTCTACGCCGCGCTGCAGAGCACTTTCGGCACCCTGTACGTCAACGACTTCACCAGGAGCGGCCGGGCCTTCCGCGTGCAGCTGCAGGCGGAGGCGGTCGACCGGCAGTCGCCGGGCGACCTCGGGCGCGTCTTCGTCCGCGCCCGCGACGGCAGGATGATGCCGCTCTCGGCGCTGGTGACGGTGAAGCCGACCGTCGGGCCCGAGGTGCTCGAGCGCTTCAACGGCTTCCCGGCGGTCAAGCTCCTCGGGGCCGCGGCGCCGGGCCGGAGCTCGGGCGAGGCGATCGCGGCGATGGAGAAGCTGGCCGACGCCGAGCTGCCGCAGGACTTCGGCTACGCCTGGAGCGGCTCGGCCTTCCAGGAGAAGAAGACCGGCGGTTCTTCGGGGGTCGTCTTCCTGTTCTCGATCCTGGTCGTCTTCCTGATTCTGGCCGGCCAGTACGAGAGCTGGAAGCTGCCGATCGCCGTGCTGCTCAGCGTGCCGATCGCCGTGCTGGGAGCGCTCGCCGCGGTCTGGCTGCGCGGCGCGCTGTTCGGCGCCGCCGCCAACGACATTTACTTCCAGATCGGGCTGGTGACGCTCATCGGCCTGGCGTCGAAGAACGCCATTCTGATGGTCGAGTTCGCCACCCAGCGGCGCGCGGCCGGCGCGTCGGTCGAGGCAGCGGCACAGCAGGCGGCACGCCTGCGCTTCCGCCCGATCGTCATGACCTCGCTCGCCTTCGTGCTCGGCGTGCTGCCGTTGGTGGTCTCCACGGGCGCCGGCGCCGCCAGCCGGCACTCGATCGGCACCGGCGTCTTCGGCGGCATGATCGCCGCCACTTTCATCGCGGTCTTCTTCATTCCGGTCTTCTACGTGGTCATTACGCGCCTGGGAGAGCGCCGGCGCAGCTCGCGCGTCGACGCAGCTCTCGGGCCCGCCAATGGCCAGGAGGTCTCGTCGTGATTCGGCGCCCTTACGGTCTCTCTCCGCTTGCCGTCCTGGCGGTCGTGCTGCTCGGCGCGGCCGGTTGTTCCCTCGCACCTGCGCCGGAGCCGCCGACCCTGGCCGCGCCGGAGAGCTGGCGTTCGCCGGTGGGCGGCGCGGCAGCGGCGGTCGCCGACGACTGGTGGCTGGCGTTCGGCGATCCGCAGCTCGACGCGCTCGTCGCGCAGGGCCTGGCGGCGAACCACGACCTGGGTCTGGCAATCTCCCGGGTCGAGGAGTCGCGGGCGCTCGCCCGGTACGCCGGCGCCGACCGCCTGCCCGCGGTCGCGCTCGACGCCGGCGCGGCACGCACCCGGCTCTCGGAGAGGAGCGGCGCCGTCGCGCCGGGAGCCGATCCGGTCTTCGATTCCGGGCGGGTCGCGGCGACGGTCTCTTTCGAGCTCGACCTGTTCGGCCGGGCGCGCAACCAGGCCGAGGCGGCGCGCCAGGATCTTTTCGCCGCCGCCTCCACTCGTGACGCGGTGCGGCTCGCGGTGGTCTCCGACATCGTCTCGACCTACTTCGATCTCGCCGGCCTCGATCGGCAGGCGACGGTCACCCGCGAGTCGATCGCCACCCGGAGGCGGACCGAGCAGTTGATCGGCGACCGTTTCGCAGGTGGCCTGGTGTCGCGCCTCGATCTCGAACGGGCGCGCGCCGAACGGGCCGGGGCCGAGGCGGCGTTGCCCGAGATCGAACGCCGGCGGCGGGCGACCGAAAACCGGCTTGCCCTCCTGCTCGGTGGCATGCCGGGCGCGATCGGGCGCGGCAAGGGGTTGGAGGAGATCGTCCTGCCGGAGATCCCGGCCGGCCTGCCGTCGGAGCTCCTTCTGCGCCGTCCCGATGTCGCCGTCGCCGAAGCCCGCCTCGCGGCAGCTGCGGCGCGGGTCGGGCAGGCGCGGGCGGCGCTCTTCCCGTCGATCGGCCTGACCGGTTCCTACGGCCGGGAGAGCGCCGAGCTCGGCAGCCTCTTCCATCCCGCGGCGCTGGTCTGGCAGGCGGCCGCCGGCCTCCTGCAGCCGATCTTCCAGGGCGGCCGCAATCGCGCGCTGGTCGCGGCCTCGCAGGCGCGTCAGGAGCAGGCGGTGATCGGCTACCTGGCGACCGCTGAAGGGGCCTTCCGCGACGTCGAGGACGCGCTGTTCGCGACCCAGGCCCGGCGGGAGCGCCGGACGGCTCTTGCGGAGCAGAGTGCGGCGCTCACCACGGCGGCGGGCATCGCGCGCGACCGCTATCAGGAGGGCGAATCGGACTTTCTGGAGGTGCTGGATGTCGAGCGCTCGCGGCTGGTGGCGGCGCTCGAGCTGGCGGCGGCGCAGCGCGACGAGCTGGTCGCCGCAGTCGATCTCTTCCGGGCGCTGGGCGGTGGCTACGGCGCCGAGGAGCCTGCCGCCGCGCCCTGACTCTGGGCCTTGGCGATCCGCCGGAGCTCCTGCTTCTCCTGGCGGCGGAAGTGGAAGGCGAAGAGCCGGCGGGTCCACTTCGTGAGCTTCGTCCGGCGCCAGGCGTCGGCGGCGCGCTTCACCACTTCGGCCTGGGTGGGGTAGGGGTGAATGGTTTCGGCAAGGCGGGCGAGGCCGACGCCGTGCTGGAGCGCCACCACCAGCTCGCCGATCGTCTCGCCGGCGTGTTCGCTCACCAGTGTCGCGCCCAGAATCCGGTCGCTGCCCTTGCGGTAATGCAGCCGCAACAGCCCGGTTTCGGCGCCGCCGCCGTCGATGCGCGCGCGATCGTTCTCGTCGAGCGGCACGGTGATGGTCTCGAAGCGGATCCCGCGCTCGCGCAGCTCCGTCTCGAGGAGGCCGACCTGAGCGATCTCGGGCGAGGTGAAGGTGCAGCGCGGTACGACCAGGGCGCTCGCGCTCTTCCTGCCGCCGAACAGCGCGTTCTGGATCACGATTCTCGCCTGGGCATCGGCGACGTGGGTGAAGCGTTGCGCCGATGCGACATCGCCGCAGGCGAAGATGCGCGGATTCGTGGTCCGCAGGCGATCGTCGACCTCGATTCCGCGCGGCGAAAAGGCGATGCCGGCGCTCTCGAGCCCGAGTCCCTGGACGTTGGCCGCGCGCCCGGCTGCGACCAGGATCTCGTCCACCGGCAGCTGATGCTGATGGCCGTCGAGCTCGAACACCACGACCTTGCTGCGCTGCGGGCGCTGGACGCCCACCAGCCGGCACTGGGTCAGCACCCGCACCCCGTCGGCTTCGAGCGCGCGCTGAACGACCGCGGCGCACGTCTCCTCTTCCCGCGGCAGGGCGTGGTCGCCGCGCACCAGCAGCGTCACCTGGCTGCCGAAGCGCGCGTAGGCCTGCGCCAGCTCGCAGCCGGCCGGACCGCCGCCGATCACGGCCAGCCGGCGCGGCAGGTCGGTGAGCGAGAAGACCGTCTCGTTGGTGACGAAGCCGAAGTCGAGGAGTCCCGGCAGGTCGGGCACCGCGGGCCGGGCGCCGGTCGCGACCAGCGCCCGGCGGAAGCGGAGCTTCACGCCGGCAACCTCGAGCGCGTCGGGACCGCTGAACCTGCCCTCGCCCAGGAAGACATCGATGCCGAGGTCGCGCAGCCGCCAGACCGAATCGTTGGCGCTGATCTCGGAGCGGATGCGGCGCATGCGCTCCATGGCGGTCATGAAGTCGTGGCCTTGAGGCGTTGCGCGTACGCCGAACTCGCCTGCGCCGCGGAGCTCCCGGACGGCGCGCGCCGCGCGCAGCAAGGCTTTCGACGGGACGCACCCGAAGTTGAGGCAGTCGCCCCCCATCAGGTGCTTCTCGACGATCGCGACTTTCGCGCCGAGGCCCGCGGCGCCGACCGCCGCCACCAGTCCAGCGGTGCCGGCCCCGAGGACGACGAGGTGGTAGCTCCCGGCGGGGGCGGGATTCTCCCAGCTCGCCGGATGGACGTTGTCGACCAGGAGCTGATTGTGCTTGTCGAGCGGCAGCACGAGCGGTGCGTCGGACATCGTAAGCTAGTCTAGTCGGCCGGAGGCCGGAGACCAAGCGTGGAGAAGAGCGGGCCGAAGAGCGACGAGGCGCTCGCCGTCGAGGCGAAGCGTGGCTCGGAGGAGGCCTTCCGCGAGCTCGTGGAGCGCTTCCACCGGCCGGTCTATGCCCTGATCGTCCGCATCGTCCGCCAGCCGGAGCTCGCCGAGGATCTGTCGCAGGAGACCTTTCTCAAGGCCTGGAAGGCGCTCGCGCGGTTCGATCCGGAACGCCGGTTCTCGAGCTGGATCTTCAAGATTGCGCACAACAGCGCGCTCGACGAGCTGCGGCGGGGGGGGCTCGAAACGGTCTCCCTCGACGCCCCCTTTGCCGGCGATGACGAGCCCCCCGAGCTGCCGGCCGATCTGGCGGCGGAGAATCCGCTGCTCCGCACCCTGGCCCGGGAGTCCGGCCGGCTTCTCGAGCGCGCCATTTCACGGCTCCGCCCGGCCTACCGCGGGATTCTGCTGCTGCGCTTCGCGCAGGAGATGTCCTACGACGAGATCGCCGAGGTTCTCGGACTCCCCCTCGGTACGGTCAAGATCCACATTTTTCGGGCGCGCGCCGAGCTCCTGCGGGAGATGCGGGCGCAGGGGCTCGACCCGGAGGGCCCGGCGCTGAAACCCGGGGGCGGGGGAACCGTAGGGTCGACTGGAGAGATGCCATGAACCGCCACCCTTCGACCGATTTCGACCCGCCGCTCCGGTCCCTGGCGTCCGTCCGCTCGACGGCGTCAGGCGAGCTTGCGGACGATGCCGGTCTGGAGGACTGGTTCGCTCTCCTGCCAGAGCGGGTGCCGCAGCCGGGCTTCGTGCTGCGGGTCATGTCGGCGCTGCCGCGGCGCAGCTGGCTCGAGGCGCCCTGGAGCCGCGGGATTCTGGCGGCCGCGCTGGTCGCAGTCGCAGTCTCGGCAGGCTTCCTGATCCCGGCGCTCCTGCCGCTGGTCCGCCTGGTCGGTCCGGCGGGGGTGCTCAATCTCTGGATCGGTTCGGTCGCCGACCTCGCGACCCACCTGACTGCCGGAATCTCGGTCTGGAGCACCTTCGCCAGCGTTGGGCGGGTCCTCGGTCGCGCCCTGGCGCTGCCGCCGTTCCTCGCTCTGCTCGCTTTGAATGCAGCCCTCGCGCTGGCCGCTTTCCGCGGGCTGGTCGCGCTTTCTTCGCAAAGGAGTCCGTCCCATGTTCGCCAGATCCGGATCATCGCGCTTTCGCTCTGAGTTTTCCGCCGCCAGGCGCGGCGGCCCGCGCCCGCGGCTCGCTCTGCTCGCCGTCCTGCTCCTCGCTTGCGCCGCCGTCTCGCTGGCGGCGACGGCGACGGCGGCGACGGTAGCAGCCACTGCGCCGGGCAGCCTGGGCGAACGGATCCACGAGCGCTTCCGGGTCTGGGTGGAGGACGAGACGATCCGCCTGCGTCCGGTCGAAGGCGACCCGGCGATCCGTTCGATCGAGCTCGAGGACGACGCAGCGGAGGTCACGGTCAACGGCAAGGCCTTCTCGGCCGAAGAGCTGCGCGCTTTCCTCGGCAAGGACGGCGAGTTGATCGCGGAGCTGGCCGCGCTCGATGGTGCGCAGCGGCGCGCCGCGCTCGGTCTCGCTGCCGACGAAGCGCAGGCGGGGGAGGACGGCGGCGCCACGACGATGGTGCCGGCGATCCCCGGTGTGCCGCCCGTGCCGCCGATTCCGCCGGTGCCCGGCCTCGGCAAGATCCGCATCGAGAGCGACGGCGACGATCGCGTCTCCTTCGGCAAGTCGATCGAGATCGCGGCGGACGAGACGACCGGCGACGCCGTCTGCATCGGCTGCTCGATCACCGTCGCCGGTGAGGTCGAAGGTGATGCCGTGGCGGTGGGTGGCACGGTGCGGGTCGAGAGCAGCGGCCGGGTGCGGGGCAATGCTGTCGGCGTCGGCGGCAAAGTGCGCCTCGACTCCGGAGCTACAGTCGAAGGCGACGCCGTTGCGGTTGGCGGCGCCGTGCAGGTCGACGAGGGCGCGACGGTCGAGGGTCAGCGGTCGACGGTCGGCTGGGGCGACGGCTGGAGAGGTCACACCGGCGACGGCATGAGCTTCGGCTGGCCGTTCTGGTTCGACAGCGACGCCGGCGAGCTCTTCTGGGGCATCCTGCGGGCGCTCTTCCTGCTGCTGCTCTGCTGCATCTCCGTGCTGCTGGCGCGCGGTCCGATCGAGCGCACTGCGCGCCGGTTGACCGAAGAGCCGTGGAAGGCGGTCTTCGCCGGCCTCCTGACCCAGCTGCTGTTCCTGCCGGTGCTGCTCTTCGTCACCGTCATCCTGGCGGTCTCGATCGTCGGCATCCCGCTCCTGGTGCTGGTGCCGGTGGCAGTGCTCGCCTTGCTGGTCGCCACGCTGCTCGGCTTCGCGGCGGTGGCGCAGTCGCTCGGCCGCTGGGCGGCGCAGCGTTTCGGGTGGAACCTCGCGGAGCCGTTCGTGCCGGTCGTCGTCGGCGTCGCGATGATTCAGGGAGTGACGATTCTGGCGCGGATCATCGGCCTGCCCGGTGGCTTCCTCGGGCTCTTCGCGTTCGCCCTGGTCGCCCTCGGCTTCTTTTTCAAGTACGTCGCCTGGACGATGGGTCTGGGCGCCATGACGCTGTCGCTGCTCGGGCGGGACTGGCGGCGCCCGGATCCGGGATCCGCGGCTGCCGCACCGGCCGTGAGGTCTGCGCCACTGCAGCCCGCGCCGCCGCCGGCGCCTCCGCTGGCTTCGACCGCTTCGACCGCTTCGAGCGCTTCGATCCTGCCGCCGGTGCCGGCGCCTTCTGCGGATCCGGCGGAGAACCTGCAGATGGCGGAGGACCTGGCGGCCTCCCAGGACGCGCCGGAGGACGACATCAAGGGCGTCTGAAGTCCGTTGCGGCGGGAGCCGGTGCTTGACCGCTGCTGTGGCCCGCGGTAGAAAGTACTTTCTTGTACGCGAGCGCCACGACTTCCTCTGCCACGGGCCAGGCTGGCTCGGCCGACTTCGTCCCTTTCGGACGCGGTCTGGTGCAGATGTTGGGCACTGCCGTCGCCTTCGGCCTCCTCTCCGAGGTCGCCGAGTTCTTCAGCGAGTCCTATGGTGCGTCGTTCGTCTTCCCGCCGGCGGGCGTCTCGCTGGCGGCGAGCGTCGCCTTCGGCCCCTGGGGAGTCCTCGGCGTCCTCCTCGCCGTGGCGGCCTCGCCCTGGGGCGCGGCGGCGATCTCGCCGCTCGCCATGGTGCTGTTCAGTCTCGTCCACGCCGCCGCAGCCCTGATTCCCGCCGCGACCTTGCGCCACCCCTCAGGGCCGACCGGCCGGCGGCTCGTTCGCGTCGGGCTGTTCGGAGTGGTGCTGGCGAGCCTGGCGAGCGCCATCCTCGGCACGCTGGCGCTCGCCTGGCTGGGCCGCCTCGAGTGGTCGGCGGCGGCGCTCGCCAACAACCTGATGGCCTGGTGGGTGGCGGACACCATGGCCTGTCTGATTCTCGGGCTGCCGCTGCTGCTGGCGCTCTTCCCGGAGAGTCTGCTCGACGACTACGGCCGGCGGCTCTTCGTCGCCTGGCGCGGCAACACCCGGCAGATCGCCCTCGCTGGCCTGGTGCTGGTGGCGGCGGTCGTCGTGCTGTGGGCCTCGTACCGGCTCGACTGGGGTTTTCCCGCCTGGATGGCGGTCGGACTCCTCGCACCGGTGGCGCTCGCCGGCGCGCAGGGCGGCCTGGGTGGCGCGGTGTGGATGAACCTCCCGGTCTGCCTGACCTACTTCGGGCTGACTGTGCTGCCGGCGCTCTCCGTGCATCCCGGGCCGTCGCGCGAGATCCTGGCGCCCGGCTATCTCGTCGCCGGCTTCTTCTGCTTCTTCGGGGCGGTGGGCGGCGCGCTCTCCGAGCGCAACCGGCAACTCCTCGAGCATGTTCAGCAGCAGCAGTCGCAGCTCGAGCGCGACTTCCAGCGCACCGTCGCTTCGCTTGCCGCGGCGATCGAAGCCAAGGATCCGACGACCGTCGGGCACGTGCAGCGCGTGGCGCGGCTGGCAGAGCGGCTCGGGCAGGAGCTCGGGCTCGGTGGCGGCGATCTGCAGCTGCTGGCCTACGGCGCGCTTCTCCACGACGTGGGGAAGATCGGCGTGCCGGAGGCGATCCTCAACAAGAAGGGTCCTCTCGACGACGCCGAGACCACGATCATGCACCAGCATGTCGAGATCGGACTCAAGATCCTGGGCAACATCGAGGTCATGCGCGAGGTGCTGCCGCTGGTCAAGTACCACCAGGAGCGCTGGGATGGAAAGCGCGACGGGGTCACCTACCCGGGCTATTTCGGCCTGCGTGGGGAGAACATCCCGCTCGGCGCGCGCATCCTGGCGGTGATCGACGCCCTCGATGCGATCACCAACGATCGTCCTTATCGTCAGGCGCGGAACGCTGCGCAGGCGCTCGCCGAGCTCGATCGCGAAGCGGGCGCCCAATTCGATCCGCGGGTCGTCGCCGTGCTGCACGAGCTCCTCGAGCGCGAGCCCGAGCTGCTCGTCCAGGCGCGCCCCGGTTCGGTCTTCGACTCCGGCGCCCTGCGCATTCCCGTCTCCGCGACGAGCGCGCCGAGCGTGCACTCCTCCGACTCCCGCGCGCGCTAGCTCACGTCGATGAAAGCCGCCCGAGAGAGCGACCCGGCTCGCCGCGCCGCCTGGTTGCGCGCCGAGATCCAGCGCCACGAGCGGCTCTACTACGCGCTCGGCAAGCCCGAGATCAGCGACCGCGAGTTCGACCGCCTGATGGCGGAGCTCGTGGCTCTCGAAGCGGCGTCGCCGAAGCTCGCCACCGCTGACAGTCCGACCCGGCGGGTCGGCGGCGAGCCGCTCTCCGGCTTCGTGCCGGTGCGGCACGAGCCGCCGATGATGTCGCTCGACAACACCTACAACCTCGCGGAGCTGCGCGAGTGGGCGGCGCGCCTCGAACGACTCGCCCCCGCCGAGGCGGCCGCGGGGTTCCAGTTCGTCGCCGAGCTCAAGGTGGACGGAGTCTCGACGTCGCTCCTGTACGAGAACGGGCTGTTCGTGCAGGGCGCGACGCGCGGCAACGGCACGATGGGCGACGACGTCACCGAGAACCTGCGGACGGTGCGCGCGCTGCCGTTGCGCCTGCCGGCAGGAGCGCCGCCGCGACTCCTGGTGCGCGGCGAGGTCTTCATGCCGCGGGCCGAGTTCGCGCGCGTCAATCGCGAGCGCGAAGCGGCGGGCGAGGAGCTCTACGCCAATCCGCGCAACGTCACCGCCGGTTCGATCCGCCAGCTCGACAGCCGGCAGGTGGCGAACCGGAGACTGTCGGCGGTGGTCTACCAGATCGCCGACGGGCCGCAGCTCGCGACCCACTCGGGGAGCCTCGAGCGCCTCGCCGAGTGGGGCTTCCCGGTGCACGATTCGTGGCGGCGCTGCCGCGGACTCGCCGAGGTCGAGGCGTTCGTCGCGGCCTGGCGCGAAAGGCGGCACGAGCTCGGTTTCGAGACCGACGGCGTGGTGGTGAAGATCGACGATCTCGCGCTGCGCGAGCGGCTGGGTGCGACCGCCAAGGCGCCGCGCTGGGCGGTGGCCTACAAGTACGAACCCGAGCAGGCCGAGACCGTGGTGCGGGACATCCTCGTGCAGGTCGGCCGCACCGGAGTCCTGACGCCGGTCGCCGAATTCGATCCGGTGCTCGTCGCGGGCTCGACAGTGCGGCGGGCGACGCTCCACAATTACGAGGACCTGTCGCGCAAGGATGTGCGGGTCGGCGACACCGTGGTGATCGAGAAGGCCGGCGAGGTCATTCCGCGGGTCGTCGAAGTCCGGCTCGATCGCCGGCCGGAGGGCTCGCGCCCCTTCCACATGCCGAGGAACTGTCCGCAGTGCGGCGAGCCGGTGGTGCGCTTCGAGGGCGAGGTCGCCACGCGCTGCATCAACCCGGAGTGCCCGGCGGTGCGCCAGGAGACGATCCGGCACTACGTCTCGAGGAACGCCATGGACATCGAGGGGCTGGGTGACGAGCGCATCGCCCAGCTCGTCGCCGCCGGCCTGGTGACCGACATCCCGGGGCTCTACACCCTCGACCGCGCGGCGCTCGCCGCGCTGCCCGGTTGGGGCGAGAAGTCCGCCGACAATCTCCTGGCGTCCCTCGCCGAGAGCTGTCACCGTCCGCTCGCGCGGCTGCTGTTCGGCCTCGGCATCCGCATGGTCGGCGAGCGCACGGCGAAGCTCCTGGCGCAGTATTTCGGTTCGCTCGCGGCGCTCGCGGCGGCGAGCGAGGAGGACCTCCAGGTGGTCGACGAGATCGGCCCCAAGGTGGCGGCGAGCCTGCGCGCCTTCTTCGCCGATTCGCGTCAGCAGCGCCGGCTCGCGGCGCTTGCCGCCGCGGGAGTCGCGCCGCCGGCGGTCGAACGCCCGACGGCGGTCCGCCTGCCGCTCGCCGGCAAGACCGTCGTTCTCACCGGCAAGCTCGAGTCGATGAGCCGCGAGGAGGCCGCCCTTCGCCTCGAAGCGCTCGGCGCTCGCGTCGCCGGCTCGGTGTCGAAGAAGACCTCCTTCGTCGTCGCGGGCGAAGAGGCCGGCTCGAAGCTCGACAAGGCGCGCGCGCTCGGCATCGAGATCGTGACCGAAGCCGAATTCCTCCTTCGAGCGCGCAGCTGGGTTGACTGAAGGGGGCCCGGGACGGTCATCTTCTCGCGACTCGAAGTGCTGCTCGACCGCCTCCTGGATCTCGCTCCAGAGGAACAGGAGGCGCTGCTGCTCGACCTCGCACGGAGCGACCCGGAGCTGTCAGGCGCCGCTCGTCGAGCGCTGGACCAGGGCGACTCTCTCGAGGGCGACCTGCGGAGCGCCATCGAAAAGGGCGTTGGCGATCTCGACCTCTATGGATTGTCTGCCACGCCGACTCCACGCCTGGCGCCGAGCCCCGGCGAGCGCATCGGCGTCTGGTCGCTCGTGCGGTCGATCGGCCGCGGCGGCATGGGCGAAGTCTTTCTCGCCGAGCGCGCCGACGGACGTTACGCTCAACAGGTCGCGATCAAGTTCTTGCGTCCCGAGTGGTCGCAAACCGGACTCGAGGCCCGCTTTCTGCGCGAGGGTCAGATCCTGGCGCGGCTCGAACATCCGTCCATTGCCCGCCTGCTCGACAGCGGGATCGCCGCGACGGGGATTCCGTACCTGGTGTTGGAGTATGTCGAGGGTCAGCCGATCACGCAGTACTGCCGCATCCATCAACTGACGCTAGTCGATCGTCTGCTGCTGCTCCTGGAGGTCTGTGAAGCGGTCGGCTACGCGCATCACCACCTGGTCGTCCACCGCGACCTCAAGCCGAGCAACATCTTCGTCAACCAGGAGGGCGGAGTCCGCCTTCTGGACTTCGGAATCGGCAAGCTGCTCGACGAGGTGACGGGTGCCGAGTCGACCCGCACGATCCTGGGAGCCTTGACGCCGCAGTACGCTTCACCGGAACAGGTCAGCGGCAGACCGATGTCGACGGCGACCGACGTCTACGGCCTCGGTCTCGTGCTCTTCGAGCTGCTCACCGAGCAGCGTCCCTACGAGGTCGAATCGAGCAGCGCGGCGGAGCTGGCGCACCTCGTGCTCGAGACACCGGCGCCTCTGGCCAGCCTGGTCTCAGGCCGTGGCGGGGGCAACACCGTGCCCTGGAGTCGCGCCTTGCGCGGCGACCTCGACGCGATCGTGGACAAGGCGCTGCGCAAGGAGGCGGCGCAGCGCTACCTGTCCGCCGAGGCGCTGGCGGAAGACCTGCGGCGATTCCTCGCTGGCCTGCCGGTCGCTGCGCGGCGCGGTGCTCGCGGCTATCGCCTGGGAAAGTACCTGCGGCGGCACCGCCTGGGCCTGGTCGCCGCGGCAACGATCTTCATCGCCACCGCGGCGGGGGTTGCAGGCATTCTCTGGCAGGCGAGACTCGCGGAGGGCGAGCGACGGAAGGCGGTCGCCTCGGAGCGCAAGGCCCTCGCGGTCAACCGGTTCCTCGTCGAAGAGCTGCTCGGGGCCGCCTCGCCCGACGCAGCGCGTGGGCGCGACCTCACCGTGCGCCAGGTGTTGGACGTGGCGGCCCGGCGAGTCGGGGGTGCCTTTTCCGAACAGCCCGACCTCGAAGAGGCCGTGCGCGCGACGCTGGGCGAGGCATTCCTGGAGTTGGGGGACCTCGAGGCTGCCGCCGAGCACCTGGAGCGGTCGGTTGCGCTGGCTCGCGATTCCGCCATGCGAACGGACGCCGCCTCGCAGTCCAACCGCATTCTGCTCGCGCGGCTTCGTCTCGCCCAGGGACGCGCCTTGGAGGCTGAAGCGATTCTCGACCAGGTCCTCGTTTTGGCGGGAGATCGACACATCGGCCGGCGAGCCACGGGTGGCGCCTTGGCGCTCGCCTGGCGCGGCAAGGCGCGCGAGCGGCAGGGGCGTTTCGACGAGGCGGAGAGCGACCTTCGCGCCGCAGTTGCCGAGGTTGCGGTCGCCGGCAGGCCCGCCGTTCGTGACCTCGTCACCGCGCTCGAGATGCTCGCCGAGACGCTGGTCGCGCGCCGCAAGGACACCGAGGGCGAGGCCACCGAGCGCCGCGCCGTGGAGCTCGCTCGCCGCGAGCTCGGGGCCGACCACCCGCTGCTGGGCAAGGCGCTCACCAGCTGGTCCAGGGCCTTGCGCGTCCTCGGCCGGATGCCCGAGGCCGAGGACGCGGCGCGGGAGGCTCTGGCCCTGGACGAACGGGTGCTCGGCAAGGACCACCCGCAGACCCTGAGAGCGATGCGAGTGTTGGCGGAGCTGCTCAGGGACCGCCGGCAGTTCGACGCCGCACGACAGCTGGTGCAACAGGAGCTCGACGGACAGCTGCGCACGGTCGGCGAGCGCCACCCCGATGCTGCTCGCGCCATGGAGTTCCTGGCGATTCTGGCGCTCGAGCGAGGTCGGCTTGGCGAGGCGGAAACCTGGTACGCGCGCTCGTTCGAGATCTACCGTGCCAGCCTGGGAGAGAGCCACCCGTCGACGATTCGGTCGCTGCGCAATCAGAACAGCTTCTGGCTCCGGCGGGGCGACGCGACACGGGCGCGCCGCTGCGCGGAGGCGCTGGTCGCCATCGCCCACGAGGTCAGCAGGCAGCCGAAGCCCGACAGTGTCGTCGACAACGATCTTGCCTGGTTCCTGCTCACTGCCCGGCCGCCGGATCTGCAGGATCCCAGAGCTGGCCCGCCGGCTCGCCGAGCGCGCCGTCGCTGCGACTCGACGCAGCTGGGTGGATGCCCTCGACACCCTCTCTCTTGCCGAGGAGCGATTCGGTCGGCTCGACAGCGCCATCGCCCTTGAGAGCGAGGCGGCCGACCTTCCGGACGGCCTCTTCAAGTACAGCCTGGAGGATCGGATGATCGACCTTCTCGGTCGGCGCGGGGCGCCCGAGAGGGTCGAGCAGTTCCTTCGCCGGCATCTTGCCCGGCGTCTTGCCGTAGAGGGTGCCGACGAAGTCCGCTCGGCACGCACGCGGCAACTGCTCGGCGTGCATCTGCGGCGGGTCGGCCGGCTCGTGGAGGCGGAGAAGGAGCAGCGGCGCGGCGCTGGCGACGCTCGCTCGGCTGCGCCCTCCCGAGGACTGGCGGCGGGTGCTCGGGCGGGCCGAGCTCGCGGCCACGCTGGTGGCGACCGGGCGCCACCCGGAGGCGGAGTCGCTGCTGCTCGCGGCCTGGCAGAGTCTCGAAGGCCAGCCGGCGGTCGAACCCTCCGACCGGCAAGCGATCGCCGAGGGCCTGGCGGCGCTCTATGCCACCTGGAACCGGCCGGCGGAGGCCGCCCTCTGGCGGCGCCGCGCCGACGAACAAGGACGACTCTGAGCGCACCGGGCGAAGTCGACGAGCGACGCCTTTCCTGCCCGCCTGCCCGGCGGCTGTCAGGAACTCGAGGGAAACGACGTATGGAAGATCACCGGGGCGCTCGTGCCCAGCGCCGCGGGGCTCGACCTGGGCGACTACCGCCCCGAGAATCCGACGCGGCAGGAAGGGGAACGCTCCATGACCCAGGCTCGCCGGGCTATCGCGCTCGTCGCACTCCTCTCTGGACTCGCCGCGCCAGCTGCAGCACAGGTCGCGTCGTCCATCCACGTCGTCTCGGCCGCCAATCGAGATTGCCCGCCGGAGAATTCTTGCAGCGCCCTCCTGGGAACCTCTTGGTACTCCGGTTACGACCAGAGATTCCATCTTGCGACCTCGAACTGGAACCCCGCGGGTGCGCCCGGTGTCTTCTATCCGGCGCCGATCGGCGCTTTCTTGAACGAGCCCGTGCCGGGTGGGCCCAGCTACGCCTATCTGGTCGGTCCCGAAGTCGAGCTGCCCTACGGTGCGGCCTTCAATCTCCTCACGGTGCGCGGCGGCGTCGGAGCGCCGAGCTGCATCTACACTCACTCGTCGGCGGAGGACAACATCCTCGCCAACGTGACCTTCCTCGACGTTCCGGCGCTCAACGGCCACCCGGAGGCCTTCGTGCTCGTGCTTCCCTTTACGATCCCCACTGCCATCACCCCCGCCAACGTGGGGGTCTACTACGACAGCAGCCGTTCTCAGTGGGGAATCTTCAACGAGGATCTCACGGCGATGCCCGCGAACCGATGGTTCACGGTCTACGACAACGCCTGTGACATCGGCTTCGGGAACCGCTATTTCTTTACCTGCAGCTCCCCGGAGCTCAATAGGTGCGGTATGGGGGGCCTCATCGAGAACGGATATCCCACCGCGAGGCTCCTCGTTACCCAACGCTGGGACGCCAGCGCTCCCGTCTACAACCCTCACCCGGTGGGCGTCTACTACGATGCGGGAATCTGGAAAGTGTTCAACGAGGATCTGGCGGACATGCCCGTTGGTGCGAAGTTCAACGTTGCTGTGATCGACGTCCTGCTCGACGACGACTTCGAAACCGGTGACTTCTCTGCCTGGTCGACGGTGGTGCCCTGAATCGGGTCTAAGGGCCGGCCTGGCGCCGCGCCGCCGACCAACCCTGGAGCTCGAGCTGCAGCCAGCCGCGCGCCTTCGCCTGGAGGCGGCGCGCCGCCGAACAGCACCCGCTTTGACCTCTCCGGTTTCGGTTGCGGCGTCGGCAGCTTCCCAGCGTCCTGTCAGAAACGTCTCGCAAAAGGCGTAGCTAGGGTCCAGGAGGACCTAAACCAATGCTCTTGCCTCGCCATCGCGAACATCCTCGATCTGGTGCCCTCACGCTCGCTCTCGCCGTTTGCCTGGCCGCCGCACTCGCCGCCGATGGTCACGCGCAGCTCGCCTCGGCCGTCCACGTCGTCAGCGCTGGGAATCGCACATGCCCTGCGAATCAGTGCACCTTTCTCGCGGGGACCTCGTGGTTTACCGATGACGGCAGTCTCTACCACCTCGCGACCTCGAACTGGCGCCCTCCGGCTCTCCCATACGCGGCGCCCATCGCCCGCATCTACCTCTGGGACGTCGCGGCCGGCGACTCCTTCCCGGCCCTGATGGGCCCGTCGGTCGAGATGCCAGTCGGCGCGGCGTTCAATCTCCTCGTCGCGCACGGAGCGCGCGGCTGCCTCTACGGCCATGGCGCGACGGCCGACAACATCAGCGGCAATGTGACCTTTATCGACGCGCCGGCGCTCGACGGCCATCCGGACGCCTTTCTGCTGGTCACAGAGGCCGCGCCCACCGGCGATCCGACCAACGTGGGTGTCTACTACGACGGCTCCCGCCTCCAGTGGGGAATCTTCAACGAAGACGGGACGACGATGACTGTGGGCAGGTACTTCACCGTCTACGACGACAGCTGCGCCATCGGCCTGGGTGCCCGGTACGTCATCACCTGTTCCGCGCCGCAGGGAGGAGACTGCGGCGAAGGCACCGTCATCGGGTATCGAGACTCGGCCGCGAGGCTCCTCGTCACCCAGCGTTGGACCGGGGTCTACAATCCTCATCCGGTTGGCGTGTACTACAACTCTTTCCTGCAGTACTGGCAGGTTTTGGACCTGGACGGGGCGGATATGCCCATCAACGCGAGGTTCGACGTGGCGCTGATCAGCGTGCTGCTCGTGGACAACTTCGAGACCGGCAACACCTCGGCCTGGTCGGCGGAGTCACCTTGAGGGGGGCGCGACTCCTCCGGCCTCGTGACCTATCCGGCGCCGTTCGCGACGGCTCCCGACCAGCCTTCGAGTTGCAGCTGTAGCCAGGCGCGCGCTTTGATCCAATCGCGATGGGCGGTGCGGCCGGAGACCCCCAGGGCGATGGAGATCTCCTCGTCGGAGAGGCCACCGAAAAGGCGGCACTCGAGGACTTGCAGCAGCCGCGGACGGAGCTTTCCCAGTTCGGTGAGCGAGCGATCGAGGTCGAGGAAGAACTCCGGCGAGAGCCCGGCGACGGGCTCGCCAAGAGCTCGGGCAGGGTTTCTTCCCCCTGGCCATTGCCGCGCTTCTGGCGCCCGCGCCGGCGCAGCTCGTCGATCAGGAGCTGGCGCATGGCGCGGCTGGCGATGGCCAGAAAGTGCTCCCGGCTTTCCGCCGCGCCCGGATCCGCGCGCGCCAGCCGGAGATAGGTCTCGTGGACCAGCACGGTGGTTTCGAGCGGCGCCGAGCGCCCCCCGAGCCGCAGCCGCTCGCGGTGCGCCGTCTGTCGCAGCTCGTCGTAGAGCCGGGCGAGCAGCCGGTCGAGACCCGCGGACTCGCCCGCGCGCCACTCCTGGAGCATCTGCGTGATTTCGCCGCCTGCACTGGTCATCTGGGAAGTCCATCACGTAGCTTACCGAACGCCAGGATTTCAGCGCCAAGGGCGAAGAGACGGCGCGAGAGACGCGTCCACCGCGGCAGAGCCCAGCTGATCGCCGTCATGTGCGGGTACGCCGGTCCGCGATAGGTTGTCGGTGGAGAAGCCCACCCTCCCGGCGTCTCCTGGAGACCTGCCATGACCTCGACCGCCCGACCCGTCTGCCTGCTCTGCGAGCGCGACGACCGCGCGACGCCGCTCATCCAGTTGCACTATCGCGGCGCGACCCTGTGGATCTGCCCGCAACACCTACCGGTCCTGATTCACGACCCGCACAGTCTCGAAGACGTGCTTCCGGGTGCGACCGCGCTCGCTCCCGCCGAGCATCGCGACTGAGCCTCAGTTCTACGGCCAGGTGCCCGCGTGGTCGTAGCAGAGGACCGTCGTGTTGTCGCAAGGATCGCCGGGGAGAAGGGTCGGCAGAATCGCGCCGGCCGGCGATGCCGCGAAGTTGCCCCATTCGATCTTGAGCCCGGCCGGATCGAGCAGGTAGGCGGCGCGCTGGTAGGCAAAGGGATTCGTCGGGTTGAGCTCGCGCCACTTGACGAGCATCGCCGATTCGGTCTGCTCCAGCAGCTCGCCGCTCGGCAAGTAGGGTGTCGCCGTCGTGCCGTCGGGCATGGGCCACCAGAACGAGAGCCCGCCAGCGCCGCGGGTTACCAGGTGGGTGACCGCCGGGGAGTCGTAGTTCGTAGGCTCGTAGACCACGGAGCTCCGGTCGATCGGTACGAAGGCGAAGACCTCGTCTGCCGTCGTCCCGGGCTCGGGACGCTCGAACCAGCCGCCGAGCAAGGTATAGAGACTCGAGAAATCGCGCGGCAGGTCGGACTCAGCGAGGCAGAGCCCCCCCTCGGCCGTCCACTGCCACCGGCGAGTTGCGAAGCGATCGCGATAGCGCAGCGAGTCGGGATCGAGCATATCGGCCTCCAATACGGCCCGAAGCTCGAGCCGCCGAGGACGCGTCATGAAGCGAAAGGCGCAGAACTGGCCTGAGAGCGTGCCGCCCTCTCCGAGCGTCAACGGGACATCGAACTCCATCTGCGCCCACGGGTACTCGGGAAAGGACCCGCCGCCCACGAAGTAGCCAGGATGGCCAGGTACCGGGTCGGCGAGGATCTGGGGCAGCGCGAGCCCGGCGCCGGCTCCGATCGGCAGCGGCAAGTGGCCCGCCAGGAGGTCGGTACCCGGCGGGCCGGCAAAGCTGTCGGTATCGATCCCGGTTGCCGCCAACACGAGCGCCCGGGAGCTCGGGCGCGATGCGCCCCAGGTGTCCGAGGGTGAATTGCAGTTCGCCGCCCAGCGCGAGATCGACCACCCAGTGGGGCTCGTCGTCGAAGTAGACGCCGGTGGGCCCGGCCCGGTAGACGACCGAGCGGATCTCGCCCGCGAGCGGCGCGACGTAGAGTGGCCGGCGCCGCCGAACGCGCTCCCCGGTCAGATCGCCGCCGATCGGGTATCCCCAGACCTCGCCGGGTTCGCGGATGCCATCGCCGTCCCCTTCGAGCTCCGTCATTTCGCTATCGCCGGAGACGAGGAAACCGACGGAGTTCGTCCTGGGGGCGCCGTAGGGGTGACCGGTGAACGGTTGGAAGTGTGCACCGAAGGGTCCGAGGGCGACGTAGACCGGGTTGCCGTCGGCCGTCGGCGCGAGCAGCCGGCTACCGCCGGGTGGAATGGTGTATATCCAGGGGAGATCGATGGCCGGGATCTGATTGCCGATGAACTTCCATCGGCCGCTCTCGAACCCCACCCTCTCGAGATCGTCGATCAGCGGGCGGGTCGCGCTGTCGAGATAGACGACGCGAGGGAGACCCCCGCCGGCTGAAAGGCCGCTGCGGTGCTCGTCCAGCTTGAGGCCGAACGGCCGGAGGAGGTCGGGCAGAGTGCGGGCATGCTCAGTTGTCGCGAGCTCTCGGAAGCGTCCGAAGTCGACCTCGATCGCGGAGAAGCGTGTCATCTCGTCGTTGAGCTCAGCGCGCAATCCGGGCTCGTCGCGGCCGAAATTGAGAAACGTCGGCAAGACCCCGGGGAGCGGTACCGCGAAAGGGACTCCCGACTCGAGCCCCTCGGCGATCGACGCGCGCGCGGCCAGGAGCTCACGCGCTGCCGCGGCCGAGGTCCCCATGCCGAAGGCCGCGCCGAGGGCGCCGGAGGTCGTGCCGCCGCAGTCGTGGAAGGTGTAGCTGCCGAGGTAGACCCCGCTCCCGGCGTCCCAAGTGGCGCTGAAGGACGAGCCCGCGGAACATCCGCCGTCGGTCTCCAGTCCCACTACCAGCGCGTCGCCGGTTTCGCTGAACGAGGTGAGCCCGCCGTCGCAGGCCCAGAGCGCGCAGTCGGTCTCGCCTACGAAGCCGCCACCCACGAAGCCGCCGTCGGCATCACGTACGACCGCGAGCAGCCGGGCGTGCTGCGGCTCGGGATCTCCGGTGAGCTCGGCGGCGGCCAGCCGCTGTTCGGTGAGCTCGCACGCGGCGCGAATCAGCGTTACCGGCTGCGGCGCGATGTCGCCCGAGGCGGCGCCGGAGACCGTTTCGCGGCCGAGCGTACCGGTGAAGAGGATCGTCCGCGTCGCCGCCGGGTTCGCGAGCTCGAGCTCGAGCTCGAGCGTGGAGCCGGTGAGCGCGCCCCGGACGAGAGTGCGGAAGCGGGTGCCGCCCAGGAGGTAACCGACGACGTCGCCACCGTCCCGCTGCGCGAGCTCGAGGGCGAAAAGGCGCTCGCTGCCCGCGAAGTCGAGCGTGAAGGTCCAGGTTCCGTCGGCGCGCGGCAGAGCGGGGGAGTTGGACCAGCGCTGCGTCTCGCCCGACTCGAAACCGTCGCGAAAGACCGCGGCGTCGCAGAACGCAGAGGCGGGGCGCGGGGCGGGCAGGAGGCAGGCGAGAGCGAGCAGCGGGACGATGGAGCGGAGTTTCCTTGCCCTCGCGACGCGGCGCTCGGAACCCCGCGGATCCCCGAAGGGACCGCCTCCATCCGTGCAGAGGAGCTTCATGACTGTGGCAAGTGTACGCCTCGCGCGCGCCGGCGCTACGCCGCGTCGAACCTCGAGGTTGGCTGGATTCGTCCGATCGTTGACATTGGGCCGCTGAAAGGCGGCGCCCTCGCGTCGAGCCGCTTAGCTGGAGTCTGCCGTCTGTGCCAGAATGGCACTCTATGGCGCAGGAGCCGCAAGTCCTTGTGATTGATGACGAAACCGGTTCGCGCGAGTCGATGGCTCTGGCCATCCAGCGCGCCGGATTCGTGGTGCGCACCTTCGACGACGCCCGCCGGGCGCTCGAGCTTCTGGAAGAGACCGACACCCCGCAGCTCGCGGTCTGCGATCTGCGTATGCCGGGGCTCGACGGCCTCGGTTTTCTCAACGAGGTCCGCAAGCGGGGCCTCGATCTCGCGGTCATCCTGGTGACCGGTTTCGGCTCGATCGAGTCCGCCGTCGAGGCGATGCGGGTCGGCGCCGACGATTACCTGACCAAGCCGGTGGATCTCTACGAGCTGCGCAAGCGGGTCCTGACGCAGCTCGAAAAGCGCCAGCTCAAGGAGAAGGTCGTCGAGCTCAACCAGCAGCTCGACAAGCGCTTCGGGTTCGAGAGCATCATCGGCCGCTCGGCCAGGATGGAGGCGCTCTTCGAGCAGATGCGCCTGGTCGCGCCGACCAAGTCGACGGTGCTCGTCATCGGCGAGAGCGGCACCGGCAAGGAGCTGGTCGCCAACGCGCTGCATCTCACCAGTCCGCGGCGCAACGAGCGCTTCCTGGCGATCAACTGCGGCGCGATCCCGCCGGACATCCTCGAGAGCGAGCTCTTCGGCCACGAGCGCGGCTCGTTCACCGGCGCGATCGGCCGCAAGATCGGCAAGTTCGAGCTGGCGCACAAGGGAACGCTGTTTCTCGACGAGATCTCCGAGCTCTATCCGGAGCTGCAGGTGAAGCTCCTGCGGGTGCTCGAGGAGCGCCGCGTGATGCGGGTCGGCGGCAGCGAGCTGATCGATGTCGACTTCCGCCTGATCGCCGCCACCAACAAGGATCTCGAGAAGGAGATCGCCGACGGGCGGTTCCGCGAAGACCTCTTCTACCGGCTCAAGGTCGTGACGCTGAAAATTCCGCCGCTGCGCGACCGACGCGACGACATCCCGCGTCTCGCCGAGCACTATCTGAATCTGATCTGCCGCGAGCACGGGCGCGAACCGAAGCGCTTTTCGCGCGAGGCGTTGGGGGCGCTCTCCGCCTACGCCTGGCCGGGGAACGTCCGCGAGCTCCGGAACGCGATCGAGTCGGTGGTCATCTTCCACCGCGGCGACGTGGTCCGGGTGAGCGACCTGGCGCCCGAGATCCAGGCCTGTGCCGAAGGGTTCGAACAGGGCGAGGCCGCCCTGGATCAGGAGATGGCCGACGCTGGCGCTCCGGGCTCCGGTCGCGGGCCGGACTCTCCCGGGCCGGCGCTGCCGGAGGGCGCTTTCCAGGCCGCGACGTCCGCTCGGGAGGCGCCGCGGGGCACGAAGACGATGGACGAGATCGAGCGCGATGCGATCCTGGCCGCGCTCGACCGCACCGGCGGGCGCCGGGTCGAAGCGGCGAAGCTGCTCGACATCGGCTTGCGGACGTTGCAGCGCAAGCTCAAGGATTACAAGGATCAGGGCTACTACCAGGAGTAAACCATGGAAACCCCGGCCGACGTTCTCGTCTATTTCGACAACATCAGCGGCGAGGCCAAGCGCGGACGTCTGTTGACGATCTGGCCGCAGGGCTTCTACGAGATCAACCTGCAGCTGGGCGGGGCGTCGCGGCGCGCACTGCTGCCGATCGCGCGCACTTTCATTCTCGCCGCCGAGCCCGAGCTCGAGCGCGAGGCCCTGATCGAAATCGAGCGCTAGCCGGCCGGCGCTGCGGCGCGCGCTTCCGCCATCGCCGCGAGCATCTCGCGCACCGCGGTGTCGAGCCCGACCAGCACGGCGCGCGAGATCAGCGCATGACCGATGTTGAGCTCCTCGATCCGGCGGATCGAGGCGATGCCGCCGACGTTCGCAGCGGTCAAGCCGTGACCGGCGTAGATCCGGAATCCCAGCGCTGCGCCCATGTCGGCCGAGCGTGCTGCCTCGGCGCGGCGGCTGGCGGCAAAGCCGCCCAGGGCGCGGGTGTAGGCGTCGGTGTTGAGCTCGATTCCACTCGCCAGACCAGAGAGCGGGGCGAGGGTGTCGATGCGCTTCGGATCCGGATCGACGAACAGCGAAACTTCGATGCCGGCGGCGCGCAGCCGCTCGGCGCCGGCGACGAGGCGCGGCAGATGGGCGGCGACGTCGAGACCGCCCTCGGTGGTGAGCTCTTCGGGACGCTCCGGCACCAGCGTCACCTGGTGCGGGCGCACGCGGCAGGCGATGGCGATCATCTCGTCGCTCGCCGCCATCTCGAGGTTGAGCTTGCCGCGCACCGCGGCGCGCAGGCGGTCGAGATCGCCGTCCTGGATGTGCCGCCGGTCGCCGCGCAGGTGAATCGTGATGCCGGAGGCGCCGGCGGACTCGGCGATCGCGGCCGCCGCCAATGGGTCGGGGTAGTCGAGCTTCCGCGCCTGGCGGAGGGTGGCGACATGGTCGACGTTGACCGACAGCTGGAGCGTGGCGGCGGTCATGGAACGGTTCCGATCTCCTGGCGAATGGCGTCGGCGAGCGCGCCGGCGAGCGCTCCGATCGAGGCTTCGTCGGGACCCTCGATCATGATTCTGGCCAGCGGCTCGGTGCCGCTGTAGCGCAGCACGAGGCGGCCCTGGGACCCGAGGTCGTCCTCGACCCGGCGTGCCGCGGCGGCGACTTGCGCGAGCTCGGTGAACGGTGGCTTGCGCGCCACCGGGACGTTGACCAGGACCTGTGGAAAGCGGCGGAACCCGGCGAGCTCGGCGGAGACCGTCCTGCCCGCCCTGACGGCGTTGGCGCCGATGACCGCGATGCGCGCCGCGGTCAGCAGGCCGTCGCCGGTCGTCGAACAGTGCAGGTCGACGAGGTGTCCGGACTGTTCTCCCCCGAGCCGGAGGCCGTGGGCGAGAAGGGTGGCGACGACCGCGCGATCGCCGACTTCGCAGCGCAGGACGCCGACGCCGAGCGTCCCGAGGGCGCGTTCGAGGCCGAGGTTGCTCATGCTCGTGGCGACGATCTGCGGCACGAGCAGCTCGCCGCGCTGCTGCAGGTCGCGCGCCCAGAGATAGAGCATCGCGTCGCCGTCGTGGAGGTTGCCGCGCTCGTCGAGCAGCAGCGCGCGGTCGGCGTCGCCGTCGAAGGCGAAGCCGAGATCGAAATCGCCGGTCGCGAGGCGGGCGGCGATCGCCTGTGGATGGGTCGAGCCGCAGGCGCGGTTGATGTTCTGTCCGTCGGGTGCGGCGAAGTGCAGCTCGACCTCGGCGCCGAGGCTGGCGAAGAGCTCACCGGCAAAGGCGGCCGCGGCACCGTTGGCGGCGTCGAGAGCGACCCGCAGACCGGCGAGCGCCCGGGGTCCGCCGGCTTCGCCGACCAGCCAGGCGCAGGTAGCGCCCTCCCGCCGCCGGATCGGTGGTGCGATCCGCAGTATGCCGGCCAGCCGACCCCGGGCTCCGATCGCGCCGATCGCCCGGATCGCCCGCTGGGCTCGCCAGGCCGTCGGCCTCGGCGAGTCGCGCCTCGAGTCGCGCCTCGGCCTCCGGTTCCCACTTGAAGCCGTAGCGGTCGATGAGCTTCAGGCCGTTGTCGGCGGCGGGGTTGTGACTGGCGGAGGCCACCACGCCGGCGGCGGCGCCGCAGCGCGGGACCGACCAGGCCACCGCCGGCGTCGGCAGGGTTCCGAGGTCCACGGTGCGCACGCCTGCCGCCTGGAGGCCGTCGATCATCCACTCGACGAGTGCCGGGCTGCTGGCGCGGGTGTCGCCACCGAGCAGCACGAGCGGCGCCGACGGGTCGGTCTGCACACCGAAGAGCTCCCGCCCCAGGGCGAAACCGATACGGCGCACAGTGTCCGCCGTCAGGGGTTCCTCTCCGAACGGCGCGCGGATGCCGTCGGTGCCGAAGAGCCGGCGGGTCATGGGGCCTCCGCGCGCTCGCCGGCCGTGCCGGGGAAGTGCATCGGAACTTCGACCGTCACGACCGAGGGCTGGACGATCCGCACCAACGGATCGGGCGGGACGACACTGACCGTCTGCTTGAAGCTGAGCGCGTGGCCATCGAGGCTGATCGGACTCGTCGTCGCTGCCGTGATGCCGGCAAGCAGCGACTCGGGGCCGGTGACCTGGACCATGTCGGGGTGGGCAATCGGCGACAACGGCTCGGCGCCGGCCGCCGGTTCGCCGACCAGCCGAGGCGAGACCTTCAGCATCTGGGTCTTCTCCCGGTCGAGGCGCAGCGGAATGGAGTTGGGCTCGATGGCGACCACCTCGAGTCCTTCGGGTCGCAGGACGTTGCTTTCGCCGAGTTGGACGTCGAGCGTGCCGGCAGCCACGCCGGAGACCTCGATCACCACGTCGACGACGTGGGGAGCGAGTGTGCGGATCTGCCGGTCGGGGCCGCGCAAGCGCACTTTCACCGTCTGGAGAGGGTCGAGGATGATCAGGCCGCGGGACGGGTTGTAGGTCACCGTGGCGTCGATGAGCTTCTCGCTGACCCGCTCGCGTTTCACGAACGAGACCGAGAACCAGACGCCGACGGCCACCAGGAGCGCGAACAGGCGGAGTCCCCAGACGCCCGTCTTGCTGCGGTTCATCGGCTCTCCCGGGCGGACGACTCGGCGTCGGTGACCAGATGGAAGTGGAGGCGCGCGGCGAGCTGGGCCTTGTCGAGGCGGCGCTCGAGCTCGCCCGCGACGGCGAGCGAGATCTCGCCGGTCTCCTCGGAGACGACGAGGGCGAGCGCGTCGGTCTCCTCGCTGATTCCCAGGGCGGCGCGGTGCCGCGAGCCGTGCTCTTTCGACAGCTCGGGATTGGCCGTCAGCGGCAGGAAGCAGGAGGCCGCCGCGATGCGGTCCGCCTGGATCACGATCGCGCCGTCATGGAGCGGGGCGTCCGGCGTGAAGATGCTGACCAGCAGGTCGAACGAGACCCGCGCGTCGAGGGCGATGCCGTTCTCGACATAGGTGCGCAGGCCCTCCTTGCGCTCGAAGACGATCAGCGCGCCGGTGCGCCGCTCGGCGAGGGTGGTCGCGGCGAGCGCCACGTCGTGCAGGTGGCTGTCGGTCCGGTTCCGCTTGGCGCCGAAGAACGGGCCGCGCCCGAACCTCGCCAGGGCGCGCCGGATCTCCGGCTGGAAGAGCACGACGAGCGCGAACGGCAGGATGATCAGGAACTTCTGGATCAGAGTTTCCAGGGCGACGAGGTTCGCCCATCGGGCGAGGTAGCTGGTCGCCGCGACGAAGGTGAGCCCGACCAGGATCTGCACCGCGCGCGTGCCCCGGATCAGGAGCAGGAGGTTGTAGAAGACGATCGCGACGAGGGCGATGTCGAGCAGGTCCTGCCAGGTCAGGAGCTCGAGAAACTCACCGAAACTCACGCCGGGATCTCCTCGCGCCAGGCGCGCTCTGCGACCGGCCCGATCTCGTCGATCGCCAGCCAGGCGGCGAGGAAGCGTCGCGTCGCGCCGACATCGTGCACGCGCAGCAGGGAGGCGCCGCCGGCGGTGGCCCAGGCCGCCGCGGCCAGGCTCTCGGGCAGGCGTTCGGCGGGCGCCTGAGCACCCGAGACCTCGCCGAGAAAGCTCTTGCGGCTCGCGCCGACGAGCAGCGGACAGCCGAGCGCGGCGAGCTCGCCCAGGCGGCGGAGGAGCTCCAGGTTCTAGCCGGCCGTGCTTGCCGAAGCCGAGGCCCGGATCGAGCACCATCTGCTCCCGCCGGCAGCCGGCGGCGAGGGCGCGCGCCAGTGCGGCTTCGAGCCCCGAGCGCACCTCCTCGACGATCGGGCCGGCAGCGAGCGCGGCGACCGCGCCCGAGAAGATCCCGCGGTGGTGCATCAGGACGACCGGGCAGCCGGCGCGGGCGGCGAGATCCGCCGTCTCGAGGTCTGCGAGGCCCGAGACGTCGTTGAGGAGGTCGGCGCCGGCGTCCAGGGCCGCCCGGGCGACCGCCGCCTTGCGCGTATCGATCGAGATCGGAATCGAGCTCTGCCGGCGCACGCCGGAGAGCACCGGGAGCAGCCGCGCGAGCTCCTCGCCGGCCTCGACCTCACGCGCCCCGGTGCCGTAGGCGGCGCCCGCAGGGCGGGTCGACTCGGCGCCGAGGTCGAGCAGGTCGGCCCCTTCCCCGATCAGCCGCAGCGCATGCGCGATGGCGCTGTCCGGCGCGAGAAAGGAACCGCCGTCGCTGAACGAGTCCGGAGTGATGTTGACCACTCCCATGAGCAGCGGCCGGCGCGGCACGAGCACGAGCTCCCCCCTCTCGCGAGGGTGAGCCGGAACGAAGCGCTGGCAGAGGGGGGGGCGGGAGGAGCGGGCGTAGCGATCATCTCCTGGACGCGACTCTTTCGCCCGCAAGTCTAACGGACTGTCGCAGTCCGCCGCAGCGGCGCCCAGGTAGGAGGCGCAGCGGCGTCAGGCCGGAGTGGCTTCGGGGGTGAACGACGGTCCCGAAGCGGGGCGGCCGGAGGCGGATCCCGCCGAGCCGGCGCCTTCAGGGGGAGCCGCGGGCGCGGGTGGAGCGGCGTCGGGGCGCGGCCGCGGCGTCGGATCGAGCTGCTCGCCGGTGAGCTCCGCGATCGTCGCGTAGACCTCGGCGCCTTCGAGCGACTCCTTCTCGAGCAGGTCGGACGCGACCCGGTCGAGGACGGCGCGGTGGCGCTTCAGGATGTCGCGCGCCTGTTCGTAGGCGCGCTGGACGATGCGCGTGACTTCGGCGTCGATGCGCTGCGCCGTCTCCTCGCTGTAGCTCGCCTTCTGCGCGAAGTCACGGCCGAGGAAGACCGGCTCGCTGTCGCCGCCGTAGGCGAGCGGACCGAGCTCCGACATGCCCCACTCGCAGACCATCTTGCGGGCCATCGCGGTGGCGCGTTCGATGTCGTTGCCGGCGCCGGTGGTGATGTCCTTCTGGGTCATCTCTTCGGCGGCGCGGCCGCCCATGAGGATGGCGATCTGGCTCGACACGAAGTTCTTGGTGTAGGTGTACTTGTCCTCGGTCGGCAGCTGCATGGTCACGCCGAGGGCGCGGCCGCGGGGGATGATCGTGACCTTGTGCAGCGGGTCGTGCCCGACCAGGAAGGCCGCGACGATCGCGTGCCCGGCCTCGTGGAAGGCGGTGACCTTCTTTTCGTCCTCGGTGAGGACGAGCGACTTCCGCTCGGCGCCCATCAGGACCTTGTCCTTGGCGTACTCGAAGTCGACCATCTCGACCTTCTTCTTGTTGCGCCGCGCGGCGATGAGCGCTGCCTCGTTGACCAGGTTCGCGAGGTCCGCGCCGGCGAAGCCCGGAGTGCCGCGCGCCAGCACCGAGAGGTTGACGTCCTCGGAGAGCGGAATGTTGCGCGTGTGGACCTCGAGGATGCCGACCCGGCCGTTCATGTCCGGGCGGTCGACCACGACGCGGCGGTCGAAGCGGCCGGGGCGCAGCAGCGCCGGATCGAGGACGTCCGGGCGGTTGGTGCCGGCGATCAGGATGACCCCTTCGTTGGTCTCGAAGCCGTCCATCTCGACGAGCAGCTGGTTGAGCGTCTGCTCGCGCTCGTCGTGGCCGCCGCCCAGCCCTGCGCCGCGGTGGCGGCCGACGGCGTCGATCTCGTCGATGAAGACGATGCAGGGGGCATTCTTCTTGCCCTGCTCGAAGAGGTCGCGGACGCGCGAGGCGCCGACGCCGACGAACATCTCGACGAAGTCGGAGCCCGAGATCGAGAAGAACGGCACGTTGGCCTCGCCGGCGATCGCCCGCGCGAGCAGCGTCTTGCCGGTTCCGGGAGGGCCCATGAGGAGCACGCCCTTGGGAATCTTGCCGCCCAGCTTCTGGAACTTCTGCGGGTCCTTGAGGAACTCGACGATCTCCTGCAGCTCCTCCTTGGCCTCGTCGACGCCGGCGACGTCCTTGAAGGTGACCTTCTTGCCGGTCGTCGACAGGAGCTTCGCCTTGCTCTTGCCGAACGACATCGCCTTGTTGCCGCCGCTCTGCATCTGACGCATGAAGAAGATCCACAGCCCGACCAGGAGCAGCACCGGCGCCCAGCCGACGAGGATGGTGAGCAGCGTGTTCTCCTTCGGGAGCTCCGCGAGGACCTCGACCTTGGCGGTGATCAGCCGGTCGGTGAACTCGGCGTCGGGCCGGAATGGCAGCTCGACTTTGAACTCGGCGTCTTTGGCGTACTGCCCGCCCTCCTTGAAGACTCCGGTGGCCGACTGCTCGCGCAGCGTGATCTTGGCGATCTGACCCTTGTTGAGCTGCTCGTTGAACTCACTGTAGGTGAGATCCTGTTGAGTCGTCTTGCCGACCTGGAAGGTATTCCACAGCAGGATGACCACCACGAAGATGACCATCCAGAGCAGCAGGGTACGCAGGGTTGAACTCAAGTGTCAGACTCCTCCCGGCCCTTGGCCGGAACGTCATCGATACATCTACGCCGAAAGTCCTCCGGCGGGTTATCGAGCCACTCGACGACCCACGGAGAGCTCTCGTCCTGCAGCCGGTACCGGTCGGCAATGGTGATTCCCGGTACCCAGGCGATGGTGCCCTCCACCACGAGGAGCGGCAAGCTATCGCGCTCCGCGCGCGGCACCTTGTGATCGATCAACAGTTCCTTCAGCCGGCGCATTCCAGGCGCTCCCAGGGAGCGGATGCTATCCCCGTGCCGACGGTTGCGAACCTCCACCCGGAGCGGCAAGCCGGAAGCGCCCCCGTCGGAGACGGCAAAAGCTGCGCGGCGGCGCTCGCCGACACGCATCCAGGGTGCAAAGGGCTGCCGGGAAAGCCGGATACGGCCGCCAATCTCCGGAACTTCGACCTCTCCCGGCCCCTCCAGAATATATGAAAAGGCCGCCCCGGCGGGGGGCGGGGGAGCGAGGCCGAGAAGCCCTCCAGAAGCAAGCCAGAACAGGCCGTCGCCGCCACCCGCAGGCAGCGCCAGATCCCGCCCGGGCGCCGCCGCCAGCCCCGCCAGTTGCCGGAGAAGCTCGCGCTTCGAGCGCGTCGATCCCGGCACCTCCCGCCCTGCCCAACGCTCGAGGAGGTTCAGGGCGAAAAGAGGCAAAGGCTCCGGTAAAGGAAGAAGCGCTGCGACCTCGAGACGCGGCTGCGAGCCCCCGCCTTCCTTTACCAGCAGCCTTTCGAGTCGCCGGTCGAGAGCGCTTCGGGCGCGCTCGGCCGCAGTGGCCACGGCTGCCATCGCGGCTCCCAATTCAGGCTCCTGCTCCAGGAGAAGTGGCAGCAGGCGGTGGCGAACACGATTGCGTTCCAGCGCGAGGTCGCGATTGGTGGGATCGGTGAGCGGCACGATGCCCCTGGCCGCGACGAAGGCGTCGAGGGTCGAGCGCTCGAGGTCGAGCAGCGGCCGCAGGATCGCTCCCCGGCGGCGATGGATCCCCTGGAGCCCGGCAAGACCGCTGCCGGCGGCGATGCGGAGGAGGAGGGTCTCGATCTGGTCGTCGCGGTGGTGGGCGGTGAGGATCCGGTCGGCACCGATGCGCAGGCGGAAGGCTTCGAGCGCCGCGTACCGTACCCGCCGCGCCGCCGCCTCGGTCCCCTCGCGCCGGCGCGCCGGCGCCGAAACCGGATGGCGCTCGGAGGTGAACGGCAGGCCGATCTCCCGCGCCAGCGCCGCCGCGCCCACCGCCCGTGCCTCCGAACCGGGATCCAGCGCATGATCGACATGGAGGAGGTGGACCTCGATTTCGTGCCGCGGCGCGAGCTCGGCCAGTCCGAGAGCCAGCGCCGTCGAGTCGCCGCCGCCCGAGAACGCCACCACCCACGGCCCGCGCGCGCCGAGCGCGCGCTCGGCGGTGAGGAAGGAGTCGAGAGCCTGGAGCACCATGGTTCAGCCGGCCCGTTGCTGCAGCCAGAAAGCGCGGGGACTCAGGATCGGCAGCGGCGCGCCGGGCGCAGCGTCGAGGAGGTCGGTGTCGCCGGTGACCAGCGCCGCCGCGCCTGCCGCAATTGCCGCCGCCAGGATCGGTTCATCAGCTGAATCGCGGAGCACGATCGGGGAGCGCAGGTCTGGCTCGGTCTCGAAGATGTGCGCGGCGAGGGTCGCGAGAATCTCCGCGAGGAGCCCTTCCGGCAGGCCGATCTTGTCGCGCAGCGCGCGCTCGAGCTCATCCAGGACCTGCCGGCTGACGACCAGCTCGTGCTGCGCGAGGATCAGGCGGAGCAGGTCGCTGCACAGCCCGCGCGTGGCGTAGGCCGCCGACGAGCACGTTGGTGTCGACGAAGACCTTCAAGAGATGTCGCGGAAGATGTCCTCGTCGGTGAGATAGCCGCGGGCCTCGGCGAACGGCAGGACGCGACGCCGCTGCTGCTCGAACTCGACCAGCGTCAACTGCCGCCGCAGCGCCTCCCGCGCCAACTCACTGCGGCTGCGACCGGTCTGCTCGACGAGCTTCTCGAGGAGAGCGTCGAGGTCGGGGTCTAGGCGCAAGGTCAGGGTCGAGGTCTTCATGTGCGACATTGTATCACAGGCAATGCGCGGGGCGGAACTTCCCTTTGGGCGCGGCTGGAGACGGGGCGGCGTTCTCTCGGTCGGCGGCTGCTGTGCGTGGGCGAAGCGCGGCGAGGGGACACATAGCGGGTTCTGGCGGAGTCGCGAGTTCGCCGCAGCGACTTGCCCGCAATGTGTCCCCGGTCGTTGCCGATCGACCGGTGGCCTTCTGGCTGCTGGGTGGGACGGAAAACTGGTGGCGGTGGGTGGGATCGAACCACCGACCTAGCGATTATGAGTCGCTCGCTCTAACCCCTGAGCTACACCGCCGTGAATCGGAACGGGGAACGCGGGGCCGGGACCGGCCCCGCGTCTGAGGGACGTCGGATTATATGGGAAGGCGAGGCGATTTTCAGGCTTTGGCTTTGGCGTAGCGCTCGGCGACCTTGTCCCAGCGCACGGTGTTCCACCACGCCTTGAGGTAGTCGGCGCGGCGGTTCTGGTAGAGCAGGTAGTAGGCGTGCTCCCAGACGTCGACGCCGAGGAGGGGGGTCTTGCCTTCGGCGAGCGGGCTGTCCTGGTTCGGGCGGGCGATGACGTCGAGCTTGCCGTCCGCCACCACCAGCCAGCCCCAGCCGGAGCCGAACTGGCCCATGGCCGCGGCGTTGACCTTCTCCTGCAGGGCGGAGAGCGAGCCGAAGGCGCCGTTGATGTCCGCCGCCAGGGCGCCGATCGGCGCGCCGCCGCCGTCGGGTCCCATGATCTCCCAGAACAGCGAGTGGTTGGCGTGGCCACCGCCGTGGTTCTTGACCGCCGTCTTGATGGCGTCCGGTAGCGTGGCGAAGCCGCGCAGCAGATCCTCGACCGGGAGCTTGGCGAGGGCCGGCTCGTTCGCCAGCGCCTTGTTCAGGTTGTCGACGTAGGCCTGGTGGTGCTTGCCGTGGTGGATCTCCATCGTGCGCGCGTCGATGTGCGGCTCGAGGGCGTCGAAGGCGTAGGGCAGTTTGGGAAGTTCGTACATGGGTGGTTCCTCCTCTGCGGCAGTATACTTCGCGCAGATTTTCGCGAAGAGCGGTTCAGACGGTCACCGGTGGCAATTGGACCAGGGGGGTCTAATGCGCACTAGAGTAATTTCCCGTATCGCCGCAGCTCTGCTACTGCTGATCGCGTTGGCCGCCGCAGGCCAGGCGCAGACCACCGGCGGCATCGTCGGCCGGGTCACCGACGAGAACGGCGGCGGGCTGCCCGGCGTGACCGTGCAGGTCGCGAGCCCCGTGCTCCAGGGCTCGCGGGTCACGACGACAGACCCGGACGGCCACTACCGGTTGACGCTGCTGCCCCCGGGCGACTACACCCTCATCTTCCAGCTCGCCGGCTTCGGCCCCGAGCAGCAGAAGACCCCGGTCGGACTCGACCGCGATACGACGGTCAACAGGATCCTGCATCCGTCGGAGGCCGAGGAGATCACCGTGGTGAGCGATTCGGCGGTCATCGACCTGCGTTCGACCTCGCTCGGCGTCAACCTCGACCAGCAGGCGATCGAGTCGCTGCCCACCGGCCGCAACTACAGCTCGATGGCGCAGTTCGTGCCCGGTGTCACCTCGGACGCCAATCCGGACAACACCTCGCAGTCGACGATCTCGGTCTACGGCTCCTCCGGCGCCGAGAACATCTTCATCGTCGACGGCGTCAACACCACCGGCGTCGAATACGGCTTCCAGGGCAAAGAGCTCAACTTCGAGTTCGTGCAGGCGATCGACATCAAGACCGGCGGCTACGAGGCCGAGTACGGGCGCTCGACCGGCGGCGTGATCAACGTCATCACCAAGTCGGGCGGCAACGAGTTCAAGGGCGACGTCTTCGGCTACTTCGACGACGACTCGCTGCAGGCGAGCGCCGATGCGGTCGTCTCCACCGCCGGCACCGTCGACGGCTTCAAGCGCCAGGATTTCGGCGTCGACCTCGGCGGCTACATCGTCAAGGACCGGCTCTGGTTCTTCGGCGCCTACGACCGGGTATCGAACACCACCAACACGATCCTGCCCGCCGGGCCGGCCGCCGGCGATATCGTCGAATCGACCAGCGACCGCGATCTCGCCGCTACCAAGCTCACCTTCAACATCACCGCGGGGCAGTCGCTCGTCGGCACCTTCTTCCAGGATCCGCGCGACGACGCCGGGGCGATCAACGACAACGACCACAAGCTGAACGGCGAGCCGCTGACCTACCTCGGACAGCAGGCCTTCGGCGGTCGGGACTACGCCTTGCGCTACGACGGGATCCTCGGCGGCAGCTGGATACTCTCCGCCCAGATCTCGCGCCACGAGGAGGAGAACTCGATCGGACCGGCCTCCGCGGCGGGCGACATCGTCGAATTCCGCGATTCGGCGAACGATTCGTTCCAGACCGGCGGCTTCGGGCTGATCCAGCAGAAGACCTTCCAGCGCGACTCCTGGGGCGGCTCGGTCGCGAAGTACCTCGACCGCCACGATCTCAAGTTCGGCTTCGAGTTCGAGGAGGAGAAGGCCGACGTGCTGAAGCGGATGTCCGGCGGGCAGCGGGTGGACATCCTCGAGAATCCGAATGGCGGGCCGGCGATCTACAGCCATTTCTACTGGACGACGCCGCTCGCCACGATCGACAACGCTCCGACTTCGGCGCTCGTTGCCCCGGTCAAGCACGACAACACGGCGATCTATCTGCAGGACCGCTGGCAGGTGACCCCCGCTTTCGGGCTCAACCTCGGCGTACGCTGGGACCGCCAGGAGATCTACGACCGCTTCGGTCGCAAGGTCATCGACCTCAAGGACGACTACGCGCCGCGGCTCGGCTTCACCTGGACCCCCGACGCGGAAGGACACTCGAAGCTCTACGGCTCCTTCGGCCAGTACTACGAGCAGATTCCGATGGACCTCGTCATCCGCTCGTTCGCCCAGGAGCGCCAGGCGCGCATCTTCAACTACGACCCGCTCTCGACCTCGCCCAACGCCGGTGCCGAGTCCGACATCGGCCGGGATTCGGTGATTCTCGGCGGTTACACCGAGGAGGCCGATCCGAACCTCAAGAACCAGTACATCGACGAGTTCCTGCTCGGCTACGAGCGCGAGGTGCTGCCGGACGTTGCGGTCGGCGCGAAGCTGATCTACCGCGACTACGGGCGGGTGATCGAGGACTTCGTCTGCAGCGACGCCTACGACTACTGTATCGGCAACCCCGGCGAGGGGATCATGAAGCGCATCTTCACCTACGACGTCTCGACGACCTACCCGGCGCCGGAGGCGAAGCGCACCTACAAGGGGCTGCAGCTCGACGCCCACAAGCGCTTCTCGGACAACTGGCAGGGACTCGTCTCGTACGTCTACTCGAAGCTCGACGGCAACTACGACGGCGAGTACGCGCCGTTCACCAACGTCGGCGCCGATCCGAACATCTCGGCGGCCTACGACTACTACGACTTCTTCACCGACGGGCGCGACTTCGACCGCATCACCAACGACGGCCCGCTGTCGAACGACCGCCGGCACCAGTTCAAGTTCTCGGGTTACTACGTGACCGACTTCCGGCTCTCGATCGGCTTCTCGGGCTACTACCGCACCGGGACGCCGCTCACCAGGTACGGCTTCTCGGACGGCTACAACCGCTACGAGTTCTTCCTCACTCAGCGCGGCGCCGAGGGCCGGGCGCCGGACATCTACGAGGCCGACGTGCACCTCGGCTACCCGCTCGAGGTGGGGCCGGTGACGTTCAACTTCCTGCTCGACATCTTCAACGTTCTCGACGCGCAGCGCCCGATTCTCATCGACCAGCGCTGGGGCTTCCAGGAGGCCGACAACTTCACGCCGACGCCGGTCAACCCCGGCTACGGCAAGGCGGTTCTGCGCACACCGCCGACCACGGCGCGGGTGGGGGTCCGGCTGAGCTTTTGATCGCCGGTCGTCCATCGCGCACTTTCCGGGGCCCCCTCGCGGGGGCCCTTTCGTTGTCTGTGCTCGTCCTCGCAGCGGCTTGCGGGCGCGGGCACGAGGCGGCTCCGGCGAGCGGGAACCCTCCGCGCGCCCGCTCCGTGCTCTTCGTCGGGCTCGACGGCGCCGACTGGCAGTTCCTCGAGCCGTTGATGGCCGCGGGCAGGATGCCGAATCTGGCGCGACTCGAACGGGCGGGCAGCGGGGGAGCGCTGGTCACGGAACAGCCGCCGCTCTCGCCGCTGCTGTGGACGACGATGATGACCGGACGTTCGCCGCTCGAGCATCGCATTCTCGACTTCGTGCGCTTCAACCCCGCGACCGGGCGGCGCGAGCCGATCGGGAGCGACGAGCGGCGGGTGCCGGCGGTGTGGAACATGGCCTCCGACGCCGGGCGGGAGGTCGCGGTTGTGGGTCTGTGGGCGACGTTTCCGGCGGACGAGGCGAAAGGCCTGCTGGTAAGTAATGTGTTCCTGTCCGCTCGTGGATCGGTCGAGCGCGCTCTGTCGCCCGCGCGGGAAGCTCCCTGGGCAGAAGGGGTGCGCCAGGCAGCGACCGCGAGCGTCGATCTCGCAGCGATGCGCAGGCTCCTTCCCGATCTCTCGGCGGACGAGCTCGCCGCTGCCGCTGCGTCGTCGGATCCGTTTGCCGAGAAGGTGCCTGGCCTGCGCCAGGTGCTCGTGCAGACCGAGATCGTGCGGCGGCTTTCTCTCGGATGGCTGACGAACCATCCGACGCGTTTGGCGGCGGTCTATTTCGAGGGCACCGACACCATCGGACATCTCTTCGCGCCGTTCGTCCCGCCGGCGCTCGCGGGCGTGACTGCCGCGGATGCGGCCCGATTCGGCCCGGTTCCGGCGCGCTACTTCGAGCTCGTCGACGGCGTCCTCGGGGAGCTCGCGGAGGTCGCTGCGCGCTCGGGGGCGGTGCTGATGATCGCCTCGGATCACGGCTTCGCATGGGGCGACGGACGGCCGGCGGGGCTTTCGAGCGTCGCTGTCGCCACCGCGGCCAAGTGGCATCGGGAGTCGGGGATCTATCTACTCGTGGGGCCGGGAATTCCGGCTCGGCCGGGACATGCGGGGCGAGGGGGCGTCGCGCAGGTTGCTGCTTCGCTCTTGTCGCTCGTCGACCTTCCCGCAGTGCCCGGGATGGCTCCGGCACTCGCGGATGCGGGGCCGGCTCCTAGTGAGGCTTGGTCGCCGACCCCGCATCCGCGAGCGCCGGAACCATCCTCCATCCATGGTGGGAACCAGGAGCCCAGGACCGAACCATGTTGGAAGTCAGGTGCCCCAGCCGGGAGGGGTGTCGGGGGGCGCCGAATCGGGGTCGGCGGAAAAGCAGGACTGGGAGCCGGCCCCGATTCGGCGCACCCCGGCGCCCCTCACCGCCACGGACTCGAGCATCGCAGCGACAGCCACTAGCGACGAAGAGCTCCGCAAGCTCCAGGCCTTGGGCTACCTCGGCGCCAGCCTCGAGAAAGCGCACCGGCCCGCGGCCGCACGGCACGCGCACCGCCGGCTCCTTCAGCAACGAGGCGCAGATTCTCGAGGCTCTCGGGCGGACGGCGGAGGCCGAGCGCTGCTACGAGCAGGCACTCGAGCAGGAGCCGGACGACGTCGCGGCGAAGTGGAATCTCTCGAACCTGCTCTTCGAGGGCGATCGCGAGGCGGCGCGCGCGGATCGCCTGCTGGTCGAAGCGTTCCTGGACGGACTTCCAGCGGGGGACGAGCTCCTCGTCGCGCGCGCTGCTGCCTGGCGCGAGCGGGGGCGGCTCGACCGCGCTCGCTCTTTGCTGGATGCCGCGGTCACGGGGGCTCCTGCCAACGTCCCGCTGCGTCTCTTTCGCGGCCGGACGCGGATCGAACAGGGGGACTGTCGTGGCGCCGCCGCCGACTTCGCCGAGGCGGTGCGGCTCGACGAAGGCCGGGCAGGCTCGTGGGCAGCGCTCGCGACGTCGCGGCTGTGCCTGGGCGACCGGGCCGCCGCGCGGCAGGCCTTCGAACGCGCCGTGGCGCTCGCCCCGGAGCGTCGCGGAGCTCCAGCGGGCGCTCGCTGCGCTCGCCGAGTCGAAGCCCCGGCGTTGACTCGGGGACCTCTCGTTCCATACAATGCACCGGCTCGGGCAGGGGAGGTTAGCTCAGTGGTAGAGCACCTGCCTTACACGCAGGGTGTCGTGGGTTCAAGCCCCTCACCTCCCACCATTCGGGGAGGCCTCCGAGCAGCAGAGTCCATTATCGCGGGGTCGTAGTTCAGCTGGTTAGAACGCCTGCCTGTCACGCAGGAGGTCGCGGGTTCGAGTCCCGTCGGCCCCGCCAGTTCTAAGATTCGTCATCGCAAGCCAGACGGGAAGTCAGACGGGGAGTTGCAAGATGCGCGACAAGATCAAGTTGGTTTCTTCGGCCGGGACGGGTTACTTCTACACCACCACGAAGAACAAGAAGGCCTCCAGCGAGAAGCTGCGCATGAAGAAGTACGATCCGAAGGTGCGCCAGCACGTCGAGTTCGTCGAAGAGAAGCTGCGCTAGCGCAGTGGCGCGGGGGCCATCTCCGCTCCTCCTGCGGGGCGGCACGATCCTGACCCTCGACGCCGTAGCCGCCGTTCACCCCGACTCCGACCTTCTGCTCGCCGACGGCCGCATCGCGGCTCTCGGGCACGGCTTCGCCGTGCCCGCCAGGGCGCGCGTCCTCGAGCTCGCCGGTCATCTGGTTCTCCCCGGGCTCGTCCAGGGCCATCTCCATCTTGGTCAGACCCTGTTCCGCGGCCTGGCGGAGAACCGCGCCCTGTTGCCCTGGTTGCGCGAGCGCATCTGGCCGCTCGAGGCCGCGCACGACGACGAGACCGCCTACGCGTCGGGCCGGCTCGGCGCCGCCGAGTGCCTGCTCGGCGGCACGACGGCCATCCAGGAGATCGGCATCGGGCCCGGAATCGAGGGGCTGCTGGCGGCGATCGCCGAGTCCGGGCTGCGCGCCACGGCGGGCAAGTGTCTGATGGACGCCGGGGAGGGGCTGCCCGCGGGGCTCTGCGAGCCGGCGGCGGCGAGCCTCGCCCATGCCGTCGAGCTCGGCGAGCGTTTCGAACGCGAGGGCGGCGGCCGGCTGCGGGCGGTGCTCAATCCGCGCTTCGCCCTCTCCTGTTCGGACGGTCTCTGGCGTGAGGTCGTGGCGGTTTCGGCGGAGCGTGGCTGGCCCGTGCATACCCACGCGCTGGAGCAGCGCGCGGAGGGTCGCGCCGTGCGGCGCGAGAAACAGGGGCGGGACGAGATCGAGTACTTCTCCGACCTCGGCCTGCTCGAGCGCGATCTGCGCATCGCGCACGGCGTCTGGCTGCGCCCGCGTCACTTCGAGCGCCTTGCCGGCCGGCGCTTCGGCGTCGTCCACTGTCCGGGCTCCAACCTGAAGCTCGGCTCCGGGGTGGCGCCGGTGGTCGCGCTGCGCCGGGCCGGAATTCCGGTCGGCATCGGGGCCGATGGCGCTGCCTGCAACAACCGTCTCGACGGCTGGTCCGAGCTTCGCCTGGCGGCCCAGCTCGCGAGCGTGCGCAGCGGTCCCGGCAGCCTCTCCGGGCTCGAGGCCCTGCGCCTCGCCACCAGCGAGGGCGCGGCGGTCCTCGGCCTCGCCGGCGAGATCGGTTCGCTCGAGGTCGGCAAGCGGGCCGATGTCACGGTGCTGCGCACCGACCAGCCCGAGTTGGCCGGCGCGGCCGACGATCGACCCGCACGACCGGGTCGCTTTCGGCGCCTCTGCCGCCGCCGTTCGGCATGTGACCGTCGACGGGGAGTTGCTGGTCGAGGACGGGCAGCTCGTCCGGTGGGACCTCCGGGAGCTCCTGGAGACGGCCCGGACGGCGACTTCGAATCTCCTGGCGCGCGCCGCGATCGTCGGATCGACTGCGTAGGAAATCCCCTTGTCTGCTTCCTGGCCGGGTGCCAGTGTGGCAGTCGAACCGGCAGGCTTCTCGCCCACCGGGTGGTGGCGACATCTCATGGAGGTAGCGATGCAACGATCGAAGCGACTGGTCCTGATGGGCATGCTGACGGCCGGGCTGGCGACGCACGCCTACGCCCTGGTGCCGGACAGCTGCAGCACCGGCGCGGTTCCGGCCGCGACTCTCCTGATCCCCTACTTCGAGGTCAATCTGGCCTCGGCCGCGCAACAGACGACGCTCTTCGCGGTCACCAATGCGGGCGCGCAGGCGACCCTGGCGCATGTCGTGATCTGGACCGACTGGGGGGTCCCGACGCTCACTTTCGATCTCTTTCTCGCCGCCGATGACACGCAGTCGATCAACATGCGCGATGTCTTCGCCGGCATCCTGCCGCAGACCGGCGGTGGAGCGTTCACCGGCTGCACGAATCCGCTGACCCTGCCGGCCCTCGATGCCCAGCGGCTCGACCAGCTCCGCCTGCAGCACACCGGGCAGGCCGACGAATTCGGGGACTGCGCCGGCAGCGGCCGCGCCGGCCCGAACGTCGCCACCGGCTTCGTGACGATCGACGTCGCGCAGGCCGTGTTCGGCGACGATCCGGTACCCCGGGCACTCGGGCTACTTCGTCGCCGGCGGAACGGGAATCGCCGGCAACGCCAACCTCCTGGTGGGAGATTTCTTCTACGCCGACACGGCGCAGAACTACGCGCAGGGCAACGAAGCCGTGGCCATCGTCGCCGACGAGGCCCGCTTCGGAGGGCAGCCGGCGACCTTCTACCGCGCCTGGGTCGCCCAGAGCGGGGACGATGCCCGCGCCCCGCTCGGCACGCGCTATCGCTCGCGTTACATGAACGGCGGCGCTTTCTCCGGCGGCACCGACCTGGTCGTCTGGACCGAGCCCGAGACCATCACGCCGCAGGCGGTCACCTGTGGCGCCCGGCCGAGCTTCGTCAATCCGTGCCAGTTCCTGCGCACCACCGCGTTCGATGAAGATGCCATCGGCCAGACCCCGAATTCGACACCCTCGTCACCGAGCTCGCGGCGAAGCTCAGCGTCGGCAGCGCGGCGGTGCCGGTGGCCGCACCGTTCGGTTTCGTCGACGTCGAGAACCGGATCGAGATCGATTGCCTCTCCACCCCGGCCGGCGACATTCCGTTGCAGCTCTGGGTGATGCCGATCTCGAGCGCCTCCGGCCGCTTCAGCGTCGGGCTCAACGCCCACCGCACGGCCGACGAGCTCTGCCCGGTGCCCGTGCGCTAGCCGACGAGCCTCGAGGTCGCCCCGGCCGTCCTTGGCAGCCGCGGGAAATCGATGTAGACTGATGCCGTTCCTGGATGGCCGAGCCGCTCACGCGGTCTCGGCCTTTTGTTTTTCTGGCGCCTCCGCTCCACGACATCCAGGGAGCGGATCATGCCGATCAGTTCGATTTCAGTCGCGTCTTCGCCGTCGATCGGGGCCGGGCCGCGGCCCGAAGCCCAGCCTGCGATTCCCCTCGCTTCCGCGGATCTCTTCCGCTCGTGCTCGGCCGGCAACTGCGACCGCGCGTGGCGAGAGTTCGTCGAGCGTTTTCACTCGCGCCTGGTGACAGCGGTGCGCCGGGCGCTGCTTCGCCTGGGCGACCCCGGCGCGAACGTGGAACGGGTGGAGGATCTCGTGCAGGAGGTCTACTGCCGCCTGCTCGGCGAGGGTCGCCGCCGGCGCCGCTTCGACGGCAGCAGCGAGGCCCAGTTGATGACCTATCTGCAGCGCGTCGCGGTGAGCGTCGTCGTCGACGCGCGGCGCGAGGCGCTGGCCGAAAAGCGTTGGGGAGGACATCGTGTCGCCTGGACGGAATGGCGGCTGGCGCCGGCGATCGGCGTCGCCGAGTCGGGCGGACCGGAGGATCGCCTGCTCGCCGGCGAGAGGCGGCGCACCTTCCTGTCGCTCTGCCGCCACGCCCTCGGCCGTCGAGCGGATGCGACGACGGTGAAGATCGCCCGCCTGGCGCTGCTCGAAGGATGGACCAGCCGGGAGATCGCCGCCGGACTCGGCGGCGGGATGACCGTCGCCGGGATCGACTCCGTCATCTGCCGGCTGCGGCGCAACCTGGCGGCCCGGGGAATCGCGCTGCCGCGCCGCGACCGGCTGCCAGCAGTCTAGCCTCTGGCCGGCTCAGCGCGAGGCCGCTCCGCAGTTATCTCTGTCGCCGCCGTCGCCGCGTCCGATCGCCAACACCCGGGATGCGAACCAGGCGGCGCCGAGCAGCGGCATCACGAAGCCGGCGAAGTAGAGCGCCGTCGTCGGGTCGGGCGCGAAGAGCCGGACCGCCGACACCACCAGCTCGTGGCGGGTCAGCGTGAGGACGCCCGCGGCGATGGCGAGCGCCGCGGGCCAGCGGCGGGCGCGCAGCGCTGCGGCGAGCGCCAGGACGAAAGCCGGCAGTTGCAGGAGCTGGTAGTGGTACCAGGAGATCGGCGCCGCGACGAGCGCGAGCGCGACCAGGGCGCAGAGCGACGTCGGCGCCCCCGGTGCCTGCGGCTGTGTGCGCTGGCGCCTTCCGGCGCTCTCTCCGGACGCGCAGGAGGAGGAGGGCGAGACCCGTGGCGAGGACCAGCAGCGACGCGAAGACGGAAATGCACTGGCGCTCCCGGGTGAGCGACCAGCTGGCGCTGACGCCGGCGACCCAGTCGTCCGGTAGCGCTGCGCCGGGTTCCCAGCCGTAGCTTGCCCGCAGCGCCGCCGCGGGAGCGGAGAAGTTGAGCAGCGCCGGCGTTCCCAGCCAGTAGCCGTGGGCGAGCGGCAAGTGGGGTGGTGGCGTGGCGACGACCAGCACCGTCCAGGGGAGGATGAAGAGCAAAGCCCAGGTGAGGGCTCCGCTGAGCCAGGTGCGAAGGGCGTCGTTGCCGCCGGGGCTGCCGCGCCAGGGGAGCCAGGGGAGCCGGGGGAGCCAGGAGAGGAGCAGGAGCCCCGGCCAGATCTTGAGCGCCGCCGCCAGCCCGACTGCCGCGGCGGCGAGGCGAGGTCGCGCGGAGTGCAGGAGCAGGGCGAGCGCCAGAAGCAGGAGGAGCAGCGGGTGGAGCTGGCCGAGCGCGAGGTTCGGCAGCGCGCTGCCGTCGAGGGCGAGGACCGCGGCGATGGCGCAGGAGGCCGCCCCGTCGCCGCCGGCGACGCGCCAGATCACGACCAGCGCGGCGACGAGCGCGGCCAGCGAGAGGCCGAGCCAGACCATGCGGGCTTCGGCGAGCGGCAGCAGGCCGAGCGGCGCGAGGATCACCGGCACGAGCGGCGGGTAGTCGAGCTCCGGGCGCGCAAAGGCGCTCTCGCCGGCGACCAGCGCGGCGGCCCCGCGATGCAGATTCGCGAAGTCGCCGCCTCTCTTGGCGAGGAACGGCAGTACCCGGAACAGTGCCAGGACCGAACCGAGGACGAGCACGCCGACGAGCCACGTCGCCGGCATCGGACCGCCTCGCCGCGATGCCTGCGGAGGCCCTTGGCCCGGCGCTGCCGGGGGGCGGGACGAGGCGTCGGGTCGCGGGCTCATCCGGTCAAGGTTATCGCTGCACAGCAGCTTGTGCTCGATTGCACAGCGGGTTGTGCGTCCCGGGGGGCACTGGAAGCCCCTCTGCTTTCCCCTTCCGCGAGCCTATGTGTTGCATTCACTTGACTTTCCGGCCATTCCCGCTCACACTACGCGAAGTTCAGACGAAGGAGAACGAGATGCGGCGCAAACTCTGCTTTCTCTTGGGCTTGACTCTGTCATTCGCCGGCCTTCCCGCCTTTGCGGCCGCACCGTTCGGCTACGTCGAAGGGATCCACGGGCTACCGCACCAGAACGCCGGCGGCGGGGTCCTGCCGATCACCGGCTGGGCGCTGGACGATGACGGCGTCGAGCGCGTCGAGCTCTACGTCGATGGCGTGGTCGCCGGCCTGACCGACTACGGCCGCAATCGCCCCGACGTCGAGCTGGTCTTCCCGGGCTATCCCGATGGCGCCCTGGTCGGCTTCGGAATGGTCCTCGATTCGACGCTCTATTCGAATGACCTGCACCAGATCTCGGCGCGGGTGACCAGCAACAGCGGCGAGCAGACCTGGCTCAACGCGGTCACCATCCAGATCAACAACAACACCGCGAACCTGGCGCCTTTCGGCGCCATCACGTTCCCCAATCCGAGCAGCGAGCTCTTCGGCACCTGCGATCTGGACGATCTCTCGCCGCGGCTGAGCGTCGTCAGCGGCTGGGCGCTCGACGTCGGCATCGAGAGCGGCGACACCGGCGTCAAGTACGTCGAGCTGCTGATCAACGGCGGCCTCTACGCGAACACGGTCATCAGCTGCTTCAGCGACCCCTACTGGGGCGGCCTGACGAACTGCTACGGCCTGCAGAGCCTCGACGTCGAGCGCATCTTTCCGACGGTCGCCAATTCGCCGCACGCGCGCTACCGCTTCGTGCTCGATGTCGGCTGGCTGATCTCGGCAGTCGGCTACTCGCAGGGCTTCCACGAGTTGACGATCCGGGCCGGTGACTACGTCGGCAACGTGGCCAACATCGCGGAGATCCCGGTCCGCTTCTTCTGCGACGAGAACACCGGCAACGAAGGCGCGTTCGGCTTCATCGACGGTCCCGCGAACGGCGCGCTGATCGACGGCGTGACGGACCTCTACGGTTGGGCGCTCGATGCCGAGGGCATCTCTGCGGTGCAGATCTGGCTCGACGGCAACTGGGTCGGCGACGCGGCTTACGGCCTGCCGCGGCCGGATGTCAGCGCGGTCTACCCGGGCTATCCGGACAGCCTCGCTCCCGGCTGGCTCTTCTTCCTCGACACCGGACTGACCTCCGACGGCCAGCACCATGTCCAGGCGGTGGCGGTCGACATCTACGGCGGCACCACCATCGTCGGCGAGCGCTACTTCACGATCCGCAACGAAGTCCCCTGACGCCGCAGCTCAGCTCGCGCAGGACGGAACGGCCGGCGATTTCGCCGGCCGTTTTCGTTGGTGCTCCGGCAATCGGACGGGAAAAATGGGGACAGGCACACATTTCGCTACTCTAGGAGGGGGGCCCGCAAGGTCCTACGCGCGAAATGTGTGCCTGTCCCTATTTTTCCCCGAGCAAGAGCCGGGGGCTCCGAGAGAGCCGGATCGAACCGGAGTGGCTTACGGGCGAGGGGTGTTCGACGCTGCGACGTCGGGCTTCTTTTCGAGCCGGAGCCGCTCGGCGAGCAGGGCCTCGGCTTGCGGGAAGAGGCCGAGGGCCGCCTGGATCTGGGCGTCGCCTTCGCTCTGGACCTGGTGCGAAGCCTCGATGCCGAAGCGGGTGGCGAAGATCTCGGCGCGGATCTGGCGTAGGGCGTAGGCGCCTTCGGCCTCGCCGACGAAGCCTTTGTCGAGATCCTCGGCTGTGTCGATCTTCTGCGCGATGACCCAGTTGCGGAACTCCGTCAGGACCGTTGCGTCCGGACGCCACTCGCGGGTGAGCTCCGGGTGACGGCGGGCATAGTCGACGCCGAAACCGAAGAAGGCCGAGCGCCCGACGAGGAACTGGAGGAAGGGGGCGACCTCCGTCGGCTGGACTTCGACGTCCGGCGTGATGCCGCCACCGCCGTAGACCTTGCGGCCGAGGTCGGTCGCGTAGGCCTCGGTCACCGGCGGCTCGACCTTGACGTGGGGATTGTCGTCGCCGGGCTCGAGGCCGTTGCGCGTGTAGTAGTCGAAGTAGGAGCTGTAGTCGCGCTGGATCAGCCGTCCCGAGGGCGTGTAGTACTTCGCCGTGGTGAGCGCCAGCCCGGCGCCGTAAGAGAGGCCGTAGACCGTCTGGACGAGCCCCTTGCCCCAGGTCGGCGTGCCGACCACGAGGCCGATGTCGTGATCCTGGATGCCCCCGGAGAGGATCTCGGAGGCCGACGCGGTGCCGCTGTTGACCAAGACCACCACCGGTTCGGAGATCGGGGCATGGCTGCCGTCGGCGGAGAACGACTGGGCGGAATCCTGGGTCCGGCCGCGGGTGACGACGACCGTCGAGCCTTCCGGCAGGAACTGGTCGGCCACGTCCACCGCCTGGTCGAGGAGGCCGCCGCCGTTGTTGCGCAGGTCGAGCAGCAGCCGCTTCATCCCCGCCGCCTTGAGCTTGGCGAGCGCTTTCTCCACTTCGCTCGAGGTCGAGCGGGTGAAGTCGCTGATCGAGATGTACCCGGTCTCGGGCGCGATCATGTAGGCGTAGCGCACCGTCGTCTGGGGGATCTCGGCCCGGGTGACGGTGAGTTCGAGCGGTTCCTCGAGTCCGACACGCAGGATCGAGATGCGGACCTGCGTGCCCTTGGGTCCCTTGAGCCGGGAGACCGCCTCGTCGATCGACAGTTTGTCGGTCGGCTCGTTCTCGATGCGCTGGATGACGTCGCCGGCGCGGATGCCCAGCCGTGAGGCGGGCGTGCCGTCGATCGGCGCGATCACCGTCAGCCGGCCGTTGCGCACGCCGACGAGGATTCCCAGACCGAAGAAGGAGGCCTGCTGCTTCTCCCGCATCGACGAGTAGGCGGTCGGCGGCAGGAAGCTGGTGTGCGGATCGAGGGTCCGCAGCATGCCGTTGATCGAGGCGTAGACCAGGTCGCGGAAATGGACTTCGCCGCCGTAGCGCGAGCGCGCCGCCTCGAGGAGCTCGGTGTACAGCTTCAGGCTGCTGCGGGCGTCCTCGCCGAGGGCCAGCAGCCGGTTTCCGGCCAGCCCGCCGACCAGGGTCGCGAGAAGGAAGAGCACAGTCGCAGCAAGACGCCAGGGACGACGCATGCGGCGATCCTAACATGCAGGAAACAGGAGCCCTGCGCCGCGCTCGCGGTGGTTCGCCTTGACAGCGCGTGCGCGGGAGGCCGATGATTGCGCCCGGTCGCTGCCATGTTCGGTCCCCTCGGATTTCCGGAAATGCTCTTCATCGTCGTACTCGCCTTGCTCATTTTCGGGCCGAAGCGGCTGCCGGAGGTCGGGCGGACGATCGGCAAGGGGATGGCGCAGTTCCGTAAGGCGACGAGCGATCTCCGGCGCACCATCGAGACCGAAATCGCGCTCGAGAACGACCCGCCGCGGCCGGCGAACCGCCCGGCGACCCTGACCCGGCACACGGAGCTGCAGCTGCCGGGAGCGAGCCTGCCCGCGTCCGCTACCTCCGTCGCCCCCGCCGCCGCCGAGACTCCGGTCGCTCCGGTCGCTCAGATCGCTCAGATCGCTTCGGTCCCTCCGATCGCTCCAGTGGCTCCAGGCGCTCGTGAAACCGTCCAGGCTGCCATCGAGCCGGTAGCGGTGCCGCGGACGGTCGATTCCGACCCGGGCGCGAGTCAACCCTCCTGACCCAGCCAATGCCTGCCGTGCCAGAGCCGCGGGGCGGCGCCCTGCCCGCCGACGAGCTGCCCCGCATGTCGCTCCTCGACCATCTCGAAGACCTGCGCAAGCGCATTGTCTATTCCGCGGTGGCCCTGCTCGTTGCCACGATCGGCTGCTTCCACTGGGCGCCCGAGATCTGCCGCTTCTTTGCCCGGCCGATCTACGAGCGCCACCTGCTGCCGGAAGGCCAGAAGCTCGCCTTCCTCGGCATCACCGACGCCTTCCTGCTCTACTTCAAGACCGCTCTTCTCGCCGGCGCCTTCCTCGCCGCGCCGGTGATCCTCTACCAGGTCTGGGCGTTCATCTCGCCGGGGCTCTACCCGAAGGAGCGCCGCTGGGCGGCGCCGTTCGTCTTCCTGGGCTGGGCCTTCTTCCTCGCCGGCGGCGTCTTCGCCTACCTCGTGGCCTTCCCGTTCGCGGTGCAGTTCCTGCTCGAGATGGGCAAGGACTTCATGCCGGTGATCACGGCGGAGAAGTACTACGGCCTGCTGCTGACGATCATGCTCGGGCTGGGGCTCATGTTCGAGCTGCCGATCGTCCTCGTCCTGCTGGCCAAGATCGGCCTCGTGACACCGGGCTTCCTGATGCGCAACTTCCGCTGGGCGGTGCTGGTGATTTTCGTCGTTTCGGCAATCATCACGCCGACCTCCGACATCGTGAATCTCTGCATTTTCGCCGTGCCGACGATCGGCCTCTATCTCCTCGGCACCGCCGCCGCCTGGCTGGTGACGCGCGGCAAGAAGCCCGACGCCTGACCCTCAGGCCGGGCGAAGTCCGAGCCGGGCGCAGATCGCGGCATGCGCACGCGTCCGCCGCAACTCGGCGTCGGCCGCATCGATTCCGGCCAGGATCCAACTGGCGAGTGTCGCGATCGGCGTTCCCGAGTCGAGGTGGCCCACCCACTCGGAGATCTGCCAGTCCGGAAACGGCCGATCGGTCAGATGCGCGCCGAGCTCGACGGCAAGCGCCTCGGGCTCGAAGTTCACCGCCGCAGCGCCTGCCCGGACGTCGAGCCTCACCCGGGCGGGCGCCGAGCCGCGCTCGTGAAACCAGGTCACGCCCTCCTCGACGACATCGAGAAAAAGCTCGTACGCACCCGGCTCCGCGGGGGCCCAGCCGTCGATCAGCAGGTCGGCAGATCCGCCCACTCGCCGCGCCACAGCCGGCACCGGAACGGACTGGAGATCGCGCCGGCCAGGGCCGGTCGCCGGGCGAAGCTGAACTCCGATGCGGAACTGATCCTCGCGGTCGGCGCTCCACTCCTGCCGCGACCGGTTCGCAACCGAGAGCTCGAGGGCGAAGCGACCGCCAGGGTGCGTCTCGATGCGGTCGCATGCCGGCGTCAGCGCCGCCGCGAATCGTCCTGCCGTGACGCTTCCTGTCTCCTCGAGCGTTTCAGCGCGGAGGTCGCAGGTCGATGCCGACCAGGGGTCCTCGACGCCGAGTTGCTCGCGCAACTCGGGAGCGCCGGCGACCAGTCGCCGCGAGGCTCCCGTGGTGTGGGTCAGGATGAAGCGCAGCGGCACCCCGATCTCTTCCGCGCGCGCCCGTGCCGCCGCGAGCTCGTCCGGGGAGTCGTTCCACTCGAACAGGATGTACTGCCAGACGATGTCGATCCGGTCGCGTGTCCCGTGGCGGCGCGCAGCGTCGGCGAGAAGCTCGAGGTTCGCGAGGGCACGGCTGAGCTCGCCACCGACGCGATAGCGGCGGTAACTCTTCTCGGTCGCGCCGTCGATCGAGAAGACGACGCGGTCGAGGAGCGCCTCGGCGGCGATCGCCTCGATCTTCGCCGGCGTGAAGGCGAGACCGTTGGTGCTGGTATGGAGGATGATCTCGGGACGGCGGGCGCGCACCGCGCGCAGGAAGTCGATCGCCTGCGGATGCAGGAACGGCTCGCCGAAGTTGTAGAACAGGATCTTCTCGAGCGCCGGCAGCTGATCGACGACTTCGAGCATCGTGGCGAGCGGCAGCGTCGCCGCCCGGTCGTCGCGATAGGACGGGTCGGCATCGAACTGCGTCACCGGGCAGGCCGGACAGGCGAGGTTGCAGTGCGAGATCGGCTCGAGCTGCAGCATCCGCACGCTGCGGCCGTCGGGCCGGTCGCCGGCCTCGGGGCTGGAGACGCGGCCGCCGCAGCGCTGCCGGATGACCGGACACCAGGATGTCGCCGCGGTCCGCAGTTGCCAGCTGCGCATCGCGCGGTAGGTCTTGCCGTCGAAGATCGGCGCAATCCGGTCGCGAAAGACGTTGCCGTAGACCAGTTTCCCCGACGGGTCGCGGCAGGAGCAGACGATGTCGCCGTTGGCGAGCACGCAGAGCTCGTCGAAGATCATCCGGCAGATCCGGCGCTCGTCCGTCGGCTGGCCGAACACCTTCAGCGGGCGGCCGGGCTCGGCGCGGATCACGGCCGCTCCTCCGGCCGCCGCCGCCAACGGCGGTGTAGCCAGACCCACTGTTCGGGATGGCTGCGGATCTGGGCCTCGATCACCGCGGTCATGAGCGCCGTCGCGGCGGTGGGATCGGTGGGCAGGGTGAGCTCGGGGTGAATCTCGGCGCGGTGGCTGCCGTCGGCGCGGCGCTCGATGAAGGTCGGGAGCACCGCGGCGTCGAAGCGCAGCGCGAGCTCGGCGGCGCCGATCGGCGTCCACGCCGGCCGGCCGAAGAAGTCGACGAAGACCCCTTCCACCTTGGTGTCCTGGTCGATCAGCATGCCGAGCGCGCCGGCGCCCCGCAGCGCGCCCAGGAGCGCCCGCGCCGCGCCGGGCGTGCCGCGGACGATCGTGCGCGTGCCGAAGCGGGCGCGCAGGTCGAGCAGCATCGTCTGCAGCCCCGGCTCGTCGATCTCGCGCGCCACCACCAGCATCCCCAGCCCGTGCGCGTTGAGCGACGGCGGCGAGCAGCTCCCAGTTGCCGCAATGTCCGGTGACGATGACGATCGGGCGGCGTTGGGCACGCGCCGCCTCGATGTGCTCCCAGCCCTCGAGCGTCACGTGCAGCGAGAGCTCCTCGGGAGCGCAGTGTCGCAGGTGCAGGCACTCGCCGAGGAGCATCCCCAGGTGCACGAAGCAGCGTTCGGCCAGCGCCGTGCGTTCACCCACCGAGAGCTCGGGAAAGGCCAACACCAGGTGGTCGAGCGTGCGCTTGCGATCCCGCCTCGCCAGCCGCCAGGCGAAACGGCCGAAACTCCGCCCGAGGCGCTGCGCCCGGGCCCAACTCATGCGGGAGAAGAGGGAATCGAGCAGGCGGCCGAGCGCGGTCAGCAGGCCCGAGCGCAGGGCCTTCCGCGCAGAGCGCTTCCGGCGCTCAGGAATCGCCGGCCTCTCGGGTCTTCTCGGGGTCGGTGAAGCGCGCCACGACCTGCTCCCAGACCCCGCGCGCCGTGAGCAGGCGCTCGGCGAGCTCGCGCACCGCGCCGCGGCCGCCGCCGGCGCTCGTGACGTAGTGCACCCGGCTGCGGACATCGGGAACAGCGTCCGCGGGTGCCGCGGCAAAGACCGCAAGCACCAAGCACGGCGAGGTCGAGGAGGTCGTCGGCGAGGTAGGCGACTTCGCTGGCCTCGAGCTTGTGGCGCGAGAGGAAGTCGCGGAAGGCGTCGAGCTTGTTCTCGCGCCCCTGCAGCACTTCGGAGAGGCCGAGATCGCGGCTGCGCTTCGCAACGATCGGGCTCGTCCGGGCAGAGAGGATCCCGACCTCTATGCCGGCGCCGGTCAGGAGCTTGATGCCGAGGCCGTCGCGCACGTCGAAGACCTTGACGATCTCTCCCTTGGAGTCGAACCAGAGGCGGCCGTCGGTGAGGACGCCGTCGACGTCGAGCAGCAGCCACTTGAGACCGCGGGCGCGCGCCGAGAGCTCCGGTGTCCAGCTGCCGGGAAGAGCGGGCGGCGGGCATCAGAAGAGCTCGAGGCCCCAGAGGTCGTGCAGATGCACGATCCCTTCGAGCTTGCCGCCCGGAGCGCAGACGAAGAGCGAGGTGATGCGATTCTGCTCCATCCTCTGGAGCGCTGCCGGAGCGAGCTCGTCGCCGTCGATGGTCTGCGGGCCGGGTTTCATGCATTCGCCGGCCGTGCGGCGGAGAATCTGCTCGTCCTTCTCGAGCAGCCGGCGCAGGTCGCCATCGGAGATCACCCCGACCAGCCTGCCGGCGTCGTCGGTCACCGCCGTGATGCCGAGCCCCTTCTTCGACATCTCGTAGATCGCGTCGCGCATCGACGCCCCGGTCGCGACCGCCGGCAGGCGCTCGCCGGCGTGCATGACCTCGCGGACGTGCAGGAGCTGCTTGCCCAGCTGGCCGCCGGGGTGGAAGCGGGCGAAGTCCTCGGGGGTGAAGCCGCGCGCCTCGAGGAGCGCCATGGCGAGCGCGTCGCCCAGCGCGAGCGTCGCAGTGGTCGAGGCGGTCGGCGCGAGGTTCAACGGGCAGGCCTCCTTGTCGATCGCCACCGGCAGGTGAATCTCGGCGCCGCGGGCGATGGGGGAGCTCGAGTTGCCGGTCATGGCGATGAGCGGCACGCCGAGGCGCTTGAGGATCTCGACCAGCCGCAGGAGCTCTTCGGTGGTGCCCGAGTACGAAGCCGCGAGGACGATGTCGCCTTCGACGATCATTCCGAGGTCACCGTGGATCGCCTCGGCCGGATGGAGGAAGAACGACGGCGTACCCGTCGACGCCAGCGTCGCGGCGATCTTCTGCATCACGATGCCGCTCTTGCCCATGCCGGAGCAGACCACCCGGCCGGGCGCGGAGCGCAGGCGCTCGACCGCCCGGTCGAAGGTCTCGTCCAACTGCGCCACCAGCCCGGCGACCGCGGCGGCTTCGATCTCCAGGACCTGACGGGCAACTTCTCGCGGGGAGCGCGGAGCTTTGGGCATTTCGTCCGGATTATATGGTGCGATCCGCGCCGCGATCGGAACGACTCACGGCACCAACTCGAGGACGAATCCGGAGGCCAGGCGAATCGACGCGAAGTGCCGCCGGTCGGTGGTCGCAATGCGGGCGATCCGCAGGCGCGCCGCGACGGCGACGACCGAGGCATCGACGAAGCCGATCTCGGGCTTGCGTTCGAGGAGCTCGCGGGCGAAGTCGAGGTCGGCGTCGTGCAACGGCTCGACGGCGAGCTCGCGCCCCAGCGCGGCGAGGAAGGCGCGCTCGGCGGCGGAGCCCAGCCGGTCGTGGAGCAGGTAGCAGACCTCCGGGAGGACGGTGACCGGCACGATGCGCAGCCCGCGCTCGACGGGAGAGCAGGGCGGCAGCCCGGGCATGCCAGGCGTCGTCAGCGTCCGCCGCAGCGTAGAGGATGCCGGTATCGAGGATCAGCGCCACTTCGTCAGCCAGTCGTTAGCGCGGTCCGGAGCGCCGGCGCTTCGCCCGCGGTGCGGTCGAGGCAGGGCCGGTTTCAGGAGCGACCGGCGCCGCCGCGGCGGGAGCCGGCTGGAACAGCAGCTCTTCGTGGCTCTCCGCGATATCGCTGCGGCCACTCCGTCCGATGCCGACGAAGGTGAGCGCTGTCCCCGGTTCGTCACGCTGGCGGACTAAGTACTCGGCGATCGCCTCGCGCACCAGCATCGCCTTGGGCTCGCCACGCCGCTGCGCCAGAAAATCGAGCTCGCGCTCGGCCTTCTCGTCGATGAAGATCGTCGTTCGCTTCATGCGACGTACGCTAGCATACGTTTATTACTGACCTCATCCTTCCTGGCGCAGCGTGGCCGCTGGCTTCTCCACTCACCGGCGATCTCGGCGAGGCTCACGAGCTGCAGCGCGTCGTCCGGCTTTGCCTGCCGCAGGCACCCGCTCCGCGCGGCTATTGCGTCGGGGTTCGTATGCGAAGGGACTGCGGCGAGAGGACGGAGAAGTGGCCTCTGAGCTCTGCGGCATGGCTGTCCAGAGTCTCCTGGACGCGGCGAGCCCGATCGGTCGGGAGGAGCTCCGACAATCTCGCGAGCAGAACGCCGGCGTTTGCCCGACCTTGGCGGAACACGAGCTCGCCGAAATCCTTGTCCGCGGGAATCAGCACGGCATCGAGTTGATGGGCGAGGGCGAGGACGTGCTCGTCGGTCGCGCCAGGGCACTGGTCTGCCACCCAGACCACCGGGTAGCCCGCTTCACGCAGACGTTCGACGACGATGCGGTCGATGCCCTCGTCGGCGAGCCAGCTCACGCGGCTCGTTCGGGGAAGGGATAGGTGACCTCTCCCCGCAAGCTCCGCGCCGCGTACTCGAGCGCCGCCAGAATCGCTTCGCGGGTGAGCCGCGGATGGGAGGCGACCATCTCTTCGACCGTTTCGCCGCTCGCCAGCCGCTCGAGGATCGACTCGACCGTGACGCGCGTGCCCGCGACGACGGGCTTCCCGAGCATGATGGCGGGGTCAGCCGAAATCCAAGCCTGGACGTTCATGATCGGCCGACTATACGACCGCAGGAGCGTGAACAGCCCAGGCCGCGACCGCTCACCCCTTCGGCGCCAGCTCCTCCGCCAGGGCGGTGAGCGCTGCCCAGTCGGGCTTGGAGAACCGCCCGCCGGCGAAGCGTTGCAGCGGCACGCCCTTCTTGCGGTAGATCGACGCGCGCTGGCGCGCCGCGCGCAGGTCGAGCCCGGTCTTCTGGGCGACCTCGTCCACGGTCTTCGAGCTCTGCCAGGCGCGCACGAACGCCTCGGGGCTGACCGCCACTCGTGTCTTCTTGTTGTCGCTCATCTCTCGCTGCAGGGTCCCGCGCGCCCATCAGGGCGCGCCAAGCCTCGTTGTTTCTATCTGACGCTGTCGGTCAGCGCTACGCTCAAAGAAGAAGACTCAGTAAGCAAGAAAAGACAAGTCATGATTCACCCAAGCCGCATTTGTCACTGAGATGAAATCGTACGCTTCGAAAAACACGTAACTTTCCCAGAACCCACCACCATGTCGCATCTAGCGCGAGAGGTCTTTATAAATATTTCTCGCAAGAACGCGCGTAAGCGACACCTCTTCTCACTTGGTGACACTCACTCGAACGGCAAGAGCGGCGTCGACCAGTCGGCAGGGGCGCCGGGGAGGATTGAGGAGTAGAACTTACTCGTATTCCCATCGGGAGGGAACAACGTACCCCCGTTCGAGTCACCAATCACCGAGAGTGTGAAATAACCAGGATTGGAGTTGGCGAACTGCCCGTAGTCCGCCAGTGCCGGCCGCGTCGTTACGTTCGCGAACGTAGCGGTTGAGAAATGACCATCCTCAAAGTATTTCCTCCTTTCCAAGAAAATCCCATTGAAAATTTCGTCATTGTGAATGTCCAGATACGCGCCGTCCTTGAACCTCGCCGAGACCTGCAAGTCCTCGGTCGAGCCGGGCTGCAGAGAAACACTAGCTCCGGAGTACTCGTCGCAATCTTGACCCATAGAAAAGATCCGCGCACGCCATTGTCCTCGTCGTGTGCGGGATCAGCATCAGGCTCTGCACCTGCTGCGGCGTCGCCGCGCCGCCATCGGTGACCATCTTTAGCGCAGCCATCAGCGCGGCGTCCGTCGTGAACCCCGTCACGTACCGCGCGCCGGCAGGTTCGTTCGACACCGTCTTGCCATCGAACGTCACGCGCACGTACTCGTGCGGCGCAGCAGGATCGAGCGTCGTCACGTTGTTATCGATCGCGAGCGCGTACCCGACGCCGGACGCGGACGGGATCACGCGCAATGTCGCGCCGACAACCGCTTCCCGCACGTACTTCATGAGTCCGCCGCCAATCGAGCTGAACCCGTTCGGCCCCCACTCCGCGCGGATCCCGTAGAGTTCCGCGCCGGAAATCCGACCGGCGAAGTCAGGGCGCGCGACCACGAGCCCTTCAGGCACCGTCGCCCAGGAACCATCCGGCTGCGTCACGATGGACATCCTGTCGTGGATCGTTTCGAGCGCCGCCTCGAGCGGAGTATCCGGCGGCGCAGCGAACGTGATGAGCGACGACTCTTCAGCGGTGCCGTTCGCGGTGGTGAGGATCGTGCTGATGTCGAGGTTCGTCGCGAAATTCTCCCCGAGCGGGTTCGACTGCACGTAGACGTTGCCCGTGGACGTATCCGCGACGGTGGAGGTCGCCTCGACGTTCGTGACGCCCGTCATGAAGATCCAGCGGTTCGGCGTGATCGGCCTGCCGTCGATGTTCTTGCCGAGCAGCTCGTAGTTGCCCGGGCTGAAGAACCAGACGTACCAGGACTGCTCGCTCTTCTTGAGGATGTGGCCGTCGCCGGCGCTGCCGTCGAACGCTCGCCATGTCGAGCTGACGCGATACCTGTTCTCGAAGCACTTCGCCCTGTCCCCGTCCTCGACGCAGGGACCGATGATCGAGGGATCGTTGGACTCCGTGATGTGCGGCGTGCCGTTCGCGGGCAGGTCCGTCTGCGTATTGAACGAGCGTGAGGGCGCGCCCGTGCCGTCGGATTTGAAGATCGTGTCGATATCCAGGTGACCGCCGGGGATGAAGCCGAGCGGGTTGTGGTAGGAGACCACCTGGTTCGTGTCCGTCTTGCGGACGGTGAGGTCGAACTCGACGTTCGAGAGCCCTTTCCAGAACACCCAGTAGTTGCCGTACTGCGCGGTGGCGTCGATGACCTTGAGGATGAGCTCGTTGTTGCTGTTGCTGAAATACCAGAAGTCACCTGATTCGTTGCTCAGGGTCGTCGGATGACCCTGGCCCGTATGGCCCTCGAAATCCCGCCAGTCCACCTTGACCTCAAAGAGGTTGTTCTGCAGGCAGAGGGTCGTGGCGTTCGGCGCGCAGCCGAGGTCGATCCCGGTCCGGCTCTGCGGGGCGTAGGTGCCGTCGGCGTTGCGGACGATCGGCGCGAGGAGCTCGTCCGGGGCGGCAGTGTCGCGCTGCCCGAAGGTGACCGGCGCCGGGCCGGTCGCGGTGGTGAAGGCGTAGTCGGCGAGCGTGCGGGTGGGGTGGAGCGCGATCGCGATCTCTGCGCCGCTGGTGCCGGACCCTGCGCTGCCGCCGATCACCGTGCGCCAGGTGTAGAGGTCCCAGCCGCGACCATCGGTATGGTCGTAGACCAGGGCGCTGCGCGAGCCCTCGCCGCCGGCGCGCAGAGCGAAGCGCTCGCCGAGGAAGCGCAGGTCCTGGAGCCGGTCTTCGACCGTTTCCCTGGGGAAGGCGGCGTACTCGGCGAGGCCGGCGTCGGTCGTTCCCATCCTGCCTTGGCCGAACGGGCTGGTCGCTGTGTCGATGGTGACGTTTCCCGAGGGGGTGCGGAATCCGACCGCCGCGCCCGGGCCGGTGCCGCGGGTGCGCAGCCCCTTGCCGATTTGCACATTGACGTTCGCCGGCGAGACCTCTTTGGGGAGGTAGTTGGCCATCGTGAGCGCGAAGTCGGCCTTCTCTCCGCCCTCGCGGTCGACGTACCCTTCGGTCTCCGACGGCCACATCACCACATGGTGAACCCCCGCGCCGGTGACGATCTGGTGCTCGACGACGGCAAGAGTGGCGGCGAGGTCGCCGGCGGTGGAAGCGCAGAGCGCCCCAGGCGAGAGAGCGCCGGGCAGGATCGCGAAGAGCATCGGCAGGGCGCGGCGGACGAAGCGTCCGGACATGGCGGGTCTCCTGGAAGGCACGCGGTGGAGCCGGCGAGCCTGCGGGAGAGCTTAGACCGACTTGCGGTCGAGCGAGTTCTTACGCGGGTCGAGCGAGGTAGTCGGCGGGGCGCAGGACGAGGACGCCGCCGATGCGCTGGCCGTAGAGGGCGCCGAAGGCTCGACGGTCGCCGGAGAGGAGGTGGCTGGCACGCCCGGCCATCGCTGCGCGGAGGACGGGGCGGTCGTTTTCGGGCAACCGCTGCTCGCTCTCCGGATCGAGCGCCGCGGCGGGATCCCCGACTCGCTCGACGCTCGCGAGGAGCGTCTCGAGACGTGCGCAGGCGCTCGCGTCGTCGAGGTTGCGCCGCGCCTCTTCGATCACATATCCGGAGACCAGCAGCCGGACGCCTTTCCTGCGCCAGAGCGCCGCGAGTCCGCTGCCCTCGGCGTAGGCCGCCGAGAAGAGGACGTTGGCATCGAGAAAGACCCGGTCCACGCCTCAGGGCCGCTGGTGAACGACAGCGTCGGGGTCGAGACCGAGCTCGCGCACCAGGCGGCGGGCGCGCTGGTAGTCGGGCTCGTCGACGGCGTTGTCGAGCAGCAGCTCGGCGCGGCGCTCGAGGCGAGTAGATCTCGACCGGCAGAGCTGCCGCCGGCCGCAGGCGGACGCCACCGCCGGGGTCGTCCTCGATCAGCACCAACGAGCCCTCGGTGAGGCCGAGCCGCTTGCGGACCGGTGCGGGCAGCACCAGCGTTCCGCGCTTGCCGATGATCGCCGTATCCGCCATGAGATTCCCTCTAGTGTGCAGAATATCAGAAACTCAGATTAGCAGTAACTCAGCTCGGGCGGAAACGGCGATGCGGACTCTGAGCAGCGCGGAGAGGAGCGGCTCGGTGAACTCACGGGCTCCGCCGGTGCCTTCGGCGCTGGCGCCGGGGAGCTGCAGGGAGTGGGTGACGTCGTAGATCACAGGATGGCGGGGTCAGCCGAAATCCCAGCTTGGACGTTGAAGATGGCGCGACTAGGCTGCCGCACTCGACTGCGCCTGCTCGTAGAGAGTCTCAGGAGCAATGTCCGCACCGTTCGGCCATGACACGGTCCCGCCGTCGAGGAAGAACCGCTGGAAGTACCCCGGGTCCTTGAGGGGCTCGAAGATCGGACCCTCCAGCCACTGGAGAAAATCTATCGTGCCGGACTTCCCGTCGTTGAACGTCACCTGAATGCTGTAGTCCCCGCGGTATTCCGCACGCGTCACGCTGGGCAGAAACGCCATAGAACCTCCTTAGTCGAGCGGTGGAATCCTGTCGAGCGATCCCCCTGCTTTCATCCGCTCCCAGTTGGCCTCCAACTCGGGGCCGTGCGCGGCTGCCCACTCCGCGATGAGCCGCAGCGCCGTCCGAGATCCAATGCTACCGGCGAGGACTCTGCCGTCAAAGGTAAACGTGGCTTGCTGGCCCTGATGCTCGGCGTGGAAGTGAGCGGTGCCATGCTCGCGATAGAACATGCGGATCACGATTCCGAAGAAGACCGAGATTACGGGCACCGCAGATGCTCCTCTCCGTGGTCTGTCATCCGCCTAACTCGAAGTCGACAGTTCAGTGTAGTCCGATGCAGTGCACTTCTTCGTCAAGGTAGCACGGCGGCGGGAGCGTCCATCCGCCGAGAATTCGCCGTCCGTGCGCCGACTCCAAGCTTTTCGCCGCATAGTGTATCCAGAACTACCGCGAGGCGAGTACCGCCATCCCATGCCTTCGCCGGCGCGGATGACAGGTCAGACTGCCGTCACTGCCGCGCGGATCCTGAGCAGCGAGGCGAGGAGGGCCTCGGCGCGATCCGGGGGGAGCTGGGTGTCTTTGTCGGAGAGGGCCTGGTCGGGGTCGGGGTGGACTTCGAGGAAGAGGCCGTCGGCGCCGGCGGCGACGGCGGCGCGGGCGAGGGGCTCGGCGAACTCACGGGCGCCGCCGGTGCCCTCGGCGCTCGCGCCCGGGAGCTGCAGCGAGTGGGTGACGTCGTAGATCACCGGGATGCCGTCCTGCTGCATCCAGGCGAAGCTGCGCATGTCGACGACGAGGTTGTGATAGCCGAACGACGCTCCGCGCTCGGTGACGGTGACCTTGTCGTTGCCGGCGGCGCGGATCTTGTCGACCACCCGCCGCATGTCGTCCGGGGCCATGAACTGCCCCTTCTTGACGTTCACCGCCCGGCCGGTCGCGGCGGCCGCCAGCAGCAGGTCGGTCTGGCGGCAGAGGAAGGCCGGGATCTGCAGGACGTCGACGACCTCCGCGGCGGGCGCGCATTGCGCCGGCTCGTGGACGTCGGTGAGCAGCGGCAGGGAGAACTGCCGCCGGACCTCGGCGAGGACCTTCAGGCCCTCGACCAGCCCGGGTCCGCGAAAGGCCTTGCCGGAGCTGCGGTTGGCCTTGTCGAACGAGGCCTTGAAGATCAGCTTCAGGCCGAGACGCTGGGCGATGCCGGCGAGGAGTCCGCCGCGCGGAAGCGTCGTTTCGGCGCTCTCGATGACACAGGGACCGGCGATGACGGGAAAGTGTCCCGCCGCCGATCGCGATGCCGGGCGCGAGCTCCAGCGGCGAGATCGTCACGCCAGCTGGCTCTCGCGCGCCTCGATCTTCTCGGGCCGCGCTTCGCCGGCGCGCTTCTGGTTCTCGGCGAGCGCCGCGGCGATGTAGGAGACGAAGAGCGGGTGCGGCTCGGTCGGCTTCGACTTGTACTCGGGATGGAACTGGCAGCCCAGGTACCAGGGGTGTCCCGGGAGCTCGACCATCTCGATGAACTTGCCGTCCGGGCTGCGGCCGGAGATCACCAGGCCGTGCTCCTGGAGCGTCGCCAGGTACTTGTGGTTGACCTCGTAGCGGTGCCGGTGGCGCTCGGAGATCGTCTCGTCGCCGTAGATCGAGCGCGCGAGCGTGCCCTCCTTGAGGCTGCACGGATAGGCGCCCAGGCGCATCGTGCCGCCCATCTCCTCGACGCCCAGCAGGTCGCGCAGCTTGAAGATGACCGGCTGCGCGGCGTCGTTGTCGAACTCGGTCGAGGTCGCCTCCTTGATGCCGCAGACGTTGCGCGCGAACTCGATCGTCATGCACTGCATGCCGAGGCAGATGCCGAAGAACGGCACTTTGTGCTCGCGGGCGTAGCGGATCGCCTTGATCTTGCCTTCGGTGCCGCGCTTGCCGAAACCGATCGGCACCAGCAGCCCGTCGACCTCGAACAGCGCCCGCGGCCAGCTGCCGGCCTCGAGCTCCTCGGCGTTGATGTAGACCAGCTCGACCTTGGTCTCGTTGGCGACGCCGCCGTGGGCGAGCGCCTCGTTCAGGCTCTTGTAGGCATCCGGCAGCTCGACGTACTTGCCGACGATGCCGATGCGCACCTTGTGCTTCGGGTTCTTGACCCGCGACACCAGGTTCTCCCACGGGGCGAGGTCGCGCTCGTAGCGCGGCAGGTTCAGCTGGTCGAGGAGCGTCTCGTCGAGGCCCTCGCGGGCGAACATCAACGGTACTTCGTAGATCGTCGAGACGTCGCGCGCCGCGATCACCTGCTCCGGCGCGACGTTGCAGAACAGGCGCGATCTTCCGCCGCACCTCGTCGGGAATGGCGCGGTCGGCGCGGCAGAGCAGGACGTCGGCCTGGATGCCGATCGACCGCAGCTCGCGCACCGAGTGCTGCGTCGGCTTCGACTTCAACTCCTCGGCGGCGGCGATGTAGGGCACCAGCGTCAGGTGGACGTTGACGGCGTTGTTGCGCCCGAGCTCGAGGCGGAACTGGCGGATCGCCTCGAGGAACGGCAGCGACTCGATGTCGCCCACCGTGCCGCCGATCTCGACGATCACCACGTCGACCCCCTTGCCGACGCGGATCATCGCTTCCTTGATCTCGTCGGTGATGTGCGGCACGACCTGCACGGTCTTGCCGAGATAGTCGCCGCGGCGCTCCTTGTTGATCACCGTCTCGTAGATCCGGCCGGTGGTGTAGTTGTTGAGCTTCGCGGTGATGGTGTGGGTGAAGCGCTCGTAGTGCCCGAGGTCGAGGTCGGTCTCCGTGCCGTCGTCGGTGACGAAGACCTCGCCGTGCTGATAGGGCGACATCGTCCCCGGATCGACGTTGACGTAGGGGTCGAACTTCATCAGCGTGACGCGGAAGCCGCGCGATTCGAGGAGGGCGCCGATCGACGCCGAGGCGACGCCCTTGCCGAGCGACGAAACCACGCCGCCGGTCACGAAAATGTACTTCGTCGTCATTGCTCCGCTCCTCGTCTGCTGGGTTCGGGGTCGTCGGTGGATCGTTGCCCAGTTCGAGCCGGAGCCGCGCGTCCACTTCGGCGGCATCCTCAGGGGTGTCGACCCCCCAGGACGGCCGGGCGCCGGTGAGGACCTTGATCGTCATGCGGTTCTCGAGAGCGCGCAGTTGCTCCAGGGATTCGCTCTTTTCGAGCGGTGTCTGGGGCAGTGCGGCGAGCGTGAGCAGGGCCTCCTTCTGGTAGCCGTAGATTCCCAGATGCCGCAGCGGCGCGGCGCCGCCCGGCAGGCGGGGAAACGGAATCGGCGCGCGGCTGAAATAGAGCGCATAGCCCTCGCGATCGAGGACCACCTTGACGACGCTCGGGCGAGTCGAGATCGCCGGGGAGGGCGTCGGCCGCCAGGGTGACGATCGGGTCGCCGGGATACGAGCGCAGGTGGCTCGCGACCCGGCCGATCCCGTCGGGTCGATCAGCGGTTCGTCGCCCTGGATGTTGATCACCGCGGCGCAGTCCCAGTTGCGCGCCGCCCAGGCGATCCGGTCGGTGCCGCTGGCGCATTCGGCGGGGGTCATCTCGACTTCGCCGCCGAAGAACTCGACGGCGCGCGCGATGCGCTCGTCGTCGGTCAGCACGACGACCCGGTCGAGCCCCTGGGCGCGGGCGGCGCGGCGGTAGACATGTTCGACCATGGGTTTGCCGGCGAGCGGATGCAGGGCCTTGCCGGGCAGCCGTCTGAGAGCCGTAGCGGGCGGGAATGGCGCCGACGATGACGACACGCGCCGGGGCCGCCGGCGAGCCACCGGGGCGAACATCGTCTGAGTAGGGGTGCACGTCTCAATTTACTTCGCCGCGCCGGTCGAGTCAATCGCGCGCGTCCGGATGGACGCCGACAGGCCCGTCGGGTTCCCTCCGGCCGCTCGCGGCCTGCGACTGCGTCGCTGTGCTACCGTCGCCCGCGGTGTCGCGCCGGAACCGATCTCTAAGCCCGCCTCCCGTGGATCCGTCTCGCCTGGCTGGCAGCAGCTCTGTCGGCCTGCTGCTGGCCGGAGTCGAGCTCCGGCATCGCACGGTGCTGCCGGGAATCGGCGCCGAGCCGGACGCTCCGACCTGGATCTGGCGGGACCACGACCTGAGGCATGTCCAGGCGGCCGGCTTCTATGCGGTCAAGGAGCTCGAGCTCGTCGCCGCGCCGGCCTCGGCGGAGATTCGCATCCTCGGCGACGCCGAGTATCTGCTGATGCTCAACGGCGCGCGGATCGGCTCGAACCGCTACGATTCCGGCGCGCCGCTCGACCGCTACCGGGTCGAACGCTGGCTCGTGCCGGGCCGCAATCGGCTGGTCGTCGAGCTGCGCAGCCCTTCCGGCGCCGGCGGGTTCTGGTTCGAGCTCTCGGCCGGCGGACAGCAGTTGGCGCGCTCGGACGGCTCGTGGACGATCTACGAGACCACTGGCGGGGCCTCTTCGGCGATCGCCCGATGCCGCCCGGCGAGCGCCCGACGACTGCTGGGCCGAAGTCCCCTCGGCCGTTGGGGGAGCCCGGCGCCGGGGCCCGAGCGCCCGACCTTCGAGACCGCGCTGGCCGCCGCCGGAGCCGATTCCGGCCGCGCTCCACCGGATCTTCGGCGCGCGCGAGCCCTGGCGCGCCGACCGGCCGCCCCAGGCGCCGGCCGCCGAGCTGGGGCCGCTGGTCGAGTTCGACTTCGGCGTCGAACGGACCGGCTATCTGCAGCTCTCCTTTCGCGAAGGGCCGGGCCGGCGGGCCGACACGCCACTCTCGGCCGCGCTCCTGGCCTTCGGCGGACGAGCCGATCGGCGCGCCGCCGTGGACCGCTGCGGCGCTGTTCCGGCCGATCCCGGGCGCCGGGCTCTACCAGGATTCGACGGTGCGCAGATTCCGCTATGTGGCGGTCGCCGGCCTGCCCGGAGTCTTCAGCGCCGAGGTCCTCGCGACGAGGCCGGAATCCTGGCCGGCGCTCGCGCCGCGCGCCGCGCGCCGAGCTGGGAATCTTCGGCGTCCGGCCGCCGCCGTCAAGCGCGCCGGTGGAGCACGAAGTCTGGCGCGAACTCGAGCGCGCGGCGGGCAGCACTGTCGGGAAAGACCGCTAGCGACTGCCGCGCCACCGCGGCCGAACGGCGCGCCTCGACAGCGACCTCCTCGAGCGTGCCTTCGCGCGCCACGATCTCCAGGATCTCTTCCGCACTCACCGACGCGAAGGCCCGTTCGGCGAGTACGCGCTCGATCTTGGCGCGCTCGTGCGCCGGGATGCGCGGCAGCAGCAGGAGCAGGGGGAGGGTGAGCTTGCCCTCCTTGAGGTCGGAGAGCACGGGCTTGCCGAGTGTCGCCGCCTTGGCGGTGAAGTCGAGCAGATCGTCGGCAAGCTGGAAGCAGGTGCCGAGCGCGCGCCCGAAGCGCTCGAGCGGCTCGATCGCCTCGGCGCGCACCGGCTGGATGCGCGCCGGCACCGAGCAGGCGGCGGCGAAGAGCTGCGCCGTCTTGCGGTCGATGATCTCGAAGTACTCCGCCACCTGAAGGTCGATCGCGCCGAGCCGCTTCTGCGTCAGGAGCTCGCCCTCGGTCATGCGCAGCGTCGCGTCGCAGAGCCGGTCGAGAATCGCCACCGAGCCGTGCCGCAGGGCCATCTTCATCGCCGTGGTGTAGAGCCAGTCGCCGAGCAGGACGGTGAGGTTGTTGCCCCACAGCTCGTTGAGGGTCTGGCGTCCGCGGCGCAGCGCCGAGTGGTCGATGATGTCGTCGTGGATCAGCGTCGCGGTGTGGATCAGCTCGACCACCGCGGCGTAGGTCACCTCTTCCTCGCCGTCGCGGTCCAGCATGCGGGCGCAGAGCAGCAGCAGGGCCGGGCGCATGCGCTTGCCGCCGCCGTCGAAGATGTACTCGCCGGACTTCTGGATGAACGGCACGTCGGACGCCAGGCAGTCGCGGAACAGCCGGTCGGTCGCGACCAGCTTGTCGGCGACGAGGGCGATGAACTGTTCGGCCTCCCGGGAATCGGAGGGCGTCGCGGCGTCGAGCAGTTTGTGGGGCAAGCGCGGGGGTCCGAAGTTGGCCGAAGTCAGCGGTAGTTGGTGAAGGTGAGCGGAACGTCCAGTTCGAGACTCTTGAGGGCGGCGATGGCGGTCTGAAGATCGTCCCTGCTCTTTCCCGATACGCGCACGGTCTCTCCCTGGATGGCGGCCTGCACCTTGAGCTTCAGCCGCTTGATCTCGGCGACGATCTTCTTCGCGGTCTCCTGCGGGATGCCGCTCTGAAAGGTGAGCTTCTGCCGCACCCGGCCGCCGGACGCCGGCTCGATGTCGCCGCGGCGCAGCGACTTCAGGTGCACGCCCCGGCGGACGAGCTTGGTTTCGACGCACTTCGCGCGCCTGCTCCAGGGTGAAGTCGTCCGCCGACTCGAGGACGAGCGTCTCGTCCTCGATCAGCAGCTTCGAGCCGACCCGCTTCAGGTCGTAGCGGGTCAGGATCTCCTTCTCGGCCTGGATGGCGGCGTTCTTGATCTCCGGGAAGTCCACTTCGGAGACGATGTCGAAGGATTGGTGTCGGCCATGGGCGGTGCCAATGAGGCACGGGGATCCTACAACGTCGCGCGCTACGGCGGCATCCAGACCGACGGTCCGCGGCGCGAGGGCCCTACGGCTCTTTCCAGATCAACGTCGTCGGCGGGGTGAAGAGGGTGTCGTCGTCGAGGAGCTCGAAGGCGTCGAAGCGGAAGGTCGAGAGGTTGCCGTCGCGGTCGCGGTAGGAGAGCGCGGTCGGGCGCTGCGAGGCGAGGTCGAAGGCGAGCTCCGCCTGGGCGATCCGCGAGTCGGGCGCGGTCGGCACGAGCTCCACGGCGATGGCGCCGCCGCTCGCCGGGCGCGCGACCGCCGTGTAGCGGCTCTTCAACTGCTCGACCGGCAGGAGCAGCAGGTCGAGTCCGGCCTCGTCGCGGGCCTCGACATGCAGGCGCTCGCCCTGGGGCTCGCCGGCCACCCAGGTGTGGAGCCGCGAGCCGCAGAGCAGGTACGACTTCGGGTAGGGCTCGGAGTAGTCCCAGCGCAGGCAGTCCGGGAGCGCCAGGGCGACGCGGCCCGCCTCTTCGTCGCCGGTGGCGAAGCCGGCCGGGACGTAGCTCTGGCGGAACCCGGCGGCGAGGGCGCCCGAGGCCGCGAGGTGCAGCCGGAGCTCGGTGCAGCGCCTGCCAGGGGTCGATCGCCGGCGGCCGGCAGCCGCGCCGCCGGCCGCCGGCCAGGGCGCCGGCGAGTCGACCGCCAGCAGCCAGGCCGCGAGCATGGCGGCACGGTGGATGCCGCGAGCGCGCCGACCGCGGCCGGACGGCTTCGCGTCGCGCGCGGCACTGCGTCGGCGCTCAATGGCGGAAGTGCCGCCGGCCGGTGAAGATCATCGCCATGCCGTGCTCGTCGGCCGCGGCGATGAGCTCGTCGTCGCGGCGGCTGCCGCCGGGCTGGATGACCGCGGCGACGCCCGGCCGCAGCCAGCACGTCGAGGCCGTCGCGGAACGGGAAGAAGGCGTCGGAGCCGGCGACCGAGCCGGCGAGCGGCGAGCGGGCCTTCGAGATCGCGATCCGGCAGGAGTCGACCCGGCTCATCTGGCCGGCGCCGACGCCCAGGGTGCGGTCGCCATCGCCGGCAGCGAGCACGATCGCGTTCGACTTGGTGTAGCGCGTCACCGCCCAGGCGAACTCGAGCGCCCGCCGCTCTGTCGGCGCGTGGGCTGGCGGCTGCGTCGGACAGGTCCAGCGTCGGCGGGATCCTCGGCGAAGCCGTCGGGCGACTGGGCGAGGAATCCGCCGTCGAGGCCGCGGAGCTCGATCTCGCGCCGCCGGGGCGCGTAGGGCGGACAGAGGAGGAAGCGCAGGTTCTTCTTCGCGGCGAGACCGGCGAGGGCCGCCGGCGTCGGCCTCCGGGGCGACGAGGACCTCGATGAAGAGGTCGCCGAAGGCGGTCACCAGCGCTTCGGTGAGCGGGCGGTTCACCGCCACGATCGAGCCGAAGGCGGAGACCGGGTCGCACTCGAGGGCGCGGGCGTAGGCGGCGACGAGGTCCGGCGCCGCGGCCGACGCCGCAGGGGTTGTTGTGCTTGACGATGACCACCGCCGGCTCGTCGAAGAGCGCCACGAGCTTGCGGGCGGCGTCGGCGTCGAGCAGGTTGTTCCAGGAGAGCTCCTTGCCCTGGACCTGGCGCATGCCGCCGAGCAGGCCGGGTCCGCCCGGCCAGGCGATAGACCGCGGCGGGCTGATGCGGGTTCTCGCCGTAGCGGGTCTCGAACTCGCGCGCCAGGCGAGAGCGTCAGGCGCTCCGGCAGGAGCTCGGCGGCCGGCCGCGGTCGGCGCCGCCGCAGAGGCTCGGCGGTCGCCGGAGCCAGCGCGGCGATCGCGGCGTCGTAGCCGGCGGTGTGGGCGAAGGCCTTCTGCGCCAGGCGGCGGCGCAGGTCGGTCGAGGCGGCGCCGCCGTCCGCTCCGCGAGCTCGGCGAGGAAGCCCTCGTAGTCGCGCGGATCGACGACGACGGCCAGGCTGGCGAAGTTCTTCGCCGCGGCGCGGATCATCGCCGGCCCGCCGATGTCGATCATCTCGATCGCCTCCGGCTCGGCGATCCCGGGGCGCGCGATCGTGCTCTCGAACGGATAGAGGTTGACCGCCACCAGGTCGAAGCGCTGGATGCCGTGCTCGGCGAGGGCGGCGGTATGCGCAGGCTGCGAGCGGTCGGCGAGGATGCCGCCGTGGATCTTCGGATGCAGGGTCTTGACGCGGCCGTCGAGGATCTCGGGGAAGCCGGTGACCTCGGAGACGCCGGTGACGGCGAGGCCGGCCGCTTCGAGGTGCTTGCGGGTGCCGCCGGTCGAGACGAGCTCGAAGCCCAGCGCGGCGAGTCCGCGGGCGAACTCGGCGAGGCCGGTCTTGTCGGAGACGGAGAGCAGGGCGCGGGCCGTCGGCGGTGTGGGAAGCATGGCAGGCAGGGAAGAGCTGGTCGGCATCGGCAGGTCCTCGACTCGAAAGTTGGCGGAGGTCAGCGGCCGGCGCCGGCCTCGACCACGAACAGGGTGTCGCGCCGCTCGGCGAGCCGGGTGCGCGGATCGGTTCCGCCGGAGGCCAGCCAGACATGGCGCAGGGCGCGGGCGACATCCGAAACGGCGTGGCTGTAGGAGAGCGCGGCGACGGCGAAGGCGGTCGAGCGGTCGTCGAATCCGGCAGATGCCCCGCCGGCTCCGCTGGCTGCGATGACTCCGCCGGCGCCAGTGACTCCGCTGCCTCCGCCGGCAATCCGGCGGTACTCCTCGCCGATCGCGGGGTAGAGCTTGCGGCCGCGGGCGAGGGTCGTTCGCGTCCACGCCTCGACGTCGCGCGGCGCTCTGCCACTCCGGTTCCGAGGCCGTAGAAAACGACGGCGAAACGCGGCCGGGCGGAGTCGGCGTACTCGAGGAAGTCGCGGAAGTAGCGCCCCTCCTCGGCGTCCGAGTTGGCCGTGTTCAGCGGCAGATTGGCATCGGCGACGAAGTGGGAGATCCGCCCCAGGTGCTCCACGACCTCGGCGAACGGCCGGTGGCGGCGAATCAGATCGATCGCGGCGGCCATCTCGGCGGCGATGGACCGGTCGAGGCTCGCCGCTGCCGTCGGCGTTCTTCATGTGGCGGGCGGCGTTGCCGTCGCCGAGCGGTTCGACCGTGCCGCGCAGGAACTCCTTGCGGTGCTTCGCGATCAGTCGCGCCAGGTCCGGAGGCGCCAGGGCCGCGGCCTCCAGGCGCGATCGCCTGCTGCGTCGCGGGCTTCCAGGCGAAGAGCGCTCCGGGAGCGAGCAGGAGGAGCGAGGAGCGCCGGCGCAGAGCGGCCGAGGAGCTGCATCGCGGGTATTCTCGGGTATTCCAGTTGACGAGAAGGTCTCGAAGCTGCTAAAAAACGCCTCGCACCGCGGAACTTCCGCGCGCCTCTTGCCGCCCAGGTAGCTCAGTTGGTAGAGCACGGCACTGAAAATGCCGGTGTCACTGGTTCGAATCCGGTCCTGGGCACCATTTTCCCTCTGCATCCCCCACCCCAGCCGCTCACTTTCCGGCGGCCGTCCGGCTCACCGCCGGGAGTCCGGCTTCAGGCAGGCAGGGTGACCTTCGCCATCAGGCGCGAAGCGGCCGGCGAGAGCGGCGCGTGGGTGAGGATGCGCTGGATGCGCTCCATCGCCTTCATCTGGTCGCCCACCGTCTGGTAGAGGAGGACCTCGCCGAAGAGGCCCTCGGCGAGCGCGTTCAGCCGCAGGGTGACCGCTTCGACGTAGGTTCCGGAGGGGTACTTGGCGATGTAGGCGGCGCCGTCGGCGATGTCCGCAGTAGGTGGACGCCTGGCGCGCCAGGCGCTCTTCCGCCAGACGCCGGAGGTCCGCATCCTGATCCTGCGCCGCCAGTTCGGCGAGCGCGGTCAACTGATCGAGCGCCGGAGCGAGGTTGCGCAATCCGCGCCGCGCTGCCTCGCCCGATGGGCCCTCCGGGTCGGCCTTCCAGGCCTCCAGGAACTGATCGACGGCGCCGGCCTGGCGGGCGGTCCGGGCGTAGGCCTCGCCCAGCGCCAGGTGGACCGCCGGCGCTTCGACGGCAGCGGGATAGTTGCTCAGGAACACCTCGAGAAACGGCGTGCCGTAGACGCCGCTCTGCCAGGTCGCGACCGCCGCCGGCTGGAGCGCGTCGCGCTGCTCGCGCAGGGCCTGGCGCTCGGCGCGCAGCGCTGCCAGGGTGGGGCTCTCCGGCGTCAGAGCGAAGAGCGTGTCGATCTCCCGGTCGTAGATCGCCAGGGTGCGCCCGTAGTCGCGCGCTCCGGGCACCCGCGCGGTGATCTCGCGCTCGCGGGCGGCGTGCAGGCGTTCCGTTCGCAGGCCGTCTGCCGCCGGACCCGCGGGCCACGCGGTGAGCGCCGCCTGATGCAGGAGCTCTTTCGCCGTCACCGGCGGCGCCAGTGTGCGTTCGTCTTTTCCCCCCGGGCCGCGATCGGGCCGGCGCTCTTCGTCGTCGCGCTTGTCGGGCCGCTTCTCGGGCTGGATGCGGTTCTCGAAGGCGAGCAGCGCGGCCTGGGTCCGCACCCGGAAATCTTCGGACGGGCTCGGCGCGGCCGAAGTCAGCTCCGGACGCCGGGCCTGGGCCGCCAGGACCCGCTGGTCGAAGAACGGATGGGTGCGCCAGTAGCCGTACTCGCGGGAGCTGTCCGGCAGGCGCGATCCGAGCAGCGCCATGAGCTGGACGGTGCCATCGGTCGCGAAACCGGCGGCCGAGGCCCAGCGCTGGCCCTCCATGTCCGATTCGTCCTCGTAGTCGCGACTGTAGCTGCGCAGCAGGAGCTCCGAGAGGATGACGCTCGCCGCGTAGCTGCCGTAGACGAGATTGCCCTCCGGCCGGTCGCGGGTGTTGTAGTAGCCGTAGGGATCGGGCACGTTCGGCGCCGGGTCGCGATTCTTGTCGGCGGCGACCGCGACCCCCACCAGCACCGCCTGGGAGAGGATGTTGAGCAGCATCGCCTTGCGCTCCAGGCGGATGCCGTGCTTCTTGACCACGTGGGTGATCTCGTGGCCGAGGAGGGCCGCCAGGGCGTCGTCGTTGAGTCCCAGTTCCATCATCCCGCGGGTGACGAAGATCTGTCCGCCCGGCAGCGCGAAGGCGTTGGGCTCGGCCATGTCGGCGAGGTAGAAGGAGATCGGAAAGTCGAGGTAACCGGAGGCTTTCGCTACCCGGTAACCGATCGCCGAGACCCGCGCCAGGGCCTCCGGATCGTCCCAGGCGCCGTAGACCTGGATGGCCTTGGTGGCGGCTTCCAGGCTCTTGTTGAACAGCTCTTCGTTCGGTGTCTGGAGCGGGGGCTGGGTCCGCGCCGGCTCGGCCGGAGGCTCCGCGCCCCGGGAAGGAGCGGCCAACAAGAGCGGCAGGAGAGCGAGCAGCAGGCGTGCAAGGGAGTGCCGAAGCGACCGCATGCCGTTCGACTGTAGCAGGATACGTGCCGTCCCTGTGGTAACTTCGGGCGGCATGAGCGACCTCACACTCGAAGTCCCGACGACGAAATCCGGCATGGAAGAGATTCGCGCGACCCTCGACGCGGCGCTCGCCAAGGAGTTTCCCGGGGGCATGCTGCGCCGGAATTGGGCGGGCGACGTCCTCGAGCTCTCCGGCCCCGGCGCCAAGGGCGCGATCACTTTCGAGGACGGCAAGCTGGTCGGGCGCGCCAGCCTCGGACCGCCGGCCAGCATGATGCGCGGCATGATCGAGCAGAAGATCGGCACCGCCATGCGCACCGCAGCCGCCTGACCGGGCGGCCCGCCGGTTCTTCTTGAGCTCCTCCGAGCCGTCCCCGGGAGGTGTCGCCGCCGCGCTCGCCCGCGCGGCGAGGGCGCAGCCCGAGGCACCCTTTCTCTTTTACCGCAACGCCAGGGGGCACTTCCGCTGGTGGTCGTTTTCGACTGCTGCCGCGTTCCTCGAGCACGGCGGACTCGGTGACGAGAGGCTTTCAGTAATGGGTGTCGTGGTCGAGCGCGAGGCGGTGGAGTTGCTCGGCGGATTCCTGCGCGCCGCGCTCGCTGGGTCGCTGGACGCCGCGGAGCCTCCACGGCTAGAAGCTGGCACCGGGCGCGACGTCTGGATTTCATGGCGCCCGCTCACCGGTGCATGCGAGCTCCTGCTTGCCCGCTGGGCGATCGTCTCGGGAGCTGCGATCCTCGTCGAGCCGGGGCGCCGCCATTCATCCAGAGCTTTTCGCCTGGGCGCGGCCGACCGTCGTCTCCGGCAGCGTCGACGAGCTGCTTTCGCTGGCCGGAGAGGTCGAGCGTTTGGCGCCGCGATTCCTGCGCGCCCGATGGCTCCGCCAGCGCGCCGAGCGGTTGCGGTTGGTGCTCGTCTCGGGTTCCACCGCGACCGGGGATCTCGCGCGGGTCGAGGCGGGCTGGCGCGACCTCTCACCGCTGTTCGCGCCGCGCGTCGTCGCGCTCGTCGAATCCAGTTTGGTATAACCCTGCGGACGAAGGAGCCATCGATGCCGGAGACGACGCCTGATCTGGGTCTGCCGCCTGCGCCTTTGCCGGCGCCCCTCGACGCTTCGGCGACCGCCGAGGTGCGCGAGCGGGCTGACACGGTCTGGACGAGACGGTCGGCATCGCCGGGCACGGCGCCCGGGGTGCTGCGCGTTTCGCGCCAGCAGCTGCGTGGGCCCTCGGGACGGGTGGCGATCGTCGAGGCCTGCCGCACTCCGTTCTGCCGCGCCGGGAGCGATCTCGGAGCTGGACGTCGTCGACCTCGCCGGCATCGCGGCCGCCGAGGTCGTCGCCGCGGGCGGGCATCGACCCGGCCGAGATCGATCTCGCCGTCTTCGGTGTCGTGGTGCGCGGCGCTCCATGCGCCGAACCTCGGACGCGAGATCGTCTTCCGCGCCGCCCTGCCGATGTCGCCTCCCCGGCCACGGTCAATCTGCGCCTGCGCCTCGGCCAACCGGGCGATCATCAGCGGTCGCCGAGGCGATCCTGCTCGGCGAGGCCGAGATCGTGCTCGCCGGCGGCGCGGAGTCGCTGTCGAACGTGCCGCTCGCAGTCTCGAAGCGCGCCGCCGAGACGTTCATGGCGCTCGCGAAGGCGCGCGACCCTCGGCCAGCGGCTGAAGTGGATCGGCGCGGCTTCCGGCCGCGCGACTTCGCTCCCGTCCCGCCGGCGATCGCCGAGTACGTCCACCGGCATGACCATGGGGGAAGCGTGCGAGAAGATGGCGAAGGAGAACGACATCTCGCGCCGCGCGCAGGACGAGATCGCGCTGCTGTCGCATCGGCGCGCCGCCGCCGCGCAGGCCGCCGGGCTCTTCGCCGGACCAGGTGGTCGACGCTCTTCCCGCCGCCGCGCTACGACCGCGCGGTCGCGATCGACAACGGCGTGCGCGGCCGAGAGCTCGATGGCGGCGCTCGCGGCGCTGCGACCGGCCGTTCGACCGCCGCCACGGCACGCTCACCGCCGGCAACTCGATCGCCGATCACCGACGGCGGCGGGGCGGTGCTGCTGATGAGCGAGACGCCGGGCGCGCGCCCTCGGCCGGTCGCCGCTCGGCTATCATCCGGTCGTGGGCCTACGCCGCGACCGACCCGGGCCGGCAGCTGCTGCAGGGGCCGGCCTACGCCGCGCCGATCGCGCTCGACCGCGCCGGGCTCCGCCTCGGGGAGATCGACCTGGTCGAGATGCACGAGGCGTTCGCGGCCCAGGTGCTGTCGAATCTCAAGGCGTTCGCCAGTCCGCGCTTCGCGCGCGACGAGCTCGGCCGGAGCGCGGCCGCTCGGCGTGGTCGACCTCGACCGGCTCAACGTCAACGGCGGCTCGCTCGCGCTCGGCCATCCGTTCGGCGCGACCGGCGTGCGGGTCACCCTGCAGCTGCTGCACGAGCTCCGGCGACGCGAGCCTGCAGTTCGGCCTGATCACCGTCTGCGCCGCCGGCGGCCACGGCTTCGCGATGGTGGTCGAGAGGGAATGAGCCTTCATCGTCACGACGCGGATCGTTCTGCATCGACCGCCTCGTAGCGCAAGGCGACTTCGGATTCCGCGGCGGCGCGCTCGTACTCGGGCGACTCGAGGCGCTGACGCAGGGTCGCTTTCACCGGCAGGATCATCGGGCTCGGCGGCCAGCGCACCGTTTCTCCGGTGCTGGTGTCGCGCAGCCGGCCGGCGCTCGCGGCGCGCGTCGCTTCGCCGAGCGCCAGGTTCTCGAGCGCCTTCCGGAAGCTGCGAAAGAGGCCTTCGCGCTGCGGGTCGAGAAAGCGCAGCTGGCCATGCGCCTGCTCCACGGCATGAAAATGCGACGGTGTCACGAGGATTCCGGAGAGTTGCAGACGGTCGCAGATCAACATCGTCGCCGCGATCGTTTCGCGCAGCATGCCGAGCCCGGGATAGGTCTGGCCCGGCAGCGCCGGGACGGGCGGGAGTGAAGCGGGCGCGCGGGTTCTGCAGCAGCAGCCAGTCGATCGCCAGCAGCTCCTCGCCGGGAATGGTCCGGCGGTCGCGCGCGCAGCCGCATCTCGAGCACCAGCTCGCGTCGGCCACGCGAGCCGAAGATGCGCAGGGTCTGTCCCGAGGCGCTGAGATCGAATTCGACCTCGGGACTCTCGAAGCCGATCTCGCGCAGCCGCGCCATGTGGCCGAGGCGTTCGAGCGCGAGCTCGATCCCCGACAGCGAGTAGAAGCCGAGCAGACGGGTCTCGGGGCTCGCGAGCCCCTGGCCGCCGCCAAGGTCGGCCTCGGTCAGAAGCGGCTCTTCGTCGGCAGAGCCCCTGAGCTCGCCGACCGAGAAGCTGTGCATCAGGTCGCGGAAGCGGTCGATGATCAGCTCCTCGGTCGTCGGCGGCTCGAGAACGCGGCCGGAGAGCGAGCCAGGAGAGATAGCGCGCGAGGTACCGCCAGGCGTTGTCGCCGTAGCCTCCCGCCAGGGTCACGACCAACGGCAGGTGACGGTGCCGGGCGAGTCCGGTCACCAGGCGATCGCGCTCGAGCATGCCGGCGGCGCTCACCCGCCAGTCCCCAGAGCGTCGTCGGCCGCAGGGTCGGCGCCGCAGAGGTAGATCACCAGCTCCGGACGAAAGCGCTCGAAGAGCGCGGGCAGCGTCGCGGACAGGGTCGCGAGGTAGTGCGCGTCGTCGATTCCCGGGCCGAGGGGAACACCGTCGTCTCGACCGCCGGCCGGTCGTCCCAGTTCTGGTTGTGGACCGAATAGGTGTGCACAGTCGGGTCGTCGGCGAAGATCGAGCGTGTGCCGTCGCCGTCGTGCAGGTCGAGGTCGACCACCAGGATCCGTCCTGCGAAGCCCTGCGCGCGTTGCGCGCGGATCGCGACGGCGACGTCGTTGAGGATGCAGAAGCCGCGCCCGCGATCGCGATGGGCGTGGTGAAAACCGCCTCCCAGATTGACCGCACATCCTCCCGAGGTCCGCGCCAGCCGGGTAGCGAGGATCGTGCCGCCGGTCATCTCGCGCTCCACGGCGAGGAGCGCCTGTTCGGCGCGGTCGGGGATCGCGAAGCCGACGACCGGGGTCAGCGCTCCGGGTCGCTGCAGGCGCTCCAGGTAGTCGTCGTCATGGGCGGCGCGCAGCTGGGCGAAGCTCGCCGGGTGCGGGCGGTGCAGCCGGCGGCGGAGGACGAGCCCGGCGTGCCGCAGGAAGGAGAAGATGCGGGTCGAGCGTTCGGCGTCGAGCAGGCCCCCGGGCAGGGCGTAGCGATAGCCGGGCGCGATGACGAGGTCCACCCGTGGCTTCCTGCGCATCACCGCGAAGCGCAGCAGCCCGCGCTGGGCGTGGCGGACAATCGAGGCCGGTCGTTCGCTCGTCGTCGCTCCCTGGATTCTCCGGCTACCGTCCGGTCCCCGCCTGCCGCTAGTGGAAGAGTTTCAGGAAGACGAGATAGGCCACCAGGCCGTCGTCGGGGCCGGCGACCGGAGTGCCGATGTCCATGTTGATGATCGTCTCCCACGGTCCCATGAAGGTGCCAGTGATGCCGACTCCGGCGAGCAGCTCGTTGTCGAGTCCACTCGGCTTGTCGGTTGCCCAGGCGGCGTCGAGCACGGCGTCGAGGCGCACCAACTTGCCGAGCTCGAAGCCGTAGCTGGTGTGCGCAGCGTAGGCCTCTTCGGCGCGCACTTTGCCGATCTGGTAGCCGTGGACGCGGGTACCGCCGAAAAAGCCGAACTGGTACTTGCTGAAACGGTCGAGATCCGTGCCGCCCAGGTACTCGAACGACAGACCGACCTTGCGGAAGTTCGCCAGGTACCAGTTCTTGCTCGCCGCGACCTGCCAGGTGAGGTAGTCCTTGGACTCAGGGTCGAACTCGCTCGCCGCCTGACCGGGCAGTCCCCAGAGACTCCAGTTCGCGCGCTGATGGAAGCCCCCCTGGAGCTCGAGGCGGTAGCCGGAGCGCGAGTAGGCGAGTCCGGTCGAGAGCGAGTGGGTGAAGGTGCTCTGCGGCACTACGAACTCCGGGGCGGTGTTGTCGGTGTCCGAGAAGCTCGAGTAGGCGAGCTGGTAGCTGGTGCTCCACTTGACGAAGTTGCCGAGCGGGTGGCCGAGATTGACGCTCACCCTGGCCGGCAGCTCCTCGACCTCTTCGCCCGGGACCTCGACGCCGTCGCGGAAGAGCTGATCGCTCGAGGCGACGGCGATCCCGAAGACATCGACTCCGAGGTCGAACTTGCTTCCTGCCAGGCGTGGATCGGCGTAGCTCAGGATTCCCAGGACGCCGCCGAAGAAGGCGTTCAGCTGCCGCTTCTTGCCGCCGGCGTCGAGATTGAAGTAGTTCACGCCGATGAGCGGCAGAGGATAGTCGAGCGAGTCGTCGTAGAAGGTGCCGCCGATGAGGAAGAGGCGGTCGCTGTCGAAGCCCTCCTTGACCGCGCGCTCGCCGGTGGCCTCGTCCTTCACCAGATAGCGGAAGCCCCTGTCGGTGTCGCGCACCATGGTCGACTCCGAGGCCAGGACCGCCGCGCGCCGCTGGTCGAATTCCGGGCCGTTGATGCGGACGCTGGTGAGTCGAACCTGCTTCTCGACCACCGTCGCGGTGTTGAGCACCGAGAGCACCTGTTGCGCAGTGACCTCGAGCGGCAGGAAGTAGCTCGCCGCGGACCAGGGAGCCGGCGCGCCGTTCTCGTCGATCGGCTGGTAGCTCATGGTCTCCTCGTTGGAGAGCACTTCGCCCTGCAGGCCGAGCTGCACCGCGCGTGACCGCACCCGCGCCCAGAGCTCGCGGTCGATCCAGACCGTGCCACGGTAGAGATTCCGGCCCTCCACGGCAACTGCGGGCTCGAACTCGACTACCCAGCAGTCACGTCCGTCGACGGTCTCGCGGCCGCGGAGCGCGTAGCGGTACTCCCTGGTGAAGAGGATCTCGAGCGGCATCGCCGCCGCCTTCTCCGGCTGGATGAGGGGCAGCTCCGGGATCTCCTTGCCGCGCCACCGGACGCCGTTGATGTAGAAGCTCTGCCAGGCCCAGTCGAACGGCTGGCCCTGGCGGAAGAAGAACTCGCCTTCGAAGGTCGCCTCCACCGCCTGTACTCCGGAGGCAGCCTGGAAGCGCAGCGAGGTCGCGTTGACCGCCTGGTAGCGCAACAGGCGGCGGGCCTGCTGGTCTTCGAACGCCTGCAACCGGCGCAGAATTTCCTCGACCGGAACGTCGCGCTCGGAGGCGACAGTGACCTCTTCGGCGACCCCCTCGAGCTCGGCTGCAGAAGGTCGCGCGAGGCGCAGGATCTCCACGACTTCGGGTTTCGACAGACGCAGCTCGGAGCTCGTAGCGGTGTGACGCGGCTCGGCGATGGCGGTCGCAGCGCCGGTCACGAGGTCGATACGCATCGGTGTCTTGAGCTGTGGATCGGGAAAGGTGAGGACGAGCGGCTTCGCAGCAGTGGCAGGCATCGCTTCCGTTGCCGGCGGCGCCATCGCGGATGCGACGATCACGCGCAGCCCCAGATCCTCTCCGCGCACGAAGCTCCAGGCCGCAGCGGCCCCCTGGGGAACCGTTCCGGTGTCGGTTTGGAACTCGCCGCGAAACTCATTCGCCATCACCTTGAGCGGTGCAAGATCGGCGGCGGTCGGAGCGCTCGGAAAGAGCGGAGATTGCGCTTGAAAGAAAGTGATCGCGAAGCCGTTCGCCGCCTGCTCGGCGAGGAGAGCGACGGTCGGGCGCGGATCCCCGGGCAGCGCGAGCACCTCGAGGACGACCGGCTTTCCGGGATCCAGCCCGGCGATCTGCGCCAGGGCGGTCTTCGTTTCGGCGCCCCACGGCAAGAGCGCGACGCCGTCGACGTAGGCCGCGACACCCTCGCCGTACCAGAGGTCGATCCACTCGCTGTCCGTCGGCAGGGGCTGGGCGAAAATCCGGCTCTCCGGCTGGGCGCCGGTGAGAGCGACCGCCGCGCGCTTGACGAGGAAAGCGTACTGCCGGGCGTCGACCGGACCTGTGCCGTCAACGGCCCAAACGACCTCGTAACTGGTCGTCGCGGGCGCGAGTCGTGCCAGCTCGACGGCGGCATCGAGCTCACGCTGCAGCTCCTCGACATGTTCGAGGAGTGGAGCGGGAGTGGAGAACTGCAGCCGGATCCACGGCTGCGCTCCCGCCGCCGCGACGAGATGCGCGCCTGCCGGGGAGGCAGAGCCGTCGAGGGGAGCGTTCCAGGCGACGAAGAGGCGAGCCCCCTTTTCGAGCCGCGGAGGTGCCTCGAGGGCGGCCGAGATCGCAAACGGATCGTCGACGGTGACGCCAGGGCAGACGAGACAAGGCGCCTCCATGGCAAAGATCGCAGAACTGCTGCCGGCCACGAGAGTCCAGGCGAGGACAGCAGGAGCCAGTTTCGACGAAAGGTGGAGGCGCATGAGGATCTTTCCTCTCCAAGAAGTTCAAAACCGGGAGAGTGCAGGTAACATACCAGCCCTCCACCATGGAATTCTCCGGCCGTCTGGCCTCGTTCCCGATCGGCGACATCCTGCAATGGGCGCAAAACGACCATCGCTCGGGGGCGCTCGTCGTCCGCCGCAGCGGCTCGGAGAAGCGCATCTTCCTGCGTGATGGGTACGTTGTCGCCTGCTTCTCGGACGATCCAGCGGAGTTTTTCGGCCAGCATCTGCTGGTCAACGGCCTGCTCGACGAGGCGAACCTGATCCTCGCCCTGACACACTGCCAGAAGACCGGGCAGAAGCTGGGAGACGCCCTGCAGACGATGGGGCTCTTGCCGGCCGACAAAGTGCAGGAGGCTTTGCGGCAGCACGTCGAGAACCAGGTCTGCGACATCTTTCTGTGGCGGTCGGGAATCTTCTACTTCGCCGCCGAGTCGCTCGAGAGTGAGCTCGAGCTGCGCGCACCGCTGTCCGCCGTCGCCCTCGCCATGGAGGGCAGCCGCTGGTCCGACGAGGCGCAGCAGGTGCGCCGCATCTTCGTGCACGACAATGTCGTGCTGCGGCGCGGGCGCAAGGCGCCGCAGGGGCTGCTGACGCCGCTCGAACGGCGGATCTTCCGCGCCGCCGACGAGCAGTTGACCCTGGCCGAGCTCTACAACGAGGTCCGCGGCTCGCACTACCGCTTCCTGCAGGCGGCCTACCGGCTGGTGGTGGTCGAGGCGCTCGACATCGAGTCGGTCGGCGACCACTCCGACTCCGGCTCGGCGGAGCTGCGGCTCGCCGACCTCCTGATCGAGCAGGTCACGGAGGAGCAGGCCGTGTTTCTGCGCCATCACCTGGCGATTCCGTTCGACGCCCTGGAGAGCTATGTCCCGGTCTGGTTGCATCCGCCCTCAGCCGAGGATGCGGCGCGCCTGTCGGAACCGATGCTCGAGTTCTACCGCTCGATCGACGGCACGACGGGACTCAGCGCGCTGCTTTCCGGGATCGGCCCGGAGATTCGGGCTCGCCGCATGGACTGGCTCGTGCTGCAGTTCCGCAAAGGCGCGCTCGCCCTGCTTCCGGTGCCGGTGGCGGAGATCGAGCGCCAGCTCGGCAACGGCGCGGTCGCTGGCGAGCGCGACCACTGGTGGCGCCGCCTGCTGCCCCACCGGGCGTGACGCGGCCGGGCGCTGTCGAGGAACTGCCCGGCGCCCCGCGCCGCCCGCCGCCTCTGCCGCAGGATCGCGAGAACGAGGCCGCCGCCCGCGACCAGCAGGAGCGGTTCCGAGGGCTCCGGCCAGCCAGGACCAGGGGATGACGCGAAACTCGGTCTGCGCAACCTCCTGGCCGGTCCTGGCCACCAGCACGTGCCGTCCGGGCGCCAATAGCGGCGTTTCCACGACGACCCGCGTGCGATCGGCCTTCGTCGTGATCCTCTCGAACTGATTCTGGTCGACGAACAGGTAGACCGCGAGGTGCCGCCCAGCAAGGACACCGCGCTGCTCGACGGTGATCGCCAACGGGCGGGAGGGGAAGACCCAGGCAGAGGTCTCTACGGCGAGAGCACTGCGTCCCGGAGCGGTCCCGCCCTGCAGCGGAGCGGCCGCTGATGCAGAGAGGGCGACGAATACGGCGGCCAGAACCAGCAGACAGCCGCGCAGCAAGGCGAGATTCGACCCGATGCGGGTCACTTGGCGACCGCTGCCTCCTCGGCCGCCTTCATCGGCGGCAGAGAGAGCGCGACGCGCAGCTTCGCCTCGAGCTCGTTGGCGAGCTCCGGATTGTCGCGCAGGAACTGCTTGGAGTTCTCGCGCCCCTGGCCGAGCCGGATGTCGCCGTAGTTGAACCAGGCGCCGCTCTTCTGGACGAGCTTCTGTTCGACGCCCATGTCGACCAGTTCGCCCGGCCGGGAGATGCCCTCGCCATAGTCGATGTCGAACTCGGCTTGACGAAACGGCGCCGCGACCTTGTTCTTGACGATTTTCACCTTGGCGCGGCTGCCGGTGACGGTCTCGCCGTCCTTGATCGCCGAGATGCGCCGGATGTCGACCCGGACCGAGGAGTAGAACTTGAGCGCCCGGCCGCCGGTCGTGGTCTCGGGGCTGCCGAACATGACGCCGATCTTCTCGCGAATCTGGTTGATGAAGACCATGCAGGTGTTCGACTTGGCGACGATGGCGGTGAGCTTGCGCAGCGCCTGGGACATCAGGCGGGCCTGCAGGCCGACGTGGCTGTCGCCCATCTCGCCCTCGAGCTCGGCCCGCGGCACCAGGGCCGCCACCGAGTCGATGACGACGATGTCGACGGCGTTCGAGCGCACCAGCATCTCGGCGATCTCGAGCGCCTGCTCGCCGTTGTCGGGCTGCGAGACCAGGAGGTTGTCGATGTCGACGCCGAGTTTGCGCGCATATTCGGCATCGAGCGCATGCTCGGCGTCGATGAAGGCGGCGACGCCGCCGCGCTTCTGGGCCTGGCCGATGACCGAGAGCGCCAGGGTCGTCTTGCCGGAGGACTCCGGGCCGAAGACCTCGACCACGCGGCCGCGCGGGAAGCCGCCGATGCCGATCGCCGCGTCGATGGCGAGCGAGCCGGTGGGGATGAAGTCGATCGGCAGGATCTCGCGCGCCCCGAGGCGCATGATCGAGCCCTTGCCGAACTGCCGTTCAATCTGCATCAGGGCGCCTTCGACCGCCTTGCCCTTTTCCACCTTCGGGTCTACTGCCATTGGATGGACTCCCTCGCTCGTCGCCTGCTGTTGTCGGTTCGTTCTCGAGCCGCTGTTTCAACGCCGCTTTTGCGCCCCTATACTACCCGGTGGCGGACGGTCGAGAAAGCGACGGATCGACCGCCTTTCTGTCAGGGAAAGGACGTAATCGGGTGGCGCAATCTGCCGGAACGGACGAAATGGACCGCTGGCTGGCGGCGATCCCCGGCCTCGTGGTGCGGCCCGGGCAGGCGCTGGCGCGACTCGCCACCCTGCGGATCGGCGGCCCGGCCGAGAATTTCGTCGAAGTGACTTCCGAGCGCGCGCTGGTCGCCCTGCTGCAGGGGGTCGCCGGGCGCCGGCTGCCGTTCCAGCTCCTCGGTCTCGGGTCGAACGTCCTCATCCCCGACGCCGGGCTGCCGGGGATCGTGGCTCGGCTGGGCGGCGAGCTGAAGCGGATCCGGATCCGCGGCCGCCGGGTGAGCGCCGGCGCCGGCGCGCCGCTCGCTCTCGCGGCGCGCAAGGCGGCAGCCGCCGGTCTCGCCGGGCTGGAGGCCCTTGGGGGTTTTCCTTCGACGGTTGGCGGCGCGGTCTTCATGAATGCCGGCTGCTATGGCACCGAGATCAAGGACGTCCTGCGCTCCGCCCGCCTGGTCGAGCTCGACGGCCACCGCCGACGGATCGGCGTCGCCGAGCTCCAGGCCTCGTACCGCTCGACCTGCCTCGGGCAGACCGGGGCGATCGTCACGCGGGCGCTTTTCGACCTCGCGCCGGGCAACGCCGGAGGCGCTGCTGGCCAGAATGGACGAGCTCAACACCCGGCGCTGGGCGGCGCTGCCCTCGGGGCAGCCATCCGCGGGTTCGGTCTTCAAGAACCCGCCGGGTGACTCCGCCGGTCGCCTCCTCGACGCCGCCGGCCTCAAGGGGACGAGCGTCGGTGGCGCGCTGGTGAGTCCCAAGCATGCCAACGTGATCGTGAATACCGGGGGCGCGACCGCGGAGAACGTGCTCGCCCTGATGCGCACGATGCGCGACCGAGCGTGGAGAAGTTCGGAGTCCGGCTGGAGCCGGAAATCGTACTGCTCGGCGACCTCGGAGAGCGCTTCAGCGCCTGATCCTGCGCGGCGGCGGAGGTCAGGGCGCGACGACCGACCAGTGCTGGCCGAACCGCCGTCGAAGCCGTCGCTCAACAGGTGCGGCGTCGCCCCGGAGTCGGGTCCGAAGCTGCAGGCCCGCGACCTCCACGACCTCGAAGGCGCTGCCGGGGATGTCGTTGATGACGCAGAGCTCGTCGTCGTCCCAGCGCGGATCGGGGACGCCGTTCAGGTACCAGTCGGTGCCGTTGTCGGCGACCATCATGCCGTACTTCTTGAGCGCGGCAAGGATCGTGCGCACGCGCGGCGTGGCGCCCGGAAGGTCGTAGCCGGCCTTCATCCGCAGGCGCAGGCCCATCGGCGGCGCGTTGACGTCGCCGGTGGCACCGGACTGATGACGCGCCGGCCAGACCCAGCTCGTGCGCGAGATGTCGACGGTGAAGCGCAGGGCGTGGCGGATCTCGCCGGTCTCGACCTCGTCGTAGCGCACCAGGCCGGGAAAGATCGGCAGGCCGGCGGCGTCGCCCGAGGTCCAGCCGTCGGGCCGCAGGGCGTTCGAGGCGAGGTCGTAGACCGCCCCCGAAAGGCCGCACCAGCCGGGAGGCGAACCGGGCACGACGCAGGTGAAGTCGCCGTTCCAGTCTCCCTCCTTCCAGGAGTGGTAGAGCTCGTAGAGGATGCAGGCCCCCTGGCGGACGACCAGGATATGGCGGTCGCCCTGGTTGGTCGGGGTCGTCGCCGCCCTCGATCGGCGGATTCGGCGGAATCGGGTAGGGCCCGGGGTCGCTCTCACCGGGCCAGCCGTCGAGCGAAGAGAAGTCGATCGGTAGCATCGTCTGGGTGTTCGGGACGACGACGTAGGGGATGCCGATCGGCGCCCCTCCCAGACCGTTCCGAAGTCGGGATGCATCGTGTCGGTCAGTCCGATGTGCGTCACGACCGCGGTTGAGTTGCCGGCGACCGGCAGGCTCGCGACCGGCGTGTTCCAGATGTTCGCGATCGGCAACACTTGGCATCCGCCGACGGTCTGCTGCGCCGCGAGCGCCGAAGTCAGCAGAAGCCCACAGGCGAAAAGACCGGTAAAGGGGGTGTGGCTTCGAGTCCGCCGTGGGCCTGTGCACATGGTGTTCGAGAGCGAAAATTATCAGGCGATCGGGCCCTTCACTGTGGACTGTTTGCACCCAGGGCGAACCGGCCGGTGGGCACTCTTGCACCGTCGCACCCACTTGTTTCACCCGCCCTGGCTTGCAGACATAGGATGGGTTGCCCGCGACGAAGGGAGTCGTCGCGGGTGGTCGAATCAGCTCGATCGCCCGGAGCGCAGTTGGGACTGCTCGTAGGGGCTCGGGCCGCCAGCCCGACCGTTATGGGTTACTTTGCGATGAACCATCCATCGACTTCAGGGCGCCACCGACAGCAGCGTGAAGGCGCAGGGCAAAGGCGCGGAGTCCGGCCTGCGCGACCGCCGTGCGGGCCAGGCTGGACTCTGGTTGCTTTGGGGAGGCCTTGCGGTATCGACCGGGTTCCACTTCTGGCCCGAGGCTGCGGCCCGACTCGGCGCGGCGATGGCATTCGGCACACCCAGCAGGTTGGAGATTCTGAGGCTCGGGTTGCTGCTTCTCGCCACGGGCGTGGTGGCGTGGCGCCTGGTCGATTGGCTGGGCCTCGAACTGGGAGGAGCCGAAGGCGGGGTGGCTCGGATCAGTGTCGCAGCTGCGGCATGCGGTCTCGTCGTCGTCTTGCTGGGTTCCGCAGGCTGGTTGCGCGCGCCGATCTTCGAGGCAAGCGTCCTCGTGGCTCTCGCTTTCGCCGCTCGGTTCCCGCCAATCGCGCCTCGAGAGCGCTTCCCAGCCGAGTCAGGCCAGCCGCTGGCAGGTCGCATCGCCGCTGCGGTGGCGGTGGCGCTCACGGTCGCCCTGGTCGCGCACGACCTTTACGCCTTGCGCTTTCAGCCTCCGGGAGCCGACTTCTACGACGACGTCTCCTACCATCTCCCGGCTGCCGCGACCTGGCTCCAATACGCCGACCTGCGGATGCTGCGGGTGGAGGTCGGCGACATGTCGACCACCTTCTACCCGGTTCTTGGCGAGCTCATGAGCTGGATCGCGATGGCCGTCCCAGGAGGCAACGACTTCTTCGCTCGCTGGTCGCAGCTGCCAGCGGGACTGGGACTCCTGATGGCCGTCTGGGCGCTGACCCGACGGGCCGGAGGAACCGCCGGCAGCGCGGCTTTCGCCGTCACGCTCGCGCTTTCGATCCCACGCTTCCTGCCCGACGGAGTCTTCTCGGCTGGGAACGATGTCTGGTCGGCTTTCTGGCTTTGCGCTGCGCTGCTCTTCCTGCTGCGCAGCGTCAAAGGCCCCCGCTTCGGCGACGCACTCCTGCTGGGCACAGCGATCGGTGGCCTCATCGGCACCAAGTACCTGAACCTCCTCTGGCTACCGGCCCTCCTCGCTGCGGCCTTGGCTGCCGGGGTGGCGCGAGTCGTTCTTCGCCTCCCGTGGCGCAAAGGGATCCGACTCGGGCTGGTGCTGGGCGGAGCCGCGCTTGCCACCGGAGGCTTTGTCTACCTGCGAAACCTCTCGACGGTCGGCAACCCAGTCTTTCCGGCGCCGGTGAGCCTGCTTGGTTATGAGCTCTTTCCGGGTTGGGGCGATGCCGGCTTGGCGGCGCGCGCAGTCCTCCTGCCGACGGGAATCCGGCGACTTGGGGCGTTCGTCGAGCGTCCGGAACTGCTCGGCGCGATCTGGGCGCAGCTCTTTCTGCCGAGCCTGCTCCTGCTGCCAATCGCCACGGTTGCCGTCGCGGTCCGCAAGCGGGATTCCGGCGCCAGGGCCCTCACGGCGATTGCGTTGGTGTTCTCGGTGCAGGTCGTGGCCTATACCCTGTGGATACCGGACCGGCGCGATATTCGCTATGTGCTGGCGGCGCCGATCCTGGCCGGAGTTGTCGGGTCCGGACTGTTCTCGCGGCTCGCTCCGCTTTGGCGTCGTGCTCTCTGGTGGGGCGGCGGCACGTGGGCCGCCGCAGCCGCTGTCGGCGGGCGGTCGGGCTGGCGCGCGGTCATCCTCCTCCTGGCTGCCGGCGCGGGAGGGTACGTTCTCGTGGCGCCGCGGTGGCGCGGCTCGCTTCGCGTCGCTGTCCTTGGAGTCGGGCTCGCGGCTCTCGCCCTGGGGCCAATTGCGGTGCAGTATGGGACGCACCGCGATCGGGGCGAACGGGCGGCGCAGGCGCTCGCGGATCTAGCCAACGCCGCTCCGGTCACGGTCGCCTACGTTGGTGGAAATCGGCCTTACTTCTACTACGGAGACCATCTTCAGAACCGGGTTGAGATCGTCCCCACCCAGGGCTCGCCCGAGGACCGCTTCTACGACTTCGGTCGATGGAACGGCGACCCTTATGACAAGAAGAGGGCGCGCATCTGGCGCCGCAACCTGGCGGCTCTCGCCATTGATTTCGTGCTCGTGGAAGACCGGGGACTCGAGAGTTGGCAGGTGTCCTGGCTCCGGGACACGTCCAGCGGCTGGCGTCTCGCGGCTGCCGACAAGGGCTTCGAGATCTGGACGCGGCAACGGCCTCCGTCATGAGAGCTGCACGTACCCAACCTCCCTCCGGAGTCGCCGTCGTCGCTCTCTGGCTCATGCTCGCGTTCTCTGCGTTCTTCGCCGGCACGAGTCGCGGGGTCTTTGTCTTCGGCGACGACGTCATGATGTACCAGGTGACCGAGGCGATCTGGGAGCGCGGCGAGGTGTCGGTCACCTCCGAGGCGACACGCAAGGTCGTGGCGAATGCGCGGCGCGGCGTCGACGGCCGGCGCTACGCCAAGTACGGCCTCGGGCCGTCGCTCGTGGCACTGCCGTTCTACGGCGCGAGCCACCGCCTCTTCGACCGTCTGGAGCTTCCTCAGACGGCCGACCACGTCGGCAACCTGCGCGCCGGTTCGACGATCTTCGGCACCGGCCTCGCCAACGCCGCGACCGGCGGGGCGACCGTCGCCGTGACCTTCCTGGTCGCGGTCGAGCTGGGCTTTCCGCTCCTCGTCGCTCTGCTGACGGCGTCCTGTCTCGGCGCAAGTACGCTCCTGGCGCACTACTCCAGTACTTTTCTGTCGGAGCCGCTCTCGGCGCTTTGCCTGGCGGTCGTCCTGCTCGGACTTCTCAAGGCGAAAGGCAAAGGCCCGGTAAAGGGAGTGTGTGCGGGTGGCTGGTGGCTGGCGATCTCTGGGTTGGCCGCCGGGCTGGCGGTGGCGACGAAGGTCGCGCACATCGTGGTCGTCCTGCCCTTTTTTTTCTGGGCGGCCGCCCTCGGCTGGCAGCGCTCTCGCCAACGCGGACTGGTGATGCATTCCCTTTACTGGAGCTCTTTCTTCTCGACCTGGATCGGCGCCATCGCTGCCTACAACTGGAGCCGCTTCGGCAGCGCCTTCGAAACCGGCTACGGCAGGGAGGCGGGCAATTTCTCGACGCCGCTCGCCGTGGGGCTGAGCGGACTGCTGGCGTCGCCTGCGAAGGGGGTTCTCTGGTACTGCCCAGTGCTGCTTCTCTCGCTTCTCGGCGCGCGGGCCTTCTGGAAGCGGGACCGTGCCTGCGCGCTGGCGGTTCTCGCGGCGAGCGCGCTCTGGCTGCTGTTGATCTCGCGTTACTACCAGTGGTTCGGCGGCGGCGCTTGGGGACCGCGCTTCCTGGTGCCGCTGCTGCCGTTCTGGATCCTGCCTGCGGCGGAGATCTTCGCCCGCTGGCGGCGAGGAAGCGGCTGGCGGGTGGCGATCGTCGTCGCTCGTCGCCGCCAGCCTGGTCGCCTCGATGACCCCATTGCTGGTGCCGTTCAGCGATCTCGACGCGTCGGCTCCTTGGTCGAAGCGCGGCGAAGTCGTGGACGAGACCTGGCAACGTCGCCGGATCGCCCCTTCTGCGTGTCGCTCGCGCCACTTGCCGCGAGCCGTTGCGGTGACGACGGCGAAGCTCGCCGGGCGGAAGCGCCCTGGGCGAGGCCGGCCGTCCGGCGAGCGGCCCGAGCTACCCCGACTTCGCCTTCGAGCACTACGGGTCGCACGCGCTGCTCAACTGGACGCGCGGCTGCTTCCTGGTCGCGGCGTTGGCGCTCGCGCTGGCGCGTCGTCTTCGCGCGGCGCGCCGGCCGCGGCCGCGCTCAGAAGGCGTTGTTGTCGAGCCCGCCGCAGTAGTTCCCGGCCGCGTTGACGTAGGTCTTGACCCGCCCGGTGGTGGTCTCGGTGATCCGCAGGGTGTAGGCGAGATTCGACAGCGTGCCGTAGAGCACCAGGACACGGTCGCCGAAGTCGAGTGTCTTCACCAGCACCTCGAGGTTCGCCGGATCGGTGAACGAGAAGGCGGCGGTCAGGTCGGAGAGCTTCTTGCCGACGCCGCGGCCGCTCGTCGAGTCGAACTGGTTCTGCCCAGTCGAGCTCCAGCCGGAAGCGGTTGTTCACCAGGCAGACCGCGTTGGCGCTGCTCTGGCAGGAGGCGAGCTCCAGCAGGATTCGGCGCGCCGTCCGCCGGGACGGTCTCGAAGATCGCGCTCGAGGCCGCCAGGTTGTTGTCGAGGCCGCCGCAGTCGCCGGTGGTGTTCTGGTAGGTCTTGGTGACGCCGGTGCGGGTGTCGAGCACGCTGATGGTGAAGCGCAGGTTGGTCAGCTGGCCGTAGAAGAAGAGCACGCGGTCGCCGAAGTCGAGCGCCTTGACGATGAGCTCGATGTTGTTCGGGTCGGTGAAGTAGAGGAAGCCGGCGACGTCGGTGTTCGTGATCGCTCCCGCCGCGCCGCTCGCGCCGTCGAACTGGTTGCTCCAGGTCGCGGAGACCTGGAAACGTGCCGGCGACCAGGCAGAGGGTCCCCGCCGGACAGCCGCTGTTGCCGCCGCCACCGCCGCCGCCACCGCCGCTGTAAGTCTTGTCGTAGAGCCGGCGCAGCCCGGCGATGTCGTCGCTCGCCAGCCGGGCGCCGCGGCCGTCGTTGTGGATGCGGAAGTACATCAGGGCATCGCGCAGCGTCTGGTTGGTCTCGCTGGCGTTCTCGCTCGAGTGCCCGAGGCCGAGGGTGTGACCGGTCTCGTGCGCGAAGAGCTCCTCGACGGCCTTGCTCGGGTTGGTGGAGCGCTCGAAGAAGCAGGCGATACCGTCGTTGAGGACGATGTCGGCGCCCTGGATGCGGATGAAGGTCTCGCCGTTGAAGCGACCGGTGGTGTCGGGGTCGTACCAGGGTCCGCCGATCGCCAGCGTGCCGCCGGTCGAGCAACTGAAGTCGCCCTCGACGTCGTTGTTCGGGTCTTCGAACAGCAGCACGTTCTGGCCGTCGAAGTGGTCGAAGCCGGCGGTCAGACCGGAGGTGCCGCCGAAGGTGAGACTTGATCGGCGTATGCGATTCGGCGTTCCAGGCCGCGAGCGCGTTGCGGAAGGCGTCCGAGGCGTTGCCGCTGAAGCCGGCCAGCGGATCGGCGTCGATCCGCCAGGTGACCTGGCCGCCGGAGTCGAACTCGAACCAGCGGGCGTTGCGCCCGTTGTCGCCGAGCAGGGTGAACATCGGCAGGAGCGAGTTCTGGCTGTCGGCCGGGCAGGAACAGGTAGTAGTCCGGCATCTGCAGGCGGGCGGCGGCCCGGTCGGCGATCCAGTCGGCGAAGCGGTCGAAGTCGCGCAGCTTGCGGGTCTCGCTCGCGCGCGTCTCGGCGTCGTCGAGGACGTCGACTTCGGAGAGGTCGCGATAGGCCACGGCGTGGCCGTCGATGCGCGCCTCGCGGAAGGCGCCGAGCATCAGGTGGAGGATGCGGTAGGTGCCGTCGGCGTGGCGACCGAGGAAGAGCAGGGCGCGCTCACCCTCGACGAAGGTCGGCGCCCCCCAGATCTTGAGCTCCATGCCGTTGGCGGCGCGCCCGCCGGGGACGCGCACCAGGAGGCTGCTCTCGCCCACCGTAGCCCTTGAGCACGCGCTCGACGGTCATCAGGTAGTCGGTCACCGGCCGGTCGAGCTCCGGCGCCGGAACCGTGCCGACGACCCGGGCGACGACGATCGATCCGCGCCTGATCGACCAGCCGGAAGTCGTTGACCAGCTTGACGCTGGTGGCGTCCGCGGCCGGCAATCGAGCCCAGCGGCCAGGGCCAGGAAGAGCGAGTCCGAACAGGGTGAAGCGCGAGCGGGAGGGCATATGCGATGGGCTCCAGATGCAAATTCAGGACCGGCCCGTCAAGCTAAGCCCTCCCGGCCGGCTTGTCAATGAGAATCGCCGGTGCGGCCGCGATAGGCTCGCCCGCCATGACGCGCGTTGCTTTCGGTGGTGATTCCGGCCTTCAACGAGGAGCGGACGATCGAGGAGCTGCTGCGGCGGGTGGCGAGCGGCGCCGCTGCCGCCCGGGATCGGGCTCGAGATCGTGGTGGTCGACGACGGCTCGACCGACGGGACGCGCGACCTGCTGCGCCGAGCTGGTCGCCGGTCGGCTCGCCGACGGATCCGCCGCTGCGCTTCTTCGAGCAGCCGAGGAATCAGGGCAAGGGGGCGGCGCTGCGGCGCGGCTTCGCCGAGGCGACGGGCGAGTGGATCGTCGTCCAGGACGCCGACCTCGAGTACGACCCGCGCGACTACCCGAAGCTGCTGCAGCCGGTGCTCGAGGACGGCGCCGACGTGGTTTTCGGCTCGCGCTTCTCGGGCGGCGCCGCATCGGGTGCTCTTCTACTGGCACTTTCTCGGCAACCAGTTTCTCACCACGGTCTCCAACATGTTCTCGGACCTGAACCTCTCGGACATGGAGACCTGCTACAAGCTCTTTCGTCGCAGCCTCCTGGACGGCGTCGAGCTGAAGTCCAACCGCTTCGGCATCGAGCCCGAGCTGACGGCGCGCTTCTCGCGCCTGCGGGCGCGGATCTACGAGGTGCCGATCTCCTACCACGGCCGCACCTACGCCGAGGGCAAGAAGATCGGCTGGAAGGACGGCTTCGCGGCGCTCTGGGCGATCGTCCGCTACAATCTCTTCCGGTGACGATCTTCGGCTCCGAATCGCGAATCCACGCCGGCGCCGGACGAGGCCGGCGGAACCGGCGCCGGTCCGGGGCCGTTGGCGCGCCTCGAAGCGAATATCGCCCGGGTCTACAAGGGCAACACCGAAGCGGTGCGGCTGGCGATCGTCTGCCTCCTGGCGCGCGGCCACATGCTGATCGAGGACGTGCCGGGGGTCGGCAAGACCACGCTCGCCCAGGCGCTCGCGCGCTCCCTCGGACTCGAGTTCCAGCGCATCCAGTTCACCAGCGATCTGCTGCCTTCGGACATTCTCGGCGTTTCGGTGTTCCAGCAGCGCCAGGAGCGCTTCGAGTTCGTGCCCGGACCGCTGTTCGCCAACATCGTGCTCGCCGACGAGATCAACCGGGCGACGCCCAAGACGCAGTCGGCGCTGCTCGAGGCGATGAGCGAGCGCAAGGTCTCGATCGAGCGCCAGCGCCTGCCGCTGCCCGATCCGTTCCTGGTCCTCGCGACGCAGAATCCGCACGAGTACCTGGGAACCTTTCCGCTTCCCGAGTCGCAGCTCGACCGCTTCGAGATGTCGCTGCGCCTGGGCTATCCGGCGCGCGCCGCGGAGCGCGAGCTGCTGCTCTCGGGCGGCGTCGAGCGCGAGCTCGAAGAGCTCGCGGTCGTGGTCTCCGCCGACGAGGTGCGCGAGCTGCAGCAGCGCGTGCAGCGCGTCAAGGTCGCCGAGAAGCTCGCCGACTACATCCTCGCGCTCGCCGAGGCGACGCGCGAGAACGAGGAGTTCCAGCTCGGCGTCTCGACCCGCGGCGCGCTCGGCCTCTACCGCGCGGCGCAGGCGCTGGCGCTCTTCGAGGGCCGCGACTTCGCGGTGCCGGACGACGTCCAGCGCCTGGCGCCGGCGGTTCTGGCGCATCGCGTCGTCCTGCGGCGCGGCTCGACCGGGCTCGATGCCGCCCGCCGCGCCGTCGAAGTTCTGGTCCACGGCACGCCCCTGCCGATCTGAGCTCGCGCATGGCTCCCGTGGCAGGCACCGCCGACGCTGCTGGCGCCAACGCCGCCGCTGCCGTCGATCGGCACGCCGCGGACAGTCTCTGGCGGCGACTGCAGCGCGGCGCGCGCCCGCCGCGGCATCCCCGAGGGGATCCGCATCACCAAGGTCGGACTCTGGTTCGTGCTGCTCACCGTGGTCGTCGCGGCGGCGGCGACCAACACCGGCAACAACGCCCTCTACCTCGTGCTGGCCTGCATGCTCGCCATGCTGGTGGTGTCCGGCGTCGTCTCGCGCATGAACCTGCAGCGGCTCGCGGTCGACGGGTCGAGCCGCCCGGGGGACCTCTTCGCCCGGCGGCCCTTCTCGCTGCCGTTCACGATCAGCAACCAGGGCCGGCGGTGGCCGCGCTGGCTGCTGCTCTTCTCGGTGACGCTCAAGGGGCCTGCGCGGCTGGTGCCGCATCTGCCCGCCGGCAAGAGCGCGCGCGGCACCCTCGAGCTGCTGCTGCCGCGGCGCGGCCGGCATCGTCTCGAGTTCGCCCACTTCTCGTCGCTCTTTCCCCTCGGGCCTGTTCCGCAAGGGCATGCGGGTTCCGCTCGGGCCTCGATCTGCTCGTCTTTCCCGAGCTCTTCGCCGCCGGCGGGCTCGAGGTGCAGCCGACCGGCCTGGCCGGCGACGAGTCGTCGCCGCGCCCCGGCTGGGGGCACGAGCTGCACGCGCTGCGCGGCTACCGCACCGGGCGACGACCCGCGCGGCATCCACTGGAAGAAGTCGGCGCAGACCGGCGCGCTGGTCTTCATGGAGCGCGAGAGCGAGGAGAGCCGGCGGCTCTCGATCGTCTTCGACAACGCCACGCGGCCGGCTCGCCGACGCGGCGGCGGAGAGCCGCTTCGAGCACCTGGTGAGCGAGGCGGCGACCGCGGCGGTCGATCATCTGGCGCGCGGCTACGAGGTCGAGCTGGTGTCGCGCGAAGGCACGCTGCCGTTCGGGTTCGGGACGCGCCACCGCCAGGCGATTCTGGAGCGCCTGGCGCTCGTCGAGCCGCGGCCGCGCCAGCGCACCGAGCTGCACTCGTCCGACCCGGCCGCCCGCTCGCTGCGCCTCGCCTTCGCGCCGCGGAGCGCGCGTGACGAGCGCGCGCGATCCGGACACCGCGCGTGATGCGCGGCGCGGGAGCACCGCGGCATGACCTACGCGCGCGAGAAGCGCCTGCTGCTCGGCCTCTCGGCGCTCCTCGCTCCGCTGCCGCTGCCGTTCAGCCAGATGCTCGAGTGGGCGGCCCTCGTGCTCTTCGAGGCCGTCGTCGTCGCCTTCCTGGTGCGCGCGGCGCGCGGGACGGAGGGTCCCGACCATGCCGGGGCGCTGGCTCTCGAACCGGGCGCTGAACCTCCTCGGGACTCGCCTACCTGCCGGTGCTGGTGCTCGACATCGCCGCCACCGGCCGCATCCAGATGCTCCGCCCGATCCTCCACCTGGCGCTGTTCGCGGTGCCGCCAAGCTCTGGTCGCTGCGCGAGGAGAAGCAGAAGTGGCAGACCTGGATGGGGATCTTCTTCCTCTTCCTCGCCGCCATGGCGACCAGCGTGCATCCGTCGGTCGTCCTCTACCTGGTCGTCTTCCTCGGCCTCACCGTCGTGCTGATGGTGCGCTTCGTCTATCTGCATGTGCTCACGAGCTTCGGGCATCGCGATCTCGAGCCGCCGCAGCTGCCGGTGCGTGCCTTCCTGGTCGGCGCGGTGGCGGCGACGCTGGTGCTCGCGGTGCCGCTCTTCGCTCTCCTGCCGCGGGTGCGCTCGCCGTACATCATGGCTCCGGGCGGGGGCGGCGGACAGCTGGAGTCGCGGGCGGGGTTCTCCGACGCCATGAGCCTCGATCTCATCGGCCGGATCCGCGACAACCGTCAGATCGCCATGCGCCTCACTTTCACCGGCAATTCCGCGCCGCCGGGGGCGATGCGATTCAAGGCGGCGACCTACGATGTCTGGCAGGGCCGGACCTGGCGCCGCAGCGCCGCCAGCCGCACGCTGCGGCGCAATCCCCGCGAAGGGACTCTTCCGGCTCGCCGAGGGTACCCGCTCCGCGTCGGTGCAGATCGCCCTCGAGCCGCTGCGCTCGACCAGCCTGATCGTCCCCATGGAGACGCTGGCGGTCGATCTCGACCTGGCGGTGCTCGACCTCGACCGCGGCGGCGCGCTCTTTCTCAAGGGGATGCCCGGGGAGGTCCTCGACTACAAGGTCGATCTGGGAGGGTCGGAACTGTCGCTCGCCGATCCGCCGAGGGGGCTCGACGGGCGCCATGCTGGCGCGCGCACCATGCCCGGGTCTTCCGAATCCGGCGCTCGACCTGTCCGGCGTCACGCCGCCGATCGCCGCACTCGCCGCGGAGTGGGCGGGGAGCCGGCACGCCGAGGGAGCGCGCCCGCCGGATCGAGCGCCATCTGCTCTTCGACTACGCCTACACGCTGGAGTTCATCGGCAGGGGAGGCGAGCGGCCGATCGAGTACTTCCTCCTCGAAGCGCGGCGCGGACACTGCGAGTACTTCGCTTCGGCGATGGTGCTGCTGCTGCGGGCGCAGGGGATCCCGGCGCGCCTGGTCACCGGGTTTCTCGGCGCCGAGTACGCTCCCTGGGAGCGCGCCTGGGTGGTGCGGCAGTCCAACGCCCACGCCTGGGTCGAGGGCTACCTCCCCGGCGCCGGCTGGCAGGTCTTCGATCCGACGCCGCCGGCTGGGCGGCCGACGAGCGAGCCGGAGAGCCTCCTCGGCTCGATGCGCGAGGCCTGGGAGTTCGTGCTCTTCCGCTGGGACCGCTACGTGATCTCGTTCGATTTCTACGATCAGGTCGGCATCTTCTTCCGCCTGCGCATCCCTCTGGGACCAGTTCACGAGGGAGCTCTTCCGACTCGACGCGCGGGCCGCGCGCGACGCGCGGCCGGCGAGCCCTCCGCCGCGAGTCCGGCCGCCGGCGCCGGCGCGCCGAAGCGCGCGTGGCGCCGCCGTTCTGGCGCGATCCGCGGGTCTGGTGGGTCGGCGGCGCCCTGCTTGTCGCCTTCGCCGGGGATCGTCTTCCTGCTGCGCCGGCGAGAGGAGTGGAACGCCACGCGCGCTTACCTCGCGCTGCGCTCGACGCTCGCCGGCGCCGGCCTGGGCTTGCCGCCCTGGCTGGGCCCGCTCGCGCTCGTCGACTTCGCGGCGGCGCCGCCTGCCGGAGGCGGCGCCGGCGACCGGCCGCCTGGTCGCCGTCTATCTCCGCGAGAGCTTCGCCGGCGAGAGGCTGGCGGACGAGCGCTCGGGCGCAACTGCGCGACGACCTCGCCGCAGTCGACCGGGCGGCCCGCGCCGCGATCGCCGCGCGCCGGCGCGAGCAGCGGCGCCAGCGTCGCTCGGCGCGCAGTGCAGATGTGGAATACTTTCCGGACTCCGGACACGAGAAGGGAAGCGAGATGAGCACGATCGACCGCATCCAGTCGCAGCTCGGCGCCGACGCCGCAAGCCTCCTGTCGTTCGTCTGCAAGGGCGTACCGAAGGAGCGCATCCGGATCCCCGCGGCCGACCATGTCGCGGCGAGCTTCGGCGAGTCGGACCGCAACGCCCAGGTGATGGTGAACCTGGAGCGCATCCACGCGACTGGCCGGCTGGCGAAGACCGGCTACGTCTCGATCCTGCCGGTCGACCAGGGGATCGAGCACTCGGCCGCGGCCTCTTTCGCGCCGAATCCGGACTACTTCGACCCGCAGAAGATCGTCGAGCTGGCGATCGAAGGCGGCTGCAACGCGGTGGCCTGCACGCTCGGCGGGCTCGGGCTGGTGGCGCGCAAGTACGCCCACAGGATCCCGTTCATCCTCAAGATCAACCACAACCAGCTGCTGACCTATCCGAACGGCGCGCGGCAGACGATGTTCGCCCGCGTCGAGCAGGCCTGGGACATGGGCTGCGCGGCGGTGGGGGCGACGATCTACTTCGGCTCGGACGACGCCGACCGCGAGATCGAGGAGGTCGGGGAGGCCTTCGCCGCGGCGCACGAGATGGGTATGGCGACGATCCTCTGGTGCTACCTGCGGAACTCCGCCTTCGCCAAGGACGGCGTCGACCACCACACCTCCGCCGACCTGACGGCGCAGGCGAATCACCTGGGCGTGACGCTCTCGGCCGACATCATCAAGCAGAAGCTGCCGACCCTGAACGGCGGCTACAACTTCCTGCCCAAGTTCGGCAAGACGCACAAGAAGGTCTACGGCGAGCTGGTCAGCGACCATCCGGTCGACTACGTCCGCTGGCAGGTGGCGAACTGCTACATGGGGAAGATCGGCCTGATCAACTCGGGCGGCGCCTCGGCGGGGGAGAGCGATCTCGCGGAGGCGGTGCGCACCGCGGTGGTCAACAAGCGCGGCGGCGGCATGGGCCTGATCTCCGGCCGCAAGGCCTTCCAGCGCCCGCGCGCAGGAGGGCGTCGCTCTCCTCCACGCCATCCAGGACGTCTACCTCTGCCCGGAAGTCACCGTCGCCTGAGAGTCGAAGCGGAGCGGAAGGGTCGCGACGCGGCTGTTGAAGCGGGCGGTTCGGAGCACTCCACGAAGCCCGCTCGCAGGACTCTCTCGCCGGTGCTCGGCAGCTATTCGCCGGTAGACAGATGGCTGGTGGTCGCGCTCCTCGGCTTGGGAGTGTGGATGGCTTTGGCGTCTTTCGACTTCGGCGTTACCTGGGACGAGCCGGTTCAGCAACAGTACGGTGAGCTGGTCTTCAAGTACTTCCGGAGCGGGTTTCAGGACACGTCAGCTCTGGGATTCTCGAACTTGCACCTCTATGGCGGTCTGTTCGATCTTGCTTGCGTCCTGGCTCAGAAGGCACTGCCCTCGGTCGACAAGTACGACGTGCGGCACTTGGTCAACGCAGCCTTCGGCTGGTTGGGAATCGTCTTCGCCTGCCGGCTGGGGAGACTCATGTCGTCACCGCGAGCGCCGTTTCTGACACTCCTGACTTTGGCGTCCTGGCCGACCTTCTTTGGGCACTCGATGAACAATCCCAAGGACATTCCATTCGCTGCTTTCTATACAGCTGGCTTGTTCTATCTCTGCCGGCTGTTTCGAGAGTACCCGGCGCCGAGCTGGAGGACTCTGGCCGGAGTGCTCGCCGCAATCGCGCTTGCGATCAACGTTCGCGCCGGCGGAATCGTCCTCCTCGTCTATCTGGCGCTGGTCCTGGGAGGCTACCTCTTCAAGGCTCGCGTCCTCGGCCAGGATCGCCGGCGAGCGCCGTCGATACTGGCTCTGGGGGGCGCCCTGGTCTCGATGTCGATACTCGCGCTCGTGCTGGGAACCGCAGCCTGGCCATGGGCGCAACGTCAGCCTCTGCTGCGCCCACTCGAGGCGCTGGCTCGACTGACTCATTTCGACTCAGGGAGCAAAGTGCTTTTCGACGGACAGATGTACAGCCCGGGAGCGCTGCCCTGGGACTACGCGCCGCGCTGGCTGCTGCTCACCACTCCGCTCCTGGTCTTGGCCGGGCTGGCTTGTTCGTTCTGGCGCCTACGGCAAAGAGATCGCCGCGCGACTCTCGCGCTGGTCTACTTCGCCGCCGCCTTTCCGGTGTTCTTCGTGATCTCGACCGGCTCCGCGCTGTATGACGGAGTGCGGCACCTCTTGTTCATCTTCCCCGCCCTGGCAACCTGCGCGGCGGTGGGCCTCGATACTCTGCTGCCCAGGTCGGGGAGCTTCCGTGGTGCGCGCGCGCCGAGATTCTGGGCGGCCTACGGGCTGGTCGCGATTCTCGCCTACGAACCGCTCGCCTTCTCGATCCGGAATCACCCCAACCAATACACCTACTTCAATCCGATCGCCGGAGGCACGCGCGGCGCGTTCACCCACTACGAGCTCGACTACTGGGGGAACTGCTACAAACAGGCGGTGCGCTGGCTTGCGAAGCAGGCAGCTGGCCAACCTCGGCCGGTCGAGTTCGGAGCTCAGGGCGCCGAGCATCTTCCGCCGCTCGAGTTGCCCCCAAACTCGAATCTCGTCTACCTGGGAGCGAGTTGGGAAGGACACGTCGCGATCCGACTGATGCGGGGAACTCCAAGGGGTCTCAGAAGAGCCATCGACAACGACCTCCAGCTTCGGCTGATCGAGGCCGATGGCGCGCCCTTGTGTCTCATTGCCAAGGCTTCAAAGTGGAGTTCTCTGGAAGAGGGTCCCTTGAACGGCCCTGAATGACCGAAACGTCGATCAGGCGATAGACGCGGTCCCCTTCGCCGTTCGAATAAACGAGCTCGAGGCCTTCCATTCCGTCCCGGTCGAAGTGGCGGGTCCATTCGAGGTAGCCCTCCCGGCGCGATCGACCCTCGTACATCGCCCCTTGGCGGGCCAGCACATGCGTGACGCCCAGCCTTGCCAGGAGGCGGAGGGCGGCTCCGTCCGGCATCACTGGAATCGCTGCGTAGATCTCCCGCCAAGTGGAAGTGACGTAGCCCGATCGTCCATTGACCAGCCCTTTCCAGTGCAGCGAAGAGAGATACATCGCCAGGTATTCGCGCGTGAGCCGCCTCGGCGGAGGAAAAGGCAGGTCGACATAGGCTCGAACTGCGCTCTGACCGGCAATCCAGTGGTCGACGGCCGGGAAGTCGGCCTCCTCGCCGAGCGCGCTCCATCGCGCCCCGGACGGCAGGAGCTCGATGGCGAGCAGTCCGCAGAGCAGCGCGAGGAACGCTCCGCGGATGGCAGGTCTGCGCACCCGCAGCAGGAGCGCGTCGAGCCCCCGGGCGGCAAGCAGCGCAAGGCCGAGCCCGGCCAGTTGAACGAAGCGAGCTGGCACCCGCATCCCGTCGAGACCGGGTAGCAGGTGCGCCGCAGTCGCGAAGGGAAGCGGGAAGGCAAGCACGAGGCAGGCCGTCGAGCCGAGAAGGAGTGAGGCTTCCATGCGGGACCGGACGAGGGGCCTGGCAAGCGCCAGCCCGCATGCCGCGAGAAGCAGGGTGACTGCCCCTGGAAAGAGCTGCTGCTCGGGTTGGCCGAATTGGGCCAGGGCCTTGAAAGCGAGCGCCGTTCCTTTCGCTGGCGCCAGAAAGCTCGTCGCCCGTGCGCCGAACCCCTCCCACTCGCCGATCGAACGGGCGATCCCGAGGTCGCGCGACAGCCTGGCGTAGGGAAGGTACAAGAGCGCGACCGCTGCGGCGCAGCCGAGCGCCGCCGAGAGGAGCCGAAAGGCCCGAGCCGGTTGGCGAAGGGCCGTCCCTATCTCTCGCCAGCGGAGAATCGCAATGGCGAGCAACGGGACGTGCGCCATGTACGCCAGGTAGCTGCCACCGGAGAGGTGGAGCCAGTAGAAAAGGCAGAGCGCGGCTGCTCGCGTCCAGGTGGCCTTTTCGAGAAAACGGTCGAAGCACCAGAGAAGCGGAGGGATCCACAGGGCGAGCAGTAGCTGCGCGTGCGAGATGTGGGATACGCGATAGGCAGCGAACCCCCAGCCCAGGGCCGCGACGAGGCTGGCTCCCCAAGAGCACCCGAGGCGGCGCAGCAGGAGGTGCAGAGAGAGCGGGCTCGCTGCCAGCGCGCCCAGCAGGATGAGATTGAAAGCCAGGATGGCGCCCGCTCCCAGGGCGGTTATTGCTGCAAGGGCCAGTGCCGGGCCCAAGAGGTGGTCCCCCATCGCGAGCGCGCCGCGGGTCGGGAAGAAGAAGTTGGCATTCCACACATCGGCGAGGCCGAGGCTCCACTGATGGGCGCCCCACTTCATCAGGTAGAGATTGAGCAGTGGATCCTGATGGTCAGGGCTCAGATGGCCGGTAGCATGACCCACGAATCCGGGCAGCGCGCCGAGTGCGAAGGCAAGACTGAGCGCCGCGGCGGTGACGAGCTCGATCCCGCGTCGGCGGCGTGCTCCCTGAGCACCGACGATCTTCTGGAATCTCGACTCCCCGGGAGAAGGACGGACAAGTCTTGTCATGGGTGAATTTCAGACTATACGGATTGCGCGGTTTTCGACCGCCTTCTGCGGCGCGCGGGCGAGCCTCGCCGACAAGGCGGCGGCATCGACCGCTACCAGATCGTCTCGACGACTTTCGCGGCGCGAATGCGCTCGTCGGCGGTCACCAGCGGACAGCGCAGCACGATCGCCGTCGCGGTGATCAGGCGGTCGCCGGGATCGGAAGGAAAGGTCGCTGCCAGCATCGCCGCCTGCACGACGATCTCGGTCGAAAGCGCGTGAACTCGCGACTGCAGCGCGGCGGCGAACTCCGGCAGCCACTCCTGGAGTGGTTTCTTCGGCTGGATGTGGCCTCGCCGCACGTGCCAGGCAGTCTCCCAGAGGGTGAACGCCGAGATCTCGACTCCGTGGCGCTGGCGCCGGATCGCGGAGTGGGCGCGGCGCGACAACCGGTCGGGATCGAGCCCCAGTTGCACCCAGGCGTGGGTGTCGAGCACGATCACTTGTTGAGCCGCTCCCACTTCTCGACGATGGGGTCGCGATCGCCGAACTCTTCCTGCCAGGGAGAGAGGGTGATGTCGCCGACGATGCGGGCGGAGTCGCGCATGCAGCCGAAGATGGAACTGGGATCCGCCTCGCGAAGCGGGACCAGCTTGGCCACCGGGCGACCGCGCTTGGTCATCGATGATGGACTCGCCGGTCGCTCCGACCTCATCCATGATCTGCAAGGCACCTGGCCTTGAACTGACCGGCGGCAATCGTCTTCATGGTCACAAGATTATCACCATGGTCACGGGTAAATGGTCATGAGCAACTCCTGGCAGGAACTCGTCCGTATCAGGGTAGAGACGCGAAAGCAGCGTCGAATCTGGCAGTTCAAGGGGAATCTGGATGCGACGAAGGAATCTGACGTCGGTGCTGGGACTGTTGGCGACCGTGGCCGGGAGCCTCGGCAGCGCCTGGCGGCCGATGCCGCTGCGGAGCGCGCGGCGCGGGTCGAGCAGGTGCGGGCGGTGGAGATCGCCTTCGCCAGGGCGGTGATGGACGACAAGCCCGAGGCCTTCGCCGCGCTCCTCGACGAGGGGACGGTCTTCGTCAGCGGCAAGGACGCGACGCGCGGCAAGGCGGCGGTCGTCGCCGGCTGGAAGGACTTCTTCGGTCCGGCGCGGCCCTACTTCGAGTGGCACCCCGAGGTCGTCGAGCTCTCGGCCGACGGCAACCTCGGCCTCTCGCGCGGCCCCTGGGTGATCCGCACCAAGGACAAAGACGGCAAGGAGGTCGAGATCAAAGGCCTCTACAATTCGGTCTGGCAGCGCCAGGCCGACGGCAGCTGGCGGATCCTCTTCGACGCCGGCTGCTCGCCCTGCCCGGCCTGCGGCTGAGGCACGCCAAACTTCATGGGCAGGCGGGATCTCGTACAATCCTGCTTATGGCCCCTCCCAGCACTCCGCGTCCGCGATCCGCAGAAGCAGCGGGATCAGGAGCAGCGGGAGGCGACGGCGCACTTCTACCGCGAGTGGCTGAAGAAGCCGATGTCGGTCGCCGCGGTCAGTCCAAGCAGCAAGCGACTGGCGGAGGCGGTGGCGGTTGCGGTCGGAAGGCCCAGTCGGTCGTCGAGCTGGGCGGCGGCACGGGGGCGCTCACCGATGCCCTGGTGGCGAAGGGCGTCGCCAATCTGGTCGTCGTCGAGGCGGTGCCGGCCTTCTGCGAGCTGCTGCGCCGCCGCTTTCCCGGCCTCCAGGTGATCGAAGGCGACGCCACGCACGCCGCCGCGCTTCTCGCCGGCTCGCGCGTTCCGCCCGGCACGGCCGACGTCGTGGTCTCGGGCCTGGGCATGCTCACCCGGCCGCGCGAGGAGCAGCAGCGTCTGCTCGAGGCGATGCTCGCGCTGCTCAAGCCCGAGGGCCACATCGTGCAGTTCACCTACTCGCTGTTCTTCCCGGCGGCGCGCGGTCTGCTGGCGGAGATGGGGCTCGAATCCCACCGCGAGAGCATGACCTGGATCAACTTGCCGCCGGCTTCGGTGTTCGTCGTGCGCCGCGCGCCCAGCGAGGCGGTCGCCTAACCGTCGACGAAGTCGAGGAGCTCGTCGCCGCGCGCGGCGGCGTCTTTCTCTCCCTGCTCGATCAGGCGCTCCAGGTACTCGGGGACGAACATCACCAGCGACAGGAAGTCGCCGCCTTCGCCTTCGCGGGTGCCGAGGCCGCCGACCAGGAAACGGAAGGCGCGCGGCAGCTCGCGCTGGTAGCGCGCGGCGAGCGCGCCGAGGTCGGCCGAGGGGCGCAGCAGCATGCCGCGCACCGGGTGATGGCCCTCGCGCTCCGCCGGCGCGATCTTCTCGAGCAGGCGTCGCCGCAGTTCGAGACGCGCGAAGTCGTCGTCGAGCACGTCGAGGAAGATGGCGTTCGACAGCACGCCGAGAATCTGGGCCAGCGGCGGATAGCGCTGGCGGCCGAAGATCGGCGCGCCGGCAGCGGAGGGCGCCGGGCGCGTCGAGACCGCGAGGATGCGCCCGGCGCCGAGCGCCTGCGCCGGCCAGAGCGGATCGGACTCGCGGATGCCACCGTCGCCGTACCAGGAGCCCTGCAGCCGGACCGCCGGAAAGAGGATCGGCAGCGAGGCCGAGGCCATGACGTGCTCGACGGTGATCGCGCCGCGCTCGGTGCGCCGGAAGGGCGCCTTGAGCGCGGTCTGCGTGGCGGCCGGCGACCCAGTCGACGGTCTCGCCGGTGCTCCAGTCGATGGCGGTGAGCGCGAACGAGGTGAGGCGGCCCGAGTGCAGATTGGCTTCGAGTCCTTCGAGGGCGCCGTCGACCCGGCCGAGGTGCAGCTCGAGGAAGCGGCGCAGCGGCTGCGGTGTCGACGAGCCCCTCCTCCTTGGGCGCGAAGCGCGCGCCGCCGGAGGAGAGGCGCAGCCCCCAGCGGCCGACCTTTCCGGCCAGCGAGAGCGCGCCGGTGCGCAGCAGGCGGTCGAGCTCCATCTCGAGCCAGATCTCGGCCAGGCGGTGCGCGGCGGAGGCGAAGCTCCCCTGGTGCGAGGCCAGGAAGGCGGCGTTGATCGAGCCGGCGGAGACGCCGGTCAGGATCGGCACGCTGCAGGTCGGGACGCCGGTCGGCGAGGAAGCGCAGGACGCCGACCTGGTAGGCGGCACGGGCGCCGCCGCCGGTGAGAACCAGCGCGAGATCGCGACTCACGGCGCGACCTTAGCAAAGGCGGCGATTGGATAAGCTCCGGCAAATGAGTGCGATCGATCTGGGACGGTTTCGGCTGCACGTGGTGGCGGACGGCGGGTTCAAGCTGGACGGCGGCGCGATGTTCGGCGTCATTCCCAAGAAGATGTGGCAGAAGGCGAAGGCTGCAGACGACGAGAACCGGATCGACATGGGGACGAACTGCCTGCTGATCGAGGCCGGCGACGACCTCGTCCTGGTGGACACCGGCCTCGGCGACAAGCAGGACGACAAGTACCAGCGCATCTTCGCCTACGAAGCGGGGGCCCGCCGGCTTCCGGATTCGATCCGGGCGGCCGGCTTCGCGCTCGAGCAGGTGACGCACGTCGTCCTCACGCACCTGCATTTCGATCACTGCGGCTGGAACACGCGCCTCGACGCGGCGGGCAACCCGGTCGCCACCTTCCCCAACGCGCGCTACTTCATGAATCGCGGCGAGGTCGAGCACGCGCGCCGGCCCAACGAGCGCGACGGGGCGAGCTACTTCGCCTGGAACTGGGAGCCGCTGATCGCCGCCGGCATGGTCGAGCTCTTCGACGACGCCTGTGAGGTCGTGCCGGGGATCCGGGCGGAAAAGGCGCCGGGGCACAACGCCGACATGTGCGTCGTGACGGTCGATGGCGGCGGGGACGGCGCGACCGGGCGATCTTCCTCGCCGATCTCGTCCCGACCTCGGCCCATGTGCCGATTCCCTGGACCATGAGCTACGACCTCTATCCGCTGCAGACGCTCGAGATCGAAGCGGCTCTGGCTGCCGCGGCTGGCGGCGGAGAACTGGCTCTGCGTCTTCGAGCACGACGCGGACCGAGCCGCTGGGGCGGATCGTGGAGGAGAAGCCGGGTCGTTTCGCGGCGGCTCCGCGTCTAGTGTTCCTCGCCGCCGCGCTGGCTGCGGCGCGCCCGCGCCACTGGCGCTTCCCGGCGCGGCCGACTCGCTGGTGCAGTGCTCGCCGCCGCGCTATGGGAGCTCGGGCACGTGGAAGCTGGGAGGCCACTTCCGGTAAAGTCCGGGGGCGGTTGGGCCACTCGCGAGGACGATGAGGAGGAGCACAACCCCCCTTTACCGAAAACAACGACGGCAGTTCACTGCCGTGAGTCGAGCGCACGCGAGTCACCGGCGCTCGCAGTCGAAAGAGACAGAATCTTCGCCCTCCGGGCGCAACGGGAGTCGCAATGGCAACCGAAGTCGTGATGCCGCAGATGGGCGAGTCGATCGCCGAGGGGACGATCACCAAGTGGCTGGTGAGTGTCGGCGAGAAGGTGGAGCGCGACCAGCCGCTGTTCGAGATCTCGACCGACAAGGTGGACGCGGAGATTCCGTCGCCGGCCGCCGGCGTTCTGCTGGCGATCCACAACGCCGCTGGCGAGACGGTGCCGGTCAACAAGGTGGTCGGACTGATTGGCGCGGCCGGAGAGGCAGCGGGAGCTGCCGCCTGCGCGCTGCTCCGGCGCCGCAGCCTGCGGCCGCTGTGCCGGCCCGCGGCACCGGTCGCGGCTGCGCCGTCGCGCCGCTCCGGCCGCGGTCGCCAGCGCGCCGCGCATGCCCTGCGCCTGCGGCGCCGCAGGGCGAGTTCGACTACGACCTGGTGATCGTCGGCAGCGGCCCCGGCGGCTACGTGGCGGCGATCCGCGCCGGTCAGCTGGGGATGAAGGTCGCCTGCGTCGAGAAGGATCCGAAGTTCGGCGGCACCTGTACCCACCGCGGCTGTATTCCGACCAAGGCGCTGCTGCATTCGGCGGAGCTCGTCGACCAGATCCGTCACGCCGGCGACTTCGGCATCGCGGTGGGGGAGCCGACGATCGAAATCGAGAAGGTGCACGCCTACAAGCGCGGCATCGTCGACAAGAGCGCCTCGGGCATCGAGTCGCTGTTCAAGAAGTACAAGGTCGAGGGGGTGCGCGGCTACGGGCGCCTCAACGGTCCGCACTCGGTCGAGGTCACGGCGGCCGACGGCAGCCGGCGGACGCTCACCACCCGCTTCGTCATGATCGCCACCGGCTCGGTGCCGCGCGACATCCGGGTCGCGCCCTCGAACGGCACGACGATCCTCAACTCGGATCACATCCTGGAGATGGAGCGCATCCCGAAGTCGATCGTCGTGCTCGGCGCGGGAGCGGTCGGCACCGAGTTCGCCTCGGTCTTCCGGTCGTTCGGCTCGGACGTCACCCTGGTCGAGATGCTGCCGCGCATCCTGCCGATCGAGGACGAAGAGGTCTCGAAGGAGCTCGAACGTCAGCTGAAGAAGCGCGGCATGAAAGTGATGACGGCGACGCAACTCACCAAGGCCGAGCCGCACGATGGCGGAGTCAAAGTGACGCTCAAGCAGGGCGAGAAAGAGTCGGAGATCGACGCCGAGATCCTGCTGGTCGCGGTCGGCCGCGCGCCGGTCACCGAGGACATCGGCCTCGACAAGGTCGGGCTCACGACCGAGAAGGGCTACCTGCAGATCAACGGCGTCATGCAGACTTCGGTCGCCAACATCTACGCCCTGGGCGACGTCGTCCCCACGCCGTGGCTGGCGCACATCGCCTCGGCCGAGGGGATTCTCGCCGTCGAGCACATGAAGGAGATGGCGGTGCATCCGCTCAACTACGACCGCACGCCCTCCTGCACCTACTGCGAACCCGAGGTCGGCAGCGTCGGCCTGACCGAGGCCAAGGCGAAGGAGCGCGGCTTCGACGTCGGAGTCGGCAAGTTCAGCTTCATGGCGAGCGGCAAGGCGCGGATCCTCGGCAAGGCTCAAGGGTTCGTCAAGATCGTGCGCGACAAGAAGTACGACGAGATCCTGGGCGTCCACATCATCGGTCCGCATGCCACCGATCTGATCGCCGAAGCCTGTGTCGCGCTGCAGGCCGAGATGACCACCGAGGAGCTGATGCACACCATTCACGCCCATCCGACTCTCTCCGAGGCGGTGATGGAAGCCGCCCACGCGACGCTGGGCCCGGCGATTCACTCGTGAGTCTCGGTCCGCTGCATCCTTCGTCGGCCGAGCCGAAAGACAGGCTCGCCAAGACCACTCTGTCGCGCGAGCGGCAGCTCGAGCTCTACCGCTTCCTCAAGCTCAACCGGCTGGTCGAGGACCGCCTGACCAATCTCTACCGCCAGGGCAAGGTCGTCGGCGGCCTCTACGGCAGCCGCGGCCAGGAGGCGGTCTCGGTGGGTACAGCCTACGCGCTCGGCCCCGCCGACATCGTCGCGCCGCTGATCCGCAATCTCGGCGTCATGCTGGTCCGCGGTGTCTCGCCGCGCGAGGTCTTCACCCAGTACATGGCGCGCGGCACGAGCCCCACCGGCGGCAAGGACTGCAACCTGCACTTCGGCGACTTGAAGCGCGGGCTGATCTCGCCGATCTCGATGCTCGGAGCCCTCGTGCCGGTGATGGCCGGCGTCGGTCTCGCGGCGAAGCTCCAGCACAAGAGCTACGTCGCCATGACCTACATCGGCGACGGCGGAACCTCCACCGGCGACTTCCACGAGGGGATGAACGTCGCGGCGGTCCTGGGAGTGCCGCTGGTCGTCGTCGCGGAGCACAACGGCTATGCCTATTCGACCCCGACCGCGCGGCAGATGAAGATCAAGGACCTCGCCCAGCGCGCCGCGGCGTACGGCATTCCCGCGCGCACCGTGGACGGCAACGACGTCCTCGCGGTGTACGAGGCGGCACGCGCGATGATCGAAACGGCGCGGGCCGGCGGCGGACCGCAGTTGCTCGAGGTCAAGACGTTCCGCATGAAGGGGCACGCCGAGCACGACGATGCCTCCTATGTACCGAAGGAGCTCGTCGAGCAGTGGAAAGCGAAGGATCCGATCGATCGCTTCGAGCGCCACCTCCTGGCCGGAGAGCTCGCCACGCAGGACGAGCTCGACGCCATCGTCGGCAGGATCAACGCCGAGCTCGACGCCGACGTCGACTTCGCCCTCGCCTCGCCGATGCCCCCGCCCGAGCGCGCCTGCGAAGGCGTCTATGCCGAGGGCGCGCGCTCATGAGCGGCGGAACCGGCGAGATCACTTTCCTCGACGCCATCCGCCAGGGCCTGTGGGACGAGATGAAAGCCGACCCTACGGTCTACCTGATCGGCGAAGACATCGGTGTCTACGGCGGCGCTTTCAAGCTGACCGCGGGCCTGCTCGACGAGTTCGGGCCGGAGCGGGTGATCGACACGCCGATCGCCGAGTCGGGATTCGTCGGCGCGGCGATCGGCTCGGCGATGATGGGCTTGAGGCCGGTCGTCGAGTTCCAGTTCATCGACTTCATCGCCAACGCGTTCGACATGATCGTCAACTTCGCCGGCACCAACCACTATCGCTGGGGCCAGAAGGTCCCGATGGTGATGCGCGGGCCGTCGGGCGGGCGGGTCTCCGGCTCGGCCTTCCACTCGGCGAATCCCGAGGCCTACTTCAACCGCGCTCCGGGCCTGAAGATCGTCTATCCCGGGACGGTCGAAGACGCCTACGGTCTCATCCGCGCGGCGATTCGCGACGAGAATCCGGTGCTCTTCTTCGAGCACAAGTATCTCTACCGGCGCATCAAAGGGACGATTCCGGCCGACGCCGCGCCGATTCCGCTCGGCAAGGCGCGCCTGGCGCGGCCAGGTCGCGACCTCTCGATCATCACTTACGCGGCGATGCTGCACGTCGCCCTCGAAGCTGCGGAGATCCTGGCCGCGGAGGGCATCGAGATCGAGGTCCTGGACCTGCGCACCCTGAAGCCGCTCGACGAAGAGGCGGTCCTCGCCACGGCGCGGAAGACCGGCCGGGTCGTCGTGCTGACCGAGGAGCCGCAGACCGGCTCCTTCGCCGGCGAGGTCGCGGCGCGGGTGGCGGAGAAGGCGTTCTGGCATCTCGACGCCCCGGTGGCGCGGGTCTGCTGCCTCGATACTCCCGTGCCCTACTCGCCGCCGCTGGAGGACTACTACCTGCCGAATGCCGATAAACTCATCGCCCGCGTCCGCGAACTGCTTCGCGCCTGACCGGGATCGACGGATCGCTTCAGACGGAGAGAGCAATGGCAACCGAAGTCGTGATGCCGCAGATGGGCGAGTCGATCGCCGAGGGGACGATCACCCGCTGGCTGGTGAAGGTCGGCGAGAAGGTCGAGCGCGACCAGCCGCTGTTCGAGATCTCGACCGACAAGGTCGATGCCGAGATTCCGAGCCCGGCGGCCGGCGTGCTGCTCGAGATCCGCAGCCAGGAGGGCGAGACCGTGCCGGTGAACCAGGTGGTCGCGATGATCGGCGAAGCCGGTTCCGCCGTCGCCAGCCGCTCCGGCCGCCGCGGCGCCGGCGTCCGTCGCCCCACCGGCGGCTTCGCCGGTCGCGGCTCCCGTCGCCGCAGCGCCCCCGGCCGCTGCGCCCGCCCCTGTCACCGCCGCACCCGCCACGCCCGCTCCCGCTCTCCTTCCGGCTGCAGCCCCGGCAGCCGCTGCCGGCTCGCTCGAGGAGCGCGTCCGCCAGCTGTCGAGCCCGCTGGTGCGCAGCATCGCCGCCAAGGAGGGCGTCGACCTCTCCCAGTTGACCGGCACCGGCATCCACGGCCGGGTGACCAAGCAGGACATGCTCGACTACATCGCCCAGGGCAAGCCGCAGCGCGCGGTCCCGGCGCCGGCCGCGGCTGCGGTTCCGGCCGCGCCAGCCGCCGCGGCGAAGGCTTCGACTGGCTTCTCGGTCGCGGCTTACCAGCCGGGCGAGAACGTCACCATCGAGCCGATGTCGAAGATCCGGCAGATCACCGCAGCGCACATGCGCTACTCGAAGGACACCTCGGCGCACGTCACCACGGTCTTCCACATGGACTTCACCAAGGTCGACCGGATCCGGGCGCGCGCCAAGGACAAGTTCTTCAAGATGAACGGCACCAAGCTCTCCTACATGCCGTTCATCTTCAAGTCGGTCGCCGCGGCGCTGCGCGCGCACCCCAAGGTGAACGCGTCGATCGACGGCACCAACGTGGTGTTCAAGAAGGACGTCAACATCGCCATGGCGGTGGCGCTCGACTGGGGGCTGCTGGTGCCGGTCATCCGCAACGCCGATCAGTTGAATCTGCTGGGCCTGGCGAAAGCGGCGAACGACCTCGCCGACCGGGCGCGGTCGAAGAAGCTGGGGCCGGACGAGCTCAAGGGCGGCACGTTCACGATCACCAACCCTGGCGTCTTCGGGAGCCTTTTCGGCACGCCGGTGATCAACCAGCCGCAGGTGGCGATCCTCGGCATCGGCGCGATCGAGAAGCGCCCGATGGTGATGACCGACGTCGACGGCTGCGACACGATCGCGATCCGCGTCATGTCCTACTTCGGCATCACCTACGACCATCGGCTGGTCGACGGCGCCGACGCCGATCACTTCATGAATTCGGTGAAGAAGATGCTCGAGTCCGACGCCTGGCCGGAGCTCGAGCCGTACCTCTGAGCGGCCCGGGCGGAGCCGGCGTCGCCCCGGCCGTGAGCGCTAGAGATTGTTCGGGTCGAAACGCAGGTCCGGCTGGGTGCGGGCCTGCGCGAAGTACTGGCTGAGCCGGGCGAGGAGGCTCACCGTCACGGCATCCGCCTGGGCGAAGCGCTCGAAGATGGTCAGCGCCGCGAACGCCTCGCGGGCCACCCCCAGGCTGCGGAAGACCGCTATGAGCTCGGCCGCGAGGAGCTTCAGCTCCTGTCGCCGGCCCTGCTCGGCGAGGAGGATCGCGAGATCGAGCGCCACCGAAGCCGCTTCGTAGGGAATCCGGGCTTCGACGAAGCCCTCGTGCGCCTCGCGGAAGGCGCGTTCGGACTCTTCCGGCCGGCCGAGATCCTTGGCCAGCCGGGCCTCCATCCAGCGTAGCTTCAGGAGCAGGATCTGGTCGTTGAACTCATAGTAGGCGGGCCTTAGCTCCGCGAGCTCGCGCATCGCTTCGGCCGACTTTCCGGCGACCATGAGCTGCCAGACCAGATTGTGGTGCGCTGCGAGCGCCAGCCGGCGATCGCGCTCGGGCTCGACCTGCACTCGCGCCTGACGGCAGCAGGCAATGGACTCCTCGACCTCGCCGCGGAGATCGCGGATCAAGGCCTCGCACATCAGGGAGCGCCCTTCGAGATGGCTGTTGCCCACCATCCGGTAGATCCGGCGGGAGCGATGGATGACGCGCAAGGCTTCGTCGAGCTTGCGTTCGGCGCGGTACAGGGAGGCCGTGAAGTAGAGGTGCTCGGCCTCTTCGAGCGGTTCTCCGGAGCCCATCTTCAGATGGCGGGCGGAGGTGGCGAGCGCCTGCTCGGCGCCGACGAGATCGGAGGTCGCCCGCAGGGCGTTCGCCGTCCGGCCCCAGGCGCGAGCCCGGAGGTCCTCGACGACGCGCTCGCCGTAGCTCTCGGCGGAAAGGCGCTCGGCGACCGTCACCCCCATCCGACAGAGGTCGAGCGCGCGGTGGGGGTCGTCGTAGATCGCCTCGAAGCCGGCCTCGAGAAGGAGCTCGCAAAACGACCAGCTGTCGAAGCGGCCGCTGTTGCGCAGCAGCGTCCACTGGCGGGCCGGCGGGTGGCGCAGAAACTCGCGGAACTGCTCGGCGGCCAGCGCCCGCTCCCGGTTCATCTCGCGCTCGAGCTCGGCGACGTTGGCGAGCACGCGGCTGATCGAGAACTCGCTCGGCCGGTTGTCCTGAAGGAGGCGGATCTTGGGGGCTATGGCGCCGCGGCAGAGCTCGCAGCCGGAGAGCAGGTGCCTCAGGACCTTGCGGCGCTCCGCCGCGCTCGTCTCGCCCTCAGCGAAGCGGGCGAGCAGCGCGCCGTCGAGATTGCAGGCCGGCACCGGCTGAAGCCCGCTCATTTGGAAACCGCCGCGGGCGCCGCCGCTGGATATCCGCCGGCGAGCATCTGGTGGGTGAGTGCCGAGAGGCAGCGGTGGGCGATCTTGCGAATACCCGTCGGGCTGTAGCCCATGCGCTCGGCGACTTCCGGGTCGTCGCAGCCGAGGCCGTAGCGCAGGCGGAGCAACGAGCGGCAGCGGTCCGGAAGACGGCCGATCGCTCCCGAGAGGTCACGCGCCAGGTCGTCGTTCTCCTGACGGGGGGAGGTGCCGCCGGCGAGCTCGAGGAGGAGTGTCTCGTCGACCGCTTCGAGCAGGCGGCGCCGGCGCTTGCGCCAATAGAGCAGGCAGCGGTAGCGCAGCGTGCCGATCAGCCAGGCGTCCGGCGAGAGGATCTGCGGCCGCTTGGTGATGTAGAGCACCAGGGCGTCCTGCAACAGGTCCTCGGCGTCTTGCGCCGGGATGCGGAAATAGGTGAAGAGGCGCGCGAACTCCATCTCCAGCCGGTCCAGCAGCTGGGGGAGTTCGTCCTGGATGCGTCCCGGATCGAGTGCGCTCACAGTAGCCTCGGGTGTTCGAAGTGTGGCGGAAGTGTAGCACCGCCTGGCGCCCTTCGTACCGCCCGAGCCGCCGGGGCCGCCCGGGATCGCCGGGACGGCCGCGCGGCCTAAGGCTCTGCCGGCGGAGGCGGCGAGATCGGGACGACGCCCCCATGCTCGGCGGCGATGAGTGCCTGGAGCCAACTGAGGGTGGCGCGTCCCCACTCGAGGGCGGCGTCGACGAGCCGGTTCCCCATGGAGTCGGATGGCGCGCTCGCCGAGACGTGCTCGGCTTCGCGTTGCGTCATTGCTGCGCCTGGCAGGGCGGCGAACAGGACGACGGCGAGACAGACTGTGGCGACGGCACAACGGAGGCGGAACATGGAGCGCTCCTCACAAGAGGGTCCGACCGTCCGGCCCCCTTTGGCAGGAGGGGCCCTCTCACTTAGATAGTTGCTTTGCCCCCCCCGGAATGTGACATCGAACGCCGTTTTTCTCTGCCGCGAAATGATTTTTTCCGCATTGTCACGTTTCACCCCCTCTCGAGCAACTATCTAAGTAGGGGGGGCCCATCCGGTCTCCCGGGGGAGAGGTGAATTGGAACCGGAGTTTGAGCGGACGGCGCGCGCCGTGGATGGCACCGACCGCGAGGCGGTGCTGATCGGCGTCGGCCTCGGACCGGCAGAAGTTCGCGCCCTGCGCGCCTTCGCGGGCGAAGTCGAGACCTCGACCCGGACACGCTGGCTGGAGGCGGCGACCGTCGATGGCGCGCTGGCGCGATTGCGGCTGCTGCGCGAGCGCGGAGCGACCTGCATCGGCCTGGTGAGCGCCACCCTCGGCGAACGCGAAGTCGTGCGGCTCGTGCGTTCCCTTCGCGGCCCCGAGGGTCTGTCGCCGGTCGTCGTCCTCGCCGGCCGCAGCGACGAGCCCATCGTCACCGCCGCGATGGCGGCGAGCGCCTGCGACTTCGTGCTCGTGCACGAGCTCGATGCCGACTGTCTGATCCGCGCCATCCGGTTCGCGGCCGAGGTCGCGCTGCACGCGCGCGCCGCGGAGCAGTGGACGCTCGATCTTTCCGATCTCGAAGAGCGCTTCGGGACGGTCTGGGAGCTGGTCGAGGACGGGCTGCTGCTGGTCGACGAGCAGCGCATCATCCGGCGGTGGAACCGTGCCGCGAAGAAGCTCCTCGGACTCGAGGACGCCGATCTCGCGGGCGTCCCGTTCGGCGCGCTGCGCTGGGCGCAAGCCGGAGATGGCGAACCGGCCCCCGCGGCCCTCTCGGCGCACGAGCTGCCGGCCGAGTTCGAGCGTCCCGACGGCTCGCGCATCCAGCTCGGCATGCGGGTGCGGGTCTTTCGCCGGCGCTCGGCGGCGGCGGAATCGGCGGGTCGCATGCGCGCAGTGCTGCTGCGCGACCGCAGCGAAACCCCCGAGCATGCGGCGCTGCTCGCCGAGGCGCGGCATTTTGCCGGCCTTGGCCGGCTGCTGGCAGGAGCGGCACACGACGGCAACAACCTCCTGACGCCGCTCCTCGGCTACTGCGACCTGCTGCTCGCGGGGCTTCCCGGAGGTTCCGAGCAGGAACGCTATGCGCTCGAAATCGAGCGTTCGGCGCAGCTGACTGCCGACCTCCTGCGCCGCCTGCTGGAGCGCAGCCGCGGGCGGCCGCAGGAGCTCCGCCCGGTGCAGGCGGACGAGGCGCTCGCCGGGGTGGCCGGTCTCCTGCGCTCGCTGGTCGGCAGCGGGGTCGCGCTGGCGGAGCGCTTCGGCGCGCCGGGCCTCGCGGTCTCCCTGCGCGAAGGACAGATCGAGCAGCTGGTGCTGAACCTGGCCGCCAACGCCCGCGACGCCATGCCGGGAGGCGGCCGCCTGGAGCTCCGCACAACCTCGGAGAACGGCCGCGCCTGGGTCCTCGAAGTAGAGGACTCCGGGGTCGGCATCCCGGAGGAGAATCTCGACCGGCTGTTCGAGCGCCAGTTCACCACCAAGGCAGCCGGCAAGGGCACCGGCCTCGGCCTCTGGATCGTGCGCTCGATCGTCCAGGAGGGCGGCGGCCGTATCCGCATCACCAGCCAGCCCGGCAAGGGCACGACCGTCCGCGTCGAGCTCCCGGCGCTGCCGGCGGCCGAACCGCCGCCGGTTCTGCAGCGCTAGCCGGCGACGCAGCAGACTAGAATCAGGCGGTGGTGACGACCCGACGCACTCATTGGAGCTTTCTCGGCCGGGTCCCTTACGCCGCGACGGCGGCGCTGCAGGTGGAGCTGCGCGAGGCGTTGCGGCGCGGCGAAGGGCCGGAGCGGCTGCTCCTCCTCGAGCACGAGCCGGTCTTTTCGCTGGGCAGGAACGCCACCGCGACCGACATCCTGTGGAGCCCGGCGGAGCTCGCCGAGCATGGCGTCGAGGTGGCGCCGTCCGACCGTGGCGGGCAGGTGACCTTTCACGGGCCGGGGCAGCTCGTCGGCTATCCGATTCTCGACCTCTCGCCCGACCGGCGCGATATCCGGCGATACGTCCGCGACCTGCAGGAGGTTCTGGTGCGCACCCTCGCCGACTTCAGGATCGAGGCCGCCGGCGGCGAGGGGCAGCGCATCGGTGTCTGGGTCGGCGCGAAGAAGATCGCCTCGATCGGCGTTCACCTCTCGCGCTGGCGGACGACCCACGGCTTCGCCTTGAACGTCGCGCCCGAGCTGGCGCTCTTCGGCGGCATCGTCGCCTGCGGCATGCCGGAAGTCGAGATGACCTCGATCGCCCGCGAGAGTGGCGCCGGGCCGACGCTCGAGGAGGTCGCGGCGCGCCTCCTCGAGCACTTCGGCGCGGTCTTCGAGCGCGAGCTCGCGGGCGATCCGGCGCTCGCGCTGCGCGAGATGGGAGAGCCGGCATGACGGCGGCGATCGAGATCGGCCTGAACGCCGTCATCGTCGCAGTCACCGCCGAGGAGCCTCGTCTGCTGGCGGTGCACCGGGCGGACGATCCCGCGGCGGCGAGCGAGCTCGCGCTACCGTCGGGGCCGCTCGCTCCCGAGAAGGACCGCACCCTCGAGCTGGCCTTGAGCGGGTGGGTGCGCGAGCAGACCGGGGTGGAGCTCGGCTACGTCGAGCAGCTCTACACCTTCGGCAACCGCTTTCGCGATCCGCGCGAACGCCTCGGCGGACCGCGCGGCATCTCGATCGCCTATCTCGCCCTGGTGCGCGAGGCACCGATCGAACGCACGGCGGGGGCCACCTGGATGAACTGGTATGACTTCCTGCCCTGGGAAGACTGGCGAGACGGCCGGCCGTGGGTTCTCGAGCGCGAAATCGCGCCGGCGCTCGAACGCTGGGTGCGGTGCGGCGCCGACCGCGCTGCCGTGGCCTTGCGCCGAGAACGGGCCGACATCTGCTTCGGCCAGGGCGGCGCGCCGTGGAACGGCGAGCGCGTGCACGATCGCTTCGAGCTGCTCTACGAGGTCGGCCTCGTCGCCGAGGCCCACCGTGACGCACCGCCGGTGCCGCCTGGAGCGGCGCCGGCACCCGCGGTCGGCGATCCCGGAGTGCGCCTCGGCCGGCCTCTGGCGCTCGATCACCGGCGCATCCTCGCCTCTGCGCTGGGGCGCCTGCGCGGGAAGCTCCGCTATCGGCCGGTGATCTTCGAGCTCCTGCGGGGCACCTTCACGCTGCTCGAACTTCAGCGCACGGTGGAGGCGCTCGCCGGAGTGCGGCTGCACAAGCAGAACTTCCGCCGTCTGGTGGAGCAGGGCGGTCTGGTCGAGGGCACCGGGCGGCTCGAGGCCGGGACCGGGGGCCGCCCGGCCGAGCTCTTCCGCTTCCGCCGCGATGTCCTGCGCGAACGGCCGGCGGCCGGGGTCGGGCTCCCTGGGCTGCGCTTCGGAGTCTGAAGCGGAAGCCCTTGACATTCAGTAATACTCAATTTTAGTATAACGGTCGTCGCCGGCGCGTGCCGGTTTTTCTGGGCTTCATATATTCTCATGTTGAGCATAAGAAAGAGCAGGAGATGACCGACGCTGCACTCTCCGCCGCCAGCGCCAGCGCCGCCCTTGAGGCTGCCCTGCCGTTCACCGCCGAAGTCGAGCGCGCGACCGCACCGATCTACGCCCGCATGAGCCGCGTGCTGCCGGCGGTCGAATGGCCGGTGCACGCGCCCTACATCGCCGCGATCCAGCGCCTGAAGCGGGAGCGCAACGCGGTCATCCTGGCGCACAACTATCAGACGCCGGAGATCTATCACGGCGTCGCCGACTTCGTCGGCGACTCGCTCGGCCTCGCGCAACAGGCGGCGAAGACCCCTGCCGACATCATCGTGCAGTGCGGCGTGCACTTCATGGCCGAGACCTCGAAGGTCCTCTCGCCGGAGAAGACCGTACTGATCCCCGACCGCCTGGCCGGCTGTTCGCTCGCGGCGTCGATCACCGGCGCCGACGTGCGCCTGTTGCGCGAGCGCTTCCCGGGCCTGCCGGTCGTCACTTACGTCAATACCTCCGCCGAGGTGAAGGCCGAGTCGGACATCTGCTGCACCTCGGCGAACGCCGTCGAGGTCGTCGAGTCGCTGGGCGTCGCGAAGGTGATCTTCCTGCCCGACGAATACCTCGGCAAGTGGGTGGCGACGCAGACCCCGGTCGAGCTCGTGCTGTGGAAGGGGCACTGCGAGGTGCACGAGCGCTTCACCGGAATGGAGATCGAGGCGCTCCGCGCCGCGGATCCGGGAGTTTTCGTGCTCGCCCACCCGGAGTGTCCGCCGGACGTCCTGGCGGCCGCGGACTACGTGGGGTCGACCGCCGGCATGATCCGCGAGGTCGGAGCGGCCGGCGTGCGGCGCGTCGTCATGATCACCGAGTGCTCGATGAGCGACAACGTCGCCACGGCGCACCCCGATGTCGAGTTCGTGCGGCCGTGCAACCTCTGTCCGCACATGAAGCGGATCACGCTGCCGAAGATCCTGCGCAGCCTGGAGAACCTCGAACACCGCGTCGAGATCGCGCCGGAGATCGGTGTCCGGGCGCGCCGCGCGGTCGAGCGCATGCTCGAGGTAGCGCGAGGAGCCAAACGATGAGTGACGCCAAGGACGGCAGCACTATCGAGCGTCGCACCGCCGATGTCGTGGTGATCGGCACCGGCGTCGCGGGTCTCGCCTGCGCTCTCGAGCTCGCGGGCAAGAGGGTGGACCTGCTCACCAAGACGACCCTCTCGTCGGGCTCCAGCCTCTGGGCGCAGGGCGGAGTCGCCGTAGCGATGGGCGCCGGCGACTCGCCGGAGCTCCACGCCGCCGACACGGTGGCGGCCGGAGCCGGTCTGGTCGATCCGGTGATCGCGGAGTTGCTGACGGAAGAAGGCGTGATCGCCATCCGCCGTCTGATCGAGCTCGGGGCCGAGTTCGATCGCTCGGCCAAGGGCGATCTCGATTTTGGGCGCGAGGCGGCGCACAGCCGGCGGCGGATCCTGCATGCCCACGGCGATTCGACCGGCGCCGAGCTGGTGCGGGCGCTCGCCTTCCGCGTGCGCACCGCCCCGTGGATCCGTCTGTTCGAAGGGGCGTTCGCCACCGAGCTCGTCGTCGCTGCGCAAGGACAGGACGGCGAGTCCGCCGATCCCGCGGTCATTGGCGTCCTCGCCCGCCACGCCGACGGGCACTTTGTCCTGCACGAGGCGACCCAGATCGTGCTCGCCACCGGCGGGTTGGGCCAGCTCTTCCGTTTCACGACCAATCCCCCCGAGTCGACCGGCGACGGCCTGGCGCTGGCTGCGGCGGCCGGGGCGCGGCTGGTCGATCTGGAGTTCGTCCAGTTCCATCCCACGGCGCTCGCCGTCGACCTCGATCCGCTGCCCCTGCTCTCGGAGGCGCTGCGCGGCGAGGGCGCGATGCTGGTCAACGACGCCGGGGTCCGCTTCATGCTCGCCGAGCACGCCGATGCGGAACTCGCCCCGCGCGATGTCGTGGCGCGCGGCATCTGGAAGCAACTCGCCGCCGGACGCAAGGTCTTCCTCGATGGCCGGCAGGCGATCGGCGACCACTTCCCGACCAAGTTCCCGACCATTTTCGCGAACTGCCAGCGCGCCGGCGTGGATCCCCGGATCGACCTCATGCCGGTGGTGCCGGCGGCGCACTACTTCATGGGCGGGGTCGCGGTGGACGAGTGGGGAAGGGCGAGCCTTCCCGGCCTGTGGGCTTGCGGCGAGGTTTCGGCGACCGGCGTCCACGGCGCGAACCGGCTGGCATCGAATTCCCTTCTCGAGGCGCTGGTCTTCGGTTCGCGGGTTGCCGAGGCGATCGGCGCCAGCACGCGGCGCGAGCCCTTGCCGGGCGCGGCCGCGGCTGCGGTCACCGCGGTCGCTGCGGTCACCGCGGTCACCGCTGCCACCGCTGCCAGCGCCGCCACCGCCGCCACCGCCGCCGCCGGCCGGCCGGGCGCCCCCGCGAGCGCGGTCGATCCGATCGCCGCCTTCGCCGATCTGCGGCAGGAGATCCGGGCGCTTTCCTGGGAGCGCCTGGGCCTGGTGCGCGATGCCGCAGGGCTCGCCACCGCGCAGCGGCGCTTCGCCGAAATCCTCCGCCAGCTTCCGGCGGCGCCCTCGGAAGTGCGCAACCTGGCGATCGCCGGCTCGCTGGTGGCGGCTGCGGCGCTCCACCGCGAGGAGAGCCGCGGCGCGCACTTTCGCAGCGACTTTCCGCTGACTGCGGAAGCCTGGCGATTCCGCCAGTTCCTCGATGTCGAGATCCGCGGGCACGACGTCGCGGTCCGCTTCGCTTCCCCTCCCGAGGCCCCATCCGACGACGCGGACATCCTCGCGACGGCAATCGCATGATCCGCCCGACGCCGCCCTATCCGCTGGTCTACGAGCCGCTTCTGCGCCTCGCCCTGGCGGAGGACCTGGGTCGCGCCGGGGACATCACGACCGAGGCGACGATCCCCCCCGGGGCGGTCGCCAGCGCGCAGCTGGTAGCGCGGAGCGGCGGTTCGATCGCCGGCCTGCCCATGGCGGAGCGGGTCTTCGCGCTGCTCGATCCGGCGGTCAGGTTCGAGTCCAGGGTCTCCGACGGCGATGTGGTGGAAGCGAAGACGACGCTCGCCCGGATCAGCGGTCCGGCGCGGGCGATCCTCACCGGTGAGCGCACGGCGCTCAACCTCCTGGGTCATCTCTCCGGCGTTGCAACGGCGACGCGGGCGCTCGTGCGCGCAGTCGCCGGCACCCACGCCGCGATCGTCTGCACGCGCAAGACCACTCCCGGCCTGCGCGCCCTGGAGAAGTACGCCGTGCGCTGCGGCGGCGGCGCGAACCACCGTTTCGGGCTCGACGACGCGGTGCTCATCAAGGACAACCATCTCGTCGGGGCCGGCGGCGTCGCGCCCGCGATCGAGCGCGCGCGAGCTGCCGTCGGCCATCTGGTGAAGATCGAATGCGAAGTGCAGACGGTCGCCCAGCTGGAAGAGGCGATCGCCGCCCGCGCCGACGTCATCCTGCTCGACAACATGACCCCCGGCGAGCTCACCGACGCCGTTCAGCGGATTCGCGGCCGGGCGATCTCCGAGGCCTCCGGCGGCATCACGCTCGGCACCGTACGCGCGGTCGCCGAGAGCGGCGTGAACCTGATCTCGGTCGGCTGGATCACCCACTCGGCGCCGACCCTCGACGTGGCGCTCGACTTCGACGAGTAGGTCCCGCGGGACGATAGACTAGGGCGCGTGAGCGAGAAACTCGTCCAGATCGGCAGCGCGACTCCAGCCGTCCGGGAGCGCCGCCCGGGATGGCTGCGCATCAAGCTCGCAACGCCCGCGAAGTACCACGAGGTCCGCAAGCTCGTCGACGGCCTGAACCTGAACACGGTCTGCAAAGAGGCCAAGTGCCCCAACATCTACGAGTGCTGGGGCGAGCACGGCACCGCGACCTTCATGATCCTGGGCGAGATCTGCACCCGGCGCTGCGGTTTCTGCGCCGTGACTTCGGGCAGGCCCAATCCGGGCGTGGACGCGGCGGAGCCCGCCAACGTCGCCGCGGCGGTCGCCACCATGGGCCTCCGGCACGCCGTCATCACTTCGGTCGATCGCGACGATCTCCCGGACGGCGGTGCCCGTCACTGGGCGGCGGTGATCCGGGCGATTCACGAGCGCAATCCGGCGTGCGCGGTCGAAGTCCTGACACCGGACTTTCGCGGGGTTCCGGACGCTCTCGACATCGTTCTGGCAGCCTCGCCGGAGGTCTTCTCGCACAACACCGAGACCGTGCCGCGGCTCTATCGCCAGGCCCGCCCGGGCAGCCGCTACGATCGCACCCTGGCGCTCCTGGCCGAGGCCGCGCGCCGACGCGACGAGGGCGGCTACTCGGGCCGGGTGAAGACCGGCATCATGCTCGGGCTCGGCGAGACCCCCGACGAAGTCCGCGCCACGCTGACCGACATCCGCGCCGCGGGCGTCCAGGTCCTGACGCTGGGCCAGTACCTGCAGCCAACCGCGAAGCACCTGCCGGTCGACCGCTACGTGCCTCCCGACGAGTTCGCCGGGCACAAGGCGTTCGCCATGGAGCTGGGCTTCCTGCACTGCGAGGCCGGCCCGCTGGTCCGTTCGTCGTACCACGCCCACGAGCACGTCCCCCCCGGACACCCCGCGCAGACCGCCGTTCGCTGAGCCTGCGCGCTTCCTCGCCGGGACGCGGCGGAGCGCCGTGCTCGCTGTGCTACTTCAATCCGCTGGGTCGCAGGTCTGCGGCGATCACCGACAGCGACGCTTTCGCGACCTGCCCCTGAGGCTGCGCTGCGGCTTCAGCTGCGCCGCGAGACGACCGCGAGGCGAGGATTGGCGGACGCCCGGGCAGCCGATACAATGCCGCGGCGAGGTGCCCGATTGTCTCCTGATGCGATCCAAGTCCGCTCCCTGACCGAGCTCGATCTCGACGGCATCGTCCGGATCGGCGAGAAGATGCGTAACCGATACGAGCCCGATCTCTGGGAAGGGCGCGTGACCTACTATCTGCGCCGCGCCCCCGAGGGGTCGCTGGTCGCCGAAGTCGACGGTGAAGTCGCCGGCTTCATGCTCGGCGACGTCCGTTCGGGTGAGTTCGGGATCGAGGAACAGTGCGGCTGGGTAGAGGTCATGGGGGTGGATCCCGACTTCGCCGGTCGTGGCGTCGGGCGTGCCCTCGCCGAAGAGATGCTGAAGCGCTATCAGGCGCGGGGAGTGAGCAAGGTGCGGACGATGGTCGACAGCTCGATGCCGGGAGTGGAGGCGTTCTTCACCCGCCTCGGCTTCGCGGCCGACACCCTGCGGTCGTATCGCCTGGACCTGGGCATGACTCCGGGCCAAGGCCGGACTTGAGGATCTGACGAACTATGGCGACGACGACGACCGAGATCCCGAAGAGATTCCATCAGGCGGTGGAGCGTTGGCGGGACACCTACCTGCCCGACTTCGCCTACCTGATGGAGAACTGGGATCGCTACTTCCCGCGCGACGACAAGTTCCGCCTCTGCGCCTACCGCGAGTGCGGCATGCCGTGCAGTATCGAGTGCGGCGAGGATCAGGGAAAGCCGAAGTACACCCGGGCCGGCGACATGAAGCCCGAAGCGGCCCATCATCTGGTCAGTGCGATCCGCGCCCAGGCGTCGACCGAGTTCGGCTCGATCCAGCAGCATCAGCTGACTCTCGCCCGCGCCCAGGATGAGGAAGAGCAGGCGATGGTGCTGCGCATGATGGCCGAGGAGCTGCGGCACGGCTACCAGATGCTGCACCTGCTGACCGACGACGACTGGCAGCCGGTCACCGGTCAGACCCAGGAGCAGACGGTCGAGGAGATCCTGTCGATGAAGACCGGCTCCCATGTTCTCGGCGCCTTCAACATCGACTTCGAATCGTTCGTCGACAACATCGTCTTCTGTGCCCTGATCGACCGCGTCGGCAAGTACCAGCTGTCCCTGCAGAAGGTCTCGGCCTACTCGCCGATGGCCGATTCGATGCCGCAGATGCTGCGCGAGGAGGCCTTCCATCTCGCGACCGGCGTCGTCCCGCTGCGCCGCTGGGTGGTGAAGGCGGCAGCGGGATCGCCGATGATCACGATGGAAGTCATTCAGAAGCACCTCAACAAGTGGGTTCCCAGGGCCTACGAGATGTTCGGCGACGAGCGCGGCGGTGCCACCAACGTCAAGTGGGGTCTGAAGCCGGTGAAGAACGCCGAGTCCCAGGACCAGTACGCCAAGGAGTGCACCAAGGTGGTCCGGGATCTCAACATGCGCTACCTGCGCGCCCGCCTGCCCGAGCTCTCGCTCACCGACGCCGAGGCCGGCCTCGCGACGCTCGAGCGCGATCGCGGAAGCTTCCAGGGCGTGAAGTTCGAGGAGCTCCTGCGCTTGCCGCACCGCGAGTACGGACGCCGTCGCGGTGTGCCGGCCTTCTCCTGGGTGGGGCTGGACGGCGAGCGGTTCGAGAGCGTCGAGAGCTATCTCGCGCATCTCGACGAAGACGTTGCCCGACGGTTATCGCGCGACCCGCGACTTCCAGGACTTCGTGGAGAACCTCCGGGCGGTGGCGCGCGGCGACAAGACGGCCGACGAAGCGCAGAAGTCGATGCCGCAGCTGCGCCGCGTGGGTGGCGTCTGTCCCTGTTCGAAGTCGGTTCGCTGGGTCGCCGAAGAGTCGATCGAGCTGCCCGGCTCTACGGTCGGCGCGTAAGCGGCGGAGCTCACCCGAACCCATGGGGCTCATCGGCTGGTTGATCGTGAAGGGGCTGCCGCTCGTCCCGAAGGCTATCGTCGGCCGGGTGGCGAGCCGCTACGTGGCCGGCGAGAAGCTCGAGGACGCCCTCGCCGTGGTGGAGAAGCTGGCGGACGAAGGCGCGATGGCGACCCTCGACCTGCTGGGCGAAGAGGTCTCGGAGCGCTCGCGTGCGATCGCCGCCGCCGACGAGTACGTGCGCATGCTCGACGCCATCGCGGCGCGCTCCCTGACGTCGAACGTCTCGATCAAGCTCACCTCCCTGGGGCTGAAGATCGATGCCGACTTCTGCCGCGACAACGTGGAGCGGATCGTCGCCGCGGCGGCGGCGCACGGCAATTTCGTGCGCATCGACATGGAAGACCACACCACCACCGACCGGACGCTGGCGATCTACCGCGGGATCTTCGCCCGCCGTCAAAACGTCGGCGTCGTCTTCCAGGCTTACATGCGCCGCACGCTCGCCGATATTGCGGCGCTGCCGGCTGCCGGGGCGAACGTCCGGCTGTGCAAGGGGATCTACATCGAGCCCCGGCCGGTCGCCTGGAAGGGGTACGAAACCGTCCGGCTGAACTTCCTCGAGGCGCTCGAGAAGCTCCTGTCGTCGGGCGTCTACGTCGGCATCGCTACCCACGACGAGCACCTCGCCTGCGGCGCGGTGGCGCTCGTCGACCGCCTGAAGGTGCCACGCGAGCGCTACGAATTCCAGATGCTCTACGGCGTCGATCCGGAGTTGCGGAAGATCCTGATCGCCGACGGACATCGCCTGCGGGTCTACGTGCCGTACGGGCGCGACTGGTATCCCTACTCGACGCGCCGCCTGCGCGAAAACCCGGAGGTCGCGACCCACGTCCTCAAGGGCATGTTCGGTGCCCGCTGAGGATTCGCTGGCGGGGCTCCGAGATCCTTCTCCTCCAGATCCGCGACGAGCCCGAGGTCGAGCGCCAGGAGCAGGACTGCTTCATCCACTTTTCCGGCCTCGCGCCGGAGCAGTTCACTTTCCGCAACATCGTCGCCCGGCCGGACGTCGCGCCGCGCGACGTCCAGGGTTTCGACGCCGTCGTGATCGGCGGCGCCGGGGCGCACTCGGTGACCGAGGAGTACGCGTTCACCGCGCCGCTGGTGAAGGTGGTGGAGCAGTTGGTCGCCGCGCGCCAGCCGCTGTTCGGCTCCTGCTGGGGGCACCAGTTCATCGCCAAGGCGCTCGGCGGTGCGGTGATCACCGATCTCGAGCGCAAGGAGCTCGGAACGTTCGACATCGAGCTCACCCCGGCCGGCGAGGCCGATCCCTGGCTGGCCGGCCTGCCGCGCCGGTTCGGGGTTCAGCTCGGCCACCACGACCGGGTCGTCCGGCTGCCGGAGGGAGCCGTCGAGCTCGCGGCGAGCGCGCTCTGCCCGAACCAGGCGTTCCGCCTGCGCCGACGCGCCGGTCTACGGCGCGCAGTTCCACGTCGAGCTCGATCGGGAGCGGATGCTCGACCGGGCGAACGTCTACCGCGAGGAGTACCTCGCCGACCACGGTGCGATGGAGAGCCTGGAGCAGGCTCTGCGTCCGAGTCCGGAGTCGGCGACCCTCCTGCGGCGCTTTCTCGCCCGGGTCGTGGCGGCCGGAGCCGGCGGAGCCGGACTACCGGCGGAACGGGTCCGAGAGCCGGATAGTCGTTTGCCCTCGCCGGGCGCCGGGTAGTACGCTCTCCCCAGAGTGAGCCGCGCCAGACAGAGGCAGCCCTCCACCGACAGTTTTCGGCTCGAGGAGCTGGACGACCGGCAGCGCACCGGGGCGATCACCCTCGCCAACCGCGAAGCCGAGGAGGAGGCGTCCGGCCGCCCGGCGCTCGAGGCGAACGTCATCCTGATCGCCCATCCGGAGAACGCCCGACTCGGCACGCGCTACCGCCTGGTCTCCGGCTCGACGCTCGAGATCGGCCGCGCCGACAATGTCGACATCAGTCTCCCCGAAGTGCGCTCGATCTCGCGCAGCCACGCCCGGCTGCGCTATCAGGGGCGCAAGGTCACGGTCGAAGACGCCGGTTCGACGAACGGCACCTTCGTGAACGACCAGCGGGTCGACGGGCCGGCGCTGCTGCGCAGCGGCGACCGCTTCCAGGTCGGCTCGGTGCACTTCAAGTTCCTGCACGAACAGGACGTCGAGCACGCCTACCACGAAGCGATCTACCAGATGGTCATGCGCGATGGGCTCACCGAGGCGCTCAACCAGCGCAAGTTCCACGAGGAGCTGGCGCGGGAGTTCTCGCGCGCCGAGCGCCACGACCGGCCGCTGACGCTGGTGCTGTTCGACCTCGACAGCTTCAAGGACGTCAACGACACCCACGGCCACCTCTGCGGCGACATGGTGCTGAAGCAGGTCGCCGCCTCGGTGCGCGAGCACATCCGGTCGGAGCAGGTCTTCGCGCGCCTCGGCGGCGACGAGTTCGCGGTGCTCTGTCCCGAGACCGTCCTCGAGGGCGGCCTGGCGCTGGCGGAGAAGCTGCGCGACCGGCTCGCCGAGCTCACCTTCTCGCGCGAGGGCGCCATCTTCTCGGTGACCTGCTCGTTCGGCATCGCCGAACGCGACGACCGCAATGGCGACCGACCACAGCTCTCTTCGAGTCGGCCGACCGGGCGCTCTATGTCGCCAAAGGTGCGGGACGCAATCGGGTCGTGGCGCAGCCGAATCCGCCGCGACCGCCGTCCCTCTCCTGATCCGCCGCCCGGCCGGTCGCCGCGGCATCTCCCGCGCCCGGGCGCTCCACCGGCGACCGCGGCTGCTAGTATCCGTAAATGTCGCGCGAGCTCCGGTTCTACAACTGCTCGAACTGCCCTGCGCACTGCTGTTCCTACGACCACATCGAGGCCAGGCCGGACGACGTCGAGCGCCTGGCGAAGCATCACGGCCTCACCGCCGGGGCCGCGTCGAAGCGCTTCACGAAGCTGGTCGATGGCGGCTCGCTGCGCGTTCTGCGGCACCAGAAGGACGACGTCTTCGGCTCGGTCTGCCAGTTCCTGAACCTCGAGACGCGGCAGTGCGGTATCTACGACGCGCGGCCCGCGATCTGTCGCGAGCATCCCGGTAGCGTGCGTTGCGGCTTCTACGACTTCCTGTGCTCCGAGCGCGAGCTGCAGGACGATCCCGAATACGTACCGTCGTTCACCCGAGGCTAGATCTCCGAGCGAAAATGCTGCGCCGACTCAGCGTGCGAAATCTGGCGGTACTGGCGGGGGGCGAGATCGAGCTCGGGCCCGGCCTGAACGTGCTCACCGGCGAGACCGGCGCGGGCAAGTCGCTGGTGGTCGATTCGCTGGCCCTACTCGCCGGCGCTCGCGCCGCGGGAGACCTGATCCGCGAGGGCACCGAAGGCGCCACGGTCTCGGGGATCTTCGAGTGCGACGCCGCGCTGCAGGCGCGTCTTCGCGAGGCCGGCATCGAAGTGGCGGACGAGGAGCTCGTCATCCGGCGCGAGATCTCCCGCGAGGGCCGCAACCGGGTCTTCGTCCAGGACCAGCCGGTCACCCTGAGATTGCTGCAGGAGCTCGCGCCCCGACTGCTCCGGATCCACGGCCAGCGCGACGAGCTCGGACTCGCCGATCCCGAGCTGCAGCGCCAGTGGCTCGATCGTCTCGGCGGCGAGAAGGGGCTCGAGGTCGCGGCCCGGGTCGCGGCACTCTACGCCGCGCATGCCGCGGCCGCCGAGCGGCTCGAACGCCTGCGGGGCGACGCGCGTCTGCGCGCCGAGCGCATCGACCTGTTGCGTTTTCAGGTCGGCGAGATCTCCGCGGCCCACCCGGTCGCCGGTGAAGAGGAGGAGCTGCGGCGGAGTCGCGATCTCCTGCGCCATCGCGAGGCGATCGTGCGCGCCCTCGGCGGGGCGTTCTCCTGCTTTACGAAGGCGACGAAGCGGTTGCCGACCGGCTCGCGCGGCGCGGAGCGCGCTGCGGAGATCGCGCAGTGGGAAGGGGCGGCCGAAGCCGCGATCCCCGAGCTCGCGGAGCTCGAGGCCCGGGTGCAGGAGCTGGCGCGCGAGCTGCGCAGCCGGCTCGACGACGCCAGCGCCGACAGCGAGCCCGGACGCCTCGACGAGATCGAGGATCGGCTGGCGCAGCTCGAGAGGCTGTTCCGCAAGTACGGCGCGAGCAGCGCGGAGCTCCTCGACACCCAACAGGCGGCTCAAGGCCGAGCTCGCGGAGCTCGACGATTCGCAAGAGAATCGCGCCGTCATGGAAGAGGCCGCCGCGCGCACGCTCGAGGTCTTCCGCGCGGCGGCGACGGAGCTCAGCCGTCTGCGGGCCACTGGGCCACCGAGCTCGTCGCGCGGCTCGAACGCGAGCTCGCGGACCTCGCTCTCGCCCGGGCGCGATTCGGCGTCAGCCTCGAGACGACGCGGCGCTCCGGCAGCACCCTGCAGATCGACGGCGAGGGCGTCGAGTTCGGGCCGCACGGCTTCGACCACGTCGTCTTCCAGTTCGCGCCCAATCCGGGCGAGCCGATGATGCCGCTCTCGCGCATCGCCTCGGGCGGCGAGCTGGCGCGCGTCGCGCTCGCTCTGCAGCTCGCCGCGCGCGGCGAAGAGGTCGCCGGCGGACCGACGATGGTCTTCGACGAGGCCGACGCCGGCGTCGGCGGCGCCGAGGGCTCGGCGCTCGGCAAGAAGCTCCGCCGGCTGGCGAAGCGCGGTCAGATCCTCGCCGTGACCCATCTCGCCCAGGTCGCGAGCTGCGGCCACGTCCAGCACCGGGTGACGAAGCGCGTCCGGAGCGGACGGACGTTCGCCGACGTCGAGCGCCTCGAGCGCGCCGAGCGCGTCGCCGAGATCGCCCGCATGCTCTCGGGCGAGAAGGTGACGCCGCTCTCGCTCTCGCACGCCGAAGAGATGCTGGTCGCGGCGGGGGAGAAGCGGTGACCGCGGCGGAGCTGCTCGCGGCCGGCGGTGTGCTGGCCATTCCCACCGAGTCGAGCTACGGCCTCGGCGTCGATCCGCGCGACGCGCAGGGCGTCGAGGCGATCTACCGTCTCAAGGGTCGCGAGCGCGGCAAGGCTCTTCCCGTCGTGGCGGCCGACGTCGCGCAGCTGCTCGCCCTCGGCGTCGAGGCCGACGTCGGAAGCCCTGGCCTGGGCCCGGCCGCGCTGGCCGGCAGCACTCGACGGTGGTGCTGCCCCTCACCGCGCCGATCCCGGCGAGCGCCGGCGCGCCGACGATCGCGGCCCGCATTCCCGGCGCATGCCGGCCTCCGTGCGCTGCTCGGCGAGCTCGGCCACGCCCTCACCGCGACCAGCGCCAACCCGAGCGGCGAGCCGCCTCTCACCGACTCCGAACGACGTCCGGACCTGGCTCGCGGCATCCGGCGAGAGGTTCCTCGTCGTCGATCAGGGCGCGACCGCCCGGCGGCGCGCCCTCGACCCTGGTCGAGCTGCGCGACGGAGAAGTCGTCATTCTCAGAAAGGGCCGAGATGAAGTTCGTTGATGCCGAGCGCCGCAGCGATCGGCCCGGGGAGGCGAAGGAGAAGCTTCCAGTAAAGGGGGTGCCGGTCGCCACGCTCGTCGGTCTCGCCTGGTCTGTACCTTTTTTCCTTTACCGGTCTTTTCGCTTCTCCGCTGCCGAACAGACGTTTCCCGAGGTCGCGACCATTCCGGTGGAGGAGATCCAGGCCGGGATGCGCGGCTACGGACTCTCGGTCTTCAAGGGCACGACGCCGGAGCGCTTCGAGGTCGAGGTGCTCGGGCGTGCTCGAGAACCAGAAGCCCGAGGGCAGCTACATCCTGGCGCGGCTGGCTCGGGGCAGAATCTCGAGAAGAGCGGCGTCATCGCCGGGATGAGCGGCAGTCCGGTCTACTTCGACGGCCGGCTCGCGGGCGCCGTGGCCTTCTCCTGGCCGTTCGCGACCGAACCGATCGCCGGCATCACGCCGATCGCCTCGATGCGCGGGATCGAGGCCGGCGCGGCTTCGTTCCCGCTGGCGGAATCGCCGGCGCCGCGCGGCGCCGCGGCCGACCTCGCGGCGATCGCCTCTGCGGCAGATTCCGGCCGGGCGGCTCGACGAGGAGCTCGAACGCTTCGCGCGCGCGGTGTCGAACGAAGGACGTTCGGCGCTGCTCTGGGGCGCCTCCGGCTTCGGGGAGGGCGCGCGCGCCCGGCTCGCGCGGCTCCTGCCCTCCTCGGCGCTCTCGCTGGCGGCGCTCGGCGGCGGACAGAGCTCCGGCATCGAGTCCGATCTCCGGCCCGGGTCCTCGGTCGCGGCGCTCTTCGTGGACGGCGACCTGCGCCTCGCCGCGACCGGTACGGTCACCGACCGGATCGGGGAGAAGCTCTTCGCCTTCGGTCACTCCGCAGTCGGGATCAGCGAGATCAGCATGCCGCTCGCGACCTCCGAGGTCATCACCGTCATGCCGAGCGCGCTGTCCTCGTTCAAGCTCGCCAACTCGGGAGAGGCGGTGGGACGCTTCGAACGCGACCACACCTACGGCTCCGTCGGCCGGGTCGGCGCCGCCGCGCACACCGTGCCGCTCGTCATCCGGGTGCTCGGGCCGGTCGAGCGCCGCTTCGACCTCCAGCTCGCAGACATGCCGCAGTTTCTGCCGGCGCTAGCGGCGATCGGCTGCCTGGGCGCGTGGGATGTGGCCTCCGGGACGGGCGGTGTCCGCAGCGTCGATCTCGGCCTGCGGGTCGAATTCGCCGGCCAGCCGCAGCGGCCGGCACTGGCGATGGAGCAGAGCTTCGACGGCGCCGGCGCTCCCCAGGATGCAATTGCATTCGTGATTTCGGTGCTGGCCTTCGTCTCCCAGAACGAGCTCGCGCCGCTCGCGGTGAGCGCCATCGGCATCGACGTCCGGATGCAGGCCGAACCGCGCGCCGCGACGCTCACCTTCGTGCGGCCGAGCCGCACTCGCGTCGCGCCGGGGGAGGCTCTCGACCTGCAGATCGACGCCCGCGGCTGGCGCGGCGAGAACGTTCGCTGGAGCGAGCGCATCGTGGTGCCATCGGGTCTGCCGGACGGCAGATACTCACTGCTGGTCGGGGACGGGGCGAGCGCAGATGCAGCGCGTCTGGCGCTCGCCCCGGCGCCGCCCGCCCGCATCGAACAGGCCCTCGAGCTCCTCCGGTCGCTCCATTCGACGAGCGACCTCGTCGTCCTGGGGGTGCTCTCCGGCACGGGCCTCTCGACTGGTGGAGAGGTCCTGCCGCGCCTCCCCGGTTCGATGCGATCGATCTGGGGGGCGATGGGCGCAAAGAGCGCCACGATCGTGCGCAACGCAATCGTGCAGAATGAGGCCCACCGCCGCGAGCGCCCGCTGGCGGGCCTGTTGCGGGTTGAAATCGAGATCCGCCGGCCGCCCGACCGGGAACCGTTGAACGTCACCGGCAGAGGCGGAAGATGAGCCGCGAGGAAGGGCCTGGCGCCCATGAAGGGGAACGCATGAACCGTGATTCGCGAGCCACCCGGGCGTGGTGCCCGGGCGAAGGAAGTCACCGCGGTGGCGCGCGGACGCCGCTGCGCGCCGTGCCCGTCCTGCTCGGCCTGAGCGCCCTGATCTCCGTGATCTCCAATCCCGCGCCGCTCGCTGCCAGCCCGGTGCGCCTCCACCAGGTCAACACGCAGGCCGGCTTCGTCGCCGGCACGCTCGCCGGCGTCCGGGTCGATGCGCGTGGCGTGCTGTCGCTCGCGGCCGATGTCGACACGGTGGGTTCGGTTCCGGAGCCGTTCGCCTTCGCGGTGGCGGCTCTCCCGGACGGCTGGGCGATCGGGACCGGCGGCGAGGGGCGAGTGCTCAAGGTGACGCGCGACGGCGCTGTTTCAGTGCTGATGGACGCGCCGGAATCCAACGTCTTCGCCCTCCTCGCCGATGCCGACGGGACGATCTTCGCCGGCACCTCGCCCTCCGGCAAGGTCTACCGCATCCCCGCTGGAGGTCGCGGAGAGGTCTCGACCTACTTCGATCCGCGGGAGACCTACATCTGGTCTCTGGCGCGCGGCGCCGACGGCGCGCTCTGGGTCGCGACCGGCGCCGAAGGGCACCTCTATCGCGTCGACGATGCCGGCAAGGGCACGCTGGTCTACGACGGCGAGGATCCCCATCTTCGCAGCCTCTTGGCGGAGCGCGACGGCAACCTTCTGATCGGCACGGCCGGCCAGGGCCTGCTCCTGCGGTGGTCGGCCGACGGCAGTGTGCGCACCCTCTACGACTCGACGCTGGCCGAGGTCGTGGCCATCGCGGAAGCGCCGGGAGGCACGCTCTTCGCCGCCGTGCTGGCGTCGGAGGCGAGCCTGGTCGACCTGGCGACGCCACGGCCGGCGGTGGAGGGGACCAGGTCGGGCGACGCCGGCGCAGACCCGCAGGTGACGGTGACCGGGGATGGGGAAAACGAGGCGGAGACGCCGCCTGCGGGCTCGCGTCCCGCCGGAGGACGCGGGCCGCGGAGCGAGCTCGTCGCGATCTCGGCGGCCGGGTTGGTCGAGCCGGTCTGGTCGTCGCAGGAGGAGACCGTTTTCGCCCTGGCCTGGATGAGCCGGCGCCTCTTCATCGGAACTGGAGCCGAAGGGCGTCTCTACAGCGTCCAGGGGGTCGAGGGGGAGACGGCCGGTCCGGGAATCGCGCCGATCCCGCCGCTCACGGTAACCCTCGATCACGACTTCGAACAGCGTCAGGTCGTCGGAGTGAGCCGTGGGGCGTCCGCTGGCGCCGGTCAGCGCCAGCGGACTGCCCGTCGTCTTGACGACCAACGCCGCGGCCCTTTATCGCCTCACGGAGCGCCTCTCGGCGGGCGGCACTTTTACCAGTGCTCCTTTCGACTCGGGCCAGCTCGCCCGCTACGGGGTCTTCCGCTGGAGCGGCGAGATGCCCTCTGGCACGAGCGTGCGCCTGAGTTTCCGCACCGGATCGAGCGCCGTCCCCGACGCCAGTTGGTCGCGCTGGAGTCCGGCGGGAAGTGCAGTGCCCTCCGGCAACGGCTGGGAGGTCCCGATTCCGGCGATCGGCAACGGCCGGTACCTTCAGTGGCAGGCCGAGATGGCGGGCGAGAAGGGGCGCTCGCCGCGTCTGCAGCTGGCGGAGGCCTCCTATCAGCAGGTCAACCAGCGGCCGAGGATCGACCGCTTCGGCGCTCTCGATCCCGGCCAGATCCTCGTGCCCGCGAACTTCAATCCGGCCGATCAGGCCTACGAGCCGGCGGGCCCGAACAGGGATGGCATCTTCACCACCTTGCAGCCCGCGGGAGCGGGCGGTGATGTGCGGTCGAAGCAGCTCTGGAAGCTCGGTCAGCGGACGCTGCGCTGGCGGGTGACCGATCCCAACGGCGACGACCTGCGCTACGCGCTCGCCGTGCGGACCGAGAGCGGCGCCACCGGCTGGCTGCCGATGGTCGAAGATCTGAAAGAGGACTACTTCGGCTTCGACGCCACGGTGCTGCCGGACGGGCGTTACCGGTTTCGCCTCACCGCGTCGGATCGCCTGGCCAATACCGAGGCGGAGGCGCTCTCCGCGGAGCAGGAGAGCGAACCGGTGGTCATCGACCACTCGCCGCCGGCGCGCGGCAAGGTCGAGCAGCGGGACGGCGCCTGGCGCGTCGAGGTGACGGACCGCTGGAACCCGCTCCGGGAAGCGATGCTGTCGGTCGACGCCGGGGAGTGGCGGCCGGCAGCCGCTGCCGACGGACTCCTCGACGGGCAGAGCGAAACGCTCCTCCTCGGCGAGATTCCCGGCTCCGCCCGGCTCGTCCTGCTGCGCCTCGCGGATGCCGCGCTCAACTACGAAACGTTCGATCTCTCCTCCGAGGTGAAGCGATGAGCAGCCGAGTGGCGGTCTATCCGGGCTCGTTCGATCCGATCCACAACGGCCACCTCGACATCATCGAACGCTGCCGGCCGATGTTCGACGAGGTCGTCATTGCCGTGCTGCACAATGAGGACAAGAACCCGCTCTTCACGGTGGAGGAGAGAATGGAGATGATCCGCTCGCTGGTCGGGGAGGACGGCATCTTCCGCGTCGAGAGCTTTTCGGGTCTGCTGGTCGAGTTCATGGAACAGATCCGGGCCCGCACGATCGTGCGCGGACTGCGCGCGGTTTCGGACTTCGAGTACGAGTTCCAGATGGCGTTGATGAACCGCCATCTCAATCCGCGCATCGAGACCGTTTTCATGATGCCGAAGGAGGAGTACAGCTACGTCTCCAGCCGGCTGCTCAAGGAGGTCTCCCGGTTCGGCGCCGAGATCACCGGACTCGTGCCGCCGCTGGTTTTCGAACGTCTGCGCCGGAAGCAGGGAAGCGGGCCGCTGGCCAACAGTTCCCGGGGACCTGGTCCCGAGGAGGCACTCTGAGTCTCGAAGCATTCCTGCGCGCAATCCCGAAGGTCGAGCTGCACGTCCACCTCGAGGGCGCGATGCGCCCGCGGACGCTTCTCGCGCTGGCGCGCCGCCGGCGGGTGACGCTCCCCGCCAACGACGAGGCCGGGCTCCGGGAGTGGTTCCGCTTTCGCGACTTCGACCACTTCGTGGAGATCTATCTCACCTGCTCCAAGTGCGTGCGCGACCCGGAGGATTTCCAGCGCCTGCTCGCCGATTTCGCCGTCGATCAGGCAGCCGAGAATATCCGCTACTCGGAAGTCCACTTCACCATCGGGACGCACTGGCAGAACGGTGTGGCCATCGACGAAGTACTGGACGCGATGACCGAGACCATCGTCGCGGTCGAGCGCGACGAGAACATCCGCATCCGGCTGATTCCCGACATCGTGCGCGACGTCGGCAAGGAGACCGCCGACCCGACCCTCGATTGGGCGCTTGCCGGCCAGAAGAAGGGGATCGTCGTCGCGCTCGGACTCACCGGCCGCGAGGCGCTCTTCCCGAGCGAGCCGTTCGCGGATCATTTCGCCGCCGCTGCCGCCGCCGGACTCCACTGCGTGGCGCACGCCGGCGAGCACGCCGGCCCGCAGGCGGTCTACTCGGCGCTCGACTCCTGCCGCGCCGAGCGCATCGGCCACGGCGTGCGCTCGATTGCGGACCCCGGGCTCGTGGACCGGTTGCGCCGGGATCGAGTGCCGCTCGAGATCTGCCCGACGTCGAATGTCTGCCTCGGCCTGGCGCCTGACGTCGCCCACCATCCGTTCGACGACCTGCGTCGCGCCGGCCTCGAGGTCTCGATCAACACCGACGATCCGGCGCTCTTCGACACCACGCTCTCGGAGGAGTTCCGCCGCGTCGGCGAGGCCTTCGCCTACACGCCCGAGGTGCTCGCCCAGCTGGCGCTTGCCGCCGCCGAGCACTCGTTCCTTCCGGAGGCCGAGAAACGGGCCCAGATCGCCGCCATGCGCGAGGAGATCCTCGCCGCGGCCGGGCGCCACCTGGGACGCGCGCTCGAGCTCTAGCTAGCCGCCCAGCGGCAATTGTGACTTCATGCTCAGGAAAGTTGTGCTAAGAATGCGCCACCGACCCGTTGCGCCTTGCGAGTGCTCCTGCTGGACGCTCGTCCGCTCGGCGGGGGATGCAGTTCCATGGACGGCCCCGTTGCCGGACCGTCCCGACCCGAGGAGGAGAGATGAGAATGAAAGCGATCTCGACCGTCGGAAGCATTCTCGCAGTCGGTGCCCTGTTCGCACTGCAACCGGCGAACCTCGCGGCCTCCGACTTCCGGCTCGCGCAGCCGGCACCCCCTGCCGACCTGGCGGTGCCCGAGGCGCCGGAGGGACCGAGCAATAACTGGATCGACCATTTCGACACCTACGTCACCGGCTCTGAGGTGATCGGCCAGGGCGGCTGGGAGGGCTGGGGCGGGGTCGGAACGGTCGGCGCCCTGACCAGTGCGACGCAGGCGCGCAGCCTCCCCAACTCGATCGACGTCGTGGGCGACACCGACCTGGTGCACCAGTATTCGGGCATCACCTCCGGGACGTGGACCTACACCGCCTGGCAATTCCTTCCGACGGGGTTCGCCGGCAAGACCTACTTCATTCTCGTCAACACCTACCCTGCCACGGCGAACGAGCACTGGTCGGTGCAGCTCTGCTTCGACAGCGTCGGCGGGGTGGTGCGCGACGACGTCGCCGGCGACTGCACCAGCGCGACCACGCGTCCTTTGGTCCTCAACCAGTGGGTGGAGATCCGGGTGGTCGTCAACCTGACCGCCGACACCGCGTCGGTCTTCTACAACGACGCGTTGCTCTACTCCGGCACCTGGACGTCGCATATCCTCGCCGGTGGCGCCCTCAGCGTGGCGGCGGTCGACCTGTTCGCGAACGTCGCCACGTCGGCCTTCTACGACGACATCTCGGTGTCGGATCTGCCGTTCGGCGACGGCTTCGAGGGCGGCAACACCCAGGCCTGGCACATGACGGTACCCTGATCCGGCCGGCGACCGCTGGACGGCCCGGCGCCGCGCTCAGGAGGTGTGGTGCCGGGCCAGCCGCGCGCTGAGGTGCAGCGGCGGAGATCAGAAGCGCGTTCAGAAGGAGACGAGCGTCTCGAAGCCGCCGTAGGCCATGCGCTTCATGTCGAATGGCATCGCGCCCGGCTCCATCATCGCGGCGAGGCGCGGATCGGCGAGCACCTTCTTGAGCACCCTGTCGCGGTGGGCGCGCGACTTGTATGCGATCCAGGAGAAGCCGACGACCTCGCCGCGCTTCGCCTGGACCATGCCGGGGAAGCTCACGCTGCCCTTCTTCGGCTTCGGAAGGTCGTCGCCCAGGCACTCCCAATAGGCGAGCGCGCCGTGCTCCATCCAGACCTTGCCCGCCTTGGTGGCGATCTTCTTGTACGCCGCAACTTTCTTCTTCGGTAACGCGAACACGAATCCATCGACGTAGCTCATGAAGCCTCCTCCTGCAGGGCTGCGGTGCCAAGCGTTTGCTCGACGCGCAGTCTATTCCCGCTGCGCTCGCGGGCGTCCAGCCGCGGGGAACTCAGGTCGGCTCTTCGGGCGGGTCGCCGGCGGACATCTGGAGCTCGACGATCATCTGGCGGGCGTCGGCGCGCAGATGGGGGAGGTGGCGGGCGAAAAGGAGGGCGCCGGCGAAGCAGACGAGTCCGCCCGCGGCGACGGTCAGCGGGGCGCCGATCCGGGCGGCGAGGGCGCCGGCGAGCAGGGCGCCGATCGGCGCCATGCCCATGAACATCATGGCGTAGAGGGACATCACGCGGCCGCGCATGGCGTCGGGAATGAGCGACTGGATGAGGGTGTTCGAGCTCGCCATTTCACTCATCATGAAGAAGCCCACCGGGACGAGAAGGAGAGCCGAAAGCAGGAAGTCGTGCGAACAGGCGAAGGCGACGAGGGTGAGGCCCAATCCTCCGGCGCAGAAGGCGACGAAGCTGCCGAGACCCTTGACCGACCTGCGGGTGGCGAGGACGACCGCGCCGAGGAGGGCGCCCACCCCGGAGAAGCCCATCAACAGACCGAGCTCGCGGGCGCCGCCGTGCAGGATCTCGCGGGCGAAGACCGGCATCAGGACCGCGTAGGGCATGCCGGTGAGGCTGACCAACCCGAGCAGCAGAAGGAGCGCCCGCACCGGACGGGCCCGCGACACATAGACGAAGCCCTCCCGCACACTCGTCCAGACCGAGGCCGGATGGGCGACTTCCAGAGGTTGCGGCAGTCGCATCGCCAGAAGACTGCCGAGGACGGCGAGATAGCTCACGCCGTTGGCGAGGAAGCACCAGCCTTCGCCGATCCGCGCGACCAGGAGCCCGGCGATGGCCGGGCCGACGACACGGGCGCCATTGAAGATGGAGGAGTTGAGGGCGATCGCATTGACCAGGTCGTCGCGCCCCACCATGTCCACCGCGAACGCCTGCCGGGTCGGGATGTCGAAGGCATTCACGACGCCGGAGAGCGCCGCGATGGTCAGAATCCAGGGTACCGTCGCGCGGCCGGAGAGCGCGAGCGCAGCCAGCGAGAGGGCGAGGAGCATCGACGTCGACTGCGTGACGAGCAGCACTCGGCGGCGGGGGAAGCGGTCCGCGACGACCCCGCCGGCTGGCGAGAAGAGGAGCGTCGGTACCTGGCCGGCGAATCCGACGATGCCGAGGACGACCGCCGAATGGGTCAGCCGGTAGGCGAGCCAGGCCTGGGCCACCGACTGCATCCAGGTGCCGATGAGCGAGATGAGCTGGCCGGTGAAGAACAGCCTGTAGTTGCGGTGCCGCAGGGCCCGCATCGCCTCGGGAAGGTTCAACGGTGCGGGTCCGGAGGTGCCGCGGGGGCCCGCGGAGCCGCGGGAGAGGGTGGAGCAGGCGGCGCGGCGCTCTCGTCGGCCTCGGTGTCAGCGCGCTCGTCGAGCAGGATCTCGATCTTGCGCTCCGGCTCGAGCTGTCTCTGGAGCTCGAGCAGCCCGGTGCGCATCAGCCCGCGCCGCTGGCTCTTGCCGTGCACGCGTTCCTGGCGTTTGCCTTCCAGAAGGACGACTACGACGAGCACGACGAGTCCCGCCAGCCACCAACCCTGCGGCGTCATGGCGGACTCAGCGACCGGCCTCGGCGAGCGCCGCCCGGCGCGCCGCTGCGAACTCGTCGCCCGGATTCCAGGTGGGCAGCGCGTCGGCGTCGGCGATGGCGAGGCCGATCGCCAGGGCGAGACGGGTGTCTTCGATCATCCCGTCCCAGACCCAGCCGTCGCTCATCTCGTCGCACGGCTGGTGATAGCAGGTCGAGTCGTAGGCGTCCTGGCGCGCCTTGGCCGCCGCGGCGCCCTCGCCGACGAGCTCGGTGCCGGGATCGAGGTAGATCGCCGGCACGCCGATGCGCGCGAAGTTGAACTGGTCCGAACGGTAGAAAGAGCCCTTCTCGGGCGCCGGATCGCCGTGGACGATGCGCCCCTGAGCTGCCGCTGCCGCGATCACGACCGCGTCGAGGCTGGACTTTCCGAGCCCGACGTAGGTCACGTCCCGGGTCCGGCCGTAGATGTTCGCCGAGTCGAGATTGATGCTGGCGGCGAGGCGCGCCGGCGGAACCGTCGGGTGGGTCGCGTAGTACTCCGACCCGAGGAGACCCTGCTCCTCCGCGGCGACGAAGAGGAAGAGGATCGAGCGCCGCGGGCGTTCCGGCAGCGCCACGAACGCCTTCGCCAGGGCCAGGAGCTGGGCGCAGCCGGTGGCGTTGTCGACCGCGCCGTTGTAGATCGAGTCGCCCTCCATGTCGGGTTTGGCCACGCCCAGATGGTCGTGGTGCGCGGTGTAGACCACCACCTCTTCCGCGAGGCGTGGATCCGATCCCGGAAGAAGCCCAGCGACGTTGGCGGTCTCGACCTGGCGGATGACGGTGGTGAGCGCCAGGCTGGTGCGCAGGCCGAGCGCCACCGGCCGGAACGACTTGGACTTCGCCGCTTCGACCAACTCCGCGAGCTTCCTTCCGGAGAGTGCCACGAGCCGCTCCGCGGCGCTCTCTGTCGTCCAGCCGGCGACCTGGAGGCGCGGCTCGTCGCCCGCGGGGAGCTCGAACTGTTCGCTCGTCCAGGAAGACTGGACGACCTGGAACGGGTATCCGGCCGAGGGGGTGGTGTGGATGAGGATGGCGCCGGCGGCGCCCTGGCGCGCGGCGCTCTCGTACTTGTAGGTCCAGCGGCCGTAGAGGAGCCGGCGCTTGCCGGCGAAGAGCGCTTCGTCCCAGTCCGGATCGTTGTTGAGCATCAGCAGGACCTTGCCCCTGAGGTCGACCCCTTTGAAGTCGTCCCAACCGAACTCAGGTGCCTGGATACCGTAGCCGACGAAGACCACCTCGGCGTCCCGGATCCCGGCCGTCGCCTGCTGGACCCCGGAGGCCGCGATGAACTCGTCCCACCACTCGAGCTCGAGATCTCCGCCCGGGCCCGAGAACGCCCACTGCGGCGGCACCTTGGAAAGGATGCCGATCATTGGGAACGGCTGCTGCCAGGAGGGTTCTCCTGCCGCTGCGCCCGGCGCACCGCCCGCGGCTCCGACCCCAGGCTGCAGCCCGAGCCCTTCGAGCCCGGTCGCGAGGTAGAGCCGCGCCAGCCGGTCACCGGCGCTGCCCGGTCCCCGCCCTTCGAGGGCGTCGGAAGAGAGGAATCGGACCGGGGCGGAGAGGCTCGCGGCGTCGATGCGGTCGAGCGCCGCGGCGAGGCCCGGGCGGTCGATCGCGGCCGGGCCCTCGGCCCGGACGGTCGAGATCGCGACCGGACTCGAGACGGCCAGCGGGATCGTGAGTGCGGCGAGCGTGCCCGGAGCGAGTCGAGCGCGTCGGGCGAGTCGAGCGAGTCGGGCGATTGCAGCGAGGAGAGAGCGCAGCCTGAACATGGCGCCATTCTCCCTTGAAAGGCGGCGCGCGGAAGAACTCGACAGTTTCCGGACGAGGTGCCCCTTGCCGCTCGCGTGGAGACAGGCTAACTTCCGCTCGTGGTTCTCGAAACGGCCCTGGCCGACGCCCTCTATCTGAACTGGTCCCTGCCGCTTGCAGCGCTCCCTCCGGCTCCGCCGGGTTTGCGCTACGACGGGGCCGGCGGCAGCGTCCACGGCGGGGAGAGCCAGGCGTTCTTCTCGCTGGTGCTCTTCCGCCAGGTCGGCATTCATCTGCGGGGCGCGAGCTGGCTCGCGCTCTCCTATCCCCAGGTCGATGCGCGGCTCTACGTGCGCGACGCCGCCAACACCGCGGCGATCCTGCTGTTGCGGCAGCTGGTGCCGGGTTGGGTGGTGCCGATCGGGCGTCTCGTCGGCGGGCAGCCGTTCTCCGCCGCGGTGTGCGAGTTTCCGGAGGGCCTGCCGCAGGAGTGCGCGGAGGAGACCGCCCGGGTGGCCCGGGAGTGGCGCTGGAAGTTCTCCGCTGGCGCCGGGCTGCGGGCAGCGGTCCAGATTGCGGCGCCCGCCGGGGGGCGAAGCCCGGAGAGCCGGCGATTCGAGGAGGAGGTGGCCTTCTTTCGCGAGCGCACCCGGGCCTACTGGCGGCAGGGCGGCACGCTCAGGAGGGTGGAGTCCGAGCCGCCGGGGGCTGCTCTCCTGCCGGTCCGCGCGCGCCTCGAACAGACCGACTGGCTCGACACCTTCCTGCCGTTCGCACCGGCCCAGGGTTGGGCCGCCCTGCACTCGGCCTTCCTGGTCCCGCGGGTGCAGCACGTCTTTGCCTTCGATGGCGCGCACGACCTGCCTGTCGCCGCACCGATGACTGCGGCTGGATGAGCCGCGCAGTTTCTGCCGCTTGCGCCCCGCCCACTTCCGCCTCCAGGTAATCTTCGTTTGAGCCCCCTGCGCAAGCTCGGACGCAGCTACGTCCGCGCCTTCTCCGGCCTGCCGGGGGAGGTATGGATTCTCGCCTTCGCGACGCTGGTCAATCGCGCCGGCACCATGGTCCTGCCCTTCCTCACCCTCTATCTGACCGGGCAGTTCGGCTGGAGTCCGGCGGCAGCCGGCCGGATGCTCGCCCTCTACGGCGCTGGCGCCATCGGCGGCGCCTTCCTCGGCGGCTGGGCGGCGGATCGCTGGTCGCCGGTCGCCGTGCAGCAACTTTCGCTCGTCGGCACCGGCGTCGGCTTTCTCGCGCTGACCCGGATCTCCTCGGAGCGCGGTTTCGGCTTCGCCATGGTCGTGATCAGTCTGGTGGCCGAGATGTATCGCCCGGCGCTGCTCGCCGCGGCAGGGAAAGGCGTCCCGGTGGAGGTCCGGGGGCGCTCGATGGGGCTCCTGCGGCTGGCCGTGAACGCCGGGATGTCGATCGGCCCGGCGGTCGGCGGCCTTCTTGCCACCGTCAACTATGACCTGTTGTTCATCGCCGATGCCTGCACCTGTTGGGCCGCCGCCACGGTGCTGTTCCTGGCGCGCCGCCGCGCCGCGCGCCGCGGCCTGGCGCAGGTGGACACCGCCCCGCGCGCGGTCGAGCCCGTCGGATCGCCCTGGCGCGACGGCCCGTTCGTCGTCTTCCTGGGGCTTGCGATGGTGCTCGCGGTGGTCTTCTTCCAGATCAACGGCACCTTTCCGCTCTACCTCCATCACGAGTACGGGCTCAGCGAAGCCGGCATCGGCGGTCTGCTCGGCCTCAACGCGCTCGTCGTCGTCGCCTGCGAGATGTTGATCCTGCACCGGATCGAGCGCCTGCCGCCGCTCGCGGTCATCGGGCCGGGAGCCTTCCTGCTCTGCCTCGGATTCGCGCTCCTCCCTCTGGGTCGAGGGGCGCTCTACGCCGCCGGCACGGTCCTCGTCTGGACGGTCGGCGAGATGCTGAGCCTGCCGATGGCCAATATCTTCGTCGCCGCCCGGGCCGGCAGCGCGCGCTCCGGGCGCTACATGGGCGCCTACACGATGTCGTTCGCGACCGCCTTCCTGATCGCGCCGGCGCTCGGCCTCGCGGTCTACGAGCGCCTTGGAGGAGGCGCGCTCTGGGGTGCCGCCGGCGCCGTGGGCGGCGCGCTGTGGATCGGCTTCTGGGCGCTGGGTCGCGTGCTAGCATCCCCGCCGGCGAGCGCATCGCGTGCGCGCCCCCCGCAGGCGTGAGATGGACCGGCATCTTCCGACAACGACCTACATGAACCGAGATTACCGATGAATCTGACCGATCCCAAGAACCGCCGTCCGCAACGCATCGCAGTCCTTCCCGGAGACGGCATCGGACGCGACGTCACCGCCGAGGCGGTCAAGGTTCTCGAGGCGGCGGCCGAACGCCACTCGCTGCCGCTCGAGCTGGTCCATTTTCCGTGGAGCGCCGACCATTACCTCGCGACCGGAGTCTCGATCCCGGCCGGCGCGATGGAGGACCTGCGCGACAATTTTTCGGCGATCTTCATCGGTGCCTACGGCGATCCGCGCATCCCCGACATGCGGCACGCGGCGGACATCCTCCTCGGCATCCGCTTTCAGCTCGACCTGTACATCAACTTCCGTCCCTGCAGGCTCTACGATGCCCGGCTCTGCCCGCTCAAGGGCAAGAACGCGGCGGATATCGACTTCACCATCTTCCGCGAGAACACCGAAGGCTCCTACGTCGGCATCGGCGGCTTCCTGAAGAAGGGAACACCGGACGAGGTCGCGGTCCAGGAGGAGATCAATACCTACAAAGGGGTCGAACGCATCTGCCGCGCCGCGTTCGACTGGGCGGTGGCGAACGGCAAGAAGAAGGTCTTGATGGCCGACAAGTCGAACGTCATGCGCTACGGCCACGATCTCTGGCAGCGCGTCTTCTTCGGACTGGCCAGGGAGTATCCGTCGATCACGGCCTCCCACATGTTCGTCGACGCCCTCTGCATGCAGCTCGTGCGCGCCCCGGAGCAGTTCGAGGTCATCGTTTCGAACAACATGTTCGGCGACATCCTCACCGATCTCGGCGCGGCGCTCCAGGGTGGCCTCGGGGTCGCCGGGTCGGCGAATCTTCATCCGGGGCGCACCTCGATGTTCGAGCCGGTGCATGGCTCGGCGCCGAAGTACGCCGGCAGCGGCAAGGCGAATCCGCTCGGGGCGATCCTCTCCACGGCGTTGATGCTGGAGAACCTCGGACATCGGCAGGCCGCGCTCGAGATCGAAGGCCTGGTCGGCGAGTCGATTCGCTCCGGAAGGACCACCCACGACCTGGGTGGCAGCCTGACCACCAGTGAAGTCGGCGATCTCGTGGCCCGCGCCGTCGGCACCGCGGGGACCGCCGTCGTCTCCTGAGGAGGCCGCCGATGCATCCCTCGGAATCCGAGCTGATCTACGACTGGAACTGCGCCACGGGGAGCTCGTCCCGGCGCGCGGGCGGGTGGCGTTGAACGACGAGACTCTGCGCGACGGCCTGCAGTCGCCGTCGGTGAAGACGCCGGCGATCGAGCAGAAACTCGAGATCCTCCACGGCCTGGCGGCGATCGGCATCGACTCGCTGAACATCGGTCTGCCGGGTGCCGGTCCGCACGTCGTGGCCGATGTCACGCGTCTCGCCCGCGAGATCGTCGAGCAGAATCTCGCCATCTCTCCCAACTGCGCGGCCCGCACCCTCGAGGCCGACATCCGCCCGATCGTCGAGATCGCACAGCGCACCGGGCTGGCGATCGAGGTCGCCTGCTTCCTCGGTTCCTCACCGATCCGCCAGTACACGGAGGGCTGGGAGTTGGCGAAGCTCCTCGAGTTGACCCGCGATGCGGTCGGCTTGGCGACGCGCGAGGGCCTGCCGGTCATGTACGTCACCGAGGACACGACGCGCGCCCGGCCCGAGGATGCGCGCGCCCTCTACACCGCGGCGGTCGAGGCCGGAGCTCGCCGGATCTGCATCGCCGACACCGTCGGGCACGCGACGCCCGAAGGGGCGCGCAATCTCGTCCGTTTCCTCCGCGAAGTGGTCGACGACATGCGCGAGGACGTCGCGGTCGATTGGCACGGGCACAACGATCGCGGCCTGGGACTCGCCAACGCCATCGCCGCGGCCGAGGCCGGCGCAGACCGTCTCCACGGCACCATCCTCGGCATCGGCGAGCGGGTCGGCAACTGCGCGCTCGACCAGATGCTGGTCAACTTCGAGCTCTTCGGCTGGAGCCACTGGAATCTGCAGCCGCTCTCCGGGCTCTGCGACCTGGTCTCGCGCGCCACGGGTGTCGCGATTCCCGAGAGCTATCCGGTGTTCGGCAAGGACGCCTACCGGACGCAGACCGGAGTGCACGCCGCCGCCATCCTCAAGGCGCGCGCCAAGGGGCACGACTGGCTCGCCGACCGGGTCTACTCGGGAATCCCGGCGGCGATGGTCGGCCGGCGGCAGGAGGTCGAGGTCGGTCCGATGAGCGGCCAGGCGAACGTCACCTGCTGGCTGCAGGAACGGGGGATCGAGAGCTCGCCGGCTCTCGTCCAGAGGATCTTCCAGGCCGCCAAGGAGTCGGACGCGGTCCTTTCCGAGGAGCGCCTGCTCGCCCTCTGCCAGCGCCACACCAGAGCCTGAGCCGCCGCCGCGCGCCCGCCGGCCCCAAAGTCATGCTGATCGAGAAGCTCACCGTTGGACCGCTGGAAGAGAACTGCTACCTCGTGGGGGCGGAGCAGACGGGGCGGTGCGCGGTCGTCGATCCCGGCGCCGAGAGCGGCCGGATCATCGCCGCGATCGAACGCCGGGGTCTCGCGCCCGAGCGCATCCTGCTGACCCACGGGCATGTCGATCACATCGCGCACTGCGCCCACATCGCCGAGCGCTTCGGGCTCGGCGTCTGGATTCATGCGGCCGATCTGCCCTACCTCGAGCGCCCGCAGTGGCCGGAGCTCGAGACCTTTCTCAAGGCCCGCCCCTGTCCGCAACCGTCCGGCTGGCTCGAAGAAGGCGTCGATGTCGAAGTCGCCGGCCTCGTCTTGCGCGTGCTGCACACGCCAGGGCACACCCCCGGCGGGGTCTGCCTGATCGACGAGGCTAGCCGCGAGATCCTCGTCGGCGACACCCTCTTCTGCCGCGGAGTCGGGCGCACCGATCTCCCGGGAGGCGATGCGCAGGCGCTCGTCCGGTCGATCCGCGAAAAGCTCTTCGTCCTTGGCGGCGACTACCGCCTGCTGCCGGGACACGGACCGGAGAGCGGACTCGACGACGAGCGGCGCGACAATCCGTTCGTCGGCGTGGCGGTCGCGGCTCCGCAATGGTAGACCGGCGATCGGGAGTGGGAAGGGCCCCTGCAGCTCCCCCCGAAAAGCCTGTCGCCCCCGGAGTTGCCGTCCCCTGGCGGCGCCGGCTCGACCTCTGGCTCGACGCGCTCGCCTACGAGCGCGGCCTTTCTCCGCGCACGGTCGACGCCTATCGCAGCGACCTCGTGCGCCTGGGGGAGTGGCTCGACGGCCAGAAGTCGAAGGATCTCCTCACCGCCGACCCCGCCGCGGTCGCCGCGCATCTGCGCTGGCTGCATGGCCGCGAAATCAGCCCACGTTCCGTGCGCCGGGCGATGGCCGCCATGCACGGCTTCTATCGCGACCTCGTCGAAGCGGGTGAGCGCCGCGACGATCCGGTCGAAAATCTCGCGCCGCCGCGCCTCTTCCGGCGCCTCCCGAAAGTGCTCTCGGAGGAGGAGGTCGAACGGCTCCTCGCGACCCCTGACCTCGCGACTCCGGCGGGCCTGCGCGACAGGGCGATGCTGGAGCTGCTCTACGCCACCGGCCTCCGGGTCTCTGAGCTCGTCGGGCTGCGCCTGCCCCAGATCGACCTCAAGGGCGGCTATCTCCTCGCCTTCGGCAAGGGCTCGAAGGAGCGTGTCGTGCCGGTGGGGGAGGAGGCTGAGCGCGCCCTCGGGCGCTACCTCGCCGAGCTCCGGCCGAAACTGGCGCGCGGGCGGCACGATGCGGTCTTCGTCAACCTGCGCGGGGCGCCGATGACCCGGCAGGGCTTCTGGAAGATCCTCAAGGCCCTGGGTGTGCGCGCCGGACTCGAGCGCGGGATCTCGCCGCATGTCCTGCGCCACAGCTTCGCGACCCATCTGCTCGAGCATGGCGCCGACCTGCGCGCGGTGCAGGCGATGCTCGGCCACTCCGACATTGCGACGACCGAGATCTACACCCACATTCACCAGGAGCGCCTGCGCGGCGCCTATGACCGTTTTCACCCGCGCGCGTAAGCGAGATCGGATGCGTTCGCGTCGACCCTTCCACCTGCTCCGCGTGCTCACCTGCGCGACCGTCGCCTTCGGCGTCGCTTCGGCGTCGTCGGCGCACCTGGTCATCCTCACCGACGGCTCGGTGCTCAAGACGGTCGCCTTCACGGCCGAAGGAGAGACCGCGGTCCTCACCTTCTCGATGGGCGGCACGATGCGGATGCCGTTGCTGCGGGTCGAGCGCGTGGTCGACGACGAGGTCGCTCACGAGGCAGAGAAGTCGGCCGAGGTTCTCGAAGAGACGGCGCTCGACTACCCGCTGCATTTCGTTCCCGAGACCGCGCCGCCGGCGTCCGCCTACGGCGATCTCATCTTCGCTGCGGCGCGCCGGCACAAGGTCAACCCGGAGCTCGTCGCGGCGGTGATCCGCGCCGAGTCGGCATTCAATCCGCGGGCGATCTCCGCCAAAGGGGCGCGCGGCCTGATGCAGCTCATGCCGGCGACCGCCAAACGCTACGGTGTCCGCGCCTCCGAGCTGTTCAAGCCGGAACGCAACATCGAGGCCGGCGTGCGCTATCTCGCCTTCCTCGCCGATCGTTTCGCCGACGACCTGCCCAAGGTCCTCGCCGGCTACAACGCCGGCGAAGGCACCGTGGCGCGCTATGGCGGAGTGCCGCCCTACCGCGAGACCCAGGGCTACGTGCGCCGCATCCTCGGATTCCTCGGGCTCGAGGCGGCGGCCGTGGCCGAGCTCACGCGCTGATCCGGTGTCCTTTCCTCCCCTCGTCGGCGAGGGTGGTCAGGGCCTCGCCACCGGAGCGCGATAGAGCATGGCGACCAGGGTCCGGTCGTCGTCGGCGGGCAGTCCGCCGGTGTGCCGGCGCACCGCGTCGAGCAGGCGATCGCGGATCTGGGTGGCGTTCTCGGGCGGCCCTTCGAGGTGCCGCCGGGTCCGCTCGTAGCCGAACTGCTCGCCGCCGGCGCTGCAGCATTCGATCAGCCCGTCCGAGAGCCAGACGATCGCGTCGCCGACGGCGAGGCGTGCGGCAGCCGCCCGCCGGAGCGCCGGCGCCCGCTGCGCCGGCACCGAGCGCGCCGAGCGGAACGCCCGGCGCCAGGAGCTCCTCGACGTCGCCGGCGACGCGCACGACGTAGGCCGGTGGATGGCCGGCGTTGGAGAGCTCGAGCGCGCCGTTGGCCGGGTCGAAGATCGAGAGGCTGGCGGTCACGAAGCTGCGCTCTCCCGGCTTGCTGCGCAGGAGACGGTGGAGGCGGGCGAGGATGGCGGGGGCGGCGATCCGGTCTTCGACCAGCAGGGTGAGCGCCGACTTGACCAGCGCCATGCGCAGGCCGGCCGCCAGGCCGTGCCCGGCCACGTCCGCGATCACCACGGCGACCTTGCCGCCGCCGGCGTCGAGGATGTCGAAGTAGTCGCCGCCGATCGCCGCGCTGGGCTCGAAGTAGGTCGAGAACTCGACCCCCGGACGCTCGTCGATCCCCGCCGGCAGGAGGTCCTGCTGGACCTGGCGGGCGAGCGCCAGTTCCTTGTCGAGGACCTCTTTCTGCGCGGCCGTCTGCACCAGCTCCTCGAGATGCTCGGACATCGAGTTGAAGGAGCGCTGGAGGTCGCCGAGCTGGTCCTTGCGGCGGACCGGGATGCGGGTCGAGAAGTCGCTCCGGCCGATCGCTTCGGTGGCCCGCGAAAGGCGGTTCACGGCCCGTGAGAGGCCGAAGATCATGAAGATCGCGATGCCCGCGGCGACGAGGTAGATCTCGGCGAAGAGCACCGCGACGCCGACCAGCGCGAGCCAGGCAGCTGAATCGACCTCGGCCGAGGTCGAGAGCATGGCGCGGAAGAGACTGGGCGGGCTGCTGGCGAGCGCCGCGGCGATGCTCTCGGAGGCCGGCTGCCCGGTCGCGAGCAGGGGCAGGGAACCGGTCGACTCCATCCAGAGAATCGTCGGCTTTTCCCAGAGCCGCGGCTTGCCGGCCGAGGCCGGCGGGTTGAGCTCGAAGTAGGCGGCGCTCTGCTCGGGCGTGCGGTCCAGCCAGAGACCACCCAGACGGAACTCGCGACCGAAGATCTGCAGGCGGGTGGTCGCCTTGCGGCGTGGGTCGTCGTCGCGCAGCAGGTCGACCCAGACGTGGGTCCGGCGGCGCAGCTCGGCGTCGAGGTTGCCGGCGTAGTAGACGAGGACGCCGCGGTCCTCGGCCCGCGCCACGGCGGCCGCGGAGATCCGGCCGTCGGCGAGGCCGACGAACGGATGACGCCCGTCCGCCGCGCCGGTGTTGCTGCCGGTTCCGGCGGCTCTGTTTCCTCCGCCAGCGCTCGGGTCGAGCCAGTCGGGCCACCGGGGCGGGGCCTCGGCGTCGCCGGAGAGTTTCCTGCCGTCAGCGTATTCGACGAAGGCGAGATCGCCGACCCGATCGGGGAGGCCCGCCTTGCGGTGCAGGAGGTCCGCAACCCTGGTCTCGGCCGCCGTCTGGAGCTCGTCGTCCAGGTCGTCGAGGGCGTCACGGTAGAGATGGCCAAGCAGGAAACCGCCGAACATATAGGCGGCGAGGAGGAAGATCAGCGCCAGCATCGCCATCGGCAGGACGCCGACGGTGAAATAGGAGAACGCCAGGCGGCGGCCGACCCGCCAGAAGAAGCTGCGCCAGAGAACCCGGAAGGCCCAGGCCAGCGCTACGAGCACCAGGCAGGCGAGGGCGAGCTTCGAAAGCGTCATGAGAAAGCCGGAGTCGAGCGCCACCGCGAGCCCGCGCAGGAGCGCGAAGATCAACCCCGAGATGAGCAGGGTGGTCTGGGTGAGCGTTCGTGAGCCGCGCGGCACGATCGGAGGTCCGGAGCCTGCTAGAGAACTACGCACCGCAGGGCGCTGCAGTTTCGCTGGAATCGCCCGCGAGCGCGCCGCTTGGCCTAGAATAGCCGGCAGCGCGCGCCGCCGCCGGGACGAGTCGACTCTCCGGCGCTTACGCCGCACGCCAACAGAGGAGAGTTCTCGTGTCCCGATTGCCACGCGCTCAAGAGTATCTGAAGACCGGATTCAACGCCGAGGCCGCCAGCGCCGCGCGCTACCGCGCCGCCGCCGTGCGCGCGACGGAAGAAGGACACCCCAAGCTCGCGGATGCCTGGCGCGCACTCGCGGCCGAGAAGGACGAGCTGGCGCGGCTGCAGCTCGAGGCCGCCGGGCAGGTCCGGGGCGGGAACCAGGACCTCGAGGCGGCGCTGGCCGAAGAGCGCTACGAGAACGACTCTCTCTATCCGCGCATGTCGGGCGAGGTCGATGCCGCGACCGCGGCGGTCTTCACCAAGGTCGTCGCCCGCCAACAGGAGCATCTGGCCCGGCTCGACTCGCTGCTCGACGCGATGACGCGCTCGCAGGGTGACATTTCGGGCTGATACGATGACTCCGGAAGGCGGGGGGCGGATGGGCGCCAACGACGACATGCAGATTCAGGGCGAATCCTGGCTGACGACGCGGCTCGACACGATCGCCGAATGGGCGCAGCGGCACTCTTTCTGGCCGCTCCCTTTCGGCACCGCCTGCTGCGCCATCGAGTTCATGAGCACCGTTTCGAGCCACTACGACATGGCGCGGTTCGGTTACGAAGTCGTGCGCTTCTCTCCCCGGCAGAGCGATCTCATGATCGTCGCCGGCACGATCACCGACAAGATGGGGCCGGTACTGAAGCGGATCTACGATCAGATGCCGGATCCGAAGTGGGTGGTCTCGATGGGAGCCTGCGCCTGTTCCGGCGGCTTCTATCGCGCCTACCACGTGATGCAGGGGATCGACGAGATCATTCCCGTGGACATCTACGTTCCGGGCTGTCCGCCTTCGCCCGAAGGATTGATCTACGGCATCCTTCAGATCAAGGAGAAGGTCGCGCGCGATCGCAAGGCCAGAAACCAGAAGGGGAGGGCCAAGGGTGCTGGTGGAAGCTCAGCCGCTGCTTGATCGTCTCCCGAAAGGGAGCGTCACCCCCCAGGAGGGACTGGATCAGCCCACCTGGATCGTCGCGCGCGAGCACCTGCTCGAGCTCTGCCGCGACCTTCGCGACAATCCGAAGACGCGCTTCGACATGCTGCTGGATCTCTGCGGGGTCGATTTTCCGGACCGCTCGGACGAGGACGGCGGCAGGTTCGAGGCGGTCTATCACCTCTACTCGATGCCGCGCGGCGAGCGCCTGCGGCTCAAGGTGCCGCTCACCGAAGCCGACCCGGTCCTGCCGTCGCTGATCCCGGTCTGGAAGGCCGCCGACTGGTTCGAGCGCGAGGCCTGGGATCTGTTCGGCTTCAGGTTCACGGGTCATCCCAATCTTCGCCGGCTCCTGACCCACGACGGATTCCAGGGGCACGCCCTGCGCAAGGACTACGACGCCGCGCGGCGCTGGATCCTGACCGAGGACAAGATCTACTCGCCGAAGCTCGAAGCGCCCGCGTCGTCGAACAACGGCGATTCGATGTTCGAGCGCATGACGATCAACATCGGCCCGTCGCATCCGGCCATGCACGGCACCCTGCGCATGGTCGCGATGCTCGACGGCGAGCAGATCGTCGCCTCCGAGGTCGAGATCGGCTATCTGCATCGCTGCTTCGAGAAGATGGCGGAGAGCCACACCTGGCAGCAGGTGATCCCGTACACCGATCGTCTGAACTACTGCTCCTCGTTCATCAACAACGTCGGCTACTGCAAGACGGTCGAGAAGCTGCTCGGCATCGAGGCACCGCCGCGCGCGGTCTGGGCGCGGACGATCCTCTCCGAGTTCTCCCGCATCATGGACCACTGCGTCTGCAACGGCTCGACGCTCGTCGACCTCGGAGCGCTCACCAACTTCTGGTACTTCTTCCAGCCCCGCGAGGAGATCTACGGGCTGCTCGAGTCGGTCTGCGGCTCCCGCCTGACGGTCTCGGCGAACCGCATCGGCGGCCTGCTCGCCGAGCTGCCGTCGACGTTCGAGGCGCACTGCAGGCGTCTGCTGGAGTTCATTCCGCCGCTCATCGACGACGTCGAGACCCTGGTCGCCAAGAACCGGATCTTCATGGACCGCTCGGTCGGCATCGCGGCGATGTCCGGCGAGAATGCCGTGAACTGGGGCTGGACCGGTCCGTGCCTGCGGGCCTCCGGCGTAGCCTACGACGTGCGCCGTGCCCATCCCTACGACCTCTACGACACGCTCGATTGGGAAGTGCCCGTGCTCCAGGGGGGAGACATCTACGACCGTTTCCGGATCCGCATGCTCGAGATCCGCCAGTCGCTCTCCATGATCCGCCAGCTGCTCGATCGCGGCATGCCGGAAGGCAAATGCATCGTCGACGATCCGCACATCGCGCTGCCGACGAAAGATGCCTGCTACAACCAGATGGAGTCGATGATCTACCACTTCAAGCTGATCATGGACGGCATCCAGGTGCCGCCGGGAGAGCGCTACGGCATGGTCGAAGGGGCGAACGGCGAGCTCGGCTTCTACTGCATCTCGGACGGCTCCGGGAAGCCCTACCGGATCAAAGTGCGGCCGCCCTGCTTCCCGATCTTCTCGAGTTTCTCGACTCTCATGATGGGACACACGATCTCGGACGTGATCGCCACGCTGGGCGGCCTGAACGTCATCGCCGGGGAGCTCGATCGATGAGCGTCGATCCTGCCGCCCTCAAGTTGCCTGGCGTCGAGCACCATCCCACGAGGATCGTTCCGCGGCGCATGACGATCGCGGAGCGCATCTACCTGCCGCTCCTTTCCGGCCTCATGGTGACGATCCGTCACATGTTTCTGAATCTCCTCAGGATCCGCAAGCGGGTGACCATCGAGTATCCGGAGGAGCGCCGCGAATACAGTCCGCGCTACCGTGGGCACCACATTCTGACCACCCGGCCCGACGGCTCGGTGCGCTGCGTGGCCTGTTACCTCTGCGCGACGGCCTGCCCCGCGGAGTGCATCCACATCGAGGCCGCCGAGCATCCGGACGTCAACATCGAGAAGTACCCGGTGGTCTACGAGATCGACATGCTGCGCTGCGTCTTCTGCGGCTACTGCGTCGACGCCTGTCCGGAAGAGGCCATCATCATGTCGAACAACTACGACATGGCGTTCTACAACCGGGCGCAGTCGATCGTCGGCAAGTCCGACCTGATGAAGCCGTTCACGGTCGACGAATCGCGGCTGGGGTACCGCCCGGCGAGTCTCGAAGAGGACGGCCGCCGAGCGAGCATGCGCCTCCAGGCATTCGATCTGGTCGCCGCCGCGAAGCAGGGCGCCGGCGCCGCCACTGGCGCCAATCGCCCCGCCGCCCACTGAGGCCGGGGCGCCGGCCGGCAGCCCGGCGGCTGGCCGCGCCTTCATGGGCGACGCAGATGCCGCCTCTACGTCGCTGCCGGGAGCAGCACTTCGAAAGCCGCTCCGGGCCCCTGGTCGAGAAGTCGGACGCTGCCGCCGTGCACCTCGCTGACCCAGCGCACGACGGAGAGACCCAGGCCGCCGATGTTGTGGTGCCCCGGCTCCTGCTCGTTGCGGAAGAAGCGCTCGAAGATCCTGGAGCGATCCGGCCCGGGAACGCCCCGGCCGTGGTCCGCGACGACCAGGCGGAGAAGGCCGCCGCGCGGTTCGACCGAGATTTCGATCGCGGAGCCGTCGGGGCTGTGCTTGAGCGCGTTGTCGATGAGGTTGAAGCCGATCAGCCGAAGGAGGCCCGCGTCTCCGAGGACCTCGAGTCCGGGGAGGATCGTGCAGGCGATGCCGACCCGGCGTTCGGCGGCGATCTCTTCGAACGCGGACGCCGACTCGGCGACGAGGCGGGAGAAATCCAGCCGCTCGCGGACGATCGAGGTCTCCTGCCCCGGTTCCTGGCGGGCGAACGCGAGAAGACCCTCCACCACCCGCTGCAGGCGGTCGATCTCCTGCAGATGCCGGCGCAGCAGCGACTGGTACTCCTCGGCCGACCGCGGGCGGCGCAGGGCGACCTCGAAGCCGGTCCGCAGGATGGTGAGGGGATTGCGGATCTCGTGCGAAGCGTCGGCGGTGAAGCGCCGCATGGTCTGCACGCTCGCCTCCAGCCGCGACAGGAGATCGTTGAAGGCGCCGGTGAGGACCGCGATCTCGTCGACCATGGGACCCTGGAAGACGAGGCGGTCGCCGAGCCGCTCCGAGTTGAGCTCGCGAATCGCCGTCACCAGGTTGTCGACCGACCGCATGGCGCGCGCCGCGAGCAGGCGCCCTCCCAGGGCGGCAATGGGAATGACGACGAGCCCCCCGAGCAGCAGTCCGCTGCGCACGCGGCGCTGGGCTTCGAGGGCCGGGCCAACGCGGCCGATCGCCTCGACGACGAGATCGGGCCGCGAGCCGCCGACGTCGTGCTGCACCACGAGCAGGGGATCGTTTCCGAGCACCGCGCGCGCCGAGTCGGAGCTGCCTCCCACCCGGGGAAGCGCTTCGATCGGGAGGTCCGGCACGCCCGGCGTTGCGGCGACAAGCTTGCCGTTCTCGAGCAGACGAACCCAGATCGTGAACGGAGCGCGTTCCGGCTCTGCGAGCTCCGGCGCGTCCAGGCGCCCGGTGGAGCCGATGTAGCCGGCGACGGCCTCGGCCTCGGATTTCACCACCAGTTGAATGTCGCGCTGGGTGCTCGACCGGACGTGAATGTAGACCGTGGCGGAGATGACGCCGTAGAGCGTGAGCAGGGTGGCCGCGAACCACCAACCGAAGATGGTCTTGAGGGATCGGGAGCGCCGCTGCGACGGGGCGCTCAATCGCGGCGCTCGCCGCGATCTCCCGGGGGGCCCGGCTCGGCACTTTCACGCGAGCGCAGGACGTATCCCATCCCCGGAACGGCGTACAGGAGCCTGGTGGCGCCACCTGCCTCGAGCTTGCGCCGCAGGCGCGCGACCATGACGTCGATGACGTTGCTGCGGGCCTCGTAGCGTTCGTCCCAGACGTGCTCGGCGATCTCGGCGCGGGTCAGGGTGGCGCCGGGGTGGAGAAGAAAGTGCTCGAGCAGGGCGAACTCCTTGGGCGTGAGATCGATTTCGCGGCCGGCGCGCTCGACCCGGCGCGCAGTGCGGTCGAGGGCGAGATCGGCGATGCCCAGCGTGCTCATCGGCTCGGCCACTCGCCGCCGCAGCAGGGCGCGGATCCTTGCCAGCAGCTCCTCGAAGGCGAACGGCTTGGTCAGATAGTCGTCGGCGCCGGCATCGAGGCCGGCGATCTTGTCGGCGAGCAGATCGCGGGCGGTGAGCGCCAGGACCGGTGTCGAGTGTCCTTCCCGGCGCCATTCGCGCAGCAGGGCGAGTCCGTCCCCGTCGGGCAACAACAGGTCGAGCAGGACGAGATCGTAGGGATTCTCGATCATGAGCTCACGGGCGCGCCCCCGGGTCGAAGCGAGGTCGGCCGCGAAGCCCTCCTCGCGCAGCCCCTTGGCGACGTGTTCGCCGAGCCGGTATTCGTCCTCCACGATCAGGATCCGCACGGGCAAACTATAGCGAACAAAGCTCCCGGACCGGGTCCAGTGGACGGGCTTCGCTGCCGCGCCCGGCGCCGGCGCTTCCTGAACGGTTAGACTTCACCCTCCGGTCGCGGGAGGTCCAGAGCATGATCCGAAGCATTCTCACTGTCATCGTCGGCATACTCTCCGGCAGCGCCACGGTCTGGGTCCTGCAGTTGGCCGGACACCGCCTCTATCCGGCACCCGCCGGGGTCGACCTGGAGAACTTCGAGGCGTTGCAGCAGTACGTCGCGACGGCGCCGACCGGGATGCTGCTTTCGGTCCTCGCCGCCTGGGCCGGGGGCGCCTTCGTCGGCGGGCTGGTCGCGGCGCTGCTCTCGGAGAGCCGCCGGGGCCTGCACGCCCTCGCGGTCGGGGCGCTGCAGACCGCCTTCGCGGTGGCGCAGTTCACGATGATTCCCCACCCCCTCTGGTTCATGATCCTGGGCGTCACGATCTTTCTGCCGCTGGCCGGGCTGGGCGGTCTCCTGGTCGGTCGCGAGCCCGGTCCGGCATGAGGCCGTCCGGCCCCGGGGCCGATGCTAGAATTCCCCCCCCATGACGCTTCCCATTCTCGATTCCAGGGCCGGATCCGGCCGCCGTGTAGCGCACGAAAAGCTCGACGACGTCGTCATCCGGTTCGCCGGCGACTCCGGCGACGGCATGCAGCTCACCGGCTCCCAGTTCACCAACACCTCGGCCCTGCTCGGCAACGATCTCGCGACTTTTCCCGATTTTCCGGCCGAGATTCGCGCTCCCCAGGGAACTCTGGCCGGGGTTTCCGCCTTCCAGGTGCGCATCGCGGACTACGACATCCACACCCCCGGCGACGCTCCCGACGTGCTGGTGGCGATGAACCCGGCGGCGCTCAAGGTCAACCTCAGGGACCTGAAACCCAACGGCGCGTTGATCGTCAACCTCGACGAGTTCGACGAGCGCAACCTGAAGAAGGCCGGCTTCGACTCGAATCCGCTCGAGGACGACAGTCTCGCAAAGTACCGCCTGTTCAAGGTCGAGCTCACGACGCTCACGCGCCGGGCGCTCGAGGACAGCGGGCTCGACGCCAAGTCGCAGGAGCGCTGCAAGAACTTCTTCGCCCTGGGCATGGCCTACTGGCTGTTCAGCCGGCCGATCGAGGGCACGATCCAGTGGCTGGAGAAGAAGTTCGCCGCCAAGCCGCAGCTCGCCGCGGCGAACATCCAGGTGATGAAAGCGGGCTTCAACTACTGCGACATCACCGAGCTCTTCCACACCCGCTACGAGATCGAGCCGGCCAAGCTCCCGGCCGGCGTCTATCGCAACATCACCGGCGGCACGGCCATGGCGCTCGGTTTCGTCGCGGCATCGAAGAAGTGCGGACTGCCGCTCTTCCTGGGCGCCTACCCGATCACACCGGCCTCGGACCTCCTGCACGAGCTGGCGATGTACAAGAACTTCGGCGTCACCACCTTTCAGGCCGAAGACGAGATCGCGGCGGTCTGCGCGGCGATCGGTGCGGCGTTTGGCGGCGCCCTTGCGATCACCTCGACGTCGGGACCCGGGCTGGCGCTGAAGAGCGAGGCGATGAACCTTGCGGTGATGGTCGAGCTGCCGCTGGTGGTGATCGATGTCCAGCGCGGCGGGCCGTCGACCGGCCTGCCGACCAAGACCGAGCAGGCCGATCTCCTGCAAGCGATGTTCGGGCGCAACAACGAATCGCCTCTGCCGGTGATCGCTGCCTCGTCCCCAGCGGACTGCTTCGCGCGCGCCATCGAGGCGTGCCGGATCGCCATCCGGCACATGACGCCGGTGGTGCTGCTCTCCGACGGCTACATCGCCAACGGCTCCGAGCCCTGGAAGCTGCCCGAGACCGCCGATCTGCCCGACTTCGGGGTCGATTTCCACACCCGGACCGAGAACTTCCTGCCCTACGAACGCGACGCGAAGACGCTCGCGCGGCCGTGGGCAATTCCGGGGACGCCGGGTCTCGAGCACCGCGTCGGCGGCATCGAAAAGCAGGACGGCACCGGCAACATCTCCTACGACCCGCAGAACCACGACCACATGGTGCGCATCCGCGCCGAGAAGGTCGCCCGAGTCGCCGACATGATTCCGGATATCGAAGTCCATGGCGAGCCCGAAGGCAAGCTCCTGGTGCTCGGGTGGGGCTCGACCGCCGGGGCGATCACCGGTGCGGTGAACCTGGCGCGCAAACAAGGCGCCAAGGTCAGCCGCGCGCACCTCCATCATCTCAACCCGTTCCCGAAGAACCTCGGCGAGGTGCTGTCGCGTTTCGAGCGGGTTCTCGTCCCGGAGATGAACCTCGGGCAGCTGGCGCTGCTGCTGCGCGCCAAGTACTTGAAGGACATCGTCAGCTACAACAAGGTCGAAGGCAAGCCGTTCTACCGCTTCGAAGTCCTGGCCAAGATCCAGGAGGTCCTCGCCTCGTGAGCGCCGCCGACCTCCTCAGTTCTCCTTTCTCGAGCTCGCTGCCTCGTGGAGCGCCTTACAGCGAAAAGCTCGAGCAAGGGTGTTTGGAGGACCACCGATCCCTGACTGAAGCTTCTTTCCGCGCCATGGTCCACGAATCTTGAAGGAAACAGAGATGAGCATTGCGTCTCCGCCGCTCTCGAAGAAGGATTTTCAGACTGACCAGGAGGTGCGCTGGTGTCCGGGCTGCGGCGACTACGCGATTCTCGCCGCGGTGCAAGCGGTCTTTCCGGAGCTCGGCATTGCGCGGGAGCGCTTCGTCGTGGTGTCGGGTATCGGCTGCTCGTCGCGCTTCCCGTACTACATGAACACCTACGGCTTCCACACCATCCACGGCCGCGCTCCCGCGGTCGCGACGGGCCTGAAGATCTCGCGGCCCGATCTCGAGGTCTGGATTGCGACCGGAGACGGCGACGCGTTGTCGATCGGCGGCAACCATCTGATCCACACGCTGCGCCGGAACGTCGGCGTGAAGATCCTGATGTTCAACAACCGGATCTACGGCCTGACCAAGGGGCAGTATTCGCCGACCTCCGAGGTGGGGAAGCGCACCAAGTCGACGCCTTACGGCTCGATCGACTACCCGTTCAACGCGCTCTCGGTCGCCATCGGCTCCGGGGCCACCTTCGTCGCGCGCTCGGTCGACATCTTCCAGGCGCACCTCAAGGAGACCCTGAAGGCCGCCGCGGCGCACAAGGGCACGGCTTTCGTCGAGATCTACCAGAACTGCAACATTTTCAACGACAAGGCATTCGCCCCGATCACCGACAAGGAGTCGCGCGACGATTCGGCGGTCTATCTCGAGCAGGGCAAGCCGCTGGTTTTCGGCAAGGGGAAGGGCAAGGGGATCCGGTTGAACGGCACCGAGCTCGAGGTGATCGATTTCGCCGCCGGCTTCGGCCCCGGCGACTGCCTGGTCTGGGACGAGACGCGGATGAACCCGGCGATCGCCTTCATGATCGCGCAGATGGGACCGCCCAACTTCCCGACGCCGTTGGGCGTCCTGCGCCGTGTCGACGTGCCCTCGTTCGAGTCGGGCGTCGTCGGCCAGATCGAGCGCGAGACCGAACGCAAAGGTCCCGGCGCGCTCGACAAGCTCCTGAAGAGCGGTGACATCTGGACCGTCCACGAGGACGGCACGGTCTCCTGAGGAAGCCGCTCCCAGGCGCCGAAGGCGCGCTGCCGGGCGATCGGGCCGCCGCTAGCGCGGCGGCGGGGGACCGCGACCGGAGCGTTCTCGACGAGCTCGGCGTTCTGCCGACGGAGCGCGGCCTGCGATTCACGTTGTTCGCACCCAACGCCAGGGGCGTGCAGCTCTGTGTCAACACCGCCCGGCCAGGCACCCCCTTTACTGCGCTTTTCGCGCTCGAACCTTGCGGCAGTGCCAGCGAAGCGAAAGGCTGCTGGCAAAGGGAGGTCGCGGGTCTGCCGGACTCCTTCGAATACGTCTATCGACTCGACGGCGGGCCGGAGTTGCTCGACCCTTACGCCCGCTGCCTGACCGGTGGGGAGGTGTGGGGCGATCGTTCCTGGGAGGCGCTGGGGCTGAAGTCCCGCCCCTACAGAAGCCTCTTCGTCGCCAGGGCGGCGTCGGCGCCCGGCGACGGGCGCCCGCCGCGCCCGCGGATCGCCGAGGGCGAACGCGTGATCTACGAGCTCCACCTGCGCGGTTTCACCCGCCACCCGTCGTCCGGCGTCGCGCACCCCGGGACCTACCTCGGGTTGATCGAGAAGATTCCCTACCTCTTGGCGCTCGGCGTCACCACGGTCGAGCTCTTGCCGCTGCTCGAGTTCGACGAGACGGAGAACGTCCGGCGCGACCCGCAGACCGGGGAGCGGCTGTTGAATTTCTGGGGTTACAGCCCGATCTCGTTCTTTGCCCCGAAGGCCGCTTATGCCGCCGACCCGACACCCGGTGCCGCGCAAGGCGAGCTCATGGCGATGATCGACGCCCTGCACTCCGCCGGGCTCGAGGTCCTGGTGGATGTGGTCTACAACCACACGGCCGAGGGTGGCGGCAGGGCGAGCGATCCGCTGCATTCGTTTCGCGGCCTGGCAGAGGACGCCTACTATCTGCGTGACCCGGCGACCGGCCGGCCGGTCGACGTCACCGGATGCGGCAACACCGTCAACACGAATCACCCGGTGGTGCGCCGGCTGATCCTCGACTCCCTGCGCTTCTGGGCGGAGGAGATCGGAGTGGACGGCTTCCGCTTCGACCTCGCCGCGGCTTTCTACCGCGGGCTCTCGGGGGAGAAGCTCGCGCTGTCGCCGATCGTCGCCGGAATCGCGGCCGATCCGGTGCTCGCCGGGCGCCTGTTGGTGGCCGAGCCGTGGGATGCCACCGGCTTCACGCCCCCCGGAGGGTTTCCCCGGCCCTGGCGAGAGTGGAACGGCGCCTTCCGCGACGACTTGCGGCGCTACGTCCGTGGCGACGTCGTGGCTGCGCGCACGCTCGAGTTGCGCCTCGGTGGCAGCCCGGATCTGTTTCCACCGCCGCACTCGCGCTCCGCGGCGGTCGACTTCGTCACCTGCCACGACGGTTTTCCGCTGACCGACCTGGTCTCCTTCGAGACCAAACGGAATCTCGGGAACGGCGAAGAGGATCGGGACGGATCGACCTTCAACTTGTCATCGAATCACGGCCTCGAGGGCCTGACGGACGACCCGGCGGTGCTGGCACTGCGCCACCGCCAGATCGCGAACTTCTTCACCCTGCTGCTCTTGAGCCGCGGAACGCCGCTGCTGCTCGCCGGCGACGAGCGAGGAAGAAGCCAGGGCGGCAACAATAACGCCTGGTGCCAGGACAACGAGATCTCGTGGATCGACTGGAGCCGGTCGGACGAGAGGCGGGAGCTCCTGGTGCGAAATCTGCTCGCCCTGCGCCGCGAGCTCGAGACGCTCGACTTCGCGGAGTGGTCGGAAGTCGCGCCCTACCATCCGGCCGGGAACGGTCCCGCGGCGGGAGCGGCTCTCCTGGTGACGCGCAACGAGGCGGGCAGCAAAACCCTGGTCCTGGCGCTCAACCCGGGCGCAGCGCCAGCGCGCTTCCCGTTGCCTCGCGCCCCCGGTGGCGGCTCCTGGCAGCTCGTGCTCGACACCTTCGCGGTCGCTGGGATGCTCCCGCCGAAGGCGGCCCGGCCGCAGTTCTCCGCCGGGACATCGGAGCTCGAAGTCCAGCCGCGCGCGCTCCGCATCCTGCTCGCCTGAGGCGTCACGACGCGCCGCGTTTCCGGCCTTCGAGCTCGGCGAGTGCGGTGCGGTTGCTGGCAAAGTCCGGGCTCTCCGTCGCGAGGTGGCGGCGGATCACGAGCGCCTCGGCGAGAGTGGCCTGCGCGGCGCCCGGCTTGCCGCTGCGGGCTTCGAGCTCGGCGCGTGTCGCGAGGACGCTCGCCAGAGCGTCCTCCCAGCGCGCGTTCTCAGGATCGCGGGCGACGAGCTCGCGCCGCAGGCCGACCGCCGCCGCGAGCTCGTCTGCCGCCTCCGGGATTCGCCCCAGTGCCGCCAGAGCCTTGCTGGCCTCGTAGCGGGATTCGGCCAGGTCGTCCCGCGCCCGCGCGTCCTGCGGATCGTCGGCGAGCAGCGCGGCGCGCAGGCGGACCGCCTCGCGGTGCAACGTCAGCGCTTCCCCGGCGCTGCCGCGCATCAGCTGTGAGACTCCGAGCCGGGAGAGGTCGGTGCCCAGGTCGCGGCGGATCTCGATGTCGTTGGGCAGGCGCGACGCCAGCTCGCGGTCGACGGCGAGGGAGGCGGCCTGGTGCTCGACCGCGTGCGGCCAATCGCCGGCCTCGACGGCGGCGTCGCCGAGTCGCTGCTCGACCACTCCCGTCTGGCGGATCGTGACGGTCGAAGCCGGATCGGCGGCGAGCGCGGCGAGAGCGGCGAGGCGGGCCTTGTCATAGATCGCTGCGGCCGCCGGCACGTCGCCGAGCTCCCAGGTGTCGTCGCCGACGGCGACCAGGATCTGCGCCAACTCGAGGCGCGCCCTGGCCGATGGCGCCCGGGCGACAATCGATTCCAGCTGGGCGAGCGCCTCGCGGTGCCGGGTGAGGGCCAGGGCGCTGTCACCGCGGGCGGCGAGGATCGATCCCAGGCGGCCGAGAATGCGGGCCTCGGCCAGGTCGTCGGGCGCTTCGCCTTCGGCGTGGGTGCGCACCCTGCGGTAGAGCTCGAGCGCGCGCTCGAAGCTCGCGAGGGCATCGCCGGTGCGGCCCTCGCTCTGCCAGCCCGGCATTCCCTGAATCTCACCCACGCGCTCGTAGGCCGCGGCCAGCTCCGCCAGCAGGACCGGCTCGTCGCCGGCTTCGCCGGCCAGGTCGTCGAGATAGCGCAAGGCGTTGTCGACCAGCAGGCGCCGGGCGGCCATCGCGCCGGAGACCTTGTCGAGCGCGGCGTAGACGTCGAAGAGCACGACGTTGGCGAGGCGGCGCACGTCGGCGAAGCGGCGTTCGGCGCGCGCGCGTTCGACGCCGGCGAGATGCGCCTGCCGCAGGCTGACGCCGGTCGCGAGCAGCAGAGTCGCAGCGACGCTCGCGGCCGCCGTCACCCCGGCGCGATGGCGGCGCGCGAACTTGCGCAGCCGGTAGCCGAGCGCGGGCGGATGGGCAGCGACCGGACGGCCGTCGAGGAAGCGCTCGAGGTCGGCCGCGAGCTCGGCAGCCGAGCCGTAGCGGCGCTCCGGCTCGGGCGCGAGCGCACGCGCCAGAACGCGTTGGAGGTCGCCGCGCAAGGCCCGACGCCCGATGCCCGGCGAGGTGCTGCGGCGCAGCAGGGCGCTCACGGGTTCGCCGCCGCTCTCCGCGATCTGGCGCGCGAGGTCGTCCGGAGATTGTCCGGTCCAGCGGTGCGGACGCTCGCCGGTGAGAATCGAGCACAGCAGGACGCCCAGCGAGTAGACGTCCGAGGCGGTCGTCAACGCATCGCCGCGCAGCTGCTCCGGGCTCGCCCATTCGGGGGTCAGGGGGCGCGCGAACCCGAGCGCCGTCCAGTCCTCGCTCGCCGGTTCCGGTCCGAGGAGCTTGGCGATGCCGAAATCGAGCAGCTTCGGCCGCCCGTGCTCGTCGACCAGCACGTTGGTGGACTTGAGGTCGCGGTGCAGCACCAGTTTGCGGTGCGCGAAGTCGACCGCGGAGCAGACGGCGAGAAAGAGCCGCAGGCGCGCAGCGACCGGAAGCTGGTGGTGGCTGCACCAGGCGTCGATCGGCTCGCCGTCGACATATTCGAGCACGAGGTACGGCACGCCCTCGGCGGTCACCCCGCCGTCGATCAGGCGGGCGATGCTCTCGTGCTGCAGGCCGGCGAGAATGCGCCGCTCGGCCTCCAGGCGCTTGCGCAGCAGGTCGGTGGCGAGCTCGGGGCGGACGAACTTGATCGCCACGGTCTGCTCGAAGGCGCCGTCGTCCCGCCGCGCCCGCCAGACCGTCCCCATGCCGCCGCGCCCGACCTCGGCGTCGAGGCGCCAGGGACCGACCCGGTCCGGGGCGGTCGTCCCCGGGAGCCCGGCGCCGCTGGCCCGCTCGAGCGCCGGGACGGCGAGGAAGGGCGCCGATTCGTCGGCGGCCACGAGGAGCGCCGCGACTTCGCGCGCCAGCTCCGGGTTCTCGACCTCGAGGGCCACCAATCGATCGCGTCCGGCCGCAGGCGAGAGCTCGAGCACGGCCAGGAGCTCCTCCTTCACCCGCGTCCACTCGTCGCCGCCGGCGTTCATCCGCTCGCGAGCTCCCTTCGCAGCCAGGCTCTCGCCGCCGTCCACTCGCGCTTGACGGTCGCGACCGAGATCGCCATGGCCTCCGCTATCTCATCGTGCGAGAGCCCGCCGAAGTAGCGCAGGACGACGACCTTGGCGGCGCGGGCGTCGATCACCGCGAGCCGGTCGAGGGCGGCGTCGACCGCGGCAATCTCTTCCCAGGCCGAGTCCGGAGCGGCGACCTGGTGGATCTGCTCGTCGAGGACCACGGGCACCACGCCGCCGCCGCGCTTGCCGGCGTTCCGGCTGCGGGCGTGCTCGGCGAGGATGCGCCGCATGACGAACGCGGCGACCGAGAGAAAGTGGACGCGGTTGGCGAACTGCGCCCGGCTCTGGCCGGCGAGCTCGAGAAAAGCCTCGTGGACGAGCGCGGTCGGCTGCAGGGTGTGCCCGGGCCGCTCGCCGCGCAGCTGGCGGTCGGCGATCCGCTTGAGCTGCGGGTAGAGGAGCGGAAAAAGCTGTTCGAACGCGGAGCGGTCGCCTGCCGCCCAGGAGTCGAGCAGCCGGGTGATTTCGCCCGGATCCGGCGGAGGGATTGTCAAGGCAGCCGAGTCTACGCCGCGCCCTGGCCGGTTGTGCATTGGGCGTGTTGCCTTCCCGGGATAGGTGGGATTAGGATCCATCATTCATTTCCTGCCGAAGGCGTCCAAAACGATGGGTCCGCCGCTTTCGGCGGGGATTAACACGACCGAGGAGTCAGGTATGCGCAGAGTGTCCGTCGTCGCCGTTGGCCTCTTATCCGTGCTCCTGCTCGCCGCCAGCGCGGGCGCGGCGCTCTCCCCCGAACAGACCAAGCGCCTCGTCGAGGCCGAGCGGTGGGCGGCCGAGAACCCCCAGTCGTGCGCGCTCCTCGACGATCCGAAAGCCTCCCAGCTCATGGACGGACTGCTGCTCAAGCTTGCTGTGCTCTGCGGCCGGGCCGACCTTCTCGGCCGGGTGGCGCAGGAAGAGAACGAAGGCCCGGCGGGAGAGGCCCTGGGCACCGACGTGCGCGCCAACGACGTCCTGGTGCCCCCGCCGGGTGGCGAGACGGGTTCCCGTACCCAGAGCGAGACCGCGGTGGCACTCAACGAGACCACCGGGACGCTGTGCTCCGGTTTCAACGACGCCTACAGTGGCGTCGTCCAGGGCTTGGGCTACACCGGATTCTCCCGCTCGACGGACGGCGGCGTGACCTGGAGCGATCGCGGGGCGGTTCCCGCGGCCGGGGGAGGCCAGAGCTTCGGCGATCCCGCACTCGTCTGGCGCAAGAGCGACGGCAACTTCTACTTCGCGACCCTGCACACCAGCGGCCTCGGCTTCTGGAAATCCACCGACGATTGCCAGACCATGACCTGGGTCGGCGTGCCCCACGCCGGCGCCAACGACGACAAGGAGCTGATGGCGGTCGACAACAATCCGGCGAGCCCCTACTACGGCCGGCTCTACATCGCCTGGACGAACTTCAACGACGGTCGCATCTATGCCATCAACTCCGCCAATGGCGGCACGACCTGGTCGGCTCCGATTGCGATCTCGGCGCTGGCCGATGTCCAGGGCGCCTGGCCGGCGGTCGCGCCGAACGGCAATGTCTACGTCGCCTGGGTGCTTTGGGACCCCTATCCCTCCGGCCCGATCGACGTCGAGGTCGTCAGGTCGACCGACGGCGGGGCGACCTACGCCCCGGTGGTGAATCCGTTGACCGGCGGGGTCAACCCGCAGGCCGCCGGCCCGACCGGTACCTGCGGCCGGCCGGCGCTCAACGGCAACATCCGCTACCTGCCCTCGCCGCAGATCGCGGTCGGCCCGGACAACGCCCTGCACGTCGTCTATGTCCGCGACCCCGACGCCGCCGGCAGCGGCGACGTCATCAACGTCTACTACAAGCGCTCGACCGACAACGGCGCCACCTGGGGAGCCGAGGTGCAGTTGAACGACGTCGGCACCAACGACCAGTTCTTCCCGTCGCTCAGCGTCGGCGCGACGAACACCGTCTCCGCCGCCTGGTACGACCGTCGCGACGATGTCCCCGGGAACCTGCGCATTCGCTACTACAGCAGTCTCTCTTTCGACGGCGGCGCGACCTGGGGCGCCAACGTCCAGCTGCACCGATGCCGATTCGCCGGTAGTGATCGACGCTGGCCTGGCCACGTGCTACCACGGGGACTATGATCAGCAGGTTCAGTCCCCGGGGGCGGCCGTCATCGTCGGGCGGATGATCGCGCCATCGAAGGCGGCGGCAACAACGCCGACGTCTGGCCCGATTCGATCGCTCTGTCGACCGACTTCCTCGTCCTGGCCTCGCCCGTCGCACAGGAGGTCTGCGCCCCCGCCGACGCGGTCGTCAATGTCAGCGTGCCGGGGTTCAGCGGCTTCGCCCTTCCGGTGACCCTCGCGGCGTCCGGCAACCCGGCCGGCACCACCACCGGCTTCGCGCCCAATCCAGTGTCCCCGGGTGGCAACAGCGTCCTGACCATCGGCAACACCGGCGCCGCCGCGGCCGGCACCTCCACCGTGACGATCACCGGCACGGCGGCGGGACCGATCGTCCACACCGGCGCCGTCAGTGTGACGATCGCCTCCGGCAACCCGGCGGCGCCGGCCCTGACCACCCCGGCCAACGGCGCGCTCAACGTGCCCGCGACGCCGGTCTTCACCTGGAGCGCCGCGGCGGGAGCGAGCGTCTACGCCATCCAGGTCGCCACGGATGCCGGTTTCAGCAACGTCGTCGCTTCGGCGGTGGGTTTGGCCGCTCCGACCTGGACGTCGAACGTCGCCCTCAACACCAGCACGGCGCACTACTGGCGCGTTCGGGCCAGCAACGCCTGCGGCACCGGTCTCTACTCGAGCGTCTTCGCCTTCACCACGGTCGCCGCCCCCGGCGATTGCGCTCCTGGCACGGCGGCGAGCATCGCCTACCAGTACGGCTTCGAGGCCGGCGCCGGCGGTTGGGCGTCGAGCGGCACGGGCAACACCTGGGCGATCGCCGCGACCAATCCGCACAGCGGCACGTCGCAGTACCATGCGACCGACCCGACCGCCGTCTCGGACCAGCGCCTGGTCTCGCCGGCAGTGGTGCTCCCCACCGGCGAGAACCCGGTGGTGCTCCGGTTCTGGCACGTGCCGAACCTGGAGGCCAGCGGCACGACGGCCTGCTTCGACGGCGGCATCCTGGAGGTTTCGACGGACGGCGGCACGATCTGGACCCAGGTGGCCAACGCCAACCTCCTGATCGGCCCCTACCGGGGCGCCGTTTCCAGCAGCTTCGGCAATCCGCTCGCCGGACTCTCGGCCTGGTGCGGTACGACGACCTACATGCAGACGGTCGCCGACATCAGTGCCTATGCTGGCCAGTCGGCGCAGTTCCGGATGCGCATGGGCTCCGACAACTCGGTCAGCGCTCCGGGCTGGGACGTCGACGACGTGGTCGTCCAGTCCTGCCGCACTTTCACGCTCGTGTTCAGCGACGGCTTCGAATCCGGCAACACCTTGCTGTGGAGCGCAACGCTGCCGTGACGTCACGTTGACGCATCGGACTCGTCGCCGGCCGTCTCCGCGGGGAGGGCTGGCGGCGAGCCAGTAAACCGTCGCACCGAAATACCCGGAGGAATCGCCATGAATTCTGCACCTGCTGGTCGCGTCCTGGTCCTGCTCTCGGTTCTGACCCTTGCCTGCGCCCCCGTCGCCTGGGGTGCCGCCGCCCCTGCCGGCATCTACCGGGGTCTTTCCCCGGTCGATCACTTCGACATCTCGCCGCCGCTGCGTGACATCAAACCCCTGCGGCCGGTCGGGGGGGAAGAACCGAGCGCGAGGTTCGCGAAGGTATGGAAGGCGAGGACGGGGACAAGCCGCTCGGCCCGCAGGACGTCGATACCTCGGTGCAGGACTGGATCGGAGTCGGCGAGATTCCCGCGCCATCGGTCTCGTTCGACGCCATGAGCAACATCTCCAGTGTCTCGCCGCCGGACCCGGTCGGCGACGTCGGACCGAACCACTACGTGGCGATGAGCAATCTGTCGTTCCAGGTCTTCGACAAGAGTGGCGCCTCGCTCTACGGCCCGGCGCTCAACAACACGCTGTGGGCCGGTTTCGGCGGCGCCTGCCAGACCGAGAACTCGGGCGACCCGATCGTGCTCTACGACCAGATCGCGGACCGCTGGATGCTCAGCCAGTTCACCGCCGGCGGTCCGACTTATTACAATTGCGTCGCGGTCTCGACCACCGCCGATCCGACTGGTAGCTACTACCGCTGGGCCTTCACTACCGGCTCCAACTTCCCGGACTATCCGAAGTATGGCTGGTGGTCCGACGGGCTCTACATCAGCACCCGTGAGTTCGCCGGGGGCTCCTCGTTCGCCGGTGTCGGCGCCTACGCCATCAAGCGCGCCGACCTGGTGAGCGGCAATCCGGTGCCGGTTGTGATCTCCTACCTCGCTTCCCCGGCTTCCGCAGGCGGTGCCTTCAACGTCGGCGACGGTCTGCTGCCGACGGATCTCGACGGCTTCGCCGCGCCGCCGGCCGGCACGCCGAACTTCTTCCTCGGCTCGATGGACAACGGCGGGCCGTACGCGGCACCTCAGGACGCGATCACGCTGTGGAAGTTCACCGCCGACTTCGTAGTTCCGGGCAACTCATCCTTCGTCCTCGCAAGTACGATCCCGATTGCGGCTTACGACACCGATTCCCGCCTTCTGCAGCGGCCGTTCCTGCGTCCCGCAGCCGGGCACCGCGATCAAGATCGACCACCTCGGCTACCGCCAGCGCCCGATGCACCGCGCCGCCTACCGCAACTTCGGCAGCCACCAGTCGATCGTGACCAACCAGTCGGTCGAGGCCTCGTCTACCGTGTCGGGCATCCGCTGGTGGGAGATCCGCAGCCCCAACAGCTCGCCGGTGATCTACCAGGAGGGCACCTACGCCCCCGGCACGATCGACACGATCCATCGCTGGATGGGCTCGATCGCCATGGACAGCGCCGGCAACATGGCGCTGGGCTACAGCGCCTCCAACGGTACGACCACCTTCCCCAGCTCGTGGTACACCGGCCGCCTGGCGGGCGACCCGCTGGGTACGATGCCGCAGGGCGAGGGCTCGATCTTCAACGGCACGGGATCGCAGACCAGCAGCGGCAGTCGTTGGGGTGACTACACTTCGATGAACGTCGACCCGGTCGACGACTGCACCTTCTGGTACGTCAACGAATATCTCCCCACGACCAGCTCGGTCGGCTGGCGGTTGCGCGTCGGGGCCTTCAGGTTCAACGAGTGCGGCACGCCGGACTTTTACCTCGCCGCCACGCCGGAGAACCAGGAGATCTGCACCGGCAGCAACGCGGTCTACAACGTCAACATCGGCAGCGTCAGCGGCTACAACAGCCCGGTGACGCTCACCACCGTGGGCAGTCCCGGTTCGGCCGGTTTCAGCACCAGCCCGGTGACCCCGCCCGGCAGCAGCACGTTGACGATCAGTGGCGCGGCCGCCGGGGTCTACAGTTTCGATGTCGTCGGCACGGCGGCCGGCCCGAACGTCCACCAGGACACGGTCGGACTGACCGTCCAGGCCGCTGCGCCAGGCGTCCCGGCTCTGACCACTCCGGCCAACGGCGCGCTCAACGTGCCGGCGACGCCGGTCTTCACCTGGGGCGCCACGGCAGGAGCGAGCTCCTACAGCATTCAGGTCGCCACGGACGCCGGTTTCAGCAACGTCGTCGCTTCGGCGATGGGTTTGGCCGCTCCGACCTGGACGTCGAACGTCGCCCTCAACACCAGCACGGCGCACTTCTGGCGTGTGCGGGCGACCAATGCCTGCGGCACCGCTCTCTACTCGAGCGTCTTCTCCTTCACCACGGTCGCCGCCCCCGGCGATTGCGCTCCCGGCACGACGGCGGCGATCGCCTACCAGTACGGCTTCGAGGCCGGCGCCAGCGGTTGGGCGTCGAGCGGCACGGGCGATACCTGGGCGATCGCCGCGACCAATCCGCACAGCGGCACGTCGCAGTACCATGCGACCAATCCGACCGCCGTCTCGGACCAGCGCCTGGTCTCGCCGGCAGTGGTGCTCCCCACCGGCGAGAACCCGGTGGTGCTCCGGTTCTGGCACGTGCCGAACCTGGAGGCCAGCGGGACGACGGCCTGCTTCGACGGCGGCATCCTGGAGGTCTCGACGGACGGCGGCACGATCTGGACCCAGGTGGCCAACGCCAATCTGCTCGTCGGTCCCGTACCGGGGAGCGGTCTCCGCCAGCTTCGCCAATCCGCTCGCCGGCCTGCAGGCCTGGTGCGGCGTGACGACGTACATGCAGACGGTTGCCGACATCAGTGCCTATGCCGGCCAGTCGGCGCAGTTCCGGATGCGCCTGGGCTCCGACAACTCGGTCAGCGCTCCGGGCTGGGACGTCGACGACGTGGTCGTTCAGTCCTGCCGCACTTTCACGCTCGTGTTCAGCGACGGCTTCGAATCGGGCAACACCCTGCTGTGGAGCGCGACGCTGCCGTGACCTGAGCGCCACCGCTGCCGCTGTATCCGACGGCCGGTCCCGCGAGGGGCCGGCCGTTCCTATTGCGGGCTGAGCTTCTCGAGCTCCAGGCGCAGCGCGCCCAGGGTGCGTGCGGAGACCTGGCCGGCCGGCAACGCCTGGGCTTCGGCCACCGCCGATTCGAGAGTGGCGCGCGCCGCAGCGCGATCGCCGCTCTCGGCCTGGATGCTGGCGCGGGTGCGCAGGATCCCGAGCCGGCGCGGGCCGTAGGCCAGAGCCAGGGCGCGATCGGAGGCGGCGAGCGCCCGTGCAGGGTCCTTCAGCGCGCGATACGCCACCGCGAGCCGCGCCGGCGGGTTGTAGTCGCCGGGAAAGTCGCGCTCCGAGGCCTCGAGCATCGCGACGGCGCGCTGCGGCTCGCCGATCTCGAGATAGGCCGACAGGCGATGGGAATCGAAGACGGCGCGGGCCTGCGGAGTCGGTGCCTCGGCCGCCGCGCCTTCGAGCAGCGCGATCCACTCGCCGGCCAGACGCTGCTTGCCGGCTTCGTCTTTGGCATCTTCGCGCGCGCCGAGGAGCGAAATGTAGAGCCCGGAGCGATCGTCGGCGGCGAGGCCCAGGGCGGGGGCGTCGAGCGCCGCGCGGGCGGCGCGCTCGAGGTCGGCGATCGTCGCGCTACGCCCGGGTGCGCCCGCCTCGAGCCCGACGGCGCAGTCGAGCCCGACCGAGGCGACCGAAGCGCTGCAGGGTGTGCCGGCGATCGCGCGGCAGGAGCTCGCGGGCGGCGCGGGCGCACTCGGCGCCCCGATCGGCGAGCTGCAGCGAGAAGAGATAGGCGTCAGCGACGCGTGGCAGCGGCGCCCACGGCGCCGGGGCGCGCGCCACGACCGCCGCGTAGGCGGTCGCCGCCCTGTCCCAGGCGGCGGCGCCATACAGCCGGTCGGCCTCTGCGAGCTGGACCTGCAGGCTGGCGGTCTCCGCAGCGCCCGGCGCCGGGCTCTTGCCGGGCGCCGCGGGCCGCGCCTCCTCGAGGAAGCGGAGGAGTTGCTCGATCGTCGCGCTTCCCGTCCAGCGGAACGCTACCGTCTCGCTGCGCGGCTCGATCACATACATCGAGGGCCACGCTCCGACCGGAAACCTGGCGACCGTCGCGGCGTTGCCCGCCTTCTCGGTATCGATGGCCAGCCAGACGAAGCGCTCGGCGAACGGCGCGAGCTTCGCATCGGTGTAGACGTAGGCCTGCATCGACCGGCAGCTGTGGCACCAGGGGGCCCAGGCCTCGAGAAAAATCGGCAGATTCCGCGCCCGCGCCTGGGCGAGCGCCTTGGGATAGTCGTCCTCGATGAAGGGGACCACGGCTCCGGCAGCGGAGACCGCCGGAGCCAGGAGGGTTGCCAGGACGAGGGCGGCGAGCGAAGTGACTTGCGCGGTGCGAACGGTGCGGGACATGCCCGGACGTTAGCACCCGGCGGCGGTCTCGTCCCGGGACGCCGGCCGGCGGGACCTTCGAGGCTGGCTTCTGGAGCTCACCAGACGCGGACGCGCGCCTGCGGGGCGAGGTAGAGGCGCGCCGCCGGCGGAACGCCGAACGCCGCGTACCAGGCGTCCACGTTTCGCACCGTGTCGGCGCGAAACTCACCCGGCGCATGGCCGTTGGTCAGCAGCGAGCTGCGCAGCGCCTCGGGCCGGACCTTGGAACGCCAGATCTGGCCGAACGAGAGGAAGAAGCGCTGGTCGCCGGTGAGCCCTTGTGCCGACGGTCCCTCCTTGCCGCCGTAAACGGCGCGGTAGCCGTCGTAGGCGGCGGCGATGCCGGCGACGTCGGCGATGTTCTCCGACAGGGTGAGCTTGCCGTTGACGTGGCTTCCCGGCAGCGGCTCGTAGGCGTCGTACTGCGCCGTCAGGCGCTGGGCCGCAGCCTGGAAATGCTCCATGTCCTGTTCCGTCCACCAGTTGGCGAGGCGGCCGCTGGCGTCGAAGAGGGCTCCCTGATCGTCGAAGCTGTGGCTGATCTCGTGTCCGATGACGACACCGATGCCGCCGTAGTTTTGCGCCGCATCGGTCCTGGCATCGAAGAACGGGGGCTGCAGGATCGCAGCGGGGAAGTTCATCGCATTCTGCAGCGGCAGATTCACCGCGTTGACCGTCTGCGGCGTCATCCACCATTGGGTCTTGTCCACCGGCTGAGTGAGGCGGGCGAGGGCCGAGGCGTAGTCGAAGAGCTCCGCGCGCGCGGCGTTGCCGAAGGCATCGTCACGCGCCACGGCGAGGCCGCCGTAGTCGCGCCAGCGGTCGGGGTAGCCGATGCCGACGTAGAGCGTGTCGAGCTTGGCCTTGGCCTTGGCGCGCGTCGCCGGCGACATCCACGCGAGGTTGTCCACCCGCTTGCCGAACGCGACGACGATGTTCTGCACCATCTTCTGCGCTTCCGCTTTGGCCTCCGGCGGGAAGTACTTCGCGGCGTAGAGCTTGCCGACCGCCTCGCCGAGCGCGTCGTTGGTCGCCTCCACGGCGCGCTTCCAGCGGTCGCGCAGCTGGGTGGCGCCGGAGAGCGCGGTGCCGTAGAAGGCAAACTTCTGGTCGACGAACGCCTTCGAGAGCAGCGGCGCGGCGCGATCCACGGTGCGCAGGGCGAGGTAGTCCTGCCAGGCTGCGAGCGGCTCCGAGGCGGTCAGGGCGGCGATGCCGGTGACCGCGCCCGGATGCCAGACCATCAGGTCGCTCACTTTCGCACCCTGGGCGCCGAGACCGGCAGCGTCGAAGAAGGCCGGCCAGTCCAGGCCGGGCGCCCGGGTGGGGAACTCGGCGAGCGGCCAGCGGTTGTTGGCGCGCTGCACTTCCATCGACTCGGTGCGCGTCGCATGCACGGCGGCGATTTTCGCCTCGAGGGCGTAGATGCGGTCGGCGCGCCCGGCGCTCTCCCCGGGCCGGCTGAGGCCGGCGAGCTCGAGCAGGCGCGCGATGTGGGCGCGGTACCTGGCCTGCAGGGCGGCGCTGGTCGCGTCGGTGGCGGTGTAGTTGTCGCGGTCGGGCATCCCGAGGCCGCCCTGGAGCAGGTAGGCGGCGTTCTTCGCCGGATTGCCGAAGTCGGGCGAGACCCAGAGCCCGAACAGCCGGTCGGTATGGAAATTCGTCATGTTGAGCGGATCGACGTCGGCGCGCAGCTGGGAGCCGAGGAAACGCGCGAGGGCCGCCTTGTCAGCGAGCGCGGCGATGGCGGCGAGCTCGGGCTCGATTGGCGTCTTGCCCTTCGCCTCGATTGCGGCCTCGTCCATGAAGGCCAGGTAGAAGTCGCCGACCTTGCGCGCGTCGGCGGCAGTCGCACCGCCCGCGCCGGCGGCCGCCGCCTCCTGGATCAGCTCCTGGGTGCGGCGATTGGCCTCCTCGGCAAGGACCGCGAACGAGCCCCAGGCGGCGCGGTCGGCCGGGATCTCCGTGGTCTTGAGCCAGGTGCCGTTGGCATAGGCGAAGAAGTCGTCCCCCGGAGCGACACTGCGGTCGATCCCGGCGAGGTCGATGCCGGGCTCGGACTCCTCCGCGTCTGCGGCCCGCAGCGCGGACGAGGCCAGGAAGAGAGTCAGACCAGCGATGCCGAAGGCCGCCAGACGGTGCGGGCGGTTCGCGGGAGAGGCGGAGGAGCGAGGCTCGGTCGAGGTGGGCATGCTGGACATTATTGCAGCGCTGACGCGCCGCCGGACGGACCGGATCGGAGTTCGCATGGATCTGTCTACGGCCCGGGCGCCGCGGAGTTTTGCCGCCCACCCGCTGAGTCGGCATGGCCGGGTGCCGTTCGGCATCCCGGTCGGGATCGAAGGCGAAGTCGAGATCCGGAGCTGGCGTGGTGCTCCGGTGGAGTCAGAGCCCCGGCAGACGCTGCTGGCTGCCGACGGCGTGGCGCTGCTCGTGGGCGAGCAGCCACTGCTTGCGCTCCAGACCACCGCCGTAGCCGACCAGGGCGCCGGTGGCACCGATCACCCGGTGGCAGGGGATGACGATGCTGATCGGGTTGCGGCCGTTGGCGAGCCCGACGGCGCGAGCCGCTTGCGGCAGGCCGATGCGCAGCGCGAGGGCGCCATAGCTCTCGGTGGCGCCGTAAGGGATTTCGCGCAGTGCCCGCCAGACTTTCTGCCGGAAGAGGGTCGCGTTCGGAGCGAGCGGCGCGAGCTCGAGGGTGAATTCGCGCAGCTCGCCAGCGAAGTAGGCGTCGAGCTGGCGGCGCGCCTCCCGGAAGGGGCCGTCGTCGGGACGGGTGGCGCTGGGGATCCCTTCGGGGTGCTTGCGCGTCGCCATGAAGATGGCGGTGATCGCCGTGCCGGTGCCGCACAGCAGGAGCGGACCGATCGGGCTCGGCAGGGTGCTGCGGTAGATCGTCGCCGGCGTGGTCATCTCGGTCATCTCAGCCAGCTCGGCCAGCTCGGCAGTCTCAGGGTGCGTCCGCGCCGGCCGCCTACTGCGCCAGGACCTTGATCGTGCGGCCGACGAGGTCGAGCATGCGCCGCAGCTGGTCGTAGTCGGGATGCTTCATGCGAATCCAGGCGTTCGCCATGTAGCCCCCTTCGACGCCGCCGGTGGGGGAGCCGGGGGGCGGCATGTGGGAGTCGATGATCCAGTCGCCATAAGCCTGATAGACCTGCTCGAGTCCCTCGTAGCCGGCGATCCGCCCGTCGCGGTTCGGGCGCAGGGCGATCATGCCGGCGGAGTAGCGGCGCGAAGTCTGCTGCCCGGGCCGGCCGTTAACGACGGCCATCGCCCATTCGCGGTAGATGTCGAAGTCGTTCGCCGCGGCGTAGAGGTCCCAGACGCCGACGCCGGGCGGGCGGCAGCCGATCTCGGAAAACTTCAACCCCTTGGGACCGAAGAACCACTCCATGTGGGTCGGCGAGGTGGTGATGCCCAAGGCCTCGATGACTTTCTGGCCCATCCGCCGCAGGTCGTTGTAGCCCGGCGCGTCGACGCGGTTCGTGGTGACGATCTGGGGCGAGATCCAGCGCGTGCGCATCGCCTCGAGAACGTTGGGGTAGTAGTGCGAGATGAACTCGTGCACGACCTTCCCGCCGATCGAGATCGTGTCGTAGAACCCCTCGTGCCCCTCGATGAACTCCTCGGCGGCGACCGAGGCGCCGCGATCGATCCCCTGATCGACGATGGCGCTCTCGAGCTCACGGTCGTTGTCGACGCGCTGCGTCCCGGAGGCGCCGGCGCCGGCGCGCGGCTTGAGGATGATCGGGAAGCCGACCTCGGCGGCGAACATGCGCAGCTCCTGCGGACTCGCGACGCCGCGCGACTGGGCGCAGGCGACGTCGGCCTGGCGCAACGCCTCCTTCATCGCCGGCTTGTCACGGCAAAGGTAGGCAGTCTGCACGGTGGTGCCCGGGATTCCGGCCGCTTCGCGGACTTTCGCCGCCGGCATGATGTGCGCCTCGATCGTCGCCTCCATGCGATCCACCCAGGCGGTCGCCTGCACCTTCCGCACTGCCTCGAGCAGCGAGGGCTCGTGCACCACCGAGCGCACCTGTTCGTAGCCGACCATGAAGCTGCGCAACTCTTCGTCGATTGCCTCCCAGGGGCGTTCTCCGATACCGGTGACCCGCGCGCCGACGGCGGCGAGCCCGCGCACGAACTCGCGCTGGTTGAACGGGAATTTCGGTTCCACGAAGATGACGTGCATGGTCTCTCCTTCGCGCTGGGCGAATGGACTCTCGAGCCGTTGGGACCATAGGATTCTAGCCCATGCCGACCGTCACCCTCCTCGGACCGCAGCGATTCACGCCCACCCTGGGCGAAGCGGTGGCGCGCGCCGGGATCGTCGGCCGACTCGCCTCGGTGACCGCCGGGTGGCAGGAGCGCGAGGCCGAGGATCTGGAGCTTCACGAGCACCTCGGCGAGCGCACCATGAACCTGATGCTCTATGCCCGGGGCGAGGACGCCTTCGAGCGCGATCCGGAGCTCGCCGCGGCCTATCGCGAGCGCCAGGAGCGCCTGCGCGAGCTCCAGGAGATCTACCGCTCGCGCCTCGGCTATGCCCAGACGGCCCTGCGTGAGCTCGAGCTGCGCAGCGGCGACCCGGAACTTCTGGTGCCCGAGCGCGAGTCGGCGCTGGCGGCGATCCGCGCGCTCGACGACCACCATCTCGCGCGGGTGGACGAGGTCCACGCCGCCTTCATTCGCCACCACCGGCCCGCCGAGCGCCCAGCGATCGAGCGCCACAGTCGTCAGATGTTGCGCCAGCTCGAGCAGGTCGAGGGCGTCGCGATCGCCGGTGGGCATGTCGCGATCCTGATCAATCGCCTGCGCCTCTTCGACCTCGACAGGAAGCTCGCGGGGAAGGCGGTCTTCGCCTGGTCGGCGGGGGCGATGGCGATCGCCGAGCGCATCGTGCTGTTCCATCACTCGCCGCCGCAGGGTTACGGCAATACCGAAGTCCTCGAGCACGGGCTCAGCCTGGTGCGCGGCCTGGTGCTCTTTCCCCACGCCCATCGGCGCCTGGCCCTCGACGACCGGCGGCGCGTCGCACTGCTCGCGCGCCGCTTCGCTCCGGCGCAGTGCGTCGCCATGGCCGACGGTGCCTGGATGGCGCTCGACGCCCTCGGGCGCGCCGAGGTGCAGAAGCCGGCGGCGCACGGCTCGGGCATGAGCCGGCTGATGCCCGACGGCGAAGTCGTCGAGCTGGAGGCGGAGTGACCCTGGCGATCTCGCGGCTGCTCGCCGAAGGCGATCTCGCGCCGGGCAGGATCGACACTTTTCTGGCCGGTCACAGCGCGCCGATCGTCGAAGGGCGGACGGTCACCTTTCTCTATCGCGGCGAGGCGGATGCGGTCTTCCTGCAGCACTGGATCTTCGGCCTGCCCTCGGCGCAGCCGTTCACCCAGGCGCCGGGCAGCGATCTCTGGTACCTGACGCAGGAGATCCCCGTGCGGTCGCGGGTGGAGTACAAGCTCGAGGTGCAGCGCGGGGACGTCTCGCGCCTGATCCGCGACCCACTCAACTCGCAGCTGGCGCACGATCCGTTCGGTGCCAACTCGGTTTGCCAGGGCGCCGACTACCGGATCCCGGACTGGGTCGCGCCCGATCCCGAGGCGCGCCCGGGGAAGCTCGAGAAGCTGCGGGTGCCGAGCAGCGCCCTCGGCGGATCGCAGGACCTCCAGGTCTACCTCCCGGCGCGCTTCCGCAGCACCCGGCGCTACCCGCTGCTCATTGTGCACGACGGCTCCGACTACCTGCATTTCTCGGTGCTCAAGACGGTGCTCGACAATCTCATTCACCGCCTCGAAGTGGCGCCGATGATCGTCGCCCTGACCCAGTCGCGCCAGCGCTTGCGGGACTACGCCGCGCAGGGCGACCACAGCCGGTTCCTCGCCGAGGAGCTCGTGCCGGCGCTCGAGGCGCGCTATCCGCTGCAGAAGGGCGCCGCCAGCCGCGGGCTCATGGGGGCGAGCTTCGGCGGCGTGGCGGCGCTGGCGGCGGCGGCGCACTATCCGGGGCAGTTCGGACGGCTCCTGCTGCAGTCGGGCTCGTTCGCTTTCACCGACATCGGACCGAGCCGGCGTGGCCCGGCGTTCGAACCGGTGGTCGACTTCGTGAACGGTTTCCGCGACGCCCCGGCGCGGATCTCGGAGCGCATTTTCCTCTCCTGCGGCGTTTACGAGTCGCTGATCTATGAGAACCGCTCGCTCGTGCCGATCCTGCAGTCGACCGGCATGGACGTGCGCTACGTCGAGTCCTTCGACGGTCACAACTGGGAAAACTGGCGCGACCGCCTGCGCGCCGGGCTCTCGTTTCTCTATCCTGGCCCCCTCTGGATGGTCTACGAGTAGGTCGGGGCGGCTCCCCCCCACGCAGCCCGCCGCACACCGGCCGCACAACTGCCGCACGCCGGGACAGGCGCGCCCAGGCGGGCTCTCCCACCCATGTGAGCGGGGGAGGAAAGCGGCCTTGCAGCTAGGCTGATCCGGGTCGGGCAGAGTGCCCGGGAGGGGGAAGACGGAGCATGTTGGTCCTGACGTCGATCGGCGCCCTCGGCGGCCTCTCGCTGCTGCTGGCGACCCTGTTGGTCCTGGCGCACCGCCGGCTCCACGTCGACGAAGACCCTCGCATCGACGAAGTCGAGCAGATGCTGCCGCACGCCAACTGCGGCGCCTGCGGCCTCCCCGGCTGCCGTCCGTTCGCCGAGGCCCTCGTCACCGGCGCCGCCTCCCCCGGCAAGTGCAGCGTCTCGACCGACGACGGGCGGGCCCGCATCGCGGCCTTTCTCGGCGTCGACGTCGGCGCCGAGGAGAAGCGGGTCGCGCGGCTGGCGTGCGCCGGCGGATCGAACGTCGCCCGCAACCGGGCGCACTACCAGGGACACGAGTCCTGCCGCGCCGCGGCGCAGGTCGCCGGCGGCGGCAAAGGCTGTTTCTGGGGCTGCCTCGGCCTCGCCGACTGCGCGGTGGTCTGCGACTTCGACGCAATCAGAATGAATGCCCATGCGCTTCCGGTCGTCGACGAAGGGAAGTGCACCGCCTGCGGCGACTGCGTCGAGGTCTGCCCGAAGGACCTCTTCTCGATCCACCCGGTGAGTCATCGCCTGTGGGTGGCCTGCCGATCGCTCGAGGCGGGCGACGAACTGCTGGCGGACTGCGAGGTCGCCTGCACCGCCTGCGGCCGCTGCGCCATGGACGCCCCCGGCCTGATCACCATGGTCAATAATCTGCCGGTCGTCGACTACGCCCGGAGCCACGCCACCCAGATGCCGATCCAGCGCTGCCCGACCGGAGCGATCGTCTGGCTCGACCCGAAGTCCGGCCCGGTCAAGGGTCCGGCGGCGCACAAGATCATCCGCAAGGGCGCGCTGCGCGACCTGCCGACCTGAGACCGTCCATGAACCCGCGAACCGCCAATCCAAGCTACCTGCACGATATGACCGTACCCGATGGGAGGACCCGATGTCGGTGATGAAAATGGCTCAGGCAACGATCGGCAAGCTCACCCAGAGATTCAGCGAGAAGACCGGCGACTGGAAGTATCCAGGCACACGCGCCGCGATGGACGGCAACACCGCGGTCATCGAGTGCGAGCGCGAGTCGAGCGACGCCGCCGGCGCCTACCCGATCACCCCTTCCACCCAGATGGGCGAGTACTGGGCCGAAGCCGCCGCCGCCGGCCACATCAATATCTCCGGCCGGCCGCTGATCTTCGTCGAGCCCGAGGGCGAGCACGCCGCCGCCGCGGTCACCGCCGGTCTTTCGATGACCGGCCTGCGCGCCGCCAATTTCTCTTCCGGGCAGGGCATCGCCTACATGCACGAGTCGCTCTACGCGGCGGTCGGGAAGCGCCTGACCTACGTGCTCAACGTCGGCGCGCGGGCGATGACCAAGTCGACCCTCAACGTGCACGCCGGGCACGACGACTACCACTGCGTCGACGACGCCGGCTTCTTCCAGCTGTTCGCCAAGAACGTGCAGTCGGCGGCCGATCTCAACATCATCTCCCACCGCATCGCCGAGCTGGCTCTGAACCCGGGCATCATCGCGCAGGACGGCTTCCTGACCACCCATCTCATCGAATCGTTCAAGGTTCCCGAGCGCGAGCTGATCGCCGAGTATCTGGGGCTTCCCGAAGACATCATCGAGACCCCGACGCCGGCGCAGCGCATCCTCTACGGCGACACCCGGCGGCGCATTCCGCTGCTCTGGGACGTCGACAACCCGGTGATGGCGGGCCTGGTCCAGAACCAGGATTCGTACATGCAGAGCGTCGCCTCGCAGCGTCCCTACTTCTTCGACCACGTGCAGGGCCTCACCGACCGGGCGTTCGAGGAGTTCCGGGTCCTCACCGGCAGGGCGTACGCGCGGGTCATGGGCTACCGCACCGAGGACGCCGAGTACCTGATTCTCGGCCAGGGGAGCGTCGTGCCGTCGGCCGAGGCCGTGGCGGACTATCTGCGCGACACGCGCGGCATCAAGGTCGGCGTGGTCGACCTCGTCATGTTCCGGCCGTTCCCTTCGGACCTGCTCGGGCGGGTGCTGAAGGGCCGCAAGGGCGTGGCCGTGCTCGAACGTCTCGACCAGCCGCTGGCGTCCGACCTGCCGCTGATGCGCGAGATCCGCGCCGTGGTCTCCCGCTGCCTCGAGAACGGGCGCGATCCCAAGCGTCCGGCCTATCCCGACCTCGAGACCTACCGCGAGCTCTCCGAAGCGCCGGCGCTCTACTCGGGCTCGTTCGGCATGGGCAGCCGAGACCTGCAGCCGGAGGGGTTGGTCGCCGCGATCGAGAACATGCTGCCTGCCGGCAAGCACAAGAAGATGTTCTACCTGTCGATCGACTTCCTGCGCGACAAACCGATCTCCCCCAAGCAGGAGGCCTATCAGCAGACCATCGAGGAGGCGTATCCGAACGTCCGCGAGCTCGCCATCCACGGCTCCGAGAACCCCAACCTGATGCCCAAGGGGAGCATCTCGATCCGCTTCCACTCGGTGGGCGGCTGGGGCGCCATCACCACCGGCAAGAACCTGGCGATGACGCTGTTCGACCTGCTCGGCTACCACATCAAGGCGAACCCCAAGTACGGCTCGGAGAAGAAGGGGCAGCCGACCACTTACTACCTGTCGGTGGCGCCGGAGCCGATCCGCATCAACTGCGAGTACTTCTTCGTCGACGTCGTGATGTCGCCGGACCCGAACGTCTTCCACCACACCAACGCCCTCGCCGGACTCAAGGAGGGCGGCGTCTTCATCCTGCAGACCGAGCAGACCTCGCCGGAGAAGGTCTGGCAGGACATACCGCCGCTGTTCCAGAAGGTCATCCTCGACAAGAAGATCAAGGTCTTCTACCTCGACGCGTTCAAGATCGCGCGTGAAGAGGCGAGCGACACCGAGCTCCAGCTGCGCATGCAGGGCATCGCCTTCCAGGGCGCCTTCTTCGCCGCGTCGCCGCTCAAGGAGCAGGCCGGATTCGACGGCGCGACGCTCCTCAAGGCGATCCGCGACCAGCTGCAGCACAAGTTCGGCGCCAAGGGGGCGCGCGTCGTCGAGGACAACATGCGCGTCGTCCAGCGCGGCTTCGACGAGGTCCGGGAGGTGCCGCACGGCGCGATCTCCGTCCCGGTCGCCGGCGATCGCGTCGCCGGCAGCGAGCCGAAAATCCCGGTGATGGTCCGCGACCTGCCGAAGAGCCAGTCGGCGATCGCCGACGTGCATCGCTTCTGGGAGCAGACCGGGAGCTTCTACGCCCGCGGCATGGGCAACGACAGCATCACCGATCCGTTCATCGGCCTCGGCGTGATGCCGGCCTCGACGGCGCTCTTCCGCGACATGACCTCGATCCGCTTCGATCACCCCGACTGGATCGCCGAGAACTGCACCGCCTGCGGCAAGTGCTACACCGTCTGCCCCGACACCGCCATTCCCGGACTGGTGAGCGAGGTCGGCGCCGTCCTCGACACGGTCGTGAAGCGCGCCCGCAAGCAAGGGGTGGAGCTCAAGCACCTGCCCAAGGCGGTACGGGTAGTCGAACGGCATCTCCGCCTGCTCTTCGACGCCGCCGAGGCGACCGACCCGGTCGCCGACCTGCTGGAAGAGGCGATCGACAAGACCCTCGCGGCGAGCGAGCTCGAGGGCGAGGAGCGCGAGGCCCTGGGCAAGGAGATGGAGACCTTCCGCCAGGAGCTCGACGGCTTCAAGTTCGCGCTCTCGCGGCCCTACTTCACGGTGCCCGAACAGCGCGAAGCAGGCTCGGGCGGGTTGCTGTCGATCACCGTCAATCCCTACACCTGCAAGGGCTGCATGGAATGTGTCGAGGTCTGCGAGGACGACGCCCTGCGCTCGGTCCGGCAGACCGATGCCTCGGTCAAGAAGCTGCGCGAGCACTGGGACTTCTGGCTCGACCTGCCGAACACGCCGAAGAAGTACGGCCGCATCGACGACCTCGAGCAGGGGATTGGCGCGCTCGAGACCCTGATGCTCGACAAGTCGAACTACCTGGCCTTCTCGAGCGGCGACGGCGCCTGCCTTGGCTGCTCGGAGAAGACCATCGTCCATCTCTTCACGGCGACGATCGAAGCCCTGATGCAGCAGCGGGTGGCGAAGCACGTCGACGAGCTCTCGGAGCTGATCGCGAATCTCGAGAAGCACATCCAGATGAAGCTGGTCGCCGATCTCGACCTGTCGGATCCGGCGGCGATGGCCAGGATCGTCAACGACGCCAAGGACCACGACCTGACGCTCGCCGGCATCGCCGGCAAGATGGAGAACCGCGACGGCGGCCGGCCGATCGACCAGGAATGGCTGCGGCGCACGTCGCAGCTGCTGGCGCGCCTCAAGGACCTGCAATGGCGTTACCGCGAAGGGATCTCCGGTCGCGGCCGCTCGCACATGGGGATGATCAACTCGACCGGCTGCACGTCGGTGTGGGCCTCCACCTACCCCTTCAACCCGTACCCGTTCCCGTGGACGAACCATCTCTTCCAGGACTCGCCCTCCATGGCGATGGGCATCTTCGAGGGCCACATGGCGAAGATGGCCGACGGTTTCCGGGCGATCCGGCAGGCGAAGCTCGAGCTCGCGGGCGGCTACGATCCGGCGGCGCAGGGCGAGTTCTTCACCTACTTCGACTGGCGCCAGTTCTCGGACGAGGAGTGGGAGCTCTGTCCGCCGGTGGTGGCGGTGGGCGGCGACGGCGCGATGTACGACATCGGATTCCAGAATCTGTCGCGCCTCATGGCCTCGGGCAAGCCGATCAAGGTGCTGGTGGTCGACACCCAGGTCTACTCGAACACCGGCGGCCAGGCCTGCACCTCGGGCTTCGTCGGCCAGATCTCCGACATGGCGCAGTACGGCAAGGCGCAGAAGGGCAAGCAGGAGCCGCGCAAGGAGATCGGCCTGATCGGCATGGCGCACCGCACGACCTACGTCATGCAGGGCTCGATCGCCAACGCCAGCCACATGATCGAGGGCTTCATCCGCGGCCTCAAGGCGCGTCGGCCGGCGCTGTTCAACCTCTACAGCTCCTGCCAGCCGGAGCACGGCATCGGCGACGACATGAGCGCCCATCAGGCGCGCCTGGCAGTCGAGTCCCGGGCCTACCCGGTCTTCCGCTACGACCCCGCCGCCGGCAAGACTCCGGCCGAGTGCTTCGACCTCGAAGGCAACCCGGCGCTCGACCAGGACTGGCCGACCTACAAGCTGAAGTACCGCGCCGGCAATCGCGACAAGGAGATGGAGGTGCCGCTCACCTTCGCCGACTTCGCGATCACCGAGGCGCGCTTCCGCAAGCACTACCGGATCGCTCCGCCCGACACCTGGAACGAGAACATGGTGCCGCTGGTCGACTTCCTCGACCTCGACGCCTCCGACCGGGAGGGCAGGTTCCCCTACATCTGGTCGGTCGACCGCAAGCAGCAGCTGTCGCGGCTGCTGGTCGACAGCACGATCGTCGAGTCGTGCGAGGACCGGCGCGACTTCTGGACGATGCTGCGCGCGCTGGCCGGAGTCGGCAAGCCCGAGATCACCCGCGAGGAGATCGAGGCCGACGTGCGGCGCGACCTCGCCGGCAGGATCGGCGCGGCGCTGGTCGACCTCGCCGGGGGCGGCAATGGGGGTGCCGGCGGGATCTCCGCGCTCGCTCCGATGGCTCAGATCGCTGGGGCGTCGGCCGCGGGTGGCGCGGCCGCAGGCGCGGCCGGGGACTACCTGGCGCCCTGGCTCGAAAGCGAGCAGTGCACCGCCTGTGACGAGTGCATGCGAATCAACGGCAAGATCTTCGCCTACAACGCCGCCAAGAAGGCGTTCATCCAGAACCCGGCGGGCGGGTCGTACCAGGACCTGGTCAAGGCGGCGGAGAAGTGCACGGCGCGGGTCATCCACCCCGGGCTGCCGCGGGACCGCTCGGCGAAGGACATCGCGAAATGGATCGCGCGCGGTGAGAAGTACAACTAGGACGGGATCCAGCGCATGAGTCTGCTCGGCCTCAAGACGTTTCGCCACGGCGTTCACCCGCCGGAGGCGAAAGACGACACGAAGGGGATGGCGATCCGCCAGTTTCCCTTCGCGCCGCTCCTCGTCGTGCCGCTCGTCCAGCACGCCGGGAAGCCGTCCCTGCCGGTGGTGCGGGAGGGGCAGGAGGTGGCGCGCGGGCAACGCATCGCCCGGCCCGACGGCTACATGTCGGTCGCCATGCATGCGCCGGCATCGGGAACCGTGCGCAGAATCGCGCTCGCACCGAGTATCAGCGGCCGGATGGTGCCCGCGGTCTACCTCGAGCCGTTCCCCGGCTCGACGCAGGAGGTGTCCGCCGGCAAGCCCTGCACGCTGGAGGCTCCGGTGGAGGAGATGCTCGCCGCCATCCAGGAGGCCGGTGTCGTCGGCCTCGGCGGCGCGGCTTTTCCGACCCACGTCAAGCTCAAGGTGCCCGAGGGCAGAACGATCGATACCCTGATCCTGAACGGCGCCGAATGCGAGCCGTTCCTGACCACCGATCACCGGGTGATGCTCGAGCAGCGCGACGACATCTTCACCGGCATCCGCTATCTCAGGCGGATCACCGGCGCCGGCCGGGTGATCATCGGTGTCGAGTCGAACAAGCCGGATGCGGCGGAACACCTGCGCGCGGGAGTGCCGACGGACTTCCAGGTCGAGGTCGAGGTCCTGAGCGTCAAGTATCCGCAGGGCGCGGAGAAGATGCTGATCACCGCGCTGCTCGGGCGCGAGGTGCCCTCGCGGGGTCTGCCGTCCGACGTCGGCGCACTGGTCGTGAACGTCGCCACGGCGGCCGAGATCGGCCGCCTGCTGCCGCTCGGCCGCGGCATCCAGGAGCGCGTCGTCACGGTCACCGGACCGGCGGTCGCGAGGAAGGGCAACTACCGGATCCCGATCGGAACTCCGCTGCGCTTCGTGCTCGAGACCGTCGGCGTCGGACCCGGCGTGCGCCGCGTCTTCCTCGGCGGCCCGATGATGGGGCAGGCGGCTTCGAGCCTCGACATCGCGATCACCAAGGGGGTCTCCGGCGTGGTCGCCTTCGACGACGACCTGGCCCAGGGGACCGACCGGACGATTCACCCCTGCATCCGCTGCGGCTACTGCCTGGAGGCCTGCCCGATGTTCCTGAACCCGTCGGCGCTCGGCCTGCTGGCCAGAAACGAGGAGTACGAGCGCATGGCGGCCGAGCAGCACCTCATGGACTGCTTCGAGTGCGGCTCGTGCTCCTTCGTCTGTCCGGCGCACATTCCGCTCGTCCAGCAGTTCCGGGTCGCCAAGGCGATGGTGCGCAAGCGGGGGGCGGCCTGATGGCAGCGCCCGGCAAGACCCTCGAGCTGCGCACGTCGCCGCATCTCCTGTCGGGCTATTCGGTCGACACGATCATGTTCAACGTCGTCGTGGCGCTCGCGCCGGCGGTCGCCTTCGCGATCTACGCCTTCGGCTGGGCGGCGGTCGCGGTGCTCGGCACGGCGACCGCAACCTGCGTCGCCACCGAAGGGATCGCTGGGCGCGTGGCAGGCAAGAGATCGACGCTCGGCGACTGGTCGGCAGCGGTCACCGGCCTGCTCTATGGCCTGACGCTGCCCGCGAGCCTGCCGCTCTGGATGGTCGTCGTCGGCGGCGTCATCTCGATGGTCGTCGGCAAGCTCCTCTTCGGCGGGCTCGGGCAGAACCCGTTCAATCCGGCCCTGGTCGGCCGCGCGGTGATGCAGGCGACCTTTCCGATCGCGATGACCACCTGGCTGCCGCCGTTCGCCGCCGGACGGTTCGCCGGACTGCCCGGTTCGCTCCTCGCGCTGCCGTTCACGCAGCCGGTTTACGACGCCGCGACCCAGGCAACGCCGCTCGCGCTCTGGAAGTTCGGTCACAAGGCAACCGGTGCGGCCGATCTGGCGCTCGGCTTCGTCGGCGGCTCGACCGGCGAGACCAGCGCGCTGTTGCTCGCTCTCGGCGGTCTCTATCTGGTGGCCCGCAACATGATGAACTGGCGCACGCCGGTGGCGATCTTTGCCAGCGTGGCGGCGGTCTCCGGCGCCCTGCACCTCGCCAACCCGGAGCGCTACGCCGGGCCCGCCTTCCACCTTTTCGCCGGCGGCCTGGTGCTCGGCGCGGTCTTCATGGCCACCGACATGGTGACCTCGCCGATCACCCGCGGCGGCGCCTGGATCTACGGCGCGCTGATCGGCGCGCTGGTGGTCGTCATCCGGGTCTGGGGCGGGATGCCCGAAGGCGTCATGTACGCGATTCTGCTCGGCAACGCGGCGGCGCCGCATCTCGACCGGTTGATCCGGCCGCGGGTCTACGGCACGAGGCGAGCGGGAGGGCAGCCATGAGCGCTCCGGCCGCCGGCTCTCCGCTTCCCGTCAGCCCGGCGCCGCTGCGCACGCCGGCCTGGCCGATGTATCGCGCGATGGTCGGCATCGGCATCGTCTGCGGCATGCTGATCGTCCTCGTCTTCCAGTGGACCAAGCCGGTGATCGCGCGCAATCGGGCCGCAGCGCTCAACAAGGCGATCTTCCGCGTCCTGCCGGCGGCGAAGTCGAGCCTCACCTACCGGCTCGAGGAGAGCGGCAGCTTCTCCGTCCTCAGCGGCAAGCCGGACGGGGCGCCGGTCGTCTACGCCGGCTACGACGCCGAGGGCAGGCTGGTCGGTTTCGCCATCCAGGCGCAGGGCATGGGCTACCAGGACGTCATCGGCGTGCTCTACGCCTACTCGCCGGCGGACGACGCCGTGACCGGCTTCCAGGTGCTGGAGTCGCGCGAGACGCCCGGCCTCGGGGACAAGATCGACGTCGATCCCGGCTTCCTGGCGAACTTCGAGCGCCTGACCGTCGAGCTGACGGCGGACCTCGCCGCGATCGTGCACCCGATCGAAATGGTCAAGCACGGCGAGAAGACGGAAAGCTGGCAGATCGACGCGATCACCGGCGCCACCGTCTCTTCGCGCGCAGTGGCGAAGATCCTGCGCGAGAGCACGGCGTACTGGGCGCCGAAGCTGCGTCCGCGCCTCGACGACTTCCGGCAGGGGAGATAGCCGATGACCTCGAACTCCAGCAACCTGCCCACCGCCACCGACGATTTCCTCAAGGGTATCTGGCGCGAGAATCCGGTCCTCGTCCAGGTGCTCGGCACCTGCCCGACGCTGGCGGTCACCAACACGGTGCGCAACGCTCTCGCGATGGGGCTGGCGACGCTCTTCGTGCTGATCGCCTCCAACGCCGCGATCGCCGCGCTGCGCAAGTTCATTCCCAGCCAGGTGCGCATGGCGAGCTACATCCTGGTCATCGCCACTTTCGTCACCATCGTCGACTATGCGATCCAGGCGATCAGCCTCGACGTCCACAAGGCGCTCGGCGCCTTCATCGCGCTGATCGTGGTCAACTGCATCATCCTCGGGCGCGCCGAGGCGTTCGCCTCGAAGAACACCGTCGGCCGGTCGATCATCGACGGGGTCGGCATGGGTCTGGGATTCTGTCTGGCGCTGCTGCTGCTCGGAATCGTGCGCGAGATCCTCGGCAGCGGTTCGCTGCTCGGTGTGGAGCTCTTCGGCCCGACCTATCAGGATTGGGTGATCATGGTGCTGCCCTCGGGCGGGTTCTTCACCTTCGGCGCCTGGCTGCTGGTCTTCAACTGGTGGAAGAAGCGGCGGGCCGGCCGCAGCGCGCAAACCACAGCGCTTGCAGGAGGCGCGCAATGAGCGACCAGTCGCTGTGGACGGTCTTCCTCAACGCCTGTCTGGTCAACAACTTCGTCCTGGCCTATTTCCTCGGCATCTGCCCGTTCCTGGGCGTGTCGAACAAACTCGAGACCGCCACCCGCATGGGCGGAGCGGTCACTTTCGTGATGCTGATCACGTCGATCTTCGTCTCGGGCATCAACGCCCTGCTGGCGGCGATCGACGCCCCCTACCTGGCGCTGATCTCCTACATCGCGGTGATCGCCTCGGCGGTGCAACTGGTCGAGATGTTCATCAAGAAGACCAGTCCGACGCTCTTCCGCGCGCTCGGCATCTACCTGCCGCTGATCACCACCAACTGCGCCATCCTGGCGCTGGCGCTCTTCCAGACCAACCGCGGCTACGGCTTCCTGCAGGGGATCGTCTTCGCGCTCGCCGGCGGCGCCGGCTTCACCCTGGCGCTGGTACTGATGGCGGGTGTGCGCGAGAAACTGGGCCTCGCCGAAGTCCCGGACGTGGTGCAGGGGACGGCGCTCGGCCTGATCCTGGCCGGAATCCTGTCGGTCGCCTTCATGGGTTTCGCCGGACTGGGTGGCTGAGATGGCTGAGATGGCTGGGATGGCCGGGATGGCTGAGATGACCGGAATCGACTTGACTTCGGCATGGCCTGGTCTGCTGATGTTGTTGCTGGTCGTCGGCGTCTGGGTAGCGGTGCAGAGTGCCTGGCGAAGATCGTTTCCGGACCCCTCCGGCGAGCTCGATGCGCTGGCGGGACGCGGGGGCTGCCACGGTTGTCGGGGCGGCGAATGCAGAAAGGAATGCGACGCCGAGGGTGCGAAGCGCCCGGACGTCGCCGGGAGATCACAGCGATGAGCGAGACGATCCAGAAGCTCGAGGATTACGATACGACGACCCGCTGCACGGCCCGGGTCATGGCGAACGAACGCCTCACGCCGGCGGCCTCCGAGGAAGAGGTTCGTGAGCTGGTGCTCGAGGTCGAGCGCGGTGACTTCCCCTACCTCATCGGCCAGAGCGTCGGTGTCGTGGCGCCGGGAAGCCCGGAGTTCGGCAAGAGGGAGCACTTCCGGCTCTACAGCATCGCCGACCTGCCCGAGCGCGGCCCCTCCGGGCTGCCGCGGATCAAGCTCGCGGTTCGCCGCTGCAGCTACATCGACGACTACAGCGGCGAGCGCTATCCGGGGGTGGCATCGAACTACCTCTGCGACCGCGCGCCGGGCGACGAGGTCACCCTGGCCGGGCCGTTCGGCCTCGCCTTCCCGGTCCCGGAGGAGCACGACGCCAATCTGATCCTGATCGGCAGCGGCACCGGCATCGCTCCGTTCCGGGCGCTGGTCAAGCACATCTACCGCGATGTGCCCGACTGGCGGGGGCTCGTCTGGCTGCTCTACGGCGCCAAGAGCGGGCTCGAGCTGCTCTACATGAACGAGGAGCGCGACGACTTCGCCCTGTACTATGACCAGGAGACCTTCCGCGCCTTCAAGGCGCTGTCGCCGCGGCCCAACTGGACCGACCCGATCGCCTGGGACCAGGCGATCGAGGAGCGCGGCGAGGAGTTGTGGGATCTGCTGGGCATGCCCAAGACCTACGTCTACGTCGCCGGCCTCGAGAAGTCGATCGCCGGTCTCGACTCCGTGCTGGCGCGGCTCGCCGGATCGAAGGAGAAGTGGCTGCGCCGCAAGGCCGAGCTCGCCGCCGGCAAGCGCTGGGTCGAGCTGGTCTACTGAGCCGGGCCCGCAGTCGGGGACTGGCTCCGTTCCCAAGCTGCAGTCTCGCTGGGCGAAAGCGCCGAAGGAACGGTGCCTGTCCCCGACGTACCATGGGCTAAACTTCAACGGTTCGATCACAGACCGAAACCAGGGGAGACCGGATGGACGCCACCGAGTCGAAGTCGCTGCCCGAGAACGCCTATCGTCCGCTCGAGCCGGGCGAGAGCTACGCCCCCATGGTGCCGGCCTCCGCGGTGGTGCCCGAGTCGACGACCCGTTCGGTCGCCTGGGGACTCTTCCTCTGCGTGATCTTCACCATCGCCTCGGCCTACTCCGGTCTCAAAGTCGGACAGGTCATGGAGGCCGCGATCCCGATTTCGATCCTGGCGATCGGTCTGGCCCGGGTCTACGGCCGGCGCTCGACGCTACTCGAGAACGTCATCATGACCGGCATCGGCGGCACCTCGGGCGCGATGGTCGCGGGAGCGATCTTCACCCTGCCGGCGCTCTACATCCTGAAGCTAGATCCGCATCCGCTGCAGACGACCTTCATCAGCCTCGCCGGCGGCTGCCTTGGCCTCCTCTTCCTCATCCCCTTGCGGCGCTACTTCGTCCGCGAGACCCACGGCCAGTTTCCCTTCCCGGAGGCGACCGCCATCACCGAGGTGCTGGTCACCGGCGAGAAGGGCGGCTCGCAAGCCAAGCTCCTGCTGCAGGCGACGGCGATCTCCGGCGTCTACGACTTCTTCGTCACCACCTTCCAGGTCTGGAGGGAGTTCGTCGACTTCCAGTTCGTGCCGCAGGTGCGCGCCCTGGCGGAGAGAGCGAAGGTCGTCGCGAGCTTCGACGCCATTGCCTTCATTCTCGGCCTCGGCTACGTCATGGGGCTGCGTTCGTCGATGATCCTCTGCGCCGGCGGGGCGCTCGCGAACTTCGTGCTGGTGCCGCTCATCTGGATGATCGGCCGCAATTTTCCTGACGCTATCTATCCGGCGACTCGGGCCATCGCCGACATGGACGCCAACCAGATCTTCCGCGGCTACGTCCGTTTCATCGGCGTCGGCGCCATCGCGACCGCCGGAATCTTCGGCATCATCAAGTCGCTGCGGATCGTCGCCGGGTCGTTCAAGATCGCCGCGCACGCTTTCAAGCACGGCGAGGCCGCCGGGCAGGAGCGCACCGACAAGGATCTGTCGACGATGACCATCCTGATCGGCGTCCTCGCCACCACCCTCGGTGCCGGCTTCTTCTTCGCCAGTCTCGGCACGAGCCTGACGGTGGCGCTCGTCGGGCTCGCGCTGACCGTGCTGTTCTCCTTCTTCTTCGCCTCGGTGGCCGCCAACGCGATTGCCACGACCGCCCGCAATCCGGTCTCCGGCATGACCATGCTGACCATCATCGTTTCGTCCATCGTGCTGCTGAACTTCGGCCTGTCGGGCACCACCGGCATGTTCTTCGTCATGGCGATCGCCGGCATGGTCTGCACGGCGCTCTCGGTCTCGGGCCAGGCGGTCACCGACTTGAAGGCCGGCTACTGGCTGGGCTCGACGCCGGCGGTGCAGCAGCGGGTGAAGTTCTGGGGCATCGTCGCCTCGGCGGTGGCCGGTGCGCTCACCATCATGCTGCTCGCCAAGACCTTCCAGTTCGGCGAGGCGGCGGTGGGCGACGCGCGGGCCGTGCTGGCCGCTCCCCAGGCGTCGATCATGAAGGCGCTGGTGGAGGGTTTCATGAGCCAGCAGCCGGTGGCCTACATCCTCTTCGGCGCCGGCGCCATGGTCGCGGTGGTGATGGAGATGCTGGGCGTGCCGGCGCTCGTCTTCGCGCTCGGGATGTACCTGCCGCTCGAGCTCAACACGCCGGCGCTGGTCGGCGGTTTTCTCGCCCACCTGATCGCCAAGCGCTCGGAGAAGGCGGGCGGCGAGCGCGGGCGCTCGATGCGCGAGCGCGGCGTGGTCATCGCCTCCGGCCTGATGGCGGGCGGTGCCCTGGGCGGAGTCCTGGGCGCCGCGCTGCGCCTGATCCCGAGCTACAGCGAGGAGTGGGTGAAGACGCCGTTCTACGACAACCCGGCGGCCTCGCAGATCGTCTCGGCCGTCCTCTTCCTCGCCCTCTGTTTCTACGTCTGGTGGGGCGCGGTGAAGGAGGGGGAGGGCAAGCGCGGAGGGGAGGCGTGAGCCCGCGTCTCGACCGGTCGATCGCCGAGGCGATCCTCGGCGTGGATACCCTGTTTGGTGGGGACGTGACCAATCCCTCCGGCACCGGCCGGTTCATCGCCGACGCCTGGTTTTCCGACGAGCCGCTACCGGTGGCCTACGCACACCCGAGTGCCGCGGCGGTGCGCGCCAGCGGGGGAGTGTCAGGGGGTGCGCCCGACCGCGCGGCGATCGACGCTTACCTGGCGGCGATCGACGTCCCTGCCGCGATCGCCGGTATTGCCGAGGGCGCCCGCGAGGCCGGCGGACTCCGCGGCCGATATCTGGAGGGTCTCTCGGTTTCTTGCGCTGTCATGTGGGACCTGGCGCTGGAGCTGCTCGGGCGCGGCGATCCGGTGCCCTACGCTCGTGCCGTCGTGGCGTCGTGCGGCGTGCCGCCTTCGCCCTCCGAGCCGCAGGCGAAACGCGAGCGGGTTGCGGCGCTGCTGGAGTCCGCCGGCTACGGCGGCGACCTGCAAGGCGCGGTCGCGAACTGGCGCCGCGACCGGCTGGTGCCGCGCAAGTCGATTCCGGCCCTGGCCCGGGCCTTCATCGCCGAGCTCGACGCAGCGACGGCGGTGCATCTCCTGCCGCACCTCCCGCCGGCACTGCATGCCGTGCCGCGCGCCAACGTCACCTTTCTGCCGATCGAGAACGCCTGGTTCTCGGGCTCGATGAACTATCTCGGGCGCGCGCGCCGCGCCGACGGATCGCCCGAATTCGAGGCGACCTACGAGCTCAATGCGGCGCTGGAGATCTCCATCCCGGAGTTCGTGCAGCTGGTGGCGCACGAAGTGGTGCCGGGACATGTCACCACCTTCGCCTACCTGCAACATCTCTACTGCACCGGCGCCGCCGGCTTCGAGGCGTCGGTGCCGACGATGAACACGCGCGCCGCAACGCTCTCGGAGGGGATCGCCAACAATGCCATCCTGATCGCCCACGGCGTGACCGAGATCGCGGAGCTGGGCGATCCTGATCTCGAGCTCGGCCTGCTGCTCGCGCTGCTCCAGGACGACGCCAAGAACCAGGCCTCGTGGCTCACCTGGCAGGAAGGCTGGCCGCAGCCGGAAGTCGCCGCGATTCTGCCGCGCGAGTTCCTGGTCTCGACCGAACGCGCCGACAAGCTCTCCGGAGCTTGGGGGCGCCACCCGCTGCTGGGTCGAATGTACCTGCCGTGCTATCGGGCGGGCACCGACAAGGTCGCGGCGCTGCGGAGGCATCACCCGCCGGGCAAGCTCCTGCCCGCGATCTACGGCGCCCGCGGCCTGGTGGACATCGTCACCGTAGACGAAGTCCTCGCCGGCTAGGCCTCACCAGGCGGCGAGGTCGCCGGATTCGAAGCCGTCGAAGAACAGCGGTCCTGCTTCATAGGCCCCGACGTCGCAGCGCACGCCCCAGGCGCGCGGCGCGCCGCGCTGGTCGGCGGTGAGCACCTCGTTGACCGGGCCGGTGCAGCCGAGAGTCGAATCGCCGGCGTCGATGGCGTTGCTGCCGGGCAGCAGGGCGATGGTCTCGGTCGGGCCGCCGTTCCTGTCCAACTGCCCGAGAAACGCGAGCGAGTTGAGGAAGGTCCAGCCATCGCCGCCGCCGACGGCGATGGTGCAGAAGATGCTGACCTCGCCAAAGATGTTGCTGCGATAGGAGGTCAGCGTGCCGTAGCAGTCGTCGTAGATCGGCGCATTGAACAGGGTGTTGCCAGCCACCAGCGTGTTGCTCAGATTGACAGTGCTCCCGGGTTGGGCAAATACGCCGCCGCCGATGCCGCCGTTGACATCGGCGTCGGCATCCGCGCCATTGCCGACGATCGTCGAGTTGTAGATGTTGGCAGCGATGGCGAAGATGCCGCCGCCATCGCTATTGGCGTTGTTGAGACTGACCGTGCTGTTGACCATGGTGATCGTCGAGAAGTTTGCGAAACTATAGATACCTCCGCCGCTCCCTGCCGAACTGTTCTGGCTGATGGTGCAGTCCGTCAAGGTAAGGCTTCTTCTTGCGAAGATGCCGCCGCCGTCCTGTTCGGCCGAGTTGCCGCTGATGGTCCCGTCCGTGATGGAGAGCTCGCCGCCGCTGGAAATGCCGCCTCCGTAACCAAAATCGCCGACCGCCGCGTTGCCACTGACCTCGATGTGTGAGAGTGCGAGAACACCGTCGTTGCGAATCCCCCCACCGCTGTCGGTCGTCGCTAGGAGGTAGCCATTGCGGAGCGTTACGTCCGAGATGGTGGCGGAGCGACCGTTCTGCACTTTGAGAACGCGATCGATCTGATTGGCATCGATGATGGTGGAGGCTCTGCCCGGCCCCGAGGATGGATATTGGCGGGTCGCCGGCGGCCGGGGCGGTGAGATTCAGGTCGCCGTTGTCGGGGCCGTTGGCGCCCTGCGCCGGCCGGGTGAGGGTGTAGATGCCGGCCGGCAGGACGATCGTGGCGCCGGCGCCGCTGGCCAGGTTGGCCTGCATCACCGCCGCGCGCAGGGTGCAGGTGTTGGCGGCGGTGTGGCAGAGACCGTCGGCGGTGTCGTCGTCGATCTGGTCCAGCACGCTGTCGACGGTGAAGGTGACGACGGCGGAGGCAGCCGTCGCACCGAAGGCGGCGCCGAGGCTGGCGAGCGCACACACGACTGCCCAGTACCCAGGGCGGAACCTAGAACGCATCGAAGCCTCCAATTGTCGCGGCAGCGAGCGGGCATCCTGTCGCTCTTCGTCGGAGGCGGCAACGCCGCGGTGCGGCAAGAAGCGGATGCCGGATCGGGCGAAAGTAAACCGCCTGACCGGGTAGGGGGGACCTCCCTGAATTCGTAGCGCGCCCCTTGTCAACACTTTGTAACTTCAAGCATATATTCGCACCAACGGACCGGTCCGTCCGACCGGGGGAACGATCAGGCAGGCCAGCTCGAGGAGAACGCGATGGCTCGAATCATGAACAGGACAAGACGCAGCAGCCCCGGGCTCGCAGCCCTGGTCGCGGCCGTCATGGCGCTCTCGGCGTTGGCCTCGGGCCCGCTGGCGGCGATCGGCGGAGAGAACGGTGACTTCACCTGGAGCTGGGACAACACCCTCTCCTACGGCCTACTCTGGCGTATCGCCAACCAGGACGAGGCCATCGTCGGCCTCGCGGCGGGCGGCAAGGCCTACTCCGTCAACGGCGACGACGGCAACCAGAACTACGGCAAGGGCATCGCCAGCAACGCCATCAAGTGGAACAGCGAGCTCCAGCTCAACTACAAGAACTTCGGCGCCTTCGCGCGCGCCTTCGCCTTCTACGACTACGAGAACGAAGAGAAGGAGCGCGACCGGACGGCGCTCTCCGGCGAGGCCCTGGACCGCGTCGGCAGCCGCGCCGAGATCCGCGACGCCTTCGTCTGGGCGAAGTTCCACCTCGGCAAGCAGCCGGGGGAGGTACGCCTCGGCCGGCAGGTGATCAACTGGGGTGAGAGCACCTTCATCCAGGGCGGCATCAACGCCATCAACCCGCTCGACGTTTCGGCGCTGCGTGTTCCCGGAGCCGAGCTGCGCGACGCGCTGCTGCCGGTTGGCGCCGCGCTGTTCAGCATCAAGCCGTCGGAGAACACCTCGCTCGAGGTCTACTACCAGTACGACTGGCAGGAGACCCAGATCGATCCGGTCGGCAGCTACTTTTCGACTACCGATCTGGCTGGCGGCGGGGCGACCAAGGTGATGCTGGGCTTCGGCTCCGCGCCGGACACCATCCCGGTCGGATTCCGTATTCCGGGCAACCCGGTGGGAGCGGTCGTGCCGCGCGGCGCCACTCGCGACGCCGGGGAGGGCAATCAGTACGGAGCCGCATTCCGCCTGTTTTCGCCGGCGCTCGGCGGCACCGATTTCGGCTTCTACTACCTCAAGTACAACAGCCGTCTGCCGGTGATCATGGCGCACACCGGCACCGCGGCGGGTCTGCTGGTGAACGGCAACTACGCCAACTCGGCTTACTACTTCCTCGAGTATCCGGAAGACATCGACCTCTATGGCGTGTCGTTCAACAGCCAGCTCGGCGGCTCGGGCATCGCGCTGCAGGGCGAGATTTCGCACCGCGTCGGCGTGCCGCTGCAGGTCGACGATGTCGAGCTGCTGTTCGCCGCCCTGTCGCCGCTGCGTCTCTTGCCGGCGATTCCGCAGCTCGCGCCGGTGCGCGCGCTCGGCAACCTGGTCGCCGGCAACAACCAACTGGGCGCCTACGGATTCAACGAAGACATCCAGGGCTACCGGCGCTTCGACACGTCGCAGATCCAGATGACTGCGACCAAAGTGTTCAGTCAGATGCTGGGTGCGGATCAGTTCACCCTCGTCGCCGAGGCCGGCTACAGCATGGTGCACGACTTCCCGCAGCAGAGCGAGCTCCGGCTCGAGGCCCCGGGCACGTACACCAGCGGCAATCCGATCTTCACCGCCGCCCGGGTACAGCCGGCGACCGAGCCGAGCTCGGCATTCCCGACCAGCAACGCCTGGGGCTACGTTCTGGCTGGCCGCCTCGAGTACAACAACGCTCTCGGAGCGGTGAATCTCGTGCCGCGCTTCTCCTGGTCGCAGGACGTCAGCGGCATCTCGCCCGGTCCCGGGGGCAGCTTCCTCGAAGGGCGCGAAGCGCTGACCGTCGGACTCGGCTTCAACTACCAGATCAGCTGGGAGTGGGACCTCTCCTACACCTCGTTCTTCGGTGCCGGTCGCTACAATCTGATCAATGACCGCGACTTCCTCGCGGCCAACATCAAGTATTCGTTCTAAGGCGGAGGCGTCATGCGCAGCCATTCCTCGAGATTCTTCATCGGCGCCGTTGGAGTCATCGGCGCCACTGGCATCATGACCGCCGCCGTGCTCATGGCGGCAGCCCCGGCGCAGGACGTCGCCCGGCTCGGTGCCGAATTGACGCCGCTGGGCGGCGAGAAGGCCGCCAACAAAGACGGCAGCATTCCCGCCTGGGAGGGCGGCCTCGACGACACCGCCTTCGGGCTACGTCGCCGGCAAGCACTATGTCGATCCGTTCGCCGCCGAGAAGCCGGTCGTGACGATCAACGCCGGGAACATGGCGCAGTACGCCGGCAAGCTCTCTCCGGGCCACCAGGCGATGCTGAAGGCCTACCCGACGTTCAAGATGAACGTCTATCCCAGCCACCGGACGGCGGCCGTGCCGCAGCGGCTCTACGACGCCACCAGACAGACCGCGGCGACGGCGACCCTGGCCGAGGGCGGCAACGGCGTCGAGAACGCGGTCGGCGGCATTCCGTTCCCGCTGCCCAAGTCCGGTGTCGAGGTGATCTGGAATCACATGCTGCGCTTCCGGGGCGAGATCGCTGTCCGGTGGGTAGGGCAGGCAGCGCCGACCCGCGGTGGGCAGTACACCCTCGTGCAGTTCGACGAGGAGACGATGTTCCTCTATCACCTGCCGAACATGGCGGCTGACGCCCTGCGCAATCGCATCCTGCTCTTCAAGCAGGCGGTGATCGCTCCGGCGCGGCTGGCCGGGGGCATCCTCCTCGTGCACGAGACGATGAACCAGATCAAGCAGCCGCGCGACGCCTGGCTCTACAACCCCGGCCAGCGCCGCGTGCGCCGGGCCCCCCAGGTGGCCTACGACAACCCGGGCACCGCCTCCGACAACATGCGCACCAGCGACCAGCTCGACATGTTCAACGGCGCGCCCGACAAGTACGAGTGGAAGCTGGTCGGCAAGAAGGAGATCTACGTCCCGTACAACAGCTACCGGCTGCAGGATCCGAAGGTCAAGTACAAGGACATCCTGACTCCGCTGCACATGAACCCCGACTACCTGCGCTACGAGCTGCACCGGGTCTGGGTCGTCGACGCCACGCTCAAGCCGAACGAGCGCCACATCTACAAGCGGCGCACCTTCTACGTCGACGAGGACAGCTGGCAGATCCTCCTGGTCGACAACTACGACAACCGCGATCAACTCTGGCGGGTCTCCGAAGGCCATGCGATGAATTTCTACGATGTGCCGACGATCTGGACCGCGGCTGAGTCCCATACCGACCTGCAAGCGGGCCGCTACTTGGTCATGGGCCTGTTCGGCGAGAGCACGCCGCACGACTTCAAGCTGAAGCGCACCGAGGCGGACTTCACCCCCGACGCCCTGCGTCGCGAGGGCGTGCGTTGAGGTTTCTCCGGCGCCTCGTGTGGCGCCGGGTCGCCGGAGTCGCCCTCCGGGCGGCTCCGGCGCTTTTCGTTCTGGCCTCCCTGCTGCCGGCGGGAGGCGCTCCGCTCTTCGGACAGGATCCTTCTGCGGCCCCGGCCCCGTCCGAACCCGCGCCACGGCTCGCTGCTGAGTCCGCGATCATCGCCCGTCTCGCGTCCCGGTCGCTGCTGCTCGATGCGGTCGAGCGCGGCGCGACTCTGGGTCGCGGTGGGCGAGCGCGGACATATCCTGATCTCGAAAGACCGCGGCGCCACCTGGGTGCAGGCCGCCGGTTCCGACCCGCGCATGCTCACCGCCGTCTGGCTGCACGACGAGCGGCTCGGCTGGGCGGTCGGCCACGACGAGACGATCCTGCGCACGCGCGACGGCGGCGCGACCTGGGAGTCGGTCCACTCCGCTCCCGACGCCGAGCGGCCGCTGCTCGACGTCCGGTTCCGCGACGCCGAGCAGCGGCTTCGCGATCGGCGCCTACGGCGCCTTCCTGGTGACCAGCGACGGCGGCACGACCTGGAGCGAGCGCCCGATATCGGCGAGGACGATTTCCATCTCAACGCGGTCGCCGCGGCGGCCGACGGCACGTCTCTACCTCGCCGCCGAGGCCGGGCACCTCTACCGTTCCGACGATCGGGCGCGACCTGGCAGGCTCTTGCCGTCGCCCTACGAACGGCTCGTTCTTCGGCGTCCTGCCGCTCGCCGACGGCGCGCTGCTCGTCTTCGGGCTGCGCGGCCAGCTCTTCCGTTCAGCGAGGACGGCGGCGCGACCTGGACGACGGCTAGCGAGACCGGCACCGAGGCCACGCTGATGGCCGGACTCGAGCTCGGCGGCGGCCGGGTCGTGGTGGCGGGTCTCGCCGGGCGCACGTGCTGCGCAGCGACGACGGCGGCCGCACCTTCCGCGGCGACGCCACTCGAGGACCGCAAGGGCAACGTCGCGCTGCTCGGCAGCGCGGCGATCACCTGCTGCTGTTCGGCGAGGGCGGCGCGCGTCACTGGAGAGTGGCGCCGATGAGCGACCGACAGCCACGGCGCGGGAGCGGACGGCGGCGTCGCGCCGTCGGCTCCCTGGGTCGTGCGCCTCGAGCGCCTGGTCTTCGACCACCGGCGCGCCGTCCTGGTGATCTTCCTGCTGCTCACCGCCTTCATGACCTGGTCTGCGTCGCGCCTGCGGATCGACGCCGGCTTCACCAAGCTGCTGCCGGCGCAGCACCCGTACATGCAGACCTACCTTCAGCACGTAGCAGGAGTTCGGCGGCGCCAACCGCGTCCTGGTGGCGCTGGTCGCGAAGGACGGCGACATGTTCACGCCGGAGTTCTTCGACGCGCTCGACGGGCCACCGACGAGGTCTTCTTCCTGCCGGGCGTCGACCGCGGCCGCGTGCAGCTCGCTGTTCACGCCCAACGTGCGCTACACCGAGGTGGTCGAGGACGGCATCGCCGCCGGCAACGTCATCCCCGACGACTTCTCGACCTCACCCGAGGGCCTGGAGGCCGTGCGGCGCAACATTCTCAAGGCCGGCATCGTCGGCCGGCTGGTCGCCAACGACTTCAGCGGCGCGATCATCAGCGCCGAGCTGCTCGAGGTCGACCCGTCGACCGGCGAGAAGCTCGACTCCTGAAGGTCTCGCAGCTGCTCGAAGAGAAGGTCCGGCAGCGGTTCGACGCCGACTACGTCCCCGGCTCGCCGGTGACCGTTCACATCCTCGGTTTCACCAAGGTGATCGGCGACATCGCCGATGGCGCCCGCCGCGTCATCGCTGTTCTTCGTCGTCGCCTTCCTGCTGATCACGATCCTGGTGGCGCTCTACTCCCAGCTCTTTGCGGCTCGCGCTGATCGTCGTCACCTGCTCGCTGGTCGCGGTGATCTGGCAGCTGGGCGTCATTCCGCTGCTCGGCTACGGCATGGATCCGATGTCGATCCTGGTGCCGTTCCTGGTCTTCGCGATCGCGGTGAGCCACGCCGTGCAGATGGTGAGCGCGGCGCGCTCCGAGGTCTTCATCGGCGTCGACTCGCTGACCGCCTCGCGCATCGCCTTCCGGCGCCTGCTCGCGCCGGGCAGCACGGCGCTGACCACCGACGTGATCGGATTCCTGACCCTGCTGGTGATCCAGATCCGGGTCATCCAGGAGATCGCCATCGCCGCCAGCCTCGGCGTGGCCATGATCCTGCTGACCAACCTGGTTCTGCTGCCGGTGGTGCTCTCCTACGTCCGCTACCCGGCCAACTACCATGATCGCCTGCAGCGCCGCGTCAACCACATGGCGCCGCTCTGGCGGGTCCTGGCGAAGGCCGCGGCGCCGCGCCCGGCGGCGGTGATCGTCGCCTGGTCGCCGCGGTGCTCTTCGCCTTCGGCTGGTGGAAGGGCAACGACGTCGCGATCGGCGACCTCCACCGCGGGCGTGCCCGAGCTACGCTCCGATTCGCGCTACAACCGCGATACGGCGATGGTGACCTCGAAGTTCTCGATCGGCGTCGACATCCTGACCGTCATCGCCGAGACCAAGCCCGAGGGCTGCGTCGATTTCGGCGTCATGACGGCGATCGACGAGTTCTCCTGGCGCATGGCCAACGTCGAAGGCGTGCAGTCGACGATCGATCTTGCGGGCGTGGCGAGGACGATCAACGCGGGCTGGAACGAAGGCAGTCCGAAGTGGCGCGTGCTGGCGCGCAACCCCTCGGTGCTCACCCAGTCGGTGACCTACGTGCCGACGTCGACCGGCCTGCTCAACTCCGACTGCAGCGTAATCCCGATCATGGTCTTCAGCGCCGATCACAAGGCCGAGACGCTCGCCCGCATCGTCGCCGAGGCGAAGCGGATCGAGGCCGGCCCGGCCACCCCGGCGTCACGTTCCGGCTCGCTACCGGCAACGTCGGCGTCATGGCGGCCACCAACGAGGCGGTGGCGGCGGCGCAGTTCCCGATGCTGGTCTGGGTGTTCGGCGCCGTGGCGGCTCTCTGCCTGCTGACCTACCGTTCCGTTGCGGCGACGCTCTGCATTCTGCTGCCGCTGGCCCTCGTCTCGCTCCTGGCCTACGCCTTGATGTCCTGCTCGAGATCGGCCTCAAGGTCGGGACGCTCCCGGTGGTGGCGCTCGGCGTCGGGATCGGCGTCGACTACGGGATCTACGTCTACAGCCGCTTCGCAGCCCTGCGCCGGCCGGGCCGGAGCCTGCGCGAGGCCTACGAAGACGCGCTCGCGATCACCGGCAACGGCGTGCTCTTCACCGGCCTCACGCTCGGCCTCGCGGTCGCGACCTGGATCTTCTCGCCGCTCAAGTTCCAGGCCGACATGGGAATCCTGCTCTGGTCTTCCTGCTTCGTGATGAACATGATCGGCGCGATCGTTCTGCTCCCGGCGTTGGCGCACTTCCTCGTCGGCGAGCCGAAACCGGAGCGGCAACCGGAGCCCAAGACGGTCCAATGAGACTGTTCGTCGCGGTCGACCTTCCGGAGGCGGTGAAGGGGAGCCTCGACGCCGCGGTCGCCCCGCTCCGCGAGGCCCTGCCTCCGGCGCGCTGGGTGCGGCCGAGCCTGTTTCACCTGACCCTCGCATTCCTCGGCGAGACCGACGTGGGTCGAGTTCCCGGGCTGTCGCGGGCGTTGCGCGAAAAGCTCGAACAAGAGGGCGGTTTTCGCGCTCACTTCAGTGGTTTCGGGAGCTTTCCGAACACCGGGGCCGTGCGAGTCCTCTGGGTCGGGCTCGAGCCGGCAGTGCGATTCGTGCGCCTGGCTGAGTTGGCGGTGGACGGAGTGCGAACCGCAGGCTGCACATTCGACGAGAAGCCGTTCCGCTCCCATGTCACGCTGGCGCGTTGCGACCCGGCCTGGCCGGCGCACCAACGAGCGGCTTTCGGCGATCAGGCGAACGGCCTCGGCGAGCGGCTCGCGGGAGTCGCCTTCGCCTGCGACCGCGTCAGCCTCCTCTCGAGCGCTCCCGGGAATGGCGGCCCGACCTACCGGCTGGAAGATTCCTTTCCCCTGCTGACCCCCTGAGCGGCGTTCTTCGGAGGCGCTTCGCCCGGGTTCGCTGCGCAGTCGAGCTTGGCGTTAGAATCCCCGCAGATTCAACAGGGAGAAATCATGGCTGACGTGGTTCGCCGTATCGGGCTGTCGCTGGGTGCCGACCTCTGCTGGCCGATCTGCTACGAAGAGATCCTCAAGAATCTGAATCTCGCTCTTCCGATCGGCGGCGATACCGTCCGCTTCGAGGTCGAGCGGGTGTCGATCGAGCCGTTCGACTTGAAGCAGCCGGTCGAGTACGACGTGTTGCTCGACCGCGTCACGCACTGGTACCACACCTCCCGCGAGTGGATCAAGAAAGCGGTGGTGATGAACGACCTCTACGTGCTCAACAACCCGTGGTCGATCCAGGCCAACGAGAAGCACACCACTTACGCCGCGATGATGCGTCTCGGGTTGCCGGTCCCCGACACCTGGATGTTGCCGCCCAAGGAGTACGAGCCGACCAACGATCTACAGGTGACGCTCGAGCGCTACGCGCGGATGTTCAGCCTCAAGTCGGTGGGGGAGCAGGTCGGCTACCCGGCGTTCATCAAGCCGTACGACGGCGGCGCCTGGGTCGGTGTGTCGAAGGTCGAGAACGCCGAGGAGCTAGCCAAGGCCTACGACGGTTCCGGCCGACGGATCATGCATCTGCAGAAAGCGGTGGCGCCATTCGACCTCTTCGTGCGCGCGGTCGGCGTCGGACCGCAGGTGCACCTCATGAAGTACGATCCTGGCGCGCCGCTTCACGACCGCTACAAGGTCGCCTTCGATTTCGTCAACGCCGAGGAGTGGCAGCACATGGCAAACATGTGCCTGACGATCAACTCGTTCTTCGGCTGGGACTTCAACAGCTGCGAGGCGCTGCGGCAGAACGGCGTCTTCTATCCGATCGACTTCGCCAACGCCTGCCCCGACTCCCAGGTGACGTCTCTGCACTTCCATTTTCCCTGGCTGGTGAAGTCCAAGCTCAAGTGGTCGCTCTTCGTCGCGGCGACGCGGCGCAAGATGCGCAAGAATCTCGACTGGGAGCCGTTCTTCGAGATCGCCTCGTCCGGCGCGTCGTTCAAGGAAAAGCTGCCGCTCTACGCCAGGCTCGCCCACCAGCGCTTCGAGAGCGACCGTTTTGCCGAATTCTGCGCCGAGCAGCTGCCGCACCTCGACGAGGTCGCCTGGGAGTTCTTCGGCACGACGACGGCGAAGGAGGCCGTGCGCAAGAAAGTCGAGGCGCTCTTCCCCGCCCACGAAGTGGAGGAGTTCACCGAGCATTTCTGGGGCCTGGTCCAGTTCTGGCGTCGCACCGAATCCGAGTACATCGCGAAACCCGGCACTGTCTCCCCGGCGTGATCGCCAAACGCACCGAGGTCTGGCGCTCGAGCTTCCTGGCGCAGGAGGTCTCGGTCGCCCACTGGGGCGAGGACGGCCTGCCGGTGCTGCTCTTTCCGACCGCCGGCGGAGATGCCGAGGAGGTCGAGCGCTTCCGGATGGTCGACGCGCTCGCGCCGCTGGTGCGTTTGGGGCGGATCCAGCTCTTTTCGTGCGACAGCGTGCCCGGCCAGTGCTGGGTTTCCGACGCCTATCCGGCGAGCCACTGTTCGTGGGTGCAGAACCGCTTCGACGAGTTTCTCTACTACGAGCTCGCGCCGTACATGCGCCACCTCGCCGGCGGCCGCGGCGAGATCGTGACCGCCGGCGCCTCGCTCGGGGCGCTCTACGCGCTCGCCGCCGTCTGCCGCCATCCGGATGTTTTCGGCCACGCCGTCTGCATGTCGGGAAAGTACGACCTCGAGGAGATGCTCGACGGCGAGCGGATGTCGCTCGACTTCTACTATTCGTCGCCTCTCCATTTCCTGCCCGACCTCGAGGACGCGCAGCATCTGAAGCTGCTGCGCAGCCGTTTCATCCACCTGGTCACCGGACGCGGCGCCTGGGAGCGCCCGCAATACGCTCAGCAGGTGGCCGGGGTCCTCGGCGAATGCGGCGTGCCGCACCGGATCGACGACTGGGGACCGCGCTGGGATCACGACTGGCCCTCCTGGCGGCGCGTCCTGCCGCACTACCTCGACCAGCTCTCGCGGTGACCGGATTGCCGGCGGGATCGGGCGCTGCCGGGGCGAAGAGCGCCACTGCGTGGCCGGTGGAGCTCGACGTGGCGCTCGCCTGGGGCGAGATGGACGCCTTCGGACACATCAACAATGCGGTCTACTTCCGCTGGTTCGAGAGTGCCCGAATGAGCTACTTCGCTCGCCTCGGGTGGCCTGAGTTGCAGCAGGCGACCGGCGTCGGCCCGATCCTGCATTCGACCTCGGCGCGTTTCCGCGCCCCGCTCGTCTGGCCGGACACGGTCACCGTTGCGACGCGGGTGAGCGAGGTCGCTGGAGACCGATTCACCATGCTCTACGAGGTGCGCAGCCGCAGTCTCGCGAGGCTGGCGGCGGAGGGCAGCGGGCTCATCGTGGCGTTCGACTACCGGGCGCTCGCCAAGGCGGCGCTGCCAAAGGTCATCCGGGAGCGTATTGCGAGGCTCGAGGCGGGGGTGGGTTCGTAAGCTTGGTCAGAGGTGCCGCTGGATCGCGGAAACGAAGACGAGAAAGTCGTCCAGGTGATTCCGCAGCACGTCCTCGACAATCGCGAGATCTACGTCTTCGTAGCCGTGCACCAAGACGTTCCGGAAGCCGACCACCTGGACCATGACCCGGGCGAGCGCCTCGTCGATCCACCCGGCCCGGGCGAGCAGCTCGAAGAGCTCGCGGTTGGCCCTGGGCTCTCCAAGGCGCTGGTCGGAGACGACATGCGAAGCGATGTCGAGGGCAGCCTGGACCGCGAGCTGCAGCGTGTGCTCGACGAAGCGCTCTTCGCGAATGTCGCTGCGGATGATCTCGGGTCGCGCGAGAAGTCGCAGCTCCTCGACATGGGTGACGATCCGCGCCAGCTTCTTCTCGATGAGATCCCGGTCGGTCATGGGGTCGAGGCTGCAACGTGCGCCAGCGCGCTAGCGCGATACTGACGGAGGTAAGGGAGGAGATCGAAGTAGTCGTTGCGGGTCTTGACCTCGAAACGGATGCGGACGCCCGGGTCGCGATCGAGGAGGAGGCGGCCGTCACGCAAGACTCGAGCCGCCAGATCGACCGGTGCGTCGTTCAGGAGAACGAGGTCTACGGATCGGCCGATCTCGGAGTCGAGCTCGGCGGCAAGATCGAATCCTCCGCCTGCGAGAGTCTTGGCGCGGGGTTCACCTAGCAGAATGGCGATGTCGACATCGCTTCGCACGGTCGCTTCGCCGCGCGCCTCGCTGCCGAACAGATACGCCGCGACGACCCTCGACGGAAGTCCGTCGAGGGCGCGAGTCAAGCGCTTTTCGAGGTTTTCGTTCGACACCGGTTCATTATACGAGTGTCGTACGGTGGCCCTCAGGGGACGGTCTGGCTCCAGGCGAGCGTGTTGCCGAGATTGAAGCCGTCGATGAAGATCACGTTCGAATTCCAGAAGACGACCGCGGCAGGGCTACCAGCCTTGAAGAACGTCAACGTGTGGGACAGTGGAATTGGCGCGTCGGCGTCGAACCAGAAGTTGAACATCGTCGCGTAGCGTAGGGCGTTGGCATCGGGGTCGGTGGCGAAGGTGCTGGTCGACCATGAGATCACCGCGGTCGGGTCATCGACGCTGTTCACCCAGTCCGTCGTCGAGTAGGGCTCGCCGGAGTGGTGGTCGATGTCCTTGAATCCGATATTGGAAAACACCGTGCCGTCCGGAAAGTCGATCGCGAAGCCCTGACCCGAGCGGTCCGAATTCATGTTGCGGATCGCATACTCGTAGTGCCACAGGCCGGCCGACGGGTTGGTGACCTTGCGGGCAACTTCGAAGTGCTCCACCGGACTGCTTCCCGGGATGTCCACTCTGAGGAGCTCGACCGTCGGGTCGGTGACGACCCAGGCGTCGAGAGCGGACTTCTCACGGATCGTCGAGCCGGTGAGCGTAAGGTTGAAGGGGCTGGTGCCAACCGTGACCTTGCGGTACGAGGGGTTGTTGAAAGCGTTCCCGGCGAGGCTGTCGTCGGCGGCGAGGTACTGTCCCTCCACCCAGAAGGAGGCGCCGGCGTTCAGAGCCGGGTCGACGTCGGTTTCGGGAACCTGGATGCGCTGGTCGATCACCGAAGGATGCGCGATGTTGGTGTAGGGCATCGGAAAATCGCCGGTGGTCGGATTGACCTCGGAGCGCTGGCCCAGCCGGCAATTGGTGCCGCCGAGGCAGGTGCCCGGGTTGCCGCTGCCGCCGTTCAACCCGGAGCCGTAGGTGTCGGTGCAACCGACGCCGAGCTGGTCGCCGCCGCCCGGCGGGATGGTGCACGTTCCTGGCCCGCACGCGCCGTTGGTACTGTTGGTCGACAGCCAGCCGTGCTTCAGCCAGCTCATACCGATCTGCGAGAAGCGCCCGTCTTTCAGGCGGTAGAGGTTCTGGGCGATGACCGGGTGGTCGTTGCTCTGCAAAGTCCCGCCGAGGCAGGTCCCGGCGTCGCACCAGGCGACCGGAGCGCTGCCGATGTTGCAGGAAGTCGTTCCGACCGAATAGGCGCGGATGCCCCCGGAGACTCCCCAGTTGGTCGTGTCGGGGAGGTTGATGATCGTCACGTCCGGGCCGGGCGCTTGAACCGCGGCGCCGGCCGGAGCTGACGGGAGAGTTGTGGCGAGGAGCAGCGCCAGCCCGGCGACGAAGTACGGGAAGCGCACCGGGCGCGGCGTGTGAATCGACATGTCGTTCTCCTTCGCAGGGTGAATGGGTGAACGATTCAAGGGACCGCCGCCGACCAGGCGGTCAGGTTGTGCGATTGGAAGCCGTCGGCGAACAGCGGGATCGAGAAGGTCACGCTCGTCGGCGCGCCCGGCTTGAAGAGCTCGAGAATGTGGCTGGCGGTCGCCGGAGGGGCGTCGGCGTCGAACCAGAAGCTGTACATGGTCGCCCAACGCAGGGCATTGGCGTTCGGGTCGGCGCCAAAGCTCGAGGTGCTCCAGGCGACCGTTCCGGTGCCCGGGGTGACCACCGGAGTCCAGTCGGTGGTGGAGTAGGGCTCGCCGGAGTGCGAATCGACATCGTGAAAACCGACTCCGGAGATCGGCGTGCCGTCCGCGAAGTCGACGCTGAAGGCGCGCGCGGAACGGTCGGAGTTCACGTTGTGGATCGCGTACTCGTAGTGCCAGGTGTCCGCATCGACCGCCGTCACTTTGCGCGCTACTTCGAAGCGCTCGATGATCGCTCCCGGGATGTCGGCATGGAAGAGCTCGACCGTCGGGTCGGTCGCCTGCCAGGCATAGATCGCCGAGTGCTCGCGGACGGTAGCGAAACCGCCCGGGGGATCGGGCTCCAGATTCAGCGCGAGGGTGCCGGCCGTGACGGTGGCCTTGCGGTACGACGCGTTGTTGAGTCCGTTTCCGGCTGCCGCGTCGTTGTCCGAAACGTACTGCGCCTCGGCCCAATAGAGAGCGCCGACGTTGAGCGCCGGATCGACGTCGGCGTCGGCCACCTTGACCCTCTGGTCATAGGCCTGGCTGAAGCCGATATTGGTGTAGGGGAAGACGAAATTGCTGGTCGTCGCGTTCACTTCAGAGCGCCGGCCGAGCGGCTGGTCGCCGTTCAGGCCCGCCCAGTAGGTGTCGGTGCAGCCGATGCCGAGCTGCTCGAAGCCGAGCGGCGGGGTGATGCAGGCGGTTCCCTGGCGGCAGGTCTGGGCGTTCCCCTTGTTGGTGGCAAAGAAGCCGTGCTTCAGCCAGCTCATGCCGATCTGCTCGAAGCGGCCCGCCTTCAGGCGATAGAGATTCTGGGCGATCACCGGATGCTGCTTCGAAGCAAGCCCGCCGCCGCAGCTCCCAGTGTTGCACCAGTTGAGCTCGTCGTCGCCGATGTTGCAGGAGGTCGTGCCCACGGCATAGCCGTGGAATCCGTTGGCGCCGCCGTAGCTGTCGATGTCGTAGACGTCGATGACCGTGACATCCGGACCGGTCGTCGGCAACCCCTGGGCCATGGCCAGCGAGGTGGAGCCGGCGGCCACGAGGCCGGCAGCTGCGACGACGATGGCGAGACAGTGGAATCGAATCCGAATCGACGGCAAACGGTCCTCCTGACTGAGGTTCTTTCGGAAAAGTCCGGGAAGCCTACGCCACTCCGAATGACAAAGTCCTGAACGGCCGCCTGCGCGGGATGGAGAACGTGACGCGCGCAGGCGACTGCTCAGGCCGCCTGCGGTTCTCTGCCTTCGGTCGGTGCCTGAAGTAAGCGAAGCGAGATCAGGGAACGGTGGCTGACCAGAGGGTGGTGCCCCCGCTCTCGAAACCGTCTGCGAAGACGTCGCCGAAGGCGAAGTCGACGAGAGTCGGCGAACCCGGCTTGAACAACGAAATCCTGTGGACACCGGCGAACTGGGAGTCGGTGTCGAACCAGAAGTTGAACTGCGTCGCCCAGCGCAGCGCGTTGGCGTTGGGGTTGGTCGCGAAGTCGTCGCTCGCCCACGAGATCACCGCGGTCGGGAGATCGACGGAATTCGTCCAGTCGGTCGTCGCGTAGGGCTCGCCCGAGTGATGCTCGATGTCCTTGAAGCCGATGTTCGAGAACGAGGTGCCGTCGGGAAAGTCGACGGAGAAAGACTGGCCCGCGCGGTCCGAGTTCATGTTGCGGATCGCGTACTCGAAGTGCCAGACGCCGGGCGAAGGATTCGTCACCTTGCGCGCCACCTCGAAGCGTTCGACGATCGCTCCGGGGACGTCGGCGTTGACGATCTCGACGAGCGGATCCTGCACCTTCCAGACTTGGAGGGCGGACTTTTCTCGGATCGTCGAACCGGGGAAGGAAAGGTTGAACGGCGAAGTCGCCTGCACGTTGACCGCGCGATACGAGGCATTGTTGAAGCCGTTGCCGGCCACGGCGTCGTTGTCGGCGATGTATTGCGCCTCGACCCAGTAGAGTGCGCCGGGGTTCGAGGCTGCCGCGAGGTCGGTTTCCAGAACCTTGACGTGCTGCTCGACGACGTTGCTCGGGAAGGTCTGGGAGTAGGGGAACGGAAAGACACCGGTCGTGGCGTTGACTTCCGAACGCCGCCCCAGGGGAGTACTGCCATTCAGGCCCGAGCCGTAGGTGTCGGTGCAGCCGACGCCGAGTTGGCTTCCGCCGAGCGGGGGCGAGGTGCACGATCCGCAGGCGCCGTTCGGGGAGTTGGTCGAGAGGAAGCCGTGCTTCAGCCAGCTCATGCCGATCTGGTCGAAGCGTCCATCCTTGAGCCGGTACATGCCCTGCGCGATCACCGGGTGTTGAGCGCTGGTGAGGGCGCCGCAGCCGCCGCCGTTGTCACACCAGTTCACCGGCTGATTGCCGACATTGCAGGAGTTCGTGCCGACGGAGTAGCCGCGGTAGCCGCCAGAGGAACCGTAGTTGCTGGTGTCGGTGAGGTCGATGACGGTGACGTCGGGTCCGGAGGTCGAGGTCAGCGCGGCGAGGCTCCCGGCGAGCAGGAGCGCCAGCGGTGCGAGCATGAGGGCGAGCCGCGCGGTACGGTTGCGGCTTTGGGCACTGGCGCGGCCACGAGTACGGTTTCGGCTCGATGCGGTCGACGGCATGAAGGATTCCTCGGTCAATGCGTTGGCTTAGGGGTGGCCAGGGCCGCGATGAGCGCGCTCGCCTGCGGGTGGCCGGGTTCTATCTTCAGGGCGGCGTCGAGCTCTGCCCGGGCCGCCTCGTCTCTGTTCATCGCCATCCAGGTCTGTGCCAGGAGGACATGCAGATCAGCATCGTGAGGCGACGCGGCAATCGCCTCGCGGTAGAGTGCCGCAGCCTCTTCCAGGTGGCCGGTCTGGGCCAGCATGCCGGCGAGATTCTCCCGCGCCTCGCGATGCGCGGGCTCGAGAGTCAGCGCTCGCCGGAATTTCTCGATGGCGCGCTCGGGGTTTCCCTGGATGGCGTGGATAATCCCCCAATTATAGGCCAACACGGCCGAATCCGGAAAATGGAGCATTCCACGCTCGAAGAAGCTCCCGGCGGCAGGCAGGGACTGCGAGCCGCTCCTCGCCAGCAGGATTCCGGCGCCGGCGTAGGCCTCGAAGCGGCCCGGCTCGAGGGCGATCGCGCGTTCGCCGGCGAGCGTCAGGCCGCCTAGATCGCCGCGCCCGGCGGCGTCGCTGGCGGTGAGCAGGAGCATCTCGTAGGCCGCATCGTGACGGGTGATGGCGCGGGCGCTGGCGGCGCGGAAGCCCGGCAGGTCGCCAGCGAGCCAGCAGCTCCAGGCCAGGCCGGAGTCGAGGCCGCGCCAGGGAAAGAGACTCCAGCGTTCGACCCGACCGAAGCGCCCGACGGCCTCGCGGGCGGCGGCGCGCTCCTCGGCGGTCGGCGGCGCCGGATCCTCTGCGATCTGGAGCGCTGCCTGGCGGAGGCGGGCGGTCGCGCCCAAGGCGCGCTGCCCGGCGAGGACCTCGAACTTCAGCCACCCGCTGTAGACCCAGAAGAGGGCGAGCATCCCGAAAGCGGCGGCGAACACCTGGCCGGCCGGAAGCAGGCGGCCGGCACGCTTCAGCGCCCGGTGGCGGAAGGCGAGATCGCGGCGCGTCGCGAGGCGGACGGCGATCAGGGCGAGGAAGGCGAGCACGCCGGCGAGCCCGAGCGACATCAGGAACGGGACGACGCCGTAGAGCCCGCGGAAAGCGACGAACGCGAGCAGGAAGGCGATGCCGAGGATGAGCTCCTCTTCCCATGTGAGCGGGTAACTGCGCTTGGCGAGGTCGGGCCCGGGGGCGGTTGGCGCCGGGTGATCAGCGGATCGGGCGGCGGCGAAGAGCGGCAGCTTGCCGACGCCGAAACTGAGCGCGTCGTTGGGGCAGACGCTGACGCAGTCGCCGCACTTCATGCAGCCGCTGTCGACGACCATGCCGTATTTCGCCACCTCTTCGTGAACGCGCACGTTCGAGCTGCAGACCGCCGTGCAGTGTCCCGAAGCTGTCGCAGTCCTCGTTCACCCGGACGCGCAGCGGCGCGAGCTTGTCGGCGACGGCGAAGGCCGCACCATAGGGGCAGGCGTAAGTGCAGAAGCCTTTCGCGCCCAGGAAGTAGACGGTAGCGAAGCCGCAGACCAGGAGGGTGAGGATGCCGACGATCCAACCCGGGAAGGTGTCCCAGAATGCGGTGGTGGTGAGCTCGCTGCCGCGCACGGCCAGCGAGTCGCCGAGCCAGAGTCGGTAGGCCGCCGGCCAGAGGAACATGTAGACGAAGGCGAGGTAGGGCACGACGGCGAGCAGGCGCGAGCGCAGCGGGCGCGGGCGGATGCCGAACTTTCCGAGCAGCCAGCGCGAGAGGTCCTGCAGGGCGACCAGATGACAGGCCCAGCCGCAGAACCAGCGCCCGAAGATCGCGGTCAGGAAGATCGCGCCAGCGAAGAAGATGAGCCCGGCGTTGACGATGCCGGCCTTCGACCAGGCCATCGCCTCCGAAGGTTCGACCGGGGTGACCGTGCGGCCGGCGAGGAGCCAGTGCGCGATATGAATCGCGATCGCGACATGGATGGTGATCAGCACTGCCGCCCGCCAGCGGGACATTCGCGAAGGCTGAATGGTGTGCGATTGGAGGACCGGCAGGGTCGGCCCGCGCTTCATGAAGCTGCCCTCGACCGGGGCGTCCTCAAACTCCGGCCCTCAACCTGCGAGCCGGCGATAGAGCTCTTCGTACGGCCGCACCTGGCGCGCCCACGAGAAGTCCTTCGCCATTCCGTTCAGCATGAGCTGCTTCCAGGCCGCGACGTCGCGGTAGGCGGTGAGTGCGAAGTCGAGCGCCCAGCGCAGCCCCTCGGGTGTGAAGTGGTCGAAGGAGAAGCCGGTTCCTGTGCGGGTCACCGGGTTCCACTGCTCGACGGTGTCGGCTAAACCGCCGGTGCGTCGCACTACCGGCGGCGTGCCGTAGCGCAGGCTGTACATCTGGTTGAGTCCGCACGGTTCGTAGCGCGACGGCATGAGGAAGATGTCCGCTCCGGCCTCGATCCAGTGCGAGAGCTCCTCGCTGTAACCGCGGAAGTACCAGACCTTGCCCGGGAAGGTGACCTGGAGCCAGGACAGGAACGACTCGTAGCGCTCCTCGCCGCTGCCGAGCGCGATGAAGCGGAAGTCGCGGTGGTAGAGGAACTCGGGCAGCGTGTCGAAGAGAAGGTCCAACCCCTTCTGGGAGGTCAGCCGCGAAACCAGGCCGACGACCGGTGCCTGCCGGGGGACCGGCAACCCGATCTTCTCGAGCAGGGCGCGCTTCGTGGCCTCCTTGCCTTCGAGCCGCTCAGCGGAGTACTTGTGCGGGATGTACGGATCGGATTCCGGGCTCCACTCGCCGTAGTCGACGCCGTTGACGATGCCGACCAGGTGATTGGCGCGGGCGCGCAGCAGCGCGTCGAGGCCGAATCCGTGCTCCACCGTCTGGATCTCCTGGGCATAGGTGCGGCTCACCGTGGTAAGGACGTCGGCGTAGAGCAGGCCGGTCTTCAGAAAGCTCACCCTGCCCGCCGCGAGGTCTTCGTTGTAGAGCATCTCGGAGTGGCCGGCGAGGCCGATCTCTTCGAGCACCTGGGACGAGAAGACGCCCTGATAGCCGAGGTTGTGCAGGGTGAGGACGGTGCGGGTCTTGGCGAACAGCCGGTCCCAGGCGTAGATCGTCCGCAGGTAGATCGGCGCCAGCGCCGTGTGCCAGTCGTGGACATGCACGATGTCTGGCGCCCAGCCCATGCGTTGGCAGGTCTCGAGCGCGACGCGGGTGAGCAGCGCGTAGCGCAGGTATTCGTCCCATTCGCCGCTGTAGATCGAGTCGTGGTGGTAGAGCGCCGGGCAGTGGACGAAGTAGACGTCGACCGCACTGTCCGGCAGCCGGGCGGTGAAGACGGAGTAGGTGAACTTCCGCGCCCCGAGGTGGATCTCGACGTCGCGCAGAAAGTCGACGGCGACGAACGGGAAGTCGAGCTTGACGACCCGGGCGTAGAACGGCAGGAAGACGCGGACGTCGTGCCCCTGTCTGCCGAGGGCGCGCGACAGTCCGGCGGCGACATCGCCCAGCCCTCCGGTCTTGGCGAACGGCGTGACTTCGGCGGCGATCTGGCAGATCCGAAGGGGCATGGGTGTCGAGCCTCGGTCTCCTGGAGGAGTCGCTTTCTCGGGCGGCGGCGGGATGGCGCGAGTCCTGGGTGTCGGGGGCATGCGTCGCGTCAGATGACCGTGCCGGGCTGGAGCTCGGCGTTCTTCGGTACGACGATGATGCCGCCGCGGATCGAGTAGTTCTCGGTCTCCGCCTCGTCGATCTTTCCCTCGTTCAGGAGCCTGCAGCCGTCGCCGATCCGGGCGTTGAAGTCGATGATCGCATTGCGGATCGTGCAGTCGCGGCCGATTCCGGTCTGCACGGCATGGCTCGCCGCCTCGGCCATGGGCTCGAAGCGGTTGGCGCCCATGATGATCGAACGTTCGATCGTCGTGCCGGTCTGCACCGTAGCGCGAATGCCGACGATCGAGTCCGAGATCTTGGCGCCGGTGATGATCGAGCCCTCGCAGAGTACTGAGCGGGTCACCGCGCAGCCGTTGATCTTGGTCCCCGGGAGAAACCGCGCGTGGGTGTAGATCGGGTAGTTCGGGTTGTAGAGGTTGAGCGCCGGCAGAGGCACGGTGAGATCGAGGTTCGCCTGATGGAAGCTCGGAATCGTCCCGATGTCTGTCCAGTAGCCGTCGTAGGGAAAGGCGAAGACGCGGATGCGGCTGAGCGAGGCCGGGATGACCTCTTTCCCGAAGTCGGTGTAGGGGCTGCCGACGAGGACCTCGCGCAGCACTTCGGGGCGGAAGACGTAGATGCCCATGCTGGCGAGGAGCGACCCGGGCGGCGCCTCGAAGCCGAGCGCATCGCGGGTCGACTCGTCGAGCGCCAGAGCGTCGAGTGCCGCCGCGGTGGTCGGCTTCTCCACGAACTCGACGACCCGGCCGGTGCGATCGAGCCGGAGGATACCGAAGCCCTGGGCCTCCTCCCGGGTCACCGGCTTGACCGCGATCGTCAGGTCGGCCTGGTTGGCGCGGTGGGCGAGAACGAACTCGCGCATCTCCATGAGATAGAGCTGGTCGCCCGAAAGAATCAGCACTTCGGTCGGATCGTTGTCGTCGATCAGGCGGGTGAGGTTCTGCCGCACCGCGTCGGCGGTGCCCTGGTACCAGGAGCGGTTCGTCATGTTCTGCTCGGCGGCGAGCAGGTTCACGAAGCCGCCGCGGAAGGCGTCGAAGCGGTAGGACTGCGCGATGTGGCGATGCAGGCTCTCGCTGTTGAACTGGGTCAGGACGTAGACCCGGTCGATCCCGGCATGCAGGCTGTTGGAGATCGGAATGTCGATCAGGCGGAACTTGCCACCTACCGGCACCGCCGGTTTGGCGCGATCGCGCGTGAGCGGCGCGAGTCGCGCTCCCTGCCCGCCGCCGAGTATCGCCGTCACCACCCGTTTCATCGCTCGTCCTCCAGAGGGCACACGCCGCGGGAGCCGCGGAGGCGGCCGAGCCGGCGCTCGGGTCGCCCCAGCAGTGGCCCAGTTGCCGCATTCTAATCTCACCAGCGGGACAAACCCGCTGCCGAACGATGGCACCGGGAGAATTCGCTTCGAACCGGTGTCCACACCCGTAGGGGTGGGCCGCTCGGGCGTAGGATCACAGCGTGCGCTCTACCCGGTCTGCGCCGGCGGAGGCGGCACTCGGGCACGGGGTGTGCTTGACAAGACAGCGGTTCGATCGGCCAGCGGTGATGCCGTGAGGCCTGGGGGATTCATGAAGAGGATCGGAGTGGTTGCAGGTCTGGTCGTTCTCGCCGGTCTCGGACTCTGGTACTTCCTGCGCAGCGGTTCGAACGGGCAGGAGGCGGGCAAGTACAAGAGTGTGACCGTCGACCGCGGCGACGTCGCCATGACGGTCACCGCGACGGGCACGATCTCGGCGGTCACCACGGTGCAGGTCGGCAGCCAGGTCTCGGGGATCATCGCCGCCCTCTATGCCGACTTCAACACGCCGGTGACCAAGGGACAGCTGGTCGCCGAGCTCGATCCGACCTCTTTCGAGGCCGCTGTCGACCAGCGGCGGGCCGATGTCATGCAGGCCGAGGTGCGCTATGCCAACGCCCGCACTCAACTGGCGCGCCAGGAGCAACTCCTCGCCAAGCAGCTCGTTTCGCAGTCCGAATACGATCAGGCGAAGGCCGACTTCGACGCTTTTTCGGCGCAGATCGGCCAGGTCAAGGCGGCGCTCCTGCAGGCCGAGACCAACCTCGGCTACACCAAGATCCGCTCGCCGATCGACGGGGTCGTGGTCGACCGCCAGTACGATATCGGACAGACCGTCGCCGCCTCCTTTCAGGCGCCGACGTTGTTCACCATCGCGCAGGATCTGACCAAGATGCAGGTGCAGGCCGACGTCGACCAGTCCGACATCGGCCGCATCCGCGTCGGTCAGAGCGCCAGGTTCACCGTCGACGCCTACCCGGACGAGGAGTTCGTCGGCGCGATCACCCAGGTGCGGCTGAACGCCACCGTGAACCAGAACGTCGTGACCTATCCGGTCATCGTCGGGGTCGAGAATGTCGAGCTCAAGCTGCGGCCCAAAATGACGGCCGACCTCTCGGTCGAGGTCGACCGGGTGCGCGACGTGATGCGAATCCCGAACGCGGCGCTGCGCTTCCGCCCGGCCGAGGAGGCTTCGGCCGGCGGCGCCGCACCGAGCCGCGGTGGAGCGGCGAGCGGAGGCGCCTCCCGGGCGGCTGCTGGAGGGGCTCCGGGCGCCTCGCCCGGCGGCTTTGCCGGCGCCGCGCAGGGGCTCGCGGCAGGCCGGCGTGGGGGCGACGGTCCGCAGGCGGAGAAGGGCTGGCAGACGGTCTACCGGCTCGGTTCTGACGGCAAGCTTGCGGGCGTGCAGGTGCGCACGGGACTCTCCGACGGCAAGTTTTCCGAGGTCCTCGAAGGGGATCTCGCAGCCGGGGACACCATCGTCGTCGGTCTCGCCACGAGCAAGGCAAGCGGGTCTTCGAGCTCGAGCCCGCTCACCCCGACCGGCCCCAGCGGGCGGAGGTTCTGAGTATGGCAGCCGCCGGAAACGGGAATCGCCAGTCCGGCGGTCTAGTCGAGCTCCGCGACATCGTCAAGATCTACACCCTTGGCGAGGTCGAGGTGCGGGCGCTCGACGGCGTCAGCCTGGCGATCGCCGCCGGAGAGTTCGTCGCGGTGATGGGGCCGTCCGGCTCGGGCAAGTCGACGCTGATGAACATCGTCGGCTGTCTCGACCGGCCGACCTCGGGGAGCTACGTGCTCGACGGCATCGACGCCTCGGCGCTGGACAAGAACCAGCGCGCCGAGATCCGCAACGCCAAGATCGGCTTCGTCTTCCAGAACTTCAACCTGCTGGCGCGCACGACCGCGGTCGAGAACGTCGAGCTGCCGCTGCTCTACAGCGACCGCCTGAGCTCCGCGCGCGAGCGCCGTGAGCGCGCCATGGCGATGCTCGTGCGGGTGGGGCTGGAGGGGCGCGAGAGCCACCGGCCGTCGCAGCTCTCCGGCGGCCAGCAGCAGCGGGTGGCGATCGCCCGCGCCCTGGTGACCGACCCCGCCATCCTGCTCGCCGACGAACCGACCGGGAATCTCGACTCGCGGGTCTCGGAGGAGATCATGGCGATCCTCCAGGTGCTCAACGAGCAGGGGCGCACCGTCATCGCGATCACCCACGAGCACGACATAGCGCAGTTCGCCAGCCGCGTCGTGGCGTTCCGCGACGGCCGCATCGTCTCGGATCAGCCGGTCACCGATCGCAAGGTCGCCCGTCGCGCCGGACAGAAAGAGAGTGCCGCATGAACGTCGGGTGGATGCGGGTAGCGAATATCGTCAAGGTCGGGCTGCAGTCGATTGCACGCAACAAGATGCGCTCGGCGCTCACCATGCTGGGTATCGTGATCGGAGTCGCCTGCGTGATCGCCATGGTCGCCGTGGCGTCGGGCGCGTCGCGGTCGATCCAGGCGCAGATCGACGCTCTGGGCACCAACTTCCTGATGATCTTCCCGGGCACGACGACGAGCTCGGGGGCGCGGATGTTCTCCGGTGCGTCGAACCTCAGCCCCGAAGACGCCGCGGCGATTCGCGCCGAGTGCCCGTCGGTGGCGTACGTCTCGGCGAGCGCGCGCACCTCGGCGCAGGTGGTGGCGGGGGAGCTCAACTGGGCGACGCAAATCCAGGGGGTCGATATCGACTGGCCGTTCATCCGTTCCTGGAACGTCGCCGAGGGCGATTTCTTCACCGACGCCGACGTGCGCGCGGCGACCAAGGTCGCGCTGCTGGGCCGGACGGTGGCGGACGCACTCTTTCCCAACGGCCAAGCGGTCGGCGAGACGCTCCGGATCAAGAACGTCCCGTTCCACATTCTCGGCGTGCTCGAGAAGAAGGGCGGCTCGACGATGGGGCAGGACCAGGACGACACCATCGTCGCCCCCTACACCACGGTGATGAAGCGGATCGAGGGCCACGCCCACGCCGGGATCATTTACGCCGCAGCGATCTCGCCGGACCGGGTGGGGGAGGCGAAGAGCGAGATCGAGCTGCTGCTGCGCCAGCGCCACCGTATCGGCCCTCGCCAGGACGCCGACTTCATGATCCGTTCGCAGGAGGAGATGGCGTCGACGGCGGCGGCGAGCTCGAAGACGCTCTCGGTGCTCCTCGGCTCCGTGGCGGCGATCTCGCTGCTGGTCGGCGGGATCGGGATCATGAACATCATGCTGGTCTCGGTGACCGAACGGACGCGCGAGATCGGCATCCGCATGGCGATCGGCGCCAAGGGGCGCCACGTCCTGGCGCAGTTCCTGCTCGAGGCGGTGGTGCTCTCGGTGGTCGGCGGGCTGGTCGGAATCGTCCTCGGCGTCGGCGCCTCGGAGCTCATCGCCCGCTACGCCGGCTGGCCGGTCGCGTTGAGCGCCGGCCCGATCTTCATGGCCTTCGGCTTCGCGGCACTGATCGGTATCTTCTTCGGCTTCTACCCCGCCCGCCGGGCCGCGGCCCTCGACCCGATCGACGCCCTGCGCTTCGAGTAGCCGCGGTTCCTGCTGGACTAGAGAATTCTGAGCTCGGGCTCGTCCGGCCACGACTTCGCCGATCTCGGCGGCACGGTGGCCGGTGGCGGCGAGGGCGGTGAGGATCGGGTCGACGCTCGCCTCCGGCACGGCGAGCAGGAGGCCGCCCGAAGTCTGGGGATCGAAGACCAGCGCCTGCTCGTCTTCGGCGCGTTCGCGCAACCACTTTACGTGCGGCGCAAGGTGGCGGCGGTTGGCGCTCGTCGCGCCGGTGGTGATGCCGGCCGCGGTGAGCTCGAAGAAGCGCGGATGGCACTTCAGGGCGGAGAAGTCGATCTCGAGCGCGACCTGCGAGTGGCGCGCGATGTTCCAGGCATGGCCGGCGAGGCCGAAGCCGGTGACGTCGGTGGCGGCGGCGGCGGCATGAAGCAGGGCGAGGCGCGCGCCCTCGGCGTTCGAGCGTTCCATCTCGACGAGTGCGGGCTCGAGACCCGCGGCATCGAGCGCACCGAACTTGAAGGCGTTCACCAGCGCGCCGCTGCCCAACGGCTTGGTCAGGATCAGGCGGTCGCCTGGACGGGCGCCCTGATTGGTGAACAGGCGGTCCGGATCGCCGTAGCCCACCACCGCGAGCCCGAACTTGAGCTCCTTGTCGCGGATCGAATGCCCGCCGAGGACAGCGGCGCCGGCCGCGGTGCAGGCGGCGGAACTCCCCGACAGTATGCCGGCCAGGACTTCCGGCGGCGCATCGGCCGGAAAGCAGCAGAGGTTGAGCGCGAAGAGCGGCCGTCCGCCCATGGCGTAGACGTCGGAGATCGCGTTGGTCGCCGCAATGCGGCCGAAGCGGAACGGATCGTCGCAGACCGGCGGGATGAAGTCGGTGGTGGCGATCAGCGCCTGGCCGCGAAAGAGCATCACGCCGGCGTCGTCGAGCGTCTCCGGTCCGACCAGCACCCGCGTGCCGGGCTCCGCGAAGTCGATGAGGCCACCCGGACCGTCCATCCGGACCAGTCCGGGTACAACGCCGAGCAAGGTGCGCAGGTCGCCCGGACCGATCTTGGCGGCGCAGCCGCCGGCCGAGGCGGCTTGCGAGAGGCGGTACGGAGGAGTGGAGATGTCGGACATCGGAGGCGATCGGGCCGCGCCAGGCGGTCAGGCGGCGCGGCGGATGTCAGCGACGATCTTCAGGTGGTGATGGGTGTGGATGCCGAGGAAGCGCAGCCCCTGGAGGGCCGTGAGCCCGCCGAAATACGGATGCGGGAAGACCGGCTTGGGATCGGCGAGGAGGGCTTCGGGGAGCGTCCGCTCGCAGTAGATCTTGCGCAGGTGCGAGGCGCGTTCTGCGAGGTCGGCCGGGGCCTGCTCCGCGGGCAACACGCTCTTGGGCGACTTGCCGACGCCGCGCGGAATCCAGCCGGTGGCGAGAGTGAGATGCCCGAGGAGATTCATGCCGCGCGGCAGCGGCGCGGTCGAGTCGTCGAGCAGCCGCTTCCCGGCCTCGAGCACCTTGAGGACGTGATCGACCTGCTGGCCGATCGACCAGCGCGACACCCGCTCGACGCGGAGCTCGAGGAGCGCGGGCTCGAAGCGGACGATGCGGGTGATCTCGTCGAGATGCGCGGTGAGCTGCGCGACCGCAGCCTCGAGTCTGGCGTCGCTCATGGCGCTACGGACGGATCCCGGCGAGCTCGAGCATGAAGGCATAGTAGAGGGCGGTGTCCTTGAGGCGCTCGAAGCGCCCGGACTTGCCGCCGTGCCCGGCCTCCATGTTCGTCTTGAGCAGCAGCCAGTTCGAATCCGTCTTGTGCGCGCGCATTCTGGCGACCCACTTGGCGGGCTCGTAGTACTGCACCTGCGAGTCCCAGAGTCCGGTGGTCACGAGCAGGTTCGGATAGGCCTGCGCCTTGACCTGGTCGTAGGGGGAGTAGGAGAGCATGTAGTCGTAGGCGGCCTTGTTCCTCGGATCGCCCCACTCGTCGAACTCGTTGCTGGTCAGCGGAATCGACTCGTCCAGCATTGTCGTGATCACGTCCACGAACGGCACGGCGGCGATGACGCCGCGATAGAGGTCGGGGCGCATCGTGGCGATCGCGCCCATCAGCAGTCCGCCGGCGCTGCCGCCGAGCGCGAAGACGCGGTCGCGGGCGGCATAGTGCCTGGCCACCAACCCTTCGGTAACGTCGATGAAGTCGAAGAAGGTGTTCTTCTTCCTCAGGAGCTTCCCGTCCTCGTACCAGCGGCGGCCCATCTCCTGCCCGCCACGGACATGCGCGATGGCGTAGACGAAGCCGCGATCGACCAGCGAGAGGATGTCGGAGTCGAAGTACGGGTCGCTCGAATAGCCGTAGGAGCCATAGGCCTCGAGGAGCAGCGGCGCCTTGCCGTCGGGTGAGAACCCCTTGCGGTAGAGCAGCGAGACCGGCACCTGCGCGCCGTCGCGGGCCGGCAGGAAGAGGCGCTCGGTGGTGTAGGCCGCGGCGTCGAAGCCGCCGAGAACCGGTTGCCGCTTGAGGAGCGTGCGCTCGCCCGACTGCATGTCGATCTCGAAAGTCGAGACCGGGGTGCGGAGCGACGTGTAGCCGTAGCGCAGCCTGGACGTCGCCTGCTCGGCGTTCCCGGCCAGCCAGGCGGTCGAATCGGGCTCGTCGGACTCGACGTAGCGTTCGGCCGAACCGTCGAGCGGCTTTATGCGCAGCCGGCGAAGGCCGGTGGAGCGCTCCGCGATCGCCACGAAGCCGGGAAAAGCCTCGAAGTCGTCGATGAAGATGTCGTCGCGGTGCGCCACCAGGTCGCGCCAGGTCGAGCGCTCCGCGGTGGTCGGCGCCGGCGCCAGCATGAGGCGGAAGTTCTTCGCCTGCCAGTTCGTGCGCACGACGAACACGTCGCCGAGGTCCTCGACGGAGTATTCGTGGTCGTGTTCGCGCGGCAGGAAGACGACCGGCGGCTCGGCAGGCCGCCCGGCGTCGATCAGGCGCACTTCCGACGAAAGCGTGCTGCGGGAAGCGATCTGGATGAAGCGCCCGGACTTCGACTTGCCGATTTCGGTGTAGAAGGTCCGGTCCTTCTCCTCCCAGACGACCGGGTCGGCCGCCGGATCGTCGCCGAGCAGGTGCCGGCGGACCCGGAAGCCGAGGAGCGTCACCGGGTCCTTCTCGATGTAGAACAGGGTCCGGTTGTCGTTGGCCCAGACCACCTCGCCGGAGCAGTTGGCGATCGTTTCGCTCGAGCGCTCGCCGGTCGCGAGATTGCGCACATGGATCGTGTACTGCCGGCGGCTGACGGTGTCCTGCGTCCAGGCCAGGAGGCGACCGTCCGGAGTGACATCCCAGGCGCCGAGCTGGAAGTAGTCGTGTCCGCGGGCGAGCTCGTTGAGGTCGAGCAGCAGCTCCTCGGGGGCGCTCATCGCGCCCAGGCGCCGGTAGAGCCGATCGTACTCGTTGCCGGCGTCGAAGCGGCGGTAGTACCAGAAGCCGTTCTTGCGATACGGCACGGAGTCGTCGTCCTGCTTCAGCCGCCCGACGAGCTCCTGGTAGAGCGTCGCCTGCAGCGCTTCGGTCGGCGCGAGGATCGCCTGGGTGTAGGCGTTCTCGGCGGCGAGGTAGGCCAACATCTCGGGGTTCTGGCGGGTGTCGTCGCGCAGCCAGTAGTAGTCGTCGACACGGGCGCGGCCGTGTTCCTCGAACCTGTGCGGCCGGATGGCGGCGCGCGGCGGTGCCCCTGGGGTCTGCGGGGCCGGCGGAAGTGGCTGGCTCGAGAGGGGCCCCGGCTCGGCGGCGAGCGGCCCGGATGCGGGGGAGGCTTGGGTGGGCGCGGTCATGTCGGGAGTGGCTGGACCCGCGAAGGCGGCGATCTCTCCGGCAGCGAGCATCGCGACGAGGAGCGGCAGCGGACGAAAGGCGCTCGATCGCGACGGCATCGGAATCCTCCGGGAGGCAAGCGCCGAGCAGAAAATGGAGCCGACGCCCGGGATTGAACCGGGGACCTACTGATTACGAATCAGTTGCTCTACCGCTGAGCTACGTCGGCCCGCTCTCGCGAGGTGAATGATTCTATGGGAGAGAGGCGCGAGGCGTCCAATCTTGCGCTAGTTTTCCGCCAGTCCGCGCAGGAAGGCGAGGTTCCGGGCCAGGACGGGATCGTGCGGGGCGAGACGGAGCGCGCGCTCCAGGGCGCTTGTCGCAGCCTCGCGGTCGGCCGCGAGGAAGAGCACGTTCGAGAGCAGGTGCCAGGGCCGGGGATGTCCGGGGGCGAGGCGTGTGGCGCGCTCGAGGAGCCGGCCGGCGGACGCGAAATCACCCTGTTGCGCGGTGCGGCTGCCCTGTTCGCAGAGCGCCTCGACCTCGCTGGACAGCGGCGCCGGGGCGGCTGGAGCGAGCCGTGAGTCGATGCCGCGTAGCGCCGCGCGGGCGCGGGAGGCGTACGGATCGCGCACCAGCGCCTCGACGAAAGCCGCTCGCGCCGCCGCGGCGCGATCATGCCGCAGGCGATCCTGTCCCTCGTTCCCCCAGGCTCCACCCGCCATCTGCCAGTCGGTCGGCCGGATTTCGCGGAGTGGACGCGGCCGGAGCGCGAAGCCGCCGACGAGCAGCACTGCAACGGCCGCGACTGGAGCGAGCGCGAAACCGGGTGTCGGTCGCCGCCGGCGCCAGAGCTCGGCGCCGCCGGCGCCAGCCAGAACGAGCACCACGACCGCCAGCGGTTGGCGCAACCGCGCCAAGGGCACGAAGGCGATCAGGCTCGTGGCGTAGAGCGCCGCCAGGGCGAGGAGCGGCGCCGCCGGGCGCGCGCGGCGGCGCGTCAGGAGCAGGCCGGCGAGCGCCAGGGGCAAGAGGGTGGGGTAGTCGAACGGCATCCACTGCAGAACCGGGTTCTCGCGCCGCCCGAGGTAGTAGTTGACGTTGTCTGCGATCTCGACCGGCCGGAAAAGAAAGGCGACCTTGCGCGCCAGGAGGTGCGCGAGCTCGCGCGGGTGAGCGGCGAGGTCGTGCGCCAGTTCGGCGACGAGATCGACTGCGGAATCGGGCAGCCGGATAGCCGTCAGCCTGAGCGCGTCGTAGGTCGGGGTCGTCGCCGGTACCTGCCCGCCGGCATCGTGGAGGTTGGCGATCAGGAGATTGAACGGGGCGCTCGCCGTCGCGGCGACGAGGCGCCCCGCGGCGAGACTCGCCCAGAGGACGACCGGCAGGAGCACCGCCGTTCCGCCGGCCATCACCCACCGGGCCGCGCCGCGCCGGCTTCTCGCCAGCCAGAGCGCGCTGCCGAGCCCGAGCAGCAGGAACTGCTCCTGGAAGAGGACGGCGAGGCCGAAGAGCGCGCCGACACCGAGTGCCGCCAGGCGATGGCGCGGGTTCGCTCGGTCCCATTGCGGCGGCAGGTGATCGAGTGCCACGACGAGCGCGACGAAGAAGAGCACCAGCCCGCTGGTGCGCAGCACCGTCGCTTCGAAGAAGATCCACGGCGCGTAGAGCGCCGCTCCCAGAGCTGCCAGCGCCGCGGCCGGCTCGCCGAAACGCCGCTCGGCGACCAGGAATACGCCGGCGATACTGGCCAGCCCGGCGGCGACCTGAAAGGTGCGGATCCAACCCGGCCCGCTGCCGACGAGCAGCGAGAGCAGCGCCAGCAGCGCCGGGTAGAGCGGCGCCTGCGGCGGCAGGTGGGGCTGCCGCGCGGCCCAGAACGCCCATTCGTGCGGCGAGGTCGCGAGGTCGAGCCGTTCGCCGCGCGCCATCGCAGCGGCCCAGTCGAGGAAGAAGGCCTGATCGTCGAGGGCGTTCTGCAGGCGCTCGTGGCGCGGATAGGGCGCCAGCTGGATCTCGAACGCCAGGCGCGCGACCAGTCCGACCAACAGAGCGAACAGCAGCCAACGAGAGCGCAAGGAGAGCGCAGCATAACTGGCGGGCGGCGCCTGGCGACGCCTGCCGACGCCTGCTGGAGAGTGCCGGCGGCCGGCGCGTGGGCCGCGCGGGGTGCGAAGCGGGCGACAGGGCGCCGGTCTTTTTCTGTAGTACCGTAAGGGCAATACCCGCCAATGCCGGAGGTTCGGTCATGAAAGTCTGTTGCCGAGGCCGCTCGCGCCGCCTCGAGTCCGCGTTGCTCGCCCTGTTGTGCTGCCTGCCCCCCGCCGCAGCCCAACTGCTGGGGCCGGAGTTCCAGGTCAACAGCTACACGACTCTCCCGCAGTACCGACCGGCGGTGGCCGCGGATACCTTCGGCAATTTCGTCGTCGTCTGGTCGGACGGCGCCCGGGAGTCGGGCGGGGTGTTCGGCCAGGGATTCGACGCCGCCGGCGCGCCGCTGGGCGGCGAGTTCCATGTCAACAGCTTCACGCCGGGCCAACAGCGGTATCCGGCGATCGCCGCGAGCGGTGCGAACAACTTCCTCGTCGTCTGGGACAGCGCCGGCGAGGACGGCTCGGCGCGGGGCATCTTCGGCCGGCGCTTCTCAGCGGCGGGCCTGCCGGTGGGGAGTGCGTTCATGGTCAACACCTACACCACGGGATATCAGACCCTTGCTGCAGCGGCGACGGACAGCAACGGCTTCTTCGTCGTGGTCTGGAACGGCTCGGGTCCGACCGACGCCTACGGCGTGTTCGGGCAGCGGTTCAATCTGGCGGGCAGCACGGTGGGCGGCGAGTTTCGGGTCAACACCACCGTGCCCGACGGCCAGCAGGAGGCCGCGGTGGCCGCGGACGGCCTGGGCAACTTCGTCGTCGTCTGGGCGAGCAGCAGCCAGGACGGCTCGAACTTCGGTGTGTTCGGGCAACGCTTCAACTCGGTGGGCACGCCGTTCGGCGGCGAGTTCCAGGTCAACACCTACACCACGAATCAGCAGCGCGAGCCCGCGGTGGCGGCGGACAGCGCCGGGAACTTCGTCGTCTCCTGGATCAGCTACGGCCAGGACGACGGGTCGGCCTGGGGCGTCTATGCGCAGCGATTCCTCTCGACCGGCGTCAAGGCAGGCTCCGAGTTCCGGGTCAACAGCTACACGACCAGCGGCCAGTTCATCTCCACGGTAGCGGCGGACGCCGCGGGCAATTTTGTCGTCCTGTGGGAAGGCGCCGGTGCGAGCGACAACGACGCCGTCTTCGGGCAGCGCTTCCACTCGGCGGGCGCCCCGGTAGGGGGCGAGTTCCGGGTCAACAGCTACACGACCGGAGGCCAGCGGCGGCCGGCGGTGGCGCCGACCACGCAGGGCAACTTCGTCGTCACCTGGGAGAGCTACTACCAGGACGGGTCGAGTAACGGCGTGTTCGGGCGTCGCCTGACCACGACGGTCTTCGATCACGGCTTCGAGACCAACCCGCCGTTCTGGAGCGCCACCACGGCCAACATGTGCGCCGGCTTCTGCGACTCGATCGCGCCGTCGGGCTGCTCTTGCGAGGCCTTCTGCGCGGCGAATTTCGACTGCTGCCTGGATGCCTGTCAGACCTGCGGCTACTGCGGACCCTGAGCGCGAAGGACTCCTCCTCGGGCGTCGCGTTGGGGAGCGACTTTCAGATCAACGCTTTCACTTCCGGCGGCGGCCGGATCGCCGCCGGTCCCTACCTCCCGCCCGTTCAGGTGGTGCGACCGGCTGGGTGCGCTTGCTAGACATTTTGGTCCTCGAAAGTCCTCAGGTGAAGGAGGTTGCCATGATCTCGCGCTCGCGAAGCTCTCGCATTTTCGGCCGGAGCAGTACTCTTGCAGCCAGCCTGGTCTTCGTCGGTCTCGGGTCGCACTCCGCGTCCGCGCAGTTGCTCGGGCCGGAGTTTCTGGTCAACACTTACACCACCAGTTCCCAATTCAACCCGGCGATCGCAGCGGATGGCTCGGGCAACTTCATCGTCGTCTGGGCGAGCGCGGGTCAGGACGGCGAGGGCGAGGGCGTCTTCGGGCAGCGCTTCAACGCCGCGGGCGGCAAGGTCGGCAACGAGTTTCAGGTCAACACCTACACCACCTCTGCCCAGTGGCACCCCGCAGTCGGATCGGACAGTGCGGGCAACTTCGTCGTGGTCTGGAGCAGCTACCGAGACGGCTCGGCCTGGGGCGTATTCGGACAGCGGTTCGACTCGATGGGCGACAGAGTGGGGAGTGAGTTCCAGGTGAATTCCTACACCACGGGCTACCAGTGGAAGCCCGTGGTGGCGTTGGACGCCCTGGGCGACTTCGCTGTCGTTTGGGCGAGCCGGCTGCAGGATGGAGCGGGCGACGGCATCTTCGGGCAGCGTTACAGCCTGGACGGCAGTCGTTTGGGGAGTGAGTTCCAGGTCAACACTTTCACCACCAGCGACCAGGTGGCCAGTGCGCTGGCGGCAGGCGGCCTGGGGAGCTTCCTCGCGGTGTGGCAGAGCAACCTTCAGGACGGCTCGGGAAGCGGCATCTTCGGACAGCGGTTCAGTCTGGCGAGCGGCAGAGAAGGGAGCGAGTTCCAGGTCAACACTTACACGACCCTCGCTCAGCAACGGCCTGCGGTGGCAGCAGATGGCTCGGGCCAATTCGTCGTCGCCTGGTGGGCCATGGACCAGAACGCCTCGGGGGTGTTCGGGCAGCGCCTGAGCCCCGCAGGCAGTCCTGTCGGGAGCGAATTTCAGGTCAACAGCTACACCACGGACTGGCAGCTCTATCCCGCAGTGGCGGCGGACGCCTCTGGCAACTTCGTTGTCACCTGGAACAGCTTGACTCAGGACGGTTCGGGCTACGGCGTTTTTGGGCAGCGATTCGATTCGGTGGGCTTGCCGGTGGGGGGCGAATTCCAGGTGAACGCCTACACGACGAGCGAACAGTCTCTTCCAGTAGCGGCGGCGGTCGCTCCGGGGAACTTCGTCGTGGTCTGGCAGAGTGTCGTTCAGGACGCGGGCGGCGGTGTCTTCGGGCGCCAGCTGACGACCTCGGTCTTCCGCCACGACTTCGATGCGACGCCGCCGTTCTGGAGCGACACGACCGCCACGATGTGCTCGGGGCAATGCGGCGGGCAGTCGAACGCCGGCTGTTATTGCGACAGTCGCTGCGTCTCGCTCCGCGACTGTTGCCTCGATGCCTGCACCAGTTGCGGCTATTGCGCCCCCTGATCACGGCCGCGCCGAGCGGGAATTCGCGGGCCATCGGACGCTGTTCTCTGTGTTGTTGGCGAAGCGTCGGTTGGCGGGGCGTCATGCGGCTGCGGCGACACTGATCCGTAACCGGTCCGGCGCGACGAGGCTGATCGAAGGGGACTTCGGCGGCTGGTATACTGCACGAGCAGTCAGGGAGGTGTCCCCCTTTGACCCAAGAATCGACCATCGAGACCTCGCTGCGCAAGCTCTGTGCGACCTATGCGCGCCCGTTGCGCGGTCGCGCGATCTGGCAGTTGGTGAATACCGCCGTGCCCTTCGTCCTGCTCTGGGCCTTCATGGCGCAGACGGTGCTCTGGGGCTGGAACTACGCCTGGACCGTGCTGCTGGCGATCCCGATGTCGGGCCTCTTCATCCGCTTGTTCATCATCCAGCACGACTGCGGGCACGGCTCGTTCTTCGCCTCGCGCAAGGCCGACCACATGGTCGGCGCGGCGCTCGGCGTCGTCACGCTCTTCCCTTACGGCTACTGGAAAAAGACCCACGCGATCCATCACGCCACCTCGGGAAACCTCGACCGGCGCGAGTTCGGTGACGTCCGCACGCTGACGGTGGAGGAGTACCTCCAGCTCTCGCCGCTCAAGCGGTTCGGTTACCGCCTGTATCGCAGCGCTCCGGCGCTGTTTCTCGTCGGGCCGTTCTACCAGTTCGTGCTCAAGCACCGGATTCCGTTCGACCTGCCGTTCGCCTGGAAGAAGGAGTGGGCGAGCGTGCTGTGGAACAACCTGGTGCTCGGTTTCCTGGTGTGGGGTCTGGTGGCGACGATCGGCTGGAAGACCCTGCTGATGGTCGAGCTGCCGATCCTGCTCGTCGCCGGCGCCCTGGGGATCTGGCTGTTCTACGTCCAGCACCAGTTCGAGGACGCCTACTGGGAGCGCCAGGACGCCTGGGACGCCGACACCGCGGCCATCCAGGGGAGCTCGTTCTACGACCTGCCGCGCTTCATGCACTGGTTCACCGGCAACATCGGCTTCCACCACATCCATCACCTGGCGAGCAAGATCCCGAACTATCGCCTGCGCGAAGCTTTCTACTCCAGTCCGGCGCTGCAGAAGGCGCCCCGGCTGTCGATCCGTGAGAGCTTCCGCTGCGCGCGGCTCAAGCTGTGGGACGAGCAGAAGCGCCGTCTGGTCGGCTTCCCGCGCCGCCGCCAGCCGCTCTCGGCCTAGTCGCGACGATTTCGTCATGCATTCGCGGTTCGTCGGAGGTCGCGCTGCTCCGGCACTCGGGATCCAGAGTGGGCTCCTACTTGAAGCGTGGTCGCCCACTCTGGATCCCGAGCGCCCTCGCGTCGCGGTGAGACAGGGCTGAAGGAAGCCTCTTTCACCACCTTACCGACGAGGGGTGGCCGGACCGAGGGCTAGATAGGGGACACCCGTAGGGGTGTCCCCGATCGACGCTTCTTCAGCGAGCACCCATGGGAGACGGGCCGGACAGGACCCCGAGCAGGTACCCCAGCGACCGGACATACGTCTGACGAGGTTCTCGCCGCGGTAGCGAGGAATCAGAGCGCCGCGCGGACGGGCGCCGGGATGACGTAGTGCAGGATGGCGAAGTAGTGGCAAACGCTGCCGGCGAGCACGAAGAGGTGCCAGATGAAGTGGTGGTAGCGCAGGCTCTTCCAGGCGAAGAAGCCCAGCCCCAGCGTGTAGCAGAGGCCGCCGGCCACGAGCAGCGCCACGCCGCCCTGCGGCAGGCGCTCGACCAGCGGCTTGAAAGCGATGAGGCAGGACCAGCCCATGCCGACGTAGAGCAGCACCGAGACGATCGGCGCGCGGCCGAGCGCCACGGCCTTCCACAGGATGCCGCCGATGGCGCCGGCCCAGACCCAGGCGAAGAGCGACCAGCCCCACGGTCCCAGTAGGGGCCCGAGGGTGAACGGCGTGTAGGTGCCGGCGATGAGCAGATAGATCGAGGAGTGATCGATGACGCGCAGCACCTTCTTGGCGCGCACGATCGTGATCGCGTGGTAGAGCGTCGACGCCAGATAGAGCAGTATGAGCGTCGAGCCGAAGACCACCGAGGCGGTGACGTCGAGTGGGCTGCCGTGGAGCGCCGCGCGGGAGAGCAGCACGGCGAACCCGACGACCGCGAGCACGACGCCGATGCCATGCGAGACGCTGTGCGCCACCTCTTCGGCGACGCTGTAGACCGGCAGCTGGACGTCGTTCGCCATGGCTCATTCTACTCTCCCCGCCGGGCGCTCCCTTTCGGCGCCCAACTCCCAAGCCCCGCCGCGATACGATGCGGCGATGGAGATGCGTCGAGTCCCGGCCCTGTGGGCTGCCGCCTGCCTGCTCGCCGTTGCGGCGGGAGCGGCACACCTGCTCGCCGAGAGCGCCGGCGAGACGCTCGGAGCGCTGCTCGCGAAGCCGGTCCCGGTGCTCCTCCTCCTCGTCTGGGTCGGGCTCGCCGCCCACTCGCCGCTCAAATGGCCGCTGGCCGCAGGTCTCGCCCTGTCCGCGGTGGGGGACGTGATGATCCAGCGCCCCGGCGGTTTCCTCGCCGGACTGGCCTTCTTCCTCGCCGCCCATCTCGCCTACACGACCGGATTCTGGCGCGGCAGTCCGGCGCTCCAGGCGGTCCGGGCCCTGCCGTTCCTGCTCTTCGGCAGCGTGATGGGCTACTGGATCACTCCCGGCGCCGCCGGCATGGCGGTTCCGGTAGGGGTCTACATCCTGGCGATCAGCGTGATGATGTGGCGCGCCGCGGCGCTCGCCGGCGCGCCGCGGCTCCACCCGTGGGTGGGTCGTCTGGCGACCGCCGGCGCGATCCTCTTCGCGGCCAGCGACAGCCTGATCGCGATCCATCGCTTCGTCGCACCGCAGCCCTGGGCCGACCCGCCGATCATGATCCTCTATTGGCTGGGTCAGGCCGGCATTGCCGCGGCGGCGGTCGTGGCGGGTCGCGCGCACGCCTCGGCAGCCGGAGGCGCGCGATGACCGGAGACGGGCACCCGGAGCGAGCGGCCCGCCGACCTGCAGGCGCTGCGCGAAGCGCTCGAACAGATCGACCACCGCCTGCTGCGTCTGCTCCGCGAGCGGATGAATCTCGTCGAAGGCGTGGCGGAGGCGAAACTGGGCAGCGCCTGGCCGTTCCGCGATCCGGCGCGCGAGGACCGGCTGCTGGTGCGGTTGCGGCAGTCGGCGGTGGAGGAGGGCCTCGACCCGCACGAGGTCGAGCGGCTCTATCGCGTCATCCTCGACATGTCGGTCGCCCACCAGCAGGCTTTCGTGCGCGCCCTCGAAACGACGCCGCTGCGCGTCACCTACCAGGGGGCGGAGGGCTCGTACAGCCACCTCGCCGCCCAGCGCCAGTACTCCGGGCGCCCCGGCGGCGTGCTGCTCACCGGCTGCGAGACCTTCCGCCGCGCCGCGGAGGCGGTGCTCTCGGGCGAGGCCGACCTGGCGCTGCTGCCGATCGAGAACACCACCGCCGGCAGCATCAACGAGACCTACGACCTCCTCGGCGAAGGCGGCCTCGCGATCACCGGCGAGGTCATCGCGGCGATCGAACACTGCCTCCTGGGGCTCCCCGGCACGACGGTGGCGGAGCTCACGGCGGCGCTGTCGCATCCGCAGGCGCTCTGGCAGTGCGAGGGCTTCTTCCGCGCCCATCCGCACATCCGTCCGCAGGCGGAGTTCGACACCGCCGGCGCGGCGCGCAAGGTCAAGGAATCGGGCGACCGCGCGCTCGGCGCCATCGCCAGCTTCGCTGCCGCCGGCGACCTACGGTCTCGAAGTCCTCGTGCGCGGCATTCAGACCCAGGCCGGGAACGCCACGCGCTTCGTCGAAGTGGGGCTCCACGCGGTGCCGGTCGCGGGCGCGGCGCGGGTGAAGAGCTCCCTCCTGCTGGAGCTCGCCGACCGGCCCGGAGTCCTCGGCGAGGTCCTGCAGGAGCTCGCCCGCCGCGGTCTCAATCTGACGAAGCTCGAATCGCGCCCGATTCCCGGCAACCCTTGGGTCGTACCGCTTCTACCTCGACGTCGACGGCCATGCCTCGGCGACCGCCTTCCAGGAGGCGCTGGCGGCGCTCGCCGCGCTGACCACCGAGCTCCGGGTGCTCGGCACCTATCCGGCGGCCGGATGATCGCTCGGCAAGGGACGCTGCGATGAAACCGACCGAGCTCCTGGCGAAGGCGCCGACCGGCGATGGCGACGAGATGACGTTGACGCGCCGCGACGGTGCCTACTATCTCAACCTGCGCTCGAGCGGCGAGCTGATGACGAGCCGCGCGCACGGCTCCGAGAAGGCGCTGGCGACGCTCGCCATCGCCGCGATGCCGAAAACGCCCCGGCCGCGCGTCCTGATCGGTGGGTTGGGCTTCGGCTACACCCTGCGTGCGGCGCTCGACGCGCTACCGGTGGACGCCGAAGTGGTGGTGGCGGAGCTTTTCGAGCTCGTTCTGACCGCGAACCGCGGCGAAGTGGGGGATCTCGCCGGTCGGCCGCTCGACGACGCACGCGTCTCGGTGCGCATGGGCGACGTGAGGGACGCCCTCGGCGACGCGACCTTCGAAGCGATCCTGCTCGACGTCGACAACGGGCCCGAGGCATTCACGCTCGCGGGAAACTCGCGGTTGTACACGGCGAAGGGTCTCGGGCGCCTGGCGCACAGCCTCGTGCCGAGGGGCATTCTCGGCATCTGGTCGAATGCCGAAGGCCCGCCCAGCGAGGCGGTTCTCAAGCGCTTCGAGGGCAGCGGCTTCTACATCCCATGGGTCGAGCGCACCCGCTCGCGCGAGCGCGGCCGGGGTTCGCACCACACCATCGTCCTCGCCCGCCGGCACTGACGCGGAGCGGCGCAGAGGCCGCGCGGAGAGCGGCCCGAGTCAGGCCGAAACCGCGGCCGCTTCGGGCGTTTCGGGGTGGACCTCTTCGAGGGCCACCGTCACCAGCTTCGATACCCCGCGCTCCTCCATGGTCACGCCGTAGAGCGTGCTCGCGACCTCCATGGTGAGCTTGTTGTGGGTGATGACGATGCACTGCGTCTCCTTGGCGAGCTCGCGCAGCATGCCGACGAAGCGCAGCGTGTTGATGTCGTCGAGAGGCGCGTCGACCTCGTCGAGAATGCAGAAAGGGGAGGGCTTGGTGCGGAAGAGCGCGAAGAGCAGCGCGATCGCGGTCAGCGCCTTCTCGCCGCCGGAAAGCAGCATCAGGTTCTGCAGGCGCTTGCCAGGGGGGCGCGCCACGATCTCGATGCCGCTCTCCATCAAGTCCTCCTCGTCGAGGAGGCGCATCTCGGCCTCGCCGCCGCGGAAGAGGTCGACGAAGGTCTTCGCGAACTGCGCGTTGACCTGGGCGAACGCCTCCTTGAAGCGCGCGCTCGAGGTCTGGTTGATCTCCTTGATGGTGTGACGCAGCGACTCGACCGAGGCCGCGACATCGGCGCGCTGCACGGTGAGGAACTTGTGGCGCTCCTCCTCGCCGCTGTATTCGTCGGCGGCGAGGACGTTCACCGGTCCGATCGCCTCGATCTGCTCTTTCAGGCGCGCGAGATCGACCTCCAGCTCGGCGAGATTCGGCGGCAGCTCGCCGGGGACCTCCGGCAGCGGCTCGCCGAAGTGCTCGGCGTGCTCCGCGTCGAGGTGGTTGGCGTCGTGCTCGAGCCCGACGAGGGCGACTCGCAGGTTCTCGACCTCGCCGCGCGCCACATCGTGCTCGCGGCGGACGGCGGCGAGCGCCTCCTGGCGGGCGCGGGCGCCGTGGCGCTCACCCTCGAGGCTCTCCCCGTCGCGGCGCAGCAGCTCTTCGCCGCCGGCGCGCAGGTCGAGCGCCTCCTGCAGCTCGCGCTCCGCCTGCTGCATCGCGGCTTCGAGCTCGCTCTGGCGCGCGGCGAGCGTCGCGGACTCTTTTCGCCAGTCATCGATCTGATGCTGCGCGGCGGCGATTTCGCGCCCCAGTCGCGCGCTTTCGCGGTCCAGGGACTGCAGGCGCTCGGAGAGCACGTCGAGTTGGCCGCGGCGCCCGGCACCAAGGGCGCGCTGGGTCTCGCGCTCCTTGCGCGCCGCCTCGCCTTCGCGCTGGAGCTCGTCGAACTGGCGCTCGCGCGCCGTATGGCCGGCCTCCAGACTCTCGAGGTCGCCGCCGAGGCCGAGCTGCACTTCGCCGAGCTGGGCAAGCTCGGACGCCAGCCGAGCCTGCTCCCGCTGCAGTGCCTCTTCGTTCTCGGCCAGGCGCTGGTGGCGCCCGGCGAGCTCGTCGCGCCGCGAGCGCACGCCGGCCTGCTCCTGTTTGAGCGCGGCCGTCGCCTCCTGGGCGCGGTGGATCGTCTCGGCGACGGCGGAACGTGCCGCGACGAGCTCCTGGATCTCGCCGTGGGCGCGGTGGATGCGCTCTTCGAGCTCCGGCAGGAGATCGGCGAGATCGGTCAGCTCGCTGGTGCGGGCGAGAAAGCCGGGCTGTTGCTCGTCGCCCTGGAGGTGGATGAGGCCGCCCTGCATCCAGAGGCGCTCGCGGGTCAGGAACGCCACCCCGGGCTGCGCGCGCGCCAGCCGTTCGGCGTCGGCGGCGGAGGTGACGAGATAGGCCGGCGGCAGCGCCTGGGCGACGGCGGGTTCGAGACCCAGAGCGTCGCCGAGCGAGGCGACGATCGCCGGATCGTCCGGGCGCGGCCAGGAGGCCGCCGTTGCGCCGGCAGGGAGCGGCGAGAGCAGCGTGCCGGAGGCGTGGGCGCTGTCGGCGAGCAGGGTGGCGACCTCGCAGGCCGGGAGATCCCCGGAGAGCACCACGGCGTCGATCAGGCCGCCGAGGTAGAGATCGAGGCTGCGCTCCCAACCGCGCATGGCCTGAATCCGGGTGCCGAGCGTCTCGGGCTCGGAGATGCCGAGGCTCGCGAGCCGCTCGGCGAGCGCCCGGCCCTTCTCCCGATCGCCCTGCGCGAGTTCGGCGAGGAAGCGTTGACGCTCCGATCGCCCGGTGCGCTCGTGTTCGAGCGTGCGCAGGGCCTCCGCTGCCGTGGCCTCTCGGGCGAGCAGCCCCTCGAGCGTCTCGCGCGCCGCCGCGAGCTCGAGGTGACGCTCGCCCAGGAGCGCCTCGATCTCGGCCAGCCGGGCGTTGGCGCCGGCCAGACCGCGGCTCGCCTCGGTCAGCTCCTGCGCGCGCTCGGCGAGCTCGTCGAAGAGGTGGCGCTGGCGGAAGCTGCTCTTCTCCGACTCGATCTGTTCGCGATGGATCCGGTTGCGCAGCGCCGTGAGCTCGCCCAGGGAGGCGAGCAGTTCCTGGCGCGCGGTCTCGAGCCGGGCCTCGGCGGCCGCCGCGACCGATTCGACCTCGCGCAGCCGGGCGCCGTCCGCCTGGACCAGAGCTGCCGCCTGATCGTGCTCGACGATCAGCCGGGCGCGGCTCGCGGCGAGCTCCTCGACCGTTCGACCGTGGACTTCGAGCTCCTCCTGCCGCTTGCCGGAGACCGCCTGGCCGGCGGCGACCCGGGCGTCGATCTCGGCGATCGTGCGTCGGGTGCCGGAGAGGAACTGCTGCCGGCCGGCGATGGTCGCACCGAGCTCGGCCTGGCGCCGTGCCTTCTCGGAAAGCTCGGTCGCCAGCCGGTCGAGGCGCTCGCGCAGGAGGGCAAGCTCGGCCTCCTGGCGATGGATGGTGGCGGCAAGGTCGGTCTCGCGGGTCTGCGACTCGCCGAGCGCGATGCGGCGCTCGCTGAGCTCGCTCGCGAGGAGCGACCAGCGGCCGCCGAGAACCGCGCGGTGCAGCGTCTTCCACTCCGCCTGACGCTCCTGGAAGCGGCGCGCCGCGCCGGCCTGGCGCTTGAGCGACCGCAGGTTGCGCTCGATCTCGCTCACGATGTCGTCGAGCCGCAGGAGGTTCGCCGTCGCCTCTTCGAGCTTGACCTCGGCGATCTTCTTGCGCGCTTTGTAGCGCGTGATCCCGGCCGCCTCTTCGATCAGCTTGCGGCGCTCCTGGGGCTTGCCGGAGAGGATGAGGCCGATCTTGCCCTGCTCGATCACGGAGTAGGCGCGGATGCCCAGACCGGTGTCCATCAGCAGGTCCTTGATCTCCTTGAGACGCACCGTCTTGCCGTTCAATCGGTACTGCGATTCGCCGCTGCGGAAGACGCGGCGGGAGATCGTCACCCGGCCGTCTTCGCCGAGGGCGCCGCCGGCGAAGCTTGCGTCGGCCAGGAAGGAGAGGGTGACCTCGCCCATCCCCAGGGGCTTCCTCTTCTCGGAGCCGTTGAAGATGACGTCTTCCATCGTGTCGCCACGCATCGACTTCGCGCTCTGCTCGCCGAGAACCCAGGTGATGGCGTCCGAGAGGTTCGATTTGCCGCAACCGTTCGGGCCGACGATCCCGGTGATCCCGCCGGCGAACAGGACATGGACGGGGTCGACGAAGGACTTGAAACCAGAGACATCGAGACGGTCGAGCTTGAGCATTCCGGAATCCCCAGGGAAGGGAGCGAAGCTACCAGAGGCAACGGCAAGGACACAACCTGTGGGGGTATTCTAGGGCAATCACAGCTAGATATGGGCCCTTCGGGTCGGCCGGCGATGCCCCCCTTAGCCCCCTTTCCGCCCCTCCCGCCCCTCCTGGCGGTGCTGAAGATAGGCGAGGGCCCCGCTCGCCGCGAGCAGGAGGCCGAAGATGCAGACGATGGTCGGCCCGGTCGGCAGGTCCATGCTCTCCCACTGGGTCGAGAGCAGGAGGCCGGCGACGCCGGCCGAGAGCGCGACTCCCCAGCCGATGGCGAGGCGCACCGCGGTGCGTGACGACAGCAGGGCGCCGCAGACCGCCGGCACGATGAGGTAGGAGAAGACCAGGTAGACCCCGGCGATGCGCACGAAACTGGTCACCACCAGTCCGAAGGTGGCGTAGAAAAGGAAGTCCCAGAGCCGCACCCGGAGCCCCTGGCGCTCGGCCTCCTCGAGCTCGAACGAGACCAGGTGGAACTTGCGGCGCAGGGCGAAGTGGAAGATGCCGACGCCCGCGAAGAGGGCGATCGTGCGCAGCACTTCACCCGAGGAGACCAGCAGGATGTTGCCGACGAGGAGGTTCTTGATCTCCTCGTCGCCGGCGGCGGTGCGCGACAGGACGAGGGTCGCCGCGGCGGCGGCGACGATGTAGATGATGCCGATGATCGCTTCCTGCGGTACCCGCGGATGGCGGAACCGGGTGAGCGAGAAGAGCGCCGCGCCGGCCAGGGTGAAGGCGATCGCAAGGGCGTAGGGCAGCGCACTGTGGTCGGGATCGGCGCCGAGGAGGATCGCCGTCGCGATCCCCAGGGCGGCGATCTGCGCCAGGGCGAGGTCGACGAAGATGATGCCGCGGCCGACGACGTGCAGGCCGAAGTAGACCAGCATCGCCGGCAGCACGACGAGCGCCACGAGCGGCCAGAGCCAGAGTGTCAGAAGTTCCATGGCGACCTCCTCAGGGCTGCGCTGCGAGGGCCTGCGCGATGCGCTTCACGTTGGTGTCGATCAGGTCGAGGTAGGTCGCGGTCCCGGGGATGGCGCCGGGGAACTGGCAGACGTCGACTACCTGGGCGCCGTTGTGCGACGCCACCGCCTCCGCTGTCTTGCGCGGCTGGTAGGGCTCGAGCAGGAGCACGCGGATGTTCTGCGCCGCCATCTTCGCAATCACCTCTGCGAGATGCGGTGGCGATGGCGGGATGCCGGGCTTGGGCTCGAGAAAGGTGTTCGCCTCCAGCCCGAATCGGCGGCAGAAGTAGCGCCAGGTGGGGTGGTAGGTCACGATCTGGCGTCCCTTGAACGGCGCGAGAGTTGCCGTCCACTCCTTCAGCTTGGACTCGATCGCGCCGTCGACTGCCGCGAGGTTGGCGTCGAAGACGGACTTGCCGGCCGCGTCGAGGGTGGCGAAGGTGCGGGCGAGATGCGCGGCGACGATCCGGGCATTCTCGGGATCGAGCATGAAGTGCGGATTGCCGCCCATGTGGGCGTCCCCCTGCGAGCGGTCCGCGGCCTGCGGGATGTCGAGCAGCTGGACGCCCTCGGAGGCCACCACGCGGCCCTGGGCGCCGGCGAGGATCCGCGGGTTGCGGGCGCCGTCGAGAAGCGGGCTGAGCCAGCCGACCTCGAGCTCGGCGCCACCTTCGATCAGCACGTCGGCGCGGTTCATGGCCACGATCTGGCTCGGCCGGGCATCGACGAAATGGGGATCCTCGGTCGGTTTGGCGATCGTCGTGACGCTCACCCGGTCGCCGCCGATGGCGGTCGCGAGCGCGGCGTATTCCGAAGTCGTGGCGACGACCTTGAGGGCCGCCTGGGCGTTCCCCGGCGTGACGGCTAAAGCAGCGGCGAAGAGCAGAGGCGCGAGCCTGGCCTGGACGAGGTTGGAGCACATCGGGAACCTCATTTCTAGAACTTGTGCGCCGAATGGGCGCCGAGCAGAAACTCGAGCTGCAACCAGAGGGAGTGTTCGTCGGCGGTCCAGGCGTCGCCGCGGTCGAAGTTGTACTGCAGGCGGAGCTTCGAGTATTCGGTGGGCAACCAGGTCAGCACCGGCGAGAGGCGGAAGCGCTGGGCGAGCGCCGCGGCGTCCGGATTCCCGCCCCCGTCGCTCGCTCCCGTCGTTCCGGTGTCGCCGCCGACGCTGTCGACCCGGAGCCCGGCGATGTAGCCCGGCCGGAAACCCCAGTTGACCTGCAGGTAGCCGCCCCAGTCGCCGAAGCGGGTCGTCGCCTGGGCGGTCTCGGGCGCGCCGTCCGCGATCAGATCGCGATACATCAGCTCGCCCTGGACCTTGACGAATGGGAAGCCCTTGAAGGCGTTCGCCGCTTTCCATTTCCAGAAGCCGTCGACGCCGTAGATCCGGGTCTCGCCGTCGTCGCCGGTGCCGTTGGGGCCGAGGGCTGCCGAGGCGCCAACCAGGAGGGTCTGGGTGTCGGTGAGATCGAACGACGCCGCATAGCGCGGGGCGAGGAGCAGATCGGAGAACGCCTTCACGCGGCGATCGACGACCTCCCGGCCGAACAGGCTCTCGCCGGGGACGCTGCGGAAGCTGGTGAGCGTTTCGCCCTGGCTGTTCTGCACCGCCAGGTAGGCCTCGGAGTAGAAGTCGGTCGGCAGCAGCCAGGAGACCCGCGCTCCCACCGAGCGCAGTCCGTCGCCGCCGAAGAACCGGCCGTTGACCAGGGGCTGGTCGACGAAGTCCCAGGAGTGCGGGTGGCTCGGATTGAGCCGGCCGAACTCGGTGAAGAACTGGCCGACCTTGAGCTGCAGGCCGTGGGGAAGGGCGGTCGAGGTGGCGTAGGCCTCCTCCAGCTCGACGACCGACTCGCCCTCGGGGGAGATCTGCAGGATGACGTTCGCCTGGCCGCGGAAGTACGGATCGACCGCGCCCTCGAGGACCATCTCGACGTTCTGGACGGTGAAGCCGCGCTGTGCCGGGTCGTGGCCGCCAGGCTCGAGGGCGCCGACATCGCTCGCGGTGGAAGCACCGGCGGCGAAGAGACCGTCGAGCGACAGATTCAGGAAGTTCTTGCCGGCGGCGCCGGAGAGGATGGTCACCGGCGCCGCAGGAGTGGCCGCCGGCGCCGGCTCGGCGAGCGTGGCGGTGACGACGGGAGCCGGCGGAGTCTCGGCGATCGTCACTGCCGTGGGCATCGTGGGGGACGACCCGGCCAGTGCCGCGAGCCGGGCTTCGAGGGCGGCGATCCGCTGCTCGTAGTCGGAGCGCAGCCGGGCGATCTCCCGGCGGAGCTCGCCTACGGCGGCGTCGGCGGCGGTGGCGGCGCCGGCGGGGAGCGCAGAGGCTGGTGGAACGGTCCCGGGCGGCGACCCCGGGGCAAGCGAAGGCGGCTGCTGAGCCGGGAGCCCGGCGGCGGCGATGGCGGAGATGGCGGCGAGCGTCGCCGCAAGCAGGAACGGTTTTCGGGCCATGTCGGCCTCCTCTGCGCCCGCCCCCTGAGGGTACAGAACGCGGTTGAACGGTTCAATGCCGCGCGCCGGCGCGGCGCGCCGGGCGTGGTGCTGCGGAACCGTTCAGGCGGTCGGAGGGCCGCGGGGGGAGGCGGAGGAGGGGTAGGCGACGAGCGCCGGCTGCGCCTCCGCCGGAGGTTCGAAGTGCAGGAAACCCGCCGGCGCGAGAGCTTCGGCGGGATCCGGACGCACGGCGCGGCCCTGCGCCTGCAAGGCACAGGTGGCGCAGGCCGGTTCGCGCCGCTCTTCCGACCGGTCGAAGTGGTGCGGGACGCGCGGGTGGCTCGCCGCCGGGTCGAAGAGCCCGCCGACTTCGATGGCGCGATGGTGGTTGGCGAGGTTGTGGAGCTCGAGCGCGCCGCTGGCGATCAGCAGCGTACAGACGAAGATCGCGGCCTGCCGGAAGGCAGAGCTGCGAGAGCAGGGGCGCCGATCGGAACGTGCGGGCATGGCTCCAGGCATCGGTCAGGCCCGGCGCCGGTGCTGCTGAAAGTCCTGGAAGTAGAAACCCGCCCAGAGGATGAACGGCAGCGCGAGCTTGAACGGCAGATCGAGCAGGTGCTTGCCGAAGCCCCAGAGATTCTGCGCGACCGGGCCGTAGTGCTCGCTGCTCCAGGCGCCGAGTTGGGTCGAGTACACGAACTTCACGTAGAAAAAGACTACCAGGATGTGAAACACCACCGAGATCAGCAGCGCCCAGCCGAGATTCTCGATGCGGCGCCGCCGTGCGATCCCCGGCACGGCGAGGAAGAGCGCCACGGTCAGGACCAGCGTGAAATGCAGGTCGGACAGCCGGAACTTGTAGATGAAGCCCTGCTTGCCCGACAGGTCGCTGCGGGTGACGATCACCTGGTGCGTCTCCTGGACATAGAGCCGGGTGACGGCGGGAAACTCCAACGCGCGGCTGAGCTGCTCGCCGGCGAGGGCGAGGAAGCGGTTGTAGAACGGCGTGCACAGCACCCAGACGGCGACCGCCGGGAGGAGCCAGAGGAGAAGATTGCGCACCAGCCGGCCAGGCCAGGACCCGGTTGTCGGACTGCTCTTGGGCTCTCCCGCCATCCTCGGGTTTCGCGCCGGTCCTAGGACGACTGCGGTTCTACGGGGGCGCGGGACGGATCTGCTGCGAAACGATCGGCCCAGAGAACCCAGAGCAGGACTCCCGAGAGGATCACGAGGGTCTGCCAGACGACCGTGTGCGAGCTGTCGAACAGCTTCGGCAGGTAGACGCCAGTGAGGAACAGCGCCACGACCCGGATCAGGTTGACCAGCTGGATCGCGACGAATCCCAGCCCGACTCCCATCAGGCGCGACTTCCAGGAGGCCGGGAAAGCGAGCACGGCGGCGAAGTAGATCAACATCGCTTCCACTCCGTTGCAGCCGTTGCGGATGTTGACCGCAAATCGGCTGCTGCGGATGACCGTGCCTTCCATCTTCGTTTGCTGTCCGAGCAGGTTGAGCGTCGCCCCGCCGGCCCGGGCGATCGCGCCGGTGAACGGTTCGATGACCCGGTCGTTGACCGGATTCCAGGAGATCAGCGTGAAGCTGGCGCCCAGAATCAGCACGAAGAAGATCAGGAAACCGAGCTCCCGCCGATAGCGTTGCCAGGCGGACGCCGGCGGTGCGGCGGGTGGGGGAGGTGACGGAGTGCGCATTTTCCTGTCCCTTGCTCGGCGCGAGGGGACGTGAGCCTATGACGCGCCGGGCCTGCTGTCCACAAATCCGGCCACGGCGCCGCCGGCGGGGGAGTTTCTGGCGTCGCCCGTTCGCGCTCGATTGACAAGCCCGGCGAGCGAGCCATACCATCCACTGGCTCGTCCACTCCGGTACATTTTCTTGTCCCTCGTCACCAAAGCGACCATCCTCGACGCCCCCGAGATGCGTCGCATCATCCGTCGCATGGCGGGTGAGTTGATCGAATCCGAGAGTCAACTGGAAAACCTGATGCTGATCGGCATCCGCACCCGCGGAGTGCCGCTCGCCGAGCAACTGGCGGCCGACATCTTCCAGCTCGAGAACCGGCGGGTCGCGATCGGCACGCTCGACATCACGCTCTACCGCGACGACCTGTCGCTGGTGGCCCCGAAACCGGTGGTGCGCGAGAGTCACTTCCCGGAGCCGATCGAAGACCGCACGCTGGTGTTGTGCGACGACGTGCTCTACACCGGCCGGACGGTGCGCGCGGCGCTCGATGCGCTGCTCGACTACGGGCGCCCGAAGGCGGTCCGTCTCGCCGTGCTCATCGATCGCGGCTGGCGTGAGTTCCCGATTCATGCCGACGTCGTCGGCCGCAAGGTGCCGACCTCCGCGGGCGAAGTGATCAAGGTCAGCTTCGAGGACACCGACGGCGAGTCGAAGGTGCAGATCCTCGAACGCAAGCCCGGCGCATGACTCCGCCCGTCGATCGGCCAGCCGACAGGCCGGGGGACAGGTCCTCCGCCGCCGAATCGGCGGTCTGGCAGCCGCAAGGACCTGCTCGGGATTGCCGAGCTCTCCGTGCCGGAGATCGAGCTCATCCTCGCGACGGCCGAGTCGTTCGCCGAGGTCGCCCGGCGGCCGGTGAAGAAAGTCCCGACGCTGCGCGGCAAGACGGTGGTGAATCTCTTCTTCGAACCGTCGACCCGCACTCGGGTCTCCTTCGAGATCGCGGCCCAACGGCTGTCGGCGGACGTAGTGAACTTCAGTACCGCCGGCTCTTCGCAGTCGAAGGGCGAGACGCTGCGCGATACGACGCACAACATCGCCTCGATGTTCCCGGACTTCGTGGTCGTGCGCCATGCCCACCATGGCGTACCGGCGATGCTGGCTCGCGAGCTCGCCTGCGGGGTCATCAACGCCGGCGACGGTTCGCATGAACACCCCACCCAGGCGCTCCTCGATGCCATGACGATCCGGCGCCGCAAAGGGAGGATCGCCGGCCTCACCGTGGCGTTGGTGGGCGACATCGCCCACAGCCGCGTCGCGCGCTCGAACATCCACCTCCTGACCCGCCTCGGAGCCCGCGTCCGGGTGGCGGGTCCGCGCACCATGCTGCCGGCGGCGATCGCGTCGATGGGTGTCGAGGTCTGCTACACGATCGAAGAGGCGCTCGCAGGCGCCGACGCGATCGTGATGCTCCGCCTGCAGCTCGAGCGCCAGCGCAGCGTCCTCTTCCCGAGCCTCGGCGAGTATGCGAATCTGTTCGGGCTCAATCCGGCGCGCCTGGCACTCGCCAACCCGGACGCCATGGTGCTGCATCCGGGACCGATGAACCGCGGGGTCGAGATCACGAGTGAAGTCGCCGACGGCCCGCATTCGGCCATCCTCGAACAGGTGGGGCAGGGCGTCGCAGTGCGCATGGCGGTGCTCTACCTGCTGGCCGGGGCGCGGAGGGCGGCCACGTGAAGGCGATCCTGCTCACCGGCGGGCGGTTGATCGACCCCGCGCGCGGCGTCGACGGGCCCTTCGACCTGCTGCTCACCGACGGCGTCGTGGCCGAGGTCGGCGCGCCGGGGAGCCTGCGGGCAAAGGCGGAAGCGGCGTCGGGCGCACGTGCGGGCGAGGCGCTCGAGGTGTTCGAGCTCGCGCGGCAAGGTCGTCTGCCCCGGACTGATCGATATTCACGTGCATCTCAGGGAGCCCGGCCAGGAGGCCAAGGAGACGGTCGCCACCGGCGTCGCGGCGGCGGTCGCCGGCGGCTTCACCGCGCGTCGCCTGCATGGCAAATACCCTGCCGGCCAACGACAGCGGCTGGGTGACGAGCGTCATCGTCGCGCGCCGCCGAGGTGGCGGCGCTCGCCCGGGTCTATCCGATCGGCGCCATCAGCAAGGGTCTCGAGGGCAAGGAGCTGGCGCCGATGGGTGCCATGGTCGCCGCCGGCGCCGTCGCGGTGTCCGACGACGGCCGTCCGGTGTCGAACGCGGAGCTGATGCGGCGGGCGCTCGAGTACGCCCAGCATTTCGGAATTCCGGTCATTCAGCACGCCCAGGACATGGACCTCTCCGGCGACGGCGTGATGCACGAAGGGGAATGGTCGGCGCGCTCCGGCATGCCGGGAATTCCCGGGCTCGCCGAGGACGTGATGGTCGCCCGCGACCTGCTGCTGGTCGAGGAGACCGGCGGTCGCTACCATCTCGCGCACATGTCGACCGCGCGCTGCCGCAGGTCTGATGCGCGAGGCGAAGCGTCGCGGCCAGCCGGTGACCTGCGAGGTGACGCCGCACCATCTTCTGCTGACCGATCGCGCGGTGGTCGAGGCCGGCTTCGACGCGCAGTTCAAGATGAATCCGCCGCTGCGCGCCGAGCGCGACCGAGAAGCGCTGCTGGCGGCGCTCAACGACGGCACGGTGGATGCCATCGCGAGCGACCATGCGCCCCACACCTCCGACGAAAAGTGCTTCGAGTTCGAGCTCGCGCCGTTCGGAATCCTCGGGCTGGAGACGACCCTGGCGGTCTGCCTCGAGCATCTGGTGCGGCCGGGACACCTCGCGCTCGGCAGACTGATCGAGCTGCTGACCGCGGGCCCGGCGCGGGTGCTCGGTCTCCCCGGCGGGACACTCGCCCCCGGTTCCCCGGCGGATGTGACGGTCATCGACCTCGAGCGCCGGTCGACCATCGAACCGAAGAGCTTCCGCAGCAAGTCGCGCAACACGCCGTTCGGAGGCTGGCCGGTGACCGGCGGCGCCGTCCTGACGATCGTCGGCGGCAAGGTCGTTTTCCGACTGCCTGCGCTGCCCGCGGCGACTGCTGCGACTGCGGCGGCTTCGTGAACCACCACCGCGAGCTGCTCGAGGCCGGGATGGCCGCCGCGGAGGCTGGCGCGGAGGTGCTCAAGCGCTACTTCCGCAGCGCGGATCTCGAGGTGCGGACCAAGGCGCAGAACGATTTCGTCACTCAGGCCGACCACGAGAGCGAGGCGGCGCTGGTGGCGGAGATCCTGCGCCGTTTCCCCGACCATCGGATCCTCGCCGAAGAGGGCAGCCTCAACAGCGCGGCCGCCGCCGGGTCCAGCGACTACGAGTGGGTCATCGATCCGCTCGACGGCACGACCAACTTCCTGCAGGGTCTGCCCGTCTGGGCGGTCTCGGTCGCCTGCCGCCGCGGAAAGGAGCTTCTCGCCGGCGTCGTGCTCGATCCCCAGGGTGGCAACGTCTTCACCGCCGTGCGCGGTGGCGGGGCGTTCTGGAACGGACGCCGCATGCGGGTTTCCGACCGGCCGGCTCTGCCTGGCGCCTTTCTCGCGACCGGCTATCCGTTTCGCGCCAAGGCGGCGCTCGATCTCTATCTCGAGCTGTTTCGCGGCATCTTCACCGAGGCCCGCGCCATCCGGCGCTGCGGCGCCGCGGCGCTCGATCTCGCCTACGTCGCCGCCGGCGTCTACGACGGCTTCTTCGAATTCCGCCTGTCGCCCTGGGACGTCGCCGCCGGCGCCCTGCTCATCGAGCAGGCGGGCGGGGTGCTGTCGGATCTCGACGGCGGGGAGCGCTATCTCGTCTCCGGGCAACGTCCTCGCCGGGAATCCCGGGGTCCACGCCGGCCTGCTGGCGATCGCCAGAGGGTACGCATCGGAGGCGGAGCTCGACCGTCTCGTGCCGTGAGCCGGGAAGACTCCGTCGAGCTTCATCTCCATCCGCGCAACCCACGAGGCCGGATCCGGACCCTGCGCCTCAGCCCGCCGGGGGCGGCGCTTCGGGCTCGCCTTTCTCGCGGCCTACCTGATCTTCGTCGCCGGCGGGCTCCTGCTCGCACCGCGGACGATCTCGAACCAGCTGTTGCAGCGCGACTACCGCGTGCGCATGGCCCGGCGCCAGCAGCTCGGCGAACGCCTGCAGGCCCTGGTCGAGCGCTTTGCGGAGCTCGGGCGCCAGGGTCGGGCGCTGCGCGAGCGCGTCGAGCGGATCCAGCGTGTCTACGCCATCCTTGCGGCCCAGGACGAGAGTCCGGGGAGGTTCCCCGCGCGGGCGTCGGACCTCCCGGCAACCATCTTCGGCGGTGCGCTCGCGAGGGCAATCGTCTCGAGTCGGTCTGCGCCAGGATCTCGACCATACCGATCGTGTGCTGGCTGCAATCGAGATCTTCGAGAGCGCGCGGGGAAAGTGGGTCGACGCAGGTGCCGGCGCGCTCTCCCCTGCGCGGCGAGGATGTCGTGTCTGACCAGCGCCTTCGGCAGCCGGCGCAGCCCCTATACACGGGCGATGGAGTTCCACTCGGGGATCGACCTCGCCGCGCCCGCCGGCACGCGGATCTACGCGCCGGCCGCCGGCGTGGTGGTCTGGGCCGGCGCGGTCGAAGCCGATCGGCGCAACGACTGGTGGCGGCTCGGGCAGACGATCGTGCTGGCGAACGGCGACAGCTTCCGGACGATCTTCGGGCACTCCCAGCAGCTCTTCGTCCGTCCGGGCATGCGGGTCGAGGCCGGCGATCTGATCGCCACGGTCGGCGACACCGGTTGGACGACGGGGCCGCATCTGCACTACGAGATCCGGCGACGGACCGCGAGCGGCTGGACGGCGGTCGATCCGCGCGACTACATGCTCGACCGGCCGCTCGACGAGCACGAGCGGCCGGCGGTGGCGCGCGGCGCGCACAGCCTGGAGGCGCAGCCCCTGCCGCCACAGTTCCTGCGCTAGGAAGACGCACTGCCCAGTGCTGCGGCGCTCAGCGGTCTTCGGCGTCCCAGTGGAAGCGATGCATCAGGCGATGGAGGAGCGGCGCGAAGACGATGCCGGCGACGACCAGGACGGCCAGACCGGAGTACAGGGCGTAGATGCCGGCGAAGAGCTTGCCGCCGGCGGTGCTGGGCAGGTTGACCGGCCCCATGCCGCCGAGGATCATCGCCGCGTTCAGGAAGGCGTCGACCCAGCCGAGGCCCTCGAACCAGGCGTAGCCCGCCATGCCGAGAGCGAGCGATCCGGCGATGAATCCGCAGGCGGTGACGAGGTGCAGCAGCAGCCGGCGGCGAAAGGCCGGGCGCGTCAGCAGTGGATGGTCGCGGTGCTCGTACATGGGGGCTCGGCTCAACCGTTCCCGTCGCGCGTCGGTGAGGAGAAGAGCGCCCTACCGAACCAGACCGCGAATAGGCCGTACAGACAGGTCAGAGCGACCACGCCGGGCTGACGCTCTCCGCCGGCGACGCCGCGGGCGAGGGCGAGACCGGCGCTGAGGAAGTGGAGGAGATTGCCGAGCACGATCGGCCGATTGTAGATCCCCCCTATGGCCATGTCGCGAACCGACCAGTTGAGCATGGCGAAGCCGAGGTAGAGGCCGCCAGCAACCTGGACCAGGAGGACCGCGCGGCCACCGGATCCGCCCCCTGCCCGCGCGACGATCTCCTGCGGGAGAAAGGTCGCCGCCAGGCCCAGGGCGCCCAGGGCGGCGGCACTCAGGCTCATCATCCATTTTGTCCGCATGGCTTCCGATCCGCGCTCGAGTGTGGTCATTCATTCTATCTGCCGAAGTCGCCGTTGGAGCGCTCGCGACTTCGATACGATTTCAGGATGGGCGCCGAGCGACTGGCCGACCGGGCTCCGTCGGGCGTCTCTCCGGCCCTTCCTGTCACCTTCCATCCCGCGCGGCTGCCCTTGCGCCGTGGCGCGCGTCTCCTGAAGGCCGCGCGATCCCGTTGAGCGCCGGGCCTCTACCTGTCCCGGCGCCTGCCGGCTGGCGATATCGGCCGCTGCTGGCCTGGACGGCACTTCTGCTCGGAGGCCTCTTCCTGGCCTCGCTGGCGGCGCCGTTCATCTACGCTGCGTTGCTGGAGCTGCTTCCCGGCGCGCGCTGGCCGTTCTCGCGCATCTTCAATCGCACCGCGATGGTCACCGCGGCGCTGCTGGTCTTTGTGATGCGCCGACCGCTCGGATGGGGTGCCCTGCCGGCGCTCCTCGCCGGGCGCAGCGCCGGACGACGGTTCGGCCAGGTCGTCGCCGGCTTGGGGGCGGCCCTCGTCGGAGTGGCGATCGCGACCGGTGCCGCCTGCGCTCTCGGCCAGCTCGGTCCGGCCGCTTCGCCGTACGATTTCCTCGCCGGACGAACGGCGAACGCGTTCATCGGTGCGCTCGCCGTCGGGCTCATCGAGGAGACGTTCTTCCGCGGGGTGATGCTGGTCTCGCTCGCCTCGGCGCTCGGCTTTCCGGTCGCGGCGATCGCCAGCAGCGGCGCCTATGCGCTGGTTCACCTGCTGGTGTCCGATCCGACCCTCGGCCGCCAGGGTTACTCCCTCGGCGCCGGGTTCGCCTATCTTGGCCACGCCGTGGGCCGGCAGCTCGAACCGGCGTCGCTCCTGCCGCTCTTCGGGATCTTTCTCTGCGGTCTCGTGCTGGCGGTCGTCGTGCGGCGCAGCGGAGCGCTCTGGCTCGCCATCGGACTGCACGCCGGCTGGGCCTTCGCGTTTCAGGTGCTGCGCCACGCCACGCGACCGCTGGCCGAGATCCCCGGGCACTCCTTTCTCGCCACTCACCACTACCTCGTCGGCACGGTCTGGGCCTGGGGCGGTGTGATCCTCTCCGGAGCACTGGCGCTCGGCTGGGTCTCCCTGGTCAGGCTGGATCGAGCCGCCAGCGGCGAGCAGGGGCGGGTCGGCGACGACCGGCGACGGCGGTCTACTCCGGCCGGATGACGACCTTGAGCGCTTGCCGGTCCATCATCGCGCGCAGCGCCCCTTCGACGTTCTCCAGAGTGTCTTCGAAGGAGAGCAGGAGCCGGTAGTCGGACTGCGCCTCGGAGAGCCGGTCGATGGCGGTCCGGAAGCTGCGCGGGGTGTGGTGGTAGCTCCCCAGCAGCGAAAGCTCGTCGTAGTGAATGGGAAAGGTCGATAGGTCGATGCGGTCGGCCGGAGCGCAGCCGCCGAAGAAGAGCGTCTTGCCGCCGGGCATTGTCGCGGCGAGTGCCGTCGACCAGCCGGTCACAGTGCCGGTGGCATCGATGGCGATCTCGAAATCGCGGTCGATCGAGGAGTACTCGTCACTCCAGGAGCGCTCGATGTGAATCGTCGCCGCGGCGCCGAGTCGGCGTGCAATCTCGAGACGCACGGCGTGAGGATCCGCGGCGGTGACGCGGTGCCCCTGCTCGGAGAGCGCCGCGACGAAGAGCTGCCCCAGCGGACCGGCGCCCTGGACCAGGACCGCCCGCGCCGCCGTCGCAGCGCCATGCCGGCGATCGAGCCCCAGACGGACCAGGCCGTGCTCGACGCAGGCGAGCGGCTCCGCCAGCGCAGCGATCTCCGGCGCGAGGCCGGCCGGGCGCAGGTAGGTCGAGCGCTGGACGAAAGGCGCCGGCACGAGCAGGTAGTCGGCGTAGGCGCCGTTCAGATAGACAAGCTCCCGGCAGAGGTTCTCGCGGCCGTCGCAGCAGGCTGGGCAGCGGCCGCAGGAGGCGGAATTCGCCACCACGACGGCGTCTCCCTCGCGGAAGCGGACCGCGCCGTGCTGGGAGCCCCGGGGACTGCCCACCGCCACCACCCGGCCGGTCATCTCGTGCCCGAACGGCCCGGGGACCTCGAGCATGCGTGGGTGGCCGCCGCGGCGAAAGACCTTGAGATCGGTGCCGCAGGTCGTGGCGGCTTCGATCGCCACCAGCAACTCTCCCGCGCCGGGCCTGGGGACCTCCACTTCGCGCAACTCGATCTCCTCGGGCGCGACGAGGAAGACCGCACGCGCCCGGCCGGGCAGCGCCGCGAGGTCTCCTCCGCCGCGGGCCGTGGCAGCGGCTTCGGCAACGCCGACGCTGCCGCCGGCGCAACGCGACGCTGTCATGGGTAGAAGGCTACCTTGAGCGCCTGCTGTTGGCGGGCGAGGGCGAGGCCGGTCGCGAATTCAGCGAGCGGCAGTCGGTGGCTCACCAGACTCGCGGGGCGGAGCCTGCCGTTGCACAGGAGCTCCCAGATGGCAGCCTGCTCCGGGAGTCCCCCGGAGTAGGCGCCCACCAGGCGCTTCTCGTACTTGAAGAGATCGTTGAGCGGGAAGCCTGCAGCCTCTCCCGCCCGGCCATGGGCGAAGAGCACGGCCGTTCCTCCTGGCCGGAGTGCGGCCAGAGCAGCCTGCGGTGAGGGCGCTGCCGCCGACACAGTCGAAGACCGCGTCGGCGCCTCGCCCATCCTGACTGCCGCTGCGCGCGGCGGCGAGGAGCTCCGCGCCGGGCAGGGTCGCTACGTCGGCTCCGAGCTCGATCGCGAGCCGCCGGCGGTCTTCGCGCGGGTCGACCACTACGATGTGGACCTCCGCGCCGAGGGCGCGCAGCACGAGGAGGTGGAGGAGGCCCATGCTGCCGCCGCCGAGGATCGCGGCCACCCGCCGCTGGCGCCGGCCCGCGCTGCCTGGGGTCGAGCCGACCGGCGTGAGGACGGGGCTCTTGCCCAGGCTCCTGAGGACGCAGGCCGCCGGCTCGAGAAAGATCGCGTCGAGATCCTCCAGACTGTCCGGAATCCGGCGCGCGGTCGTGGCGAGGGCGCGTGCCCGGACCAGTATCCGGCCCGCGAAGCCGCCGGGTTCGAGGAGATTCTCGCGGAATGCCGCGCATTGAGTCTCCGCGCCGCTGGCGCAGTCGAAGCAGTAGCCGCAGGAGGCATGATGGGGAACGACCACCCGGTCGCAGGGCGCGAAACCGGTGACTCCCGCGCCGATCGTGAGCACTTCGCCCACGACTTCGTGTCCGAGCACCGTACCGGCCGGAGCCGCGCCGGTCGCCAGCTTGAAGAGATCGGTGCCGCAGAGTCCGCTCCACCGCAGGCGCAGGACGAGCTCGCCGGGGCCCGGAACCGGAGCGGGTCGTTCGCCGAACCGCGGCTCGCCGTGCTCATCGATCGTGACGACGTCCATCACGGGGTATCATTCCACCAGATGGAACGCCGTATCCACCGCCGGTTCGCCCGGCGCATCGAGTTGCGCTACTGGCGCCCTGGCGAGACCCAGGGGCACACGGCGTACACCACCAACATTTCGAAAAGCGGACTGTTCCTGAGCAGCGCCACCGCGCTCGCTCCCGGGGAGCGTCTGCGACTCGAGATCGTCGACCGCGAGAGTGGGTTTTTCGCCGAGGGACGGGTGGCGCGGGTGCATCGCGTGTCGCTCGCCCTGCGCCAGGTCGAGCAGCAGGGGGTGGGAGTGCGGTTCCTGCTGCCCGAGGAGCTGGTCGAGAATCTCGTGCCGCTCGCCCGCCAGTCCGGCCCAGCCACCCAGGGAGGAAGACCGCACCAGGCGGAACCGCCCGGAGCCTCCGGCGATGGCTCGCCGGAGGCGCTGGCGGAAGTGGCCGCCGGCCAAGGATCCGACGGCGCGCCGGGCGGCGATCTGCCGCTGGAGCGCGAGCCGGCGATGGACATCGCTCGCGACCGGATCGTACCGATCAGCTTCGCCGATCCGTCGGCCTTCCTCTCGACCTACCACCGTGACATCAGCGCCGGCGGCCTGTTCGTGTCGACGCCGACCCCGATGGCGCTGCAGGCGGACGATCTGGATCGAGATGCAGCTGCCGATTCCCGGCGAGCGGCCGCGGCTCTTTGCGGCGCGGGTCGTCCAGCGCTTCGAGCCGCAGGCCGCGGTGGGTCCCGGCAGGAACTACCTGTCGGGCATGGCGGTCCAGTTCATCGAGCCCGGAAAAGGTTCTCGCCGAGCTCAAGCCGCTGCTCGCTGTCCTGAGGAGATAAGCTGGCGGCCGAGGCGGTCGCACAGACCGCCGACCGAAGAGGAGAGTCCGAATGCCCTATAGCCCGTTGCTGATCCGGCCGATGCGCGAAGAGCTCACGAGTGCCGGTTTTTCCGAACTGACGACCGCGGAGGCGGTGGACCGCCTGCTCGACGAGACTCAGGGGACGACGCTGGTGGTGGTGAACTCCGTCTGCGGCTGCGCCGCCGGCGGAGCCCGGCCGGGCGCGCGCCTGGCGATCCAGGAGTCGCCGCGACCCGACCGCCTCGCCACGGTCTTCGCCGGCCAGGATCTCGATGCCACGGCGCGCGTGCGCGCGCGCTTTGGCGATATTCCGCCCTCGTCGCCGTCGATGGGCCTGTTCAAGGACGGCGAGCTCGTCTGGTTCCTGCCGCGTCACCGGATCGAAGGTCGCGATGCGCTGGCGGTGGCGGCTGACCTGCGGACTGCGTTCGCGGCCCACTGCGCGCCCGTTGCGGTCGCGAGCTGAGCCGCTGGCGACACGGCGAAGAGCCCACGGATACCGACCGACGCGATCATGGGGACTTTTCACCACGACAAGCACGAGCTGCACGGCATCACCGTCATTGTCGAGACCAGCGCAAGCGAGGTCTTCATCGGGCGGTGTGACGACATCGTCGCGCAGGGCGTCATCCTGCGCGACGCCGACGTCCATCGCGAAGGCGATCCGGCATCGGTGGGGAAGAGTCGCGCCGAGTTCCTCGATCACGCCCGGCGCTTCGGCGTCTGGCCGAATCTGAAGCACATTCTCGTCCCGGCAGACCGCGTGCGCGAGATCCGCCGCCTCGGCGAGATCTGAGAGTCCCTCGACAGGAGTCCGAATCATGAACGGAATCGTCCGCGTCCCTGCGCCGGTCAACGAACCGGTGCATTCCTACGCCCCGGGTTCCCCGGAGCGCGCCTCGCTCAAGCGTCGCCTGGCGGAGATGCAGGGTGAGGAGATCGAGATTCCGTTGTTCATCGGCGGGCAGCCGGTGCGGACCGGCAAGGTCGGACGCACCGTTTCGCCGCACGACCACGCCCACACCCTGGCGACCTACCATCAGGCCGGCCGGAAAGAGGTCGAGCAGGCGATCGCCGCCGCCGCCGCGGCCTGGAGGGAGTGGTCCGAGACCTCCTGGGAGGCGCGCGCTGCAGTGCTGCTCAAGGCGGCCGACCTTCTGGCCGGCCCATGGCGCGACACGGTCAACGCCGCCACCATGCTCGGCCAGTCGAAGACCGTCTTCCAGGCCGAGATCGACTCCGCCTGCGAGCTCATCGACTTCTGGCGTTTCAACGCCCACTATGCGCAGGAGATCTACGCCCATCAACCGGTCTCGTCGCGCGGCGTCTGGAACATGGTCGACTACCGCCCGCTCGAGGGCTTCGTCTTCGCGGTGACGCCGTTCAACTTCACCGCCATCGGCGGAAATCTCTCGACCTCGCCGGCGCTCATGGGCAACACCGTGCTGTGGAAACCGGCGTCGACTTCGATGCTGTCGAACCACTACATTCTGCAGATTCTGATCGAGGCCGGGATGCCGCCGGGGGTGGTGAACTTCATCCCCGGCCGCGGCGCCGACGTCGGCGATCCGGTCTTTGCGAGCGCCGCCTTCGCCGGGCTGCACTTCACCGGCTCGACCGACACCTTCCATGGCATGTGGAACACGATCGCGACCAACCTGCCGCAGTACAAGTCGTATCCGAGGATCGTCGGCGAAACCGGCGGCAAGGACTTCGTCTTCGCCCATCCTTCGGCCGATGTCGAGGCGCTCGCCGTGGCTCTGGTGCGCGGCTCATTCGAGTACCAGGGGCAGAAGTGTTCGGCGGCATCCCGGGGCTACATCCCGAAGTCGCTCTGGCCGGCGGTCAAGGAGCGCGTCGTCGCCGAAGTGGAAGCGATCCGCATGGGCTCTCCGCTCGACTTCCGCAACTTCATGGCGGCGGTCATCGACGAGAAATCGTACGACAACACGATGGGCTACATCGACTTCGCCCGCCGGTCGAACGAGGCGCAGATCGTCGTCGGCGGCAGCGGCGACAAGGCGACCGGCTACTTCGTCGAGCCGACCGTCGTGCTGACCTCGAACCCGCACTTCAAGCTGATGGAAGAGGAGATCTTCGCTCCGGTGCTCACCCTCTTCGTCTACGACGACCGTGACTTCGAGGCGACGATGGCGCTCTGCGACACGACCAGTCCGTACGCGCTCACGGGTGCGATCTTCGCCCGCGACCGCGCGGTCATCCAGCGGATGGCGACTGCGCTCAGGCACGCGGCCGGGAACTTCTACATCAACGACAAGCCGACCGGCGCGGTCGTCGGCCAGCAGCCGTTCGGCGGCGCGCGGGCCTCCGGGACCAACGACAAGGCCGGAGCGGCCGCCAACCTGATGCGCTGGACCTCGATGCGGACGATGAAAGAGACCTTCGTCTCGCCGCGCGAGGTCGCCTACCCTCACATGGCGGAGGAGTAGGCCCGAGCGATGCGATCGCATGCGGCGCCGCGATCGCCTTCGTCGCCGCCCTGGCCGGCGCGCTGCTCGGCGCGCCCGACGGACTGCGAAGCCCGGTCGTCGGAGCCGCCACCGGCGATTCGCATGCGCGCTCCGGTGGCGCTCACTTCGCCGCTCGCCACGCGCGCCGCTGCGTGCCGGGGAGACGATCGTGCTCGCCTGGGAGCCGCTGCCCGAGCTCGAACGGCACACCGGAATCGAAGAATGGGAGGCGTTTCTCTCGCTCGATGACGGCGAGCGCTATCCCGTCCGCCTGACCCCCCATCTCGATCTCGAGCCGGCGGAGCTTCGCGGTCACGCTGCCGCAGTTCGCCGCATCGCGGGCGCGGCTCTTGCTGCGATTCGGCGACGAGGAGCAGGAGTTCGAGTACGAAGTGCCCGGCGACTTCGAGATCCGACCCGCGCTGCAGGCGAACCCCGAGCCCGCCAGCCTGGCCCGCGGTCGCGGCGAAACGGCGCGGCCGGAGGACCCGGACGATCCGGGCGTCGCGATCTGGGTCGAGGGGACTCGCGAGGGCAAATCCGCACGTACCGTGGTCGCGGCGCGCAGCGAGGCCGGGGTCGAAGCGGTCGAGCCTGCGGGCCGCTTCGGACTCCGCGCCGCGACCGCCGCTCCCGCGTCGCCGCAGCTCACTGCGGCCGAGCCTTCCACCCATCCCTTTACCGGTCTTTTCGTTCCGCACTCCACGGCTTTTGCAGCGACACCGCGCAGCGCCGCGATCGAGCCCCGCCGCAGTACCTGCCGCCAGAACGAGTGAGGCCGGGCGCACGCGAGGTGCGCCCGCAGCCGAGTTCGTGCGGACCCCGCCCGGCGGGTCCGTGTCCAGTCCCGTGCCATCTGGAGCAGGAGAGAGTCATGTTCAGACGTTTTTCGCATTCTCGTTGCCTGTTCGCCGCCAGCGCGTTCGCTTCCGGGCCGCTGCTGGCCGCGTTCGAAGTCCGTCTGGTCGAGCCCGGTGGCGCTGCCGCCGCCGCATTACTCGGTCTCGGTCGTCGGGCCAACCGGTGACCGTCGTCACCGACGCCGACGGGCGCCTGACGCTCGATCCATCGCCGGCCTTGCCTTTCGCCCTCGTCGCGACCTCCCCCGGCGGCGAGACCTCGGCGCCGTTCGAAGTCGCCGACCTCGGGATCGGAGAGATCACCCTGCCGGAAGTCCTGCGCGAGAGCGTCACCGTGGTCTCGGGCGTGGCGCCGTCGCTCGACCTGCTGCCGGGGAGCGTCGCGACTGTGTTGACGCGCGAGGAGCTCGAGCAGCGCGCGCCGCAGCGCCTCTACCAGGCGCTCGAATCGATCGCCGGCGCCTCCAAGCTCGGCGACGGCGCGGACTCGGTGCCGGTGCTGCGCAATCTCGGGCGCGGACGGACCCTCATCCTGATCGACGGTGCGCGCGTCACCACCGAGCGCCGGGCGGGCCCGTCGGCGACCTTCGTCGATCCGTCGAGCCTCGGCTCGGTCGAGGTCGTGCGCGGGCCCGGCTCGGTGGTCTACGGCTCCGACGCCTTCGGCGGAGTCGTGAACTCCGTGACCCGCGACCCGGAGCCCGACCGCATGCACCTCGCCTACGGTGCCGAGGGCTCATTCGAGTCGGCGGACGAAATCTCCGGATTCGCCGCCGGTTCGGCGCCGGTGGGGGATGGAGCGGTGCTGCTCGAGGGCCACTACCGCGACGCCGGCGAGTACGCCTCCGGAGGCGGTGACGAGATCTTCAACTCCGGCTACACCTCGTTCGGCGGCGCTGCGCGCTATGTCGTGCCGGCGGGGAACGGCCGCCTGCGCTTCGGCCTGAGCGTCGACCGGGTCGAAGACTTGGGCAAAGCGGCGATCGACTCGCAGCAGATCCGCGCCTACTACCCCAACGAGGACTCGGACCGGTTCACCGCCTCCTGGCTGGGCTCGGCGGGGGCGTGGGACGCCGTCGAAGCGAGCGCCTTCTACGGCGCCTACGACGTCGTCCTCGATCGCGACCGCGCGCCGTCGGCGACCTCGAATCGCCGCATCGACCGCGCCGACACCCGCGCCAAGGACGGTTCGGCGCGCTTCGTCGCCGGGCGCGAGCTCGGCGGCGGACGATTCCAGGCCGGGCTCGACGTCGTGTCGCGCCTCGCGCTCGAGTCAGTCTTCTCGCAGATCCGCTACGCTGCAGACGGGACGACGATCCAGCGAACCGACTTCTTCCCCGCCATCGACGACGCGAGCCAGCTCGACGGCGGCCTCTTCGCGACCTGGACGAAGCCGCTCGGCGAGCGTATCTCTCTCGGCCTCGGGGCGCGCGGAGACTACGTCGAGAGCGTGAACAACGGCGGCTACTTCGGCGACCGGTCGAGCACCGCAACGGCGTTCTCGGGCAACGCCGCGCTGTCGTTCGGGCCCTTCGCCGGCTGGACGACGACGGCCCAGGCGGCCCGCGGCTTCCGCTCGCCGACGCTCTCGGATCGCTACTTCCGCGGACCCTCCGGGCGCGGCTTCGTCGTCGGCAATCCCGATCTCGAGGAGGAGAAGAGCCTGCAGTTCGACCTCGGTACGCGCTGGCGCCAGGGTCCGACGGCCTTCGGTCTGTTCGTCTACCGCTACCGGATCGACGATCTCATCGAACGCTACAGCGTCGGCGACAACTTCCACTTCCGCAATCGCGGGCAGGCGACGATCGAGGGCGTCGAGGCCGAGCTGCAGCTCGCCGTCACCGAGGGCTGGAGCGTCGAGGCCGGTCTTGCGGTTTCCGCCGGCGGCACCGACGGCGGAGCGGAGATCGACGACATCGCGCCGCCCAACGGCTGGGTGACCCTGCGCTACTCGTTCGGCCGCGCCTTCGCCTTCGGGCGCGTCGCGACGTTTCTGGAGAAGGACGATCCCGGCCCGACGGAGCTCGGGCGACCGGGCTACACCCTGTTCGATCTCGGCGGCGGCTTCCGTTTGAGCGAGGCGATCGAGCTGCGCTGCCTGGTCCGCAACCTCGCCGACAAGCGCTACTACGGCTCGCCCGACAATGCCGCCGACCTCGCCACCGGCAGGATCGTCTCGCTGGCGCTCTCCGGCCGGGTCTAGCCGGGCTTCCGGGGCCCGGAATTGGCGCGCCGCAGATAGACGTAGGCCGGCAGGCCGAGCGCCACGAGCCCGAGTCCGAGCAGCGACTCGACCGGGCGCTCGGCCACCGTGTTGACCAGCAGCACGGCCATCGCGCCGAGGAAGGCGATCGGTACCCACGGATAACCCCAGACCCGGTAGGGGCGGGGAGCGTCGGGCCGCCGGCGACGCAGCACGAAGACCGCAGCTCCGGCGAGCACGTGGAAGAGCACGGTGACCAGCACGGCGTAGGTGTAGAGCTGGCTGTAGCTGCCGGAGAGGGTCAGCAGCACCGCCCAGAGGCTCTGCGCCCAGAGGCTGCGCGCTGGGACGTGGCTGACCGGGTCGATATGCGCCAGCGAGCGGAAGAAGAGTCCGTCCTCGGCCATCGGATGGTAGATCCGCGAGCTGTAGAGAATCGTCGCCGCGAGGCAGCCGAAGGTCGAGATGACAACCGCCGCCGCCAGCCACTGGCCGGCGGCCGGGCCGAGGAGAATCGCCGCCGCCGCCTCGCCGATGCGCGACTCGCCGGCTATCTGGGCGACCGGCATCGCCCGCAGATAGACGAAGTTGATCAGGATGTAGAGGCCGGTGATGATCGCCGTGCCGCCGATCAGGCCGAGCGGGAGCGAGCGCCCGGGGTTCTTCATCTCGCCGGCGGAGAAGGTCAGACCGTACCAGCCGTCGTAGGTCCACAGCGCGGCGATCATGGCGACGCCAAAGGCGGCGAGCAGCCCGCTTGCAGGCAGCGGGGCGGTGAGCCCGAGCACGCTCTTGGCGGGCACGAGATAGCCGAGGAGGGCCACGCCGACGATGGCGCCCATCTTGATCACGGTCATGACGTTCTGGACCGCCGCCCCCTGTTTCAGGCCGAAGTGGTTCACCGCCGTGAGCACCAGGATCGCCGCCGCGCCGACGATCTGCACGCCGGTCAAGTTCCAGGTCCAGCCGCCGATCGTCTGCGTCGCCAGCACGTTGGCGGTGGAGGAGAAGGGGAAGAACGCGCCGAGGTATTCGCCGAAGCCGACGGCGATCGCCGCGATGCCGCCCGACATCATCACCAGGAAGCAGGCCCAGCCGTAGAGAAAGCCGGGCAGCGGGCCGTAGGCCTCCTTGAGAAAGAGATAGATCCCACCGGCGCGCGGGAACATCGCGCCGAGCTCGGCGTAGGTCAGCGCCCCGGCGAGCGACAGGAGCCCGCCGGCGAGCCAGACCGCGAGGAGCATGCCGCCATGCGGCAGGACCTTGGCGATGTCGGAGGAGACGAGGAAGATGCCGGTGCCGATGACGCTGCCGACGGTGAGGAGGACTCCGTCCCAGACACCCAGTCCGCGCACCAGCTCGGCGCGAGGTTGAGCACCCGGGCCGGTGCGCGGTGCGACCGTTTTTTCGGACATTGCGGCGCATCCTACACGCGCCGGGCCCGCGTTTCCCGCCTTGCGCTACACTTTGGAAAATCATGTCCGACAACGACATTCTGCAGGCCATCGATTCCGCGATCGAACAGCTCGCGCCGGTTCAACTCGCCGCCGATCTCGTGCGGATTCCGAGTCACCCCGGCATCGAACGCCAGGAGGAGCGCGTCGTGATGGCGCTGGGGCGCTTCTTCGGCGAGCGCGACCTCAGCGTCCAGCTCGAGGAGATCCTGCCGGGCCGTCCAAACCTCCTGGTCAGCATCGCGGGCGATCGGCCCGGGCCGCACCTGCTGTTGTGCGGACACACCGACACCGTGCCGCTCAACTCCGGCGACCCTGGCGTCGGGCTCTCCGGCGAGATCCGTGAGGGGCGGCTCCTCGGCCGCGGTTCCGTCGACATGAAGGGCGCGCTCGCGGCGATGGCGACTGCCGTCGTTGCGCTCTCGCGCCATCTGCCGGCGGGCCGGGTCTCGTTTGCCGCCGTGATCGACGAGGAGATGGAAAGTCTCGGCGCCGAGCAGCTGGTCGACACCAGTTTCCGGGCCGACGGTGCGGTGGTCGGTGAGCCGACCTCGAACCGCATCGCCCTCGGCCACAAGGGGCTCGAGTGGCTCGAGGTCCATTTCCAGGGGCGCTCGGCGCACGGCGGAATCCCCGACAAAGGGCTCAACGCGATCTCGGCGGCGGGGATGTTCCTGGCGATGGTCGAGAACGAGCTCAAGCCCCGCCTGCTGGCGCGACGGCACCCGATTCTCGGACCTCCGACGCTCAACTTCGGGACGATCCGCGGCGGCGATCAGCCGTCGACGGTGGCGGCGACCTGCCTGCTGACCCTCGATCGCCGCACCGTGCCGGGAGAGAACTTCCAGAGCATCGTCGCCGAGCTGACCGATCTGCTGGAGCGTGTCGAGCGCGGTTTTCCCGGCTTGCACACCGTCGTGCGCCGCGTGCAGGGCGGGATGGGTAACCTCCTGCACGTCGCGCTGGTCACGGCCCCCGAAGCGCCGCTCGCCATGGCCGCCCAGGTAGCCCGGCGGGAGGTCTGCGGCGAGGTCGGCGAGCTCACCACCTTCCCGGCCTGGACCGACGGCGCGCTGCTCTCGGGCTACGCTGGCATCCCGACCATCATCCTCGGTCCCGGCGAGCTGTCGCTGGCGCATTCGCCGCGCGAGTCGGTGGCGGTCGCCGAGATCAACGACGCCGCGCGCATCTACGCCCACCTGGCGCTCGCCTTCTGCGCCGGAGTGGGGATGTGAAGCTCAGGGTTCCACACACTTTCGTCCTGCTCTTCGCGCTCGTTGCACTGGCGGCGATCGCGACGCACTTTCTGCCGGCGGGGGAGTACCAACGCACTGAAGTCGAAGGGAGAAAGCTCGTCGATCCCGACTCGTACCGGCCGATCGCCGCGCACCCTGCCGGTCTCGGCGACGTCTTTCTCGCCTGGCCGCGCGGCCTCGCCGCGACGGCTGCGATCGTCTTCTACATCTTCATCATCGGCGGGGCGTTCGGCGTCTTGCAGGCGACGGGCGCGCTCGACGCGCTGATCGCCGGTGTCGTCGCGGCGGCGCGCGGGCGCGGCGAGATCATCCTGCCGGCGCTCATGTTCCTGTTCGCGGTCGGCGGTGGGACGATCGGCATGGCGGAGGAGACGCTGCCCTTCCTTCCCGGCCTCGTGCTGCTCGCGCGACGGCTCGGGTACGACGAAGTGGTCGGGGGCGCCATCGCCCTGGTCGGTGCCGGGGCGGGATTCTCGGGCGCTTTCATGAACCCGTTCACGGTCGGCGTCGGCCAGGCAATCGCCGGGCTGCCGCTGTTCTCGGGGATGGGCTACCGGCTCATCGTCTGGTTCGTCCTGACGACGGTGACGATCGTTTACGTCTCCTGGTACGCACGGCGTCATCGCGTCGCCCTCGTCCGGCGGCGCCCGCGGATCCGAATGCTCCCGCCGCGATCCGCCTGGGCGGCCGCCAGGCCGGCGTGCTGGTGATCCTGTTCGCGGCGTTCGTCCTGCTCGCGGTCGGCTGCCTGCGCTGGGAGTGGGGTCTGCTCGAGCTCTCCGGGCTGTTCATCGCCGTCGGGCTCCTCGGCGGTCTGGTCGGCGGACTCGGGGGCGACGGCACGGCTGAGGAGTTCCTGAAGGGCGCTGCGGCCTTCGCTGGTGCGGCGCTGGTGGTCGGTCTGGCGCGCGGCGTGCTGGTGATCTTCGACGCGGCGCGGGTCACCGACGGCATCCTGCACGCCATGGCGGCGGCGGTGCGCGGACTGCCGGAGGGTGCGACAGTCGCCGGGATTTACGGCGTCCAGATCGTCCTGTCCTACATCGTGCCGTCGGGGAGCGGACAGGCGGCGCTTTCCTTGCCGATCCTGACGCCGCTCGCCGACTTGACCGGTGTCACCCGGCAGACCAGCGTGCTCGCTTATCAGTTCGGCGACGGCTTCTCCAACATCTTTACGCCGACCCAGGGCTATTTCATGGCCGGCCTGGCGCTCATCGGCGTCCCCTGGACCCGATGGGCGAAGTTCCTCTGGCCGCTGCAGGTGATCTGGCTCGTCCTCGGACTCCTCTTCCTGCTCATCGCCCAGGCGATGCGCTGGGGTCCCTTCTAGGCGGAGCCGGGCATGACCCATCGCTTTCCCGACAGCGCCGTTTTCTACCGCAAGCTGCGCCACGAGCTCCCCCTGGCGGTGCGCGCCGAGGGCTCGTGGATCGAGGACGAGGGTGGACGCCGCTGGCTGGACGCTTCGGGCGGCGCGGTCGTCGCCAACCTGGGGCACGGCGGGCCGCTCGCCGGCGAGATCGCCGACGCGGTGGCGGCCGAGATCCGCGGCCTCGGCTACATCAACGGCACGCAGTTCACGCAGCGCGCGGTCGAGGATCTGGCGCGCGAGCTGACCGCCCTCACTCCGGGCGATCTCGACTTCGCCTATTTCCTCGCCAGCGGTTCGGAGGCGGTCGAGGCGGCGGTGAAGCTGGCGCGCCAGGTCCAGGTCGAATCCGGCCGGCCGGAGAAGTGGAAAGTGATCTCGCGCGTCCCCTCGTACCACGGCAACACCTTGGCAGCGCTCGCGCTCTCGGGCCGCGAGCACTACCGGAGGATCTACGGTCCGCTGCTCCTCGAGCTGCCGCGGATTCCGGCGCCCGATCTCTACCGCGACCCCCAAGGGCCCGGAGCGACCGGCGAGGCACTCGAGAGCGAGATCCTGCGCCAGGGGCCCGGCTCCATCGCCGCCTTCATCGCCGAGCCGATCGGCGGCTCCTCTTCGGGGGCGACGGTGCCATCGCGCGCGTACTGGGAAGAAGTGTCGGCGATCTGCCGCCGGCACGACATCCTGCTGATCGCCGACGAGGTGCTCTGCGGCATGGGGCGGACCGGGCGCATGTTCGCCTGTGAGCACTTCGATCTCGTGCCCGACATTCTCGTGCTCGGCAAGGGACTGAACGCCGGGGCGCTGCCACTGTCGGCGGTGGTGGCGCGACGCCCACTGGTCGAGTGCCTGGCGGCGGGCAGCGGCGCGTTCAATCACGCCCAGACCTACTCCCACCACCCAGCGCTGTGCGCCGCCGGGCTCGCCACCCTGCGCGCCCTGGTGCAGGAGCGCCTCGTCGAGCGTGTCGCCCGGCTCGAAGCGCCGTTCTTCGGCGCTCTCGAGCGTCTGCGCGCCCACCCGGCGGTCGGCGACATCCGCGGCCGGGGCTTCCTGGCCGCCGTCGAGTTCGTCGCCGACCGCCCGACGAAACGGCCGTTCGCACGCTCCGACCGCTTCGCCGAGCGCTTCACCGAGCGCGCGTTCGCGAACGGACTCATCGTCTGGCCCAACGCCGGCAACGTCGACGGCACGACCGGCGATCTGGTCGTCCTGGCGCCGCCGTTCACCGCCACCGAGGACGAGCTCGAAGAGATCGTTCGCCGGATGGACAGCGCCCTGAAGGAGATGACATGAGCGAAGCCCGCCGCATCACCTACACCTCGACCGCCGCCGACCCGGAATTCCGGGTCACCTTCGACCGCGAGCTGGCGCGTATCCGGCAGCGATTCCCGCTCGCCCTCGGCGGCAACGTCGGTGAAGGACCGGTCGAGGGCCTGCCGGAGCACCGTGTCGTGTCGCCGATCGACACCCGGCTGGGGATCGCCGAGGTTGCGATCGCGACGCCGGGAGAGGTCGGGTCGGCCGTCGGCTTCGCCCGCTCCGCCTTTCCGCGCTGGCGGGCGCTCTCCTGGGAGCGCCGCGTCGAGATCGTGCGCGATGCTGCGGAGCGCATCGCCGCGCGCAACCTCGAGCTCGCGGCCTGGATGGTCTACGAGGTCGGCAAGACCCGCCTCGAGGCGATGGCGGAGGTGGAGGAGTCGGCCGACCTGTTGCGCTACTACGCCGAACGGCTGGAGTTCCATCGCGGCTACCGGCGTCCGCTCGCCCGCATGAGCCCGGCGGAGACGACGGAGAGCATCCTGCTGCCCTACGGTGTCTGGGCGGTCGTCTCGCCGTTCAATTTCCCCTCGGCGCTCGCCGCCGGAATGATCGCCGGCGCTCTGCTGGGCGGGAACACGGTGGTCTTCAAGCCTGCCATCGACGCGCCGGTCACCGGCGAGCTCCTCTGCGAGGCGTTCTGGGCGGCAGGAGTGCCGCGCGACGCGTTGCAGCTCGTGCACGGTCCAGGCGCCACGATCGGCGCAGCTCTGCTCGCCGACGAGCGCATCGCCGGTGTGGCCTTCACCGGCTCGTCGGAGGTCGGCATGCGGATCGTGGGCACCGCGCTCGAAGGCAGTGACGGTCCGCGCCCGGTGGTGGTCGAGATGGGCGGCAAGAACGCCTGTCTGGTGACCGCCACGGCTGATCTCGACGCCGCCGCGGAGGGCGTCGTCCGGTCGGCCTTCGGCTTCGGCGGGCAGAAATGCAGCGCCTGTTCACGGGTCTACGTCGAGCGCTCGGTCGGCCGGGATTTTCTCGCGCGGCTGCTCGCCCGCACGCGCGCCCTGGCGGTGGGCGATCCGGCGAGCAGCGACCCGGCGCTCGGACCGGTAATCCGGGAGAGTGCGGTGGCGAGCTACCGCACCTACATCGAGGGCATCGTCGCGAGCGGTGGAGAGATCGCCTGCGGCGGGACCGTGCTCGACCAGGGAGCGCTCGCCCACGGCTTCTACGTCGCGCCGACGATTGCCCACCTGCCCGATGCCGATCATCCGTACTTTGCCGAGGAGATGTTCCTGCCCATCCTGCTCTTTCAGGAGGTGGAGGACCTGGCCGAAGGGATCGCGCGCGCCAACGCCGTGCCCTACGGACTCACCGCCGGCCTCTTCACCACCGACGAGCACGAGAAGCAGTATTTCCTCGAGCGCATCGAGGCCGGCGTGGTCTACGTCAACCGGCGCAGCGGCGCGACGACCGGCGCCTGGCCGGGGATCAATCCGTTCGGGGGCTGGAAAGCGAGCGGAGCGCCCGGTCCCGCGGCGCTCGGCCCCGACTACCTGTTGAACTTCCTGCGCGAGCAGAGCCGCACGGTGAACGGCTTCTAGCCGCTCCGAGCCTGCGCTTGCGGAGTCCGCTCTCCGCTCAGGGCTGGACGCCGGTGGCCATCGCTCCGGAGATGGCCCCGTAGAAGCTCAGCGCGCTGCCGATGCAGGCGACGACGAAGCACATCAGCCAACGCATGAACGGGGTCTTGCAGGCTACCCAGTTCTTGGCGATGTAGACGAAGATCGCGAATGGCAGCAGCAGGCTCGCGAGGCCCCAGCCGAGGCTGGTTTTGAACGCCAGGATCAGGATCTGGATGGCGAAGATCAACGCGCCGATGCCGCCCACGACCGAGAGGATCATTCCGAGAGTACCCATCTGTGCTCCTCCTTGATAAGAACCGGCCGCATCCCTTTCCAGGCGGGCGCGCCGAAGCACCCCTCCGGCGTCGTCCCTGTACCGAGTTGCGGCCTGCAGTTTCCGGCTTCTGGATGTAAGTACGTGAAGAGACGGAAAAGGGGGACAGCCCGGCCCGGCTTTACCGGACCGCCGTCCCCGGGCTAGAGTTGGAATTCCGGTAGCCCCTGCGCTACACCGTTCCGTGCCGATCCGCGGCCTGCCGCGATCGGCCCGACGGACCTCATCCACCTCACGCTTCGACCTTTCGCGAGAGACCATGGGACGCATATTCGAGACCCGCAAGCATGTGATGTTCGCCCGCTGGGACAAGATGGCCAAGGCGTTCGCGCGCATCGGCAAGGAGATCGCCATCGCCGTCAAGGCCGGGGGGCCGAACCTCGAGTACAACCCCCTGCTGCGGCGGGTGCTGCAGAATGCCCGCGCCGTCAACATGCCGAAGGACAAGGTCGAGTCGGCGATCAAGAAGGCCTCCGGCCAGGGCGCCGTCGACTACGCGGAGGTCCTCTACGAGGGCTACGCTCCGCACGGCGTCGCGGTGATGATCGAGACCGCGACCGATAACCCCTCGCGCACCGTCCCCAACCTGCGCACCCACTTCAACAAGGGCGGCGGCAACCTCGGCAACACCGGCAGCGTCGCCTTCCAGTTCAAGCGCGTGGGCGTCTTCCGCCTGCACCCCGAGAAGCTCGACCAGGAGTCGCTCGAGCTCGAGCTCATCGATCACGGCCTCGAAGAGATGGGGGAGTCGGTCTCGGACAAGGGCGAGCCGCAGCTGGTCATCCGCTGCGCTTTCAACGACTTCGGCCTGCTGCAGAAGGCGCTCGAAGACCGCAAGATCACGCCGATCTCGGCCGAGTCGGAGTACATCCCGAACACCACCGTCGAGCTCGCCGAGAAGGAAGCCAACGAGGTCCTGAAGCTCGTCGACGTCCTCGAGCAGGACGACGACGTCCAGCGCGTCTTCCACAACCTCGCCTGAGCCGCTGATCGCCGGCGAACTCGGCTATCGCCGAACGAGCTCCGGCAGCAGGTGGGGGCGCCAGAGCGCCTCGGCGACCTCCGGGCGGAAGAACCCGAAGTGGCCGATCCGGCGGAGGCCGAGGTCGGCGGGCGCGAAGCGCTTCATGGTGCGGGGCGCCCCGGTGAAGGAGCGGTGCAGCGACTCCGTATTGCGCTCGGACATGAAGTCGTCGTCGGTGAACGAAATCGAGACGATCGGCGTGGTGACGCCGGCGAAAAGCCGCCGGGCAAGCTCGCCCTCGACGCCGACCGCGTACTCGGGGTCCAGGCACCAGCGCCGCCATTGCGCCATCACCCCTTTCGGCAGGTCGCCCACCATCTTCAGACGCCTGCCGGGAAAGTAGCCGAAGAGCGCCAGCGCTGCCGGCACGACGCCGTACCACAGGAGTCCCGCGAAGCGGCGCAGGCGCGGCGAATTCTCCCGCCAGTAGCCGCTGCCGCTGGCGACAGTGATCATCCGGGCGACCGCGTCGCGGTTGGGGACGAAGGGCAGAAGCTGGCCGCCGAGGCTGTGTCCCAGCCAGAAGAGCGGCTGGCCCGGGGCCTCGCGGAGGGTGAGCCCGATCATCTCGGCGCAGTCTTCGCGCGCCCAGTCGAGAAGGCCGACGGCGAAACCGCGCAGGGATCGAAGGTGCTCGGGAGGGCGCGAAAGCCCCATGCCGCGATAGTCGAAGGTGAGGGCGAGGAAGCCCTCGCCGGCGAGCCATTTGGCGAGCGGCGCGTAGAAGGCCTGGGAGACGCCCATGGCCGGAACGAGGAGGACGGCGCCGCGGGATCCGCGGTGGTCGCGGAGGGGGCGGAAGAGCCGCGCCACGACGCTCTGTCCGGCGGCGACCTCTACCCTGCGTTGCTCGAACGCCTCCCGTTCCATGGCAGACAGATTAGGCTGCCGGCCCTTCCGTCGCAAGGGCGAGCCGGTTAGAGTCCGCCGAATGTTCCTCGGACACTTCGCAGTCGGGCTGGCGGCGAAACGCGCGACGCCAGCGCTCTCGCTGGGTCTGCTCTTCGCGGCGGCGCAGTTTGCCGATCTCCTCTGGCCGAATCTGGTCCTCGCCGGGGTGGAGAAGCTCGAGATTGCGCCGGGCGCCACGGCGGTGAATCCGCTGCGCTTCGTCTCTTACCCCTGGTCGCACAGCCTCGTGGCCCTCTTCGCCTGGGGCGTGCTGCTCGCGGCGCTGGTGGCGCTGGTGCGGCGCGGTCGCCGGATCGAGGCGGTGGCCCTGGTCACGGTCGTCGTCAGCCACTGGGTGCTCGACGTGGCCTCGCACCTTCCCGACATGCCGGTCACGTTGACCGGTGACACGCGCCTCGGGCTCGGCCTCTGGCGGTCGCTGCCGTGGACCCTCGCCGTCGAGCTGCTGTTGTTCGGCCTCGGCGCCGGGATCTACCTCCGGACGACGCGGGCGCGTGACCGGATCGGCTCGGCCGGATTGGGCGTTTTGCTCGCCCTCCTGGCGGCGGCCTACGGTGCCAGCCTGGTCGGGCCGCCGCCGCCCTCACCGCAGGTCGTCGCCTGGAGCGCCCAGGCGATGTGGCTCTTCGTCCTGTTCGGCTGGTGGGTCGACCGGCATCGCGCGCCCCGGGAGCCGCGCGAGCCGATGGCGGGGAGCGCGCGCTAACGCCGGCGCCGGTGCTTCCCGGCGCGAACCTGCCGCCCGGCGATCGGGAGCAGATCAGTGCCCGGCGGCAGCGTCGTCGTCTACGGTGAGCCAGCGGGCGGCGAGGAAGACGGCCGCCATGATCGTGTATCCGCCCACCCATGGCCAGGCGGGAGTGAGCGCGACGACGGTATCCCCGGCGACGAAGCGATAGGAGTGCAGGAGGCCGACGCCGGCGAGCGCCGCCGCGATGGCGAACCAGAGGGCGGCGCGCTCGAAGCGGCGCTCGATGATCGCGACGGTCGCCGCGGAGAGGATCATCGCGGTCAGGATGAAGCCCTGGTCGAGCGCGAAGGCGCCGTGCGCCCAGGTGTCCGACCCCAGGAATGCAGCGATCAGCGGCTCGCCGAACGGTGGCCCGCCCGGGGCACCCACGCCGGCGGCGCGCAAGCCGTTCTTCATCTGCAGCGCGCCCCAGGCCGCGACTCCGGGGAGGAGTCCCACGACGACGGCGGGAGCGTGTGCGCGCGGTGTCGTTTGGAAGGCCTGGGCGGTGATCACGATGCCGATCCAGAGCACGATCGCCATGCCGGCGTCGATCGGCACGGCCCAGGCGATCCACGCCAGGGTGCCGGAGAAGCAGACCAGGGTGAAGAAGACGGCGTTGAGCACCGAATAGCCGGACCGGGCGCCCAGCGCTTTCCAGCCCGGGTGGCCGATGTAGATGGTGGTCGGAAAGCACGATCCGAAGAGCGCGGCGGCAAGGGTTCCAAGGCCGTTCACGGCGAGGGAGGGGCGTGTCGGATAGCTGTCGCCCGCCGCTTCCGCCGACTCGATGTTCTGCAGCGAACCGATGACGTTGAAGAGGCCCATCGGCAAGATGACCGAAAGGTAGACCAGCCAGTCCCCGCGCATCGCCGCAAGCAGCTCCGCGAAGAGCGGAATCGGGGGATGAAACTGCAGTGTTCCTGCTGGCGCGGCGCCGACGGGAGCTATGCCGACGATCCACGCCAGGGCCGTTCCGACGGCAACCGCGACCAGGCCGCCCGGGAGTCCGCCCTTGAAGCGGACGCGGCCGAAGTAGACCAGCAGCACGATCGCCAGCGTCGTGAGTCCGACGATCGGACGGGCATAGGTCCGGTAGAGGAATCCGAGGGAAATGAAGGTGAGGGCGATTCCGGCCAGGGTCGAGAGCAGGGCGGCGCGCGGCGTCGACTTGCGGATCCTCTCGGCCACGAAGGCACCGGCGAGCTCGATGAGCCCCGACCCGATGCAGGCGACGATCCCCGCCTGCCAGGCGACGGTGGCCGGATCGGCCGCGCCCGCAGCCTCGGCCGCGAGCTTGGCCGGCAGCATGACCAGGAAAACAAAAGCGAAGAGCGATACCGTGTTGATGCCGTACGGCAGGGCGCAGACGTCGGTGCGTCCGGTCCGGCGCGCGAGAGCGAGCGCCTGCCGTGCGTAGTAGAGATTCCCCACCAGGAGCGAGACCGCGGCCCCCGGCAGGATCCGTCCGTAGACCAGCTCCACGGGGAAGCCCAGCACGCCGCGGCAGAGCGCGTCGATCACCAGCAACTGGACGAGATTGTCGAGCGCCAGGCCGAAGAAGCCGTCGACATCGCCGCGCGTCATCCACTTCACGCCGGTCGCGCTCCCGGCCGCTTGGGAGGCACGTTCAGAACGGTGCAGGGCCGCAGTAGGTGAGGTTGGTCTCGATATCCAGATTGGTCGGGAAGTCCACCGCCAGGAGGTTCTCCTGGCGGTAGATGGTCCCGGTCCAGGTGTCGGTGATCGTCAAGCTCGCGGCGACGTTGGTGAGTCCGGCGATCGAGACCCAGGTGTTGCCGTTGAAGCTGCAACCGTCGACGAGCTTGAACAGCATCTCGTAGTTGTTGCTGTTGAAGAACCAGGCGTAGCCCGAACCCTCGTTCTTCTTGATCAGGTGGGCGTAGCCGCTCCCGCCGCTGAAATCGCTCCAGGTTCCCTCGACGCGGAAGCGCCCGTGGCCGAGGCAGATCGAGCGATCGCCGTCGGGCACGCACGATTGGCTCAGGAGAGGACCCTGGCGCTCGATCAACTGCGGAGGTCCCGGCGCGGGGAGATCGGTACTGGTATCGATGGTCTGCGCGTCGGGGCCGGAGCCGTCGCAGTGAAATATCGTGGCGATGTCCAGATGGCCGTTGGAATTGAAGCCCAGCGGGTTGTGGTAGGTGAGCGTCTGCAGCGTCTCGGTGTCGCGGATGACGAGGTCCATTTCGACGTTCGACAGCGCGCGCCAGAAGACCCAGTAGCGGCCGGTGCTGCCGCAACCGTCGATGATCTTGACGATGAGCTCGTTGCTCTGGGCGTTGAAGAACCAGAAGTCGCCGGACTGTGGGGAGAGCGGCGTCGCCCGGCCGATGCCGGTGCGGTCCGTGAAATCCCGCCAGGTCACGTTGATCTGGAACTTGTCGTTCTGCAGGCAGAGGGTCCCGGCGTCCGGCGTGCAGGCGTCCGGCTCCACCTCGGGGACGCCGGAGAGGTAGAGCTCGACCTCGTCGTTGACGTCCTCGTCGGCGGCGTAGACCACGTCGTAGCTGTTGGCCGGAGAGATCGCGTAGGCGGGCGCCTGAACGACCGCGACGACCGCCTCGCCGCCCGGGATGGGCACGCCACTCACGTTCTCGACGGTGCCGCCGGCGATCGGCGCCCGCAGGAGCTTGTCGACCGTATCGGCATCCTGGTCGGCGCCGTAGACCACCCAGTTGCTGTTCTCGCTGATGCGGAAGTTCTGCACGTCGCCGCCGTTGGCCAGCGTCCGGTTGAGCTTGGTGGCGATGCCGCCGCCGATCGGCACGCTCCAGAGCTCGTTGAGCGCGTCGACACTCTGGTCGGCACGGTAGACGACGCGGGCGCTGTCGGGGCTGATTGCATGGTCGAGCACATCGCCACCCGGATCCACGAGCTCGCCGTTGAGCCGGGTCGGCGTACCGCCGCCGATCGGCACGCTCCAGAGCTCGATCACGTCGTTCACGCGCTCGTCGGAGCGATAGACCACCTTGGCGCTGTTGGCGCTGATCCGAAAGCCTGTCGAGACGTCTTCGGTGCTGAGCAAGGGGCCGTTGAGCAGCGTCGCGCCCTCACCGTCGAGCTCGACGCTGTAGAGCTGAAAGACGTTCAACGCTGTCTGGTCGGCCCGGTAGACCACCCGGGAGCTATTGGCGCTGATCAGGAAGTCGTTGCCGACCGAGGCGCCGGTGGGCAGCGAGCTGTTGAGCTTCGTCGAGGCGCCACCGCCGACCGGCACGCTGTAGAGGTCGAACTGTCCGTCGACCGTCGCGTCCGCCAGGTAGACCACCTGAGCGCTGTCCGGGCTGATCTGGAAGTACGGATCCACGGCGCCGTTATTGGCGAGGTCGAGATTGACCTTGACCGGTATTGGCCCCTGGCCGTCGGCATCGACACTGTAGAGCTCCCAGTCGCCGCTGTCCGTCCGGCCGGCGCGGTAGAGCACGGTCTGGCCGTTCGGCGTCGCCTGGTAGCCCTCGACGTCGTAGTCGAACGGCAGCGGGTGGTTCAGGCGGATCGAGTTTCCCCCGGCAAGGGGAACGGTGAAGAGCTCGAACATGCTGTCGGAGAAACGGTCGCAGACGTAGAAGACACGGTCGCTGGCTGGCGAGATCTTGAAGTTGAGGACGCCCCGGTTCGCGGTCAGGGGCGGATTGAGCTTGGTCGCCGCACCGCCAGCGATCGGGACGCTGTAGAGCTCCGCCTTGCCCGGCGTGTCCTGATCCACCACATAGACGACGCGCGCGCTGTTCGGGCTGATCGCGAAGCTCACGTGCTGGTTGGCGGTCAGCACGTCCGACAGGCGAACCGGCGCGCCGCCGGCGAGCGGGACGCTCCAGAGCTCGAAGGCGCCGTCGGTCACCGCATCCTGACCGTAGACGGCATACTGGCCGTCGGGACTGATCTGGGGAAGCGTCACGGCGAGGTCGATGTCGCTGAACGGATGTCCGGCGCTCAGCTGCGTCGAGGCGGCGGCAAGCGGCTCTGCAGAGGCGACTAGAAGCACGAGGGCGAGAGCCGCGGAGGCCGGGAGATACCTGGACATTTCCACTGCCTTTCTATGAAGCCGATGGACATACTCGTGGAGGAGGTTCTTCGTCGACGGAAGATAGCGGACGAGGGCGCCAACGAAAAGGGCCCCTGCAACTGTGTCCAGGCCGACAAGGCGAGGCATATCGATCTGGACGCTTAGAGCTGCGGAATGGCCCCGCGACTCGAATGCCAGAGTCCTAGCACCTGAACAGAGCTGGCCGCGGTGCTCTGGTAGTAGAGGTGGTACCCGATGCGGTACAGATGGATGCGCCTCACCTGCTCGAGCCCCGAATCCAGCGCCGGAGATCCGATTCGGGGTTGCGAGGAGATCAGAAGGAACGCCCGCTCCAACTCCAACCGAACCAGATGTGGAGCGGAGGGGCGGTTCTTGTCCCACCAGTCGTTCGCCTCGAAGCGCCGGATCTTTTCAGGGCTTCCGGCATGCGGAAGTGACGGGCGAATCCGGCGAGTGCCACGACGTATCGCTTCGAGCTCGAGGCGAGGAGCGGCAAGTCGCGTCCGTGCCGTTTCGACCAACCCGGCGATCCGCCGTTCGAGGCAGGGCTCTGGAGCGCCGCGGCTGCGCTTCCTCAGGCCGCGCGGAGCCGGAAGGCGGCCTCGTACGCCAGGATGCTGAGCCCATCGGGCACGGAGGAACTTGACCAGGCGGGCGCGAGCGTGGACGCCGGTGTTCGAGCCGTGAATCGCGGCTCGCCGTGCAGGTACGACCTCGAGCCGGCGAGCGCCCTACCGAGACCTCGGCGCGGAGGAATCCGTATCGTCCGGATCGCATCGTGCGAAGGGGCGCGAAGAAGTCCGTCGGACCGGCTCGGCTGGAGGTTTCCGGCGGGCTCGGGTTGCAGCCGGCGACGATGACTCGCAGGTAGGCAGCCCAAGGCGAGTCGCGCCACCTCCGCGTGGCCGGGTCTTTCCTTGCTGGTCCCTTTTCATCGTCCCCGCCGCCCTCCGGTCTCTGGAGGTTTGTACGAGTCCGGAGGCCTCGGCGCCTACAGATACAGCCGCTTGGGGTCGAGGTCGTGGCGGAGGAGGTGGAGCTCGGCGGCGCTGGGGGGCGGGGTCACTGAGAGCTCGGGGGCAACCTTCGGGTCCCAGCCGAGGTTCTCGCGCACGCGGTCGAGGGTGACGCCGGGGTGGAGGCTCGTGACGCGCATCTCGCCGGCGTCGAAGTCGTAGAGCGCGAGGTCGGTGATGACGCGCTGGGGGCCGGCGCCGCGCATGCCGAGCCGTTCGCGCTCGCCGGCTCCTCCGAGGTGCCCGGGGCTGGTCACGAAGTCGGTCTTCGCCGGGAAGCTCTTCTTCGACTGCGCCGCGATGCACAGGACGCGTTTGGCGTTGATCGCGATCTCGCAGGCGCCGCCGCTCCCCGGCAGGCGGACCTTCGGGTGGGTGTAGTCCCCGATCACGGTCGTGTTGAGGTTCCCCCAGCGGTCGATCTGCGCCCCCTGCAGGAAGCCGACGTCAATCTTGCCGCCCTGGAGGTAGTTGTAGAAAATCTCCGACATCGAAGCGACGGCGATCGAGTTGGTGACTAGTGCCGGATCGCCGATCGACACCGGGATGCGCTCCGGGACGGCGCCGACGGCGCCCGACTCGTAAATCAGCACCAGGTTCGGCGCGTGCAGGCGGCGGGCAAGATTGCAGGCGAGGTTCGGCAGGCCGATGCCGACGAAGACCACCTCACCGTCGCGGAGCTCGCGCGCCGCGGCCGCCACCATCAGCTCCGAAGGGGTGTAGCCGGGCTCAGTAGCCATAGTTCACCGGCGCCGAGAGCTGCTCGCGGGCCGTGAGGCGCGTGAGGCGATCGCCCATCTTGCGCACGTACTCTGCGCGGTCGGCCAGCCCAAAGACCCACTCGTCGAGCCAGGCGTCGAGCTTGGCCGCATCCTGCGAGATCTCGCGCCAGGCGACGTAGTAGTCGTTGTCACGGTCGTAGTAGCCCTGCGCGAACGACGGGTGGCAGCCCCAAGGCTCGTGCACGACCGCGGAGACGATGAAGCCGGGGAGGAGCGTGCGATTCGGGTCGGCGCGGATCACCGCCTCGTCGACGATCTCCTCGGCGACGACGATCACCTTCGAGGCCGCGAACGCCGCCTCCTTCTGCACCCCGAGCAGTCCCCAGACCTGGCAGTTGCCGCAGGCGTCGGCACGCTGGACGTGGATGATCGCGACGTCTGGATTGAGCGCCGGCACGGTCGCGAGATGCTCGCCGGTGTAGGGACATTCGATCTCGCGGATGCGTTCGTTGACCCGCGGCAGATCGCTGCCGGCAAAGGTCCGGAGCGGCAGGAAGGGGAGTCGGGCGGCGCCAGCCTGAAAGCGCGCCACCATGCCGAAGTGCGAGTACTCCTCGAGCTCGAGCGGGTGGGGAAGCCCCTGCTCGACCGCCCGGCGCAGCGCGTAGAGCGGGCCGGCGCCGGGATTTCCTGCCCAGGAGAAGACGAGCTTGCGGGCGCAGCCGGCGGCGATCATCTGCTCGTAGACGAGGTCGGGGGTCAGCCGGCAGAGCGTCAGGTCGCGCTTCCTCTGGCGAATGATCTCGTGCGCTGCGGCGAACGAGATGAGGTGCGTGAAGCCTTCGATGACCACGACTTCGCCGTTGTGCACGAAGCGGCGCACGGCTTGCGACATCGACATCAGCTTCACAGAAGCAGATTTTGTGGTCTCGGGGGCGTTCAACAAAAGCTCCAGCAAAGGAAAGGTGATCGAGCCGGCGTCGAGTCTAGCAGCCGACGCTGCCGCTCGAAGCGGCCGGTCGGCTGCAGACTCGCGCCAGCCTCGCCGGGAGCGCGACGAGCGCGGTGCACTCGCCAGCAGCGCCGAGGAGACAGCTCCATTTACTGGTCCTTTTCTTCTCGCCTCAGGTGTCACGGAGAGTTCGGACTCGCACCCCCGCGCCGGAGGCGCAAACCCGGGCCTGGCGCGCTGGCGCGCGCGGGTTGCCGCCGGCCGGGCGCTGTGCGAGTCTTCGGAGTCATGAGCCACGGCGGGGATCGCATCGCGGAGGTGCTTCAGAGGCAGGGGGTGAAGACGCTCTTCACTCTCTGCGGCGGGCATATCTCGCCGATCCTGGTCGGCGCGAAAGCGCTCGGCATCCGGGTCGTCGACACCCGCCACGAGGTCGACGCGGTCTTCGCCGCCGACGCCACGGCGCGCCTGACCGGCATCCCGGGGGTCGCGGCGGTCACCGCCGGTCCGGGCCTCACCAACACCATCACCGCGGTCAAGAACGCGCGGATGGCGCAGTCGCCGGTGGTCATCCTCGGCGGTGCGACCGCCACCGTCCTCAAGGGCCGCGGTTCGCTGCAGGACATCGACCAGCAGGCGCTGATGGCGCCGCACGTCAAGTGGCAGGGGAGCGCGCGACGGGTGCGCGAGCTCGCGCCGCTCCTCGAGACCGCCTTTGCGCTGGCGCGCGAGGGGGTGCCGGGACCGGTCTTCCTCGAGTGCCCGGTCGATCTGCTCTACCCGGAGGCGACGGCACGCGAGTGGTACGGCGTGATCCCCAAGGAGGGAGAGCGCCCGCCGTCCTTGGGCAAGCGCCTCGAGCGCTGGTACCTGTCACGCCATCTCGACCGGGTTTTCGACCGCGCCGATGAGCGTCCGGCGCCCGGCCCTCTGCCGGTCGCCCCGCCGCCGCGCAGCGGTCCGGTGCGCCGCGCCGCCAAGGCGCTGGCGCGTGCCGATCGTCCGCTGTTGCTCGTCGGCTCGCAGGCGATGCTGCACGCGACTCCGGCCGTCGACCTCAGGCGGGCGATCGAGCAACTGGGACTGCCGGTCTACCTCTCGGGCATGGCCCGCGGTCTCCTCGGCCCCGCGCACCCGCTCCTGCGGCGCCACCAGCGGCGCGAAGCGCTGCGCGCCGCCGACTGTGTCGTGCTGGCCGGCGTGCCGTCCGACTTCCGGCTCGACTACGGCCGTCATGTCGGCCGCAAGGCCACCCTGGTCGCGGCCAACCGCAGCGCCGAGGATCTCGAGAAGAACCGTCGGCCGAAGATTGGCGCGCTCGCCGATCCGGCGCTGTTTCTCGCCGAGCTTGCCGACGAAGCCTCCGGGCTCCATGCGCGCTGGCGGGAGTGGCTCGAGCAGCTGGCGGCGAGCGACGATGTGCGCGAGCGGGAGATCGCCGGCCAGGCGGACGCGGATCCGGGCGCCGGAAGCGGCCTCAATCCGCTGCGTCTGCTGCGCGACCTCGACGCCTTCCTCGAGGACGATGCCGTGCTGGTCGCCGACGGCGGCGATTTCGTCGGCACGGCCTCTTACATCGTGCGCGCCCGCTCGCCGTTCGGCTGGCTCGATCCGGGGGTCTTCGGCACTCTCGGCGTCGGCGGCGGTTTCGCGCTCGGCGCCAAGGTGGCGCGGCCGGAGTCGGAGGTCTGGATTCTCTACGGCGACGGTTCGGTGGCCTACAGCCTGATGGAGTTCGACACCTTCGTACGCCATGGCATCCCGGTCATCGCCCTGGTCGGCAACGACGCCTCGTGGGCGCAGATTGCGCGCGACCAGGTCGCCGTGCTCGGGGACGACGTCGGCACGGTGCTCGCCTCGACCGACTACGAGCTCGCGGCGGAGGCGCTCGGCGGCAAGGGCCTGGCGATCGACCATCCCGACGAGATCGCCTCGGCCTTCGCGCAGGCGCGGGTCTGGGCCAAGGCGGGGCATCCGGTGCTGCTCAACGCCCGGCTGACGCGCTCGGAGTTCCGCAAGGGCTCGATCTCGCTCTGAGTCAGTCGGGGATAGGCGCGGCAGCCTCGCTGCTGGCGCGCGCCGGGCGCTGCAGCAGGACCCGCGCGGCGAGCGCCACGATCATGATGGCACCCCCTGTCGAAGCGAGAGCGCTCGGCCGCTCCCCGCTGGTGAGCCAGGTCCAGAGCGGGTTGAGCACCGGTTCGAGCAGGACGAGGAGCGATACCTCGAGCGCCGGCAGTCGCTTCAACCCCTTGGCGAAGAGCCAGTAGGCGAAGCCGATCTGGATCGCGCCGAGGTAGAGGATCGCGGCGACGTCGGCCGGCCGGACGCTCGCGACCGGCAGAGCCAGCGGGAGCGTCGCGACAAAGGCGAGACCGTTGCCGAGCACCGTCGCCGGGAGGGAGCGGTCGCTCCCGGCCGGCGAGTCGCGCGACAACCGGCGCAGAGTGACCATCAGCAGGGCGTAGAAGAGACCCGAGGCGAGCGCGACGAGGTTGCCGAGCTCTGGCCGGGGCGCCGTTGCGGCCGGGTCGCGCGAACCGAGGAAGACCAGGGCGAGACCGGCCGCCGCGAGCCCGACGGCCGGCAGGTCGGCAAGACGGATCCGCTCCTGGAGCAGGAGGGGGGCGAGGAGGAGGATCCAGATCGGCGCCGTCGATTGCAGGAAGATCGCCGCCGCGGAGGTCGTGAGCTTGGTCGCCACCACGAAACAGACGAGCGTGCCGGCATAGGCGACGGCGGCAGGCAGGAGGTCCCACCCGAAGCCGCGGCGCGCCGCCGGCAGGAGAAGCACGAGCACGAGCGCCGCTACCGCCGAGCGGAAGCCGGCGACCTGGAAGGCGGTGAGTGCCGTCCCCTTGATCGCGGCGCCACCGGTCGAGAAGAGTGCCGCGGCGGCGATGATGCACCAGCGGCTGCGGGCGAGGGTCAGGCTTCCCATGGTCCGGATGCTATCTTCGCCCGCCCGCCGGCGGTCAGTGCGTCGTCACCTGCGTGGCCGGCTGAGTCGTGACGCCGGAGGACTCGATGGCCTCCGGCAGCGCGAAGAAGATCAGCGCCAGGATCAGGTAGACGGCGAGGAGTTGCACCCCCTCCAGCCAGTGACTCTCGCCGTCACTCGCGACCTGACTGGTGATCGCCACGGCGATGACGATGGCGATGACTTCGGCGGGCGAGAAGACGAGATCCATCGGCGCCGGTCCGAGCCAGTAGCTGGCGAGGACCAGCACCGGAGCGACGAAGAGCGCGATCTGGATGCTCGAGCCGATCGCGATGCCGAGTGCCAGGTCCATGCGGTTCTTGCGGGCGACGAGGATGGCGGTCGAATGTTCGGCGGCGTTACCGATGATCGCCACGACGATCACGCCGACGAAGACGCTGGTCATGCCGAACGAGTGCGCCGCCTGGGCGATCGACCCGACGAGGATCTCCGAGACCCAGGCGATGAAGGCGGTGGCGACGCCGAGCACGCCGAGCGCCTTGCCGAGCGACCACTTGGCGTGGCCGACATCTCCGACGTGCGCCGCCTCGGCTGCGGTGCCGATGAACATCTGCTTGTGGGTGTGCAGCGAGAAGAGCAGGGAGAGGGCGTAGCAGACCAGCAGGACGATCGCGATCTCGAGCGAAAGATCGCGTTCGACCTTGGCGATCGGATGCACCAGGTAATGGAAAGAGGCCGGCATGACGAGCGCGACCGCCGCCAGGGTGAGCATCGTCGACATCATGCGCGCGCCGGCGGCATTGAACTTCAGGTTCTTGTGCTTCAGGCCGCCGGCGAGGCAGGAGGCGCCGAGGACGAGCAGGATGTTGCCGAGGATCGAGCCGGTGAGTGACGCCTTGACGATGCCGTAGTAGCCCTCCTTCAGGGCGACCAGGGCGATGATGAGCTCGGCGGCGTTGCCGAAGGTGGCGTTCAGCAGGCCGCCCACGCCCTCGCTGGTGCGTTCGGCCAGATGCTCGGTCGCCTTGCCCAGCCAGCCGGCGAGCGGGATGATCGCCAGGCAAGAGCAGACGAAGATCGCGACGTGCGACTGCGAGTGGCTGAACTCGAGTCCGAGCACAATGGGCAGGAAGACGAGCAGCCAGCTCAGCGAGGGCTTCCACGGGCTGCTCTTGGCAGTGGGTTTGGCAGAACTCATGGATTCGCTCCGGAGAGAATGTCGAGGTAGACCTGCGGATCGACGTTGCCGCCCGAGACCACGCAGCAGACCGTCTTGCCGCGGAAGCTGTCGGGCGCGGCCAGCACGGCACCGGTGGTGAGGGCGCCGGTCGGCTCGGCCTTGACGTTGGCCAGCGCCGAGAGCAGCCGAACGCCCTCGCGGATCTCTTCTTCGCCGACCTCGACGATACCGGCGAGGCCGTGCTGGAGAATCGCCCAGTTGTGCGTGCCGAGCGCCAGGGTGCGCGCGCCGTCGGCGATCGTGGCGCCTTCCTTCTCGGACTTGACGATGTGACCGGCGCGCAGCGACTGGGCGCCGTCGTTGGCGAGCAGCGGTTCGGCTCCCCAGACTTCGGCCTCGTCGCCGGCCTCGCGCAACCCCTGCACCATCCCCGCAGTCAAACCGCCGCCGCCCAACGGCACCACCACGGCGTCGAAAGGGCGACCCGCTCGCGCGAGCGCAGCGAGCTCATGTCCGAGCGATGCGTTGCCGGCGATCACCAACGGGTCGTCGTAGGCGCTGCCGAGATAGGCCTCGGGGTGGGCGGCGAAAACCTCGGCGACCTTGGCGGCGCGGGTCTCGCGCTGCGTGTCCACGAAGACCACCTCGCCGCCGAACTGGCGCACCGCCTCGACCTTCACCTTCGCCGAGGTCGCCGGCATGACGATGATCGCCCGCTTGCCCGCGAGCTGTGCCGCGCGCGCCAGGGCCTGACCGAAGTTGCCCGAGGAAGCGGCGATGAGGATCTGGTTCGGGACGTTGGCCGCGACGTTGGCGGCGGCGCGGAATTTGAAGCTGCCGGTCTGCTGGAAGGTCTCGACGGCGAGGAAGAGGTCGACCCCGAGCCGCACCGCGAGGCGCGGCGCTTCGACGATCGTCGTCGGGCGGGGCGTGAGCGCCGGATTCCGGGCGCTCGCGGCAGCGGTGTCAGGAGCCATGGGCGGGCATTCTATCGAGCCGGAGGAAAAAGAAATGCCTGTTCAAGGGAGGTCGGCCCGGAGCGCTCGGCAGGCGTTGCGCGAAAGGCTGATGGTAAAGGGAGAGGGTCCGGCCAGGGCAGTGGACGCGCTGCACGCGAAAGGCTGCTGGTAATGGGGGTGGTCGCGCTGCCGCCGTGGCGAGGTCGCTACTCCGGCGGTTTTCGAAACGCCCGGGCCTCCAGAGGCTACGTGAGCGGCGCCTGCGGTACGATCTCGGGGCGGGCGGCACGGCCTGCCCGATTTCGATCCCCTGCTTCCGGCTGAGCCCGATCTGGAGACCTTCCCATGAGACCCGAGCGCGTGAGACGAGCCCTTCTTTCCCTTACCGGTCTTTTCGCCTTTGTGATCGCGACCGCGTTGCCGTCGCCCGCCCCGGCCGCCTCGGCGGCCGCTGCGGCTGCCGAGCCGCATCCGTTCACGGTACACGACCTGCTGGCGATGCAGCGGATCTCCGATCCGCAGGTCTCGCCCGACGGCAAGCAGGTACTGTTCACCCTGCGCACCACCGATCTCGACGCGAACGCCGGCCGCACCGACCTCTGGCTGGTCGGCGCCGACGGCAACGGGCTGCGTCAGATCACTACCCACAAGTCGGGCGATTCGAACGGTCGCTGGGCGGCGGACGGCCGCGCGATCTACTTCCTTTCGACGCGCTCCGGCTCGTCGCAGGTCTTCCGGCTCGCTTTCGACGGTGGAGAGGCGTTGCAGGTGACCGACCTGCCGGTCGACGTCTCGAACCTCGAAGTCTCGCCGGACGGAAAGCTCCTGGCCTTCAGCCTCGAGGTCTTTCCGGCGTGCGGCGGCGATCTCGCCTGCACGAAGAAACGGCTCGACGAGAACCAGGCGCGCAAGGCGTCGGGGAAGATCTACGACAGTCTATTCATCCGCCACTGGGACACCTGGGGCGACGGGCGGCGCAACCACCTGTTCGTCCTGCCTGCCTCCGGCTCAGGCATGGTAACGAGCGCGGTCGACCTCATGCCCGGCTTCGACGCCGATGCGCCGTCCAAGCCGTTCGGCGGGGCCGAGGAGTTCACCTTCACTCCGGACGGCAAGGGGATGGTCTACTCTGCCCGCAACGTCGGGAAATCGGAAGCCTGGTCGACGAACTTCGACCTTTTCTATTCGCCGCTCGACGGCTCTGCCGCGCCGCGGAAGCTCACCACGAATCCGGCCTGGGATACGCAGCCGAGCTTCTCTCCTGACGGGAAGCTCCTGGTCTACATGAAGATGGCACGGCCCGGCTTCGAAGCCGACCGCTTCGTGCTGGTGCTGCGGGACGGCATCGACGGCGCCGATCGCGTCCTCACCCAGGGCTGGGACCGCTCGCCGGAGGAGATCGCCTGGTCGGCCGACGGCAAGACGCTCTACGTGGTGGCGCAGGATGTCGGCCAGCGCGCGATCTTCGCCATCGACGCGGCCTCCGGAGCGCCGCGGACGATCGTCGGTGCCGGACACAATGGTTCGCTTGCCCTGGCGGCCGGCGAACGCCTGATCTACAGCAAGGACCACCTGAAGTCGCCGGCCGAGCTGTGGACGGCGAAGCTCGACGGCACCGACGAGAAGCGGATCACCAGGATCAATGACGCTCGGCTGGCGGCGGTGAAGCTCGGCGAGCCCGAGCAGATGAGCTTCCGCGGCGCCGGCGGCGACATGGTCTTCACCTACATCGTGAAGCCGGTGGACTTCGACCCGGCGAAGAAGTACCCGGTCGCCTTCCTCATCCACGGTGGGCCGCAGGGTTCGTTCGGCAACGACTTCCACTACCGCTGGAATCCGCAGACCTACGCCGGCCGCGGCTACGCGGCGGTGATGGTCGACTTCCACGGCTCGACCGGCTATGGCCAGGCGTTCACCGACGCGATCAGCGGCGACTGGGGCGGCAAGCCCCTCGAGGACCTGAAGAAGGGGCTCGACGCCGCGCTCGCGGCGAACCCCTGGATGGACGGCGATCGGGTCGGGGCGCTCGGCGCCTCCTACGGCGGCTACATGGTCAACTGGATCGCCGGCGCCTGGCCGGACCGGTTCAAGTGCCTGGTGTCGCACGATGGCAACCTCGACGAGCGCTACGCCTACTACGCGACGGAAGAGCTCTGGTTCCCGGAGTGGGAGCACGGCGGCACGCCGTGGGAGAACCCGGCCGGCTACTCGAAGCACAACCCGGTCGACCTGGTGAAGAACTGGCAGACGCCGGTGCTCGTCGTCCACGGCGCGCTCGACTACCGTGTCGTCGACACCGGCGGCATCGCGACCTTCACCGCCGCCCAGAGGAAGGGCATCCCCTCGAAGCTGCTCTATTTTCCGGACGAGAACCACTGGGTCCTGAAGCCCCAGAACTCGATCCTCTGGCACGACACCGTGCTCGACTGGCTCGACCAGTGGACGAAGGGCGGGGCGAAGTAGGGAACATCTTCGCAGGCCGGGGGCGGAGCGACGGGTTGGCTCGCCTCCGGCCGCGCTCACAGGCTACAGACCGATTGCGGTCGTTGGCGCTGCGAACTCTTCGACCCGTGGTGGAGGTCCTTGTCGCACCTGAGCCCGGGCGCGCGACCTCCGGCAAGCCAACCCGTCGCTCCGCCCCCGTCCCACCCCCAGTGCTGGAGGCCATGTGACCGTCAGCCACCTCGGTGCTGGAGGGGGAGCGATGCGGCGGGAATTCTGTTCGGGCGCCCGGGCTCAGGTGCGACAACGAGGCTAATCCGGGTCGAAGGGCTGGGAGCGCCAACGCCCGCAGTCGGTCTGTAGCCTGTGAGCCCGGACAGAATTCCCGCCGCGCCGCTCCCCGACCACCCCAACGCCGCCGCCCGACCCCAACGACGCCTAGGGACAGGTGAATGCGGCCGTATCCCCCTCGGTCGTCGGCAGGTTGTCGAGCGGATTGAAGTAGGTTTTGACCTCGGTCGGCGACGACACCTTGGTCACCCGCACGCGGTACTCCTGCGAGGTCAGGCCGCTGACGAAGACCCAGTAGTGGTTGAACGGCGCGACGCAGGCGTCGACCATCTTGACGCCCATCTCGAAGTTGGTCGAGTTGAAGAACCAGAAGAAGGCCGACTCCGCAGACTCGGCGCGCTCGCCGTTGAAGGACATGACCTTGCCGGTGCCGGTGTTGGTGGCGGTCGTCCACTCGACCTCGACCTTGAACTTCCCGCCCAGCAGGCAAGCGGTATCGGCATCGCGGATGCAAGGCGGTCCGGTCGTGCCGATATACGGCGCGAGCAGGGGATAGGAGGTGGCGAAAGCCCCGTCGAGGATGTTCTCGTCTGTTCCGCAGCCGTCCGGCGGAGGCAGCGGAGCGTCATTGCCGCAGGCACCGTAGAGCTGGCCGACGATGATGCCGTTCGCCAGCATCACTGGCGACCCCGAGCTCCCCTTGGAGATTCCAGTGCCGAGCAGGTTGACCGAGTGCAGATAGTTCGTGGGGGTAAACACGCCGCCACAGATGAAGTCAGGTGTCTCGTCCAGCTGGTGCGTCGAGTACATCTGGGGTTGCGTCAGCTGGGTAGCTTCGAGATACGGATGCGAAAGGCGATGCAGGACGGTGCCGTCCGGCGGGCGAACGCTGGTCCATCCGAGATAGGTTGCGCCGGCCGGCACCTCGGTCGGGTCGAGGGCTCTCGCCAAAGTGACGTCGCTGGTCACGGAGGTGACGATGAGATCGGCGCCCAGCGGCCCATAGGTGAAGCTGCTCGATGCGCTGCCGCAGCCGGCAAAGCGCCAGAAGAACTTGGTGTCCATGGTGAGCGCCGAAGACTGGCTGCCGACACAGTGGTGGGCGGTGAGAAGCCAGGGCTCCAGGGTCGACAGATCGTTGTCGTTGAGCAGGGCTCCGCTGCAGGTGTAGAGCAGGCCTGCCTTCTCGTAGAGGACGCGGAAGACTCCGTTCCTGGCGGCCGCGATACCCGGGAAGTCGCCGGCATCGAAGCACTCGCCGTTCTGGACGCAGGCATCGGCCTCCGGCGCGGCGAGGCCGGATTCGAACGCACCCTCGTCATCGATCGCGACTTCGTACACGCGACGAATGGAGAAACCCTGGCTCTCCAAAACGCTTCCGGCCGGCAGCTCGACTTCGAGGTAGATGCGATCGCCGGCGATCGTCGGCGAGAGGAGGCTCCGGTCCTCGCGCTGGAGACGGAGGTCGAAGGCACGCGCCTCGCCGCCCATGCCATAGGCCCAGAAGCGGGTTCCGGGCGGGAGGGCCACCTCGGCGAGCTCCAGGCGCAAGGCCTTGGCTTCACCGACCTCGACCGAAGTGCCCCATACCCAGTTGCCGTTCGCGGCGCGGGCGAGGAAACCGCCGCCGGCGCGCCGACCGAGCCGGGCGGCGAAGCTCGCCGCCTCGTAGCGCAGCTCGAGCGGTTCGGCGAGGGCGCGGGCGAAGCCGACGCGGGTCGGCTTGCCCCCGGCCGCGTTCCAGGCGGTGAGGGCGGCGAGGTCGGCCGGCGCCCCGGTGCGCGCCGGCTCCAGGGCGGCGAGGGGCGCGAGGGAGAGCGCCTCGGCGACGCGCAACGGCGCCTCGACCGGCGCTCGGGAGGGCAAGAGCGCGGGATCGGGAGTGTAGGCCGCCACCTCGATCGCGGGGGAGGGCTGCGGAAGCAGGGAAAGCAGGAGGGCAGCAGTCCACATCGTTGCGGCGAGGCGAGAGCGCATCATCGACATCTCCCTTGTTCGAGCTTGGTCTTTTCTTCTGCACCCGGCCTGGCGGGCCTGAGTCGAATCGCAAGCAAGTTCTAGACCCGGCCTGCTGGCGCGACCATGGCTTCGAGCAGGCTTCCGTAGGCGAGCTCGGCGTAGTCGCGCACCATGCGATCGCTGGCGAACTTCGGTGTGATGGTGGCGATCGCTTCTTTCATCCGCCGCAGCCATTCCACCGGAAGCCCGGCTTCGTTGCGATCGTAGTAGATCGGGACGATCTGTTCTTCGAGCAGGTCGTAGAGCGCGAGGCCGTCCTCGCGGTCGTGCTTGGCCTCGTCCGCCATTGGCTCCTTGCCAGCCGAGGTGTCGCGGGTCGGATCTTCCGCCGTGCTGCCAATGATCCAACCGTTCTCGCCGTCGTAGCCCTCGGGCCACCAGCCGTCGGCGATCGAGCAGTTCAAGGCGCCGTTCATGGCGGCCTTCATGCCGGAGGTTCCTGAGGCTTCGAGCGGCCGCCGCGGTGTATTCAGCCAGACGTCGACGCCCTGGACGAGCATTCTTCCGACCCGCATGTCGTAGTCCTCGACGAAGAAGACCTTGCCCTTGAGCGCCTCCGACTGCGAGAGCTGAAAGATGTGCTGGATCAGCTCCTGCCCGGCCTTGTCGGCGGGGTGGGCCTTGCCGGCGAGGAGGATCTGGAGCGGGCGCTCGCTGTCGCCAACCAGCCTGCGCAGGCGGTGGAGATCGGAGAACAGGAGGCCGGCCCGTTTGTAGGTGGCGAAGCGCCGGGCGAAGCCGATGGTCAGCACTTCGGGGTCAAAGGTGTGCTCGAGCTTGCGCAGATCGCCCGGCGACAGGCCGTGGCGCGCGAACTGGTCGCGCAGGCGGGAGCGCAGGAAGCGGGCGAGGTGGCGCTTCTGGGCGAGGTGGACCTCCCACAGCGGCGCATCGGGTGCGGCCAGCACCGCCTCACGCCCTTCGGGGCTCGTCACGACCTGCGGCCAGCGCTCGCCGAACCAGCTGGCGAAGAGCTCCTGCAGCTCGATGCCGAGCCAGCTCGGGTGGTGTACGCCGTTGGTGATGGCGCGGATCTGCTCGTTCTCCGGCCGGTTTGCTGGAATCAGGTGGTGCCACATCTTGCCGGCGACCCGGGCGTTCAGCTCGGAGACGCCGTTGATCCGTGAGCTGGTGCGGATGGCGAGCGCAGTCATGTTGAGCGGTTGGTTGGGCTCGCCATGGTCGTTGTTGCCGAGCCCGAGCCACTGCTCCGGATCGATTCCCAACTCGGCACAGAGAGGATCGAAGTAGTCGCGGATCAGCGGCGCGTCGAAGACCTCATTGCCCGCCGCCACGGGTGTGTGGGTGGTGAAGACCGACGTCCGGCGGAGCTCGGCGATCGCGGCGTCGAAGCTCTCGCCGTGCTCCCTCATCCGGCGGCTGAGGCGCTCGAACTGCAGGAAGGCCGAATGCCCCTCGTTCATGTGCCAGACCGCCGGCGCGATCTCGAGCGCCTCGAGGGCGCGGGCTCCGCCGATGCCGAGCACGAGCTCCTGAGCGAGGCGCATCTCGCGACCCGGGGTGTAGAGGATGCTGGTGATCGGGCGGTCTGCCGAATCGTTCTGCGGCACGTCGGTGTCGAGCAGCAGCAGCGGCACGCGTCCGACCAGGGCGATCCAGACCTGGAGATGCAGCTCGCGGCCGTCGTACGGGATCGAGACCATCACCGCCCGGCCGGTGTGGCCGGCCGCCGGACGGATCGGCAGGCGGGAGAAGTCGTGCTCGGGGTAAATGTGCTGCTGGCGGCCGTCGGCGTCGATGTTCTGGTGGAAGTAGCCGTTGCGGTAGAGGAGCCCGACTCCGACCAGCGGCAGCCCCAAGTCGCTGGCGCTCTTCAGGTGATCGCCGGCGAGGACGCCGAGACCCCCGGAGTAGATCGGCAGGCAGGGGTCCAGGCCGTACTCCATGCAGAAGTAGGCAATCGGCCCTCCGAGGTCCGGGTAACGCTTCGCGAACCAGGTCTCGGCGGAACCCGCCATGTAGGTCTCGAACATCCGGATGACCTTCTGGTAGAGGCCGCGGAAATGGTCGTCTTCGAGTTTGGTCTGCCAGTGGTCGCGATCGAAGTTGATCAGCAGCTGAACAGGGTTGCGGTAGAGCGACCAGGCGCGCGCGTCCATCGCGGCGAAGAGCTCACGGGCAGCCGGGTTCCAGGTCCACCAGAGGTTGCAGGCGAGGTCGTAGAGGCCCTGCACTTCGCGCGGCAGTTCGATGCCGGCGATGTGCAGGCGCGGGAGCTTGGTGAAATCGGACGGCATGGTGCGGGCTCTCTCCTTCGGTCTCGGCTGGTTCACTCTTCAGGCGATCTACTCTTCAGGTGGACGGGCCCACTCGGGCTCGAGGTCGGGGAAGGGCATGTCACCCTCCACCCAGGCCGGAAGCGAGCGCGTGCGCGGTCCCAGATCGATCAGCTCCCGCAGGCGGGAGCAGTGCTGACGAAAACGTTCTTCGGCGTAGTCGCCGCCGGTCCCCATGGTCACCAGGAACGGCCAGTCGGAGGCGGCGGCAAGCAGCAGCTGATTCAGGATCGCCCGCCGCCACTTGCGTGCGCCGCCCCAGCGCACCGCCGCGAAGGCGTGGCGCTCGAGATCGCCGAGCTCGCGCCAGAACCACTCGGTCTGCGGGTTGACCCAGACCCGGTGGTCGCCGCTCGCCCCCCAGGAGCCTTCGGCGAAGAAGGCGCGGCGCAGGAGAGGGTGGCTCGAGAGCTCGCGGTCGGGGGTCGTCGCTTCGACAGCCGTTCCGGGCGCCGCGAGCTCGAGGACGCGCTCGAGCCAGATCGGCCCCTCGAACCACCAGTGGCCGAAGAGCTCGGCGTCGAACGGGCAGCAGATCAATCCGTCGTTCATGCCGTCGAGGCCGGAGGCGAGCTCGATGAAGTGCCCGGCCTGCTCCTGGGCGCGCGTCTTCGCCTCCTCCGGCCAGTAGACGAGCTTGTCCATGAGGTCGGCCTCGGGGTCGGTCACCCGCCACAGACGCAGGCCCGAGGGCCACTGCCGCTTGTGGAAGTCGAGAAATGCGCCGTCTCCCGGATAGCCGCCCTGGCGCGACCAGACCTGGGCGGCGGTGCGCGAGTCGCGCAGGAACGCGGCCACGGCGCTCTGCCGGATCCAGTAGGGGTGCGGGTGCGGGCCGGACGGCTCGACGATCTCTTCGGGGCGCGTGTTCGCGCCGTAGGGAAAGGCCGGATCGCCGCGCCGCAGGAGATGTGCGTCGACCACCGTCCAGCTCATCCCCTGCTCGGCGAGGAACTGCTCGTTGCCCGGCCGGCCTTCCTCGAACGCGCCTGTAACCGGGTGTTGCCAGGGTCCGCCGGGCCTGTAGGCGCACTCGGGCATCCAGCAACCGCGCGGGTCGTCGCCGAAGAGCTCACGGTGCTGCTCTTTGCCGGTGCGCAGGGCGAGACGGATGAGCTTCGAGGTGTGGGCGAGAGGGAGGTAGACGTGCGTTCCGGCCGAGGTCGCGAGCTCGACGGCGCCCAGCTCGGAGAGCCGCGCCAGGGTCGCGACGAGGTTGTGGTCGAAGCGGTCCCAGACGGCGCGCAGGCGCAGGAATTCGGCGTGCCACCAGAGCGCCAGCGGGTGCTTGCGCCGGGCCTCCCAGGCGGATTTGGTGCGTTCGGTGAGGTAGCGCTCGACGACCGCCTCGGTGCGCGAATCGGCGAGCATCGCGGCGAGGATCGGAGTGACTTCGAAGGCGAAGAGGTTCCGCCGCCCGCGCGCGGCGAGGCGGTCGGCCATGTCGAGGAGCGGCAGGTAACAGTGCACGATGGCCTCGGCCAGCCAGTCCTCGCCGTGCGGCCAGGTGCCGTGTCCGAGGACCCAGGGGAGGTGGGCGTGCAGCACGAAGGCGAGACGGCGTGGTTGGGGAGAGCCGCCCGGAGATTCCGGGCCGTTGCCGGACCGGAGTGGGCGGCCGACGATTTCCGGCAGCGGCTCGAGGAGCGGCCGTTGCAGGAACTGGATCCGGATCTCTTCGCGCTCGACCGGGATCGGGGGATGCTCGGCGGCGGTCTCGGGCTTTCGAGCCGGCTTCGGTAGAGCTTTCGCTGCGGCCTGCTTGCCGCCTGGCGGAGGGGCGGCTGCGGCGGGCTTTCCGGGCGCGGTCTTTGGCGGCTGCGGAGGTGGCGGAGTGCCGGCCTTCGGCGTCTTGGGGCTCATGGCAGCTGGCGCTCCGGCGGCTCGGGGGCGGCGAGCTCGACCTTGGCGAGGTCGATCGGCGCCAGCCGCTCCGGATTCCGCTTGAAAGCCTGCACGAAGCGCAGGGCGAGCAGGCGCTCGATGGCCCGGCCACCGTCGGCGGCGGTCTTCGGGATAGTGACGAAGCCACCGGCCATGGTGCCGTGACCGCCGCCCTTGCCGAGGGTGCCGATCAGCCGCCGCATCAGGTTGCCGGCGTCGGCGCGGGTATTGGTGGTGCGAATCGAGGCATAGACCCGGTCAGCGTGGCTGCCGGTGCACAGCGACCAGGTCTTGCCCTCCATGCGCAACAGGAGATCGGCGATCTCCGGCACGATGTCGGGCTGGTCGACCTCGCCCAGGTTCGAGACCACGAGATTACCGACTCCGGCAAGGCTCTCCAGGGCCCGATGAAGGTTGCGAAAGTAGACCAGTGGCAGGCGTGCACTCTGGATGCGCGCCAGCATCCGGCGGTCGATGCGCGGCAGCAGGGCGTCGAACGCCGCGTGGTCGGGGCCGGCGGCCTCGCGGCCGAAGTCCTGGGTCTCGGAGCGGATGGCGTAGACCAGCCCGGTCGCGAGCGCCCGCGACGGCTTGAGGCCGCTCTCCTCCAGGTACTCGGCGAGGATCGTCGCCGTCGCGCCGTAGCGCGGCCGCACGTCGACGGAGGCCGCGGCGAGAGTCGACTTGCGCAGCGGGTGGTGATCGATGACCAGGTCGGGCACGATCGTCTTCGGCAGCTGCGAGTTACCCGACCAGGGCTGGCAGTCGACCATCGCGAACGAGGCGTAGTTGCGCTTGTTGACGTTGCGCAGGTGGGAGAGGGGCAGGCGGAGGCTGCGGACCATCTCCCGGTTCTCGGCGCGGCCGATGATGCCACCATAGGCCACGGTCACCGGGCGCTTGAACCGCCGGCGCAGGATGAGCGCCAGCGCCGCGGTGGCGGCGAGGGCGTCGGGATCCGGGTTGTCGTGGGTGAGGATCAGCCAGCGTCCGCGCTTCGGGCTGGACTCGATCCGTTCCGCGAGGGCGGCAAAACGGACCCTCGTTTCCTCGGTCGACATTTGCCGCGGATTGTAGCAGCGGCGGGCCGCCGCCCCCGGTCCGCGCTCGGCTATACTTGCCGCCGCAATCTTCCAAGCGACGCGATCGAGACGCCTTCCCTTGCCCCGTGTCCTCTTCCTCTCGCCCGGCTACCCCAGTGAGATGCCGCATTTCGTCCGCGGCCTGGCCGAGGTCGGTGCGGAGGTGCTGGGCGTCGGCGACCAGCCCGCAGGAACCCTCGCTCCCGAGACCCGGGAGGCCCTCTCCGACTATCTGCGGGTCCGTTCCCTGTGGGACGAGGCGGCGCTCGTCGAGGAGGTCTCGCGGTGGCTCGGCCGGCGCACGCTCGACCGGATCGAGTGCCTCTGGGAGCCCGGGATGCTGCTCGCCGCGCGCCTGCGCGAAGCCCTCGGCGTCCCCGGGTTGAACGTCGCCCAGACCGTCCCCTTCCGCAACAAGGAGGAGATGAAACGCCTGCTGGACGCCGCCGGCATCCGCACGCCGCGCCACCTGACGGCGCGCGACGAAGCCGGGATCCGCGCCGCCGCGGAGCGCATCGCCTTTCCGCTCATCCTGAAGCCGATCGACGGCGCCGGCTCGGCCGACACCTACCGCGTGGCGGACGCCGCCGAGCTCGACCAGGCCATTGCGAAGGTCCGGCACGTTCGCGAGCTCTCGGTCGAGGAGTTCGTCGATGGCGAGGAGTACACCTTCGACACCGTGTCCATCCAAGGTCGGCCGGCTTACTACAACATCGCCTGGTACCGGCCGCGGCCGCTCCGGGCGCGCTCCGAGGAGTGGATCAGCCCGCAGGTGATCGCTCTCCGCGACCCCGATCAGCCGCGCCTCCGCAACGGGGTCGAGATGGGCTTCGCAGTGCTCCGGGCGCTCGGGTTCGAGTCCGGCTTCACCCATATGGAGTGGTACCAGAAAGCCGACGGCGAGGTGGTCTTCGGTGAAATCGGCGGCCGTCCGCCCGGCGCCCACCAGGTCGACCAGATGAACTACGCCTGCGACATCGACGTCTTCCGGGGCTGGGCCGACGCCGTCTGCTTCGGCCGTTTCCGCGAGAACGTGCGCCGGCGCTACAACGTCGCGACGATCTACAAGCGGGCGGTGGGCGAGGGACGGATCCACCGCATCGAGGGCCTCGCGGAGTGGAAGGCCCGGCACGGCGCGGCACTCGTCTGGGAAAACCTCTTGCCGGTGGGGGCGCCGCGGCGCAACTGGAAGCAGACCCTGGTTTCGGACGGCTTCGTGATTCTCCGCCACCCCGATCTTGCCGTCACCCTGGCCATGGCCGACGAGTTCGGCGAGGACGTGCGGCTCTACGCTGCGTAAGAAGATGAGGAGAGAGATGTCATCGGTCGTCTTCGTTGCCCCTTTCTTTCTCGATACGACGCTACGGTTCGTCGAAGCGGTCGCCGACCTGCCCGGAGTCCGCACCGGTCTCGTCAGCCAGGATCCGGCGGAGAGGCTTCCGCCCGGCGCTCAAGGCCAAGCTCGCCGCCCACTATCGGATCGCCGACGGTCTCGATCCGCAGCAGATCGCCGACGCGGTGCGCGGCCTGGCGCGGCTGATCGGCCCGCCGCAGCGTCTGGTCGGCGCCCTCGAGCAGCTGCAGGTGCCGCTGGGTGAGGTGCGCGACGCTCTGGGGATCGAAGGCATGGGCGCCGAGGTGGCGAAGAACTTCCGCGACAAGGCGCGCATGAAGACCGTGCTCGCGCGCGCCAGCGTTCCCTGCGCGCGCCACAGCCGAGTGACGAACGACGCCGAGGCCTGGTCGTTCGTCGAGACCGTGGGCTATCCGGTGGTGCTCAAGCCGACCTCCGGTGCCGGGGCAAAGAGCACCTTCCGGGTCGGCGATGCCGGCGAGATGCGCGCCGCGCTCGCTGCGGTCCGCCCCGCCGCGGAGCGCCAGGCGGTGGTGGAGGAGTTCGTGGCCGGCGACGAGTTCTCGTTCGACACCGTCTCGATCCGCGGCCGGCCGGTCTGGCACTCGCTCTCGTACTACCTGCCGGCGCCGCTCAACGTCGTCGACAACCCCTGGATCCAGTGGTGCGTCCTGATCCCGCGCGAGATCGACCATCCGCGCTTCGACGACATCCGGCGGGTCGCCTTTCGCGCCCTCGAGGTGCTCGGCATGGGCACCGGCCTGTCGCATATGGAGTGGTTCCGCAAGGCCGACGGCTCGGTGCTGGTCTCCGAGGTCGGGGCGCGGCCGCCGGGGGCGCAGATCACCTCGCTGATCTCCTACGCTCACGACATCGACTTCTACCGCGCCTGGGCCCGGCTCGTGGTCAAGGACGAGTTCGATCCGCCGCCGCACCGGTTCGCCGCCGGCGGCGCCTACCTGCGCGGCCAGGGCCAGGGCCGCGTCAAGGCGGTGCACGGCCTGGCGGCGGTGCAGCGCGATCTCGGGCACCTGATCGTCGAGGCGAAGCTGCCGCAGGTCGGCCAGCCGCAGTCCTCGAGCTACGAGGGCGAGGGCTACATCCTCTTTCGCCACCCCGAGACGGCGGTCGTGGAAGAGGCTTTGCGACGCACCATTTCGACCGTGAGAGTGGAGCTCGGATGACCCTGAACGTACTGATGCTGTCGCCGGGCTATCCGGCCGAGATGCCTTACTTCACTCGCGGTCTGTCGCTCGTCGGGGCGCGCGTGATCGGGCTCGGCGACCAGGCGAAGGAGATGTTGCCGCCGATCGCCCGCGAGCACGTCGCGCACCACCTGCAGGTGCGGTCGCTCTGGGACGAAGCGGCGACGGTGCGCGAGGTCCAGCGGCTGGCGCGCCAGATCCGGATCGACCGGGTCGAGTGTCTCTGGGAGCCGGGCATGATCCTGGCCGCGAAGATCCGCGAGGCGCTGCATCTCCCCGGCATGACCGTCGCGCAGACGATTCCGTTCCGCGACAAGGAGATCATGAAGCAGCGGCTGGACGCGGCCGGCATCCGGACGCCGCGGCACTTCCGCGCCGACACCGAGGACCAGGTGCGCGACGCCGCCGAGCAGATCGGCTATCCGGTGATCGTCAAGCCGATCGCCGGCGCCGGCTCCGCCGACACCCACCGCTGCGACTCGCGCGCCGAGCTCGAGCGTGCCCTGAAGCTCTCCAAACACGTCCAGGAGGTTTCGGTGGAGGAGTTCATCGAGGCCGAGGAGTTCACTTTCGACACCATCTGCGCCGGCGGCAAGATGTACTTCGAGAACGTCTGCTGGTACCGGCCGCGGCCGCTCATCCAGCGCCAGAACGAATGGATCAGCCCGCAGACCGTCTGCCTGCGCGAGCTCGACGTGCCCGACCTCGCCGGCGGCCGCAAGATGGGGCGCGAGGTCCTCGCGGCGCTCGGCTTCGAGACCGGCTTCACCCACATGGAGTGGTACAGGAAGGCCGACGGCGAAGTCGTCTTCGGCGAGATCGGCGGCCGTCCGCCCGGGGCGCGTACGGTCGACATCATGAACTACTGCACCGACAACGACACCTATGTCGGCTGGGCGGAGGCCGCCTGCCTCGGGCGGGTCGAGCGCCGCTTCGAGCGCAAGTGGAACGTCGTCATCACCTTCAAGCGCGCCCGGGGCGAGGGCCGCATCCAGCGCGTTGTCGGGCTCGAAAAGCTCCTTGGCGAGTTCGGCCGCTACGTCGTCGAGGTCGATCTGACGCCGATCGGAGCCCAGCGCCGCAACTGGAAGCAGACCCTGATCGGCGACGGCTACGTCGTCGTGCGGCACCCCGACCTCTCGACCGCGCTCAGGATGGGCGAGCGCATGGCCGAAGAGGTGCAGCTCTACGCCGGGTGATTCGCGAGCGCCCCGCCGATGACCGGAAGCGCGTAGAATCCGCGACGTTCCTAACCGTTAGCGGAGGGCGGGACGACCGATGGGGCTCAAAGAGGTTCTGAGCAAGCTCAAGCTGGTGGAGGTCAGCGACCCCGGCGCTGGCGCGCCGAAGGCGCCTGCTGCTGGCCGGTCGCGGGACGCCGTTCAGGAGGACTCGCCGGAGCTTGCCGACCTGCTGCGGAACCTGCCGCCGCCGAAGCCGATCGACGAGGCGGCCCTGGCGAAGCGCCACCGGGCGAGCGCCTCCACGCCCGCGGTCTCGGCGGCCGCCGCGGAGCGTTCCGGCGGAGCGGCAGCTGCCGCGGAGCGTTGGCGGCGCGAGCCTTCTGACAACGAGCTCGAGCTGCCGGACTTCCCCTCGGTCTACCGCGCCGCGGGGATCGGCGAGCCGCCGCACGGCTTCACCGCCTTCAAGGTCCTCGAGATGCTGCAGAGCCCGGGACTCGCCGAGCTCGCGCCGCAGGCCAAGGCCTCGGCGCTCGCCGGCTTCCTCAAGATGAACCCGGGCGGCCCGGTGGCGATCGGGGAGATCATCCAGGACGCCGTGCGACGGGACCAGGCGCTCGACCGGTTCGAGCAGTTCCTGCAGGCCAAGCTCGCCGAGCGGCAGGCCGCCGCGGAGCGCGCCAACGCCGCGCTCCAGGGCGAGATCGACGCCCTGGCCGAGCGCCATCGCGCCACCATGGCCGCCAACGCCCGCGCCGTCGCCGAGCTGACCGCGCGGCTCTCGGAGTGGAGCGCCGGCAAGCGGGTCGAAGAGCGCAAGCTCCAGGCCGCGGTCGCCCCGTTCGTGGACGGCAATCCCATCACCACCGAATCCGCCGACGGCTCCGGCCGCGGCTCCTGAGGAGGAATTCGTCATGTTCAGCCGTCTCGTCCGTGTCATCAAGTCCTGGCTCGGCTTCTTCATCTCCTACGCCGAAGATCCGGAAGTCATGCTGCAGGAGTCGATCGAGGAGATGCGCAACACCCTGCCGAAGCTGAACCAGATCCTGGTGACGACCCGTGCCACCGAGATCCGCCTCGAGCAGGACCTGCTCGAAGCGCAACGCAAGGAGCGCTCGCTCATCGCGTCGATCAAGTCGGCGCTCGCCGACGGCGGCCCCGAGGCCCGGCGCCTGGCGGAAGACGACGCGGCGACGCTGCAGCAGGTCCGGCTGGAGGTCCAGTCGACCACGGAGCAGCTCGAGGCGGCGAAGAACGCCTTCGAGAACGCCAAGCTGTCGGTCGACGACATCAAGGAGAAGCTGCGCGCCCGCATCGAGCAGGCCCGCAAGGCGATCGCCGAGTCGAAGAAGGCCGAGGTCATGCGCAGCGCCGCGAACGCCCTGGCCGAGCTCGACACCTACGGCACCGCCGCGACCACCGACAAGTACCTCGACCAGATCCGCCAGAAGGTCGCGGAGTCGAAGGCCTCGGTCGAGGTCGCCACCGGCGGGCTCGACATCGAGCGCATCAAGCTCGAGCGCAAGTCGCGGCAGCTCCAGGCGCAGTGCGATCCTCTCCGAGTTCGAGGTGCGAGATGGGAATCAAGAAGCCCGACGCGGTGAAGGAGGCGGCGCCGTTCCCGGCCGAGAGCGCGGGGGCCACCCCGCAGAAACAGCCGGAGCGCGGCTAGGGTCGCCAGAGGTTGAGCTTTCTCGAGCGTCACCCCGTCCTCAAGAAGGCGGTCGTCAACCAGTACCAGGCGATCCTGGCCGCGGGAGCGATCGGCTTCTCCGCGGTGACCCTGTCGCCGCTGCCCCTGATGCTCTGGGCGGGGATGCAGATGATGACCCTGCCGTTCCTCGTCGAACGGCTGAAGCGCCGGCTCGAGATCGAGCGCAAGTACGCCGCGCGCGAGGCGCAGGAGATGTCGCAGGACCAGCAACTCGCGGCCCTCACCGCCGCGACGCGCGGGCGCCTGCGAGCGCCTGCAGCAGCTCTGCGAGCGCATCCAGTCGAACTACAAGGGTCTCTCGCCCGCCAGCCAGGGGGTCATCGCCGAACAGGCGGCGAAGTTCGACGCCGTGCTGGCTATCGTTCCTGCGCCGGCTCTGGCTGCTGCAGAAGTACGACGAGATGGCCTCCGCCTCGGACGACGGCCGCGTCCGGCAGGAGATCGAGCGCCTCGATCGCCAGCTCGCGACCGCTGAGCTCGCGCCGCGGGTGCGCGAAGCGCTGGAGAAGAACCTGGAGATCCAGCGCCAGTTGGTCGAAGCGGTCGAAAGAACGAGCAGAACAGCGCGGCGCTCGCCGCCGAGCTCGATTCGCTCGAGGCGCTGCTGCAGCTGCTGCTCCAGAAGTCGGTCGCCGCGACCGATGCCACCGCCTTTTCGGCCGAGATCGACGATGTGCTGGCGCAGGTCCAGGCCGACCACGCCTCGGTCGAGGAGATGGAGCGCATGCTCGGCGCGCTGCCGCAGAACGCTGTGCGCGAACCGCTGGGACCGCGCCTGCGCCTGCCGGGTTCCGTCCGTGGCGCCGGCAGCACCGTCGTGCCCCCGCCGCCGCCGGCGGAGCGCTCGCGCACAAGGAGATGACCGCCGTGCCCTCTTCGACCTTCCTCGCCACCCTGCCCGGCTGGGCGGCGACGCTCGCCCGCACCGTGGCCGCGAAGCAGGCCAACACCTTCGTGATTCACGGTCTGCCAGCCGACCTGATCCCGGTGCGGCAGGAGAGCGGCCTGACGTTTCAGCTCGCTCGACATCTTCCTCGCCGAGGATGCTCTTCGCCGGCTGGCCGTCGCGGATCACGTACAACCGCGCCGAGGGGCTCGGATTCGCCACGCCGCAGGCGAAACAGCACTTCGTCGACCGGCTGAAGGCCTACGACGCGGTGCACGGCACCTCCTGGGGCGAGGCCCTGCCGCGCGACGCCGGCAACGCCTTCGCGCTGCTCGACTCCTACTTCCGTCACTGCGCGACCCTGCAGCCGGCCCGACCGGTGGTGCTGATGCTGCCGTTCGCCGAGACGCTGGTGCCCTCGGGCGAGGCCTCTTACCGCACGCCGGAGGATCGCGCCGTCCTGGTCTACCTGCGCAAGTGGGCGCAGGACCCGGTGCTGCTCGCCAAGAACATCGTCGTCGTGCTGGTGACCGAGAGCCTCGCCGAGCTCGACCCGAAGCTGGTGCGCGCCTCGGCGACGCGTGAGGTCGAGATCCTCCGCCCCGACGCCAGCCGAACGGCTGCGAGTACCTCGAGGCGGTGCGTGCCGCCCGACTGGTTCGAGCGCCTTTCGGAGGTTTCGCCGCCGCGTCTCGCCGAGCTCACCGCCGGCATGACCCGGGCCCAGCTCGCGCAGCTCCTCGACGGCGCCGAGGCGGCGGCGCCGAAGCTCACCCTCGACGAGGTGCGGGCGGCGCAAGAAGGAGGTCATCGAGACCGAGGGCATGGGCCTGCTCGAGTACGTCGAGCCGAAGTACGACCTCGACATGGTGGCCGGCATGCCGGCGGTCAAGGGGCGGCTGCGGCGCGCGGCGCGCGCCATCGCCCGCGGCAATCCGTCGGCGGTGCCGATGGGCTATCTGATCTGCGGCCCGGTGGGGAGCGCCAAGACCTTCCTCGTCGAGTGCTTCTCGCGCGAGATCGGCTTCCCGTGCGTCAAGCTCAAGAACTTCCGCTCGATGTGGGTCGGCTCGACCGAGTCGAATCTCGAGCGCATCCTCAAGATCCTCGCCTCGCTGACGCCGGTCGGCGTGGTCATCGACGAGGCCGACGCCGCGCTCGGCAATCGCGAGCAGTCGGGCGACTCCGGCACGCAGCAGCGGGTCTTCGCGCAGATCGCGAACTTCATGGCCGACACCCGCCACCGCGGCAAGGTCCTCTGGTTCCTGATCACCGCCCGTCCCGGACCTGCTGCCGATCGACCTCAAGCGGCAGGGGAGGGCGGAGGAGCACATTCCGCTCTTCTACCCCGAGACGCGTCGCCGAGTACGACGAGATCTTCCAGGTGATGAAGAGGAAGCTGGCGCTCAACAGCAAGGTCGCGAGTCTCGCCGACGTGGCGAGCGAGACGGCGCTCAAGGGATTTTCGGGCTCGGATCTCGAGGCGGTGCTGGTGCGCTCGATCCTCGAGGCCGAGGCCGCCGACTCGAGCGAAGTCACCGTGGAGCATCTGCGGCGTGCCTTCGCCGACTTCATCCCGACCACCAACAACCTCGAGCGCGAGCTGCAGATCCTCGCCGCGATCCTCGAGTGCACCAGTCGCGAGCTCCTCCCCGAGCGCTTCCGCGACATCGACCGCGGCGCAGTGCAGCTACGCCTCTCCGAGATCAAGCTCGAGCTCAAGTCGATCTGACCGCCGCTTCCCCGGCCGGGGCACCTACTCCCCGGCGGCGGCGTCCCTGCGCGGAGCCGGCATATCCGGGTCGAAGGCCGAGTGGGTCGCTGCCCGCCGGCCGCGTTCTTCACGCGCCGCGCCGGAGCTCGGCATTGCGGAGCCCGGGGTGCGCGCGGGCTCGGCGATTCCCCGCGTCAGCGCTTCGATGTCGAGGCGGTCGCGTTCGGCGCGTGAAGCGGCCGAACCCTGCTTGCGCACGGCATGGGCCTCGTGCGCCTTGCGCTCCTTCAACTTGTGCAGTACCCAGCGGACCAAGAGGATGAGCCCGCCGAGCGCGGCGAGCTCGAGAATCCAGATATAGACGTTCATGGTGGTTACCTCGGAGTGCGGTGAGGGGTGAGAATGAAGCTCCTCACGCTGTCAGTAGACCACATCCCCGCCCTCTCGGCTGGAAAATCTCGCGGACCCGCAGCGCTGCCCTCCGGGGTGGGACGATCGGGCGCATCGCAGGCGTTTCACACCTGCGATGCGCTGCCGTTGCTCGGATCGGCTGCTCGCGGAGGGTGGCTCAGTAGTGGTACCTGCCCTGCAGGAAGTGGACATGCGTCGGAGTGACGAGGTAGACGAGACGGTGTTCCTGGGTCAAGCGGCGGGACCAGGCGCCGGCGAGTTGGTACTTCAGCGGTTCAGGCTGGCCAACGCCGGCGATCGGGTCGCGCAGCACCGCTTCGACGAGGCGCAGCAGGCGCAGGGCCGTGGCCCGGTCGGTTTCGACCCACCAAGCGAGGTCGGCCAGGAAGTCCCGGTCGAAGAGCGCTTCGCGCTCGGCACCCTCCACGCTGGCGCTACTTTGCCGACGGAAGTCCGGCGCGCTTCCTGAGCTGCGGCGGTGTCAACCGGTTGCCTGCGCCCTTGCGGGCACGAGCGACCGCCGCGAGGAGCCGCTCGGCGTTGGCGGGGGAGCGCAGGAGGTGGGCGGTCTCTTCGAGACCTCGCAGCTCGGAGGCGGCGATCAGCGCGACGGTCGGCGCTCCGCGCCGAGTGATGTAGATCGGCTCCGCGCCCTCTGCCACCTCGTCGCAAAGCGACGCCAGCCGGGCGCGGGCAGCGGAATAGCTGGTCTCTCTGGCCATGCGCCAATTGTACAATAACTCTGTACGTGTTGGATGACGTAGCTGGAAGACAATTTTGCGCGCCGCGAGTCAGCCTTCGCCCTCGGGTACGTCGATGCGGAACCGGCGGCCGCGGGAGTCGGGGTTCCAGCCGCTTTCGATCGCGTAGGCGATCGCCTTCTGCAGGGCCTCCTGCAGCTTCTCGGGCTCCGGCGTCTTCTGGCCGAAGAGGCCGAACGGGAGGTCGAGGATGAGCTCTCGGGTCTGGTGGCGCAGCAGCCAGACCGAGTAGGACGGTCCGCGGCTCTCGCCTTCCGCGTTGGTTCCCCAGCCGTGGCGCAGCTCCCACTGAAAGATCTCTTCCCCGACCGCGACCGAGTTCTCGGCCGGATCCGGCGGCAGGCGCCGCAGATGCGTGCCGCGCGAGCGCTTGCCGCGCGGCGGGCGGCCCTCGGCATCGCTGGTCTCTTTCGCCATCGATGAATTCTACGGGAATCGCCAACCGACGGCTGCGGGGCCTATCTTGCCGGCAGGACGAGCTCCCAGCCGATGTCGATGAGATTCGGGTCGGCGATGCGGTTGCGGTTGGCTTCCCAGATCTCGGTCCAGCGCCGGAGGTTGCCCAACTGGTCGCGCGCGATGCCGGAGAGGGTGTCGCCGGGACGAACCTTGTAGACGCTCTGTCCGGCGGCGACTTTGGCGACCGGCGCCGGGCCGGAGCCGCCGAGATAGCGCCGCACGATCTGGCGATACTCGTCCGAGGCCTTGAGGCTGCGCACGGCGGCGTTGACCATCTTCATGAGTGTCGCGGCGCCGCGGCGCACGCCGACGTTGTAGGTCGACTTCGAGAGGTTGAACTCGACGATCTCCAGGCGGCCGCCGAAGTCCTTGATCTCCTCCTGCGCATAGGGGAAGTCGTAGATGAAGCCGTCGATCTTGCCCTGGTCGAGGAGATCGAAGTAGCCGTCCTCGTACTTCTCGAGCCGGGACTGCCCGAGGTTCATCCCTTTCACTTCGTCCTCGGCGGCCGGATCGTTGAAGATGCCGATCACCTTGCCACGCAGGTCGGAGGTCGACTGGATGCCGCGCCCCTTCTTCACCACCAGGCAGAGGCCGTAGTCGAGGTAGGCCTCCGACCAGTCGATGCCGGTGATCGAGTCGTCGGCGGTGTAGCCCGAGATGATGACGTCGGCCTTGCCGGCGATGAGCCGGGCCGGGAGCTCCGAGTACTTGCCGGCGACGATGACCACGTCGTCGACGCCGATCCGCTTCGCCACCGCCTTGGCGATCGCGTAGTCGAAGCCGTCGTAGCGGTTGCCTTCCTTGAAGAGCATCGGCGGGGTGCCCGGCTCCGCGGCCACGCGGAGCACGCCGGCGTCGATCACCTTCTGCAGCGAATCATCCTGCGCCCGCGCCGGAACGGCGCAGAGCAGAAGAGAAGAGGCAAAAGCAAAAGCTCCAGTAAAGGAAAGAAACAGCTTGGCGTTCTTGGTCATGAGTGTCGAGCCCCCTCCACTGCGATCGATTATGGAAGAACCGTTTGCGCTGCGCGCAGGTGCCGCGGACGAAGCGCCTGAAGCTGCCGCGAAGCGTAAGTCAACGCCGGTGACCGACCCGAGAGCGTCGAGCCACCACCCCCTTGTTCGAGCCTTTGCTTCTTTCTGCCTTTCATGGGTTCCCGAGTGCTACGACTGCGACTTCGCGCAGCGGAAGCCGAGGCTGGAGTTGCGGTCGGTGGGGGACTTGGGAATCCGGTTGTAGGCCCGCCCGTCGGAGAGCTCCCAGGAGTCCCAGGAGCCACCGGCGACCAGCCGCAGGTCGGGCTCCTCTGCGCTCGCCGAGGCGGTCCACTCGCTGACGTTGCCGGCCATGGCGAGGACGCCGTACGGGCTCCGGTCGCGGCCGTAGCGGCTGTCGGTCACCGGCCAGGTCGGGATCTGTTTCGCGGCGCTCGTCTTCTCGTCGTGCCGGTCGGCGCCGAGGATGTTGGCCGTCGTCGGCTCGAGAACGTTGCCGGTGGGGTAGGAGCGGCCGTCGGTGCCGCGCGCCGCCTTCTCCCACTCGATCGCCGTGGGCAGGCGTCCGCCCGACCAGCGGCAGAAATTGGCGGCGTCGCTCCAGGCGACGAAGACCACCGGATTGTCGCGATGGCTGGCGAGGTAGGAGCGATCCTCCCAGTAGGAGGGGAGCTCCTTCGGACCGCAGGCGCTGCCCCGCGGACAGGCTTCGAGGAACTCTTCGTAGCGCGCGTTGGTGACCTCGGTGCGCTCGATCGAGAAGGCTGGCACGTCGATTTCGGCCTGATCGGTCCCGGCGGCGAAAAGGCCCGCAGGCACGACGATCCAGGGCTGGGTCGAGGCTGGCTTCTCGGCCACCGGCCGGGGAGCCTCGGTCGGCTTCGACGCCTTTCGGGTCTCGGGAAGGGTCTCCGTCCCGGGCGCCGCGCGCGGCCGGTTCCACGGCAGTTGCTCGGGCGGGACGAAGCGGTAGACCGCGGTCGCGACCAGCCCGAGGCCGATCAGAAAGAGAAGGAGCTTGCCGAGCGGCGTCAACTTCATCGTGGGTCTCCTGAATCTGCGGCGGCGACGACGACCGCGACTCGTCCGTTTTGGCGCCGGACGCAGCCGCGAACCGTCCGCGATGCTAGATCAGTTCAGGCTCGTCCGGAAATATCTTCCCCGGATTGAGGATCCCGCGCGGGTCGAGCGCCGCCTTGAGCGCGCGCATCGCCGCGATCTCGGCCGGCGGCAGGGCGAGCGGCAGCAGCCGCCGCTGGACGAGGCCGATGCCGTGCTCGCCGGAGATCTTGCCGCCGAGCGCGACCACGGCGCGGAAGAGCTCCTCCTCGGCGCGATCGCGGCGCGCGCTCCAGAGCTCCGCGGGGAGCTCGCCGCGCAGCAGGTTGACGTGCAGATTGCCGTCCCCGGCGTGGCCGTAGCAAATCGCGGTGAGGCCCTGCCTGGCGGCCGCGCCGCGTGCCGCTTTCACCAGGTCGGCGAGCGCGGCGCGGGGCACGACGGTGTCGGCTTCCTTGTAGACCGAGCGCTGCTTGACCGCCTCGCCGATCCGGCGGCGGACCTGCCAGAGCCGGCGCTGGCCGGCGGGGTCGTCGGCGACCAGGGCGGGCTGCGCGCCCAGCGCCTGGGCGAGGGCGTCGATACCGGCGGCCGCGCCGAGCAGCGCTTCGGCATCTGGACCGTCGAGCTCGAGGAGCAGCATCGCCTCGGCGCCCGCGAGCTCGCGGGGCAGGGGTTCGATCTCGCCCACAGCCGCGAGCGCGGCGCGCTCGGCAATTTCGCAGGCGGACGGATCGAAACCGTCGCTGAAGATGCGCTCGACCGCCGCCGCTGCGGCCTCGAGCGCCGGGAAGGGGAGGATCATGGTGAGCGTGGCTGCCGGCCTGGCGAGCAGCCGCAGCGTCGCCGCGGTGACGACGGCGAGCGTTCCTTCGGAGCCGACGAGCAGCTGGGTCAGGTTGTAGCCGGTCGCGTCCTTGCGGTTCTTGCCGCCGGTCGACAGGCGGGAGCCATCGGCCAGGACCGCCTCCAGCCCGAGGACGTAGCGCCGGGTGGTGCCGTATTTCGCGCTGCGCGGCCCGGCGGCGTCCTCGGCGATGTTGCCGCCCAGCTGGCAGCTCTCGCGGCTGGAGGGATCGGGGGGGTAGAACAGGCCGACCGCCTCGACTGCGCGCTGCAGGTCGGCGGTCACCACCCCGGCCTCGGCCACCGCGACGAGATTGCGGCGGTCGATCTCGCGGATCCGGTTCATGCGCTCGAGGGAGAGCACGATGCCTCCGGCCACCGGCAGCGCCCCGCCCGAGAGTCCGGTGCCGGCGCCGCGCGGGGTCACCGGAGATCCGGTGCTCGTGGGCGAAGCGCAGGATCGTCTGGACTTCCGCGGTCGAGGCGGGAAGCGCGACGGCGTCGGGGAGGAAGCGCAGATCCTCGGTCTCGTCGCGCGCGCAGCGCTCGCGCGCCTCGTCCGTTGTGGTGAAGGAGCCTGGTCCGAGCTGTGCTGCCAGAGCGGCGAGATCGGCGCGAGAGAGTGGCGCGGCGTCGGTCACGAAGGGAGACTATCGCCCGGTCGGAGCGCGCAAGCAAGTCCGGCGCTCCGCCCGGGCGACCTGGCGCTGCCTCAGAAGGTCGCGGTGAGGCCGAGATTGAGCACCGTCTTCTCCTTCTGCTCGCCGTTCAGGTCGTCCCAGACCGGGATCTGGACGGCGAGGCGGGCGACGACGCTCCGGCCGAGATCGACCAGAAGACGGGGAGAGAGGAAGAGAATGGCGCCGCCGGTATCGGGATCCTCTTCGCCGTCGGCGTCCATTTCGTCCCGGCCGGCGTCGCGCGCGTTGGCCTCGAGCGAGAGGTCCCAACGCTCGCCGAGCTTGTGCTCGTAGCCGACGTTGGCGAGGAACGTGTCACCGTAGAGATAGCCGAAGTCGTTGCGAGCGGTCTGCCGGTACTGCAGCGATCCGTAGAGCGTGGAGCGCGCGTCGAGGAGGTGTACCGCGGAGAGCCCGCCGAACCAGTCGGTCGATCCCGTACCTGGCTGGACGTGCTCGTCGAGGCGCTCTCCGTCCCCGGTGGCCTCGTTTTCGCCCCACGGCGTCTTGACGCCGCCGACGAAGGAGATCCAACTGCTCCTGCCGATGCCCTCTTCCCAGGGCGAGGACCAGAGACGGTAGATGCCGTAAATCTCAGGATCGCCGAGGCCGGAGGCGTCGAGCTTCTCGGCGTTCCGAGGACAGGTCGCGCTGACTCCAGGGTATGCGGACGACCGCCTGCAACCTCTCGGTGAAGCCGTAGGAGGCGGTGACGACGAGGCGCGTCTCGGTCAGCGTTTCGCGTCCGGCATGCTCTTCGTCGCCGTGGGGAAGGGGATGGGCTCCGAAGGTGGACGCCAGGGCGAGGGCTTCTGCTTCGTGGTGAGGCGCATCGGCACCCCTGCTCCTTCTCGAGGTATTCGTAGTCCAGCGCGAGATGAAACTGACCCGCGGTGAAGATGTTGGTGCCGAGGGCATTGAACGTGGGATCGCCGCAGCGACAGACCGAACAGGCGGCGACAATGGAGGGAAGAGGGCGGAGGCGAACAGCGCGATCGCCGCCGCCTTGAAGTGGCGCAGTTGCATGAGAAGAGTCCTTTCGGGCGAGCCGCTGGCGGCTCACCGGGTTGGTTGAAGTGCGGGGCTTCGGCGGGTCTACTGCAGGGCCGGTTTCGGTGGCGGAACCGGCGGTCGGCGCTCTGGCTCACCCGGCGGGAAGGCGTCGGCTCCGGGATGGCGGAGCGCCGTCGGTAGGGGGAGCGAAAAACCTGCTGGTAAAGGGAGTACCGCCTGTCGCAGCGACGGCGAGGTCATGGCGCGAGGGGCCTCCGTCGGGGCGGGGCGGGAGCCGAGCGCGCAGCCGCCGAGGGCGCTCCGCGGCGGCACCCGTCGGGACCCTGGCGCTTGAACAGGAGGCAGCAGCAGGCCTTCCCCGGAGCGCAGCCGCAGTTGTGGGCTGTCGGCTCCGGCCGGTTCGCCAGGCTCAGGGAAGGCGCGGCGAGGTCCAGAACGACAAGCGCGAGAACCGTTCCGGTGAGACGCGCGAGCCTGACGATTCGTCCGGCGGAGCGTCGTTGCGAGCCCATTCTCATGGCTGCAGGCGGGAGAGCAGCAGCGTTGCCGTGCCGAGGAAGGCGAGGAAGCCGCAGACGTCGGTCGCGGTGGTGACGAAGATCGAGCTGCCGAGAGCCGGATCGAGGTTCAGGCGGCGGAGGACCAGGGGGACGCCGGCGCCGAAGAAGCCGGCGATCGTCAGGTTCACCGTCTCGGCGAAGAACAGGACGCCGGCGAGCACCGGATTGCGCTCCCAGGCCAGGGCAACGAGGGCGAGCACCAGACCGGTGCCGACGCCGTTCATGATCCCGACCAGGGTCTGGCGCAGCAGGACGCCGCCGGCGCGGCGCACGTCCATCTCGCCCAACGCCAGGGCGCGCACCATGACGGTGAGAGTCTGGGTGCCGGCGTTGCCGCCCATGCCGGCGACGATCGGCATGAACACCGCGAGGACGACGTACTTCGAGATCGTCGCCTGGAACTGGCTGACGACGGCGGCGGCGAGGAAGGCGGTGGCGAGGTTGACCAGCAGCCAGGGGAGCCGCAGCCGCACCGAGCGCAGGGCCGTCGAGGAGACGCCCTCCTGCACGCTCAGGTTGGCGAGCCGGTAGAGGTCCTGGGTGGCCTGCGCTTCGACGACGTCGAGCACGTCGTCGACGGTGATCGCGCCGGTGAAGCGGCCCTCGCCGTCGACCACGGGAATCATCAGCAGGTCGTAGCGCGAGAAGACCTGGGCGACCTCCTCTTCGGGAGTGTCGACCCGGACGGTGACGACCTCGGTCGACATGATCTCGCGCAGCGGCCGGTCGGTGGCGGCGGTGACCAGCTGCCAGAGCGAGACGATCCCCAGCAGATGGAGGCGCTCGTCGGTGATGTAGAGGTAGAACAGGCGCCGCCCCTCGGCGAGCTGCCGCACCTGCTTCAGGGTCTCGTCGACGGTCTGCTCGGCGGAGAAGTGCGGCGCCTCCGGGTCCATCAGTCCGCCGGCGGTGGCCGCGCCGTAGTGCATGAGGTTGGAGAGCTGGGCGGCCGCCGAGCGCTCGAGGAGCGCCATCACCGCCTGGGCGCGTTCCGGGTCGAGCCGTTCGAGCAGGTCGACGGCGTCGTTGGCGGAGATCTGGCGGAGGAGGCCGGCGAGGGCGGCGTCCTCGAGCTTGTCGAGGATGGTCGCCTGAATGTCGGGTCCGAGCTCCGCGACCGTCCGACCGGCGAGCTTGAGCTCGAGCAGCGTCTCCATCAGCCTGTCCTGCTCGTCGGGGGTGAGCAGCGGCACGAGGCGCGCCAGGTCGGCGGGATGGAGCCGCGCGAGCAGACGGCGCGCCGGCCGCTGCTCCGGGCGCCGCAGGAGGCGCAGGATCAGGCGCTGGCGGTGGCTTCCGGCGGCGCTCCGGCGCGCGCTCGCGATGGCCTCGTTCTGCACGGGGTGGATGTTAGAGTAATTCGCGATGATCCAAGAGCTTTTCCACATCGGGCCGGTCGTGATCAGTCCGTTCGGCGTCCTGCTGGTCCTGGCCTTTTTCTCCGGCTACCTGCAGCTCAGGCGCGGCATGAAGCACCTGGGGATCGGCGACGACGAGGACGCGAGCTCGATCCTCTTCGCTGCCGGCGTCGGCGGAATCGTCGGCGCCAAGGTCTATTACGCCATCCTCTACGGCGACTGGCACCTGCTGTTCGACCGTTCGGGCCTGGTCTGGTACGGCGGTTTCCTGCTGGCGACCGCGGCGGTCGCTGTGGGTGATCCGGCGACGGCGCCTGCCGTTCTGGCCGCTGCTCGATGCCGCCACGCCGGCGCTCGCGCTCGGCTACGCGGTGGGGCGGATCGGCTGCTTCCTGGTCGGAGACGACTACGGCCGTCCGAGCGACCTGCCCTGGGCGGTCGCCTTTCCGAACGGCCTGCCGCCGACCACCGCCGGCTACCTGCGGTCGGAGTTCGGGGTGGCGATTCCGTCCGCGATTGCGGACGACCAACTGCTGCGCGTCCATCCGACTCAGCTCTACGAGACGGCGCTCGCCCTGGTCATCGCCTGGATCGGATGGCGGCTGCTGCGCGGGCCCTGGGGGACGCAGGCGGGCCGCACCGCCCTCGCGGTCTTCGCCGGGCTCGCGATCGAGCGCTTCCTGGTCGAGTTCGTGCGCGCCAAGGACGACCGGTTTCTGGCCGGGCTGACCCTGGCGCAGGCGATCAGCCTCGCGATCCTGCTCCTGCTGGCTGCGCTCTGGGCGGGACGCCGGAGAGTCTGGAACCGCGACGCCCGCCGTGCGGTCGCGGATCCGGGTTGACCGCCGAGATGAACGGCACCGGAGGGCCCGGCGGATGTCCGCGCCTGCTCTCGATCGCCGGCTCGGATTCGAGCGGCGGGGCGGGGATTCAGGCCGACCTCAAGACCTTCTCGGCCCACGGCGGCTACGGCATGACGGCGATCACCGCCATCACGGCGCAGAACACTCTCGGCGTGACCGCCATTCAGGCCCTGCCTCCGGCGATCGTCGCGGCACAGATCGACGCCGTCTTCGCGGATCCGGGCGTCGACGCGGTGAAGATCGGGATGCTCGCCGACAGCGCCATCATCGACGCCGTCGCCGATCGCCTGCTGGCGATCCCCGGGGCGCCCATCGTGCTCGATCCGGTGATGATCGCCAAGAGCGGCGACCGCCTTCTCGATGGCGACGCGATCGACCATCTGCAACGTCTTTTCCCCATGGCGACGCTGCTGACCCCCAACCTGCCGGAGGCCGAGCGGATCGCCCACCCGGCGGGCAGCGCGGGGGCGGGGCCCGGGAAGGGAGGGGGTCCGGCGACCTCGCTCGAGGCCCGGGAGCGCCTGCTGCGGCGCCTCGGCGACCGCTGTCCGGCGGTGCTGCTCAAGGGGGGGCACGCCGAGGGGGGAGAGGTCGTGGATCTCCTCTGGGACGGCTACCGGATGCACGCGTTCGCGCATCCCCGGCTCGCGAGCCGGGCCACCCACGGCACCGGCTGCACACTGTCTTCGGCGATCGCCGCGCGGCTCGCTCGCGGCGAGAGCCTCGTCCCGGCGGTCTCCGGGGCGATCGACTGGCTGCAGGAGGCGATCGCGCGCGCTGTTCCGCTCGGCGCCGGCGTCGGTCCGGTCGATCACTTCTGGATGCAGCGCCGCGGAGTCCTCCGCGAGCCGGGCAACAGTTGTCTGGCATGAGCGCGACCGGGCCAATCGATCCGGTCGATCTCCTGGTCGTGGGCGCCGGTCCGACCGGAATCGGCCTCGGGGCCGAAGCGCTCCGGGCCGGCCTTTCGACGCTCGTGGTCGATCGCGGGCCGCTGGTCGCTTCGCTGGTGGACTATCCGGCCGAGATGCTCTTCTTCACCACCCGCGAGCGCCTGGAGATTGCCGGCGTGCCGTTCGCGATCCCCGAGGACAAGCCGAACCGGCGCCAGGCCGTGGCCTACTACCAGGCGGTGGCGGCGAAGGTCGGGCTGCCGCTGGCGCTCCACGAAGACGTCGAATCGATCCGGCCGGAGGCCGGCGGGTTCGTCGTCTCCTCCAGGGGACGCTCGGGGCGGGTTCTGCGGCGGGCCCGGGCAGTGGCAGTGGCCTCGGGCTACTTCTGCAACCCGCTGCGCCTCGGGGTCCCCGGCGAGGACCAGCCCTGGGTCCACAGCCGGTATCGCGAGCCACTGTCCCATTTCGGTGACTCGGTGGTCGTCGTCGGGGGCGGCAACTCAGGCGTCGAGGCGGCGCTCGACCTGTTCCGGCACGGCGCACGGGTGACCCTGGTCCACCACGGGCCGACGATCAAGGAGACGGTCAAGTACTGGGTGAAGCCCGACATCGAGAACCGCATCGCCGAAGGCGGGATCCGGGCGATGCTGGGGGCCGAAGTGCTCGGGTTCGGCGACGGCGTCGTGCGTGTGCGCGCCGGTTCGGGGGCCAGCGGAGCCCAGGGAGCCGGTGCAGGGGTGGAAGAGGTCGCGGCCGGAGCGGCCTATGTTCTGATCGGATACGCTCCGGAGACCGGGATTCTGGCGGCGGCCGGCGTGCGTGTCGATCCGGCGACCGGCGCCCCGGAGTTCGACCCGGTGAGCTGCGAGACGCGGGTGCCCGGTCTCTATGTAGCAGGAACCCTGCAAGCCGGCCGGGAGACCCACAGGATCTTCATCGAGAACTCTCGCGACCATGGGCAACGGATCGCGGCGCATCTGGCCTGTCGTCTTCGTGGTACACCGATTGCAGCTTCTCCGGAATCCGCTTCCGGCGCCCGCCTGGCCGGAGGCCGATCTGACCGTTCGTCGAAGGAGACCGCAGAATGAATAGTTCGTCCGTCCGCCGGAGTCCCGCCGCGCTCGCCACACGCTTCCTTCTAGCCGCCGTCCTCGCCTTCGCCGCCCTCCAGGTGGTCGCCTCCGTCCTGCGGGCACAGGCCCCCGGATCTCAGGAGGCCGGCCTGGCTCCGCTCTTTGGCGAGACCGTCGAAGTCAGGGTGATCAACGTCGAGGTCGTGGTGACCGACAAGCAGGGGCTCGAGGTCACCGGCCTCCAGGCGGGTGACTTCGCGCTCAAGGTGGACGGTGAGGAGGTACCCATCCAGTACTTCACCGAGGTGCGGGGTGGCGATGCCATCGAAGGGCCCGCGGACGAGCCGGTGATCCCCGACGTGCCTCAGCTCGCTCCCGGCTCGCCGGTCGGCACCAGTTACCTGGTCTTCATCGACGACTTCTACCCGCTGCCGCGGGATCGCAACGAGGTGATCGAGAAGATCGCCGCCGACCTCGGACGCCTCCGCCCCGAGGACCGGATGGCCGTCGTCGCCTACGACGGTCTCCGGCTGGAGATGCTGTCTTCCTGGTCGCAGTCGAGCGCCGAGCTCGAGCGCGTCTTCCGCAAGGCGATGGCCCGGCCCGCGAAGGGCCTTCAACGCGAGGGTGAGGACAACAGGTACACCCGTACCGACCGCGCCCGAAGGCTGGCGAACGAGCGCGGGAGCTTCGACTCCTCGCAGATGCGGCTCGACCTGGAGGAGCGCACCTACGCCGAGACCCTGCAGGAGCAGGTCGAGGGTATCGTCGCTGCCGCCTCTTCGGCGCTGCGGGGTTTCGCCAATCCGCCCGGAAGGAAGGTCTTGGTACTGCTCGCCGGAGGCTGGCCGTACGACCCGGCGGAGTATGCCGTCAACGACTACAACCGAACCATCATCGAGCCCCTCCTGAAGCGTGGCGACACGATCTTCGCACCGCTCATCGGGACCGCGAACCAGCTTGGGTATACGATCTACTCGGTCGACGTCCCCGGCCTGACGGAGAAGACGAACTCGAGCGCCGAGTACAAGTCCGGATCGAACTTCAACGAGCGCAATACGCTCTTCCAGCGCGAGAACAATGTCCAGTTCAGCCTGCAGCATCTCGCCACGGAGACCGGCGGCAAGGCGCTGCTGAACAGCCAGCGCGAGGAGGTCCTCGCCCGCGTCACCGAGGACACCCGCTCGTACTACTGGATCGGCTTTTCACCGACCTGGCAGGGCGACGACACGGCGCACAAGTTGACGATGTCCACCCGGGTCAGCGATCTCCGGATTCGCAATCGCGCCGGCTTCGTCGACTTCTCGCCCAGAAGCCAGACCAGCATGGCGGTCGAGAGCATCCTGTTGTTCGGTGAGGGTCCCGAATCCGCGCCGTTGCCGGTCGAGCTCGGAACTCCGCGGAAGATCTCGGGGAACAAGATGAACGTGCCGGTCACGCTGCGCATTCCGCTGGGGATGCTCACCGTCCTGGAGACGGAGAAGGGCTTCAGCGCGGAGGTCGAGCTGCGGATCGCGGCGCGCGACGAGCGCGGCGGGCGATCGGACATTCCGGTCATTCCGATCCGCCTCGACATGCCGGGCAAGCCCCCCGCAAACGCCTACGCGACGTACTCCACGACCATCCAGCTCCGCCGGGCGCGAAACGAGCTGGTACTGGCGGTCTCGGACGCGGCGAGCGGCGCAATCTACTCCGCGAAGGCGGAAGTGCAACCCTGAGGATCGTGCCGCCGATCATCCATTCACCCGCTTCCACCACTCGATGACGTCGAAGGGCGCGGCGGGGTTTTCATCGGTAATTCCGAGGAACTGGATTTCATGAAGAGAAAGACAACTTACCGCCTGATGCTTCTCTGCGTGGCCGGTCTCGCCGCACCCGGTCTCCCCGCGCACCTCGACGCCCAAGGAGCGGCGCCCGCCGCGGCAGCCCCGACGTCTTCCGCCGCGCAGTCCCAACCTCCGTCGGCCGCTCCGGCGACTTCAGCCGCGACCTCCGCGAGTCAGGATCCGGACGCAGAGAGCGCCCCGCCCCCGGCGAGCGGCGAATTTTTCGAGTCGATCGACGTCAGCGTCGTGAACGTCGATGTCTACGTGACCGACAAGAAGGGAAATCGGATCAACGGCCTGACTCGTGCCGACTTCGAGATCTTCGAGGACAAGAAGCCGATAGCGATCACCAATTTCTATGCGGTCGACGAGGGCCGACCGGTGGTGAGCGCGGAGGATCTCCTCGCCAACGACATTCCGTCGTTGCCGGTGCCCGTGCCGGGACTGCCCCCCGAGATTCCGGAGGACCAACGACTCCATCTGGTCGTCTACATCGACAACTTCAATATCCACCCGTTCAGCCGCAACAAGACCTTCGCCTCTCTGCGCGAGTTTCTGCGCTCGGATCTGACGCCGGGCGACCGCGTGATGCTGATGACCTACGATCGCGAGCCGCACGTGCGGCGGCCTTTCACTTCCGACCCTCAGGTCATCGCATCGGCGCTCTTCGAGCTCGAGAAGCTGAACGCCTTCGCGACCCAGGCCGACTCGGATCGCCGCACCCTGCTGGACGAGCTCGAGGACGTCAAGGATCCGGTCCAGGCGGTCAGCCGCGCGCGCTCCTATGCCTCGGGAGTGTTCAACGATCTGGAGTTCTCGATCGACGCGCTCAAGAACACGGTGAGCTCGCTCGCGGGACTTCCCGGCCGCAAGGCGGTTCTCTACGTAAGCGACGGGTTGCCCATGGTCGCGGCGCAGGACGTCTTCCAGTACATCCAGGAGAAGTTCTCCGGCAGTTCGTCGACTGCCGTCATGGAGAGCCTGACCTACGATGCCTCACGGCGGTTCCAGGAGTTGGTGGCGCAGGCGAACGCCAACCGGATTTCGTTCTACACCATCGACGCTGAAGGGCTGCGCGCCTCGACGTCGGGCTCGGCAGAAAATCGAACGGCGAACAGCAGTGGACTGGTCGAGTCGGTCCACAACAGCAACATGATGGCACCGCTGCAGATGATCGCGGAGGAGACCGGCGGAAAGGCGATCTACAACACCAACGACGCGACGAAGGGACTGCGCACTGTCGCCGCCGACTTCAAGACCTACTACTCGCTGGGCTACAGTCCGGTTCACAGCGGGGATGGCCGCTACCACAGGATCGACGTGCGTACGAAGCGCAAGGACCTGGTGGTGCGTCACCGCGAGGGCTACCGCGACAAGTCGACCGAAGCGAAGATGTCCGACGGCGTCGTCTCGGCGCTGTTCTACGACGCCGAGAGCAACAGCTTGAACATCGCTGTGAAGCGTGGCCCGGAAGTCCGCCGCGACGACGGGTTCTTCTCCGTGCCGATGGAGATCCGCATTCCGATCGGCAACCTCGTGCTGGTCCCGGCGGAAGGTATGCGCCAGGCCAGGGTGCGCGTTTACTTCGCAGCGATGGACGGCGAGGGCGGGATGTCGGAGGTGCAGAACTCGATCATTCCGATCAACATCCCCGAGGCCGAGATGGCGACCGCGGTCAAGCAGGTCTACGTCTACAGCATTTCGCTTATGATGCGCAAGGGGCCGCAGAAGCTCGCCGTCGGTGTGCGGGACGAGGTGGGCGCGACGCAGTCCTTCACGGTGCGGACGATGAATATCGGCAGCAAGGGATGACCTCTCCGGCAGGCTGGCTCGCGCGGGCGCAGAATCTGGGCTCGGCCTACTTCGCGGTCGTGCGGGCGGAGATTGAGGGTGCCCTGCGGGATCTCGGCGAGTCCGGGAAAGGCCTGCTCCGCGCCGCCCTGCTGTTCACCGTCACCCTGGCGCTCGGCTTCTGGACGGTCGGCCTGCTGGTCTATTTTCTGATCGAGCTGCTGGCGCTCTGGCTGCCGCGGTGGGGCGCCGTCGGCGCGGTCTTCGGGCTCTTCGTCCTCGGCACCGTGCTGTTCGCTGTTGCCGCCGTGGGGCGGGCCCGCCGCATCGAGCCGCCGACGGCGATGCTGGAACGGCGCTTCCGCGACCACACGAACTGGTGGCAGGAGCGGATCGGCGGTGAAACCGGAGGCTCCGGCCAGGTGGCCGACGGTTTGGCGGACGACGGGGAGGACGCATGACAGGTGAGTCCCAGGAGGCCCGGAAGCCGGTTGCCCTGACCGAAGCGCGCGAGCGCTTCGCGGCCGGCCTCGACGGGCTGCGCGGCGACCTCCACGAAGAGCTCGGGTGGGCGCCACGCGGCCTGCGCTGGATCGTCCCGATCGTCGCCCTGGCGGCCGGAGTCGTCGCCGGAGTGGCCCTGAAGCGGAACCTGCCACGCCTGCGGGGGGGCTCGTCCTCGCCTGCGCTCCAGCACCGCCGCCGCCGCTGACGCTCCCGCCCGCAAGGCGTCACCCCCTCCGGCGATAGAATCCAGCCGTGAGGAATCGCGCAGGCAAAGTGACCCGCAAACCCGTTCTCCTGTTCACCAAGCTGCCGGTCGCCGGGCGCGTCAAGACCCGCCTGATCGGCGCCCTGACGCCCGAACAGGCGGCGGAGCTCCATGCCGCCTTCCTCGGCGACCTGGTCGAGCGGCTCTCCGGACAGCCGTTCACTCTGCTGCCGGTCTGGGCTCTCGAACGGTGCGAAGAGATTCCGCCCCAACCGCCAGGTGGCCAACGCCAAATCGAAGGCAACCTCGGCGAGCGGATGCGACACTCCTTTACCGAGCTTCTTTCCGCTTCAGGTTGCAGCGCAGAAGGAGGATTCGCGGTCGCGATCGGCAGCGATCTGCCGGGGCTCGAACCTGGCCGGATCGAGCAGGCCTTCACGGCGCTGGCGCAGGGCGTCGATGTCGTCCTCGGACCCGCAGTGGACGGCGGCTACTACCTGATCGGGCTGGGCGCCGGCGCGCTGGGTGCGCCACTCTTCGAGGAGATCGCCTGGAGCACGGACGCGGTCCTGACGCAAACGCTGGAACGCTGCCGCGCGGCCGGACTCTCGGTGGAGCTCCTCGCGGAGGAGGAAGACATCGACGCCGCCGACGCTCTCGAACGACTCCCTGGACGCCTCGCAGCAGGGGAGTTGCCAGCCTGCCCGCGTACCGCGACGCTGCTTGCGGCCTGGGCGCGCCAGAGGGAACCTGCCTGCGGAACGAAACTGGAGGGCGTATGCGTGTCCTGACCGCAGTGGAAGCACGGGCGTTCGATCGCTGGGCGATCGACGAGCTCGGTGTCCCGGCGCTCGTCCTGATGGAGAACGCGGCGCTGGCGCTGGCCGAGGCGATCGGCGAAGGTTTCGGCGAAGCGCGGCGGATCGCGATCTTCTGTGGCCCGGGAAACAACGGCGGCGACGGTCTGGCGCTCGCCCGGCAGCTTGCTCACGCGCGGCTACGAAGTTGGGCTCTTTCTCGCCACGTTCGGCCGCCCGCTCTCCGACGATTGCGCCCGGCAGCTCGAGATCTGCCGGGCGATGGAGCTCACCACTGTTCGAGCTCGGCGACAACTGGCGCGAGCAGGCCGCCTCAGCGGCGAGCGCCGACCTGGTTGTCGACGCGCTCTTCGGTACCGGCCTCGAGCGCCCCCTCCGGGCGCCTTACGCCGCGCTCGTCGAGTGGATGAACGACCTGGCGCTGCCGCGCCTCGCGGTCGACATCCCGAGCGGGCTGGACGCCGGCCGCGGCGCACCCGATCGGCCCGGCGATCCGGGCCGACGCGACGGTGACCTTCGGCGCCCCCAAGCTGGCGCACCTTCTCCTGCCGGCGGCGGAGTGGGTCGGCGAGCTCTCGGTCGCCGACCTCGGGCGTCCCCTTCGCCCTCTCGCCGTGCGCCGAAGGGGACCTCGAAGTGCTGACCGCCGAGGAGTTGGCGCACGCGCTCCCGACCCGGGCGGCGGCAGCCCACAAGGGCGACTTCGGGCACGTTCTCCTGGTCGCCGGCTCGCGCGGCAAGGCTGGTGCGGCAATCCTCGCGGCGCGCGCGCAGTCCGCGGTGGCGCTGGCCTGGTCACGGTCGCGACGGTCGAGTCGGCCTGGACGGCGATCGCCAGTGCCGTTCCGGAGGCGATGAGCCTGCCGATGCGGAAGAGGCGAGCGGCGGACTGCCGTTCGCCGCGCTTGCCGGGCTGCTCGCGGCGGCGGAGGAGCGCGACGTTCTGGCCGTCGGACCGGGCCTCGGGCAGTCGGCTGGCACCTTCCGGCTGGTGCGCGAGCCTGGTGCTGGGGGCGACCGGCGTGCCGCTGGTGCTCGATGCCGACGGGCTGAACGCCTTCGCCGGGCCGGCGGCAGCAAAGGGGGGCAAGGGGGGCCGAAGGTCCGGCGGGGGCCTGGGGTTGCTCACCCAACGGCGCGCGCCGACGGTTCTCACCCCGCATCCGGGCGAGCTCGCCCGGCTGCTCGGCTGCTCGACGGCCGAAGTCGAAGCCGACCGCCTGGCGAGCGTCCGGCGGGCGGCCGAGCTCTCGGGCGCGATCGTCGTGCTCAAGGGCGGCAGGACGCTCGTCGGGCTGCCCTCGGGAGAGGTGCGCGATCAACACCACCGGCAACCCCGGCATGGCGACCGGCGGCAGCGGCGACGTCCTGACCGGACTGCTGGCAGCGCGCCTCGCGCAGGGCGACGACCCGGCGTACGCGGCGCAGCTCGCGGTACACTTGCACGGTCTGGCCGGGGACCTGGCCGTCGCCGCCGGCGTCGCGCCGGCAGTGCCGGCGGGGAGTCTCGCGGACTACCTGCCGCAGGCGTACGAGAAGCTCGGCAAGGCATGAGGATCTGGCGCACCGCGAGCGTCGCCGAGACCCGTGCGCTGGGCGCCGAGCTGGCCAAGCGAGCTCCTGCCCGTCGGCTGCCTGCTGCTCTACGGCGACCTCGGGGCCGGCAAGACGGTGCTGGCGCAGGGCGTCGCCGGCGGGCTTGGGCATCGACCCGCGCGAGGTGCAGTCGCCGACCTTCACGCTGCTGCGCGAGTCACGACTGGGCGCAGGTGAGGCCGGGGGGCGCGCTGGCGCATCTCGACCTCTACCGGCTCGCAGCCGGACGAGGCGGCGGCCTGCGGCTTCGAGGAGCTGCTCGCTCGGTCCGGGAGTGAAGATCGTCGAATGGGCGGAGCGCCTGCCCTTCGCTCGTTCCTGGGCGCTGGCGCTCGCGCTGCGGGAAGATCGAAGGATCGGCGGGAGATCGGGGAGCTCGACGATCCACCGCGGAGCCCGGGCTGGCGCGAATGCGTGAAACCGGTAACGGTCGACGAGCGAGGAGGAAGCGATGGCGATCCGCAAGAGTTGGAGTTCTGGGCTGCGGCCTGATGGGCTCCGGGATCGCCGAGGTCGGCGGCCAAGGCGGGCTTCGAGACGGTGGTCCGGGAGGTTTCGGAGGCGCCTGCTCGAGAAGGGCATGGGCCGCATCCGCGGCTCGCTCGCCAAGGCGGTCGAGAAGGGCAAGATGACCGGCCGAGGAGCGCGACGCGGTCCTCGGCGCGGATCGCCGGCACCACCGACTTCGAGGCGCTCGCCGACTGCGACCTCGTGGTCGAGGCGATCGTCGAGAACCTCGAGGAGAAGAAGGCGACCTACGCGGCGCTCGACAAGGTGGTCAAGCCCGACGCCATCTTCGCCTCGCAACACCTCGTCGCTGACCGTCACCCAGCTCGCCATGGCGACCTCGCGTCCGACGCGCTTCGTCGGCCTGCACTTCTTCAACCCGGTGCCGGTGATGAAGCTCGTCGAGGTCGTGCGGACGCTGCTCACCGACGACGGCGTCGCTCGCCGACGATCGACGTCTTCTGCCGCGCGCCTCGGCAAGACGCCGGTCGCCGTGCAAGGACAACTCCGGGTTCATCGTCAACCGGCTGCTGGTGCCCTACCTGCTCGACGCGATCCGCGCGCTCGAGGAGGGCGTCGGCTCGGTGGAGGACATCGACGAGGGGATGAAGCTCGGTTGCGGCTACCCGATGGGGCCGTTCACGCTGCTCGACTTCGTCGGCCTCGACACGACCTACTTCATCGCCAACATCATGTTCGAGGAGTACCGCGAGAAGCGCTTCGCGCCGCCGCCGCTCCTCAAGCAGATGGTCCAGGCCGGGCGGCTCGGCAGGAAGAGCGGCCGCGGCTTCTACGACTACGCCAAGTGACCGTGGGCGACCTTGTTAGAATCGAGCCCTTCACCGATGACTGCCCGCCCCGCGCTGCATGCCCGAACTGAACCTCGCCGAAGAGGGGCTCGAGCTCCTCTTCGGTACCCGCGACGAGAACCTGCGCCGGATCGAGACGGCCTTCGGGGTCGAGCGTCGCGGCGCGCGGCAGCCATGTGTCGGTCGAGGGGAGCTCGAGCTGCCGTGCACGCCGTCTCGCGTCTGCTCGGAGCAGCTTTCGCTCCTGATCGAGCGCGGCTACCAGCTGCGCAACGAGGACGTGACGACGGCGATCCGGGTGATCCGGGAGGCGCCGGAGACCTCGCTGGTCGAGTTCTTCTCGGCGAGGCTTCAACCTCGGGGGCCGCGGCGCCCCGCCGGTTGATCTCTCCGCGGAGCCTCAATCAGCAGGCCTACGTGAAGGCGATGACCGAGCACGACATGGTGATCTCGGTCGGACCGGCCGGCACCGGCAAGACCTACCTCGCGGTGGCGATGGCCGCCGCCGCGCTGGTCGAGAAGCGCGTCAAGCGCCTGGTGCTGGCGCGGCCGGCGGTCGAGGCGGGGGAGAAGCTCGGCTTCCTGCCCGGCGACCTGGCGGAGAAGGTGAATCCCTACCTGCGGCCGCTCTACGACGCGCTCTACGACATGCTCGGCTACGAGAAGGTCGGCCGGATGCTGGAGCGCGGCATGATCGAGGTGGCGCCGCTCGCCTTCATGCGCGGCCGGACGCTCAACGACGCCTTCGTCATCCTGGACGAGGCGCAGAACACGACGCCGGAGCAGATGAAGATGTTCCTGACCCGGATCGGCTACAACTCCCGGGCGGTGATCACCGGCGACATCACGCAGACCGACCTGCCGCAAGTCGATCGCTTCCGGGTCTGCGCGAGGCGATCGACGTGCTCGCCGGAGTCGACGGGATCAGCTTCATCCACTTCGACGAACGCGACGTCGTGCGCCACCCGCTGGTGCAGAAGATCGTCGCTGCCTACGATCGCCACTCGCGCCAGGGCGGAGCACAGCCGTGAGCCCCGAGGTGGCGTTTGTCGGGAGCCGGGCGCTTTCCCCGCCTGCGGGCCGAGGGGCTCGCGCGGCTGGATGGAGGAGCTGCGTCGCCGAGCTCGCGCCGGCGTGCGACTCGGTCGGCGTCCGCTTCGCCGGCGATCGCACGGTGCGTCGCCTGAACCGTGACTTCCGCGGCAAGGACAAGGCGACCGACGTGCTCTCCTTCCCCGGCGGGGAGTCGCCGGAGGGCCGGCATCTGGGCGACATCGTGATCTCGATTCCGACCGCCGAGCGCCAGGCTGCGAGCTGCGGGCGCGGCGCTCGAAGAACGAGGTCAAGCGCTTGCTGCTCCACGGCGTCCTGCACTGCCTGGGACACGACCACGAGACCGACGAGGGCGAAATGGCGAAGCTCGAGGGGCGGCTCCGCCGCCGCTGGCTGAAGCGCGCATGAGCGACATCTCCGACATCTCCCGGATCCCCGGCTCTCCCGCCCCCTATCTCTGGCTCGCTGCCCTCGTGCTGGCGGCGCTGCCTTCTGCTGTCGCTCGCGACCGTGCTGCTCGAGCGCTCCGGGCCCGATCCGGTTGCGCCACTGGGTGGAGGAGACCGGCGGGCACCTCCGCCGCCTCTGGGAAGAGCCGGCGCGCTTCGGCCTCTACCGCTACCTGCTCAACCTCACCGCCAAGCTCCTGCCGCTCGGACTCTGCCTGGCGCTCGGCGCGGCTGGCGACCGGCTCGGTATGGAACAGCCCGTTCCTCTACGCCGTCGCCGTCGTCGCACTGGTGGTGGCGGCGAGCCGAGATCGCCGGCCGCGCGGATGCTGCGCAGCAGCCCGGAGAGCGCGCTCGCCTCGTTCACCTGGATCTACCGCTGTCGGCCTACTACGCCTTCTGGCCGCTGCTCGGACTGCTCGGGCCGCTCCTCGGCGCGCCGCGCGACCTGCTCGAGGAGCGCGACGGGGACGACGAGGCCTCGGAGGAGGAGGTCGAGGCGTTCATCGAGGTCGGCACGCAGGAGGGCATCCTCGAACCGGAGGATCGCGACCTCGTCTGGGGCGTCGTGGACTTCGGCGACACCCAGGCGCGCAGCGTCATGACGCCGCGGGTCGACATGGTCTGCGGCCGCATGAGCGACTCGCTCGATCGCCTGGCCGAGATCTTCACCGAGTCGGAGTACTCGCGCCTGCCGCTCTACCGCGAGTCGATCGACCAGATCGTCGGCGTCCTGCACCTGCGCGATCTCTTCCGCGCGCTGCGCACGGAGCCGCGCCCGGCCCTCGAGTCGATCGTGCAGACGCCCTACTTCATTCCCGGAACGAAGCATCTGGGCGAGCTGCTGAAGGAGCTGCAGGCGCGGCGGCAGCAGATGGCGATCGTGCTCAACGAGTTCGGCGGCACCGAAGGGCTGGTGACGATCGAGGATGTGGTCGAGGAGATCGTCGGCGAGATCGCCGACGAGCACGACGACGAGCAGCCGGAGAACCGGCTGCTCGACGACGGCAGCCTCCTGCTCGACGGCCGCGCGCCACTCGACACGCTCGACGAGTTCTTCGGCGTCACCCCGCTCGAGGAGGGCTACGAAACGGTCGGCGGCCTGCTGTCGGGGATCTCGGGCCAGGTTCCGGCGGCGGGAACGACGCTTCATCACGCCGGCCTGCAGTTCGACGTCGAGAAGGCCGACGATCGCCGCGTGCTCGCGGTGCGGGTGCGACGGCCCGGCATCCAGGAGATTCCCATTGGCTAAGGCAGGCACCGTCGCGCTGGTTGGGCGACCGAACGCAGGCAAGTCGACGCTCTCGAATCGCCTGCTCGGGGAGCGCCTCTCGATCGTCTCGGACAAGCCGCAGACGACGCGGCACCGGATGGTCGGCATCCTCACCCGGGAGGAGGGCCAGATCGTCTTCTTCGACACCCCCGGAATCCACCGCCCGATGCACCGGATGAACCGCGAGATGGTGCGCGAGGCCGCCGACGCCCTGGGCGAGGCCGACATCGTGTGCCTGCTGATCGACGTCTCGCAGCCGTTCGGCAAAGGCGAGGCATTCCTGCTCGATCTGGTCTCGAAGGCGAAGCAGCCCAAGATCGCGCTGCTCAACAAGATCGACCTGGTGAAGAAGAACAAGCTCCTGCCGATGCTCGAGCGCTACGGCAAGGACGGCATCTTCGACGCCATCATCCCGATCTCGGCCGAAACCGGCGACGGTTGCGACGACCTGCTCAAAGTGCTGTGGAAGCTGCTGCCGGAAGGGGAAGCGCTCTACGACAAGGAGCTGCTGACCATCCACCCCGAGCGCTTCCTGGTCGCCGAGCGCATCCGCGAGAAGGTTCTGCGCGAAACGCGGAACGAGCTGCCGTTCTCGACCGCGGTGCTGCTCGAGCGCTGGGAGGACCCGGGGCCGGAGAAGGCCCTGCGCATCCACGCCGCGCTGATCGTCGAACGCGAGTCGCAGAAGAAGATCCTCATCGGCCACCACGGCGACATGGTGAAGACCATCGGCACGGCGGCAAGCCCGACCTCGAGGAGTTCCTCGGGAAGGTCTTCCTCGACTCGACCGCCAAGGCCGGCACTACCCTCGACCTCGCGACCTGACGTCGCGATCGACGACGCCGAAGAGGCAGCTCGGCGACCTCGAGAACGCTGGCGCCTAGGCGACGCATCGGCCTGACCGATCACCGGTAAGGGCGCGACCTCGGCACAGCGCGGGGGCTCGAACTTCGGAGCGGCCCCGGAGGTCGACGCGAGGTCGACCGGCGCTGCTCCGCAGAGTGCGTTGAAGCAGGTCGGTCGATGGCGGCGAGTCCGCCGACGCCCGGGCGAGCGCTCGGATCAGGGCTCGCTCGGTCTGCGACCTCCTGATCCACAGCGAACGCACGGGTAAGATTCCGAGCGGACACCAGAGGGCTCTCTGCTCAGGGGACTGCGTTCTCCGCCACCAGCTTGCGCACCAGGGCGATGTTGTCGCGGTGGCCGGTGAGGTGGGCGCGGACTCGGCCGCGGATGGGGTAGCCGAGGAGGTAGAGATCCCCGATGATGTCGAGGATCTTGTGGCGCACGAACTCGTCGGGGAAGCGCAACTCGGTGTTCACCACGTGGTCTTCGCCGACCAGGATGAAGTTGTCGAGCCGGCCGCCGGATCCGAGTCCCAGCTCGTTCATCATCTTGAGATCGCGCAGGAAACCGAAGGTGCGCGCCGGGGCGATCTCCTTCTTGTACGACTCGAAGCTCCCGAGCGTGAAATCGTAGAACTGCTCGCCGATCGGCGGCGGGTACCGCAGGAGGTAGGAGACCGCGAAGCCGTCGAACGGCTCGACCGTCAGGGTCTTGTCGCCGGCGCCGACCTCGTACCTGCGGTCGACGACGAACTCCTGACGCGGCTCCGACTGCTCCTCGACGCCGATCTCCTCGATCGTCCGGCAGAACTCGGCCGCCGAGCCGTCGAGCACCGGCACCTCGCCGTGGACCTTGATCAGCAGGTTGGTGATCCCCGATGCATGAAGCGCCGAGAGCAGGTGCTCGACCGTTTTGATCGACGAACCGTTCTGCCCGAGCGTCGTGGCGTAGTCGGTGTCGCCGACCGCCGAGACGTGGGCGGGGATCGACTCGCCGGAAGGCAGCGAGTGGAAGTGGATCCCGGAGCCGGCCGGCAGCGGTTGCAGGACCATCCCCGTGCGCCCGCCGGAGTGCAGACCCATGCCGTAGAGCACGGTGTTCTGGCGCAGCGTCCGCTGCGGCGTGGCGCTGCGTTCGAGGTGGAGCAGCGGCGGCATCGGCGTCCGCCGGGGCTCGGCGTGGACGGCGAAGCCGCCGGAGTCCTCGGGGACCTTGCCGTCGGCGTCCGCCGCCGGAGCCGTGTGATGCGCCAGCCCGGCGCGCGCCGCGGCCATGACCTGTTCGTAGGACAGCGGCTTTTCGAGGTAGTCGAAGGCGCCCATCTTGATCGCCCGCACGGCGGTCGCCGCTGTGCCGTGGCCGGAGATCATGATGACCGTCGCTCCCGGGTCGTTGGCGCGCAGGGTCTGCAGAGTCTCGAGGCCGTCGCGGTCGGGCAGCCAGACGTCGAGAAAAACGATATCGGGGTGGCGGGCGGCGTAGATGTCGAGTGCTTCGGCGCCGCTCGGTGTCGTGGCGACCTCGAAACCGTTGTCGGCGAGGATGCCACCGAGAGTGGTGAGAATTCCGGCTTCGTCGTCGACGATGAGGGCCAGGGGACGAGTCATCGAGGAGGAGTTTACCCCTCCTCGAGGCTCCAAGTCGCTGTGCTACATTCGATCGCCGTGGACGCTCCGACCCCCCATGAACCGCCCCGTCGCCAGCTGCTCGCAGACACGCTGAGGAAGTTCCAGGAGCGCGGCGCCGAGGTCAACATTTCGCGCCTCTTGAGCAAGGTCCGGCCGGAGGATGTCGCGATGCTTCTGGCCGACCTGGGGAGCGCCGAGCGCCGCCAGGTCTTCGACATCCTGAGCGCCGATTTCCCGGATGCCGCCGGCGAAGTCCTCACGGAGATGGCGCCGGCGCAGCGCCTCGAGCTGCTCGAGAACCTTCCACCGGAGCGTACCGCCCAGCTCCTCGAGCGGATTCCGGTCGACGACGCCGTCTTCGTCCTCGAATCCCTGCCGGCCGATCTCCACGACCGGCTGCTCGAGCTGGTCGACCTCTCCGGACGGTCGGAGATGCAGACCCACCTGGCCTACCGGGAGGGCTCGGCGGGACGGATCATGGACCCCGAGTTCTTCGCCCTGGCCGAGGGGGAGACCGTCCAGTCCGCCATCGCCGCGATCCAGCAGAAGCGCGACCTCGAGATGATCTTCTATCTCTATGTCATCGACCGCGACGAGCACCTCGTCGGTGTGACCTCGCTCCGCCAGCTCCTGCTCTCCCGGCCGGCGCAGACCCTCGGCGAAATCATGCAGAAAGCGGTGATCAAGGTCCATGTCGACACCGACCAGGAGGAGGTGGCGGCGCAGGCGGCGCGCTACGACCTGCTGGCCGTGCCGGTGGTCGACGACCAGAACCGGCTGGTCGGCATCGTCACGGTCGACGACATCATCGACGTCGTGAAGGAGGAGGCCACCGAGGACCTGTTCAAACTGGCCGGATCGTCCGACAACGAGCTGCTCTACGAAGGGCGGTCGCTGCGCATCGCCGGCCTCCGCCTGCCGTCGCTGCTGCTCTCCCTCGTGGGTCTGGTCGCGGTCGGCCTGCTGCTCGAGTATTTCCAGCTGCAGTTCCCCGAGGCGCTCTTCCTGCTCGCTTTCGTGCCGGTGATCATGGGTCTCGGAGGCTCGATCGGGAGCCAGACCTCGACCGTCGCCGTACGCGGCCTGGCTTCGGGGCGGCTGCTCTCAGGAGACGGGCGCCTGGTCGCCTTCTTCGTCCGCCAGGTGCGGGTGGCGCTCCTCCTCGGCCTGGCCTGCGGCCTGTTGGTCGGAACGGTGGCGCTCCTGGTGCGCCAGAGCGCGGTCTTCGGGCTGGTGGTAGGGCTGTCGCTCTTCCTTGCCATCCTGCTCGCCGCCGCCATGGGGGCGCTCCTGCCCCTGGCGCTCCAGCGGCTGGGATTCGATCCCGCGGTGGCCTCCGGTCCGGTCCTCTCGACCGCCAACGACATCACCGGCATCCTCATCTACTTCGGCCTCGCCGCGGCGCTCCTGCAGCATCTCGCGCACTGATCGGGGCCCCCCGCGATAAGCTGCGCGGGTGAGGATATTCCAGGCCGAGGCGCTGATTCTGGAGGTTTCGGATCTCGCCGAAGCCGACCGGATCGTGGCGTTTCTGACCCGCGAGGAGGGCAAGCGGCGCGGCGTGGCGCGCGGCGCCAAGCGCCGCTTCAGCCGCTTCGCCGGCGAGCTGCAGCCCCTGGCCAAGGCCCGGATCGGCTGGGTCGAGAAGGAGGGCCGCGACCTCGTGCGGATCAATTCGGTCGAGCTCATCCGGCCGGTGAAGCTCCTGCAGCAGGATCTCGAAGGGATCCTGCTCGGTGCGACGATCGCCGAACAGGTGGCGCTCTTCGCGCAGGAGGGGGAGAGCTCGGAGGTCCTCTACCGGCTGCTCGATGCCACCGTCGAGGCACTGGAGGCGGGTCGGGACCGCAATCTCGTGGCGCGCTACTTCGAGAGCTGGCTGATGCGCTCGGCGGGAATCTTTCCGCCGCCGGTCGAGTGCCCGCAGTGCGGCCGCGGCTTCGACGACGGCGCATCCCTCCTGGCGAGCGGCGAGGGCCTGATCTGCCGCGACTGCGCGCGCGCCGCGCACGGTGGAACCAGGGTCTCGGCGGGGGCCATCGACTTCTGGCGGCGGATCGGACGCGAGAACATCGAGACCATGGCGTCGAAGGCGCCGCCGGAGGCCGTCCTCGCCGAGGTCGCCGAGGCGATCGGGCGGATCCGCCGCCATTTTCTGCAGCACGAGGTGCGCAGCCTCATGGTCATGGAACGCACGCTGGCCGGGCTCGATGGCTCGATCGCCAGACAGGAAGCGAAGGAGAGGACATGAAGAGCTTTCAGGAGTTGATACTGGCGTTGTCGGACTACTGGGCAGGACAGGGCTGTGTCCTGCAGCAGCCCTACGATCTCGAGGTCGGTGCCGGGACGATGCACCCGGACACCTTCCTCCGCGTGCTGGGCCCGGAGCCCTGGCGGGTAGCCTACGTCCAGCCTTCGCGCCGGCCAGCGGACGGACGCTACGGCGACAACCCGTTCCGGCTCTACAAGCACAACCAGTTCCAGGTGATCCTCAAGCCGTCGCCGCTCGACGTCCAGCAGCTCTATGTCAAGAGCCTCGAAGCGATGGGGGTCGACCTCGCGGTCCACGACCTGCGCTTCGAGGAGGACAACTGGGAGGCGCCGACCCTCGGCGCCTGGGGCGTCGGCTGGCAGGTGATGCTCGACGGCATGGAGATCTCGCAGTTCACCTATTTCCAGCAGGCGGGCGGTCTCGAGCTCGCACCGATCTCCTGCGAGCTCACCTACGGCCTCGAGCGCATCACGATGTTCCTCGGCCTCGAGAAGTCGATCTACGACATCCGTTGGGTCCCGGACGGAGTGAACTACGGCCAGGTGCGCTGGCAGGACGAGCACGAGTTCTCGAAGTACAACTTCGAGATCGCCGACGTCGACTTCCTGCGCCGACAGTTCGACGGCTACGAGAATGAATCGCGGCGCTGCCTCGCTGCGGGGATCGTGCTCCCGGCCTACGAGTGCGCGCTCAAGTGCTCGCACCTGTTCAATCTGCTCGATGCCCGAGGGGCCGTTTCGGTGACCGAGCGCGTCGGCGTCATGAAGCGGGTGCGCGATCTGGCGATCGCCTGCGCGAAAGAGTACCTGGCGAGCCGCGAGCGGCTCGGCTTCCCGTTGCTGCCCAAGAGTCCGGAAGCCTCTCCGGCGGGGGCCGCCGCGGCAGGAACGGCGGAGGTGGCCCGTGGATAGCGCCCAGCAGCCGCAGGCGGGCGAGCTCCTGCTCGAAATTCGCGCCGAAGAGATTCCGGCGCGCATGCTGCCGGGTGCAGTGCAGGAGCTCGGCACGCGCCTCTTCGAAGAGCTGATGTCGCGCGGCCTTTCGCCCAAGTCGCTGGACTCGGCCTTCACCCCCCGGCGCCTCGTCCTCATCCTCCGTGGCCTTCCGAACAAGGAAAGAGACCGGCAGGAGGAAGTGCTCGGTCCGCCGGTGAAGAACGCCTTCGACGCTGGCGGCAAGCCGACGGCCGCGGTCGCCGCCTTCGCGAAGAAGTGTGAAGTCCTGGAAACCGAGCTTCGAATTGTCGAAGCGGCCAAGGGCAAGATCGGCAAGACCCTGCGGACCTTCACCGAGCAGCTCGCGCAGGGCGCGGGAGCGCAGGCGGCCGGCGGCGGCGAGTATCTCGCCGCGACGAAAGCGATCGTCGGGCGCGAAACTGTTGCCCTCTTGTCCGAGCTTTTGCCCAAGATCCTGATCGCGCTCACCTGGCAGAAGACCATGCGCTGGGGTCCCGGTACCGGTCCGTGGGTGCGCCCCGTGCATGGTGTCGTAGCCCTCTTCGAGGGCCAGGTCGTTCCTTTCGAGCTCTTCGGCATTCGGGCCGGTGGCGAGTCCGCAGGGCACTCGACTCTTTCGCCGAAAGGCTTTCCGGTAAGAGGGGTCGAGGACTACCTGGCGGCCTTGGGTCGCTTGGGCATTGTGGTGTTTCCGGCGGAGCGCAAGCGGCTGCTCTTGGAGCGCATGACCGAGCGCGCTGGCGCGCTCGGCGGGGTCCTGGTCGAGGACTCGGCCTTGCTCGACAAGCTGGCGGCGATCTGCGAGATCCCCGGGGTCATGGAGGGCTCCTTCGATGCGGCGCTCTGTGCCCTGCCGCGGGAGGTGCTGGCGACGTCGCTGCGCGATCACCAGAGCGCCCTGACGGTGGAGAAGGACGGCGCGCTCCTGCCGGTCTTCCTGACGGTGATGGACCGCCCCGACGATCCGGCGGGCCGGGTGCGCGCCGGCAACGAATGGGTCGTCGCGGCGCGGCTCGCCGATGCGAAGTTCTTCTTCGAGAAGGACCGGGCGACGCCACTCGCCGACCGCCGGGAGGGGCTGGCGAAGCTCACCTTCCAGGAGAAGCTGGGCAGTTACGCCGACAAGAGCGCCCGGCTCGTTGCGCTCTCGGCTGCGATCGCCAAAGCGGCAGGTATCGCCGATGGCGCTTCGGTTGCAGCTGCCGCCGAGCTGCTCAAGGTCGACCTCGGGACCGACATGGTGAAGGAGTTCACCGACCTGCAGGGCGTCGTCGGCGGACTCTACGCGCGCGCCGAAGGCGCACCCGAGCCGGTCTGGCAGGCGATCTACGACCAGTACCGTCCGGCGGGGGCGAAGGACTCCCTGCCGCGGGGTGAGGTGGGACAGGTGACGGCCCTCGCCGATCGTCTCGACACCCTCGCCGGCTTCTTCGGCCTCGGTCTGATCCCGACCGGGTCCAAGGACCCGTTCGGACTCCGGCGCGCAGCGCTCGGAGTCGTTCGCCTCGCGCTCGAAGGCGAAGTGGAGGTCGACCTCGAAGCGGCTCTGGGAATCGCCTTCGGACTCCTTCACGAAAAGCTTCCAGTAAAGGGTGTCGTGGGCGGCGGGGCTGCCGTGCCTTCGCCGAACGTTCCCCTCGAGCAGACGAAGGCGTTCGGTCAATTGGTTGAGTTCCTGCGCGACCGGCTGACGCATGTTCTCGGCGAGCGCGGCTTAGCCTACGACGAGGTGGCTGCGGCGATGGGTGCCGACGGCGGCCTGCTGGACTTCCGCGGCATAGCGGCGCGAGCGGCGGCCCTGCAGAACGTGCGTCAGGAGCCCGGCTTCGCCGCCGTCGCTCAGGCAGCGAAGCGCATCGCCAACATCACAAAGGGAAGTGAGGCCTTTACCTTTACTGAAGATTTTTGTGCTCTCGATGCGGAGTTCGCGCTCCGAAGGGCCAGCGAAGCGTTACACAGCCAGATCCTGGAGGCGAGGATGAAGCGGGACTTCGCTGCGGGACTGCGCAGCGTGGCTCGGCTCGCTGCACCCCTGGAGAACTTCTTCAAGGACGTGATGGTGATGGACCCCGACGAGCGCCTGAAGCAGAACCGCATCGCTCTGCTGCAGTCGATCCAGTCGGAGATCCTCTGGCTCGCGGACCTCTCGCAAGTGGTGATCGACCGCCCGGCCTGAGCGGATTCGCGGGCCTATTCGCCCGCCGGGTAGCTTTCGGGGACTGTCCCCATTTCTTGGAGGCGGCCGTCAGCGCTGTCTCGCCGCGAAGCGAAGGGCGCTCGGGATCCAAAGTGGGCGACCACGCTTCAAGTAGGAGCCCACTTTGGATCCCGAGTGCCGGAGCACGCGACCTCGGACGCCTGAGCCTTCGCTTCTGGTGTCAGTCGGGGTCGCTGGGACGACCCGCTCGGGGTCCTGACCGGCCCGCTTGGGTACGCCGGGGACACGTATCCGCCCTGGAGCGGTCCGGGTCTGTCCGCCCGCTCCCTTGGGGCGGCTACATGTCCCCAGCTGCGGGTCCGGCCGCCCCAGCCGAGTCGGTACCCTCCCCGCGGCTTACTCGCCTGCCGGCGGCTCCCAGAGCTCGACCTTGTTGCCCTCCGGATCGATGACCCAGCCGAACTTGCCGTATTCGGAGTCCTCGCCGCTCTTGTCGACGACGTTGCAGCCCTCCTTGCGCAGCTCGAGGAGGAGCGCTTTGAGATCGGCGACGCGGTAGTTCACCATGAAAGGCGCCGTGCTCGGGGCGTAGTAGTCGGTCGTTTCGGGCGCGATGTTCCAGACCGTGGTGCCCGGCGTCGGCTGGCCGGCGGCGTCGACCCAGCGGAAGGCCGCGCCCCCCCAATCCTGGACGTCGATGCCGAGATGGTCCTTGTACCAGGCGCGCAGCGCGACCGGATCCTTGGCCTTGAAGAAGATGCCGCCGATACCCGTGACTCTTTGCATGTCAACCTCCGGAGCGTGGAAAGCGAGTGAATGGGGTCGTCTGGATTCGTGGACGAACGGTCGGTCTGAGCGGCTTACTTCTTCTTGAGGATGCCGGCGGAGATGAGCGACGCGAGGATCCCGACCGGGAACGGCTCGAGGAAGGCCATCGCGGCGTTGGTCAGCGGATTCTCCATGAGGCGCTTCATCTCGGCCGCCTGGGTGGTCGCCTCGGCGATCTTGTCGGCCGATCCCCCGGAGGACTTCACCTTGTCGATCATGTAGGACGCGTATTTGTCGCAGAAGTCGGGCATGAAGTTGGCGTAAACGACCGCCCAGACGATGCCATAGCAGACCGCCGCCACCAGGGCGATGCCCAGCCCCACGAGAAAGCCGCGGCCGAAGGTCATTTTGCCCCCGGCGACGTTGTCGCGATAGGAGCGCACGCCGGGGAAGATCAGCAGCGCCGAGAGCACCAGCGCGGTGTAGCCGAGCACCATGCCGTAGTCGAAGCCGACGCGATCGACGAACGGCATCGTGGCGAGCATCATGCTGATCGAGACGACACCCGCAATCAGGCCCCAGGTGAGAATCGTGCGCTTCATCGACATGGTCTGGTTCTCCTCTGACGGCAGAAAGCCGCGGCTCCGGTGCCGCGATCCGGGGCGGACGATAGGCCTGGCGCCGCTTCGCCGTCGTCACCCGTTCGAGTGATTTTTCTCCGTGGCGGGCGATTCTCCCCCGATTTCATGCTTTCGGGTGACCGCGACCCCGGGGAGGAGGCCTGCGACGCCGGGAAGCAGGCCTGCGGCCTGGCCGAGCTGGACGGCCTGCGTCCGCCGCCGCGCCCCCAGCTTGTCGAACAGCCGGCTGGAATGGGTCTTGACCGTGTTTTCGCTGACGAAGAGTCGCTCGGCGATCTCCCGGTTCGACAGGCCGTCGGCGATGAGGCCGAGGATCTCGAGCTCGCGCGCGGTGACGCCGAGCTCCCGCTGGCGGCGCTCGTCGACGGCGAACGGCGTTGACGACGGAACGTAGACAGGTACCTGGACCTCGACCGGGACCTCTACCGGAACCTCTACCGGAACGAGAATGCGCTCGACGCGATTGCGGGTCAGGCGGAGTCCGAGTGCTATGCCGAGCGCCGAGAAGAGGGCCGCGATGAGCCCGCCCCAGATTTCCACCGAGTGCTCGACCACCAGCCAGCGGTAGTCCGTCCAGCGCAGGATCGCCAGCAATATGCCGCAGGCGGCGCCGTAGCCGGCGATGCGCAGGAGGGCGGCGCCGGGCGTCCTCCGGAGGGCGGGCGGGCTGCCCGGCGGGGATTCCTCGCGCTCCGGCATCGCGCGATCTTACCCGTGAGGGCGCCGACGGGAAGTGGTCCGTCCGGCCGCGGGTGCCACCTCTTTGGATGGCCACGGACGCGGGCCGGGGCTGACAGAGTTCACGCCGCGGCAGCGATAGGATGCTCTGCATCATCGCGCAGGGGACGGGAAGGCGGCTCGGAGCGTTTCGCGGAGGGGAGTGCTCGATGGGCAACAAGTGGGTCTTCGGCTTCGACGAACTGCCGGCAGCGCAGCGGGTCGCCGGAAACTGGGAGGCGGTGCGCGGCCTGCTCGGCGGCAAGGGCGCGAATCTGGCCGACATGACACGGCTGGGGCTTCCGGTCCCTCCCGGGTTCACCATCACGACGGCCGGCTGCAACGCCTATCTCGAGGGCGGCGAGACTTTCCCCGACGGCCTCTGGGACGAGGTGCTCGCGGCCCTCGCGCGCCTCGAGAAGATGACCGGCAAGCGCTTCGGCGACGTCGCGAATCCGCTGCTCGTCTCCTGCCGCTCGGGAGCGCGCTTCTCGATGCCCGGCATGATGGACACGGTGCTCAACATCGGCCTCAACGACGAGGTCGCGGCGGGACTCGAGCGTCTCACCGGCGATTCGCGCTTCGCCTTCGACAGCTACCGCCGGCTGGTGCAGATGTTCGGCTCGGTGGTGATGGAGGTCGCCGACGAATCGTTCGAGGAGGTGCTGACGGAGGCCAGGAAGAGCGCCGGGGTCGCGAGCGACTCCGACCTCGGAGCCGACGACTGGCGGCGGGTTACCGCCCGGTTCAAGGAGATCATCGAGAGCCAGGCGGGACGTCCCTTTCCGCAGGACCCGCGCGAGCAGATCCGGCTCGCCACCGAGGCGGTCTTCCGCAGCTGGAACGGACGCCGCGCCGTCGACTATCGCAACGCCGCCAACATCGCGCACGATCTCGGCACGGCGGTGAACATCTGCACGATGGTCTTCGGCAACCTCGGCAACGACTCGGCGACCGGCGTCGCGATGACGCGCAGCGGGGCGACCGGCGCGCCGGGAATCGAGGGCGACTACCTCACCAACGCCCAGGGCGAAGACGTGGTCGCCGGCGTCCGGATGACCAAGCCGATCGACGAGCTGCGCCTCGAGATGCCGGCGGCCTACGCCGAGTTCGAGGCGATCGCCGCGAAGCTCGAGCACCACTATCGCGACCTGCAGGACGTCGAGTTCACTATCGAACGCGGCAAGCTCTGGATGCTGCAGACCCGCGACGCCAAGCGCACCGCCCAGGCCGCCGTGCGCATCGCCGTGGACATGGTCCAGGAGGGCCTGATCACCCGCGAACAGGCGCTGCTGCGCGTCTCGCCCGACCAGGTCGATTTCTTCCTGCACCCGCAATTGGAAAGAAGCTCGGTAAAGAAGGCAATGCGGGCTGGAGATCGGCTCGCCAGTGGCTTGAACGTCTCGCCCGGCGCCGCCGTGGGTGTCATCGCGTTCGATGCCGACGTCGCCGAGCGCTGGGCGAAGGACTCCGAGCGCCCGGTCATCATGGTCCGCCCGGAGACCAAGCCGGACGACGTGCACGGCATGCTCGGCTGCGAAGGGGCTGCTGACGAGCCGCGGCGGGCGCACGAGCCACGCGGCACTCGTCGCCCGGCAGTTCGGCAAGCCGGCGGTGGTCGGCGTGGCGGAGCTCGAGATCGACCTCGAGGCGCGCACGATGCGCGTCGCGTCGCGGACCTTTGCCGAAGGCGACTGGATCTCGATCGACGGCACCTCGGGAGAGGTCTTCGCGGGCGAGCTCGCCACGATCGTGCCGGATCTCAAGGACCCCTATTTACTGAAGCTTCTTTCCTGGGCCGACACCGAACGCCGCCTGCAGGTGTGGGCGAATGCCGACTATCCCGCCGACGCCCGCCGGGCGCGCGAATACGGCGCGCAGGGCATCGGTCTCTGCCGCACCGAGCACATGTTCTTCGAGACCGAGAGGATGCCGGTCGTGCAGCGGATGATCCTCGCCAAGGACGACCCGAAAGTCGTCGCCGAATGCCTCGACGCCCTGCTGCGGCATCAGCGCGAGGACTTCTACGGCCTCTTCAAGGCGATGGACGGACTGCCGGTGATCGTGCGCCTGATCGACCCGCCGCTGCACGAATTCCTCCCCGGCCATCTCGAGGTCGCGATGGCGGTCGAGAAGCTCGAGGAGTCCGGCGCGGATCCGGCGGCTCTGGCCGAGAAGCGTCACGTCCTGACGGCGATCGAGCGCCTGCAGGAGTCGAACCCGATGCTCGGCCTGCGCGGCGTGCGCCTCGGAATTCACATGGCAGCCCTCACCCGCATGCAGGTGCGGGCGATCTTCGAGGCCGCCTGCCGGGCGGCGAGCGAAGGGATCGACGTGCACCCCGAGGTGATGATTCCGCTCGCCGGGCACTGGCGCGAGCTCGAGGTCCAGCAGCTGGCGCTGATGGAGGAGGCCGAAAAGGTGATGGCCGAGCAGGGCCGGCGGGTGAGCTACAAGTTCGGCACGATGATCGAGGTGCCGCGCGCCGCCCTCACCGCCGACGAGCTGGCGCGTTTCGCCCAGTTCTTCTCCTTTGGCACCAACGACCTGACGCAGATGACCTTCGGCATCTCGCGCGACGATGCCGAGAAGGGCTTCCTCCTCGAGTACCTCGCGAAGGCGATCCTGCCCGAGAACCCCTTCGCCTCGATCGACGAGCCGGGCGTCGGCAAGCTGATGAAAATGGCGGTCGAGCTGGGACGAAAGACCCGCCCCGGAATGGAGATCGGCATCTGCGGCGAACACGGCGGCGACCCGAAGTCGATCGCCTTCTGCCACAAGGTCGGCCTCGACTACGTCTCCTGCTCCCCCTTCCGCGTCCCCATCGCCCGTCTCGCCGCCGCCCAGGCCTCTCTCCGCGAGCGCGGAGTCACCGCGAAGTAGGAGAGCGCACCAGTCCAGAGTCACCAGCGCTCTTCACCCGAACCCGCAGCCTCTCGAAGAGGCCACCCCGACCATCGCCCTCCTATCCCGAGGATTCCGCAGCGGCGAAACGCCCCCCAAGACGCCCGCCGAACGGCCGGGCCCTCGCGAGGACTATCCGACTTTTCTCGCCGCCTTTCCCAAACCGCCCGGGCGCCCAAGGGTCCTCACAAGTACTGCATCCCTAAACCCGTGCTCGCAGTCCAAGGCGAATGTGCCAGTACAATTGCATGCAGTGCCTCCTTTGGAAGGGTTACTAGCCATCCTCAAAGCTACCGCGTGGGTAGGCCCAAAGGAGGCCTGCATGAGCTTCAATTCATTCGAGCGGACGCGTTGGGCGTCTGCGACCCGCTTCGCGGGGCGGCAATCCTGCCACGCCGCTCAACTGGCGATCCGTTAGGCGCTCTCTTGAAAGCCAGTAGGCAAACACAGGAAAGGCGGCCTCGCGCACTGCGCCCTCCAGCTGCAGCTGTGTGGCGATGGTGGTCGCTCCGTATCAGTCTGTCCGCCTGTGCGGCGATAGCCGCGCTTCTGGCTGCCGAGTTGGCTGTCCGTGTCATCCACCCGATCCCCTTCGCGCCCGAACAGAACATGGTCTTCGAAGCGGACCCCGATACCGGCTACCGCATCAAGCCAGGTGGCAGTGGCCGACACGCGAATGGCGTGGAGACTGTCGCGAGCAGCCAGGGGTTGCGGAACCGAGAGGTCCGGCCGAAGGGCCCGCAGGACTACCGGGTCTTGGTGCTGGGTGACTCGTTCACGGTCGGATCCAGCGTCGAACAGCAGAGCGCTTATCCACAAGTTCTAGAACGGGTCCTGGGGCGTGAGACCACTCGTCCCGTAGAGGTGATCAACGCTGGCGTCGGGGGTTGGGATCCGTTTCAGTATGCGCAATACTTCGCCCGCGAAGGTTTCCGCTTTGAGCCTGACTTGGTCTTGGTCGGGTTCTTCGTCGGCAATGACACGTACAGCAAAGCGCTATCGGTGGACAGGTTGCCGACGAGCGTGGCTGGTCGACGGATCTCGAGAGAGGCAGCATCCCGATGGTCCGTCCTATTGGAAGTGAAGCTCTACGAGTACTCTCACCTTGCGCGCGCGATGCGGCCGACGCTGCCGGCGTCACCACCAAGGCGGTCTTGCGACGACTTCACTGAGGCGTTCCTGAGAGTCCAGGCGAGGCGGCTGGCCAACCATCTCAGGGCGTCACCAGAGCGTGTTGCTGCCGCGAAGGCGAACGTCGACCAGATCCTGCGGATACGCGATCATGCTGCTGAACGTGGGGTGCCGGTCGTGGTTGCCCTGTTGCCGGACGAGACGCAGGTGAACCAGGCACTGCAGTCGCGGTTGCTTTCCAACAGGGATGCCTCGCGCTTCGATTTCTCGATGCCTCAGGCGCTACTCTCCGATCTCATGGCTCGTGCGGGACTTCCTGTTGTCGATCTGCTCGCTGGTTTTCGCGCGGATTCCCGGTGTCTCTACAACAATACGACCCACTGGAACTCTGAGGGACACGTCCTGGCTGCGGAGCTAATCGGCGCTCACCTGGCTTTCTGGCTACCCAAGAGCTGAGGAAGCGCCCCTCCCAGATCGTCGCGGCGCTCACGAGGACTTCATGCGCCGGTTGGGTGATCGCTTCTGCGAAGCGTGACGGCAGGCAGCGGTCGTCGAGCATCCGTCCGAGGAGGGCGCCGTCAGGATCCGGGGCTGCGGCGCCGTCCGGTACATCACGTCACTCTTAGTAAGATGCCGCCATGCCGCGCATCCAGATCCTCCCCGACCGGCTGGTGTCGCAGATCGCCGCCGGGGAAGTGGTGGAGCGGCCCTCCTCGGTGGTCAAGGAGCTGGTCGAGAACGCCCTCGACGCCGGGGCGACGCGGCTCGAGATCGACCTCGAAGGGGGCGGGCGGCAGCGCATCCGGATCGCCGACGACGGCTCCGGGATGGACCGCGACGACGCGCTGCTGGCCTTCGATCGCCACGCCACCAGCAAGATCGCCTCGATGGCCGACCTCGAGCAGGTCGCGACCCTGGGTTTCCGCGGCGAGGCGCTGGCGACGATCGCCGCCGTCGCCAAGGTCGAGCTCACCACCGCGATGGCGCCGGGGGAGGGGACGAGGGTGCTCCTGGAGGGCGGCCGGATCCTGGCGGTCGAGCCGACCGCCCGCACCCGCGGCACGACGATCGACGTCGCGTCGCTCTTCTTCAACGTCCCCGCGCGGCGCAAGTTCCTCAAGTCCAGAGAGACCGAGCTGCGGCGCTGCGTCGAGGTGGTCGAGGGTTACGTCCTTGCCCGGCCCGACGTTTCATTTCGTTTGAAAAGCGAAGGCCGGGTCTTGCTGGAGGCCTCGGCGCAGGCTGCCGGTGACGACGCCCGATCGGAGGGATTGCGTCGTCGGATCGGCGAGGTGTTTGGCGAGGCGTTTGAAAAGCTGCTGGTAAGGGTAGGTGCCGCCGAGTCGGCGTTGGCGAGCTCGGAGCGGTTTGCCTTCGGTTTCGTCGGTTCTCCGGCGACCGCGCGCGGGGCTCGACGGAGCTTTGTGTTCGTGAACCGGCGGCTGGTGCGGGACCGTGCCGTGCTCGCGACGTTCTACCGGGCGGTGCGCGACGAATGGCGTAGCGACGAGTTTCCGTCTCTTTTTCTATTTATCGAGCTTTTGCCTTTCGACGTGGACGTCAACGTTCATCCGCAGAAGGCCGAGGTTCGCTTCCGCGATCCTCGTCTGATGGATCGCCTGGGCGAGACGCTGCGCCTGGCGCTGGCGCGGGCGCGCGGCGAAGAGGCCGCGCCGTTGCGGACGACATCTCTGCTGCCCGAGGCGCCGTTCGCCTGGGAGGGCTCGGGCGGGCGGAGCTTTTCTGGCCAGGCGGCCTTCGCGGGCGAGATTCGGGAGGTGTCCTCCGCTCCCTTTGCCGGCTCCGCCGACGCGGTGGGGCAGGCGGTGCATCTCGCCGAGCTCTCGCTCGCTCCGCTCGACCGTGTGCCGGTGCCGCTCTCGGGGCGCGGTGGCGAGACCCGGCGCTTTCGCCTGCTGGGGCAGTACAAGGGGGCGCTGATCCTGCTCGAGGGACCGGACGGGCTCTACCTCATCGACCAGCATGTCGCCCACGAGCGCGTGCTGTACGAGCGTTTCCGGCGTTCGCTCGCCACGGAGCGGGCCGACTCGCAGCGCCTCGTCGCGCCGTTGGTCCTCGAGCTCTCGCGCGGCGAGCGCATGCGCCTCGTCGAGCTCGCGGCGGCGCTCGAGCCGGCCGGCTTCGAGATCACCGAGCTCTCGGGCGGGTCGCTGGCGGTCAGCGCGACGCCGGCCGTGCTTTCTCCGAGCGAGGGGGAGGCGCTGCTCCTCCGGCTGGCGGCGGACACGGAGGCATCGCCCGAGAACCTCGGCCAGCGGATCCTCGACGACTTCGCCGCCTCGCTCGCCTGCAAGGCGGCAGTGAAGATGCACCATGCCCTGGCGGCGGAGAAGCTCGAGGCCCTGATCTCCGAGCTCTTCGCCGCCGAGAACCCGTACGCCTGTCCGCACGGCCGCCCGGTCGTGCTGCACTTGACCGACGCCGACCTCGAACGGCGCTTCGGGCGGCGATGAGCGACGCGCTTCGCCCTCCGCCCTCCGCCTTCCGCCTTCCGATAACGCTTAGAATCGGCCTCGTGGCGGATCGCGGCGAAATCCTGGCAGGGCTCGAAGCCCGACTCGGACACCAGTTCCGCAATCGCGAGCTGCTCGACGAAGCGCTGACCCACCGCTCCTGGGCGAGCGAGGCCGGGATTTCGACCCACTACGAGAGGATCGAGTTCCTGGGCGATTCGCTGCTCGGGCTGGTGACCGCAGACTGGCTCTTCGAGCTCCATACCGGTCGCGCCGAAGGCGAGCTCTCGCTGCTGAAGTCGATGCTGGTAAACGAAGACGCTCTGGCGCGCTACGCCGCCAGGATCGCCATCGGCGAGGGGTTGCGCCTCGGGGCGGGCGAAGAGCGCTCGGGGGGCCGTTTCAAGGCGTCGCTGCTGGCGGATGTTCTCGAGGCGCTCTTCGGCGCGGTCTATCTCGACGCCGGTTTCGCGGCCGCGCGAGAGGTCGTCCGAACCTATCTCGAGAGCGCCAGCGAGCTGCCGCTCGAACAGCGCGCGGTGGATCCCAAGTCGACCCTGCAGGAGCAGATCCAGGCGCGGGGCTGGCCGCTGCCGGTCTACAGTGTGGTCGAGGAGAGCGGCCCCGACCACGACAAAGTCTTCACGGTCGAGGTGCGTCTCCGCGGTGCCCTCGCCGGCCGGGGGATCGGGCGGACCAAGAAAGGCGCCGAGCAGGCCGCCGCGGGCGGCGCGCTGGCGGAGCTCGACGCCCTGACGATAGGTCCGCCGGCCGAGCCGGCGGGGGAGCCCGGCCCTTCGTCAGATTGACCGGTCCGGGTTGACCGGGACCAGACCGGGTTTCTACAATGACCGGTTCCATGACTACCCTGGCGCCCACGATCCGTCGACTGAAGAACCATATTGGCGAGAGTGTCGACCTGCGCGGCTGGATCGTGCAGAAGCGCTCGAGCGGCAAGATCGGCTTCCTCCAGGTGCGCGACGGCAGCGGCGTCGTGCAGGCGGTGGCGAGCCGGGCCGACATCTCCGAGGCGGCCTGGGCCGACGTCGAACGCGTGACGCAGGAGTCCACGGTCCATCTGACAGGAGTGGTCAAGGAGGACAAGCGCTCGCCCTCCGGCGTCGAGATCCAGCTCACGGACTTCGGCGTCGACCACCTGACGCATGACTTCCCGATCACCCCGAAGGACCACGGCACCGCCTTCCTGATGGAGAATCGCCACCTCTGGCTGCGCTCCAGCCGCCAGCGCGCGGCGCTCAAGGTCCGCAGCGAGGTCGAGCAGGGGATCCACGACTTCTTCCACAGCCGCGATTTCGTGCGCATCGACTCGCCGATCCTCACCCCGGCGGCCTGCGAGGGGACCTCGACCCTCTTCGAGACCGACTACTTCGGCGACAAGGCGTTCCTCACCCAGTCGGGGCAGCTCTACCTCGAGCCCGCCATCTCGGCTTTCGGCCGCGTCTACTGCTTCGGTCCGACCTTCCGGGCGGAGAAGTCGAAGACTCGCCGGCATCTGATGGAGTTCTGGATGGTCGAGCCCGAGGTCGCCTTCCTCGAGTTCGACGGCCTCTGCAACCTGGCCGAGGAGTTCGTCTCGGCGCTGGTGGCGCGCGTTCTCGACCGCTGCGCCGAGGACTTGAAGGTCCTCGAGCGCGACACCAGGCTCCTCGAGGCGGTCGTACCGCCGTTCCCGCGCATCACTTACACCGAGGCCATCGAGCGCCTGAACGCCAAGGGCAATCCGATCGCCTGGGGAGACGACTTCGGGGCCGACGAAGAGACCCTGGTCGCCGCCGATTTCGAGAAGCCGCTGATGGTGAGCCGCTTTCCGACCGCCTTCAAGGCGTTCTACATGCAGCCCGATCCCGAGAACCCGAAGGTGGTGCTGGGGCTCGACATCCTGGCGCCCGAGGGTTACGGCGAGATCATCGGCGGCAGCCAGCGCATCCACGACCACGACTTCCTGCTGCAGCGCATCCGCGAGCACAATTTGCCGATCGAGGCCTTCCAGTGGTACCTCGATGTGCGCAAGTACGGCTCGTGCCCGCACTCCGGCTTCGGCATGGGCCTCGAGCGCTTCGTCGCCTGGATGTGCAAGCTCGACCACGTCCGCGAGACCATCCCCTACCCGCGGATGCTCTACAAGATCTACCCCTGACCCGACCGAGGTCGGGTCGAGCTCCCGCCTATTCCGCCTTCGTGGCCAGCGGTCCCCGGCGCAGCAGCACGAGGTTGCGCGCGTAGAGGAAGGGCAGGAAGGCGAATGAGAGCAGGATCGGCAGCTTGTCGATGTGAAAGGCGTAGATCAGCGAACAGGCGCTGCCCCAGAACGACAGGTGCCAGAAGATCGGCGGCACCACGAGCTCCTTGCGCTTTTCCGAGTGCAGCCACTGGATGACGAAGCGGCTGCTGAAAAGAGCGTTGCCGAGCAGCCCGAAGACCGTCCACCAGCGCGAGTCGACGTAGAGCCAGGGCAGCATCTGCCCGAGGAGAGGCTGCAGGAAGCCGGCGTTGTCGTTCATGCGCCTATTCTCTCCTCCTTTCGCGCCGGGATGTCCGCCCGGAGGTAGAGTCCCCGGATGCGCGTCACCGGGAAAGAGGTCGCGGTATTCGCCCTCCTGACGGCAATTTGGGGCACGACCTGGGCGGCGATCCGGATCGCGCTCGAGGGCATCCCGCCGGTGACCGGGGTGGCGATCCGGTTCGCGCTCGCCGGGCTCGTCCTGGTGGCGATCGGCCATCTCCGCGGCGTCCGCTTCGGCCGCCTGCCGGGCGAGGCGCGCCTCTGGGTGATCAATGCGGCGACGACGTTCGCCGGCTCCTACGGCATCGTCTACTGGGGGGAGCAGTGGGTCCCCTCCGGACTCGCGGCCATCCTCTTCGCGACTCTGCCGCTCTGGATCGTGAGCCTCGGCCACTTCCTGCTTCCCGGCGAGCGCGGCGGCGGGCGGCGGTTCGCCGGCGTCCTGGTCGGCTTCGCCGGGGTGGCGATCGTCTTCTCGGAAGACTTCGACAAGCTCGGCGGCAAGCAGGTCTTCTTCGCCGCCATGGTCTTTCTCCTGGCGCCGCTGGTTTCCGCCCTCGGCAGCCTCTCGGTCAAACGCTGGGGAAGCGCCATCTCGCCGTTTTCGGTCGCCGGGGTGCCGATGCTGATGACCGGCGGCGCGATGGGCCTCCTGGCGCTCGTCATCGAGCGCCACCGGCCGGTCGCCCCGATGGTCGGAGCCGGTGCCGCGGCCGGCCCCTGGCTGGCGACCCTCTACCTCGCCCTCTTCGGCTCCGCGCTGACCTTCTCGCTCTACTTCTGGCTGCTCGCCCGGCGCTCGGCGGTGGCGGCTTCGTTGATCTCCTACACCGTGCCGATCTGCGCCGTCCTGGTCGGCTGGCTGCTCTTCGACGAGCCGGTCACCTGGCGGTTGCTCGCCGGCGGTGGGGTGGTCCTGGCGGGGGTCGCCGTCACCCTCTGGCCCGGCACTTCGGCGCGGGCGCCGCGCCGCGACAAGAATGCCGCCTTGCGGTAAAATCTAGCCGCACTGCGGCATCGACCGCGAGGGAGACGACCCATGCCTGCGACATCCGCCTCCGCCCCTCGTCACATCAGCGAGCAGGATGCGCGCAAGGTCGCCGAGGCGGCGCGCGAAAGCGAGTGGAGGAGCCCGAGCTTCATGAAGGAGCTCTTCCTCGGCAACTTCCGCGCCGACCTGGTCCACCCCTATCCCCTGATCGACCGCGAGCGGCCGGAGTTCGACGCCTTCTACGACGCCTTTCGCGAGTTCCTGCTGAACGAGGTCGACCCTGAGGCGATCGACGCCACGGGCGAGTATCCGCCGCACGTCCTCGACGGCCTGCGCAAGCTCGGCGCCTTCGGCCTCAAGATCCCGAAAGAATACGGCGGGCTGGGCTTCAGCATGCTCGAATACTCCAAGCTGATGGAGCTCCTCGGCAGCGTCGACGGCAACGTCGAGGCGCTGCTCTCGGCGCATCAGTCGATCGGCGTGCCGACGCCGCTGCTCTACTTCGGCACCGAGGAGCAGAAGCGCCGCTTCCTGCCGCGCTGCGCGGCAGGCGAGATCACGGGATTCGCGCTCACCGAGGGCGACGTCGGCTCCGATCCGGCGCGCCTCGCGACCACCGCCGAGCTCTCGGCCGACGGCACGCACTACATCCTCAACGGCAGCAAGCTCTGGTGTACCAACGGCACGATCGCCCAGCTCCTCGTGGTGATGGCCCGCGGTGCCCATCCTCCGAACGACAAGAAGATCACTGCCTTCGTGGTCGAGATGAATTCGCCCGGAGTGCAGGTCGAGCATCGCTGTCATTTCATGGGCCTGCGGGCACTCGCCAACGCAGTGATCTCGTTCACCGACGTCAGGGTGCCGGTGGAGAACCGCATCGGCGGCGAGGGCAAGGGGCTCAAGATCGCCCTCACCACGCTCAACACCGGGCGCCTGGCGATCCCGGCCGGCGCGCTCGGCTGCGCCAAGCTCTGCCTCGAGATCTGCCGCACCTGGGCCGCCGGGCGGGTGCAGTGGGGCCGGCCGGTCGGCAAGCACGAGGCGATCACCCACAAGCTGGCCGACATGGCGGCGGTCACCTTCGCCATGGAGGCGATGACCGAGCTCGCCTGCCAGATGGCCGACCGCGGGGGCTACGACATCCGCCTCGAAGCGGCGGCGGCGAAGCTCTGGAGCACCGAGCGCACCTGGGAGATCGTCGACGACACCATGCAGATCCGCGGCGGCCGCGGCTACGAGACCGCGCAGTCGCTCGCTGGCGCGCGGCGAGCAGCCGATCGCCGTCGAGCAGATCTTCCGCGACTTCCGGATCAACCGGATCTTCGAAGGCTCCTCCGAGATCATGCACCTCTTCATGGCGCGCGAGGCGGTCGACAAGCACCTCCAGGTCGCCGGCGACCTCATCGACCCGGAGAAGCCGCTGGGCGCGAAAGCTGAAGGCGTTCTTCCGCGCCGCCGGGTTCTACTCCTGGTGGTATCCCTCCCGCTGGCTCGGCTGGGGACGATTCCCGCGCTATGCCGAGTTCGACACTCTGGCCACGCACATGCGCTTCATCGATCGCACCTCGCGCAAGCTCGCGCGCCAGGTCTTCCACGGCATGAACGTGCACCAGGCGAAGCTGCAGTTCAAGCAGGGCTTCCTCTTCCGGCTCGTCGATGTCGCCGACGAGCTCTTCGCCATGGCGGCTGCCGTGGCGCGCGCCGAGGCGCTGCGGCGCAAAGGGGACGCCTCCGCCGCGCAGGCTGCAGACCTCGCCGACCTCTTCTGTCGCGGCAGCCGGCGCAAGGTGGCGAGGCTCTTCCACGACCTCTGGCACAACGACGACGACCGCAAGTACAAGGCGGGCCTCGCCGTGCTCGACGGCCGGCACGAGTGGCTGCACGACGGCACGCTGTCGATCGACGAGCACCATCGCGAGCTCGCGGGCCAGGGTCCGGCGAGGGTGCCGGTTCGCCGAGCGCTCGCCGGTCGGCGTGGGCTGACGGCGGCCGTGCTGGCGGTTCTTCCCTGGCGGCTCGAGATCTCCGGCGCGGTCGCCGTCGGCGAGGTGCCGACCCCCGTGCCCGGGCCCCGGCGAGGTCCGCGTCCGCGTCGCCGCGGCCGGGCTCAACCGCGCCGATCTCCTGCAGATGCGCGGGCAGTATCCGCCGCCCCCGGGGGCGAGCTCGGTGCCCGGGCTCGAATGCGCCGGCGTCGTCGAGCGGATCGGCGACGGTGTGGACGGATTGCCGCATCGGCGACCGGGTGATGGCGCTCCTCGCCGGTGGTGGACAGGGCGGAGTGGGTCGCGGTCCCCGCCGGACAGCTCCTGCCGGTGCCGACGAACCTCACGCTCGAAGAGGCAGCGGCGATTCCCGAGGCCGCTCTCACCTCATGGACGAATCTCGTCGTCGAAGGCGGGCTGCGCCGCGGGCGAGAGCGTGCTGGTCACCGGCGCGACCTCGGGCATCGGCACCTTCGCAGTGCAGCTGATCCGCGAGCTCGGCGGCCGGGTCATCGCCGCGGCGCGCTCGCCGGAACGCCTGCGAGCGCTGCGCGACTTCGGCGTCGAGCATCTCGTGCCGCTCGACGCCGACTATCCGCAGCGGGTGCGCGCGGCGACCGGTGGCAAGGGGGTCGATCTCGTGCTCGACCTCGTGGCGGGGGAGTGGCTGGGGCCGACGCTCGAGTGCATGGCTGAGCGCGGCCGCCTGATTCTGGTCGGGCTCACCGCCGGACGGAAGGTCGAGCTCGATCTCGGCCTCCTCCTGCGCCGCCGGCTGCAGATCGTCGGCTCGGTGCTGCGCGCCCGGCCGGTGGCGGAGAAGGCCGAGCTGGTGCGCGGCTTCGCCGAGTTCGGCCTGCCGCGTCTCGCCGACGGCCGCCTGCGCCCGGTCGTCGACCGGCTCTTCCCGCTCGCCGAAGCGGCCCAGGCCTACGCCTACCTCGAGCACGAGCGCCCGCTGGGCAAGGTGCTGCTGCTCTGTGGCGAGACCTGTCTCCAGCGTTCAGTCGGCTAGCGCGCTGCGCCAGTATCAGGGCTGGAGGGGGTTCGCCCAGGCGGAAGCGTCTCCCATCTCGAAGCCGTCGTTGAAAAGGGCCAGATCGTCCTCGGCGATACAAGGACCGAACTCTGAGCTGCTGCCGGCGGCGGTGATGGCGACGCCGGTGACGGTCGCGCCGTTCGGAACTCCGACCGGCAGCGCGATGAGGAACGCGGCTGCCCCCGAGGCGTCGGCGAGGATCGTGGTCGAGCCGAGGTAAGTCGTGCCCTCCCCGTGCCCGGAGGCGTCGCAGCCTGCAGAGGCATAGAGCTCGACGGTAAACGTGGCGTTGGCGGTGCTCGACAGCGACCCGGCGATCGAGGTCGTCGTCGCCCCATCGCTCGACACGGCGGCGAGATAGGGGTAGTTCTGCAGCAGGTTGGCGCCGCTGTCGCCGTCGCCGACGTCCGGCGGCTGGACGCCGTCGGGGCCGAGATCGATCGCCAGCCCGCCATTGGCGAAGTAGCTGTTGCCCGACAGCCGGTCGTTGACTCCGGACTCGACCGTGATCCCGTCGTCGGTGTTGGCGGCGATGATGTTGCCCTGGCCCAGCGCCGGGCCGCCGATGCGATTGCTGCTGGCGTTGAACGCGATCGTCACGCCGGACAGGCCGTTGGGCAGCGGCGTCAGGCCGTCGCCCTGCGTGCCGATCCGGTTGCCGTAGACGAAGTTGCCGGCCGCGCCGCTGAAGTTGAGCGAGACGCCAGAGAGCGTGTTGCCCGAGATCACGTTGCCGGCGCCGAGCGCGCTGCCGCCAATGGTGTTGCCGGGCGCGGCGAAGATCTGCACGCCGTCGGCGGCGTTGGGGATCGCGCCGGTGCCGGTGAGGTTGGTGCCAATCCAGTTGCCCTGCACCTGGTTGGCGGTGGCGCCGGAGAACGAGATCGAGACGCCGATGCCGCCGTTGCCAGAGATGACATTGCCGGCGCCGGGAAACGTACCGCCGATGAGGTTCGCCGGCGCTGAGGAGATATCGACACCGGACGAGCCGTTGCCGAGCGCCGTGAGCCCGAGGATGTCGGTGCCGATGAGGTTGCCCAAGATCCAATTGCCGGTGGCGTTGCTGCCGTTGACGTAGATCCCGATCGAGCCGTTGCCGGAGATCAGGTTGCGCTGCCCGAAGCCGGCGCCGCCGATGATGTTGCCCGGCGCGGCGTTGACCTCGATGCCGGCGCCGGAGTTCGGCACGGCCGCGGTCCCAGCCAGGTTGGTGCCGATGAAATTGCCCCTCACCTGGGCGCCGGTCGTATTGCTTCCCGAAAGCACCACGCCGCGCAGGTTGTTGCCGGAGATCAGATTCGCCTCGCCGGCGCCGGCGCCGCCGATCTCGACTCCGCCGACGTCCACGACCTCGATGCCGTCGGAGGCGTTGCCGACGTCGAAGCTGCCCGAGGAGTCGGTGCCGATGAAGTTGCCGCGCACGATCGCCCCCGCCGAATTGCTGCCGGAGATCCGCACCCCGCGGCTGCCGTTACCGGAGATGAGGTTGCCCTGCCCGGCAATTCCGACCTGGACGAGCGCGGCGTCGAGGATCTCGACGCCGACGCCGGAGTTGCCTAGCGCTGCGTTGCCGGCGGCGTTGGTGCCGATGCGGTTGCCGGTGAGGGCGATCGCGCTGCAGCCGGATTCGATCCGCACACCGTTGGCGTTACCGGAGATGATGTTGTCGGCCAACAGCTGGTTGGTCGTGCTGCTCTCGTAGCGCACGCCGGACTGAGCGTTGCCGAAGTCGAGGGTACCCGAGGCGTCGAGGCCGATCCAGTTCCCCTGGATCAGCAGGCCGCTGGCGCCGCTCACCAGGATGCCGGAAGCGCCATTTCCGGAGACGAGGTTGCCGGCGCCGGGGAGGGGCCCGCCAATCGCGCCCCCAGAAGCAAAGCTGGCGATCCCGTGTCCGCCGTTACCGAGCATCGCCGCGCCTCCGGGGTTCGTGCCGATGAGATTGCCCTGCACCAGCGACGCCGATCCGTAGACCGTGACGCCGACGCCGCTGTTGCCGGAGATGGTGTTGGCTTCGCCCGCGCCGGTACCGCCGAGCGTGGCGTCCTGCACGCTGGCGCCGTTGCCGTTGGCCAGCGCCGCACCGCCGGTCGCATTGAGGCCGATCCAGTTCCCCATCGCGACCGCACCCGAGTTGAGGACGAGGCCGGTGCTGTTGCCCGAGATCAGGTTGCGGTCGGCGGTGGTCGAGCCACCGACGAGCGTCCCGCTGCCGTTCGCGAAGACTCCGGTGTTGTTGGCCTGGGCGATCGTCCCGGTGACGTCGGTGCCGACGAAGTTGCCCGCAAGAATCGTGCTTCCGGCCTGGGCCTCGATCCCGGTCCCGCCCCAGTTGCGCACGACGAGTCCACGCACCGTGTTGCCTGGGGCAATGAGCCGCAGCCCCACGCAGCAGGTGGACGCTCCCGAGAGCTCGACGATCGGGCTGCCGGCGAATCCCGGCTGAGTCGCCGCGTTCAGGATTGCGGGGTCGGTCACATAGGGTAGCTCGCTGGCCGGTTGGATGACGTACGGCTGCACTCCTGGCAAATTGAAGTGAATGCTGTCGACAGCTGGTGTGTTGGTGTTCGAGGCGTCGATCGCCTCGCGCAGACTGCAGTGCGTTACGTTGCAGGCGCCGTCGTCGACGTCGTTCGCCGAGTTGACGACGTAGATCTGCGCCGGCCCGGTGACCCCCGCGGCCGGCGAGAACTCGGAGCTGTTGCCCGCCGCGTCGGTCGCCATGCCGACCAGCCGCGATCCGACCGCGATACCGAGGGCGAGGGCGTTGCCAAGGTTGACGGTCTTCGCACCGTTGCCGAAGTCGACGATGGAGTAGGAGTCGCCGCCGACGAACGTCTTGCCCTCGAAGCTCGCTGCCGAGTCCGGCTTGAAGAGGTCGACCGCCAGCGGATAGGTCGCGTTCGCCGGATTGGTGTCGACGAGGTAGGTCACCTCGAGGTCGCCGAGGCCGTTGATCACGATGTTCTGGATCGACGGGGAAGTTCTGGAGGCGGTTGGAGCCGGTGTCGCCGTCGCCAGGGTCGTTCGCGGTGACGCCGTTCCCCTCGAGGTCGATCCCCAGACCGGCGTTCTGAAAGATCGAGTTGCGCCGCAGGGCGTGCTCCTGACCGTTGTTGACGATGACGACGCCATAGCTGCCGTTGAAGGCGATGAAGTTGCGCCTCGCCGGGTGCGACGCCGCCGACCGAGACTCCTGTCCCCTGGAAGATGTAGATCCCCAGTCCGTTGGGCAACGGCGTCACGGCGTCGGCGGCGACGCCGATGAAGTTTCCCCGCACGATCCCGCCGGTCGGGCTATACAGATAGATCGCGTACGAGCTGCCTGCGATGACATTCCCATCGCCCGGAGCTGCGCCACCGACCGTCGTTCCCGTGGCGAAGTAGGAGTAGATTCCGAAACCGGAGTTGGCGATCGAGCCGGTTCCGGCGGCGTCGGTGCCGATGAGGTTGCCGCGCACCGTCGAACCGGTCGTACCGTTCAAGTAGACGCCGAAGGAGTTCCCTGAAATCAGGTTTCCCTCGCCCGGCGTGGCGCCGCCGACGAGCAGGCCGGTCGAGCTCGCAGCCTCGACGCCGTTGCCGTTCGAAATCGCGGCGGTGCCTGCGGCGTTCGTGCCGATCCGGTTCCCCTGGATGACGACGTTCGCCACCGCCTGCACGTAGATGCCGCGATTCGCGTTCCCCGAGATCAGGTTCCGATCGGCTGCGGCTGCGCCGCCGATCAGCGAGTTGTCGCTCCCGGGCTCGATCGAGATGCCGAAAGAGCCGTTGGCGAGCGCGGCGGCGCCGGCGACGTCGGTGCCGATGTAGTTGCCGGCGATCACCGCCGACGGGCTGTTGGTGAGCACGATGCCGCCGGAGGTGAAGCGATTGACGACGAAACCGCGGAGCGTCGTGTTCGGTGCCGAGATCACGCGCAAGCCGGGAGCGCCGCTGCGCACCCTGGCCGTCGAGCTCGACGATCGGCGTGCCGGCGAAGCCGGGCTGGGAGGCGGCGTTGACGGTCGCGGCGTCGGTGATCGCCGGCAGCGGCGACAGCGGAGCGATCGTGAACGGCGGCGTGCCGGAAATATTGAAGCTGATCGTGTCGACGAAGCCGCTGTTCAGGTTCGAGTAGAGGATCGCCTCGCGCAGGCTGCAGTGGACGCCGTCGCACACGCCGTCGTTCGCGTCGTTCGTCGTATTGACGACGAACGACGTCGCGCCGGGGACGCCGACCAGGCGGGCGTCCGAGAACTCGGAGCTGTTGGCGTTGTTGTCGGTGGCGACGGAAACCAGTGGCTCCGGTGCTGCGACCCCGAGTCCGGCGGCGTTGCCGAGGTTGACCGTCTTGTTGCCGAGGCCGTAATCGACCGCTGAATAGCTGTTGCTTCCCAGGTAGACCCGCCCCTGGCCGAGGATGTCGGCCTCGTAGAAGTCGACGGTGAGCGGATAGGCCTGATTCCCGGGGTCGCTGCTGACCGAGTAGGTGACCTGAAGGTCGCCGAAGCCGTCGATCGATGCGCTGACGAGGACGGGGAAGTTCTGCGTCAGGTTCGCTCCGGCGTCCGAGTCGGCGAGGTCGTTTGGCGAGCGGCCGTTGTCAGCGAGGTCGATTCCGAGGTGGCCATTGCCGAAGAGCGAGTTGCCGCGAATCTTCGTTCCCGTGCCGCTGCTCACAGCGACCCCGTCCTGCAGGTTGTGGGCGACGATGTTCCCGGCGCCGGCTGCGACGCCGCCGACCGTGGCAGGAGAGCTGGAGAGGTAGATTCCGTAGGCGTTCGGCAGCGCGGTGATGCCGTCCGGCTGGGTTCCGATCCGGTTCCCTTGCATGACGAAAGCGTTGCTGTTCTGCGCGTAGACACCTTGGGACGAGTTTCCCGAAATCAGATTGCCGGCCCCCGCCGCGGTCCCGCCGATCGTGAAGGACGAGCTCAAGTAGCTTTGGATGCCTTGACCGTTCGGCACGGCTGCGAGGCCGGAGGCCGTCGTTCCGAACTGGTTCCCCTGGATGAGAGTACCCGAGCTGTTTTGGAGGTAGGTCGCCAGAGCAATTGGCGCCAGAGATGACGTTTCCTTCGCCCGCCCCGGTGCCGCCGACGGTCAGACTCGAGGTGCCGTATAAATGCAAGCCGTAGCAGGAGTTCGAACGGTCGGTCGCCCCCGCGGCATCGGTGCCGATGTAGTTTCCACGCACGACCGAGTTCGAGGCCCCGGTGATATATAGCGACGCGGAACCGGCCCCGGAGATGACATTTCTCGCGGCCGGCGCGGCGCCGCCGATCGTAACGGAGGGGGCCAAGACAATGACGCTGTAGATGCCGTTGGCGGAGATCGCCGCCCCCGCGTAGTCGAGCCCGAACAGACTCCCTTCGATGAGCGAACCGGCTGCGCTGCCGCCGATCTGGAGGCCTTGGTTGCTCGCCCGGTTGATCACCATGCCGCGCACGATCGAGCTCGGCGCGTCGAGGGTGATTCCGACCGAGCTCGAAGTGCCGTCGATTTCGATCCGCCCATCCGGGTGGGTGGTGCCGTCGAGGGTGATCGTCCCGGTGATCGTCGGCAGGTTGCTGAACGGACTGAGGGTGTGGGCGCCGGCGCCCAAGGCCGAGAAGCTGATCGTGTCCGCGCCGGCCGCGGCGTTGGCGGCGTTGATCGCCTCGCGCAGGCTGCAGTGCGTGCCGTCGCAGGTGCCGTCGTTGGCGTCGTTGGTCGAGTTGACGGTGAAGACGGCGGCCGGCGACGAAGGGACGAAGCCGGACCGGCTCCGACCCGCCACGGGTGAGGACGACTAGATCGGAGAGGGCGTCGGAGTTCAGCCGCAGCGCGAGCGCGGCGACCGGCTCGCCGAAGCTCTCTTCGGCGGCCGCCGCGAGGAGCGACGGCGCGCTCTCGATTTCAGCGGGAGCCAGGGGATCGAGGCGGCGCAGCTTCCCGGCGGCGCGGTCGAGCAGGACGAGCGTGTCGGCGCTGCCGGTGCCGATGCGGGCCGGAAGCCAGGCGGCGTTCCCACCTGCGAGCTCCGGACTCTCGTAGGCGAATTCGACCGCGTCGCCCTCCGTCGTGAGTCGCGCGAGCTCGGCGTTGGCGAGAACTCTCGCTCTCCCGTCACCGCCGAGAATGGCCAGGTCGTGAAAGCCGCCGCTCCAGTCGCCGGCGGCGAGCGCCGTGATCTCGGCCGGAGTCGCGAGCCAATCGACGCGCGCCGGGAGGACCGCGGCCCGCGTGGCCTCGTCCTGCGCGAGCTGGCGGTCGCGGCCGCGGACGATCCAGAGCTCCGCGCCGCTGCCGACGGCGATGTCGACCCAGGGGTCGTCGTCGAAGAATCCCGCCGCGATCGCCTGGGTGGGCACCGAGAGCAGGAACTGCTCGCTCATGCGGACGGATCGCGCCCCCGAGGTCCCTCGGCGACGAGCAGCACCGGGCCATCTTCGGTCTCGAGCCCGAGCAGGAGGTCGGCCATGCCGTCGCGGCGGTTGACGTCGGCGGTGATCGCCGCGGTCACCCGTCCGGGCAGTCCGAGGAGAGTCGCCGGCGAGAAGTCGCCCTTGCCGTCGCCGGCGAGGAATGCCGCCTGGTCGCCGCCGCGCGCGAGCGCCAGGAGGTCCTGGTCGCCGTCGGCGTCGAAGTCGCCGCTGAGCAGGAAGTCGGGCGCCAGGGGAATCCAGCGCGTGAGGTGCGCGGGGTAGAACGGGGCGGCGATCGCGCTCCCGTCCTCGCGGCGCGCTTGGGCCTCCGGGGTGTTGGGGTAGATCGCGTCCGGGTTGCCGGCCGCGACGACGATCGCGCCGCCGCTCGCGGCGCCGAAGCCGGCGGCGAGGTCGGCGATACCGTCGGAGTCGAAATCCGCTGCCGCGAGCGCGCGCGGATCGTCGGCGCGGAGCAGGGCGCCCTCGTCGCCGGTATGGGTCAGCAGCGCGAGCGGCACCGCGCTCCGCCCGGGATCCTGCGCCGCGAGGTTCTCGGCGCTGGCATCGACGTGAGCCGTGCTGAAAGCGCCGAGCGCTGCGGCGGCAATTGCGACAAACCCTACGCGACGCGCAGCCGATCCCACTCGTGCCCGGATGAACATACCGCCCCCTGTTCGAGAAACTGGCGGGAGCATACTCATTCCGGCAGGGAAAGCATCCCCCGAGAAGGTGAGAAACCAAGAAGGGTGGAGCTAGCCGTTCTCCTTGGCCGCCTCTTTCGCGTTCAGGAGCCCGTCGAGCGCCAGCTGGGCGAGCGGATGGTAGCCGGGGCGGGCCCGGGCGTAGACGTCGCGGGCGAAGGCGAGGCCGTCCGGGGTCTTCGCCAGCGCGGCGTAGAGCGGGCCGATGAACTTGCGCCGGCCGACCGCGAGCAGGAAGCGCTCGAGCGCCGGATAGGCCGGCCTGTAGCTCGGCGGCGATGGCGCGCTGGAACCAGTCGAAGAGGATTTCGGCGTTGCCGGATGCGGTGAAATGGAAGGCGGCGTCGAGCTCGGCCAGGCGCACGACGTCGACCGGCGTCGGGGTCTGCGGCAGATTGCGCAGGAACTGCTGCCACTGCTGGGTCACCCAGCCGGTGGTCGCGAGCTGCGGCCGGCGGCGTGCCGGCGCCCAGGCGGGCGAGCTCGGTCGCGACCTTGCCGAACGCCGGCGACTGCGGTTCGGCGATCCCTGCCGGCAGCCCCGGGCCGTAGATCCAGGCCTGCGACTTCAGCCTTGGCGGCGGCGGCCGGGTCCGCGTCGAGGAGCTTCCTCTCGCAGCTCGGCGACGAAGCCGGCGGTGGTCATCGACTGGAAGGCGTGGGCGGCGAAATAGTCGTGCAGGAATCTGTCCCAGCGCTCGCGACCGACCGTCTCCTCCAGGTGGCGCAGGAAGAAGTAGCCCTTGTCGTAGACGATCGCCCCCGGGGCGTCGTCGGGATCGCGGCCGGCGAGGTCGAGCGCACAGCCAGGTGTCGCGACTTCCGGCTCCGGCCTCGCGCGACGAACTCCTCGAGCTCGCGCTCTCGACAGCTGGGCCTGCATCTCGGAGTAGTCGCGGCCGTAGATCGCCTCCATGATCCGGCTCTCGAAGTAGTTGGTGAAGCCCTCGTTGAGCCAGAAGTCGTTCCAGGTGGCGTTGGTCACCAGGTTCCCGGACCAGGAGTGGGCGAGCTCGTGCGCCACGAGCGAGACCAGGGAGCGGTCGCCGGCGAGGATGGTCGGCGTCGCGAAGGTCAGGCGCGGATTCTCCATGCCGCCGAACGGAAAGCTCGGCGGCAGCACCAGCAGGTCGTAGCGCTCCCAGCGGTAGGGACCGTAGAGCTTCTCGGCCGCGGCGATCATCTTCTCCGTGTCGGCGAACTCCCAGGCCGCCTTGCCGACGACCGAAGGCTCGGCGTAGACGCCCGAACGCGCTCCCAGGCTGCGAAACTCGAGGTCCCCGACCGCCAGCGCCAGCAGATAGGAGGGAATCGGATGGGTCATCTCGAAGCGGTAGGTCCCGCTCGCGTTGCGGGCCGCCGGGTTCGCGGCCGACATCAACGCCAGGAGCTCCTTCGGCACGCGGATCGTCGCGCCGTAGGTCATCCGCACGCCCGGGCTGTCCTGGCATGGAACCCAGGTGCGGGCGAGAATTGCCTGCGACTGGGTGAACAGGAAGGGGCTCTTGCCGCCGGCGGTCTGCTCCGGCGAGAGCCACTGCAGGGCGGCGGCCTCCGGCCGCGTGCGGTAGTCGATGCGCACCGTGCGGGTCTGCGGTGCGAGCGGAATGGCGAGCTCCTGGCCGAAGATCGGCACTGCCGGAGCGAGCGTGAACGGCGCCGCGGCGGAAGCACCATCGAGGTGGACGGCGGCGATTTCGAGATCGCGGGTGTCGAGGTGCAGCGTCATGGCGGCAGGATCGCGGCGCTCGAGGGTGAGGGTGGCGCTTCCGGTCAGCCGGCGCTCGGCGAAGTCGACCGCGAGGTCGAGCTCGAGGTGGCGAACGGCAATCTCCGCCGGACGGCTGAACGAGTGGGGATCGGCCGCGGCGAGGGCCACGGCGGGAGATGTGGCGCGAATCGGTGCGCAGGTCGGCGGAAAGCAGCAGCGCAGCAGCGCCCAGCAGGCGTCGGATCATCGGTGGGTCGTCCTTGCTTCAGGCAAGTAGAAGTGCGGTCTGGCCGGTTTCGCCGGGTCGGAGATAAGCTCCCTGCCGGTGCCCAAGCGAATCATACCTGTCGCCTCCGGCAAAGGCGGGGTCGGCAAGACGACGTTCTCGGTCAATTTCGCGCTCGCCCTCTCGCGTCTGGCGCCGACGGTACTGATCGATCTCGACACCGGTACGTCGTCGGTGCGAAGCTCGATCGCGGCGCCGGTCACCAAGGACCTCTACCACTTCCACCGCAAGGGTGCGGCGCTCTCCGACTGCATCACGCGCCTCGACCCTTCTTTCGACCGCACCGGGCAGTTCCGCAAGTTCGGCTTCGTCGCCGGTCCGCGACACTTCATCGAGGAGCTCGGGAACCCGAGCGCCGATTTCCGGCGGCGTCTGTCAGAGGCGATCAACACGCTGCCGGTCGACTACGTCGTGCTCGACCTGCGCGCCGGGCTCGACGTCAACGTGCTCGACTTCCTGCCGTATACCAATTCCGGAATGCTCGTGGTGACGCCGAACCTGCCGCAGGCGACGCTCGCCGCTTCGGACATCGTCAAGGCGATCCTCTTTCGCACCCTGAGGCTGATCTTCGCCCCCAGTTCCGAGGTCTTCAACCTGCCCGGACTCGCCGACGGCCGCGAGCTCATCCACGACCTGCTCGACCAGGCCGAGGACGTCTACGACGACCGGGTGCAGAACCTCGACGCAGTGCTGCGCGAGCTCAAGGAGCTCTTCGGCGACCAGCCGCTGATGCGCGTCCTGGAGTGGGTGATCTCGGACTTCCGCGATCCACTACGTGCTCAACATGTTCAACGGTGTCGAGGAGAGCGGGCGCTCGGCGATCGACCCGTTCGTGCGCAACATCGCCGAGAACGTCTCCGCCGGACTCGAGATGACCCAGCTCGGCTGGATCGTGCAGGACCCCCGCGTGCACCGCGCGAACTGCACCGGCATGCCGCTGCTGCTCGACGGCGAGCCCGATCGCGTCCGGCCGGCGACCGTCGATCCGGTGCTGGCGGAGCTCGAGTCGCTGCGCTCCTCGCTGCTCGGCGTCGACCGGCGGGCCGCCGGCGCGGACATCGGGGAAATCGACGGCTCCGAAGCGCAAGACTCGGCCCGAGCTCGGATCTCGTCGGCATCGAGTCGCTACTCGGCGAGCAGCTCGAGACGTTGAAGGCGATGTTCGCCGACCGCCGGCAGGACAGCGTGCAGCAGAACTTCACCTATGCGGTCTTCCGGGCCTTGAACCTGATGGAGCCGCCGCGCCTGCCGACCGAGTTCGGCATGAGCCGCCTCGCCCCGCCCGAGCGGCTGGTGACCTGGATCCTGCACCGCATGGCGCTGACCTCGTCGCCGAGCCCGCAACTCGTGCGCTGAGACCGCGCCGCCGCCGCCGCCGCGCCATGCCGGCCCGGCGCCGGGCGCCAAGGCGCGCTCGCCCGGGACAACGGCGTTCGTTTGCTAGACTGGCTCGACTGTGGCAGGTACCAAGACCCCCTCCAGCGTCGGTCTGATCAGTCTCGGCTGCGCCAAGAACCGCGTCGACAGCGAGATCCTGCTCGGCGAGCTGGCCCGCCGCGGGCACGCGATCACCCCCGACATGGAGAGCGCCGAGACGGTGATCGTCAACACCTGCGCCTTCATCGACGAGGCCAAGCGCGAGTCGATCGACGCCATCCTCGAGGTGGCGGCGCGCAAGGGCAAGGGGGTCGGCAAGCTCCTGGTCGCCGGCTGCATGGTGAACCGCTTCGGCCAGGAGCTGGCGCGCGACATTCCCGAGATCGACGGCTTCATCTCGCTCGACTCGCTGCTCGAGGTCGAGTCGATCGTCAATCTCGGCGGCGCGGCGCCGCCGCCGTCGCCCTCCCACATGGTCTTCGATCACACCGCGCCGCGCATGCTGACGACGCGCGGCTATGCCTACCTCAAGGTCGCCGAAGGCTGCAACAACCCGTGCACCTTCTGCGCGATTCCGCTCTGGCGCGGACGCTTCCGCAGCCGGACGATCGCGAGCCTGGTCGAACGAAGCCCGGCGAGCTCGAGGCCGCAGGGCATCGGCGAGCTCTGCCTGATCGCCCAGGACACGACGCGCTACGGCGAGGATCTGGACTACGGCAAGCATGGACTCACGCGGCTGGCGGAGGCGCTGCTGGCGTCGACCGGTTTCAAGTGGATCCGCTTCCTCTACGCCTATCCGACGACTCTCGACGAGCAGCTGCTGAAGCTGATGGGGGAGGAGGAGCGCCTGGTGTCGTACGTCGACATGCCGCTCCAGCACAGCCATCCCGAGATGCTCAAGGCGATGCGCCGCGGCGGCAGTCGCCGAGCGCTACACGCGACTACTCGAGCGCGCCCGCGAGCTCGCCCCGGACATCTTCCTGCGCACCACCTTCATCGTCGGCTTCCCGGGCGAGACCGACGAGCACTTCGACCACCTGCTCGACTTCGTGCGGCGCAGCCGGTTCGACCACCTCGGGGCGTTCGTCTACAGCCCGGAGCCAGGGACCCCGGCAGCGGAGCTGGCCGATCCGGTGCCGCCGGCGATCGCCCGCCGCCGCCACCGGCGGCTGCTTGCGGCGCAGAAGCCGATCGCCCTGGCGCGCCGCAAGGCGCTGGTCGGCCGGACCTTCGACGTCCTGGTGGAGGGCGTCTCGCCGGAGACCGAGCACCTGCTCGAGGGCCGCCACCACGGCATGGCGCCGGAGATCGACGGCCGGCTGCTGATCAACGACGGCTCGGCGCCCGCCGGGAGCTTCGCCCGGGTCGAGATCACCGATGCTTTCGCCAGCGACCTGGTCGGTCGGATCGTCGGACCGGTGGACACCCCCGGCGTCGAGATCGCGGCCTCGGTCGCCTGAGCTCGATGCAGGTCGTCGCCGACGCGCTGGGCCCCTGCGAGCTGCCGTGTCCGGCGGTCGTGACGGTCGGCAACTACGACGGCATCCATCGCGGCCAGCGGTCGGTCCTCGACCGCGTCACTGCGCGCAGCCGGGCTCTCGGGCCTGCCGGCGGTGCTGGTGACCTTCGAGCCCCACCCCCTCGCCGTCCTCGCGCCGGAGCAGGCGCCCGCGACGCTGCTCACCCGGGATCAGAAGTGCCGGCTGCTCGCCGCCGCCGGGATCGACCTCATGGCGGTCATTCCGTTCACCGCGGCGTTTGCGGCGACCCGGGCCGAGAGCTTCGTACGCGACTTCCTGTTCGGCAGGCTGGGCGTCCGCGAGCTCTATGTCGGCCGCCAGTTCGCTTTCGGCAGGAACCGCGAGGGCGATCTCGCCCTCCTGGCCCGGCTCGGGGAAGAGCTCGGATTCGCCGTTTTCGGGCTGGAGGAGGAGCGTGCCGGGGGCGATCCGGTCTCGTCGACCCGGATTCGCCGGGCGCTGGCTGGCGGGCGAGGTCGAGCGCGCCGCGGAGCTCCTCGGCCGGCCCTACAGCCTCACCGGCCTGATCGTCGAGGGCGACCGCCTCGGCCGCCGTCTCGGCTGGCCCACGGTGAACCTCCGCCATGACGGCCAACTCCTTCCATTGGAAGGGGTTTACGCCACCCGAGTCGAGTTTCCCGGGGCTGGCGGCGCGGCCGGGAGCTTCGACTCGGTCACCAACCTGGGCCGCCGTCCGACGGTCTCCGCGGACCACCCGCCGGTCATCGAGAGCCATATATTCGACTTCGACCGCGAGGTCTACGGCCAGCGGATGGAACTCTTCTTCCACAAGCGGCTGCGGGATGAGATGCTCTTCCCGTCGGTGACCGAGCTTTCGGCCCAGATCGGGCGGGATGCCTCGGCCAGCCGAGAATACTTTGCGCTTCTCCGGCGTTCTCATGGGAATACCGGGCAGGGTGACGCGATCCGAGATCGCTGAAGACCCTGCGGGTGCAGTGTCTTATCAACAGAAAGGGAGCACAGCGATGGCCAGCAGCAAGATCGTGACGGTCGACCAGAAGAACTTCCAGTCCGCCGTCATCCAGTCCGACAAGCCCGTTCTGATCGATTTCTGGGCCAGCTGGTGCGGCCCGTGCCGGATGGTAGCGCCGCTGCTCGACGAGCTCGCCGACGAGCTCGATGGCAAGCTCCAGATCGCCAAGGTCAACGTCGACGAGAACCAGGAGCTCGCGATGCAGTTCCGCATCTCGAGCATCCCCGCTTTCCTGCTGTTCAAGAACGGGGAGGTCGTCGAGCGCGCGGCCGGCGCCATGCCGAAGGCGATGTTCAAGAACCTCGTCGCTGAACACATCTGACCGGCTGAATTGAGCCGCGACCGGGATCGGCGCTGCGCCGGCTTCGCGGCGCTCCTCGGAGCGCTCGAGGCCCGGGCGCTCGTCCTGCTCTCGGCCGCCGGCGACGATCCCGAGCGCGCCTTCTTCACCCATCCGGCGAAACTCGGCGAAGCGCTGGTCGTGCTTCCGGCAGGAGGTGAGCTTCGTCTCGGCTACCTCACGCCGATGGAGCGCGACGAGGCCGCCGCGACCGGCTTGGCGCTGCTCTCGCCGGACGACCTCGATATCGCCCGCTGGTCGCGCGACACGCCCGAGCCGGGCGCCTTTCACGCCAACGTTCTCGCCCAGGCACTGCAGCGCTCGGGGGTTGCCCCGGGCCGCATCGCTCTCGCCGGGCGCCTGCCGTTCGGGCTGGCTTCGGATGTACTCGCACGGCTGGGTCGGGAAGGCTGGAGCTTCGTCTCGGCGAGCGAATCCCTGCTCGGCGTCCGCAAGCACAAGACCGCCGACGAGTTGGCGGAGGTCCGGCGGGTCGCCGGAGTCACCTGCGAGGCGATCCGCTCCGTGGCTGGCCTCCTCGCCGCCGTCACGGTCCGCGAAGGGGCGCTCGAGCTCGAAGGTGAGCCGCTGCGCGTGGCTCGTCTGAAGGCCGAGGTCGCCCGTATCTTCGCCGGCGCCGGACTCGAGCAACCGCGAGGCAACATCATCGCGCCGGGCGGCGAGGGCGGCGTGCCGCACAGCTCCGGCACCCCCGCGCGGGTCCTGCGTGCCGGCGAGACCCTGGTCGTCGACCTCTTTCCGCGCGGCGGCCTGTTCGCCGACTGCACCCGCACCTTCTGCGTCGGCGAGCCGCCGGCGAGTGTCGCCGCCGCCTTCGCGGCGGTGCACGAGGCGCTCGCTCTGGCGCATGCCGCCGCCCGACCCGGAGCGCGCGGCTGGGACCTCCAGGTGGCGGTTTGCGAAGCGTTCACCGCTCGCGGCTACGCGACCCCGCTCTCCGAGCCCGGAACGCTCCATGGTTACGTCCATGGTCTCGGGCACGGCGTCGGCTTCGAGCTTCACGAGTATCCGAGCTTCAAGCGCCACGCCGAGCACGAGGGGGTGCTCGAGGTGGGCGACGTGCTGACGCTCGAGCCCGGCCTCTACCATCCGGAGCCGGTTGACGGCTACGGCATCCGGCTGGAAGATCTGGTCTACCTCGACGATGCGGGGGCGGAGAACCTCACACCGCTCCCCGAAAGCTTGGATCCGCGAAGCTGGAGCTGAAGGCGCCGGCAATCGGCCGCGCCTGCCCGGGTCGCGACAGGAGAATGGAGACTGCACCATGAAGGGTTCCGCCAGGATCGGTCTGTTCCTCGCCCTCGCCGTTTCCTCCCTCACCGGCTTCGCGGCCGTCGGGTCGGCCGACGATGCCGCTGCCGCGCCCCCGCCGGCGATCTACCGGGGCCTCCTGCCGGTGGTCCACTTCGACCTCTCGGCGCCGCTCACGAGCCTGCGCCCCGACCTTCCGGATACCTTCAAGGAGGAGCTCGAGTGGCCGGACGACCTCGCGACCGGGCTCGAAGGTCCGCTCGGCAGGCAGGAGGTCGACGCGGCGGTGCAGCGGGCGTTCACCTTCCAGCCCGGAGTGGAGATTCCAGGACCTTCGGCCGGCTTCGACGGACCGTCCAATCCGACCGGCGCGACGCCGCCCGATCCGAACGGCGACGTCGGACCGAATCATGTCGTGGTGATGTACAACTCCCAGTTCGCGGTCTACAACAAGAGCGGCGTCCTGCAGTTCGGACCGGTGAACATCAACACCCTCTGGTTGGGTTTCGGCGGGTCCTGCGAGACGCAGAATGCCGGCGACCCGGTGGTGGTCTATGACCAGCTGGACGACCGCTGGTTCCTGACCCAGTTCACCGCCAGCGGCGCGACCTTCTTCAACTGCGTCGCGGTCTCGCAGACCGGCGACCCGACGGGGAGCTACTACCGCTGGGCCTTCACTACCGGCAGCAACTTCCCGGACTACCCGAAGCACGGCATGTGGTCGGACGCCTTCTACATCAGCACCCGCGAGTTCATCGGCGGCTCGGGCGGCGCCTTCGGCGGCGTCGGCGTCTACGCCGCCAACCGGGCGCAGCTCATCGCCGGCAACCCTGCACCGCAGGTGATCTCCTTCCTGCAGCCGCCGGGCGCGACCCCCTTCAACGTCGGCGACGGACTCCTGCCGACCGACCTCGACGGCACGACGTTGCCGCCGCCGGGGACGCCGAACTTCTACGTCGGATCGATGGACCAGGGGGGAGCGTACGGCGCGCCGCAGGATGCGCTGTCGTTCTACAAGTTCCACGCCGATTTCGCGATCCCGGGCAACTCGACCTTCACCCTGACGAACACGCTCCCGACCGCGTCGTTCGATTCGGTCTTCCCCTGTTCGCCCACCGCGCGCGACTGCATCCCGCAGCCCGGCACGGCGGTCAAGATCGACATCCTCTCCTACCGCCAGCGTCCGCTGCACCGCCTGGCGTACCGCAACTTCGGCGTCTACCAGTCGCTGGTCGACCAACCAGTCGGTCGAGGCCGACGCCGGGCATCGCCGGCGTGCGCTGGTACGAGATCCGCGATCCCGACGGCACGCCGACGATCTACCAGCAGGGAACCTACTCGCCGGACAGCGTGCACCGCTGGATGGGGAGCGCGGCGGTGGACGGCTCCGGTGACCTCGCCGTCGGCTACAGCGTCTCGGATGGCGACGAGTATCTTCCCCGGCCTGCGCTACACCGGCCGGCTCGTCTACGACCCGCTCGGCACGCTGCCGCAGGGGGAAGGGGTCTTCCACACCGGGATCGGCTCGCAGACCTCCAGCGGCCATCGCTGGGGCGACTACACTTCGCTCTCGGTCGACCCGACAGACGACTGTACCTTCTGGCACGTCAACGAGTATTACCCGGTAACCGCTACTACCGCCTGGCGGCTGCGCATCGGCGCCTTCAAGTTCACCCAGTGCGGCACGCCCGATTTCTCGCTCGCGCCGGCGCCGGTCGCGCAGAAGGTCTGCGCGCCGGCAGACGCCGTCTACTCGCTGGGCGTCGGTTCCTACTTCGGCTACTCCGGGAGCATCGACCTCTCGGTGACCGGCCTGCCAGGTGGGACGGCCGCGCTGTTCAGCAACGACCCGTCGGTTCCGCCGGTCACCGGCACCTTCACCGTGACCGGTACCGGGTCGGCGGCAGCGGGCACCTACACCATGACGGTCACCGGTACGCCGGTCAGCGGGCCCGCGCATGCGGTCGACTACAGCCTCGAGCTTTTCACGACCGTGCCGTCGGCGCCGGTGCTCTCCCTGCCGGCCAATGGCGCGACTGGCGTCGCTCTGCGGCCGACGCTCTCCTGGGGCGCTGCGACGCAGGGCACCACTTACGTCCTCGAAGTGGACGACGATCCGGGCTTCGCGACGCTGAACTACACCGCGACGCTCACCGGCACGAGCCAGGCGATCCCGAGCGACCTCGAGTCGAGCTCCATCTACTACTGGCGGGTGCGTTCGATCAACCTGTGCGGCACCGGCAGCGACTCGGCGACCTTCAGCTTCACGACCCTCACGACGTTCGAGACCTGCACCGCTCCGGGTACCGCCGCCTATCAGCGGCTCTACCAGGGCTGGGAGAGCGGCATCGGCGGCTGGACCTCGGGCGGTACAGGCAACTCCTGGGCGCAGACTGCGGTGCGCAAGCACAGCGGCAGCTTCGCCTGGCTGGCCGGGGATCCGGCCGTCCAGTCGGACCAGCAGCTGGTTTCGCCGTCGGTCGCGATCCCGTCCGGCGAGGGTCCGGTGGCGCTGGTCTACTGGAACCACCAGACGATGGAGTCGAACGGTCCGACCGGCTGCTACGACGCCGGCAACCTCGAGGTCTCGACCAACGGTGGCACGACCTGGACGCAGGTGACGACGGGTCTGCTGACCGATCCGTACGACGGTCTGGTCGACGCCGGCAACACCGCGCTCGGTGGCCGCCAGGGCTGGTGCGGCGATCCGGCCGACTGGACGAAGTCGGTGGTCGACCTGACGCCGTACGCCGGCCAGACGGTGAAGTTCCGCTTCCGTCTCGGCAGCGACACCGGCAGCGGCCGGGAAGGTTGGTACGTGGACGACATCCAGGTGACCAGCTGCGCCACGAACCTCCTCTTCCAGGACGGCTTCGAGGTCAGCACGACGGCCCGCTGGAGCGCCAGCGTTCCCTGACGTCCGCAGCGCCGCGACGAGCGGCGCGATGAAATGCCAGGCGGCCCGCTTCGCACCGCGAAGCGGGCCGTCGCTCTTTTGGGGCGCCGAGCTCGGGTAGGATTCGACTCTCTCTGGGGGGTTGGCATGCAGGATTACGAGAAGCTCGGACTGTTCTACCTCGGCCGTCCGGTCGATCCGGCGAGCGGCAAGGTCCTCCCGGAGCCGCTGCTCTACGACTCGCGCGACCTGGTGACCCACGCGGTCTGTCTCGGGATGACCGGGAGCGGCAAGACCGGGCTCGGGATCGCGCTCCTCGAGGAGGCGGCGATCGACGGCGTGCCGGCGCTCGTGATCGATCCCAAGGGGGATCTCACCAACCTTCTGTTGACCTTTCCCGACCTCTCGCCGGCCGAGTTCGAGCCCTGGGTGCAGGAGGAGGAGGCGCGCCGCAAGGGGCTCGATGTCGCCGGCCTACGCCGCAGCAGAGGCGGCAGAAGTGGAAGCAGGGGCTGGCCTCCTGGGATCAGGACGGCGAGCGCATCCGGCGCCTCAAGGCGGCGGCGAGCTTCCGCATCTTCACCCCCGGCAGCAACGCCGGCGAGCCGATCTCGATCCTCGCCACTTTCGCCGCGCCGCCGCCCGAGCTGGTCGAAGACGACGAGCTCTTCGGCGACCGCGTGCAGTCGACCGCGACCAGCCTCCTCGGCCTGGTCGGCATCGCCGGCGACCCGCTGCGCAGCCGCGAGCACATCCTGGTGTCGTCGCTGCTCGACCGCGCCTGGCGCGCCGGCGCGGGCTACGATCTGCCGCAGCTCATCGCCGACGTGCAGAAGCCGCCGCTCGACAAGATCGGCGTCCTGCCGCTCGAGAGCTTCTTCCCGGCGAAGGAGCGCTTCGAGCTGGCGATGACGATCAACGCGCTGCTCGCCGCACCCGGCTTCGAGGTCTGGCTCAAAGGTACTCCGCTCGACGTCCAGCAGCTGCTCTACACTGCCGACGGACGGCCGCAGATCGCGGTGCTTTCGATCGCCCACCTCTCGGACGCCGAGCGCATGTTCTTCGTCGCGCTGCTGCTCAATCAGACGCTCGCCTGGATGCGCACCCGGCAGGGGACGAGCAGCCTGCGCGCCCTGCTCTACATGGACGAGATCTTCGGCTACCTGCCGCCGACGGCGAACCCGCCGTCGAAGAAGCCGATGCTGACCCTGCTCAAGCAGGCGCGTGCCTTCGGACTCGGCGTCGTGTTGGCGACGCAGAATCCGGTCGACCTCGACTACAAGGCGCTGTCGAACATCGGCACCTGGCTGCTCGGCCGGCTGCAGACCGAGCGCGACCTGGCGCGCGTGCTCGACGGGCTCGAGGGGGTGGCCGGGGGCATCGACCGCCAGGAGCTGTCGCGGCTTCTCGCCGGCCTCGGACAGCGCCGCTTCCTGCTGCACAACGTGCACGAAGAGAAGCCGGTGCTCTTCGAAAGCCGCTGGGCGATGTCGTACCTCGCCGGACCGCTCACCCGCGACCAGATCCGGAAGCTCAAGAGCAACGGTGGCAGCGCGGCCGGTACGGCGGCGGCCGCTGGCCCGGCGATCGCTTCGCCGGCTGCCGCGACGCCCGGTGCCGGCGTCGCGGGGAACCGTGGCGGGCTGCCGATTCTGCCGGCGGAGATCCCGGTGCTCTTCCGCCGCCCGGCGGGCAGGGTGCAGGGCTATTCGGGCGCGATTCTCGGGCAGGGGAGAGTCCACTTCCAGAGCTCCGACGCCGGGTGGAGCTTCACGCGCGAGGTGGCGCGCGCGCTGCCGATCGCCGCCGGCGAGGCGCTGCTGGTCGACTGGGCCGATTCCCGGTCGGTCGAGCCCGGCGAGCTGAGCGAGACCGCGCCGGCCGCGGCCGCCGGCTTCGCCGGCCTGCCGCCCGAGGCGACCCGGGCGAAGAGCTTCGAGAGCTGGGCGAAATCGTTCAAGGACTACCTGGCGCGCGCCGAGGAGCTGGTCGTCTTTGCGAGCAAGGAGCTCGGCGAGAGCTCGAAACCGGGCGAGAGCGAAGGCGCGTTCCGGGTCCGCCTCGCCGACCTGGCGCGCCAGCGGCGCGACGCCGAAGTCGACGCGGTGAAGGCGCGCTTTGCGCCGAAGTTCACCGCCCTCGACGAGCGGATGCGGCGGGCGCAGGCCAAAGTCTCCGAGCAGAAGTCGCAGGCCACAGCGCAGACGATCTCGACCGCGGCCTCGGTCTTCGGCGCCCTTGCGGGCGCCTTCTTCGGGCGCCGCAAGCTCTCCGGGGCGACGCTGTCGCGCGCCGCGACCTCTGCTCGCTCCGCTTCGCGCTCGATGAAGGAGTCGCGCGATGTCGGCCTTGCCGAGGAGGGGGTCGAGGTCGTCCAGGCGCGGATCGTCGAGCTCGACGCCGAGCTCAAGGCAGCGGTGGCGGAGGTCGAGCAGCGCACCGATCCGCGGACGATCGCGCTGACTTCGCAGGGCGCTCAAGCCGAAGAAGACCGACGTCGAGCTGGTGCGCGTCGGCCTGGTCTGGCTGCCGCAGCCGCCCGCCTGAGCCCGTCCCCGGGAACCAAAACCGTTCTCGCGCGTTGGTAGGGTTGATGAGCGCCTTCGACGCCGCCCTCGCGGACACGACCGCCGACCCGGATACCCAGGCAATGGCGCTCTGCCGCGACGGCGACTGGGAGTCGTTCGGCCTTCTGGTCGAACGACACCGCGACCGGCTGGTGCGCTACCTGGCGCGTCTCCTCGGCGATCGTGACCTCGGCGAGGAGATCGCCCAGGAGGCGTTCGTCCGGCTCTGGCTGGCCGCCGGGCGATATCGCGAGGAGGGGCGCTTCGAGGCCTACCTCTACAGCATCGGGACCCGCCTGGCGAGGAGCAGCGAACGCCGGCGGCGGGTGCAGCGACGCGCCCTGTTCGCGGGACGGCTCGGTCAGTTCGGTTGGCTCAGGAAAGGCGGGGAGCGCGAGACGTTCGAAGAGGCCGAAGCCGGCGAGCGGCTGCTCCGCGAGGAGGCCCAGTCGGAGCTCGCCCGCGCGGTGGCAGAGCTGCCGCTCGCCTATCGCGCCCCGCTCGTCCTCGCAGCGCTCGAAGAGCGCCCGATCGACGAGATCGCGCGCCTCCTCGGGCTACCCCCGGCGACGGTGAAGACGCGGCTCTTCCGCGCCCGCGGGCGCCTGCGTGTTCGCCTGCAGTCCTACTGGAAAGGAGCTCCGCCGTGACCCACCTCCCGACCGAAACCGACCGGCGGACAGAGGACGCCGAGGAGCTGGCGCGGGCCATCCGCGCGCTGCCGCAGGCGGCCGCCGGCCCCGGTTTCCACTCCGCGGTGCTGGCGCGGGCCGCAGGTGCGGCAGCGCGCCGGCGCTCCCTGCGGCGGCGCCTCCTTTCGCTTTCGGCTGCGGTCTGCGTCGTCGCCGTGGGTCTTGGCGCCTGGCGATTCGAGGTTGTCCGCCTCGACGCCGAACGTGCCGAGCGCCGGGCTGCCCTGATCGAAGAGCACCGGCGTCTGGCGGGCGAGCTCGACGAGCTGCGTGCGCTGGCCGGGCGCCGGTCGTCGATTCGCCTCGGCGGCGATGCCTCGACCGATCTCTACATCGATCTCGCGACGGTCGCGGCCGCCGCGCCGGCCACCGCCGGTGCCGAACCGTCTTCCAACCCGACAAGGAGTCACTCATGAACGCACTGCGATCCCGGATCGTGCACTCTTCGGCCTGCGCCTGGGCGCTCGCGCTGGCGCTCGCCGCCGGCAGCGCCGCGCAGCCGTCGCCGGCCCCCGAGGCGGCTCGCCCGCCACGCCTGCCGCGGCCGGCGACAGCACCGCCTGCCCCGCCGGCACCGCTTGCCCCGCCCCGTCGCACCGGGTGCCCCGCGGGCGCCGCGCCTCTCCGGCGGCTATCTCGGCGTCGAGCTCGTCGACCTGACGCCCGAGCTGCGCGAGCACTTCGGCGCGCCGCGCGAAGTCGGAGTGATGGTCGGTCGCGTCGAAGCGGGAAGTCCGGCGGCGCGCGCCGGCCTCGAGGTCGCCGACGTCGTCGTCCGGATCGGCGAGGAGCCGGTGCACGACAGCTGGGGCTTCTCGGGAGAAGTGAGCACCCGCGAGGGCGGGGAGACGATCGCGCTGGCGGTGGTGCGCGACCGCCGCGAGCGTCGCATCGACGCGACACTCGAACGCCGTGAGCGCGGCGCGGTCGACATCGGTCGCTGGATCTTTCCGTCGACGCCCCCTCCCGGTCCGCCCCCGCCGGCCGCGCCGCACGCCACCCCCCTGCCCGAGATGGGACCGGCGCTCGAACGCCTCGGCCGCCTGCTCGAGAGCTCCGACTTCCAGGAGCAGCTCAAGGCGACGCAGCTGCGTATCGACGCCGAGGTCGAGCAGCGGATGAAGGAGCTGGAAGTCCGGCTGAAGGAGCTCGAGAAGCGGCTGCAGGACGGCGACCGCCGGCGCTAGCACCGCGGCCGCGCCGGCGGAACCGCGGCTTCAGACGGTCAGCGGTCGACCCAGTAGTTCGGGGCTTCCTTGGTGATCACCACGTCGTGGGCGTGGCTCTCCTTGAGGCCCGCCGCCGTCACGCGCAGGAACTTGCCGCGGGTGCGCAGCTCGTCGACGGTGGCGCAGCCGGCGAGGCCCATGCCGGCGCGCAGGCCGCCGGTGAGCTGGGGCAGCATCGAGTGGACGCTTCCCTTGTGCGGCACCATGCCCTCGATCCCTTCAGGAACGAGCTTCGACAGGCTCGCCTCGCCCTCCTGGAAGTAGCGGTCGGCGCTGCCGCGCGCCATCGCGGAGAGCGAGCCCATGCCGCGGTAGGCCTTGTAGGTCCTGCCCTGGTAGAGGATCGTCTCGCCGGGGCTCTCTTCCGTGCCGGCGAAGAGCGAACCGATCATCAACCCGCCCGACCCGGCGGCGATCGCCTTGGTGAGATCGCCGGAGAACTTGATGCCGCCGTCGGCGATGATCGGAATGTCGCGCTCGGCCGCGGCGCGGGAGCACTCCTGAATGGCGGTGATCTGCGGCACGCCGGCGCCGGTGACGATGCGGGTGGTGCAGATCGATCCGGGTCCGATGCCGATCTTCACCGCATCGGCGCCGCGGTCGATGGCTGCGCGAGTGCCCTCGGCGGTGGCGACGTTGCCGACCATCAGCGCGACGTCGGGGAAGCGCTGGCGGAGAACCTCCGCCGCGTCGAGGACGCCCTTGCTGTGGGCATGCGAGGAGTCGAGCACCAGCAGGTCCACCTTGGCATCGACCAGCGCCGCGGCGCGCTCGAGATACTCGCCCGAGGCGCCCACGGCGGCGCCGACGCGCAGGCGGCCGAGCTCGTCCTTGCAGGCGCGCGGATACTCGATCATCTTCTGGATGTCCTTGACGGTGATCAGGCCCTTCAGGCCGCCGGCGCGATCCACCACCAGGAGCTTCTCGATCTTGTGCTTGTGCAGCAGCGCCTTGGCCTCATCGAGGGTCGTGCCCTCGGGCACCGTGACCAGGTTTTCGCGCGTCATCAGGTCCGAGATGCGGCGGTTCAGGTTGCTCTCGAAGCGCAGGTCGCGGTTGGTCAGGATGCCGACCAGGCGGCCCTCGGCATCGGTGACCGGCACGCCGGAGATCTTGAAGTGCGCCATCAGCTCGAGCGCTTCGGAGATCCGCTGCTCGGGACGCATCGTCACCGGGTCGACGATCATCCCGGCTTCACTGCGCTTCACTTTGTCGACCTCCGCCGCCTGCAGGTCGATCGACAGATTCTTGTGGATGATGCCGAGACCGCCCTCCTGGGCGAGCGCGATCGCCAGCCTGGACTCGGTCACCGTGTCCATGGCGGCGGAGAGGATCGGGATGTTGAGGTGGATCTGCCGGCAGAGCCGGGTGCGCAGATCGACCTCGTTCGGATGCACGGTCGAGTACCCGGGCTCGATCAGGACGTCGTCGAAGGTAAGGGCCAGACGCGGAGCGCTCGAAGTTTCGGTCATGGATTGGGTGGAGGGGGATTTGAAGGCAACCGTCTCGCCCGCCACGGCTAAGATATCAAAGTCAGGACGGTCCGACAGAGTTCTCGAAAGGAGAAAGACGATGAAGAGCCGAATCGAAAGTGGCAGGTGGATGCGAATGCTGCTGGTGGTGGGCGCCGTCGCGATAGCGGCCCCCGCGCTGTCGCAGGCGCCGGGCGAACAGCCGATGACCCCCGAGCAGAAAGCGCAGATGGAGGCCTGGATGAAGGCGATGACACCGGGCAAGGCGCATCAGGACCTGGCCGGGAAGACGGGAAGCTGGGAGGGAACCTCGACCATGTGGGATGCGCCGACCTCGCCGCCTCAGGTCAGCCAGGTGCGCGCCGAGCGCAAGATGGGGCTGGGCGGACGGGTGCTCCTCGACAGCTGGAGCGGCGTCATGATGGGAATGCCGTTCGAAGGCATGGGGACGACCGGCTTCAATAACGTGGACGGCAAGTGGTGGGGAACGTGGGTCGACAACTTCAGCACCGGCGTGATGACCACCACGGGAGACTGCGACGCCGATCTGAAGAAAGGCTGCACCTTCGTCGGTGCCTACGTCGATCCGATGAGCGGCAAGACCAGGCAGAACCGGCAGACCGTCTCCTGGCCCTCCGCCGACGACGAGCGGATGGAGATGTGGGAGAAGGGCGCCGACGGCAAGGAGTGGAAAATGATGGAGATCGTGATCCACCGCGTCAGGAAGTAGGGACAACTGCCCTTCGGCGAGGCCCGGACCGCGCCGAAGGATCGCCTTCCTCTCCGGCGGCGCCGGTCAATGCATGACGCGGCGCCAGGCAGCGCGGCTGGCGCCTGGGCGCGGCGCTAGGCCGCGCCGCTTGCGGTTGCCCCGTGGCATTTCTTGTATTTCTTGCCGGAGCCGCAGGGGCAGGGGTCGTTGCGGCCGGTCTTGTCCTCGACCCGGATCGGCTGCGGCGCTGGCGGCGGCCCGGGCCTTCCAGGAGGTCCGCCGGGGGCCCCGGGGGTGGAGCCCGATGCCACCCCTGACGCCGGCAGGCCCTGGGGCGCGGAGAAGACGAGGCGCTGCACCGGGGCAGCGCGCTCGCGGCGCAGGCGCTCCTCCTCGAGCTGCTGTTCGGAAACCGGCTCCATGCGGAAGAGGGTCTTGATGACCGTGTCTTCGACCCGTTCCTTGAGCGCCTGGAAGAGCTCGTAGCTCTCCTTCTTGTACTCCTGCAGGGGATCCCGCTGACCGTAGCCGCGCAGGCCGATGCCCTCTTTCAGATGGTCGAGCGCCAGCAGGTGGTCCTTCCAGGCGAGGTCGACGTAGCGCAGCAGGACGTCGCGCTCGAGCATCCGGAGGAGCTCCGCCCCGAGCCGTGCTTCCTTGTCGAGGTACTTGGCCTCCACCATCGCCCAGACCTCCTCCGAGATCTCGGCGGCGGTCATCTCGGCGAGTTTCAGGCCACGGGCGTGGAGGTCGATGTCGTAGTAGGCGAGGACGTCCTTCACCAGCTCGGACAGGGTCCATTCCGAGGGCTCGGTCTTTTCCGGACAGTGGGTTGCGACCAGAGTCTCCAGGATGTCCTTGGTGACCCCCAGAATGTAGTCGCGGCCCTCCGTGCCGTCGAAGATGTCGCGGCGCAGCTTGTAGATCGCTTCGCGCTGCTTGTTCATCACGTCGTCGTACTCGAGCAGGTGTTTTCGGGTCTCGAAGTTGCGGCCTTCGACCTGCTTCTGGGCGCGTTCGATGGCCCGCGAGACCATGCCGTGCTCGATCGCTTCGCCCTCCTCCATGCCGAGTCGACCCATCAGACCCTGGATGCGCTCGGAGCCGAAGAGCCGCATGAGGTCGTCCTCGAGCGACATGAAGAAGCGCGACGATCCGGGGTCGCCCTGGCGGCCCGCACGGCCGCGCAGCTGGTTGTCGATGCGCCGCGATTCATGGCGCTCGGTGCCGATGATGTGCAGTCCTCCCGCTGCGAGCACTTCGTCGCGCTCACGGGCGCAGGTGACGAGGTACTGCTGGTAGGCCGCTTCGTACGCCTCGGCTTCGGTCGCCGGATCGGCCTCGGACCGTGCGAGACCCTCCGGGTTTCCGCCGAGCAGAATGTCGGTACCGCGGCCGGCCATGTTGGTGGCGATCGTGGTCGAACCCTTGCGCCCGGCCTGGGCGACGATCGAGGCTTCGCGCTCGTGGTACTTGGCGTTGAGGACGACGTGCGGGATGCCCTTGCGCTTCAGCATCCCCGACAGCATCTCGCTCTTTTCGATCGACAGCGTGCCGACGAGGGTCGGCTGGCCGCGCTTGTGGCAGTCCTCGATCTCCTCGACTGTGGCGTCCCACTTCTCGCGGGCGCTGCGAAAGACGAGGTCGGGCCGGTCGGCGCGAACCATGTCCCGGTTGGTCGGGATGACCACGACGTCGAGCTTGTAGATGTGCTCGAACTCGGAGGCTTCGGTCACCGCCGTGCCGGTCATGCCCGAGAGCTTCTTGTACATGCGGAAGAAGTTCTGGAAGGTGATCGTCGCGAGCGTCTGGTTCTCGCGCTCGATCTTCACCCCCTCCTTGGCCTCGACCGCCTGATGCAGGCCGTCCGACCAGCGGCGGCCGGGCATCATGCGGCCGGTGAACTCGTCGACGATGACCACCTGGCCGTCCTTGATCAGGTACTCGACGTCGCGCCGGTAGAGGTAGTGCGCACGCAACCCCTGGTTGACGCCATGGATCAGGTCCATGTTCTCGATGTCGTAGAGGTTGTCCACGTTCAGCAGCTTTTCGACCCGCCCGACGCCCTGGTCGGTGAGCGCCACGGTGTGCGCCTTCTCGTCGACCAGGAAGTCGCCGGTGGTGCTCTTGTTGCCGTCCTTGTCCTCGATCTCTTCGCCGCGCTCGAGCTTGGGGATGATCTTGTCGACCTGGTAGTACTTGTCGACCGACTCCTCGGACGGGCCGGAGATGATGAGCGGCGTCCGGGCCTCGTCGATGAGGATCGAGTCGACTTCGTCGACGATGGCGAAGAAGTGGCCACGCTGCACCATCGCGGCGAGGTCGAATTTCATGTTGTCGCGCAGGTAGTCGAAGCCGAGCTCGTTGTTGGTGCAATAGGTGATGTCGCACTGGTAGGCCGCGCGGCGGTTGATGTCCGAGATGTCGTGCTGGACGATGCCGACCGAAAGGCCGAGGAACTGGTGGACGCGCCCCATCCACTCGGCGTCGCGGCGCGCCAGGTAGTCGTTGACCGTCACGATGTGGACGCCCTTGCCGGCGAGAGCGTTCAGATAGCTGGGGAGGGTCGCGACGAGGGTCTTGCCCTCGCCGGTGCGCATCTCGGCGATCTTGCCCTGGTGCAGGACCATGCCGCCGATCAGCTGGACGTCGTAGTGGCGCATGCCGAGCACCCGGCGGGCCGCCTCGCGGACGACGGCGAAGGCGGGGACGAGGAGATCGTCGAGCGCTCTTGCCGCCGGCGAGCTCGCGCCGGAACTCCTCGGTCCGGGCGCGCAGGGCCTCGTCGGAGAGCGCCCGGATGCCGGGCTCGAGGGCGTTGATCGCTTCGACCATCGGCTGCAGGCGCTTGACGTCGCGCTCATGTTTGTTGCCGAAAACCTTCGTGATGACCTTATTCAGCATGCGGTGAGTTTCATCCGGAGGAGGAGGCGTCGCCGCGGAGCGCGGCGCCGAAGCGCGATTCTAGCAGAGCGCCAAGCCGCTCCCCGTGCAGCCGCGCCGCGCGGGAGTCGTGCCCGGGAGGACCGCACTAGGTGCGGTCGGGACGGCGATCAGGCTTCAGAGTGCGCCGTCGGCGCGATCGAGAATGTAGGCCAGCGGGTTGGTCGGCTGGCCGTTGACCTGCACTTCATAGTGCAAGTGGTAGCCGGTCGCACGGCCGGAGTTTCCGACCAGGCCGACGATGGCGCCACGCTCGACGCGCTGGCCGGGAGAGACGTTGATCCGCGAGAGGTGGCCGTAGACCGTCGTCACGCCGAAACCGTGGGCGACGAACACCGCCCGGCCGAGGCCGCCGTACTGCTCGGTCTTGGTGACGACGCCTTCGGCGGTGGCCTTGACCGGCTTGCCGGGAGGAGCGGAGATGTCGATGCCCGAATGATAGGCGCGCTGGCCGGTAATCGGATCGCGGCGGTAGCCGAAGGTGCTGGTGTAGATGCCCCGGACCGGTGCGATCGACGGGGTGGAGGAGATCAGCCGCAGGTTGTCGGTGAGGCGGGATTCGACCTGGGCGAGCGTTTGATTGAGGAATTCGGAGCGACCTTCGACCGCTGCGAGTTGCGCTGCAGCACTCGATCCGGGCGATGCGGGCGATGCCGGCGCGGAGTCGGAGGGCCCGCCGACTCCCGCTTCGGAGCTGGCGCCGAGGTTTTCGAGGCCGGCGACGATGGCGAGCTTGCGGGTGCGGTCTTCGGAGTCGGAGAGGCGGGTCTGCAGGCCGTCCAGGCGATTCTCGAACGACTGATTGGTGAGCCGGAGGGTCTCGTTTTCTTCCTGGAGGCGGGCGAGCTCGCCGCGATTGACCCGGGAGGAGAACGCCGACCAGGTGGAATAGGTGGCAGCGAGGGTGAAGACCCCGACGACAGCAGCAAGGGCGACGATCTGAAACTGGCTCATCCGCCACTTGCGGAATCGCGATCCTTCGTTGCGGACGACTATCAGCGTGTAGTGTTTGGAGTGCATGCCCTTCTCGTCTCGAAGAAATGGAGCCGAATCGGCGACCAACCGCTGAGCGCTTGCTGCCTGCGAATTCTATCGGCTGAGCCGCTCCTGTCAACCTGCAATCCAAGAAAATGGTTTCCCCCCATTTTCCTGGTGCGCTTCCGGGCCCGTTCAGACGACCTGGAGGCGCGCGACGCCGAGCCCAGGTGATAGGTTTTCTCGATGAGATTGTCGTTGGGGACTGCCTCCCGGATTTCGCTGGCGTGAAGATCGGTCGGCGAGACAAGGCCTTCTCGGCGCCGGCCTTCGAAAAGCGCGAAGTCTTCCGCAGCGATTACGGGATCGTAGCTGCAGCGCTCCTGGAGCTCCTTCCTTTCGAAACGGTGCTCGACGTCGGCTGCGCCAATGGCTTCCTCCTCGAGTCCTTTCTCAAGGCCGGGAGATCGGCTCGCGGGATCGAGTTGTCGCCGGCTGTGATCAAGATCCTCTCTCCCGAGCTCCTGGAGGTCATCGATGTCGGGGATTTCGCAGCCGCGACCGGCAGCTGGGAGCTGGTCTGTTGCGTCGAGGTCGCCGAACACATCCCTCCTGAGCGCAGTCGGGAGCTGGTGAGAAAGCTCACCGGACTCGCCACTTCGTGGATCTATTTCACCGCCGCGCCAGTCGGTCAGACAGGGCGCGGGCACATCAACTGTCGCTCTCACCTGGAATGGCTGGATTGGTTCGCTCTGGAAGGTTGGGTGCTTTCTCCGTTGTCCCATGACCTTCGCCAGCGCCTCGAGCGGCTGGAGCGGGCTCGCTGGCTCGTGGGCAATGGCGCCCTGCTGGCTCCATTGCCCGGCAGCAAGAGCCAGCGGGTTCCCCAGGCCGGTCCGTCGAAAGAGTGACGAGCGGACCCATTTTCCTCGCCGGGGGAGCGTTCTCCGTGATCCCTGTCGGCGCCTTCCTGGCCCGTTTCATCTCCCCATGCGCCGATCGAGAGAGCGGTACTGGATCGCTTCCGCGAGGTGGGCAGGTTCGATGTTTTCCGCGGCCGCCAGGTCGGCGATCGTGCGCGCCACCTTGAGCACGCGATGGAGCGCCCGGGCGGAGAGTCCCAGGCGCTCGAAGGCGGTGTCGAGGAGGGCCTGACCGGTCGGGGTGACCGGACATTCGCGGTAGATCGCCGCTGCCGTCAGGCTGGCATTGACCGGCGCGGGGTGGTCGGCGTCGAAGCGCCCGCGCTGGCGTTCGCGGGCCGCCAGGACCCGGTCCGCGAGCTCGACCGAGCCCTGCGTCGGGCGCTCTTTCAGGTCCTGCAGCCGGATCGCAGGCACCTCGACGTGCAGATCGATGCGGTCGAGGAGCGGGCCGGAGACGCGAGCCCGGTAGCGCTCGATCGCCGGCAGCGGGCACCGGCAAGCCCGCCGGGTATCACCCAGGTGCCCGCACGGGCAGGGGTTCATCGCGGCGAGGAGGGTGAACCGGGCGGGAAACTGCAGCCAGGCGCGCGCCCGGACCACGGTGACCTGGCCCTCCTCGAGCGGTTGGCGCAAGGCTTCGAGGGCGTCGCGGTGAAACTCCGCGAGCTCGTCGAGGAAGAGCACGCCACCGTGCGCGAGGCTGACCTCGCCTGGGCGCGGAACCGGTCCGCCGCCCACCATGCCGGCGGCGCTGACTCCCGGATGAGGAGCGCGGAAAGGGCGCCGGCGCAGCAGGCCTGCGGGTGGCCGCTCGGCCACCAGCGAGTGGATCTTGGTCACCGCCACCGCCTCGGCGAGGGTGAGCGGCGGCAGAATCGACGGCAGGGCGCGGGCCATCATCGTCTTGCCGGCGCCGGGCGGGCCGATGAGCAGAAGATTGTGGCCCCCCGCCGCGGCGACCTCCAGGGCGCGCTTGGCCGCCTCCTGGCCGCGGATCTCGGCGAAGTCCGTGGTGCCGGCGACCGCGCCGTCGAGCTCCCAGGCGCCGGCGCCCGGGCTCTCGGGCAGGGGCGCCTCGCCGAGCAGGTGCCCGACCGCCTCGCCGATCGCCGTGCAGGCCGCGCACCGCGAGCGCGCCGGTGGACGCCGCCTCGCCGGCGTTGGCCGCCGGCAGGAGCAGCTCGCGACAACCGAGCCTCTGGCCGAGATCGGCAATGGCGAGGCCGCCGCGGACGGGACGAATGCTGCCGTCGAGGCCGAGCTCGCCGCACAGCAGGGCGCCGTCGAGCGCTTCCGCCGGCAGCGCGCCGTGGGCGGCGAGGAGGGCCAGGGCGATCGCCAGATCGAGGTGGTTGCCCTCCTTGCGCAGGTCGGCCGGGGCGAGGTTGATGGTCACGGCGCGCGGGGGCAGGTCGAAACCGCAGTTGCGCAGGGCGCTGCGCACGCGCTCGCGGCTCTCGCGCACGGCGGCGTCCGGAAGGCCGACGATCTGCATCTGCGGCAGGCCGGTCTGAACGTCGACCTCGACCTGCACGGGACGGGCTTCGATTCCCCAGGGGGTGGCAGAAAGCGCGCGGGCCAGCATCGAAGAGTAAAGACGGAAAGAGGGTCTTGAATCTCGCGCCAGCGGAGCGGCGTTCTCCCGGCCTGCCGAATCGGCAGGCGGTTCGCTAGACTGTGGCCGCCTTGCGACCCTACCTCGACCTCCTGAGCCAGATCCTCGACCGCGGCGTCGAGAAGGCGGACCGGACCGGCACCGGAACGCTCTCGCTGTTCGGTTACCAGCTGCGATTCGACTTGCGCGACAGCTTCCCGCTCATGACGACGAAGAAGCTGCACCTGAAGTCGATCGTCCACGAGCTGATCTGGTTCCTCTCCGGGAGCACGAACGTCGCCTACCTGCGCCAGAACGGAGTCACCATCTGGGACGACTGGGCCGACACGCAGGGCGAGCTCGGGCCGGTCTATGGCCATCAGTGGCGCTCCTGGCCGGCGCGCGACGGCAGCAAGATCGACCAGATCGCCCGTCTGGTCGAAGGGATCCGGGCGAACCCCGACTCGCGGCGCCACATCGTCTCGGCCTGGAATCCGGCCGATCTCGATCGCATGGCGCTGCCGCCCTGCCACGCACTCTTCCAGTTCTACGTCGCACGCGGGGAGCTCTCCTGCCAGCTCTACCAGCGCAGCGCTGACGTCTTCCTCGGCGTGCCGTTCAATATCGCCTCCTACGCCCTGCTCTGCGCCATGGTCGCCCAGGTCACGGGCCTGCGCCCCGGCGAGTTCGTGCACACGTTCGGCGACGTCCACCTCTACCTGAACCACCTCGAACAGGCGCGCGAGCAGCTGGCGCGCGAGCCACGGGCGCTGCCGCGCCTCGAGCTCAACCCGGCGGTGCAATCGATCTTCGACTTCCGTTTCGAGGACGTGACGATCCACGGCTACGAGCCCCACCCGGCGATCCGCGCGCCGATCGCCGTATGACCGGGGAGGACGGGCAGGGGAGCCGAGCGATCATTGCGTTGATCGCGGCGGTGGCGGAGAACGGAGCGCTCGGCAAGGACGGCGGTCTGCCCTGGCGCCTCCCGGCCGACCTCAAGCGATTCAAGCGCCTGACCCTGGGGCACCATCTCATCCTCGGACGGCGCACCTGGGAAACTCTCGATGCGCCGCTGCCCGGCCGCGTTCCGGTGGTCGTGACTCGGCGTCCGGGATTGCCGGCGGGGGTACTGCAGGAGGCGACTGTCGCAGAGGCCCTTGCCCTCGCGATCGGCGCGGGCGACCCGATGCCGTTCGTCGGCGGCGGCGCCGAGATCTTCCGCCTGGCGCTCGCGGAAGACCGGATCGACCGCCTCTACCTCACCCGGATCCACCAGTCGTTCGACGGCGACACCTGGTTTCCCGCCTGGGACGAGTCGCGCTTCCGCCTCGTGGCGCGGGAGGATCACGCCGTCGCCGAAGGGCATCCGTACCCGTTCAGCTTTCTCGATTTCGAACGGCGCCGTTGACCGGCGTCGGATCTCCGTTTGCCGGCCGACCAACGGCCGCCGGAGGCGCTTAGTGCTATCGTTTTTCGAGCTCAGGAGGAAGTGATGACCAAGACTATTGGCTGTGGAATTGTTCTCGTCGGGCTGGCGGTGCTGCTGGGCTTCATGGGCGTCGGCCAGTACAACGGACTCGTCGGCAGCGAGCAGGCAGTGAGCGCCGCCTGGGCGCAGGTGGAGAACACCTACCAGCGGCGCGCCGACCTGATTCCGAATCTGGTGGCGACGGTGAAGGGTTCGGCCGCCTTCGAGCAGGAGACGCTGCAGGCCGTCGTCGAGGCGCGCAGCCGGGTCGGCCAGGTGAGCGGACAGGCGACGCAGCAGATTCTCGACAATCCGGAGAAGTTCGCCCAGTTCCAGCAGGCGCAGGACGGCCTGTCCTCGGCGCTCTCCCGCCTGCTGGTGGTGGTGGAGCGGTACCCCGAGTTGAAGTCGACGGCCGCGTTCAGCGATCTGATGACCCAGCTCGAGGGAACCGAGAACCGGATCACCGTCGAGCGCATGCGCTTCAACGAGGTGGCCCGGGAGTACAACACGCGCCTCGCCAAGTTCCCGACCAACCTCTTCGCCCGGATCCTCGGCTGGCACTTCACCGCGCGGCCTTACTTCGCCGCCACCGCCGGCGCGGCGACCGCCCCCAAGGTCGAGTTCTAAGGCCTTTGACGACGTCTCCTGGCGGCAGCGGATTCCGCAAGCGCCCGCGCCCCGCCGTTCTGCGGCGAGGGTGGGCGCTTTTGGCGTTCGCCGCCCTCGTCGCTTTCCTCGGGCTGCCCGGGGCCGGCGGACCTCTCGCCGGCTGGGCGGCAGCCGGAGGGCGGCCGGTGCCCGAGAAGCCGGCGCGCTGGGTCACCGACCAGGCCGGGGTCCTCTCTCCAGGAGCCGCGGCGGCGATCGACGGCAAGCTCGAGGCGTTCGAAAAGGCCCAGGGCTCCCAGGTGCTGATCGCGATCTTCCCCAACCTGCCGGAGAACGAGGTGCTGGAGGAGTACACGCAGCGGGTCGCCGAAGCCTGGCGGGTCGGGCGCGCGAAACAGGACGACGGCGTCGTGCTCTTTCTCTTCGTCGCCGACCGCGCCCTGCGGCTCGAGGTGGGCTACGGGCTCGAAGGGGCGTTGACCGACCTCGAGTCGAAGCAGATCCTGCAGAACACCCTCATCCCGTTCCTGCGCAACGGCGACTACGACGGCGGCTTCAGCGCCGCCGCCGACGCGATCCTGGTCGCCATCCAGGGGGAGTACACGGCCGACGCTGCCGGCAGCCCGGGGCAGCGCTCGCAGGGCGGCGGCCTCGTCTTCTTCATCGTCATCATCGTGCTGCTGATCCTGATCAGCGCCGCGAGGAACCGCGGTGGCCGCGGCAGCAACTGGACCGGCGGCGGTGGGGGCTTCGGCGGCGGTGGCTTCGGAGGGGGCGGCTTCGGCGGTGGCTTCGGTGGCGGCGGAGGCGGTTTCTCCGGCGGCGGTGGCTCGTTCGGCGGCGGCGGCGCCAGCGCCCGCTGGTGAAGGCACGAAGATTCAAAACCAAAGCTCAGTAAGGGAAGAAACCTCTCAGCGTTACGGCAGCGCGCGAGCGGTCTCGCCAAGGACTTCGACGGCGCGCTCGATCTGGGCGTCGCTCAGATAGGGCGCCGGCCCCAGCCGCAGGGACCGACCGCGAGCATCGCAAAGCACCCCCTTTACCAGCAGCTTTTCTGCAATGACTTGCGCCGCAGGCGCGTCGAGAGCCAGAAAACCGGCGATCGCTTCCAATGGCGTCGAGCGCTCGCGCCGAATGATCGTCTCGGGAAGATGAAGCGCATCGAAAGCGCGCGCCAGCAATCCGACCTGATGCTGCGAGATTTCACGCAGGAACTGAGGTGTCAGTCCCTGCTCGGCGAAGAAATCGAAGACCCGCGCCGCCCGATAGTGACTCGTCGGGTCGTAGGTCGCGCCGGCGAGCGCGGCGGCGCCCGGCGCATAGTCGACCCGGTCCCGGCTCTGGTCTGCCGCTCTTCGTCCAGAACTCCGCGAACCAGCCGGTCACGACCGGCCGCAGGTCCAGCCCTTTGGGCAGACGGAGGAAGGCGTTGCCTTCGCCGAGCTGCAGGTACTTGTAGCCGCCGCCGGTGACCAGGGCGGACTCGAGTCCCAGGGCGGGCAGCGAAAACGGCAGGACACCGAGGGCATGGTAGGCGTCGACCAGCAGCGGAGTCTCCCGCCGCCAGCACTCAGCGGCGAGCTCGCCGAGGCGCGGCACGATGCGCGCCGTCGCGAAGAAAACCGCCGAAGCGAGCACGGCCGCCGTGCGGTCGTCGATCGCCGCCGCCAGGCGCTCGGCGAGGCTCTCGACCGGGTGCGCCGCGACCCTTTCCACGGCGATGCCGGCCTCGGCTAGCCGCGCGAGCTGCCGGCGGAGGGTGTGGAACTCGCCGTCGGTGGTGACCAGGCGGGGTTTCGCGACGAGCGGCAGCGCCGACAGCCAGCGCACGACGAGCTCGTGGGTGCTCGCGCCGAGAGCGATCTCCCCACCGGGGTCGCCGAGCAGTGCGCGGAAGCCTTCGCGCACCCGCTCGGCCCTGGCCTCGGCGAGCTCCCACTTCTCGTCGACGGCGCGCGCGGCGTCGTCGAAGGCCTCGAGGACGCCGAGGCGCGCTACGTCCGGCCAGGCCTGGTGCGAATGGCCGGAGAGCAGAAGGCGCTCGGAGACCCGGAAATGGCGGTAGTGCGCGGCCAGCGCGTTGGGGCTGCGGCGCAGATCCGCGAGCGCTGGCGCGCCGGTCACAGCGAGGACCGGATCGCCCAGAGGTCCGGGAACAGCGGCTGGAAGAGGGTGGCGCGGAGGTACTCGACACCGCTCGATCCGCCGGTTCCGGCTTTCGTGCCGATCGTGCGCTCGACCATCTTCACGTGCCGGTAGCGCCATTCCTGGATCCCCTCGTCGAGGTCGACGAGGCGCTCGCAGATCTGCGCCAGGTCCGGTCGCGTGCGGTAGATCTCGATGAGCTGCTCCTGCAGCGCCGGTGTTTCGGGATTGGGCAGGGAACGGTCGCGCTCGAGCAGCTCCAGCGGCACACCGTAGCCGTGGCGGACGAGGAACTGGACGAAGTGATCCCAGAGGCTCGGCTCGAGGAGCATCGCGGCGAGCCGGTCGGCGGCCGGCGTGCCGGCATGGTGGGCGATCATGCGCGCGCTGCGCCGGCCGAGTACGAACTCGAGCTCGCGGAACTGCGGCGACTGGAAGCCGGAAGCGGTGTCGAGTCTCTCCCGGAATGACAGGAAGGAGACCGGCGACATGGTCTCGAGGATGTCGATCTGCGCCACCTGCACCTTGAGGATAGTCAGGAAGCGCTTGAGCGTCGCGTAGACGCGCGGCAGGTCGTCCTGTTCGAGCGCGGCGCCCAGGTAACCGGCCTCGTGCAGCAGCTGCTTGAACCAGAGCTCGTAGACCTGGTGGATGACGATGAACAGCATCTCGTCGTGCTCGGGGCCGTCGGAGAGCGGTTGCTGGGCGGCGAGCAGCTCTTCGAGATGCAGGTAGGTCGAATAGGTGACGGTCAAGGCGGACCTCGCTTTCCGCGGCAGGCTACAGGCTCGCGCTGGCGCCGGTCAACGCGCTGGACTGCGCGTCAGGCCAGCACTTCGATGGCGTCCACCGCGAGCAGCCAGAGCTCGAGACGCGGCGGCCGGTCGAGCGCCATCGCGCACTGCACCGCCCGGCGGTAGAGCTCGAGCTGGGGGCGATAGCGCGCGGCGATCCCGGCCGGGGAGGCGCCGGAGGCGATGTCGTCGCTCTTGAAGTCGGCCACCACGACCTCGCCGGTCGCCGGATCCCGGTAGAGCAGATCGAGCGTGCCGACGATGCCGTCGAGCGCCGTGGCTGCCATGGCTGCCATGGCTGGCGTGGATCCGGAGGCCTCGGCGAGAAGGGGGAGCTCGCGCGCCAGGACTGCGGGACGGAGCGCGCGCAGTCGGGCAAAGAGCGGCGAAGCGACCAGCCGCTCGACCGCGCTCTCGAGACGTCGCCGGTCCGCCGCAGACGCGGCGGGAAGCTCGCCCGTGAAGGCCGACTCGACCGCTCGCCGCCATGCAGCGCGATCACTCTCGGCGAGAGGCTCGAGCTCGAGCGCGCGATGCAGAGCCACGCCGAGCGCCAGCGCGAGCGAGCGCGAGGCGCCTTCGTCCGGCGCGCCCGTCGCTTCGAACTGGGTTCTCCCGGCCTCCGCCAGTGCGCCGGCGCGCTCGAGACGGGGGCGCCCGGCGCGTCCGCGGGCGGCGTCTCTCCGGGCAGAAGGTACGGCAGAGGGCGCCAGGGTTGTCGGCGCCGGAGTTGCCGCCGGCGAAACGTCTCGGAGCCGGCGAGGGCGATCCGGCGACGAGGTCCGATCGACCGAGGCAGTCCAGCGCGCGGCGAATCGCCAAGGCACACCCGAGGCGTCGACGACCTCGGTGAGGGCTCCGAGCTCTGTCAGGTTCCCCGGGTGTCGCTGCGCCAGCAGATCGAGAAAGGTCTTCGCGCGCGCGAGAGTGAGAGCCTGCGGCGTCTCCTTCCAATTGCCGCAGACCACGAGCCGATCCCGGGCGCGAGTCATCGCGACATAGAGCAGCCGCACCGCCTCGGCGTCGCGCAAGCGCCCGCGGTGGCGATCGGCCGCAAGATAGCCGGGCGAGGGCGCGCCGAACAGCCGCAGCTCGCGTCCATGACCCGGGACGCCGTCGAGGATGGCGCTCGCGGCTTCATCGTTCCCCCGGTTGCCGCGCTGGATCTGTGCCAGGTAGACCTGGTCGAACTCGAGGCCCTTGGCGGCGTGGATGGTCATCACGGCTACGGCGTCGCTGCCGGCGTCGGGCGGCCGCGCATCCTCGGCATCCTTCTCTTCCTCGACCGCCTGGCGCAGGCGGGTGAGCGCACGGTGCGGATCGCTCTCTTCGTCGAGCTCGTGCTCGAGGCGGGTGAGCAGCCGTTCGACGTTGGCGAGTCCGAAGCGGCCGAGATACCGGGCCGCGGCGAGCGGCTCGGGAAGGAGCCATGCACGCAGGCGTTCGACCCAGTCGGCGGCCGGCAGCAGGCGGAAGTCGGCGCGCAGCCGTGCGACGGCGCGCACCGCCTCGGTGAGCGCGACCGGCCAATCGACGAGAGCTCCGAGACCGGGAATGGACGCCGGAAGCTCCTGGGTGGCCGTTGCGACCGTCCGATCGACGGTGGCGACGCCCTCCGGCCCGGCGAGGTCCGCCATCGCCGCTGCGAAGCCGGCCCGCCAGAGAGGGATCCAGGCGGCATCGGGGACGCCGACGAGTGGACTGCGCAGGAAGGCGACCAGGGCAAGCAGGTCGGCCGGATCGAGGATGGCCCGCACCGCACAAGCGAGATCGATGATCTCGCGGCGGCGATAGTAGGAGCGGTCCTTCTGCACCGCGTACGGTACGCCGGCACGACGCAGCGCCTCGAGGTAGACCTCGAGCGCCCCGCGCGCCTTGAGCAGGATGGCGAAGCTGCCCCACGCGATCCCGTCGGCGTCATGGAGGTCGCGAATGTCGGCCGCGATCGCGGCGGCTTCGATGGCGTTGGCCGGATCTGCCTTCGTCGCGTCGGGGCGGGGGAGGGCGGCCGGGTCCCACGACAGCCAGTGCTCGACCGGATGGCGATCGCGACGCCGGAAGCCCGGGCTGGTGGCGCGCGCCGGGCCGGGAGTCAGCGGTTCGAAATTCGGCTGGACGCCGGGTTCGGCGATCATGACCGGTGCGACGGCGCGCGCGACCTCTTCCAACACCGCCGGGACCGAGCGGAAATTGACCGACAGGCGCGCGCTCTCGCCCCCGGCCGCCGCCATGCGCGCCAGGAAATCCTCGTAGGAGGCGAGATCGGCCCGCCGCCAGGCGTAGATCGACTGCTTGGGATCGCCGACGATGAAGAGCCCGGGGCGCGGGCCCTCGTCCGCGCCGAGCGCGAGCGCGGCGAGCAGATCGCACTGGCGGCGGTCGGTGTCCTGGAACTCGTCGACGAGAAGCTGGCGGATCTCCCGCCGCAGCCGGCGGCGCACCGGCGAGCTCCGCTGCAGCAAGCCGGTCGCCCGGTCGAGCAGATCGTCGAACGTCAGCACGCCGGCGCGATCCAGGCGGTAGCGGATCTGCTCGACGAGGGGGCCGAGCGCCTGCCGGGCGAGGTCGAAGCGTCGCAGGTCGAGCGCCAGGACATCGTCCAGGACGTCGCACGCCACGCTCGCCAACGCAAGATATCTTTCGCCGTCGCCTCCGAGGAGTTTCTGCTCCGTCTTGTTGAGGCCTTCCCTGGCATAGCGGGAGAAGAGCTTGCTCCAGTCGGAGCTCATCTCGCCGACCCTTTCGCAGAGGAGCTCGAGCGCCGCGCGGCCCGGGCCTCCTCCGGCGCTCTCCGCGATGTCGCGCTCGAGCAGGCTCAGCGCGGCGAGCGCCGGCGCGAGTGTCGGAACTCGGCTCCCCGCCGCTGCCGCAAGTCCCTCGAGCTCGCGAAGGTATCTGCCGAGGGGCTTCGCGATGTCCGCGAGGAGGCCGGCACAGGTGGCGTCGTCGAACGGATCGTGCGCGAAGTCCTCTTTGCGCGCGCCGCCAGCGATGAGTTGCAGCAGCGCGGCGTGGAGGTCGGAGGGGGAGATGGCTTCGCGGACCAGCGCCGCGACCTGCGGTTGGCGGCCACGCAGCGCCTCGATGAGGACTTCGGTCGCCGTGGCTGCCACTGCGGAGCCATCGGCGTCGACGGCGAGGGTGGGGTGGAGCCCGGCCTCGAACGGATGGTCGGCGAGCAGACGGTGACAGAAGCCGTGGATCGTCTGCAGGCGCAGCCGCGAGAGCACGGCGGCGAGGTGGAGGGCGCGTTCCGCCAGGTCGAGCCCGGCGAGCAGCGCCGGCAGCGGTTCGAGATCCTCCGCCGCTTGGCCGCTTGCCAGCTGGCCGAGAAGCTCGCCCAGCCGGTGCGCCATCTCGGCGGCCGCGGCCTCGGTGAAGGTGATGGCGACCGTCCCCTCAGCGACGCGGGCGGCGATCTCGGCGAGCTCCACGGCGGGGGCGCCGATGAGGCTGCGGCGCTCCTCGAGCTCCGCGGCAGCGCTCTCCCAACCCGGGCCGAGCAGCCAGGTCGCGAGTCGGGCCACCAGCGCGCGCGTCTTCCCGGTGCCAGCGCCAGCCTCGAGAGCGACCGGTCTCGAGAACTCTGCTACCGCGAGGTCGCGCGCCGCCTGATCGGCGAGTGGCAAGGCCGGGCCGGGCGTCGCGCTCAAGCGCTCTCCGGAGGCGCGGCCGACGGACGGGGGCCGCGCAACTGAAAGAGCTGCCAGGCGGCTTCTTCCGCCGCATCTGAAGCTGCGGTCCTGTCGAGGCGGGCGCGAACCCAGCGTTCGAGGCGCAGACGCGCGCCGCTGTCGCCTTGCAGGCAGGCTACCCGGACCTCGCAGTAGGCGCACTCCTGGTACGGCGCCTCGAGGGTCTTGTCGAGCAGGCGGGGGAGGAAGGCGCCCCGGTCCCAGGCGGTGAAGAGGGTCTGCCAGACGGCGCGTTCACTGAGATCCAGACTCGTTCCGTCGGCAGGTGCGGCGAAGAGGGCTTCGCGACGGTCGTCTTCGAGGTCGCCCTTCAGAAAGAGCAACCGTCCTGCGACCGGTCGGGCGGCGCGAGCGCGGGCGTAGGCCGGCAACTGGAGCCAGTCTCCTTCGGCGAGTGCCTCCTCGAGCTTCCGGCGGCGCGTGTCGGCCTTGGCGTAGCTCGAGAACTTTGACTTGCCGGTCTTGTAGTCGGTGAGCAGGAGCGCCTCGCCCGCGAGCTCCGCGCGGTCGGCGCGGAAGGAGACGCTGCGTGCTCCGAGCGGCAGATCGAGCGCCGCGGTGCCGTCGACTTCGAGCCCGAGAAGCCGGCGGCTGCCGCCAGCCCAGTCCAGACGATGCACGACGGCGAGCACCTCCGAGGCGGCGAGCTCGAGCGGCAGCGCGAAGAGCTCGATGTCGAGCCCCTCGTCGGCAAGAGCCTCGCGGCTCGCCGTCGCGATCAGGACCTCGAGCCGAGCTTCATCGGGCCAGGGCACCTCGATCCCTTCGTGCCTCTCGGCGTCGGCGAGGGTCCGCGCCTCGCGCAGTTGCGCTGGTGCCATGCGTTCGAGCACGAGGTGCACCACCGTGCCGGTCAGGCGGGGCGGAAGCTCGGGGATCTCGTCTTCGCCTGCCGGCGGTGCGGCGAGGCGCAGGAGCTTGCCGAGGAAGGTCCGCCAGCCGCAGCCGGCGAGGCTCTGCAGGGTCGTGACGCCAGGGGCGCCGCGGCGCGGGTCGCCGCCGCTACCGCTGTCCGTTCGTGCTCCGGCGAAGCCGAAGAAGGGGCCCAGGTGCTCGGCGTGAGGCGCGAGTGGATCGGCGCCGAGCTCGGCGAGGAGTGCGACATGGCTCGCCGCCCAGCGCTCGCCCGCGGATGACCCCGGCGCAGCACCTGGGAAGCGCCTCGCGCCTTCGTCGTAGGCCCGCGCGAGCGCTGCGGCAAGCTGCGTCGCTTCACCGGCGAGCGCCGTCTGGCTGGCGAGGTCGAGCGCCGACGGCAGCTCCGGCTCGGGAGCCGGGAGCGCGGCGCCGACCCGGCCGGCGCGGCGGAGCTCGTCGAGGAAGGAGGAGGGGGTCAGGGGCTTGCCCTCCTCATCCGCCTGCGCGACGAGGAGGTCGATCGCCGGCGCCGCGCCGAGGAGTTGTGCGAAGAGGAAGCGCTCTTCGTCGTGGCCTTCGCTCTTGACCGGCAGGTCGGGCAGCAGGTCGCGGAGGCGCAGACGCAGATTGTCGGGGAGGAATGGGTCGGCGCGCACCGCGCGCGGAAAACTGTCGCGGTTCAGTCCGCCGAGGACGATGCGGCGAAAGGTGCGGCCGCGCGCCTCGGTGACCGAGAGCAGGGCGGCGCCGCCGCCGATGCCGCCGAGCGCCGCGGTGCCGACGTTGCTCCAGGCCTCGCGCAGCAGCAGCGCGGCCTCGGCAGCGGTGACCTCGAAGCTGGCCCGCCTGGTTGCCGCCACTTCGGTGAGTGCGGCGAGCGGCGCGAGGAGAGCCTGCCGTTCCTCGTCTGCGGCGATGAGCAGAGCAACGAGCTCGGAGATGCCGTCGAGGACCGCGCCGAGCGGCTGGAGCCGGTTCTGGGCTTTGAGACGTCCGAGGAGCGCCACCGCCTGGCGCTGCACCCGGCGGAGAGCCTCCCGGGGAAGGGCGCGGGAGCGCACCGAGACTTGGCGTCGATCGTCGTCGCTGGGATCGCCACCCCCGCCGGCAGTTGCGTCGGCGAGCTCTGTGACAGCTCCGCCGGCCGTTCGCTCGATGAAGCGGTCGTGCAGTGCCAGAGGCACCGGATCCACCTCGACCTCGAGCTCGGCGAGGGCGGCGAGTCGCCGGGCGCCGAGAGTCAGGGCGCCGAGCCGAAGCTCCCAGGGGCGAGCCCCCGAACCCTGCGCCAGAAAGTCCCCGGCGACGGCGAAGGCGAGGCCGAGGGAGGCGTCGCCCTGCCGTCCGATCAGGTCGAGCAGGCCGCGCGCCCGTCTGCCCAGCGCTGCAGGCGGCCCGTCGGTGCCCGAGGCCGGGAGGGCCTGGCGATCGATCTCACGCGCCAGGAGCGCGCGATAGGGAGCCGGGTCGCGGATCACGATCGCGAGCTCCTCCGGGCAGGCGCCCGCGGCGATGCTGGCGGCGAGGAGCCCGACCGCGGCTTGGGCTTCGCGCGCCGGGTCGGCGGCGGCGAATTGCGTCAGGCGCGCGGGCGAGGGCTCGGTTTCGAGGCGCTCGACATCGACGATGCCGCCGAGGCGCTCGGCGAGGCGTCGGCCGAACCGCCAGGCCGTGCGGCTCGTGCCGTCGAAGTCCCAGGGCTCGAGGAGGACGACGGTCGCCCGGCGATGGCGCACGAGCGCGGCGAGCAGATCGGTGGCGACGCCGGTAGCGTCGGCGAAGCCGTGGATGAGGACGGCAGTCGCCGGCAGCGCCAGGTCGGGGTCGGCGGCAAGGCACTCGGCTGCACCGGCATAGAGGTCGGCGTCGACGGCGAGTTCGAGCGCCGCGAGGTCGGCGCGGCAGGCGGCGGCGATCCGGCAGAGCGCCGCGGCGCGGTCGAGGGCGTCGCTGCCGAGTCGGGTGCGCTCTTCTTCGAGGCGCTCGAGGGCCGCTTCGAGGTGCTGTTCGCCGAAGCCCGCGTCGAGCAGGTCGCGGACCGCCCCCTGCGCACCGGCGAAGCCGTCGACCAGAGTCTCGAGATGCTTCGCGAGGGCGCGCTCGCGCCGTGCCAGGCGCTCGACCACGACCGGCAGGAGGGCGTCACCCGAGCGGTGCTCGCGGCCGGCGCGCTCGAGAAGGACGCGCGCCAGAGCGCGCAGCGTCACGACTTCGAGGCCCAGCCAGGCCGGCCGGAGGCCGGCGAGCCGGGCGAGCAGCGCCACGCGCAGGCTGTGCGATGGCACGACGACGGTCTTCCGCGCCAGCGGGAGGGCGTCGGCGAGCCCGGAGAGCTCCTCGATCAACGCGCGCTCGGCGGCGAGGGCGTCGGGCGCGACGAGAATGCGCGAGTTGGTGCGCGGGGACACGGTTCAGGGCAAGATACGGTTTCGATGCCCGACGGTCAACCGCAGCCCACGCAGCTCGCAGAGTACCTCGACGGCCTCGCCCGCCTCGGCGGCGCGGTGAGCGCGATCGAGGCGCAGGTGGCCGACCCGAAGCAGATCCGCTGGCGCCACGCCGCCGGCTACCGCCTCGGCGGCGAGCGCCTGCAACCGGGGGCCCGCTTCGACGCCGCCTCGCTCACCAAGCCGTGGATGGCAACCCTGGCGCTCGCCCTGGCAGCGAAAGGGGAGCTCGAGCTCGACACCGCGCTGCGGGAGATTTTTCCCGCGGCCGGCCCCTGGATAGGAAACGCGACTGTCGAGGATCTCGTGCGTCACCGGTCGGGGATCGCCGCCTGGACGCCGTTGGCGGCGCGCGTGGGAAAGCGTCTTTCCGATGCCCGGGAGCTCGCCGACTTTCTGTTGTCCGAAAGCCTGTGGCCGAAGACTGGCCGCGAGAGCCGCGAGCTCGCGACCTACAGCGACCTCGGCTACATTCTCTGGGGTCTGGCGGCAGAGAAGGTCACCGGCAGGAAGCTCGCCGATCTGCTCGACCTGCACGTCACCGGCCCGCTCGGAATCGCGCCGCTCGGCGCGTTGGCGGGAAACCCGCCGCCGGAGCAAATCGTCGAGTGCCGGCTCGACAACTGGAAGGAGGTCGAGCTCGCCGCCGAGCAGGGCTTGAAGCTGGCCCGCCAGGCGCCGTTCCTGCGCGGCGTGCCGCAGGACGGCAATGCGCGCGCGCTCGGCGACCTGAGCGGCCACGCCGGTCTCTTCGCCACCGCGGACGAGATGCTGGCCCTGGGGCGGGAGTGGCTGCACCCCGGGCGGGTCCTAACTCCTTCGGCGGTGGCGCACGCCCTCGCAGGCGAAGGTCCTTACGCTCTCGGCTGGGCGCGGCAGAGCGACGACGGCTCGAGCGGGCCGGCGCTCGCGCCGGGCGCCTACGGCCACAGCGGTTTCACCGGCGGCAGCCTGTGGATCGAGCCGGCGCGCGAGCGGATCGTGCTCGTGCTGGCGCATCGCCTGTCCTCGCAGGTCGACATGAATCCGATCCGGCGCGAGATCCATCGCCTGGCAGCAGAGATCTGACTCCAGACTTTCTTGATAGCCTTCCCTGGCGGCCGCGGCCGCTGGAATCCACGACACCCTTTCAGGAGCTACCCGAATGAACATACAGGACCTGGTTCTGATCGACGGCGTCCGGACGCCGATGGCGGAGTTCAACGGACCGTTCGCCGACCTGTCGGCGATCGAGCTCGGCGCGCGCGCGGCGAAGGCGCTGTTCGAGCGCACTGGCGTCGATCCGGCGGCGATCGACCACACCGTGGTCGGCAACGCCCTGCAGACGTCAGTCGACGCGATCTACGGCGCCCGCCACGTCGCCTTGAAGGCCGGCGTACCGAAGGAGGTCCCGGCGCTGACGGTGAATCGGCTCTGCGGCTCGGGCATCCAGGCGATCGTCTCCGGGTCGCACATGATTCTCGCCGGCGAGGCGCGGGCCTGCCTGGTGGGCGGGATGGAGAACATGACGCAGGCGCCGCACATCGTCCGCGGCGCGCGCAAAGGGCTGCGGCTCGGCAACGCCAAGCTCGACGATCTGCTCTGGGAGTCGCTGATGGATCCGTACTGCGGCTTCTACATGGCGCAGACCTCGAACAACCTGGCGCGCGACTACGGGATCACACGCGAGGAGCAGGATGCCTTCGCGGTCTCGAGCCAGGACAAGGCGGTCGCCGCGATGGCGGCGGGGAGGCTCGGGGAGGAGATCGTCGCGGTCACCGTCGGTGAAGGCAAGCGCGCCGTCACGGTCACCCAGGACGAGCATCCGCGGCCGGGGACCACGCTCGAGAGTCTCGCCAAGCTCCCGACGGCGTTCGACAAGGACGGCTTCGTCACCGGTGGCAACGCCTCCGGTATTGTCGACGGCGCCGCGATGCTGCTGCTGGCCTCGAAGGAGCGCGCCACCGAGCTCGGCAAAAAGCCGCTCGGGCGCATCCTGTCGTGGGCGACGGTCGGCGTCGAGCCGTCGCGCATGGGCATCGGCCCGGCGCCCGCCATCCACGCCGCGCTCGCCAAGGCGGGCCTCGGGCTCGCCGACCTCGACCTGATCGAGATCAACGAGGCGTTCGCCGGCCAGATCCTGGCCTGCGTCAAGGAGCTCCAGCTCGACGTCGCCAAGCTCAACGTCAACGGCGGCGCGATCGCCCTCGGTCATCCGCTCGGCGCCACCGGCGCGCGCATCACCCTCACCCTGATGAAAGAACTGCAGCGCCGCGGCGGCGGCCGGGGCGTCGCCTCGGCCTGCATCGGCGGCGGCCAGGGCATCGCCCTGATCGTGGAGGTCTGAAGATGATCGATCTTTCCGGAATGCACGTGCTGGTGACTGGCGGCAGCCGCGGTATCGGCGCGGCGACGGCGCGGCTTTTTGCGCGCGCCGGCGCGGCCGTTCTCATCCAGTATCGCGAGCGCGAGGCCGAGGCCGAGGCGCTGGTCGACGAGCTCTATTCGATCTCCGACCAGGAGCATCGGCGTTTCCCCTGCGACTTCCTGCAGCCGGCGGAGATCGTCGAGCTCTTCCAGTTCGTCGCCTCGGAGTGGGGGAGACTCGACTGCCTGGTCAACAACGCCGGCGTCTGGCAGCACAACCCGATGTCGCAGTTCAGCGAGGACCGCTACATCGAGACCATGCGCATCAACGTCAGCGGTCCGTTCTATTGCATGCGCGAGGCGCTGCCGTTCCTGCGCCTGTCGAAGCAGGCGAGCGTGATCAACGTCACCTCGACCGCCGGCCAGCGCGGCGAGGCGTTCTACAGCCCGTACGCGGCGTCGAAGGGGGCGATGATCTCGGCGACCAAGGCCTGGGCGATGGAGCTCGCTCCCGACATCCGGGTCAACTCGGTGGCGCCCGGTTGGGTCGACACCGAGATGTCGGGCGAGGCGCTGGGGAGCGAGCTGCGCGGCGAGATCGAGGCCGGCATTCCGCTCGGCCGGGTGGCCTCCGCCGACGATGTCGCCGGTCCGATCCTCTTCCTCGCCTCGCCTCTCGCGCGCCACCTGACCGGCGAGATCGTCAACGTCAACGGTGGGAGCGTCCTGGTTGGATGACCCTCGTCAGCGGACGAGGGTCTGGGTCGGCTACGTTCGTCAGCTGACGAACGCGCGGGTCGGCTGGCGTTCGACTGCGCTTGCGGCGCGTCAGCGCTTCCGGGGCTTCGCCGACGGACGATCGAAGTACTTGTAGCCGATGCACTTGTAGGCGAGCTTCGCGGCGACGAAGTCGGAGGCCGGTTGGCCGCCGAGCGGTGCCAGCTCGACGATGTCCATCGCCACGACCTCCTTGGTCGCGAAGAGCTTCCGCAGCAGGCGCAGCGTCGGATACCAGCTGCCGCCGCCGGGCTCCGGCGTGCCGGTGGCAGGGAACGAGCGCGGGATCGAAGTAGTCGATGTCGAAGGTCAGGTAGATCTTCTTCGGCAGTTTCTTCAGGAGCGCCTCGAAACGCTTCTCGAGCGCCGCCGCCGGCTCGAGCTCGCGGCCCCAGAGGACCGGAATCCTGTGGCGCTCGATGAGCTCGGCCTCCGGCGCCGAGAGCGACCGGATGCCGACCGGCAGGGAGCGGATCCCCTCGTCGAAGACCCGCCGCATGACGCTGGCATGGGAGTAGGGAGTGCCTTCGAACTCCTCGCGCAGGTCGGCGTGGGCGTCGAACTGGACGATGCCGATCTCGCCGAACACCCGCTGCGCGGCGCGCACCGGAGCGATCGTCAGGCTGTGCTCGCCCCCGAGGGTGACCAGGAACTTGCCAGCCTCCATGAAGCGATGGCACTCGGCGTCGAGCTCGGCCATCGCCTCTTCCATGTCGAACGCCTCGGGGTGGAACGGCGGCGCGGTGGCGATGCCGATCTCGCACGGTTCGCAGCCGAGTTCGTCGTCGTAGAGCTCCATCGACTGCGAGGCGCGCAGCAGTGCCGCTGGCCCGGCGGAGGTGCCCTTGCCGTACGAGGTGGTGCGTTCGAACGGCACCGGCAGAACGACCACCGGGCTCTTCTTCAGGTCGGAGAGCTCGGGCGGCAGGAGACCGAAGTTCGTCGGCGAGAGAGGGCATCCGCGCTTTCTAGCAGCGGGCGGAGGTTCCGTCAATTGCCGCGGGCGCGCGGAGTGTGCTTTCCCCTTGACACCGCGCCCAGCCTGGGCGAAGGTGATGCCGGATCTGGAGGGAGGAACTCCATGGCTCTTGCTGCGCGCTGCCGAACCGTCTGGGCTGCTTGGTGTCTTCTCCTGTGCTCCCTGCCTGCCGCGGCTGCCATGACCGGCACCGCTTTCGACCGCGGCGCGATCCTCGCCGCGCGCGCGCGCGCTGCCGGCGCGTGGCGAGTTGCGCCTCGCGGCGGTGCCCTGGGCGGTCGACGGCGCGAGCAGCTCTGTGAGTATTCGCCTCGAGCGTTTCGAGGTCTTCGCGCCGGACACGCGAATCGTGCTGCACACCGGGGGCGGGGATCGTCTCCTGCCCGTTCCGGCGAACGTCTATCTGCGCGGCCGCGTGGAGGACGACCCGCAATCGAGGGTTGTGTTGTCCGTGCTGGAAACGGGCGAGATCCGCGGCCTGGCGACGAGCCGGGGCCGGACATGGTCGATCGGCTCGGCGGTTGCCGGAGGTTTGCTGGAGGTGCGCGAGGTCGACTCTGCCCTCGACCTCGGCGGAAGCCGGAGGTGGCTTCCGCTGCGATCTCGATGACCTCGGCACCGAGGCCTTCCGCGCCGACGGGGGCGACAGCGACCTCGATCTCGGGGCCCTTCTGGATGTTACCGCTCCGGCCCTGGCCACCGACGCCACCGACGCTCCCTTCATCTTCGATCACACAGCCGTCATCGCCATCGAGACCGACAACGAGTTTCTCGCCCTGGCGGCGTTCGGCAGCGATCCGGCGCCGGCGGTGAACTACATCGCCGATCTGGTCGCCTACAGCCTCGACGATCTACGTCGACGAGCTTCAGACCGCCTGGTCGCTCGGCTACATCAGCCTCTGGGGACCGGGGGCGGCCGATCCCTGGGTGCAGACGAGCCCCTCCTGCGGACTGATCGACTTCGGGCGCTACTGGAACAACAACCGCTCCTCGGTCACACGTACGGTCACCCACTTTCTCTCCGGCAAGTCGACGAACGCCGGTATCGCCTGGGTCGGAGTTCTCTGCAGCGGCGCCTTCAGCATCGATGCGGCCCAGGTGCGCGACGGGCTGCTCGCCGCCGCTCACCGGAACCAGCAACTGGGGCGGCGGCTACGGCTACACCTCGGGGATCGACGGCAACTTCAACATCGACAGCCCATCGGTGGTCTGGGATATCCAGGCCTTCACCCACGAGATCGGCCACAACTTCAACTCGCCACACACGCACTGCTACCAGAACGTCGGTGGCAATGCGGCGCCGGTGGACAAGTGCTACGCGGGTCAATGCGGGACGGCGAACTGTTTCTGCGCGACGGCAGGAGACCCTGCTGCTCTTCCCGCGGGTTGCCCGAACGGTACCTCGGGTTGCGGGACGATCATGAGTTACTGCCACCTGCCTCCATGGTCGAGCGCCAACATATCGCTCACCCTCGGTCTGGGCCACCCGTACGGCGTCATGCCGGAACGGGTCCCGAACCGGATGCGCAGCCACGTGGTGAGCACCGCCGCCGGCAACCCCTCCTGTCTCGCGCTCCGGCAACCGCTGGTCGTCCTCTTCGTGGACGGCTTCCACTCCCACAACACCAGCGCCTGGTCGGCGACCGTACCGTAGGCGCGTTTGCGCGAGGGCTGAGGCCACGCGATCGATTCGACAGGGTCCGGTCGATCGGATACGGTCCGCCGATGTCCACCCATGACGAGTGGACGCAGCAGCAGCGGGAGCAGTGGAGCGCCGTCGCTTCCGGTTGGGAACGCTGGACCGACTGGTTCGAAGCCCAGGCCGGCGCCCTGTCGAAACGGCTCTGCGACGACGCGGGAGCCTCTCCGGGAACTGATCTGCTCGACCTCGCCTGCGGCGGCGGCGAGCCGGCGGTCACGGCCGCCGCGCGCGTGACGCCGGGCGGCAGCGTGACGGCGACCGATCTCTCACCGCAGATGGTCGATGCGACGCAGCACCGCGCGCGCCGGCTCGGCCCTCGGGAACCTCGCGGTCCGCGAGATGGACGCCCAGAGCCTCGCTTTCGCCGACGCTTCGTTCGACGGCGCGACCTGCCGCTTCGGGCTGATGTTCTGCCCCGATCCGGTGCTCGCCGCCTCGGAGATCCGCCGCGTCCTCCGGCCGGGCGCCCACTTCGCCGCGGCGGTCTGGGACTCGCCGGCGAAGAACCCGTTCTTCATGGCGTTGCAGGCCGTCCTCGGCCGCTTCGTGACGCTGCCGGCGCCGGACCCGACGGCGCCCGGTCTCTTCCGCCTCGCCCCGCCCGGAGAGCTCGAGCGCACGCTCGTGGCCGGCGGGTTCTCGGACGTGCGCGTCGAGTCGTTTCCGATGCTCTGGAGCTACAGCTCGGCGGAGGCCTACTGGCAGATCCAGACCGACATCGCCGCGCCGCTGCACGCCCTGATCGCGACGATGGAGCCCGCGGCCGTCGCCGAGCTCAAGGCCGCGCGTGCTCGAGAGCCTCGATCCGCACACCGAAGACGGCGTCGTCCGCCTCGCCGCCGTCGCCCTCTGCGCCCGAGCGACGGCGTAGGGCGGCGACGTCTCTGGTTGGCTCACGCGCCGACCTGGCTTTCGCGCCGGCCGGGAGGCCGGTTGACGGCCGATTCAGCTGCACGTAAACTTGTGCTGCACGATAAGAGGTGGGCATGAAAACCAACGTCACACTCAAGCTGGATGCCGACCTTCTGCGGGGAGCCCGGGTCATCGCGGCAGAGCAGGGGCGCTCGGTGAGTGCGCTTCTCGCCGAGCAGCTGGAGGCGCTGGTGCGCGAGCGCCGGGCTTTCGACCGGGCGCAACGCCGCGCCCTCGCCCGGCTCCGCAGCGGGCTCGAGCTCCATTGGACGGCACCGCGGTCGCGCGACGAGCTCCATGAGCGCTAGCTTCTTTGTCGACACGAACATCCTCATGTATGCGCACGACACCGCGGCAGGCTTGAAACACGAGCGGGCCCGGGTGTTGGTCGAGGAGCTGTGGCGAACTCGCTCGGGCGTCGTGAGCACCCAGGTTCTCCAGGAGCTCTGCGTGAATCTGCGGCGCAAGGTCGCTCGGCCGCTCGACGCCAAGGCAGTACGCGCCATCGTCACCGACTACAAGGCGTGGGAGGTGGTGACCCACAACGCCGATTCGATCCTGGAGGCGCTCGAGATCGAGGAGCGCTACCAAATCTCCTTCTGGGACGCGCTCATCGTGCAGGCGGCCGATGCCTCGGGGGCCGAGGTGCTCTACTCCGAAGACCTCTCCCACGGCCAAAGCTATCGCGGCGTTCGCGTCGTCAATCCGCTGCTCGCGGAGTAGCCCCGGACCTCCGGGCGCGCCGTCAGTCAGAGCCGGCAGCGTCGTTCGTTTCGACTCGCCCGCTTGTCGTGCCGACACGGCCGCGCAAGGCGCCCGACTCCCAGGCCAGCTCGATCGCCTCTTCGAGCCAGAGGAGCCGCTCGAGCGGCGTCGCCGAGAGCGTTCGCGCGAGCTGCCACCGGGCATGGCCCTCCCAGGTGGAGGACGCCCAGAGATCGAGGGGCGATTCGGCGGACGGAGAGGTCGGGTCAGTCACGGGCTCTCCGGCCCTTCCGTCGCTGGATCTCTTCGAGCTTCTCTAGGTCGTCGCGATCCTGTCTCCGCCCGGCGAGCGTCTTCATCCGGATCAGATGTGGGATGGAGGCGACGCGGATCGCCGTCGAACGCAGTGGGACTACCTCGGACTCCCGCCAGAGCTCCTCGAAGTCGATCGGTGACTCGACGAAGAGGTCGACGGTGCGTAGAGGCTGGTCCGGATCGTAGAGCGAAAAGACGCGCATGCCCTTCTCGGCGATCCATCGTTGGCGCAGCGCGTTGTCGGCGAACTCGTAGGCGTCCACCGGAGCCAAAGGGCGAAGACCGAGCCCGAGCAGCGCTGCGATCGTGCGTCGGGCGGCGTCCGGAGCCAAGTCGACGACGAGATCGAGATCGACGGTCAGGCGGGCGTGCCCGTGGAGCACGACAGCCAACCCGCCCACGACGACGTATCTGCCGCCCTCCTCGTTGAGCCGGGCGAGGATCGGCTCGAAGATCGACATTTGGAGGAGTATACGGGGACTGCCGCGACGCGCCTCCGCTACGGCGCCGGAAACGCCTCGATGTCGCCGAAGCTGCCGAACTGGCGGAGGGCGTTGTGGTAGATCCGCGGCGGTCCGCCGGCGACGGTGTCGGTGACGGTCAACGTGTACTCGACGTTCGAGAGCGCGCCGTAGTAAACCCAGAAGTGGTCATTGAAGGCGGAGCCGTCGACGAGCTTGGTGACAATCTCGACGTTCGAGTCGCTGAAGAACCAGAAGTAGCCGGTGTCGGGCGTCAGCTGTTGGACGTAGGCGACGCCGGAGTGGCCGGTGAAGTCGGTCCAGGACGCTTCGATCTGGAAGCGCCCGTCGAGCAGGCAGAGGTTCGTCGCCGAAGGGGTGCAGGTTCCGGAGCCGCCGAAGTCGGGGACCGCGAGCGGCTCAGGCGCCGGAGCTGCCAAGGCCGGCGTAGTCAACGCCGCGCTGGAAGCGGCGGGCACTGCGAAGGTCCCGAGTTCGGCGGGAAGGGCTTCGATGTCGCCGAACGACCCGAACTGCCCGAGCGGATTGTGGTACTGCTTGCTCTCGCCGGTGACCGTGTCCTCGATCGTGATCCAGTATTCGACGTTGGACAGCGCTCCGTAGTAGACCCAGTAGTGGCCGTTGAGCCCCGTTCCGTCGATCACCTTCACCGTGAGCTCGACGTTGGCGTCGTCGAAGAACCAGAAGTAGCCGGTGTCCGTGGTGAGGGGAGTCGCGTGGCCGGTGCCGCGATGCCCTGCGAAGTCACGCCAATCGACCTGGACGCTGAAGCGCGGAGGGGCGAGGCAAAGCGTCTCCCCACCCGAGGAACAGGGATCCGGAACGGCGCGAACCCGCCACGGTTCGTACCCTGTTGCGGGCGAGTCGCCCCAGAGGTAGGCGACATGTTCTAGGACGGAGGTGTCTCTGGGCTGAACTTCGAAGTTCCACACACTGAAATCACTCAGCTGCCGTACGGAGAAGTCGGATGGCAGAAAGCTCCAGAGGCCCCACTGTCCGGAAGAAGTGGGTGCCGAAATCAGCGCATATTCGCCCAGTTTTCCCAGGTAGGAGGCACCATCCTGGCAGCTCACTCCGCAGAAGGGACCCATGGGTTCCGCCTGATGATCGCTCTCCCCGATCCAATAGGCGTGCCCCAGGTGGGGGGCCTCCGGAGTCGTGTAGACGAGGGCGCTGCCATCCGCCGGCTGAATCACCGGATGAGACGAGCAAGGTCCTGGACAGAAATCGTTGGCCAGCACAACCGTTCCCAGTTCTGAATCGAATCTCCAGAGCTCTACGCCGAGGCTGCCGCGGTCGTCTGCGAAGTAGATGGAGGGTCCGATCGCGGTGAAGCGTCCATCGATGGAAGAGTCGTGGGAGTACGAATAGGCGGCATGAAGGCTGCCGGGCGTGCCGTCCGTGACCCAAACTTCGGCGTTGCTGGGGACCTGCAGGTAGCTCTGCGTGCCGATGTTCTCGAACGATTGGCCATTGACGTCGCCGAGGCTCGGCAGGGCGCCGAGGACGCGCAACTCGCCGGACCAAGTCAGGAGGAGAATTTCTGTCGTGTGCGAGGCCGGGCTCCAACGATAAAGAAGCCTGCCATCTGGCCGGACGCGCCAAGCCTGAAGAGAGTCCCCGGGCGCGAATGTAACTGTTCCGACAAGGTGCGTACCGGCGGTCGTACCGTCGGTCCCCCAGAACCGGAGCTGGTCGGTCAGGTACTCGACGAAGTTGAGTTCGGCCCCGTGGGCGACGGAGTCGCCGAAGGAGAGGAACTGCCCTCCGCCTGTTTTCTCGAGTGGATGCGTCCCAGCGGCTGTTCCATCGCTCACCCAAAGAGAAACGGTACCCCAGTCGGTCGAATCGGTGGCGTTGAGAAGAATCCTGGATCCGTCAGGGATCGTCGCGTCCCCGAACTGGAGGAGGCTGGAAATCGAGGCGTGTGGCGGAAGAAGCGGTCGAGTGCCGGCGATGGTGCCGTCGGTCACCAGGACGCCGGGGTAGGCGGGCGGAAGAGTCCCAGGCACATTGACTTCGTTGCTGTCGAAAAAAGCGAAGTGGGCCCGAGGGCCGCAGCCGGCGAAGTTCTCGATGCCCGTGGCATGGGCATCTTCGAAGTCGTTCCCCATCCGGGTGGTGCCTTCTTCCGTGCCGTCGGTGAAGTAGAGCTGCGTGGCGTAGCTGCCAGGTCGCGCGAGAAACAGGATCCCACGATTCATTTCGCAGCCATAGAGCGGATACGACCCAGTCGGCCCATCGACGAGCTCTGCAATGAATTCCGGCGCGCGTAGCCCAACTGCCTGCGCCGACGCGCCCCAGGCGAACAGAATCGAGAGGACAAGACAGCGGTGAAGCGGGGAGGCGGCAGGCCTCGGCCTCGCGAGGGCCGCCCAAGGGCCGTAGGTCCGAACTTCGCTATATGCGCCCATCGGCAAACTCCTCAGCAATCTTGTGGCCTCCGAGTGTAGTCGATCTGAGATTCGGCTCAGGCGCGATCGCGCCGGATAAGCTTGCCCCGCCGAATGCAGGAGAAGCCGCCATGAGCAGCGACGCTAGGAACATTCATCCCCGCATCGTCGTCTTCACCGGCGCCGGGGTTTCGGCCGAGTCGGGGCTCGCGACGTTTCGCGGGGTGGGTGGCCTGTGGGCCGACTTCGATCCGGCGACTCTGGCGACGCCGGAGGCGTTTGCGCGCGAGCCGAAGCGGGTCTGGGACTGGTATGTGTCGCGCTACATCGGGGTCAGAGACTCCGGGCCCAACGCGGCGCATCGGGCGATCGCCAGATTGGAAGAGTCCTTTGCGTCTTTACTCGTCGTGACACAGAACATCGATCGGATGCACCAGCGCGCCGGGAGCCGCAAGGTTCTCGAGCTCCACGGCAACATCTGGAATGCCCGCTGCAACGCCTGCGGGCGCGAAGTCGACATGGCGACGCTCGTCGACATCGCAGACCCCGGAGGTGACGCGCCGCGCTGCGGGTGCGGCGGGCGGATGCGCCCGTCCGTCGTCTGGTTCGGGGAGCGGTTGCCGGAGGCGGTTTTCGAGGAGGCCGCCGAGGCGGCTGCCGCCTGCGAGATTTTCATCACCGTCGGGACGTCGGCGACCGTCTACCCGGCGGCCGGCCTGATCGAGCTCGCGGCGCGCCGGGGCGCCTTCGTCGTCGAGGTCAACCGCGAGGAAACCCCGCTCTCGCATCTTGCCGGCCGCTCCTTTCGCGACCCGGCGGGGGAGGTCCTGCCGCGACTCGTCGCCCGCATCGAGCGGCACCTCGAGCGGCGCCTCGAGAGCGGGCGCGAAGCGCAGCTGCGCGAGCTCTTCGGAGCGGAGCCCTGAGGCGTCGGCTGGCGGCCGCGAGCGATCGGTCGCGGCCGCTGCCGGCTGGCGGCACGCTCCTCATCCGCGAGCTGCCGGCGGACGAGCGGCCGCGGGAGCGGCTGCTGGCGCAGGGGGCGCGGGCCCTCGCCGACGCCGAGCTGCTGGCGATTCTGTTGCGCACCGGGCGGCCGGGGGCGTCGGCGATCGAAGTGGCGCGCGAGATCCTGAGTGCGATCGGCGGGCTGCCCGGCCTCGCCGGGGCCGGAGCCCAGGGGCTCCTGCGCAAGGGGCTCGGCGAGGCCAAGGCGGCGGCGCTCCTCGCGGCCGCCGAGGTCGGCCGGCGACTGGCCCGCAACGACGCGGTCGAGCGCGCCGTCCTCGGCGCGCCGGCCGCCGTCGCGAGCTATCTCGCGCTGCGCTATGGAGTGCGCGACCAGGAGGTCATGGGAGCCCTCTACCTCGACACCCGCAATCGCCTGCTCGCCGAACGCGAGCTCTACCGCGGCACCGTGAATCGGGCCGCGGTCGAGCCGCGGGCGATCCTCAAGGAGGGCTTGCTGCATGGCGCCTGCGGCATGGTCGTTTTTCACACCCATCCGTCCGGCGACCCGAGCCCGAGTCCGGAGGACCTCGCCTTCACCCGCCGACTCGCCGAAGGGGGGGAGCTCGTCGGCGTGCGGCTGGTCGACCACCTGATTCTGGGCGGCGTCGGGCGCTGGGTTTCGCTGCGCGAGCGCGGCGCATGGTAATTTCGCGCCTGTGCGCGGCAAGGACCTACACCTCGACTGCTTCAGCGGCCTGGCCGGTGACATGTTCCTCGGTGCCTGCCTCGACCTGGGGATGCCGGCAAGCGTCGTCGCAGAGGCCGTCGCCAGTCTGAACCTGCACGGCATCGCCATCGAAGCTCGCAAGGCCCAGCGGGCCGGCTTCGCCGGCACGCGGTTCCGCGTTCTCGACCACGGCAAGCCGATCGAGGGACCCGATCCCGAGGAGCGGGGCCCTGGATCCGCCGCGGACGGACAGGCAGAAAGGCTTCTAGTAGATGAGGGTGCCGCGCAAGGCGGTGGAGGAGCGGTGGGGCACTCTCATCCGCACACGCACCCTCATTCGCCCGCGGACTCGCGGAGGGACGATGAAGGCTCCGCGGCTGCCGAGCCTGGCCGCGAGCGCGCCGCGGAGCACCCCCTTTACCAGCAAGCTTTTTCTGGAGCTCCGCCCGAGCACGACGCTGGGTATGGGCACGACCATGGGCATAGGCATGGGCATGGACATGACCATGGAAGAAACCTGCTGGAGATCCTGGCGCTGATCGATTCCAGCGGTCTGGCTGCGGCGGTGAAATTGCGCGCTCGCGCGCTTTTTCACCGCCTGGGGGAGGCCGAGGCCAAGGCGCATGGCATGGCGGTCGAACGCGTGCACTTCCACGAGGTCGGGGCGGTCGATTCGATCGTCGACCTGGTCGGCGCGGCGGCGGCGGTCGAATGGCTGGCGCCGCGCCGCGTCACCTGCGGCGCGGTCAATCTCGGCGGCGGTACGGTGCGCGGCGCGCACGGCGTCATGCCGGTGCCGCCGCCGGCGGTGGCGGAGTTGATGCGCGGGCTGCCGGTCTACGGTTCGGAGCGCTCCGTCGGCGAGCTGCTGACGCCGACCGGCGCGGTACTGCTCGCCGAGCTGGTGGACGAGTTCGTGGAGCTGCCGTCGCTGCTCGTCGAAAGGGTGGGCTACGGCCTGGGGCGCAAGGAGATCGCCGGCCGGCCGAACGCGGTGCGGATCATCTCGGGGACCTCCTGGCCGGGAGCGGGCCCGGGCGGCCCGCACACCGAAGTCCTGGTGGTCGAGTGCGAAGTCGACGACCTTTCCGGCGAAGGTCTCGGGCACGCGACGACGCGGCTCCTTGCGGAGGGCGCGCTCGATGTCTATCTCACCCCGGTGCAGATGAAGAAGGGGAGGCCGGGCAGCCTCGTGACGATGCTCTGTCGCCGCCCGGAGCTCGAACGTCTGGCTGGGATTCTGCTGGCCGAGACCGGATCCATCGGTTGCCGCTTCCAGGCCAGCGGCCGCTTCGAGGCGGAGCGCGAGATCGTCTCCGTTCCGACCCGGTTCGGCGAAGTTCGAGTGAAACGAGCGCGGTTTCTCGGCCGCACGATCGCCAATGCACCCGAGTTCGAGGATTGCAGGCGCCTGGCAGAGGCCGCCGGCACAACCTGGCGTGCTGTTCACGAGGCAGCCACGGTCGCGGCAGCTGCCGGTCCTTTTTCCTTGTGAGGTCCTTTTCTTGAAGCAACTCCTGAAGTCCGGCACTCTCGAATACGGCGTCGCCGGCGAAGTCAGCCTGCGCTGGGCGGCGGTCGATCTGACGCCGGTGGTCGAAGAGGCGCGGCAGCGCCACGACCTGTCGCCGATCGCTGCGGTGGCGCTCGGCCGCGCCATGGCCGGGGCGGTTCTGCTGCTGCGACTCTCCGCACGCGCCTCCCGGCGCCTGACCCTGACGGTCAGCGGCGACGGTCCGATCGGCAAGATCGTCGCCGAGGTCGACACCGAGGGCAATCTGCGCGGCCTGGTGGGGGAGCCCCAGGTCGCACCGCCGACGGAGCTGCCGACCGACGTGCAGATCGGCCTGCGGATCGCCGGCGCGGTCGGGCGGGGGATCCTGCGCGTGCGCCGCGAGCTCGTCGACGGCAGCTCCTACGAGAGCCAGGTGGCGCTCGAGTCGGGCGAGATCGGCCTCGACCTGGCGCACTTCCTCGAGCAGAGCGAACAGACGCAGTCGGTGGTGATGGTCGGCGTCCTCGAAGGGCCAGAGGGAGTTCGCGCCGCCGGCGGCATGATCGTCGAGGTCATGCCCGGGGCGCGCGAGGACGCGGTGGAGGTGCTCGAGGAGAACCTGGCGCGCCTCGGCGGCGTCAGCCGCACGATCGGCCGCGGCGGCCTGGCCGAGCTCCGCGACAACGTCCTCGCCGGCCTCGAGCCCGAGCTCATCGATCGTCGCGAGGTGCGCTTCCGCTGCAGCTGCAGCCGCGAAGGGCTGCTGGATTCCCTGGTCGGCCTGCCGCCGGAGGACCTCGACTCGATCCGCGACGATGAAGGGCGAGTCGAAGCGCAGTGCTCCTACTGCGGAGCGCGCTACCTCTACCAGCCCGGGGAGCTCGCGACGAGCTAGAGCCGTCGCGAAAGGCGCGATCGGGCATGTCCGGGCCCGGCGGTCTCATGCCGCGCTGATAGACTCAGCGCCCAGCGAGAGGCAGGAAACCCCGAATGCCCCCCTATTACCTCACCACTCCGATCTACTACGTCAACGATCTGCCCCACATCGGGCACATCTTCACCACCGTCGTCGCCGACACACTGGCGCGCTACCGCCGGATGTCGGGCGACGATGTCCGGTTCCTGACCGGGACCGACGAGCACGGCCAGAACATCGAACGCGCGGCGGCGCGCGAGGGAGTCACCCCGCAGCAGCTCGCCGACCGCGTCGTGGCGCGCTACCACGAGCTCTGGAAGACCTTCGGGATCTCGCACGACGACTTCATCCGCACCACCGAGCCGCGCCACGAGCGGGGTGTCCTCGAGCTCATCCGGCGGATCGAAGCGGCCGGCGACCTCTATCTCGCGAAGCACGAAGGGTGGTACTGCTCGCCCTGCGAGCTCTTCTACACCGAGAAGGAGCTCGCCGCGGGCCAGAAGTGCCCGGTGCACGGCGCAGCCGTCGAATGGCATTCGGAGGAGAACGTCTTCTTCCGGCTGGCGAAGTACCAGCAGCCGCTGCTCGACTGGATGGACGCCAACCCTGAAGCGATCCGCCCCGAAACGAGACGAAACGAGGTCCGCTCCTTCGTCGAGTCCGGTTTGCGGGATCTCTCGGTCAGCCGCACCGGCCTGGCCTGGGGGATTCCGTTCCCCGGCTATCCCGGACACACCGTCTATGTCTGGCTCGATGCGCTGGCCAACTACATCACGGCGCTCGGTTTCGGCGCCGAAGGCGCAACAGCTGGACGACCGGACGATGCCGACGGGCGGAACGCGAAAGGCTCGAACAATGGGGAGGGCCCGGCCGCGCCGGTGCAGGACGGCGCCGGCAGCGAGCGCCGAACGACCTCAGGCGATGCCGACGCAGGAGCCACTGGCGCCGAGCCGGCATCCCTTTACCGAGCTTTTTGGAACGACTCGTCTGAAGGCAACGGCGCGCCGACCCGCATCCATCTGATGGGGAAAGACATCCTGCGCTTCCACGCGGTTTACTGGCCGGCGTTCCTGATGTCGGCGCGGCTGCCGCTGCCGACGACGGTCTGGGCGCACGGCTGGTGGCTGCGAGATTCGAAGAAGATGTCGAAGTCGGTCGGCAACGTCGTGCGGCCGGACGACCTCGTGGCGCGCTTCGGGCCCGACGCGTTGCGCTACTACCTGCTGCGCGAGATGGTCTTCGGCCAGGACGCCAACTTCTCCGACGAGGCGTTTGTCGATCGCTTCAACAGCGACCTGGCGAACGACCTCGGCAACACCGCGAGCCGCGTCGTGAGGGTGACGCGCGGGGCCTATGACGGGCGGACGCCGCCACTGTCGTGCGATGACAACCCGCTCATTCCGGTTGCCCGGCAGGTGCTGGTCGACTATCGCCAGGCGATGGACGCGCTGGCCTTCCAGGACGCCTTGCGGGCGCTCTGGCGCCTGCTCGCCGAGACCAACCAGTACCTCGTCGTCCGCGAGCCATGGAAGATGATCAAGGCCGAAGGCGCGACCGACGGACTGGCGCGCATCCTCTGGAACGGCCTCGAGGCGGTGCGGATCGTGGCGACCGGCCTGCTGCCGTTCATGCCGACGGTGGCGCGCGAGGTGCTGGCGGCAGTGGGAACTACCGTCGTGCCGGAGAACCTCGAGGCGATGGCCTGGGGGGGAACTCCCACATCCGCGCCGTTGCCGGAGCTGGCGCCGCTTTTCCCCAGAATCGACAAGGAGAAGTTCATGTCCGAAATGAAATCGTCCGCGCCCGAGGCGACGCCTCCGGCGTCGGCGGCAGCACCTGCAACACCTGCGGTCCCCGCCGCGGCGGCATCGGCAGCGCCTGCGGCAGCGGCCGCGACGGCGCCTCCTGGCACCGCGACCGCCCCGTCGTCGACCGAGGTCGCGATCGACCAGTTCTTCGCCACCGAGCTCAAGGTCGGCACGGTGAAGTTCGCCGAGCGCGTGCCGAAGTCCGACAAGCTCATCCGCCTTCTGGTCGACCTCGGCGAAGAGACGCCGCGCCAGCTCGTGGCCGGAATCGGCAAGGCTTACACGCCGGAGGATCTGGTCGGGAACCAGGTCGTCGTGGTGGCGAATCTCAAGCCGGCGAAGCTCATGGGCGTCGAGTCGCGCGGCATGATCCTCGCCGCGACCGACGCCGACGGCAAGCCGATCCTCGTGCGTCCGCACGCCGAAGGGGCGCCGAACGGAACGCGAGTGAAGTGAGCCCGGTCCCCTTCCTCGTCGACTCGCACTGTCACCTGCAGTACCTCGAGCCGGAAGCGCGCGCGGCGGCGATCGCGCGGGCGCGCGATCGAGGGGTCAGCGGCTTCCTGGTTCCGGCGACGCTCCTTTCGCAGACCGAGGAGCTCCTCGCACTCTGTCATGCGCAGGAGAACACCTGGTGCGCCCTCGGGGTGCATCCGCACGAGGCGGCGACCTGGAAAGCCGGCGACGAAGCCGTCCTGCGCCAACTGCTGGCCGACGCCAAGGCGGTCGCGGTGGGGGAGTGCGGGCTGGATTTCTTCTACGACCACGCCCCGCGAGAGGTGCAGGAAGAGGTCCTGCGGGCGCAGTGGCGGGTGGCGATCGAGCTCGACCTGCCGGCGATCGTGCACAACCGGGAGTCGAACGAGCGCATGCTGGCGATTCTCGCCGAGCCCGAGTTCGCGTCCCTGAAGGCCGACTTCCACTCGTTCGCCGGCGGCCGCGCCATGGCCGACACCGTCATCGCGCACGGCAGCATGCTCGGCATGTCGGGGATGATCACCTTCCCGAAGGCCGACAACGTCCGCGAAGTGATCGCCGGCACGCCGCACGACCGCTTCCTGGTCGAGACCGACACCCCCTACCTGGCGCCGGTGCCCCACCGCGGCAAACCCAACGAGCCGTCCTTCACCGTCGAGATCGCCACCCGCCTCGGCCTCGAGCTCGGACTCGACCTCGCGGCAACCGCGGCGCTGACGACGGAGAATTTCTTCCGCTTCTTCACGAAAGCGGCTTCCTAGAGGAGTCCGCTCGGGGTCCTGACCGGCCCGCTGGGGTACGCCGGGGACACGTATCCGCCCTGGGGCGTTCCGGGTCCGTCCGCCCGCTTTTTTGGGGCGGCTACATGTCCCCAGCTGCGGGTCCGGCCACCCCTCGTCGGGAGGGTGGTGAAAGAAGCGGCTTTCAGCGCTGCTTCACCGCGAAGCGCAGGGCGCTCGGGATCCAAAGCGGGCGACCACGCTTCAAGTAGGAGCCCGCTTTGGATCCCGAGTGCCCGAGCACGCGACCACAGACGAGGCGCGAACTTTTGATCCCGAGTGCCGAAGACCGCCTGCCGCGAAGGGTGGTGTGTGTCCCGTTTGTGTGTCCCGACTCAGACGGGGTTCGGGATGTCGATGAACTCGTGCGCGAGGCCGAAGCGGGTGGCGAGGTGCTCGCCCAGGGCCTGAATGCCGAGGCGCTCGCTGGCGTAGTGCCCGACGGCAAGGAAGTGGATGCGGTTCTCGCGTGCCACGTTCATGACCCACTCGGTCGGCTCGCCGGTGATGTAGGCGTCGAGGCCGGCGGCGATCGCCTGGTGGAGCTCACCGGCGGCGCCGCCGCTCACCATGCCGACGGTCGAGATCTCCTCCGGACCGGAAAGGAAAGCGAGCGGCTCCTGGCCGAAGACCTTGCGGCAGCGCTCGACCAGCTCCTGGCGGGAAACCGGCTCGGGATAGCGGCCGCGAAAGCCGACCGGCAGGCCGTGGTAGTCGGCGAACGGCTCGACCGAGTAGAGCCCGAGCCGCTTCACCGCCAGGATGTTGTTGCCGAGCTCCGGATGGCGGTCGAGCGGCAGGTGGTAGGCGAGCAGATGCATCCCCGACTCGAGCAGCGCCGCGACGCGGGCGTAGGTATGCCCGGTGAGCTGGCGTGGCATGTTGTCCCAGAAGAGCCCGTGGTGGACGAGCACGGCGTCGGCGCCAGTATCCCGGGCGCGCTCGAACAGTTCGACGCAGGCGGAGACGCCGGTCGCGACCTTGCGGATCGGGCGCCGGCCCTGGACCTGGAGCCCGTTCGGACCGTAGTCCTTGCCCGCGCCGGCGTCCAGAAGCCCGTCGAGGTGTTCCGCCAGTTCAGTGATGGAGAGCTCTCCGTGCGGCATCGCGACCTCGGAATCTGCAGAAGGAAGACGTTTGAACGCGCCGGCGCTCCGGCGGAAAAGGAAAAGGGCCGGATCGTTTCCGACCCGGCCCAATCCTACTGCGACTGCTGGTGCAGCTCCCGTCAGCGACGCGGGCCGCGCGAATCGCGGCCACCACCGCCGCCACTGCGACCGCCACGCTCCGGACGGCCGCCGCGGCCGCCGCGATCCCCGCCGCGGCCTGCGGAGGGTCCCTCGGCGCGCGGCGGACGCTCGTCCTCGCTCATGCCCATGCCGGCGTAGGCTGCCGGATCGTAGTCCGGAGCCTCGACGATGACCGCTTTGCGGGAGAGACGGACGCGGCCGGTGTCGTCGATGTCGATGACCTTGACCGTGAGCTCGTCACCCTCCTTGACCACATCGGAAGTCTCGCGCACCCGGTAGGGAGCGAGCTCGCTGATGTGGACGAGGCCGTCGGTGCCCGGCATGATCTCGACGAAGCAGCCGTAGGCCTCGACTCGCCGGACGCTGCCGGTGTAGAGCTTGCCGATCTCCGGCACCTGGGTCAGGCGCTCGACCATCTGGATCGCGCGCTTGGCGGCTTCGGCGTTGGGGGAGGCGATGATCACGCGGCCGTCGTTCTCGACTTCGACCTGGCAACCGGTCTCTTCGACGATCGAGCGGATCGTCTTGCCACCGGGTCCGATGATGTCGCGGATCTTCTCCTTGTTGATCTGAATCGTGTAGAGCCTTGGCGCGAAGTTGGAGAGGTCGACCCGCGGCGTGCCGATGATCGCCTCCATCTTGCCGAGGATGTGGAGACGTCCAAGGCGGGCCTGCTCGAGGGCGGTCTCCATGACCGACTTCGAGACGCCGCCGACTTTGATGTCCATCTGCAGGGCGGTGATTCCCTTGCGCGTGCCGGCGACCTTGAAGTCCATGTCGCCGTAGTGGTCTTCCTGGCCGGCGATGTCGGTCAGGACGGCGAAGTTGTCGCCGCGCTGGACGAGACCCATCGCGACGCCGGCAACGGGCGCGAGGAGCGGTACACCGGCGTCGAACAGCGCCAGGGAACCGCCGCAGACCGTCGCCATCGACGACGAGCCGTTCGACTCGAGGATGTCGGAGACGACGCGGATGGTGTAGGGGAAGTCCTCTTCGTTCGGCAACACTGGCAGAAGCGCCCGGCGGGCGAGGACGCCGTGTCCGATCTCGCGCCGCGAGGCGCCGCGCATGAACTTGACCTCGCCGACCGAGAAGGGCGGGAAGTTGTAGTGCAGGAGGAACTTCTGCTTGCTCTCGCCGTCGTACTCTTCGATGATCTGGGCGTCGCGCTGGGTGCCGAGGGTGACCGTCGCGAGCGCCTGGGTCTCGCCGCGGGTGAAGAGCGCGGAGCCGTGGGTGCGCGGCAGCACACCGACTTCGATGTCGATGGCGCGGATCTCATCGAGCTTGCGCGAGTCGAAGCGGATGCGGTCGTTGAGCACCGAGTCGTAGAGCGTCTCTTCTTCGAGCGTCTCGATGACTTTCTTCGCCTGCGCGCGCTTGGTCGGGTTGTCTTCCGGGATCGAGCCCAGGAAGTCCTTGACCACCGTCGAGAGGGCGTCCTTGCGTTCGAACTTTCCAGGGGTGTGCAGGGCGGCCTTGAGCTGCGAGCCGATGGTGCCGCGGACTTCGTGGTAAAGCTCCTGCGGGTAGGCCTCCGGGGCGGTCCATGCCGGCTTCGACAGGCCGCGCTCGCGGAACATCGAAATCTGCGCCTGGATGACCTTCTGCAGCTCGGCGTGGCCGGCCCAGATGCAGTCGAGGAGCGTCTGCTCGGAGAGCTGATTGGCGCCGGCCTCGACCATCATCACCGCCTCTTCGGTGCCGACGACGACCAGATCGAGGTCGGCGACGTCACGCTGGCTGTTGGTCGGGTTGAAGACGAGCTGTCCGTCGATCAGGCCGACGCGCACCGCAGCGATGGGGTGGTAGAACGGGATCTCGGAGAGGACCAGCGCCGTCGAGGCGCCGTTGATCGCCAGGATATCCGGATCGTGCTCGCCGTCGGCCGAGAGGACGAAGGAGATGATCTGGGTCTCGCTGGTGTATCCGGCCGGGAAGAGGGGGCGCAGCGGCCGATCGATCAAGCGCGCGGTGATGGTCTCTTTCTCGGTGGCCCGGCCTTCGCGCTTGAAGAATCCGCCGGGGATCCGGCCCGCCGCGTAGGCATACTCGCGGTAGTCGACGGTGAGCGGCAGGAAGTCGCGCGGCATGGTGCTCGCCTGCATGCAGGCGGTGGTGAGGACTACGGTGTCGCCGAGCCTGACGACGCACGCGCCGTGGGCCTGCTTGGCGATGTGGCCGGTCTCGAGAGAGAGACTCTCCGAGCCGATCTGGACGGTTCTCTGCGTTTTCATTGATTTTCCTTGATCTTCATTGAGCTGCATGAACGGCAGCTGGGGAACGGCAACCCGGCCACTGGGTCCCCTTGGGGAAGCCGTGGTCCGGGTGCGTTCCCGCCGCCGATTTGAGGGGCTCGAGGGGTTCGAGGGGTCGGAGGCGACTTACTTGCGGATTCCCAGGCGCTCGATGACCTGGCGATAGCGCTCGGCGTCGCGGCGCTTCATGTAGTCGAGCAGACGGCGGCGCTGGCCGACGAGCTTCAGCAGGCCGCGGCGGCTGTGGTGATCCTTGGTGTGGGTCTTGAAGTGGCCGGTGAGCTCGTTGATGCGCTGGGTGAGCAGCGCGATCTGCACGTCGGTCGAGCCGGTGTCGGTGTCGTGGATTCGGAAATCCTGGATGATCGCTGCCTTGTCCTGATGCAAGTCGCTTCTCCTTCTTGGGGTGGCGACCGCTTGGGGTCGCCCTGTTGTGGGGTCGCGCTCTCTATATCCTTGAAAAGCCTACCATATCGGCGCCGCCCTTGAACACGATACGGGGCTGGAGGACTGCCGTCCCGGAGCTCCCCAGGGCCTCGACGACCGAGCCGATGGCGATCAGGTCGCCGATCCGGTCGACCATTCGCACCCACTCGCCGGCCGCGCCGCCGAGGGCTCCGAGGATCACGGTCTGGCCGTTCACCGCGCGGCGCTCCTGGAGGGGGTCGAGGGTGGCGGTGGTGAACGGCAGCGGGATGCGGGCCAGCGGCAGCCAGGCCTCCCCGAGCTCGCTGCCAGCGGCATGCCGGCGGTTGGCTTCGGCGAGGGTCAGCGCCTGCTCGACGTCGAACCAGAGCCCGGGCTTGCCGATTCGGGTGCGCCGGAGCTTCGACAGGTGGGCGCCTGTGGCGACCGCCGCGCCGACGTCGTGGGCGAGGCTGCGGGCATACGTTCCGGAGCTGCAGGTGAGCCGGAAATCGATCTGGTTCGCGACAAGGTCTGAGAGGCGCGCGAACTCGTCGACGGTCACCACCTTGTTGGCGACCGGGATCTCCTCGCCGCGGCGGGCCATCTCGTACAGCTTGACGCCCTGGATCTTGTGGGCGCTGTAGGCAGGTAGACGCTGCTCGAAGGTGCCGGTGAAGCGCGCCATCGCGGCGTCGATCGCGGTCAGTTCGAGGCCGGCGGTCTCCCGTTCGGCGACCGGGCGGCCCGAGGCGTCATAGGTGTCGGTCTCGAGGCCGAAGGTGATCGTCCCCTCGTAGACCTTGCGCGCCTGGATGAGGAAACGCGTCAATCGCGTCGCCTGCCCGAGCGTCACCAGGAGAAGGCCGGTGGCGTCGGGATCCAGCGTGCCGCAATGGCCGACGCGCTTCTGCTTGAAGATCCGGCGGACCATCTGCACGACGTCGTGCGAGGTGCATCCGCTCTCCTTGTCGACGAGCAGCAGACCGTCAAGCGTCATGGAGTGCCTCCAGGGCCACGGTGAGCTCGGCAACGAACGCGGTGCGCAGGGCTCTTAGATCGCCTTCCACTTTGCACCCGGCGGCGTTCTTGTGCCCGCCACCGCCACGCAGCTGAGCGACGGCCCGGACATCGACCGGGCCCCGGCTGCGCAGCGACACCTTCCACTGGTCCGGTGCGAGCTCGCGCAGCAGGGCAACCGCTTCGACGCCGGCGATGGAGCGCGGGCTGTCGACCAGCCCTTCGGAGTCCCCGGCGACCGCGCCGGCGCGGGTGAACATGGCGCGTGTCAGGTGGACAGTGGCGATGCGCCCGCCGGCATGGAGCTCGAGCGTTGCGAGCATTTCGCCGAGCAGGCGCACGGCGCCTTCGGACTGGCTCTCGTTGAGCCACTGCGAGACCTTCTCGGGCCGGGAGCCCTCGCGGACGAGGGTGGCCGCCGCCTCGAAGGCGGCCGGAGTGGCATTCGAAAAGCGGAAGCCGCCGGTGTCGCTGACCAGCGCCAGGAGGAGACAGTCGGCGGTCTCCGGGTCGACCGTGACGCCGAGCGCGCGGGCGAGGGCAGCGACCATCACGCCGACCGCCGGGGCGCTGGTGTCGACCCAGTTCGCGACGCCGTAGAGGCCGTTGCCGAGATGGTGGTCGATGTTGAGCAGCGGCAGCGCGGCGAGCGGCTCCTCGAGGCCGGTGCGGTCGAGCGTCGGGCACTCGAGCACCACGGCGCAGTCGAAAGCGGTGGGGAAGCCCGCAGGAGGCTCGGCACCGACGTGGATCGAGGCGCTTTCGGGCAGCGCGCGGTAGGTCGCCGGGGTCGGGTGGAAGTTCCAGATCTGCGCCTGCTTGCCGGCGCGCCGCAAAAGCCGCATCAGCCCGATCTCCGAGCCGATCGCGTCGCCGTCAGGATTGGCGTGGCTCACGATCAGGAATCGCCCGTGCCGGCTGACGACGTCGATCAGATTCTCAGGAATCACTCGGTTCCTTGTGCAGTTTGTCGAGGAGCTCGGTCATGTCCTGCAGATACTCGGCTCCGCGGTCGAGCTCGAAGGCGAGCTCGGGAGTGACGCGGAGCTTGAGGCGCCGGCCGATCTGGCTGCGCAGGAATCCCTTGGCGTGCTCGATGCCTTCCATCGTCTGCTGGCGCGCGGTCTCGTCGCCGAGCACCGAAATCCAGATGCGGGCGTGGCCGAGATCCCGGGCGACCTGGACTCGCGAGATGGTCGCGAGGGCGACACGCGGGTCGCGGACTTCACGCAGGAAGAGCTCCGCGAGCTCGCAACGGAGCTGATCCGCGACTCGATCTGTGCGTTGACTCATCCACCCTCCTCCAGAATCTGCGGCTCCCACCCCAGGACAACGGCCTCACTCTCTTCGTCGGCGAGCCGGAGCACCTCATCCAGGATCTGCTGCGCGGCGGCAGCATTCCCCGTCACGACCGCAACTCCGATCTCGGCCCGCTGCATCCGGTCCTGCATCCCGGTTTCGGCGGCGGAGATCCGGTGGCGGTCGTGCAGGCGGTCGATCAGGCTCCGCACCACCCGGCGCTTCGCCTTGAGATCGTGGACGTGGGGAAGCTCGAGGTCGAGAATTCCGAGGCCGACGTACATCGGGTGCGAGTCCGCGTTTGAAATCTGCGACTGAAATCCGGCCGAGGCGCGGGGGCCCTGTGGCCTCCGCGCGCCCTCCTTAGTTCAGCGTCGGAGCGATCTCTTCCTTGGCGAAGGCCTCGATGATGTCACCGGGCTTCATGTCCTGGAAACGGTCGAGCCCGATGCCGCAATCGAAGCCGCTGCGAACTTCCGAAGCGTCGTCCTTGAAGCGCTTGAGCGAGACGATCTTGCCTTCGAAGACCACCCGGCCGTCGCGAATCAGCCGCACTGGAGCTGCTCTCGGGATGACGCCGTCGATGACGTGGCAGCCGGCGATGGTTCCCACCTTGGGGACGCGGTAGATCTCGCGGACTTCGGCGCGACCCTTCGAGACCTCCTTGAAGGTAGGTTCGAGGAGTCCGACCATCGCGTTGCGCAGGTCGTCGAGCAGTTCGTAGATCACGGTGTAGAGGCGGATCTCGACCTGTTCCTTCTCGGCGAGGTCGACGGCATTGCGCTCCGGGCGGATGTTGAACCCGACGATGATCGCCTTCGAGGCCGACGCGAGCAGCACGTCGTTGGTGGTGATCGCGCCGACGCCGCTGTGCAGCACGGTGGTCTTGACCTTCGCCGTGCCGATCTTCTCGATCGCGTCACGCAACACTTCGAGCGAGCCCTGAACGTCGGCCTTGAGGACGACCGCGAGATCCTTGACCTCGCCCTTCTCGATCTGACTGAAGAGTTGCTGCAGCGAGAGCCGGGCGCCGGTCGGAACCAGGTCCTTCTTGCGCGACTCCTGCTGGCGGAACTCGACGATGCTGCGCGCCTTCTGCTCGTCCGGTACGACCTGGAAGGTGTCGCCGGCCTCGGGCACATCGGTGAAGCCGGTGACCTCGGCGGCGGTCGCCGGGCCGGACTCGTTGGCCCGCTTGCCGCGATCGTCGCTCATCGAACGGACCCGGCCCCAGGTCGAGCCGGAGACGAAGACGTCCCCGACCTTGAGCGTGCCGTTCTGGACGAGAACGGTCGCGATGATGCCGCGGCCGGTCTCCTTGCGCGCTTCGAGCACGATGCCCTGGCCGGCGCGGTCCGGATTCGCCTTCAGATCCTGGATGTCGGCGGTGAGCAGGATCATCTCGAGCAGCTCATTGATGCCCGTGCCCTTGATCGCCGAGACCGGGACGACGACGGTCTGACCGCCCCAGTCCTCGGGTGCGAGGCCGCGGTCGGCGAGCTGCTGCTTGACGCGGTCCGGGTTGGCGTTGGACTTGTCGATCTTGTTGAGTGCCACCACGATCGGCACGCCGGCGGCGCGGGCGTGGTCGATGGCTTCTGCAGTCTGCGGCATCACTCCGTCGTCGGCGGCGACCACCAGCACGACGATGTCGGTGACCCGCGCTCCGCGGGCCCGCATCATGGTGAAGGCCTCGTGACCGGGAGTGTCGAGGAAGACGATCTGCCGGTTGTTTACGTCCACATGGTACGCGCCGATGTGCTGCGTGATGCCGCCGAACTCACCCTCGGTGATCTTGGAAGAGCGAATCTTGTCGAGGAGCGAGGTCTTGCCGTGGTCGACGTGACCCATGATGGTCACGACCGGGGCACGCGCGCTGAGCTTTTCGGCCGGGCCCGACTCGGACTCCGGCTTGAGACCAGACTGGACTTCCTGTTCGAAGGTCATGACCTTGGCCTCGAGGCCGAACTCCTTCACCAACTTGATGCCGAACTCGGGCTCGATGATGAAATTGATGTTGGCCATCGTGCCGCGCTGGACCAGCAGGGCAATGAGATCCTTCGCTCTGACCTGGAGCCGGTCGGCGAAGTCGCGCAGCGTCATACCCTCGGAAATGACCATCGGGCCGTCTTCGAGCGTGCGACCGCTGCGGATGGTGTTGACCTCCGGGTCCTGGTCGCCGCGGGTCTCTTTGCGGCGCCGGCTGCGCGCCGCGAGCGAGCCCGAAGGAACGACCGACTGATCGACGACGTCCTCGATCTCGACGAGCGAGCCGCGCAGGCTCCGGATGTCGGCGGTCTGGATTTCGATCGTGGTCTTGCGACCCTTTTTCGACTTCTTCTTGTCGCCGTCCGGACCTCGCTGATCGCCCCGCTTCGAGCCGCCCGGTGAAGACCCCGGCAGGGAGGACGGCGGACGCGCGCCACCCGGACGGCTCGGGCCGCCACCCATGGGAGGGCGTGCCGCGCCGCCGCCAGCGTACGGCGGGCGGGATCCGGGAGGGCCGCTCGGACGGGAACCGGGAGGGCCGCCGGGACGCGATCCCGGGGGGCCACCAGGCCGGCTTCCGGGAGGACCACCCGGGCGGCTGCTGCCGGGGGGGCCGGAGGGGCGATAGCCCGGACGCGCCGGCGGCGGCGTCGGGCGATACGGTTCGGTGGCGCGGTGCACCAGGACGGCGCCGCGCGCGGGCCGCACAGGCGGAATCGCTGCCGCACCCGGCGTCGCCGAAGCGGCAGCCGACTGCGGTGTGAGGGTGGCCGCAGGCGCGGAAGGCGTCGCACTTGCATACGAAGCGACGCTGCCGGAGGCGGCGGGCGCGGCGGCAGGCGCGGCTACGGCCGCTTGCGCTGCCGGCTTGGTCTCTGCGGCGACCGCCGGAGCTATCCCGGCCATGCCGGCCGTGACCGCGGGGGCGGGCGCCGCGCCCTCGGCGGCAGCGAAAGCCGCCAGCATCGGATCGGTGGCCACTCCGGCCAGGCCGGGCGCGAGCTTGTCCGCGGAGCTCGCCGGAAGGGTCTTGATCTTGGGTTCGACCTTCTGGATCAGCGTGCGCGGCCGGGTTGGACGCAGCGGCGGCAAGGCAGTCGTGCGGCGAGCCGCAGGCGTCGGCGGCGCGGGGGCTCCCGCGCGCCGCGCTGCCGGCGGTGCGCCCTCCGGCGCCGAGTCGTCCATGATGACCTCGCGCGGTGAGGCCAGCTTCTTGCCGGCGAGGATCGCTTGCAGGATCTCGCTCTCTACGGCCGCTTCCTCACCCTCGACCCGAACTCCGATGGAGCGCAGCTTGAACACCAGGTCCTGGTGTGAAACGCCCATCATCGTCGCAAGGTCGGTGACCCGAATCTTTCCCATATTTTCCGTCGTTCTCCTGGCTGATCCTGCTTGACCGGAAGCGTCGCGAGCGTGCTACTCGCGCTCGCCTTCCGGGGCCTGCTCGTTCTCTTCCTGGGCAGCGTCTTCAGCGACCTTGGCGCGATCCTCGGACTCCTTGAAGGCGCGCGAGAGAGCCGCCATGAAGTCCTGGTCGTTCATCGAGGACGAAGACTCGATCGCCATCGGGTGACCGGCTCCGACCGACTCGGCGGGCTCCGTGGCCTGGGCCATCTCGGCCTGTTCCTTCGCCCAGCTCAGGATGGAAAGCGCAGTCTTCGGTCCGATGCCCTCGATCGCCTGCAGCGTCTCGGGGGTCGCGTCCACAAGCGCCTGCACGGTGGAGAAGCCGGCTTCCTCGAGCAGCGCCGCCGTCCGCGGACCGATCCCCGGCACCGTCGTGAGATCCAGCGTGGCATTGAGGTCGGGTGCCGCCGGCGTCTCGCCGAAGGCGTTCTGGAGCATGCGGGCGAGGGCTCCGGCGACTTCGTCCTTGACGTCGGACTCGCTCTTGATGTCGATCCGGCAACCGATCAGCTCGGCTGCGAGGCGCACGTTCTGGCCGCGCTTGCCGATAGCGAGCGAGAGCTGCTCGTCTTCCACGATGACGTCGAGGTGCGGCTGGGCGCCGACATGGTGCACGGAAACGCGGGTGATCTTGGCGGGTGCGAGCGCGCTCTGGGCGAAGGTGACGAGGTCGTCGCTGTATTCGATAATGTCGATCTTCTCGCCCCGGAGCTCGCGGATGATCGACTGCACGCGGGAGCCCTTCATGCCGACGCAGGCGCCGACCGGATCGACGTCGCGCTCGCGGCTGTAGACGGCGACCTTGGCGCGCTCCCCGGGAGCGCGCACGGCGGCCTTGATCATGACCGTGCCGTCGTAGATCTCGGGCACTTCCATTTCGAACAGCTTGACGAGCAGCCTGGGGTCGGTCCGCGAGAGGATGATCTGCGGTCCCTTGGGCTGCTTGTGGACCTCGACGATGACGCCGCGGATGCGTTCGCCCTGGCTATAGCGCTCGTGGCGCGCCTGTTCCGAGCGCGGCACGGCAGCCTCGGTGCGGCCGAGGTCGACGATGATGTCGCCGCGCTCGAAGCGCTTGACGGTGCCGTTGACCACTTCGCCGACCCGGTCGATGAACTCGTTGTAGACCTTCTCCCGCTCGGCTTCACGCACCCGCTGGTAGAGAACCTGCTTGGCGGACTGCGCGGCGATGCGTCCCAGCCCTTCGGTGGAGATGGGGGTGAGAATCTCGTCGCCGACCTGCGCGTCGGCCTTATGGGGCTGCGCCTCTTCCACGGTCCACTCGGCGGCCGTATCCTCGACTACCTCGACGACCTTCTTCACGGTCCAGGCGTCGAACTTGCCGGTCTCCGGGTTCCAGGTGGCGCGAACGGGCTCCTTGATCCGGTGCTGCTTCTTGGCGGCGGAGGCCATCGCGTCTTCGAGCGCCTGAACCCAGCGGTCGTAGTCGATTTCCTTCTCGCGCGCGACCTGGCGCAGCACGTCTCCAAGATTGACTTCCGGGGCTGCCTGTGTCTGAGCCATACCGTCCTGTTCCTACTCGTCGATCACCAGCTTCGCGAGCTGGATGTCCTGTAGTCTGAGCCGCAACACCGGCCGGCTCTCGATCTCACTCACTTCCAATTCCCCTGCCGCCTCGTCGAACGCGGTCAGCCGCCCCACGACGGTGGCTCGCTTTCCGGTCGCCGCATCGACGAAACGGACACGTGCCCGGTGCCCGACGAAGCGCGCGAAATCGCGCGGCCCGTAGAGCTGCCGGTCCAGCCCGGGCGAGCTCACTTCGAGCGTGTACCTGCCCGGCCCGAAATTGCGCACGTCGAGCAATGCCGACGCCAGCTTGGAGACCGTCTCGCAATCCTCGAGACGAACCCCTCCCTCGCGGTCGAGAATGAGGCGCAAAGTGCCGGCCTGGAACTCGACCTGCAGAAGCTCGCAGCCTTGAGCTGCAGCGATCTCGGCCAATTCCACGCCGAGTTCGGGGTCGATCCCTTTTCCGGCCATCCCGTCCAATGCCTGCCCGACAACAAAAAAGGTGGGCTGCTCGGCCCACCTCACAACCGTTAGGCAAGCTGTCGGAGGGCATGATAGCGCGGCGCCACCGGGATGGCAAGTTACGGCGATGCCGGGGTTTGAGGCCCCGCGTCAGTCTGACGTCTCGCTGGCGCCAGGGCGCAAACTTCCGGGCACGGCGATTGCTTTGGGGATGGTGGGCAGGACAAACGGAACTCTTCCATAGGAGAACTCTTCATGTCGTCTTCCACGCATCCGAGCCGAAACATCACGACCCTCGGTCTGCTCTTCGGAGCCGTGATCTTCGGAATGGTGCTCGCCGGCGGTCTGGACCTCAGCGCGACGGGCGCAGCCGCCCCTGCGGCGGCAGCCAGTGCAGCCGTTGGCGCCACGCCGTCCCCGGCGGGTGAAGCCCAGGTCCGGGGTGCGAGCTCGTACCTTCCTTCCTTCGCCGACCTGGCGGAGAAGGTCCTGCCGGCGGTGGTCTCGATCGAGGCCCAGACGATCGAGAAGGCCGACGCGCGGCGCATTCCCGGCCACGGCGGCGGGTCGCAGGACCCCTTCCAGTTCTTCTTCGGCCCCCGCGGCGGCCAGCCCGAGGGTGACGGAAACCGCGAATACCGCTCCGACTCCGGCGGCAGCGGCTTCGTGGTCAGCGCCGACGGCTACGTCGTCACCAACAACCATGTGATCGAGGGTGCGACGAAGCTCCGGGTGCGGCTCGAAGAGCGCTACTACGACGCCACCGTCAAGGGAGCCGACCCGGCGACCGACCTGGCGTTGCTCAAGATCGAGGCCGGGAGGCCGCTCGCTTTCCTGCCGCTCGGCGACAGTGACCGCCTCCGCCAAGGCGACTACGTCATGGCGATCGGCAATCCCCTGCTGCTCGACCATACGGTCACGGTCGGCGTGGTGAGCGCCAAGGGACGCTCGATCGGTCTCACCCGGGACAGCTCCTTCGAAAACTTCATCCAGACCGATGCCGCGATCAACCGCGGCAATTCGGGCGGGCCACTGGTCAATCTGGCCGGTGAGGTGATCGGCATTGCCACGGCGATGAACGGCGGCGCAGAGAACATCGGATTCGCGGTGCCGGTGAGCACGCTCAAGGCGGTGCTGCCGCAGCTCAAGGAAAAGGGCAAGGTCAGCCGGGGCTATATCGGTGTCAACATCACCAACATCGACTTCGACCGCGCCCAGGCCTTCGGACTCGCCGAGGCCGGAGGCGCCCTGGTGACCCAGGTGGTGGACGGTTCCCCGGCCGCCAAGGCCGGAGTGGAGCACGGCGACGTCGTCCTGTCGGTCGATGGCCGGAAGGTGAAGGAGACCCGTGACCTGATCGATTACGTCTCCGCGCAGGGACCGGGCAAGAAGGTCGAGCTCGAAATCCTCCGCGATGGCAAGCGGGTCCGGAAGTCCGTCGAGCTCTCGGAGCGCCAGGCAGACGAGGTCGCGGAGTCCGGCAGCAACAAGGAAGAGGGCCTGCGCGGCTTCAGCTGGCTCGGCCTCGAGTACCAGGACCTGACCCCGGCGTTGCGCCAGAGCCTGGGTCTTGGAGGGTCGGTCGAAGGGGTGCTGGTGCGCGACGTCGCGGCCTCCAGCCCGCTCTACGACGAGGGCGTAGCCGAAGGGGACCTCATCCTCGAGGTCAACGGTCAGCCGACGCCGAACGTCAAGGAGTTCGAGAGCCTGGTCGGGGCCGTGCCGTCGGGCTCGTTCCTGCGTCTCTACCTGCGGCGCGTCAATCCGCAGGCCCAGGGTAGCCGCCAGGTGAACTACTTCGCCATCGTGCGCGTGCCCTGAGGCTGCGCCGGCCCACGGCCGGCGGCAACCTGCAGGACTCTTCATCTCCGACGGGCCGGCTCGGACTCGAGCCGGCCCGCTTTTTCCTTTGTTACACTGAAACCATGTGCGCAGCTTCCAAAGCGTCGATTCTCGTGGTGGACGACGAGGCCGCCATTCGCGACAGCCTGCGAATGGTGCTCGAGTTCGAGGGCTATCGCGTGGAGGAGGCCAGGAACGGCCTGGAGGCGCTGCAGAAAGTCCGCGAACGCCCGCCCCACGCCATTCTCCTCGACCTCCGAATGCCCGAAATGGACGGTGCCGAGACGTTTCGCTCGCTGCGGGAGCGCGGCTACGACATGCCAGTACTGGTCGTTTCCGGCCACGCCGATGTCGCCACCGCGGTCGAAATGACTCGCCAGGGCGCCTTTGACTTCTTCGAGAAGCCCTTTCAGAGCGACCGGCTGCTCATCTCGGTCCGCAACGCAGTGGAATCGCGGCGAATCTCCGAGGACAACGGGAGCGGCGCGGGCGGCGGCGACAGCGCCCTCCTGATCGGCGGTTCACCGAGTATGAAGCGGTTGCGCGAGACGATCGAGCTCGCGGCTCCGACCTCCGCCACCGTGCTCGTCTCCGGCGAGAGCGGCACCGGGAAGGAACTGGTCGCCAGAGGCATTCACACTCTGAGCTCGCGGCGCGGCCAGCCTTTTGTCCAGGTGAACTGCGCGGCGATCCCCGAAGAGCTCATCGAATCGGAGCTCTTCGGGCACGAGAAGGGGAGCTTCACCGGCGCGGTGCGCCGCCAGACCGGGAAGTTCGTCGCCGCGGACGGCGGGACGATTTTTCTGGACGAGGTCGGCGACATGTCGGCGCGTACCCAGGCGAAGGTGTTGCGGGTGCTCGAGAGCGGCGACGTCGAACCGATCGGCGCCGACAAGGTCGTCCGGGTGAATGTCCGCGTCGTTGCGGCGACCAACCGGAACCTCGAGGAGGAGATCCGGGCCGGGCGTTTCCGTGAGGACCTCTTCTACCGCCTGAACGTAGTTCCGATCCGCACGCCGCCGCTGCGCGAGCGCCTCGAAGATGTGCCGCTGCTGGTCGATCATTTCGCGCGCCGGTTCTGCGAGGCCAACAACTACCGGCGGAAGCGCTTCACGCCCGAGGCGATGGACCTCCTGCAGATGCTCCCTTTCAAAGGGAACGTCCGCGAGCTGCGGAACCTGGTGGAGCGCCTGCTGATCCTGACTCCCGGGGACGCGATCGGCCGCGAGGCCGTGGCCGGGGCGGCCGGTAGCGCGCGCGTCGAGCTTGGACAGTCGTTTCAGGGGCTCAAGACGCTGCGCGAGTTCCGCGACCAGGCGGAAAGGCTCTTTCTCGTGCAGAAGCTCGGCGACCATCAGTGGAACGTGACCCAGACCGCGCTTGCCATCGATACCCCACGCAGCAACCTCTACAAGAAGATGGAGCAGTATGAAATCCGACGAAGCGAGCCCCCGGCTTCCCCGCGCGACGACGAGTAGCGCGCTCCTCGCGACCCTCGAGGACTGCGGCGCCCTGCGTCGCGGGCACTTTCTGCTTTCCTCGGGCCTGCATTCGCCGGCCTACGTGCAGTGCGCCCTCTTGCTCGAGAGCCCGGAGAGGGCGGCGGCGGCAGGGGAGGCGATCGCCGGCGAGCTCGCGGCGCTCGAACCGGATTCGGTGCTGGCGCCGGCACTGGGCGGCGTGATCATCGGCTACGAGGTCGCCCGGGCGCTGGGGGTGCCGTTCCGGTTCGCCGAGCGCGCCGGGGAGCACCTGGCCCTGCGGCGGGGCTTCGAGCTCGCGCCCGGCGAGCGGGTGGTGATCATCGAGGACGTGGTCACGACCGGCAAGTCGACCCTCGAGACCGCGGCGCTCGCGGAGAGCGCCGGCGCCAAGGTTGTCGGCATCGGATCGATCATCGACAGGAGTGGCGGCAAGCACGGCTTCGCGGTGGCCTATGCGGCGTTGCTGCCGCTCGACCTGCCCACCTACGCCGCTGCCGAGTGTCCGCTCTGTCGCGATGGCTCGGAGGCGGTGAAGCCGGGAAGCCGGCCGCAGGGCGGTCCGGCAGTCTGAGGGATCTGGCGAGCCTGAGGCCGGCGGCTCCTGCCGCGGACTAACGCAGCGCTTCGCGGTAGAGCTTGTCGACGCTTGCCTTGAGCGCCTCGAGACGGCCGCTGGCTGCAGCCTGCTTGCCGGTGACGCGGAGTGGCCAGAGGTTGTCGGCCGGGTCGGAGACCTCGATCTCGTAGCTGCTCTTCCCGGCGTCCCAGCTGCCGGCGCCGTTCGGGCGGATGCCCCAACCCGACGGCAGGTAGCTGCGGATCTCGATAGCGGTGAAAGTCAGTCGGTTCGGTTCGGCCGTCATGCGGCAATCTTGTCGCAAAAACTGCCGCCGGCCAAGCGCCTTTGCCCCTCCTTTGCCCGAGCTCTGGTCCGGGTGCCACGCCGCTGGTAGCATCGCCCGGAGGGAAATCATGGAAATCGAGCTCAACGAAGAGCAGGTGATGTTGCGCGACACCGTCCGTCGCTTCGCCGCCGAGGTGGTGGCGCCGCGGGCGCGCGAAATCGACGCCAGCGGAGAGTTTCCGCTCGCCTACTACCATCAGGCGGGAGAGCTCGGGCTGGCCGGCGTCTGCGTGCCGGAGGAGTTCGGCGGCGCCGGGATGGACATGGTTTCGTATTGCGTGGCGATCGAGGAGATCAGCCGGGTCTGCGCTTCGAGCGGTGTCATCCTGTCGGTGAACAACTCGCTGGTCTGCGATCCGCTCATGCGCTACGCCACCGACGAGCAGAAGCGCGAGTTCCTGATTCCGCTTGCCGCCGGCAAGAAGCTCGGCTGCTTCGCGCTCACCGAGCCCGACGCCGGCAGCGACGCCGCTGCCCTCAAGACGACGGCGAAGCGTGACGGCGATGACTACGTCCTCAACGGGGGAAAGGTCTTCATCACCAACGGCACCCACGCCGACACCGCGCTGGTCTTCGCCACGGTGGATCCGGCGCAGAAGCACAAAGGCATCGCGGCCTTCATCGTCGAGATGGACCGGCCCGGATTCAGCCGCGGCCACCACGAGTACAAGCTCGGCGTGCAGGCGTCGGGGACGACGCAACTCTACTTCGACAATCTTCGCGTCCCGGCGAGGCAGCGGCTGGGCGACGAGGGGATGGGCTTCCGGGTCGCCATGTCGACCCTCGACGGCGGGCGGATCGGGATCGCCTCCCAGGCGGTCGGCATCGCCCAGGGGGCATTCGAAGCGGCGCTCAAGTATGCCAAGGAGCGCGAGCAGTTCGGGCACCCGATCGCCGATTTCCAGGCGATCCAGTTCTACCTGGCCGACATGGCGATGGAGCTCGACGCCGCCCGCCTGCTGGTCTACAAGGCGGCCTGGGCCAAGGAAAACACCAAGCGCTGCACGCTCGAGGCGGCGCAGGCCAAGCTCTTCGCTTCCGAGATGGCGCAGCGGGTGACCAACAAAGCGCTGCAGATCCATGGCGGCTACGGCTACACCCGCGACTACGACGTCGAACGCTTCTTCCGCGACGCCCGCATCACGGAGATCTACGAGGGCACCAGCGAGATCCAGAAGCTGGTGATCGCCGACTCGATCCTGAAGGGCAGCTGATCGTCCGTGGCGATCGACTTCTCCTTCACGGAAGAACAGGAGATGCTGCGCCAGGAGATCCGCCGGTTCGCCGAGGAGCGGATCCTGCCCGGTGTCCGCGAGCGCGACCGCGGACACACCTTTCCCGCCGACCTCCTGCGCGAAGCCGGCGAGCTTGGCTTGCTCGGCATGTTGGTCGAGGAACGCTACGGCGGGACGGGCTTCGATCCGCTCTCCTACTGCCTGGCGGTCGAAGAGATCTCGCGGATCTGTCCCTCGATCGGCGTCACCATGAGCGTCTCGAACTCGGTCTGCTGCTGGCCGATTGCCAGATTCGGCAGCGAGGAGATCAAGCGTCAGTTCCTCCCCGAGCTGGCGAGCGGTCGCAAGCTCGGTGGCTTCTGCCTGACCGAGGCGGGCTCCGGCAGCGACGCCGGCGCGATGCTCACCTCCGCCCGCCGCGACGGCGACGACTACGTCCTCGACGGCGCCAAGGTCTGGATCACGAACGCCAGTGTCGCCGGGACCTTCGTCGTGATGGCGAAGACCGACGGCGCCGCCGGCAAGCGCGGGATATCTGCTTTCGTCGTCGACGCCGCGTCGCCCGGCATCCAGATCGGACAGCCGGAGGAGAAGCTGGGCCTGCGGGCGTCGGTCACCGCGGCGGTGACGTTCACGGACTGCCGGGTTCCGGCGCGGCAACTTCTCGGTGTCGAGAACGCCGGCTTCAAGATTGCCCTGGCGACGCTCGACCACTCCCGCCTCGGGATCGCGGCGCAGGCGGTCGGCATCCATCAGCGGGCGCTCGAGCTCGCCGTTGCCTATGCGAAGGAGAGGGTGCAGTTCGACGTGCCGATCGCCAGCCACCAGGCGATCCAGTTTCAGCTCGCGCGCATGGCGACCGAGCTCGCCGCGTCGCGCGTGCTGCTCTGGTACGCCGCGGTCTCGGAGAAGGCGTCGAGCGCCGGTCGCCTGGCGGCGGAGGCCAAGGCCTACGCCAGCGAAGCGGCCAACCGGGCGGTCTGGGATGCCCTGCAGATCCACGGCGGGAACGGTTGCAGCGAGGAGTACGAGATCGCCAGGCTCTACCGTGACGTGCGGGTAACGACGATCTACGAAGGCACGAGCGAGATGCAGCGCCTGGTCATCGCAAGGCACCTGCTGACCTCGTGAGCCCGCAGCCGACTCCGGACCGGGCAATCCCGCTCCCGCAGGTCCTCGCGATCGTCCTCAACTACAACGGTCGCGAGATCACGCTTTCGACCGTGGCCAGCCTCCTCGCCCTCGACTATCCGGGATTGGGCATCCTCGTCGTCGACAACGGTTCGACCGACGGCTCCGATGCCGCAATCGCCGAGGCCTTCCCAGCCGTCCGGCGTCTGCGCACCGAGGTGAACCTCGGCATCTCGGGAGGTCTCAACCTCGGCTTCCGGGTCGGTCTCGACGAGGGCTGGGACTACCTGATGCCGATGAACAACGACATCGAGGTGGCGCCCGATCTGCTGCGCGAGCTGGTGGCGGCGGCAGGGCCGGATCGTACTATCGGCTGCGTCGGGCCGAAGTGCTTTTACTTTTTCGGCGACCGCAACCGCCTCTGGTCCGCGGGCGGCACACTCCGTTTCCGCGAGTCGGTCACCCGGGAGCGGGGGATGGGGGAGCTCGATAGCGGGCAGTACGATTGCGACGGCGAGGTCGACTACGTCAACGGCGCGCTCATGCTGATCCGCCGCGAGGCGTTCCTCGCCGCCGGTCTCTGGGATCCCGTCTACCACGTCTCGGTCGAGGACGCAGACTGGTGTGTGCGCATGAAGCGGGCCGGATTCCGCTGCTGGTACGCCCACCGGGCGCGGCTCTGGCACATGGTCTCGCCGACCACCGGCGGCTATACCGCCGGCAGAACCTTTCGCACCGGGCGCTCGACGGCGATCTTCGTGCGCAAGTATGCCGGACCGGCCGGCTGGGCCGGATTCCTCCTGTGGACCGCCGTGGCCCTGCCGATCGCGTTCCTGCGCGAACTGCCGCGTGGCAACGCGGGCGCAGTCGTGGCGAAGCTGCGCGGCGTGCTGCAAGGCCTCCGGGTCGCGCTGCCCGAGCCGCCGGTGGCCTGAGACCGGAACGGGTCCTTCCCCGGCAGGGAGCCCGGAGCCTTATACTCGCCGTTTGCAGGGAACCGAGGAGAACGCGACCATGCCCGTGAAGGAACCCCCGCAGGAAGCCCCTCCGGCTCGCCTGGGCGAGCCGGCGACGCCGCTCCGGGAGGAGATTCGCTCGCGCTCGCAGGCGGCCCGCGAGCGTTGGCAGGCGACCCGGGATCGCGAAGCCGGCGCGCGGCCCCACTGGAAGAAGGACTTCACGACGGTTTCGGGCCAGGCGGTCCCCGAGCTGGTGACTCCGGACGAGTCGCTGAGCGATCCGATCGCCGGGATCGGCGTTCCGGGGGAGTTTCCATTCGTGCGCGGAATCCATCCGACGGGATACCGCGGCAAGCTTTGGACGATGCGGCAGTTCGCGGGCTTCGGCTCCGCGGCGGACACCAACCAGCGCTTCAAGTACCTCCTCTCGCAGGGGCAGACCGGGCTCTCCGTCGCTTTCCATCTCCCTACGCTCTACGGCTACGACTCCGACCACAAGATGGCGGCCGGCGAGGTCGGCAAATGCGGTGTCGCGATCGACTCGCTGGCCGACATGGAGTCCCTCTTCGACGGCATTCCGCTCGGTGATGTGACCACCTCGATGACCATCAACTCGACCGCGCCGATCCTGTTCGCGATGTACATCGCGGTGGCGGAAAAGCAGGGCGTCGACATCGCGACCCGGGTGTCTGGCACGCTGCAGAACGACATCCTGAAGGAGTACATCGCGCAGAAGGAGTACATCTATCCTCCGCGGCCGTCGATGCGCCTGATCACCGACCAGTTCTCGTTCGCGGCCGAGCGGGTGCCGAAGTGGAACACGATCTCGATCTCCGGCTACCACATCCGCGAAGCCGGATCGACGGCCTTGCAGGAACTCGCCTTCACGCTGCGCGATGGCATGGAGTACGTCGAGTACGGCGTCCGGGCCGGTCTCGACGTCGATGCCTTCGCGCCGCGCCTCTCGTTTTTCTTCAACAGCCACAATGATTTCTTCGAGGAGATCGCCAAGTTCCGCGCGGCGCGGAAGATCTGGGCGACGGTCATGCGCGACCGCTACGGCGCCAGGAACCCGCGCAGCTGGATGTGCCGTTTCCACACCCAGACGGCAGGCTGCTCACTCACCGCGCAACAGCCGGTGAACAACGTCGTGCGCACCGCCATGCAAGCGCTGGCGGCGATCCTCGGTGGCACGCAGTCACTGCACACCAACGCCCTCGATGAAACTCTGGCCCTGCCGACCGAGGAGACCGCACGGATCGCCCTGCGGACGCAGCAGATCCTGGCGCACGAGTCCGGAGTCATCAACACGATCGATCCCCTGGGCGGAAGCTGGTTCGTCGAGGAGATGACCCGCGCCATGGTGGACGGGGCCTTCGACTACTTCCGCCGGATCGACGAGCTGGGCGGCATGGTCGAGGCGATCGAGGCCGGGTTCCCGCAGCGCGAGATCATGGACGCCGCGTTCGCCTATCAGCGGGCGGTGGAGAAACGCGAGAAGCTGGTCGTGGGCATGAACGCCTTCGTGGTGGACAACGAAGCGCCCATGGAGACGCTCTATATCTCGGACGAGCTCGCGGACCTGCAGGTCGCAGCGCTCGATCAGGTCAAGGCGAAACGCGATCGCGGAGCCGTCACGCGCACCCTGGACGCGCTGCGCTCCGGAGCGCGGGGCGAGGCGAACACGATGCCGCTGATTCTCGATTGCGTGAAGTGCTACTGCACGGTGGGCGAGATCAGCGATGCCATGCGCGACGTCTTCGGTTCGTACGAAGAGCCGGCGGTATTCTGAAGGCGCCATGAGCACCCTGCTGCCGACGGTTCGCAGACTGATCGCCTACACCATCTGGGCCGACCGGACGGTGCTCGCGGAGTTGGGAAGCGTGCGCCCCGAGGATCTGACGCGCGAGACCGGCACCAGCTTCGGTTCGGTTCTCGGGACCATGGCGCACATCCTCGGCTCCGAGCAGCTCTGGCTCTCCCGGTTCCTCGGCATTCCCCTTGGGCGCGCGCCGAGCCTCGAGGACTTTCCGAACCTCGAGACGCTGGCAGCGGCCTATGAGGACTTCTGGCCGCAGATCGAGTTCTTTCTCGCCTCCCTGGCCGAAGAGCAGCTCGATCAGGAGTTCACCTGGACGAACCTCGCCGGCGAGACTCACACCGCCGCCTTTCGCAACGTGCTCTTGCACTTCGTGAACCACGCGACCTATCACCGCGGGCAGGTCGTCAGCCTGCTGCGCCAACTCGGCTACATCCCACCCCACACCGACCTGGTCTATTTCCGGGGGGCGTTCTGAGGCGAGCCGGAGGAGGCGCTGCGGCGCTGCTCGCCGGCATCGACGACGACCTGCGCAACCAGCTCAAGGCGCTGGGCTATATCGGGAACTGACGCCCCCCAAAATGCATTTCCCCTGTTAGAATCAAGCGGATGGCCGACATGAGCAGGCGTATTCTGATCGCCAAGCCGGGCTTGGACGGGCATGACCGTGGCGCCAAGGTCGTGGCACGTGCCCTGCGCGATGCCGGTTTCGAGGTGATCTACACCGGTTTGCGCCAGACCCCCGAACAGATCGCCTCGGCGGCCGTGCAGGAGGATGTCGATGCTGTCGGGCTGTCGATCCTCTCGGGGGCGCACAACCGGCTCTTGCCCGAAATCACCCGCCTGCTGCGGGAAGCAGGCGCCGAGGAGATGCTGGTCTTCGCCGGAGGGATCATTCCCGACCGGGATATTGCTACCTTGAAGCGGGCCGGAATCGACCAGATCTTCCTCCCCGGAACCAACACCGGGGATATCGTGAAATATCTCGAACAGCGCCTCGTTCGGGCCTGACCAGGGGGTCTCCCACTGCTAGGGCCTAGCGGCCCCGCGGAGCGACTCGGAGGAGCAATGACGAAGACGATTCTGCTGGCGGACGACAGCGTGACCATCCAGAAGGTGGTGGAACTGACCTTCATGGACGAGGATTTTCACGTTTCCGCGGTCTCGAACGGAGCGGAGGCGATCGCGCAGCTGAGCGAGTCGAAGCCGGATGTGGTCATCGCCGATGTGCACATGCCCGGAGCCGGCGGTTTCGAGGTCTGCAGGCGTTCGAAAGAGCTCTATCCTGCGGTCCCCGTGCTGCTGCTCGTCGGCACCTTCGAGGGTTTCGACTCCGACGAAGCGATACGCTGCGGAGCTGACGGCCACCTGAAGAAGCCGTTCGACTCGCAGGAGCTGATGCGCCGGGTGCGCGAGCTCGCCTCGGCGCCGTCGCGGACCCTCCCGGTTCCGTCGGCCGCACCCGAGCTCGCCGAGGAGGCGCCGGTGAGCGCGGCTGGTGAATTCTCCGCCGCCGACGACATCTACGCCGCTGCCCCGGTGGGGGAGACCTGGGAGCCGCTCGCCGATGACCTGCCGGCGCTCGAGCTCGCTCCCGAGCCGCCGCCGGAAGCGGCTCCCGTGGTCTATTCCGCCTACGAGCCGGCGGAGATGTCCACGCGATTCATGCCGACGCAGACGACTCCCGAGCCGGTCGCGCCTCTGGCGGCGGAGCCGGCGTTCTCGCCCGCCCTTGCCAATGGAGCGTCGCCGGCGGCGACCTTCGCCGGCCCGGCGCTCTCCGACGCCGATGTCGATCGCATTGCCCGCCGCATGATCGAACTGGTCGGCGACAAGGCGGTGCGTGACGTGGCCTGGGAGGTCGTTCCTGATCTCGCCGAAGTCCTGCTGAAGAGCCGCATTCGCGAACTCGAATCTTCTATCGACTAGCCGCACCCGGGCCGGCGCGCTCTCGCCAAGACGGGTCTTCCCGGCCGGCCCATTCCCGGCGTCCTCGACCGGTCGCCTCGTGAGGACGACTCCAATCAGCGAGATGGACAAGCGTTTCGACCCGAAGAGCTACGAGAGCCGCTGGCAGGAGGAGTGGGCGGCGAAGGGCTACTTCACCTGCACCGTTCCACGCCCTCCGAGCGTTCCGCTCGCTCCGATCGCTCCGATCGCTCCGGCCGATCCCTCCGGTCCTCCTGCGCCACAGGCCTACTGCATCATGATCCCGCCGCCGAACATCACCGGCAAGCTGCACATGGGGCATGCGCTGCAATCCACCTTGCAGGATCTGCTCACCCGCTGGCGCCGAATGCAGGGGCGCAACGCCCTCTGGCTGCCGGGGACCGACCACGCCGGCATCGCGACGCAGCTGATGGTCGAGCGCGATCTGGCGAAAGAGGGCAAGTCCCGCCACGACCTCGGCCGCGAGGCGTTCCTCGAGCGCGTCTGGGCCTGGAAGGAGCAGTATCAGGGGAACATCCGCCGCCAGCTCGATCTCCTCGGGGCGTCGTGCGACTGGACGCGTGAGCGCTTCACTCTCGACGAAGGACTTTCGCTGGCCGTCCGCGAAGCGTTCGTGCGCCTGTTCGAGGAGGGGCGGATCACCCGCGGCGAATACCTGGTGAACTGGTCCACCGGGCTGGACACCGCGATCTCCGATCTCGAAGTCGAGATGCGGCAGGTCAAGGACAAGCTCTGGAAGATCGCCTATCCGATCGCGGGCAGCACCGAGCGCGTCGTCGTCGCGACGACGCGGCCCGAGACGCTGCTCGGCGACACTGCCCTCGCCGTGCACCCCGAGGACGAGCGCTACCGGCATCTCATCGGGAAGCTCGCCGTCGTTCCGATCGCGGGGCGCGAGATCCCGTTCGTCGCCGACGACTCGGTCGAGCGCGACTTCGGCACCGGCGTGGTCAAGGTCACGCCGTACCACGACCCGGCGGATTTCGAGACCGGCCGCCGCCACGGCCTGCCGGGCATTCAGGTGATCGACCGCAAGGGACGGATGACCGCCGCAGCGGGCGAGGCGTTCGCCGGCCTCGACGTCGACGCGGCGCGCGCGCTCCTGCTCGCGAAGCTTGGCGAAGCTGGACTGCTGGTCCACGAAGAGGACTACCTGCACAACGTCGGCTTCTGCCAGCGCAGTGGTGTCCGCGTCCAACCGCTGATGTCCACGCAGTGGTTCTGCGACGTTTCGTCGATGGCGGCCGAGGCGCTCGCGGCGCACGACGACGGACGCCTGGAGCTCGTCCCGGCCTCGTGGGGCAAGACCTGGGAGCACTGGCTGGCGAACATCCGACCGTGGTGCATCTCGCGCCAGCTGTGGTGGGGGCATCAGATCCCGGCCTGGTACGACGCGGCCGGCAACTGCTTCGTCGCCCGCACCCGCGAGGCGGCTGCGGCCCAGGCCGGGCACGACCGGCTCACCCAGGACGGCGACGTGCTCGACACCTGGTTCTCGTCGGCGCTGTGGCCGTTCTCGACCCTCGGCTGGCCGGAGAAGACCGCCGACCTGGCTTACTTCTACCCGACTTCGGTGCTCATCACCGGCTTCGACATCCTGTTCTTCTGGGTGGCGCGGATGGTGATGATGGGACTGCATTTCACCGGCGAGAGTCCGTTCGCGCGCGTCCATCTGACTGGCCTCGTCCGCGACGCCGAGGGCGTCAAGATGTCGAAGACCAAGGGCAACGTCCTCGACCCGGAAGACCTGGTGGAGGAGTACGGCGCCGACGCCGTGCGCTTTACCCTGGCGCTGCTCGACAGCCCGGGCCGCGACATCCCGCTCGACCCCGAGCGTATGGCGGGCTATCGGGCGTTCGGCAACAAGATCTGGAACGCCACCCGCTTCGCGCTCTCCAAGGTCGACGAGGCGCAGATTCCGGTGGCGATCGACTTCGACGAAGCTGGCACTGCCGGAGCGTTGGATTCTGTCGCGGCTGTCGGCGACCGCTGCGACCGTCGATTCCGCGCTCGAGGATTTCCGTTTCGACCTCGCCTGTTCGGCGCTCTACTCCTTTTTCTGGAGCGATTTCTGCGACTGGTACATCGAGATGGCGAAGCCGGGTTGCGATCCGGCAGGCGAAAGGCTGCTGGTAAAGGAAGTGCTTCTCCTGACGCTCGATCGGTCCCTGCGGCTTCTGCACCCGGCGATGCCTTTCCTCACCGAAGAGCTGTGGCAGAGGTTGCCCGGGCACGAGGCCATTCATCCACAGACCATCTGTCTGGCGGCCTTTCCGGCGCACGAACCGGAGTGGGCCCTGTCCGGAGAAGACGAAGTCCTGATGGCGCTGTTCCAGGAGACGGTGACGATCCTGCGCAACGAGCGTGCCGACCGGAAGCTGACGCATCGCGTCAAGGCCGACCTCTACCTGCAGCCCGCCAAGGCCGGGGAAGGGGAGGCCGGACTCGCCTTCCTGTCTTCCGGCGAGGGGCAGCGGTTGCTCGGCTCGATCGCCGGTGTGCAGCGGATCATCGTCGCGCCGCCACCGGCCGGTGCGGTCAACCGGAGCGTCCGGCAGGGAGTCGAGATCACGCCGCTGTTCGAGGTCCCGGTCGAAGCGGTCGACGTCGCCAAACTCGAGCTCGAGTTGACGAAGTGCGAGGACAACATCGCCAAGGTGCGGGCGCGGCTGGAGAGCGCCGACTTCGCCTCCAAAGCGCCCGCCGCCGTCGTCGAGGGCGCGCGCAAGAACCTGGACGCTCTGGAGCTCGAACGCGCGCGCCTGAGAACCGCGCTCGGGCTGGATTCCGAACCGGGCTGACTTGGAGATGAGGCGCGCAGCTCCGACGGTCGAGCAGCTCTGCCAGCAGTGGCAGAGCGGTCTCGGCGGTGCTCCGGGCTCGCCGCTCAGCGGCCTCTTCCTGTCCCGGGTCGACTCGACACAGCGCCTGGCCCGTACGCTGCTCGACCAGTGTGTCCACGAAGACGAAGGCCCGCTGCCGTTCGTCGTGGCAGCCCTCGAGCAGTCGGCGGGGCGCGGCCGGCAGGGGCGGGAGTGGTGGAGCCCGGCCGGCAGCGGTCTCTATGCGAGCCTGGTGATCCCGGTAGCGACGAGCGAGCTCCTGCAGGAACTGCCGATCCGGACGGCGGCGGCGCTCGCCCTTTTCGCGAGCTCGAAGATTCACGGTGAGTGCCGGATCAAGTGGCCCAACGATCTGGTGGTCGGCCGGCTCAAGCTCGGCGGCATCCTGGTCGACGCGGTGACTCCGCCGAGCCCGGCCGAATCCTGGGCGATCGTCGGCTTCGGCCTGAACTACCAGACACCCGACACCGCGCTGCTGCCCGACGCCACCTCGGTCTTCGAGGAGGCCGTCCGGGCGCGCGTCGAAGCGCCGCCCTTCGTGCGCTGGGTGGTGGAGGGGATCAGCGCGGTCTGGGAAGCGGTGACCAGCGTCGAGACGGATTGGGTGGAGCGCTTCGCGCAGCTTTCCGCCCACCGCGCCGGCGACACGATCCGGTTCGGTCTCGACGGCGAAGAGGTGGCAGGGGTTTTCGGCGGCTTCGACGAGCACGGATTCCTGAGGCTCGAGACCGCGTCGGGAGTGCGATCGATTCGATCGGGGGAGATCTTCGCGTGGTGAGCGGCCGCCAGGGTACGGGAGTGCTCGTCGTCGTCGACGTCGGCAACACCAACACCGTCTTCGGGATCTATCGCGGCGACGACCTGGTGGCGGACTTCCGCCTCTCGACCGACACCGAGCGCACAGCGGACGAATACGGCGCCATGCTGCTGCCGCTCTTCGGCCGTGCCGGGATCGATCCGGCTGCGGCGTCGGCGGTCATCGTTTCTTCGGTGGTGCCGCCGCTCAATACCACGCTCACCCGTCTGTCGTCGGAGTTCTTCGGCCGCCCTCCGCTCTATGTCGAGCCCGGTATCCGCACCGGCATGCCGATCCGCTACGACAATCCGGCCGAGGTCGGGGCGGATCGGATCGTCAACGCCGTCGCGGCGCGCGAGCTCTACGGCGCTCCGGTCGTGGTGGTCGACTTCGGAACGGCGACGACTTTCGATCTCGTCAACGCCGCCGGCGAGTACGCCGGTGGAATCATCGCTCCGGGCATCCTGATCTCGGCAGAGGCGCTCTTCGCGCACGCCTCCCGGCTCTACCGCGTCGACGTCCGCCGGCCGGCCGACCTGATCGGCAGGAACACTGCCGGCGCCATGCAGGCCGGCATCTACTTTGGCTACATCGGCCTGGTCGACGGCATCCTCGAGCGCCTGCAGAACGAGGTCCCGGGTATTCGCGAGATCGTCGCGACCGGCGGTCAGGCGGAGCTCATCGCCTCCGGCTCGCGGTTCATCCGCAAGACCGAGCCGCTGCTCACGATGATCGGCCTGAAGCTGATTTATGAACGCAACCGCGCCTGAAGACGTTGCCTCGCCCGAGGATCACGCCTATTTCCTGACCATCGAACGGACCTTCTTGGGGCTGCGCAAGAAGGCGGCCCTGCTCACCGCGGCAGACTGGCAGGAGGCGCAGGGCTGGCACCGGCAGGGGATCCCGGTGGAGCTCATTCAGGACGTGATGGAAAAGCTCTTCGAGCGCCAGCAGGCGAGGAAGGGCCGGACGATCTCGGGCCTGCGCTATTTCCGTTCAGCCGTCGCAGCCGCCTGGGAGGAGTTGCTGGCACTGAAGGCCGGCGGTCGCGCCGAGGAAGCCGCGGCCCTGCCGGTCGAGGTTCGGCTGGCAAACCTGGCGGCGAGCCTGCCCCCGGCGCTGCCGGTGCGGCCGCGCTGGGCGGCGGCGCTCGCCGACCTTGCGGCTCGGGGTGGCCCGGCAAACGAGGTCGAAGACGCGCTGCGCGCGCTCGACTCCGAGCTCCTTCAGACGCTGTGGGCAGGTCTCAGCCTCGAGGAAAGCAGGGCCCTCGCCGATCAGGTCGACCAGGCGCTGGCTCGGCTGCGTGGTCGCCTCGCGGAGGACGAGCTCGCCATCGCCAGCGCGCGGGTCATGGAGCAGTCATTGCGCCGGCGCTTCGCTGCGCCGGTGCTGTCGTTGTTCTCCCCCGAGGCGCGGGGCGAGAGCGAACGCCCGCCGCCGCACCGTCGGCGGCGCAGGGCGCGCAAGATAGCCGAGGCTGAATCCGTCTTCACAGGATGTGAAGCCAGCGCGCTCTCCGGCGGCGATTCCTGTCCTCATCTTCCTGCTCGCGATCTTCGCCGAGGGGCTCCTGCTGCCCTCGCCGATCGGCGCGCTCGCGACCGGGGCCAGCCTCGCGATGGCGCTGCGCGGACGCGTCGGAGTGCGCTTAGCGGCTCTCTTCCTCGGCCTGCTGATCGCCCGGCTGCAGCCGGCGCCGGAGCTCGCCGGCTTCGACAGCTCCCGGCCGGTCGAGGCCTGCGGGTGGGTCGCCGGTGACTGGCGCGAGGAGCCGGACGGCGCAAGCGCGCCGCTGCGGCTCGAGGTCGTCCGGCAGGGAGAGCTTCTGTGGACGAATCCGCCGGCGGCACGGCTCGTGCTCGCTGGACGGATCCCGCTGGCGCCGCCGGGAAGCCGTGTGCGCGTGCGCGGCCAGCTGACGCGCTCGCCGGGGCTCGCCAACGCCCACGCGATCGCGCCCGGGGGCTTCCACCTGCGGGTCAAGTCGGCGCGACTCATCCGTGTCGAACAGCCGCCGTCGCTGCCGATGCGGCTCGTCAGCCGAATGCGGCAGACGGTGGCGCGGCCGCTATCCGAGTGCGCAGCCCGGCATCCAGGAGTGGGCTATGCGCGCGGGCTCTTGCTGGGAGATCTGGAGAACGTCGCTGCAGATGAACGGCTCGCCTTTCGGCGCTCGGGTCTCGCCCACCTGATGGCCGTCTCCGGGATGAACGTCGCCCTCGTCGCCGCGGTCGCCGCGGCGCTCACCTCCTTCTGCCGCCGCGGTGTGCGGATCGGGATCGTCGGCGCGGCGGTCCTGCTGCACCTGGCGCTCGTCGGGCCGGTGCCGTCATTGCTCCGCGCGACGCTCATGGCTTCGGCGGCGCTGCTCGGGCTCGCGCTCGAAAGGCGCGCCCTTGCTCTGCAATCGCTGGCAATTGCCGCCGCGCTGATGGCGGCATTCGACCCGTCGCTGGTGCGCAACCTCGGATTCTGCCTCTCCTGCTCGGCGACGGCGGGTCTCGTGGTCCTGGCTCCGGTGACGCTCCGCGGCTGGCCGCGCAGCCGCCATCCGCTGGCGCTGGCGCTCGCCGTCTCGTGGACGGCGCAGGCGGCGACACTGCCCTGGGCGCTCGCGGCGTTCTCCTTCGTCTCGCCAGCCGCTGCGCTGCTCAATCTCTTGGCGGTGCCGCTTGCCGGGCTGTTGCTGGTCGGCGCGCTAGGCTGGATCGGCCTCGCTCTCGCGGTGCCGGCCGCACGCGAGATCGCGGCGCTGCCGCTCGACCTGCTCGCGGCGCCCTATCAGTGGCTGCCCGATCTGCCCGCGGGTCCCTGGCTCTGCTTGCCCCTGCCGCCGTCGTGGGGGCTCGGGTTCGTTCTGGGGGCCCTGGCGCTGCTCAGCGCCTCGAGTCCGCGCTCGGCACGGCGCGCATTTCTCCTTGGGCTGCTGCTGACCGCCTCGCCGCAGAAGGAGTCTGCTGTCTCGCGCGCAGTCGAGTGGGTGGTGGCAGATGTCGGACAGGGGGACGGATCGCTCCTGCGCCGCGGACGAACGGCGATGCTCATCGACGGCGGCGGCGGAACGGGAAAGCGGTCGAAGACCGGCGGGTCGCGGGACTTCGGAGCGCAAGTCTGGCTGCCGCTGCTCGCCGCGCGGGGCCTCGCGCGCCTCGATGCAGTGGTCGTCAGCCATGGCGACAGTGATCACTGCGGTGGCCTGCTCGACGTCGCGAGCTACGTCGCGATCGGCGAAGTCTGGGCCGCGCCGGAGATGCGCGAAGTCGGCTGCGTGCGTGCGCTCCTCGGACTCTCACGGGCGGCCTTCCGTGGCCTCGGCGCCGGCGACCGGGTGACGCTGGGGGAGCTCCGCTTCGAGGTCCTCGGGCCGCCGCACAGGGTCGGCGGCAAGGACAACGACCGTTCTCTCGTGCTGGCCCTGGAGGCCGAGGGGCGGCGGATTGTTTTCGCCGGTGACGTCGAACGGCGTGGCGAGCAGGAGATGCTCTCCCGGTTCCCCCAGCAACTGCGCTGTGACCTGCTCAAGGTGGCGCATCACGGTTCCGCCACTTCCTCTGGAGCTCCCTTTCTGGCTGCCGCCCATCCCCGGCTGTCGGTGATCTCGGCTGGGGTGGGAAACCGCTTCGGGCATCCTTCGCCCGAGGTCGTCGAGCGCCTCGGACGCATTGGAAGTCGTCTTCTGCGCACCGACCATCTCGGCCAAGTCGTCGTGCGCTGGCGCCGCGGCATGCCGCTCGCATTCGAGTTTCCGGGTTCGCCGAGAGCCGTATCCAGCCCTCCGAGCGAGTAGACTTCGGGGCTTGGTGCCCGGTGTCATCGCCATCGTCGGTCCGACCGCCTCCGGCAAGAGCGCGTTGGCGATTGCGCTTGCCGAGCGGCTGAACGGGGAGATCGTCAACGCCGACGCGCTCCAGGTCTATCGCGGTTTCGACATCGGAACGGCGAAGCCCTCGGCGGAGGAGCGCCGGCGGGTGCCGCACCACCTCGTCGACATCCTCGATCCCGGCGAGCGCTACTCGGCCGGCGAGTTCGCCCGCCGGGCGCGCGCGGTCCTGGCGGAGATTGCGGCCCGCGGGCGCGCGGCGATTCTCGTGGGTGGCAGCGGGCTCTATTTGCGGGCTCTCTGGTCCGGAATCGCGCCGTTGCCTCCGGTCGACACGCAGGTGCGCGGCCGCCTTCTCGATCGCCTGGAGAGCGAGGGGCTGGCGGCTCTCTTCGCCGACCTGGCGAGGCGCGATCCGCTGACGGCGGCGCGGCTGGGTGAGGGTGACACCCAGCGGATTCTCCGCGCGCTGGAGGTGGCGATCGCGACTGGAGAGACGCTGACCTCCTGGATCGCCCGTCAGCCCTTCGGCGCCGAGCCGGTTGCGATGCGCAAGGTCGGATTGACGCTTCCGCGCGGCCTTCTGTACGATGCCATCGCGGCCCGGGTCCAGACGATGATCGCTGCCGGTTGGCTCGACGAGGTCCGCGCGCTGCTCGCGGGCGGCATCGATCGGGGTTCGCCGGCATTTCAGGCGATCGGCTACCGGCAGTGGGTCGAGTTCCTGGATGGCGGCAAGGGCTTCGAAGAGTCCGTCCAGAAGGTGGTCACACTGACGCGCCGGTTCGCCAAGCGTCAGGAGACCTGGTTTCGACGAGAAGAGGGAGTGGAGTGGTGGGACGCCCGCAGAACCCGGGAGTGCCTGACGTCGATGATGGAGATGCCTGCAGTTGCAGGTGGTGAGCCGGAGAAGATCGCCGGAATCGCAGAGCCAACCGGTGCACCGGGCGGCGGAGGGTAGGATGAACAAACCGAGCATCAACATCCAGGACGGATTCCTCTTCCAGAGTCTGAAGGACGGCCGGGCGATGAGCATCGAGCTCGTCACCGGCAAGCACCTCGAAGGCAAGATACGGCGCTTCGATCGGTTTGCGGTCGTCGTCGAGATTGCGGGGCGTGAGGTCATGGTCTACAAGCACGCCATCGCTACCATCGCCCATTCGGGCGAAGGCTGACCTGCCGCATCCGACAATGCGGCTCCGACGCCGATACGCGGCGGCAGGGCTTCTCAGCCTGGCGGTTGTGGTCGCCTGTTCGCCCGTCAAGACCGCTGCGCCGGCTCCCGGAGTCGATCCCGCTCTCCGGCCCTTTCTGCTCGATCCGACGGTCGACTGCGCAGGAGGGCTCGAAGAACCCGCGGCAGCCGACCTGCAGCGTGCCTACCGCGACCTTCTGCGGTCGGGTGATGCGGCGGCCGCTTTGCGCGCCGCCAACCAGGCGACCGCTGGCAACCCGGCGCTGCTGCCGGCTCAGACCCTGCGCGCCGAGGCGCTGCTCGCCGGTTCGCAGGCGCGCGAAGCGGCCGAACTTCTGCAACCGTTCGCCGCGGCGGCTCCGGAGTGCCTGCCGCTCGCGCTCGCGCTGGGGCGCGCCCAGGAGGAGACTGGCGAGCTCGCGGAGGCATTCGTGGCCTACATGGCGGCGGCTGGCCGTTCGGACGCCGCAGCCGAACGCGCCCGGGCGATTTCGCCGCGCGCCCAGGAGCTGCTGCGCAACCGCTTCTCCGAGGCCTTGCGTACCGGTCGGCGAGAGGCCGCCGCCTGGCATCTCTCCATGCTGGGTCGTTTCTGGCCGAACTCCGAGGCCGCCTTGCGGTCGACGATGGAGATGGCCGGGGTCGACGAAGATCCGCGGGCCGAGCTGGCGGCGGTCAAGGCACTCCAGGCCTTCCACCCCAAGGACTCGGCCCTCGTCCTCAGGCGGGGCCAGCTCGAGCTGCTGGTCGGTGACCCACGGACCGGGCTGGCGCTCATCGAGGCCCTGGCGGTGGCGGCACCGGCCGATCCGGTCCTGGAGACCGAGCTCGCGCGCGCGAAATTCGCCTGGCGGCTGCTCAATTCGCCCGAGCAGGTCCGCGGTCTGCGCGCCAAGGTTGCGCTGACCCGCGCCGACTTCGCGGTGTTGCTCTACTGGATGGTGCCGCAGATCCGGACGGCGCGACCGGGGGCGGCCCAGATCGCTTCGGACATCGTCGATCACCCCTCCCGGGACGAGATCGCCCGGGTGGCCAACCTCGGCCTGATGGCGATCGACGAGACGCTGCATCGCTTCTCGCCGAATGCTCCGCTGCGCCGCGCCGACGCGGTCGCGGCGCTGCTGCGGCTGGTCGCGAGCGAGGATCGTGCGGGAAGCGTGCGGTTTGCCCCGCGCCGGCGGCCGAGATGCGCTGTGCAGCGCGGGAGTCGCCTGCGGACTGTTCGAGGATCCGCTCCTCTGCCAGGCTGAAGCCGGCTTGTCGGGAGGCGAAGCGATCGAGATGCTGCGCCGGGCGCTCGATCGCCTGAAGGACGCATGAATTTCACGATCCCGAATCTGCTGTCGATCCTGCGCATGGGACTCATCCCATGGTTCGTGATCTCGGTCCTCGACGGCGACGCCACCCAGGCCCTGTGGATCTTCGCAATTGCCGGCGTCACCGACGCCCTGGACGGTTTCATCGCCCGATTCTGGCATCAGCAATCGGCGCTGGGTGCCTACCTGGACCCCCTCGCCGACAAGCTGCTGCTGGTGACCGCCTACGTCATGCTGGCGATCCCCAACTTGCGGACCGGGCTGGTGATCCCGGCCTGGGTGACGGCGCTGGTGATCACCCGCGACGTCGTCATCGTGGTCGTCGCGCTGGTCCTGCACCTCGCGGTCGGAATCTCGCGCTTCCCGCCCTCGCCGCTGAGCAAGATCAACACTGCGGCTCAGCTGCTCACGATCATCGGCGTCCTGCTCTCCAGCCGGAGCCCGCTTCCTCGAGACCGGCGCGACCGTTCTCGTCTTTCTGGTCGCCGCTCTGACGATCGGGTCCGGAATCGAGTACATTTACCGGGCGAACCGCATGGCCGCGCATCGCGAGTGATCTGACCGCCTTGGCATGACCGACTTCGTCCATCTCCACCTCCACAGCCAGTACAGCCTGCTCGACGGCGCCAATCGGCTGGACGATGTGATCCAGGCCGCCGCCGCCGCTGGCATGAAGGCGATCAGCCTGACCGATCACGGCAATCTCTTTGGCGCCATCGAGTTCTACGACAAGGCCAAGAAGGCCGGGATCAAGCCGATCATCGGCATCGAGGCCTACGTCGCGCAGGGCAGCCTCACGGACCGTAATCCGGCCCGCGGCAGCAGCAATCACCTCGTGCTGCTCGCCCGCAACCAGGTCGGCTACCAGAACCTCATCAAGCTGACCACGCGCTCCTACCTGCAGGGCTTCTACTACAAGCCGCGCATCGATCACGAGACGCTGCGCGAGTTCAGCGAAGGGCTGATCGGCCTCTCGGCCTGCCTGAAGGGCGAGATCAACGAGCGCATCCTGAGCAATCGCGAGGCCGAGGCCGAGGCTCGGGCACGCGAGTATGCGGAGATTCTCGGCCCGGAGAACTTCTTCCTCGAGCTCCAGGATCACGGCATTCCGGAGCAGCGCGCCGCCAACGAGGTCCTGCGGCGGATGTCGAAGAAGCTCGGCCTGGGGCTGGTGGTGACCAACGACTGCCACTACCTGCGGCAGAGCGACTCGGTGGCCCACGACGTCCTGCTCTGCATCGGCACGCAGCGCGCGCGCTCCGACCTGGACCGGCTCAAGTACGCCTCGGACCAGTTCTACCTGAAGTCGGGGGACGAGCTCGCGGCGCTCTTTCCGGACGACGGCCAGGCGATCGAGAACACGGTGGCGATCGCCGAACGGTGCAACGTCGAGATCCCCTCGGGGGACTTCCACCTGCCGGCCTTTCCGCTGCCACCGGGGGACTCGATCGACAGCTTCTTCGAACATCGCGCGATGGCGGGGCTGGAGGAGCGCTTCGAGGAGATGGCGCGCCGGGGGACGATCGACTCCCGGTACTCGATGGACCTCTATCGCGAGCGTCTCAAGTTCGAGATCGGGGTCATCAAGCGGATGGGATTCCCGGGCTACTTCATGATCGTCTGGGACTTCATCCGCTTCGCGCGCGAGAGCGGCATCCCGGTGGGGCCCGGCCGCGGCTCGGCAGCCGGCTCGCTGGTCTCCTTCGCACTGCGCATCACCGACATCGATCCGATGAAGTACGACCTGCTCTTCGAGCGCTTCCTGAATCCGGACCGCGTCAGCATGCCCGACATCGACATCGACTTCTGCATGCGGCGCCGGGGCGAGGTGATCCAGTACGTCAACGAGAAGTACGGCCGCGACCGGGTGGCGCAGATCATCACCTTCGGAACGCTCGCCGCGAAGGGCGTGCTGCGCGACGTCGGCCGCGTGCTCGGTCTGCCGTTCGCCAAGATGGACCGGGTGGCGAAGATGCTCCCGGACATGACCAAGTCGCTGGCCGAGGCGGCGCGTTCCGTCGACAGCCTCGCCGCCGAGGTCGCCAAGGATCCGGAGATCAAGGAGGTCGTCGACATCGGCAGCCGCCTCGAGGGCCTGACCCGCCACGCTTCGGTGCACGCCGCCGGCGTCGTCATCGCGCCGGTGCCGATCGACGAGCTGGTGCCGCTCTACAAGACCAGCCGAGACGAAATCACGACGCAGTGGGACATGAAGGCGGTCGAGCGCCTCGGGCTCCTCAAGATGGACTTCCTGGGCCTCAAGACCGTGACGGTCGTCGACGACACGCTGCGCACGCTCAAGATGCAGGGGATCGACCTCGACCTCGACGCGGTGCCGCTCGACGACGCCGAGGTCTTCCGGCTGTTCTGCGACGGGCGGACAAACGGCATCTTCCAGTTCGAGTCCAGCGGCATGCGCGACATGCTCCGGCGCGCCCAGCCTTCGAGGTTCGAGGAGCTCGCGGCGTTCAACGCCCTCTATCGCCCGGGCGCTCTGTCGGTCGGCATGGTGGAAGAGTTCATCCAGCGCAAGCTGGGCAAGAAGAAGGTGGTCTACATCCTGCCGGAGACCAAGCCGATCCTGGAGGAGACCTTCGGGGTCATCGCCTATCAGGAACAGGTGATGCAGGTCGCCGTGACCATCGGCGGCTTCACGATGGGTGAAGCGGACGTGCTGCGCAAGGCGATGGGCAAGAAGGACCCGGTGGCAATGGCGAAGCAGAAGGAGAAATTCGTTTCCGGCGCCGCCACGCGGGGATTCGCGAAGAAGAAGGCCGAGGAGCTCTGGGAGTACATCGAACCGTTCGCCGGCTACGGCTTCAACAAGAGCCACAGTGTCGCCTACGCCATGCTCGCCTACAAGACAGCCTACCTGAAGGCGCACTACCCGGTGGCGTTCATGGCAGCGATGCTCTCCTGCGAGATGGGCGCCACGGACGAAATCGTCAAGTACATCAGCGAGAGCCGTGAGATGGGCATCGCGATCCTGCCGCCCGACGTCAACGAGAGCGAGTGGACTTTCTCGGTCGTCGGCAACGCGATCCGTTTCGGCCTCGGCGCGATCAAGGGTGTCGGCGAGAGCGCCGGTGAGGCGGTGCTCGCCGCCCGCCGGGCCCAGGGGAGGTTCAAGAGCTTCGCCCACTTCCTGCTCGAGGTCGACGGCCAGGCGGTCAACCAGAAGGTCTTCGACGCTCTGGTGAAGTCCGGCGCCTGCGATTCGCTGGGCGCTTCTCACCGCGCAGCGCTCGCCGGCGCGATCGCCGGTCTCGCCGAGCAGGCCCAGCGCCGGCGGCGGGAGCTCGAGGCCGGACAGAGCAATCTGTTCGGCTCGGGAAGCGCCAGCACGCTGCCCGGCCGAGCCGCTTTCGACAGTGCCCGGCCTGGTCGGAGAGCGAGCGCCTGCGCCTGGAGAAAGAGGCCCTCGGCTTCTACCTCTCGGGCAATCCGCTGGTCGAGTTCGAGGCCCACCTGAAGCGGCTGGTTTCCCACACCACCGATCAGCTGCGCGGCGGATTCCAGGGCACCGCCACGGTCGGCGGTCTGGTGACCCGAATCTCGCGCGCCAAGATCAAGAGCGGTCAGAACGCCGGACGCGTGATGGGGCGCTTCGTGCTCGAGGACCTGAACGGTGCGCTCCCGGTCACCGTGTTCGCCGACCAGTTGCAGCGCTACGACGCCCTGCTGGTCGAGGATACTGCGGTCATCGTCAAGGGGCAGGTGCGCGAGCGCGGTGCCGAGAACGAGATGACCGTGGAGGAGATGACGCTGCTGGCGAAAGCGGTGGAGAAGCTGGTGTCCGGCGTCCGGGTTTCCCTCGACCGCGAGCTGCCGCAGACCGAGATGCTCCGCCTGCGCGACGTCCTCACCGATCACCCCGGCGAGGTTGCGGTCGAGTTCGAGGTCCGGCTCGGCGACGACCTGGTCCGGATCGCGCCGCAGGAGAGGTTCCGCGTCGACGCGTCGCCGGCGCTGTTCGCGGCAATCGAGGGGATCCTCGGCGCCGGCAGGATCCAGCGTCTCGGGCTCTGAGCGGCGGTAGAATCGCCGGCAGAATGCGGCCTCAACCCGACCCGCCGACAGCCCTCCCTGCCCGCGCTCCGGCGCGCTCCGGCGCGGATGCCGAAATCGAACGGGAGATCCTGCGGCGGTTTCGCACGCCTTCCCGGCGACCGGCTGGCGCTCCTGCTTCGCGCCGCGGCGCTCGCCACGGAGGTCGGCTGCGGGCTCTACTGGGTCGGCGGCGGCGTGCGCGATCTCTGGCTCGGGAGCGAGCGAGCTCGATCTCGATCTGGTGGTCGAGGGGGATCTCGCGACCTTCGCCCGGCGCTTCGCCGAGGACCTCGGCACCGGGGTCCACCTCCATCCGCAGTTCATGACCGCCGAGCTCCTGGCGCCCGGCGGTCTGCGCGTCGATCTGGCGCGCGCCCGATCCGAGATCTATCCCTCGCCGGCCAGCCTGCCCGTAGTCGACTCCCGGGACGATGGCGAGCGACTTCGAACGCCGGGACTTCTCGGTCAACTGCCTGGCGATTCCGCTCGCGCCGGGCTTCGGCGAACGCCTGATCGATCCCTGCGCGGGAGTTCGCGACCTCGCGCAGCGGCGGCTACGAATCCTGCACCCGGCCTCGTTCCGGGACGACCCGACACGGATTCTGCGGGGACTGGAGTTCGCTGCCCGGTTCGGCTTCGACCTGGCTCCGGAGACGCGGCAAGAGGCAGAAAGGGCGATTGCGGGCGGGGTCGTGGCGCTGCTCTCGCCGGCCCGCCTGGGCGCGGCCCTGGGGCGGGCCCTGGGCCGAACCGCGAGCGCCGCCAAGGTGCTGCGCTCGTTGGACGAGCTGGGACTCCTCACGGCGATCGACGCCTGCCTGGCAGGCACCGCCGCGGCGACCGCTCCCGGAAACTTTCCTGCCGCGGCGCGATTCGAGACGGCCCTCGCGGCATCCGCGGCAGGGCGGCCCACGGCGGCCTTCCGCCTGGCGCTCCTCTGCCTGACGCTCGACCTCGGCAGCGCGGAGCGGGCGCGCGTGGCTCGGCGCCTCGATCTGACGCTCGCCGACCGCGAGCTCGTGATCGCCGGACCCGAGAGGGTACGGCAGGCCCTGGCGGTCCTCGGCGGAGAGCCGCAGCCGAGCACCGTCCATGCCGGCCTCGGCGCGCTCTCCGGCGAGGAGTTGGCGCTGGTCGCCGCGCAAGGCGCGAGCGCTTGCGCCTGGGTCCAGCGGGAGTGCGCCGAGCTGCGCTCGGTTCGGCTGACGATCGGCGGCCGGGACCTCCTCGCGGCGGGTCTCGCTCCCGGTCCGGTTCTGGGAAGAGCCCTCGAGGCGACTCTGGCCGCGAAGCTGGATGGGCGGATCGGCGACGTGGGTGAGCTGGCGTTCGCGCTGCGCGCCGCCGCCCTCGGCGCCGGCGAAGGCCGGCCGTGAAGAATCGCCGAAGCCGGCTGGGCGGCGGGGTGGGCTTCTCGCTGGGTACCTGGACGATCGCGGGCTTCCTGGTTCTTCGCCAGCGTGGAGGGTCTGCAGGCAGTCGATCCGGCGCTCGAGATCCTTCGCCGGGACTGTTCCAACCGGTTGGGGCGCAACGAGGTGACGCTGTTCCGCAATGGCACCATCCGCTGGCGGGAATGGCAGGACGAGCGCCAGTCCATGCGCCTGGCGGAGCTCGGCCGCGACGAGGTCGATGCCTACGTCCGGCGGCTCGAGGCATTCGATCTGAGCGAGCTTCGCGACGCTCCCGGAGGAGTCGCGGGTGAGTGGGTGGAGCGCTGCGAGCTGACGATTGCGTTGCCCGGGAGCGCACGCCGGGAGTTCCGCTATCGGCCGCCTGGATACGCACCCGCTGGCGCTGGCCGACCTGTTGCGGGTCGCTGAGGAGCTCGCCCGGCGCGCCCTCGAGTCGCCGGTCGCCGGCGGCTTGCCCGCCGACTACGTCCCGCGGTCCGGAGACGTGCTCCTGCGGGTCGATGAGGTCGAGTTCGAGGTTGTGGGGCGGACGGCGGACGGCCAGGGGATCGAAGTCCGCGGCAAGGTCCAGCCGCTCAGCATGTACCTCGGGATCGACGATCTGCGACGCCAGTTCGTGCGCGTGCTGCGGCGAGGACCGGCGAAGTGAGATCTCCGGGCGTGCGCATTTCGAGCGGCGCGCTGAAGGGACGCACTCTCGAGGTCCCAACGAGGGTTCGCCCGACCGAGCAGAAGGTGCGGGAGGCGTTGTTCTCGATCTGGGGCGAGCGCCTGCTGGAAGCGAACTTCCTCGACCTTTTCGCCGGCTCCGGTGCGGTGGCGATCGAAGCGATCAGCCGCGGCGCCCTGCAGGCGACGCTGGTGGAGTCGAGCCGGGCGGTCGTGGCGGCCCTGAAACGGAATGCCGCGTTTCTGCCCGCCGGGAGCCATCGGCTGCTGAACGTTCCGGTGGAGCGTGCCCTGCGGGAGCTTGGCGTCCAGGCGGGCAAATTCGACATCATCTTCGCCGACCCGCCTTACGCCTGGGTTCCGGATGCCGCGTTCCTCGCCGGCTGCTCGGGCCTCCTGCTGCCGGGCGGCCTGCTCACGATCGAGCACAGCTCGCGGGTGGCTCTGCCGGTGGAGGCGGGAGGTCTGGTGCGCACGGACGCCCGGCGCTACGGCGAGTCCGCATTGGCGTTCTACGGCAAGGGCTAGTACCACTCCCACTTGTGGCCGTCTTCGCCGTTGAGGTAGAAGATGCCGTTGCCGCGGTCGCGCTTGCGCAGTGCCATCCGTCCGGTCGCCGGGGTCTCGACGCGGACTTCGAGATAGTTGTCGTTGCTGTCCCGCAAGCGGAAGGCGCCGACCCGGTCGACGGATCCGTCGGGCCGAAAGGTCGGGCCGGAGCGGGCGGGAGCGTCGTCCCAGCCGTCGATCGCGTTGACCCCGTTGGGCGCGCCATCCCCCGGCCCCTGGAAAGCGACCTTCACCGGAATGGGCACCTTGGCGCCGAGAACCCGGTCCGCGGCGCTCAATACGTCGTCGCGGTCGAGGTCGACAAATCCGATGAAGCTGTTCGTAACGGTGTCATAGCTGACCTGCGCCGGAGCGTTCAGCTTGATCGCTTCCATCCGGGCCGCCTGCAGGAACGAGGTCAGCTCGCGCGCCGTCGCGGTGAGCTTGAAGCGGTTCATCATCTTGAGGAAGGCCGGCGCTGAGATGAGGACGAGGATGCCGATCACGGCAACCACGACGAGCGTTTCGAGCAGCGTGAAACCGGCTTGGCGCTTGCGGATGGATCGACGGTCAGCTCTCATGGCTCACTCCCGCGGCGGAGTATAGCTCCCTCGCGACGGAGCAGCTGTGCAGCGCGCCTCCGCGCCGTGCAGGCGACCGCAGCGCGCCGCCGGCGAATTCGGGAGAGCAGCTCAGAGGCTGGTCAGGAAGGGACCCTCAGAGACTGGTCAGCGTCGACTGCAGACCAGGTGAGAAACGGGCCCGGGAAGAGGCCCAGAGCCAGCAGCCCCGCGGCGGCAAGTACCGCTGCCAGCTGGCCACCGAAGTCGAGCTTCAGGCTGCCGGGGCTCGCGATCTCGTCGCGCATGTAGAGCATATAGATGACGCGGAGGTAGAACACCACGCCGATGAGACTGGCGAAAATGCCGACCAGCGCCAGCGCCAGGTTCCCGTGCTGGATCGCGTGGGCGAAGACGAGGTACTTGGCGACGAAGCCCGCGGTCGGCGGAATGCCTCCCAGAGAGAGCATGCAGACCGCCATACAGGCGGCCGCGACGGGGAAGCGGAACGCCCAGCCGGAGAGATTGGCGATCGCGTGCTGTTCGCCGGGCTTGGCGTAGAGCATCGAAACCAGCACGAACGCGGCGCCGTTCATCAAGGTGTACGAGATGAGGTAGACGAGGATCGGCCGCCAGCTCGCTGGACCGGGAGAGGCGAGTGGGATCATGAGATAGCCCATATGGGCGATTCCCGAGTAGGCCAGCATGCGCTTGATGTCGCGCTGCGCCAGGGCGAAGAGGTTGCCCACCAGCATCGATGCGATCGCCAGGACGCTTACCAGCTTCGTCCAGTCGCCCGCCGTGGGCGCCGAGGTCACGAGCATGATGAGGCGCGCGAGGACGACCGCCGAAGCGGCCTTGGGTGCGACCGACAGGAATGCGACGAACGGCGAGGGGGCGCCCTGATAGACGTCGGGCGCCCAGGCATGAAAAGGCACGAGGCCGAGCTTGAAGCCGAAGCCGCAGACCAGCAGGAGGAAGCCGAGGAAGATGAGGCCCGGCGAGCCGGTACCGGAAGAGAGCGCTTCGGAGATGCCGGCAATGGTCGTGGACCCGGTTTCTCCGTAGACGAGGGCGGCGCCGTAGAGCACGAACGAGCTGACCAGCGCCCCCATCAGGAAGTACTTGATCGCCGCCTCGGACGAAACGGCTTCGCGCCGGTGGAACGCCGCAAGCCCGTAGAGCGCCACCGAAAGCAGCTCGAGCGCGACGAAGATCGTGACCAGTTCGACGCCGCGAACCAGAAGGAGGAGGCCGGTGCGCACCACAGGAGCAGCGCCGGGTACTCTCCGAACAGCAGGTGCTCGCGCTTGAGGTAGCCCTGCGCGGAGAGCAGGCCGATTGCCGTTGCCAGGAGGATGGTCTGCGAAAAGGCGCCGGTGAGGGCGGTCGACTCGATCAGGCCGTGAAAGAAGAGCCCCGCGGGCTGTCGGGCCAGGAGCACCGATGCCGCCGCGACACCGGCGAGCGCCAATCCGTTGAAGGCTGGGCGCAGGCGGGGAGTGAAGGCCTCCAGGAGAAGGATCAGCGAGGCTACGCCGGTGAGCACGATCTCGGGCAGGATCGACAGCCAGTCGGCCTGGGGCAGGGCGAAGAGCGGGTTCATCGCACGCTCCCGGCTTCCGCCGCCGGAGTTCCGGCGACGAAGGTCGCGGCCGGCACGGAGGCTTCGGGGGGTGCCGCGAGGGTCACCGCCTCCGGAGGCCCAGCCGCCATCTGCGCGCGATAGGTGGTGAGAACCGAGGACAACGCCGGCCGGCTCGGTTCGAGGAAGCGCCCCGGGGCGACGCCGATCCAGAGCATCAGAATGCACAGCGGCAGGAGCGTCACGACCTCACGCAGGTTGAGATCCTTCAGCGTCCTGTTCTCGTCCTTGGTGATCGGTCCCCAGATCGTCTCCTGCAGCATCTTCAGCAGGTAGACCGCGGCGAGCACGACGCCGAAGGTGGCGATGCCGGTCGCCCAGCGCAGTCCGCCCTGCCAGGCGCCCATGAGGATCATGAACTCGCCGACGAAGCCGTTGAGGGCCGGGAGTCCGACCGACGCGAGAGTGGCGAACACGAGCATGACGGCGAACCAGGGAATCGGTCTTCGCGAGCCCGCCGAACTCCTCGAACTTCTTGGTGTGCCGGCGGTCGTAGAGCATGCCGACGAGAAGGAAGAGCGCGCCGGTCGAGATGCCGTGGTTGACCATCTGCAGCAGCGCGCCCTGCCAGGCGATCTCGTTGAAGGCGAAGAGCCCGAGCATGACGAAGCCGAGATGGGCGATCGAGGAGTAGGCGACCAGCTTCTTCATGTCGACCTGCGCCCAGGCGACCAGCGCGCCGTAGACGATGCCCACCAGAGCCAGACCGACGACCCAGGGCGCGAGCTGCGTCGCCGCCTGCGGAAAGAACGGGATCGCGAAGCGCAGGAAGCCGTAGGTGCCGAGCTTCAGCAGGACGCCGGCCAGGATCACCGAGCCGCCGGTCGGGGCCTCGACGTGGGCGTCGGGCAGCCAGGTGTGGAACGGGAACATCGGCACCTTGATCGCGAAGGCCAGGGCGAAGGCGGCGAAGAGCCAGAGCTGCTGGCCGAGCGGGAACTGCAGCTGCAGCAGATCCTCGTAGCGGAAGCTCCAGACGCCGGTGAGCTCGCCGTAGCTCCAGGCCATCCAGAGAATGCCGAGCAGCATGAGCAGGCTTCCGGCCATCGTGAAGATGAAGAACTTCACCGCCGCGTAGATCCGGCGATCGCCGCCCCAGATTCCGATGATCAGGTACATCGGGATCAGCATCACCTCCCAGAAGACGTAGAAGACGAGGAGGTCGAGCGCGACGAGCGCGCCGAGCATGCCGGTGGTGAGGAGGAGCATCGCAGCGGCGAACCCCGTCCAGTGCTTCGTGATCCCATTCCAGGAGCCGAGGATGACCAGCGGCAGAAGGAGGCCGGTCAGCAGGACGAGCGGCAGCGAGATGCCGTCGACTCCGACTTCGTAGAGCACCCGCAAGGTGCCGAAGTCGAGCCAGCTCATGGTGGCATCGCGCGCCACCATGGTGCCCCCGCCCCAGTGCGAGACGGCGAACAGCGCGATCAGCGCGAATTCGACGAGCGCGACGAAGAGGGCGTAGATCTTGACCGTACGGGCGCTCGCGCGACCGAGGAAGAGCAGCGGCAGCGCCGCGAGACTCGGGAAGAACACGAACCGGGTGATCGTGTCGCCGAGGAGCAGGTCGAGGAGCTCGTGCGTCATCAGAAGATCATCCACCAGAAGAGAGCGAGCACTCCGGCAAAGAAGTAGAGGGCGTACTGGCGGACGTTGCCGGTGGTGGAGAAGCGTCCGAGGTCACCGGCCAGCTCCGTGATGAACGCCAGCACGTGCAGGCCGCCGTCGATGAAGACCGAGTCGATGACCTTCCAGCAGAAGCGCGCCGTCGCGCGGAGCGGGCGCACCACGAGGCGGTCGTAGATCTCGTCGACGAAGTACTTGTTCTCGACCAGCCGGTAGAGGCGTGGAGCCCGTCGCGCCAGCGCCTCGTCGTGCCGCGGTGCCGCGATCGCCGCCCCAGAGCCTCCAGGCGAGTCCGAGACCGCCGACCGCCGCCGCGATCGAGGCGGCGACGAGGATCGCCTCCAGACCCAGCTCGTGGTGTCCGCCGTGGGCCTCGTGGCCCGGGATGGCGACGATGATCGACGCCAGGAAACCGCCCAGCCAGTCGAAATGGGTGAAGGGGATCTTGCCGGCGTAGCCGGCGAAGGCGCGCGCCCGGCGGCGAGGATGACGAGCGGCACGACCATGACGGCGGGCGACTCGTGCAGGTGATGCTCCTGCTCGTGCGTGCCGCGGAACTTGCCGAAGAAGGTCAGGCAGAGGAGCCGCAGCATGTAGCAGGCGGTCAGGGCCGCGGTGGCGATCCCGACGATCCAGAGCACCGGCGACTTCTCGAAGGCGGCGCCGAGGATGGCGTCCTTGCTGAAGAAGCCGGCGAGGAGCGGCACGCCGGAGATCGCGAGCGTGCCGACGAGGAAGGTGCGGTAGGTCCACGGGCAGCTGCTTCCGCAGGCCGCCCATCTTGCGCATGTCCTGCTCGCCGCCCATGGCGTGGATCACCGAGCCGGAACCGAGGAAGAGCAGCGCCTTGAAGAAGGCGTGGGTGGCGAGGTGGAAGATCGCCGCGACGTAGGCGCCGACGCCGGCGGCCAGGAACATGTAGCCGAGCTGCGAGACGGTCGAGTAGGCGAGGACCTTCTTGATGTCGTTCTGCGCGATGCCGATCGTGGCGGCGAAGATCGCGGTGGCCGCGCCGACGATCGCGACGAACAGCGATGATCGACGGGCGCGAGCTGATAGATCAGGTTGGTCCGGACGACCATGTAGACGCCGGCGGTGACCATCGTCGCGGCGTGGATCAGGGCCGAGACGGGAGTCGGGCCGGCCATCGCGTCCGGCAGCCAGACGTAGAGCGGAATCTGCGCGCTCTTGCCCATCGCGCCGATGAACAGGAAGAGGGCGATGAAGCTCGCGAGCGAGAGGCCGAGCGCGAACGGCGCCTCGAGGGCGCCGACGTCGGCCAGGATCGCGGTGTTGACGCCCTTGAAGTTGAGCGTTCCGAACTGGCTGAAGATCGCGAACAGGCCGACCAGGAAGGCGAAGTCGCCGATCCGGTTGACGATGAAGGCCTTGCGCCCGGCCTGCGGCGGGAAGTCCTGGTCGAAATAGAAGCCGATCAGCAGGTAGGAGCAGAGGCCGACGCCCTCCCACCCGACGAACATCACGAGGTAGTTGTCTCCGAGGATGAGCAGCAGCATCGCGCCCATGAAGAGGTTCAGGTAGGCGAAGTAGCGCCGGTAGCCCTCTTCGTGGGCCATGTAGCCGACCGAGTAGACGTGGATCAGGAAGCCGACGAAGGTGACGACGAAGAGCATGACGGCCGACAGCGGATCGAGCAGGAAGGCGATGTCGATCTTGAGGGCGCCGGCGGTCCAGGGGTAGAGCAGCTGCTCGAAGGGCACGTGACCGGGGCGCGCCGAGGAACTCCGCGAGGCAGGCGAGCGCGACGAGCAGCGACAGGCCGGGAGCGCCGACGCCGATCGCGGTCGCGAGCGACTTGTGACGATTCCTGACGAGGAGCCCGTTGACGGCCGCACCGAGGAACGGCAGCGCCGGGATCAGCCAGAGATAGTCGAGGGCTCTCATCGTCTCACCATCGGAGTCGATTCAGACGATTGACGTCGATCGTGTGCCGCAGCCGGTAGATGCTGATGAACAGAGCCCCAGTCCCACGGCGGCCTCGGCCGCGGCGACGGCGAGCGCGAAGAAGACGAACATCTGCCCGGCGCTGTCGCCATGGATGCGCGAGTAGGCGACGAGCGTCAGATTGGCTGCATTCAGCATGAGCTCGATCGAGAGGAAGATCGCGATGCCGCTGCGACGGGTGAGGGCGCCGAACGTGCCGATGCAGAAGAGCACCGCGGCCAGCACCAGGTACCAGGCAATCGGGAATCGTCGTCATCGCGGCTCTCCCTGACTCGCCGGCTCGGCTGCCTCGGCGCTCGGATCGGGAGACCCATGCCGACCCGGCGGGTTCCGCCTTCTGGGCGACCCAGCTCGCGGCGACGACCGCCACCAGCAGGAGAAGTCCGATCATCTCGAACGGCAGGATGTAGGTGCTGAAGAGCTCGCGCGCGACCGACGACCAGCGAGATCGCAGTCGGGTTCCAGCGGCTTGACGGTCGGTGCCGGCGTAGGCAACCCAGAAGAGTCGGACCAGTGCGCCTGCGAAGACCACCGCGCAGATGCCCGCGGCGACGAGCATGCCGCTCGCGCGGGTCACCGCCGTGCGCTCGCGCTGCACGTTGAGCAGCATGATGACGAAGAGGAAGAGCACCAGGATCGCGCCGGTGTAGAGCAGGATCTGGAGCGCCGCCAGGAAAGGCGAGCCGAGCATGATGAAGAGCCCGGCGGTGGCCACCAGCGTCACGACGAGGCTCATGGTGGAGAAGACCGGATTGCGGTGCAGCACGACCACGATCGCCGAGACGATCGCGGCAGACTGCCAGGAGGACGAAGACGGTCAGCAGCATCGTCAGATCTTTCCGGCGACGGCGAGCGCGGCCACGACGACGAAGTTGAGCAGCGCCAGGGGCAGGAGTACCTTCCACCCCAGGTGCATGAGTTGATCGTAGCGAAAGCGCGGGAAGGTCCAGCGCACCCAGATGAAGCAGAAAAGGGCGATGTAGGTCTTCGAGACCGAGCACCGAGAAGCCGAAGATCGCCGTGCCGATCCCGGGGCCGAGAAGCGGTCCGATCCAGGGCAATCCCGCGATCCAGGCGCCGGCGGCGGCGGCGTCGATGCCGGGCAGCGACCAGCCGCCGAAGTAGAGGGTCGAGCCGAGGGCCGAGAGGATTGCCATCGACTGGTACTCGCCCATGTAGAAGAGCGCCATGCGCAGGCCGCCGTACTCGGTGTGGTACCCGGCGACGAGCTCCGACTCGGCTTCCGGCAGGTCGAACGGCGTTCGGTTGGTCTCGGCGAACGCGGCGACGAGGAAGACCAGGAAACCGAGCGGCTGGGTGAAGATGTTCCAGGCCGGCAGGAAGCCGAGCAGCGAGCCGGCGATCTGGTGGTCGACGACCCGCGAGAGGTTCAGCGAGCCCGCCGGCATGAGCGCGGCGAGGACCGCGATCGTCAGCGCCAGTTCGTAGCTCACCATCTGGGCGGAAGCGCGGATGCCGCCCATCAGCGACCACTTGTTGTTCGAGCTGTAGCCGGCCAGGACGAGGCCGTAGACGCCGAGGCTCGCGAGCGCCAGGAAGATCAGCATCCCGGCGTCGGTGTCGATCACCACCAGCGGGAAGGAGTGCCCGGCGACGGTGACTTCGGGTCCGAAGGGAAGGACCAGGTAGGTCAAGAGCGAGGCGACGAAGCCGATCGTCGGCGCGAGGATGAAGAGGATCTTGTCGGCGCCGGCCGGGTTGAGTCCTCCTTGAAGATGAACTTGAGCACGTCGGCGATCGCCTGGAAGAGGCCGAGGGGGCCCAGCCGGTTCGGTCCGAGGCGGTCCTGCATGAAGGCCGGCGCCCGGCGTTCCAGCCAGAGCAGGACCGGCGTGACGCTGATCAGGGCGACGAGCCACAGGCCGGTCATGGCGAGGGCAGCGACGACGGTCGGGGTGAAGACCACGCGCCGTTAGGCTCCCGCCCCGGCGGGCGCCGCTTCGGGCACCGCGGAGACCTCGTTCCTTCGGCGGCGATCTCGCGGTAGCGCAGGCCGCGGAACGCCTGGACCTCTTCGGCCATGAGGTCGAAGACCGTCGCCGGTGTGACCGTGGACCACTTCGGGTCGAAGCGCGACAGCAGATCGGCGAGGGCCTCGACGCCGGGACGCACCTGCGGCGGCGCCGGGAAGGCCTGTTCGAAGCGCTGCACGCGCCACTCGGCGTTGACGAAGGTGCCGGCGCGCTCGGCGTGCGTGGCGACCGGCAGGACGACGTCGGCGACCCGGGCGAGCGGAGAATCCGCCCAACCCATGACGGCCAGGAACTTCGCCTCGCGCAGGCGTTCGACGACCTTGGGGTCGTGGGCGGCGCGGCCGAAGTCGCTGTCGGCGATGAAGATCGCGCCGCACTTGGCGGCAGATCCCTCGAGCAGGAGGTCCTCGCTGCTCACTGCGCCGGAGGCCGGCACCAGGCCGGCCAACTCGGCGCCGCGGCGGTTCGGCGCCGCGTCGTGTCCGGTGATGCCGCCCTGCAGATTGGGTATCTGCCGCTGTCGGCCCGCTGTCCACCCAGATCGAGCGATGCGGCGACTCGACGAAAGCGGCGATCTTGGCGAGCAGGAACGACTCTTCCGTCGACAGGAAACCGGAGCCGAGGAACGCGATGACGCCTTCGCTCCGGCGCGATCGCAGGTTGTGTGCGACGTGGTCGAGCGCTTCCTTCCAGCCGGTGGCGGCGAGCGCCCCGTTGCGGCGGATCTGCGGAAAGGCCAGGCGCGGCAGCTCACGGTAGCGCTCGTGCGTCGAGCGGCCGTAGTCGCACATCCAGAAGTCGTTGACCTCCGGGTTCTGGCGCGGCTTGTAGCGCTTGATCGACCCGTGCTTGTGCTCGAGGGTGATGTTGCAGCCGACGTCGCAGCCGGTGCAGATCGACGGATTCTTGTCGAGGTACCAGACGCGCTCCGCGAACCGGAATCGGGTCGAGGTCAGCGCGCCGACCGGGCAGATGTCGACGACGCAAGTCGAGAGCGGGTTGTCGAGCGGCTTGCCGGGGAAGGTGCCGATCTCGGCGTGGGAGCCGCGCTCGAAGAAGCCGAGCTCGCTGGTCTTGGCGATCTCCTCGGTGAAGCGGACGCACCGGGTACACTGGATGCACCGGTTCATGTTCAGCATCACCGTCGGCCCGAGCGGAATGCGCTCCTTCTCGGGGTAGGTCCGCTTCTCTTCGAAGCGGAAGCGCGAGAAGGCTTGGCCATGCTTGTAGGAGTAGTCCTGGAGGCCGCATTCGCCGGCCTGATCGCAGATCGGGCAGTCCAGCGGGTGGTTGATGAGCAGGAACTCCATGATCGCCCGCTGCGCCTCGTCGGCGTTCGGAGAGGTGGTGCGGACGACCATGCCGTCCTTCATCACCTGGGTGGAGCAGGCGGCCTGGAGCTTGCCCATGCCTTCGATCTCGACCATGCACATGCGGCACTGGCCGACGATCGACAGGCGCGGGTGATAGCAGTAGTGGGGGATCTGAACTCCGACCTTGAGTCCGGCTTCGATCAGGTTGGTGCCGGCGGGCACCTCGACCGTGCGTCCGTCGATGGTCAAGGTAGGCATCAGGCGGCCGCTCCCTGGTCGAAGTAGCGCGGGGCCGGAGTCGGATACCGCCCGGCGCGCAGGTTTTCACGAATCTCGTCGCTGAATTTGTCGACCAGCGAGCGCACCGGCCCCTGCGCAGCGTCGCCCAGGGCGCAGAGCGAGATTCCGCCGACGTTCGGAACCACGCGGGCGAGGAGGTCGAGGTCGGCCTCCGTACCCTGGCCGCTGTGAATGCGCTGCAGCAGGATCTTCATCCAGTTCGTGCCCTCGCGGCAGGGGGTGCACTGGCCGCAGGACTCATGGGCGAAGAACCTGGCGAGACGCAGCGTCGCGCGCACCATGCAGGTGGTCTCGTCCATGACGATGACCGCCGCGGAACCGAGCATGCTGCCGGCCTTGGCCAGGGTGTCGAAGTCCATCTGGATGTCGCGATCCGCGGCCTTCATCATCGGCGCCGACGCCCCGCCCGGAATGAAGGCCTTCAGCTCGCGTCCGCGGTACATGCCGCCGCAGCCGTCGAGCAGGGTCTGGAACGGGACGCCGATCGGGTACTCGTAGGTGCCGGGACGCTCGACGTGGCCGGAGATGGCGTAGAGCTTCGGTCCGGTGTTGCGTTCGTCGGTGCCGACCGACTTGAACCAGTCGGCGCCGCGCAGCAGGATGTGCGTCGCGCAGCACAGCGTCTCGACGTTGTTGATCACGGTCGGGCAGCCGAACGCTCCTACGACCGCCGGGAACGGCGGTTTGACGCGCGGCTGGCCGCGCTTGCCTTCCAGCGACTCCAGCATCCCGGTCTCTTCGCCGCAGATGTAGGCGCCGGCGCCGCGGTGCACGACCATGTCGTGGCGGAACCCGCTGCCCAGGACGTTCGTGCCGAGGACGCCGCTGTCGTAGGCGTCGCGCACCGCGGCCTCGAGGATCGCGGCCGCCTTGGTGTACTCGCCGCGGATGTAGATGTAGGTGGTGTTGGCTCCGACCGCCCAGCCGGCGATGATGCAGCCCTCGATGAGCTGGTGCGGATCGTGCTCCATGAGGAGCCGGTCCTTGAAGGTGCCGGGCTCGGATTCGTCGGCGTTGCAGACGATGTACTTCGGCTTGGGGCTCTGCCGCGGGACGAACGACCACTTGGCGCCGCAGGGGAAGCCGGCGCCGCCCCGGCCGCGCAGGCCGGAGCGCTTGACCTCTTCGATGACCTCTTCCGGCTGCATGCGCAGGGCCTTGGCGAGGGCGTCGTAGCCGCCGCCCTCGCGATAGCCGCGGACCGTCAGCGCGGCGGGCCGGCCGACATTGCGGGTGAGGACACGTTCGGTAGCCATGGTTACTTCAGTTCCCGCACGATCTGCCGGACCCGCTCGGGAGTCAGGTTCTCGTGGTAGTCGTCGTCGATCATCACCATCGGCGCGGTGTCGCAGGAACCGAGGCACTCGAACTGGACGTAGGAGCAGCGGCCGTCCGGAGTGACCTGGCCTTCGCCGACGCCGAGCTCCTGGCCGATCGTCTCGAGGATCTCCCCGGAACCGCGCAACTGGCAGGAGAGGTTGGTGCAGACGCGGATGCGATGGCGGCCTACGGGGCGCACGTGGTACATGTCATAGAAGGAGACGACTCCTGCGACTCTGGCGACCGGCAGCTCCAGGAGCTCGGCCACCGCTTCGATCACGGCTTCCGGCAACCAGCCGCCGGTGGCGCGCTGCGCGATGTGCAGGGCCGGCAGGGTCAGGGCTTCGAGGGTTGGATACTTGGGGCGAAGGGCGAGGATCTCTTCGATCGCGCTCTCGGGAAGGCTTTGGCTGGCTGCATCGTCGACCGGAACTCATCTAGTTGCCCCTCTGCGGGCGCAGGGTTTTCGCCACGACGTCGAGTCCGCCCTTCCGCCAGACGTAGGCGTACCCGACGAGGATCAGGCCGAGGAAGGCCATGACCGCCGCGAACAGCGGCCAACCGCCCTCCCGCAGGATGACGATCCACGGGTAGAGGAAGGCGGCCTCGACGTCGAAGACGACGAAGTCGATGGCGATCAGGAAGAAAGCGATGGAAAGCCGCTTGCGAGAGCGGTCGAGCAGCGGCAGGCCGGACTCGTAGGTCGAGAGCTTGACGCGCCCGCCGCTGCGATGGCCGGCGAACCAGGAGATGGCCATGAGCAGACAGGCCAGCGCGAAGGCCGCGGTGAAGGCTACGATGACAGGGAAATACGCCTCTGGCACGGCGAAGCCTGTCACAAGCTCGCGGGCGAGAACAAGAGGTCCAGGTCGTTAATTGCTGTGTTATAAGTTGCCGATTCGTGACTCGTGAAGACATAGCCGCGGTGGTCCCGGCCTTCGACTGCGGGGCGACCATCGGTCGAGTCGTCGCCGGGGCGCGGCGCTTTCTGGCCGACGTCGTCGTGGTGAGCGATGGCAGCCGCGACGAAACGGCTGCCGCTGCGCTCGCTGCCGGCGCCCGCGTCGAGGTCCTGCCGCAGAACCGCGGCAAGGGCTTCGCGCTGCGCCGGGGAATCGAGCTGGCGCTCGAGCGCCAGCCGCGGGCGCTCGTGCTGCTCGACGGCGACGGCCAGCACGATCCCGGCGATATTCCGGCCCTCCTTGCCGCCTGGGACGCCGGCGGCGCCGACCTCGTCGTCGGGGCGCGCTTGCAGGATTCGGGGCGGATCCCGACGGCGCGCTTCTGGACGAACTACATCGGGACGCGCATCCTCACCTGGATGTCGGAGCTCGAGCTCGAGGACTCGCAGTCGGGGTACCGGCTCATGTCGAGCGCCCTGGTGCGGCGCATGCGCCTGCGTTCGGACGGCTACGCGATCGAAACCGAGATGCTGATCAAGGCGGGGAAGTCCGGCGCGCGCGTCGGGCACGTTCCGGTCCGGACTATCTATAATGACGAAGAGAGCCATTTTCGGCCTCTGATCGACACCCTCCGGATCGCTCTTGCCGCCATCCAATTCAAGATCGAAGACGACAACGCCTGAAGTCGAGCCGCTCGTCGGCCGCTTCGGCCCGGCGCTGTGCGTCGACGTCGAGGAGTGGTACCACAACTGCTGGGTGCCGGAGTATGTCGATCCGGCTCGGCGCCCGCGTCTTCCCGAGGAGCTCGACTGGCTTCTGCCGGAGCTCGCCGACGAGTTCGCCCGGACCGGCGCGACGGCGACCTTCTTCGTGCTGGGAGAGGTCGCCGTCCGGTTGGCGCCCAGGCTGCGTGAGCTCGCGACGGCGGGGCACGAAATCGCCTGCCATTCGTTTCATCACTGGCGGGCCAACAGCCTCGACCCGGAGCGCTTCCGGGCGGAGATCGTACTCGCCAAGGCAGTTCTCGAACAGACGGTGGGCTGCGAGGTGCGGGGCTTCCGCGCTCCCGAGTGGTCGCTGCGCGACCTCGCCAATCCCCGCTTGGAAATCGTCGCCGAATCCGGATTCGCCTACGACAGCTCGCTCGTCGCCGCGGCTGGCGCCGGATCGTCGTCGAATCCCGATCGGCCCGTGCGACTGACCTGGCCGGGAGGCGCCTCGCTGGTCGAGCTCCCTCCGCTGACATGGGGCGGCCAGCTGCGGCTTCCGGCCGGCGGCTGGTGCGGCAGAGCGGCAGCGCCGCGGTGGATCCTCGCCGCCGCCCGCCGCGAACTCCGGAGCGGCGGGCTGCCGCTCCTCGTGGTGCATCCCTGGGAGCTCACCGCGCGCGCGGTGCCGGGCTTCCTCACGGGCTTCGCGCGTTTCTTTCACGAGGCCGCGCGGGAGGAGTTCCGCGACCGCTTCCGCAGTACTCTGGCCGGGCTGCCCTGGCAGACGCTCTGGTCGGCGGCCGGGGTGAGCAGATTTCCCGAGGAGACCGAACGGATGGCGGATCCTGGCTTCGTGGTCACCCCAAGCCCCCAGCTTGATTCACCGCTCCGGCGCGAGGCGAGACTGTGAGCGCGCGGGTCGCGCTCGTCACCGGCGCCAGCGGAGGAATCGGCGCCGCCTCGGTGCGCGCCCTGGCCGCCCGCGGCGAGCGGGTTGCGTTCACCTACCTGCGCAACGAGGAGGCTGCGGCGACTCTGGCTGCTGAAGTCGGCGGCGTCGCCTATCCGCTCGACGTGCGCGACCGGGCGGCAGTCGCCGCGCTGACGGCGAAGATCCGGGCCGACCTGGGCGATATCCAGATCCTGGTCCTGAATGCCGGAACGACGCGCGACGCGCTCCTGCCTTTCCTCGGCGAGGAGGACTGGAACGAGGTGCTGGACGTGAACCTGAACGCGGCGTTCCGGCTCACCAAGTCGGTGATCAAGGGGATGCTGGCCAGACGCTGGGGGCGGGTGATCGCGATCTCCAGCGCCAGCGGCGTCGCCGGCCAGATGGGGCAGACCCACTACAGCGCCGCCAAGGGCGGCCTGATCGCTTTCACCAAGGCGCTCGCCAAGGAGGTCGCCACCTTCGGGGTGACGAGCAACGCCATCGCCCCCGGCTTCGTCGCCACCGACCTGCTCAAGGCGATGCCGGAGGCCAAGCTCGCCGAGGCGCTGCGCGGCGTGCCGATGGGGAGGGTGGGGCGGCCGGAAGAGGTCGCGGCGGTCGTCGAGTTCCTCGCTTCGGAAGGCGCGTCGTACATCACCGGACAAACGATCCGCGTCGACGGCGGCCTGCTGACTGCCTGAGGCAGACGCCACCCGGTGGTACCATTCCGCCGCGGCGCCTGCGCCGGTGATTCGAGGGAACGGAAATGAAGAATCAGATCAAGGCTCTCCTGGTGGACCGGCTCAAACTGGAGCGGGACGCAGCATCGATTGGCGACGACGAACCCCTGTTCGGGCCCGAGGGCCTCGGGCTCGATTCGATCGACGCTCTCGAACTGGTGCTCGGAATCGAGCAGGAGTTCGGCGTGGCCATCGACGATCAGCAATCCGGCTCCGAGGTTCTGGCGACGGTCAACAGCATCGCGGACTTCGTCACCGCCAAGCGCTCCGCAGCCGTCGTCTCGTAGCGCCCCGGAGTTCTCCGCTTGAACCTGCCGCACCGTTTTCCCTTTCGCTGGATCGACCGCGCAGGGGAGGGGACGGCGCGCGCCCTGATCACCGCCGACTCGACCTGGCTGCGGGGAGAGGCTGCCGTGCCGGCGTCCTTCCTCGCCGAGCTCGTCGCGCAGGCGGCGGCGGTCCTGCTCGAGGATCCGTCGGCCGGGCCCCAGGCGGGAGCTCAGCGCTGGCTGGCCGGAATCGACCGCCTCGAGATGCAACGCACAGTCCACGCCGGCGATCTGCTCGAGATCGCGGTGGTCGCCGGGCGGCGCTTCGGCAACGCGATGCGGGTAGAAGGAGTGATCTCCACCGGCGGAGAGCGCGTCGCCGAAGTCGTGCTGCTGCTGGTCTGATCAGGTAGAAGAGGGTTGGTGCGAAAGGGGGGACTCGAACCCCCACGGCCTTACGACCACAAGCTCCTGAGGCTTGCGCGTCTACCAATTCCGCCACTTTCGCGCGGCGCTCATTGTATGGACCGGCGCGCGAACCTGTCAACCACGCGCACCGGTTTGCTAGAGTGTCGGCGCGGGGACGAGCGGCTTTTCTCCGTCACTCGGCAGATCCAGGCAACAATCGATGACTTCCACTGCAGCCGTCTCCATCGTTGGCCGGCCCAACGTCGGCAAATCGACCATCTTCAACCGCCTCGTCGGGCGCAAGCAGGCGATCGTCCACGATCAGCCCGGGGTGACCCGCGATCGCAACATCGCCCAGGCGAACCTCGACGACGACTGGCCGGTGCTGTGGATCGACACCGGCGGTCTGATGTTCGACGAGGACCCGCTCGGCCTGAACCAGCAGGTGCGCGCCGCGATCGATGAGTCCGATCTGGTGCTCCTGGTCGTCGACGGCCGCGAGGGCGTCGTGCCGGCGGACCAGCGCATCGTCGAGCAGTTGCGCCCGCTCGGCAAGTCGGTTCTGCTGGTGGTGAACAAGGGCGAGAACCAGAAGGTCGCCCAGGGCATGGGGGAGTTCTACACCCTCGGCTATCCCGAGCCGATCCTGGTCTCGGCCGAGCACGGACTCGGATTCGACGAGCTGCGCACCCGGATTCGCGCTGTCCTGCCGCGCCGGATCGCGGAACCGGTCGAGGGCGAGGCACCGCCGGTCGCCATCGTCGGGCGCCCGAACGTCGGCAAGTCGTCGCTCCTGAACCGGATCCTGGGCGAGAACCGGGTGCTGGTTTCGCCGGTGGCGGGCACGACCCGCGATCCGATCGACACCCTGGTCGAACGCGACGGCAAGCGCTTCCTGTTCATCGACACCGCCGGCATCCGCCGCCGCGCCAAGGTCACCGGCACGGCGGAGGATCTCGCCGTCATGTTCGCGCGCCGGCAGGTCGAGCGCGCCGACGTGGCGCTGCTGGTGATCGAGGCACCTTCCGGCGTCACCAGCAGCGATCTCGCCATCGCGGGGACGATCTGGGAGGCCGGCCGCGCCACGGTCGTGGCGATGAACAAGTGGGATCTGCTCGACGACCTCTCGCGCGAGAAGCTCGACGCGAGCTGGCCGCGCCTGGCCGAGATCCTGGCCGACCCGCCGCGGGTGAATCTCTCGGCGCTCTCCGGCCGGGGAGTGGAGAAGATCTTCCCGGCGGTCGAGGAGGCACGGGCGCGCTTCCGTTCGATGCTCACGACCGGCGAGCTGAACCGCCTGCTCGAGGATGCGATCGGGGCGCACTCGCCGCCGACGGTGAATCATCGTCCGTGGAAGATCTACTACTCGGCGCAGGTCTCTTCGGGTCCGCCGACCTTCATGATCTTCGCCAACCGCACGCTGCCGCAGAGCCATCCCTACCGCCGCTACCTCGAGAACCGGCTGCGCGAGCGGATGCAGCTCCAGGGCATCCCGGTCCGCCTGGTGATCCGGGCGCGCACCTCTCCGAAGTGAGCAGGGCGCCCGCGCCGCCTCGTCTTCTGCCCGCCGCTCTCGACGCGGGCGCTCGGCGTGCCGTAGGATTCACCGTCGCCATGAGTGCCAAAAAGGGATTCAAGATCGGCGAGGTCTGCAAGCTCCTCGATATCCAGCCCTATGTGCTGCGCTACTGGGAGACCGAGTTCGTCGCCCTGCATCCGGCGAAGAGCCAGTCCGGGCAGCGGGTCTACGTCGAGGCGGAGGTCGCGGTCATCCGGCGGATCAAGGAGCTGCTCTACGACGAGGGCTACACGATCGCCGGCGCCAAGAAGAAGCTCGAGTCGCGCGAGATCGAGCTCGCCGGGGACGTCAAGGGTGCGCGTCGAAGCCGAGTCTCTTCGATCCGGAGCCGCTCGAATCCGCCGAGGCGGGGCCACGGAGGCCGAAGACCGCCGCGGCAGCGGAAGCACCGGCCGCAGCGCCGGCGCAGCTTGACACCAGCTCTCCCGACCGGATAGAAAGCTTTCTTCGAGGCGTGGAGGAGGCGCTCGCGGAAGCCCGCGCCGCCCTCGCGATTCTCGAGAAGCATCCCCGCTAAACAGTTCAGCTTTCGGTCGGGACGTGGCGCAGTCTGGTAGCGTACCTGAATGGGGTTCAGGGGGTCCCGGGTTCAAATCCCGGCGTCCCGACCAGTTTTCTCTCTCCTCGTGAATCATGACCTGTTTCGACGCTGACTCCGCCCCTGCGTCGGGGGGTTCGTGCCTCCCTGGGCGCCGCCGTGATGTCCGGCGCGGGCTCCGGGATCGGCCGGGCGGCGGCCCTGGCGCTCGCGCAGCGCGGGCATCCGCTGGTCCTTCTGGGCCGCCGTGTCGAGCCACTCACCGCGACGCTTCGCGCCGCGGGCGGCAAAGGGATGGTGGTGGTCGCCGATGTGCGCGATGGCCGGGCGGTCCAGCTGGCGGTCGAGCAGGGAATGCGGCCGGTTTCCGGCCGCAGGTGGTGGTCCCTTCGGCGGGAGTTGCCTGCGTTGCGCCCTTTGGCGAGCTCGAGCCCGAGACCTGGCGCGAGTCGCTGGAAACCAATCTGCTGGGAGCTGTTTTCCTTTACCGAGCTTGTCTTCCCGATCTCCTCCGAAGCGGCGGACATCTGTTCGCCTTGCTCTCGGTGGCCGCGAAGAAGGGCTTTCCCGACTGGTCGGCCTACGCGGCGAGCAAGTGGGGCCTGCGCGGCGCGGTCGCCGCTCTGCGCGAGGAGCTCGCGGGCTCCGCGGTGCGGCTGACCGAGATCTACCCGGGAGCGACCGACAGCCCGCTCTGGGAGCGGGTGCCGGGGGAGTGGAACCGGGCGTCGATGATCTCGCCGGAGGCGGTCGCCAAGGCCATCGTCTGGGCGCTCGAGGCCGACCCGACGACCAGCGTCGAGGAGATCCACCTCCAGCCGCGCGGCGGGAATCTCTGACTCGCCCGCTGGATCGTAAGCGCCCGCCGCGCGTGCGTTGACAGGCTTCCGCGCGCAGTTCGTACACTTCTCATTTGAAAGGGGTTAATCGTGAACTCGGGGGTTCCTGACAGCCTTTCCCTGGACGGCCAGGGGCGGCGTTTCGGCATCGTCGCGGCGCGCTTCCACGGCGCGGTCGTCGATCGCCTGCTCGCCGGCGCCGAGGCCGCTCTGCACGCCCACGGCGTCGCGACGGCCGATATCGAGGTCGTGCGTGTGCCGGGCGCCTGGGAGATCCCCGCCGGCCTCGACGCGCTGGCGCGGAGCGGCGGCTTCTCCGCGCTCATCGCCCTCGGCGTGCTGATCCGCGGCGGGACGCTGCACTTCGAGGTCATCGCCAACGAGTGCAGCCGCGGCATCGCTGAAGTCGCGCTGCGCCGCGAGCTGCCGGTGACCTTCGGCGTGCTGACCTGTGAGACGATGGAGCAGGCGCTGGCGCGCGCCGGCGGCGAAGAGGGCAACAAGGGTGAGGAGGCCGCCCTGGCGGCGCTCGAAATGGCGGGCCTGCTGGCCCGCCTCCGCCCCTGAGATCGCTTCCAGACAACGATCACCCGAGTCGGCAGCTCTCGTCCGCGAGGACGGAAAGGCTCTTTGAAGAGGGGTCCTGTCAGTGGGAAAACGTAGGATGGCGAGAGAGATGGCCCTGCAGATGCTCTTCCAGCACGATCTGGGCGCCTCCGCCTTGCCCGACGTTCTGCGCACGTTCGACCCCGAGGACTACCTCCGCCAGCTGCGGGCGGACGAGCTCGACTCCCAGGAGGCGGAGCCCGAAGCGCCGCCGCCGCCGATCCGCTCCGTGCCGCGGCCGCAAGAGGTTCAGGATGCCTTCGTCTACGCCACGCGCCTCGTCGAGGGCGCCGAACAGCACCGGCCGGAGATCGACGACAGGATCCGCGCCCAGGCGGAGAACTGGCGGCTCGAGCGCATGCCCTCCGTCGACCGCAACATCCTCCGGCTGGCGATCTACGAGATGTGGTACCAGAACGACGTGCCCAAGCTCGTGGTCGTGGACGAAGCGGTCGAGTTGGCGAAGCGGTTCGGCTCGGAGCAGTCGGGGCGATTCGTCAACGGCGTCCTGGACGGCCTGATGAAGAGCGAACCGATGCCCGGAAGCCTGCGGTGATTTCCTCCCGCGCCGCCGCGGTGGCGCTGGTCGCGCTCGCCGGCTTGGGCGGCGCCGGCGCGCTCGGTGCGGCTACCCACGTGGTGCGCGGCAGCGACCGCGCGAGCATGCTGGTTCCGGCCGGCGTGCAGGTCGATTCCTACGCCAACTCGGGCTATCGCCTGGTCGTCGCCGACTCGGTGGCGCAGGTCGAGGTCGACCTCGCGCCGCTCGAGAGCCGGCAGATTTTCGACGAAGGTTCGCTGCCCGCAGCGAGCAGCCCCGAGGCCCGGCTGGCGCGCGCCGTCGCCGCCGGAGCGAAAACGCGGTTCGAGGCGGTGTCGCGGATTCTCGGCTGGATCTCGGCCAACGTGCGCTACGAGCTCGATCGCAGCCAGGCGCAGGATCCGAGGTCGGTGCTGGCGCGGCGCTCCGCCTACTGCACCGGCACCGCGCGCCTCTCGGTGGCGCTCCTCGACGCTCTCGCTATTCCGGCCCGCGAGATCGCCGGCTTCGTCGTAGAGGAGATCCCCGGCGGCCCCGGTTCCGGTTTCCATCGCTGGATCGAAGTCTTCTACGACGACCGTGGCTGGGTCTTCTCCGACCCGCTGGCGAGCCAGAATTTCGTCGCCGCGTCCTATCTGCGGCTCGCGTCGAGCGTGGTCGAGAGCGAGATTCCCGGCCAGGCTCTCCTGCTGTCGCGCGACCGCCAGATCGAGGAGATCGACCTGCTGGCGCTGACGCCCGCCCGGCTGGTGCTCGCGCGGGCCAACGGCAGCGCGCGCCGCTCGGCAGGGCTGCGCGTGATCGCACCCGGATTCGCGGGCGCGGAGGCCGAGCTGATCGGTTCCAGCAGCCGCCGGGTCGAGATCGTGCGCCAGGGCACGGCGCTCTTCCTCGGACTCGTGCCGGCGACCTACGAAGTGCAGATCCGCGAGCGGGGCCGACTGGCAGCGACGCGACAGATCACGTTTCAAGGGCCGGTGCTGGCCGATGTCGAGATCGGCCCGGACACAGGTACCGGAGGGGGCGGCGGCGGGCGATGAACGGCTACGAGCACAAGCTGGTCGAGGCCAAGTGGCAGGAGCGTTGGGAGAAGCAGCGCGCGGCGGAGGTCGACCTCAAGAGCTCGCGCGAGAAGTACTACATGCTGATGATGTTCCCGTACCCGTCGGGGGACCGGCTGCACGTCGGCCACGGGCGCAACTACATCCTCGGCGACGCCCTCTACCGGTACCTCCGGATGCGCGGCCGACGTGCCCTCAACCCGATGGGTTGGGACTCGTTCGGCCTGCCGGCGGAGAACGCGGCGATCCAGCGCGGCATCCATCCCCGCGACTGGACGCTCGACAACATCAAGGTGATGAAAAAGCAGTTCCGCAAGTGGGGCATCCTCTACGACTGGTCGAAGGAGATCACCTCCTGCCTGCCGGACTACTACCGGTTCAATCAGTGGCTCTTCCTCCAGATGCTGGAGAAGGGTCTGGCCTACAAGCGCAAGGCGCCGGTCAACTGGTGCCCCAGCTGCCGCACCGTGCTCGCCAACGAGCAGGTCGTCGACGGCGCCTGTGAACGCTGCGGCACCGCGGTCGAGCAGCGCGAGCTCGAGCAGTGGTTCTTCCGCATCACCGAATACGCCGACCGGCTGCTCGCCGGCCTCGACGGCCTCACGGGATGGCCGGACAAGGTCAAGGCGATGCAGCGCAACTGGATCGGGCGCTCGCAGGGCGGTGAGATCGATTTCCCGCTGGCCGGGCAGTTTCAATCCTTGGCTCCGATCACGGTTTTCACTACGCGCCCCGACACCATCCACGGCGCGACCTTCCTGGTCCTGGCTCCAGAGCACCCGTTGGCCGCGACCCTCATCGCCGGGCATCCCGAGCGCGCGGCGCTCGCGGAATGGATCGAAAGGGTGAGGAAGACGCCGCGCATCGAGCGTGAAGGGGAGAATTCGCCCAAGGAGGGGCGCTTTACCGGCGCCATGGCGACCAACCGCGCCACCGGCGAGCCGATTCCGATCTGGCTCGCCAACTACGTCCTGCCCGACTACGGCAGCGGCGCGATCATGGCCGTCCCGGCGCACGACGCGCGTGACCTCGCGTTCGCCCGCCAGGAGAGCCTGCCGGTGCGGCTGGTCTACCATCCCGAAGGCGCGACGCCGGCGGGCGGGTATCTGGCGGAGCCGATCCTTCACGAGGGCCGGATCCGGGGCTGCGGCGAGTTCGACGGACTCGAGACCGGCCCCGAGACGATTCAGCGCTTCATCGCCTGGATGGAGAAGGGCGGCTGGGGGCGCGCCAAGGTGACCTTTCGGGTGCGTGACTGGCTGATCTCGCGCCAGCGCTACTGGGGGACGCCGATTCCGGTCGTCTACTGCGACGTCTGCGGCATCGTTCCGGTGCCGGAAAGCGAGCTGCCGATCGAGCTGCCCTACGACGTCGAGTTCACCGGCCGGGAAGGCAATCCGCTGTCGCGCTGCGAGGCGTTCGTCCGCACCGCCTGTCCGCGGTGCAAAGCACCCGCCCGGCGTGAGACCGACACGATGGACACCTTCGTCGACAGCTCCTGGTACTACCTGCGCTATCTCTCGCCGCGCGACCCGAAGCGCATCTTCGATCCCGACACTGCCGCCCGGTGGGCGCCCGTCGACCAGTACATCGGGGGCATCGAGCACGCGATCCTGCACCTGCTCTACGCCCGCTTCATCTGCCGCGTGCTCCACGACATGGGCCTCGTCCCGTTCGAAGAGCCGTTCACCAACCTGTTCAATCAGGGGATGATCACGCGCTACGCCGAGAAGACCGGGCGGGTGGAGAAGATGTCGAAGTCCAAGGGCAATGCCGTCTCCCCGGATCCGCTGATCGAGGAGATGGGCGCCGACACCGAGCGCGTCTACACGCTCTTCCTGGGTCCGCCCGAGGACGAGGTCGAGTGGAGCGACGAAGCGGTCTCCGGCGCCTATCGGTTCCTGCATCGGATCTGGCGGGTAGCGCAGCGGCTGGGAGAGTGTCCTCCCACGGCGCCGTCCGACGCAGCGCTCGAGCGCCTGCGGCATGTCACGATCCAACGCGTCACGCGCGACCTCGACCGTTTCAAGTTCAACACCGCGGTCGCAGCCTTGATGGAGTTCCTGAACGGTCTGGCCCGCGCCGTCGAGGACAAGACGGCGTCGAGGATCTGCTGCGAGACGGCGCTCGACACCCTGGTTCAGCTGCTGCACCCGATGGCGCCGCACATCAGCGAGGAGCTCTGGGAGATGCGCGGCCACGGCGAGTCGCTCCTCGACACCGACTGGCCTATCCTCGACGAGGCGAAACTCGCGCGGCAGCAGTTCGAGCTCGTCGTGCAGGTCGATGGGAAGCTGCGCGACCGGGTCGAAGTGGAGAGCGCCTGGGGTGAGAGAGAGGTCCGGAGAGCCGTGATGGAGAGCCCGAAGGTGCAGGAGCATCTCGGGGGCAGGGAGATCCAGAAGTTCGTCTTCATCCCCGGACGGTTGGTCAATCTGGTCACTCGAAAGGACATGCCGGCATGAAGCGCTTTCCGCGTAGCGCCCTGTTTCTGCTCGTCGTCTCTCTCGCCGGCTGCGGCTATTCGCTGGTCGGAAGGGGATCGAACCTGCCGGCGGAGGTGCGCCGGGTCCAACTCGTCCCGCTCGAGAACGCCACTCCGCGCAGCCAGGTCGACCAGATCCTGACCCGCGCCCTGACCACCGAGCTCGTCAACCGGCACCGCTTCGAGGTGCTGAGCTCGCCGGAGGGCGCCGACGCGGTGCTCACCGGCAAAGTGAGCTCGTTCACCCTGAGCCCGGTCACTTTCGACAGCGAGGGCCGCGCGACCGAGTACGAGATCGCGATCGTGGTCAGCGTGCAGCTCAAACAGCTGGAGCCGGAGACGCCGCTCTACCAGAACGACAACTACCTCTTCCGCAGCAGCTACGAGGTCAAGGCCTCCGAGCTCGGATTCCAGGACCGCGAGACGCCCGCCATCGAGGCGACGGCGAAGGACTTCGCGGAGAGTCTGGTCACCGACCTGCTCGAGGGGTTCTAGCCCGAAAAGCGGCAGCGTCAGAAACGCAAAACGCCTCCAGGAAGTCCTGGAGGCGCCCGCCAACCGATTTTCTCTGGGTCCGGGTAAGGGTGTGAGGCCGGGGGGTTACTGGGCCTTGCGCAGCGCAGCCACCAGGCGAGACTTGGTCCGCGCCGCGGTGTTGCGGTGGATGATGCCTTTCTGGGCCGTCGAATCCACCACCTTCAGAGTGATCGGGAGGAGCTCCTGGGCCATCTTCTCGTCGCCCGTGGCGACGGCTGCGCGCAGCTTCTTGACGGCGGTGCGCATACGGGAACGCATCGTGCGGTTCTTGATTCGCTGAGCTGCCGACTTTTCGGCGCGCTTCTTGGCCGACTTGGTGTTCGCCATGGTGAATCCTTTCCCTTCGGTCTAGAGTGTGCCCGGTCCGGGCAAAAAGGAATTCTACTACTTCCGGCCCCCCGGATCAACGCCGAGGCTCTGCAGCCGCTGTTTCGCCAGGTTGGCCTCGTCGGACGATGGGAAGCTCTTGGCGACACCCTGCAGCTGGGCGATGCCCTCCTTGCGCTGCCCCTGTTCGAGGAGCGCGAAGCCCTTCTTGAGCAGGGCGCTCGCCGTCTTGTCGCTGCGCGGGAACTGCTTGAGGACTCGGTCGTACTCGGCGATGGCGTCGACGAATTTCTGCTGGCGGTAGAAACACTCGCCGATCCAGTAGATCGCATTGTCGGCGAGATCGGTCTCGGGAAAAGCCTCCAGATATTGCTTGAAGCCGAGCATGGCGAGGTCGTAATTGCCCCGCAGGTAGTCGCTGTAGGAGGTCTGGTAGAGGGTCTCGGGATCCGCCGTCGCCGTCGCCGGCGCCGTGGCGTCGGCCGGTGCTCCCGGAGCCGCGGCCGGGCTCCGCGAGGCCTTGAGGTCCTGGTTCGTCGCCGCAATCTGCTGCGAGACCTGCGCCAGCCGGTAGTTGGTGTCCTCGAGCTTGTCCTGGAGCTGGGCGATCTGGGCCGAGAGGCTGTTGATGTCCAGCCGCATGTCCGCTTCGGCCTTGAGCAGCGCCTCGGTCTGGCGCTGGATGGTCGCTTCGAGCTGCGCCACTTCCTGCTTGCTCGATCCCTGCTGCTGGAGGAGGGTCGCCTGCCGCTGAACCTCGGAGATCTGGTCGTGGAGGGCGTCGATGTCGGTGGAAGAGACGCAGCCGCCGATCGCCAGGCCGGCGGCGATCAGGACTGCGTAACCCATCCCGAGCAGACTGCGGGACACGCGGGAGCTCATGTCGGGCAAGGATCGCGCCTCAACCGACGTTGGTGCGTCCGGTGACGACGAAATGCGCCCTGCGGTTCATCGACCAGCAGCTCTCGCTGGCAGACGTGCACTGCGGACGCTCTTCGCCGTAGCTGATCGAGCGCAGTCGGGTCGCTGCAACGCCGAGCGAAGAGATGTAGTCGCGGGCCGATCCGGATCGCCGCGCGCCCAGCGCGAGGTTGTACTCGTTCGTGCCGCGCTCGTCGCAATGCCCTTCGATCGTCACTTCGAACTCGGGATGGGCACGCAGCCAGTCGGCGTTGCTCGACAGGCGGGCGCGGGCGTCGTCACGCAGGTCGGCTTTGTCGTACTCGAAGAAGACGTCGCCGAGAAGTCCCTGCTTGAGGAGGTAGTCGTTGATCTTCGCGAGATCGGGATCCTTGAGGGGATCGTTCTCGGTCGGGTCGACGACAGCCGGGCGCGCCTGGGGATTGACGTCGGTCGCGGGCGGCGGAGTGGGAACCGGGGTGGCATTGACGTCGCTCGTCTTGGGGGCCTTCTTGGCGCAAGCCGTTACGACCATGGAGAGTGCCAGCAACGCGGTCCAGATGATTCGACGGGTGTTCATTTTCATCTCCTTGGTGTGAGACCGATCCGGGGACTCCCGCGGAGTCCGAGTCTATTTGGAATCTAGCACATGCAAAGGGCGATCCATCCCCATGCTCGAGCTTAGGGAAGATATCCGGACCAGTCCGGCGCGCGGTTCGCCCCGGCGAATGTGAGCTGCTCCGCAGGCGCCCCGAAGCGCGCCTCCATGACGAAGATCTGGACTCCTCCGGCGCGCGTCGAGCTGAAGGCGATCCGGCGCCCGTCCGGAGAGAACGCCGGGGATTCGTTACTGCCGCCGCCGTCGGTCAGGCGCTGCGTGGCGAGGGTCACCAGGTCGACCAGGGAGAGGTCGAAGCGATTCTGCTGCGCGCGCGTGGAGTAGGCGATGCGGGTTCCGTCCGGGCTCCAGGCGGCGCCGTCGTTGTAGTCGCCGTCGAAGGTGACGCGCCGGAGATTCGTCCCCTCGGCATCGACGACGTAGATCTGGGGCGAGCCGGAGCGGCTGGAAGTGAAGGCGATCTCGTTACCGTTCGGGCTCCATGCCGGATTCGTGTCGATTCCCGGCGAGCTCGTCAGCTGCCGGAGCTCGCTGCCGTCGCGACGGCAGGTGAAGATCTCGATGTTGGCGCCGAGGCCGCGGGCGAAGGCGAGACGGCGGCCGTCGGGGGAGAAAGTCGGCGAGGTGTTGAGGGAGCCGCTGGTGACCACGGGAGATTTCCGCCCGCTGAGGATGTCGGCGAGGTAGATCGCCGGCCCCTCTCCGCCGAAAAACGAGACGTAGGAGAGGACGTCGCCGGTCGGGCTCCAGGCCGGGCTCATCGAGATCGAGCGGTGGCCGGTGATCCGCCGCTGGTCGTAGCCGTCGTAGTCCATGAGGTAGATCTCCTTCTCCCCGTCGCGGTCGGAAGAAAAGGCGATCGACGTCAGCGCGACGCCGCGCTTGCCGGTGAGGTAGAGGATGATCTCGTCGGCGAAGGTGTGGGCGATGCGCCGCGCGAGGTCGAAGGTGCCGCGATAACGCTTGCCGACGATCGGCTGGCGGCTCGCCAGGTCGATGAGGCGCCCTTCGATCACCAGGCGGTCGCCGTCCTGCTTGATCTCGTTCGCGAGCAGCATCTCCGCGCCGAGCGAGCGGTACTGGTCGGCATCGTGCGCGAGGTCGCCGGTGAGCGTGAGCACTGCGAGCTCGTCGGCCTCCTGGAGGCGGAAGATGCCGCTCTTGTCGAGATCGCGCCGCAGCGTCTGATCGAGCGTCCGCGCGGCATTCCCGGCGGTGCCCTGGAGTGCCGCGAGGTTGGCGGGCGGCGGAACGGCGAGCACGATCTGGGCGCGGGTCGATCCGTCCGGCATGACGATCGTGATCGTCGTACCGGTCGCTCCGGTGGCTCCGGTCGCTCCGGCCGCTCCGGCGCCGCCGGGAGTCCCTGGAGCAAGCGTCGCGGGCTGCGCCGCGGTGGCCGGACCGGCGGGCGCTCCCGCGGCCGGAGGGGGTGCCGGGACGGGCGCCTGGGCCGGTTGCTGCGCCTGCGCCGTCCAGCAGGCGAGGGCGAGCAGGAGGGCGCTGGCGGACAGGTTTCTTCGTGACTGCGTCATGGCCTTGGAGTCCTCATCGGAAGATCAGGTTGACGCCGAGCGAGCCCTCGCGGAAAGCACGCGGGAGCGGCGGCAGGGGAGTCGATGCCTGCACCGCACGCAGGGCGGCGAGGTCGAAAGAGTTGATGCCCGAAGAGGTCGCGATACGGACCTCGGCGATCCGGCCGTCGCGCTGGATGCGGTAGTTCACCGTGGCCTCGACCCCCGATCCGACCATCGGCCGGACCCAGTTGCGCTGGATCATCGCGAGCATCTGATCGACATAGTAGCCGTAGACGAAGTCCGGATTGTCGAGTCCGGCCACTGCCGCCCCGAGGGCGAGCGCGTCGGCGCTGCCGCGCTCGCTGCCCTGGACCTCGGGTTCGGCCGGGGCCGCTTCGGCCGGCGGAGCCGGCTTGGCGGCCGGGGCGGCGGCCGGGGCGGGCCGGAGGGCGGGCTTCGCCGCCGACGGCTCACGCAGGGTGGGAGTGTCCGGAGGCGGCACGGCCTCGGGCGGCTTGGCGGGTTGCGGCTCGGCCTTCGCCGGTGGTGGTGGCGGTGGTGCCGCGGGTCGCGGGCGCTCGACACCCAGCCGCGCGGCAGGGACGATCTGCACGGCGACGTACTCGATCGGTGGTTTGTCCGGCTGCCGGAGGCGGGGAGCCGCCCAGGCGGCCAGAACCACCAGCGCGTGCACTCCGAGCGCGGCCGCCGTGCAGCGCGCCAGCAGGGTTCCCTCCCGGTCGGTCCGGCGACGCTCGAGGACTCCGGTGACCGCGTACGTCGATGTCACCGCTTTCGGGGCTCCGGTTTCTCCGTCACCATCCCCACCTTGCCGATGCCGCCGCGATGCAGCGTGTCGAGGACGTCGATGACCTTGCCGTAGGGGGTGTCGCGGTCGCCCTTGAGGAAAACGGTCTCGTTGGCGCGCCCGCGCAGCAGGGGGGAGAGCACTTCCACCAGCTTGGTCGGGTGGATCGGGCGGTCGCGCAGGTAGATGAGTCCTTCGCGGTTGATCGACAGGACGATCGGGTCCTCGCCCTTGAGCGGCAGCGGCGGCGCCTCGGCCTTCGGCAGCGCGACCTCGATGCCCTGGTGCAGCATCGGCGCGGTGACCATGAAGATGATGAGCAGCACCAGCATCACGTCGACCAGCGGCGTGATGTTGATCTCCGAGAGGATGGAGTCGTCGTCCTGGGTGAACCCGCCGGTCGAGCCCAGGAAGGCCATCAGGTGAAGTTGCGCTCGGTCAGGTTGAGGAACTCGAGGGCGAAGTCCTCCATCTGGTGGCGCAGATGTTTGAAGCGTCCGGCGAGGAAGTTGTAGCCCACCAGCGCCGGGATCGCCGCACCGAGTCCGGCGGCGGTGTTGATCAGCGCCTCGGCGATGCCGGGAGCCACCGCCACCAGGGAGGTGGAGCCGGTCCTGCCGATATCCTCGAAGGCCCGCATGATGCCCCAGACGGTGCCGAACAGGCCGACGAACGGGGCAACGGCGGCGGTCGTACCGAGGAAGGTCGCGGCCCGGGTGAGGATCGCGAGCTCGCCGGTGAGGGCGCGGCGGAGCGTCCGCTCGACGCTCGCCAGGGAGCGGATCTGGTACTGCCCGCGCGCCGTCGAGTCTTCGGGCTGGGCGCGGATCTGATGGTCGATCTCGGCGTAGCCGGCCTGGAAGATCCCCACCAGCGGCGACGACGCCAGCTTGGCCGTCGCCGCGCTGACCTCGCTGAAGCGCTTGCTGGCGCGGAAGATCTCGAGAAACTTCCGGCTCTGCCGGTCGGCGCGGCGCAGATGGACGATCTTCCACAGGAAGATCGTCCAAGATCCGATCGAGAAGAACAGCAGCAGCCCGAGCACCGCCTGCGCCATCGGCCCGGAGCGCCCGAAAGCTTCGGCGAGCCCGGTCGTGGCGGGGGTCGGAGTCTGCGCAATCAGCATCAGAGAGACGAGTTCACCCATGAATGATCGGAGCTCCAGAGACCGGAAAAGCTAGCATGCAGCCGAAGAGACTGTCCACGCGGCGTCCCACCCTTTTACGTGGGGCGCCGCAGGATCGTTGACGCGACCGTCGGGTCGAGCATACCTTTCACTGGACGTGCTGCACTTTCCGTGAGGGCTTCCGCGATGAAAATTGCCGTCTGCATCAAACAGGTTCCGGATACCGAAGCGCGGCTGCGCGTCGGCAAGGATGGCCGCTGGATCGACGAAGAGGACCTGCCGTTCGTGATCAACGAGAGCGACGAGGTGGCGCTCGAAGAGGCGCTGCAGATCGCCGAGAAGCAGGGTGGCGAGGTGATCGTCTTCAGCCTCGGGCCGGAACGGGTGCGCGAGGCGCTGCGCAAGGCGCTGGCTCTTGGGGCGGGGCGGGCGGTGCACCTGCGGCACGAAGGGTTCGCCGGCGGCGACGCCATCGCGACCGGACGCGCGCTCGCCGCGGCGATCCGCCGCGAGGAGTGCGACCTGGTGTTGACCGGTTCGCAGTCGGACGACAATGGCTACGGCGCGACGGGCACGGTCGTGGCGGGATTGCTCGACTGGCCGCACGCGTGGCTGGTCATGGGGGTCGAGGTCGAAGAGGGCGCGCGCACCCTGAAGGTGACGCGCGAGATGGAGAGCGGGCTCTCCGAGGTCTTCAGGCTTGCGCTGCCGGCGGTCCTCGAGGTGCAGGCGGGGTTGAATCACCCGCGCTACGCTTCCCTCAAGGGCATCATGTCGGCGAAGAAGAAGGAGATCGCCGAGCTCACGCCCGGCGATCTCGGCCTGGCCGACTCCGAAGTGGGACTCGCGGGCTCGCGGCTGGAAGTGCTCTCGGTGAGCTTCCCCGAGGCTGCCGCGGGCGCGCAGATCCTGAGCGGCGACGGCGCCGCTTCCGAATTGATCTCCAAACTGAAGAACGAAGCAAGGGTGATCTGATGGCCAAAGTCTGCGCCGTACTGCAGCAGCGTGAAGGCAAGATCCACCGCATGGCCTGGGAGAGCGTGGCCGCCGCCCAGCAGCTCGCCGCGCTCTCGGGCGAAAAGGCCTCGGCGGTGCTCCTGGGAAGCGGTGTCGCAGCGCTCGCCGACGAAGTGGCAGGCTGCGATCTCGAGTCGGTGCGTGTCATCGATCATCCCCTCCTCGCGAACTACACTCCGGGCGGCTACGTCGCCGCGTTGGCCGGCATGCTCGCGCTCGAGCGTCCCGAGACCCTCCTCTTTCCGCACACCTACCAGACGGTCGAGTACCTTCCCCGCCTGGCGCTTGCCGCCGGCGCGGGATTCGTCCCCGAGGGTCTCTCATTCGAGGCCGACGGCGGCGGGGTGGTCTGGAAGCGCCCGATCCTCGGCGGCAAGATGCACGCCAGGGTGCGCGCCAGAGGCGCCGGGCCGACGATGGTCTCTCTCCAGTCCGGCGCCTTCTCCGCGGACTCGCGGAAGCCCGGCCGGGCCGAGGTCGTGGCGGTCGCCGTCGACCTGCAGGCGGCGGCGCCCTGGCGGGAGATCCTCGGGGTGCAGCAGGTGGGCGGCGAGACCGTCGACCTCTCGAAGGCCGAGATCATCGTGGCGATCGGCCGGGGCGTCGGTGGCGCCGACAAGATGGGTCCGGTGGAGGAGCTCGCGCGACTCCTCAAGGCCGACATCGGAGCGAGCCGGCCGGTGATCGACAGCGGCTGGCTGCCGCGCGACCGGCAGATCGGTTCGAGCGGCCAGACCGTTTCGCCGAAGCTCTACCTGGCGTTCGGCATCTCCGGCGCCATCCAGCATCTGGTCGGGATGAAGGGATCCTCCTGCATCGTGGCGGTCAACAAGGACGCCGGCGCGCCGATCTTCAAGATCGCGAACTACGGCATCGTCGGTGACCTCCACGAGGTGATTCCGGCGATGGTGGCGGCGCTCAAGGCGGGGTGATCGCCGGCACCAGCCGCGCCAGTACCAGGGCTGCGGCGACGGCGACATTGAGGGATTCGAGGCGCCCGCGCAGCGGAATGGTCACTGCCACATCCAGCTGCGCGCGCGTCGCCGCGGAGAGTCCAGGGCCCTCGGCGCCGAGAGCCAGGACCGTCGTTCCGGAGATCGTGGCCGGGGCGAGATCGTCCAGCCGGATCGCGCCCTGGTGCGCTTCGAGTCCGATCCAGCGTGCACCGCCCTCGGCGAACCGCTCCCTGGCGGCCGCGGCTTCGGCCTGCACGGCGACCGGAACCCGCAGGAGGCTCCCGGCCGACGCCCGGAGGGCACGCGAGTGATTCGGATCGGCGCAGCCCGGCGAAAGCAGGAGTCCTGCGGCGCCGAGGCCCTCGGCGACCCGGGCGAGGGCCCCAAGGTTCCCGGGATCCTGGATCCGGTCGAGAAAGAGCCAGATTCCGTCTTTCCCTGGGGTCAGCGCTGCGAGGCCGGCGCGAGGAAGCCGGCAGGCGGCGAGGAGGCCGCGCGGCGAGTCGGCGTCGGCCAGCGCGGCGAGCGTCTTGCCCGCGGCGAGGAGCGGCGGGCGAGGGAGCCGGGCGAGGACTTCCTGCCCGGAGGCGCTGGCGAGAAACTCTTCGGTCGCCAGCACCGGTTCGAGGCGGAGACCGAGCCGCAGCGCCTCGAGGACGAGATGTGGACCCTCGAGCACCGCCTCCGCCCCGCGCTCTCGCCGTATTCGCCGCACAGTTTTGATAGCCTCGTTGCGAGAGCTTTGGATCATGGCACCCGATCTTAGGGAGTTCCTCGGAGAATTCCAACGCGGAATCGAAGTCTGTGTCGCCGACTCCGGCGCGGAGACCCTGTTTGGCGTCCGCGACGCGTTCCGGCGCTTCTTTCGCAGCGACTCGGGAGAGGTGGCTCCGGTCGCTGTCGTGCCGCAGGAGATTCCGCGACCTCTCACCGGACTGCCGCTCTCGGACGTCGAGGCGATCGCCCGCGCCCGGCGGGCGGTACAGGAGATGGAGGAGAGGCTCGCCGGCGTCTACCACTTCTACCTCGCGTCGGAGGCCTGCTACCACTCGCTGGACCTCGGTGAAGAGACGCCGTTCTTCGTTCGCAGCTGGACGGTTCTGCGCGGCGTCGCCGGCGAGACGCTGGGCTCGAGCGGGTCGCTGCAACTACCGCCGCATCTGGTCGACGGGCTGGGGGTCGAGCAGTTGCCGCATTCGATCCCCGGGACGCGCCGCAGCGGGGGAATCGTCGCATCGTTGACCGGCGGTCTCGAGAGCCGTCGCTCCGCGGTCGCCGATGCGACGCTGCATGCGCTCTCCACCCAGTTCTTCGGGATACTTGATACGCGGCGCACGCGCCGCTAGGCGATACGCGGCGCACGCGCCGCTAGGGGACGCGCGGCGCATGCGCCGCCAGGCGACACCCGGCGCGCCCGCCCTTGGTCGCGCCGATCCGCAAGTCGGTCTGATAAAGTTCATCTTTCGGGGCACACCGTCCCTTCCATCGATAGAGGTCCAAGTATGAGCAGCCGCGACGCCAGCCTGTTTACATCCGAGTCGGTCACCGAAGGGCACCCGGACAAGATCTGCGATCAGATCTCCGACGCCATCCTCGACGATGTCCTGCGGCAGGATCCGATGGGTCGCGTCGCCTGCGAAACGCTGGTTGCGACCGGACTCGTCGTTCTGGCGGGTGAGATCACGACGACCGGCTACGTGAACTTCTCCGAAGTGGCCCGCAAGGCGATTCGTGAAATCGGCTACACCGAGCCCGGCCTCGGATTCGACGCCGAGAGCTGCGGCGTGGTGAGCGCGGTCGGCAGCCAGTCGCCGGACATCGCGCAGGGCGTCGATACCGGTGGAGCCGGCGACCAGGGCCTGATGTTCGGATTCGCCTGTCGCGAGACGCCGCAGCTGATGCCGTTGCCGATCATGCTGGCGCACGCCCTGACGCGACGGCTCTCCGAGGCGCGGCGCGCGGGAGACCTGCCGTGGCTGCGACCGGACGGGAAGAGCCAGGTCACGGTCGAGTACGTGGACGGGAAGCCGGCGCGCGTCCAGGCGGTCGTCGTCTCGACCCAGCACGCGCCCGAGGTCTCGCACGAAGAGATCCGCCGTGAGGTCATTGCGAAGATCATTCATCCGGTCGTTCCTGCGGCCTATCTCGACGAGCGCACGGAGTATCACGTCAACCCGACGGGCAAGTTCGTCATCGGCGGGCCGCACGGCGACTCCGGCCTCACCGGCCGCAAGATCATCGTCGACACCTACGGCGGCTACGGCCGGCACGGTGGCGGCGCCTTCTCGGGCAAGGACCCGACGAAGGTCGATCGCTCGGCCTGTTACATGGCGCGTTACATCGCCAAGAATCTCGTCGCTGCCGGCCTCGCCGACAAGGTGGAAGTGCAGCTCGCCTATGCCATCGGCGTCGCGGAGCCGGTCTCGGTGCGCGTCGATACGTTCGGCACGTCGGTGATCTCCGAAGAGAAGATCGAGCGCCTGGTGCGCCACGAGTTCAAGCTGACGCCGCGCGAGATCATCCAGACGCTCGACCTGCGCCGCCCGATCTACCAGCGCACCGCGGCCTTCGGGCACTTCGGCCGTGAAGAGCCCGGCTTCTCCTGGGAGAGGATCGACCGCGCCGCCGAGCTGCGCGCCGCCGCCGGCGTCAGCGGAGCCGTTCCGGTCGCCGTCGGCTGAGCTTCCACCGGTTCGACCGCCGGGCATGAACGACTCGGACCAGCCGCAGGCCCCGATGGCGCCGATGGCTCCGAAGGCCCCGATCGCCGGGGGGCCTCCACTCCCACCGCCCCTTCCTTCGTCGGCGCGGATCCACCGCTCGCAGATTGCCGCGATGCTGCGCGAGGTCGCCGACCTGCTGGAGCTCCGGGGCGAGAATCCGTTCCGCTGCCGCGCCTACGCGAACGGCGCACGGGCCATCGAAGGGATGGCGGAGGATCCGCAGGATCTCTACGAAGCCGGCACGCTCGGCGAAGTCCGGGGCATCGGTCCGGGTCTGGTCGCCGGCATCGCGGAGATCGTGCTCACCGGCTCGCTCGCGCTCCTCGCCGAGCTGCGCGCCGAGTTTCCTGCCGGGGTGCAGGACCTGCTGCGCATCCCGGGCCTCGGTCCGAAGCGCCTGCGCCTGCTGATCGACAATCTGAAGATCGACTCGACGGCGGCGCTCGAGCGCGCCTGCCGCGAGGGCCGCGTCGCCGAGCTCCCGGGCTTCGGCGTGAAGAGCCAGGACAAGCTCCTGCAGGGGATCTCCAGCCTGCAGAAGCTCGGCGAACGCCACCTGCTCTCCACGGCACGGGCGACGGCCGAGGCGCTCGCCGGACACCTCGCTGCCCATGCTGCGGTCGCCCGGGTGGAGATCGCCGGGAGCCTTCGGCGCAGCTGCGAGACGATCGGCGACCTCGATCTGCTGGTCGCCGTCGCGGCGGCGGCCCGCGAGGCGGTCGTCGACCACTTCTTCGCCGCCCCCGAGGTGCTGCAGGCTATCGAGCGTGGGCCCACCAAGGCGGCAGCGGTCGTCGCGGGCGGGATGCGCGCCGACCTCAGGCTGGTGGAGGAGGACGAGTTCGCCGCAGCGCTGCTGCATTTCACCGGCAGCAAGGAGCACAACGTCGAGCTGCGCTCGCTGGCGAAGAGCCATGGCTGGTCGCTGAACGAGTACGGGCTGCACCCTCACCCGGCCGGCGCGGACGCCGCCCGAGAGACGCGCTTCGTGCTCGACTCGGAGGTCGCGATCTACCGCAAGCTCGGCCTCGCCTGGATTCCGCCCGAGGCGCGCGAGGGGATGGGGGAGATCGAGCTCGCCGAAGCCGGGCCGATCCCGGAGCTCGTCGCCTATGCCGACCTCCGCGGGACGCTGCACGTCCACACCGACTGGAGCGACGGCATCGCCACGCTCGAGGGCATGGCCACTGCCGCGGCAAACCTGGGATGGGACTATCTCGGCATCGCCGACCACTCGCGCGCCGCTGCCTACGCCCGCGGCCTCGACGCCGCCCGGGTGCGCGAACAGTGGAAGGAGATCGACGCCTGGAACGCCGCCGGCCGAAAGCCCTTCCTGTTCAAGGGGACGGAGTGCGACATCCTGACCGACGGCGCCCTCGACTTCGACGACGAGCTTCTGCTCGGGTTCGACTACGTCGTGGCGTCGGTGCACAGCCGCTTCGGTCTGTCGCGCGCGGCGATGACCACGCGCTGGGTGCGTGCGGCCTCCCACCCATGCGTGACTTTTCTCGGACACCCTACCGGACGCCTTCTGCTGGTTCGCGAGGCCTACGACCTCGACCTCGACGCAGTGCTCGACGCGGCGCGTTCCAGCGGTGCCATTCCGGAGCTCAACGCCAATCCGCACCGGCTGGATCTCGACTGGCGTCCGCTGCGCGCCTGGCTGGCCGGCGGCGGCATGACCTCCATCCATCCCGACGCCCATTCGCCGCACGGCCTTTCCGATGTCGTCCACGGCGTCGGCATCGCGCGCAAGGCCCTGGCGGTTCCGGCGCAGATCCTCAACTCGCGTCCGTTGGCCGACCTCCAGGAGTACTTCGCCGCCCGGCGGGAAAGAGCGCGGCAGATTCTCGGGCGTTGAGCGCCGGAATCAGCTCTTCACGCCGAGGAAGAGGTAGGCCGAGAGCAGCGCAAAGAGAACGTTGGGACTCCAGGCTGCGATGGCGGCGGGGAAAGTTCCGACCTGGCCCAGAGTGCGGAAGAAGGCGAACACCGCCAGGAAGAAGATGCCCAGGACGATGGCCAGCCCCAGGCCGTAGAGGGCGCCCTTGCGCTCGAGGCGAAACGCAAACGGCAGAGCGACCAGCGCCATGACCAGCGACGCGAAGGGGAAGGCCACCCGGTCCTGCAGCGCGACCTCCAGCGCCGGCACGGACTGGCCACTGTCGCGGACCTCCTGGACGTAGGCCCGGAGCTCGGTGAAGCCCATCTCCCGCGGCTTTCGCACCTCGGCCTCGAAATAGTCGGGCTTCTCCTCGAGGTCGACGACGACCGGGGTCGTGATACTGAGGAAAGAGCGCTCCGTGATGCCTTCGAAGGTGCGCGCCCAGCCACCGGAGACCGCCCAGCCGCGCGACGTGAACTGCGCGTTCGCCGCCAGCAGGCGGGCTTTCAGCTGGTGTTTCTCGTCGAAATCGAAGACCTGCAGGCGTTGCAGCGACGCGGACTTGGGGTCGAAGTTCAGGTAGTTGTAGATGAATCTGCCCTTGCCCAGCAGCCACTGCTGGTCGGCGCGCCGGACGGAGCGCGGCTGGGTGCGCCCCTTGATGATGTTGTTGGCCTCCTCGACCTTCTGGTTCGAGGCCGGCAGCACCCGCAACTGCAGAAAAGCGCAGAGCATGGCGACGGCGGCGGCGCCTGCGACCGCCGGCAGAGCGATGCGATGCAGGCTGACGCCGAGCGAACGCAGGGCGATCACCTCGCTGGTGCGGGTGAGCAGGCTGAAGGTGATCAGCGTCGCGATGAGAACAGCGATCGGAGCGATGTCGTAGGCGATCTGCAGCGATTGGTACTTGTAGTACTGGATCACCATCTGCGCCGGCGGCTGGTTCTTCAGGATGTCGTCGATGTTGCCGGTCAGGTCGGCGATCGAGCTGATGGCGATCGCCGAAATCCACACCAGTCCCAGGACCCCCGCGAGGCGGCGCAGGACGTAGCGATCCAGGATGTTGGGAAAGCGCAGTCGCAGACGCGGCAGACGCAGGACGACGCGTCGCTTGGGGAGCGCTCTGCCGGCGACGCCCCGCGCCATCCGGGTGCCGCGCTCCGGCACGGCGGTCACCGGGTCACCCGAACGCCCGGCAGCAGCAGCGGCTGCGCGGGTGCGGCTCCGCGACGCCCGGCGCCGCTTCAGACCCGCCCACTGAGCTCCGAGGTAACGCTGCAGGCGGCGGGGGAGGAGGCTGCGATCGCGGTTGCGGGCGCCCAGCAGGACGAGGCCGATGGCGAGCAGGATCAGGTCGGGGAGCCACATCGCCAGGCCCGGGGAGAGCTTGCCCAGGCGGGCCGCGTCCTCGCCCTGGGAGATCAATACGAAATACGCGACGATCACACCGATCGAGATCGCGAAACCCGAGGACTTCCCGCCATGCCGGTTGGTGAACCCGAGCGGCAGCGAGAGCAGCCCCATGACCAGACAGGCCGCGGGGATGGCGAACATCTTGTGCACCCCGACGCGGGCGATGCGGCGTTGCTCGGGGGTGGCCGAGATGTCGCGGGCGAGCTTCCGGAGCTCGCCCAGCTCGAGCTCGCGCGGCCCGCGGCGGCTGGCAATGCGCGCTTTCTCCGTCGACAGGAAGCGGTCGCGGAGGACGATCCGCAGCGTCTCGTGGCGGCTGGTCTCGTAGCGTTTCGGCGAGTGGAAGTCGAAGCTGTGCTTGATGGCGTCGGAAAGCTGCAGCACGACGCGCTCGCCCGCGTCCTCGACCAGGAGCTTGCCGCGGCGGGCGACGATGACCTCCTGGCGCTCGCTCGGCACGGCATCGGCGAGAAAAACGCCCTTCCAGTCCTCGTTGCGCGGCGAGCTCTCGAAAATGTAGAGGACCTTTCCCTGCCACTCGTTGTAGAACACCCGCGGCTCGACCTGCTGCGCGACGGTGCGGGTCAGGATGTCGAGGTAGAGGCGGGAAACCGCGCGGTTTCCCTGCGGGAGCAGGTAGATCATCAGCAGGCCGTTGACCAGGGTCAGAACTGCCGAGAGCAGCAAGACCGGGCGCAGCAGCCGGTAGATGCTCATCCCGGTCGAACGCATGGCGACGAGCTCGCTGTCGGAGGCCAGCCGGCCGATCCCGACCAGGACCCCCAGGAGCAGCGCCATCGGAATGGTCAGGACGACGATATTGGGCAGCGAATAGAGCACCAGGCGTCCGACGACCGGTGCCGGCAACCCCCGCCGGATGATCATCTCGGCCGAGGTGAAGAGGAACTGGAGCAGGAGGATGAACGTATAGACTAAAAACCCAAGCCCCAGCGGCCCGAGGATCTCCCTGAGGACGTAGCGGTCGAGGCGGGAAAGCAGAGGCTTCACTCGATGAGCGTATCGCAGGGCCTCGTTGGACGGATGCCGGGCGACGTGATGTTGGCGCGCACCTATTCGTTTTCTTCCAGCCACCGGTACTACCGCCCGGAGTGGAGCCCGGAACAGAACCTGGCGGTCTTCGGCAAGTGCGCGAACTTTCCGGCGCACGGCCACAACTACCGCCTGACGGTCGAGGTCTCGGGGGCGGTCGATCGCGAGACCGGCTTCGCCGTCAACCTGCCGGCGCTCGACGCGCTGGTGCGCAGTGCCGTGCTGCAGCGCCTCGACCACGCCCACATCAACGACGCCGTCCCGGAGTTCGCTCCGGGCGGGGAGATCCCGACGACGGAGAACCTGGTCTTCTGGATCGCCGCCGAGCTTGCCGCCGGCCTGCCGGCGGCGAACCGGCTCGAGACCGTGCGCCTCGCAGAGGACGACCGGCTGGCGTCGAAGTGGACCCGCCGCGCCGAGTAGGCGGGGACACAGTAACGGGACACACAAATGGGACACACAAGTTCTTGTGTGTCCCATTTGTGTGTCCCCGAAGGTAAAGAAAAGGACCGGTAAAGAAAAGACCAGTAAAGGGAGATCGGGGTTCGCCTTGCGGCTGCGGGTTGGCGGGGCGGATCGAGGAAAGGTCGAGCCGGGGCTTGGGGTGGCCTGGCGAGGGCGAAAGCGCCCGTATGCAACGTCCGATAAGATACATTATGTAAACCTGCTACCACGGATGGCTGCTCGGCCTGACAGTCTCGCAGCAGGTTTTACATAATGTTCTAAGCCTGTGGAACCAACGCTTCTACGGTCGATCGGACTCTCGGTTCAGCTTTCAATGCGCGCAGGCGCGCTGCCTATGGCGGCGCTTCCTGACGCCGCGAACTCAGAGAGTCCGGCGCCGACCCTCCGCCGCAGCACCCCGGCACCCCATTTACTGGAAGCTTTTGCTTTAGCCTTTGAAAGGAAGCTTTTGCTTTAGCTTCTGAAAAGAAAGCTTTTGCCCTACGGGCGGGTTCGGGTCTCAGGCTTCGGGCGTGTTGCGGATCTCGTCGAGGATCTGCTCCAGGGCGCGGATCAGGTCGGACTTCTCGACGGTCGACTGGCGGAACTGGAGCTGCAGCTGGAACGACTTGTCCGGGGCGCGGAACTTGAACGCGAAGGGCCGCTTGCGGGCTGGTTCCGCCGCGGCTCGCGGGGCCCTTGCGCAGCTCGCTGCGCAGGTCGTCGCGGCTGAGGCCTTCCCGGCCGGCGCGTGCCAGGAGGGCCTCGAGGGCCTGGGGGTCGGTGACCTTGGCGAGCTCCAGGAGGGCCGATTTGGCCTGGATGCCGAGCTCGAGCGCGCGCTCGCGGACCTCCGGCGGCAGGACCAGGAGGCCGAGGCTCTCGGCGACCGAGCTGCGCGAGCGGCCGACCGCCTGGGCGATCTGCTCCTGGGTGTAGCTGTGCAGCGTCCCGAGCGCCTGGTAGCCCTCGGCCTCTTCGAAGGCGTTGAGGTCCTTGCGCTGGAGGTTCTCGATCAGGGTGATCTCGAGCGCCTCGTCGGCGGTGACCTCGAGCTCGATCGCCGGGATCTCGAACAGCCCGGCCTCCAGTGCGGCGCGGTAGCGCCGTTCTCCGGCAACGATCTCGAACTTGACGCCCGGCCGTCACACCTTCGACGGCGTCGTGCTTGCGCACCAGGATCGGCTCGAGCACGCCCTTGTCCCGGATCGAAGCGACCAGGTCGGCAAGGTCGCCGACGTCGGTCCGCGGCTGGTTCGGGTTCGGGCGCAGGCTCGACAGCGGCAGCAGGCGGCCGACCGAGGACTCGTTGCGGCTCGCCAGCTCGTCGACGAAATGGGCGCCGTGGCGCATCTTGACGCGCAGCGGCAGTCCCCTCTTGGCAGTCAGTGGCCTCAGACACGGCTGAGTACCTCCTCGGAGAGCTTGTAGTACTCGTAGGCTCCGGTCGAGCGCGGCGCGAAGGTGAAGATCGACTCCTTGTAGGCCGGGCTCTCCTCGAGGCGCACGCTCTTGGTGATCATGGTCTCGAACAGCTTGTCGCCGAAGACCTTGTGGATCTGGTCGACGATGTCGCGCGACAGCAGGGTCCGCTTGTCGTGCAGGGTGATCACCGCGCCGAGGATCTGCAGCTGCGGGTTGGCGCGCTGCTTCACCTTGTCGATCGTCTCCAGCAGGTCGTCGGTGCCCTCGAGCGCGAAGTAGCTCGACTGGATCGGAATCAGGACGTGCGACGAGGCGACGAGTGCGTTGACCGTGATGATGCCGAGGGTGGGCGGCGTGTCGAGGACGATGAAGTCGAACTTGTCGGTGACGCTGGCGAGCGCGTCCTGAAGGCGGAAGTGACTGTCGAGCTCGCCGAGGAGCTTCGATTCGATCTTGGCCAGCGCGATGCTCGAAGGCGCGATCGAAAGATTCGGGACCTTCTCCGCCAGCACCAGGATGTCCTGCATCTTCACCGCGGGGTCGGTCAGCACGTCGAACATCGTGCGTTCGAGACCGTGAATGTCGAGAAACGACATCGAGCTGTTGGCTTGCGGATCGAGATCCACGAGCAGTGTCCGCAGGCCCTTGGAGGCCAGGGCGGCCGAGAGATTGATGGCGGTGGTCGTCTTTCCGACCCCGCCTTTCTGGTTGGTGATGGCTAGGATCATCGCGAGCCGGCAGTGTATTCAACCGATCCCGCGCGGTCAAGCGCCGCTGCCGCAGCGCCGGCGCTTCAGGGCCATGTCGGCGCGCCGACAATTCGATATAACTAGCAATAAATCAATGGATTAGCCGTTTTGCTGCGGATCTACATCGTGTACTTGCCGAGGTCTTCCGGACGCGCCTTCTCGAGCCACTCGCGCAGGCGCTCGTCCTCCTCCCCCGCCGTCGCCAGATCGAGCTCGGAGCGCCTCCTCGATGACCGCCTGGGCGACCCAGATCGAGGCGCCGGTGCGCACCGCCATCGCGATGGCATCGCTCGGCCGGGCGTCGACCTGGACGCTCCTTGCTCTCCCCTGCGCAGGCGCAGCCGACCGTAGAAGGTCCCTTCGCGCAGCGCCCAGACTTCGACGCGAACGCAGCTCGACGGCGAGCTCGCGGAGGATGCCCTGCATCAGGTCGTGGGTCATCGGACGCGGTTCGCGAATCCCTTCGAGCGCCATGGCGATGGCGTTGGCCTCCACCTGACCGATCCAGATCGGCAGAACCACCGTTCCCGCCACCGCCTGCAGCAGGAGGACCGGAGTCTCGGAGGCGGGGTCGAGCAGCAGCCCTTTGACCTCCATCTCGACCCAACCCTCCGACGCTCCGACTCGCTCATCGCAGGATTGTGCGTCGTCAGCCGCAGCGGTCAAGGCACTCAGCGGGGCTGGGGGGCCCATCCGGCACTCGAGAATTCAGGGTGGCTCCTATTTGAAGCGTGGTCGCCCACCCTGAATTCTCGAGCGCCCGAGCGCCCCTGCGAGACGAGGATAAATTCGTGCAGTTACCGATTTCCGGAACTGCGAGCGCGAGATCGCTGCTCGACCCGGACAGAGGGTAACTGTCACGACGAGGGATACGGCGCGAGCTGAGGCGGAACGACGCGCAGCAGTGGGGCGGTCGCCGGCGGGCCGTCAGCGACGGTGGAGGCGTGGAGCTCTGCTCGACAGAAAGGCGCCGATCAGGCTGTGGGCATGGGTGCGGGTGATGGTGACGCGGCCAGGCTCCCCGACCGCGGCGTCTCGGAGGCGTCTCGGGGCGGGGAACTGGACGATCCGGTTGCAGCCGGTCCGGCCGGTCAGGACGCCCGGGCGCCTTGGCCCAGCCGGTGACCAGGACCTCGATCTCGCGGCCGACGAACTCGGCATGGAGCTCGTCTGGATCCCGGCCTGAAGTGCGAAGAGCGCTGCAGCCGCTCCTGGGCGACCGACTCGGGGACGGCGGAGTCGGCGAGCTTGAGGGCCGCCGTGCCGGGGCGCGGCGAATAGCAGAAGGCGTAGACCGCGGCGAAGCGCACCTCGCGCAGGAGGTCGAGCGTCGCGTCGAAGTCGGCGTCGGACTCGCCCGGGAAGCCGACGATGATGTCGGTCGACAGCGCGATCGTCGGGCGCGCCGGGCGCAGCTCGCGCGACCAGCTCGAGATACGGCGGCCATGGCTGTAGCCGCGACCCATGCGCCGCAGGACCGCGATCGCTGCCCGACTGCACCGGCAGGTGGAGTCCGTCGCAGAGGTTCGGGTGCAGGCGGAACTGCTCCACCATGCGCGGCGAGAAGTCGCGCGGAAAGGAGGTCATGAAGCGCAGCCGCCGCAGCCCCGGGAGGACCGCCAGGCGCCCGAGCAGGTCGGCGAAGTCTCGCTGGCCAGCGGAGTCCGGGGACTCTCGGGGCGGATCGCCAGCGTACGTCGGCGGCAGCGACGGCTCCCGCCAGTGGTTGACGGTCTGACCGAGGAGCTCGATCTCGACGAAGCCGAAGTCGAGCAGATGGCGGACCTCGCGTTCGATCTCGGCGGCGGTGCGGCAGGACTCCGGTCCGCGGGTCGACGGCACGATGCAGAAGGTGCAGCGCTTGTTGCACCCTTCGATGATCGTGACCATTCCCTTGTAGAGACCGTCGCGGGAGATCGAGTCGAAATCGTAGCGCCGGTCGGTGGGGAAACCGGTGGCGACGACCCGCTCGCCGCCGGCCCGCCGGGCGAGGAGCGTCGGCGAGCTCGCCCACCCGCGCCGGTCCGAGGACGAAATCGAGATCCGGCACGCGCGCCAGGATCTCCTCGCCCTCCTGCTGCGCGACGCAGCCGCAGAGCCCGATCTGCAGGTGCGGACGGTCGCGCTTCAGCAGTCGGTACTCACCCAGGCGCGAATAGACCTTCTGGACCGCCTTCTCGCGCACGCTGCAGGAGTTGAGGAGGATGAGATCGGCGTCCGTCGCCTCGCGGGTCGGCAGCATCCCCTGCTGCATCAGCTGGCCGGTCATCCGCTGGCTGTCCAGTTCGTTCATCTGGCAGCCCCAGGTCTCGACGTAAAAGCGGCGTAATACGTCGGGCGGGCCGGTTCAGCAGGCTTGTCCCGCGGCTCCTCGCACCACGACCGGTTCGGTCGGCTCGGCGTCCGGCGACTCGAGCACCTTGCGCTCCGGCTCGAGCTCGGAACCTTCGCGCAGCCAGCCGGGAAAGGCACCGGCCTGGCGCCCATCGGTCAGGAAGCGCTCGAGCTCGAGCTCCGAGCGCTCCACCTCGCGCCGGGTCGGAGTCGAGCTCGTCGAGAGTGTGGTCCCACTCGGGCTTGATCTGCGAATCGCGCATGTACGGATCGTCGGCGGCGTAGAACCGCCGCCGCAGCTCCTCGGACTTGCCCTTCGAGCTCGACGATCCGGTCGGCCGACTCGCGCCATCGGCGCGCGGATCTCGAGCCCGCGATTCCGCCAGTAGGCCTCGTCGCGCGTCGGCGTTGCGCCACGGCCTCGCCGACGGCCTGGGCCGTGGTCGCCTCCGCCGCCGTCGCGCCGCCGCCCTCGGCGACCGTCAGCTTCTGGCCCTTGGAGAACTCGGCGAGGTTGCGATTGTCGATGACCGCGACCGGCTTCCCGGCCTGGGCGCGGCGTTCACGCTCTTCGCTGCGCGGCCTGCGGCGAGACTCTTCGGTCCCTGCGGCCGCCGGCGATCGCCGCTGTCGATGACGACGACGGTCGGCGGCGGCGGCGTGCGCGACCGGATCTTCGCCCTGGGTCTTCGGCGGGCGGGGCCTCGGCCGCGCTCTCCGAGACCGGCGGCAGCGCCACCGCATCGGGCACCGCGGCGGCGCAGCCGAGCGCCGGTCAGGAGCGCCAGCGCGAGCGAGCAGCCGGGACCGGAGGCCGGCGAGGCGCTGCCGGCTCAGGATCTGCCATAGCGGTCTTCCAGGCGGACCACATCCTCGAGCTCCGGCGTGGAGACCTCGAAGAGATCGCAGCCGGCTCGCTCCGGCGACCATGCGATGCCGGGTGCCCGGAGTCACGTGATACGACTCGCCCTCTTCCAAGCCGCTGCGGGACCATCGTCCCGTTCTCCTCGACCTGCAGCTCGATGCCGCCGCGGGCGACGAAGAAGGTCTCGTCCTTGTGGTTGTGGTACTGCAGCGACAGCGCCTCGCCGGGCTCGATGTGCAGGAGCTTGCCGACATACCTCTCGGTGTGGGCGAAGATCAGCTCGTAGCCCCACGGCTTCTCGACACGGCGTACCGGTTGCCTCATCTGTACCGTTCACCTCATCCTTGCCCGGGAGCTTCGGGAAGCTCCGCCAGCAATCGATAGACCTCGGCCCCCGACCGGGCGGCGCAGCAGGCCGTGGCCAGCCGGGCCGCGTCGCCGGCGCGAATTCCGGCCATCTTCTGGCGCAGCGCCGGCATCGCGCTCGGCGAGGCGGAGATCCGGCGCAGCCCGAGGCCGACCAGGAGCGGCAGCATCTGGGCGTCGGCGCCCATCTCGCCGCACAGGCTGACCGGAATGCCGGCCGCGTCGGCGCTCTCGATGACGAAGCGTAACATGCGCAGAATCGCCGGATGCGACCGGCTCGTAGAGGCTCGCGACGCTGCGGTTGTTGCGGTCGACCGCCAGGGAGTACTGGATCAGGTCGTTGGTGCCGATCGCCATGAAATCGACGACCCGCGCGAGGCTGTCGGCGATGATCGCCGCCGCCGGCACCTCGACCATGATGCCGACCTTGACCGCGGCGCGATGGGCGATGCCCTCCCGCGCGAGCTCGGCAGCGGCCTCGGCGAGAAAGCCGCGCAGGGCCTCGACCTCCTCGATCCGGCTGACCATCGGCGCCATGATCCAGAGGTCGCCGGCAGCGGCCGCCCGCAGGAGGGCCCGGATCTGGGTGCGGAAGATCTGCGGCCGGGCGAGGGTCAGCCGGATGCCGCGCAGGCCGAGCACCGGATTCTCCTCGGCGCTGTCCATCATTTCCCGCGCCAGCTTCCGTCCGCCGAGGTCGTAGGTCCGCACGACCGCCGGAAACGGCGCGGCCGCCTCGATGAGCTGGAGGTAGACCCGCAGGTGGTCTTCCTCGGTGGGCAGGTTGGGATCGGTCTCCATGTAGAGGAACTCGCTGCGGTAGAGCCCGATCCCCCGCGCGCCGAGGCGGCCGAGCGGGCCCAGCTCCTCGGGGAGGTCGATGTTCGCCATCAGCTCGACCGGCGACGCCGTCCGCCGTCAGCGGCGGCGACTCGCGCGACTCGGCGGCGCCGAAGCGCCCGGCCGTCGAGCTGCCGGCGCGCAGGCTGCTGGTACTCGGCCAGGACCTCGGGTGTCGGATGCAGGATGACCAGACCGGCGCGGCCGTCGACGATCACCGGGTCGGAGTTCGTGACGTAGTCGGTGACTTCCTCGAGGCCGGTCACCGCCGGCAGGCCGAGCGAGCGGGCGATGATCGACGTATGCGAGGTCCGGCCGCCGGCCTCGATCGCGAAGCCGACGACCTTGTCGCGCCCCAGCCGGATCGCTTCCGACGGCATGAGGTCGTCGGCGACCAGGATCACGTCGCCCGTCGACGTCCGAGATCTCGTGGTGGGCGATCCCCTGCAGCACCCGCAGGAGCTGGCGGCCGATGTCCTCGAGGTCCTGCCCGCGTTCGCGCAGGTAGGGGTTCTCGATCGCGGAGAAGCGCTTGGCGAGCTCGCGCGAGGTCTCGTGCACGGCCCACTCGGCGTTGACCTGCTCGTCGACGATCCGGCGCTCGACCTGGTCGAGGAACATGCGGTCGGAGAGCAGCAGCGAGTGGGCGTCGAAGATCGCCGCCAGCTCCTGGCCGAAGAGGTGGCTCGCCTTGGCCCGCGTGCGCTGGATCTGCTGCTGGGTGGCGCTGCAGGCCGACTTGAGCCGGCGAACCTCGGCTTCGGTCTCGTCCGCCGCGATCGGGATGCGGAAGACCTCGAGCGCGCGGTTCGCGATCACCACCGCGCGGCCGATCGCGATGCCCGTGCGCGGCGGGCAGTCCCTGCAGCGTGATCATCGGCCGGATCTCGGTCATTCGCTCTCTCCGAAGCGCTCGGCGAACAGGGCGGCGATGGCGTCGACGGCGTCCTCTTCGTCGGGTCCGTCGCAGCGCACCACGAGCCGCGCCCCCTGCGGCGCGGCGAGCAGCAGGAGGCCGAGAATGCTCTTCGCGTCGACGTCCTCGCCGGCGAAGAGGACGCTCACCTGGCAGGCGAAAGAGCTCGCCAGGTGCACGAGCTTGGCGGCGGCGCGGGCATGGAGGCCCAGCCGGTTCACGATCTCGATCTCGCGCTCAACCACAGTTCGGCGCTCCCCTGGCGCCGACGGCGGCGGCGGCGCGTCGGGATCGGCGGGGACTCCGCGGCAGATGCTGCGCCGCCCCTTCTCCTCCAGCCAGCGCGCCGTCTTCGACGAGCGTCCCCGGAAGCACCGAGGAGCAGCTCATCCGGACGACCATCGGCAGGTTGACGCCGGTGACCACCTCGATCCGGCCCGGGACCGCCAGCGCGATGGCGGCGTTCGAGGGCGTGCTGCCGTACATGTCGGTGAGGATGAGCACGCCCTGCGCCGCGGTCGAGCCCGGCGATCGCGTCGGCGATCCGCGCGCGCGCCGCGTCGATCCCTTCGTTCCATTCGAGGGCCAGCGCCTGGATGTCGGGCCGGACGCCGGCGATCGTCTCCGCCGCCGCGAGCAGCTCCTGCGCCAGCCGTCCGTGGGTCACCAGCAGGACCGAGGTCAAGGGCGCGCTCTCTCGAGGTCGCGGTGCTTCACCCGCACCGTCCAGCTGGCCTCGCCGAGCGCGGTCGCGAGCGCTTCGACGCAGGCGACCGAGCGATGCTGGCCGCCCGTGCAGCCGATGCCGATGGTCAGGTAGCTGCGGTTCTCCTGCTGATAGCGCGGCAGCAGGAAGCGCAGCAGGTCGGCGAGCCGCGCGACCAGCTCGTGGAAATCGGTCCGCTGGAGCAGGAACTGCGCGCACCGGCTCGTCGAGGCCGCTGAGCGGACGCAGCTCCGGATCGAAGTGCGGATTCGGCAGGAAGCGGACGTCGAACAGCAGGTCCGCCCCGAACGGAACGCCGTGCTTGTAGCCGAAGCTGACCAGGCTGACGTTCATCACCGGCTCGTGGCCGGCGTCGCGGCCGAACTCGCGATAGATGAGGCTGCGGATGTCGTGGATCGACCAGTCGCTGGTGTCGAGGATCAGGTCGGCGGCGCCGCGCAGCTCGCTCATCATGGCGCGCTCGGCGCGGATGCACTCGAGCACCGGCAGCTCGTCGGAGAACGGATGCGGCCGCCGCGACTCCGAGAAGCGCCGCATCAGGGCCTCCTCCGACGACTCGAGGAAGACCAGCGTCGTCTGGAGCTTGCTCGCGATCGAGCTCGCCGAGGAGGCGCGGCGCCTCGGCGGCGAAGCCCGGGGCGCGCATGTCCATCACCACGGCGATGTGGTCGCGCCCCGGCACGAAGTCGAGCGGCGCGGCGACGAACTGGCGCAGCAGCGGCAGCGGCAGGTTGTCGACGCAGTAGTACCCGAGGTCCTCGAAGCACTTGGCGACGGTGCTCTTTCCCGATCCGGAGAGACCGGTGACCAGGACGAGCCTGGCGCGCACGGTTCCTCACGAGCGCGGCTTGCCGCTGCGGCTGCGTTCAAGTTGCTCCTCCAGCTTGCGCGCGAACTCGCGCGCGGAGTGCGTGCCCTGCAGCTTCAGCACGTGGTTGCGCGCCGCGATCTCGACCAGGTTGGCGACGTTCCGCCCGAGCGCCACCGGCATGCGGATGTACGGACAGGGCGTGTCGAGGATGCTGAACACGGTTTCGTCCAGGCCGAGACGGTCGTAGGCCTGCCCCTCCCGCCACGGCTCGAGCTCGACCACGAGGTCGATCGGCTTGCGGGCGCGGATCGCCGCCAGTCCGAAGAGGTCCTTGACGTTGATGATGCCCAGGCCGCGCAGCTCCATGTGGTGCTTCAGCGTCTCCTCGGAGAAGCCGACGAGCTCGCCGCTCGGATAGCGCTTGATCGTCACGCGGTCGTCGGAGACCAGGCTGTGGCCGCGGGTGATCAGGTCGAGCGCGGCTTCGCTCTTGCCGACGCCGCTCGAGCCGATGAGCAGCACGCCCAGGCCGTAGATGTCGAGCAGCACGCCGTGCAGCCGGGTCGACGGCACCAGGTGGTCCTCGAGAAACCACGAGAGCTGCTTGATCACCACCGAGGACAGCGCGCTCGACGACAGCACCGGAACCTGACGCGCCCGGAACTCGTCGAGGAACTCCTCGCCGGGCACCAGCCCCTTGGTGATCACGACGACCGGAATCGGCAGCGCGGCGATGCGCCGCAGACGCTCCCGCGCGCTCCCCCGCCTCGACGGTCTTCAGGTATTCGAGCTCGCTCTCGCCGACGATCTGAACGCGGCCCGGCTTGATGTACTCGTAGTAGCCCGCGAAGGCGAGACCCGGCTTCTGCACGCGCGGATGGGTCACCGTGTTGTCGAGATGGTTCTCGCCGGCGAGCACGGCGAGCCGCAGATCGGCGAGCTCGTCGCCGAAGAGCTCGCTCACCAGGACCTTGTGCGCGTCAGACATTGGCAGTCACCTTCCTGAGCGTACTGCCGGCGGGCGATCCCCGAAGCTGCGCGAGGAGATCTTCGGTCCCCTGCGCCGCGAGAACCAGCGCGCGTCGCTCCGGGTCGCGCAGGAATCGGGCGATGGCCCGCAGGGCTTCGAGATGATCCGATACGCCGGTCTGCGGCGCCACGAGGGCGAAGAAGAGGTGAACCGCCTTGCCGTCGGGCGCCCCGAAATCGACACCCTTCGGATGCCGCGCCACATGCAGAAGGACCGCGCTGCTTCCCGGCAGCCGGCAGTGCGGAATGGCAAATCCGTCGCCGATGGCGGTCGTACCGAGTTCCTCGCGTTCGACCAGGCCGTTTCGCAGGCCGGCTGCCGAGAGTCCTGGAGCCGCGCGCGCGATGCCGGCAGCGAGCTCTTCGAGAACGCCCTCAGGCGGAGGCGGCATGGAGGTCCGGCAGCATGCTCCCGGGCCGGAGCCACGACGCGAGGTTCGAGTCCGGCGAATTTGCCGCTCAAAGATCAGAGCTCGGGAACGATGAGGCCGTAGTCGTCGTCGTGGCGGCGGTAGATGACGCTCACGCGCTCGTTCTCGAGGTCGCGGAAGACGACGAACTCGCTCCGCGAGCTCTCCAGCTTCAGGGCGGCCTCGTTGATGGTCATCGAGTGGATTTCGAGGTGGCTCGACTTGACGACGATCGGCGATTCGCCCTTGCGCACGCTTTCGCGCGTCAGAACATCCACCGGCCACTGCTGGGCGCTCGCCTGCACGCGGTCGCGGCGGCGGGGCTCGTCGACCTCGCGCTTGCGCGCCCGCTTCGCCTGCTCCACCACCTTGTCGGTGGCCAGAGTCAGGGCGTCGTGCAGGTCGACGGCCTCTTCCTTCGACAGGAATTCGCGGCCGTCGCAGCGCAGCTTGATCTCGGCCGAGTGCCGGAACTTCCCTGCCTCGAGGACGACGTGGGCTTCGATCGGCTCGGAGAGGAATTTCAGCAGCCGCTCGAGCTTCTCGGCGGCCAGGACTCGCGTCTTCTCCTCGACCTGAAGGTGCCTGCCGACGAATTCGATGTTCATCGAGTCCTCCTTGCTCAGAAAATCCGTTTGCGGTCCGAGGACGAAGGCACGTTGAGCTCGTCCCTGTACTTGGCCACCGTCCGGCGTGCGATCTGGATGCCTTCGCGGTTGAGGATGCGCATCAATTCGCTGTCCGACAACGGGTGGCGGGCGTCCTCGGACTCGACCAGCTGCTGGATCTTGCGCTTCACGGTCAGCGAGGAGATGTCCTCGCCGTAGTCCCGGTCGATTCCGCTGTGGAAGAAGTACTTGAGCGGAAACAGGCCGCGCGGCGTATGCATGTACTTGTTCGACACCACGCGGCTCACGGTCGACTCGTGCATGCCGATGTCCTCGGCGACGTCGCGCAGGACCATTGGACGGAGATGGTCGAGCCCGTGATCCAGGAAGTCCCGCTGCTGGCGGACGATCGAGGTCGCGACCTTGTAGATCGTCCGCTGGCGCTGGTCGAGGCTCTTGATCATCCAGAGCGCCGAGCGCATCTTCTCCGAGATGAACTGCTGCGCCTCGTTCTGCCTGCCCTCCTGGCGGAGGACCTTGAGCATCTTGCGGTACGACCGCGAGATCCGCAGCTTCGGCAACCCGTCGTCGTTGAGCTGAATGACGTACTCGTCACCCACCTTGAGCACGTAGACGTCGGGCTCGATGTAGTGGGTGCGGTCGTTGGTGAACTTTCGTCCCGGCCGGGTCTGCAGGGTCTTGATGTCCTCGATGACCGGCTCGAGACTGGGGAGCGTCAGATCGAGGGCGCGTGCGATCGTCGCGTACTGGCGGCGCAGGAAGAGGTCCCAATGGTCGGCAAGCACCCTCCGGGTCAGCGAGTCCGCGGGCTCCCCACGCAGGTCGAGCTGCAGCAGCAGGCTCTCGCGCAGGCTGGCGCACGCGATGCCGGGCGGGTCGAGCCGCCGCACACGCTCGAGGACCGCGGCCACGTATTCCATGGTCAAGGACTGCTCGTGTCCGGAGTTCGCCAGGTCGCGGATCTCCTCGAGCGAGGCCACGAGGAAACCGTCCGGATTCAGGTTGCCGACGATCAGTTCGGCGATCTCGCGGTCGCGCGGCGTGAAGTCCGACATGTGGATCTGCCAGAGGAGGTGATCGTAGAGGTCGGGCTCGCGCGTCAGCGTGTTCTCGAGCGGCGGCGCCTCGCGGTTCTCGGATTCGCCGTAGCTGCCGCCGTCGTCGCCCGAAGCGTCGTCGAGATAGGCCTCGAACGCCACCTGCTCGAGCCGTTGGCGCTCCATGACCTCGGGCGTCGGAAGCTCCTCGATCGACGTCCTGGGTCGCCGCCTCGAGCGGCAGGCCGTCGTCCTCGTCCTCTTCGAGCTCCTCGGCCTCCTCGAGGACCGGGTTGATCTTCGAGCTCCTGCGCGACCACGACTTCGAGCTCCAGACGGGTCATCTGCAGCAGCTTGATCGCCTGCTGCAGCGACGGCGTCATCACCAGCCGTTGCGAGAGCTTGAGGGAGAGTTTCTGTTCGAGAGCCATGCGGTAGAGGTGGGTTGGCGGACTAGAGCTCGAACTGCTCGCCGAGGTAGATCTTGCGGACCTGCGGATCGGAGGAGAGCTCGAGCGGCGTTCCGGCGCGCAGGATGCCGCCATTGTTGATGATGTAGGCGCGATCGGTGATCTTCAGCGTCTCCCGGACGTTGTGGTCGGTGATCAGGATGCCGATTCCCATCTGTCTCAGATGGCGGATGATACCTTGAATGTCCAGCACGGCAATCGGATCGATGCCCGCGAATGGCTCGTCGAGAAGGATGAACGAGGGCGAGAGAACGAGCGCCCGGGCGATCTCCACGCGGCGGCGCTCGCCTCCCGAAAGCATGTAGCCCATGCTCTTGCGGACCTTCTGCAGGCGGAACTCCTCGATCAGGCGGTCGATGCGCCGTTCCTGCTCGGCGTGGGTGAGGTCGAGGGTCTCGAAGATGGCGCGCAGGTTGTCTTCCGACGACAGCTTGCGGAAGATCGAGGGCTCCTGCGGCAGGTAGCTGATGCCGCGCTGCGCGCGCAGGTACATCGGCAGGTCGGTGATTTCGTCGTCGCCGAGCATGACCTTGCCGCCGTCCGGCTGCGCGAGACCGACGACCATGTAGAAGGTGGTCGTCTTGCCGGCGCCGTTGGGTCCGAGCAGGCCGACGATCTCCCCCGGCGCCACGTCGACGGAGACGTCGTGCACCACCGTGCGCCCGCCGTAGACCTTCTGCAGGTTCATCGCCGAGAGCCGCGGCCCCGGTCGGCTCATGGCGCCGCCCCCACGAGGCGTGCCGAGCCCGACTTCAGGTCGTAGATGGCGCGCTTGCCGGCCAACGAGGCACCGGAGTCGTCCTTGATCGTCACCGGACTCCCCAGCAGCTCGATGCTCTCCGCCCGGACGTCGTAGGTGGCGGTCGCCGCCTGGATCGAGCGGCTGGTCGCGGTGTCGCGCAGCACGACCTTGCCGGTGCCGACCATGCTCTTCATCTGCTGCGCGTCGTCGAGCGTGGCGACGAGCTCGTCGCAGGTGAGCGTGCGCGTGCCCTGCGACAGGCGCACGCCGCCGGAGTAGGTCACAGTCGCCTCGCTCTTGCGATAGGTGAGCAGGTCCGCGATGACCTCGGTCATCGTCGCTGCGTCGCCGGCGGACGATGCCGCCGGCGTTCCAGACGTGGCCGGGGCCTGCTTCTGCAGGTCGACGAGCGTCCGCACGCTCCCGGCCGCCGAAAGGCGCTCTTCGGTCTCCTCGCCGTGCAGCTGGTTCGCCAGCAGGAGACTCTTGCCCTGCCAGGCGCGCACCTTGCCCTTGAGGTAGAAGCCGCGCGGCGCGTCGGTGAAGATCGCCTCGTCGGCCTGGAACTCGATCGGCTGGTCGCCGCGGAATCCGACCCCGGCGACGGCACTCCCGCTCCCCCGCTTGAGCACGCCGCGCACCCCCCGGTCGGCGGTCAGGACACCGGTCTTCCGCGTGTAGACGATATGCGGCGCGGCGAGATCGCCGCCGGTGCTTTCGGTGCGCGCCGGCTCGCCCAGGAGCTCGGAGCGCTCGCCGGCGAGGTCGAACAGCGCCTGCTCGCCCCAGCCGCGGAACCTCGGGTCGGTGAGCTTGACCCCGCCGACGAGCACCACCCGCGCGATGCCGCCCGAGGGCCCGAACTCCGCGTCGGCCCGGTCGGCCCGTCCAGAGCGTAGGGCCTCGTCGACGCCCCGCTGGTACTCGGCGAAGTAGACCGGCTCGGTGCTCTGGGCGCTCTGCGGGCGGCCGCCCTCGAACTTCAGCCAGAGCGCCCGCGAGGCGAGGCCATGGATGATCTCGCCGTCGACCGATTCGACGAGCGCCAGGATCTTGCCCCGGCCTTCGAGACTCATCTCGCGCGGCTCGTTGACGCCCGCGGCGCCGAATTGCATGGTGAGCTTGGCGCCGCGGAAATCGACGCGCTCAGAAGTCCCGGCAGTGTCCGCGGCGTCGGCGGCGGAGGTCTCGGTCGCGACGTAGGTGCCGGTAAGCGAGCCGTCGAGGATCAGCACCGCGGGCGTCTCGCCGTCTTCGGCCAGAAAGAGCTCGGCCTCGTCCGCCTCGAAGTGGCTGGCGCCGCGGCTGGCCTGCACCTCGCCCCTGGCGCGCAGCACCCGGCCGGAGCGGTCGAGCACCATCTTCGCCGCCTTCACGGACATCGGTTCGGCCCCAGGCAGCTCGCCCGCCATCACCACCGGCCCGCGCAGCGTCATCAGGTCGAGCGCGACATCGAACTCGAGGGCGCTCGCCTCGCCCTGCCAGTACTTGCCGTGGCGCATCGCGATCGGACCCTGGGCGGTGAGGAACTTGCCGCCGCGGGAGAGCTGGAGCTCGCCGCTGTCGATCGCCAGCTCGCCGCCGCTGAGCTTGACGTTGCCCTTGAGGACCGCCTCCTGGGAGTTCGAGTCGTAGGCGGCGGTGTCGCTCGCCACCGCGTAGCTCGTGGCCCCGCGATAGATCTGGAAGCGCACCCCTTCGAGCTCGACCCTGCCGTCGCGCGTCGACCGGAAGCGATCGCCGTGCACGCTGAAAACCGGCTGGCCTTCGAGCGACTGCGTGAAGTCGAAAGCGTCGCTGGAAGCGATGACGTTCTCGGCGCGTTGCGCGGCCTCGGATGCGGCGTCGGCGGAACCCGGGGCCGGCGCCGGAGCGGCCGCCTCGCTCTCGTCGGCGGGGGCCCCCTGGCGACCGAGCAGGTAGAGGCCCGCGAGCCCCGCCACCCCGACCGCCATCAGCGCGAGCAGACCGCGCCGCAGCCGCTTGTGGGAGCCCTGGTTCGCCGACCTCGTCATACCCGCCATTCTAGTTGGTTCGCGGGCCCGCTGCCCTGCAGGCGACGAGCCGCAGGCGCGGCCGGTCGCGGAATCGGTCGTGCTCCGCCACTGCCAGCATTTCGAAGTCGCCGTCGAAGACGCGGTCCGCCGCCGCGCGCTCGGCCCACTGCCAGGCGACGACCTCGACGGTCGCTCCCCGCGGTGCCGTGCTGCTCGCGGCCACCAGGCCGAGGTGCCCGGAGCCGAAAACGCGCCCCGCGCCCACCCGGCGGCACGGACCGATGCGGAAGACCGGCTCGGGGTTGCCCACTCCGAACGGCTCGAGGCGGGTCAGGCGCGCGAGCAGCCCTGGGGTGACCTCGTCGAGCTCCAGCGTCTGGTCGTACTCGATCGTCGGCGCGAAGCTTTCGGGCGGCCAGGCCGCGGCCGCCGACTCCCATTCCGCGGCGAGCGCTTCGAGGTGCACCGAGCTCGTCGTCATGCCGATCGCCTGGGCATGTCCGCCGAAGCGCTCCACCCGGTTCTCCCAGGCACGCAGGAAACCGTGCAGATCGATGCCCGGCACGCTGCGGCCGGAGCCGACGGCCACGCCGTCGGTGATGGCGAAGAGCACCGCCGGGCGGTGGAACTGCCGCGCCAGGCGTCCGGCGGCAATCCCCACGACGCCGCGATGCCAGTCCGCGCTCCAGCCGATCAGGACCGCCGGCAGCTCGCGGCCGGCGTAGCGCGCCGCGCAGTCGTCCACGACCTGCTTTTCGAGCGCGCGGCGCTCGCTGTTGCAGCGCCCGAGCTGGGCGGCGAGCTCCTGCGCCCGCGCCGGATCCCGGGTCAGCAGCAGCTCGAGCGCCGGGTCGGCGGCGCCGAGCCGGCCGGCGGCGTTGAGCCGTGGACCGATGCGGAAGCCGACGTCGTGCGCCGAAACCGGCGAGCCGACTTCGGCCTCGGCCATCAGCGCCCGCAGCCCGACCGAGGGCGTCGCGGCGAGACCGGCGAGACCGCGGCTGGCGAGGACACGGTTCTCTCCCACCAGCGGGGCGGCGTCGGCAATCGTGCCGAGGCAGGCGATCCGGAAGAGCGAGGTCCACGGCACCTCGCGCCCGAAGCGCTGCAGCAGCGCCGCTCCGACCTTGAGCGCCAGGCCGACGCCGGCGAGCTCGCGGAAGGGGTACGTGCAGCCGGCTTGCCGGGGGTTGATGACCGCGGCGGCGCCGAGCGGAAGATCGCCGGGCAGATGGTGATCGGTGACGATGACCGTGAGGCCGCGCCGCGTCGCCTCGGCAATCGCCTCGTGCGCCCGGATCCCGCAGTCGGCGGTGATCACCAGCCGGCACCCGAGCTCCTCCGCCTGCTGCATGTGCTGCGGTTGTGGCCCGTAGCCTCCGGCATGGCGGTTCGGAAGGATGCCATGCGCCGCGATCCCGACCGCCTGGAAGACACCGAGCAGCAGCGCCGTCGCCGTCAGTCCGTCGACATCGTAGTCGCCGATCACCGCCACGCGCTCGCCGCGTCCGTGCGCCGCGACCAGGAGATCGAGCGCCTCCGTCATCCCCTTGAGAAGCAGCGGATCGTGCAGGCTGTCGAGCCCGGGAGCGAGAAAGGCGGCGGCCTCGGCCGCGGTGGTCACTCCGCGGTGGGCGAGGAGCGTCGCCAGATCGCGGGTCAGGCCGGTGGCTTCGAGCTGCGCGAGGGTCTCGACCGGCGGAGCCGGCTGCCGGGCGATCCAGAGTTCGTGCACCAGCGGTCAGCGACCGGGAGCCGCGGGAGCCGCGGCGCCGGCGCGCCGCCGGCCGCGCCGACTCCGCCGACGACTCCGAGAGCCCGGAAGCGGCGGTAGCGGGCTTCGAGCCGGGCTTCGGGGCTCATCGCTTCGAGCGCCTTGAGGGCGCGTTCGATGGCATCGCCGAGCCGGGCTGCCCCGGCTTCGGGGTCGGTGTGCACCCCGCCCGGCGGTTCAGCGACGATCTCGTCCACGACCCCGAGCTTGAGCAGGTCGGGCGCGGTGATGCGCATCGCCTCTGCCGCCTGCGCCTTCATCTCCTGATCCTTCCAGAGGATCGCCGCGCAGCCTTCGGGCGAGATGACCGAGTAGACCGCGTACTCGAAGATCAGCACGCGATCGCCGACGCCGAGCGCCAAGGCGCCGCCGCTGCCGCCCTCACCGGTGACCGCGACGACGATCGGCACTCTGAGGCCGGACATCTCGAGCAGGTTGCGGGCGATCGCCTCGGCCTGGCCGCGCTCTTCGGCGTCGAGCCCGGGATAGGCGCCGGCGGTGTCGATCAGGGTGATGACCGGCAGGCCGAAGCGCTCGGCCAGCTTCATGATGCGCAGGGCCTTGCGGTAACCCTCGGGCCGCGGCTGGCCGAAGTTGCGCGCGATGCGCTCTTTGGTGCCCCGCCCCTTGTGGTGGCCGATGATGGCGACCGAGCGGCCGCGGAAACGCGCCAGCCCGGCGACGATCGCCGCATCGTCGGCGAACGCCCGGTCGCCGTGCAGCTCGACCCAGTCTTCGGTCATCATGGCGGACGTAGTCGAGGGTGTACGGACGGTCCGAGTGGCGTGCGACGAGCGTCTTCTGCCAGCGGCTGAGGCCGGAGAAGATGCGCTCCGTCTCGCGGGCGAGCTCTTTGCGCAGCTCGCGCAGCTCCCCCTCCCGGCCCGATCCTTCCGGATAACCTTCGAGCTCCTCGATCCTCCGGCGCAGCGCGGTGAGGGGCTCTTCGAACTGGGAGTCCTGGGTGGTCACGAAGACGGACAGGTTACCGGAGGCGCGGGAAGCAGGTCAAACCTCGGCGACGGACGGTCAGAGCAGGTGATACGGGTCGACATCGACCGCGAGCCCCGGGTGCGGCTTCTCGCCGAGGGCCTCGCGCATCGCCTGGCGGACCAGGCCGCCCTGCGCCCCGCGCACCAGCAACTGGAGCCGCCACTCGCCGCGCAGCCGCTCGAGCGGCGCCGTCGCCGGCCCGGTGACGCGCAGCTCGGCGGCGCGCGGCTGGCGCGCCAGGCGAGCGGCGATCTCCGTCAGGCGGGCGAGGCCGCGCTCGCGATTGGCGTCGCGCAGCAGGAGCTGCACCATGCGGGTGTAGGGCGGGTAGTGGAAGATCCGCCGGAAGCGCAACTCCTGCTCCGCGAAGGCGGCGTCGTCCTGCAGCAGCGCCGCGCGAATGGCGTAATGCTCGGGGAGAAAGGTCTGGATCACCATGCGGCCCGGTCGTTCGCCGCGCCCGGCCCGCCCGGCGAGCTGGGTCAACAGGGCGTAGGTCTTCTCCACCGCGCGGAAATCGGGAAAGCCCAGGTAGCTGTCGGCGGAGAGGATCCCGGTGAGCGCCACGCGCGGGAAATGGTGCCCCTTCGAGACCATCTGGGTGCCGACCAGGATCTGCGTCTCGCCGCGCTGAAAGCGCTCCAGGATGGCCGCCGGGCCGCCGCCGCGGGAGAGCGCATCGCGGTCGAGGACGTCCACGGCGGCGTCCGGAAAGCGCTCCTTGACCGCCTCTTCGATCCGCTCGGTGCCGGCGCCGATCGCCTCCAGGGTCTCGCCGCGGCAGGTCGGGCAGCGCGCCGGCACGGCGAGCCGCGAGTCGCAGTAGTGGCAGATCAACTGCTCGCCGCGGCCGCCCTTGCCCCCCTTGCGATGATAGGTGCGCGGCAGGCCGCAGGCCGAGCAGCGGAAGTCCTCGCCGCAGGCGCGACAGAGCAGCAGCGGCGCGTAGCCGCGGCGATTGCGCAGCAGGATCGTCTGGTCGCCCTCGGCGAGCGCGCGCTCGATCTCGGCGAGCAGGCGGGCCGAGAACTGCACGTCCCCGGGGAGCCGAGCCACCGGCTCGGTGCGCAGGTCGACGAGGATGCCTTCGGGGAGGGCGCCGTGGCCGGCGCGCGCGGTGAGCGCCAGCGCGGCCATTCTGCCGGAGGCGACCGCCAGCCGGGTCTCGAGCGCCGGCGTCGCCGAAACCAGCACAGCCACGGCCCCGGACAGCTTGGCGCGCATCAGCGCGAGGTCGCGTCCCTGGTAGCGCGGCGACGAGTCCTGCTTGTAGGACAGATCCTGCTCCTCGTCCACCACGATCAGCCCGAGGCGGGTGACCGGCGCGAAGAGCGCCGACCGCGGCCCCACCACCAGCCGCGCCTCGCCGGTCCGGATGCGCGCCCACTCCTGCTGGCGCTCGGCGGCGCCGAGCCCGGAGTGCAGCACCGCGAGCTCTTTCGGGAAGCGTTGGCGGGCCGCCGCCGCGAGCGCCGGCACGAGGGCGATTTCGGGCACCAGCAGAAGGACGCTCCGGCCGCCGGCGAGCGCCGTCGCCGCGGCGCGCAGGTAGACCTCGGTCTTGCCCGAGCCGGTCATGCCGCGCAGCAGAAAGCGTTCGAAGCTGCCGCTCGCCAGGGCGCGCTCGATCTCCTCCAGGGCGCCAGCCTGGTCGCCGCGCAATTGGATCGGCGCCGGTGCAGCGCTTCCCTGGGTCAGGGGCAGCGGAGCCATCAGATGCCGGTCGAGCGCGACTCGGCTCGGCTGGCTGAAACGCAGCAGGATGCCGAGACCAGCGAGACGGCGCAGCACTGCCGCGCTGCACCCAACCCCCTGGCGCAACTCGTCGGCGAGCGCCGGGCGACCGAGCGCGACGAGAAAATCGATCACCGCGCGACCCGCGGCCGAGCGCCCTGCCCGCTCCCGGAGCGCGTCGGGAGGGCCGGGAGCGAGCCCGAACGCCGCAGCGTAGCGCTCGCCGCGCGCTCCGGCCTCGTCCCAGGCGAGGTTGCCTTCCTCGAGCGCCTGCACCAGGACGGCTTCGATCTGCGGGTCGTCGAGGAGTTCCTCGATCTCCGAGATCCGCATCTGTCCGCGCTCGAGGAGCAGCGCCTGCAGGCAAACCCAGGCCGGGTGGTGCGGCAACGCCATTGCCCCGCGGTCGGTCAGCCGGACGCGGCGGTCCCCCCAGGAGTCTGCCTCGGCGGGAATCATCGCGGCGAGAACGTCGCCGAGCGGGCACAGGTAGTAGTCGGCGGCGAATCGGGCGAGCTCGAGGAGCTCCGGCGGCAGCACCGGGTCGCGATCGACGAGCGCCTCGATCGCCCGGGTGGCAAAACCCTCGGGGGCGACGGCGCGCGTCGCCACGACGTAACCGATCATGCGCCGCCGTCCGACTGGCACGCGCACCCGCGCCCCCGGCTTGACGCGTTCCTGCTGGTACTGCGTCAGGTGATAGGTGAACGTCTGGCCGACCGGCAGTGGCAGAGCGATGTCGACGAACGCAGCCGCCGGAGGTGCCGCGGCAACGGGCAGCTCGGGAATCTGCGGATCGGTCATCCGGCGGCGCCCGGCGTCAAGGTGCTCTCCATCCGTCCGGAGTCTGGCAGAAAACGAAACGGCCGCCCCGGCTTCAGAAGAAGCGGGAGCGGCCGTGAGGAGGCGGGTCGTGGTGCGATCAGCTCGCGAGCAGGTCGCCCTTCTTCTTGCGTTCGATGCTGGAGGTCAGGGCGCGCTCGACCTGCTGTTCGGCGTCACGCTCGGTCAGCCCCTTGACGTGGGCGACTTCGCTGACGATGAAGCTCTTGGCGCGCTCGTACATCTTCTTCTCGCGGAAGGAGAGGCTCTTCCTCTGGCTCACGAACCGGAGGTTCTTGAGCACTTCCGCGACTTCGGTGATGCGGCCGGTCTTCATCTTTTCGACGTTCTGCTTGTAGCGGCCCTTCCAGTCCTTTTGGGCCTCGACGCTGCCGTTCTCGAGGATGCTGAAAAGTGTGCGGATCTCCTTCGCCTCGCAAAGGGGACGCAGCCCGACCAGATCGAGGTTGTCCTTCGGCACCATCACCTTGGAGTTTCCCGACAAAAGCCGGAGGTGATAACAGGTGCGCTCGGTGCCATCGATCCGGCTCGGAGCAATCTCCTCGACCACGGTGACGCCGTGGTTCGGGTAGACGACCTTCTGACCGACCTTGAATGTCACGTGCTCTGCCCCCTTCTGTAACTATTGTGAGCCCGGGTACTTAGGTTTCGAGAGCGTCAACTGCCGACGTCGAAGAGTAGCCGAAAAAGCGGATTTCGTCAACCCCATGGGGTAGCGGAAACAAGGCGCAAGCGCCGCCGCGCAAGGGACTTTTCCACCGACTTTTCCACAGATTGACAGTGCCGCAGCCTGCCCGTAGGCTCCCTCTCCCCCACCCATCCTTTGCCGGAGTGGCGGAATGGCAGACGCAGGGGACTCAAAATCCCCCGTCCTCACGGGCGTGCAGGTTCGACTCCTGTCTCCGGCACCATTTGGAATCAATAACTTAGGAGGTCAGCGCAGTCCCTTCAATTCATCGGCGAGGAGAGCGACGGCTTCGATCCAGGATTCGGAGAAGCGCGCCGGGTCGCAGAACCAGGGGTAGGTCGCCTCCCAGGCGCGCGCGGCTCCACCGATCGAGTCCAGCCAGGCCGCCACGAGAATCTCGGCGGCGTCCGGCACCACCATGCCGTCGCACTCGCCGAGACGCCGGTCCCAGCGCTCGATCATCGCGGCCCGCGTCGCGCGCGGAAGCAGGGCCGCGCTCTCGGCCCGGAAGCGCTCGATCACGAAGCGGAAGGCGTCGCCGGCAGGACCCTCGATCGGGGGGCGGGCGCGGCAGTCGGCGTCGATCTCTTCGAGATGGCGTTCGAGGATGATCGACGGCAGGCCGCGGTTCGCGAGCACCTCGCGCAACCAGGAGAGCAATCGGTGCCGGCTCTCTTCGTCGAGTCCGCGCAGAGTGACCAGCCAGCAGCTGTCGCTCGAGGTGAAGCGGCGGCCGCGCTCGCCGAATCGCGTCTCGAGGTACGGAAACCGCCGCCACGCGACTTCGGCGCAGCGCAGCGCGCGGGCGATCTCGACTTCCGACTGCGGCATGGCGTGTCGGCCCGCCTCCGGGTTGAAGGCCGTGACCCGGTGACGCAGTTCGCTCTCGTCATAGGGGAAGGCGGCCTCTGCCAGTTCCGGAGATCCCGTCGAAGGTCGCCTGTGCCGCGGCGAGAATCCCTTCGACCTCGGCAGTCCCGAGTCGCAGGGCATCGAGGGCGTCCTTGAACGAGCGCCAGCGCGCCTGCACCGTCGAGCCATCGCCGCCGTAAGCGACGCGGCTCGTCGCGAGGCCGAGCGCCGCCGCCAGGTGCCGACGCAGAACCTGTCCGCCGAGCTGCGAGCCCTCGAGCACGTAGAGCGGCCCCAGGAGCCTCACCGGCTCGTGCGCGGCGAGCAGAATACGGTCGCCCAGCCGGAGGGCGGCATCGATGGCGCGCGGCACATCCGGCAGTCGCGCGACGTCGGCGGCCTCGAAGGTCGCGAGCAACTCGGGCAGCCGTTCCATCCCTGGCCGCCAGAGCTCGTGCGACAGCCCGCTCCTGCCGCTCAGGCAGGACTCGAGCACGGCATGGACGATGGCCAGCCCACGCAGGTAGCTCACCGCCGACTGGACCGGCAGCTCGTCGGCGCGCAGGGCGAGAAAGAAGGGCAGCGATTCGACGGTGGCATGACGTTCCGCCGTGGCTTCGCGCAGCCGCGCGGAAAGCGCCTGGACTTCGGGCATCAGTTCGCTCCTCCCCCGCCGCGCGCGCGGCCGGTCCACGCAGGGCGATGCGGACGCGGCGCGGACGCCGGCGACGACTCCGGCGAGAACGGCTGAATCCAGGCGAGAAACTCGTCGAGGGCCCGCAGGACCGGCACCTTCGCCTCCACCTTCGGCCCGGAGCGTCTGCGGAAAGCCTGGCCGCCGAGCGCGAGCCTTCGTCTCCCGCGGCAGTTGGCGATCCAGCTCCCGCCAGAATCCGACTGCGGCTGGAATCAACTCGACGAGCCCCACCGAGATCCCGAGGAGCTTCGGACCGCCCGGCCGCCCGGCGGCCGCGAGGATCGCCTCGCCGCTCGTGCCGACGGGCAGCACCTCGCAAGAGACCCCGCGTTCCCAGGCGAGCTGTTGGAGCATGCGCAGCCCCAGGTCGTGCACGCTCTCCGGAAACGGCGCAAGAGCAACGTCGGGCTGGCACTCTCCACCCGGGAGGGGGGAAGCCGTTCGATGACTTCGAGGCAGAAAGCGGAGAAGCGATGCTCCTCGGCGACGGTAATCTCTCCTGCCTCCCAGAGCTCGCCGATTCTGGCGAGCGCAGGGTGGAGAACACCGATCATCACCTCCGACGGCAGTATCCCCGCGGCGAGCGCGCGTTGGATCGCCTCCGCGGCCCGAGCGAACTGTCCGTTTCGACCGGCGCTCTCGAGCTCGCCTACCAGTCGCTTCGCCAGAATTTCGGAAGGTGACGGCTCGTAGCTTTCGACCGCGAGCTCACACTTCGGGCAGATGCCGTGAGTCACCCGAAAGTCCTCGAGCGGCGGGGACTCGCCAATCAGATGCTGGCAGTAGGCGCACCAGGCGAACATGGACGGATCGTACACGGTTCCGCCCGTCGTGCAGGGTGGACGAGCGGCCGGCCTACTCCGGCGTCGGAGGCGCGGCCAGGATTCTCATCGCAGCAGAAGCGACGACGAATGCGAACCGTCGAGACGCACGGGCACTTGGGGGCATCTTCACCTCACAGCGAAAGTCGGAGAGACCGCCCAACCTATCCCTTCCGGCGCCGGCAGCGCGCCTCCACATCCAGGCGCAGGCTCGAAGCGCCGAGAGGAGGGGCGAGGCCCGCGCTACGCCGGCGCGATGTTGCGGTTGGCGCGGAAGCGGTTCTCCGGGTCCCAGCGCCGCTTCACTTCGGTGAGGCGGCCGATGCCGTTGCCGAGGGCGGCGGCAATGCGCTCAGGGCCTTCGTCCTCGGTGAGGAAGTTGACGTAGTTGCCGCCGGTCGAGAAGCCCTTCATGGCGTCCCAAGCGTCGCGCGCCCAGGCGATGTTCGCGGCGTCGTCCGCCGCCTGCTCCCAGGAGCCGGCGACATTGAGCACGAAGCGGGCATCGCGGTTGCCGACCGGTGAGTGCCCGTCCTCGACCCGGTTGAGGGCGCCCCTCGATCTGGAAGAAAATGACCGCGGAGTGCGGCGAGCATATCTGCGCTGCCTGCTCGATCGCCTGCTCGCACAGGGCAGGTTCGATGCCGGGCAGGTACTCGCTCTTCCAGTAGTAGCGCCGGCCCTTGGGCTGCGTGGCGTCGAGCAGAGCCTGCATCTGGGCGTAAGGCCGGCGGACCAGGATGTCACCGACCGGCTTGCCGAAGTCCTTGATTGCCGCAACCGATCTCTCGCCCTCCTCCGGCGGCCCGGTGTGGCAGGCGAGGAGGGCGACCATCGGCTGGCCGTGCATCTCCTTCGGCAGCCAGGGCGCCGGCGGCGCCGGGCGCAGCAGGGCGACCAGGGTAAGCTCGGGCGGCGCTTCCGCGGCGAGGCGGCGGTAGAGATCGAGCACCTGCGGGGCTTCGCTCGCCGGCCACGCGACGACACCGCCGACGACCTCGGGACCGACCGGGTAGAGGGCGTAGTCGATGCCGGTGACGACGCCGAAGTTGCCGCCGCCGCCGCGCAGCCCCCAGAAGAGGTCGGGGTTCTCGTCGCTCGCGGCGCGCACGACCCGGCCGTCGGCGGTCACGACCTCCATTGCGACGACGTTGTCCGTACGTCCAGCCGAACCGCCGCGTGAGATAGCCGAAGCCGCCGCCGAGGGTCAGCCCGGCGATACCGGTGAGCGACACGAACCCGAGCACGGCGGCGAGCCCGTGGAGCTGCGTCTCACGGTCGACGTCGCCGAGGAGGCAGCCGCCCTGGGCTCGCGCGATCTTCCGCGCCGGATCGACCCAGACCCCGCGCATCAGCCCGAGATCGAGCATCAGCGCGCCGTCGGCGACCGCCAGGCCGGCGATGTTGTGACCGCCCCCCTTGATGCAGAGGAGGAGATCATGCTGGCGCGCGAACTGGACGCGGCGACGACGTCGGCGACGCCAAGGCAGCGCACGACCGCCAGCGGTCGCCGGTCGATCATCGCGTTCCAGACCGAACGGGCTTCGGCGTAGGCCGGTTCGCCCGGAAAGTGGAGTGACCCCTTGAGACGGAGTTTCAGGGCGTCGAAGTGGCTCGCTGCGAAGTCGATCTCCTGGCCCTGCGTCGTCGTCGCTTTCATCGGCATTCCCCCCGGAGAGCCGTTGTCGTGAGGCGGGCGATTGTACTCCTGCGCGGCGCTACTTTCAGGCAGCGGGCAGCGGCATCGTCATGCGTGTTCTCCCTGCGGGTTGCGGGGCATTCCAGGGTCGCGGCGACCGGAGAGCAGGCCCGGGCCGCTCGAAGAGACTACGCCGTGCCCTTGAAGAGGGCGGAGAGATCGAGCGACGTCGCGGGATCGGGATGTCCGGCGAGCTGGACGTATTCGATGGCCAGCGCCTGCTTGCCCGCCCCGAGCACCGTGCTCGCCTGCCCCAGCGCCGCGACGAGCTGCGGTGGCTGGAGGTTGGAGGTGATGAGGCGCCAGATGACCTCCTCCAGGACGTTGAAGGCGGTGTGGACCTCCGAGAAGTGAAAACCCTCCCGATGCCGCTCCCGCGCTACCTGGCGCGCGTGGATGCAGATCGGAATGAGGGAGCGCTCGGCGATGCATTGCACGCAGAGATCGTAGAGCTTCTCGAGGCGCAGGCGGTTCGCCGCCCTCTGGTCGGCCGAGTAGTGCGGCAGTGCCGCACGCGACAGGCCCTGCAGGGCCTCATCGATCGCCGGCGTACGGTTGCGCAGTAGCAGGTCGTGGAGTTCCATGGCTGACGGAAAGTCTAGCGCGACACGGGCGTCGGCGGGAGCGCCGCCTCAACGGTCGCCTCCCTTCTGTACGACGACATTTCTCGCCAGCGTCTTGAACCTCTCGCCATTCGTCTGGACCACGGTGATCGTGACGTGCCCGGTCTTGCTGGTGTGGACGTCTCGCACGGTCCCCGCCTTGCCGGCATGCGTTCCACCGACGACGGCACAGAGGTCACCGTCCTGCAACTCTCCTGGCGGCCTCGTTTTCATGCCTCCTCCTCCATCTCGTGATCGTCGACTGCGTGTGCCGGAGGCAGTCTCGCACAGGCGCGTGAGGGGAATCAGCGCAGCGGCGGATAGCCCGAAATCTTCTCCCCCAACCGGATGTCGCGGCGCACGTTCCAGACGCCGTCGCTCCCTTTCGCCGGCACGGCGATGCCGCTGCCTCCGCGGCCGAGCTCGTAGCTCGCTCGTTTCCCGGCGGTGAGGCGCGGATCGTCGGTGAAGAGCAGGTCGTCGATGTAGTAGGTGCACCGCCCCGGCTCGAGGACGTGCATGTGGACGTGCTGCGGGATGTCCGTGCCGGGATAACCGCCCGGCCGGATGGTGTCGAAGGCGTACTCCCCATGGCCGTCCGTCCTCACCCACGCGCGCAGGCGGCCGTGCCGCGCGCCGGGCTGCCCGCGCCGCGCCTCGTCGGGTGGATAGTGCCCGGCGGCGTCGGTCTGGTAGGCGTAGACGACGATCCCCGGGGCGGGTTTGCCGCTGGGGTCGAAAACCGTTCCGACAATGCGCAGCGGCTCGCCCAACTCGCCCAGGGGACCGATGCGCGCCGCCGCCGCCGGCTCTTCCGGCATGCCGGCAAAGATCGCCTCGCAGCCCTCGCAAGGCAGGCCGACGACCGGCTCGCGCGCCGGCGCCGCGGCAGCGGTGCAACCTGGGGACGAGAGTGCGAGCGCGAAGAGAAAAGCCTCCAGGAAAGGGTAGACGGCGAGTCGGCGGCGGCTCGAACGATTCATTTGCGGTCTCCGGATGGCTTCCTCACTGTGCTCTCCGGGGGCGCGCTGCCCGACGCTTCCGACGAAAGGATCGCTCATGCGGGAGGTACGCATGCGCGGACCCGCGGGTTTTCGGCGCCGAGGCCTCAGACCGCGGGGCTTTGGCCGGGGCAAGCGCACGATTCAGGTAGACGAGCGCGCTCGCGGCCGGTCGCCGGGACTCCGGCGGTAGCGACCGCGGCTGAACCGACCCTGTGCATCGCCTTCCTGTTGAACCGATCGCTCGGTCGTGCGTAGAGTGAAGTCGGAGGTCGTGCATGCACAGAAAACCCGCCGCGCTCTGGGTCCTCGCTGCAATCGTTGCCCTTTCCCAGCTCGCCCTGGCCCAAACCCCGGCGACCCCGGAGGCGGCGAGCTCGAAGTTCGACCCCGCTCTCGCCGCCCAGGTCGGGGCGGACGAGCACGGCATGCGGCACTACGTGCTGGTCGTCCTCAAGACCGGCCCCAACCGGATGCCCGACGGCCCGCAGCGCGACGCGATGTTCCAGGGCCACTTCGCCAACATGAGGCGGCTCTCGGACGAGGGCAAGCTGGCGCTCGCCGGCCCGTTCGACGGCGTTGACGGCTGGCGCGGCCTGTTCATCTTCGCCGTTGAAGAGATCGACGAGGCGAAGAGGCTGGTCGCCACCGACCCCGTGGTCGCCAACGGCGAAATGGTGCCGGAGTTCCACAAGTATTTCGGTTCCGCCGCCCTGATGCTCGTCCCGAAAGCGCACGCGACGGTGCAGCAGAAACCGTTCTAGCGCGCTGCCGCAGGCTAGACTCGCCCCCATGCGCGGACCTGCCCTCGCCCTCCTGTTTCTTGGCTCGGTGCCCGGCGGCGCTCCCGCCGCCCAGATGCCCGGCAACGCGCCGCAGGCAGCCTGTCTCGCCGACGGGCAGATCGAGGACATCCTGCTGGTGGACGGCGTCGCCTACCTCGCCGGGCGGTTTCAGAACGTCCGGCCACCGGGCGAGGTGATCGGCGGGCCGCTCGAGGTGGCGCGCCCGTGGTTCGCCGCCTGCGACGCGGCGACCGGCGCGGTCCTCGCCTGGGATCCGCAGGCGACCTGCGACCCGGGTCCCTTCCCCACCTGCTCCAGCAACCCCCGCGGACAGACGCTGGCGCTCTCGGCCGACCGCCAGTCGATCTACCTCGGCGGGAAGTTCCGCACCATCGGCGGCGTGCAGCGGCGGCATGCGGCGAAAGTGGCGCGCACGAACGCGGCGCTCGACCCCACCTGGCTCCCCGAACCCGATGACCGCGTGCAGCGCCTCCTTCTCGCTCCGGACGGCGCGCGGGTCTACATCGCCGGCAACTTCCTCAAGGTGGGGGGCTGTGCGACCACTCCCTGCCATGCCTACGTCGCGGCGGTGTCGCCGACGACCGGCCTCCTCGACACGACGTTCGATCCGCTCGTCGCCTCGGACGGCGGCGCCTTCGCCTCGGTCTACTCGCTTGCCTTCTCGCCGGATGCACAGACGCTCTATCTGGGCGGGCAGTTCGACTCGGTCAACGCCGCGCGCCGGGTGAGCGCCGCCTCCGTGGACAGCGCTACCGGCGCGGTGACTTCGCTCTTCGCGCCGGATCTCGCCGACGCGAATCCGTCCGACCCGGAGGTCCAGATCTACGATCTCCAGGTGGACCGCGACTGGGTCTATCTCTGCGGCGACTGGTGGGCGACCGGCGGGCTGGGCGACCAGCAGAACCAGCGCAACGTGAACCGCTTCGCGCCGGCGACGGGCGCGGTGGACACCGGCTTCTGGATCGCCACCGACGGCGGCGTACAGGCCTGCGCGCTCGATCCGGACCTCGGGGTGCTGTTCGTCGGCGGCCACTTCGACTGCGTGCGCGCCTGGGTCGACTCGACGACGCCGGTCGATCCGACTCCGTCGCAGTGCGGCACCGACGCGCTGTTCGTCGGCACGCAGCAGCGCGACCTCTTTGCGCTGACGGTCGCCGACGGGACGCTCCTGCCCTGGAACCCCGACACGGCGGGCGCCGCCGGCACCTGGGCGATGGCGCGCGACAACGGCCGCCTGCTCGTCGGCGGCGAGCTCGCCTGGCCGCGCACCGGCACCGCCACCCACCAGGCGCTCCTCGCCTACCCCCTGCCGCTCTTCGCCGATGGCTTCGAACAGGAAAATTCCGACCGCTGGTCGGCGACGTTGCCGCCGAACTGAAGGCGCCGTTCGCCGGTCAATCGACGATGAAGAGCCGCGCGCCGGTGGCGGTGGACGAGCGGTGCGCTTCGGCGCCGTCGGCCACCTGGTAGCTCATGCCGGGCAGGAGAAGGAAGCTCCGCCCGTCCTGGAGCTCGGTGTGGAGCTCGCCGGTGAGGCAGAGCAGGATGTGCCCCTTGGAGCACCAGTGATCGGCGCAGTACCCCGGCGAGTACTCGACCAGCCGGACGCGGATCTCCCCGAACCGCCGGGTGCGCCAGGTCGCCGTACCGCGCTCCCCCGCATGCAGCGTCGCCTCGACCGCGCTCCAGTCGGTGGTGCCGAACGGTATTCCTGTCATCTCCATCGCGCGCTCCTGCCCTCCCCGAGTCGGCTCCTCAGGACACCTACGCAGGCCGCCGCGGACAGTTTCCGGAGCGGCCGACTCCTCCGCCGGAAAGGCCGGCCGCTCGGTCGCTCGAGAACGTATCAGCGCAGGACGGCGAAATGCGCCATCATCCCGGCGGCGTGGTGCTCGAGGATGTGGCAGTGATACATCCATTCTCCCGGGCGGTCGTCCGGCATCCAGGCGATGCGGACGCTGCCGAACGCGGCAACGTTGATCGTGTCTTCCCAGGACAGGAACCCGGGGGGCTTCCCGTTCACCAGCAACACCTGGAAGAAGAAGCCGTGCAGGTGAAACGGGTGATGGACGGGAGAGCGGTTGACCACGTCCCAGACCTGCAATTCGCCCACCCGCACCGGTTCCGCGCGGTGGTGCTGCTCCTTGTTGACCGTGAACTCGACGCCGTGCTTGAGACCCAGCGTGAAACCCAGCCGGACCTCCCGGTTCGCCTCGACCGGTCCCGTCACCAGAGGCTCGATCCGGCGTAGCGTCTCGGGGATGTGCGCCTTCGAGGACGCTTGGGGTCCGACGCGGAGGGTCGCGAACAACTCCGGCTTTGGGTGCTTCTTGAAGGAGCCGCGATTGAACGGCAGGGTCTCGACGCGATGAATCTCCCCTTCGGCAAAGGGCCCCACCGCGAGCTCCACCCGGTCCGCCGGCGCCAGCAGGATCTCGGTGGCCGGGACGGGCGAGCCGATGAGCCCGCCATCGGTGCCGACGATGCGAAATGGTCGTCCACCGATCGACAGCCGCAGATAGCGGGCACTCGCGGCGTTGATGATCCGCCAGCGTTCGATCTGGCCGGCCGCCATCGCAAGCTCGGGCTCCTGCTTCCCGTTGACGAGCCGGGTACTGCCTTCGCGCCCGTCGTGCGATTCGATCCACCCTCCCGGGGGCTTGACCTTGCCGTCTCGAGCGAGCTCGACGTCATCGACGACGAGAACACGCTCGTGATCGAAGGTGGGCTCCTCCGCCGACCGCACCACGAGCGCTCCATAGAGGCCGCGTTCGAGCTGCACCGTCTCGTTGAAGTGCGAGTGGTACCAGAAGGTCCCGGCGTCCGGGAGCCTGAAGCGGTAGGTAAAGGTGTCGCCCGGCGCGATCGGGCGTTGCACCATCTCCGTCCCATCCATCGCTGGCGGAATGCGCAGACCATGCCAGTGGACGACCGTGGGCTCGGGAAGACGGTTGGTGAGCCGAATCTCGAGCACGTCGCCGACCTCAGCCTCGAGGGTCGGTCCCGGGACCTGGCCGTTGAATCCCCAGGCTTGGAAGGTGACTCCGGGAGCGACGTTCCAATCGAACGCGCTCGCCTCGAGAGCGATGGCAACGACCCTCCGACCGGCGTCGGGCTGGGCGGCGGCGTAGGCCAGGCGGTAAGCCTCGCCCGCATCCGCCGCGGGAGCATGCAGGGGCGCTCCGCCGTGGGTGCGGACCGGCGTTTCGTGGCTCATCGGCGGGATCGCGCTTGCGCATGCAGCCTCCGGGGTGTCGGTTCTATTCTGCCACTGGATCCCGGCGCACTCTCGATCTCTCAGGCGCCAGGCTGAAGCAGAAGTGCCAGCCGATTTCCAGCGCGAGTCTTCTTGTCCCGCGCGGTGCCAGATAGCCAGGCCCCTTTTCCGTCTTTCACCCGTATGGCACGAAGACTACGCTACGTACCCCCCGGCGGGGCGCTGGTCGAGGTCACCTGCCGGACAATCCAGGGCCGCCTGTTGATGCGACCTTCGGCGCTTCTCAACGACGCCATCCGCGGTGTGCTGGCCCGCGCGGCGCGCCTCCATGCGGTCGAGGTCCACCTCCCCGTGTTCCTCTCGAATCACTACCACTTGCTCGTCAGCGTTCGGGACGCGAAGCAGCTGGCCGCCTTCATGAACTACCTCAACTCCAATCTGGCGAGAGAGGCCGGCCGCCAGGTGCGCTGGCGGGAGAAGTTCTGGGGTCGAAGGTACCAGGCAGTTCTGGTTTCGAACGAGGAGGCGGCCCAGGTGAGCCGGCTGGCCTATCTCCTGGCCCACGGGGTCAAGGAGGGTCTCGTCGATTCGCCGCTCGACTGGCCCGGCGTCCACGGTGCCCGCGAGCTCGTCGAGGGCAAGCCCGTCTCCGGCCGCTGGCACGACCGGACGCTCGAATCCAGGGCGCGGCGCAAGGGTCCTGCAATCGACCCGGAGGAGTTCATCGTTTGCGAGGAGCTCACGCTCACTCCGCTCCTCTGCTGGAAATCGCTCGACCCAGAGACCTATCGCGCTCGCATTCAGGCCGAGATCGAAGCGATTGAGACCTGGGGTCGGCAGCAGCAGGAGGAGTCCGGCAAAGCGCCGCTCGGCCGTGAGCAGGTCTGCCGCCAGGATCCGCATCACGAGCCCAACCGGATCAAGAAAACCGCGGCACCGCTCGTTCACGCCGTGGCACCGGAAGTGCGCCGAGCCCTTCGGCGCGCCTACTTCACTTTTCGCGCCGCCTTCCAGCGAGCAGCACGTCTGCTCCGCGCCGGCGTGACCGACGTCGTGTTCCCCGAGGGAGCCTTCCCCCCGGCCCTGCCGGTCAGAATCGCTGCACGAAGCGGCTAGGGTTCGAACGGGAAGCCGCTCGACCTACAGGCTCAAGATCCAATCCCGTCCGTCTTGTGGCCGGAGGCTGTCCGGAATTGCGCAATTTCGTGTTCAGAGCTGACTCGCCAGGGCCCGGTGCCCCCCTCGCGCCCCAACCCCCGCTCCAATTGCCTCGACTCCGCTGCCAAGACTCGCCCGAAGAGGAGTTGTACAGCGCTCCGCGCCGCAAAAGGCGGTCTCGCAGCCAAGCGCCTCTCGAGAATCGGGTGGCACCTCTTCAGCACCTCTTCACTCGGCACCTCGAGAATCGGGTGGCACCTCTTCAGTCTGAAAAGCGGCTGGCACCCATTGAGCTGCCCAGCCGCCGCGATCAGCACCAGTGTGCGCCTTCGACAGCACGCTGTCCACCAGTCTCTGCGATCGAGCTCCCGACGGCTTCCGGCTGCAGCCGCTGGATCGCTGCTGGCGACGCCCTCATGCGGAGTCATCCTGCGAGGGCTTCGCTGGTCCCTCGAAACGCCCATCGGAAGGCCGCGAGTATAGTGATCGCAGCGATGAAGAACTTCCCTCCCCGCTCCTTCCGCCGCACCTGCCGGTACCCGCTCGTCGTGCTGGCGCTCCTGGTGCTGCACGGCGCCGGAGCGGCCCTGGCCGAGGTCAGCGCCATCGCCGGCAAGTGCGCCACGAGCCGCGCTCAGGAAGACCTCGATCGAGTGCACGCAGCGATGTACGCCTGGTACCTGGACGCCGTCTCGGGCCGCGCTCCGATCGTTCCAATCGCTCCGATCGCTCCAATCGCTTCCGCCCCTCCCGTCACCCGCCGAGCTGCCGAAGGCGCCCCGCTCTGCCCCGGCTCGCCACCGATCGACGTGACGCAGATTCCGCCGATTTCCGTGCGGGACCTGCGGGCGCTGCTCGTGCCGCAGTACATCGCGGCGATCCCTGCCTCCGATCCCTGGGGGCGCCCCTACGACTATCGCCTCAACCTGCCGGAGTTGCTGGGCGCCTTCTTCATCGCCCTGCGCAGCTCGGGTGCGGACGGCCTCTTCGAGGCAACGACCTACGAAATCGGTACGACGAGCGGACCGTCGGACGATCTGGTGATCTTCAACACCATCTGGGTGCGAGAGCCCCCGCGCCTCGATCCGGTCTCGCGCCAGGAGGTCACGGTGGAACGCATCGACCGCCTGGGCGCCGCGATGGTGAGCTATTGGACCGACGTCATCTCAGGCGCGCAGCGCACTCCGGCCGGCGGACCCACGGTCGATCTCTCGCTCATCACGCCGATCTCGGCCGTCGATCTGGCTCCCGTCCTCCAATCGCCCCTCATCTACACCCTCTGCGTCCCCGCGGAGGACGGCTGGGGCCACGCCTTCGACCTCCGGATGAACGACGAACCCCTCGTCGTCCCCTTCATGTCCATCCGCAGCCCCGGCCGCGACGGCGTCCTCGAAGGCGACACCTACGACACCGAGCTCTTCCCCGCCGACGATCTAGACCGCGACCTGGTCTGGAGCGACGGCCAGGACTACCAAAGCCCCACCGCCGCCCGCATCCAGATCTTCACCGACGACTTCGAATCCGCCACCCTCTGGGGCACTTGGAGCTGCGGACCGGGGTTCTGATTCACTGCGAGCCGGAAGTCTTCAAGGGGCTCCCTACTTGGCCCACTTGAACAAAATACGCCGATGCTCGGGGCATATCGCACCCTTTTGATGGTCATCCTCTCGCCGGTCTTCAGGTGCACGTCGATGCCACAATGCCGCATGGTCGGTTCCTTTCCGCGGCCGTAGCCGCTTTTGGTCTCCAACCGAAAGGCTAAACCCTTCGGGGAGGAACCGACCGACTCATCTCATCTGGCACCCATTTAGACGCGAGCCGCCGCGAGGCTGCCGAGTTGCCAGCCGCATCGCGACCGACTTCGCACCGGGAGCGGCAACTACCCGCGGATCGCCGCTTTCAGAAAAAGTTGAACGCCAGGCGATCTCCCGATTGGCTCGAGCAGGAAGATGAAGAGATTGACGCCGATCGCGAGCCAGGTAGCCGGATGTCGGAGCTTGCCGCACTTCCACGCCGCGAGGAGTAACAGGCCGAGGATCAAGAGCTGGGTGGGATAGATCGGCAACATGATGTCGACATTGGGCATCTCCGCCTGATGCAGTCCGATGTAGAGGTTCTGGATGCCGCGGCCCAGCGCCGGCATCATGATGAGGAAGACCGTCGAGACCATCCACCAGGCGTGGCTCTCGAGCTCTTTCCGATGCAGGATGCCCTGGAGGACTGCAATTCCGAACGCCGTCATCATGACGACCTCTACCGCCGCGACGCCGTAGAAGAACCAGGGCTCGAACGGGCCGAATCGGTCGGGGAACTCGACGGCGCGCTCTGCGGTCGCCATGTCGCGATGCAACATGCTGAGCGCGGTCAGGCAGACTCCACCGGCCAGGAAGACACCGATGATTCCGTTCGTGCGGTGCCGCGCGAGCTGGCCGTGGGTGGCGAAATAGGGCTGGAGGATCAGGTAGAAGTACCAGGCCGTGCCGGTCCAGTAGTGGACATGCACGGACCAGGCGTTCGTCGAGAAATCTCCCCAGTAGTCCTGGAAGATGCCCGCCTGCATGAAGGCCATGGGCACGATCATCCAGAGATGAAGAGTGCGGTACTTCTCCATGCGATCCCCCTTCCGAAGCGCGGCGAAAGCTGCGTCGCCTAGGCCATGCGAATCCTCTGTTATCGATGAATACGCAATCCAGGCCGATTCCGCGACAGGAGTCCACCGCGAGGGCCCCTGCCAAGTGAAGGTCGTCGCGCGGCGCGCCTCCACGCGGTCGAGGTCCACCTCAGAGGGCGGCACCTGGCCAAGCAGGCGCCGCTGATCGACTTCTCGCGGATTTGTCGCGTTGAGAGTGCAGGAGGACCTCTCATGACTCGACAGACCTTCGGAAACCGACCGCGCCGCCTCGCAACCACCGCTACCGACCGTCCTGGCCGCGATGCCCGCGATGCCCCCGATGCCCGCACGGACTGCGGGGCCCACGACCTCAGGAACAGGCGCCGCAGGGCGCGACTCTGGCTCCTGGTGCTCGTCCTCGCTGCGACTTCGTTCGCCGCCCGAGCCGTCGAGCTCGGAACCTGCGTACAGCCTCCTGCAGATCTCGTGAGCTGGTGGGCAGCGGAGGGCAGTGCCGACGACGAGACGGGCACGAATCCGGGCGACGCCTCCGCGGCCGGCTTCGCAGCGGGGCCGGTCGGAGTGGCGTTCACATTCGACGGCGACAATGACTTCGTTTCGGTGCCCGACGACCCCAGTCTCAACCTCGCCGCCTTCACTCTCGAGGCCTGGATCGAGGCCGCAGAGCTCCTGAGTCCGGCCGTCGGCTTCATCGCCGTCAAGTCGGGAACCTTCGGCCTTCAGGGCTACGAGTTCGGAGTGTTCAATGCGACGGGGCAGCTCAGGCTGTCGCTCAATGGCGCGCTCGGTGGCGCCGATCTCATCGCCGGGCCCGACGTCATCGACGGACAGCTGCACCATGTCGCCGCGAGCTACGACGGCGCGCGACTGCGCCTCTACGTCGACGGCCGTCTGGTTGGCTGCCTCGCCGACAGCGAGACCGTGCAGTACGGTGTGGCTTCGCCGTTCTACATCGGCCGCCGGCCGGAGCTCACGTTCGACGGCGACTGGAATGGGCTGATCGACGAGCTCTCGCTCTACTCGCGCGCTCTCTGCGCGACGGAGATCGCGGCGATTTACGCAGCTGGCGGCAGCGGCAAGTGCAACGGCGGCACGAGCACGACCTGCGAGCTGTTTCTCGACCGGTTCGAATCGGGCAACCTTTGCCCCTGGTCCGCCTCAGCGCCGTGAAGAAGGTGGGCGAAGGCGTGACCGGGATGGCCAACGGCACTTCCGAGATGCAGGGAGCCCGGCGCCGTCTAGGAGCAGACTGAGCGCGCGCGTTCCCGTCGATTCGGAGTCGGTGAAAGTGGGGACAGGCACGCTTTTCTTCGCCTCCAGCGCTGGGCACTGGTCACCCGAGTTGGGTGCCAGCCCCAATGTTCACCTGTTTCCCGCGTCTCTACCTATCGCCTTGCGCCACCGTAGCCGGGCTTCCTGTGCTGATGCCGAACGACGATGATTCCAACGCCGGTTTCCAGGTCGCGGTAGATGACTGAGTAGGGAAAGACGCGCAACGGAAAGATCCTGCGCCCCCTTGCGGTGGGAGCGCCGAAGGCAGGATGCTCGACCAAGAGCGCGGCTACGCGTTCGAACTCGTTGAGGAAGCGTTGTGCTACTAGCGGTCCCGCCTGCTCGGTGTAGAAGTCCAGGGCGTCAACGATGTCCCGTTCGGCGCCAGGGTGAAGCGTGTAGTTCACCGAGAGAGCTTGGACCGCAGGCGGGCTATGGCTTCGTGACCAGGGACCGCTGCGACGGAGCCGGATTCCAACTCTGCTTCCCTACGGTCGGCTTCTCGCTCCCACGCCGCCTCGACTTCCGGGTCTGAATCCAGGCTCGCGACCAGCCGCTCGAGTAGGTGCGACCGCTCCGCAGGAGCCAGTTTGAGCGCTTCAGCTTCCAAGATCTCCAAGCTTGTGCTCATTCTGATCTCCAAGGCAATTGCGCCGAACAAGTCTAGCTTGGCACAACTGGCGCCGGGCCCGTGCGCTCCCCCGGCGCCGACGCCCAGTCAGGCGGCAAATCTCCTCCCACTAGGGATCGATGAAGGCTGCGATCCAGGCGTTTCGCTGCGCCTAACGCATTGCGCTCACCCGGCCAGGGCACCCGACTTCCTTTCCCTGCTACTCGTACCGCAGGGCGTCGATCGGGTCGAGGCGGGAGGCTTTGCCGGCGGGATAGATGCCGAAGAAGATGCCGACGACCGCGCTGAAGCCGACGGCGAGGAGGATGGCCCAGAAGGGGACGTGGGCGGGGGGCCAGTCGCCGGGGAGGAGGCTGGCGACTCCGGCGCCTATCCCCCAGCCGGCCAGCAGGCCGACGCCGCCGCCGACCAGGCTCAGGGTGATGGCTTCGATGAGGAACTGGATGAGGATGTCCTGGCGTCGGGCGCCGACGGCTTTGCGGACGCCGATCTCTCGCGTGCGCTCGGTCACGCTCACCAGCATGATGTTCATGATCCCGATGCCGCCCACCAGCAGCGCGACGCCGACCACCGCGCCGACCACCGTCGTGATCATGCCGAGGATCGAGCCCACCGTCTTCAGGATCTCGTCCTGCAGCATGACGTCGAAGTCGTTCGGCTGGCCTTCGGCGATCCGGTGGCGCTGGCGCAGGAGCTGCGAGATGCCGTCCTTCACCTGGTCCACCACCGAGGCGTCCTCGGCCTGCAGCCGGAGCTGAATCGCCTCCCCCGAGGAGCGGCCGAGGAGATTCACCGCGGTGTCGAACGGGATGAAGGCGAGGTCGTCCGAGTCCTGCCCGAGGGCCTGCCCGCGCTTCTCCATCACGCCGATGATCGACACCGGCAGCGCTCCGACGTAGATCTCCTTGCCGATCGGGTCGCCCAGGCCGAGCTCCTCGGCGACCTTGCGGCCGATGACCGCCACCTTCCGCCGGTGCGTCATGTCGAGGCGCGAGAAGAAGCGCCCGAGCTCCACCTCGTGATTGTTCACCTCCGGCCAGTCCTGGTTCACCCCGAGGAGCAGCGTGCTGTGCTGCTGTTCGCCGTACTTCAGGACCTGCCCCGGGGCGGCGATCAGCGGGGTGATCAGGCGGATGCCGGGGACGCGCTCGCGGATCGCTTCGCCGTCCTCCCAGGTGAGCTTCACCTGGCGGGCGATGACCCCGGGACCCTGGTTCGGGTCGTGCTTCGGCATCACCATCACGTAGGTCGCCCCGACTCCCTGGAGCTCCTTCGTGATCATGAACTGCAGCCCCTGGACGATCGAGACCACCGCGATCACCGCCGCCACGCCGATGATGATGCCGAGCGTCGTCAGCATCGAGCGCATCTTGTTGGCGCGCAGCGCCCGGAAGGCGATCCGGAGATTCTCGGTGACGACCATGGGCAGCGCTCTAGCGGGCGGAGGGGAGAGGGCTCAGACCGCGGCCTTCGCCTCTTCCTTGACGTCCGTCAACACCTTGCCGTCGCGCAGCACGATCTTGCGGTCGGCGTGCGCCGCGATGTCCGCCTCGTGCGTCACCAGGATCACCGTGTTGCCCTGGCCGTGGAGCTCGTCGAAGAGATTCATGATGTCCGTCGAAGTGGCGGTGTCGAGGTTGCCGGTCGGCTCGTCGGCCAGCAGGATCGACGGGTCGTTGACCAGCGCGCGGGCGATCGCGACGCGCTGGCGCTGGCCGCCCGAGAGCTCGTTCGGCAAGTGGTGCGCGCGGTCCGTGAGGCCTACCCGGGCGAGCGCCCGCTGCGCGCGCTCGCGGCGCTCCTTGCGCGGGATGCCGGCGTAGATCAGCGGCAGCTCGACGTTCTGCAGCGCGTCCGTCCGCGCCAGGAGGTTGAACGTCTGGAAGACGAAGCCGATCTCCTTGTTGCGGATGGCGGCGAGCTCCTGGTCGTTCAGCTTCTCCACCGCCGTGCCGTTCAGGACGTAGCTCCCGGTGGACGGCGTGTCGAGGCAACCGAGGAGGTTCATCATCGTCGACTTGCCGCTCCCCGACGGACCCATGATGGCGACGTACTCGCCGCGGGCGATGGCGAGGTCCACGCCGTTCAGAGCGCGGACCTTCTCCGCCCCCATGTCGTAGACCTTGTGAACGTCGTGCAGCTCGATGATGGACATGGTCTGGCGCTCTCTTCCTAGTCGGACTTGGTGGCCTTGTCGTCGCTGCTCTCGTCGTCGGAATCCTTGCGGCCCTTCTCCTCGAGCTCGGGGGTCGTGACCTTGACAGCGTCGCCGTCCTCGAGCTTGCGCAGCGCGCGGTAGGGCCCGGTGATCACCTGCTCGCCGCCGGCTAGACCCTCCACGATTTCGACTTCGGTGGCGTCGGAAATGCCGGTCTTCACCGCTACGCTCTTCGCCTTGCCGTCCTCGACCACGAAGACCACCGAAACCGGCGGCGCCTTCTTGTCCACGCTGGCGTCGCCCGCGGCCTTCGGCTTGCGCTCGACCACCGCCTGGATCGGCACGGCCAGCGCGTCGGCGTGCGTCGCCACCTGGATCTCGGCGCGCGCCGACATCCCCGGGCGGAGCTTCTCGTCCGGCGAGTCGAAGAGCACCTTGGCCTGGAAGAAGGTGACGTCGGGCTGCGTCGGCTTGGCGTAACCCGAGCTGCCGATCTCGACCACTCTGCCGGTGTAGTCGTGGTCGGGGATGGCGTCGACCTTGATCACCACCTTCTGGTCGGCCGCGAGGTGCACCACCTCGGTCTCGTCGATGTCGATCTCGGCGAGGATCTCCGACAGGTCGGCAATCGTGCCGATGACCGAGGCCGGATTGTTCATCGTGCCCGAAACCACGACCTCGCCCACCTCGGCGTTCAACGCGATCACCCGGCCGGCGATCGGCGAGTAGATCGTCGTCTTGCGCAGGTCGTCCTCGGCCTTGTCGAGCAGGGCCTGGGCCTGGGTGACCGCCTCGCGCGCCTGCTGCACCTGGAGATCGGCCGAAGTGTTCCGCAGGCGCGCCGCCTCGAGCGTTTCGACCGAGGCGATGCCCTGCGTGGAGAGCTGCTCGGCGCGCGCCAGGCGGACCTTCTCGTCGGCGGCGGAGACCCGCGCCTGCTCGAGACCGGTCTTCGCCATCGCGAGCTGCGCGCGGGCGTTGTCGCGCGCCGCGAGGAAGGCCTCGCGCTCGAGCTCGAGGAACGGCGCGCCGGCGGCGATCGCCGCTCCCTCGACGGCATAGAGCTTGTCGATCTTGCCGATGACGTGGGCCGAGATGTTGACCTTGATCCGCGGCTGAATCTGGCCGCTCGACTTGACGCTCTGCGTGAGCGCCTGGCGCGCCGCCGCCTCGACGTAGACCTTCTCCCCCGACTGCTGGCGCCCGGAGAGGATGCTGGTCACCAGGATCGCCGCCAGGACGACGGCGCCGGCGGCGATGAGCAGGCCGCGCTTCATGACTGGAGCCCGCAGAGCCCGCCGACCCTGCGGTCCCGCCGACACCCGCGCCGGGCGCTAGAAGAGGGCGGCAAGGGCGACCTTTCCGGCGACGACGATGGCCCACAGGCCGATCACGACGCCGAACGCCGCGGCCTTCGACACCCGGCCGACGACGCGGAAGCCGATCGCCAGGAGGACGATCGTCCAGATCGAGAACAGGTCGATGCTGGAGAGCAGCGCCATCAGCGGCTTGGCGGTCGACTCGGAGGCGAACGCCGCCAGGTTGGAGTGCAGGTACCGGGCGCTCTGGACGTCCTTCAGGCTGAGCTCGGCGCGCGACAGCACCACTGGCAGGGTGAGCAGTGTCGCGACCAGGAACGGCATCATGCCGTGCACCGAGACCGACAGGCTGCGGCGGAAGTCGATCTCGCTTCCCGCCAGCCGCAGGACGACGAGGAAGATGCCGGCCATCAGGAGATAGACCGCCGGCTGCAGCACGACCTGCGAAGCCGTCCCGACCCACTTGAACTTCTCGGCCATCTCGACCTGGCGCTCGAGCTGCGCCGCGGAGATGTCCTGGCCGCTGTCCTCGATCGCCTCGCGCATCACCTGCTTCATGTCCAGCCTGGGCGTCACGACCAGCGATAGCGCCAGCGCGGCGGCCACCAGCAGGACGAGCGGGGCCAGCCAGTGAGGATGGATCGCAAGGGCGCGGAAGGTCTTCTCGGGCGCCAACAGGACGCCCCAGACCGACTGCAGGGCACCGCCCTGCGCTTGGCCCGGTTCTGCCGGTTCCGGCATCTCCATGTGCGTGGTCCTTTTTCGTTCCCGACTTCGGGATGGCAGTCCTACGGTACCGCAAGTGCCGGCCGGAGTGGAGTCCTCCACCCCTGGCCGGCACTCGATCTCGCCATCCTGCGACTTCCGGAGTGCCGGAGTGCCGCGCGCAGGCAATCGCCGGCGGACCTTGCGCCTACTCGGCGATCGAGACGTGCGAGCTCGCGAGCAGGCTTCCGGTCGCCCGGTTGTACTCGACGATCGCCTTGCGATACCCGGTGACCGCCGCCACCTGGCGATAGCGCGCCGCGGTCAGATCGTCCTGGACCTGCAGGATCTGGTAGGAGGTCGACAGACCGTTGTCGTACTTCTTGCGCTCGGCGTCGAGGTTCTTCTCCGCCAGCCGGGTCGAGACCTTGGCCGACTCGAGCTGCTCGCGCGAGGTCTCGAGGCCGCGCACCGCCGCCCGGACCTCCGTCGTGACCCGCAGCTCGAGCTGCTTGGCGGTGTCCTTGCTCGCCTCGAGGGCGAGGTCGGCCATGAGCTTGCGCGCCCGGGCCGAACGGTTCTGGATCGGGATGCCGAGCTCGAGACCGATCGACCAGCCCGGGAAGTCGAAGCCGGTGACCTGGTCGAAGGCGTCTGTCCAGCCGCCCGGAATCGTCGAGGCCACCGAGCCGTCGGGATTGCGGATCACCACGTCGCCGCCGAGGCCGGAGAGGCCGTAGGTGGCCCGGAGATCGAGGCGCGGCTTGACGTCCTGCGCCAGGAAGCTCTGGTCGAGGGTGGCCGACTGGATCCGCAGCTGCTGGCTGAGGAGCTCGGGCCGCGCGGCGAGCGCCGTCCGGATCGACTGCGTCGAGGTCCACCGCCGGATGCTCGATGATCGCCTCGGTGTCGGGGACGATCGTCTTGGACCACGCCTCGCCCTGGTCGATGTTGAGGAAGAAGAAGAGCAGGTCCTCGGCGTCGCCGACGACGCCGCGGGCGCGGATGATCGCCTCCTGGCGGGTGGCGATCTGCGCCTCGCTCTGCACCAGCTCGAGCGGCGCCAGCGTGCCGACGTCGACGCGCACCTTGTTGTTGGAGTGCAGCTCGTCGGCGAGCTTGAGGCTCTCCTCGGCGACGGTCAGCGCGTAGCGCGCAGCGACCAGATTCCAGTAGGAGTTCTCGACGTTCTGGATCGTCGAGATGACCTCGAAGACGAACTGCTGCTGCGAGATGTCGCTGCGACACCTTGGCGACCTCGATGCCGTACTCGGTCGCGCCGCGGCCGAAACCGCGCAGCAGCGGCTGGGTGTAGGAGAGGTCGAGGCCGCTGTCGAACGACGGATTGAGCAGCGAGAACTGCGAGTTGGTCTCGAACCGGCCGTTCGGAATGCTGACGCCGACGACGCCGCCGGTCGGGAAGAGCTGCGATCCGCCGACCGTGAGGAGGGAGCGCTTCTGGTTCTGCACGTCGGCGCCGTCGAGGTTCGACGCCGCCGGATTCTCGACCTTCGAGGTCGAGATCGCAGCGAGGAGGTTGAAGTCGTAGATCCCGGTCGCCTCCTGGATGCCGAGGCGCGCCTGCTCGCGGGAGTAGCGCTGGGTGCGCAGGTTGAGGTTGCGCGACAGCGCGAGGCCGACCGCCTCTTCGAGGGTCAGGTGGATCTCGTCGCCCCTTGACCCGGAGCTCGGCGACGCCGATCTCGGGGGCGATTGCGGTCTCGACCGTGATCGGCATGCCCGTATCCTGGGCGAAGGCCGGCGAGCTCGGACGACCCATGGAAGCGGCCGCGACGTCCGGCCGTGCAGCGGAGTGCCAGCAGCGCAATCTATTCCTCACTCGCATCTCGAATCGTCATGCGTATCCTCTCCGTTCGCGAAGTTTACGTCACAGGTTTCTACGTCAGTCGGGCGGAAAAGTTCCATCCGGCGCGGCGAAAGACCCGGCCGCGCCGGCCTCTCCGGCCTCGCCGGGATAGTGGCAGGCGACCCGCCGCGCCGCCCCCGCCGCGACGAGCTGCGGACGCTCGCCGCGGCAGCGCTCGCGGACGACGGGGCAGCGCGGGTGGAAGGGACAACCGGGAGGGGGCGCCGAAGCGCTCGGCGGCTCGCCGGACGGGGCCCGCCGGAGCTTCGCCTCGCCGGCCCCGCGGACCCGCGGAACGGCGGCGATGAGGCTCGTCGTATACGGATGCAGCGGGCGCGCCAGGAGCTCCGCCGCCGGTCCCTCTTCGACGATGCGGCCGAGGTAGAGCACCGCGATCGCGGTCGGCGATCTGCTCCACCAGGGCCAGGTCGTGGGCGATGAACAGCATGGCGATGCCGCGGCTCCGCTGCAGGTTGGCGAGCAGGTTGACGATCTGGGCGCGCACCGAGAGGTCGAGCGCCGAAACCGGCTCGTCGGCGACCAGCAGGTCGGGGCCCGGAGCGAGGGCGCGCGCGATCCCGATACGCTGGCGCTGGCCGCCCGAGAACTCGTGCGGGTAGCGTCTGGCGGCCTCGGCCGGCAGGCCGACCTCGGCGAGCATGGCGCGCACGCGCTCGGCGCGCTCCGCGCGGCTGGCGCCGGGAGCCAGGCCGTGGACGAGCAGCGGTTCGAAGAGCGCTTCGCCGATCCGCATGCGCGGATTGAGCGCGCCGTAGGGATCCTGGAAGACGACCTGGAAATGGCGGCGCGCGCGGCGCAGGTCGCGGGCGCCGAGCTGCAGGAGATCCTCGCCGCGAAAACGGATCTCGCCGCGCGTCGGCTCGATGAGCCGCACGATCATCCGGCCGAGCGTGCTCTTGCCCGACCCCGACTCCCCCACCAGCGCGACGGTCTCGCCGGCGGCGATGTCGAGGTCGACGCCGGCCACCGCCGCCACCGCGCCGAGCCGCCGGCGGAGAAAGGGCGAGCGGATCGGGAACTCCTTCGCCAGGCCGCGGAGCTCGAGGAGCGCGCTCATCGGCGCCCCTGCGATTCGAGCAGGCCGGGCAGGCGCAGACAGCGCGCGCCGCGCTTTCCGCCGGAACCGCCGAGCTCGACCCAGGCCGGGCGCTCGCCGCGGCAGCGGTCGATACGCACGTCGCAGCGCGGCTCGAAGACGCAGCCGGACGGCAGCCGGTCGGCCGGCGGAACCTGGCCCGGTATCGCCGGCAGCTCGCCGCGCGGCGCCGGGTGGCCGAGCACCGGAATCGACGCCAGCAGCGCCCGGGCATAAGGGTGCGCCGGCTGCGCGAAAAGCTGCCCGGCCGTCGCCGCCTCGACGATCTCGCCGGCGTACATGACCAGCACGCGATCGCAGCTCTCCGCGACCACCGCGAGATCGTGGGTGATCAGCAGAATCGCCAGGCCAAGCTCGCGCCGCAGCCGCTCGAGGAGCTCCAGGACCTGCGCCTGGAGAGTGACGTCGAGGGCGGTGGTCGGTTCGTCGGCGATCAACAGCTCGGGTCCGGCGGCGAGCGCGATCGCCAGCATGGCGCGCTGGCGCTGGCCGCCGGAGAGCTGATGCGGATACTCGCCGAGCCGGCGCAGCGGATCGGGGATCGCCAGCAGCTCGAGGAGCTCGAGGGCGCGGGCGCGGGCAGCGCGGGCGCTGACCCGGACGCCGGCGCCCCCCGGCGGCGGTGCGCCCGGACCGCCTCGCAGATCTGGGTCTCCAGGGTCAGGACCGGGTTCAGCGCCGCCATCGGCTCCTGGAAGACCAGCCCGATGCGCGCCCCGCGGACGCTCCGCAGCTCGCGCTCGGAGAGCCCGCGCAGGTCGCGACCGTCGAGCAGGATGCGGCCGCCGACGACCCGGCCGGGGGGCGGCACCAGGCCGAGGATCGCCAGCGCCGTGAGGCTCTTGCCGGAACCCGACTCGCCGACCAACCCGACGATCTCGCCGCGATCGACGGTCAGGCTCGCCCCGCGCACCACCTCGAACGGCCGGTCGCCGCCGGGAAAGCGGATCTCCAGCCCGGAGATTTCGAGCAGCGGGGCGGACGGCGTGGACATGGGTGGATGGCGCAGGAGCGGAGGTGGAGAGCCTGGGTCGGCGGGGCTGCGCTTCAGCGGCGCTTCCGTCGTCGGGCGGGCGCCGGCGCGGCGGCGGCGCGCCCGGCGGACGACCGGGTCCGCAGCCAGTTCACCGTCAGGGCGATGGCGTAGCCGGTCGCGCCGCGCTTCTTCGCCGTCCCCGCCGATGTAGGCCGGGCCGGCGATGTCGAGATGCGCCCAGTCGGCGACGTCGCCGACGAACTGCGACAGGAAGGCGGCCGCGGCGCAGGCGCCGCCCCAGCGTCCGGCGGAGTTCCTGAGGTCGGAGTGGCTGCCGCTTCATCTCCTCGAGGAACTCGGGCCAGAGCGGCAGCCGCCAGAGACGTTCGCCGGCCGTCGCCCGCCGCAGTCGAGCAGGCGCGACGCGAGGTCGTCCGAAGGGCTGAAGAGCCCGGCTCCGGTCGGCCCGAGCGCGACGACGCAGGCGCCGGTGAGGGTCGAGTACTCGACCATCGCGTCCGGCGTTCTCGCTCGCCGCCCAGGCGAGCGCGTCGGCCAGGACCATCCGGCCTTCGGCGTCGGTGTTGGTGATCTCGACCGTCTTGCCGTTGGCGCAGCGGACGATGTCCCCGGGACGGTAGGCGGCGCCGTCCGGCATGTTCTCGGCGAGCGGCAGGTAGGCGCGCAGACGGACCGGCAGGTCGAGCCGGCTGCACCGCCTCGAGAATGCCGAGCACCGCGCAGGCGCCCATCTTGTCCCACTTCATTTCGTCCATCTGCGCCGCCGGCTTGATCGAGATCCCGCCGGTGTCGAAGGTGATTCCCTTGCCGACCAGCGCAATGACGGGGCACCCCTCTCGTCGCTCCCGAGGTCGATCCTGACCAGACGGGGCGGATGTCGCGAGCCGCCGCCGACCGCGAGGATGCCGCCCATCCCGCGGCGCTTGAGCTCCGGCTCGGCGAGGACGCGGATCGTCGCCCCCCAACGCCGGGCGTGAGCGCGGGCCTGCCGGGCCATCCACTCCGGCGAAGCCTGATTGGGCGGCGTGTTGCCGAGGTCGCGCGCCAACGCCACGCCTGCGGCGACCGCCGCGCCGCGGGCAGCGCCCTCCGCGTAGGCCCGGCGCCAGGCTGCGGGCGCGGCGATCGTCGCCGACTTCAATCGCGGCGCTGGTCTGCCGCGGCAGGTAGAGATCGAACCGGTAGTCAGCGAGCGCCAGCCGCCGGGCAAGGCGCTCGGCCGCCGCTGCGCCGAAGAAGGCGGCGTGCTCGGGGAGCACCAAGCCGAGGCTCGCGGCCCTGGCGCTCCGCGCCGCCGCAATCGCGCGGTCGACGAAGGCGGCGGCGCTTCTCCACGGTGAACTCGGCGCTCTTGCCCAGGCCGACGAGGGTGAGCGTCCGCCCCTTGCCGCCGAGCGGGATCTCCGCCGTGCGCTCCGCCTCGCCGCGAAAGCGCAGCGCCGTCGCCAGGCTCTCCGCGGTCCGCGCCCCCTCGGCACCGAGGCGGGCGAGATTCCGGCTCGGGTCGGAGAAGACGCCGTGCACCAGCTTGTCGCCGGCCACCGCGCGGCCCTTCGCCAGCTGCACCTCGACCATCGTTCGCTTCGCCACTGTAGCCGCCCTCCTCCGCCGCGCGCAGGCGATGGCCGCGCACGAGCTGCATATCTTCCCATGTCGGCCGCTTCCAGGCGGCGTTCCGCAGCAGCGCCGCCGGGTGATAGGTGACCCGCACCGGGATCCCCCGACCTCGTGCCAGTCGCCGCGCAGGCGGGAGAGCGAAGCGTCGGTGCCGAGCAGCTCCTGCGCGGCGATCCGGCCGAGCGCGACGATGACGTCCGGGCGCACGAGATCGATCTGGCGCTCGAGATAGCCGCGGCAGGCGCGCACTTCGTCGGGCTCGGGGTCGCGGTTCCCGGGCGGCCGGCACTTGACGATGTTGGCGACGTAGACCGCGTCGCGCGGCAGACCGATCGCGGCGAGGATCTTGTTCAGCAGCTCGCCGGCCGCGCCGACGAACGGCAGGCCCTGGCGATCCTCTTCGGCTCCGGGCCCCTCGCCGACGAGCATCAGCTGCGCGCGCGGATCGCCGCTGGCGAAGACGGTCTGCGTCCGGGTCGTGCAGAGCTTGCACTGCCGGCAACCGGCGACCTGCTCCGCCAGCGCCGCGAGCTCCGAAACGACCTCGGTCGCTGCGCGGCGAACTGCGGCAACGGGGCCGACGCTGGCGCTCGCCGCCGGGGGCGCGGCGTCGGACGCTGTGCGGGGCACCGTGCGCGACGAACCCACCGGCGCAGCGGTCGCGGACCCTTTTCTGAAAGCTTCTGCTTCTAAGAGAGATGCCTTCGGCGGTTGCGCGCCTGACGGCGCGCCGGAACCGATCTGGAGATAGAGATCGCTCCAGCCGAGATCCGCCAGGTACTGCAGCAGCTCAGCTTCGTCCGGACCCGGCTTCACGCTTCGCCTCCGGCGGGACGGGAAAGTCGGCGAGCGCCGCTTCGAAGCGGTCGAAGCAGGGCGCTGGCGATCTCCGCCTTCGGCCGCCGGGAGAGCGTCTCCGGCGGCGCGTCGCGACGGAAGATCGTGACCTCGTTGTGCTCGGCGCCGAAGCCGATATCGCTGCGCGAGATGTCGTTGGCGACCAGCAGGTGCGCCCCTTTGGCCGCGAGCTTGCGCGCTGCCTCGCCGGCGGAGAGCGCGCTCTCGGCGGCGAACCCGACGCGCAAGGCCCGCGGAGCGAGCTCGCGGCAGCGAAGCCAGGATGTCGGGATTCTCGACCAGCGCGATCTCGGGCGTGCCGCGGTGGCGCTTGATCTTCTCCGCCTCATAGGTCGCCGGCCGGAAGTCGGCGACCGCCGCCGCCATGACGATGAGGTCGGCAGCACCGGCGTGCCGGTGAACGGCGGTCTCCATTTCGAGCGCGGTGCGGACGTCGTGGCGCTCGACTCCCGGCGGCGTCGCCAGGGCGACCGGCCCGGCCACCAGCACCGTGCGCGCGCCGCGCCGCGCCGCCTCGGCGGCGAGCGCGAAGCCCATCCTGCCGCTCGAGCGGTTGCCGAGATAGCGCACCGGATCGATCGGCTCCTGGGTCGGTCCGGCGCTGATCAGGACCGTGCGGCCGGCGAGGTCGCCGCCGGCGACGCGGCGCCGCTTCGCACGCGGCGACGATCGCCGACCGTCTCGGCGAGCCGACCGAGCCCGATCTCTCCCGAGGCGAGGGCGCCGGACTCCGGTCCGACGAAGGTGTACGCCACTGCGGCGCAGGCGTTCGACGTTCTCCTGCAGTGCCGGCTTCTCCCACATCGCACTGTGCATCGCCGGCGCCACCACCACCGGGCCGCGAAAGGCGAGCGCCGTCGTCGCGAGGAAGTTGGGGGCCAGCCCCAGGGCGAGGGTCGAGATCATGTGCGCCGTCGCCGGCGCGATACAGAGCACCTCGGCCCAGGCGGCGGCGGCGATGTGCTCCTCCGCGCCCTGGCGCCCGGCTTCGAGGTACTCCTCGCCGTAGACCGGGTGGCTGGAAAGCACCTCGAGGGTGAGAGGACTGACGAATCTGGCCGCTGAAGGGGTGACGGCGCAACGCACGTCGTGGCCGCGTTCGCGCAACCGGCGCACCAGGTCGGCCGCCTTGTAGGCGGCGACCCCGCCGCAAACGCCGAGCAGGATGCGGCGGCCGCGGGCGGGAACGGCAGCGCCGACGCCCGCAGGGGTCACTCGGTGGTTTCCACCGTCGGGGCTTCGACCGGCTCGGGAACCGGCGCCGGGCCGTAGTCCCAGTCGACCAGGTTCTCGACCACTTCGCGCATCGCCACTCGCGACGGCTTCCGGTTCGGCATCTCGAGCCGCGGCTTGGCGCCCCGGACGAGCTGCTCGGCGCGCTTGGCTGCGATCAGGATGTAGCGGAAGGTGCTGTCGATGCGATCGGGAATCTGTTCCATGAAAGCTCCTCGGCGAATCCACCTTCTCGGGGTGGATCGCGGTCTCCAGCGACGGCGTCAGGACTTTGGGACGTTGGAGAAATCGGCCAGGATCGCATCGACGCGCTGCTGCATACGCGCCAGGCGACACCGCTTCTCCAACACAATGGCCGCGAGCGCCTGGCTGGCGCGCGCCGCATCATCGTTGATAATAACATACTGGTAGCGGTCGAAACGCTTGATTTCCCAGAGAGATACGGCGAGGCGGCGGGAAATCTCGTCGGCCCCGTCGAGGCGGCGGCCCTCGAGGCGCTGCACCAGATCGGCGTACGACGGCGGCAGGATGAAGATGCTGTAGGCCGCCGGGAAGCGATGCATCAGGCGCTCGGCGCCCTGCACGTCGAGGTCGACGACGACATCGACCCCCTGCTCGAGGAACGGCAGCACCGCCGCGGTCGAGGTGCCGTAGTAGTTGCCGTGGACCTCCGCCCACTCGAGGAAGAGGTCCTCGACGATCATGCGCTGAAAGGCCGGCACGTCGGTAAAGTGGTAGTCCTTGCCGTCGATCTCTCCCACCCGCGGCCGGCGCGTCGTGTGGCTGACCGAGAACTCCATGCTGCCCGAGTCGGTCAACGACTCGATCAGATTGCGGATGAGGGTGGTCTTGCCGGCGCCCGAAGGGGCCGAGAGCAGGAAGAGCTCGCCCAGGGGGAGTTCATTCGACATTCTGCACCTGCTCCCGGATCTGTTCACAGAGCAGCCGGGCGTCCAGCCCGAGCTGCACGACGCGTGTGTCGCGGCACTTGGCGCACAGGGTGTTGAGCTCGCGCAGCAGCTCCTGGGCGAGGAAGTCGAGATGGCGGCCGATCGGCCCCGAGCGCACGGTGACCTCCTGCATCTGGTCGAGGTGCGCGGCGAGGCGGTCCATCTCCTCCTGGACGTCGCTCTTCTCGGCCAGCACGGCGATCTCGGAGAGCAGGCGCTCTTCGTCGACGCCGGAGTCGCTCGTCCACTCCCGCAGCCGCAGGCGGATGCTCTCGGCGATCGCGGCGCGGGCCTCCGGAAGGCGCTCGCGCAGCGCGGCGGCGACCTCGAGAAGCCTCGCCAGGATGGCGTCGAGCGCCAGGCCGATGCGCGCTCCCTCCCCGGCTCGAGTGGCCTCGAACTGCGCCAGGGCAGCCTCGAGGCTCTGCCAGACGGCGGCGTCGTCCGCTGCGCTCCACGAGGCCGCCGACTTCTCGATGCGCAGGAAGGAGGGGCTGCGCGCCAGGTCGCCGATCGTCAGCTGGCCGACGAGGTCGCCCGAGTCGATGAGCGGCTGGCAGGCGGCGAGCAGCTTGCGCACCACCCCCTGCCGGAGCTCGACCTCGACCTCGCTGTCGTGCAGGCGCCGGAGTCCGACGGCGATCTCGCAGCGGCCGCGCCGGATGACGCCGTTCAGCCGGTCGCGGATCGCCGCTTCGAGGAAGCGCAGCTCTTCGGGCAGGCGCAGGACGAGGTCGAGATAGCGGTGGTTGACGCCCTGCAAAGTGGCGGTGACCTGCAGGCCTTCGACCTCGACGATCGACTGTCCGAAACCGGTCATGCTCTTCATGGCTCGCCTCCACTCATGCCGGAGAGTGCCTCCGCCCTGGCGTCGAGCGCCAGGAGTGCCTGCTCCAGGCGCTCCACCCCATCGGCGACCGGGCTTCTCGGGGCGATCGCCAGCGGCGCGCCGAAGACGATGTCGACCCGGGAGCCCGGCAGCGGCACGAGCATTCTGTCCCAACTGCGCAGGAGCTTGCGCTTCGTCGCCCCGAGCGCCACCGGCTGGATCGGCAGGCCGCTCATCGCCGCCGCGACGATGACGCCGGGCTGCACCTTGCGCAGCGGTCCCTTCGGGCCGTCCGGCGTGAAAGCGAGGTCCGAGCCCGAGCGCGCGCGCCGCAGCAGGTCGCGCAGCGCCCCGGCCCCGCCCCGGGTGGTCGAGCCGCGGCAGGTGTCGATTCCCAGATGCGCGAGGGTCTGCGAGGTCAGCTCGCCGTCCCAGCTCTGGCTCACCAGGACGCTCATGCGCGTGCCGCGATAGCAGTAGCGCATCAGGATGAGATAGCGGTGCCAGAAGGCGAGGATGAACGGCCGCCCCTCCTGTTCCCAGGAGCGCATCGTCGCATCGTCGTGCAGGCGAAACTCGACTGTGGCGGCGAGGCCGCGGATCAGGCCGGAGAGCGCCAGGCTCGCCGGGCCGATGCGCCAGTCGTCCGCCGGCGAGCGGCCGTCGTGCCGGCGCCGGGAGCGCGAGGGCCGGCGCCCATGTCAGTCCCGGAACTGCAGGTCGTAGAGCCGCCGGTAGAGCCCGTCGGCGGCCAGCAGCTCGGTATGCGTACCCTGTTCGACGATCCGCCCGGCTTCGAGGACGAAGATCCGGTCGACCATGGTGATCGTCGTCAGCCGGTGGGCGATGACGAAGGTAGTGCGGTCGCGCATCAGGTTGCCGAGCGCCCGCTGCACCAGCGACTCGGACTCGGTGTCGAGCATCGAGGTCGCCTCGTCGAGGATCAGGATCGGCGCGTTCTTGAGCAGCGCGCGCGCAATTGCGAGGCGCTGGCGTTGACCGCCCGAAAGCCGCACGCCGCCCTCGCCGACGATCGTGTCGTAGCCCTCGGGCATCTCGAGGATGAATTCGTCGGCATAGGCCGCGAGAGCCGCATCGCGCACCTTCTCGAGCGGCAGGTCCCTGCGGCCGTAGGCGATGTTGGCGCGCACCGTGTCGTTGAACAGCACCGTCTCCTGGGTCACCAGGCCGATCATGCCGCGCAGGCTCGCGAGCTGCATGTCGCGCACGTCGACGCCGTCGATGAGGATCCGTCCGCCGGTGACGTCGAAGAAACGCGGCACCAGATTGCACAGCGTGGTCTTGCCGCCGCCGGACGGGCCGACGAGCGCCACGGCCTCGCCGCGCCGCACGGTGAGCTCGACGCTGGAGAGCACCTCCTTCTCCTCGTAGCGGAAGGAGACGTTCTCGAAGTGGATCTCGCGCTCGAGGTCGGGAGCCACGATCGCCCCCGGCCGATCCTGAATCTCGACCGGCAGGGTCATCAGGCCGCGGATGCGCTGCGCCGCCGCCATCGACTGCTGCACCACGAGATTGACCTTGTTGAGCTTGCGGATCGGGTCGTACATCGCGTACAGGCCGATCAGGAACTTGACCAGGACGCCGGGCTCCATGGTCTGCGAGTGGATCGCCCGGCCGGCGAAAACCAGGAAGACCCCGGCGCCGATGACCCCGAGGGATTCGATGACCGGCCCGGAGAGATTCGACAGCATCTGGCCGCGCAGGTTGGCGCGCAGGTGGCGCCGCGTCGCCTCGCGGAACCGCGCCTCTTCGAACGACTCCATTCCGAACGCCTTGACCACCCGGTGCCCGCGGCACGACTCCGAAACCAGGTTCGCGAGGTCGGCGGTGCGCTCCTGGGTCCGGTGGCTGGTCTTGCGCATGCTCTTGCTGAAGCGGACGATCGGATAGAGCACCAGCGGCGCGACCACGACGCAGAACAGCGCCAGCTTGAACTGGATCGAGAACAGGAGGCAGAGCAGGCCGATCAAGGTCACCGACTGCTGCACGAGATCGACCAGGCGGGTCGAGACCGCCGCCTGGAGCACGCCGACGTCGTGCACGATCCGGCTCACGAGCTCGCCGGAGGGGTGTTCGGCGTGAAAGCGGCTGGTCTGCGCCAGCGTCCGCGCATACAGGTCGTTGCGCAGATCGTTGGTCGCCCCCAGGCCCAGATGCTGGAAGGCGTAGCCGTTCAGGAAGTCGCTGAAGCTGCGCAGGATGAAGACGGCGACGAACAGCAGCGGGATGAAATAGATCACTTGCGCCGGCGTGACGTGGAAGGCGGCCTTGAGCGCCTCGAGGCCGTCGTGCAGGATCCGGTCGAGAAAGACGCGCGCCTTCTTGGCCTCCTGGAGGACGTCGGCCGGCGCTGCAGGAGCCGGCGCGACCGTTCCTGCCGGCGCGGCGTCGGCGGGTGCGCCGCTCGCCGGCAGCAGGGCGCCGAGCCCGGCCGGCATCTCGGTCGAACCGATCTGCAGGACTTCGCTGAAGATCGGCTCGAGCAGCTGAATCAGGACGACGGTCGAAGCGGCATAGAGCACCGTCGCGCCCATCGCAAGGATCGCCCACTTCCAGTACTTTCGGACGTAGCTGAGGAGAAAGGCGAGGAGCTTCAAGCGACCCGTCCTTCGGGCACGGTCGTGGCGCTCGAGCTCCGGTCTCTCTCGGGCAGGAAGGCGGCCACCTCGCGGGCGGCCCGCTGGCTGGCGCCGGAGCGCCCGAGCGCCGGCCGGAGGGCGGCCAGATCTGCGCGCATCGCAGCGACGCGCGCCGGCGACTGCAGCAGCGCGAGCGCTTGCGCAGCGACCTTCTCGGGCGCCGTCTCGCCCTGCAGCAGCTCCGGCACGACGCCGCGACCGAGCACGAGGTTGACCAGGCTGAAGTGCGGCAGCCGCACCAGAGCGCGGGCCAGCAGGTAGCTCCAGGCTCCGAGCCGATAGAGCACCAGCATCGGGGTCCCCAGCAGTCCGACCTCGAGCGTCGCCGTGCCCGACGCGCAGAGCACCAGATGCGACGTCGGCGATCGCCTGATAACGGTCGTCGCGCACCACGGCGAGCGGCTTTCCGGTCTCGGCCTCGTAGGTGGCGAGGAAAGGCGCGAGGAACTCGCTGCTGACGGAAGGCGCCTGGATCAGCACCGGCTCGACCTCGGCCTGGCGCTGCATGGCGCGGGCGGCGGCGATCATGCGCGGCAGCAGCGCGCGGATCTCGCTCCGCCGCGACCCCGGCATCAGCGCGAGACGGAGGGGTCCGGACGAGAGCGCCTCGGGCGGGTCGTCCCAGATCCCGGGCAGCGTCGGCACCTCGTCGACGAGCGGATGCCCGACATGGGTGACCGGTACGCCGTGGCGACGGTAGAAGTCGGCCTCGAACGCGAACAGGACGAGCATCCGGTCGACGAGCTCGGAGATGGCGCGGACGCGCCCCTGGCGCCAGGCCCAGACCTGCGGACTGATGTAGTAGACGACCGGAATCCCGAGCCACTTGAGCTTGCGGGCGAGGCGCAGGTTGAACTCCGGGAAGTCGATCAGGACGGCGACCGCCGGACGGCGCTTCTCGCAGGCCGCGACCAGACAGATCCTGGATCTCCTTGGCGCGCGGCAGGATGCCGAGCGCCTCGGAGATGCCGACGACCGAGATCTCGCGGCTGTCGGCGACGAGGTCGACGCCCTCGGCCGCGAGCTGGTCGGAGCCGAGGCCGAAGGCCCGCAGGCCGGGACGCAGGCGCTTGAGCTCGCGCAGCATCCTCGCGCCGTGTTGATCCCCCGAGGCCTCCCCGGCGACCACCAGGAGGTCGCCGGCGCTCATGGGATCGGAGCGGCGGGCCCGGTCGGGAACGGATACATCAGCCATCCGAGGAGGATGGCGCCGATCATCATGCCGAGAAAGATCTGCAGGAAGAGCTTCGCCTGCTCCTGGCGTCCGCGCCGCCAGAGCAGGGCGAAGAAGACGCCCGACCAGGGCGGCGTAGGTCGGTCATCAGGACGAGATGGCTCATTCGTCGTCCTTCCTGCCGCGGGCGATGTCCCAGACGTCGAGCACCAGAAGGAGGTTCATCAGGCCCGCGGAGAGCAGGAAGATGGTGCCGTACTCGAAGCCCTGGGCCTCGGGCTTGCCCTGATAGCCGGCGCCGTAGCGCGCGACGAAATAGGGGGCGCCGATGCCCATCGCTCCGAGCGTGGCGAGATAGGACAGGGGCTGCCCCGGCACCGGCCGGTAGAGGTTGCCCTCGAGCCGCATCCCGAGGCCGAAAGCGATCAGCAGAACGATGGCGAAACCGAGCGCCCGGAACCTCTTCCCGAGGAGGAGATGTCCGGACGCCGGCAACAGCCAGGCAAGAACTGCGAGCAGGACGGCCCGCACGGGAAAACTCGACTTCGCAGCTTCGGTCACCGAATCTCCGCGTCAGGAAGCCGACTGATTGAGCTGCTCTTTGAGCTCCTTGCCCGGCTTGAAGTACGGAATCCGCTTCGGCGGGACTTCCACCCGCTCCCCCGTCTTCGGATTCCTGCCGAGCCGCGCACCGCGATTCCGGATGCGGAAGCTGCCGAACCCGCGGAGCTCGATCTTGGACCCCTCACGAAGCGAGTCGATGATCGTCTGGAAGACGAGATTGACGATCGCCTCGGCCTGCTTCTTGGTCAACTGCGCGGTTCTCGCCACCTCTTCGACGAGATCCGCCTTGGTGAGTCCATCGTTCGCCGGCTCCACGGGCTAACCCCTTACCAGCTCAGGAAGGTTCGCCATCCGACTCCGCCGGCTCGGCCGCTTCGAGGGGCTCGACAGGTTCGACCGTCTTGGCGGCCGCCGACTCGAGCTCGGCGATCTCTTCGTCGGAGGGCTGCGAGACGCCGCGGATCGTGAGACCGACCTTCTTCTCGTCCTGCTCGATCCGGAGGATGCGCGCCCGGACCCACTTGCCGACCGGGAACGTGCTCTCCAGCTTGCCGCCGGCGAAGTCGATCTCGCTGATGTGCGCGAGACCTTCGAGACCGTCGAAGATGTCGATGAACAGACCGAAGTCCGTGACGTTGACCACGCGGCCGGTGACGATGTCGCCGACCCGGTTGTTCTCGACGAACTCCTGCCATTCGTTCGGCAGGAACTCCTTGATCGACAGCGATACCCGCTGGTTGTCGACGTCGATGTTGGTGATGCGCGCGCGGACGGTGTCGCCCTTCTTGAGGACCTCGCTGGGGTGCTTGATGCGCTTGGTCCAGCTCATGTCGGAGACGTGAACCAGGCCGTCGATCTCCTCGGTGATCTCGACGAAGGCGCCGAACTCGGTGAGGTTGCGGACCCGTCCGTCGATGATCGAGCCGACCGGGAAGAGGTTGGAGAGTCCTTCCCACGGATTGCGCTCGATCTGGCGCAGCGAGAGGCTGATGCGGCGCTGCCCAAGGTCGAGCTCGGTGACGATGGCGGCGAGCTGCTGCCCGGGAACGAGGAGCTTCGCGGGGCTGACGACCTTCTTCGTCCACGACATCTCGGAGACGTGCACGAGACCTTCGACGCCCTCTTCGAGCTCCACGAACGCGCCGTAGTCGACGAGGCTGACGACCTTGCCCTCGACGCGCGCACCGACCGGGAACTTCTGGTCGACATGGATCCAGGGATCTTCCTGGCGCTGCTTGTAGCCCAGGGAGACGCGCTCGGACTCGCGGTCGAACTTGAGCACGATGACGTCCACTTCGTCACCGACGTTGAAGTGCTCGGAGGGATGGTTGACCCGGCCCCAGGAGATGTCGGTGATGTGCAGGAGACCGTCGATGCCACCGAGGTCGACGAAGACGCCGTAGTCGGTGATGTTCTTGACCACGCCCTTCAGGCGCTCGCCCTCCTGGAGGCGCTCGAGCGTTTCGCCCTTCTTGCGCTCGTACTCCTTTTCCAGGACGGCCTTGCGCGACAGGACGATGTTGTTGCGCCGGCGGTCGAGGCTGATGACCTTGAACTCGAGATCGCGGCCCTTCAGGCTCTCGAGGTTCTTCACCGGCTTGATGTCGGCGAGCGAGCCCGGCAGGAACGCGCGGACGCCGACGTCGACCGTCAGGCCGCCCTTGATGCGATCGATGACCCGGCCCTTGATGATGCGGCCCTCTTTGAAGCTGTTCTCCACGTCGGTCCAGACGCGCATGCGCGCCGCCTTGGCGTAGGAGAGCAGGATGTGGCCTTCGAGATCCTCGGTCTTCTCGAGGAGCACCTCGACGTCGTCGCCGACCGCGACGGTCAGCTTCCCCTCTTCGTTGAAGAACTCGGCGACGGGGATCAGACCTTCCGACTTGTAGCCGACGTCGATCACCACGGAGTTGTTGGTGATCGTGACGACCCGGCCCTTGACGATCTCGCCCTCGGCGAGATTCTTCATGCTCTGGTCGTACAGTCCGATGAACTGCTCGTAAGCGCGCTGGTCCTCGGCGCTCATCTCCTCATCGATTGCCGCGCGCTGCTTGCCCAAGCTCATTCCGGTACTACCTCCTGGTTTGGATTTTTTCAGGCTTTCGCCTCGTCGCCCCTGCGAAGGGGACTCGAGATTCTAAGCCATTGAGAATTCGAGCCTTGAAAGTATATGGGTCGCTCGCGCCCGCTGTCAAAGGGGGCCGAGGGCCGCCTCCAGCGCGCTACGCTGGTGCGGATCCGCCTCGCCTTCGAGGGCTCGCTGCAGGATTTCCTTCGCCTCCACTGTGCCGATCTCCCCCAAAGCCCAGGCGCAGTGCCTGCGGACCAACGGGGAGCCGCTCTCGAGCGCCTCGGCCAGAGGCGCAATATATCCCGGATCGCGCCGGTTGCCCATCGCCACCGCGATATTTCGCTTCAGGCCGTCCACTTTGGGACGCAGAAGCGGCGTGCCCCGCAGCAGCGACCGCAACTCGGCCTCTCCGCTGCCCAGGATTGCCGCCAGGGAGAGACCGGCCCGCGCGGGAGGCGTGCGGAACTCGGACGCCAACTCCCCCACCGGATCGCCATTCCACGGACAGACCTCCTGGCAGATGTCGCAACCGAAGACCCACTCCCCCATTCCCGCCCGTATCGCAGGCGGAATCTCGCCGCGATGTTCGATCGTCCAGTAACTGAGGCAGCGCGAGCTCTCGAGGCGATAGGGCGACAGCGCGCCCGTCGGGCAGGCCTCCAGGCAGCGCGTGCAGGAGCCGCACAGGTCGGCTACCGGCAGGTCGGGTGCCAGATCGAGCGAAAGCAAAAGCTCGGCTAATAGAAAAAAGGATCCCGCGACAGGGTGCAGCAAGTTGGTGTTCTTGCCGAACGAGCCCAGGCCAGCGCGCGCGGCCCACTCGCGCTCGAGCAAGGGCGCCGTGTCGACACAGATCCGCGCCTCGACTCCGGGCACCGCCGCTTCGATTGCCACCATTACTTGACCGAGCTTTTCGCGCATCGAATCGTGGTAGTCCTCGCCGCGCGCGTAGCGCGCGACACCCTGCCAGAAGTCGCTCGGGCCGCCGGACGCGGCCGGGTCCACCGGGGGCGCGTAATCCAGTGCAACGCAAAGCACGCTCCGCGCGGCGGGGAGGAGGGTGCGAGGATCGTGGCGCAACGCGGCGTGCCTCTCGAGATAGCCCATGCCGGCGTGCCCGCCTTCGCCGAGCCAGCGGTCGTTGGCGGCGGCCGTCGCGGATCCGGCGAGGGTGGCGATGCCGGCGCGGGAGAATCCCGCGGCGAGCGCCAGCTCCTTGACCCACGCCGCTGTCGCCCGAGGTTCATGCAGCGATTGTACGGGGCCCCTGCGGTAGAATCCGCGGGTTTTCGCGCGACCCCCCAGAAACGTTGGCCCTCCGGGCACGAGAGGAAGATCGCATGGATGCTTTCGCCGAGATGAAAGAGATGGGGCACGAGCGCGTGCTGTTGTGCTCGAACCCGGAGGTCGGACTGCAGGCGATCATCGCCATCCACTCCACCGTGCTCGGCCCGGGCCTGGGCGGCACCCGGATGTGGCCGTACGAGAGCTTCGACGCCGCCATGACCGATGCCCTGCGCCTGTCGCGCGGCATGACCTACAAGGCCGCGGTCGCCGGCATCAACCTCGGCGGCGCCAAAGCGGTCATCATCGGCGACCCGAAAAAGGACAAGTCGGAGGCGCTCTTCCGCGCCTTCGGGCGTTTCGTCGACTCGCTCGGCGGGCACTACATCACCGCCGAAGACGTCGGCACGAATACCTCCGACATGGAGCTCATCGCTCAGGAGACCGCCTGGGTGACCGGCGTCGCGCCCGAGCTCGGCGGCGGCGGCGACCCGTCGCCGGTCACCGCGCTCGGCGTCCTGCAGGGCATCAGGGCGGCGGCGGAGACCCTCTGGGGAACGACCGAGCTCGGCCAGCGCACCGTGGCGATCCAGGGCCTCGGCAACGTGGGTGCTTACCTCGCCGGCTACCTCAGGGAGGAGGGCGTACGGATCATCGGCTGCGACCTCGACCGCGATGCCATCGCCCACGCGCAGGAGCTGGGCGTCGAGATCGTCGAGCCGGAGGCGATCTACGACGTCGACTGCGACATCTTCGCGCCCTGCGCGCTGGGAGCGATCCTCAACGACGACACCCTCCCCCGGCTCAGGGCGAAGGTGGTCGCCGGCGGCGCCAACAACCAGCTCGCCGACGCCGCCCGCCACGGCGCCGAGATCGAGCTCGCGGGATCCTCTACGCGCCCGACTTCGTGATCAACGCCGGCGGCCTGATCAACGTCTTCCAGGAGTTCATCGGCTACGACCAGGACCGCGCCCTGCGCCGGGCGCGCGGCATCTTCGACAACGTCCTGCGCGTCTTCGCGATCGCCCGCCGCGAAGGCATTCCGACCGCGGTGGCCGCCGATCGCCTGGCCGAGACGCGCATCGCCGACGTCAAGACGTTCGGCCCGCGGCACTGGGATCGTGCCGTGCTCGAGCGCCTGTCGAGCTGAGCGGCGCACCACGGGGACACGAAGCGCGGGCGATGCCTGCGCGAGATGTCGTTCTCCGCGCGACGCGCATTGTGCCCCTAACGCCCCGACCTGCGACGGATCTCCGCCAGCATCGCTTCGACGACCTCGTCGGGGCTGAGGCTCGCCGGTGTCGATCTGGCAGGCGTCCGGAGCCGCCTGGAGGGGCGATACGCTGCGCGAGCTGTCGCGGGCGTCGCGCTCGGCGAGCTGGCGGGCGACCTCGCCTGGTCCGAAGCGGCCCCTTGCCGCGCCAGCTCGGCGTGCCGGCGCTCGGCGCGCACGCCGGGATCGGCATCGAGGTAGAACTTGAACGGCGTCTCCGGCGCGACGACGGTACCGATATCGCGCCCCTCCATCACGCCGCCGTGCCGGCGGACGAACTCCTGCTGCAGCGCGACGAGCCGCTGCCGGACCTCCGGATGAACCGCGATGCGCGAGGTCAGCGCGCTCACCTCCGGGCGTCGAAGGCGCTGGCCGGGATCCCGGCCGGCGAGCTCGACCGCGCGCCGCCGGTCGGCCAGCACCAGGCGGAGCGGCATCGCCCGCACCGCCGCCGCGACGCCGGCGCGATCGTCCGGATCGATCCCCGAGTCGGCGAGGTGGAGCGCGGTCGCGCGGTACATCGCGCCGGTGTCGACATAGGGAACCCCCAGGCGCGCCGCGAGGCGGCGCGCTGACGGTGCTCTTTCCCACCCCGGCCGGGCCGTCGATCGCGACCACGATCGCAGGGGTCGCGAGGGTCGCAGGGCCGCCGCAGGAGTCGGCTGGGACGGGCTTCCGGTCACCTTCCGCGGGTCGAGCGGCGGCTTGCGCCCCGCCGCCGATTTGCGCCCGGCCGCCGGCGCGCCGGGGAGCGGCGCCTTCGGGCCGCCGGCTGGGCGCGGCTTGCGGGCTGGACGCTCGGCCCTCTCCGGACGCCCCGGACGCGCCGACGGCTCCGCTCGGCGGCGCCGCACCGGCCGCTCGGCGCGCGCCGGGCGTTCGTTGCCGGAGGAGCGTTCGGAGAGCCCGGCCGGCAGCGCTTGGCGGGGCGCGGCCGGCCGCCTTCGCCACCACCTTCTCGGTCGCCTTGCGCAGGATCGGGAGCTCGCGATCCGAGAGCTCGCGCAGAGCTCCGACCGGGAGCTCGGTGTCGCGCAGCGGACCGATCGCGACCCGGCGGAGCTTCTGCACCGGATGGGCGATACGGAAGAACATCTCGCGCACCTGCCGCGTCCGGCCTTCGGAGAGCTCGACCGCGAACCAGGTGTTGCCGCCCTCTTCGTCGCGGCTGCCGGTGCTCTTCATCCAGGTGATCCGGCACGGGGCGGTGCGCCGGCCCTCGAGGACGATCCCCTTGCGCAGGCGGTCGAGCTCGGCCTCTTCGGGTGTGCCCTTCACCTTGACCTCGTAGGTCTTGTGGCAGCCGTAGCGCGGATGCGAGATGCGCTGCGCGAACTCGCCGTCGTCGGTGAGCAGCAGGAGCCCCTCGGTCTGATAGTCGAGGCGGCCAACGGGGATCAGGGCCTTGCGCCACTGCTGCGGCACGAGCTGCATGACCGTCGGGCGGCCCTTGTCGTCCTCGACCGCGGTCAGATAGCCGCGCGGCTTGTTGAGCAGCAGGTAGCGATGCGAGGTGGCGCACTGAATGCGCTTGTCGTCGACCTTGATCGTGTCGACGGCCGGGTCGGCCTTCTCGCCGAGCACGGCGATGCGCCCGTTGACGGTGACCCTGCCTTCGCGCATCAGGTCTTCGGCTTTCCTGCGGGCGGCGACACCGGCTCTCGCCAGGATCTTCTGCAGCCTCTCTGCGGTCACGATTCCTCCAGACTTCCCGATTCGACTTCACTGGCTGCGATCGTCCCGCCTTCGGGGACTCGTCGAGATCGGTCGCGACATCCCGATCATGAGGCTCCTCCGAATCGCGCTGAGCAAGCGGATCGCGCGCATCGTCCAACTCGTCGCGTTCGACCGGCTCGCTGCCGAAGGTCTCCTCGAACTCCTCGAGAGGCGGCAGCTCACCCAGGCTCTTCAGTCCGAAATGCATCAGGAACTCGCGCGTCGTCGAATACAGGAAGGGCCGGCCGACCACTTCCTTCCGTCCCGAAATCCGCAGCAGGCGCTTCTCCAGCAGGTTGCGGATCACCGCCTGGGACTGTTTGCCGCGCATCTCCTGCACCTCCGGCGCCGTCACCGGCTGGCGGTAGGCGACGATCGCGAGCGTCTCGATCGCCGCCATCGAGAGCTTGTTGCCGCCGGCGGCGTCGAAGAACTTCTTGAGATAGCCATGGTACTCCGCCGCGGTCACGATGCGAAGCCCGCCGGCGACCTCTTCGATGAACAGGCCCCGTCCCGGCTCCGGCTGATAGCGCGCGCGGAGCGCCGCCAGGGCGCGCGTCGAGATCCTCCGCCGTGACGTCTTCGAACAGGCCGGCCAGCCGCTCGACCGGCACCGGCTGGGCGGCCGCGAACAGCACCGCCTCCAGGGCGGCCTCGAGATCGGCTCGACTGATCATGCGTCCACACTCTCCAGGTCTTCCGCGGTCGGATCGAGGGTCGTCCGATAGAGGACGATCGCGCCGCTCTCGGTCTGGTGGATCCGCACCAGCCGCAGACGCGCGAGCTCGAGCACCGCGAGAAAGGCGGCAATCGCCTCCGCACGGCAGCTGCGGGTGCGCAGGTCGTGAATGAAGTCGAACGGCGCCCCGGCATTGAGAATCTCCAGCAGGCGCTCGAACTGGCCGCGCACCGGGAAACTCTCCGCCGGCAGCAGGATCGGGTCCGGATTCTCGCGATCGTAGCGGTCGAGCACGCCGCGGAAGGCGGAGAGCAGATCGAACAGGGAGACTTCGTCCATGTCGACCTCTTCGCCCTGTTCCTCCTCCCACGCCGGCTTGCGCCGCGCCCAGAGCCCCAGCCGCATGCGATCGACCTCGGCGAGGGCCTGCGCGGCTTCCTTGATACGGCGGTACTCGAGCAGGCGCTGGACGAGCTCGCCGCGCGGGTCCTCCTCGACGGGCTCGCCGTTGGGCTTCTTCGGGCGCGGCAGGAGCATCCGCGACTTGAGCTGGATCAGCAGCGCCGCCTCATAGATGTACTCACCGGCGATGTCCAGGTCCATCTCCTCCATCAGCCGGAGGTACTCGTGGAACTGGTCGCAGATGGTCGCCACCGGAATGTCGGTGATCTCGACCTCGTTGAGCTTGATGAGGTGAAGCAAGAGGTCGAGCGGTCCGTCGAAGACCGGCAGGTGGACCCGCCAATCGTCCGGAAGCAGCCGTGAGACTGCGGGCGCTGCGCTCACTGAAGCTCCCGCTGCAGCAGGCGGTCGTAGTCCAGGCCGAGGGCGCCGCGCACCTGCGCCATCGTCTCCCGGGCGCGCTCGCGGGCGCGCGCCGAACCGTCGCGCAGCAGCGACAGTAGCGCGCCGCGCTCGCGCAGCAGCTCGTGGCGCCGCTGCTGAATCGGCTCGAGCAACGCGATGATCTCCTCAGCGAGGAGCTTCTTGTCTTCGACGCAGCCGATCGTGGCCGACCGGCAATCGCGCTCGACGCGGAGGATCAGGTCCGGGGGCGAAAGCAGCTTGTGGAACTCGAACAGGTTGCAACTCTCGGGGTGCCCAGGATCGCTCTTCCGCACTCGTGTCGGGTCGGTGAACATGGTCATGCACTTCTGGCGCACGACCGCCGGGGGGTCCGAGAGGTTGATGGCGTTGTCGTACGACTTCGACATCTTGCGGCCATCGAGTCCGGGCACCTTCGGCGTCTTGGTGAACAGGGCGCGCGGCTCGGGGAAGACATTGCCATAGAGGCTGTTGAAGCGGCGCGTGATCTCCCGCGACAGCTCGAGATGGCTCGCCTGGTCCTCGCCGACCGGAACGAAGTTCGCACGATAGAGGATGATGTCCGAAGTCTGCAGAACGGGATAGCCGAGGAATCCGTAGGTGTTCAAGTCCCGGTTCTCGATCTCGCGGATCTGGTCCTTGTAGGTCGGGACGCGCTCCAACCAGCCGAGCGGCGTGATCATCGAGAGGATGAGGTGCAGCTCGGCGTGCTCGGGGACCATCGACTGCACGAAGACCACCGATTTCTCGGGATCGACTCCCGCCGCGATCCAGTCGGCGAGCATCTCGATGGTGTTCTCCGTCACCCGGGAGGGATCGGCGTAGTCGCTGGTCAGCGCATGCCAGTCGGCGGCAAAGAAGAAACAGCGGTGTTGCGCCTGCAGCTCGACCCAGTTGTGCAGGGTGCCGAAGAGATGACCGAGATGGAGTTTCCCGGTCGAGCGCATTCCGGAAAGCACGATTTGAGAGTCCGACACAGAGGCTCCTAGAGGTTCCGGCGTCACTTCGCCGGCGCCGCTTCCTCAAGCTGTACGACCGGGGGAGACGGATCGGGACGAACGGCTGGCAGTATAACAGCTGGCCCCGATCGGGAAGAGAGTCAGGAGGCGCCGCTGACGGGTCTCCCGGCCGCCGGACCGAACTCCGCCGGGCCGCTCCCCGGTCGCTCCACGCTCCGATCCAGCTCTTGCATCTCACCCGCGTCGGCCAGCAGGGCGCGGCGCTCGAGCAAGAGAGCGGCGACCTGAAGAGCGATCGCGACGAAACCGGCGACGGCATGCGCAACCGGACTCGCCCGGCGCATGAGGATCGCTCCGGCCAGGGCGAACGAACCCGACAGCGCGACGAGCGCGATCCCCGATGCGACGAGTGTCCGCCGCCGGATCCGCGTGGCGCTCCGGCCGCCGCCCGTCGTGTCGTCCTTCGATCCGCGGCCGCGTAGCCGCGCGCGGCCGCGCGCTGCCAGAACCAGAAAGGCGATCGTCCAGAAGCGCGGCAATACGCAGAAAACGGCCGCGGCCAGGGCGATGCGTGCTGTGGCGCGCGAGCGCCGGTGTGTCGTCGCGCACGACGAAGCCCTGGGCCCAGACGACGGTAAGAAGGGCGACGCCGAGCCAACCCAGGAACTGCATGATCTTCGCGAATCGGTTCATTCCCGGTCCCCGTGGCTCCATTCGGCCCCTCCCCTCGATGCGCTCCGCTTCCGGAGCGCGGCGCCGACGATCGACTCCCAGGCTTCGGCGATCACCTCGGCACGATAGCGCTCCTCGAGCCGCTGGCGCCCGCGTTGGCCGCGCTGGCGGGCAGCTTCGGGCGATTCGAGCAGCTCGACGAGCGCTGCGGCAAGCGCTTCGGGGTCTTCTGGCGGCACCAGCCAGCCGGTCTCCGGGTCGAGCACGACTTCCGGAATGCCGCTCACCCGGCTCGCGACCACCGGCACACCGGCGACCATCGCTTCGAGAACGACCAGCGGCATCCCCTCGTAGATCGAGGGCACGACGAGCGCGACAGAGCGGTCGAAGCAGCCAGCGGATCTCCGCCGGCCCGCGACGGCCGAGGAAATCGACCTGGTCGCGCACGCCGAAACGGACGGCGGCGCGTTCGATCGCCTGCCGGTGCTCGCCTTCGCCGACGATCCGGAGCCTGCGGAAGCCGGCCCTGTGCGCGCAGGTAGCGCAAGGGCGCGCAGCAGCACCTCGACCCCCTTGCGCACGCGCAGGCGCCCGACGAAGAGCAGGCCGGGAGCGGCGACCGCAGCGACCTCAGCGACCGCAGCCACCGCCGACGGCGGCGCCGGAATGCCGCCCGAGGCGTTGGGGAGCACCGCCGTGTCGTGCGCGCCGTAGTCGCGGGCGAGCTCGGCCGCTGTCGTCGCGCTCGGCGCCAGGACGAGATCGGCGGCGCGGGCGGTGCGGCGGCCGAGGAAGATGTGCAGCGGGGCTTTGAAGCGGCGGAAGCGGAGCTCGGTCGCCTCCGGCGTGCCGAGGATCTCCGCGCCCTGGCGCAGCGGCCGGACGGCGCGCCGCTCCTCGACGTAGCTCACCTGGAGGAGAGCGACGAGCAGCGGACGCACCGCGCAAGAGGCCCAGCCAGACTCCGAGCAGCCCGCTGTCCGACTCGTGCAGCTGGACGACGTCCGGACGGAACTCGCGGATCCGGCGCAGCGCCGGGCGCAGGATCGCGAGCGGAAAGAGAACCTTCGGCCCGCGCGCGCCGTCGCCGCCGCGCCCGAGCACCTCGACCTCGTGGCCGCGCGCCCGCAGGCCGGCGGCGAGCTGCAGCACCTGCTCGCCGACCCCGGAGAGGTCGTGCGGCGGCAGGGTGTTGGCGATCAGCAGGACGCGCATTGTCCGGGTTCCCCTAGCCCGCCCGCCAGCTGGTCGCCCAGGCGCGATGCCCGCGCCTCCACCCGATCGCGCAGTCGCGCGTACTCGGGCGCGTCGAAGCGCGCCACGATCTCGCGCGCGTCCTGGCGGGCGCGTTCGATCCAGGCGAGGTGGGTCGCGAGGTCGGCGACGCGGAAACGCGGCAGCCCCGCCTGGCGGGTGCCGAGGAGGTCGCCGGGGCCGCGGATCGCGAGGTCGGCCTCGGCGATCGCGAAGCCGTCGCGGGTCGAGGCGAAGACGTCGAGCCGCTTCGTCCCCTCCTCGGAGAGCCGGCCGTGGATCGCCAGGCAGTGCGACGCCCCGCTCCCCCGCCCGACCCGGCCGCGCAGCTGGTGGAGCTGGGCGAGGCCGAAGCGCTCGGCGCTCTCGACGATCATCCAGGTGGCGTTGGGCACGTCGACGCCGACCTCGATCACGGTCGTGGCCACCAGCACCTTGATCTTCCCGGCGGCGAACTCCTGCATGATCCTCTCGCGCTCCACCGCCGGGATCTTTCCATGCAGGACGGCGCTCGGAAAGTCGGCGAGGTACTCGCGCACCTTCGCGCCGAGCGCGGCGAGCGAGTCGGCCGGGATCTCCTCGCTCTCCTCGATCAGCGGAAAGACGACATACCCTTGCGCCCCCGCGGCGAGCTCGGCGCGCAGGCGCCGGTAGGCCTCCTTGCGCTCGCTGCCGGGCAGGACCTCGGTCACGAGCGTGCCGCGCCCGGGCGGCATCTCGTCGATCTGCGAGACGTCGAGATCGCCGTAGAGCGTGAGGGTGAGGGTGCGCGGGATGGGCGTCGCGGTCATCACCAGAATGTCGGGCTGGTCGCCCTTCGACTGCAGCACCTTGCGCTGCTCGACGCCGAAGCGATGCTGCTCGTCGATGATCGCCAGCCCGAGGCGCTGGAACGAGATGCCGCGCTGGATGAGCGCGTGCGTACCGACGGCGATCTGCACCGAGCCGTCGGCAAGGGCGCGGCGCACCGCGGCCGACGATCCCGAGGCGCTCACCAGCTCGATCCGGCAGCGCTCGCCCAGCAGGCGCCGCAGGTTGGCGAAGTGCTGCTCGGCGAGAAGCTCGGTCGGCGCCATGAAGGCGGCCTGCAGACCGCTCTCGGCGGCGAGCAGCAGGCAGATCGCCGCGACGATCGTCTTGCCGCTGCCGACGTCGCCCTGCAGCAGGCGCAGCATCGGCTGCGGGCGCTTGAGATCGTCGACGATCTCCTTCACGACGCGCTTCTGCGCCCCGGTGAGCGCGAACGGCAGCATGGCGCGCGCCGCGGCGCGGGCCTGGTCGTCGATGCGGTAGCGGTGCCGCTTCTCCACCGCGATCTCGACCGCGCGCCGCCGCGCGAGCTGGAGCTGGAACTCGAGCAGCTCGCCGTAGGCGAGACGCGAATGCGCCGCGCTCTCGCCGCGGTTCAGCGCCTCGACGTCGGTGTCGGCCGGCGGTCGATGCAGCTGCCGCAGAGCCGCCGGCAGAACAGGGAGCGCATAGCGTTTGAGCAGCTCCGGCGGCAGGAGATCGGCGGCACCCGGACCATCGCCGGCGTCGAGCGCCGGCAGCGCCTGCTCGAGCAGTCGCCCGAAGAGCGCCGACGGCAGCCCCGCGAGGCGCGAGTAGATCGGCACGATCCGTCCGGTGCGATCGCCCTGGGCAGGATCGACGGCCTCGCAGGTCGGATTGGTCATCTCCCAGAGCCCCCAGTCGGCCCCCTTCACTGCGCCGTGCAGGAGCCACGAGGCGCCGGAAGCTTGCTGGAGGCGCGTGAGAAGGTACGGCTGATTGAACCAGGAGACCGGAATCGAGCCGGTGTCGTCCACCAGCCGCCCGCGCACGATGACCAGCCCCCGCCGCCGCGTGCGGATCGCGCGCAGATCCTCCATCCGCCCCGCCACCGTCCACGCCCCCGGTCCCTGGATCTCGCTGACCCGCGCCACGCGCCGCCGATCCTCGTAGCGCAACGGCACGGTCAGCAGCAGATCCTCCACCGTCGCCAGACCGACTCCGGCCAGCTTCTCCGCCCGGCCCGGCCCGACGCCGTGCAGGAAGCGCAGCGGGGTGTCCAGGCGGATGGCTGTGGTCGTCGTTCGACTCGGTGGGGTTTCGGGCGGCACGCTGCGTGCGAGCTTAGCGCGAGACCCATTCCTTTTCGGTAGCTGAGGCACCTGCTCGGGGTCCTGACCGGCTCCTGTTGGTACGCCGGGGACACGTCCCGCCCCGGGGGCATCACGGGTCCGTCCGCCCTCTCTCTCGGGGCGGCTACATGTCCCCAGCTGAAGGTCCGGCCACGCCACGTCGGTAGGTTTGAGAAAGAAGCAGTTCTTTCTTTCAGCGCTGTTCGACCGCGACGCGAGGGCGCTCGGGATCCAAGGTGGGCGACCACGCTTCAAGTAGGAGCCCGCCTTGGATCCCGAGTGCCGGAGCAGCGCGACCATGGGCGAGACAGAGGTACGCCGGGGACACGTATCTGCCCTGTAGCGGAAGAGAGTCTCAGAACCGTCGGCTTGGGGCAGCTACATGTCCCCAGCTGGTCGTAGCAAGGGGACTGTCCCCTTTTCTCCTCTATTTATTCGGCGCGGAACTTGAGGTTGACGAGGCCGCAGCGGACTTCGTCGCCGTACTTGATCTCGGTGGGGACGCCGGTCTCGAGGCGGGTGCCGTTGACGAAGGTGCCGTTCATCGTACCGATCTCTTCGGCGATGAAGAACTTGGCGCCGCGGCGGTAGATCTTGGCGTGGCGGCGGCTGATCGAGCGTTGCGTGTCGGCGGGAGTGAGGTCGATGTCGGGGTCGATACCGGTGACCGGATCGCGGCGGCCGATCATCGTCTCGGTTTCCTTGGCGAGCGCGAACTCCATCCCCGACTTGTCGTGTACCAGGCACTGCGGTCCCTTGGCGAACTCCATCTCGGCGGTCGCCGGCTTCGCCGGCACCGGTTCGTCGAGCGCTGCGTGGGCCACACCCGGCACCTCGCGCAGCATGCGGTCGGTCTCGCGCAGCCGACGCGACAGCTTGCGCATCATCCGCACCGCGATCTCGGGATTGGTGCGCAGCATCTGGTCGAATGTGGCGCCGTTGATCAGCAGGAGCTTGACCTCGCCGATGGCGCGCGCCCCGGCGGTGCGCGGCAGATCCTCGAGGATCGACATCTCGCCGAAGAAGTCGCCCTTCTCGAGCACCGCGAGCTGCCGCTGCTCGCCCTGGATCTCCTTCAGGATCTCGATCTTGCCCTCGTGGATGATGTACATCTCCATTCCGAGGTCGCCCTCGTTGAAGATGAACTCGCCGGCCTTGAACTCGACCGTGTAGTTCGGCAGGCTCGGCTTCTTGCTGGTCGTCTTGAAGACCGGCTTGGTCGTCGCCATGGCGGATCTCGCTCGCTATCTCAGGGTACCGTGAGGGGAGTCGATGACGAGAAGCGAGCTGTCCGCGTCGATCCGGGCGAACGACCCGAGCGGCAGCGTGAGGTTCGGCGTCGTGTGCCCGGCGAAGAGTCCGCAAGCCAGGGGGATCTCCCCCGTGCGTTCGCGGATTCGCGCCGCCGCGGCTTCGTCGAGGACGGAAAGGATGGAGGCTCCGAGAACCATGGCGCGAATCGACTTCAGACTACCGGACAGGTACAACTGGGTCAACATGCGATCGACACGGTAGAGCGGCTCGTCGATGTCCTCGACGAAGAGGACGGCGTCGTCGAACGGCGTCGCGAACGGCGTGCCGGCGACCGCCGCCAGGAGGCTCAGGCAGCCCCCGAGGAACCGCCCCGCGGCCGGCCCCGGACCTGCGAGCACACGCTCGAGGGCGAGCTCCTGGCGCGGCTCGCCGGCGAGCGCCGCGAGCAGGCTCCGACCCTCCTCCTCGGTCAGGCCGCGCGCCATCTCCGCCGCCACCATCGGGCCGTGAAAGGCGACCCAGCCGAGCCGCTCGACGACGTTCAGCAGGAACGGCGTCAGATCGGAGTAGCCGATGTAGGCGCGCGGCGTCGCGCCGAGGCGTTCCCAGTCGAGCAGCGGCAGGACGCGCAGCATGCCGTGTCCGCCGCGGGCGAAGAAGATGGCGGTGAGCGAGGGATCGTCGGCGAGCTCGTGAAAGGCCGCGGCGCGCTCGCCGTCGTCGCCGGCGAAGAGACCGCAGCGGGCGGCGAGGTTGCGCGCCGGCACCGGAACGAAACCGAGCCGCGAGAGCTCGGCGATGCCGGTGGCCAGCCGGATCGGATCGACCGGACCGGAGAGCGCCGCGACACCGACGCGATCGCCGGGGCGGACGGCGGGAGGGAGCACCGGGAGCATTGGAGTCGATGGGGTTCGAAAGGGTCGAAGAGCCCGATAAGCCGAGTTCTGTGCCGGCATCTCGCGATCGCCGGTCACGGTCATTCCTCTGGGACCGGCGTTGCCGCCGGCCTCGAGCGACCTACCCGGGGAAGTCGTCCCGGCGAACCGGAACGGGCGGGACGGGCGGCCCGCACTGCCATCCCCCTATTTGGTCTTGCTCCGCATGGGGTTTGCCGTGCCCCGGACCGTCACCGGCCGGGCGGTGCGCTCTTACCGCACCGTTTCACCCTTACCTCGCCCGAAGGCGGGGCGGTCTGTTTTCTGTTGCACTTTCCGTCGCATCACTGCGCCTCGCCGTTGGCGAGCATGCCACCCGTTGGAGTCCGGACTTTCCTCTCCACGCGAACGTGGAGCGACCGCGCCGGGCTCTTCGACCGGATTCAAGATACCACCCTCCCCGGCTAGCACGTCGCGACGACGGAAGATGCGGCTGAACAGCCCGCTCTCGGCCTCCGGCCGCGCCTGCTTCGTCGCGCTGAGGAGGCGAACTTTGGCGGTGGCCTGGAGGTGGTTCGGATCCTCGCGCATCGCGGCGGTGAACTGCGCCCGCGCCCGTTCGAGATCGCCCTGCGACTCGTAGATCTCGCCCAGCAGATAGCGCACCTCGGCGCTCTGCGGCTCGACCTCGAGCGCCGCACGGCAGGAGTCGACGGCTCGCTGCAGCCACTTCGGGTTCTTGAGCTCGACGCGCGCCAGGGCGAGGAGGTAGTCGGCCCGCCGGTCCAGCTTCGCCGCGATCTGCAGGAGCTCGATCGCGTAGTGAAAATCGCCGCGCGCAACCAGGACTTGCGCCTGCTCGAAGTACTTGCGGGCCAGATCCTGCGACTCGACCTCGCGCTCGACGCCGGTGACCGGCGAGGCGGAGAGATCGATCGCCTCGACTCTGGTTGTACTGTCGTCGCCGCTCCGGATTCGAGAGCACGAGGTAGGCCTGCGTGGCGCGCTCGAAGAGCAGCGCGAGCATCGGCTTGAGGCCCGGTCAGGCCGTAGGCCGCTTCGTTGGCTGGGTGAACCCGGCGAGCGAGCGCTTCGTACCTCGACTGCACCTGCTCGGCCGAGGAGGTCGGGTCGACGTCGAGCAGCTCGTAGAAGTTCATCACGCCCAATCCGGCGAACAGCTCGGCCACGCGCGCCCGGAACTCCTCCTGGGAGAGCTCGAGCGGCTCTTCCTTGAGATTGCGCTCGAAGCGGTTCGAGAGGCTCTGCAGCGAGCGCCCCGTCCTGGACCGGCGCGGGCGGCCGCAGTCGGGTCGGCGCGTTCGAGCACACGGACTCGCCTCGCCGCGAGGAGCTGCACCAGCCGCTGCTGGGTCATCTCGCGATCGAGCGGGCTCTCGGCGACGATCTCGCTGAGCGTCATCGGCTGGCGCAGCCGCTCGAGCAGGAACTGCTCCTCGGGACCGAAGCCGAGCAGGTCGCCCGGATCCTCCGGTTGATCGCCTCGGGCACAGCGACGAGATGCACGCGTTCGCCTCCCAGCCGCGCGGTGAGCTCGGCTGGAGTCAGGCCAGCCGTGCTGCCCACCATCAGGAGGCGTCGGGTCGGCAGCGGGCCGACGAGATCCGTGGCCAGGCCGCTGGGGTCCGCGACGAAGTGGAACTGGCCGATGCGCCACTCGCCGATCACCCGCGCCATCCGCTCGACGAGCTCGAGGCAGCGCTTCCGCGCTTCGGCGGCGACGGCGGGATTCGAGCGGTCGGAGAGCGCCTGGACGAGCTCGCCGAGCCGGCGGGCGAGGGGATGCGTGCCGGCGAGATAGAGACTGCCGTCGCGCAGGAAGAGGCGGCGCTTGTGCTCGCCGCCGTCGATCTCGAGCACACCGGTAGCCTTCTGGCAGTGGAGCTCCTGCAGGACCTCGAGGATCGATCGCTCCCGCAGGTCGCCCCGCAACTCCGTCGCCGAACCGCGCATTGGCCGGAGTCTAGTCGATCTCGGCCGGGGCTGGGTGGCATCAGTGCCGGTACACGGCAGCGCCGACGGCATCGCCGAGCAGACGCCCGGAGCTCCTCGAGCGGCGCCGCGGAGAGCAGGTCCCAGGTCCCGTAGCGCTTCGCGAGGAGCTTGCGGCGGGTCGGTCCGACCCCCGGAATCTCCTCCAGCCGGCTGCGCAGCGAGCCGGTGGTGCGCTGACGGCGGTGGCTCGAGACCGCGAAGCGATGCGCCTCGTCGCGCAGCATCTGCAGCAGCCGCAGCCCTTCGTCCCGCCGGGGCAGGCGGAGCGGCTCCGGCGCTCCGGGGAGGTAGAGCTCCTCCTCGCGCTTGGCGAGCGCGACCAGCGGCAGCTCCTCGAGCTCGAGGCCGGCGAGGGCGGCCGCAGCGGCGCCCAGCTGTCCCCGGCCGCCGTCGATCATCACCAGGTCCGGAAAGACGCCGGACTCCTCGCGCAGCCGGCGGTAGCGGCGCTCGACCGCCTCGGCGATCGAGCGGAAGTCGTCCTGCCCGACGAAGCTGCGGATGTTGAAGCTGCGGTACTCCCCCTTGCGGATGCGGCCGTCCCGCCAGACCACCATCGAGGCGACGACCGCCGTCCCCTGGAGGTTCGAGATGTCGAAGCCTTCGATCCACCGCGGCGGCTTCGCGAGAGCGAGGTGCCGCGCGAGGGCGCGCGGCGCGGCGTCGCGCGCCGGGTCGATGCGGAAGCGCCGGCGGAAGGCGAATTCGGCGTCCTTGGCTGCGATCCGCAGACGCTCGGCTTTCGGGCCGCGCTCGGGATGGCGCAGATAGACGCGCTCCCCCTTGCGCTCCGACATCCAGTCGGTGAGCGCCTCCTCGCCGTCGACTTCGAACGGCAGGTGCAGCTCCTTGGGCAGAAAAGTCGTCTGGTCGTAGATCTGGGGCAGGAGCTCGGAGAGGAATTGCGCCGGCGCGGTGGCGCTCTCGCCCTCCCAGAAGACCTCGCGCCGGTCGACCACCTGCCCCGAGCGCATGACCAGAATCGACACCGCCGCCTGGTTGCCGTGCACCACCACTCCGAAGAGATCGATGTCCTCCTCGTGCACCGACGAGAGCGGCGAGCGCGCCGACTGGCGCTCGATCTCCTGCAGCAGGTCGCGCAGCCGCGCGGCGCGTTCGAACTCGAGGCTGTCGGCAGCCGATTCCATCTGGGCCCGCAGGCTGCGGCAGAGCGGCGCCGTCTTGCCGCCGAGAAAAAGCCGCGCGCCCTCGACCGCCTCGGCGTAGTCGGCGCTCGAGGTCAGCCCGGTGACGCACGGTCCGAGGCAGCGCTTCATGTCGTGGTAGAGACACGGCCGTGGCAGCCCACCGTCGATCTCGATCGAGCAGACGCGCACGCCGAAGAGCTTCTGAACCAGCTTCAACGCCCGCCGGGCCATGCCGCCGGGGAGGTAGGGACCGAAGTAGTCGGCGCCGTCCTGACGGATGCGGCGGGTGAAGACCAGCCGCGGCCAGGCCTCGCGGGTCAGCTTGAGGTAGGGGTAGGTCTTGTCGTCGCGCAGGAGGACGTTGTAGCGCGGCCGATGGCGCTTGATCCAGTTGTTCTCGAGCATCAGGGCGGCGGCCTCGGTCGCCGTCGCCACGCACTCGACGCTGGCCGCGAGCTCCACCATCGCCGCCAGCCGCGGCTCGAGATCCCGGCCGAGATAGCTCGGGACGCGCTTGCGCAGCGACTTCGCCTTGCCGACGTAGAGCGCCTCGCCGGCCTCGTTCCGGAAAACGTAGATTCCTGGCGAGTCCGGGAGCTCCTCGATCTGTCGGCGCAGGTCGTCGTGCATCAGCCCGTCATCGCATTGTCAGCCGGCATAGATCTGCAGCTCGCGGAGCTCCTTCAACCGGTCGCGCAGCATCGCCGCCTCCTCGAACTCGAGACGCTTGGCGGCCGCCTTCATCTCCTTCTCCACCCGGGCTATGCGTTGCGCGAGCGGAACCTCCGGGCCGTCGGCTATCTCCAGCAGCCGGGGACTCAGGCTCGCCGAGTAGTCGAGATTGCTCATCGCCACGAGAGGACTGTGAATGTCCTTCAGGATCGTGCGCGGCTCGATCCCGTTCTCCAGGTTGTAGGTCTCCTGGCGGATGCGCCGGCGCTTCGTCTCGGCAACCGTGCGGCGGATCGAGTTGGTCTCGACGTCAGCGTACAGAACGACCTTGCCGTTCAGGTTCCGCGCCGCGCGGCCGGCGGTTTGAATCAGCGCCGTCTCGCTGCGCAGGAAACCCTCCTTGTCGGCATCGAGAATCGCCACCAGCGAGACCTCCGGGAGGTCGAGCCCCTCCCGCAGCAGGTTGATGCCGATGAGGACATCGAACTCTCCGCGGCGCAGCGAGGTGATGATCTCCGAGCGCTCGAGGGTCTCGACGTCGCTGTGGAGGTAGCGCACGCGAACGCCGCACTCCATCAGGTACTGGGTGAGCTCCTCCGACATCTTCTTGGTCAGGGTGGTGACCAGCACCCGCTCCCCGCGCGCGCTCACCTCGCGGATGCGCGCGAGCAGGTCGTCCACCTGTCCTCGCGCCGGCCGGATCTCGATCTCGGGATCGAGCAGGCCGGTCGGACGAATGAGCTGCTCGGCCACGACTCCGCCCACCCGCGTGAGCTCCCACGGAGCCGGCGTGGCCGAGACGTAGATCCGCTGGCCGATCCTGGCGTCGAACTCCTCGAAGGTCAGCGGCCGGTTGTCGAGCGCCGACGGCAGGCGGAAGCCGAAGTCGACCAACGTCTGCTTGCGCGACCGGTCGCCGTGATACATGCCACGCACCTGCGGAATCGTCTGGTGACTCTCGTCGGCGATCAGCAGAAAGTCGGACGGAAAGTAGTCGAGGAGGGTCGGCGGAGGCTCGCCCGCCGCGCGCCCCGAAAGGTGGCGCGAGTAGTTCTCGATGCCGTGGCAGTAACCGGTCTCCTTCAGCATCTCGAGGTCGAAGCGCGTCCGCTGCTCGAGGCGCTGGCGCTCGAGGAGCTTGCCCTCGGACTCGAGCTCGTCGAGACGCTCCCGCAGCTCGCGCTGGATCGTTCCGATCGCGCGTTCGAGGTTCTCCTTCGGCGTCACGTAGTGGGTGCGCGGAAAGACAGCGACACGATCGAGCAGCTCGAGCGCGTCGCCGCGCAGGGTGTCGAAGCGGGTGATGCGCTCCATCTCGTCGCCGAAGTATTCGATCCGGAGGGCGTTGTCCTCGTAGGCCGGCAGAACCTCGAGCACGTCGCCGCGCACCCGGAAGCTGCCGTGGAAGAGATCGAGCGAGGTGCGCTGGTACTGCATGGCGACGAGGCGCGCGAGCGCCCTGTCCATGCCGGTCTGGCTCCCCTTCTCGAAGAACTCCAACATCCCGAAGAACGCTTCCGGCGAGCCCAGGCCATAGATGCACGAAACCGAGGCCACCAGCAGTACGTCGCGGCGTTCGAAGAGCGCCTTGGTGGCGCGCAGGCGCAGGCGGTCGATCTCTTCGTTGATGTTGGTTTCCTTCTCGATGTAGGTGTCGGACTGCGGAACGTACGCCTCCGGCTGGTAGTAGTCGTAGTACGAGACGAAGTACTCGACCGCGTTGTTCGGAAAGAAGCTGCGGAACTCCTGGAAGAGCTGGGCGGCGAGCGTCTTGTTGTGCGACAGGACGAGCGTCGGGCGATTCACCCGCTCCACGACCTTGGCAATCGAGAAGGTCTTGCCGGAGCCGGTGACGCCCAGCAGCACCTGCTCCTTGTCGCCGCGCTCGAGCCCCTCCGCGAGCTGCGCGATAGCTGCCGGCTGATCGCCTTGCGGCGAGAACGAGGAGACGAGCTCGAAGCGGTTCAAGGGGCGGGGGGCCTCGCCGGCTCGGCGCCGGGCTCGCCCGGAGATTCGGCGGGCTTGGTCTCGGGAACGGCTCCGGCCGCGGCACCTTCTGCCCCCTCGGGATCGCCGCTGCCAGGCGCGCCTTCGGCGGGCGTGGCGCCGGCCTGATTGAACTTGTCCAGCGCCGCGATCAGTCCGCCGAGCTCCTCGCGGGTCAGGCGGCGCGTCGCGGCGGCCGACGCCGCGGCGGTGAGCTTCTTCTGCAGCTCCTGCAGGGCGGCCGGATCGAGCTCCCCGCTGCGGATCCGCGCCAGCGCGGCATCGAATCCGGTTTCGACACGCTGACGCTCCGACTCTCCCGCGTCCTCGGGCAGATGCGCCACCACTTCTCCCCGGAGCTGATTCATGGCATAGGCGAGCACGTCCTTGGCCTTGACCACGAAGACGACCGCCGCGATACCGAGCAGCAGTGCAAGCAGGCCGCAACCGACCAGCAGGGGCTTCTGGCAACCTCCGCCACCGCGGATCTTCTCGGGCTCGAACGGCTTCGCGTGGGGTTCCGGCAGGGGCGGCAGGGATTCGTTCATCGGGCGGTCCTCCATCGGACGCAAGACTATAATGTCGGCCGTGTCCTCTTCGTCGGTACCGCCAGAGGAGCCGTCCCGCTTCCGGGCGGCGGCTCCTGCTCCCGTGCCGCCGCGGAAGGCGCCGCGCAAGCGCCGTTGGCTGCTGCAGTTCCTCGCCGCCGTCGCCTGCGGAGTCGCCGTGGGCATCGCCGTAGCGGCGGCCATCCACGTTCCGCGCGTCGACGCGATCGCCAGCTTCAGCCCCAAGCTCGTCACCCAGATTTTCGACCGCAAGAGCACGGTCGCGTTCGCGTCCTATGCCCGCGAACGCCGCCTCATGCTCGATCAGGGCGATATCCCCCCGCTGCTGCGCGACGCCATTCTGGCAGCTGAGGACGGCAACTTTTTCCGCCACGGTGGCATCGATGCGCTCGGCATCGTGCGCTCCGTTCTGGTCAACCTGCGCCGCGGACGGCACGCCCAGGGCGCATCCACGATCACCATGCAGCTCGCCCGCAAGCTCTTCCTGACCGACGAGAAGAGCTGGCGGCGGAAGGTCTCCGAGGCCTTCCTCGCCGTCGAGCTCGAAAAGCAGCTTTCCAAGCAACAGATCCTGGCGATGTATCTCAACGTCGTCTTCCTCGGCCACGGCAACTACGGCATGGAGAGCGCCGCGCGCTCCTTCTTCGGGCACGGGGTGGCGGAGCTCACCCTGCCCGAAGCGGCGACGCTCGCCGGCATCGTGCAGCGACCGAGCCAGTTCAGTCCCTTCCGCCACCCCGATCGGGTCGTGGCGCGGCGCAACTATGTGTTGAACCGGATGCTCGCCGAAGGCTACATCTCCGCCGCCGACCACGCTTCGGCGCTCGCCAGCCCGCTGGTGGTCGCCCCCAGCCCGCCCCAGGCGGAGGTTGGCCCCTTCTTCGCCGAGGAGGTGCGCAAGCACCTCGAGCAGGCCTACGGCGAGGACCGGCTGTACCACGAGGGACTGCAGGTACAGACGACTCTCGATCTGCAGATTCAGGCCGCCGCCGAGTCAGCGCTGCGTGCGGGGCTTCTCCGCCTGGATCACCGACGCGGCTATCGCGGCGCGATCCTGCGCGGCCAGAGGCCCGACCTGGACGGGGACGCCATCGAGGCGCTCGCCGGCCGCAACCCGGCCCCCGACTCGTGGGTTCCGGGGCTGGTCCTGGAAAGCGGACGGGAGACGCAAGTCCGGACTCCGGGGGGAACGATCACGGTCAAGCCGGCGGGGGTCGCCTGGACCTCGCGGCGGCCGGACGAAATCCTGCGGGTCGGCGACATCGCCTGGTTCCGCCAGACCCAGGATTCGAAAAAGCCGGCCGAGCCCTACTGGATGCTCGAGCAGGAACCGCAGATGGAGGGCGCAATCGTGGTGCTCGAGTCCGCCACCGGCGCGATCCGCGCCCTGGTCGGTGGCTGGGATTTCCGCCGCAGCCGGTTCAATCGCGCCACCCAGGCGCTGCGCCAGGCGGGCTCGTCGTTCAAGCCGTTCGTTTTCGGGGCCGCGCTCGAGAATGGCTTCACTCCCGCCGACACGCTGTTCGATGCACCGGCGCTCTTTCCCGGCGCCGACGGCCTGCCCACTTACAGCCCGCGCAACTACTACCGCCGCTACTACGGAATGCTGACACTGCGGCGGGCGCTCGAGCTTTCGGTGAATGTCACCTCAGTGAAGCTGATGGACCTCGTCGGAGCCGGGACGACCGTCGACTTCGCGCGGCGCTGCGGCATCACCACGCCGCTTCCTCCCTACCCCAGCCTCGCGCTCGGCGCGGCCGACCTCATTCCCCTCGAGGTCGCGACGGCGTACGCCAGTTTCGCCAACCAGGGTGTGCTCGTGAAACCGTACCTGGTGGAACGGGTGCAGTCCGGAGGCGGCGGAACTCTCGAGCGCCACGAGGCCGAGGCGACGAAGGCATTCGAGCCGGCGACCGCCTTCGTGCTCACCTCGATGCTGGAGGGCGTCGTCGATCGCGGTACCGGCGCCAGGCTTGCCGATCTGCCGCTCGACATCGCCGGCAAGACAGGCACCACCAACGACTACACCGACGCCTGGTTCGTCGGCTATACCCCCCGCATGACGATGCTCGTCTGGGTCGGGTACGACCAGAAGCGTTCGCTCGGCAAGAAGATGACCGGCGCCGAAGCCGCGATCCCGATCTGGCGCGAGCTCGCCGAGAGCGGGCTCCGCGACGGCTGGCTGCGCGAGGGCGAGCACTTCAGCGTACCGCCGGGAGTCGAGTTCCGGACGGTCGAGTATTACACCGGCTTCGCCGCCACCGCCGTCGCCGACAGGACCATCAACGAGGCCTTCCTCGCCGGCTCCGGTCCGGACCGTCCCTACGAGTCACGCTGGGCAAGGATTCTCGAGTTGCCCTGGGCCCAGCAGCGGCCGTTCTACAACGCCAAGGATCGCGAGCGCATGCCCGACGGCCTCACGGCGGAGAACTTTCCGACCGAGCCCGTCGAAGAGGGCGGGGAAGCGAACTAGCCCGGGGCCCGGAGGTCAGGCCGGCTTGCTGGCGATGAGCGCGTAGTCCTGACAGCCGAACAACAGGTCGTCGACGCGATCGCGCAACGAGTTGATCTCGAAGGCGAGGGCGCGCTGGTCGGGGGGGACGGCGTCGACGCGGATCTCCGGCAGACGCTCGACCTCGGGGAACGGGCGCAGGTCCACCCTCTCGACCGGATCGAACCCGGCCAGCTCGAGGCTCAACTTGAGGCTCTCCGGATGCACCGGGCGCTTGTGCGTCGGATCGAGCCAGAAGTTTCGCGCCGCGACGACGAGCGACAGCGGATTCGGCGTCTCCAGGATCAGCACGCCGCCGGGCCGCAGCGCTCGCCAGGCCAGCCGCGTCAGGCGGTCGAGGACCTCGGGCGGCAGATGTTCGATGACGTGGAACGAGACGATGCCGCCGAAACGCCGTTCGGGCACTCCGGCCAGGAACTCGAGCAGGTCGCCCAGCTCGGCGTTCAGCCCCTTGCGGTGGCACTCGGCGACCATCGACGCCGAAAGGTCGACGCCGCGTGCCGCGATGCCGCGTCCGTGGAGGACGGCGAGCGCCTCACCGCGGCCGCAACCGAGATCGAGAACTTCGCCGCGCCCCTCCAGGTTCGGCAGGAAGCGCGAGATGCGTTCCGCGATCTCCTCTTCGGTGCCGCGGTAGCGGCGTTCGAGCTCGACGTAGACATGCTCGCCCTGCGCCTTGATGACCGCCGGCAGGCCGCCCTTCTCGGCGATGGCGAGAGCCGCCCCCAGCCTGCCCCAGATGGTCCGGGTCTCGCGCCGCAGGAAATCGAGCTTCTGATCGACGCGCGCGAACAGCGCGTCGTTGTGCTGCATGATCTCGTTCAGGCCCTCGCGATAGACCGCATCGAGATGATTGATCCGGTGCTCGTGCACCTCGGTGACCTGCTTGCGAACGTCTTCGCCGCGCTGCAGGTACTCGAGCAGGACGAGGTTGAAGACGCGCTGCCGGTCCCAGAGATCGCGCTGCGGGGCCTGCACGATGGGTCGCGCCAGGCGCTTGAGGAAGACGACGATGCGCCCAAAAAAACCGCGATGGCTGCGGATCGGAAACGATTCGTCTCCGTCCCACAGCCATCGCCAGTCATCGATACTTCTTGTCGGATCGCCGAGAAAGCGCTCGATCGTGGGCCCGGAAGCGTCCGCACCCGGTATCGGCGGCGACTGCGCGCGATGCGACTCGCTGCCCTTCACGCAACTAGTCTGCGGCGGCGACGGCTACAGCCAGCTCCGCGACGACATCGGCGTGCAGCTCGATCCGGACGACGTGGTCGCCGACCGTCTTGATGCCGCCCGCGAGATCGACCTGACGGCGGTCGACATCGATGCCCTTCTCGTGCAGTGCCGCCACGATATCGGCGACCGAAACCGAGCCGTACAGCGTGCCGGTCTCCATCGCGCGCTTCTTGAGCTCGAGCTTGACCGCCGAGATCCCCGCCGCTGCCGCTGTGGCGATTTCGAGAGCGGCGTCGTGCCGCGCGTCGATCTTCTTCTTCTCGTGCTCGAAGCGCTTGATGTTGCCCGGCGAAGCGAGCAGCGCGAGGCCCTGTGGCAGCAGGAAGTTGCGGGCGAAGCCCGCCTTCACTTCGACCACCTGCCCGCGCCGGCCGCGGTGACGCAAATCACTCATCAGGATGACTTTCATCTCCGGCTCCTAGTCGGTCGTGTAGGGAATCAGCGCCAGATGACGTGCACGCTTGATGGCCGCCTGCACCATTCGCTGGTGCCGGGCGCTGTTGCCGGAGATCCGCCGGGGCAGGATCTTGGCGCGCTCGAGAATGTACTGCTGCAGGAGCTTCACGTCCTTGTAGTCGATGTACTCGATGTGCTCGACCGTGAAGCGGCAGACCTTCTTGCGACGGAAGAAGGTCTTCTTCTTCGCCGCCGGCTTGCCCTTGCCTGGACCCTTCTTGCCGCCGCGGGGACCTGACTTGAACGGTTGCATTCTCAGGCCTCCTCGGTGCCGGTGGGAGCGGATTCAACGGCGGGAGCGGCTTCAGCAGCTGGAGCAGCTACGACGTCTGCGACGCCTGCGACGACTCCGGGGGCTGCGGACACCGGGGTCTCTGCGCTGGTGGCCGCTGCCTCTGCAGAGGCTGCAGCTGCGGCTGCGACCGCCGGATCGACATCGTAGTAGCCGCCGGTGCGCGGCGGCGCCTCGCCGGGCTTCGCCCGACCGGCTGCGCGCTTCAGATCCTCGTCGGTACGCACTGTGAGGTAGCGCAGGATCTTGTCGTTCTGGTTGAGTCGCAGCTCCACTTCCTTGAGCAACCCGGCCTTGGCCGGCTCGATCTGAAGAAACAGGAAGAGGTAGCGACCCTCGGTGAGCTTGTGGATCGGATAGGCGAGCTTCCGCCGGCCCCAGCTCTCTTCGCGGAGCACTTCTCCGCCGCGGCTGGTGATGAGCTGCTTGAATTCCGTGGAGAGCGCCGTTACATCGTCGTCCGAGAGCCTCGGATCGGCGACCAGCGCCAATTCATACGTTCTCACTCTAGCCCTCCCTATGGCCGTTGAGGTCCCGCGTCCGGCGCGGAACAGGAAGGAACGGCGACTCGGACCATCCTCGTCACCGGCGGGTTTGGGATCCACCCGCGGGGATTTGTGAGTCTATTCGCTCTTCGCCCCATCCGGCAAGTCACCCATCGGCGATACCGGCATCTCCGGCGCGTTGGCGAAGTTCATCGCGGCATCGATTCCCGACGTGAGCCACTCGTTCACCGCGCGGGCAGCGCGCTCGACCATCTCCGCGACGACCGGCGCCTCCTCGGCGAGAAACTCGGCCAGCACGTACTCCGCGAGGCCTTCGTCCCCCAGGCCCGGCGGCGGCGCGCCGATGCCAAGCCGCAGCCGGGGGATGGCCTCGGTCTGCATCGACTCGATGGCCGACTCCAGACCGCGATGCCCGGCGGCGCTCCCGCCGGCGCGCATGCGCAGGCGCCCGAGGGGAAGGTGGATGTCGTCATAGACCAGGAGAACGGCAGGAGTCTCGATGCCGTGACTCTCGCATAGGCAGCGCACGGCGCTGCCGCTCCGGTTCATGAAGGTCTGCGGCTGGCATAGGAGCCAGTCGCCGTGCGCTCCCACCCGCGAACCGCATTCGTCGCGCAGGGCGGAGACCCCGAGTTGCTCCGCCACCCTCGCGACGACCCGGAAGCCGACATTGTGCCGGGTCTGGCGGTAGGACTCGCCCGGGTTGCCGAGCCCCACGACCAGGAGGCGCAGGCGGCTCAGGCGGCGCGACTCGACCGGGCTCAGGACGACGCCTTCTCCTCTTCCTTCTTGCCCTTGGCGATGACTTCGGGCTCGGCGACGGCGGCTTCGGTGCCGGCGGCAGCCGCCTCGGCCTCGACCTTGGCGTGGGCGACGGAGACGATGACGCGGTCTTCGTCCTCGATCAGCTTCACGCCCGCGGGGAGCTTGAGATCCTTGACCTCGAGATGCTGGCCCACCCTGACCTCGGTGACGTCGACCTTGATCTCCTGCGGGATGGCGGTCGGCAGGCACTCGACCTCCACTTCGCGGGTGACGAAGTCGAGCAGACCGGCCTCGGTGCGCACGCCGTAGGCGACGCCCTCGAGGGTGACGTGCACGCGGACGCGGATGCGCTTCGCCATGTCGATGCGCATGAAGTCGACATGCTCCACTTTGCGGGTGATCGGGTGGATCTGCATGTCGCGGATCATCGCATGCCGGCTCTGACCGGTGTCGGCAAGCTTGAGCAGGAAGATCCGGTTCTCGCTGCCGCCCGACTTGAACAGGTCGATCAGGGTCTTGCGCGGAAGCTGGATGGAAATGGGCTCCTTGCCTCCGCCGTAGACCACGGCCGGAATCATCTCCTCGCGACGCAGCCGGCGGTTGGCGGATTTGCCGGTCTCTTCCCGGCGAGTCACTTCGATGGTGAGGTCCTGAGTCATTGTCTTGATCCCTTCTCGTCTAGACGAACAGCGAGCTGACCGAGCTGTTCTCGTGGATTCTGCGAATGGCTTCGCCCAGCAGCGGCGCGACCGAGAGTGAACGGAGCTTCGAGCTCTTCTGGAGCTTCTCCTCGACTGGCGTGGTGTTGGTGATCAGCACCTGCTCGAGGGGCGACTGCTCGATGCGCTGCAGGGCAGGGCCGGAGAGCACCCCGTGCACGCCGGCAGCCAGGATGCGCTGCGCACCCTGGGAGCGCAGAGCCTCGACCGACTTCGAAAGCGTGCCCGCGGTATCGATGATGTCGTCGAGGATGAGCACGTGCCGGCCGGCGACATCGCCGATGATGTGCATCACCTCGGCGACGTTCGGCGCTGTGCGCCGTTTGTCGATGATCGCCAGGCCTGCTTCGAGGCGCTTGGCGATGGCGCGCGCGCGCTCCACTCCCCCGGCGTCGGGCGAGACGATGACCAGATCGGGAATCTGCAGCGCCCGGATCGCCTCGAGCAGCACCGGAGCCGCGAAGAGGTGGTCCACCGGAACGTCGAAGAAGCCCTGGATCTGCGGCGCGTGAAGATCCATGCACAGCACGCGGTCGGCGCCCGCCCGGGAGATGAGATCGGCCACGAGCTTGGCGGTGATCGGCACCCGCGGCTGGTCCTTCTTGTCCTGGCGGGCGTAGCCGTAATACGGCAGCACGGCGGTGACGCGCGAAGCCGAGGAGCGCTTGAAGGCGTCCAGGAGAATGAGCAGCTCCATCAGGTTCTCGTTCACCGGCGAACAGGTCGGCTGAACGATGAACACATCCGAGCCGCGCACGTTCTCGTCGATCTGGCAGAACGTCTCGCCGTCCGAGAAGTTGTAGGCCGAAGAGTTTCCGGGAGAAACCCCCAGGTAGACACAGATCTCCTGCGTTAGCGCCGGATGGGCGCGCCCGGAGAAGATCTTGATGCCGCCGTAGTGGTCGCCGTCGCGCTTCGGTGTTCTCATTGGAGATTCGGTCTCGAATTCAGCGTGTTCAAATTTTCCAGCGTTCCCAGCCCTTCCGGCGCCGGCGACATCCCAGGCATCGCCATCGTCGCCCGTCGTCCAGAAGAATCCATCCGTCCAGACCTGGTTGGGGCGGGAGGATTCGAACCTCCGAATGCGAGATCCAAAGTCTCGTGCCTTACCGCTTGGCGACGCCCCACGAACTGCGCTCTGACTTCTGCAAGCCGATAATTCTATCGTCTATCTCAGGTGACGCCCCAGAAGGAGTCTCCGAACTGAAGGCGTTCCACCTCTTCCAGCGAGCGCTCCCCGGCCCCTTTCGCGCCCTCGGGACTGGCGAGCGACTGGGGCGAAACGGCCGGCGTTCCGGCTGCCGTGACTCCGTCCAGGTTCGCCTGGTAGACCCCCAGAATCCGCTCCTCGACCCACTTGCGGGTTTCGGAGTTCAGGGGATGCGCGACATCCTTGAACTCACCGCTCTTGCGCTTGCGACTCGGCATGCTGACGAACAGGCCGTCCTTGCCCTGAATGACCTTGATGTCGTTGACCATGAAACAGCGGTCGAAGACGATCGAGATGAAGGCGCGAACTTTCTCATCACGCACGGGGTAGACCCGGACGTCGGTGATCTCCACGTCAAATTCCTCCCGCCAGATCTTCAAGTCCAGTCCGGCGACGCCACTCCTTCCGGCTCAGCGTCCTGGCGGGCACCCAGATCGTGTCGTTTTCGAGACGATCCCCGGCTGCCTGTCCAGCTGCTCGATCTGCGAACAGGGCGAAGATCGTAGAGCCACTACCGGAAAGGCGAAGCGCTAACGCCCCCGATTCGGAGAGCCGATTATACACAGTGCGCACCGCCGGGTAGAGCCCCAGGCAGGTCGGCTCGAGGTCGTTCCCGCCGAGGAGGGCCCTCCAGGCCGCCGGCAGGTCGTCCCCTCCCCCCCCCGCAGGTACGCGCTCCGGCACGACCCTTGCCGCTCCAGCCTCCTCGGGCGCGAGTCCTGGGCGATGGGCCGCAAAGACCGCAGCCGTGGCCACGGCAACCGGCGGCACGGCAAGCCAGAGGTCGAGTGCGGGTGCCTCCGGATCGGGCAGCGGTTCGATGAGCTCGCCGCGCCCCGTCCCGAGGGCCGTGCCGCCGTGAAGGAAGAAGGGCACGTCCGAGCCCAACCCGGCGGCGAGCTCCGTGAGCGCTGCGATGCCCGGACGGCGCCCGAGAAGAGCGCACATGCCGAGCAGGACCGTGGCCGCATTGGCGCTGCCGCCGCCGAGACCACCGCCGATCGGCACGCGCTTGGCGAGCCGGATCCGAACGCCCTCTCCGGGCCGCCCCCAGTGGGCGAGAAAGCCCGCCGCCGCACGCCAGGCGAGGTTGGTCTCCCCGGCCGGGAGAGCGCCGGCGCCACCCTTTCCAGGAAGGACCTCGAGCTCGACGCCGGCCCTGCCGGGAAGGAGCTCGATCTCGTCGGCCAGGTCGATCGTCTGCAGGATGGTACGCAGCTCGTGGAAGCCGTCGTCCCGCCGCCGGAGCACCTCGAGGCGCAGGTTTACTTTCGCGAAGCTAAGGAATCGCATTCTCAGGGCAGGCTATCTCCCGGGCGCTCGCGATGAGCTCGCCGGGCCGGAGAAAATTGTCCCCTACCGCACTCCCGGGCGGGCCAAGGGAGCCCTGTGCGGTCACCCGCCAGCGAACCTGGACGGAGGGCCGGCGCACGGAGAGCAGAGAATCGGCCCCGAGGTGCTTGAACCAGGCGACCGGTTCGCCGTCCTCCCAGAGGGTCCAGCTGTCCCAGGCGTCTGGCCCGCGTTCGCCGGTGATCCGCCTTCCGGTCGTCCCCGCAACCGGCGCGGCGCTGGCGACCGCACTCGCCGCCGGCCACTCGCCGGTCAGCAGGCCAGGAAGATCGCTGAGCGGAAAGTCCGGGACCCACTGCCGCGCGCGCAGCGGCAGACGCGCGTCGAGCGCACAGAACAGATGCCCCTGGGGATCGGACCAGACCGCCGCATCGCGTTCGCGGCGAATCTCCCAACGCGCCTGTCCGAGGGCGTCGGCCGCCGACAGGATGAACCGGTCGGCGCTGAGCCGGCGCAACATCAGCCGCAGACTTCCCGAGCCCTCCTCGCCGGAGATTTCGACCCGAAAGAGCCACTGTCCTGGCCTCGGGCTGGCTGCGGATCCTGCAGTCGTTGCGCTGGTTTCGCTGGCTTCGGCAACTGCCATGCCTTCGGTAGCCGGGCCCGCGAGCGCGGCGGCTGGCGCGCCCGGGAAGGGATCGGGTCGCGCACTCGACACCTCCGTGGCCGCCGGCGCGACCCTCGTAGAGGATGCACAGCTCAGCATCGCGCAGGCAGCGAAACCGAGCAGGCAGAGCGCGACACTTCCGCCTCCGTGCAGGCTACGAGGCCCCAGGCAGCCCTGCCAGTTTCGCCGCCAGGCCGCCGGTGCCGTCCGGACCGAGCGCCAGCGCGCGTCGATAGGCATCGCGGGCGCGCTCCGGCGCGCCCAGGGCAAGCAGGGAGTCACCGAGATGTTCCAGCACGGTCGAGTCCCTGGGCATCAAGCGGGTGGCACGCTCGAGCACTTCGCTCGCCTCGGCGAAGCGCCCGAGCCGGTAGAGCCCCCAGCCCAGCGAGTCGACGTAGGCACCGTTGTTGGGATCGATCTGCAGGGCCCGCCGCACCAGCACCAGCCCCGCCTCGACGTCTGTTCCGCGCTCGATGCGCATATATCCGAGATAGTTCAAGGCCGGCGCATGGTCGGGCTCGCTGGCGATCAGTCCTTCGAAAGCCGCCGCCGACTCGTCGAACCGGCCGGTGCGCTCGAGCGCCGTCGCCCGGCGAAACTGCAGGTCGCTCGACGTCGGCTCGGCGGCGAGCGCCTTGTCGATCAGGGGCAGGGAGTCCGCGAACTGCTCGAGCCGTTCTTCCGCTCCCGCGAGAGCCAACAGCTGTTCGATCGAACCGCCCGCAAGCTGGCCTCTGAACCGGGCGGCGGCCGGGGCGTCGTGCGCCCGCACGGCAAGCTCGTAGCGCTTGGCGACGAGCGGCGCGGACTCTGCCGCGCCGAGGGCAGCCAGCGCCGGCGCCAGACCCTGGCGACGGTACTCGAGGTCGGCCACCAGCATGCGAACTTCGAGCGCAATTTCGGGATCGGGCGGCGGCTCTGCCTGGAGAACCCTGGAGGCCAGCTCCACCGCGATCGCTTCGCGATCGTTGCGCGCCGCGAGGAGTGCCGAACTGGCCTCGACCAGCAGCGCCTCGTCCTGCCGGCCGGCGCTCACGAGCGCATCCCGCCGAAGCGCGAGCGCGGCCAGAGCTTCCTCGACCCGTCCGAGGCGTTCGAGCGCGCGCACCTGCAGAAAGCTCAGCTGCTCGTGCAGCGGGTTGCGCCCGGCAGCGCTGCCGATGAGCTCCAGAACCGTCGCCCAGCGCCCGTCGGCCTGTTCGATCGTCGCCAGCAGGACGACGATCGTGGCGTTGTCCGGAAACTCGTCGCGCAGCCCTTGCGCCAGGTTGCGAGCGTTCGCAAGGTCACCGTCGAGGTAGAGCTCTACCGCCCGTCGCCGTCTCACCTCCGGCGAGCGCTGCTGTGCCGGGGGCGCCTCGGCGAGGAGAGCCGCCGCTGCGAAATGCTGGCCGCGGTTCGACAACAGCTCGGCGAGCTCGAGACGGCTCTCGAGCCTATCGGGGTGAGCGGCGAGCAGCGCCCGCTGCACAGACTCCGCCGCGAGAGTATCCCCGGTCAGAACGAGTGCCCGGGTGCGGAGGGCCTCGATCATCGGCTGCCCAGGGCGCAACTCGGCCGCCCGGTTGAGCATCTCCAGCGCCCGCTGGGCGTTGTTCTCCGCGAGGTAGATCTGCCCGAGGGCGATCAGGCTCTCGAGGTCGTCGGGTTCGGCGGCCAGAACCGCCTCGAACGCTTCCTGCGCTTCGACTCGCGCCGCGTCATCGCGATCCGCGAGATTCATCGCGATCCGCGCCTGGGTCCGCAGCACCTCCGGATCGAACGGTGCGAACTTGCGGGCGATACGGACCGCTGCCGCCGCCTCGACGAACCGGCCGGAGCGTGCCAGGACGCTGGCCTGCTCGAGGCGCACGTAGGGATCCTCCGGCGCGAGCTCCGCCGCTTCGGCATAGGCCGCCAGGGCGGCTTCGGTCTCGCCGTCGGCCAGCAGCGCGCCAGCGAGAAGGAAGGGGTAGGCAGCTGAAGGTCGAGGGACCTCCGCCCGGCCGGGCGTGACCGGGAGGAGGAGGCAAACAAGCAGGGCGGCGGAACGCGGACGGAACACCCGCGAATCATAGCCGGACTGGGACTTTTCCCGCCGAACGCAGTCTGATATCTTGCCCATGAAAAGAAGTCCTTTTTGATTCATACAATTAGGGGTCCAATTGAGCACTGCTCCAGCCCGCTTGGGTGAGCTTCTCGAGAAGCGTGGTCAGGTCACGCGGGAACAACTGCTGCGCGCTCTGCGCAACCAGAAAGTCCTCGGCGGACGGCTCGGGACGTGCCTGCTCGAGATCGAAGCCCTGACCGAGGAACAGCTCTGCAGCGCTCTCGCCGCCCAGCACGGCGTACCTTGCGCAACGCCGGAGGACCTGCGCGGCATTCCCGACGACGTCCTCGCGATGCTCCCCGCAAAAGTCGCGCGGCGTTGTCACGCCATCGCCTTCCAGGCCAGCACCACCCAGGTCAAGGTGGCGCTTCTCGACGCACGAAACCTCTCCCTGCAGGACGAGATCTCTTTCGTGGTCGGCAAGCGGATCCGCTGGCATGTGGCCTCCGAGCTACGCCTGACCGAGGCGCTCGAGAAGCACTACGGCGAAGAGTGCCCCGCGCGCCTGGCGAAGCTGCTCGACAAGATGAACCGCTCGCGGTTTCTCTGGGCGCGCGAGAGCGCCGCCGCCAAGACGCCGGACGGCGCCGCGCACCCTGCCGGCGATCAACTGCAGTGGGACTCACGCATCGCCGGGATCTCTTCAGGCGAACCCCGTGCCGGCGAGCCGGCAGAAGACCCCTCGCCCGAGTCGGTCGAGCTCCCCCGCTTCCAGCATCAGGCGCTCGATCTGCCAACCGTCGCAGCGCCGACGGCCGCCGCGACGGCTCCCGTCGCCACCCCGGCAACCGCCCTACCCGCGCCGCCCGCCGAGCCACCCGCGAAGCCGCCGGCGGCCCGGCCGACCACAAAGAAAGCGGCTGCGCCCTCGCCTGCGCCCTCGCCCGCAGCCCCTCGCCGAAGGAGCGTCGAAGAAACAGAAAAGCGCCTGGTGCAGCCCGAGGGGCGCGACGATGTGGCGCGCGCCCTGCTCGACTTCGCGGCCGGCCTGGTGGAGCGCGCGGTTCTGTTCGTCGTGCGCAAGGAGGAGGCCGCGGCATGGTTCTGGTCGGGAGACGGGATCGACGAGGCGCGGCTGAAGGCGGTTCGCCTGAGCGTGAAGCCGCCTTCGCTCTTCGCCGACTTGCAGGAGGAGGGGGCCCAGTTCCGCGGCCCCCTCCCGAACCTGGCCTCGCACGAGGCGCTGGCCGCCTCCTTCGCATCACCGGCGATCTCGCGGGAGCTCCTCGTCCTGCCGGTGAAGGTCAAGGATCGCCTGGTCGCGGCGCTCCTCGTCGAGCCCGCCCTGGCCGCGGGAGCAGCGCTCGCGCCGGCCGATCTCGCCGATCTCCAGCGCGTGATAGCGAAGGCCGAAATCGGCTTCGAGCTCTGCATCATGCAGTCGAAGTTGCGCCGCGCATGAGTCCGTCAACCGCCGCGTTGACACTCCCGACGGTTGCGGCTAGATTCTTGGAAAGGTCCCCGCAGAGATGATCAAGGCAGACATCGTGATGAAGGTATCGGACGTCTCGAACGTGCCCAGGATGAAGGCGGTCCAGGCGGTGGACACGATCATCGACGCGATGAAGGATGCGCTCTGCGAGGGACGGCGGATCGAGTTGCGCGGATTCGGCGTGTTCCAGGTGCGGGACCGCAAGAAGGGCGTCGGCCGCAACCCGAAGACCGGCGTCGAAGTGGCCATTACGCCCGGCCGGACCGTGCGCTTCAAGCCCGGCAAAGACCTCAAGAACCTCTGAGCCGACCCGGCCCCTTGCCGGACTCCACGCAACCTCCGAGCCTCACCCTTCTCCCTCCCGGGCCCGAGGGCTGGCGGATCGCGCCGCCGGCCCCCGCGGCGCCGATCGTCCAGAAAGGATCGCTGCTTCTCGCCGGCGGTCTCTTCCTGCTCTCGCTGTTCACCTGCGTCACGCTGGGCGGAGGCTTTCTCCTGGCGGCGCGGACCGACGTCGTCACCGACCTGGTTCCAGTCCTCCTGCCCGAAACGGTGCGGCGCGTCTGGACCGATCCCGAGTTGCTGAAGTGGGGATTCGCCTTCGCACTCCCCGTGCTGGCGATTCTGCTGGCGCACGAGATGGGGCACTACCTGCTCTGCCGCCGCTATCGGCTCCCCGCGACGCCGCCCTACTTCCTGCCGGCGCCGATCGGTCTCGGGACTTTCGGCGCCTTCATCCGCATCCGCGGCGCCATTCGCAGCAAGCGCATGTTGTTCGACGTCGGGGTGGCCGGGCCGATCGCCGGCTTCGTCGTCCTGCTGCCCTTCCTGATCTACGGCATCGCCCACTCCCAGCCGTCGGCCGTGGAGCGCGTTCCCGAGAGCACGGCGGCAATGTTCCTCTATCTGCCGGGAAAGAGCCTCCTTTACTCCGCGCTGGCGTGGCTTTTTCACGGGCCATTGCCGGACTCCGTCATCCTCAACCCGCATCCGTTCGCGCTTGCGGCCTGGGTCGGCTGTTTCGCCACCATGCTCAACCTGCTGCCGCTCGCCCAGCTCGACGGCGGGCATCTTCTCTACGCCGTCGTCGGGCGCTGGCAGGGGCGCATCGCCCCCGCACTTTGGGTGGCGCTTCTCGCGGGCGGGTTTCTCTGGCCGGGCTGGTTCCTATGGAGCCTGATCGTGCTCGGGATGGGGCTGCGGCACCCGCCGGTCACGGACGAAGCCGAACCGCTCGATCGCCCGCGGCGTTGGCTGGCGGTCGCGGCGGCGGCGATCTTCCTGCTCTGCTTCATGCCGGTGCCGATCTCCCAGATCGCCATCGGCCTGCCCTGATTCCGGCGCCGGCTCAGAAGTCCAGCACCAGCGTGACCGGCCCGTCGTTGATCAGCGAGATCTTCATGTGCGCTCCGAACCGCCCGGTCGCGACGGTGATTCCCGCCTGACGCAGCTGGTCGACGAAGAGGGCGACCAGCGGCTCGGCCGCTTCCCCCGCCGCGGCGCCCTCGAACGACGGCCGGCGGCCGCGCGAGGTGTCGGCGAGGAGCGTGAACTGCGAGACCACCAGGAGCTCCCCCGCCACTGCCGCCAGGTCGAGGTTCATCCTGCCGGCCGCGTCTTCGAACAGCCGCAGGCCGGCGACCTTGCGCGCCGCCCGATCGACGACGGCGGCATCGTCGCCACTGGCGACGCAGACGAGAACCAGGAGGCCCGTCGCGATCCGCGACACCTCGTGGCCCTCGACCTCGACGGCCGCCCGGGTCACCCGCTGCAAGACGATGCGCAAGAATTACGTCCTATCTCTCCAGAGAGGAGTTCGGTGGGGCCCGCGATGCGTATGATACCGTCCCGGCCACGCCGAGAGGGAGCAAATTCATGGTCAACAAAGTGATGTTGGTGGGAAATCTGGGGCGCGACCCCGAGATGCGCGCGCTGCCGAGCGGACAGCAGGTGGCGAACTTCTCGCTCGCCACTTCGCGGCGCTACAAAGACCGCGACGGCAACCGCAAGGACGAGACCGAGTGGCACAACGTGGTGGTCTTCGGCAAGCAGGCGGAGATCGCCGGACAGTACCTCACCAAAGGCAAGATGGTCTTCGTCGAAGGCCGCATCCAGACCCGATCCTGGGACGACAAGGAGAGCGGCAAGAAGCAGTACAAGACCGAGATCATCTGCGAGAACTTCCAGATGCTCGGCTCCAAGGGGGACGGCGGTGGCGGTGGTGGCCAGCGCGAATCCGGCGCGGGCGCACCCTCGGGCGGCGGCCACGAGGGCGCCGGCGGCGGCGACTTCCAGGACGACGACATCCCGTTCTAGGGCGATTCGGACGCCGGCTGCCGGCGAGCGACGTCGGCAGCCAGGCGTTCCAGCTTCCGCCGCACTTCGCCGATGGCCGGCGCCGGCGGCGCCTGCCGGCGCCAACGGGCAAGCCGTGCACGCAGGCGCGTCAGGCGGCCTGCCGCCTCTTCCAATCGCGGGCGCAGCGCCGGGCGGCCGAGCGCGGCGGCGATCGCCGGCGCCACTTCCAGATGCCGACAGAACAGCAGGCCGTCGCAGCCCGCCGCGAGCGCCAGCGCTCCGAGCTCGGGCAGCGCGCCGAGCTCCGCCAGCGCGCCCATCTCGAGGTCGTCGCTGAACAGCGCGCCACGAAAGCCTGCTCTCTTCCTGAGAAGCTCGGTCGCAATCTTCGGACTCAGGCTTGCCGGCCATTGCGTCTCGCCCCAGCCGGGGTAGATCGCATGGCCGACCATGGCGGACTCGGCAAGAGAAAAAAGCTCGCTAAAGGGGGTTCGGTCCCTTTCGAGCTCGGCTCTCGTCGCCCGGATGTGGGCGCCCTTCAGGTGGGTGTCGGCGGTCGCTCGCCCGAGGCCTGGGAAGTGCTTGATGCAGCCGCCAGTTCCCGCTTCGTGGAGGCCCTGCAGGACTGCCCTCGCCCTTGCCGTGACCTGGCGCGGCCGAGCTCCGAAGGTGCGCTCGTCGAGGGCGTTGCCGGTGATGCCGTGGTCGAGGTCGACGACCGGCGCGAAGTCGAGGTCGAAGTCGAACTGGCGGAGCGCGGCGCCGAGCAGCCGGCCGGCGCGTTTTGCCGTGGCCGGCGGGCAGTGCGCGAGCGCCGCCGCGGCCGGAGCGGGGGCGACGACGTGGCGCAGGCGATCCACCCGGCCGCCTTCGGCGTCGAGGCAGAAGATCGCCTGCGGTGCAACGGCGCGAAGCTCGGCGACCAGTTGTCTCAGCTGGGCTTCGTCCTCGATGTTCCGGCTGACCAGGACGATCCCTGCCGGCCGCACACGGCGCAGGATTCGCGTCTCCCCAGAGGCGAGCGCCGTGCTCTCGATGCCGAGGAAGAGGACGCCTCCGCCCTTCACTCGAGGCGCTCCTTCAGGCTGGCGAGGAGATTCAGCGCGGCGATCGGCGTCAGGCGTTCGAGATCGAGCTCCCGCAGGATGCCGGCGACGATCTCTTCGATCCGGGCGGGCGGCGTGAACAGCGGCAGCTGAGCCGTCCTGCGGTCGGCCGGCATCTCGCCGTGCGCGAGGCGCGGCCGGCCCTCGGGATCGAACTCCTTCGCCTCCAGATTCGCCAGCACCTGCTGCGCCCGCTTCACGACCGCCTCCGGCAGGCCGGCGAGCTTCGCCACATGGATCCCGTACGACTTGTCGGCGCTCCCCGGCGCCACCCGCCGCAGGAAGACGATGCGGTCCTCCCACTCCTTGACCGCCATCGTGCGATTGACCACCCGCGGCAGGAGGTCGGCGAGCTCCGTCAGCTCGTGGTAGTGAGTGGCGAAGATCGTCAGCGGCCGCACGGTCTCGTGCAGGTGCTCGACGATCGCCCAGGCGAGCGACAGACCATCGAAAGTCGCCGTGCCGCGGCCGACCTCGTCGAGGATGACCAGGCTCTCCCGGGTCGCGAAGCGCAGGATGTTCGAGGTCTCGATCATCTCGACCATGAAGGTCGATTCGCCGCGCGCCAGGTCGTCCGAGGCGCCGACGCGCGAGAAGATCCGGTCGACGACCCCGATCGCGGCACGACGGGCCGGTACGAAGCTGCCGGCCTGCGCCATCAGAACCAGGAGAGCGGCCTGGCGGAGATAGGTCGACTTGCCGCCCATGTTCGGACCGGTGAGGAGGACGATCTGCGAGCTCGCGGGATCCAGCTCGAGGTCGTTGGGCACGAAACTCTCGCCCAGAGCCACCTCGAGCACCGGGTGGCGGCCGTCGTGGATCGTCACCCCGCTGCCCGCGGGCAGCAACTCCGGGCGGACGTAGCCGCGGCGTGCCGCCACTTCGGCGAAAGCGGCCAGGGCGTCGATCGTGGCGACCGCCTGCCCCAGGCGCTGCAGGCGCGCGGCGTTCGCCGCGATGCGGGCGACGAGCCCGGCGTAGAGCGCCTTCTCGATCGCCAGCCGCCGGTCTTCGGCGTGCAGGATGCGCTCCTCCAGCTCCTGCACCTCGGGGGTCACGTAGCGTTCGGCGTTGGCGAGCGTCTGCCGCCGCACGTAGTCGGACGGCACCGCCGCCTGGTTCGCCCGTGTGATCTCGATCGAATAGCCGAAGACCCGGTTGTAGCGCACCTTCAGCGAGGAGATCCCGGTGCGCTTGCGCTCGCGCTCCTCGAGCTCCAGGATGTGGCGCTTCGCGTCCGAGGCGAGCGAGCGGTACTGGTCGAGCTCGGGGTCGACGCCGGCGGCGATCACCCGGCCGTCGTCGAGGTTGGTCGCCGGCTCCGCTTCGAGACCGGTGCCGAGGTCGGCGGCGAGATCGGGCAACGCATCGGTCGCGGCCGCGGCGTCGATCAGCCGGCTGGAAAGCCCGGCGAGATCGGCGAGCAGCGGGGGCACGGCGATCAAGGTGTCGCGCAGCGAACCCGCTTCGCGCGGGGTGAGTGACCCCACGACCGCGCGGGTTGCCAGACGTTCGAGGTCGGCGACGCTCGCGAGGGCACTGCGGAGCCGAGCCAGGCGGGACGGATCGGCGGCCAGCGCCCCGACACCGTCGTGACGCCCGGCGATCTCCGGCAGCTCGCGCAGCGGACGCCGCAGCCAGTCGCGCAGCAGCCTCCCGCCCGGCGCCGTGACCGTCCGGTCGAGGATCGTGAGCAGCGAACTGCCGCGCTCGGCCTCGCGTTGGGTGCGCAGGACCTCGAGGTTGGCGAGCGTCGTGGCGTCGAGGACCAGCCGGTCGGAGGCCGAGCGCAGGCGGATCTCGGTGACATGGTCGAGGCGGCTGCGCTGGGTCGACTGGGCATAGGCGAGCACCGCCGCCGCCGCCCGCACTCCCGGCTCACCCTCCTCGAGTCCGAAGCCGCGCATCGTGGCGACGCCGAATTGCCGCGCCAGCCGCTCGGCCGCCTTCGCCGGCGATTCGAGGTGGGGCTCGAGTGCGGTCCGGCAGACGACATCGCGCTCCGCCCACGAGCGCAACGACGGCGGCAGACTCTCGAGGTCGCAGAGCAGCTCGCGCGGGCGCAGCACTTCGAGCTCCGCCACCGCCTCGGACGGATCGCGCCAGCGGCGGAGAAAGAACGCTCCGGTCGAAACCTCGAGAAAGGCTCCCGCGCCTCCGCTCCCCGCCGCGCCGACCCCGCCACCTCCGCCGGCGCCCGCCGGCCAGACGAGCCCGCCGAGGAGGTTCTCTTCCTTGCTCTCGAGCAGGGCGAGCTCCGAGATCGTGCCGGGGGTGACGACGCGCGTCACCTCGCGCCGCACCAGACCCTTGGCCTGCGCCGGATCCTCGACCTGATCACAGACCGCCACTTTCAAGCCGAGCCGGATCAGCTTGCCGATGTAACCCGCCACCGCATGGTGCGGCACGCCGCACATCGGCGCTTCGTTCGGCGTCCCCTTCTGCCGCGCTGTCAGGGTCAGGTCGAGGAGTGGCGCGACGCGCAGCGCGTCTTCGAAGAAGAGCTCGTAGAAGTCGCCCATGCGATAGAACAGGATCGCGTCCGGATACTGGGACTTGAGCTCCAGGTAGTGCCGGAGCATCGGCGTCATTTCGACCCCTGGGCGCATGGGTCGCAAAGTATAGCCGCGACCGGTCGAGCTAGACTGAACCACGATGTCCACCTGGCTCGCCTTCGACGCCGGTTCGCCGGTCACTAGCGCAGCGGTGGCGCGCGGCGCCCGCTGCCTCGTCGAGAGCTCCGGCGAGAGCCGCTCCGGGCCGTCGCTCCTCCACCACATGGACACCTGCCTGCGCGGCTCGGGGATCGCGCTCCCGGACCTCGACGGCATCGTCGTCCTCAGCGGGCCGGGAAGCTTCACCGGCATTCGCGTCGCCCTCGCGACGGCGCTCGGCCTGCGTGCAGCCTCCCCCGTGCCGGTGTTCGCGCTCTCCAACCTCGCGGCCCTGGCGCTCGGCGCCGATCCGGACGGGGCGCCGGACGTGCTGGCCGTCGTGGATGCCCTGCGTGACGAGTGGTTCGTGCAGGCGTTCCGCCGCGAGCGCCAGGGGCTGGCGCGGCTTGCGCCGGTCGACGCACCGCAGCGCATTCCGGTCGCAGCCCTCGCGCCGGCGGCCGGCGTCGTCCTCGGCGTCCACAGCTTGCAAGAGCTGCCGGCGAGCCTCGCGCGACACCCGGCGGCGCGCACTTATGCCCTTGCCGCCGTCGCCGCCGCCGCCGCCTCTGCCGGCGAGCTCGGGGGTCTGTTGAACGCCGACCTCGATCCGCTCTATCTCCGGGCCTTCACGCCGCGCCAGGCGCAGGTACCGCAGAGACCCTAGCCGGCCAGCCCCATCCGCCATGGCCGACCCGAAAGTGCCCGTCCACCTGCGCGCCGCGACGATTGCCGACCTCGCGGCGATCGCCGCCCTCGAAGGCCGCGCCTTCGCCGAGCCGTGGACGCCGGATCAGCTCGCCGGCAGCCTCGCCGGCACCGGCGCACTCGCCTGGCTCGCCACGACGCCGGAAGATCTCCCCGTGGGCTACGCGCTCTTCCGCCAGGTCGCCGACGAGGCCGAACTCCTCCGGGTCGCCACCGCGCCTGCCTGGCGACGCCGGCAGGTGGCGCAGGGACTTCTTCGTCAGGCGCTCGCCGAGTTCGACCGCGCCGGGATCGCCTGCCACCTCGAGGTCCGGGCCGACAACCTGCCGGCCCAGGCGCTCTACCAGCGGCTCGGGTTCGACCTGGCCGGGCTGCGCAAGGGCTACTACCCCGACCACGGCGACGCCTGGCTCTACGTCCGCAGGGCCGGCGGATGAGCGCCGGTTGAGGGCGAAAAAGGCGGGTGCTATCCTCAATCGGGACTGATCCCAAAGCGAGAAAGGAGAACTTCTCTATGCCGAACCTCGACGCCCTCAGACAGGAGTTCCTGCGCCACAGCGAGGCCTTCCGCCTGCTCCATCAGGAGCACCACGAGTGCGAGGAGCGCCTCACGCAGATCGCCCAGCGAACTCTGCCGTCCCAGGAGGACGAGGCTGAGGAGAAGCGTCTCAAGATCCACAAGCTCGCGCTCAAGGACCGCATGGAGGCCATGATGCGCGCCCAGCCAGAAAATCAGGTCACCGTCTGATTCCGACCGGGCTTGCCGCTTTCCGCCTCCCGGCCCGCCGCGCATGAGCTTTGCCAAGGAGGCCTGGGCCTTCGTTCTGCCGCTGGTCGCGATCGCAGCCGCGCTGTTCTATTTCGAGCGCCGAACGGCGGCGATCGTGATGACCATCCTGGGCCTGCTCGTCCTGCTCTTCTTCCGCGATCCCAGGCGCAGCTACGACGGACCCGAGGGCATCGTGCTCGCCCCGGCCGACGGGCTCATCACCGCCGTGGAGGAGGTCACCGACGCCGAGATCGGCCCCGGCCCCTATCGCCGCGTAGTGACCTTCCTGTCGGTCTTCGACGTCCACGTCCAGCGCAGCCCGGTGGCCGGAGAGGTCGTCTTCTCCGCCCTGTTGCGGGGCAAGAAGCTCGCCGCCTTCCGCGCCGACGTCGGCGACAAGAACGAGCGCTACACCAACGTTTTCCAACGGCCGAACGGCGATCGGGTCGGCGTCCGCCAGCTCGCCGGGCTGATCGCCCGGCGGGTCGTGTCGTATCTCCGCAAAGGCGACCGTACCCGGCGCGGCGAGCTCATGGGCGTGATCAAGTTCGGGTCGCGGGTGGATCTGTACGTTCCGGCTTCGTACGAGGTCCTGGTCCAGAAGGGCGACCGCGTGCGCGTCGGCGAGACGCCGATGGCCCGCGACCGCCGCGCCGCGCCGCCGACGACCGCTCCAGTCTCTCCGGTGGCTCCGGCCCCTCCGGCCACCCCGGAGGGTCGATGACCACACCGAAGTCGCGCCTGTTGCGTCACCGACGCCGGGCCGCTTTCCTGCTGCCCAGCGCTTTCACGATCGGCAATATCTTCTTCGGTTTCTTCGCCATGATCCTGGCGCTGCGCGGCCGCTTTCTCTGGGCGGCCGGCTGCATCCTCATCGCCGCGGTGGTCGACAATCTCGACGGCCGGATCGCACGCATGACCGGCACCGAGAGCGATTTCGGCCGTGAGTTCGACTCCCTCGCCGATGTCATCACCTTCGGCGCCACGCCGGCCCTCGTCGCCCACCTCTGGGGACTCTCGGTCTGGAGCCGGCTGGGGTGGCTGGTGCCGCTCTACTTCGTCGTCTGCTGCGCCACCCGGCTGGCGCGGTTCAACGTCCAGACCGTCCGCACCGACAAGCGCTTCTTCGTCGGTCTGCCCTGCCCAGCGGCGGCCGGCGGCATCGCCTGCATTCTGCTGGTCGTGCCGCAGGTCGAAGGACGGCACTGGCTGCTCGTCGGCATGGCGGTGGCGCTGTTGCTCCTCGGCACCCTGATGGTCTCGACCTTCCGCTACTGGAGCTTCAAGTCGCTCGACTTCCGCCAGCCGCACAGCTATCGCATGGCGCTCCCGCTCGCGGCGATGATCCTCCTCCTCGCCTTCTACCCGGAAGCCTTCCTGCCGGTCATGGCGCTCGCCTACGCGCTCTCGGGCCCGGTGCTCTGGCTGCTGAACCGCGCCGGCATCGGACGGCCGTCGGCTCCCGCTCCGCCCCCCCAGGCGACCCCGGGCGCCGCGTGAGCCGGATCGCGCTCGTCCATGCGGTCTCGCTGCTCGGCAAGGAGGTCGCCGAGCGCCTCGCCCAGCGACCCGACCTGTGCACCGACCTGCGTCTCTACGCGCTCGACGAGACGATGGTCGGAACATTGACCGCGGGACTCGACGGTGCCGCGTTCGTCGCCCGGGTCGAGGAGGACTGCTTCGCCGACGCCGACCTCACCATCCTCTGCGGCGAGATCGAGCTCGACCGGCAGGCGCTCGCGCTGGTGCCGCCGGGCGGCCGCGCCATCGTCGCCTCGCACGCCGCTACCACAGACGACGGACTTCCCGCCGTCGCCGGGGTCGAAGAGTTCTCCTGGCTCGGCCGGGACCGGCTGCTGGCGCCTTCGCCGGCGGCGGTCGGACTCATCCGGCTGCTCGCGCCGCTGCGTGCCCTCGGTCTGCGCAGGGCAGTCGCGACCGCCATCCTGCCCGTCTCCGAGCGCGGAGCGCCCGCGATCGACGCCCTGTTCGAAGAGAGCCGGGCTCTGCTGGCACTCGCCAGGCCGGCCAAGCCGGCCATCTTCCCCGCCCAGATCGCCTTCAATCTGCTGCCCGGGACCTTCCCCGGCGAGGAGGTCGCCCGCCAGGTCGAAGTCGCGCTCGGACTCGACGGCGGCGGAGTGCTGGCGGTCCAGACCGCCCAGGCCGGCATCTTCCATGCCGTGACCCTGAGCCTCCAGGTCGAGCTCGACCGGCAGATCGCTCCGGCTGCCCTGCGCAAGCTCCTGGGCAGCAGCGGCGCCGGCACACTCGCCAAACGCCCGGCCGCGCTCGGTCCGGTGCAGGCCGCGGGCGAGGAGGAATTGCTGGTCGGAGACGTCCAGGCCGCCGGCGCCCACGGTTTCTGGATCTGGGCGACGATCGACAACCTGACGGTCGGCGGCGCCGGCAACATCGTGCGTCTCGCCGAGCAGCTCCTGCGCCCGGGCACGGCTTCCTGATCCCGCAACCCGCCGCTGCCGACCGGTCGCCCATCGCCTCTCCTGTTTCAACCCGCAGGCACCCGCGCCGGGAAATGAACCTGCGCTGCCGATTGTTATAGTCGCAGCGTTCCGAGGTCGGCGTCCGGAAGGCCTCTCACCGCGTATATCCCCCTGAAAGGAGCTCTTCGGTCGCATGACGAACGCAGCGCCGTCCCCAGACAGTCACTTCCGCATCGCCATCCTCGGCTCCGGGCCCGCCGGGCTCACCGCGGCGCTCTATGCCGCCCGGGCCGGTCTCGGTCCAGTCGTCTTCGAGGGCAGCCAGCCTGGTGGCCAACTGACCATGACTACCGAAGTCGAGAACTATCCCGGCTTCGTGCATGGCATCCAGGGTCCCGAGCTGATCGACCAGATGCGCGAGCAGGCGCGGCGCTTCGGGGCGCAGGTCAGGTTCGAGCTCGTTTCCGAGGTCGATCTCGGCCATCGCCCCTTCCGCTTCCGCAGCGACGACAAGAGCTACTCCGCCGACGCGTTGATCCTCGCGACCGGAGCCTCCGCCAAGCTCCTCGGCCTGCCATCGGAGCGCGACCTGATGGGCTACGGCGTATCCGCCTGCGCCACCTGCGACGGATTCTTCTTCAAGGGCAAAGAGATCGCAGTGATCGGCGGTGGCGACACGGCGCTCGAAGAAGCGATCTACCTCACCCGTTTCGCCTCCAAGGTCACCGTCGTGCATCGGCGCCGCGAGCTGCGGGCCTCGAAGATCATGCAGGAGCGCGCGGCCGCGAACCCGAAAATCGCCTGGATCTGGAACTCCGAAGTGCTCGAGATTCTCGGCAGCCGCGACGCGGGCGTGCATGCCCTCCGCCTGCGCGACCGCGTCACCGGCGCGGAGACGGTTTTCGCCACCCAGGGGCTCTTCGTCGCCATCGGGCATCAACCCAACACGCAGGTCTTCGGCGACCAGTTGCAGACCAATGCCGCCGGCTACCTGCTGGTCGAGGAGCCGACGACGCGCACCGCGATTCCCGGAGTCTTCGCCTGCGGCGACGTCACCGATCCGCTCTACCGCCAGGCGGTGACCGCCGCCGGCAGCGGCTGCAAGGCGGCCATCGATGCCGAACGCTGGCTGGAGGCACAGCACGCATGACGAAAACGGCGAAGACCCTCGGCGAGCTCAAGCGCACCGGCTATCGCTCGCGCACGGTACGGGCGGAGATCCGCGCCAATCTGCGGCGCAAGTTGGCCGCGAAGCAGGACCTCTTCCCCGGCATCGTCGGCTACGACCGCACGGTCATTCCGGCGATCGCCAACGCCCTGCTCGCGGGCCACGACTTCATCCTTCTCGGTCTGCGGGGCCAGGCGAAGTCGCGGATCCTGCGCCAGCTCACGACGCTCCTCGACGCCGAGATCCCGGTCCTCGCCGGCAGCGAGGTGAACGACGATCCGCTGGCCCCGATCTCGACCTGGGGCGCGCGCCGGATCGCCGAAGCGGGCGACGACGCCGCCATCGAGTGGCTCGGCAGCGAAGCGCGCTACAGCGAGAAGACCGCAACGCCGGATGTCTCGATCGCCGATCTGCTCGGCGACATCGATCCGATCAAGGCAGCGACCCGCCGTCTCACCTACGCCGATCCCGAGGTCATTCACTTCGGCATCATCCCGCGCACCAACCGCGGCATCTTCGCGATCAACGAGCTGCCCGACCTTGCGCCGCGCATTCAGGTCGGCCTGCTCAACCTGCTCGAGGAGCGCGATCTCCAGATCCGCGGCTTCCCCGTGCGCCTGGCGCTCGACATGCTGTTCGCCTTTTCCGCCAACCCGGAGGACTACACCAACCGCGGCTCGATCATCACCCCGCTGCGCGACCGGATCGCCTCGCAGATCCTCACCCACTATCCACCGAGCGCGGCGCTCGCTGCCCAGATCACCGCCCAGGAGGCGTGGACCGAACGCGACGATTCGCCGATCGTGCTCACGGCGGAGTCGCGCCTGCTGATCGAGGAGATCTCGATCGCAGCCCGGGAGAGCGAGCTCGTCGACCAGACCTCGGGGGTCTCGGCGCGCGTGGCGATCTCGGCGATCGAGCTCCTGGCCTCGAATCTCGAGCGCCGCGCCCTCATGACCGGCGACCGTCCGGTCTACCCCCGCCTCTGCGACCTTCCGCCGCTGCTGCCGGCCCTTACCGGCAAGCTCGAAATGGTCTACGAGGGCGAGCAGCAGGGTCCAGAAGTCGTGGCACGCAGGCTGATCGGAACGGCGGTCAAGAAGCTCTTCGAAGGCCGCTTTCCCGAGCTCGAGCGCGAGACCGCTGGCGGGGCCGGGGCTGCCGGCGGTGCCGGAGCGCCAAGAGCCGGCGGCGCCGGCGACGAACCGGGCCCTTATGCCCCGATCCTCGCCTGGTTTGCCGCCGGCAACGCCGTGAGCCTCTCGGACGAGATGTCGTTCGCCGACTACGAGGCCGAGCTCGCGCGCGTGCCGGGGCTCGCAGCGCTCGCCGCGGTCGCCGCCGGCGCGGGTGGGTCGCGCGAGCAACGTCGCCTTCTGGTCGGAGCTCGTCCTCGATGGCCTCCACCAGAGCGTGAAGCTCGCGCGCCACGATCTCGACAGCATGGTGAGCTACAAGGAGCTGTTGAAGTTCCAGCTGCTCAAGCCGCAGCGGCGCGGGCCCCGGCGCGGCACCGGGGACATCAACTAGCCCGCCCATCCCTGGCCAGCCATGCGCCACCGGTATTTCCATCTCGACCCCGACCTCCTGCGCCAGATGCTGGCGGGGATCGATCTCACGCGCCTCTTCAACCAGCTCCTGCTCGCCTCGGCCGGCGACCCGGCAGAGGCGATGGCGTGGCTGCGCTACCTGCAGGAGCAGGGCTACATCGACGAATCGGTCGACCTCGAGGCGTTCTTCGCCGAGCTCGAGAAGCAGCGCATGCTCGAACGCGACTCGGATGGCGCTCTGGTGCTCTCCGGCGCCGGCGAGCGCCAGATCCGCAAGAGCGCCTTCGAACAGATCTTCTCCAGCCTGGCGAAAGGGGCGCCCGGCTTTCACTCGGTCCGCGCCAGCGGCGACGGCGTCGAGACCCTGCCCGAGTCGAAGCCGTACGCCTTCGGCGACGACCTGGCGCGCATCGACTCGGTGCGCTCGCTCGCCAATGCGCTGAAGCGCACGCAGGGCGAGCTCGAGCTCGCCGAGGAGGACCTCGAGGTCTTCGAGACCGAGCACCAGACCGCCTGCGCCACCGTGGTGGCGATCGACATCAGCCACTCGATGATTCTCTACGGCGAAGACCGCATCACGCCGGCGAAGACCGTGGCGCTGGCGCTGACCGAGCTCATCACGACGAAGTACCCGAAGGACCACCTCTCGGTCATCACCTTCGGCGACCGCGCCGAGCGCATCGACCTGCGCGACCTCCCTTACCTCGAGGCCGGACCGTTCCACACCAACACCCGCGAAGCGCTCACCCTGGCGCGCGGCCTGCTGGCGCGGCAGAAACAGCCCAACAAGCAGATCATCCTGATCACGGACGGCAAACCCTCGGCGATCACCGAGAACGGGCAGGTCTACAAGAACCCGTTCGGCCTCGACCTGCGGATCGTCAACCTGACTCTCGAGGAGGCGGACCTCTGCCGGCGGCAGAAGATCGTCATCACGACTTTCATGATCGCCACCGACAGCTTCCTGCAGCAGTTCGTCGACCAGCTCACCAAGGTCAACCGCGGCCGCGCCTACTTCGCTTCCCCCGACAACCTCGGCGAGTTCCTCCTCGCCGACTACATCCGCAACCGCAAAAGCCGGGTCCGCTGACCCGGCGTTGAGGTAGCCGGGTCCGCTGACCCGGCGTCGAAGTAGCCGCGTCCGCTGACGCGGCGATCAGGCAACCGCACCCGCTGACCCAGCGGTCAGCCGCTCGCGTTCAGTTGGCGGGCCAGAAATCGTCGCTCGTGCCGTCGTCGAACCCGGAGAGGAACTGAAGTTCGGCGTGCACGAAGCGCAGAATCTCCGGCTCGGTCATCTCGACCTCGACCAGCTGGCCGTTGCCGTCGAGCACCGCCGTGCCCGCTCCGAGGATCACCTCGTAGCGACTGCCCACCGGCACGTCGGCCCGGGTCGGTATGGAGACCGCGAGAAACGGTCCCGGGAGCAGCGTGTTGAGGTCGCCGGCGGTGGCATGGAACGTCACCTGGACGACTCCCGGGGCGGGTTCCACTACCGAATCGATGACCGCGGCGCCGTAGGCCGGATGGATCGAGGCCGTCGCCGGACCGTCGGCGAAGCCGGGCTGATAGAAGATCTCGATCGTCCCCGAGGCGATCGCGCCGAGGATCTCGGTGCCGGCGCCGATCACCGCCGTGGCTCCCGGCACCGCATGATCGGCCGCCGCCTCGACACTCACGTCGGCGTCGAAGTTGTCGACCCGCAAGCGCCCTTTCTCGGTGAAGTAGTAAACCGGCTGGCCGTCGGTTCCAGCGAGGGAGATGGCATCGGAGTCGAGCCGCAAGATAAAGCGCCGGTCGAGTTGGAGCGCCGGGTCGAGGGCGTAGCGCAGAATCACCAGCGGACCGAGCGCGGAGTTGGCCGTTCCGCTCGCCGAGGAGAACGTCACCTCGGTGCGCAGGGTCAGGGCGTCGAAAGTCGCATCGGCGACCGCGTCGCCTGCCCCCGACAGGACCTCGACGCCGAGCAGCGCCGTGAAGGGGCTCCCCGGCAGGCCGTCCTTGTCGCGCATCTCGATCGCGAACGAGCCTGCCGCGAGCTCGCGGGCAGTGGTGGAGCGCACCACGACCGAAGCCTCGGTCGCGCCTTCGCGCAACCGGGTCTCGTCGATCACGAGGCCGAGAACGCCCGTCTGTGCAGAGGCCGCCGACGTCGTGGCCAACAAGCAACAAGGCGAAGGCGCGAGGAAACCGGAGGCAGCGTTGCGGGTTCATGATCTCTCCTGTCGAGCTGGGGGCGCAGGGCCCGTTCGCAGGATGAGACAGCTGGCGCCAAGAGGTGGAACAACCTTCCCTTCGCGCTGTGGGAGGTCGCGCCTCAGGCGGCGGCTTCGGTCGGGCGGTCTTCGACGATGCGGCCGTCCTGGATCTGCACGATGCGCCGGGTGCGCCTGGCGAGGGCGTTGTCGTGGGTGATCAGGACGAGGGTGTGGCCCTTGGCGGCGAGGTCCTCGAACAGCGACATGATGTCTTTGCCGGAGGAGGAGTCGAGGTTGCCGGTCGGCTCGTCGGCGAGCACCAATGCCGGCGCGCACGCCAGCGCGCGAGCGATCGCGACGCGCTGCATCTGGCCGCCGGAGAGCTCGGTAGGCCGGTGGTGCATGCGGTCGGCGAGGCCGACCTGCTCGAAGAGCAGCTCGACCCGCGCCTTGCGCTCGCGCGCGCCGTCGCCGTGGAAGAGCAGCGGCAGCTCGACGTTCTCGTAGGCAGTGATCTGCGGCAGCAGGTTGAAGCTCTGGAAGACGAAGCCGACCTTGCGGTTGCGGATGTCGGCGAGCTCGTCGACGTCGAGCTCCGCGACCTCCTCGCCGTCGAGGCGATAGGAGCCGGCGCTGGGCGTGTCGAGGCAGCCGACGATATTGAGCAGCGTCGACTTGCCGGAGCCCGACGGACCGACGATGGCGACGAACTCGCCGGCCTCGACCTTGAGGTCGATCCCCTTCAACGCCTCGACCTTGACCGCGCCGGTGTCGTAGATCTTGCGCAGGTCGCGCATGTCGATGATCGCCGGGACGGTCTCCACGGCGGCAATCTTCCTGCTGTTTCGTCCGACGAACAAGTTCATGAGCCTCTACCTCACTCGTAGCGCAATGCAGCGGCGGGCTGAATGGTGACCGCGCGGCGGGAAGGGAAGAATCCGGCGAGAAACCCGATCATGCCGAGGAGCGCGACCGTCGTGAAGGCGACGCCTAGCGAGAAGGTCGGTGCGCCCAGGAACTCGAGTGCGTCGCTGTTCGCCTTCGACTGCACGAACGCCAGCAGCTGGACCAGACCGACCCCCACCGTGATGCCGATCGCGCCGCCCATCGCGGTCAGCGACAGCGACTCGACCACCAGCGGGCCGATGACGTAGGAGCGCCGCGCTCCGAGCGCCATCTGCACGCCGATCTCCTTGGTGCGGTGCTTGACCACGGCGTACATGATGTTGGCGACCCCGATGCCGCCGATGAGCAGGGTCAAAGCGCCGATGATGCCGAGGAAGATCTCGATGCCGATGCCGATGTTGGCAGTGATCTTCTGCGACTCGACGGTGTCCCACATCGCGAGCGCCCGTTCGTCGGTCGGGTCGAAGCGGTACTTCGCCCCGAGGACCTCGTAGAGCCGCTTCTTCACCGCTTCGTTGACCTCCGGCGACGTCGCGCGCACGACGAGGTCCGAGACGTAGCGCCGCCCGAAGAGGGCGCGAAAAGTCGACAGCGGCACGACCGCGTTGTTGGCATCCGGCCCGCCGTAGGTGCCCATCTGGATCTTCTTCTGCATGACGCCGACGACGGTGAAGGGGACCTGGTTGATGAAGATGGTCTCGCCGATCGCCTCCTTGTCGGAGAAGAGCTCGTCCTTGAGGTCGTTGCCGAGGAAAACCACCCGGCGCTTGAGCTCCTCGTCGCGGTCGTTGAGGAAACGTCCGCCGGCCTGCGGAATCTGGTTGCGCAGCTCGCCGTAGGCCGGCTCCACGCCCACCACCGGCTTGGTGAGCGTCTTCCTGCCGTAGGTCACGGTGTTGCCCCAGCGCCGCATCTCCGCCGAAGTCAGCTCGAGCTCGGGGATGTTGGCCTCGAGAAGATCGGCATCCTCGGGCAGGAAGCGCAGATTCCGCCCCTGCGGGAAACCCGCGAACGCCTTCGAGGTGGCGCCCGGCCAGATCACGATGATGCCCTCGCCGAGGCCGCGGCTGCCCTTCGTCAGATTGCGCTTCAGGCCCTCTCCGAACGACAGCAGCAGGACGATCGAGAGCGTGCCCCAGGCGATCGCGGCGACGGTCATCACCATGCGCTTGCGGTTGATACCGGCAGTGCGCCGGAAGAGCCTGAGGATCAGCGGGAGATTGAGCATCGTCACATCCTCAACGCTTCGACCGGACGGAGGTTGGCGGCGGTGCGGGCTGGGAAGTAGCCCGCCAGCAGGCCGATCGCGCCGAGGATCGCTGTGGTGATGGCGGCCACCTGGAACGAGATCCGCGGCGTGCCGATGAACTCCTCGAAGCCGAAGCTCGGAAAGACCGCGCAGACGCTCCACGAGATGACGAAGCCCGAGATCCCGCCGACGACCGTGATCAGCAGCGTCTCGAAGAGAAACTGGCCGATGACGTAGCGCCGCTTGGCCCCCAGCGCCATTTTGATGCCGATCTCCTTGGTGCGCTCCTCGACGACGACGTTCATGATGTTGGAGACACCGATGCCGCCCACCACCAGAGTGAGCGCGCCGACGATGCCGAGGAATCCGCGGAAGGCGAGGAAGAAGGTATCGAGGAACTTGGTCCCTTCCGTCGTATCCCACATCTGAATCGCCTCTTCGTCGGTCGGGTCGAAGCGGTACTTGCTCGCCGCGGTCGCGATCACCGCCTTCTTGACGCTCTCGATCTTCTGGACGTCCCTGGCCTGGAAGATGAGATTCTCGATGTACTTCGAACCGTACATCGCCTTGAACGTCGTGGACGGGATCATCGCCTTGTCCTTGTCCCGGCCGCTGTAAGAAGAGTCCTGCTCCTTCTTCACCATGACGCCGATGACGGTGAACGGCGAGCCGTCGATCCGCACCTGCTCACCGACCGCATCGACGCCTTCGCCGAACAGGTCGATGGCCAGCTGGTCGCCGATGAAGACAACCCGCCGGCGCTCGTCGAGGTCGAGCTGGTTGAGGTAGCGCCCGCCCTCCTGCGGGTTCATCGATCGCATGGCGCCGAACTCGACGTTCGAGCCCGAGACGTCCACCGACAGCGCCTTCTTGCCGTAGGTGATCCGGGCGCCGTCCTGCGCATACTCTTCGCTGATGTTCCGGATACCCTCGACCTCGTTGCGCAGCAGGATGACGTCCTCGTCGGTGAGCTGGATCCGCCGGCCGCGCGGCAGTCCCTGCCACGGCTTGCTGGTACGCGAGGGCCAGGCGATGACGATCGCGTCCCCGAGGCCCTTCTGCGCCACCAGCACCTGGCGATGAAGCCCCTCGCCGAAGGCCAGCATGAGGGTCACCGCCGCCGTGCCCCAGACCAGGCCGAAGACGGTCAGGAAGAGCCGCAGCTTCTGCGCGCGGACATCGCGCAGGAACTGCCGCAGATAGTTGCGCAGGTACATCGTGTCACTCGACTTCCTTGGCCGGCCGCTGGATGACCTTGTCGCCCTCGGCGAGGCCGGCGATGACCTCGAGGTTGAGTCCGTCGGAGAGCCCGACCTGGATCTCCTTCTTGACCGGCTCGTCCTCGGGCGTGGCGCCCGGGACCTCGACCGTGGCCTTGTCCTTCTCCATCGTCACCAGGCGTTCGGGCACCAGCAGCACGCCCTGCTTCTCCTGAATGATCACGTCGGCGTTCGCCGAGTAGCCGGCGCGCAGGGTCACGGTCGACTTCGCGGTGTCGATCTCGGCCTCGACGTCGAAGATCGTGGCGCCTTCCTTCTCGCGGGCTTTCGGGGCGATCCGGATCAGTTTTGCGGGCACCGAGCTCCCCGGCAGGGCGCCGATCTGGATGCGGACCTCCATCCCTTCGTGCAGCTTGCCGACGTCGATCTCGTCGACGGTGCCCTTGAACTCGAGCGTCCGCATGTCGGCGAGGGTCATCAGCACCGTACCCTCCTGGAACGAGGTGATCGGCACGACCGGATCGCCGGGATTCACCTTGCGCTCGAGCACCGTGCCGGCGGCCGAGGCCCGGATCACCGAGTCGACGCCGTTCACCTTGCGCACGATCCGCCCCTCCTTGAGGAGCGCCAGCTTGTCCTTCTCCTGCTCGAGCGAGATGCGGGCCTGGTCGAAGTCCTTCTGCCGGGCGTCGAAGGCGTCGCGCGCCAGGATGCCGCCGCTCCACAGCGACTTGGTGCGCTCGAGGTCCTGCTGCGCCCGGTCGTAGCCGACCTGCGAGAGCTGCACCCGGCGTTCGGCGTCGGCGAGCTCGAGCGGCGTCGGGTCCGGGCTGACCGAGAACAGCGGCTGGCCGATCTCGACGCGGTCGCCGACCTCGACGAAACACTCGTCGATGATGCCGGAGATCTGCGACTTGACCTGGATCTCCTGGTCGGGCACGACCTGACCCACTGCGAGCGCCTTGTCGATGATGGCGCCACGCGTGATGTCGACGGTCTTCAGTCCCTCCTGCTTGGCCGCGGCGTTGCGGCTGTAGAGAAAGAGCCCGACCGCCGCGACCCCCACCGCCAGCGATCCGACCACGATTTTCATCGGCTTGCCCATTGTCTTCTCCCCGTAGGATCCTTCTGTTGGTCACTACGCCCGCCGGGAACGGAGGTTTCATGCCCCGCCTGCATGTGGCGCTGCTCGCGCCCGAGATCCACTGGAACACCGGCAACGCCGGCCGCACCTGCCTCGCCATCGGGGCGCAACTGCACCTCGTCGGGCCGCTCGGCTTCTCGCTCGCCGAGCGCGAGGTCCGCCGCGCCGGCCTGGACTACTGGGAGCGCGTCGCCGTCCAGCGCTGGGAAGACTGGACGGCCTTCGAGAGCGCGCTCCCCGGGCTCGGTGCGCCGTATTTTTTCTCCGCGGAAGCGAACCTCGACTATTGGGACGTCGAATACCCCTCGCCGGTTACATTGGTTTTCGGCGGCGAGAGCGGCGGGCTCCCCGGCGCGCTCCGGGAGCGCTATCGCGATCGCCTCGTTCGGCTGCCGATCACCGACCCCGGGGTGCGTTCGCTGAACCTCTCGACCTGCGTCGGCATCGCCGCCTACGAGGTGCTGCGGCAATGGCGCGAACCCGGCCTGGCGACCGCCCGAAGGACCGGCGAGGAGAGTCCCGGCGCGGCCCGGCCTTGACGGATCAGCCCTGGAGACGCTTGGCGAGGTCGTCGACGCGGGCGTTCGTCGGGTCGATCTGCTGCGCCCTTCGCAAGTGCTTCTGGGCTTCGCGCGGCTTGCCGGCGGCGAGCGCCCAGTGGCCGAGCGCCGCCTCGCTCTCGGCCTGACGCGGATCCAGGCGCACGGCCCGGCGGTAGAAACGGCCGGCTTCGTCGAGGCGGCCGAGGCGGAGCGAAAGGTCGCCCAAAGCGATGTAGCTGAACGGATTCCGGTTTCCCGATCGGTCGACGAGTGCGAGCAGGTCTGCGGCCTCCTGCTCCCGCCCGACCAGGCGCAACAGCGCCGAAAGATTCTGGTAGGCCGTTATCATCGAAGGGTCGACCTCGAGCGCACGGCGATAAGCGGTCTCTGCCGCCGCGAGGTCGCCCGTGCGGCGCTCGGCGACGCCCAGGTTGATCCACGCCTCCGCCAGCTCCGGATCCAGCTGCACCGAGGTGCGCAGCAGCCCCAGCCCGGCGTCGATGTTGCCGTCACGCAACTCCTCGGCGCCGCGATTGGAGTAGTAGAGCGCGACCGCCGTCAGGTCGGAGATCTCCTCGACCCAGCGGTAGGCCTGGACGGGGCGTTCGGCGAAATCGAGGATCCGGCGCCGGTCCGGAGTTCCGAAGGCCGCCGTGATGTGCGCCGAGGCGACGATCAGGTCGCCCTCGCGTTCGAAGCTCTGAAGATCGGAGACGCGCAGCAGGTAGACCGGCAGATCGAGCTCCCGCGCCAGGGCGACGAAGAGCTGTGAGAAGCCGAGGCAGTTCGCGGTTCCGGACTCGAAAACCTCGAACGCCGTGCCGGTGTGCCCGGGGATGTAGGTGAGCGGCGCCGTGGAGCGATTGAGCAGCGCCTGCAGCAGCCAGTTGAGCTGGGTCTCCTCTTGCGTCGAGGTGGGGACCTCTTGCGCAAGCCAGTGGCGCATCTCGTCGGTAGCGGAGAACGGAATGACGACCTTGGAGGGGTCGACGCCCTGGTCGCGGATCGCCTCCTGCAACTCGTTCTGCATCCGCGCTCCGAGCCCCTGGGTGGCGCAGCCGAAGGCGCTCAGGGCGCAAAGAGCCAGCAGCACCGCGCGGAGCACGCCGGCCCGCGTCACGCGCCCCTCCGCCGCAGGCGCGCCAGCCAGGCTTTCGCCGGGGCTTCGCCGAAGGCTGCGGCGAGAGCCAGGTAACCGGTTCCGAAGAGCGCGAAGACGACGGCGGCGCGCACCGTTGGATGCCCCGCCCAGCCTGCGGTCGCCAGCGCAGCGAGGGCCGCCGGGCAGGCGGCGCCGAGCGCGTAGAGGGTGAAACGGAGGAAGGCCCGCGACGGCCAGACCAGACTGGGCAATCGCGTCCGCGCCGCCCGGCGCAACGCCCCGAGCTCGAGCCAGGCGGCGAGAGTCGCGGCCAGGCCCAGGCCGACGGCTCCCAGCCGCAGGGCGCTGCCGGGCGCACCGAAGACGGCCAGGTCGTCGAGACGCTGGCGATCGAGCCAAAGCATCGCGGGGAGCCCGACAATGAGACTCATCGCCACTCTCAGGGTCGCGATCTTGGCCGGTGTCCGGGTGTCGCCCCGGGCGTAGAAACCGGCCTGCAAGACCCGCGACGAAGTCGACGCCGGCAGTCCCACCGAATAAGCAGCGAGCACGAGGTAGACCAGCCGGCTCTCAGCTGCACCGAATCCCCTTCCGAACAGCTGGAAGATCCCCTCCACCAATGGAAGGCCCAGCAAAAGATACGCCAGGAAGCTGGGAAGGTTCAAAAAAGCGGCGGTTTCGAGAGCCCTGGCTGTGCCGGCCGCGAGCTCGGCCTCGGAACCGGCGCCGCCGCTCCGCGCCAGCCTGGGCAGCGCCGCAGCCGCGACCGACATCCCGAAGAGGCTGACCGGGAGCAGATAGAGCGTCTGGGCGTAGAACAGCGCGGCGACCGCGCCGGCGGCGAGGAGCGAGGCGAGCAGCTGATCGAGGTACGAGGAGAGCTGCACGACCCCCCGCCCGGCGAGCGTCGGACCGAAGGCGGCCAGCACCTCCCGCAGCGGTTTCGACGACCGGTCGAAGGAGAGACGGAAGCCGTCGAGGGCGCCTCGCAATCCGGGGATTTGGACGAGAAACTGAATTCCGCCGCCGGCCAGAGCGCCGATACAGGCGGCTTCGAGCATCCGGTCCGCCGCGCCGGCTGCGCCGGCGAGCCCGCCCCCGCGGGCCGCCGTCCAGGCAACCGCACCGACGATCGCGGCGTTCCAGAAGACCGGCGAAAAGTAGGACAGGAAGAACTTGCCGTGGCTGTTGCGCACTCCCAAGGCCCAGGCCGAGAGCACCAGCGTCGCGGTCATCGGGAAGATCCAGCGCACCGCCGCCACGGCGAGCTCGTAGCGGTCCACCGAAGCCTGACCGAGAGCGATGAGCTCGCGGTCGCGCAGGAAGCCGGCCGCGAGCAGTCCCACGATCGGCCGGGCGAAGATCACCCCCAGGGCAGCCGCACCGCCGGCGACAGCGACCAGGAGCGAGAAGACTGCGCCAGCCAGACGTCCGGCCTCTTCGCGCTTGCCGGCGGCGAGCAGCCGGGAGTAGACCGGGATGAACGCCGCCGAGAGCGTCTGCTCGCCGAGCAGGTTCTGCAGCAGGTTGGGCAGGCGCAGCGCCGCGCTGAAGACATCGGCGTGCGGGCCGACGCCGAAGAACGCCCCCAGCGCGCTCGTTCGCAGCAGACCCGCCAGCCGGCTGCAGAAAATGCCTGCGGCAACGGCGAGCGTTCCGCCCGACTGCCCGTCCCTCTTCGCCGGCGGCAAGCGTTCCTCTATCGCCCTCAGGAGCCCGCGGGATTCTTCGCCAGCCAGGCGGACGCCAGCGGACGGACGATCACGGACTCCGGGTCGAGACCCGACGCGCCGGCGAGCGCCTTCTCGAACCAGACTCGGGCGTTGGCGCGATCCCGCAGGCGGGCGTAGGAGTCGGCGATGAGGAACTGGATGTAGGGGCGATCGATCTCCGAGAGCGAGAGCTGCTCGATCGCGGCCTCGTACTCCTTGTTCTGCCACCGCAGATAACCGATGAGATAGGGGTAGATCCACTTGTAGTGCTCGGCGTTGGCGGCGTCGGAGTCCATGAGGGCCTTCGCCTCGTCGGCGATCCCCTGGGCCTTGCGGACCTCGCGGCGCTGCGCCGCGACGCGCGCTACCCCGTGCAGGTGACGCACATGCCAGATCGTCTGCTCCTCGGCCTTCATCGCCGAGCCTTCGACGATCGTCCAGCCGCGGTCGTACCACTCGAGCGCCGTCGCGCTGTTGCCGGTCTCGAGGAGAACCCGGCCGGTGGCGTTGCAGGCCGCCGCCGCCATCTCCGGGCGTCCCAGACCCTGCCACATTGCGACCGCCTGCTCCGCGCGGTCGAGCCCCTGCGGCAGCTGCCGCAGATAGGTGTGGGCATAGACCACCGACATCAGCGCCCGGTAGCGGTCGGTGCCCGGAGGCGAACTGTCGACCGCCTTCGCCAGGTCGGCGAAGGCGCCCTCCTTGTCGCCGAGGTAGAGCCGCGCGGCGGCGCGCCCGACGAGCGCCGCGACCGGCCGGTCCTGGTCGTCGAGGGCGTGGTTGTAGGCGTTGTAGGCAGCAGTGAAGTCGCCCGCCGCGCGCTTGAGATCGCCGACCGCGAGCAGCGCCGCGGTGTAACCGGGGTCGAGGGCGACCGCGGCGTTGTAGGCCGCGAGAGCGCCTGCGGCATCCTCCTGGGCGCGCAGGGCGTCCCCGAGGAGCTTGTGCAGACGCTTGTCGGAACCGTTCGCGGCCACGGCCTCGCGCAGCTTCGCGACCGCCTCTGCGGCCTTGCCCTCGTCGAGAAGCGCCAGACCGGCCGCCGCCGGGCGCACCCAGTGCCCCTCCGGCGCGAGCGCTCCGGCGCGCGCGAGACCGGTCGCCCGAGGCTCGCCACGTTCGGACAGTGCGAGCTCGAAGAGACCCGCCGCCGCCGCTGCAGACAGGCCGGGACGAGCCGCGTCGAGGTCTCCCCGGTCGAGCGCGGCGCGAGCCTGGGCGAGGGCGTTCGCCGCGGTCGCCGGCGCGGCGGCTTGCACCGCCACGGGCAGGAAGAGGCTCAGCGCGAGGATCGTCGTCATTGCCGTCCCACGCCCGTACCGCGACAGAAATCGCTTCATTGCATCCTCCTCTGGAGATGGCCCTCGAGTCCGTTCGTCACATCTGTACCGTCTCAGCCTTCACCTGCTTCATCCGGTCGCGCGCCTCACGCTGCACGGCAAGCAGCATGCCGGCGAGCCCCAGCGACTTGCCCAGCGAAAGCTCGCGCCCGAACAGCTGCTCGACCACCTCGACCGGGATCTGCGCCACCGCTTCGAGCGGCGCTCCGGAGAGGGTGCGGCCGAGGATCGCCGCCAGTGCCTTGGCGGAGATCCCCTGCGGATTCTCCACCGCGAAGTGGAAGTCGAGCCTGCCGTCCGCCCGAAGACCGGCGAAGACGAAGGCCTGCGACTCGCAGGCCGGCACCCGGTTCCTCTCCGGAAACGGACGCCGGGCCAGACTCCCGGAAACCTCGTGGAAACTCTCGGCGAGCGCGATCAGCGCCTCGATGCGTCCCGCCCGGTCGAGCCCGGCGAGCGTGTCGACCAGGTCGCCGAGCTCCGGGAGCAGGGCAAGCTCCGGGGAACGGCGGCCGTCAGCGCTCAATCGGCACGCCCACCAGATTGCCCCACTCGGTCCAGCTGCCGTCGTAGTTGCGGACTTTCGGGTGCCCGAGGAGGTAGGTGAGCACGAACCAGGTATGGCTGCTGCGTTCGCCGATCCGGCAGTAGGCGACGATCTCCTCGTCGCGCGGCAGGCGCTGCTCCGCGAAGTAGATCTGCGCCAGCTCGGCGGCGCTGCGGAATTCGCCGGTCTTCGGCACGATGGCGCGCGCCCAGGGCACGTTCTTCGCGCCCGGGATGTGGCCGCCGCGCAGCGCCCCTTCGTTCGGATAGGCCGGCATGTGAAGACGCTCGCCGCTGAACTCCTCGGGACTCCGGACGTCGACCAGCGGCCGTCCGGCGGCGACGTGGGCGAGCACCGCGTCCCGGTACGCGCGAATGCGCGAGTCGTCGCGTTCGAGCGCGACGTAGGACGAAGACGGCCAGGCGGGGGTTGCGCGCGACAGCGCGCGTCCCTCGTGCGCCCACTTCACGCTGCCTCCGTCCATCACTCTGGCGTTGCGGTGTCCGAAGAGCTGAAAGATCCAGAAGGCGTAGCAGGCCCACCAGTTGTTCTTGTCGCCGTAGAAGACGACGGTGGTGTCGTTGCTCACACCATGGCGCCGCATCAGCTTCTCGAAACCTGCGCGATCGAGGTAGTCGCGGTGCAGGGCGTCGTTCAGGTCGCGCGCCCAGTCGATCTCGACGGCACCCGCGAGGTGTCCCGACGGGTAGACCAGTGGGTCCTCGTTCGATTCGACCAGGCGGATCGCGGAATCCTCTTGATGCTCCGCGACCCACTGTGTGGAAACGAGCACTTCAGGATGAGCGTAACCGCGAGCAGCCGGATCAGTCATGGATGCCTTTCTGGAGTCCACGAAGTATAGACCCAGCGCCGGCGGCCGCGGGCTCCTGCCGATAGACTCTCTCCCCGTGAATGCGCCCGAGACCGCTCCGACCACGCCGCCGGCGCCGCCAGACATTGCGCGCCGGCCCCGGCTCTACGTCGTCGCCCTCTCGCATCTCGACACGCAGTGGCGCTGGACGGTCCGCGAGACCGCGGCGGCGTTCCTGCCGCGCACGGTGCGCGAGAACGAGGACCGTTTCGGGCGCTTCCCCCACTACCGGCTGAACTTCGAGGGCGCCTACCGCTACCGGCTGCTCGCCGACTGTCATCCCGCGCTCTTCGAGGTGGTGCGAACACGGGTCGCCGAGGGCCGCTGGTTCCCCTCGGGCGCCGCCTGGGAAGCGTTCGACACCAACCTGCCGGCGCCGGAGTCGATCGTCCGCCAGATCCTCCACGGCACCCGCTACCTGGAGCGCGCCGTCGGGCGCGCCGGCCGGGACCTCTTCCTCCCCGACTGCTTCGGCTTCTCGCAGGCGCTGCCCACGCTCGCCGCGCACTGCGGAATCGTCGGCTTCTCCTCCCAGAAGCTCCGCCGGGGAGCAGAGATGCGGTCGGCGTTCGGCGTGCCCTTTCCGTTCGGTCTCTGGGTCGGACCCGACGGTTCGACGCTCCCGGCGGTGCTCGATCCTGGAGAGTACGGCGCCCAGGCGACCTCCGACCTGGGTGCGGACGCTGAGTGGCTCGAACGCTTCCAGGCGCTCGCAGCCGAGGGCCATCCCGGCCGACTGATGACCTACCAGGGACTCGGCGACAAGGGCGGCGCCCTCCCGCGGGCGGCGATCCAGTGGCTGGAGCGGGCGCGCGCCGGGAACGGAGCGATCGAGGTCCGCCTGGCCGACTCCGAGGAAATCTTCCGCGATCTCGACGCCGAGACGCGGGCGCGCCTGCCGGTCTACGACGGCGAGCTCCTTCTGCGCCTGCATGCCACCGGCTGCTACAGCTCGCGCGCGCAGCTCAAGCGCTGGCATCGCCAGGCCGAGCAGCTCGCGCACGCCGCAGAGCGCGCCGCCGCCATCGCGCAGAGCCTGGGACTCCGCCCCGCCGATCGCCAGCGCCTCCGCGAGGCCTGGCTGCGCATCCTCGCCCACGAGATGCACGACGACCTCACCGGCACCAGCCTGGTCGAGGCCTACCGCTACTCCGCCAACGATCTCGCCCTGTCGCTGAACGAGCTCCGCCAGGAGCTCGCGGAAGCGGTCGGCGCCGTCGTGACAACCCTCGACACCACGACGCCGACGACTCCGGCGACGCCGCTGGTGGTCTTCAACGCCCTCGGCTGGGAGCGTACCGACATCGTCGACGTCGCAGTGGAGCTCGAAGGGCTCTCGCCGCAGCCGACGTGCCTCACCGTCGTGGACCCCGACGGCCAGGAGGTCCCGTCGCAGTGGCAGCGGCACGGCGACACCTGGCGCGGCTGCTTCGTCGGCCATCTCCCCTCACTGGGCTTTGCGCTTTTCGATCTGCGGGCCGGGGCGGCCCCGGCAGCGCCACCGTCCTGTCCGCTCACGGCCGGGGAGAACCACCTCGAGAACGAACGCTTGCGGGTGGAGATCGACCGCCACGGCGACATCGCCAGCATCTTCGACAAGCGCGACGCGCGCGAGCTCCTCGCGGCGCCGATCGGACTGGAGATTCTCGACAACTTCTCCGACCGCTTCCCGTCGTGGGAGATCCGCTGGGAGGACACCTCGCGGCCGGCCCGGGACCGCCTGGGTGGGCCGTTCCAGGCGGTGGTCGAACGGGGCGCCGCGCGCGTCGCCTTGACGATTGAGCGCAGTGTCGAGGGCTCGCGCTTCGCGCAGACGATCTCTCTCGCCGCCGGCGCGGCCGGCGACCATGTCGTCATCGACACCGCGATCGACTGGCGCACCGACGGCGCCCTGCTCAAGATGGTCTTCCCTCTCGCCACTTCGGCGGAGCGCGCCCTTTTCGATCAGGGCGTGGGCGTGGCGCACCGGCCGGTCGCGACGGCGGGGCTTTACGAGGTGCCGGCGCACCAATGGGCGGCACTCCGCGAAGGGGCCGACTTCACCGGTGCCGGGGCCGCCATCGCCAACGACTGCAAGTACGGCTGGGACCACGCCGCGGCCGACACGCTCCGCCTCACGCTCCTGCACACGCCGCGCATCGGCCGGCGCTTCCGTTACCAGGCGAAACAGGACTTCGGGCATCACGAGGTCCGGGTGGCGATCGCGCCGATCCGCGCCGGCGACTCGCTCGCCGGCACGGTGCGCCTCGCTGAGCGGATCAACCAACCGCTGCGCGCCTTCGTGCCGCCGGCATCGCCGGCGGCACGAACCGACTCAGCGGCAAGCCCCAGGAGCTTCTCCTTTCTCGCGCTCCGCCAGCAGGAAGTTGGCGTTCAGGCACTCAAACCGGCCGAAGAGGGGGACGGGCTCATCCTGCGCCTCCGCGAAACCACCGGCGAAAGCCGGGAAGTCGACCTCTACACCAGCTTGCCGATCGCGAGCCTGCGAGCCGTCGACGGCTGCGAGCGGCCGCTCGAGCCCGAGGCGCTGCCTGCGGACCCGACGCGAAAAGCGCCAGTAAAGGAAAGCAGCACCGCCCGCACCTCGGTGGTCGGCTTCGGACTCGCCGCGATCGCCCTGAAGCTCGCTTCTCCTTTACCGGTCCTTTCGATCCGGCCTCCGACGACGCTGGCGCTCGCCCTGCCCTGGAACTGCACAGCCGTCACTTCGCCGGGCGAGAGAGCGCGCGACGGCGGACTCGACGGGCATGGGCACGCGATTCCGCGCCAGCTCCTTCCACGCTCGATCCGGCGCTGCAGCGTGGAGCTCGATCTGACCCACGCCCATCGCGCAGGGTTGCCTTCGGCGGTACTCTGCTCGGGACAGAAGGTCGCCGCGCCCGCGGGTTTCTGCCGCTTGGTACTCCTCGCCGCGGCCTTCCCGGACGCCCTGGCGGCCGAGTTCGTGGTCGACGGAGTGGCCGCTTCGCGGCGGGTTGCCGGCGGTTTCGCGCCGCTCGGACGCTTCGACGAGCTCGCGCGCGGCCTCTTCGGCCGGCCGACCGGCGGGGTCGTCAGCGGATTCCTGCACAGCGAGCCGCTGGCGCTGGCGGTGCCGCATCGGCACGATCGCCGCGGCAGGATCGACCCCTGTGCTGCGGTGCAGTTCTTCACCGTCGAGCTCGAAGTCTCTCCGCGCGGCTCGGAGGTCGTCCTGCCCCGCGCCGGGCGCCTGATCGTCCTCGCGGCGATGCTCACCGACGCCCCGTCCTCGGCGGCTCGACTCGTCGCGGTGTCGGCGAGCTGATGGAGCTCCTCTGGGTCGTCTGCGTCCTCTGCGTCGGCATCGGCTTCGCGGGCGCCGTGCTGCCGGCGATCCCCGGCCCGCCGCTGGTCTTCGCCGGCCTCGTTGCCGGCGCCGCCGCGGACGACTTCGAGCGCGTCGGCTGGGGAACTCTCGCCGTCCTCTTCCTGCTCACCTGCCTCACCTTCGGCATCGATTTCGCGGCCACCGCCCTCGGTGCGCAGCGCGCCGGTGCGAGCAAGCTGGCAATCGTGGGGGCGCTGGTCGGCTCGCTCGTCGGGCTCGCCTTTGGCCTGCCGGGCCTACTCCTGGGACCTTTCGCCGGCGCGATCGCCGGCGAGTGGTACGCGCGGCGCGATCTGCTTCAGGCGGGAAAGGTCGCCTTCGCGACCTGGCTCGCGATGCTCTTCGCGGCGCTCGCCAAGCTCACGATCCTGCTGGCGATGATCGCGCTCTTCGCGCTTGCCTGGTGGTTCTGATCGCGCGCCGCAACGCGCCAGCGGCGGCCTCAGAAGAAGAGGCCGGAGCTGTCGAGAACTTCGAGCACTTCGAGCTCCTGAATCCGCCAGACGCCTTCGTCCTCGCGCCAGGCGACGCGGATCCGCAAGCGCTCCCGTCCGGGTCCGCCGGGCCGCGCGCCCACGGCCTCGACCACCGCCGTCAACTCTGCGGTGGCGTTCGGCCGCAGCTCGACCTCGACCTCGGAGTCGGAAACCACGATTCGCTCGGCGCTCTCGCGGTAGCGATCGACGATCGCCATGAGCTGCTGACGGTCCTCGATCGTCCCTTCGTACGGCTGCGCCAGAATCACGAAGCCCTCGGCGAAGAGATCGGAGGCTGCCCTGGCGTGGGACACGCGATCGAGCGTCCCCTCGCTACCGGCCTTTTCGATCGCGTTCTGCAGTGCTTCGAACTGCGCCGCGATCCGGCGGCGGTCGCTCGTCCACCAGAGAACGAACCCCACGATCACCGCAACCAGCGCTGACAGCGTGACGAGGCGCAAGAGGCCCGGTTTCACCTCAGGCGAGCTCCGGCTTCACTTCAGACGAGCTTTGCGTTGAGGACGATCTCGATAGTTCGACGACAGCGCCTTCGAGATGATGCAGTTCGCCTTGGCGCTCTCGGCCTGCTGGGCGAAGGTCGCGGCGTCGATGCCGGGGACTTCGGCTGCGCAGTCGAGCTCGATGCGGGTGATGGCGAGACCGGCATCGTTCTTGAGCAACTGGACCCGCGCCTCGCTCGCGACACGCTTCGGCGAGAAGCCGGCCCGGCCGAGGCCGGCGGCGAGCGCCATCGAGAAGCAGCCGGCATGGGCCGCTCCGAGGAGCTCTTCGGGGTTGGTCCCGGTGCCCTCTTCGAACCGCGACGAGAAGGAGTAGCGGCCCTCGAACGCGCCGCTGCCGAGCTTCACGGTGCCGTTGCCGTCCTGCAGTCCGCCGTTCCAGACGGCGTTCGCCTTGCGAATAGCCATGTTCGTCCCTTTCCTCAGAAGCCGACGCGAACCGTCGCGCCGAAGGTGATGGTGTCACTGTCGTAGTTGTCGAGGTCTTCCCACTTCAGGAAGCGGTAGTCGGCGTTGATGTCGAGGTGGATCTTCGGCAGCAACAGGAAGTCGATTCCGGCCTTGGCGATGTAATACGGGTCGGACCAGCTGCCGTTCGCAAAGTCCGAGTAGGTCACCCCCACCCCGAGGCCGCCGTAGATACCGCGCCCGGCCAGAACGTAGACCTGCGGCGAGATCGCCCAGTCGTGCGAGCCCTGGAAACCCTTGTCGAAGTACTCGGCGGCCGCCTCGAAGCGGATGAAGCCGGCGAGATACTGGTAGGAGACCACCTCGGAAAGGCCGTCGTCCTGGACTTCGAAATCCGGAAAGTCGTCGTCGAGCTGGTTGAGGCTCTGCCAGTAGTGCAGCCCGAGGCCGAGGCGGTGCTCGCCTGCCGCGGCAGGCGCGGCGAGGCCGGCCGAGAGGAGGGCGAGAACGCAGGTCCAGCGCAGCATTCTGTTCATCGGTCTTCGGTCCTTTCCAGTTGGAGCGCAATCGATCGCGAGCCCGGCCCGCGCTGGCCAGAGACTACCAACAAGCGGCGCCCCCGGGTTGTGGAGCCGCCCACCCCGCGACGGCGGTTCAGCGCACGCCGGTATCCCGGCTGGCGTAGCGCCGCCGCAGCCGCAGCAGGCCGCCGTCGCGGGTGCGCTCGAAAGCGGCGAAGGCGCCGAAGTAGGGACTCGTCCCCGCCGGCTCGCCGTTGATCCGCTCGACGTCGAGACTGCGCTCGGCGGCGACTGCCCGGGTCAGGGCGCAGCGCAGCGGCTCGAGGAGCTGCGGCAGGTCCGGGTCTTCCGGCGGGACGAAGAAGTGGATCTCGCGGCCGCCGCGCGCGAAGAGGGCGCACAGACGGCTGCCGCGATAGGCGAGGCGGGTCGACCCCACCCGGCGCAGGAGCGTCCGCGGCACCGGGCCCTCGATGCCGGGCAGATCGAGGCCGCACGGAGAGGCCGCATCGAGCGCCGAGCACCACCAGACGGCCGCCGCCGGCAGGCCGTCGCGCAATTGGCGCAGCGCCGACGGGAGCGCAAACTGCAGGCCGGGCACTCCCTCGAAGAAGCGCCCGGCGACGATCTCCCCTGCGAGCTCGAGGCCGCGCAGCGAGCGCACCACCCGGCTCCAGGCGAGCCCCGGGAGCTCTGCCGCCAACAGCTCGCGAAACAGCACACCGTAGCGCTCGAGCAGCAGCCGCGCCCGCTCGCGGCTGCGCTCCTCCTCGACAATGGCGTCGGTCGGGGCGCCGGGGGTCCCCGCCAGGGGTGCGCCGAGCGCCCGCCACCGCCCGGCCAGCGGCTGGCTCCCCTGCCAGCGCCGGAATAGCCCCCGCCGGCCCCGCGCCCCGCCGGCCGTCGCCTGCCCCGCCGATCCCGCCAATGGCTCCTGCGTCAAGGCCTCGACCCGGAAACCGTTCTGGATCCCCTGACGCAGCACCCGCAAAGAGCTGCAGGTCACCTCACCTCTCCAGGCGAGCGCCCAGAGCGCCTCGGTTGCCGTGGCGAGCGTCACACCGAGCCGCTCGGCGATCTCACCGGGTTCCAGCCCCCGGCCGTCGCTGGCGAGGAGAGCCAGCACACTCTGTGCCGCCGGTCCGATTTGCCCGGACTCTGCCGGACGGGCGGCAGGCAGGAAGAGATCGAGATCCGCCCGGAAGGCGAATGCAATCCGCTCCCGTCCGGTGCCGAACCAGACCAGTTCGCTCTCCGCGCAGAGGTCGTCGAGCCAGGCCGGGAAGTAAGGCTCGATCCGCGCCGGGAACAGGTCGCTCTCCCAGAGCTCCGCCGGGGCCGGGAATCCGAACAGGCGCTCCAGTGCCGACTGCAGCTCCGTCCCGCCCCCTCCCCCTCCCCCTCCGACACCGCTCGCGCTGCCGCGCTCGGTCAGCCCCTGCCAGGCGGCGAGGAACAGCGGCAAGTCGGCGAGCGCCAAGGGCTCGAAAGCCGGTCGCGCCGCCGCCCGCCGCCAGCGCAGCAGCGTCCCGACGGTCGCGACGACCGCCACCTGCGGCGACGGCGGGGTCGGAACCGGCCTCGAGCAGCTCGCCGACGACGACGCGCTCGGCGGCCTCGCAGGTCGCCAGTGCAGCCTGCGCCTCGGCCACGGACAGGCCCCACAGGAAAGCGACATGAGCCACAGCGATCGGCGGATAGAAGCGCAGCCACTCCTCGAGCAGCGCCGCCAGGCGACCTGCCGGCTCGCCGGCGGCGGTACGCCACGCCAGCCGCGGCAGGTTCTCGCGCGCGATGATCGCAAGGATCGCAGGGGTCGCAGGGGTCGGAGCGGTCGAGGGTCGCTCCAGTCGCGCCGGTCGGCGCGGTAGCTGCGGTCGCATCTGCCGTTGCCGCTGCGCCCGCCGACCCCTCTGGAAACGCGATGGTCGCGAGCTTCGCGCCCTCGGCGAGCTCGGCGAGCATCTGCGGCGGATCCGCCGGGGCGATCGCGGTCGATCGCGGCCAGCAGCTCCTGCCACTCCGGCGAGCGGAATGAACAGGCGCTCCTTCACCCATTCGAGGAGCTCGGTCGAGCTCTGGGGGGCGTAGCCGGGCAGGAGCCGCTGGACCTTGCTGCCGGAACTCCTCCGCCAGCCGCGCCGCGAACCGCGGGCGCTCGCCGCCGAGGGCGACTTCACGCAGCAGGTCCCCGCGCACCGTCGCGCCGCGCCGCGCTCCCGGCACGTCGTCCTCGTACATGAGCTCGTTGGTGCGCCGCCAGACCAGACCCGCCGCCAGCGGCGAGGGGCGCTCGCTGCGCACGCTGCGCAGCTCGATCTCGCCGCGCTCGACCTCCTCGAGGCGCCGGCGCAGGGCGTCGAGGTCGAACTCGTCGTGCAGCGAGCTGCGCCAGGTTTCGAGGGTGACGGGGAAGTCGTCGAAGCGCGCCACGGCGTCGAGCAGCTTCTTGGCGTTCTCCCGCGACACCCACAGCGGAGTGCGGCGGCGCGGACCGGCACGCGGCAGCAGCAACGCCCGCTGCGCGTTCTGGCGGAACTGCGCGCCGAAGAACCCGGAGGACTCGAGCCGCGCGCGCAGCAGGAGCTCGAGGCGCTCCGGAGTCACTCGCGCCAGGAGCGCGCGGGCATCGGCACCTGCCGGCAGCACGAGCAGCACGGCGTCGTCGTCCGCCAGGGTCTCGATCGAGCTGCCCTCTGCCTCCTCCCAGGCCGCGGCGAGCGCCAGCGCCAGCGGCCGGTTGAGGGTCCCTCCCCAGAAGGTGTAGAGCACGACCTGGCGCCGGCCCTCTCCGGAGGCCTGCCCTGCCGCTGCCGCGCTCGAGCGATCTCTTCGAAGACCAGCCGGCGGCGATGCGGCAGGGCGCCGCCCAGCGCCGCCCGCGACTCGCGCAACTGCCGCGCGAGCTCTGCCGCCGCGGCCGCGTCGAGCGCGTAGTCCGCGGCCAGAGCCGACTCGAATTCCGGCAGCTCGAGCTCGCGGTCGGCGCGCTCGAGAAGCAGACCGATGCGCTCCGAGAACAGCGCCCCGCGGTCGCGCGCGTCGGCGCGCCAGAACGGCGCCAGGACCGCCCCGCCGCGCGCCGGCGCGACGAAGACCTCGTTCGAGGTGATCCGGCGGATGCGCCAGGACTGCGTCCCGAGCAGGAATGTGTCGCCGAGCGAGCGCTCCCAGACGAACTCCTCGTCGAGCTCGCCGAGTCGGGCGTTCGAGTCCTCGATGCGGAGCTGGAAATAGCCGCGATCCGGAATCGTGCCGCCCGACTGCGCGACGAGGCGCGCGGCGCCAGGACGGGCGGCGATCGTTCCGTCCAGGCGATCGAAGGCGATCCGCGGGCGCAGCTCGGCGATGCGCGCCTCGGCATAGCGCCCGGCGAGCATCTCGACGACGAGGTCGAACTGGCGGCGCGGCAGGTCGTGGTAGGGCTCGCTGGTGCGCAGGAAGACATAGAGATCGTCGGCGCGCCAGCGCTCGTGCGCCACCATGCCGACGATCCACTGCGCCAGCAGGTCGAGCGGCGCGCGCACCGGCTGGATCGGCTCGATCTCGCCGTCGAGCACCGCTCGGGCGGCGACCGCGCACTCGAGGAAATCGCGCGCGTGGGTGGGATAGAAGCGCGCCCGGCTGACCTCGCCGACCGCGTGACCGGCGCGGCCGACGCGCTGCGCGGCCGAGGCCAGCGAGCGCGGCGACTGCACGAGGAGGACCTGGTCGAGCGCGCCGATGTCGATGCCGAGCTCGAGCGAGCTGGTCGCCACCAGCGCCGGCAGCTCTCCGGCCTTGAGCCGCTTTTCGATCGCGCTGCGCAGCTCGCGCGACAGCGAGCCGTGGTGCGACCAGGCGATCTCGCGCGACGCTGCCGTCGTTGATCAGCCGGGTGATCTTTTCGCAGAGGCGCCGGCTGTTGGTGAAGACGAGCGTCGAACGCGCCTCGCCGATCCGGTCGCGAAGGTCCGCGGCGAGGACGGTCCAGAGCGCGTCGCCCTCGCGCTCCTCGCCGGGCACTGCCGCCAATGCGGGAGGCAGCCGCACCTCGACGTCGTAGCGCTTCGGCTGGCGCGATTCGACCACCGAGACCGGGCGCCGCGACGTAGACGCGGCTGATCGTCGGCACCGCGCTCCAGCCGGTAGCCCACCGACCCAGCGGGCGATCCGATCGAGCGGGCGCACGGTCGCCGAGAGCGCGATGCGCTGGAACTCGCCGGCGAACAGCACCAGGCGATCGACGGCGGTGATGAGGTGCGTGCCGCGCTTGCTCGCCGCGACGGCGTGGATCTCGTCGAGGATCACCGTCCGCAGGCCGGCGAAGAGCGCCGGACCGGCTTTCGAAGTCGACCAGCAGGTTGAGGCTCTCCGGCGTGGTGATCAGGATCTCCGGCCGCTGGCGGACGATCTTCTGGCGCTCGGCGGGCGGCGTGTCGCCGCTGCGCGTCGCCACCCGGATCCGCGGCAGCTCGCCGACCCGCGGCCCGGAAGGCATCGGCGATCCCCGCCAGCGGCTCGGCGAGGTTGCGCTCGATGTCGGCGTTCAGCGCCTTGAGCGGCGAGACGTAGAGCACCCGCGTCGCCCCCTCCTCCCAGGCTCCGGTCGCGAGCTGCTGCAACGCCCAGAGGAAGGCGGTGAGCGTCTTGCCGCTGCCGGTCGGGGCGGTGAGCAGGACGTGCCGGCCGTCGGCGATCGGACCCCAGGCGAGCCGCTGGACCTCGGTCGGCGCGCCGAAGCGCTGCTCGAACCAGCTGCGGATCCGGGGATCGAAGCGCTCGAGGCTCACGATTCCCGAAGCTTAGCCGAGCGCGGCGGCGGCGGACCGCGAGGCAGCGCAGCGGTCGACCGGTGCGAGAGGCTAAGATTGCCGTCGGGGAATCTCCCCGGGAAGGAAGTTGCCATGACCACCCTCGCAGGCAAGACCCTCATGATCACCGGCGCTTCGCGCGGTATCGGACTCGCCATCGGCCTGCGCGCCGCGCGCGACGGCGCCAACGTCGCGATCCTCGCCAAGACCACCGAGCCGCATCCCCGCCTGCCGGGGACGATCTACACCGCCGCCGCGGAGATCGAGGACGCCGGCGGCAAGGCGCTCGCCGATCGCCTGCGACATCCGCGAAGAGGCGCAGGTGAAGGCCGCCGTCGAGGCGGTCCGGGCGCGCTTCGGCGGCATCGACATCCTGGTCAACAACGCCTCGGCGATCAGCCTCACGCCGACCCTCGACACGCCGATGAAGCGCTTCGACCTGATGTTCTCGGTCAACGTCCGCGGGACGTTCCTGTGCTCGCAGGCCTGCCTGCCGGACCTCAAGAAGGCGGCCAATCCGCACATCCTGAACCTCTCTCCACCGCTCAACATGGACAAGAAGTGGTTCGCCGGACACGTCGCCTACACCATGGCGAAGTACGGCATGAGCATGTGCGTCCTCGGCATGGCCGAGGAGCTCAAGGGCGACGGCGTCGCGGTCAACGCCCTCTGGCCGCGCACCGCGATCGACACCGCGGCGCTCGCCATGCTGGGCGGCTTCGTCTCGGCGGCCAACAGCCGCAAGCCCGAGATCCTCGCCGACGCCGCGCACTGGATCCTCACCCAGCCGGCGCGCGAGTGCACCGGCAACTTCTTCATCGACGACGAGGTTCTGACGCGCGCCGGCGTCACCGATCTCGACCATTACGCGGTGGATCCGAGTCAACCGCTGATCGCGGACTTCTTCCTGTGAAGCTCGCCTCGGCCTGCCCGCTCGACTGCCCCGACGCCTGCAGCCTCGACGTCACGGTCGAGAACGGACGCGTCACCAAGATCGACGGCACGCGCGATCGCAATCCGGTCACCGAAGGCTACATCTGCGCCAAGGTGCGCAAGTTCCCGGAGCAGCTCTACGGCAAGGAGCGCGTGCTCGAACCGATGCTGCGCGTCGGCGCGAAGGGCGAAGGGGTCTTCGAGCCGCTCTCCTGGCAGCAGGCGTTGTCGCTCGCCTCGAGGCGGCTGGTCGAGACCCGCGATCGCTTCGGCGGCGAGGCGATCCTCCCCTTCTGCTACGGCGGCTCGAACGGCTACCTGTCGCAGGACACGACCGACGCGCTGCTCTTCCATCGGCTCGGCGCCTCGCGCCTGGCGCGCACGGTCTGCGCCGCGGCCACCGGGAGCGCGCCGCGATGGGGCTCTACGGCAAGATGGAGGGGGTCGCCATTCACCGACTACCCGGCGGCGCGACTCGTCGTGGTCTGGGGTGCGAACCCCGCCGCGTCCGGCATCCACCTGGTGCCGCCGATCCAGGCGGCCTGCGAGGCCGGCGCCAAGCTGGTCGTCGTCGATCCGCGCGCCACGCCGATCGCCAAGCAGGCAGATCTCCATCTGCGCGATCCGGCCGGGCACCGACCTCGTCGTCGCCCTGGCGGTGATCCGCGAGCTCTTCGCGAGCGGCCGCGCCGACCGCGAGTTCCTCGACCGCCACGCGACCCGCGCCGATGAGCTCGAGCGCCGGGCCGCGCCATGGACGCTGCCGCGCGCGGCCGAGGTCGCCGGCGTCCCGCTCGCCGACCTCGACGCGGTTCGTCGACCTCTACGCCACGCTCTCGCCGGCGGTCGTGCGCTGCGGCTGGGGACTCGAGCGCAATCGCAACGGCGGTTCCGCGGTCGCCGCGGTGCTCGCCCTGCCGGCCGTCGCCGGCAAGTTCGGCGTGCGCGGCGGCGGCTACACACTCTCCAACTCCGCGGCCTGGAAGATGAACGCCCAGGCGATCTCCGGGCCGGACGCTCCGACGCGCATCATCAACATGAACCGACTCGGCGCGGCGCTCACCTCGACCACGCAGAGGCCGGTCCACCTGCTCTTCGTCTACAACTCGAACGCCCTGATGACGACCCCCAATCAGACGCTCGTCCGCCGCGGCCTCGAGCGCGAGGACCTCTTCACCATCGTCTTCGACCAGGTGCTCACCGACACCGCGCGCTACGCCGACCTCGTGCTGCCGGCGACCACCTTTCTCGAGCATCACGATCTCGCCCGGGGCTACGGCTCGCTTCGTGCTGCAGCAGATCGCTCCGGTCGTCGCTCCGGTCGGCCAGGCGCGCTCGAACTACAGCGTCTTCGCCGACCTCGCGGTCCGCACCGGAGTCGCCTCGGCCGACGAGATTCCGACCGAAGAGGCCGCGATCGAGCTCATTCTCGATTCGAGCGGACGCGGCGCCGATTTGCGGGCGGAGCTCACAGCGAAGGGCTTTGCGCGACCGGCGTCCGGCGACCATCCGGTGCAGTTCGTCGACGTCTTCCCGAAGACCGACGACCGCAAGATCCACCTCGTCCCGGTGGCGCTCGACGCGGAAGCGCGCGAGGGGCTCTACACCTACCAGGAGGACCCCGGCACCGCGCACACTCCGCTCACGCTGATCTCGCCGGCAACCAATCGCACGATCAGCTCGACGCTCGGCCAGCTGCGCAAAGGCCCGGTGCCGCTCGAAATGCATCCCGCCGACGCTGCCGCACGCGGTCTCACGGACGGACAGCGGGTGAAGGTCGCGAACGCCCTTGGCGAGGTCTTGTGCCGGCTGCGGCTCTCGCACGACCAGCGCCCGGGCGTCGTCGAGCTGCCGAAGGGACTCTGGGCGCACAACACCGACAACGGATTCACCGCCTGCGCCCTCGCTCCCGACAGCGTTCACCGACCTCGGGGACGGCGCCTGCTTCAACGACGCGCGGGTGGAGGTCTCCCCGGCCTGAAGTCGAGCCGCCTTCGCTAACGCTTGTTGTAGGTCGAGTAGCCGGCAACGACGGCGCGGCGCAGATCGGGGGCAGTGCTTTCGAAGGCGACCAGGAGCACAGTGCGGTTGCCCTCGACGCGCAGCACCGGCTCGTTCGGGAAGCGGCAGCCGCCCGCCGGGCAGCCGCGCCCGGGAAGGCAGTCTGCCGGCGACCCCGGCACTCTGCGCCTCGTAGCGGAAGCCGGTGAAGCGCGCCCCTGCCGGGAGCTCGACCGCGATCACCCGGCAACCCAGGCCCGCCGCAGCGAGCTCGGCCGACAACGCGCCCGCAGCGCAGCGAGGTCGACGCTCTTCAGGCGTGCCGGCAGGTCCACCGGACAACCGGCCGTCGCGCCGCCCGCGATCGCCGCCTCGCCCCACGCCGCGCTCTCGCCCGGCGGACATTCGACGCACAGCCGCGCCACGAGCCGGCGCAGGAGCCGCAGGCAGCAATGCCGCGGCAGGCGCCGGCGGAGGTGCGACTGCAGGGGCGATAGCGGGCGTGGGAGCCGGCGGCGGCGTTTCTGCTGGTAAAGGAGCGGGCGCCACTGGTCGGCGGCTGCGCCGGCGCCGGTGCGGGCTTCACGACCGGAGCCACGTCCCCGACAGGAGTCTCTGCCACCGCCGGGGCCGCCACGGGCGCAGGCACAGGAGCCACCGACGCTGCTGGAGACAATTCCTTTACTGGCGCCGTTGCCGCTGCTGGAGTCGGCCCGGGCGCAGGCGCAGGAGCCACCGGCGCTGCCGGAGGCAACTCCCTTACTGGAGCCTCTTCCAGCGCCGGAGCCGGCACAGGCGCGGGCGCAGGAGCCACCGGCGCAGCGGGAGGCAGCTCCTTTACTGGAGCTTTTGCCGCCGCCGGAGCCGGCACAGGCGCGGGCGCAGGAGCCACCGGCGCTGCCGGAGGCGAATCCTTTACTGGAGCCTTTGGCGCCTCTGGAGCCAGCGGAGCCGGCACGGGAGCTGGCGCAGGAGCGACCTCAGCGACCTCGGCGACCTCAGCGATCGGAGGCGGCGGCTTGACCGGGACAATCTCTGCTGGCGGAGCTGGCGCCGGCGCGTGCCGGCGCGGGAGCCCCGCCGCGGCCGCGCGAGAACTTGACCTTCATCGTCGAGGTGGCGCCGGGCGCCATCAGATGCGACGCCGACTGCACGACCGGCTTCGCCGTCGGCGGAGAGCGCGAGCTCGGCGCGGAAGCTCATGTGCCCGGCGTGGCGGACCTCGATCGTCCACCTGCCGGCGGCGAGGCCGCCGATGTTCGCCTTGCCGTTGGCGTCGGTGAGCACCGAGGGCAGGCTGCCGCCGCCCTCCGGGCGAGAGATAGACCAGGAGGATCTCGGCGCCGGCGAGATTCCGCCCCTTGGCGTCCTCGACCTGAACCTCGAGCGCCGCGGGTCCGCGCCACTCCTGGCCGCCGGCGACAGTCGGCAGGAGGAGAGCCGCGAGGAGAAGGGCTGCTCGTCGCATCGCTGCCCGATCCTACCGCAGGCGATCCGAAAGCGGGCACGCTCAGAGCCGGCCGGTCGGCGTGACCTTGACCGCCTCGGCCGCGGCACCCTCGGCGGCGGCGTGAAGTCCTCGCCGGGATTGATGAAGCGGTCGCTCTCGAGCCGGTACTGACGATCGTGCAGCTGCTTGTAGCGCCCGTCGCGGGCGATGAGCTCGCGGTGAGTGCCGTGCTCGACGATCTCGCCCTCCTCGACGACCAGGATCTGATCGGCGCTGCGGATCGTCGACAGCCGGTGGGCGATGACGAAGGTCGTGCGGCCGGCGCGCAGCGTCGCGAGCCCGTCCTGGATCATCGCTTCGCTCTCGCTGTCGAGGCTCGAGGTCGCCTCGTCGAGGATCAGGATCGTCGGATTGGCGAGCACCGCGCGGGCGATCGCCACGCGCTGGCGCTGGCCGCCGGAGAGCTTGACGCCGCGCTCGCCGACGATCGTCTCGTAGCCGTTCTCGAAACCGTCCACGAACTCGTCGCAGTGCGCGACCTTGGCCGCCGCGAGCACCTCTTCGCGGGTCGCGTGCGGCCGTGAATAGGCGATGTTCTCGGCGATCGTGCCGTCGAACAGGAAGTTGTCCTGGAAGACCGCGCCGAGGTGCCGGCGATAGTCGCGCAGGCGCAGATCCGCGAGATCCTCGCCGTCGACGCGGATGCGTCCGCGGGTCGGGCGGTGGAACGCCATCACCAGCCCGATCAGCGTGCTCTTGCCGGAGCCCGAGGAGCCGACGAGCGCCGTCGTCGAGCCGGCCGCCGAGCGGAACGAGACGCCGCGCAGGACCGGCGTGTCGGGCTGGTACTCGAACCAGACGTCCTCGAACTCGACCTCGCCGCGGAGCTTCTCGACGGGCTTGCGCGCCGCGTCCTCGTCGTCCTCGGTCGTCTTGCCGAAGATCTCGCGGATGCGGTCGAGGCCGGCGAACGCCTCGGTGAGCTGGGTGCCGATCGCCGCGATCTCGGCCACCGGCGCGACCAGCAGGCCGCTGAAGAAGATGTACATGATGAAGTCGCCGAGCGTCATCGAGCCGGCGAGGATCGACCGTCCTCCGACCACCATCATGATCACGCCGACGACGCCGAGGAGCGCGGTCGAGGCGCTGGTGACGCCGGCGATGCCGCTCATCGTGCTGCGGATGTTTCCGAACAGCTTGTCGATGCCGCCGCCGAAGACCTCCTCCTCGAACTTCTCCGCCGTGTAGGCCTTGACGACCCGCACGCCGCCGAGCGACTCGGCCAGCCGGCCGGTGATCTCGGCCTGGATCTTGTTGCGCTCGCGGAAGATCGGGCGCAGCCGGCGGAAGGCGTAGGCGAGCATGCCCGCGAAGAGCACCAGAACGCCGAGGATCGCCGCGGTGAGCCGCCAGTTCAGCCAGAAGAGGACGCCGAGCGCGAGCGCCGCGGTGACCAGCCCGCCGACCAATTGCACGAGCCCGGTGCCGACGAGATTGCGGATCCCTTCGGCGTCGCTCATGACGCGCGAGATGAGCTCGCCGCTCTTGGTGCCGTCGAAGTAGCTGGTCGGCAGGCGCAGCACGTGCGCGTGCAGCTTCTTGCGCATCTCGGCGATCTGCTTCTGGGCGGCGATGCCGAGGAGCTGCGCCAGCCCCCAGCCGGTCGCCGCCTGCACCAGGGTCGCCGCGCCCGGCCGCGAGCGCCAGCGGCAGCAGCAGCCCGCGATCGCCCTTGCCCAGGACGTCGTCGATCAGGAACTTCGACGATGCCGGCAGGACGAGGCCGGCGAGCCGGCCGATCAGCATCAGCAGCAGGGCCCAGCCGAGCCGCCGACGCTGCTGCCCAGACCAGCGTCCGGGCCTCGCGCCAGACCGACTCGAGCTTCAGCTTGGGCTTCGTCTTCTCCGGCGGCTTCTCGCTCATGAACCCTCGATGGCGCGCAGGATCTGCGCGCCGGTCACGATGGACAGGACGATCGACAGCCGCCGTCAGACACGAGACAGACCAGCGCCCAGAGCATGTGCCGCGAACGCTCCGGCTTCAACGGATCGAGGGCGCGCGCGGCGCCGAAGCCGCCCAGGAAGCCGCCGGCGTGCGCCCAGTTGTCGACCCCGGGCATGATGACGCCGAAGAGGAACATCACCACCGCCCAGGTCCAGACCTGCTGGTGCATGGCGCGCTGGCCGGTGCGCCGGCCGTAGCAGACGAGCGCGCCCAGCAGACCGAAGATCGACGCCGAGGCGCCGACGGTGAACGGGGCGTGCGAGCCGAGGATCGGAATCGCCGGCAGGAAGGCGCTGGCGGTGGAGCTCAGCCCGAAGCCGACGATCGACGCCGCCGTCCAGATGAGGATCATCCGGCCGGCGCCGTAGAGCTCGGCCACCGGACCGGCGAGCTGCCGCACCCACATCATGTTGAAGAGGATGTGCAGGATGACCGCCGTGCAGCCAGGAGGCGCTGAGGACCGTCCAGACGTGCCCGAGGCCGAAGACCGGCAGCGCCCCGCTCGCCCCGAGCAGGAAGAGGGTGCGGGTGTCGGGCGCGAAGAGCTGCATCAGCCCGCCCTTCGGCTGCAGGGCACCCGGAGAGAGCAGGACGCTCACGATGTAGAGGATCGAGCAGCCGCCGATGAGCAGGCGGACGAATCCGAGGTCGGCGCCGAGGCGGCGCAGCAGCGGCGCGAACCCCCAGAGCGAGGGGTTGCGCTTGCCGCAGTGGTAAGCAGCGCTCGTCCTTGACGCCGACCAGTCGCCCGCAGGAGGCGCAGACGACCGAGCCGCTGGTCTGCCGTGCGAAGAGGCTCAGGGCTCGCGGCTCAGGGCTTCTCGTTGTACGACACGAGGGCCTGGGTTTCGCCGTCCTGGGCGGCGGCGGTGATCGAGAGCTGGCGCTTGCCGGCCGTGGCGTTGAGCGTGCCGCTCGGCGCGCCGTTGAAGCTCAGGCTCGCCGTCTCGCACCGTCGAAGCCCGACTCCTCGAGCTTCGACTCGAAGAACGCCGATCACGACGTCCGGCGCGTCGGCCGTGCGCAGGGTGAAGGTGCCGGTCTTCTCACCCTTGGCTTCGATGTTCGCCATGCCCTCGGAGCGGCCGCCGGGATAGGTCGGGATCCAGTCGGCGCTCCTGGCCGCCGGCGCCGAAGACCGCCGTGCCCTGGTCGGTCACGACCTTCATCTGTCCGCCGTTCTCTCCGCGTGGCGTCGATGTCGATGTTCGTCGTCTCGCCGTCGGTCGGTGATCGAGAACTTGCCGGCCTTGATGTCCTCGAGGTCGAAGGTGACCTCCTTGCCGGTCTTCTTCTCCCGCACCGTGATCGTGCCGGCGGCGGGATCGGAAGAGAGGACGTCGACATCCGGGTTCAGCCGCAGCACGAGCTCTGCCGCCCTCACCGCGGCGGCATCCGGATTCGACTCCATCTCCTTGGCGAAGTCGGAGAGCTTGCCGACGCCCTTCTTCGGGAAGTAGCCGCGTGACCACGAAGCAGCTGCCGACACCGAGCAGCAGCAGCGACGCCGCATCCGAGCAGGACCTTGACGAACGTCGACATGCCCTTCTTCGGGGCCGCTTCCGGAGTGAGAGGCTGGTTCATGATTTCGGCTCCTTGGCCTGGGAATCGTGGCGAACGAAATCAGATTAACACGCGGCGCGAACTCGCGACCGGGACGCTCGGCGCAACGCTACTGGAACTCCCCCCGCACGTTGTCCGGGAGCTCGTTGTGGTCGTCGGTCCGCCGGATGAGGCCGTGATGCCTGAGCAGCCCGCCGGCCTTGCGCACCGCCTGGAGCAGACCGGCGCCCGGGCCGGACGTCCGCACCGTGGCGGCGGTCTCGCGCGCCAGCTCCTCCCAGGTGCCCGCCGGCACGACCGAGTGGATCCCTTCGTCGGCGAGCACGACGACCCGGCGCTCGAAGGCCGAAACCGCGATCAGGATCCCGGTTCGGTCGCGCGTCGTGAAGACCGAGTGCACGAGAAAGGCCTCCCGCGCCCGCTGCTGCAGCCGGCGATCGAGCAGGGCCGGACCGCACAGCCAGCGGCGGAACGGCAGCGACGGATCGCGCCAGCATCGCGCCGGCGAGCAGTCCACAGGCTACGAAGAGCAGCATCCAGGCCGGGCGAGTGATCCACAGCGGGCGCAGCGGTCGAGCGACCGCGGCGCCCGCCGCGGCGGCGAATCCGACGAGCGCAGCGCCCTTCCAGATAGGCGACCTGATAGTCGTCCGCGCTGGCCAGCGCGAGCGCCACGATCTCGCCGCCGGTATGGCCTTCGGCCTCCGCCACGGCGTCGCGGATGGCGGCGGCCTCGGCGGCGGTGATGCCGGGCGGGAGTCCGGCGGAGCCTGTGATCGGTCACTGAGTGGAGATTCTAGCGCGGGCCGCCGGCACTCGCGGGCAGAGCTCGTTGACAGGGATCGGCGCACGTCCCTAGACTTATGCGCCCGGAATCCGGCCTCCCCACCCATGTCCTCGTCGACTCCTCCCCGCCTTGCTGCTCGCCCTCGGCGTCGGTGCCGCCCTCGGCAGCGCGGCTCCGCGGCGAACGCCCAGGAGCTCGTCTTCCTGGCGTTCGGCGACAGCATCACCGACGGCTACGGCGACACCTCGAACCCGGGGGGCGGCTACCCACCGCGCCTCCAGCGCTGGCTCCGGCAGCAGGGCTACGACGCCGTCGTCGAGTCCCACGGCGTCGGCGGCGAAACGACCTCGGCCGGGCTCTCGCGCATCGACTCGGTGCTCGCCGGGGGCGGCGATTACCTTCTCCTGATGGAAGGGACGAACGACATCTCCCGGCGCGTCGGCGTCGAGTCCATTCGCTTCAACCTCGACGAGATGGCCAGCCGCGCCGAGGCGCTCGGCATGATCGCCGTCCACGCCTCGGTGATTCCGCGCATTCCGACTGCGCCGGTCGACTCCGACAATTCGGCTACGTCGGCGCTGGCGCACGCGATCCGGGACATGGGCGCGGATACCCACCGAGCCGTCGTCGACCAGTTCACCCTCTTCGAGAGCCTGCCGGACCTCTTCGACAACTATTACTACTACGACCCGGACAGTCGTCGATCTCGTCGGGTCACCCGAACACCGACGGCTACATCGAGATCGCGGGTCTCTTCCTCGAGACCCTCCTGCCGCTGCTCGAGACTCCGACGATCGAGATCGTGCCCGCCCCCAGCCCGTTTCCGGCTGGCACCCTCGCCGCCTTCGCGTCGATGGCAACGCCGTCGAGCAGTTCGTGCAGGTCGAGTGGGACTTCGGCGACGGCGGCTACGCGAGCGACTCCCCCGCCCGGCGACCTCACCACCTTCTACATGTACCTTCACCCCGGAACGTACACCGTTACCGTGCGCGGCCTCGACCGCCGGCGGTGCGGTCTCGGAGGACTCCGTACAGGTGGTCGTGTCGGGCACCGAACCGGCGTGGGAGACGGCGTCGACGCTGATCCCGCTGATCGTCGAGTCCGCCGACGGCCAGGTCGTCTCCGACCTCGACGCTGGCGAACTCCGGCAGCGACTTCGGGGTCATCGAAGCGGCCTTCGTGCCCGAGATCGTCTACGACGAGCCGGCTCCGGTCCGACGCTTCGTCGTGCCTCCCCAGAGCCCGACGAAGATCGCCGAGGTTCTCGGCACCGCCTTCGGAATCGGTGCCGGAAGAGGGCGCGCTGCGGATCACCCTCTACGCCTTCCCCGGCGCCTCGCCGGCGCAACTCTCCGCGCGCGCCATCGTGCACGCTGCGAGCGATCCCGACGGCAGCGACGGCGCCATCGTCTCCGGAATTCCCTCGGCCGCCTGGACCTCTGCCGGCAAGCAGATCTCCGGCATTCCGCACGACGCGACGACCCAGCCGACGCTCGTGGTCGCGAATCTCGACGGCGTCGCGCGGCACGGTGAGCTTCGACCTCGACGACGCGCCTCGGCGGCGAAATCGGTTCCGGCGTCCTCGAGCTCGGAGCCGAACGCCACCCGCCTGCGGTCGATCGACGATCTCTTTCGCGGTCTCGCCTCGCGCCCGACGCCATTCCGGGCGGTCTTCGCCGCGCGCCGCTATCCGCTTCTCCGCCGCCGCTCTCGTCCACCATCCGGCGAGCGGCGAAGTCCGCGTGCTGACCGCTACTCCCTGACCCTTCCGCGCTCGCGCGCGCGGAAATTCGCTCGCCGCCCGGCGAAAAGAAGATGCTAAAGTTTCCTCGGCCATTCGGCCGGACTTCCGCTCCAGGAGCGCGAGGGAGAAGGGGATTGACCACTCTGAATCATCGCAAATGGACGATCGAGGACTCTCTCGACCTGTACAACATCCGCCAGTGGGGCAACGGCTACTTCTCGGCCAACGACAAGGGCAACCTCGTCGTTCAGCCGGGTGGACCCGGCGCGCCGGCGGTCGACATGAAGGAGCTCGTGGACGAGGTCCGGCAGCGCGGCATCGGTGCGCCCCTGCTCATCCGCTTCTCGCAGATCCTCAAGGCCCGCGTCGTCGAGCTCAACGAGGCCTTTCTGCGCGCGATCTCCGAGTACGGCTACCAGGGCACCTACCGCGGCGTCTTTCCGATCAAGGTGAACCAGGAGAAGTACGTCGTGGAGCGCCTGCTCGAGGCCGGGCGGCCCTACCACTTCGGACTCGAGGCCGGCTCGAAGCCCGAGCTCCTCGCCGTCCTCGGCATGCTCGAGGACGAGGAGGCGCTGGTCATCTGCAACGGCTACAAGGACGAGGAGTACATCGAGACCGCTCTCCTCGGCTCGAGGCTCGGGCGGCACGTCATCCTGGTGGTCGAGAAGTTCTCCGAGCTCGAGCTCATCGCCGAGGTGGCGGAGCGCACCGGCGTCAAGCCGTCGATCGGCGTCCGCGCGCGCCTGTCGGCGCGCGGCGCCGGCCACTGGGAGGCTTCGGCGGGCGACCGCTCGAAGTTCGGTCTCGGCGCGCGCGGCCTCTTCCAGGCGATGAAGTTCCTGCGCGAGAAGAACCTGCTCGACTGCCTCGAGCTCCTGCACTTCCATCTCGGCAGCCAGATCTCCTCCATCCGCAACGTCAAGGAGGCGCTGCGCGAGGCCGGTCGGACCTACGTCGAGCTCTCGAAGCTCGGCGCGCCGCTGCGCTACCTCGACGTCGGCGGCGGCCTCGGCATCGACTACGACGGCTCGCAGACCAACTTCACGTCGTCGATGAACTACACGATGCAGGAGTACGCCAACGACATCGTCTTCGGCACCATGGAGCTCTGCGACGCCGACAACGTGCCGCATCCGATCCTGGTCTCCGAGTCGGGGCGCGCGCTCGTCGCCCACCACGCCGCCCTGATCGTGGACGTCCTGGGCGTCGGCGAGTTCACCGTCGGAACGCTGCCCGAGGCGCTGCCGGAGGGCACCCCCGGGCCGGTGCGCTACCTGCTCGACACCTATCGCGAAGTGTCGCGCAAGAACCTGCTCGAGGCCTACCACGACGCCGCGGGCTATCGCGACGAGGTGCTCAGCCTCTTCAGCCTGAACCACGTCACGCTCGTGCAGCGGGTGCTGGCCGAGGACATCTTCTGGGCGATCGCGCTCAAGATCCTGCGCCTGGTGCGCGAGCTCCCCGAAATTCCGGAGGAGCTCGCCGGCCTCGAGCGGGCGCTCGCCGACACCTATTTCTGCAACTTCTCGATCTTCCAGTCGCTGCCCGACTCCTGGGCGATCGACCAGCTCTTTCCGATCGTGCCGATCCACCGCCTCAACGAGGAGCCGGTGCGGCGCGGCGTGCTCGCCGACATCACCTGCGACTCCGACGGCAAGATCGACCACTTCATCGACCGCCGGGACGTCAAGGACGTGCTCGAGCTCCACCCGGTGGGCGACGACCTCTACTGCCTCGGCGTCTTCCTGGTCGGCGCCTACCAGGAGATCCTGGGCGACCTGCACAACCTCTTCGGCGACACCAACACGCTGCACGTCTCGCTCAGCGAAGAGGGCGCCTACCACATCGACCATGTCCTCGCCGGCGACACCGTGGCGGACGTCCTCAAGTACGTGAGCTACGACCGCGAGGACCTCGTGGCCAACGTCCGCCGCTTCTCGGAGATCGCCCTGCGCAGCAAGCGGATCACCCTCGAGGAGTCGCGGAATCTCCTGCGCGTCTACGAGCAGGGTCTCTCGGGCTACACCTACCTCGAGCGCGAGTGAGCAGGAAGGGACAGGCCGGAGTTGCCGCCCGCCGGGCGCGCGCCGCCGGCCTGCTCCTGCATCCGACGAGTCTTCCCGGCCGGTTCCCGATCGGTGACCTCGGCCCGTCCGCCGTCGCGATGCTCGACTGGATGGTCGGCGCCGGCTTCACTGTCTGGCAGGTCCTGCCGCTGGGGCCCGACCGGGATGGGCGATTCGCCCTACAACTCGCTCTCGGCCTTCGCCGGCAACCCTCTGCTCATCTCGCCCGAGGCGCTGGTCGCCGACGGGCTCGCTGCCGGCCGACGCCCTGACGCCCTGGGAGGCCGAGCCGGGCGGCGAGCGTCGACGTACCCGGCGGCGGCGAGCTGCAAGGAGAGCCTCCTTCGACAGGCCTTCCTGCGCTTCGAGTCCGGGGAGCTCCCGGATCTCGCTGCCGGCCTCGAGCGTTTCGCCGACCAGGAGCGCCGCGCCGTCTGGCTCGACGACTGGGCGCTCTACGCCAGCCTGAAGCGCGACCACGCCGGCGCCTCGTGGCTCGATTGGGAGCCCGGCCTGCCGCGACCGGGAGCCGCAGGCGCTGGCTCGTGCGCTCGGCCGATGCTCGCCGGCGAAATCCGTTTCGCGGTCTTCTGCCAGTTCCTCTTCTTCCGGCAGTGGTCCGCAGTGCGCCGCGCCGCCGAGAGCCGCGGCATCCGCATTCTCGGCGACGTACCGATCTACGTCGCACCCGACAGCGCCGACACCTGGGCGAACAGCGCACCTCTTCGATCTCGCCCCGGACGGCAGCCTGCGCGCCGTCGCCGGCGTACCGCCCGACTACTTCAGCGCCGACGGCCAGCGCTGGGGCAATCCGCTCTATCGCTGGGACGTGCTGCGGGCCGACGGCTTCCGCTGGTGGATCGACGCGCCTCCGGGCGCAGCTCGAGTTCGCCCACGTCCTGCGGCTCGATCACTTCCGCGGCTTCGTCGCCTACTGGCAGATCCCCCAGCGCCAGCACGACGGCGCGCCGCGGCAAGTGGGTGAAGGGCCCGGGCGAGGACCTTCTTCCGCGCCCTCCGGCAAGGGCCTGGGCGGCCTCCCCCTGCTGGCCGAGGATCTGGGCGAGATCGACGCGCGCGTGCACAACCTGCGGCGCCGGCTCGACCTGCCCGGGATGCGCGTCCTGCAGTTCGGCTTCGGCGCCGCTCGACAGCGACCACAGTCCACACCGCCACGAACCCCGCGCGGCGGTCTACACCGGAACGCACGACAACGACACCACGCGCGGCTGGTTCGCCGAGCGCCGGCGAAGACGAGCGCCGGCGCGTCCTGACCTACCTCGGGGCGACGCCGGAGACCATCACCGCCGGCGATGATCCGCGCCGCCTACGGTTCGGTGGCCGAGCTCGCGATCCTGCCGCTGCAGGACGTGCTGAACCTGGGAAGCGAGCGCGCATGAACACGCCCGGCAGCGAGGGCGGCAACTGGAGCTGGCGCGTCCGCCATACCGGACGTGCCCGAAGACCTGCCGGGCCGGATGCGCGAGCTCGCGGTCGCCACGGCGCGGCTGCCCGAGGTTCCGCCGGAGCAGCGGCAGTCGTCGAACCTCCCGGCCGGGTAATCGCCGGGACCGGCAAAGCGTAGAATCGGCGCCGTGTCCCGCCTGCCGCCCCTGCGCCCCGCCGACCCCGCACGATTACGGGTCCGCCCGTCGCGGACTCACTCGGGCGTTCGCTGGGCGATCTGCGCATTTCGGTCACCGATCGCTGCAACTTCCGCTGCGTCTATTGCATGCCGCGCTCGATCTACGGCGTGGAACACGCCTTCCTGGACCGCGCCGAGCTCCTGACCTTCGAAGAGATCGAGCGCCTGGCGCGAATCTTCGTCGGACTCGGCGTGCGCAAGCTTCGCCTCACCGGCGGTGAACCGCTCCTGCGGCGCAACCTCTCCGAGCTCATCCGGCGGCTCGTCCCGCTCGGCGTCCCCATCGCGCTCACCACCAACGGTTCCCTGCTCCGGCTCCAGGCCGCGGCCCTGCGAGCGGCGGGGCTGACGCGACTCACGGTCAGCCTCGACACCCTCGATCCGGTCGTCTTCCGCACCATGAACGACGCCGACTTCGGCCCGAACGACGTGCTCGAGGGCATCGCGACGGCGCAGGCGGCGGGCTTCGACTCGATCAAGATCAATGCGGTGGTGCGCCGCGGCGTCAACGACGACGGCCTCCTCGACCTGGTGCGGAAGTTCCGTGGCAGCGCCCACATCGTGCGCTTCATCGAGTACATGGACGTCGGCGCCTCGAACGGCTGGCAGCTGGAGGACGTCGTGCCGGCGACCGAGATCCTGCGGCGCGTCGCCGCCGGAACCTCCGACACCGTCCTCGATCCGGTCGCGCCACAGAGTCGCGGCGAGGTCGCGAAGCGCTATCGCTATCGCGACGGCTCGGGCGAGATCGGCATCATCTCGTCTGTTTCGCAGCCGTTCTGCGGCGACTGCGTGCGCGCGCGCCTGTCTGCCGACGGCCGGATCTACACCTGCCTGTTCGCGACGAGCGGCAGCGACATCAAGACCCCGCTGCGCACCGGAGCGTCGGACGAGCAGCTCGCCGGGGAGATCGCCGCGATCTGGCGGCGGCGGGACGATCGCTACTCGGAGGTGCGTTCGCGGGCGACGCCGTCCCTTCCGGGGCGGGTCGAGATGTCGTACATCGGGGGTTGAGGGCGGTGCTGCGACCTCTCTCCTGCCTACTTGAAGAGGGCGTCGAAGGCGGCCCGCGGATCCTTCGCGGCGGGCGCCGGCTTCTCGGCGGCGAACTCCTGGCGTTCGCGGGGCTCGAAGTGGACGCACTCGTTCGCCTTCGACTTCTTCATGACGAGCGTCACCTGCGGCTGCCGGCACTGCGCCGGGGCGCCGGGATCGAAATGCGTGCAGTTGGTGCAGGTGTGCAGGTCGGCTCCGCATGCCGTGCAACGGGCTGCGAGGCCCGCGGCGGCGCCGATGCTCTGCTGCTCGCCGCAGCTCGCGCAGCGAAAGGCGCTCGCGGTCGGCGCGCCGAGGCCGCGTCCGCGCGGTGCGTCACGCGCATCGCGAGCCCCCCCGGTGCCCGCGGCGCTCCGGAGGGCCGGTCGCCTTCGCGGCGCGAAGAGTCTCGCGACGGTGAGCCGGAGTCCTGGTATCCGCTCTGCTTGTACTTGCGGTCACTCATGAGCGCAGTATACCGGCACGCCCGGCGCAGCCCGGTGCTCTGGTTCACGGCCGCCCTCCTCGCCCTCGCCGGTTGCGGCAAGGCAGGCAGCACGCGGAGCACGACCCCCGGCCCGGCGCTGCAGCCCCGCAGCTTCGAGCTCGGCGAGTTTCTCGCCAGCCGTGCGACTGCGGTCGATTCGCCCGCCGCCGCGCGCCTTCTGGCAGCAGCGGGGCTCACCTCGAGCGTCGAGCTGCCGCCCGCCCCGCCCGCGGTCCTTTTCGTCCCGCCGGACGGCTTTCGCGTCGCGGCGGTAGCGCCGCACGGCGACCGCATCGCCCTGGTCCGCGAGCTCGACCCGGACACGACCGAGGTTCTCCTGCACGACCGCGCCCGCGGCGAGACGCGGCTCCTCCTGCCGCTCGACCGCGATGCCCGATTCCTGCCCCAGAGGTTCTCCGCCGACGGCAGCCGGCTCCATCTCTTTGCGGACGAAGTCGACGACACGCTGCAGCTCGAGATCCTCGATCTCGACACCGGCGAACGGTCGCGCCGGGCGCGCCCCGGCTGCGAGGCGCTGCGCCTCGACACCAGTCCGGACGGCGCCATCTACGCCCTGCAGTGGAGCTGCCGCGGCGCCGTCGAGTCCGCCCTGTTCGATGCCGCGACCGGGGAGGCGCTCCGCCCACTTCCCCTGCCGGACGGCACGCGGCTGGCGCGCGCCCTGCCCGCGGGACGGTCGGGCGGCGTGCTCTACGAGATCGCCAGCGCCCGCTATCCGCGCGACCTGATGTTCGCCGACAACCCCGGCCCGGACGCCAACGCGCGGCCGCTCTCGTTCGGACTGGCGCCGGGGATCGCCGCCGCCGATCTCGTCGACCCGGTTCCGCTCGAATTGAAGATCTCGGGCTCGCCGTCCGTGCCGCCGATACCCGCTGAGCTCTGGTGGCCGCGCCGCCCAGGTGCCGCGCCGCCGGCGCTGATCTGGATGGAGAAGGACGGTCTGCCGCCAACCTGGCAGGAGTTCCATCCCTTCCTGCAATTCCTCGCCAATCATGGCGTCGTCGTGCTGCGCCTCCGCCTGCGCGGTTCCCAGGGCCTCGGAAAGCGCTTTCGTCACGCCGCCGACGGGCGGCTCGTCGACGCGGGACTCGAAGATCTCGACGCCGCCCGTGCCGAGCTCGCGAAACGTGGCGTCGATTCCCTGCGCATCGCTCTCCTGGGCGAGGGCTCGTGGTGCGGGGCCCTCGCCGCGACGGCGCTCGTCGAACGGCCCGGACGCTTCGTCGCCGCCGTCGATCTCGGCGGCGAGCCCGATCCCCTGGGTCAGCACGACGCCGTTCCGGCGCTCGCCGAGCCGGCGCGCGCCTGGTGGCTCACGCGCTTCGGCGACCCAGCGACCGAGGCGGTCCGGCGCGACCGCGCGCGCATGCGCCTGCCCACGAACCTGCCCAGCCAGCTGCTTTTTCTCGCCAGCGATCCCGCAGCGGCCAGCGACAGCGCCGCAGCGTTCGCCGCATTGTGGGAGTTCCTGAGTACCCGGCTCGGCGCCAACCTCGGCGGGCAGCCCTGAACCGGCATCCGCCGTGCTAGCATTTCGCATCGCTCATGGAGACTCTGGACAAGTACCAAGTCCTTGAAAAGATAGGCGTTGGCGGATTCGGCGTCGTCTACAAGGCCTACGATCCGTTCATCAAGCGCCACGTCGCCATCAAGACCTGCACCTCGGAGGAGACCGAGACGCGGGAGCGCTTCATGCGCGAGGCCGAGATCGCCGGGAACCTCCATCACCGCAATATCGTCACGGTCTACGACTTCGGCTTCAAGGACGGCGTTCCCTACCTCGTCCAGGAGTACCTCTCCGGCGAGGACCTCGATCGCAAGATCAAGCGTCGCGAGTTCCTGAGCCTGCCGGAGAAGCTCCTCTACCTGGTGCAGATCGCCCGCGGACTGCAGTATGCGCACTCCCGCGGCGTCGTGCATCGCGACATCAAGCCGGCGAACATCCGCATTCTCGAAGACGACACCGCCAAGATCATGGACTTCGGGATCGCCAAGCTCGCCCAGCACCAGGAGGCGCTGACCCAGGCCGGCATCACCCTCGGAACCGCCGCCTACCTCGCCCCGGAGCAGATCCGCGGCGGCGCCTTCGACGCCCGCACCGACCTGTTCTCTTTCGGCGTCCTGGCGTACGAGCTGTTCGCCCTCGAGCGCCCGTTCCAGGGCGCGGAGATCTCGGCGGTCTTCTACAAGATCCTCAACGAGGACGCCGCCGCCGCTGCGCGGGAAGGCCCCCGACTGCCCTGAAGAGCTCGAGCGGATCGTGCGCCGCTGCCTGGAGAAGGAACCCGCAACGGCGCTACCCCAACTGCACGGAACTGCTGCACGACATCGAAGATCTCGCTCATCGACGGCCACGCGAGACCACTGACGAGCTCGCCGCGGCGCAACTGACCGCACGCACCGCGGCCGCAGCGAGTCTCGCTCCGAAGGCCCCGGGCACCCCATCGGCTGCGAATGGCGCCGGAAATGCGCGGCCATTCCGGGAACGGCGGCACACCGGCACCCCGCCCCCTGAGCCTCGGCGACATCGAGCTCGATTCGCGGCAGGCCGCGACTGCGCTCCACCGACGACGGCCACACCACGGTCGCCTTCGAGCGCCATCCCGGCGCCGGCAAACGGATCTCAGGCGGGCTCGCGCTGCTCGTTCTCGCCGCCGCCGCCGCCTGGGGAGGATGGCGTTACTGGCAGGAGTCCCAGTCGATCCCGCCGTCCTCGACTGCTCTGCCGATTTCGACCCGCACCCCCCCGGGGTCTGCGCCTGGCAGCACCTCCGGCAACGTCGGCGATGCCGCCGTCGACGAAGGCGGTCGAACCGTCGCCGCAGGCGACGCAGGCGACGCCGGCGGCGACGGCGCCGGACAAGGCTCCCCCGCCGACACTCCGCGCCGGAGTCCGCATCAGCGGCGCGAGCTCCCACGGAAGCGCCGGCAGCGGCAGGGGATCCGGCAGCGGCGAGCCCGCCGCCGGCCGAGGCAGCCGCGCCGGCGCCGCCCGCAGTCCTCACCGTCGAAGCCGGCCTGGGATTCGGCGATGACCCTGCGCCTCGGCGGCAAGGTCTGGACGCTCGACCGCGAACGCCGGCTCGAGCTCGCCGCGGGAAGCTACAAGCTCAAGTTCGCGATCGAGAGCCCCGTCTACTCGCACGCCCAGGAGACTGACCGTGCGCCTCGCGGAGGGCGAGAGCCGGCGGATCGTCTCGCCGATCGAGCGCCCGGGCAAGCTCACCGTGCAGCCGCACATCAACGCGCGTCAGGCCTTCGTCCGCCTCGACGGCGCGCTCGCCGTCGCCGACGCCGCTGCGCGGGCGCTGGCTCGCGCCCGGACCCCACGTCGTCGAGATCGTCGCCACCCCGGATCCGGCCTCGCCGGTCCTGCTGCAGGAGAGCATCGAGATCCGCAGCGAGAGCGAGTCGATCCTGACTTTCGACCTCGACGGCCGGAGCCCGCAGCGGCTCGCCGAGAAGCCGATCCTGCCGAACTGAGCCGGAGTCGGCCGACGGATTCCCCTCTGCTAGAGTCGCGCAGGTGCCCTCCCCGATGCGCACGCCGTCGATTCTCCTGCTCCCCGCTCCTCGCGCTCCTGCTCTTCGTCCTCCGCCGCCGTCGGACGCGCAGTCTCCGGAGACTCGCAGAGCGCTCCGCCCGCGTCCGGCGAGCTGGTCAGCGAGGATCTCCTCGACACACCGCGCCGGAGACCACGCGCCGCTCGGAGCCCTGCCGGCGACTGCCACGCCGGCGGCGACCGGCGACCGATCCGCTGGCGGTGCGCGAGCGCGAGGCGGAGCAGGCCTTCACCGACGGCGATCTGGCGCGCGCTCTCGGGCTCTACCGCGAGCTCGCCGCGCAGCACCCCGAGGCGGCCGAGCGCTCGCGCCTGCGGGTGACCGCGGCCTGGCTCGTCTTCCAGCTCGGCAACCCGGAGGCGGCGCGCCTCGAGCTCACCGCGACGCTGATGCGGGATCCCGCCTTCCAGCCGCGCGCCGAGATCTACAGCCCGGAGTTCATGGCCCTCTTCCTGAACGCCCAGCGCGATGCGGCTGAGGAGCGGACGCGCAGCGCGGCGCGTCTGCTCAAGCAGGGGATCGACGCCCTGACCGCCGGCGACAGCGCCGACGGCGCGGCTGCCGGATCGAGGAGAGCCTGGCGCTCGCGCCGGGCGCGCTGCGCGCCATCTTCGCCCTGGCGCAGGTCGACCTCGCGGAGCGCCGGACTGACGCCGCTCTGGCGGGCTTCGAGCGCGTCCTGGCGCTCGAGCGCGGCGCGCCGGAGAAGCTGCCGCGCGAGCTCAAGGCGCAGGTGCTGAACAACGTCGGCGTCATCTACTTCGGACGCGGGCAGTACGAAGACGCCGATGCACGCGCTCGAGGAGGCCGCCGGACTGAACACCCGCGATCCCCGCGTCTGGTTCAATCTCGGGCTCGCCCGGCAGAAGCACGGTCTCGCCGGACCGGGCCTCGAAGCCCTGCGCACCGCGCACGAGCTCGACCGCAGCGACGCCGAGATCGCCCTCGAGCTCGGCCGCGCCTTCATCGCCGCCCAGCGCTGGATGGACGCCGTCGCGGTCCTGCTCGAGGCCACCCAGATGCACCCGGAGTCGGCGACGCTCTGGCTCGAATTCGCCGCCGCCCAGCGCGGCCTCGGCAATCTCTACGGCATGACGACGAGTCTCGCCAAGGCGATCGAGCTCGACCCGGCGAACGACCAGGGGGCGGGATTCCAGGCCGCGATGGAGCTCGCCCAGTCCGCGCTCACCGCGAAGAACTTCGGGCAAGCGCCGCGCCGCCGCCGAGGTCGCGGTCCGCATGCGGTCCGAGGACGGCAGCGCCTGGGCTCTGCTCGGTCTGTCGCAGCAGGCGGACGGGCAAGCTCCCGGAGGCGGCGCAGAGTCTCGAGAAGGCGGCCGCGGTCGCGCCCGATCGCGCCGACATCGCGCACAATCTCGGCACCGTCTACCTCGCGCAACGACGCTATCCGGAGGCCGAAGCCGCGCTTCCGCCGGGCGATCGCCCTCGATCCCGGCGGCGACCGAAGTCGGCGGCCGCGCTGACCCGACTCGAAGCGCAGCGCCAGGCAGGCCGCCCAAGCGCGAGACGGGCTCGAAGCGCAGGGCCGGCGCCGGCGTGCCAGAGCCGCCGTCCACGCCGCGGAACACGCCCGGCATCGCCGCGGCCGCGAAGCGGCCGGAGCTCGGGGCGCAGCTCGTCGCGGTCGACTATCCGCCGCTCGGCATCCGCGGCCTGCTGGTCGAATCGGTCGTCGCCGGGCGGTCTCGCCGAGCTCTCCGGCCTGCTGGCGCGACGATCTCGTTCTGCGCGCCGGCGGCCGCCCGCTGACCCAGCCGGCCGCGCTGCTGTCGCTGATCGACAGCTCCCGGAGTATTCCGATCCAGCTCTCGGTGCTGCGCGCCGGCAAGCCGGTCGAGGTCGTGCTGCGGATGCGTTGAGCGGGATTCCCGACGAGCTTCGGCGGCCGGCTCTGCGGGAACGGTCGGTGCGGCGCCGGCTGGCCGACGTAAGCGGCCCGGTAGCGCGCCGCAACGCTGTCCCAGGAGAACTCGTCGCGCGCGCGCCCGCGCGACGCGACGCCGAAGCGCTCGCGGCGGGGCCGGTCGGCGAGCGCCTCGCGCAGGATCCGGGCGAGGTCGGCGACGCTGCCCTCCTCCACCAGCCAGCCGTTCGACCCCCTCGCCGATCGCCGTCGGCAGCCCGGAGACGCGCGAACCGACCACGGCAGCCCGCTCGCCATCGCTTCCAGGATGACGTTCGGCAGGCCGTCCACGTTGCCCTTCGCATCGTGCACGGCGGGCAGAACGAAGAGGTCGGCGGCGCGATAGAGGTCGGGCAGCGTGTCGTGCAGGACGGCGCCCGGGAAAGTGCACCCGGTCGCGCGAAGGCGCCGCGCGCCAGCCGGAACTCCTCCAGGCGATCGCCGCCGCCGGCGAGCACGAGGTGGGCCTCGGGCGCCGTCGCGAAGAGCGCCGGCAGGGCCTCGATCAGGAGGTGAAAGCCCTTCTTCGTCGCCATCCGGCCGACCCCGAGGAGCATCGGCGCGTCGGGCGGAATGCCCGAGTCGTTGGCGCCACAGGGCCCGGCGCTCCGGGTCGGGCGCGAAGAGCACGCTGTCGACGCCGTAGGGGATGACGTGCGAGCGTTCGGCGGGAAAGCCGATCTTCTGCACCCGCGCGGCGAGCTCCGGAGAGCAGCTCGTCAGACCGTCCACGCGGCGCAGGGCGCGCCGCACGAACGGGCGCACGGGACCCTTCTCGGCCATGAAGACGTCGCTGCCATGGAGTCCGACGAGCAGCGGCGCTGCCGGGCCGCAGAACGCCGGCGGCGAAGAGATTGGGCACCACCCAGTGCGCCTGCACGAGGTCCCAGCCGCCCCCGGCGAGCGCGCCGCGCACCGCCCGCAAGGCGCCCAGGAGATAGAGCGGCGCGACCGCCGCCGCCGCACCGGCCATACGCTCGTCGGCGTGCAGCGAGCGGCCGTAGCCGAGGAGCTCCCAGCGTTCGGGGGCGTAACGGAAGGTGTGCACCTCGACGCCCGCCTCGCTCCACGACGCGGCAACCCCGTCGGCGTGCGGCGCCAGCACGCGCACGCGGTCGCCGCCGCGCACCAGGGCGCGCGCCAGGTCGCGGATGAACGGGCCCGGCGCTGTCGTGCGCCCGCCGCGGATAGGTCTGGGTGAGGAAGAGGATGCCGAGGCGCGGCGATCTGCGGCGGCGGAGGATCAGCGCCGGCCACGATGCCGGCGTGCAGCGCTAATCGAGCAGCTCCTTGACCGAATAGCTGTCGGTGCGGCGGAAGGTCTTGTGGGTCATCATCTCCGCCAGCAGGCCGGTCATCAGCACCTGCAGGCCGATCAGCATGAGCAGCGACCCGAGCAGCAGCAGCGGCCGGTTCGACAGCGACTCGCCCATGAACCAGCGCACCGCGAGGTAGAGGTTGATCAGCAGGCCCGAGCCGAGGCCGGCCAGCCCCATCGCCCCGAACAGGTGCAGCGGCCGGCGCGTGTACTTGGTGATGAACAGCACGGTGAGCAGGTCCAGCAGGCCCTTGTAGAAGCGGTCCCAGCCGTACTTGCTGACGCCGTGGCGGCGCGGGTGGTGCTGCACCGCGAGCTCGCCGACGGCGAAGCCGCGGCGGCTGGCGAGCACCGGGATGTAGCGGTGCAGCTCGCCGTAGATCGGCACCTCCTCGAGGACCTCGCGCCGGTAGACCTTGAAGCCGCAGTTGAAGTCGTGCAGGTCGACCTGCGCGACCTTGCGCGTCGCCCAGTTGAAGAGCAGCGACGGGAGGGTCTTCGTCAACGGATCCTTGCGCTCGTGCTTCCAGCCCGAGACGAGGTCGAAGCCGCCCTTCTCCAGGGTCTCGATCATGCGCGGGATCTCGTCCGGGTCGTCCTGCAGGTCGCCGTCGAGGGTGACGATGAGCCGGCCCGAAGCGATGTCGAAGCCGGCCGTCAGCGCCGCCGCCTTGCCGAAGTTGCGCCGCAGGCGCACCAGCTTGACGTTCGGGATCGATCGCCCGCGCCTCGCGCACCCGCGCGCAGGTCGCGTCGCGCGAGCCGTCGTCGACGAAGATGATCTCGTAGGAGAGGCCGAGCGGCAGCGATCGCCTCCCGCACGCGGCGGGCGAGGTCGAGTACCGTCCCGGCCTCGTCGAGGACCGGCACCAGCACGGAGCAGTCGAGCACGGCGACGGCAGCCCGCGACGGCGGGCTGGCCGTGGCAAGCCCGCGGCGGCGGGCCCGGCAGGGAGGAGGTCGAAGGGGTCATGGGCGAGCCGCCCAGGGGGCAGCCGCGATATTGTAGCAATCAAACGATGCTCCCTGCTCCGCAACAGCTGGCCGGCCCGTTCAACTTCCTCGGCAGGAGCCCGGACGAGCTGCGCCGCCTCGTTCCGGACGCCGATCAGATCCTGCCGGCGCAGCTGCGGATCTACCAGGAGGACGAGAGCGGCCACGCCGCTGCTTCGGCTACCCGGTGCTCCTGACCCCCGAGCTCGCGGCTCTCGACCGGGCCTTCGAGGGCTATCTCGCGCAGGAGGAGGAGGTCGAGTACGCGACGCTGCAGCGCATCTCCTTCGACTCGTCGGCCTTCGCCGGCGCCTGGGAGCGCTACCGCCTGCTGCTCACCCGCGCCACCGAGAACTCGATCACGGCGAGCTACGGCCGGAGCTTCCCGGGGATCTTCTGGCTCTACCACTCGGGCGCCATCGCGCGCGGCTTCAAGGACACCACGAAGCGCCTGTTGCGCCGCGATCTGGTCTGGGCGAAGCAGAACGGCGACGAGTTCCGCTACCGCGTCTACAATCGCGTGCTCGACCGGCTCTCGAACCTCACCTACGACCTGGTCAACCGGCTCTCCACCGACACCGAGGAGGTCGAGCAGCAGATCTTCCCGACCCTCCTCACCCGGATGAAGGACAACGTCCTGATCTTCACCGAGGACCACATCAGCCCGAACCTCGCCGAGCTCGCCGGCTACTTCTCCGGCTGCCTGAAGCTCGACGGGCGCGACTTCCGGCTGCGCCTGATGCAGGTCCACGAGTGGTACTCGGAGCTCCTGCGCCGCGACGTCGAGCTCCAGCAACCTCACGCGCCTGCTCGGCGAGGAGCCGGGCAAGGACCCGCGCCTGCACCTCAATCGTCCCGGCTACCTGACCTTCCTCGCCGGCCGTCCGACCTACGACCCGGTCGCGCCTGCTGCCACCGGCCTGGATCCAGGTCTGGGAGAGCCTGCTGGTGAAGCTCAAGGAGTTCGAGCTCTTCAACGCGCTGCGCCGGAGCATCGTCGGCGTCGAGCGCGACGGCGATCACGTGCTCGGCCGCGAGCGCTTCTCGACCCGGGTCGGCGTCGGCGCCGCGACGACTGCCGCTGCGCCTCTCGTCCAGCACCCGCCCGCTCGACTTCATGGCGCCCTGGGTCGTCGACCCGCTGGTCGCCCGATTCGGCCTGATCTACGACATCTCGGACTTCACGGAGACGGTCTCGCTGCTGCGCCGCTCTGGCGCCCTCGAGCAGGACCGCTCTTTCCGGATGATGTTCCGCTTCCAGCGCAAGGTGAACCGGCTCGCCTCCCAGCACAAGGCCAAGCTCGAGAAGTACCTCGGCGACGGCGCCTTCTACTCGAGCCGCGAGTCGCATCACCTGCTCATCCTGGCGATGCAGATCCAGCGCGCCTACCGCGAGGCGCTCGCCAAGGGTTTCCCGTTCTCGAACGGCCTGCGCATCGCGCTCAACCACGGCCAGTACCGGCTGCTGCCGATCCAGATCGGCGGCAAGGAGGAGGGCGGCGACCGCTACGAGTTCTTCGGCCACGGCGTGGTCGAGCTCACCCGTCTGACCTCGGGCAAGGCGTCGCGCGAGATCGACGAGATCAAGACTCTGCTGATCACGCTGGGCTATCCGGAGGCGGTGGTCAACCGCTTCTTCGCTCCGATGACCCGCCAGAATCTGGACGTGGTGAACAAGATCGAGGAGTCGCGCGGCTTCTACTCGTACATCAACCCCAACGGCTCGCTGGTGAACGAGGGCATCGTCGCGACGCTCGACTTCATCCAGCGCCTGGAGAAGGAATCGGTCGGCAGCCGGCATCTTCCGCCTGCTCGACGGCGAACGGACCTACGTCGCGGTCAAGGTCGACACGCCGAGCGGGAGCCTCCTGGTCGGCGTCCGCAAGCTCGGCGTCGCTCACCTCAAGGGTCTCGACCGGCTGCCGGTCTTCGAGATCGTCGACGCCTCGCTCTGGGGCGACAACACCCTGGTCGAGCTGCGCGGCGGCCTGATGGAAATGATCGAGCGCGAGTTCAACTCGGCCCTGAGCAACTGACAGATTCACCGCCAACCTGGAGCAAGGAGAGTACCGACAGTGAGCACCGGCGACAACGGATCCGTCTGGCAGACCGACCTTCCCGGCCTGTCCGCGCCCCGGCGCGGCAAGGTTCGCGACATCTACGATCTCGGCGACAGGATCCTGCTGGTCGCGACCGACCGGCTGTCGGCCTACGACCACATCCTGCGGCCGGCGATCCCCGGCAAGGGCCGGATCCTCACGCAGCTCACCAATTTCTGGATGGAGCGCCTCGCCTGCCATCGTCCCGAATCACCTCCTCGCGACCGAGGTCGCCGACTTTCCGGCCGAGCTTCGCCCCTATGCGCGACAGCTCGAAGGCCGCGCAGTCCTGGTGAAGAAGGCCGCGGTGGTGCCCTTCGAATGCGTTGCACGCGGCTTCCTCGCCGGCAGCGCCTTCAAGGAGTACAGCGCAGCAGGCACCGCCTGCGGCATCGCGCTGCCACCCGGCCTCGATCGGGCGAGCCGGCTCGCCGAGCCGATCTTCACGCCGGCGACGAAAGCCGAGTCGGGTCACGACGAGAACGTCGACTATCGCGACGCTCGCGGCCGGCGTCGGCGCCGCGACCGCGAGCCGCCTGCGCGAGCTGACCCTGGCGCTCTACCGGGCGGGGGCCGCGCACGCCGAGTCGGTCGGCCTGCTGCTCGCCGACACCAAATTCGAGTTCGGTATCGATCGCCGGCGAGATCGTGCTCATCGACGAAGCCCTGACCCCGGACTCCTCGCGCTACTGGGAGGCGGCGGCCTGGAGACCGGGCACCGAGCCGGCCTCGTTCGACAAGCAGTTCGTCCGCAACTGGCTCGACGCCTCGGGCTGGGACCACGAGTCGACTCCGCCCGAGCTCCCGGCGGAGGTCGTCGCCGGGACCCGCGAGCGCTACGTCGAGGCCTTCCGCCGGCTGACCGGGCGCAGCTCCCGCACTCTGAGGCGCTGCCGCGGCGAATACGTGACACGCTCATGCTCCAGGAGAACCAATACACCGGGAATGCTGACCGCCGAGAAGATCCGCGCGATTCACGAGCTGGTCGATGCCGCCCATGTCGGCATCGTCTTTCAGCCGATCGCCGACATTCACAAGCGGCGCATCCTCGCCTACGAGGCGCTGGCACGCAACTCGAATTCGCTCTTCAAGAGCACGCCGGAGATGTTCGCCGCAGCGGTGCAGGCCGGCCGGGTCGCGGAGCTCGGACGGCTGCATCGCGACCAGGCGGTGCGGCTCTGCCCGCACTATCCGCTCTTCCTCAACATCGACCCGCACGAGTTCGACTACGGCTGGTTGGTGCGGCCGGACGACCCGATCTTCCGCCACCGCCACCCGATCACGGTCGAGATCACCGAGTCGGTGCCGATCAAGTACTTCACGCAGTGCCACAGCGTGCTGGCGGAGATCCGCCAGAAGGGGATGTCGCTCGCCATCGACGACCTCGGCGCCGGCTTCTCGAACCTGAAGTACATCGCCGACCTGCAGCCGGAGATCGTCAAGCTCGACCGCGAGCTGATCCTCGGGTGCGCACCCGGCAACCGCCCGTTCAAGCTGCTGTGCTCGATCGTCTCGCTGTGCAAGGAGATGAACGCCAAGACGGTCGCCGAAGGAATCGAGACCCTGGGCGAGTTCGAGGCCGCGGTCGAAGCCGGCGTCGACTACGCCCAGGGCTACCTCCTCGGCCGCCCCGCCTGCCCCGCCCCCGACCTCATCTGGCCGGGCACCTCGCGCTAGCGAAGCACCCGGAGGGCGATCAGCCGGGCAGCTGCTCGGCGAGCTCTTCGAGGGTGGAGATCTGGGTGAGCTGCAGGTCGATGCGTTTGGCGAGGCCTTCGACTCGCGGCAGATAGGCCTGCTTGAAGCCGTGCGCCGCGGCCTCGCGCAGGCGGGCCTCGGCCTGACTCACGGGGCGGACTTCGCCGAGCAGGCCGATCTCGCCGAAGAAGACGGCGTCGGGGGGAAGTGCCACACCGCGGTAGGCGGAGATCAGCGCCGCGGCGACCGCGAGGTCGGCGGCGGGTTCCTTCAAGGCGAGGCCGCCGACGACGTTGAGGAAGACGTCGCGGTCGGCGAGGCCGAGCTTGGCGAAGCGCTCGAGCACGGCGACCAGCAGGATGACGCGGTTGCCGTCGAGGCCGACGCTCATCCTTCTCGGCGACGGGAAGTTGGTCGGGTTCACCAGCGCCTGGGTTTCGACGAGCAGCGGCCGGGCACCAGACAGGGTCGGCAGCACGGCCGAGCCGGGCGCGCCGCGGCGCCGCCGCGCCAGCAGCACCTGCGACGGATCGAGCACCGGTTCGAGCCCCGACTCGCGCATCTCGAACATCGCGATCTCGCCGGTCGGGCCGAAGCGGTTCTTCGTGGCGCGCAGGATCCGGTAGTCCGACTCGCGCTCGCCCTCGAAGTTGAGCACCGTGTCGACGAGATGCTCGAGCGACTTCGGGCCGGCGATCGTGCCCTCCTTGGTCACGTGCCCGACCAGGAAGAGCGTCGACTCCGAGCGCTTGGCGAAGTCGACCAGACGGTTGGCGCAGTGCCGTACCTGCCCGATCGAGCCCGGCGGACTCTCGAGCTCGTCGCTGGCGATCGCCTGGATCGAGTCGACCAGCAGGGCCGCGGGCGCCGCTCCAGTCACGGCGCGCGCCGCGTCGAGCACCGTCTCGAGGCGCGTCTCCCCCACCACCAGCACGGCGCTCGAGGCGCAGCCCGAGCCGCTCGGCGCGCAGCCGGAGCTGGCGCGGCGACTCCTCGGCGCTGGCGTAGAGGACCTTGCGCCCGAGGCCGGCGAGGCGCGTCGGCGAGCTGCAGCAGCAGCGTCGACTTGCCGATTCCGGGCTCGCCGGCGAGGAGCACCGTGCCGCCCGCGACCACGCCGCCGCCCAGCACCCGGTCGAGCGCCGGAATGCCGGAGGGCGTGCGCAGCACCTGCTCCTGATCGATCTCGGACAGCGCGACCGGCAGCGCTCGCGGCGCGCTCTCCGACCTTGCCGGCGCGCTTCGGCGCCTCGCGCAGTCTCCTCGACGAACGACGACCAGGTGCCGCACTCGGGGCAGCGCCCCAGCCACTTCGTCGACTGGTAGCCGCAGCTCTGGCAGGCGTAGAGAGTGCGCGGAGCCGCCATCTTCAGAGCTTCGGGACCGAGCCCATGAGGTACTTGAGGTCGTCGTCGCTCCAGCGGATGCCGACGCCCACGAAGGGCGACCGGTACTGTTCGACCAGCGGATCGTCGTAGCCCGCCTTGACGTAGAGATTGCGGTAGAAGTTCCACTGTCCGGTCAGCCGCAGGTGAGGATCGAGGTCGAGCTCGCGGCCGAAGTCGAACGCCTCGAACGAGAGCATCGCCCGCTGCCGGAAGAACTTGTAGTCGACCTGCACCCCGGCCGTGTTCTCGAGGATGCCGGCCCAGAGGGAGCCGCGGCGGTCGGCGAAGGGGAAGCCGAAGAGCGCCGACCAGTTGTTGCGCCGCGTCTCGCTGGTCAGCCGGTCGGTCGTGGTCGTCGCCGTCGAGCCGTCCGGCAGCGTGACGGTGACGATCTCGCGCTTCTCGGAGATCCGCCCGCGCGGGTCCGAGACCAGCTCGACGCGGTAGTAGCGCGGGCTCTCCTCGCCGTGCGGCAGCAGGTCGAGGCGGAAGGCCGAACGCGTGTCCTCGAGCTCCGAGAGGTAGGCACCGTCGAGCCCGAGCTCGAGCTTGAGCTCGTTCACCCGATTGAGCGTCGAGCCCAGCGCGTCGACCCCCTTCTCGACGCTGCCGAGAGCGCTCATCAGCTGGTCGTGCGCCTCCGGGCTGTTGACCAGCTTGCCGATCGTGCCCTCGCCGCTGGCGATCCTGGTGGTGATCTCGTTCAGGTTGTCGACCGAAGTCTGCACGTCGGCCGTGAGCTCCTTGATGTTCGCCATCGAGTCCTTGAGGTTGCCGCGGTTCTCCGCCAGCACGGCGTCGACCTGGTCGAGGACACGCGCGATCTGCTCGGTGATGCGCGGCAGCTCGCGGGCGAGCGTCTCGCTGAAGCGCTCGAAGTTCGCCACCGTGCCGGAGAGGTTCGAGCGGTTCTCGACGATCAGGGCGCGCAGCTCGTCCGAGGTCGCCTGGATCGCTGTCGATCAGCGTCGAGAAGCCGCCGGGCGATCTCGAGCCGCCCGAGCCACCCAGACCCCCCTCGCCCCCCTTCCCGCCGCCCAGGAAGTCCTGCACCGACGTGCCGATCTCTTCGATCTTCGCCATCGCGTCGTCGAACGAGACCGGCGTCGTGCCGGCGAGCACGGTGCCGGGTGGCAGGAGCGCCGCCCCTTCCGGCCCGAGCCGGAGCTCGACGAACTTGTCGCCGAGCAGTCCCTGGTTGGCGATCGCCGCCGAGCTCCCTTCGACGAAAGCGATCGGCTGGTCGAGGAGCAGCGAGACCCGGGCCTTCCGCCCTTCGAGCGCGATCCCGTCGACCCGGCCCACCCGCACACCCGCCAGCCGCACCGCCGCCTTGTCGTCGAGGCCGACGACCGAGTCGAAGACCGCGTCGACCCGCACGCCCTTGGGACCCCAGAGCCGCCAATCCTCGACCCGCAGGATGAGCCAGCCCAGAATGACGAGACAGATCGTCATGAAGATCCCGACCTTGACGACTTGGGAGGTGTTCGACATCGGCTACTCCTTCGCTGCTTCCGCTGGCGACCTCATTCGGTCAACGGTCCGGTGGCCAGTCCCTGAATGAACTGCTGCACCCGCGGATCGGGCGAAGCGCGAAACTCCGCGGGCGGCGCATAGGCGATGATCTTCCCCTGATGAAGCATCGCGATCCGCTCGGCGATGCGGAAGGCGCTGTCCATGTCGTGGGTGATCGAAACCGCGGTCGATCCGAGCTTCGCCTGCAGCTCCAGGATCAGCTGGTCGATGACCGCCTTCATCACCGGATCGAGACCGGTCGTCGGCTCGTCGAAGAGCAGGATCTTGGGTTCGAGGGCGATGGCGCGCGCGAAGCCGACCCGCCGCCTCATGCCGCCGGAGAGCTCGGCCGGCATCTTCTGGTCGGCACCCTCGAGGTGCACCATCTCCAGGCACTCGGCGACGCGCGCGGCGATCTCCGCCAGCGGACGGCCGGCGCGGCGCAGGGCGAAGCCGACGTTCTCGGCCACCGTCATCGAGTCGAACAGCGCCCCTTCTTGAAAGGCCATGCCGAAGCGGCGGCGGAAGCCGGTGATGGCGCGCCCGTCGAGCGCAGCGATATCGACACCGTCGACGACCACCGTTCCGGAGTCCGGGGCGAGCAGCCCGATCATGTGCTTGAGCAGGACGCTCTTGCCGCTCCCCGAGCCGCCGAGGATGACGACCGACTCGCCCTTCGTAGATCGCGAGGTCGAGCTCGTCGAGGACGATCTTCCCGCCGAACGACTTCGAGACCTTCTGCAGGTCGATCTTGGTCGGCGGCAGTGCGCTCGGCGTCGCCATGCTCAGAAGAAGATCCTGGTTGCGGAGGACAAGGCTCGCATTCACCGTCCTCAGAACAGAATCTTGGTCAGGAAGAAGTCGGAGATCAGGATCGCGATCGAGGCGAGGACGACCGCGCGCGTCGTCGCCCGGCCCACCCCCTCCGCCCCGCCGCGGGTGAAGTAGCCCTTCTGGCAGCCGACCACGGCGATGATCAGACCGAAGACCGCGGCCTTGATGAGGCCGGAGGTGATGTCCTCGAGGTCCATGTAGCGGAAGGTGTTTTCGGTGTAGGTCACCGGATTGGCGCCGAAGTAGACCACCGAGATGAGATAGCCGCCGACGATGCCGATCGCGTCCGCGACGACGATCAGCAGCGGCAGCATGAAGACCGTCGCCCAGACCCGCGGCACGACGAGGAAGTGCACCGGATCGGTGGCCAGGACCTCGAGCGCGTCGATCTGCTCGGTCACCCGCATCGTGCCGAGCTCCGCCCCCATCGCCGAGCCGCAGCGGCCGGCGATGAGCAGCGACGAGATCACCGGCGCGAGCTCGCGCACCATCGAGAGCGCCACCAGCGAGCCGACGAAGCCCTCGGCGTTGAAGCGCTTCAAGGTCGAAAAAGTCTGCAGCGCCATCACCATGCCGGTGAACAGCGCCGTGAGGAGCACCACCGGCAGCGAGTCGACGCCGATGCGGACCATCTGGCGAACCAGCTCCCTGAAGTCGTACGGGGGGCGCGGCGTCCAGGCGATCGTCCGGCCGAGGATCTGGAAGAACCGCCCCATCTCGGTGAAATAGCCCTCGAGCGGCATCGCCCGCGTCGTCATGGAGTCGACTCGACCGGCAGGGCGCGCGCTTTCGGGCTTGCGCCGGAATTCCTCGGCACCCTCTCGACCAGACGCCGCGGCAGGCGCAGGCCGAAAAGGCAAAGCAGCTGGTAAGGGATGGTTCCGACTTCCGCGGCGAGCTCCACTGCCGAGATCGCTTCGGCGCCCTGGCGACCGAGGAGCGTGGCGCGCGTCCCGACTTCGGCGGCAATACCCGTGACGTCGAGTGCGAGCAGATCCATGCTCACCGAGCCGACCACCGGCACACGCTGGCCCGCGACCAGCACCTCGGCGCGATTGCCCAACCGCCAGGAGTATCCGTCGGCGTAACCGACCGGCACGATGCCGATGCGGCTGGGCCGCTCGGCGACCCAGCGGCCGCCGTAGCCGACCCGGGTGCCCACGGGGATCTCTTTCACCTGAACGATCTCGGCCTCGACCGACAGCACCGGCTCGAGCTCCGCCGACAGCCGCCCCGCCGAGTCGTAGCCGAAGAGCGCGATCCCCAGCCGCACCCAGTCGAAGCGCGCCGCCGGCAGATGCAGAGCTCCGGCGCTGTTCGCCAGGTGAACCGTGATCGCCGCCCGTTCCTTCCCGGTGAGGAAAGAAAGGACCTGTTGAAAGCACTCCTGCTGCCGCGCGTTCGAGTCCGAATCGGGGGTCTCGGCCTCGGCGAGGTGCGACATCACCCCTTCCAGCCGCAGTTCCGGCGAAGAACGAAAAAGCTCGAACAGGGAAAAAGCTCCCTTCGAGTCGATGCCGAGTCGCGTCATGCCGGTATCGAACTTGAGGTGCAGCGGCGCAGTCCAACCACACCCTTTACTGAAGCCTTTTAGAGCCTGCAGGCTCTCCAGGCTGGATATGACCGGAGTGAGCCGGTACCGCTGGAGAACCGGAGCTGCTTCTGGCGGAAGAGGAGAGAGGACGACAATCTGTGATTCCACACCCGATTCCCGCAGCTCGATCGCCTCTTCGGCGGTGGCGACGGCAAAGCCGGCCAGGCCGCTGTCGCGCTCGTGGCCTTCGGCCTCGAGCGCCTGGGCGACCGCCACCGCGCCGTGGCCGTAGGCGTCGGCCTTGACGACCGCCAGGATCTTGGCCGGCGCTACGCGCGCGGCGAGGAGCCGGAAGTTGCGCCGCAGCGCCGCGAGATCGACTTCGACCCAGGCCCGGCGGAGTGTCGGCGCGCCGTGCTGCCTCTCAACCAACGTCACTCCCGGCGTGGCTCGGATCGTAGCTGTGAAAACGCGTCGTCTCGCCCTTGAAGACGAGGTTGACGGTGGCGGTCTCGCCGTTGCGGTGCTTGGCGATGATCAGCTCGGCGAGACCGCGCAGCGAGGGGTCCTCCTTGTTGTAGATCTCGTCGCGGTAGATGAACGCCACCAGGTCCGCGTCCTGCTCGATCGAGCCCGATTCCCTGAGGTCCGAGAGCACCGGCCGGTGGTCGCCGCCGCGCTTCTCCGAGGCGCGCGAGAGCTGCGACAACAGGATGATCGGGATGTCGAGCTCCTTGGCGAGCTGCTTGAACGACCGGGTGATCGCCGAGATCTCGAGGTTGCGGTTCTCGAACCGTCCCCCCGCCTGCATGAGCTGCAGGTAGTCGACGACCAGCACCTCCAGACCCTTCTCGGCCTTCAGCCGCCGCGCCTTGGAGGCGACCTCGAGGAGGGTGGGCGCGGCCGAATCGTCGATGAACATCGGCGCCTTGCCGATCTCGGCCATCTTCTGCACGACCTTCACCCACTGCTGCTGCGACAGGTGCCCCGAACGGATGCGCGAGAAGTGGATGTCGGCTTCGGCACAGAGGATGCGCAGCGCGAGCTCCTGCTGCCCCATCTCGAGGGAGAAGATCCCCACCGTCTTCTTCTCGCGGATCGCGACGTGTGAGGCGACGTTGAGCGCGAAGCTGGTCTTTCCCATGCCCGGGCGGCCGCCGATGATGATCAACGTCCCCTTGCCCAGGCCGTGGGTCAACTTGTCGTAGTCGACGAAACCGGACGGCACGCCAGTGAGGGCGGAGCCCGGGTTCTCCTCGAGCATCTCGAGGGTCTCTTCGATGATGCGGTCGAACGGCACGAAGCCCCGCCGGACCGCCTCTTCGCCGAGCGCCATGACCGCCGACTCGGCGCGGTCGAGCGCCTTCTGCGCGTCGACGCCGCCGTCGAGGCAGTCACGAGTGATGTCGCGACAGACATCGATCAGCCGCCGCCGGACCGAGCGCTCCTTGACGATCTCGACGTAGTGCTCGAAGCGCCCGAGGTCCGGGAGGTCGACGTCGAGGCCGGCGAGGTAGGCGAGGCCGCCGGCACTCTCGAGCGCCGCTTTCTGCTCGAGCTTTGCCTGCACGGTGCGCAGATCGATCGAGACCTGGCTCTCCTGCAGGTCGAGCATCGTGGCGTAGATCAGGCGGTGGCGCTCGGCGTGGAAATCCTCCGCCTTGAGCCGCCCGGAGACCGACGGCAGCAGACGCGGGTCGAGCAGCACCGCCGCCAGCACGGCGCGCTCGGACTCCTCGCTCTGCGGCATCGACTTCGGGTGTTTGAGGACTTCGAGCATGGACAGGGCTATCCTAGCCGAAGAGGAGCCCCGGCGAAGCCGGCCGTCACCGGCTCGCCAGGGGCGCGGGCGGCGAGCCGCCTAAGGCAGCGGCACGCTGGTGTTGTAAGCGTCCGCCAGGCACTTCCACTTGCCGTCCACCTTCTTCCAGACCTCCAGGTACTTGCCCTTGTCGGTCACCGTCTTGCCGTCGGGACCGGTGAAGGTCAGGGTGTAGAAGCCGCTGGTGTAACCCAGCTCGCCGCTCGCCGCCACCTGGGCGCGCTCGGCCTCCCAGAAGATCCTGGCGTCGGGCAGCTGCATGAGACCGTTCCACGAGGCGCGGATCGCTTCCTTGGTCCGCGCCACCGGCTCGTTGGGCGCCAGCGTCTCGCCGTCGTCGGCCATGAAGGCCACCGTGGCATCGAGATCCTTGCGGCCGGCCGCCTCCGCCCAGGCCTTGTCCAGAGCCTTTAGCGCCGCCTCCTCGGCCGCCCGGTCGACCTTGGCCCCCTCCGCCACCGCCAGTCCCGTTCCGGCCACCAGGCAGACCCCCGCCAGCGCCAACATCCGTCGCATGTTCATCGCATCTCCCCCATGGTTGAAGCGCGCAACCTACCACGCCTGTGACCCCGCCCCCCGTCGTCCGAGCCTGCCGCTCTGTGACCCCTTTCCCGTCAGGGATTGACGGGCGTGCGCTCGAGAAAGGCGCGCAGGCGGGCCTCGCTGCCGGAGCGGAATTCGACGTAGCGCAGGCCGATGCCTTCGAGCTTGCCTTGCCCGCCCGCGGCATGGCGCACGACCACAGCGGACCCGAACACGGCTTCGCGCTCTTCCGGCAGCATGAGTTGAAAGCTCATCGTCGAGCCGAGGGGATAGCGCGCATCGCTGCGCACGAACATTCCCGTGGCCGAAAGGTCGACGGTCTGACAGAACTCCTGGCGGTCGCCGTCGCTGATCCGGGCCTGGAGACGGACCATGACCCGCGAAGCGACCCGGGGCGCCACCTGCAGCAGCCGGGCGGCGAACTCGCTCAGAAACTCGCCGGTCCGTTCCGTGGCGAGCGCGGCGTCGGCGCCCTCGCCGACCAGCCTCTGGGCCTGGAACAGCCGCGCCTCGTCCGCCAGAAGCAGGACCTGGCAGCCGGCGCTCGGTGACCCGGGGACTCTCACCGCCGCGAGCAGGTCGGTGACGTCGATATCGGGCAGCGGATAGCGCACCAGAACCAGATCGAAGGCGATGGCTCCGCAGAGGACGCGGCCGCTGTCGCCGCGCGGCACCTTGTCGACCTCGAAGTAGGAGCGATTGAGCAGCGCCTCGATCCGGCCGTAGACCTCCGGCTCCATGCCCACCGCCAGGATGCGGCGCAGGACCCGGGCCGGCGGCTCCGCGCCGGCCCCCCGCGTTGCGCCGACCTCTTCGCTCTCGTCCATCGATCGGCCTTCCCCTCCCTCTCCCTGCCCGGCAACGCTACAGGAATGGGGTCTCGCGCGGAGATCGCGATCCTCGAGGTCGAAGGCGGGCACTCCCCTTGGGGCAAGCCGGGCTGAGAAGGCGCCTCAGGGCGCGGTCGCGCTCCAGAGCAGCGTATCCGCCGACTCGAAACCGTCGGCGAAGAGTGCCGAGGAGCCCGCGAGCCGCAGGAGCGCGCCGCCGCCCATGCGCAGAATCTGCTCCGCCAGCAGCGGGTCGAGGTAACCCGGCAGGTCGTTCACCGTGTGGTAGTTCGGATTGGACGGATAGTCCGCCTCGATCGCCAGCACGGCCGGGCGACGTTGATTCACCGGCAGTTGCAGAAACGGCGCATGGTCCGAGCAACAGACGCCGTACTCCATGACGATGCCCAGGGTCGTGAAGTCGGCGGCGGCGTCCGCGAAGTGGTCGAGCCAGGTCTGCGCGAACGACTCGGTCTCCAGGATGCAGTCGAGCGGGAGGCCCGCCGTGAAGGCGATCATGTCGAGCACGTAGACGCCCTGGACCCGCGCGAGGTCGCCCGCGGCGATGAGGTCCGCGACGTAGTCCTCGCTGCCGTAGAGCCCCTGCTCCTCACCCGAGAAGCAGACGAAGATCATGGTCGCGTCCGGCGGGTGCGCCGCGAACAGGCGCGCCAGCTCGAGCGTCCCGGCGCAGCCCGAGGCGTTGTCGTCGGCGCCCGGGGCCGCGGTCGCGGGGTTGGCCGACGTCGAATCGTAGTGTCCGCCGACGACGTACCACTCATCCGGCCGGAGCGTGCCGGGCAGGGTCGCGATCACGTTGTAGGCAAAAGCTCCCGGATAGCTGTTCGGCGGCACCCAGAACTCCGCGGTGGTCACCGAGAAGCCCTCGAGTGCCGCAAACTGCGCCACCAGCCAGTCGCGCGCCGAAAGGACCTGCGCGCCACGGGTCCAGCGATTCCACGCCGCGAGAGTGGAGACGTCGGCGAACCAGCGGTCACGGTCGATCTCCGCGAGCATCGCGACGATCTGCGGGTCGGTCAACGCCTCGCCCGCGCCGTTCTTCCGTGGCGACCAGCGCCTGGCGAGCACCCGGTCGGGCTCGAAGGGGAAGAGCGCCGGCCCGGCCCGGCCCGCGCGCGGCCCATCCGGCGGACTCGCGGCGCTCCGGAGCTCTTCGAGGAGGGCGGGAGAGAGAGCTGACGCGAGCTCCAGGACGACCCAGCGCCCGCCGCGAGCGAGCACGCGACCGAGCGCCGCGGCAGAAAGGTCGGGCGTCGCCTTCAGGAAGGCGAGGCGAGCGGGATCGACCCCGGGGAAGCTCTCGCCACCGGGGGCGCCGGCGGCGATCGCAGCGGCGCCTAGTTCGACGGCGGAGAGCCCGCCGCCGCGCGAGCAGAGCAGGAGATCGCGGTCGGCCTCGACCCAGTAGTCGACGCCGGCCAGGGTGCGCAGGCGCTCGGCCGGGGCCGCTTCCCCCGAATGGATGGGTACGACCACGCACTCGTCGAGGGCAGAGGTGGCCGCTTGCCCGGGAACGGCGCAGGCGACGCCGAGCAGCGAAAAGGCGAGCACCCGAGCGGGGAACAGCCGGAGCGACTGGCGGGACGGTTCATCGCGCATGGGCGCACCGTAACTCCCCCACCCCCTCCTCCGCCCCGTCCCGCCGGGCGGGCTCGACCAAGGGGCTACTTCAGGGTGAGGAGAATCTCGGGAAAGAGGCCGTCGTCCTCCGCCTTGTAGCCGCACGACTCCTTGACCAGGATGCGGATCGTCTGTCCGGGCTTCACCTTGAGGTCGGCATAGTCGATCGTCCCCTGCGCGACCGTGCCGGCGATCGGCATCTGCGCCGAAGCCTTGCTGCCCGGGAAGCCCATGGAATCGACGACGGTCTCCCTGTCGTAGGCGTCAGAACCCTTGTAGCGCTCGAGGTTGACGGCGGCCCAGTGCCTCTTCACCTTGGCCTTCGACGAGCCGCCGACGCAGGCGGAGGCGCCGTCGGTATAGTCCGCGCAAGCCTGCAGCTCCGCCGTGAACTCGAAGCCCCGCGCCTTGACGGTACCGACCTCGGCGCCGGTCTGCACGTTGTTATCGGTATCGAAGTACAGCTCCACCGCCGAGCTCGCGAAGACGCCGGGGGCATCCTTGAGCGTCGCAGTCATCGTGAGCGTCTTGCCGTCGCTCACCAGCGCGAGCTTGACCACGTCGAATCCGGGGTATTCGGCGTCGGTGCTCGTGATCGGCGTCGCATCGCCGACCGCGTCGGCGAGCTCGATGCTCCCGGCCGCCTTCCGGACCTCCGCACCGGCGGGCAACGCCGTCACTGCCGTCGCCACGGCCACGCAGAACAGTGTTGCGCGCAATCTTGGACCGCGATCGAACATGGCTCTCCTCCCTCGAACTCGATGGTAGCCTCTTCGCGTTGCGGGTGGAACACCCCCGACCCGACCGCAGTGGAGCCCCGATGAGCCTGCCCCGCGAATTCGCCAGCGACAACACCGCGCCCGTTCATCCCGCGGTGCTCGAAGCCCTCGCCGCCGCCAACCAGGGTCCGAGTCACGCCTACGGCAGGGATCCCTGGACCGCGCGCGCGATCGAATGGTTCCGGCAGCAGTTCGGTCCCGAAACCGAGGTCTTCCCGGTCTGGAACGGCACCGGCGCCAACGTGGTGTCGCTGCGCGCGCTCACCCGGCCCTGGCAGGCGGTCGTCTGCACAGCGCAGGCCCACATCCAGGTGGACGAATGCGGCGCCCCCGAGCTGCTCACCGGGTGCAAACTCATCGACGTCCCGACGCCCGACGGCAAGCTCACCCCGGCGATGCTCCGCGAGTCGATGAAGGGCATCGGCGACTTTCATCACGTGCAGCCGGCAGTGGTGTCGCTCACCCAGGTGACCGAGTACGGCACGGTCTACACGCGCGACGAGCTCCTCGCCCTCTGCGCCACGGCGCACGAGCTGGGTCTTCGGGTGCACATGGACGGCGCCAGGATCGCCAACGCGGCCGCCTCTCTCGGGCTGCCGCTGCGGGCGATCACCCGGGACGTCGGCGTCGACATGCTCTCTTTCGGCGCCACCAAGAACGGCGCCATGGGAGCGGAGGCCGTCGTCGTCTTCGATCCGGCCCTCGCCGGTCCGATGCTCTTCCTGCGCAAGCAGTCGATGCAGCTCTCCTCCAAGATGCGCTACGTCGCGGCGCAGTTCCTCGCCCTCGCCGAGGGCGACCTCTGGCTCGCCAATGCCCGCCACTCGAACGCGATGGCCCGGCGCCTCGCGGCGGGAGTGCGCGGCATTCCCGGCATCTCGATCACCCAGGAGGTTCAGGGGAGCGCCGTCTTCGCCATCCTGCCGCGCGCCGTGACCGAGCGGCTGCAGCAGGAGTTCCACTTCTACTTCTGGAACGAGGCGCTCCTCGAGGTCCGCTGGATGACCAGCTGGGCGACGAGCGCAGCCGACGTCGACGAGTTTCTCGCGGCGATCCGCGCGGCGATGGCCGGGGTGGCGGGATGACCTCCCCCCACCGCCGACAACGGCCCGGGAGGCCACTTCCGATGTGCTAGCGTTTTCGATCTTGCGGATCGCACTCTTTTTCTTCTTCATCTCCTCCGGCTTCTGCAGCCTCGTCTACCAGGTGGTCTGGCTGCGGCTGGGCATGGCGAGCTTCGGTGTCAACACCGCGATCGTCTCGATCCTCCTCTCGGTCTTCATGGCGGGCCTGGCCGCCGGCAGTTGGGGCGCCGGGGCGTGGCTGCGGCGCTCAGGCAAGAGCCCAGCCGCGGCGCTGCGCGCGTACGCCGGCGCTGAGCTCTGGATCGGCCTGTCGGCCTGGATCGTGCCATCGGGGCTCGAAGCAGGCGGACGCTGGCTCGGGCTTCTCGGCGCCGGCTGGGCGTCGGCAGCTCATTTCACTCTCGCCGGCGCCTGGCTGACCGTCGTCCTGCTGCCGTTCTGTGTCGCGATGGGCGCCACGATCCCGCTGGCGATGCGGGCGGTCGAGCAGAGCCCGGCCGCCGGCCTCCCCCGCGCGCCCCGCAGATCCTTCAGCTATCTCTACGCCGCCAATGTCGCCGGCGCGGCGATCGGGACGCTGGTCTCGGCTTTCGTTCTGATCGAGCTCCTCGGATTCAGGGGCACGCTCGCCTTCGCGGCGGGCCTCAATCTTCTCGTCGCGGCGTGCGCAGCCGCCCTCAGCCGGCGTCCCGCCTTGTCGACTGCCGTCGCAGCCGAAGGCGATCGACCCGGCAGCGGCGACGGCTCGCGCCCGCTTCTGGGCGCCCTGTTCTCCACCGGCCTGGTCAGCATGGCCGCCGAAGTCGTCTGGGTGCGGCAGTTCACGCCGTTTCTGAGCACCATGGTCTACGCCTTCGCCGCCCTGCTCGCGGTCTATCTCGTCGCCACCTTCTGCGGCAGTCTCTTCTACCGCGCCCTCGACGCGCAGCGGTTGCCGAGGTGGGAACGCTGGATCTGGATCGCCCTGCCGGTGTTGGCGGTACTCCCGCTGGCAGCCGCCGACCCGCGCGTGACCTTTGGAGCCGGCGGAGCGACTTCCAGCCTCTTCAGCTTCGACGCCATCGCCCGCCTCCTCCTCGGCATCGCGCCGTTCAGCGCCGCTACCGGTTTCGTCACCCCGCTGCTCGTGGATCGCTACTCCGGAGGCCGCCCGCGCGCGGCCGGTTTCGCTTACGCCGTCAACGTCCTCGGCTGCATTCTCGGCCCGCTGCTCGCCGGCTTCGTGCTCCTGCCGCTCCTCGGCGAGCGCTGGGCGCTCGCCCTGCTGGCGCTGCCACTGCTGGCGAGCGCCACGGTGCTCTATCGCCAGTGGCTGCCCGCGACAGCGACGGTGGCGACATCGGCGCTCATCCTCCTGACTGCCTTGGCGACGCGCGGCTTCGAGTCGACCCTGCCCGGGGCGACGGTGCTGCACGACTCGACCGCCACCGTGGCCGCGGCCGGTTCGGGGATGCAGAAGCGGCTGCTCGTCAACGGTGTCGGCATGACGCACCTCACGCCGATCACCAAGATGATGGCGCACCTGCCGCTCGCCTTTCGCGCCGCGCCGCCGACCCACGGCACGCTGGTCATCTGCCTGGGCATGGGCACGACGCTGCGCTCCGCGCTGTCGTGGCAGGCGCCCGCGACGGCGGTCGAGCTGATTCCCAGCGTCGTCGCGCTGGCGCCCTACTTTCACGCCGATGCGCGCCAGCTGTTCTCCTCGCCGCGGGCGCGGATCGTCGTCGACGACGGCCGGCGCTTCCTGGCACGCTCGGCCGACCTCTATGACGTGATCGTCATCGATCCGCCGCCGCCGGTCTACGCGGCGGGATCGAGTCTGCTCTATTCAGTGGAGTTCTACGCCACGGCACGACAGCGTCTGGCGGAGCGCGGCATCCTGCAGCAGTGGATCCCGGCCGGCGACCGCCGGCTCATGTCCGCCGTCGTCGCTGCGGTGGCCGGGAATTTCCGCCATGTCCGGTTGTTCGGATCGATCGAGGGCTGGGGGCTCCACATTCTCGCCAGCCAGGAGCCCATCGAGCCGCTGACGGCCGAAGAGCTCGCGGCCCGGCTGCCGCCGGCGGCCGTGGCCGACCTCCTGGAGTGGGGCCCGGCAGCGACGGCTGCCGAGCAGTTCCGGCCCGTTCTCGCCCGGGAGATCGCGCTCGAGAGCCTCGCCGGAGCCGAGGCCGTCCCGCTGCGCGACGACCGGCCGGTGAACGAATACTTCTTCCTGCGCATGCGCAGCAGCCGCGCCGCTGCCGGCGCCGGCGAGCACTGAACCTCTTCGCGCCCTACCTCCGAATCCTCCGCCGCAGATATCGCGCCGGACTTCCGCGGCGCTGGCCTTCAGCGCGCGTCGGGGCGTTCGCGGAAGAGGAGCCAGAGGGCGGCGGGCAGGATCGTGAAGTCGGCCAGCATGGCGAGGACGAAGGCCGCCGAGGTGACGATGCCGAACTGCCGCATCGGGGGCAGGTTCGACAGCACCAGGGCGAGGAAGCCGCCGGCGTTGATCAGGGTGGCGAAGAGGATCGGATGGCCGGCGACCCGGATCGAGTGCGCAAGCGCCTGCTCCGTGGTCGCACCGCTGCGGTGTTCCTGGAAGTGATAGAAGAAGTGGATCTGGTCGTTCTCCGTGGCGCCGAGCACCGTCGTGGCGATGAGGATCGTCGCGACGTTCAGCGGGATGCCCGTGATCCGCATGAACAGGAACATGACGAGGATGGCGAACAGCGACGGCAGCATCGCGGTCAGGCGGGCCGGGCCACTGCGGAACACCAGCAGGAAGGTGAAGAAGATGATCGCGAAGGTGATCGTGAAACTGTGCACCAGGGTCGGCACCAGTTGCGCAGCGATCGTCGCCTGCAGGACGCCGCTGCCGACCAGCCGGTAGGAGAAGTCCTGCAAGGCCGGTGACGACGACGATGCCCGCCGCCAGGCCGCGTCCACCCCTGCGCGCAGGGCGCCGAGTCCGCCGGGATCGCCGGCGCGAGCGGTCACGGTGAGATAGGTCGCCTGCAGGTTCGTCGTGTCCACCCACTGCCGCAGCGTCGGCTCGACCAGCAGCAGTTGCTCGAGGTCGGCCGCCACCGCCGCCAGTCCGCTCTCGTCGCGCGGCAACGCTTCCCCGAGTCCCGCGGCGTAGCGCCGCAGGCGGAGCACCGCCGGGAGTCCCACCACCGAGCCCACTGCCGGTTCGGCCGCGAGCTCGTCGCTCAGGACGGCGAGGGCGGCGAGAGTCCGGGGCTCCAGCACCGCGCCGGCCGGCGTCGTCACCAGCAGCGCGACGGAGGTGAGTCCGACGACCTGGTCGGTGAAGGCGCGGGTGTCGCGGGCGGCGGGGAGATCGGGATCGACGTAGTCCAGGGCATTGACCTGCAACCGCATCGGCGACACCAGTCCAGGGAGGCCGACGAGGGCGACCAGACCGGCGACGGAGAGCACCGCGGCACCGGCGAGAATCCCCCACCGCCGCGCATAGGACCAGCGCGGCAGGAGATCGGCGACGCGGGCCACCCAGCCGCCCGAAACCGCGCGCTCACGGCGGGTCGGGGTGCGGAAGAGGAGCTGCAGGGCCGGGTAGAGGGTGAAGCAGACGACCCAGCCGAGGAGCAGGCCGGTTGCGGTCCAGATGCCGAGTTGCCGGATCGGCAGGATCTCCGAGACCGCCAGCGCCGCGAAGCCGACCGCCGCTGCGAAGACGGAGGCCGAGACGGCGAGGAACTTGTTCTGCAGCGCGAACACCCGATGCGCGTCGAGATTCGCACCGGCGCTCTGGTCGACGAAGCGCGAGTGCAGGTAAACCAGGCTCGCCGTGGCCGTCACCATCAGCGTCAGCGGCACGAGGGACGACACGATCGTGAAGCCGAACCCGAGCAGGCCGCCGACCGCCACACCGAGCAGCACGGCCATGCCGAGACTCACCAGAATCGCGGCGAGGGCCCGCCATGAGCGATAGAGCCCCAGCACCAGCAGCACGACGAAGACCCCGAACAGGGGGAAGAAACGCACCGTGGCCGCCGCCGTCTCCCTCTCCAGCCAGGAGTCCAGCCACGGCGCGCCGACCCGGCCGACGCCGGTGATGCGGCCTGGCCCCTGGCGGCCGGCCCCTCCTCCATCCAGGCTCGTGGCGATGGCAGCGTCGATGCCGGCGAGGGCCGCGTCCCGCTCGGCGGACCCCGCCACATCGAGGGCCGCGACGACACCCCAGAAATCGTTGCCGACGAGACCCTGGGCGCGAAAGAAACCGGTCCCCTCGACGAAGCGTCGAAACGCCGCCGAATCGTGAGCCTCTTCCGGCTTCCCGGCGGCACCGGGATGCAGGCGCTCCCAGACGGTGAGCACCGAATACGGCACCACCTTCGGCACGCTGCCGAGTTCCTTGTGCAGCGCTGCGAGCCCGGCGATCGCCGCGGCAGAAAACGGCTCCGGCGTCCGGGCGATGAGGATCACCATGGGCTGCTCGGGGAAGAGGCGCTGGAACTCCCGGGTGGCCAGGACATCGGGGTTGCCGGCGACCACCATGCGCTCGAGAGCGTTGTCGCGCGGAATGCGCAGCGCGAGCACCAGCGCTCCCGGGAGGAGCAGGGCGTAGAGGGCGACGACGATCCACCGTGCGCGGAGGAGGCGCGCGAAGAGCGACTCGAGGCGCGAGCCGGGGGTTGATGTCATCATCCAGCGGCATCTTACCGGGCAGGAGAGCGCCATGCGGGAGCCGCACGCGGAATCGTCGACGGGAAGACCGCTCGTCCACCATCGGATCGCACTGGCTGCAATGGTGCTGCTGGCGATCGGGTCGTTTTCCGGCTCCGCCCAGACCACGTCCGCCGCAGGGCCACGACTCCTCGTCGTCTGCGCACCGGGCTATCCGGGTTCGACGCTCGAAGCGCAGCCGGCGATGGACGCGCTGGCCGGCGCCATCACGATGGCAGCGGGCTGGAAGGAAGGCGAGCTCACTGCGGCCTACTTCGAAAGCGAAAAGGCCGGCCTCGCCCGGCTCGCCGAGCCGGCAGCGACTCTCGCCCTCGTGCCGCTGAACTTTTTTCTCGCCCACCGCGAAGGCCTGAAGCTCGTCCCCCTGGTGCAGGCGATCCAACAGGGCGGCGAAGCCGCGGAGGCTTGGAGCCTGGTGGCGGCCAGGGGCGCGGTGACCGGACCTGCGAGCCTCGCTGGCTACGAGTTGGTGAGTCTGGCGGGCAACACGCCGCGCTTCGTGCGCGGGCCGGCGCTCGGAGCCTGGGGGAAGCTCCCGGAGGATCTGAAGATCGTCTTCTCGGGCGCGCTGCTCTCGGGACTGCGCCGCGCGGCCGCCGGCGAGAAGGTCGCGCTGCTGCTCGATCGGGCCCAGGCGGGAGCGCTCGCGACCCTGCCCTCGGCGCCGCAGCTCGAGGTGGTGACGCGCTCCCCTCCCCTGCCGGTGTCCGTGCTGTGCGCCATCGGCAACCGCCTGCCCGCTCCCCGGCTCGATGGCCTCGTCCAGGTACTCACTCAGCTGGCTGCTTCTCCGGCGGGTGCCGAAGCTCTCGCTGGCGTACGCCTTGCCCGCTTCGTTCCGGCCGAGGCGAAGTCCCTGGCCAGCGCCAGCGACGCCTACGCACGCGTCAAGGAGTGATGTGCGGCCGCTTCCCGAACTTGCGCTCGCCCTGACCGCTCTCCTCCTCGCGGGGTGCGCCTCGGCTCTGCGAACTCCACCGCCAGTGGAAGCGATTGGCGCCCGCGGCAAGATCTCCCGGGCCAGCGCAACCCCCTCGACGGACACCCCGCAGCCCGCCGAGGTGCCCGGTCTGCTCGAGCGGGCTTCGGCGGCCTTCGCGCAACGCCCCGACGCTGTCGCGGTGACTCAGGCAAGAGAGCTCTATCTCACTGCCGCTCGCGCCGACGAGACTGGAATGGAAGGCCTGCTGGGCGCGGCCGTCGCCGGCGCCTGGTTGATCGAGCATGAGTCCGACCGCGCCCGCCGCAGCGAGCTCGCCACCGAGGGTGTGCAGGTCAGCCAGTGGTGCCGCGAGCGCGCTCCGGATCGCATCGACTGCGACTATCGGTTGGCCCTGGCCCTCGGCCAGCAGGCGCGGGAGCGCCCGGCCACCGCGGTGGACGCGCTGCCCAGAATCGTCGAACTGCTGACCGCGGTCGTCGCTGCGGCGCCGAACCTCGACGAGGCCGGGGGTCACCGCGTCCTCGCCCTCGTGCTGCTGCGCGCGCCCGGCTGGCCGGCCGGACCCGGAGATCCGGAGCAGGGGCTCGCGCACGCCCGTGAGGCAGTGCGACTCTCCCCCGCCTTCCCACCGAACCTCCTGGCGCTGGCCGAAGCGCTCGCCACCAGCGGGGACACGGCAGGAGCGCGCCAGACGTTCGCCCGGGCCGCAGAGCTGGCGCGGCAGCGGCTCGCCGCCGGCGACCCCGACGCGGGCGAATGGATCGACCAGGCGGCGCGCGCCGCGGCCGCCCTGCGGTGATGCGCTAGAAGAGGAACGGCACCAGCGCCCGCCGCGCGCGCGGGTAGTCGGTGAAGGTGGCGCGATACCAACGATGATGCTCCACCGCGCGCGGCACCAGGTTCGCCAGGGTCCAGGCGAGGAAAGCGAAGCCCGGGAGCGCTCCCATCACGATTGCGAACCCGGTCCACTCGACGATCTCACCGAAGTAGTTGGGGCAGGAGACGAAGCGGAAGAGCCCGCCCTGCGGCACCCGGTAGCCGCTCCGACTTCCCGCCGCAGGCGGCGCAGGATCGCATCGGAGTGCAGGTTGATCGCCGCGCCGACGACGAAGAGCACCAGCCCGATCGCGACGCGCGGCTCGGCAAGCCGAAGCGGCATCGGCGACGGCGCCAGCTCCCCGAGCCAGAGTCCCTGCAGCGAGCCGTTGACCAGGTTGAAGAAGACCGCCGACAGGACGATCGACAGCGGCATTGGGTGCGAGGCGCGCGGCAGCCGCAGCGGAAAGACCAACGTGCGATTCACGTAGTGCGCGACGAACATCGCCCCGAGCAGCCCCGAGTAAACGTCGAGCGGCCGCGAGCCGAGCGCCAGGCCGAGCCCGACGAGCAGCAGCGCCGGCGCTTCCATGACCATCCAGCCGAGCCGCGCCGGGACCTGCGGCCCCCACCCGGCGCGCAGGTGACGGCCGTACGGCGCGGTGACGAAGAAGAGCGCCACGAACACCACAGCGGCAAGGCCGATCCAGGTCCAGTTGAAAGCAGCGAAGAATCCGGGATCGATCGTCGGCATCCTCTCGCGTCTCTCAGCCGGTCAGTTCGCAGTCAGGCATCCGTGCTCGCCCAGCCAGACGACGCTGTCACGGATCGTCTCGGCGAACGGCCGCGGCGCGTGGCCCACCTCCAGGCGGGCCTTCGTGCCGTCGACCTGACGGCTCAGCCGGATCGCCCTTAGCGACTCCGCAGTGTAGAGCGCCGCGCGGCCGAGGACTTTGCCGAAGATGGTGACGAACGGCACGCCGAGCCGCGCGGCCCAGAGCGGCGCGACGAACCGCGGCGCAGGCACGCCCGTGGCGCGCGCCACCTCGCCGGCGAACCCGGCGATGGGCAGCCAGTGGCCGGAGACGAGATAGCGCTCCCCCGGTCGGCCCCGGTCGCCGGCGGCCAGCGCGGCCCTCGCGACGTCGCGCACGTCCACCCAGTCGAAGCCGCCGGCGACCAGCGCCGGCATCTGCCGGCGCGCCAGCGCGACGATCAGCCGGCCGGTAGGCGATGGCTTGAAGTCGAACGGACCGACGATCGCCGTCGGATTGAGAATGACGACCTCGAGCCCGCGCGCCGCCGCCGCCAGGACTTCGCGCTCGCCCGCCGCCTTGGATCGGTCATAGGCCGGCGCTCCGCGCTCGACGACGAGAGGCTGCGTTTCGTCCATCGGATGGTCGGCGCGCGAGCTCTCGAGCGCATGGATCGAGCTGAAATGCACCAGCCGCCGCACGCCGGCCGCGAGGCAGGCCGCCGCGACGTGCCGCGTGCCAAGCACATTCACCCGCTCGACAATGCCATCCGGGTCGCCGGCGATCGACACCTCCGCCGCCGCATGGAAGACGACCTCCGTCCCAGCCACCAGCGGCGCGAGCGCAGCCGGATCGAGCAGGTCGCCGGAAACCCTGTCGACCGCAAGCCCGCGCACCGCGCGGTCGTCGGCGCGCAGCAGCACCCGCACCTCGTCGCCGCGGGCGAGGAGCGCCCGCACGAGGTTCGCCCCCACGTGGCCCGACGCCCCGGTCACCGCAACGCGCACGATCGCTCCTTCGGTCCCACAGGCTCCATGTTCGGCCGAGCATGAAGCCTCCTTGAAGGCGGAGCAAATGCTCAATTCTCGGCCGCCTTTTCGCCGGATTGCGACAGACGCCAGTTGGGCGTATGGTACTGCTCCATTTCCAATGGGGGGGGTTGAAGTCATGCGAAAAGCGATGTGTGTCGTGGTGGGCGCAGCTCTGCTGAGTGTGGCGCCGGTTCTGGCGCAGAAGAGTCCGGAGGTCTGCCAGATTACAGTCTGGAAGGCGAAGCCGGGCGCCGGCGCGGCCTGGGCCGAGGGGCGCAAGAAGCACATGGAGTTCCACAAGCAGCAGAAGGACGCCTTCGGCTGGTACACCTGGGAGGTCATCAACGGCGATCGGGCCGGCAACTTCATCACCGGCACGTTCGACCACTACTGGAAGGACTACGACGGCCGCGAGGCCTTCGACGCGCTCGACGCTGCAGACATTGCGAAGACCTCCGGTCCCGCGACCGAGTCGAGCTCCGACGGCTACTGGATCCACATGGGCGCCGCCAGCCGCAACGAGCCGGGGGCGACCGGGCCGTCGAAGTACTCGCAGCTCGTGCACTACTACGTCCGGATCGCCGACGTGCCGCGCTTCGAGGACGCTCTCGAAACGATCACAGCTGAGCTCAACAAGACCACCTGGAAGACGTACTCCAGCTGGTATCGCCTGGCGAGCGGCGGCGACGGACCGCATTACGTCCTCTCGACCCGGCGCAACAGCTTCGCCGACTTCGCTCCGCCGGAAAAGGGTCTGCTCTCGGTCCTGACCGATTCGATGGGCGCGATCAAGGCGACCGCCCTCCTCGACGTCGTCCGCGGCAGCACCGAACGGCTCTACAGCGAGCTCATCCAGTACCGTCCCGATCTGAGCTACACCCCGACCGCAAAGTAGAAGCTGACTTTCGGAGTCGCCGCTGACGATTGTCGGGCGACGTGAACTGCAAAGGGGCCGCTCGCGAGAGCGGCCCCTTTTTTCGTTCGGGCCCTGGTGCCGGCGACAACTGGTTGGCAGCCGGATCGGGCTTGCCTCTGCCTCACTGCCGGGTCGACCAGCGCTAGTCCTCTCTACTTCTTCTTGTCCTTCTTCTTGCTGTCCTGGCCGCTCTTCTTCTGCTTGTCGTTCTTCGCTTTGTCCTTCTTGCCGCCCTTGTCACCCATGTCGGTCTCCTTGGTGTCGTCACGCCAAACGTTCCGATTCCCGGGGCACCGCGACGCTCCGGCCTTCGAGGCGGTCTATCCTAGTGACTCTCGATCCGAAACGAAACAGGTGCGAGCCGACTTGCGGGCGTCCGAACTCGAGCAGCTTGCGATTCGGCCGGCACTTCGATCGCTCACCGCGACTCGCACGATCGCTCCCGAACCGCCCTGGCGGGCCGATCCTACGGGCAGCCGCCGCCCACCGTCGCGGTCCAGTTGCAAGCGCTGCCGACTTCAAAGTCGTCGCGGAAGATCTCCTCGCCCAACAGGTACGAACGGATCTCCCCGCCAGACGATCTTCGTCATCGGCGCCCCCCCAAGTCGCATCGTAGGACTGCGCTCCAGACCGGTCAACAGGGCCGATTCCCCGCCGCGGGAGCGCGAGACCTGACCGGCGGAGTTGTGGCGATCCTCGCCCTCAGGCGCAGCGGAGTTTCCGCTCTCGTGCTGTCGCTGGCAAGCATCGCTTTCCAATAGGTTCGGCGCAGCGCCTGACCGCTCGCCTCGAGACTGGTGCCGGAGCCCGGGCTCGAACCTGGACGTCCCTTTCGGAACGGGCGACGCCAAGTCGGAACAAGGGATTTTTGGAGCTGCCCCGATTCGGTGGACATGGCCCTGGAGTAGGGTCGGCCGGTAGGGTCTCTCCCGGCTCCTTTTCCTGCCGGGGAGCGAGCCGGATGCGGAGAGTGCTGTCATGGCGAGGCGTGCTCGGGACTGGAGCTCCATTGCGGTCGCCTTGCTCCTGTTCGGAGCGTGCGGCGTCATGGTCGTCCGCGGGTTGGCGGCGGCGGCAGATCCTGCGCTGCCGGTCGACGACGCCTACATCTCCTTCAGCTACGCCCGGACGTTGGCTGCCGGCGGCGGCCTCCGGCTCACGCCCGCAGCTGATCCCGTGGAGGGTTTCTCCAACCCGCTCTGGGTCGCCATCCTGAGCCTTGCCGGTGGGCTGGGCTCGAGCATCCCGCCGACCGCGGTCCTCCTGGCGCTCCTGGCCGCGGTGGCGACGGTGATCGCGGTGTTCGGGACGGCTCGCCTGCTCATGAAGGAACGCTGGCTGCCGCTGCTGGCGGCATGGGCCTTCGCGCTCGCTCCAGGCGTCGGCTTTCACATCGCAGCGGGACTCGAGACTCTCGTCGCCGGCCTGGCGCTGCTGCTCGCCTTCCGCTTCCTCGTCTCCGCCCCGCCAGGCGCGATGGACCGGAGAACGGCCGTCGCGCTGCTCGCTCTCGCGCTGCTCCGACCGGAGGGGGTGCTCGTCTTCCTCGCCTGGGTGGTCCTGCTGCGCCGGTCGGGCCGCCTCTCGGCGTCCGGCGTGCTCGTGTTCGCGATTCCCTTTGGCGCCTTCCTGCTCTTCCGCTGGGCCTACTTCGGCCAGCTGCTGCCCAACAGCGTCGCGGCGAAAATGGGTCTCGATGTCCTGACGGCTCTGCGTCTCGGACTGGCCTACCTGCTCGAGTTCGCAGGCAGGAACGCCCCGGTCATCGCGCTCGGCGCAGCGGGGATGTGGTGGGCAAGGCGGCGAGACGCGCTCGCGGCCCTGGTTGCGTGCGCGACCTTGACCCTGCTGGCGCTCGGCGGGGCGCACGCCGATGGCTACCCTTTTCAGCGCTACCTGTTTCCCCTGCTGCCCATCCTCCTGGTGTTCGCGGCTCGCGGAGCCCGGGCGCTCTTCGAATTTGGCGAGCGGCGCGGACGCTCGGGTATCGCCGTCGCCGCCGCTGGCCTGGTGCTCGCAGTCGGCTTCCAGGCGATTCTCTGGGGAATCGCGGACCTGGAAGTGAGTCGACCGCGTTTCGCGCTCCTCGACGGTGGGCATGCCCGCCTCGAGGCGTCAGCGCAGGCAACGCGCCGGTTCATCGCTGGCGACCGCGTTCGCCCCGAGGTGTCGGAGCCGCCGTATCACCAGCTGGCCGCGTGGCTGCGGGAGCGCGCCCAACCGGGCCAGCTCGTCGCCATGCAGGAGATCGGGATCACCTCCTACTATTCCGGACTCGAAGTCCTCGATACCTTCGGACTCGCCGACTCGCAGATCGCGACAGCCCAGGGTCCGCCGAGCGGCAAGGCGGCACCCGACTACGTGTTCGGGCGAGCACCGGAGTTCTTCGTCATCCGCCTCGCCCCAAACGGACTCCGGCCGGGGCTGCTCGCGGACCGTGTGTACGCGACCCAGCCCAGAATGGCGCTCGAGTATTCGCTGGCGCGGTGGTTCCCCGCCGCCGGACCCAGACTCATCGCCGTGTTCGTCCGTCGCGCCGGGTTGGCCACCGCCGTCTCTCTGGTCGACCGGGTGCCGGAGCCGGCCCGCTTCGCCAGCCCCGCACCTGCGTACCTCGGAGAAGCCTTGCAGCAAGAGCCTGCCGAGACGCCCGCGCTGGCGGCGGCCGGTCGCCTGCACTTCAAACGCTGGCTCCGGGGTGTGCAGTGGAACCGGAACGATGTCGAGGGTGCCGCCACGCTGGCGGTGGACATCCCCGACGGGGGCACCCCGCTGTTCGAAGTGACGATCGCCCCCGGCCGACAGGAAGCCGCCGGTCGCTACGAGATTTCGCTGGCACCGCTGCCCGGTGCGCCGCTGCCCGGTTCCCGGGAAGACGCCGTGTGGGCGAGCGCGGAGGCCGGCGACGGCGTCGCGGCTCGTGACCTGTCGGTGGACCTGTCGCGCTGGCGAGGCCAACGCGTCGGCGTGAAGCTCCGATTCGAGGCCACCGACCGCTCACGCGCGAGCTCGCCAGGGTGGTTGATCTGGATGGAACCGCGCCTCGTCGTCCTGCGAGGGGCGTCTGCCGGCTAGCTCACGCCCGCTGACGGGATCGCGCCGCGGCTCGAAGAAGTAGAGGCGACGCCGGATTGAGCTGCGTCGTCACCTCGAACCGCGCTAGCGGGCAGCCTGTTTGCGGGGCGAACCGGCAGTGCGCCGAGCCGGAGGCGGCGCATAAGCGTCCACATAGGCATCGAGGAGTTGCCGGATCATTCGCTGGTACTGCGTCCGGTTCTTGGCCGCGTGCAACTTGAAGAAGTCGACACTGCGCTTGCTGAGCGCGATCGTGACTTTGACCCCCTCGTCGCGAAACGCCAGCTGTTCCGGCGGCGGCAGGAAGTCCGGAACCACCCGATACTCTCCGATCGGTTCATCCGTGTACCTGATTCTCGAGCTCATAGATCGCCTTTCCTTTGCGCCAGAAACCGGCACCGATGATCCGAATCGTTCCCCTGCGGTAGGTGAAGCGCACCGTCACCACTCCCCGCGCGACCCGTCCGAAGCAGAAGAAGCGCTTCTCGCCCGTGCTGTGCTCGAGGTCCTCGGCAACGACACGCCGCGCATCGGCAAATGCATACTGCGCCTCCACGAATGAGACACCATGCTTCTTTCGGTTTTCGATGTCCTTGTCCGCATCCCACTCGAAGGAGGCCATGGCCGCCCGCTCAACGTAGCATGGTTCTGGGTATTTCACCATACATTGGTATGGCGAGTCAGACTGAATCGAGAAGGACCGGTGTCGGACTCCACGCCTGGAGCGACCCGCAGGAGAAGTTTCGGCGCTGCTTCTGGCCGGCAGTTGGCCAAGAGCTCCCCGCACCGCACCCTGGTTCGCTGAGTTCAGTTACACTTTGCCCATGGCCGTGCAAGCTTCCGACCGCCCGCTGGTTGCAGACCCCGCCCAACTCGCTGGGCTTTGCCAGCGCTGGGGAATCCGTGAGTTGGCACTCTTCGGCTCGGCGCTGCGCCCGGACTTCGGCCCGGCGAGCGATGTCGATCTGCTCGTCGAGTTCGAGCCCGGTGTCACCCTCGGGTTCCGGTACTTCCAGCTCGAACAGGAGCTCTCGGCGCTCTTCGGCGGCCGACGGATCGATCTCGTACCGCGCAAGTACCTGCATCCAAGACTCCGCGACCGCGTCCTCGCCGAGGCTCAGGTTCAGTATGCAGCATGACGATCTCATCTATGTCGGCCAGATGGTCGATGTGGCTGCGAGGATCGACGAGCGATCCAGTCGACTGGATCGCTCCGCCTACGACTTCGACGAGGATGTGCGGCTCGCTCTCACGCACCTGGTGCAAACTCTGGGCGAGGCTGCCAGGCGAGTCTCTCCGGCCTTCCGTACCGCGCACCCCGAGATTCCATGGTCCGAGATCGTCGGCATGCGCCACAAGATCGTGCACGACTACCTGACTGTCGACTTTGATCTCGTCTGGGACGTGACGTCCTTCGAAATCCCCGCTCTGATGCCGAAGCTGCGCGCGCTCCTGCCGGCCGCTGCACCTGGCGATGCCACTGAGTAACTAGCCAAGCCAGAGAAGAGCGGGCTGTCCGAGGTTCGCGGGCTCAACGGGGGACACACAGCGGGGATGCGAGGGCTTGGCGAGGACGGGCGATCCTGGCCCCCCGCAGTATGTCCCCAAGTGGTGGCGACGCAGGTCTGTCTGGACTGGTGCCGGAGCCCGGGGTCGAACCGGGACGCCCCTTTCGGGACGGAGGATTTTAAGTCCCCTGCGTCTGCCATTTCGCCACTCCGGCTGGGGTGGATTGTAGGCCAAGCGGGGGCTGGGTGCGGGTCCGCACACGGCCGTCCTCGATCGAGGACGGCTAGAGCCTAAGCGTTGCCGGGTGTTGAAGTTGGGCGGAGAGGGGAGATTGTGGAGGCGACGGCCGGAGTCGAACCGGCGAATGAGGGTTTTGCAGACCCTTGCCTTACCACTTGGCTACGTCGCCCTTAGAGAGAAGGCCGCCCGGAGGCGGCCTTCTGTGAGGCAAAAACGAAGGCTAAAAATTGGAGCGGGAAACGGGACTTGAACCCGCGACCCCAACCTTGGCAAGGTTGTGCTCTACCACTGAGCTATTCCCGCCCGGGCCTGCGGACGATAGCGAACGGCCACGCGGGCTGTCAAGGATGCAGCACCGGCGCGTCGAAGGCGTTCTTCACCAGGGTGAAGCTCCAGGCGCCGTCGCGGCCGCGGTCGAGGCCGAGGACGTCGAAGCGGCAGGGGCGCTGGGAGCGGTTTTTCGCCAGGAAGAGCAGGGCGGCTTTGGCCAGCCGGCGCTGCTTCTGCGGGCCCACCGCTTCGATCGCCCGGCCGAACTCGGCGGTCGCCCGGGCCTTGATCTCGATGAAACAGAGCGTCTCGCCGTCGAGCGCCACGAAGTCGAGCTCGCCGACCTTGGTGCGGACGTTCCGGGCGACGATCCGGTAGCCCGACAGCCGCAGGAAACCCTCCGCGGCGTCCTCCCCTGCCGCCCCCCGCGCATGCGTGTGCGGCAGGTCACCGAAGCCCTTGAGGCCGGAGCTCATCGTCTCCGCCGCCCTACCGCCGCTTCCACCGCGTCCCCTGCGGCGAGTCCTCGAGCACCACCCCGCGCGCCGCGAGGTCGTCGCGGATACGGTCCGACTCGGCGAAGTTGCGCGCCGCGCGCGCCGCCACGCGCGAAGCAATCGCGGCTTCGATCTCGGCCTCGGAGGCGAGATGTGTCGGCTCCGGAAGCGGCCACCGTGCCCCACGGCATGAAGATCACGCCCAATGCCTGGTCCACTAGCCGCAACGCCGCGATCACCCGCTCCGGATCGCCAGCACCCAGCTCCCGCCGATCGATCATCCCGTTCACCTCGCGCACGAAATCGAACAGCGAAGCCAACGCTGCGGACACATTCAGGTCGTCGGCGAGACCAGCCGAGAACCCAGAAACCAAGGTCTCTACCTTTACTGAAAGCTTTTCTTCTTCCTGCTGAACGACCACGGCATGCGCCGACCCGATCGATGAAGTCGTCGAGCCGGATCAACGCTGCGCGCGCTCCGTCCAGCCCGGCGAAAGTGAAGTTGAGCTTCTGCCGGTAGTGCACCGAGATCAGCAGGTAGCGCAGGGCGCGCGGCGAGATGCCACGCGCCAGAAGGTCGGAGAGAGTGTAGAAGTTGCCCAGCGACTTCGACATCTTCTGGCCGTCGACGATCAGGTGCTCCGAGTGCAGCCAGGTGCGCACGAAGGGCACGCCGTTCGCCGACTCGCTCTGGGCGATCTCGTTCTCGTGGTGCGGGAAGAGGTTGTCGACGCCGCCGCAGTGGATGTCGAAAGTCTCGCCGAGGAAGGCGGCGCTCATCGCCGAGCACTCGATGTGCCAACCCGGGCGTCCGGGGCCCCAGGGCGAGGGCCAGCTGGGCTCGCCGGGCTTGGCGCCCTTCCACAGCACGAAGTCGCGCACGTCCTCGGTCTCGTACTCGTCGCTCGCGACCCGCTCCCCCACCCGGGCCTCGTCCTTCTTGAATCCGGAGAGCTTGCCGTAGTCGTCGTCGGCGGCGATGCGGAACCAGACCGAGCCGTCGCTCTCGTAGGCGAAGCCCGGCGGCGAGCAGGCGAGCGATGATCGCCTGCATGCCGTCGATGTAGTGCGTGGCGCGCGGATAGGCCGCCGCCGGCACGACGTTCAGTGTCGCGAGATCGGCCGCGAACGAGGCGATGAACGGCGCGGTGTAGACGTCGAGCGCCAGGCCCTTCTCGAAGGCGCCGCGGATCGTCTTGTCGTCGACGTCGGTGAGATTCATGATCTGCGTGACCTCGAAGCCGAGGAAGCGCAGACTCCGGCAGAGCAGATCCTCGAACAGGAAGGTCCGGAGATTGCCGATGTGGACCGTGTTGTAGACCGTCGGTCCGCAGGTGTAGATGCCGACCTTCCCGGGCTCGAGCGGCTCGAACGGCTCGAGCCTGCGCCCGAGCGTATTGAAGAACTTCACACTCTCTGCGATCCACACGACTCCTTTCGAGCACCCGGTCCGTCCGCCCGGCACGAGTCCGGTGGGGTCGAGCTTACGCCAGCATCTCTTTCGCATAGCCGAGCTTCCCCAGCCTTCGCATCGCGAGCTGGCGCCGGAGGCCGCGCAGGTGATCGATGAAGAGGATTCCCTCCAGGTGATCGATCTCGTGGCAGAGCACCCGGGCGAAGAAACCCTCGGTCTCGATCTCGAACGCCTCGCCCGAGAGCCGCTGCGCCGCCACGCGAACGACGAGCGGGCGCTCGATCCGCTCGGTGAAGCCGGGAATCGACAGGCAGCCCTCGATGTCGGTCTCGACGCCGGCGCGTTCGACGACGCGGGGATTCACCAGCACATGGAGCTCGGAGCGCGGTCCGGTGGGATCGATGTCCACCACCGCGACCCGGCGCAGGTCGCCGATCTGAGGGGCGGCCAGACCGACGCCCGGGGCGGCGTACATCGTCGCCGCCATCTCCGCGACCAGGCGCGAGAGTGAGCTGTCGAACGCGGAGACCTCTTCGGTCTTCTGGCGCAGGATCGGGTCTGGGAAGAGGAGGATCGGCCGCAGCGTCATGCGATCGACGAGGCCTCGAGCTTCTCGACCGCGGCCGCGACCGCCCGGTCGCTGTGCTGCGAGCGCAGCGCATCGATCAGGGCGCGCGGGTCGGGATTGCCGGTCAGCGCTCGTTCCATGCCGGAGACACCGACCTTGACGAACTTCGCACGCTCCGTCACGCGGTAGGTGGCGGGCCACGGCTTGTGCTCCAGCAGAGAGCGCTCGCCGAGGATGTCCCCAGGCACGAATCCCCTGACCTGGAACCGCTGGCCGTCGGAGGTCGTGACGACGGCCTCCGCGGCGCCGGTGATCAGGATGAGCAGAAACTCCTCGCGACTGCCGCGCGCCGCGATCTCCGAGCCCTCCTCGGCGCTCCACAGCTCGCAGCCGGAGAACAGCCGCTTCAGCTGGTCGCCGGAGAGACGCTCGACGATCGCCGTGCTCGCCAGACCCTGCCAGAGCCGCTCGACCTCCACCGGCGAGGTCCGGGCGAGCGGATCCTGCTCCTGCTGTGCCTGCACCAGGCCTTCGATCGCCAGCACTCGACTGTGCTCCAGGGCCTTGAGGCGCTGGATGCGCTGCATCTTGGCGCCCACCGTGGCATCGCCCGGGGCGAGCCGGGCGACTTTGGCGAGCTGTGCCAGCGCCTTGTCGTAGAAGCCGTCGTCGGTGTACATGTCGGCGACGTAGAGGAACTCGTCGAGCGCCTTGGCGCCCTTGCCGACCTGGGAATAGACCTCCGCCAGGCGCAGATGCGAGTGCAGGTCGTTGGGGTTCTCCTGCGTCTTCTTTTCGAGACGTTCGAGCGCCTCGTCGTAGCGCTCGAGGACGATCAGATCCTCGATCGTCAACTCGTGCGTGGGCGGCACGGCCGCGCTCTTGCCGAACAGTTTCCTCAACATGGGTCTGCGGCGAAGTCTAGCAGCGACCGGCCGGACCTGTCGCTTGCGGAGCGGGCGGGAGCCGACGACTCCCGCCGACCGCCGCCGGCCACCGCCAGCTGCGTCCGCGTGCCGGCGACCCACCCGGGCCATGGTCCATGGAGGTTGGTCCGCACTTTGCTATAGCTCTCCGTGCAGGGCACCACGGAGGAAGAAATGAACCAGAAGAACCCGCTCCAGCCGATTTCGAGCCGCCTCGCCAGGACGCTGGGAACCGCGTTCCTGCTTGCAGTTCCGGGCCTGGCCTCCGGACCGCTCGCCGGTCCAGCAGGCCCCGCGCCCGGCGCACCCATGGCCGCCGGAGAGAACGCAGAGGCCACCGCCCCGATCGCCGACGAGCGCGCCAGCTACTCCTTCCTCCGCACCCTGGAAGGGGACGCGACCGTCGCCGCGGCCGGCCAAGGGGTCGGCGAAGCGCTGGAAGTGAACCAGCCGCTGCTGACCGGTGACCAGGTGCGCGTCGGTCCCGACTCGCGCCTCGAGCTGGCGCTTTCCGATCGCAATCGCCTGCGCCTCGGCGCCGAAACGGGCCTCGTGCTCGAACGCCTCGCCTTCTCGGGCGACCGGGAGGAGCGCATCACCGTTCTGCGTCTGGAAGGGGGCGAGCTGCTCCTCGAAGTTTCCGACGAGGCGCTGGGCGACGAGCTGCCGCGCATCATCACCGCCAACGCCACGGTGTACATCCAGCAGCCCGGCGAATACCGGGTCGAGAGCGGAGTGGAGAACGACGGACAGGCCTGGACTCGGGTCGTCACCCGTCGCGGGTACGCCGAGATCGTGACCGACCGCGGCTCTTCGGTGGTGCGCGAAGCCGAGGCGATCCTGGCGCTCGGCGATCGCTCGCCGCGCCTCGAGCTCGCCGCCGCCGACGCGCCCGACGAGCTCGAGCGCTGGGGCGCCGAGCTCAGCGGCCGGGTGCTCGCCGGGTCGCGCAGCGCGGCCTACGTCGAACCCCACCTTGCCTACGACGCAGCGCCGCTGGACGAAGCCGGCGACTGGGTCGAGTACGAGAGCGTCCGCTACTGGCGGCCGTACGTCTCCGCCGGCTGGCGTCCCTATTGGCAGGGCCGGTGGTCGTGGACCCCCTCCGGCTACACCTGGGTCTCCAATGAGCCCTGGGGCTGGGTGCCGTACCACTATGGCCGTTGGTGCAGCCTGCCGGGATACGGCTGGGCCTGGCGGCCCGGCGCGGTCTACTCTCCGGCCTGGGTCTACTGGAACTGGACGAGCGGCTGGGCCAGCTGGGTGCCGATGGGCTACTACAGCCAGTTCTACGACCCCTGGTACGGCGGCGGTTACCGCTACGGCGTCTACGGCTGGGCCGGCGGCGGCTGGGGGATCTATTCGGACTGGAACTACGCGCCGGTGCACTGCTTCCGCGACCGGCACTTCCGCGGCCACATGCGGACCGGACGAGATCGCGAGCACGAGTCCCGCCTGCCCGAGCCCCCGCGGGGCCTGCTGACCACGGACACGCGTGACTTCAGTCCCGATCGCATCGACCGCACCGACCGCACCGAGAACCTGCTGCACGAGATCGGCAAGCGGAGTCGTGAGCGCTCGGGCCGGGATCTGGCCGACGTCACCGACTTCGTCGGCCGCAAGGGAAGGCTCCCTTCCGACGTCGCACGGGTCGTCGTGAATCAGGATCCCAAGGGAGGTCGGGACAAGGGTGTGATCCGGGATATCGGAAGCGTGCCGAAGCTCGCCGCAACCCCCTCCTGGAAGCGACGGGAAGAGCCGAAGTCGGGCGGCGCTGCGGGAACTCCGGGCGTCAAGGAGACCCCGGTGCAGAGCACGGGCAAGGGCGGCAGAGACGGCAAGGAGGGGGGCAGCGCCACGGGAGGCCTCGTATCCGCCAAGCCGCGCCCGGCGACACCCAAGGGCGTGCCGCCGATCGACTCGCGCTCCTCCGGCGGCAAGAGTGCAACCCCGCAGGCCGTGCCCCGTGCGCCCCAAGCGACGAGCTACGAGCCCAAGGGGACGTCCGATACCGGAGCCGATCGCCAGCTGTGGAAAGAGAAGGGCGGCGAGAGCGCGCCGGTGCAGCGGGTCGTCGGCAGCGTCCGGCGTCCGGCGCCGGGGGCCGACAGCAAGGGGTCCGGCACGCAGGAGTCGCCGAGCTACGACAAGGGCTCTTCCGGGTCGCAGGGGACCCAGAGCTACTACGGTAAGGGCTCCTCGGGTTCGCAGGGGTCGCAGAGCTACGGCAAGAGTCCTTCGGGTTCGCAGGGGACCCAGACCTACGGCAAGAGCCCCTCCGGTTCACAGGGCTCGCAGAGCTACGGCAAGAGCCCCTCCGGTTCACAGGGGTCGCAGAGCTACGGCAAGAGCCCTTCGGGTTCGCAGGGGACCCAGACCTACGGCAAGAGCCCCTCCGGTTCACAGGGCTCGCAGAGCTACGGCAAGAGCCCCTCGGGCTCTCAGGGGTCCCAGAACTCTGGCAGGAGCCCCTCGGGCTCACAGGGCTCGCAGAGCTACGGCAAGAGCCCCTCCGGCTCGCAGGGGTCGCAGGGGGCGCAGAGCTCCGGCAGGAGCCCTGCCGCCTCGTCGGGCTCGTCGGGCAACAAGGGAGCGAAGAGCGGCCAGCCCTCGGGAAAGAGCTCTCCGCCCCCGCCCCCGCCGCCGAAGAAGGACGACGGCGGCCACAACTAGGCCGGAAACTGTCACGGCGTGGGCGGGTGGACTACAATCCAACCGCCCATGCGCGCCGACTCGATCTTTCGTGGAGTCTTCCTCGTCTACTGCGTAGAGGCGGGCCTCTTCCTGCTGATGTCGCCCTGGCTCAGCGCCTGGAGCCATGCGGTGCTGCTGCTTCCCTTCGGCCCGGTGCGCGAGCTCCTCCTCACCTCGTGGGCGCGCGCCCTGATCTCCGCCTTCGGCCTTCTTCATCTAGTCTGGGGCGTGCACGACCTCGATCTCTTCCTGCGCCGCCATCCTCCGGATCCTCCAACTGCCGGCTACCCGATTGAAGATTCCGCGCCTGCTCGCCATCAGTAGCCCGGCGGCCACGCCCGGCCCGCAGTGGCGGCGCTGGTGCAGCGAGCTCGGCGCCGCCGGCGTCGACGGACTCCAGGTGCGGCGCAAGGGCCTCGCCGACCGCGAGCTGCTCGAGCTGGCCCGCGAAGCGCGGGCCGCCGCGGGAGGGCCCCGCGTCCTGCTCGTCAATGCCCGTCTGGACATCGCCCTGGCGGCGGGAGCGGACGGCGTCCACCTCCCCGCCTCGGGTCTCCCGCTCGCGCGCCTCCGCGAGGCGCTGGGCGCTCCCGCCCCCGCGCTACATTCCTCCTCGGCCGATCGACGCACACTCCCGACGAAATCCGCCTCGCCCGCGACCAGGGGGCCGACTTCGCTCTCTTCGGCCCGGTCTTCGAGACGCCGTCGAAGGCGGGCCTGATCCCGCCCCGCGGCCTCGACGGGCTCGCGCAGGCGGTGGCCTCGGGTCTTCCGGTCCTCGCCCTCGGCGGCATCGACGCCGGGAACGCCCGCCAGGTCGCCGACCGCGGCGCCTGGGGCATCGCGGCGATCCGCTGGTTCGAGAATCCGGCTGCGGAACGCCTCCACTTCGCGTCCCTGCTGCAGAGCTGGGAGGGGTCGTGACGCGCATCCTTGGCCTGGGCGTCGACATCGTCGATCGCACGCCGGATCGAGCGCCTGCTGGAGCGTCACGGCGACGCCTTCCTGCGCCGCGTCTTCCGCGACGGCGAGGTCCGCGTGGCTCGAGCCCACAAAGACGGCGTTGCCGCGGCCAGTGGTCCCGTTCGCGCCGCCCACGTCGCCGGCCTCTTCGCGGCCAAGGAGGCGACGATGAAGGCGCTCGGTACAGGCTGGGCCGAGGGGGTGGGATTCCTCCAGATCGAGGTTCGCCGTCAGGCCTCCGGCGCCCCGGCGCTCGAGCTCCACGGCGAGGCGCGTCGCCGCGCGGCGGCGCTCGGCGTCGGGCAGCTCTGGCTCTCCATCAGCCACGACGGTGCGAACGCCGTGGCCGTCGTCGTTCTGGAAGGTGTCGAAAGATGACCGCATCCGCCGTCCTGCCGCCAGTGAGCCCCGGGAGCCCCGGAAGTCCCGGGAGCGAGCCCTCGCCCGCCCGGCCCCGGACCCGCAAGTCGCTCTACCTGCTCATTGCGGCGGCTGTCCTCGCCCTCGATCAGTGGACCAAGTGGCTGATCGAGTCCCACCTGCCCGAGATGAGCTCGCACGAGGTCATCCCTGGCCTCCTCCACATCTCCCATGTGCGCAACACGGGCGTGGCGTTCGGCATGTTCGCCAACGGCGGCCGCGACGGCAGCCCGTGGGTGCTGTCGCTCTTCGGGCTGGTGGCGCTCGGACTGATCGCCGTGCTCTTCTACCGCACCCCGGAGGGTGACCGCGGCCTGCTCGCGGCGCTCGCGCTCGTGCTCGGCGGCGCCGTCGGCAACCTCTTCGACCGGATGGCGAGCGGGGCGGTCACCGACTTCATCGCGGTCTTCATCGGCAGCTATCGCTGGCCCGACTTCAACGTCGCCGACAGCGCCATTTCGGTCGGGTTGGTGCTGATCCTCCTCGACTCCTTCCGCCGCCGGCCGTGAGCCCGGGGAACTGGCACGTCGGCGAAGGCGAAGCGGGTGTCCGCCTCGACCGCGCCGTTGCCGCCCGTCTCGACCTGCCGCGCAACCAGATCCAGGAGTGGATTCGCGCCGGCCACCTGACGGTCGACGGCGTCGCGCAGCCGAAGCCCGGTCATCTGCTGCGGGCGGGAGAGCACATCGCCTGGAATCCGCCGGCGCGTGGCGAGTCGCGGGTGGTGGCGGAAGAGGGCGAGTTGCGGCTGCTCTACGAGGACGACGACCTCGTCGTGCTCGACAAGCCCGCCGGCCTGACGGTTCATCCCGGCGCGGGCCAGGCCACCGGAACGCTCGCGCACCGCCTGCTGGCCCGCTTCCCCGAGATGGCCGGCGTGGGCGGGCCGGGCCGTCCCGGGATCGTCCATCGCCTGGACAAGGGCACGAGCGGCGTCATCGTCGTGGCGCGCACGGCGGAGAGCTATCGCGCGCTGACCGCGGCCTTCGCCGCGCGGCGGATCGGCAAGCGCTACCTCGCCATCGTTCACGGCACGCCGAAGCTGGCGCAAGGGACGATCGAAGCGCCGATCGGACGTCACGCCTCGGAACGCAAGAAGATGACCGTGCGGACCGACGGGCGCCCCGCCACCACCCGTTATCGCACGATCGCCTCGGCGGCCGGCCTGGCGCTCGTCGAGCTCGAGCTCCTCACCGGGCGGACGCATCAGATTCGCGTCCACCTCAAGCACCTGCGCCATCCGATCGTCGGCGACACGACTTACGGGGAGGCCCGGCACCGCGAGCTCGCGGCCGCTCCCGGGCGCACGGTGAGGGTCTTTCCACGACCGGCTCTGCACGCCTGGAGACTGGCCTTCGAGCACCCCCGAACCGGTGCGGCGATGCGCTTCGAGGCCCCGCTCGCCGAGGACATGCATCTCCTCTGGCTCGCCCTCGCCGGCGTCGAACCGCATCTTCCCAGCGACCCCGGCGACTTCAGCGAACCCGAGCGCGAGCCGCGCTGACAGCCAAGAAAACGGGCCCGCCTCTCCAGCGCTGGAGAGACGAGCCCGGGCTCGCTGCGTCGTCGACCAGGGATCGGATCGACGCCTGCCCCGGAACGCTCACGGCTCCAGGCAGGGAAGAACCGGCCCGCCATCATCGAGGGTGTGGATGCAGTCGTCCGGCGCCCCGGCAGGGTCGCGTTACGTTGCCCAGCTGGATGGCATCGAAACCGACGCTCAACCGGCCCTTGGCGTCCATCACCACCGAGACCCAGTTCTGCATCAGCTGCGCAAAGGGAACCGGACTCGCGCTGACTTCGAGATTCAGGTTGAGGTAGATCCAGCCGAAGTTCGGGGTCGCCGGCAGAGCGGGGCCGCGAACCTTGGTGCGCTGCGTCTCCCAGGGAAAGGGAGTGAGGGTCTCTCCCGGATCGCAGGGTGAGATCGTGCAGCCTTCCGGCACTTCGAAGTTCTCCTCTTCGTCGAACACGACGACCTGGTTCTGGCCCAGCGGGAAAGGCGCCGGGGCCTCGAGGGCGCAGCTGAACGGCTGGACGATGCGCTTCGCATCGCGCCAGACGAGGAGGCTCGTTCCGCCGTCGAACTGACCGCCGTCGATGAAGCGCGCGGCGAAGATGTTGCCGAGGCCCTCGCGATTGTCCGCCCCGATCGCGTAACGGTAGTAGAAGGTGTAGTCCGCCGCGCCCAGCCTCGCGTCCGCCTCGATGTGAACCAGCGTCTCGCCCTGGGCGAAATCCTGGTCGCTATCCACGTAGTAGTAATCTCCCCAGAGGACGTTCTGGTTCGTCGCGGTGCCCAGCCCGCCAGTGAGGAAGTAGCCGGGATCCTGGGGGAAGTCGGTCGAACACTCGCTGACCGCATCGACCGTGACGTAGCCGCGGGCGATGCGATCGCCATGATCGACGCCCGAGCACAGGCCATCGAAGAAGACCACGGACGCCTGGCCGGTCAGGGCGCTCTGAACATGGTCGAGGTAGGTGGCGTCGAGCGCCGGGTTGCTGTACGGCAGGATGCCGGGACAGTTGGGGAAACTCGCCTCCAGCGACGCCGGGCCCTGCGGGCTGATGCTGCCCGCCGGGTCGTTGGCCTCGTCCGCCGTCAACGGCAGGTTGCCATGCACGAGGATGTCGCGCAGGTTGAGCGTCTGCACGTCGTAGCCCGTCAGGTAGATGTTGAAGTCGAGGACATGCACCGAGAGGTCCGTCCACAGCACGACATGCGCGAGAACCGCGGCCGCCGAAGCGTTGTTGATCGACATCAAGGTGGTGACGCCGTCGGGGTTGTCGAGATCGACCTCGAAATAGGGCAACAGCAGCGTCGCCGCAGGCACGTCGTCCACCGTGCCCACAATGGCCAGGGACGGCGCAGCCAGCATCACCAAGACACATGAAATCCAGACCCTCTTCATCGCTTCATCTCCTGTTGCACGATTGGTTGGCTGGAGACTACACCAGCAGAGGCTGCCGAATCTCGTCTCCGGCGCGCCGATCCGGCCACAAAAAGAAAACGGGCCCGCCTCTCCATCGAAGGAGAGACGAGCCCGAGTTCATTACTGGTGGATCGAAGCGTCAGCCGCCCGATCCGCCGTCAGACTCAGTCGACCGGGCAGGGAAGAACCGGGCCGCCCTCGTCGAGGGTGTAGATGCAGTCGTCCGTCGCGAACTCAGGATACGTCACGTTGCCAAGCTGAATGGCATCGAAGCCGACGCTGAAGCGACCATCCGCATCCATCACGGCCGTCACCCAGTTCTGCATGAACGGATCCCAGATGGTGCCGGTCGGGAAGTTCAGGTTGAGGTAGAGCCAGCCGAAGTTGTAGCTCGACGGAAGCGCCGAGCTGCCAACCGCAGTGCGCTGGGCCTCCCAGGGGAACGGATTGGTGGTCTGACCGGGATCGCAAGGCGAAATCGTGCAGCCTTCCGGCACTTCGAAGTTCTCGTCTTCGTCGAACACGACGATCTGACTCTGACCGAGCGGGAACGGCGAGGGCCACGAACCGCAGTAACCGCCATGCGTGACAGATTCCTTCGCATCACGCCACACAATCATGTCCGTGCCACCGGTGAAGCCGCCGCCGTTCACATAGCGGACAGCGAACACGTTGCCGAGGCCTTCACGGTTGTCCTGGCCAGGAACCAGATCCTCGTTGCTGTAGCGATAGTAGAAGGTGTAGTTCGCGATGCCGAGGGCATCGCTGGCCTCGATGTGCACCAGCGTCTCGCCCTGAGCGAAGTTCTGGGCCGGGTTGACGTAGAAGTAGTCGCCCCAGAGCACGTTCTCGTTCGTGACGTAGCCGGTCAGGTCGTTGAAATAACCGGTGGAATCCGGGAAGTCGATGTGGCATTCGTCGACCGTATCGACCGTGACGTAGCCGCGGGCGATGTTGTCGCCATGATCGATGGCGCCGCAGTCATCGTCCCAACCGAAGTAGGGGACGCTCTGGCCGGTCAGCGCGAGCTGAACGTAGTCGAGGTAGGTCGCATCGAGCGCCGGATTGCTGTACGGCAGCAGGACGTCGCAGAACGGATAGGACTCCGCCGGATTCGGGATCGACGCCGGGCCGACATTGCTGACGCCTTCGCCGGTGATCGGGAGGTTGCCACCGACGAGGATGTCGCGCAGGCTGATCGTCTGCACGTCATAGCCGGTCAGGTAGACGTTGAAGTCGAGGACGTGGACCGACAGGTCCGACCAGATCACCACGTGTGCGAGAACCGAGGTGGCCGAGGCGTTGTTGATCGACATCAGCGTATTGATACCGTTTGCATCGTCGAGGTCGACCTCGAAGTACGGCAACAGCAGGGTCGCCGCCGGGACATCGTCCACCGTCCCGATGACTGCGAATGCCGGCGCCGCCAACACTGCCAACAAGCACGCTACCAACAGTCTCTTCATCTCTTCTTCTCCTTTAGAACTGCGTTAGTCAGACAACTCGAATTCTACCGTGAATCGATCCTATGAATTCAGACCTGTCGGCCCATTCATCCAGGTCGCTCCCACAGGTTTGACGGCAATCTAGGACAACTTTGATGCTTTGTCAACATTTATTTTGGGGATTGCAGAGTCCATGCGGCGACCCCGCCCTTCCCCGGACAACGCAGCGGATCATACAACGCATTGCCTTCGCCGGCGAACGACGCCACGATCTCCGGCCGGCCGTCCCGGTCGAGGTCGGCGACCCGCAGGCCGTAGCCGCGACAGTTGCCGCGCGGCTGCTGCGCCTCCGGACTCTCCTCGAGCACGAAACCGCCCCGGCCATCGCCGAGGAGGATATGCAGGAACCCGTCGTAGTCGGTGGCGACCAGATCGGACCGCTTGTCGCCATCCAGATCCCCGGACTCGAGGGCGGAGAACGCCACCCGCCCCTCGCGGACGAATGCCGGGCGGCGCTCCCAGGCGCCGTCGCGGCGGCCGAGGTAGAGATCGATGCCGACGCGGTTCACCCCGAGCTCGAAACTGGTATACGACAGGGCGAGGTCCTGCCGCCGGTCGCCGTCGAAATCGCTGACCGCCACGGCGTTCACGTAGGCGCGCGGCCGCAGCGGCAGATCGACCGACGTCCATGGCCCGCCGACCTTCTTGCCCTGCAGGTGGAGCAGGCCCATTCGCCCCATCGCGTTCGAAGAGGTCAGGAAGTCCGGGCTGCCATTGCCGTCGAAGTCCGCGACGGCCAGATCGTCGCCGAAGATCTCCGGCCGCTCACCGATCTCCGCCACCGCCACCCAGGTGCCGTTTCCCTGGTTGAGATAGACCTTCGGCCCGAACACCTCCGGCGCGCCGGTGCCGCTCACCTTCCGGGAGTTGGCGGTTTCCAGGATCAGAATCCGCGGCCCCTCGCTGAAGGCGAGCAGGTCGGGCCTGCCGTCCCGGTTCCAGTCGAGGATCTCGATTCGCCGGGACGAGAAGCCCGAGGCATCGTGGCCCGGACTCGGTTTGTCGAAGTCCAGCCCGGCCGACCAGGACGAAAAGTTGCCGGCGCCATCGCCGACGAAGACCTGGACGCCGCGCAGATGACTGGCGGTGGCCAGATCGGGCTTGCCGTCACCGTTGAAGTCGGCGACCTTGACGTCGCCGTAGTCGAGCAGGCCCGACGGCACGGTCATCCGGAACGGCCGCCAGGTGCCCTTGCCGTCGCCGAGGAAGGCCTTGGGCTGATCGCCTCCGCGCCGCGTCGGACCGTGGACGAAGTCGATCTCGCCGTCGCCGTTGATGTCGGCGAGATCGAATCCGTTGCGCCACAGCCCGCTCGGCGGCAAGCCGGCATCGAAAGCCCGCAGATGCAGGCGGTCCACCGTCGTGATCGGCGCCACGAAGGTCGCGGCCGAAGCCGCGAGCTCCTCGGGAGTCGTCGCCGCGATCGTCGGACGCCGGGCAGGCTGCTCTTCGCCGACGCGATAGATCTTGAGCCAGAGGTTGACGTCATCCTCCCCGGCGAGCTCGTATTCGCCGCCGTAGGAGATCCGCACGCGGCCGCCGTCGAGGCGCTTGAAGCCTTGGCTCTTGGGCCGTTCGCGGATGAAGTACTGCCGTCCCTCGGCGTCGATCAGCCACTCGCCATCCGGGGGCTGCATCTCGGCCAGCGCCGCGGCCCGCCGGACTTGCTCCGGGGTCGTGGCACCTTCGCCTGGAGGTTCGGCAACCGGCGTCTGCGGCGCACCGGTGGAGGTCGCCCCAGACCGGCGCCGGAGCCGGAGCCGGTCTGCCGGCGTCTGGACTGCCGGCCGATCGGCGGCGATCGCGGCCGCAGTCTGCTCCAGACAGAGAACCAGACCCGGCGTCAACAGAAAGCAGAGCAGAGCTGCAAGAGTCGTTCGGATCATGGCATGTGGGGTGCAAGGAGAGGCGCCGACGCCTCGCTGCACAGCTGATTCTGTCACAGTCGGGCGCGGCAGAGGACAATTTGGCATCGATCGCGAGTGCTTCGCAAGATCTACACCAGCTCTCAAGGAGAGACTTTCCATGCCCCGAGTCCAGACCCGTCGATCCACACCGCGCCTGCCAGCGACTTCGCGCCCGATCGCTCTCCTGCTGCGCGACGCGACGCTGCTCCTCCTGGCCGGTATCCTGGTCACTTCAGGGTCACCGGCACGCGCCCAGGGCGAAGAGGTGAAGCGGCCCAAGCTGGTCGTCGCCGAGCGCGTGCACGAGACCGGCGAGATCGCGCGCGATCAGGTGGTCGATCACACCTTCAAGATCAGCAACGCCGGGAACGCCGAGCTCAAGATCGACAAGCTCATGCTGCCACCCAACCTCGAGGTCGTCAGCCGGCCGACGGTCCTGGCGCCCGGTGAGGCCGGCGAGATTCATGTCCGGGTGCCGCTGCTCTATGACAAACCGGCGGCGCTGCTCAAGCAGATCGCTCTCAAGAGCAACGACCCCGAGGCGCCGACCACGATGCTCGAGCTGAAGATTCTCTCGACGGAATACGTGACCGCCAAGCCCGGCTATGCGCGCTGGAACTCCGTGCAGTACGAGCAGCGTGGCACGATCTCGCAACGCCTCACCGCGAAGGACGGCCAGGACTTCGCGGTGCTGCGCACCAGTTCCCCGCCGGCCGGCATCACGCTGACCGCCCCGGTCGTCAAGAAAGAGCCCGGGAGCCCGCAGGAATGGAAGATGGACCTGACTCTCGCCGAGGACGCGCCGGTCGGCGCGATCACCGGTACGGTCCTCGTCTACGTCAACCATCCCAAGCAGAGCATCGTTCCCATCCCGCTCTCCGGCTTCATGCGACCGGTCATGGCGGTCACGCCGGAGAAGCTGAGCGTCGGCGAGGTCAAGCCGACGCAGAAGTGGCTGCCGGCGATCGTCGTGCAGAGCTTCGCGACCGCGCCGATCCACGTGACCAAGGTCGAGCACGACCTCAAGGGTTTCCCGCAAGCCACGATCGAGACCCGTACCCTCGGGCGCGAGTACAAGATCGGGATCGCCCTCGACATGGCGACCTTGCCGAAAGGCGCCTTCCGCGGGACGATGAAGATCCACACCGACAGCGCCAGAACGCCGCTTCTGATCGTCCCCATCGACGGCACGATCCCCTGATCAGTCGGAGATGTCGATCTGCCCATCGTGCTCGGAGCCCGCTGCGAGCACGACGCAGGCGGCGGAAAGGTCGCCGGCGACCGAACCGCCGCACAGGATCTCCACGCGCTCTTCGCCGCGCACCGGACCGCGCACTTTGCCGCCGATGGTGACGGTGCGCGCCCGGAGCGGCCCTTCCACCACGGCAACCCTGCCGACGGCGAGGTCGCCCCGGATGGCGATCTCGCCGCGGATGCACCCTTCGAATCGCAGGTCGGAATCGCAGGTCAGTTGCCCGCGGAGCTCGGTTCCGGCGGCGATGAAAGAGGCGTGGCCCATGGATCAGCCTTTCTCGACGTTCGGCGCGGCGCCTGCGCTCTGCGGCCGAAAGCGCCCGGGAAGGCTCTAAGCGAGGAGCGCCGAAGCACGGCACGCCGCCGGTCCGGCGGCGACGGAAATCATGGAGCGGGCAACGGGATTCGAACCCGCGACATCAAGCTTGGGAAGCTTGCACTCTACCAACTGAGTTATGCCCGCTTGAACGACGAACCGACGACAATTTACAGAAGCGACCCCGGCCCGTCAAGCGTTGCGTCGCCAAGCGTTGCCGCTATACTCATTTCGCCATGGCCACCTACGGCACCGACTCATCAGAGACTGCGCGCGGCGCCAGTCTCTATTTCTTCCCTGACCAGCCGGTCAGCGCGGAAGAACTGCGCCGCTTGCTGAGCGAGGGCTCGCCCGAGCGGCAAGCCTGGGCCATCTCCCACCTCCTGCGCTACGCCGACTGGGAGGACATCTGGACCTTCACCAGCCGCGACCAGGTCCGGAACCGCTTCGCCACCCTCGACCTCCCGGCGAGCCTGCGCGCGGCCTGGGCCAGGATATTGAAGGTCGAGACGGTCGAAGTTCCCGGAACCGAGTAGGCACCTCTCCCCCGAATCCCCGTCAGGAGTCTCTTCACATGCCGACGAGCCCGGCCCCCGATTCCGGAGTCGCCGCGATGCAAAAGTCTCATGCGCTGCTGGCGCTTCTGGTCGTGGTGGCGGCGGCGCTCACCGTCTACCTGCCGACTCCTGGGGACTACTGGATCCGCTACGACAACGAAGCGTTGATCCGCAACAGCCCGCAGGTGAATGCGCTCGCCGGAGCCGACAAGGCAGCGGCGCTGGCGACCATGTTCACCAGCACGCACTACAGCCTCTACCAACCCCTCTTCACCCTGTCGGTGGCAGTGGATCACGCGCTCTTCGGCTGGAATATCGCCGGCTTTCATGCGCACTCGGTTCTGCTGCACGTCGTCGTCGTCGCCCTGCTGCTCTTCGTGCTCTTCCAGTTGACCGGTTCCTGGCTGGCGGCGACCGCCGCCAGCCTCCTCGTCGCCGTGCACCCGGCGCTGGTGGAAACGGTGCGCTGGGCGATCTGCCGCAACTCCCAGGTCGCGGCAGTCTGGCTGCTCCTGGGCGTCCTCCTCTATCTGCGGCATCTCGACCGCCGCGGACAGGCGGCACTCTGGAGCTCGCAGATCGCCTTCGGCCTGTCGATGCTCGGCAAGGTGTCGCCCGCGATCGTGGTGATTCCGTTCGTGCTCGATCTCTGGCGCCGGCGCAAGCTCGATCGCCGCGCGATCCTCGAGAAGCTGCCTTTGTTCGCCCTCTCGGCGCTCCTGACCTACGTGAACTACCGCGCGACTCTGGAGCACTCCGCGGCAAGCCCGCTGCAGCGGCCATGGGGGGAAGTTCTCGGCTTTCTGCCCGATGCCTTGGCACTCACGATCGCCAACGCGCTCGCGCCGGCGAATCTCGCCATCCTCTACCCTCCCTCCGCCATGGGAGCTCTGGTGGGTGGACGCGGGCTGCTGGTGCTCGCGTTCGCCGTTGCGGCGCTCGGAGGAGGCGCCTGGGCGTGGCGCCGAGGTCACCGCGGCGTCCTGCTCGGACTCCTGGCCTGGTTCGCCCTGCTCCTGCCCAACTTCGCCGCCGGCCGGTTCCGCACCACGATCGCCTCCGACCGCTATCTCTATCTGCCGGCCCTCTTCCTCGCCGCGGCGCTCGCCGCGGCTTTGGCTCCGGCATTCGCGTCGCTTCTCCGCCCGAAGGTCACGCCCGCAATCGAGGGTACCGGCCGCCGGCTGAGGAGCGCAGGGGCATGGATCGCGGTGGCGGCAATCCTCGCGCTCGCGGCAACGTGGACCATCGCCGCCGGCGCGCAGGCTCGTCAGTGGGAAGACGAGCACCGCCTGTGGAATCGCGTCAACGAGCTTGCACCTCACTACATGGCCTACTACATGCTCGGCAATCTGGCGCTCAAGGAGGAGAAGTGGACGGAGGCCGCCGACCTTTTCGCCCGCGCGCTGGATCTGGCGCAGCGCGACCCCTACGCGAAGCAGGATCCGATGTTCTCGCAGGCCGTCCTGCAGACCAGCCGAAAGGCGGCAAGCGAGCTCTCGAAGCAGCCGGCAGCCGACACGCAGCAGGCACGTGAGGCACTGCTCGAACGAGTGAATGCGGTTGCGGCGGAGGCGGCCGTCAACCTGCCGGCGAACCCGGAGGTCCAGTTCGAGCTCGGCAAGAACCTCTACAAGCAGAAGAAGTACCGCGAGGCCGTAGCGGCGCTCGACGCCGCCATCGCGCTGGACCCGCAGCACTATCAGGCGTGGACCTACAAGGCCATGAGCCTCTATTTCCTGGGTGCGAAAGAGGACGCCATCACCACCTTCCGCAAGTCGCTGTCCATTCGCCCCTACTGGGTGACCTACTCGAATCTCGGCAAGGTCTATCTCGCGGAAGGCCGGCTGGCCGAGGCCGTGGAGGTCCTGCAGGACTGGCTGAAGCTCGAGCCCAAGAGCGAGGAGGCGCACAAGCGCTTTTTTCAAACGGTGGGAGAGATGGTCCGCCGGGGCGCGGGAGATGCCGCGATCGCGCAACTCGAAATCTACCTGGCGCGCTTCCCCGATTCGGCCCCGGCGAAGGACATGCTGAAAGAGACCAAGGCCCACCTGGGTCGCAGCTGACCGCCCTACCCACTCGCCACCCTGCCGACTGCCGACCAGATGGCGCGACGACGCCAGGGGCGAGCGGCGCGCGGCGAGCTCAACGCTACTGGGCTGGCGGGCTCGGCAACTTGCGCTCGGCCAGCAGTTCCCGGGCGCGCAGGCGCGCTGCCGCGACCAGCTCCTGCACCCGGCTGCCGGGCAGCAGGAAGACTCCGAGCGGTCCACTCTCCATCCGGCCGCGGCCGAGCGCAAAGTAGCTCATGATGTCGCCGCCCTGCGAGGCCGGTTCCGAGACTCGCGACAGCACCGTCGCCACGGCGCCGACGGCGTGACCCTCGAGATCGAAGACCGGCAAGCCGAGGAGCGCCGGCGAGGCGTCGAGAATGAAAGCCTGCGCCGGCTTGACGATGCGGCCAGCGATCCGGCCGGTCTCGAAGAACGCCGCCCGGTCGAATGCCGGAGAGAGCCGGGCCACCCCGATCACCGTGTCGCCGATCCGCGTCGCGCGCGCGCGCCCGAAGTCGACGCTCGCCAGCGGCCGCTCGGGCCGTTCCTCGAGTTGCAGGAACGCCAGGTCGAGCTCGGAATCGGATGCGGCGAGGAAAGCCCGGTACTCCGTGGCATCGCCGGCGATCGTGACGCGAAAATCGGTCGGCGTCATCTTGAGCTTGAAGTCCTCGCCCTCGCCCATCTGCTGCACCGCATCCATGAGGCGGGTCGCCGACAGCTGCGAGTTCCAGAGCAGGATCAGACCGTCCGGGTCGACGACCGCGCCGAGCGCGTCGAGCACCGACTCCTGCTCCTGGATCGAATCCCCCATGTTGAACTCGGTCTTGAGCACGACCTTCACACTGACGATCGCCGGCGAAATCCGGCTCAGCAGCTCCTCGTGAGAGAGCTCGCGCGGTGCGGCCCCTGCCGCCGCGGCGATGGCGATCCCGGCAACGATGAGAAAGGCGGAACGGTCGAGCGGGCGACGAGATAGGCGAGCTGGATTCACTGGTTCTTTCCTTCCGGCCATTCGGGCTCGATGAAGAGGAAGTGGGTGCCGGTGCCGCGGCGGACGAAAACCTCGATCGTCGCCGAACGCGCCGCCGAGATCTCCGCGATGCGTTTCTCGAACTCCGCGACGTCGCCAACGGTGCCGCCGTTCAGCGACAGCACGAGATCGTCGATCCGCAGGCCGGCCATGTGCGCCCAGCCGCCGCTCGTCACGTCGGTGACCAGGACACCGCCCTGGTCGCGCTCCCAGTGCCGGTCGCTGCGATCGAGCAGCGTCAGGTCGCGGACCGCGACCTCGAACTCCTCCTGGCGCGCGCGCCGGGTCTCCTCGGAGGCCGCCGGCCGCGATTCGAGCTGCACGGGGATCTCGTGCTCGCGGTCGTCGCGCACGATCGTGAGGCGCAGAGTCTCGCCGATCCGCCGCGCCTCGACGGCGCGCCGGAGGTCGTCGGCATCCTGCGCTCGCGAGGCGGTGAACCCCTCGCCGTCGAGACCGACCAGAAGGTCGCCGACCCGGAGACCGGCTTGCGCCGCGTTCGTCCAGGGATAGACCTCGCTCACGCGATAGCCGCGCGTTCCCGGCCGCCCGAGCGCCGCCGCCAGTTCGGGTGTCAGGACCTGGGTGAGAACGCCCAGCCAGGCCCGCGGCAGCTCGCCCCCCCACCTGCCGCTGCGCGACTCCGGCAGGCGGACGAGCGTCAGGATCTCCTGATCTCCGCGCAGCAGCTTGAGGAGGACGCCGCTGCTCACTGCGCCGGCGGCCGCAGGGTCTTTCACCGGCTTGCGTGCCGCGGCGAGCTGCTCCTCGAGCGCCGCGAGGGTCTTCACGGCATGGCCGTCGGCGGCGAGGATCACGTCGCCCACCTGCACCTGCGGCCGCGCGGTGGCGGCGGCCTGGCCGGGGCGCAGGCCGGTCACCAGGAGCCCTTCGCGGACGCGCAGATTGCGCGCCAGGGCCAGAGGTCCGGTGAGCTCTTCGGTCGAAATGCCGAGGGCCCGCAGCTCGCCCTTCTCGCCGCGCATGCGCTCCATCTCCTGGGTCCGGGCGACGATCTCGAGCGCCGCGCCCCGGCGTTCGATCGCGAGTGTCGCGGCGGCGCCGATCGGCAATTGCGAGACCCGCCGGTAAAGCTCGGGGACCTGCTCGAAGAAGCGCGCCTCCACTTTCTCGCCGTTGAGCGCCAGCAGGATGTCGCCGGCCGCGAGCCCGGCCGCCGCCGCCGGTCCACCTGGCGTCACCGAGGAGACGAGCGCCCCGGTGTCGCGGCCGAGCTTGGCGACCGGCAGCGCCGCGAAGCCGAGAAAACTGCGCCGGACGGTACCGTCGGCGAGGGCATGGCGGAGCACGTCCGCGGCGACGCGGGCGGGGATGGCGAAACCGATCCCGCCGCCACCGAGCTCGTTGATTCCGATCACTTCGCCGGCGAGATTCACCAACGGGCCGCCGGAGTTCCCCGGCAGGATCAGCGCGTCGTGCTGGATCCACTGGGTCAGCCATCCGGTCGTCTCGCCGTCGTCGAGCTCGACGTCCGAGAGCTCGGAGCCGGTGAAGTCGGTGAAGACGCGGTGGGCATTCGAGACGATGCCGAGGGTCACGGAGGAGGAGAGCGCGAACGGATTGCCGAGGGCGAGCACCGGGTCGCCGATGGCCACGGTCGCTTCGACCGCCAGCCGCGCCGGCCGCAGGCCCGAAGGAACTCCGCTGGTATGAGTACCAAGTGAGCCGGGTGAGCCATTTGAGCCGCTTGCGTTGGCCCGCAGCTGCAGCACCGAGAGGTCGGTCAGCGGATCGTGCGCGACGACATCGGCGTCGAAGATCCGGCCGTCGGTGAGGGTGCAGCGGATGCGTGTGCTGTTTCCCGCGACATGAAAATTGGTCAGGACGTGGCCCTGGTCCGACACCAGCACGCCGCTGCCGGCGCTCGGAAAGCGCATGGCGCGCCCTTCGGCGAAATCGCGCGCGACCGCCGAGATGTTCACCAGCGCCGGATAGACCGCCGCCACGGCGCTCTCGACCTCGCGCGCCGAGGGCTGCGCCAACCCCTCGGCCAGCACCGGAAGACCGGCGACGCCGTGCAGGAACGCACCGGCGACGAAGACTCCGCGCAGGAGACTCCGCGCTGCTCTACCTGCGTCTGCGATCTGCGCTCTCGTCATGATCCTCCCGACCCCTGGCGGCGAGCCAGTGTATCGGCCGCCATGCGCCGAGACAAGGCGAAGCCAGGCGCTGTGCCCGCCGTGCCCGCCGTGTCCCCCGTGCCAGGCGATAAGCTCGCCGCCATGCCCGCCGTGCCCGCCGTGCCCGCCGTGCCGAATACCAGGCGCAACTCTGCCCGACTACCGGGCGGGCCTGCCCGAAGACCTCTACCGTGAGGCCGTCGATCTGCTCACGCGGCTGACGCGCGAGAGCTCGCCCTCCGATGACCCGCAAGCCCTCCGCCGGATGGCCGGAATTCTCGCTACCGAGCTCGGCGCGCGCGGCCTGTCGGTCGCGATTCACGACGAACCGGACGAGCACGGCGTCGGGCTTCCGGTCATCGCAGCGAGTGGGCCGGCAGACGCCGCAGCGGATCCGCGGCTGCCCATCCTCCTGATCGGCCATTTCGACACCGTTCTCCCGGCCGCGGCGCCGCGCCGCGAAGGCGAGATGCTGATCGCCACCGGAGCGATCGACATGAAGGGCGGCATCGTCACTTTTCTCAAGGCGCTCGATCTCGTCGCGCGGCGCGGTGGCCGGCTGCCGGCGCTGCGCCTCGTGCTGGTGCCCGACGAAGAGGTCGGCGGCGCGATATCCCGCCGCGCCGTGGCTGCCGCCGGCACGGAAGCCCGGGCGCTCTGGGTGCTCGAACCGGGCGAGGGCCGGGGCGCCTCCGAGACGCTGGTGACCGGACGCCGGGGGATGTTCCACTGGCGCTTCGCGGTACGCGGTCGGACGGCGCACTCGGGGCTGGCCTTCTGGCAGGGCCGCTCGGCGAGCGTCGCCGCGGCCGATTGGATTCAGCGCGCGGCGGCGCTCTCCCGGCCGGACGGCGGACCGACGGTCAACGTCGCCCGCGTCGTCGCTGGCGAACGCGGCTTCGTCGAGCTCATCGGTGGCGGTGGGAGTGGGAGCGGGGGCGGCGATACCGGCGGTCCCTTCCCGGGAGCCGGGCTCTTCGGCACCGCGCATCAGCTGAACGTCGTGCCCGACCGCGCCCTCGTCGAGGGTGAGGCCCGTTTCCTGCGCGCCGAGGAGGGGGAGCTCCTGGCGCGGGCGCTGGCCGGCCTGGCGAGCGAAATCTCCGCCCGCCACGACCTCGCCGGCGACCTCGTCTGCGAGGTCGCGATCCCGCCGGTCGATCCCGCGAGCCAGCCGCGCACCCAGGCCGACCGTGCAGTCCGGCTCGCTGCCGAGGCCGGCTGGGAACTGCAGCGCGAAGACGATCGCGGCGGCATCTCCTTTCCGAATTTCCTGGCGCATCCGGGACGAATTCCGGTGCTCGACGGACTCGGACCGGTGGGCGGCGGGATGCACACCCGGGAGGAGTACGTCGACCTGCGCTCGCTGGCGCGGCGCATCCGGCTGCTCGCCGATCTGCTGCAGGCCGAAGCGGAGCCCCCGCCAACCGGCTGACCACTCACTCGGCAGTCAGTGGGCGGCGCTCGCGCTGCCCGCTTCGCCGAGCGGAGCCACCGGGAGGATCTTCACCGCAAACAGTTTCGGCCAGTACTTGCCCGTGATCAGGAAGAGCTGGCGCTCGGGATCCCAGGCGATCCCGTTCAGGACGTCGGCGTGGCGGCGCTCTTCCGGGGTGAGCAGCTGCGCAGCGTCGACCACTCCGGTGACCTGCCCGGTCAGCGGATCGATCCGCACGATTTCGTCGGCCTGCCAGACATTGGCCCAGATTTCGCCGTTCACCCACTCGAGCTCGTTGAGGTAGAACTGCGGTCTGCCGGCGCGCAGGACCTGGAGCTCCCGCCGCGGCGAGAAATCGTCCGGCGAGCGGAAGGTCAGGCGGGAGCTGCCGTCGCTCTGGACGAGCAGGGCGCCGTCGAAGGTGAGCCCCCAGCCTTCGCCGCGGTAGGTGAAATCGCGCCGGCGCGTGAACGTCGCCAGATCCCAGACCCAACCGATCTCGCTCTGATAGCTGAGCTGAAACAGGCGGTCGCCGACGAGAGCCAGGCCCTCGGCGAAGACGCCGGAATCGAGCTCCTGGCGGCGCAGCACTCTCCCGGTGGCGAGCTCGACCTCGCGCAGTGAACTGGCTCCGTACATGCCCGTGCTCTCGTAGAGCTTGCCGCCGTGCCAGAGGAGCCCCTGCGTGAACGCCCGCGGGTCGTGGGGATAGGTGGCGACGACGGCGAGCTCGAGTCGGGCCTCGGCCGCCGCCGGGGGTGTCGCGGCGACGGCGGCGGGCACGGCGCCGGGCGCGCCGGCCGCGGAAGGAGACGGCGAGCCGCAGGCGACTGCGGTCGCGAACGCCGGGCCGATCAGCGCGGCGGCGAGAAGTCGCAATCGTCCGCCCACTCGTCGTCCGAGGATCCGCTCGCGAAGAGCGGCACCGGCTGGCCGCCGGCGCCCGGGTCGCCGATCGGATCGCCCGGTGGCTCGGAGGGAGCCAGCCGCGCCGGCGGGGACGGCGCGGCGGGCCGCGCGAGATGCCGGCCGATATCGGCGGTCACGGCGGAGAAATGCGCCTTCTCCGCCGGGTTGAGCGGCACCAGCAGATCCATCCGCTGCAGCAGGTCGGCCAGGGCGCCGTCGGTCCGCGATCTCACCCAGGCCGGGGCGCCGACATTTCCCGACAGCTCGATCAGCCGGTCCACCAGCACCCGCTGCTCGAGGCGCGCGATCTCCGCCTCGCGCGGCTCGAGCAGGGCGCTGTCGAGAAAGACCTTGTCGCACAGCGCGGTGAGCAGCTCGTCGAAGTCGGGTTGCGCCGCGTTCCGGCGATGAAAGTCGACCATCCGCGCCGCGCGCGCCGGCTGCAGCAGCTGGCGGATCACCAGGTCGGCGGCGGTCGCCGCGGCGCCAAGGGCATCGAACGCCGGCGCCGTCCGCGAAGCGAACATCTCGCGATTCACGTCGTAGCCGTGCGGGCGCGGCAGGAGCTTGCGCAGCGTCTCCTCGGGCAGGTCGAGCGCCGACGGATCGAGGGTTTCGAGCAGCACGGCGAGCGCCCGCCGTTGCCGATCCGGCGACACCGGCCGGGCGATCGCCCCGGGAGAGGCGTCGCCGTTCAGCGCGTAGCGGTAGTCGAGGCCGCCCACCACCTTGGCCGCCGCCTGCAGCTGGAAGCGATGATGGAAGTAGACCGGGACGAGGGTCTCCTCGAGCAGGGCGAGCGGCTCGCCGGCGCGCAGGTTCGCTTCGCCGAAGCGCGCCAAGGCGATCCGCCGCACGCGCATCGTCTGCTCGAGCGCCGCCACCGGATCGTCGCCGTTGTCCCAGAGGCTGGCGCGCGGATTGGCGGCGCCCGCGGGGCGCGCATCCGCGTCGGTCAGGAAGTAGAGCTTGCGTTCCACGCCTGACTGCACGATCGCCTCGAGCGCGGCCGCCTCGTCGGTGCCGGCCGGGAACTGGCCGTAGGCCCATCGGGTCGCCAGCAGGTCCCACTCTCCGACCCCGACGCCGTAGGCCTGCGAGAAATCGAGCTCGCCCTGGTTGCCGATCCGCACCAGCGGAGCGGGATAGTCCATCACCGAGGCCCGGCCGTAGGTGCTCGCGGCGAAGTTGTGGGCGAAGCCCAGCGCATGCCCGACCTCGTGCGCCGCGAGCTGCCGGATGCGCGCCAACGCGAGCACCACCGGATCGTCGGCCTGGCCGCTGCCGCTCTTCGCGGCCCCCGCCAGGCCCTCGAAGAGCAGCCGGTCCTGGCGCACGCGGAGCGAGCCCAGCGTCACGTGGCCCTTGAGCTGCTCGCCGGTGCGCGGGTCGACGACTCCCCCGCCGTAGGACCAGCCGCGGGTCGCGCGATGCACCCACTGGATGACGTTGTAGCGCACGTCGAGAGGGTCGGCGCCCTCCGGCAGGAGCTCGACGCGGAAGGCGTCCGCGAAGCCCGCCGCCCGGAACGCCTCGGCCCACCAGCCGGCGCCCTCGAGGAGGGCGCTGCGGATCGGCTCCGGCGCTGCCCGGTCGACGTAGTAGACGATCGGTTTGCGCACCGCCGAGGGACTGGCCGCCGTGCCGGCCGCGAGAGCGCCCGCGGGATCGGCCACGGGCTCGACCTTCTGCAGCCGGTGGCGCACGATCCAGCGGCGCTCGATCGACGTCGCGAGCGGAGCCGCGTAGTCCTGGAAGTGGATCGCGTACGAGCCCATCCGCGGGTCGAACTCGCGCGGCCTGTAGCCGTCATCGGGGAGGCGCACCAGCGACTGATGCAGGACGAAGGAGAGCGCGCGCGGCTCGACGGCGACGCCGCGAACTTCGTCGCCCGGCTTCGCACCGGTGAAGGTGATCAGCGCTTCGAACTCGAGATTGTCGGGGAATGCGAGACAGCGGGCGACGTCGATGGCGCTGCGCTCGCGGTCGACCGAGAATCCGCCCTGACCCGTTTCCGCCAGACGGTCGGCAATACCGTGCGCGTCGCGCAGGAGAAACGGGCCGAGATCGATCAACGTGCCGCCGTCGGCGTCGCGCGCGACGATCTCGGCGCTCCAGATCACCGAGTTGGCGAACGACTCCTCGACCGCCCGCACCTCGTCAGCCGATGAGGTCAGCGCCCGGAAGCGCAGATTGACGAGCTCGAAGAGCACCTTTCCGCCGAGCTCGCGGAGGCGCAGGAGCTGCGGCTCGCCGACCTGCCCGCGGTCGAGCCCGACCGGATTCGAGCCCAGCCCGGAGACGATGCCCTCGTAGTAGATGTAGTCGCCGATCGTGCGCCGGTCGCCGCGCGCCGGCGGCAACCGGACCATCACCTTGCCGACCTCGGCGTCGACGTAGAGGTCCAGCAGTCCCGGCCGCGCTGTGAGCCCGGCGGTCTTCGCGGCGATCGCGGAAGCGGCGGGAGCCCGGCGCGGATCGGAGGCCGCATCCGCCGTCCTGGCCTTCGACGAGGCGCAGCCGGCGAGGAGGACGAACCCGGACAGCAGAACGATGGCACCGGCGGCGGAGCGCAGCGCGCTGCCGGCGCCCGACTCGCGACCCCCTCCGGCACGCCACCAGCCGGCCCCGAGGCCGTACAGCGGGGACTTCGACCTCCTGCAGCTCATCATCTGTCCGGCTCCTGGTGCAGATCCGCTCGTCCGCATCCTAGCCTGATCCTGCATGCTGGACGGCGCCCGGAGCACGCTCCTCGAGCGCCGGCTCGCCGAGAGCGCTCGCCAGGCGGCGGGCGAGGAGCATCCAGGCGAAGCGCCCAGAGCAGGCCGAGCAGCGCCGCGAAGGTCACGCCAGCGAGCAGCCCCGGGTCGCCGAGCCCGGCGATCTCCGTCGCCTTGGCCCCCAGATCGTCCCCGACCAGCACGCGCCGGCCTTGCCAGAACGGCAGGTGCACCACCGCCAGTGAGCCCATCTCGTAGGCGTCACCCGAGAGCGAGAGCAGCGGCGCGCAAGGCCGTGGGCAGCGCCGCGCCGAAGATCGACCGGCGCGGCCGGCCCGCGCCGCCTTGCGCAGCCACCAGAAGCCGGGGAAGAGCGCCAGCGCGAACGGCGCCAGGTCGGTCAGCCAGTAGATCCAGTCGCTGCCCCGGGTGTCGAAGCCGGACAGACGGCCGGCGTAGGCGCCACCGGGGCTGACGAACGGGAAGATCCGCGCCAGCGCATCAGCGCCGTACAGCGGATCGATCTCGAGGCGCGACACCTCGCCTCCCGCCGCCCAGCAACCGAAGGCATGCAGGAGCTCGTGGGCCGGAACGTAGATCCACCAGCCGGCGATGAGCCCGACACCCACCAGCAGCAGCGAGCGAACGCCGGAGCGCAAGACCGCATCCAGACCCTGGAAGAGCTCGCGGAACGGTCCGGCGAAGAGCTCCACGAGGCCTCCGGAGGCCTTGCTCAAGGCTTCTCGAACTGCCATTCGCGCGGCTCGATCGCGAGCGTCTGTCCATCGGCGAGCAGGAAGTTCGCCGAAATCGTCAGCACCGGCGTGCGTTGCGTCGAGCTTGAGCTCGATGGCGCCACTCGCCACCTCACGGTGCTCCTCCAGCAATGGCAGATAGAACCGCACCGTGTTCGCCTTGCGAAAGGCCCGCATGGTGCCCTTCTCGCCGTCCACCAGAAGCTCGATGCGCTGGAACTCCCCGGGCTCCACCGCCGCCGATGGTCGCGCCGGCCACCTGAAGCTGCACGAAGTTGCTGTCGAAGAACGCCAGGTCGGTGCTTTCCGGGCTGCGGTTCGCCAGCTTCAACCTCACCAGCCAGCGCTGTCCGGAGGTGGAGACCCTGTCGACCGCGAGCTCGAGCGCCGGCGCGGCGGCATCCGGCGCGAGCACAGCGGCGATGTTGTCGACGGAGAGTGACAGCAGCTCGCTCTTCGCGGCGCAGACGAAAGAAGACCTCGCCGCGCCGATGGGGCGACTCCCAGGCCCCCAGCCGCCGGCGGAACTCCTCGAGGAACGGCGTCGCCGTGCGCACGATCCGGATCGAGTCGCCGGGCGTGAGGTTCCACTCCCCGACCCGCGCCGCTCCTCGCGCCACGAACTCCCAGACCTGGCGATCGATGCCTTGCAGGCTGAAGCCCGGCTTGAGCTCGAGATTCCGCGCCCGGACCAGCTCGCCGAGCGAGAGCGCGGTGGTGACACCTTTCGCTTCGCCGCCCCGGCCGCGCCAGCTGGCCGTGCCCAGGGTGATGACGCCGGTGAAGTAGGGCCGTTTCAGCGCCTCGAGGAGCCGGAATCTCTCCTCCACCGCTTCGAGATCCCATGCCGACGGATCCTCGGCCTCCCCGGGCCGCTGGCCGTAGATCATGCTGACGACGTAGTCGACGCCGTCGGCGATCGCCTGCGCGTCCGCGCCCCCGAGCGCCTTGCGCCCGAGGCGGGCGGAGACGAAATAGCTCTTGCCGAGCAGGGTTCGGAGCCGCCCGAGGCTCCGCCCCAGGCTTGCGGCGCTGTCGCCGGGTTCGACCTCGAAATGAAAACCGATCACCACGAGCCCGCTCTGCTCGGCCTCGGTGCGCAGCGCCGTGAGCTCCGAAAGCAGCCTGGTCGCGAGCCCGTCGGGCGGTCGGTCCCCCGGCAGCCAGAGGCCGGAGATGACGAGGGTCGTCGGGGTGCGCCGCGGCAGCGCGGGGCGCTCGATCCTGCGCAAACGGAGGCCGCCGTTCCAGTCGAGCTCGGCGGCCTCGAGATAGACCTCCCGGAGCCCGAGACCGGCGAGACGGCTCTGCGCCGCGGCGTCGAGCTCGCCAGATTCGCGCGTCACCCAGAGAGCGGATCCGGGCGGTTTCTCGGGCCGCGAGCCGCCGAAGCAGCCCACGACCAGCCCGCAAAGCATCCAGAACGCGGCCACGGAGAGTCGCGGAACGGGTCATAGCAGGGGCATTGTAATCGTGACTTCGAGTCCGCCGGCAGCGAGGTTGCGGGCCCGGATCGAACCGCCATGCTCCTCGGCCACCCGCTGGGCGATCGAGAGTCCGAGCCCCGTGCCGCCGAGCTGGGTCGAGAAGTAGGGCTCGAAGATCCGCGCCAGCATCTCCGGCGGCACTCCGGGGCCGCGATCGGCGACCCGGACCTCTGCCTTGTCGCCGACCCGCACGGCCACGATCGCGACCCTGCCACCGCCGGCCGAGACCCGGACCGCGTTCTCGAGCAGGTTGCGCAGGGCACGGCCGAAGAGCCGGCCATCGAACCGCGCCGGCAGGCTCGCCTCGCCCGCCTCGAGCACGATGTCCACGCCGGCGGGTGGCGCTGCCCGGTAGGCCTCCACGACCTCGCGCACGGTCGCCGCCAGATCGCCCGGCACCTGCACCGACTTCGGAATGTGGCTGTAGGTGGAGAACTCGGTGGCGATCGCCCGCAGCTCTTCGACCTGGCGCAGGATGTTCTCCGGTGCAACGCTCGAAGACGACCTCGAAGTGGGCGCGGTCGCGCTTCCAGACCTCCTGCATGTGCTCCGTCGAGAGACGGATCGGGGTCAGCGGGTTCTTGATCTCGTGGGCGATGATCTGGGCCATCGCGGCCCAGGCCTCGAGGCGCTGGGCGCGCAGGACCTCGGAGATGTCCTCGACCACGAACAGGGCCGCCGGCTCGCTCTCGCCGGCGAGCGGAACCCAGACCAGCGACCAGTCGCGCTCCTTGCCCTCCGAGCCCTTCGGACCGCCGAGCCGGAGAGTCGCCTGGGCGAGCTCGTCGTGCCGCGCGCCGACGAACTGACCCGCTGCGGCGAGCTCGGGCCGCCGCGCGAGGCGCTCCGCGATGCGATCGCCCGGCGCCACTTCCAGAAGCTGGCGGGCGACGCGGTTGGCCAGCAGCACGCGGCCGGTCTGGTCGAGATAGACCACGCCCGAGGTGACGTTCTCGATGATGCCCTCGACCAGGCGCTTCTCGCGCACCAGTTGGTCCCGCCCTTCGGCGATCCGGCGCGCCATGCGGTCGATCGCCTCGGCGAGCGCCGCAAGCTCGAGCACCGACGACTTGATACCGAGCGCCGCCGCGCCGCCCGCGATTCGCTGCGTCCCGCCCACGAGCTCCATGATCGGGCGGGTGAAGGCGCGGGCCAGACGGGTCCCGAGAGCGGCGAGCAGCAGGAAGACGGCCAGCGTGGCCAGCAGCGTCCGGCGACGGATCAGCGCGGTCTCGGCCGTGGCCTCTTCCTGTTGCGCCAGGAGAGGCATCGACAGGAAGAGACGGGTCTGCCGCGAATCGAAGCCGGGCACCGCGAGCGGCGCGTAGAGCTCGAGGTACTCGGCGCTGCCGGTGCGCGCGGTGCGCGAGGCCTCGTTCTCGCCGCCGAGCGCCATGCGCGGCCAGACCTCGCCCGGAATCCGCCGCGGCAGGAGTCCGGCAGCGAAGAGCTCCCGCTTGCTCGAGGCGTAGACCTCGCTTCCCCAGTAGAGACTGACGTCGTGCCCGATGACGCGCGACAGCCAGACCAGGATTTCGTCGTCGATTGCCGTACCGAGACCGAATCCCGGCTCGAGCGTGAGCACGTACTCCCCGAGCACGCGCTGCGCCGACGACAGCGCCGTCTCGGCCGCGAAGCGCTGCTCGCGCGCGACGCGATTCTCCAGCGTGCGCGAGAGCAGGGCGTAGAGCAGCACGAGCGGCACCAGCAGGAGCGCCGAGAAGAGCAGGATCAGGCGGTTGGCGTAGGAACGCGTCATGCGCGCCAGCAGATCGCGCGCCGTCGCCCGCGGCAGCGCGAGCAGAAAGCCGGCGAGAAACAGCGTCGCGGCGGCGAAGAGCGCCCCGGCGGCGTGCACACCCACGCGCTCCAGCGCCGCCATCGGCGCCAGCTCGCGCGCGAACAGGGCGACTGCCGCGCCGCCACTCTCGCGCAGCAGCACTCGGGCGCGGCCCTCCGGCGTGGCGATCCTGCCGGCGGTCATGGCCCGGGCAGATCCGCTGCCGCGACTCACCCCTGCTCGCGCTGCGCTCCCGTCGAACCCGCCGACCCCGGCGACCCCTGCGGTGCGGACCGCCGCGCGCACCTCGGCGAGCCCTGGCGTCGCCTCGCGCCAGGGCGAAGCGAGGATCTCGCCCTCGAGCGAGTACAGGACCGGCGCCGGGTCGGGCGCCGGGAGGCCGCTCGAACCGCTCCGCGTCCTCGCGGGTCCACCGCGCAGCAGCGCTGCTGCGAGATCGCCCGGCGCCGCGGCTCCGGCGCCGAATCCCGGACGCGGCACCATCCAGTAGCGCACTCCGCCCACCTGTCGGCCGCCGCCCACCAGGGGCGAACGCCCCTCGATCCTCTCGTCGCGCCAGGCCGGCGGCGCGAGGCCGCTCCAGCGGGCCGGCGCGAGATCGAGCTCGAGCGCGTCGGTCAGGGGCAGTCCGTAGGCGAAGCTGGAAGGCCGCATCCCGGGCCGTTCGACCACCAGCGCCGAGATGGCATCGAGTCGCGCCAGCGGTGAGCCGCGCCACAGCACGTAGGCGAGGTCGTCGTCCTCGGTGCGCGGAAACGCCTCCGGCGCCAGGTCCGCGAGGTCCAGCTCATCGAAGAACGCCTCGAGGCCGCCGGCGAAGGCGGCCTTGCGCTCCGCCGCAGGCGGCGCCAGCGCTTCGAGCGCGCCCGCCAAGCGCGGCGAAGGCTCGCAGCCGGTAGCCGATCTCCCATGCCGTCGCCGAAATGGCGACCGCCATCAGCAGGAGCGCCATCAGACCGGCGGCGGTGCGCCCTGCCTTCCAGCTCTGAGATCGCGCCGCCAGCGCTGTGCCCGCCGAGGAGCGGAAGCAGCGCCCAGATTCCGCGAGTCGTGCCCGGCGGCGGCGAGCAGGATCAGGCCGAGCGCGAGCCCCAGCCCCAGCCTCCCGGTCGCAAGCGACCGCCCGGAGCGCCGCGCCGCCAGAATGAGCACGCCGAAGAGCGCTGCCGCGAGCCCCAGCCGCGCCGCACCGGAGGCCCCGGCGAGCGCGAAGTCGGCCCCGAGATCGAGACTCCCGCCCGGCCAGAAGCGCGCCAGCAGGGTGATGGCGCCGACAGGGTCATCGCCCGACCAGGGCCCCCAGGGTCGTCAGGGAGGTCCGCGGGGCCCCACTCCTCTCCGCGCTGCGGCTCCAGACCAGATACCAGCCGAGTCCCGCGAGGGCCAGTCCACTGAGGAGCAGCAGGAGCTCCGCGGCCGGAGTGGCCAATCCCAGACCGAGCATCGCGACCCCGGAGAGGGCGAGTGCCGCGACCTCGAAGATCCGCAGAGGACGCTTCAGGACCGTCCCGGCGAGGACCGCGAGGGCGAAGCCGCGCAGGGCAGCGAGACCGAAGAGTCCCAGCCCGATCGCCAGCGCCGCCCGGTCGCGAGAGTCGTCGCGCGCCGGCCCGGCGGCCTCCCAAACGGTGGCAAGCAGGAGCGGCGGCAACCCCGGAGAGCGCACCGCGCGTCCGACCGCCGGCGGGAGGGAGGCGCTCGAGTCGGCGCTACCGAAACCCCAGAGCCAGACCGGTCCGCGGCCCTCCGCCACGCTGGCGCTCGCGCGGCTCGCGCCGCTCGCCGAGCAACGGCGGGGAGGCGCGCCGCGAACGGCTCTCGCCGCAGAGCAGCTGAAAACGGCTGCCGTCGCGCCCGGCGAAGGCCGCAGGACGAGTGCCGTCGCCGCAGCCGCGCTCTGCAGGAAGAGCCGTTCTGCACCGGGTTCTGAGGCAGGAAGCCCGGCGACGCCTTCGGCTCCGGACGGGCCGAGGTCGTGCAGCAGGCCGGCCCCCCCCCAGGCGACCGGTTGCCGGTCGGCGTCGAGCAGGACCAGCGTCAGGCCCGGCAGGCGCGACTCCCTGGCCAGCCGGCCCAGCCGCGCGAAGGCCTCGAGCTGCGCCGCCGCGTCGAGAGGCGGGCGGCCGAGAGCGGCAACCGCGGTGATCGCAGCGTCGGAGCTCGCCTGGAGCTCGTCCCAATAGGCCCGGTACTCGGCCGCCAGGCTGGCGTCCGACGGCGCTGCCGCCCGGCTGCGGACGAGGTCCCCTCCCGCAGCCGTGCCCAGAACAGCCGCGGCAAGGGCGCCGCAGATCCCCAGGAGCCAGCGCTCGCGCGCCGGCGGCGACCAGCGCCAGCGCCAGATCAGCCAGGCCGTGAGGGCGACGAGCGCGAGCCAGGGCTGTTCTGCCAGCAGCGCCGCGCCGGGGACGAGAAGCAGCGCGAGCTCCGCGAGGTCGGGCCGGCTGGCAGTTCTGGCCGCGGCGACCCGGGCGCGCGCAGCGGAAGGACCGGACATTCGACGGGGACTAGCTCGTCCCCGGGCGTCCGCCGTTCGCGATCGCGAGCATCGGCAGATCGACGCCGAGCTCGGCGGCGCAGGCGAGCGCTTCCGGATAACCGGCGTCGGCGTGGCGCGCCACGCCCATGCCGGGGTCACTCGCCAGAACGCGCGCGATGCGGGTCGCGGCGGCGCTGGTCCCGTCCGCCACGATGACCATTCCGGCGTGCAGCGAGTTGCCGATCCCCACTCCGCCGCCGTGATGCACCGACACCCAGGTGGCGCCGTTGACGCTGTTGATCAGGGCGTTGAGGATCGGCCAGTCGGCGATGGCGTCGGAGCCGTCGCGCATCGCCTCGGTCTCGCGAAAGGGCGAGGCGACCGAGCCGCAGTCGAGATGGTCGCGCCCGATGACGATCGGCGCCGAGACCCTGCCCGGACGCCACGAGCTCGTTGAAGAGCAAGCCCGGCGCGATCGCGCTCGCCATAGCCCAACCAGCAGATGCGCGCCGGCAGGCCCTGAAACTCGACCCGCTGCTGCGCCATGCGAATCCAGCGCTCCAGCTTCCTGTCCTCCGGGAAGAGCTCGAGGATCGCCTCGTCGGTGACCCGCAGATCCTCCGGGTCGCCGGAGAGGACCGCCCAGCGGAACGGCCCCTTGCCGTCGCAGAACAGCGGCCGGATGAACATCGGCACGAAGCCGCCGATCGCGAAGGCGTCGGCGACCCCGGCATCCCGGGCCTGTCCGCGCAGGTTGTTGCCATAGTCGAAGGTCACGGCGCCGCGCCTCTGAAGCTCGAGCATGGCGCGCACGTGCGCCGCCATCGAGGCCATGGCGCGCTCGGCGTAGTCCGAGGGCGAGCTGGCGCGCAGTTCCAGGGCCTCGGCGTAAGAGATGCCGTGCGGCACGTAGCCATGCAGGTTGTCGTGCGCCGAGGTCTGGTCGGTGACGACATCGGGGAGAATCCCGTCGGCGAGCAGGCGCTCGAGCAGATCGACAGCGTTGATCTCGACGCCGATCGACACCGCCTCACGCCGCTCCACGGCGGCGCGCGCCCGCGCCAGACCGGCGTCGAGCGACGGCGCCCACTCGTCGAGGTAGCGCTTCTCCAGCCGCTTCTCGATCCGTGATCGATCCACCTCCGCCACCAGGCAGACGCCTTCGTTCATCGTCACCGCGAGCGGCTGCGCTCCGCCCATTCCGCCGAGTCCCGCGGTCACCGTCAGGCGGCCGGCGAGGCTGCCGCCGAAGTGGCGGCGGGCGAGCTCGGCGAGTGTTTCGTAGGTGCCCTGGAGAATCCCCTGCGTGCCGATGTAGATCCAGGAGCCTGCCGTCATCTGGCCGTACATGGTCAGGCCCAGTCCTTCGAGGCGGCGGAATTCGTCGATGGTGGCCCAGCGTGGCACCAGGTTGGAGTTGGCGATCAGGACCCGCGGCGCATCGGCGTGGCTCTTGAAGACCGCCACCGGCTTGCCGGACTGCACCAGCAGCGTCTCGTCGTCGCGCAGCCGGCGCAGGGCGGCGACGATGGCGTCGAAGCAGTTCCAGTCGCGCGCCGCCTTGCCGGAACCGCCGTAGACCACGAGCTCGTCGGGCCGCTCGGCGACCTCCGGGTCGAGGTTGTTCATCAGCATGCGCAGCGCCGCCTCCTGCAACCAACCCCGGCAGGAGATCTCGCGCGCCCCGCGGGGCGCGGACGAGGCGGCTCTTTCCACCCGGAATTTCGCTCATACCCGGATTCTAATCGCACCGGCCAGGGTGGCGGAGCGGCGGAGCGGCGGAGGACCGGCGGGGTGCCGGCGCGCGGACGTTCAGTCGTCGGCAGCGGTGTCGCTGCGGCCGCGCTTGCGCTCGGCCTGAAGCTTCTTCGCGCGCAGCCGGCGGGCTCCCGCCGCACGGGTCGGCCGGGTGGCGCGCCGTTTGCGCGGCGCGACAAGGGCCCGCGCCACGAGCTCCTCGAGTCGCTCGACGACGTCCTGGCGGTTCTTCTCCTGGGTGCGGTGGCGCTGGCCAAGGAGGACGAGCTCGCCCTCCTTCGTCGCCCGACGGCCGGCGAGGACGAGCAGGCGCAACTTCACTTCGTCGGCGAGCGCCGCGGAGTTGCGCACATCGAACCGCAGCCGAACCGCGGTCGAGACCTTGTTGACGTTCTGCCCGCCCGGTCCGGAAGAGCGGATGAACTCGAAGGTCAACTCCTGTTCGGGGATCGCCATCGAGCTGATTCTTCCACGCCTTCCGTGGAGCGCGCTGCAGCCGGCCTCGGGACCGGCATGCTAGCGTTTCGGGCCTCATGAAAAGCTCGAACAAGGGGTTGCAGGCTGCGGCAGCTTTGGGTCTTCTTCTGCTCCCGCTGCAAGCCGTCGCGCAGGACGCGGTCCAGCTTCCGGTCAGCCCGGCGCCGCTGCCCGCCGGCCTGGCGCCCTTCGAGGTCGGTCTACCGTTGCCGGCGGCCGACGCGCCGTTCGCTCCGCCGGTCGGCGCGGTCTTCACGCCCGCGGAGTACGCGCACAACGAGGGGCTCCTGCTGCGCTGGACGAGCGGATTCGAGCAGGAGCTGTCGGACATCGCCGTCGCGATCACCACCCTCGACCCGTCGGCGGTCGTCAGCATCGTCGTCTCTGGCAGCAGCCAGCAGGCGAGCGCCACCTCGACCCTGAGCTCCGCCGGTGCCGATCTCTCCCGGGTGCAGTTCCTCACCGCTGCCTCGAACTCGGTGTGGATGCGCGACTACGGGCCGCGTTTCATTCTCGAGGACAAGCAACTGGCGATCGTCGACCATGTCTACAACCGGCCGCGCCCCAACGACGACGCCATTCCGGGCGCGATCGCGGCCGCCTGGGCGTTGCCGAAGTACGACATTCCGCTGGTTCACGGCGGCGGAAATTTTCATCTATTTCAGGACGGCGACGCCTTCATGACCGAGCTCATCCTGAGCGAGAATCCGGGCCTCACCGCCCTCCAGGTCCAGACCTACTTCGAGCAGTACGAGAACCTCCAGGTCACCATCTTTCCCGGCTTCCCCACCAACTTCGACTCCACCCGGCACATCGACATGTGGATGCTGCCGGTGCGCGACAAGGTCGTCATCATCGGCGAATACCCGGTAGGGGCGGGGACTCCCCACACCATTACGGAAGACGCCGTTGTCGATCTCGTCTCGCGGGGCTACACGGTCTTTCGTACGCCGGGCTGGGGCGCCGGCGGGACGCACTATACGTACACCAACGCCGTCGTATTCAACAGAGTCGTGCTGGTGCCACAGTACGGCGCTTACGCCGCGGAGAATGCCCAGGCCCTCTCCCTTTACCAGCAGGCTTTTCCCGGCAAGCAGATCATCGGCATCGACGGTGACCAGCTTGTGCAGCTCGCCGGTGTCTTCCACTGCATCGTGATGCACGTGCCCGACCCGCTATGGATCTTCGAGGACGACTTCGAGACCCGGGACGCAAGCGTCTGGTCTTTCGTCACCCCTCCATGAGGGGCGGGCGCAGACGCCGGTCGGCCGACGAGGTCGGCGCGCTGCGCAACGGCAGGCGGAGACGGAAGACGCTGCCGCGCTCGAGCTCCGACTCGAAATCGATCGTCCCGCCCATCTGCTCGGCGAGCTTGCGCGAGAGCGCGAGACCGATGCCGGTGCCGCCGTGACGCCGGGTGTTCGACGGATCGATCTGGCTGAACTGCTCGAACACGACCTTGCGCTGTCCGGGGGCGATGCCGATGCCGGTATCCGCGACCTCCACCTGGAGCTCGACCTTGCCGTAGGCCAGCCGATGCGCCGCGAACTGCACCCGAACCTCGCCGGCGTCGGTGAACTTCACCGCGTTGCCCACGAGATGGCGGAGGATCTGGCGCAGCCGGCGGCCGTCGCCGATCACCTGCAGCGCGTCGTCGAGGACGGTTCTCGACCTGGAAACGCAGCCCCTTGTGCTCCGCCGCGACGCGATGCCGCTCGGCGCCAGCGAGGAGGACCGCGGCGAGCGGAAAGGTCTCCTCTTCGATCGCCGCCTTGCCGGCTTCGAGCTGCGCGAAATCGAGCAGGTCGTCGACCATCCCCAGCAGCCCTTCGGCGGAGCGCTGGGCCGTCGCCGCATACCGACGCTGCTTCTCGTCCAGGGAGTCGGAGCTCAGCAAGAGCTCGTTCATTCCGAGGAAGACGTGCAGCGGCGTGCGCAGCTCGTGGCTGACACTGGCCAGGAACTGCGACTTGGTCCGGCTGGCCGCGAGCGCCGCGTCCCGCGTCGCCGACAGCTCGGCATTGCGCAGCTCGGCTTCGGCTGCGGCGCGTCGCAACCGAGCCACCGAGACGAGGCCGGTCAGGATGACCGCCAGCACCGCGGAGACCACGGCCAGGGCGTCGAGACGGCTGCGGGCGATCGCGCGAATCCACAGGAATGCGTCGTAGTCGACGCCGAGCACGGCTTCGACCCGGCCTTCAGCATCGTGCATCGGCGTGAAACTCGAAATCCAGGTTCCCCACCGGTCGGTGGACGGCTCGTTCTCGAACGCTGCCACGTCGGCGAAGGCCCGTTCCAGGGCGGGAATCTGGTGCGGATAGGGCTCGCCGATCGCGGTGCGGCTCTCGCGCTCGCCGGCGAACTCGCCGTCGCCATCGTAGTCGGTCTCGGAATCGACCACCAGCACGACGTCGTCGCCGAGCCGGCGGAAAGTGTAGATGTCGCTGACGTTCCGGTTCGCCGCCAGCCAGCGCTTCTCGGCCTCGATCATCGACAGATAGCGCGGGTCGTCGGAAGGAGTCCGCAGGTCGATGGTCGCGTGCCCCATGCGCTCGAGCTCGCCGGCGTAGGTCGGACCCATAGCGGAGACCAGACGCTGGAGCTCCGCCGCGGCGCGCTTTCCAGCGGCTTCGACGTAAAACCACCCCAAGGCGAGGACGACCAGGAGAAGAACCCAGGCGACGTTGCGGCTGCGCCGCAGCCCGGCGCGGCGGGCGACCACGCCCGTTGCCGCCAAGGCAAGGGCGCCGACGAGAAAGAAGTCCCAGGGTGGGTGCACTACGACGATCTCCGGATCTACTCGAGCCCGTCCGACCCGGGGACTTCACCGCTCGCGAGCAGGCGATCGGCAACGGCGAGATCCGGCGCCATCTCGCGGTCCTCGTCCCAGGGTGCGACGGCGCTCCGCACCCAGAGATGAAGCGCCTCGAGCCGGCCGCTCGAGCGCAGCGGCCGCAGGAGATCGATGCCCTGCGCCGCAGCGAGCAGCTCGATGGCGAGAATCTGGCGCACGTTGGTGGCGACCTGACGGCACTTGAGCGCCGCCCACATGCCCATCGAGACGTGGTCCTCCTTGTCGGCCGAGGTCGGTATCGAATCGACGCTCGCCGGGTGGGAGAGCACCTTGTTCTCCGACACCAGCGCCGCCGCGGTCACCTGAGCCATCATGAAGCCGGAATTGAGGCCGGCGTTCGCGACCAGGAACGGCGGCAGGCCGGAAAAGGTGTCGTTGGTGAGCTTCTCAGTCCGCCGCTCGGAGATCGAGCCGAGCTCCGCCAACGCGATGGCGAGAAAATCGGCGGCCAGCGCCATCGGCTCGCCGTGGAAGTTGCCCCCCGAGAGCGCTTCGCCGTCGGCCGCGAAGACCAGCGGATTGTCGGTCGCGGAATTCATTTCGACGCTCAGGCGACGTTCGACGTCGGCCAGGGTGTCACGCGCCGCGCCGTGCACCTGCGGCATACAGCGCAGCGAATAGGGGTCCTGCACCCGCACGTCGTTCTGGCGGTGCGACTCGCGAATGCCGGAGTGCTGCAGCAGACCCCAGAGGTTGCGCGCGCTGGCGAGCTGCCCGGGGTGCGGCCGGACGGCATGGATGCGGGCATCGAACGCGGCGTCCGTGCCGCGCAACGCGTCGGTCGAGAGGGCGCCCACAAGGTCTGCGATGCGCACCAGACGTCGCGCCTCGAGCACTGCGAGCGCGAGCAGCGAAGTCATCGCCTGGGTGCCGTTCACCAGCCCGAGCCCCTCGCGCGGCGCGAGGCGAACCGGCGTCAGGCCGGCGTCAAGCAAAGCTTCTGCGGCCGGCACGAACACGCCGGCGCGGCGCACCCGGCTGCGGCCGAGGAGCGGCAGCGCCAGGTGCGCGAGCGGCGCGAGGTCACCGCTCGCGCCGACCGAGCCGCGGCTCGGCACCTCCGGCAGCAGGTCGTGGTTGAGGAGCGCCAGGAGCTTGTCGATGAGCAACGGGCGCACGCCCGAGTGACCCTTGGCCAGGGTGTTCGCCCGCAGCAGCAGCATGCCGCGGACCGCGGCGTCCGGAAGCGGTTCCCCCACGCCGGCGGCATGCGACAGCACCAGGCGCTCCTGCAGCGTCTCGAGGTCGGCGTCGGCGATCCGCACGTTCGCGAGATTGCCGAAGCCCGTGTTGACTCCGTAGACCGCCTCGCCCGAAGCGACCGCGCTCTCGATCACCGCCCGTGCCGCCGCTACACGCTCGCGCGCCGCCGCCGTCAGCACGACATGCTCGCCGCCGGCGACGACGGCGGCGAACTCCTCCAGCGACAGCGTCCCACCGGTCAGCTCGATCAAACTTCCCTCCGACGCCACATCCGCTTCCTACGCTTGGCTCGAGCTCCTAGCCTACTAGCAGTAGGCGTTCCGTGGGACCTCGAAGGCACCGACCTCTCTGACTCGAAAAACGCTCTGGCTTGCTGAGCGACGTCTCTGAAGCAGGATTCAGTGCTTCCCGTCGCAGGCGTCCGCCCGGGCGAGGAGAAAGGCCCTTTCCCGCGCGTTGCGGGTGAGCGTGGCCGCAGCCTCGAATTCTGCACGCGCCTCGGCCAGCCGGCCGGCCCGGAACAGAAAATCGCCCCTCGCCGCCGGCAAGGGCGCATAGTTGCGGAGCGCGGCGGCGTCGGCGATCTCGTCCACCAGCCTGAGACCCGCTTCGGGCCCGAAGGCCATGCTGTGGGCGATCGCGCGATTCAGATCGACCACGGGCGAGGGCGCCACGACGCGCAGCCGGTCGTAGAGCGCGGCGATGCGCGGCCAGTCGGTATCGGCGGCCCGGCGCGCGCGGGCGTGGCAGGCGGCGAGCGCGGCCTGCAGCACGTAGGGGCCGCTCTTTCTCTCGGTTCCGCCCAGCTCCTCGGCACGGGCGAGCGCCTCGAGGCCGCGGTGGATCAGGAGCTGGTCCCAGCGTGAGCGATCCTGCTCGGTCAGCGGCACGAAGGCGCCGTCCGGTCCGCTGCGCGCCCGGAGGCGGGAGGCCTGGATCTCCATCAGGGCCAGGAGGCCGAAGACTTCTGCATTCTCCGGGGCGTCCCCCGGCATCAACCCGGCGAGGATCCGACCGAGCCGCAGCGCCTCCTGGGCCAGGTCCAGGCGGACGAGATCGTCGCCCGCGGTGGCGGCATAACCTTCATTGAAGATGAGGTAGATCACCTCGAGAACCGAGGAGAGCCGCCCTGCCCGTTCCTCGCCCCGCGGCACCTCGAAGGTCAATCCGGCCTTGGCGATCGCCTTCTTCGCTCGGACGATGCGCTGCGCGATCGTGGGCTCGCTGGTCAGGAAGGCGCGAGCGATCTCGTCGGTCGAGAGGCCCCCGATCACCCGCAAGGTGAGCGCCGCGCGGGCGTCGGGCGAGAGCACCGGGTGGCAAGCGGTGAAGATGAGACCCAGGAGCTCGTCACCGACATCGTCGTCCATGGCCGCTGCAATCGCTTCGGCCGGGCCGTTGGAGACACCGTCCAAGGCCCGCGCGATCTCCTCGTGTTTGCGCTCGCGCATCTTGTCGCGCCGGAGGGCGTCGATGGCGCGGCGTTTGCCGACGGCCATCAGCCAGGCGCCAGGATTGGCCGGGACGCCGGTCTTCGGCCATTCGGACAGGGCGGCGACCAGCGCGTCCTGCGCCGGCTCTTCGGCCAGGTCGACACTTCGCACCAGGCGGGCCAGGCCCGCGATGAGCCTCGCCCGTTCGATGCGAAAGGTCGCTTCGATCGCCCGATGCGTCTCGCCTGCGGTCACGCCTCATTTTCGGCCAAGGCCGCAGGAGAGACAAGCCGTCGAGCCGTCGCTGCCGAGCGGCAGGCGCGGCGGCGACGGGATCAGGCGACGCCGAGCTTGCCGCGCGTCCCTTCTCGGGGCGTCGCGAGCTCCTCGGGCGTCACGAACCCGGCCAGATCCTCCGCCTCGTAGAAGGGCCGGATCTCCATCTCGCTCTTGCCCGGCATGCAATTCGGGGCGCGCTTCGCCCAGGCCACGGCCTCGTCCATGTCCTTGACCTCCCAGATCGAAAAGCCGGCAATGAGCTCGCGGGATTCGGCGAACGGCCCGTCGAGGACCGTGCGCTTGGCACCTTCGCAGACGATTCGCTTGGCCTGGGCGCTGTTCTGGAGGCCGGCAGCGGCAATGAAGATGCCGGCCTGGACCAGCTCCTCGGTGAACTTGTCCATCGCCGCGAACGCCTCGACCATCTCCGGCGTGGGGGCGGCCATGCTCTTGCCCATCTCCTCGTTGGCCTTCGCAATCACCATGACGCGCATCGTCTGTCTCCTGTTCGAGCCGGCCCCTATTGGCGTCTCATCATGACGACGAACGAGCCTGGCGGAAATCGACATCGTCCGGCAATGTCTTCCCGGCATTCGAAGGACACGCCGGAAACAGCCGCCACTCTCCTACTCCCACTCGATCGTGCCCGGGGGCTTCGAGGTGACGTCGTAGACCACGCGATTGATGCCGCGCACCTCGTTGACGATCCGGTTGGCGACCCGGCCGAGGAGCTCGTGCGGCAGGTGGCTCCAGTCGGCGGTCATGAAGTCGTGGGTCTCGACCGAGCGCAGGGCGAGGACGTTCTCGTAGGTGCGGAAGTCGCCCATGACGCCGACGGTCTTGACCGGCAGGAGCACCGCGAACGCCTGCGAGACCTTGTCGTACCAGCCGCTCTCGCGCAGCTCGGCGAGGAAGATGGCGTCGGCCTCCTGCAACAGCGCGACCTTCTCGGCGGTGACCTCGCCGAGGATCCGCACCGCGAGTCCCGGGCCGGGGAACGGATGGCGGCCGATGAACTCCTCCGGCAGGCCGAGCTCGCGTCCCAGCTGGCGGACCTCGTCCTTGAACAGCCAGCGCAGCGGCTCGACGAGCTCGAAGCCGAGCTTCTCGGGGAGGCCGCCGACGTTGTGATGCGACTTGATGACCGCCGACGGCCCGCGCACCGAGGTCGATTCGATGACGTCCGGGTAGAGCGTCCCCTGGGCGAGGAACTTCACGCCGGCGAACTTGCGCGCCTCGCGCTGGAAGACGTCGATGAAGATGCGCCCGATCGCCTTGCGCTTGGCCTCCGGATCGGTCACCCCCGCCAGTGCGCCGAGAAAGTCCGCGCCGGCATCGGCGGTGACGATCGGTATGCCCAGGCCGTCGGTGAGGCTGGCCTCCACCTGTGCCCGTTCGCCCTTGCGCAGCAGGCCGGTGTCGACGAAGACCGAGACCAGGTCGTCGCCGATGGCGCGCTTGAGCAGCGCCGCGGTCACCGCCGAGTCGACGCCGCCGGAAATCCCGCAGAGCACCTTCTCGCCGCGCGTGCGCTCGCGGATCGTCGCCGCGGCCTCGTCGAGATAGGAGGCCATCGTCCAGTCGCCGGTGGCGCCGCAGGCCTTGAAGAGGAAGTTGTGCAGCACCTGGGACCCGTGCACGGTGTGCGAGACCTCGGGGTGGAACTGGATGCAGTAGATCCCGCGCGCCCGGTCTTCCATCCCCACGACCGCCGCGTTCGAAGTGCGCGCGGTCTGCGCGAAGCCCGGTGGCAGGCGGGTCACATGATCGCCGTGGCTCATCCAGACGGTCTCCGCCGCATCGAGTCCCGAGAACAGCAGACCGCGCTCCTGCATCTCGACCTCGGCCCGTCCGTATTCCCGGCGTTCCGCGCGCTCGACCTTGCCATCGAGCACGTGCGCCACGAGCTGCATGCCGTAGCAGATGCCGAGCACCGGAATGCCGAGCTCGAGGAGCGCCTTCTCGGCATGGGGAGCGCCGGCGTCGTAGACGCTCTGCGGACCGCCCGAGAGGACGATGCCGATCGGGGCGCGGCGGCGGATCTCGTCGACCGGCATCGAGAAAGGATGCACCTCGCAGTAGACCCGGTGCTCGCGCAGGCGGCGCGCGATCAACTGCGTGAACTGACTCCCGAAATCGAGGATGAGGACGGTCTGGTGGGTTGCCATGGGCAAGTCTATCGGATCGCCAGCGGAGCGCGAGCGCGTGGAGCTCACGAACCGGGGCGGATCACTCCTCCTTCTTGCGAGAGTCGTTCCTAGTGCGCGGCCTCGTGCTTCAAGTCGCGGGTCATCAGCTCGTGCAGCGCCTGCTTGGCGGGCTTGCCTTCGTACATCACGGCGACCATCTGCTCGCTGATCGGCATCTCGACGCCGACGGCGCGCGCCAGCTGCAGGATGACCCGCGAGTTCTTGACCCCTTCGGCCACCTCGGTCGTCTCCTCGAGGATCTGCTGCAGGGTCTTGCCCTGGGCGAGCTCCATCCCGGTGCGCCGGTTGCGCGACAGGCCGCCGGTGCAGGTGAGGACCAGGTCGCCCAGCCCGGCGAGGCCCGAGAAGGTCTGCGGATCGCCGCCATAGGCGAGACCGAGACGGGTGATCTCGTGCAGGCCGCGGGTGATCAGGGCGGCGAGCGTGTTGTGCCCCATCCCGAGACCGGAAACCACCCCGGCGCCGATCGCGATGACGTTCTTCGCCGCGCCCGCGAGCTCGACGCCGACCACGTCGGCCGAAGAGTAGAGGCGCAGAGTCGGGCTCGCCAGGGTCTCGCGCAGGTCCGCCGCGAGCTCCACGTCGGCACTCGCTACGACCGCCGCCGACGGGACGGCGCGCGCCAACTCGGCGGCGAACGTCGGGCCGGAGAGGGCGGCAAAGCGCGCCGGCGTCGCGGCGCGCTCGCACTCCTCCGCGGAGACCCGGCTCATGCGGGCGAGCGACTCCGCCTCGATCCCCTTGGTCGCCGAGACGACGGTGAGCTCCGCGCGCGACCGGCGCAGCGCGAGGAAATCGCGCAGCACGGCGCGGTAGCCGTGCGAGGGCGCCGCCAGGACCAGAGGCGACGAGTCGCCGAGCGCCGCCAGATCGTGGGTGATCGCCAGGTTCCCGGGCAGGATCACCCCCGGCAGATACCGCCGGTTCTCGCGCGCGGCGTCGATCTCCGCCGCCGCTTCTGCGCGCCGAACCCATAGCGTCGTGCGGTGCCCTGCCCGCGCCGCATGCACTGCAACCGCGGTGCCGAAGGAACCTGCCCCGAGAATACCTATCTGCGCCATGCGCGAGTCACCCTCTACCTTCGACCTGCGCCGAGACGGCGTTCGGTCCCTGCAAAGAGGCGCTTCAGGTTGTCGGCGTGCCGCAGGACGACCAGGCCGGCGCAGGCGCAGGTGAGCGCCAGCGCGCTCCGCGACAGATCGGGCGACCAGCCGAGGCGTGCCGCGAGCACCGCGAGCCCGGGCAGCGCCGCCGCCGCGAGTACCGAACCGAGTGAGACGTAGCGCGTCACCACGGCGGTGACCACGAAAACGGTGAGCGCGCCGGTGGTGGCCACCGGCAGCAGCGCCACCAGCGCCCCGAAACCGGTGGCGACACCCTTGCCACCGCGGAAACCGAAGAAGAGCGGAAAGACATGCCCGAGGACCACCGCGAAGGCGGCCGCGGCGACCACCTCGGAGGGCGCCCCCAGGGCGCGCGCCGCACGCACCGGCAGGATCCCTTTCGTGATGTCGAGCAGCAGGACGAACAGCGCCGGCCAGCGTCCGGCGGTGCGCAGCACGTTGGTTGCGCCGGCGTTGCCGCTGCCCAACTTGCGCACGTCGGCGCGCTGCAGAATCCAGACGACCGCCAGGCTGAAGGAGAGCGAACCCAACAGGTAGGAGGCGGCCACGACCCCGAGCCAGCGCAGGCTCACGCTCGCTCTCCTGAAGCGCCCGGCGTCCGGCCGGCAACCAGCCGCCGGCGCAGCATCTCGAGCGCCATCTGTGAGGCAAAGAGCCGGATCCGCTCGCGGTTCCCCGGAAAGCGCGCGATGCGATGCTCGACCGGTTCGTCCCCGGGCCCCGCGACCGCGATGTGCACCGTCCCCACCGGCTTTTCCTCGGAGCCGCCGTCCGGCCCGGCGATGCCGGTGACACTCACGCCGATGTCGCTGCCCAATCGCCGGCAGACTCCGGTAGCCATCGCCCGGGCGACCGCCTCGGACACCGCGCCCGCGCGCTCGAGGAGCTCGGGCGGGACGTCGAGCAGAGAGCGCTTCAGCTCGTTCGCGTAGACGACGACACCGCCGACGAAAACCGCGCTTACGCCGGGAACGCGCGTCAGCCGCTCGGCCAGCAGACCGCCGGTGCACGACTCGGCGGTGGCGAGGGTCCAACCGCCCTCCGCCAGCAGCCGGGCGACGACCGATTCGAGGGTGGTCTCGCCGCCTTCGCCGAAGACGCCGTCGCCGAGCAGAGCGCGGGTTCGTTCGCGCATCGTCGCCAGGCGCTCGCGGCGGTCGCGCTCGGCGCCGACCGCTGTCAGCAGAATGCGGACCTCACCGGCCCCGGCGAGGACAGTCATCCACTCCTGCCCGAACTCCGCGTAAGCCGGCCCCAACGCCTGGTCGACCTCCGACTCCGGGCGCATCGCCACCTTGATGGTCCAGGTCTCGCGGGCGGCGCCGCCAGAACGCTTCTCGAGCCAGGGCAGCAGAAAGTCGGCAGCCATCCGGTCGAGCTCGAAGGGCACGCCAGGGAAGAGAAACAGCGCCTTCCCGGCGCGCTCGAAGAGCTGCCCCGGAGCCGTTCCGTTGGGGTTGTCGAGCACCTGCGCCCCCACCAGCACCTCCGCCTGTTTGCGGTTGTTCGGCGAGACCCGGCGCCCCATGGCGGCGAAGCGGCGCTCGATCTGCTCCAGGGCGGAGGCATTCGCAACCAGGCCCACCCCGAGCGCGGCCGCTGCAGCCTCGCGGGTCAGGTCGTCCCCGGTCGGTCCCAGGCCGCCGCTCACCAGGACCAGGTCGCTCCCCTCCCACAGGGCGCGGAGCTCGCGCTCGAGCTCGGGCGCGAGGTCGCCGACCACACTCTTCTTCACCAGCTCGACGCCGTGGCGCTCGAGGAGCGCCGTGAGGCGAAGCGAATTGGTGTCGAGGCGCTCGGTAGAGAGCAGCTCCGAGCCCACGGCGAGGATGGTGGCGCGCACGGCGGTGATGATAGCAACGGCGCGCGGCTGCGGCGGCTGATCCCGGCGCGATTTGACTCTTTCCGGAGCGCCACCTACGATCCCGATCTGCCATGCGCGCCCGCACCGCCCCCGCCGCCCTGCTCGTCATCGGATCCATGGGAGTCATCGGAAACATTGGAGCCATTGGAGCCATTGGAGCCCTGGGAGCCCCTGGATTCATCGCGGCCAGCGGATCGGGTACCGCCGCCGGGGCGGCGCCGGCCGCGGAAATGGGATTGTGGAGCGCTGGAGGGACCGCGCTGCGCGGCGCCGGTCGCGACTATCTCGTCGCCACTGCGGCCGGTGAGCGCGCCATCCAGCTGCCCGCGGGAGTCGAGGTCGAAGAGCTTTTCGCGCTGCGCAGGAGCGCCTTCCTGAGCGCGCGCGGCCCGCTCTCCGCCGCTGCCCCCGCGGCGCGCCGCCGCGACCTCTTCCTCGCCCTCGTCGACAGCCAGGGAGTACACGAGTTGCCGACGCCCAGGCTGGACGCGGGCCGGGTGCGCGAGAACGCCGTGCCGCTCGCGTCAGCCGGCGGCGACCTCGAAGGGGTCGTCTGGCTCGAAGGCGCGGATCGGCAGCACTACGCCATCCACCACGCCGGCTGGGACGGCAGGCGCTGGTCGGAGCCGGTGGTCATCGCCGCTGAAGCCCCCGGCAGCCAGCTGGCGCTCGCCGGGGCCACGCTCGCCGACGGCTCGAAGCTGCTCGTGTGGAGCCGGTTCGACGGTCACGACGACGAGGTCGTTGCGGCGCGACTCCTCCGCGGCCGCTGGAGCGCGCCGCAGGCGATCGCTCCCGACAATGCCGTGCCGGACGTCACCCCGGCCGTGATCGCCGTCCCCGGGGGCGCCCTGGCGGCCTGGAGCCGCTACGACGGGCACGACTACCGGGTGGTGATCTCGCATTTCGACGGCCGCGAGTGGAGCCCGCCCACCTGGGCCGGCCCGGCCGGTTCCACCGTGCCGTTCCTGATCCGGGCCGGGGCAGGAGGCGACGCGGCCGGCCAGGCACCGGCCTGGCTCACCTTCGCCAGCGCCAGGCCCCGCGGCTGGACTGTACTGGAGCTCGACTCCGCCGGGCGCGTGCTCCGCCAGGGGAGCGTCGCCGACGTCCCCACCCTCCGGCCGGCGCTCGCGGCGCAGCCGTCGGGCGAGCTCCGCCTGCGCTGGGCGGCGGTCGAGACCGACGTCGAGCTGAAGTAGAAAGATCCAGCGAGAACCGGTTTCAGGCGTTGGCGACCAGGGTCGCCGGAGCGTCGGCAGGGCCAGCGACACCGGGAGCTCCTGGAGCGATCCGCTCGACGATGAGCGGCGGCGCGGTAACCGACTCACCCACCTCGAAACAGACCGCGAAGCGCTCCGCCAGCGCGGAGTCGGGAGTGCGCAGATAGACCCGCGCCAGCTCCTCGCCCTCTTCGACGTGCCGGCCGAGACGCGTCCGGTAGTTCAGGGCGATGCCCAGATCGAGCTCCGAGCCGATGGCACGCCGCGCCCCGCCCGCCTCGGCGAGCAGCAGGCCGAGCCGCCGGGTGCGCACCGCGGCCACGCAGCCGGCCCGCGGGGCACGGATCACGACCTCTTCCGGAGCCAGCGGCAGCTCGGGACGATCGAACCAGCTCTCGGCCGCCCCCTGCGCCACCGCCCAGCGCACGAAACTGGCGCGCGCCGCGCCGGAGGCGAGCAGGCCGCGGAGGCCGGCCTCCGTCCAGCCGGCGCCGATCTGCGCGCCGAGCGCGAGCGCCAGAGCGAGAGTCAGATCGACCGTCTCGCTCGGACCGTGTCCTTCGAGGCAGTCGAGCACCTCGCGGATCTCGCTGGCGTGCCCGGCCCAGTCGCCGAGCGGCTGGTTCATGTCGGTCAGCAGCGCCTCGGCCTTCATGCCGAGCTCGCAGGAGATCCCGGCGAGCAGCGTCGCCAGCCCTCTCGCCTCCTCGATGCGCGGCAGGAAGGCGGCATCGCCGACCTTGACGTCGAAGACGATGGCCGCGGCACCGGTGGCGAGCTTCTTGGACAGGATCGAGGCGACGATCAGCGGCAGCGAGTCGACGGTCGCCGTGCGATCGCGCAGCGCGTAGAGCTTGCGGTCGGCGGGCGCGATGCCGGCGGTGGCGATGCCGAGCGCGATGCCGCAGCGGTCGAGCAGCAGCAGCGCCCGCGGGCGGTCCAGCTCCTGGCGAAAGCCCGGGATCGCCTCGAGCTTGTCCGCCGTGCCGCCGGTATGGCCGAGCCCGCGGCCGGTGAGCATGACGACCGGCGCTCCGGCGGCGGCGAGGAGCGGCGCGAGCACCAGGCTCGCCTTGTCACCGACCCCTCCGGTCGAGTGCTTGTCCAGCAGGTTCGGCCGCTCCCGCGCCAGGTTCCAGCGCTCACCGGACTCGAGCATGCCGGCGGTCAACTCGCGCGTCCGGTCCACGTCGAGGCCGCGGATGGCGACCCCCATCAGGAAGGCGGCGAGCTGGGCGTCGCTCCAGGTGCCGTCGGCGGCCGCCTGCGCCACTTCGCCGAGGTCACCGCGCCGCAGCGGTTCCCCGGCGCGCAGCCGTGACAGAACCTCGTAGGCGCTCAGTGCCGCTCCGCCTCAGGTACCTTTCGGAGCCAGGGGAGCCTGTCCGGCCTCTCGCTGGGCGTCGGCGATATAGGGCGACTGCGGGTACTCGTCGACGATGCGGCGGTAGGTTGTCCTGGCGTCGTCGCTCTTGCCGAGCGCCTCGTAGGTGAGCGCCAGCTGGTAGAGGATGACGTCGGAGGGCAACGGTTTGTTGTCCTGTTCGAGCATCTTCTTGAGCTCTTCGGCCAGCTCTGCGCCGCGGCCCTGCTCGCGATCGAGCTTGTAGAGATTGATCCGCGCCGCGGCGGCGAGGGAACCCTCGGGCTCGGCGTCGAGGAAAGCCTTCCACAGCTGCTTCGCCTTCTCCTTGTCGTTCTCGGCGATCGCGATCTGCGCCAGGTAGAGCTTGGCGACGCGGCCGGTGGAGGTCGAACCGTACCGGGACTCGAGCTCGGTGAAGAGCTCCTTCGACCGGGCGCGGCGCGCCGACTCGGAGGCAAAGGTCGGACGCGCCGGATCGGCTGGATTGGCGCCGGTCGCCACCACTTCGCCGCCGTCGGCGCGCAGCGCCTGGCCCAGCAGCTCGTTGGCCCCGTCCTTGCGGCTTCCGATCCAGAAGAAGATGCCGGCGGCGAGCAGCGCCACGCCGAGCACCCCGCCGACACCGTAGAGGATCATCCGCTTGTGATCCTCGGCGTAATGCATGCCCTTCCCGAGGACCTCCTCCAATTCGTTTCGTTTCAGATCTTCCCGATGCGCCGAATCCATGAGTCGCGAGGCCTTTCTGTGTGCGAGTGAAGTGCGCCAAAGTCCGGAGCTGGCGCAACCTGGTGCGGCTGGGAGGAGTCGAACCCCCGACCTTGAGCTTAGGATGCTCCTGCTCTATCCATCTGAGCTACAGCCGCGCGCCGCGATTATATATGCGCTCCAGTACTGGATCAGCGATTCGACTGCATAGTCCTCGAGGCCGGCGCGGCCGGGGAGGAAGGTGAGCTCGATGATGAAGCCGAAACCGGCCACCTTGCCGCCCAGGCTCTCGACCAGCTTCGCCGTCGCCCGCGCCGTGCCGCCGGTGGCGATGACGTCGTCGACGATCAGCACGCGCTCGCCCTTGGCGATGGCGTCTTCGTGGATCTCGAGGCGGTCGGTGCCGTACTCGAGCTCGTAGGACTGCGAGACGGTCTTCGCCGGGAGCTTGCCGGGCTTGCGCACCGGCACGAAGCCGGCGTTCAGGCTGTAGGCGAGCGACGGCGCGAACATGAAGCCGCGCGACTCGATGCCGATGACCTTGTCGATCGGCGCGACCGGCGGATGCCGGGCGAACAGCCAGGCGAACCGGTCGACCGTCATGCGCAGCGCGAGCGGGTCCTTGAGCAGCGTCGTGATGTCGAAGAAGTTGATCCCCGGCTTGGGGAAATCCGGGACTTCGCGAATGTAGCTCTTGAGATCTTCCACCGGTTCAATCCTCCACTGCGAAATCAGTTCTCGGGAATCTGTCGACTTCGTCGAGCACGAAGGCGTCCAGCCTCTCCACCGCGCGCCTCGGGTGGACCCATCCGGAGGCCGGCGGCGAACGACATCAGGGCGGCAGTCCGTGCCCGTCGCCTCGGCCGCAGGCGAGCCGTCGGCGTCGTTGCGCACCCAACCGACGACCCCGCAGCTCGCGCGCCAGGCGGCACGGCGATAGGCACGGAAGCCGACTCCCTGCACCCGTCCGGTGACGCGATAGCTCATCGTCTTCATCTCGGAGTCGGGCTCCTCGCGGGATCGCGCCAGCCGAACCGGCCGACCAGCGGCACGAAGGCGACCGCTTCGAGCTCGCGCCGCCGCACGCCGCGGGCGAGGCGTTCGTAGAGCACCAGCTGCTGGCCGCCGCGCCCGCCCTCGGGCACCAGGAGCTTGCCCTTCGGGGCCAGCTGATCGAGCAGCGGCTTGGGCACGGTCGGCGCGCCGGCGGTGACCAGGATGCGGTCGAACGGCGCCACGTCGCTCCAGCCGACGGTGCCGTCGAACGCCTGGATCTTCACGTTGCAGGATCTCGAGCTGGCGCATCCGTCGAATCGCCTGGTGGGCGAGCTCGGGGATGCGCTCGAGGCTGTAGACCCAGCGCGCCAGGCGGGCGAGGATCGCCGTCTGGTAGCCGGTGCCCGGTGCCGATCTCGAGCACCTTGTGGGCCGGCGTCGACCTCCAGCAGCTCGCTCATCCGCGCCACGATGTAGGGCTGCGAGATCGTCTGCGCGTCGCCGATCGGCAGCGCATGGTCGCCGTAGGCCTGGCTGCGCAGGTGGGTGCGCACGAAGAGGTGGCGCGGCACTTCGCGCATCGCGGCGAGCACCCTCGGGTCGCGCACGCCGCGGGCCTCGATGAGCTCGCGCACCATCTGCTCGCGGGAGAAAGTGTCAGCGAACATCTTCGGCGTCGGCGGCTCACGATGCGGCCGAGACGGCCGCGCAGTTCGGCGTGGCCCTCCAGCCCGCGGTAGTCCGTAAGATCGAGGTGCAGCGGCGTCACCGAGACGCGGCCGCTGGCCACCGCCTCGTGGTCGGTGCCGCTGTCCGACTGCCACTCGGGCGTGCCGGCGATCCAGTAGTACTTGCGCCCGCGCGGATCCTCCTTCTCCACCACGACCTGCTGGTAGACGCGCTTTCCGAGGCGGGTGAACGAGAGGCCCTGGAGCTCGCCGGCCGGGAGATTGACGTTCAGCAGAAGGTCCGGGCGGAGGGTCGCGGACAGCAGCTCGGCGACGAACCGTCCGGCGAAGGCCGCGGCGCGCTCGAACGAGTAGCCCTCGGCGACCTCCTGGCTGAAGGCGACCGACGGGATGCCCGAGGAGGGTGCCCTCGAAGGTCGCGCTCACCGTCCCCGAGTAGGTGACGTCGTCGCCCAGATTGAGGCCGAAGTTGATGCCGGAGACGACGATGTCGGGCTGCGTCTCCTTGAGCAGCCAGAGCACCGCGAGGTTGACGCAGTCGGTGGGCGTGCCGTCGACGGAATACCAGTTCTCTTCGAGCTTCTGCAGGCGCAGCGGCCGGCCGAGCGTCAGACTGTGCCCGGTCGCGCTCTGCTCGCGGTCCGGCGCCACGACCGTCACCTCGCCGAGCGGCGCGAGAGCTCGCGCCAGCAGGCGCAGGCCCTCGGAGTAGACGCCGTCGTCGTTGGTGATCAGGATGCGGGTCATCGCACGCTCGTTCCTGCCCGCGGATGCGGCTCAGCGCCGCCAGGCGAGCTTTCCGCCGGTGCGGTCGAGGTACTTGCCGATGAGCGGCTCGAGCGCCGCGCAGGGTGTCGGCCGGCACCAGGTCGGGGTCGGTGATCAGCGACATCGCCAGGGCGATCGGCGCAGTCGTTCGCGACCTCCGGTCCGAGCGCGCCGATGGCCCGCCGCACGACGCGCTGGGCCAGCGCGACGTTCTTGCGCAGCACCTCCATCACGCCCTCGCCGGTGACGTGCTCCTCTTCCTCGCGCCAGCAGTCGTAGTCGGTGACCATCGACAGCGAGGCGTAGGCGATCTCGGCCTCGCGCGCCAGCTTCGCCTCCTGCAGGTTGGTCATGCCGATGATGTCGAAGCCCATCTGGCGATAGGCATGCGACTCGGCGCGGGTCGAGAACGTGCGGGCCTTCCATGTTGACGTAGCAGCCGCCGCGATGCGTCGCGGCGCCCTCGGCGTCGGCGGAGTCGGCGAGCACGGCCGCCAGCGTCTTCGAGACCGGATCGGCGACCGAGACGTGGGCGACGATGCCGTTGCCGAAGAAGGTGTCCGGGCGGTGACGGGTGCGATCGTAGAACTGGTCCGGAACGACGATGTGCCCGGGGACGTACTCCTCCTTCAGCGAGCCGACCGCCGAGACCGAGATCAGGAACTCGACTCCGAGCGATCTTGAAGCCGTAGACGTTGGCGCGGAAGTTGAGCTCCGTCGGCAGCAGCCGGTGCCCGCGGCCGTGGCGGGCGAGGAAGACCACCTTGCGGCCGTCGAGCTCGCCGAGGATGAAGGCGTCCGAAGGCGCTCCCCAGGGAGTCTCGATCTGCCGCTCCTCCTCCACCTTCAGGCCGGCCATCTCGTAGAGGCCGCTGCCGCCGATCACACCGATCCGAACATCACTCATCTGCTTCCTCCGAAATCTGCCTGTCTGGAGCTTGGAATTGCGGTCGGCGGTCAGCCGGAACGACGGAGCCGTGAGACTAGCACAGGACCTCAGGGTCTCCCGGCGGCGGCGGGCCGCGGGTGCCGCGGCGGCGACGACTTCGAGGGCGGTGGCGAGCGCGCGGCGCCCGGCGCGGCCGTCCACCTGGCGGACGCGCTCGCCGCGGCAGGCGGCGACGAACGCCGCCAGCTCGCGCAGCAGCGGCTCCGACTTCGCGACCGGCGGGTTGGCCGGCAGGATGGCGCGTGCGCCTCCGGCGAGGTCGAGACGGTAGCCCTTGATCTCCTGCGCCTGATAGTCGAGCGAGAGGTAGCGGTCGGAGAAGAAGGCGCGGAGCTTGCGCACGCGCTCGCCCGAGATCCGCGAAGCGGTGACGTTGGCCACCAGACCGGAGGCGAAAGCGATGCGGGCGTTGGCGATGTCGATGCGCTCGGAGAGCACCGGAATGCCGATGGCGCGCACCTCGACCACCGGCGAGGCGTCCATCGCCTGCAGGATCTGCAGGTCGTGGATCATCAGATCGAGGATCACGTCGACGTCGAGGCTGCGCGGGGAGAACGTGCCCAGGCGCTCGATCTCGATGAACCGCGGACCGGAGCCGGCATCGAGCAGCGCCTGCACCGCCGGATTGTGGAACTCGACGTGGCCCACGGCGAGCACGAGGTCGCGGGCCTCGGCGGCGGCGATCAGGGCGTCGGCCTCGGCGAGCGACGAGGCGATCGGCTTCTCGACCAGAAGGTGGACGCCGCGCTCGAGGAGCGCCAGGCCGAGCTCGCCGTGGAGCGTCGTCGGAGCCGCGAGCACCGCGGCGTCGATCCTGCCCGGCCAGGTCGTCGAAGCTCCGAGCGACCGTAGCGCCGTGCTCCGCGGCGACCGCCGCGGCCACTTCCGGCCGGGTATCGAAGATCCCCTCGAGGCGTGACCCCGGGGAAGGTCGCGAGAATCCGGGTGTGATGCCGCCCGAGGGCGCCGATCCCGAAGACGCCCCGAGCCGGAGGGTGGCGCCGCTCAGTCGCCACCGGTCTCTCCCGCTCCCCGGTGCGTCGGCAACGCCTTGACGACGCCGCGCTTCGCGCTGCGCACGAACTGGATCAGGTACTCGACGTCGGGCGCCCCGGCGAACTCGGCCTCCAGCCGCTCGAGCGCCTGGGTCGTGTTGAGCCCGGAGCGCAGGAAGATGCGCATCGCCTTCTCGACCGTGCGGATGCGGTCGTCGTCGAGACCCTTGCGGCGCAGGCCGATCCGGTTCACGCCGAAGACCGCCGGGCGGAGCCCCACCGTCTTGACGTAGGGCAGGGCGTCGACCAGCAGGCGCGTGTAGCCACCGATGTAGGCGTACTTGCCCACCCGGCCGAACTGTTGCACGGCCGAGAAGGCGCCGACGACCGCGTCGTCGCCGACCTCGACGTGGCCGGCGAGCGTCGCGCAGTTGGCGAAGATCGTGCGGCTGCCGACATGGCAGTCGTGCGCCACGTGGCTGTAGACCATGAACAGGTTGTCGTCGCCGACGGTGGTCAGGCCGCCGCCCTTGCCGGTGCCGCGGTGGAAGGTCGTGAACTCGCGAATCGTGTTGCGGTCGCCCACCTCGAGCCGCACCGGCTCGTTGGCGAACTTCAGGTCCTGCGGATCCATGCCGAGGCAGACGTTGGGATAGACGCGGTTCTCGGCGCCGATGATCGTCGGTCCGTTGATCTGGACGTGCGCGCCGATCTCCGTCCGGTCGCCGATAGTGACGTCGGCACCGATCACCGCGAACGGGCCGACCGTGACGCCGTCGCCGATCCTGGCCGTGGGGTCGATGACCGCGAGGGGGTGGATGCCGCTCATCGCACGGCGTCCCGGTCGACCGTCGTCGAGAGCAGCTCGGCCTCGGCATGGACGACGCCGTCGACCAGCGCCTGGGCCGACAGTTTGCAGTGGTTCGCCTTGAGCCGCAGCACCCGGGCCTCGAAGTGCACCTGATCCCCCGGCACCACCGGGCGGCGGAAGCGCGCGCGCTCGATCGACATGAACAGGAGGAGCTTCTTCTCGCGCTCCGGGTCGTCGTGCATGAGGAGGATCCCTCCGGCCTGCGCCATGGCCTCGATGAGCAGCACGCCCGGAACCACCGGATGCATCGGGAAATGACCGACGAAGAACTCCTCGTTGATGGTGAAGTTCTTGAGCGCCACGATCCGCTGGCGCGGTTCCATCTCGAGAACCCGGTCGATCAGCAGCATCGGGTAGCGATGCGGCAGGACCGACATGATCCAGCGGACGTCCCAGTTAGGTTTCGCTGTCGTTTCGGGCGTCACCGTCGTCTCCGACATTCTCGCTCCCCATCTTCTGTTCGAGTGCGCGCAGCCGTTTCCAGATCTCCGGCAGGCGGCGAAGCAGCGCTTGCTGCCGCCGCCAGCCGGCGATCGGTACCGCGGGAATGCCCGCGACCGCCGTGCCCGCCGCGACCGGCGCGAGCGCCGCGGACTTCGCCGCCACCTGGGCGCCATCGCCGACCTCGAGGTGCCCCGAGACGCCCGACTGCCCCGCCAGAACGACGCCGGCACCGAGCCGGGCGCTGCCGGCGATGCCGGCCTGGCCGCACAGGATCGAACGCTCGCCGACCACGACATTGTGTCCGACCTGCACCAGGTTGTCGATCTTCGTGCCGGCCCCGATGGTCGTCGCGCCGAGCAGCGCGCGGTCGATCGCCGTCAGGGCGCCGATCTCGACTCCGGCGCCGATCTCGACCCGTCCCACCTGCGGGATCTTGTGGTGCACGCCGCGCACGGTGGCGTAGCCGAAACCGTCGCTTCCCACCACCGTACCGGCATGGATCTCGACGTCGTCGCCGATCGAGACTCCCGGGTAGAGCACGACGTGCGGATGCAGCACGACCCCGGCACCGATCCGGCAGCCCTCGCCGACCACCACGTGCGGATGCAGGACCGTGCCTTCGCCGACGCTGACGCCGCGCCCCAGCACGACATAGGGCAGGAGCGCCGCCGAAGCCGCGATCCGGCACTCCTCGCCGACGACTGCGGTGGCGTGGATACCCGGAGCCTGGATCGCGAGGGGATGAAAAATCCGCAGAATCTGCGCCAGGGCGAGCTGAGGCTGGGCGCAACGCAACAGATCCCGGCCAGGAAGCTGCGCGTCACGCCCGGTGAGTATCGCCCCCGCCGCGCTCCCGAGCGCCTGGTCGAGGTACTTCGAGCTGGTCAGAAAGGAGAGCTGGCCAGGGCCCGCCTCGGACAGCGTCCGGACGCCGTCCACCTGCCGGGCCGGCGAACCCTGCAGCTCTCCGCCCACCCGCTCGGCCAGCTCTCCGAGCGTCCAGATCAAGGGCTAGTTCGCCTTCTGCGTCGCCGCGCCGTCGAAGCGCTGGATGATCTGGTTGGTGATGTCGGCGGCCTCTTCGGCATACAGGAGCCCGCTCTGGAACTTGTTGAAAATGAAGGTGTAGCCGCCCTCCTTGCCGACCTGTTCGATGACCGGGAAGACGCGTCGTTCGATCTCGCCAAAGGTCGTCTCGCGGCTCTTGTTGAAGTCGCGCTCCGCATCCTCCTGGAAGCGTCGCAGCCCGGTCACCTTTTCCTCGAGCTGCTTCTCGAGCTCCGAGATCTTGTCGTCGGCGAGGGAGAGGCGGCCTTCGTTTAGGCGCTTGCGCAGGGCGTCGACTTCGTCGTTCTTCGCCTTGCCCTCGGCGATCTTCTCGTCCTGCAGCTTCTTCAGGCGCGCCAGCGCCTCCTTGCCCGCGACGGAATCGGTCACCAGACGCTGCACGTCGATGACCGCTACCTTGCCGGCCTGCGCGAAGGCTGCCGTCGCCGGCAGCATGGCGGCAATCGCCACCGCCACGATGATGCGTCCAGCCACTGCGGTCGTTCTCCCCCACAAATTCGATGACATGAACCTGCTCCTTTTTGCCTTAGAAAGTTGCACCGATGCTGAACTGGAAGCTCTCGAACCGGTCCAGAGGCGTCGGATCCAGGTTCGAAGAATAGATGAATCGAAGCGGCGCGCCGAAAATCGGCACGAAGATGCGCAGTTCGCCGCCGGCCGACATGCGCAGGCGGTTGAGGTCGATGCTCTGGTCGTCGTCGAAGACGTTGCCACCGTCGACGAAGGCGATCACCCGGAACGGTCCGCCGACCAGCACCTGGAGCTCGACGTTCATCTGCAGGAACTTGTCGCCGCCCTTGAAGTACCCGTCCTGGAGAACCGGCAGGCCGGTGACCTCGTCGCTGACGTAGATCGACCGGAACTGGAAGCCCCGGATGCTGTTCTCACCGCCCATGAAGTAGCGCTCGAGCGGCACGACCTCCCGGCCGTCGAACGGCGTCACGATTCCGGCCTCCACGTTGAACGCCGCGAGCGTCTTGATCGGCGTGTTGGTCAGCGGCTGGAACCTGGAGAGGTGGACCTCCGGGCGCCAGAAGTAGTTGTCACCGCCGAGGAAGCCGCCGGCATACTCGAGCGACCCGACGAGGTTCCAGCCGCGCGTCGTCTCGAGCCGGCTGTCGCGGCTGTCGAAGGTGTAGACCGGCTGGATGGACGAGTTGGAGATGTCGTAGCTCTGTTCGATGATGGTGTCCAGCGGTCCGGTGTAGAACAGCCGGTCCTTGGACTGGGAGCGCGTATAGCTGATGCTGCCGGTGCCGAACAGGCCGAAGTTCCGACCGTAAGTCAGCACCGCACCTTCGCTCTTGCGCTCCGACTGCTGGGTGGAATACGAAGAGTAGTTCAGGTCGCTCTTGAATAGCTGCAGGCCGACGCTCTGTGGCCTGTCCAGCCACCAGGGAATGTAGTACGACAGGCCGTACTCGTCCTGGTAGCGCCCGGACTGGAAGGAGAGTCCGACGGTCTCGCCCCGGCCGAGGAAGTTCTGGGTGCGCACCGAGAGCTGGCCGAAGAAGCCGTAGGTTTCGCTCCAGCCGGCGCCTACCTGGAGCTCCGTCCGGTCGGCCTCGTCGCCCTTGACCTTGACGTCCACGGTCTTCTTCTCGGTATCGAAGTTCTCGAAGGTGATCGGATCGGATTCGTTGAGCTTGAAGTAGCCCAGCTGGTTCACCTTGAAGAGGCTCCCCTTGATGGCGCCCATGTTCAGGAGCGTGCCCTCCTGGATCCGGAACTCCCGCCGCAGCACCTTGTCGCGCGTCCGGGTGTTGCCCTCGAACTCCATGCGGCCGACGCGATACTGGTCGCCCTCGGAGATCTTGATTTCGATATCGGCGACGTCGCCTTCGCGCTCGACGAGCTGGGTGTCGATGTTGGCGAAGATGTGCCCGTAGTTCTTGTAGGCGTCCTGGACGGCCTCCGTACCCTTCGTCACCATCGAGGATCGCAGCCAGCCTCCGCGCGGCTTGGAAAACTGCGCCGCGAGGAACTTCTGATTGAAGACCTGGTTGCCCTCGATCTTCACCTCGCCGAGCCTGAACCGGTTGCCCTCGACGACCGGGATCTCGATCCGGAGGCTGCGCTTGCCGCTGCCCTTCTCCTTCACGCCCAGGACGGGATCCTCGAGCACGATGTTCTTGTAGCCTGCGCCACGGTAGAGATCTTTCACCTTGACGAGGTCTTCCGCGATCGTCGCCGGGTTGTAGATGTCGCGCTTGAGCATCCGCCACAGGAGATTCGTCTCCTTGGTCTTGCTCATCGCCCATTTGAGGCGCCAGTCGCCATAGATCGTGTTGTCGGCGAACTTGATGTCGCCGATGCGGACCTTTTCGGCCTCGTCGATCGAGAAGATCACCCGGCGCTCCGTGGGGGCGGCCTCCTCCAGCACGAAATCGGCCTTGGCGAAGCGGAAGCCCTTCTCGCGGTACATCTCTTCGATCGTAATCTGCAGGCGCTTGACCTCGCCAAACGAGATCGGCGAGCCCTCGCGGACCGAGATCGACTCCTTCGTGATGCGCTCGGTGATGTCGGTTCGGGAGAGGCGCTTCAGGCCCTTGAAGTCCAGCGAGCGCAGGATCGGGCGTTCGGTCACGGTGACGATCAGCTTGACCCCGCCCGCGCTCTCCACCTTGTCGATCTTCAGGTCGTCGACCAGATTGCGCCGCCAGAGATCCTCGAGGCTGCGGTTCAAGGCGGCCTCGTCGAGCTCCTGGCCGTCGACCAGGCCGAGGTAGTACCTCACGGTCTCCTCGGCGAGCAGATGAAGTCCGCGGAACTCGACTCCGCTGATCGTTTCGGCGCGCGCACCTGCAGCGAGCAGGAGTAGTGCGACCGGCAGCCAACGCTGAACATGCCTCATAGAATCTCCGCGCGCTGCAAGACGGGTACCATGCTCGGCGACCGCGGTCGCAGTCGGCCAGGAACCGGGAGTTGCTTCAGGCCCTGCTGGGCTCCAGCTCCCGGGGCCGTGCTCGGACCGTGAGCTCAGAACCGTCCACATCCGCCTCGATGACTTCGAAGTCCTGCTTGCTGGAACGAATCAACAACTCGGAGATTGTATCCTGCACATGGCGCTGGATCGTCCGGCGCAGAGGTCGGGCGCCCGTCGAGGCGTCGATACCGGCACGTCGCAGCAGCCATTCCTTCCCCGCCGGCGACACTTCGACGCGGAGATTGCGCTGCGCGAGTGTCACGTTGACATCGTCGAGGAGCAGGTCGACGATCGACCGCAGCTCTGCCTCCCCCAGCGGGTGGAACACGATCACCTCGTCGACCCGGTTGATGAACTCGGGGCTGAAGGAGCGCCGGAGCTCGCTGAGGATCTCGTCCTCGACCCGCCGGAAGGCCTCTTCCGCGTCCTGGCTCCCGAATCCCATCCGCCCGCCGCGCAAGACCAGCTTCGAGCCGATGTTCGAGGTCATCAGGAGGAGTGTGTTCTTGAAATCGACCTGATTGCCGTAGGAATCGGTCAGCGTGCCGTCGTCGAGAATCTGCAGCAGGAGGTTGGCGACATCGGGGTGCGCCTTTTCGATCTCGTCGAAGAGCACCAGCGAGTAGGGCTGCCGGCGGACGCGCTCGGTCAGCTGGCCCCCCTCCTCGTGGCCGACATAGCCCGGCGGTGAGCCGATGAGCTTGGACACGGCATGCTTCTCCATGTACTCGCTCATGTCGAACCGCACCAGCGCGTGCTGGGAGCCGAAGAGGAACTCGGCGAGCCGCCGCGCCACTTCGGTCTTTCCCACCCCCGATGGACCGAGGAAGATGAACGAGCCCATCGGCCGCTGCGGATTCGCGACCCCCAGCCGCGAGCGACGGATGGCGCGGGAGATCCCCGAGATCGCCAACTCCTGCCCGACGACGTGCTTGCGCAGCGTCTCCTCCATGTGCAGGAGGCGCTCGGCCTCGTCTTCCTGCAGGCTCGAAACGGGAATCCCGGTCCAGGCCGCGATCACCTCTTCGATATCCCTCGTAGTGACCTCGAGCTCGGCATCCTCGTTGGAAACCGCCGCCATGCGCTCGAGATCCTCGCGCAGCTCGATCTCGCGTTCGCGCAGGAAGACGGCGGTCTCGAAGTTCTTCTCCGAGATTGCGGTCTTCATGTCGCGCACCACCTGCCGGATCTCCTGCTCGAGGCGGCGGAGGTTCTGTGTGTCCTTGACCTTGCGCAGCTTGACCTTGGCTCCCGCCTCGTCGATGACGTCGATCGCCTTGTCGGGCTGGAAACGGTCGGTGATGTAGCGCGAGGTCTGATAGATCGCCCGCTTGAGCGCTTCACCGGAGTAGCGCACCTTGTGGAACGACTCGTAGCGATCCTTGACGCCGTCCAGGATCTGCAGAGTCTCCTCCTGGTTCGGAGGCGAGACCTGCACCGACTGGAAGCGCCGCAGGAGCGAGCGATCCTTCTCGATGAACTTGCGGTACTCCTTGATCGTCGTGGCGCCGATGCAGCTCACCTCGCCGCGCGACAGCGCCGGCTTGAGGATGTTGGCGGCGTCGAGCGAGCCCTCGGCCGATCCGGCGCCGATCAAGGAGTGGATCTCGTCGACGAACACGATGATGTCCTTCGAGTCCTTGAGCTCCTTCAGGATGCCCTTGAGGCGCTCCTCGAACTGGCCGCGGTACTTGGTCCCGGCGACGATGAGCGAGAGGTCGAGCGCCAGCACCCGTTTCTGGGCGAGGAATATCGGCACCCGGCCCTCCACGATGCGCAGCGCCAGCCCCTCGACGATCGCCGTCTTGCCGACGCCGGGCTCGCCGAGCAGGATCGGGTTGTTCTTGGTCCGGCGCGACAGGATCTGAACGATGCGCTCGACTTCGCGCTCGCGACCGATCAGCGGGTCGAACGTCCCCTGGGTGGCGAGCGCGGTGAGGTCGCGGCTGTATTCGGAGAGGAACGGCAGCTCCTTCTTCTGCAGCGACGCCTCGCGCTCCTTGGCGATCGACAGAACCTCCTCGCGCAGGGTGTAGACGTCGAAGCTCTGCTGGGTGAGGATGCGCATCGCGACGCAACCTTCGACTCGCAGGATACCGACCAGCAGGTGCTCCGATCCCACCGCGGTGTGCAGCATCGACTCGGCTTCGTGCGCGGCGTAGGCGAGGATCTTCTTCGATTCCTCGGACAGCGGCAGCTCGGCGGTCGAGGAGATGCGCTCGACGAAAACGCGTTCGCCCTCGATCTCGCGGCGAACGTCTTCCGGCCGGGCGTGGAAGCGACGGAAGAGCTCGGTGACGGTCTCCTCGCCCTCCCGCAGGATGCCGAGCAGCACGTGCTCGGACTCGATCACCCGGCTACCGAGCTTGGAGGCCTCGTAGCGGGCGAAAAACAGTGCCCGCCGCGCCTTCTCGTTGAACTTCTCGAACACGGTCGACTCCTTGGGGAAAAGCTTCGAAGTGCTTGAAAATCAAACACTTTCGGAGTGCAGCGTCCCCCCTTCCAGCTGCAAAATTCTATCACACCGGCGCGCCAGAACCGGATTGTGGGTGACCACGATCGCGGTCATCCCCCGGCCGCTCTGCAAGGTTTCGAGAAGCTCGACGACGGCGGCCCCCGATTCCGGGTCGAGGCTGCCGGTGGGCTCGTCGGCGAGCAGCAGCGGCGGGTCGAGCAGCAGGGCACGACAGAGCGCCACCCGCTGCTGCTCTCCGCCCGAGAGCTGCGACGGAAAATGCGCCTCGCGCTCCGCCATCCCCACCTGCGCGAGCAGCCGGCGTGCCCGCTGGGCGAGCTCTCCGGCTGAAATCCCCGCGATCCGGCCCGGAATCATCACGTTCTCGAGCGCGGTGAAATCCGCCAGGAGCTGCTGGAACTGGAAGACGAAGCCGATCGTCCGGTTGCGGAAAGCGGCCAGCTCGGCGGCCGTCAGGGCCGCCAGGGAGCGCCCGCCGACCTCGATCTCGCCGGCGTCCGGCCGGTCCAGGCCCCCCAGGAGATGCAGCAACGTCGACTTGCCGGAGCCCGACGGGCCGACGATCGCGAGCCGCTCCCCGGCGTCGACCTCGAGGCCGACGCCGCGCAGGACCTCCACCGTCCGCGCCGCATCGCGGTAGCTCTTGTCGACGCCCCGCATGGAGATGGCGATCGTCATGCCCGGCCTTTCATGAGCGCCCTCTCATCAGCGCCGCTTCTGGATCGCCGTTTCACGATCGCCGCTTCATGATCTCAGGGCCTCCATCGGGTCGAGCCGCGCGACCCGCGAGGCGCCGTACCAGGAGCAGGCGAGCGCCCAGAGCAGGGTCACCGAGACGATGACCACGAGATCCCGGACCGGGACGGCGAACGGCAGGTAGTCGAGGAAATAGACGTCGCCCGGCATGCGGATGAGACGCGACCGGTCGAGGATCAGCGCCGCCCCCGAACCGAGGACCGCCCCGGCGATCGTCCCGATGCCGCCGAGCATCCCCCCCAGCCAGCAGAAGGCGGCGCGCAGCGTTCCGGAGCTCCCGCCCATGGCGATCAGAAGGCCGATCTCACGCCGCTTGTTGGCGGCGATCAGCGACAGGTCGGCAACCAACGCGAGCGCCGCGACGACGACGATCAGCGACACGGCGACGAACATGACGCTCTTTTCCAGCCGGAGCGCGAAGAAGAGCGGCCGGTTGAGCTCCTGCCAGGTCGAGACCCGGGCGCCTTCGGGCAGCAGCACCGCGAGCCGGCCGGCGACCCGCTCGGCGGCCGCGAGGCCGGTGACACCGACGAACAGGCGCCGTGGACGATCCACACCGAACAGCACCTCAGCGCGATCGATCGGCAGGGCCGCACGTGCCTGCGACTCGGACTTCCCCGAGCGGAAGAGGCCCGCCAGGCGCAGGTTGACCGCCCGGGGTTGCGGTCCGAACGGTGTCAGCGTCGGCTTCGGCGAGGCGATCGTGACGATGGTCGCCGGGGCGATCCCGAGCCGTGCCGCCTCCCGGTCGCCGAGGTATAGACCTGCGGGCGATCCGGAGGCCCCCGGGAATTGCCCCGGGACGTCGCCCTCGTACCCGGTCAGCTCGACCGGCAGGACGCGCCCCGAGGCGACGATCCAGCCCTTGCCGGAAAGCGCCTGTTGCACCGAGGTCACCTCGAGGTCGCCCTGGATGCGCCCGGCAAGGACCGCCACTGCCGCCGGGTCGAGGCCAGGCGGAAGCTGGACCTCGACCGCGGGCGTCCGCGCCAGGATCTCGGCGGTGAGCGCCTGCTGCATGCCGGTGAGCGCCGCGAGCGCCAGGACCAGAGCCGCCACTCCGAGCCCGATGCCGGCGGCCGCCACGAGGGAGAGAAAGCTCACGAAGGCGTCCTTGCGGGTGCTGCGGAGATAGCGCAGGGCGAGCGCGAGGGAAAACGGCAGGTTGCCGGCGGTCACTTCGCCCCGACCGGGTCGCCGATCGCTGCCGTCGCTCCAGGCGCTCCTGGCGCCTCCGCATCCCCCGCCGCCGCGGGGCGTTCGGGGCGCAGCAGCGGAAAGAGGATGACGTCGCGGATCGAGGCGCGGTCGGCGAAGATCATCGTCAAACGGTCGATGCCGATGCCTTCGCCGCCGGCCGGCGGCATGGCGTGCTCGAGCGCCCGCACATAGTCGGCGTCGAAGTGGTGGGCCTCGCCATCGCCGGCCTCGCGGGCGGCGAGCTGCTGCTGGAAGCGCTCCGCCTGGACGTCGGGATCGTTGAGCTCCGAGAAGGCGTTGGCGATCTCCATACCGCCGATGTAGAGCTCGAAGCGCTCGGTGAAACGCGGGTCGGAGGGCTTCTGCTTCGACAGCGGCGAGATCTCGACCGGGTGGTCGATGATGAAGACCGGCTGCTCGAGGTGCTCCTCGCAGAGCTCCTCGAACAGCGCGCTCAAGAGAAGGCCATAGTTGGCCCCGCCGGCAGCGAGCGCCGCCTTCGGCGCTTCGATCCCGCGCGCCCGAAAGGCGGCGAGCAGGCCCTCCGAAGACGAAGTCTCTTCGGCCGACAGGCCGGCGAACCTCGAGAGGGCCGCCCCCATGCTCAGCCTGGGCCACGGCGGCGTCAAGTCCAGTTCTTTTCCCTTATAGAGAAGCTTTTTCGTTCCCAGAATTCGCTCAGCCAGTCCGACCAGCAGCTCCTCGGTCACGTCCATCAGGTGCTCGTAGTTGCTGTACGCCCAGTAGAACTCGAGCATCGTGAACTCGGGGTTGTGCTGGGTCGAAAGTCCCTCGTTGCGGAAGTTGCGGTTGATCTCGTAGACCCGGTGCATGCCGCCGACGAGGAGCCGCTTGAGGTAGAGCTCGGGCGCGATGCGCAGGTAGAGATCGATGTCGAGCGCGTTGTGATGGGTCACGAACGGCCGCGCCGAGGCGCCGCCGGGAACCGCCTGCATCATCGGCGTCTCGACCTCGAGAAAGCCGTGACCGTCGAAGTAGGCGCGCAGGCCGGAGACGATGCCGGCGCGGATCTCGAACACCCGGCGCGACTCGGAGTTCGCCACCAGGTCCAGGTAGCGTTGCCGGTAGCGAATCTCGGTGTCGGCGAGGCCGTGCCACTTCTCCGGCAACGGACGCAACGCCTTGGCGAGCAGCGTCAGGCGCTCCGGAGCGATCGACAGCTCCCCCACCCGGGTGCGCAGCAACTCGCCTTCGGCCAGGAGGTAGTCCCCGAGGTCGAGGGCGTCGAGCAGCTCGTTCGAGGCCGCGTCCAGGAGATTCCGGCGGATGAACAGCTGCAACTTGGCTGCGCCGTCGTGCAGATCGACGAACACCAGCTTGCCCTGCTCGCGAATGGCCCGGATCCTCCCGGGCACACGGAGGCGGGTCTTCTCTGCCGCGAGCTCCTCGGCGCTGCGGCCGCCGAACTGCGCCTGCACCGCGGCCGGCTCGAGGTCGAAGTCGCAACGCGCCGGGAACGCATCGACCCCCCGCGCAGCGAGGTCCGGCGCGCTTCTTCCTGCGATTGGCGATCTGTTCGTCGAGCTCCGACATCGGAGGCGAAGAATACCCGAAACGGCTTGCTGGGCTAGGATCGTGCGCCATGCGCCACTGGCAAGACGAACTCGAGCAGGCCGTCACCCGCTGGCGGGAGCTCGGTCGCCCGGCACCCGATGTCGCCCTGGTCGCCGGCTCCGGCCTCTCCGTCGACCTCGGAACGCCGGTCGCCGGGCCCGAGCCGCTCGCCGCCTGGCTGCCGTTTCCCGTGCATTCGGTCCCCGGGCACCGGCACGAGATCGAGCTCCTCGAGCTTCCCACCGGCCGCCGAGTCCTCTACTTCCGGGGGCGCATTCACGGCTACCAGGGCTACACCCCGGGCGAAGTCGTCTTCCCGGTTCGCTTCGCGGCGCTGCTCGGAGCGAAAACCCTCGTCATGACGAACGCCGCGGGAGGCGTCCGCCCGGACTGGTCCGCCGGAACGCTTGCGGCGGTCTCCGATCAACTGAACCTCACCGGCGCCAATCCGCTCTTCGGCGAGACCCCGGCGGCGTGGGGGGCGCGGTTCCCCGACATGGCGGACGCGTTCGATCCCGGCTATCGCGCGCTCGCCAAGCGGCTGGCGCTGGCTGCCGGCTTCGACCTCGCCGAGGGGGTTTACGCCGGACTGAACGGTCCGAGCTACGAAACGCCGGCGGAGGTGCGGATGCTTCGCACCCTCGGCGCCGACCTCGTGGGCATGTCGACCGTGCACGAGATCATCGCCGCGCGGCATATCGGGATGAAGTGCCTGGTCCTCTCGCTGGTGGCCAACCCCGGCGCCGGCGTCACCGACGCGCCGTTGCACCACGACGAAGTCCTCGCGGCCGGGCGCGCAGCCGCCACGCGGGTCCGGGCGCTGCTTTCGGCCCTGCTCGCCGACCCCGGGCTGTCGTGAAGTATGCGAAAACGGCCCGTGGGCCGGGAGTTCACGTCGAAGCCGGCCGGTTCACCAGCAACCAGAGTCCGGAATAGTCCCGAATCAGCCGCATGCGCAGCAGTTGCAGCTGCTGCGCTTCGATGAAGTTGCCATCCTGGACGGCGACATCGATGACGCTGGAGAAGCGCTGCACGACAGCGTCGGAGATCCGCGTCGTGGTGCGCGCGCGCTCGAACACCGGCGCGTCCTTGGTGACCGCGGTTTCGTCGAGCAGCTCGGCGATTTCGGCCGCTTCCTGATTGATCCGCAGCCGCAACGCCGCCGCCTCGAGCAGGAAGGTTTCGACCTCGGCGTCACCGCCCGGCGCAACGTGGAGGCGGCGATAGGCGACGACCTCCCGCGGTTCGAGGCGCAGGTGATAGATGTCACGCGACAGCGCTACCGAGCGCGGATCGTCCTTGCCATCGGTCGAGTCGAGCGCTTCGATGATCTCCTGGAGATGGGCGGGGGCCGTGCTCCGAGCCTGGGCCGAACCGAGGTCGGTGATCGCGGCGCGAGAGGCCGGAGAGCTCCCGCCAATGGGGTCCAGGTCCTCCTTCGACGTCCGCTCTTCCCGGCGCGCCGCCAGACGCGGCGCGAGCTCCCCGACCTGCCGGCGCAGGAGAGTCGAGATCCCCCAGCTTGACGTTGTCGCGCTGCTGGCTGCGCTCGAGCTGCTCCATCGACTGCCGCAGGTCGGAGATCTCCGCCGCCAGCGGCGGGTCGCTGCCCACTTCGCTCTCGAGCTCGAGAATGCGATTCGACTCGTCGAGGACGCGCTGTTCCTCGGAGCGGTAGTACTGGCGGACCTTGTTCTTGACCGCGAGATTCGTCTCGACGACCGCGACCATCAGCTCCGGATGGAAGAGATAGCGTCCGACCTCGTGCTTGAGCTCGCGATAGCGCTGGATGAAGCCGCTGCCGGTGAGCGCCTCGAAGCTTCCGAGCCCGGCCAGCTCGCGCCGGAACTCCTCCACCTGGGCGCGTCGCGCAGCGAGCATCGCGGCGTCGATCTCGACCTCCGGAAGCGCCGCCCAGAAGCCCTCGAAGAGCTCGCGAAGCCGGGTGCGGTCCCGCAGGACATAGAGTCCGGACACCCGGTCCATCTCTTCGGAGAGCTTCGAGACCAGGAAATCGAGCTTGTCCTGGCGCTCCCCGCCCAGGCTGCTCTCCGACGAGGTGGCAAGGTAGAACCGCACCATCTGGGCTAGGATCTGTTCGTCGAAATTCTTGACGCGATCGAAGAACTGGCGCAGCAGCGAAGCTGACACCCGGGAATCGGTGGCGGAGAGGATGCCGGTCATCTGGGCGAGCTGACGCTCCACCTGGTCGAGCTGTCGGACCAGACGCTCGCCATCGCCACTGTTCAGATTGTCGGCGATCGACTTGAGGGTGCCGTGGATCTCCTGGAAGTCGGACGGGTAACGCCCGATCTCGACCTCGGCGAAGAACTTCTGGATGCCCTGCAGGAACTGGTGGAAAGTCCAAGCCGACTTGAAGCGGCTCGCCAAGTCGACATAGCGTCGATGCAGAACGGCGATGTCGTGGGTCGTCACAGTAGCCGGTATATGGAATAAGGATTCTAAAGCATGGAGAGCCAGAAGGATAGCCACAGGATCCGGGTGCTACTCGACGAGCAGACGATCGCCAAGCGGGTGCACGAACTGGCCGCCCAGATCGACGCCGACTTCGCCGGCAGCGAGGACCTGGTCGCGATCAGCGTTCTCAAGGGCTCGGTCTTCTTCTTCACCGACCTGGTCAGACGCTTGCACACGCCGCTGCGGATCGACTTCTTCCAGACCACCAGTTACGGCTCCGGGACGACCGCCGGCGAGGTCCGCATCAAACGCGACATCGACCTGTCGATCCGCGGCAAGGACGTCATCCTGGTCGAGGACATCATCGACACCGGCTGGACCCTGCGTACGATCCTCGACCTCTTCCGCTTCCGCGGCGCGCGCAGCGTCAAGCTTTGCGCCCTGCTCGACAAACACGAGTCGCGCGAGGTCGAAGTTCCGATCGACTACTCCGGCTTCCGCATCGGCAAGGAGTTCGTGGTCGGGTACGGTCTCGACTTCAACGAGCGCTACCGCAATCTGCCCTACATCGGGGTGGTGGAGATGGCCGAGAAATGAGCAACGAGAAGATCCAGCGCTACCACACCGACGCGGCCCCGGCCGCGATCGGACCCTACAGCCAGGCGGTCTCCGTCGCGGGCTTCCTCTACACCTCGGGCCAGACCGGCATCGATCCGGCGACCGGCGCCCTCGCCTCCGGCGGCTTCGAGGCCCAGGCGGAGCAGGTCTTCTGCGAACCTTCGCCATGTCCTGGAGAGCGCCGGGACGGGCTTTTCGGAGGTGGTCAAGGCGACCGTCTACCTTGCCGACATGGCCGACTTCCCGGCGCTGAACAAGATCTACGCCCGGGTCTTCGGCGACCACCGGCCGGCGCGCTCGACGGTGCAGGCGGCCGCGCTGCCGATGCAGGGGCGGGTCGAAATCGACCTCATCGCCCGCCTCCCTGGCGGCTAAGGTACTCCCGGGGCCCCCGGCCCTCCCGGCCCTCCCGGAGGCGGATAGCCCTTCTCGGTCAGGCGCTCCCGCAGGCGGTGGCTGATCTCCGCCGCCCACTGGCGCCCGGCTTCGCTGCTGGCGCGAAAGATCTCCGGCTGCTTGCGCAGAAGCTTCTCGCCCACCGGCGAGTGGTAGAAGACGAGCATCGGCGTCGAGCTCTTCGGCGGTGAAGCTGGCGAGATAGAGCGGCACGATCGCATCCTCCAGCTCGCGCGGATCGCACTCGGCGCTGAAATCCGCTCCAGAGCTCCGCCGGCACCTGCGGCATGGCGCGCTTGAAGGTGTCGAGGATCTTGTCCCGCATCTGCAGCGCGACGTTCATCGAACCGGTCAGCCGCAGGAGCTCGCGCACCTTGATCTCCTCCGCCGACGGCCGGGCGAGCAGCTGCGCCGGCGCGGGCGCCGGCGCAGGTGGGGTCCCTTCGGCTCCCGTGGTCGGCGAGCCGAAGGAAGAAGCTTCCAGTAAAGGGGTCATCATTCGCGACTCCGGCGACGCTGTCGCCGGACTGAGGCGCAGCTTTCGGCCGCCAGCGCGAAAGGCACCAGCAGGCCAGCAAGCCAGCATCAGCGTCGCCACGATCCGAACGGTGCGCACCCTCCGCCGATGCGCAGGGTCAGACGAAAGTCACGAACTCGCTCTCGATAGTTTCATCGGACACCTTACCTTTACTGGAGCTTTTCCTTCTCTTCGAACTCTATCGACGCCTCGGCTACGCCGAGGGAGAGATGAGCTCGCAGAACTTGGCGAGGTCGATGTTGCCACCGGAGACGATGGCGACAATCGGGCCCTGACCGGCCTTGCCGGTCAGGGCGGCGGCGACGGCGAGAGCGCCGGCCCCTTCGGCGATGACCCGGGCCTTCTCGGCCAGGAGGCGCATCGCGCGCCGCGTCTCCTCGAGGGTCACGACGATCGAGCCGTCGACCACCGGCCGCATCCGTTCCCACATGCGCGGGAAGACGCTCTGGCCGCCGGCGCCGTCCACGAACGACGCCTTCCAGGCCGCGAACCGCTGCGGCGAGCCCTTCTCCAGCGAGAGCGCCAGCGGCGCGGCGCGTCTCCGGCTCGGCGGCCCAGATCGCGATCCCGGGCGAGAGCATCTTGAGCGCGCTGCCGACGCCGGTGAGGAGCCCGCCGCCGCCGACACTGGCGATGACCGCCGCGGTCTCGGGGGCATCCTCGAGGATCTCGAGGCCGATCGTCGCGTGACCGGCGATGAAGTCGTGATCGTCGAACGGATGGACGAACGTCGCGTCGATCCCGGGAAAGGCGCGCTCCTCGAGGGCCTGCCAGGCGGCCTCGTACGAAACCGGGATGAGCGTCGCGCCGAGCGCCCGCATGCGCTCGATCTTGGATGCCGGCGCGGTCTCGATCACCACGACCGTGCACGGGACACCGGCCTTTCTCGCCGAATAGGCGACGCCCTGTCCGGCATTGCCGGCGCTGATCGTCCAGACGCCGCGCTCGCGCTCGGCCGCGGAGAGCAGCGCCACGGCATTGGCGGCGCCGCGCAGCTTGTAGGCGTTGATCGGTTGCAGGTTCTCGAGCTTCAGGCGGATGTCGGGGTAACCCGGTCCCATCTCCAGCCGGACCAGCGGCGTGCGCACGACGGTCCCGGCGATGCGCTCGCGCGCCGCCAGGATCTCCGCCATCTCGATGGGGCGCACGGCTGCGAGTCCGGTCGGCATGCAGGATCCCCTAGAAGAAAAGCTCGGTCAGGACGGGATTCGAGACTACGCGACCCTCGGTGGTCAGGCGCACCCGGCCGGCGGCCTCGACGACGAAGCGGTCGAGGCGGCGGAGCCGCGCGGCAAGCTCGCCGTGCGCTCGCGCCGGAGGCGGCGCGCAGGGTCTCGATGTCGATACCCTCCTCGAGGCGCAGGCCGAGCATCGCCTGCTCCTGCGCGAGATCGTGGTCGAGAGGCAGGACGGCGAGCGGGTCGGCGAGCCAGGCTCCCAGGTCGGCGGGGTGCTGAAAACGTCTGCCGTCCACGAACGAATGCGCCGCGGGCCCCAGGCCGAGCCACGGTTCGAGATGCCAGTAGCGCAGGTTGTGGAGCCCGTGCTTCCCGGGGCGGGCGAAATTGGAGATCTCGTAGTGCTCGTAGCCGGCAGCGACCAACCGATCGTGCATGGCGAGATAGCGCCGGCGCTCGGCCTCCTCGCCGGGGAACAGACCCGGTCGCTCGCGGCGCAGGAAGTCCATCTCCGAGCTCTCGTGGATCTCGAGCAGATACAGGCTCAGGTGATCGGTCTCGAGCGCGATCGCCTTTTCGAGCGAGCGCCGGAAGCTCGCCTCGGTCTGGCCCGGGATCGCCAGCATGAGATCGATCGAGAGATTCTCGAATCCGGCCTGCCGCGCCTCCCGCACCACCTGTGCGGCGCGCGCCGCGTCGTGCCGGCGCCCGACCAGAGCGAGCTCGCGATCCGAGAACGACTGCACACCGATCGACAGCCGGTTGACTCCGGCGGCGAGGAGCGCCGTGAGCACTGTCGGATCGAGATCGGAAGGGTTCGCTTCGGCCGTGACCTCGGCCCCCGGGACGAGAGGGAAGACGCGCTCCAGATGGCGCACGATCGCGCCGATCTCCGACCCCGAGAGCAGCGAAGGCGTGCCGCCGCCGAGGAAGATCGTCTCCAGCTTCCGTCCGTGCAGCGCCGACCAGCCGTCGATCTCGCGATGCAGGGCGGCGAGGTAGAGGTCGATCTTGAGGCGGTTTTCGCCGACGCGGTAGAAGTCGCAGTAACGGCACTTCGTGCGGCAGAAGGGAACGTGAAGATAGATCCCCAACCCGGCGGCATCGGCGGTAGTGGCGGTATCGACGGTAGTGGAGGTATTGGCGGTGTCGCCGATCAGCGCGCTCATGCCGGGGCCGCGTCGGCGGTGTATTCCGCGCGCAGCTCGGCGAGGAGCGGCGGCGCCGACGCCAGCCTTGGCGAGCGGCCGGCAGCACCGGCGGTGCTGTCGATGACCGCGAGCGCCAACGGCGAGAGAAAGCCGAGGTGAGCGAGATTGCCTTCGCGGGAGAGCGCCGCAAGGTCGAGTCCGGCCACCGCCGCGCTCTCGAAATGACGCGCGGCAGCGAGCAGCGCCGCCCCCTCGGCCTCGCTCCTTCCGACGCGCAGCCAGAGCTCACCGCATTCGGCGAGCACCGTCGCCAGCACCCGGTTACGCGCCAGCCGCGGCGGCAGCTCTGCCGGCGGGCGCTCCACGAACGCCGGCAGGCCGGCGCGGACGACGGCGGCGGCGAAAGCGCGCTCCAGGCGGCGGCCGGAGCTGTCCTCCCCGGAGCCGTGGTGCACCGCCTCGAAATGTTCTTCGCCGAGCCGCTCGACGAGCCTTCGACGATCGACCGGCGAGAGCTCCGGAGCGACTCCGACGACGGCGAGCGGCCGGCGCACCGCGGCAAGCCGCAAGAGCTCGGTCCACTTCGCTGGCGTACCCGAAGCCACCGGCAGCAGCGGGACGACCATCCAGGCGCGCTCGGGAAACTCTTCGAGCTGCGCCAGGTTGCCGTCCAGGAGCACGCTCAGCAGGTCGGCCACCGGCGTCGTGCCGGGGGCCAGGCTCTCGGCGTCCACCGCGGAGAACTGGTCGAGCACCGGCACGCGGGCAGCGCTCAGATCGAGCACGAGGTTGCTTCTTTCCCTTGTGAGGTCTTTTCGTACCGGCGGCACCAGCGCCAAATCGGCGAGCGCCGTGACTGCTGGAAAGCGCGCCCCCGCCGGCTGCCGCTGGCCCGGTGCCGGCGGCCAGACGATGCGGTGCTCGTAGAGATCCAGCCGCGGCTCTTCGGCCTCGGGCCAGCGCCGCGGCAGGTGGCGGATCCAGAACCGCGACGGCAGCGGCACCACCTCGCGCCAGGTCAACTGCCCTGCCCGCTTCCCACCGGGGCCGGAATGAGGCCGCGGACGAGGAGCATGCGTTCGACGTACTTGGCGAGGACATCGGCTTCGAAGTGGAAGCGGCTGCCGGGGCGGGCGCCACCCAGGGTGGTGACCTCGAGAGTATGCGGGATGAGCGCGACGGTGAAGCTCTCGAGATTGCACGAGGCCACGGTCAGGCTGACGCCGTCCAGCGCGACCGAGCCCTTCTCGACCACGTAGGACGCCATCCCGCGCGGAATCGCCACGGTGAACTCGCTGTGCGCTTCGCGATCGTCCCGGCGCACCAGGGTCGCGACCGTGTCCACATGCCCCTGCACCCAGTGCCCACCCAGCGGATCTCCGGCGCGCAGTGCCGGCTCGAGGTTCACCCGGTCGCCCGACCGCAGCCTGCCGAGCCGGGTGCGCGCCAGGGTCTCGCGCGACAGCTCGACCTCGGAAACGACCTCCGACCTCGCGCCGGTATCCAGGACGGTCAGACAAACCCCGGACACGCCGAGGCTCGCCCCCGGCGCGAGCAGCCTTCCGAGCTCCGCCGAGTGGCCGATCAGCAGACGCACGCCGCCCTGCCCCGAGTTGGCGGGCGCGGCGATCAGAGTCCCAAGTTCGCGAACAATTCCTGTAAACATCTCGCGTTGAATCCTGACAGCACCAGATCCGTACCGCACTTTCGGGCCTTCAGCCGCTCGACCGAAGGGGCTTCGACAAGTCGTTCCACGCCGTGGCCCCCGAGCGGTCCGGGGGCCATCTGTCCGGCCAGCAGCCGTGCTGCCACCGCCACCTCCAGCCGATCGTAGAGCTCGGCGGCGAAGAAGGCCGTCGCGATATCGCGGCCCCCCTCGACGAGCAGGCTCGAGACCTCCCGTCCGCCGAGATCGGCGAGCGCGGTCACCGGCGTGACCTCGGGCAGCAGCACGACCTCGGCGCCGCGCTCGCGCAGCCGCAGGGCGCGCTCCGCGTCGTGCGACTCGGAGTAGATCACCACCGGCCCCGGCACTTCGAAGAGCTTCGCCGCCAGCGGGGTGCGCAACCGGCGATCGAGCACCACCCGCAGGATCGGTCCGCCGGCCCGCCCCAGCCGGCGATCGAGCCGCGGATCGTCGGCGAGCACCGTGCCGACGCCGACGAGAATCGCGTCGTGCTCCTCGCGCAGGGCGAGAGCCCACCGCCGCGCCGCCGTTCCCGAGATCCACTGGCTTTCGCCCGCCACGGTCGCAATCTTGCCGTCGAGGCTCATCGCCCACTTGAGGGTCACCTGCGGACGCGACAGGATCCGGTTCACCAGAAAGCGGAAATTGAGCTCGACCGCGGCCCCGGCCGACGCGCCGACCTCGACGGCGATCCCCGCCTGGCGCAACAGGTCGAAGCCGCGGCCCGAGACCCGCGGGTCGGGGTCGCGATGACAGGCCACCACCCGGGCGATGCCGGCTGCGACGAGCGCGTCGGCGCACGGCGGCGTCCGGCCGTGGTGGCTGCACGGCTCGAGATTGACGAACAGCGTCGCGCCGCGCGCCTGGTCGCCGGCGCCGGCGAGCGCCACGATCTCGGCGTGCGGCCCGCCGGGACGGCGGTGAAAGCCCTCCCCCACCACTCTCCCGTCGCGCACCAGGACTGCGCCAACCATCGGGTTCGGGGCCGTGGTCGCCCGGCCGCGCGCGGCGAGCGCCAGGGCGCGGCGCAGCGGATCAGGCGACGAGGGCAGAGGCGAACTCCCGCGGCTCGAAATCGACCAGATCCTCCGGCGTCTCCCCGACTCCGAGATAGAGCACCGGGACCTTGAGCTCCCGCACCACCGCGACGACCATTCCGCCGCGCGCCGTCCCGTCGAGCTTGGAGAGCAGCACCGCATCCACCGCAGCGACGCGGAGGAACTCCCGGGCCTGCACCAGCGCGTTCTGCCCGGTGGTGGCATCGAGAACCAGGAGGGTGCGCACCGGCCAGCCGGCGGCTTCGCGCTCGACGACGCGACGGATCTTCGCCAGCTCGTTCATCAGGTGCTCTTTGTTGTGCAGCCGCCCGGCGGTATCGACGATCAGATGGTCGACTTTGCGTGCCCGCGCCGCCATGATGGCGTCGAAGACCACGGCCGCCGGATCGGCGCCGGCGGCCTGGCGGACGACCTCGACTCCGAGACGCTCGCCCCAGATCGCCAACTGCTCGATGGCCGCGGCGCGAAAGGTGTCGGCCGCGGCCAGAAGGACTTTCTCTCCGCGCAGCTGTCCGCGACGGGCGAGCTTGGCGATCGAGGTCGTCTTGCCGGCCCCGTTCACTCCGACGACCAGGGTGAGCCGGGGCCCCGGAAGGTCGTCGAAGCGTCCTGCCGCTCCCGGACCGGCCTCGCCGCCGGCGCGCGCCGCCTCATCGGCGCCTTCGCGCAGCAGCCGCTCGAGCTCTTCGGCGAGGAGCTGACGCAAGCGGCCTTCGGCGCCGACATCGGCGCGCCGGACGCGCTCACGCAGCCGGGTGAGCAGCAACTCGACCGTCTCGAGGCCGAGATCGGCGCCGATCAGCGCCTCCTCGAGCTCCGTCAGCGTGAGATCGTCGAGCTTCGGCTTGAGGTCGAGCGCGGCCCCGACGCGCTCCGCGAGCCTCGCCTGGGTGCGCGCCAGCCCGCTCCGGAGCTTCTGCCAGAGCCCCGCCGCCGGCCCGCCTGAATTGCCTTCGGACATCCGGGCTCAGCCCTGGACGAAGAGCGCGCGTTGCAGTTGATCGCAGGCCTCTTCCATCGTGCGTCGGGCGACCCCGGCGAGCCCCGGCCGCCGCTGCACCAGCACGACATAGTAGCCGTCGGGCAGCGGCATCGAATACAGGTGCAGGCCTTCCTTCTCGACGTGCAGGAACTTCGCGTTCCCCAGGTTCGTCCCGGCCAGGAAGGACTCGCACTGGCGCAGGTAGATCCCGACGTAGGCGCCGACGACGCGCATCTGGTAGGGACTGTAGTCCGAGCAGGCGAAGTCGACCGTCTCGCCGGTATCGTCGAGAAAAAGAACACCAACGGCGCCGTCGTTCTGGGCCAGCAGGTTGGCGAGAATGTACTGGAAGGGCAAGTTCGGTCTCCCGGTCGCTTCAGGATCTGCTCAGATATAGGCCGCGATCGGCAACTCGACATCGAGCCCCGGGCGGGTCCTGTCGTTCATGTCCTCCTCCAGCGTGCCGCCTTCATAGGCGCGCAAGAAGGCGGTGACCACCATGGCGTCGAAGCGCGATCCGGCGAGCTGGGTGATCAGCTCGGCGGCATACCGCGCCTCGTAGGCTTTCTGATACGGCCGGTTGGTGGTGATCGCATCGAAGCAGTCGGCGACCGCCACGATCCGCGCCATCAACGGAATGGCCGCACCCCGCAGTTGGTCCGGATAGCCCTTGCCGTTCCAGTTCTCGTGGTGCCAGCGCACCGCCGGCAGCATGTCGCGCAGCGGTTCGATCGACTGCAGGATCTCCGCGCCGATCGCCGGATGCGCCTTCATCTGCTCGAACTCCTCCGGGGTCAGCACGCCGCTCTTGTTCAGCACCCGGTCCTCGATGCCGATCTTGCCGACGTCGTGCAGCAGCGCCCCGATCCAGAGCTTGTGCTGGAACTCCTCGTTCTGGCCGAGCGCCCTGGCGATCAGCCGCGAGAGCTCGGCGACGCGCTCGGAGTGGCCGCGGGTGTAGGGATCCTTGGCGTCGATCGCAGCGGCGAAGGCGCGGATCGAGCTGATGAACAGGTCGCGATTCTGGCGCGCCGCCTCGTTGAGCTTGGCGACGTGGTCCTCGACGTACCCGGCCATGAGATTGAAGTCGGCCGAAAGGTCGGCGAGCTCGGCGACGATGCGCTGCTCAGGCAGTCGCTCGCCGAAGTTGCCTGATGCCATGCTGTGCGCGGTCTCGGAGAGCTGGCGGATCGGCTGGCCGAGCCAGCGCGAGGCGTAGAGCGCGAACAGCACCGCGAGCAGGAGCAGCAGCACGGTCGCCAGCAACGCGCTGATGACCATGCGGCGCGCCGACTCGAAGGCCGCCGCCACCGGCCGGTGCACGACGACGCCCCATCCGCTCTCGACCACCGGACTCACCATGCCGAGCATCGCCACCGAGCCGTTGGCGCTCTCGAGAGTGTATTCCGCGGTCAAATTCAGCGGCTTCCGCGCGAAATCGCGCACCAGATTCGACTTCGCGAGGGCCTGCTGGATCGATGCGCTCGCGCCCTCCGACCAGAGCAGGCTGCCGTCGCGGTCGACGAGAAATATCTGTACCTGGCCCTGCCCCTTGGCGTCACGCTGGAGCACCGCCTCTTTGAGGCGCAGCCGGATGAGGCTCTCGACCACCATCGAGATCTCGCCGCGTTCGTCGCGGATCGGCACCGCCAGGGCGGCCACCGGTTCGTTGGATCGCGCCAGCACGGCGAAGCGATAGATGGCTGCCTCCTGCGAGAGCGCGGCGTCGAACGCTTCGTCGAGGGCGCGCTCGGGAGATTCGCCCAGGTCGGGCAGCGAGAAACGCCAACCCGCACCCTGCAGATCGAGCACGCGCAGCGCCACCGGCTGCCGGGCGCCGCGGACGAAGCGCTGCAGGTAGCTCGTGACCCAGGGTTCACGCAGGCGCTCGTCGATGAGCGCGGCCCCGGGCGGAACCACCGTGCCGGCGCCCAGCTGCTCGAGCTCCCGGCGGGCCCCCGCCAGGTAGTCGTCGAGCTCGCGCGAGAGCGACTGCGCGGAAGAGGTCAGGAAGCTCTTCTCCTCGGTGACCAGGAGCTCCCGATTCTGCGCGATCAGCAGCCAGTTGGTGATCGCGAGCGGGATGGCGCCAGAGAGCAGCAGGAGCAGAAACGCCACATGCCGGAGCTTCAGTCGTCGAGTCAGGTTGGGTAGCGCGCCCATGGCATGGTCGAGCACCGGCGGCGTCCGCCGAAAGTAGCTCCGGAGGGCATTATACGGGCCCGGCCCCGGTGCGGAGGTGGGAAAGAAAGGACTCGACCTCCGCGGCGACCTCGGCCTCCCCGATTCCCCGGATCCGCTCCCCGGAGCCGGGCGCCATGGGGAGGATCCAGGTGAGCCCGGACTCACGGGCCTTCTTGTCGCGCGCCAGGTTCCCGACCACCTTTGCGGTCTCGACCGCGGGCGGTGGAGGAACGCCGCAGCGGTCCAGGAGCCGCTCGATTCGCGCCAGGAAGGCGGGATCCGCCCCCCTGCGCAGCGCCAGCCGGTGGCAGAAGCGCATTCCCCAGGCGACCGCGTCGCCGTGCAGCATCCGCCCATAACCGGCAGCGGCCTCGAGGGCGTGGCCCAGCGTGTGGCCGTAGTTCAGCAACTGGCGCTCCCCGCCCTCCAGAGGATCGCGCTCGACGACGCCGATTTTGGCCGCCACCGCGCTGCGCACGACCGGCGTCAGGGCAGCCGGTTGGCCCGCGAGGAGCGGCTCGAGGTCGCGCTCGATCCGGGACAGCAGGTCGAGATCGAGCAGCGCCGCCATCTTGATCGCCTCGATCAAGCCGGAGCGCAGCTCCGCCCTCGGCAAGGTCGAAAGCAGCGTACTCTCCGCCACCACGAGCTCCGGTTGGTGAAAGGCTCCGACCAGGTTCTTGCCCGCGGCGATGTCGATTGCCGTCTTGCCGCCGATCGCCGCATCGATCTGCGCCAGGAGGGTGGTCGGCAGCTGCACAAAGGCGACCCCGCGCAGAAAGGTCGCGGCGACGAAGCCGGCCAGATCCCCGACGCTGCCGCCGCCAAAGGCGACGACGACGCTGTCCCGCTTGCCGCCGGCGCGCGCCATCGCCTCCCAGAGCCGCCCCGCCACCTCGAGGCTCTTCGCGGCCTCTCCGTCGGGGACCTCGAGCTCGACGAGCGCCGACGCAGCTCGCCGCAGAGGGGCGAGCGCCGCACCCTGCAGCCGGACGACGGTCGGGCTCGAAACCAGGAAGACAGTCCGGCCGCGCCAGAGCTCCGGGCTCCCTGCGAGCGCCGACGCCAGGCAGCCCTCGCCGACGACGATCCTCGTTTCGCCCTGGGAGTGGCGAAGGCGGAGAGGCTCGTCGCGCGGCGCCACGGCGTCCTCAGCCCTTGCTTGCCGGGATGACTGCCGGGACGACTGCCGGCGCGAGCGCGAGGCCGAGCTCGCGCAGCTGCCGGGAGTCGACCGCCGAGGGCGCCTCGGTCAGCAGACAGCTCGCGGAAGCGGTCTTCGGGAAGGCGATGACGTCCCGGAGCGACTGCGCTCCGGTCATCAGCATCACGATGCGGTCGAGGCCGAGCGCCAGACCGCCGTGCGGCGGCGCCCCGAGTCGGAGGGCGTCGAGCAGGAAGCCGAAGCGCTCCCGCGCCTCCTCCTCCCCGATCCCGAGCAGGCGAAAGACCTGGGATTGCACGTCGCGGTCGTGGATCCGGATCGAGCCGCCGCCGAGCTCGGTGCCGTTGAGAACCACGTCGTAGGCGCGCGCCCGCAGCGCTCCCGGATCGGCCGCGAGCGACTCGACTCCGGCGAGGTCCGGACTGGTGAACGGGTGATGCATCGAGAACCAGCGCTGCTCCTCGGCACCCCATTCGAGCAACGGGAATCCGGTGACCCAGAGGAACTCGTAGCGATTGGCCGGGATCCACTCATACTGCCGCGCGAGCTCGAGCCGCAGTGCGCCGAGCGCCGGCGAGACCGTCATCGGCTTGCCCGCCGCGAGAACCGCGATCTCGCCCTCTTGCACTCCGAGGGTGTCGGCGATCGCCGCGAGCTCGGCCGGCGCCAACCCCTGCTTGACCGAGAACGTCAGCTCGCCGTTCGCCCGTTTGAGCAGCAACACTCCAGGCAGGCCCTGCTTCTTGACGAAGTCGCTCCACAGATCGGTCTGCGACCGGCTGATCGCGGCACCGTTCGGAACCACGATGGCGCGCACCACACCGCCCTCGCTCGCCACCTTCTGGAAGACCTTGAAGGACGAGGCCGCGGCGACCGCGGTGACGTCACGAATCTCGACTTCGAACCGGAGATCGGGCTTGTCGCTGCCGAAGCGCGCCATCGCATCGTCGTAGGTCAGACGCCGGAAGGGCGTCTGGACGGCGATGCCGACCATCGGGAAAATCCGCGCGAACAGACCCTCGACGAGCTCGAAGATGTCCTCCTCGGTCGGGAACGACATCTCGAGATCGATCTGGGTGAACTCGGGCTGGCGATCGGCGCGCAGGTCTTCATCGCGGAAACAACGCGCGATCTGCATGTACTTCTCGAAGCCGGCGATCATGAGCAACTGCTTGAAGAGCTGCGGCGACTGCGGCAGGGCGTAGAACTCCCCGCGATGCACGCGCGACGGCACGAGGTAGTCGCGCGCGCCCTCGGGTGTCGACTTGGTCAGGATCGGAGTCTCGATGTCGAGAAAACCCTGCTCGTGGAAGTAGCCGCGCACCGCGTGGGTGATCTCGTGCCGCAGAATGAAGTTCTTCGCCAACTCCGGCCGGCGCAGATCGAGGAAGCGGTACTTGAGCCGCGTCTCTTCCGCTACGTCGGCGCGTGAGTCGACCGCGAAAGGCAACGGATCGGACTTCGACAGCACGACGGCGCGCTCGGCCAGGACTTCGACCTCTCCGGTCGCCATCTTCGGATTCAGCGCCTCCGGCTCGCGCGCAATCACCGTGCCCTCGACCTCGACCACCCACTCGGACCGCACCGGGTCGAGCACCGCCAGCGCCGCCGCCGACTGGTCGGGCTTCGCCACCACTTGCGCCACGCCGCTCCTGTCACGCAGGTCGAGGAACAGCACGCCGCCGTGATCTCGCCGGCGCTGCACCCAGGCCTGCAACAGGACCTTTCTTCCGATATCTGCACGGGACAGCGTCCCCGCTCCTCTGCGCTTCATGACTTCACCTCGTGCCCGTAGGGCTAAAGCCTTCAGTTTTTCCCGTCCTGCACCGCCGAGACCGCATTCGCGGGCAACGGCTTCGCAGGCGAGACGCGCTCAAAAAGCTTCAGTAAAGGAAAAGAGCCCTTTCAGCATCTCCCCGAGTTCCGACTCGTCGAGTTGGAGGCGCTCACCGCTGCCCAGAATGCGGACATTGCAAGTGCCGTCGCCGGGGCCGCGCTCGCCCGTGTAGACGATGGCGGGCGACTGCATCGCCACCGCGCGCTCGTAGACCTTCTCCTGCTTCCCAGCGCCTTCGACCGCCGGAATGCCGAGCCGCCGCAGCCGTTCCACCAGACCAAAGACCGGAGAGAGGTCCCCTTCCTTTCCTGGAAGCTTTTCCGACCCCGTCACCACCACTGGCCCGACGGAGAGGAAAAGGCCGGCCCCGCGGGCCGGTGAGTCGGCAGGCAGGACATCGAGCAGCCGGTCCTCGCCGATGGCAAAGCCGACGCCGTAGGTCGGCGGGCCGCCCAGCTCCTCGACCAGTCCCTCGTAGGCCCCGCCGCCGCAGATGGCGTTTTGCGAACCCAGCCCCTCGGAGACGATCTCGAAGACGGTGTTGGTGTAGTAGTCGAGTCCGCGCACCAGCCGCGGTGAGACCTCGTAGGCGACGCCAAATTCTTCGAGGGCTCTGCAGACTGCGGCAAAGTGGGCCTGGCTCTTCTCGGTCAAGGAGTCGCGCAGCTGCGGTGCCTCGGCCAGCAGCTCCTGCTCCTGGGGACTCTTGCTGTCGAGGACTCGCAGCGGGTTCGTCGCCATTCTACGAACGCTCTCTTCACTGAGCTGTTCGCGATGCAACTCGAGGAACCGAACCAGGGTCTCCCGATATGCCGCGCGCGAAGGCCCGTCGCCGACGGTATTCAACAGGACCTTGAGATCGCGGAAACCGAGCTCGCGGAAGAAGGCGACGAGCATCAGCAGGACTTCGGCGTCCGACTCCGCGCCCTTGCCCCCCAGGAGCTCGGCGCCGATCTGGTGGAACTGGCGGTAGCGCCCCTTCTGCGGCCGTTCGTAGCGAAACTGCGGCCCGATGTAGAACAGCTTCACCGGCTGCGGCTGCCGGTGCATGCCGTGCTCGACGTAGGCGCGCACGACCGAGGCGGTGTTCTCGGGCCGGAGGGTCAGGCGGCGCTCTCCCTTGTCGACGAACGAGTACATCTCCTTGCCGACGATGTCGGAGGACTCGCCGACGCCGCGCGCGAAGAGCTCGGTCTCCTCGAAGATGGGAGTGCGGATCTCGCGAAAGCCGTAGCGGCCGAAGACCGCTCTCGCCGCCGCTTCGACGGCGGCCCAGAGGGCGGTGTCGGCGGGCAGGATGTCGCGCGTGCCCTTCGGAGCCTGAAAGCGCTGCGCCATCTTCGGTATCCTCAGAAGCCCCTGCCCAGTGTCGCGAGGTAGTCGTTCTTGACCCGGACGTACCGGCGGGCGATCTCGCGGATCGCCTCGCGCTCGGCGTCGGAGAGCATCCGGACGATCTTCGCCGGCACACCGAGCGCGAGCTCTCCCGACGCCACCCGCATCCCGGGCGGCACGACCGCTCCCGCCCCCACCTGGGCACCGCTCTCGACGACGGCCCCGTCGAGGACCCGCGCTCCGATGCCGACCAGGCAGGCGTCCTCGAGGGTGCAGCCGTGGATCATGCAGCTGTGCCCGATGACGACATCGGACCCGATGAGCAAAGGGAAGCGCTCGTGCGTGACATGCAGGATGGTGCCGTCCTGGACGCTGGTCCGCGCTCCGATCCGGATCCAGTTCACGTCGCCGCGCGCCGCGGTATGGAACCAGAACGAGCTGTCCTCTCCCACCTCGACCGCGCCGGCGAGATCGGCGGAGGGGGCGAGAAAGACCCCGGCGCCGAGGCGCGGCAGCTGGTTTTTGTAGGGATAGATGGGCATGGGCGGTTCGGGTCGGATGGCGCCGGGTGCCGGAATCAGGAAGAATACCGAATTCCGCTCATCGAAGTCGTCCCTTGAGCACTGACCCGCGCGAGAATCTCCTCCCATGCTCCACGAAGAGACTGGCCTCCCCCCGGCTCTGGCGCTGCGACGCGAGGCGGCGGGGCGACGAGCCTGGCGGCTGACTCCCCGCCAGACAGCCGACCTCGAGCTGCTGGGCAACGGCGGCTTCGCACCCCTCATCGCCTTCCTGGGCGAGGCAGACTACCGCGCGGTGATCGGCGGCATGCACCTCGTCTCCGGGGCGCTCTGGCCGATTCCGATCCTGCTCGACCTGCCCGAAACGTTCGCCAGCCAGGTCACGATCGGCGAACGGCTGGCACTGCTCGACGACGAGTCGCGGCCGCGCGCCCTGCTCACGGTCACGGAGCTCTTCCGCCGCGACCTCGAAGCGGAGGCGCAGGGGACCTTCGGCACGACCCGCCGCGACCATCCCGGCGTCGCCCGGCTGTGGGAACGCGAAGGCACCTGGGCGGCGAGCGGAACGCTGGACTTCCTGCCGCCGCCGCCCGACCGCCCGTTCGCCGAGCTCCTGGCGACTCCTGCAGGGCTCGCCGCCGACTTCGCCCGGCTCGGCTGGCGGCGCATCGTCGGGTTCCAGACACGCAACCCGATCCACCGCGCCCATCACGCGCTGATGGCGGCCGCGATGCGCGCCACCGGGGCGAACCTCTTGCTCCATCCGACGGTAGGCGAGACTGCCGCCGGCGACATCGACGCCGCGATCCGCCTGCGCTGCTGCCGTGCGGTCGTCGGCGAGTTTCCGGCGGGGAGCGTCCGGCTGGCCGCGGTTGCGCTCGCCATGCGCATGGCCGGGCCGCGCGAGGCCGTTCTCCATGCCCTGGTGCGGCGCAACCATGGCTGCACCCACTTCATCGTCGGCCGCGATCATGCCGGCCCCGGGGTCGACCGCGACGGCAAGCCGTTCTACGCCGGCGACGCGGCCCGCGATCTCGCCCTTCGCCACGCCGGCGAGATCGGGCTCGAGATCGTCGGTGCGGAGGAGCTCGTCTGGGCGCCCTCCCGCGCAGTCTTCCTCCGGCAGTCGGATCTCGAGCCGGGAGAGTCCAGCGCCAATCTCTCCGGCACTGAGCTCCGGAGTCGGCTCGAGGCCGGCGAGGTTTTGCCTGACTGGTTCACCTTCCCTGCCGTAGAGCGCGAGCTCCGGCGTGCGACGCGACCCCGCCAGCGACGCGGCCTGGTGATCTTCCTCACCGGCCTTTCGGGCTCCGGCAAGTCGACGCTGGCGCGGGCGCTCGCCGACGAGCTTGGCCTGCGCGACGACCGCTCCGTCCGGATCCTCGATGGCGACGCCGTGCGCCCGATACTCTCGGCCGGCCTCGGTTTCTCGCGCGCCGATCGCGACGCCAACGTCCGCCGCATCGGCTTCGTCGCCGCCGAGATCGCTCGCGCTGGCGGCACGGCGATCTGCGCCCTCATCGCGCCCTATGCCGGCGCGCGCCGGGAGGTGCGCGCCGCGGTCGCCGCCGCTGGCGGCGGCTTCCTGCTCGTGCATGTGGCGACGGCGATCGAAGTGTGCGAGGCGCGCGATGCCAAGGGGCTCTACACCGCCGCCCGAACCGGCAAGGTGCCGGCCTTCACCGGCGTTTCCGATCCCTACGAGCTCCCCGACGACGCCGAGCTCGCGCTCGACCTCGCCGGCGACGATCCGCGGGCTGCGGCGCAGGAGGTGCTCGCCTGGCTGACGGCGGCGGGTTATCTGCGCCGGGACGAGCACGCTCGGCCGGCCGACGGTACCGGCGTCGGCTGCCTCCCGGAACCGCCCGAACGCTTCCGGCCACCCGGCGAGGGGGCTGCCGGGCGACGCCGGCCGTGCTAGATTTTCGATCATGAACTCCGTGCATGGATTCCGCGCCCGCCTGCGTCTTTGCCTGATCGGACTCCTGGCTGTCGCGCTGGCCTCCGGGCTGGCTGCCGCGGCTGTCGCCGACACCATCCCTTCGACCTCGGCGACCGGCCCATCGTGGCTCGACAAGCTCGGCCGCAACTTCGACAAGTCCGCGCTCGGACGGGTCGGCGCGCTGGGCCCGAACGAACAGGACCCCGAGCTCGCGGCGCCCGCTGCCAGAGACGGAAGTTGGTTGCGCCATGGCCTCGAGGCGCGCGGTGCCGACCTCTTCCGCTTCACCTGCCGCTCCTGCCACGGCGCTGCCGGCCGCGGCATGCCGCCGGAGATCCTGCCGCTCGTGCCCCTGGTCCAGGCGACCTCGGCGGACTGGCAGAAGCAGCAGGGCGAAGGTGGAGCCGACCGCGCCAAGCTCGCCGAGAAGCTCCTGCAGCACCAGATCACCTCCGGCGGCCGGTCGATGCCGGGCTTCGACTTCCTGGCCGCCGACGAATCTGAAGCGCTGCTCGCTTACCTCGAGCACTTCGCCGGCGTGGCCGATCCCAAGCATGCCGACCGGACGCTCCATCTGCCTGTCGACCGGATCGGCGAGGTCATCGTCAAGGGCACCTGCCAGACCTGCCACGCGGCCGCGGAGTCGAGCGGCAAGCGCCTGTCGGGCTCGCAGATTCCGCCGCTCGCAGGCATGACGGCCACCTATCCTGTCGGCCAGTTCGTCGCCGGCGCCCGCCACCGCGGGCAGCACGGTCTGAACGGCAAGGGCCCCGAGCTCACTTACCTGCGCGATCAGGAGCTCAAGGCTGCCTACTTCTACCTCACCGCCTACCCGCCGCGCTGAGGCCGTTCTGAGCCACCGCCTTCCGGCCCATCATGTCGATGTCGAGGTCGAGGTGCGCTACTTCGAAACCGACCAGATGGGCGTGGTCCATCACGCCAACTACATCGTCTGGTGCGAGCTGGCGCGAACCCGCCTCTGCCTCGAGGCCGGCTTCCACTACGCCGAGATCGAGAAGCGCGGGCTTCTCCTCCTCGTGACCGGCGTCCACCTCTCCTACCGCTCACCTGCCCGCTACGGCGACACCGTACGTGCTGCCTGCTGGGTGGAGCGCGTCAGCAGCCGCGGCGTGACCTTCGAGTACCGGATCGAGCGCGGCGACCCCCTCAGCCCTGCTGGAGCCACGCTTCTGGCCACGGCGTCGACAGAGCACGTCTGGGTCGACGCCGGGACACGCCGGCCGGTGCGCTTTCCCGAGGAGCTCAAAGTGCCGTTCGAACGCTTCCTGCCGCACGGCCCAGCCCCGGCCGCGGCCCCTCCGGTAGACTGACCCCACTTTGCTGCGCCGTCTCGCCCTCACCACCGCCGGCGAAAGCCACGGGCCCGGCCTCACCGCGATTCTCTCCGGTGTGCCGGCAGGCCTGGCAGTCGACACCGCACTGCTGGCCCGCGATCTCGCCCGCCGGCAGCACGGCTATGGCCGCGGCCGGCGCATGCAGATCGAGCACGATGTCGCCCAGATCCGCGCCGGCGTCCGCGCCGGCGAGACCCTGGGATCCCCGATCGCGCTCTGGATCGAGAACCGCGACGCCGCGAATTGGTTGCGCGCGATGTCCGCCGACCCGGCTGAGATCGATCCCGCGTTCGCCGAGTTGCGCCGCCTCAAGAGCCCGCGCCCCGGCCACGCCGACCTCGCCGGCGGCGAGAAGTACCTGCGCCGCGATCTGCGCGACATCCTCGAGCGCGCCTCGGCGCGCGAGACCACGGCGCGGGTGGCCGCGGGTGCCTTCGCGAAGATGCTCCTCGCCCGGCTCGGAGTCGAGATCGCCAGCGGCGTCGTCGCCCTCGGTCCGTTCGGCGCCGGACGCCCGACGCCCACCTGGGAGGAGATCCGGCGGGTCGACGACAGTTCTCCGCTGCGCGCCGTCGACGCCGTCCTCGAAGCCGAGATGGTGAAAGCAGTCGACGACGCCAAGGCCACAGGCGACACGCTCGGCGGTGCGGTGACGGTCATCGCCCACGGCGTGCCGGCGGGACTCGGCTCGCATGTCGCCTGGAACGACAAGCTCGACGGCCGGATCGCGCAGGCGATGATGTCGGTGCCGGCGGTCAAGGCGGTCGAGCTCGGCTCGGCAATCGCGGCGAGCCGCGGTCCGGGGAGCGCCGCGCACGACGCCATCCTGCCCCGCGAGCCCGGCGGCCGCTTCCCGCGCGCCTCCAACCGTGCCGGCGGACTCGAAGGCGGCATCACCAACGGCGAGGACCTCGTCGTGACGCTCTACAAGAAGCCGATCGCGACGCTGCGCGCCGGCCTGCCCAGCGTCGATCTCGACGACCTCGCGAGCCGTGAGCCACATCTCTCGCAGTACGAGCGCAGCGACGTCACGGCGCTTCCCGCCGCCGGTGTCATCGGCGAAGCGATGCTGGCGCTGGTCCTCGCCGACGCCTGCCTGGAGAAGTTCGGTGGCGATTCGATGGCCGAGCTGCTGGCGCACTTCGCGGCCAGCCGTGACCTCGCCCACCGCTGGCCGCAAGGCTGACTCCGGGCGACTCCAAGGCGCGCCCAGCGCCGCGCACCGCCCGCCGCCTCGCCATCATCCCGTCTGGGTTGAGTTGCCGCCGGCGCGTTTCGCGCGGTAGAGCGCTTCGTCTGCCCGGCGGAAGAGCTCGGCCGGATCCTGCTCGAGCGTGGGGAGGCTGGAGGCGACCCCGCAGCTCACCGTCACTACGCGGCCCGACCGCGAGGCGGCATGGGGAATAGCCAGGCGCTCGACGCGCCGGCGCAGATGCTCGGCCACCAGCAGCGCGCCTGCCACTTCCGTCGCCGGCAGGATGACGGCGAACTCCTCGCCGCCATAACGCGCGATCGCGTCGCCGCTGCGCACGAGTCCGTCCGCGAGGCAGAGGGCCACCGATTTCAGGCAGCCGTCGCCGACCAGATGGCCGTAAGTGTCGTTGAAGACCTTGAAGCTGTCGATGTCGATCATCACCAGCGAGACCGGCGATCCCGCCCGCATGCAGCGCCGCCACTCCTCGTCGAACAGGTCGTCGAAACGGCGGCGGTTCGGCACCGAGGTCAGGGCGTCGACGTAGGAGAGCTCGACCAGCAGCTCGTTGGCGCGCGTCAGCTGGCGGGTGCGCGCATCGACCAGTTCTTCGAGCGCGCGCTCGCGGCGTTGATGCGCCCGGGAACGAGCCCGCACGATGACCGAGATCGCCAGGGCGGCAACGCACAAGAGGAAGGCCTGCGCCCATCGCGTCTGCCAGGGCGCCGGTCGAATCACGAAAGAGAGCTCTTCCGGGCCGGAGATGTTCCCCGAGGCGTCCCGGCCCCAGACGCGAAAGACGTAAGTCCCCGGCTCGAGCCCCCCCACCTCGCGGCTCGAAGCCGCCGACCAGGCCGATGGGTTGTCGTCGAAGCCGGCCAGCTCGGTGCGATAGCGGGTGAGCGGCTCGCCGAAGAAGCTCAGCAGGACGTACTGGAAGCGGATGCGGTTCTGATTGTGGGCGAGCATGCCGCGGTCGAAGAGCTCGCAGTCCCTGCAGCCGAGGGGCGTGCCGGTCAGACGGAGCCGCTTCGGCCGATGGTCGTGCAGTTCGCCCGCCGGGTCGAAGGCGACGGCGCCGCCGATAGTGCCGAACCAGAGCCGGCCGCGCCCGTCGACGAGCCCGGCGCCGCGGTTGCCCTGATTGAGCGGCAATCCGTGCTCGGTGGTGAACTCCTCCTTGCGAAAGCCGCTGTCGGCCGGAGTCAGGCGCGAGACTCCGGCGTTCGTCGAGACGTAGATCCGGCGCTCGCGGTCCTCGAGAATCGAGTAGATCGAGCCGTTGGGCAGCTCGGGCGAACGCAGCGCCGAGAGCGGCCTCGGCTCGGGCTCGGGCTCGTCCATCGCGAGGATCACGACGCCGCCGCCGTCGGTGCCGATCCAAAGCGTCCGCCGGCCGTCTTCGCCGACGCTTTCGTGCAGCGACTGGATGGAACGGTTGGGCAGGCCGTTGTGCTCGTTCCAGGACCGCCACCCGCCGCCCGCATGGCGGAAGAGGCCGCTCGTGGTGCCCACCCAGAGCTCCGCCTGACCGTCGCGGGTTCGCGAGCCGACGAGCGAGAGGATCGAACCCACAGGCGACCCCGGCTCCTCGCCGCTCCGCCGCCACCGGGCGCCGTCGAAGCTCGTGAGGCCGTTGCGCGTCCCAACCCAGAGCGTCCCCCTGCCCTCGCCGTCCACCGTCTCGAGCAGCGCCTGCACGAGATCGCTCGGCAGCTCTCCGCCGGCCTGGTCGAACCGCCGCCAGCGCTCGCCGTCGAAGCTCGAGAGTCCGCCGTTGCGTGAGCCGATCCAGATCAGCCGACGCCCGCCGATCGCCCGGGACTCGGTGAGCGCCAGCACGGAATCGTTGCCGATCGCGCCGGAACGCGCGTCGATGCGCTTCCAGGCACCTGCTCGCCAGACCGCGACGCCGTAGCCGTCGGTCCCGAGCCAGAGCGAAGTCGAGCCCGCGCTCTCGGCGCGCTGGAGGATCGCGGTCACCGGCACGTTCGGCGTCTCCGGGAAGGGCTGAAAGGCGCTCCAGAGACCCTCGGTCATGCGAATGAGGCCGCTGTTGCGGGTGCCCAGCCAGACCGCCTGCGCGCCCTGGGCCGCCTGGGTCTCGAGGATCTTGTAGACCGCTCGCGAAGCGAGCAGCGCACCGAGCTCGACGGTGCGGATGCCTCCGCTGGTGTACTGCGCGACCCCGCCGCCGTCGGTGGCGATCCAGAAGCTCTCGGTTCCGCCGGCGGGGCTCGCGGCCAGGTCGGTGACGAACAGGCTCGGGAGACCCTCGCCCAGCCCCAGGCGGTGCCAGACGCCGTCGCTCCAGCGCAGCAGGCCGCCGCCATAGGTGCCGACCCAGACCGTCGCCACGCCCGTCCGCGAATGTGTCGTCAGCAGGCTGCTGACCGACTCCCTCGGCGCGCCCTCGGGGACCTCGATCTTGCCGTCGGAAAGGCGGAGCGTGGCCGGACCTGCAGTCGTGCCGATCCAGAGCCGCCGGCCATCCCTGCCGCCGCCTTCGACCAGAGACCAGACCTGGGCGCTCGGCAGACCCGCGGCCGGGCCGAAGCCGGTCCAGTTCTCACCGTCGTAGCGCAAGAGGCCGCTCTCCGCAGTCCCCACCCAGAGGATGCTTCTGCCGTCTGCCCCCGTAGTCTCGAGCAGAGCGTTGATCCGTTTCTCTCCGAGGCCCGTGGTTCCGAAGTCGACGTCGACCCATCCGCCGTCCCGCCAGCGCGAGAGTCCACCTGCCTGCCGCCCGATCCAGAGCGACCCGTCGCGCGTCTCCAGCATCGAGCGGACGAAGTTCGAGCGCTCCGGATGCGGCAGGTCGAGCCGCTTCCAGGCAGTCCCGTCGTAGGCGGCGGCACCATCCTGCGTGCCGACCCAGAGCGAACCCGCGCGATCTACGAGCAGCGCGTGGACGGTGTTTTGCGGTAACCCGTCGACATCACGAAAAAGCCGGGAATAGGGACGTCCGGCGGACATCGGATCCCAGATCCTGGCCTGGGCCGAGCGATCCGAGCGATCCGAGCCATCCGAGCCATCTGAGCGAGCCGAACGCTCCGCGCCGCCGATCGCCGCGGGCGGCGCGCCCGCCGCGCGCGCCCCGGACGCGGCGAGCGTCCAGGCCGCGAGGGCCGCCAAGGCCAACTGCGGCAAGCGGACGGTCCGCGCCGGCCGGGGGCTCTGCTGGGCAGCGGGCCCTGTATGAGGCTCGTTTCTCGACACGACGATGGGCGGATTATAGGGGAGCCGCGGCACGCTCGTCCGGGCTCAGAGCACGACCAGGCCAACACCCACAGTCATCAGTCCGACTGCTGCCAGTTTGGCCGCGGTGACCGGCTCGGCGAGGAGAGTGCGTCCCCAGACGACCGCGAGAACGCCACCTACACCTCGCTTGACGGTCTCAAGGAAGCCGACTGGAACCGAGCCCAGCGCCACCAGTTGACTCGCCAGCGCGATCGCTCCGGTGGCGACGGCGACCAGCAGCAGCCAGGCGCTGCCGCGCAGGCTGCGGAGCGTCCCCAGTTCGCGCCGCGCCGCGAGCACCGTCAGCGCGCCGACCGCGACGCCGCCGTTCAGGACGAGCGCATGCAGATGCGGTGTTCCGGCCGCGAGCGCCCGCTTGTCGAGCAGCAGCGCCGCCGACCAGAGGAGTGCGACACCCACCATCAGGCGGCAACCACGATCTCCGAGCAGGCCGGCGAACAGACCGCGCAGTCCGCTCCCGGGCCGCAGCGTCAGCAGGAGCGCGCCGGCAACCACCAGGAAGAGTCCGGCTACGGGGCGCAGGCCGAGCCGTTCGCCGAGGAAGATCGCCGCCAGGACGGCGGCAAACGCCGGCGTGAACGACAGCATCGGCAAGGTCTGCGACAGCGGCGAAAGCTGCAGCGATCGAAAGTAGGCGAAGTTGGCCAGCAGGTTGAGCAGCACCGAGCCCGTCGCGGGCAGCCAGTAGGCGCCGGTCGCATGTTGGGGCCCGCTGAGGGCGGCCCACACCGCGAGCGGCGGCAGGGCGCCGAGGGTCACCCAAGCGACCAGGGCCATCGCCTCGATCCGCACCGAGAGGAAGCGGCGCTCGAGATCGAACAGCGACCAGGCGAACGCGGCGACGATAGCGAGCGCCACCGCGCCGGAGATTTCGGGCATGCGGCGAGTCTACAGGCCGAATCGGGCGTAGATCGCGACGAAGCGCGGGTCGTCGCGCAGGGTGTCGAACGCCGGGCTTTCACGCCCGTAGAGGAACGTGTCGACGTCCGGGCAGACGGCGGATCTGGCGAGCTCGAGCAGCGCCGCTTCGCTCTCGCCGGCACCGGCGAGCGCCTCGGCGAGCGGAAACGGACGCGGCTCGAGGCCCTGTCCGCGCAGGACTTCGTAGCGCTCGAGCCGCCATCGCCAGTAGCCCTCGAGACCGTCACGATCGATCGCCGCGCGCAGGGTCGCCAGATGCTCCGGACGCTCGTTCGTGAGCCGGCGCTCGGCGTACAGGGACTCCACGGCCTCACGCTCCCGGCCCAGCAGAACGAGCGGTCTGGCGCGGTTGCGGTACACCCAGGTGAACTTCGGCTCGAGCAGGAGCACGCGTTCATAGGCATCCAGCGCCGCGAGCGGACGATCCGCGCGCAGGAGAATGTTGCCCCGCACGCCGTGCAGGAGCGCGGAGAGGGGCTCGAGCGCGAGTGCCTGATCGATCACTGTGAGGGCCCGATCGTGTTCCCCCGCGATCGTCAACGCCTCGGCGAGGAACTGACGCGCGGGCACGAACTTCGGATCGAGCGCGACCGACCGTTCCAGGTCGGCGATCGCCTTCCTGGCGTCGAAGTCGACCTGCAGCGCGAGGACTCCCGCGGCGCAGAGCGCGATCGAATCGTCCGGATCGAGCGCGATCGCCCGGCGCGCCTGCTCGGCCGCGCGCTCGCAGGCCGCTTCGCCGCCACCGAGATAGCTCGCCCGGGTCATCAGCGACAGCGCCAGCCAGGCGTGGGCCTCGGCCGATGCCGGAGCCTCTTTCACCGCCTGCTCCAGGAGCTCGGTCGCGCGTCGCACCGAGTCGATGCCGCGCTGGGCCCAGAGGTGCCGCGCTTCGAGCACCAGCCGGTCGACCGACTCCGAAACCGCCGGACCGCTGCGCGTCGGTTCCGGGCTGGAGGCCTCTCCGGAGGCGAGAAGGTGCCAGCCCAGAGCTCCGGCGACCACGAGTCCGAACGCCGTCAGCAGGAGGCCGCGCCGACGAGCGGGCGCAGCGGACCCGCCGGGCGCGCCGGCGGCCGGTGTGACCGGAGCGAGCGGAGCGTCGTCGAGCGCCGACGGTTCGCCGCCGGCGCGGTCCTCCAGCCAGCGCACCGGAGCGACGAGACGATAGCCGCGCCGCGGGACGGTGAGGATGTAGGTCGGCTGCGACGCGTCGTCGCCGAGCGCGCCGCGCAGCGCGGAAAGGGTCTTCGGAATGACTCCTTCGACGACGAAGGCCCCCTTCCAGACCTCCTCGAGCAGGGTCTCCTTCGCGACCGTCTCGCCGGCGCGAAGGGCGAGACAGACCAGCAGATCCATGGCTCGCGGCTCGAGAGCAACCGACTCGGAGGCGCGGCGGAGCCGGTTGAGACCCGGTTCGACGCGCCAGGGTCCGACCTCGAACGGGCGTCCGCTCTCCGAGCCGTCTCTGGCGCTCACCGCTCGATTCTAGGGAAAGCCGGAAGGTTTCGGTAACGAGCCGGTAACAGCCGCGGAAGGACTCCGCGAGCGCTGCGCGGAGAGGATGCCGGTCTTCCAAGGAGACCGCCCATGGCGCAGTCCAGCCGCTCGTCCCGGTTCACCCCCCTCCCGGCATTCCTCCTGCTCGTGCTCGTCCCGGGTTTCGTGCCTGCCCAACTCGGGCCGACGGGAACCCAGTTCTGGACCCAGGCCTCCCCGGGCACGGGCGCCAGTCTCGCGACCGATGCCGAGACCGGGCGCGCCCTGGCGATCGGCGATTTCGACTGCAACGGCATCGAGGACCTGGCCATCGGAATGCCCGGCGACACGGTCGGAGGCCTTGCCGGCGCCGGCAGCGTCCTCGTCCTCTATGGCACCCACGCCGGCCCGGGCACCACCGCGCCGGACCTGTTGACGCAGGACACGCCGGGCGTCGAGGACGCCGCCGAGACCGGCGATCGCTTCGGCGAGGCGCTCGCCGCCGGCGACTTCGACGACGACGGCTGCGACGACCTCGCGATCGGCGCGCCGCAGGAGAGTCTCGAAGCGCCAGCCATCGTTTCCGAAGCCGGCGCCGTCCATGTCCTCTACGGCAGCGTGCTCGGCCTGACGGTCGCCGGCGACGAGCTCTTCACCCAGGACACCGCCGGCGTCGGGGGTGTCGCCCAGGCCGGGGACCATTTCGCCGCCACTCTGCTCGCCGCCGATCTCGATCTCGACGGCGACGCGGAGCTCGTCGTGGGGGCTCCGGACGAAGATCTCGAAGGCGGGACGCCGGTCACCGATGCCGGCGCCGTCCACGTCTTCCTGGGGTCGCTCGGTGGCCTCGGAGGCGGCGCGAGCCTCCTCTTCGTCCCCGGCGACGCGGTGCTCAACTACGTGCCCGGAGATTTCGATCACTGCGGGGCGGCACTCGCTGCCGGCGAGCTCGCCTTCGGCGGCGGTGTCGAGCTCGCCATCGGCGTACCCGGCCGGGCTGGAAGCCTTCCGGGGGATCTCGCGGCAGGAGAGGTCGAGGTCGTCTCGAACGTCATGGGCGTCCTGACCGGCGACGCCTACTCGTTCACAGTCCGCCAGGGACTGAACAGCCCCGGCGTGCGGGAGGCCTTCGACCGGTTCGGCGCCTCACTCGCCGCCGCCGACTTCCGGGGGGACGGATATGACGACCTCGTCGTCGGTGCGCCGGGCGAAGACCTCGAAGCGGTGCCCGCCGAATCGGCGGGCGCGGTGCTCGTCATCGACCTCGCCTTCGGCGGCGACACCAACCAGGTGTGGACGCAGGAGGAGCTCGCACCCGAGCACGCCGACCCGTTCGATCGTTTCGGTGCATCGTTGGCGATCGGAGACTTCGACGGCAACGGCTTTCCCGACCTCGCCATCGGCGCTCCCGGCGAGTCGCTGGGCGCTCTCGACGAGGCCGGGATCGTCCATCTGATTCTCAATGCCGCGGGCAACGGCCTCTCCGCCGCCGGCCGCCAGCAGTGGCTCCAGACCCTGGATCCTTCCGACGCCGGGGACGAGTTCGGCGCGGCGCTCGCCGCTGGCCGCCTTTCCGGCCACACCGGCGAGGACCTGGCCATCGGCGTTCCGCGCGAAGACCTCGGGGCCTTCGCCGATGCCGGCGGCGTGAATACGCTGTTCTCGATCGTTCTCTTCGTCGACGGATTCGCCGGCGGCGACTCCTCCGCCTGGTCGGCGGCCGTGCCCTGAGCCGGCGAGCCGGGCGCGATCCCGAACTGCGGAGCCGGCGCTCTTCCGGTACACTTCAGGCGGTATGGCGCTCGCCCCCCAATTCGTCGCCGACGTTCTGCAGCGCCAGGGACTGATCTCTGCCGCGCAGGCCGAAGAGATCAAGAAGGAGGCGCGTCAGCTGCCGTCCCGCGCCAAGGCCCCATCGACCTACGAGCAGAAGGCCGTCGCCTACGACCTCGTCGCCTCGCTGCATTTTCCCAGCCTGCGCGATCCCAGGATCACGATCGGCGAACAGGAGATCGCCCAGGCGATCGCCGCCGACTGCCAACCTCGAGTCGGTGCAGATCGACACGCTCTCCCTCGACGCCGACCTCATCGAGTCCAAGATCTCGCGCCCGTTCGCCAAGCGCCATCGGATGATTCCGCTGTCGATGATCAACGGCCGGCTCAAGGTCGCCTGCGCCAATCCGTTCGACATCGAGGGCATCGACGCCTTCCGCCGCATCGCCGGCCGCGACGTCCAGCTCGTCGTCGCCTCCGAACCCGACATCCTGCGGGCGATCACCGAGTTCTACGGGCTGCGGCATTCCGTGAAGCGCGCCGAGCGCGACCTCTCGGCCGGCATCGACCTGGGGAACCTCGAACAGCTCGTGCGGATGAAGAACGAGTCCGAGATCGAGTCGAGCGACCAGCACATCGTGAACGCCGTCGAGTTCATGCTCCAGCACGCCTTCGACACGCGTGCTTCCGACATTCATGTCGAACCCAAGCGTGAGTTCTCGCTGATCCGCTTTCGCATCGACGGCGTGCTGCACGACATCCAGTCGATCCCGAAGATCGTCCACGCGGCGATCCTCTCGCGTCTGAAGACCCTCTCCCGCCTCGACATCGCGGAGAAGCGCCGGCCGCAGGACGGGCGCATCAAGACGACCCGCGCCGGCAAGGAGATCGAGCTTCGCGTCTCGACGCTGCCGGTCGCTTTCGGCGAGAAGATCGTCATGCGCATCTTCGACCCGGACGTCCTGATGCAGGACCTCTCCGGTCTCGGTTTCTACCCCGAGGAGACGGTCGTCTTCAACGAGTTCATCACCCGGCCGCACGGCATCATCCTGGTCACCGGACCCACCGGCAGCGGCAAGACGACCACGCTCTACTCGGCGCTCAAGTCGATCGCCACGCGCGAGCTCAACATCACCACGATCGAAGACCCGATCGAGATGGTGCTCGAGGAGTTCAACCAGACTGCCGTCCAGGCCAAGGTCGGCATCGACTTCGCCGGCGCCCTGCGCCACATCCTGCGCCAGGATCCCGACGTCATCATGGTCGGCGAAATCCGCGACGGCGAGACGGCGCAGTACGCGATCCAGGCGGCGCTCACCGGTCACCTGGTCTTCTCCACCCTGCACACCAACGACGCCTCGACTTCGATCTCGCGGCTGGTCGACCTCGGGGTCGAGCGCTTCCTCATCAGCTCTACCCTCATCGGAGCGATGGCCCAGCGGCTGGTGCGCAAGATCTGCACCAAGTGCATCACCGAACGCACGCTCTCCAACGAGGAAGCTGCGTCGCTCCGCCTGACCGTTCCGGCCGGCCGCAGAATCAAGGTCAAGGAGGGCCAGGGCTGCCACGACTGCCGCGGCACCGGCTACCTCGGGCGCTGCGGCATCTTCGAGATCCTGCCGATCGACGAGTCGATCAAGCACCTGATCGTCGAAGGCCGGGACGCTCCCGAGATCAAGCGCGAAGCGGTCAAGAACGGGATGCGCACCCTGCGCCAGTCCGCCCTGCGCAAGCTCGCCGAGGGGATGACGACCTTCGAAGAGGTCGTGCGCGTCACCGGCCTCTGAGAAAATAGGGACAGGCACACATTTCCAAATGTGTGCCTGTCCCTATTTTCTCAGCGGCCGTACCAGGTTACCGAGAGTAGCCAGGCGCGATCGATGCCGGGGTGGGTCCAGGCCTGGATGAGCGGGAAAGCGAGCGTCGCGCCGAGGTCGATCTCGAGACCGGTGACGCGATCCCGCAGCCCGGCGCCGAGGGTGAAGAAACCGTCGCCGATCTTGCCGCTCCGGGCTCCGCTCGAGTCCGTGGAGAGGTCGAATCCAGGACCGGTCATCCGGTTGTCGAGGTCGCCCGGGGGGAGCGGCACCCCGAGCTGGGCGCGCGGCGACGCGAGCCAGCGCCTGCCGAGCGGCAACGCCACGCTGACGCCGACGTAGGGCGTCACGAAGTCGTTGCTGCCGGAGAGATCGAGCACGCCGGTGGCGCCGGCGTCCGCCCCGCCGAGCAGCTCGTAGTCGAAGCGATACCCATCGAGCTCGAGCCGTTCGAGCAGCAGACCGCCGAGTAGGGTCCAGGGCCGACGGCCCGCGGAGGTGCGCGCCACCGCGAAGCCGAGACCCGAATGGCGGAACTTGCCCCGGGGATCGCTGAAGCGGGCCCGTTCGGGCAGGTCGAGAGGCACGCCGGAGAGCGCGAACTCGCGCAGCACGTCTTCTCCGGTCTCTCCGCTGACCTCGAAGCTCCCGTAGTAGCCGAAGATCTCGAGCGCCCAGGCGGCGCTCCAGGCGTGGCTCACGCCGAGCGTCGCGAGACCGCCGCGGGCGCGGGCGAAATCGGCGCCGACGTCGGCGCCACCCAGCCCGACGATCGGATGCCAGCCTCCCGGCTCGAGGTTCGTCTCGGGCCAGGGGAGCGAAAAGTACCGCGCCTCTTCGACGCCTTCAGGCAGGTGTTCGGCGAGGAAGAAGAAGTCCTCGTGCGGCGGATTCGCCATCGCCGCGCGGCACTCGCGGGCGAAACCGGGAACGATGGTGAGGACGACAGCGAGGACGGCGGCGGCGAGCGGAATTCCCGAGCGAGAGACCATGGTGCCATGGTACTCCCCCGCCGCCGTACGAGGATCGTAGAATCCAGTGCTTGAGAACCGAGACGCCCGCCACCGGCCGACGAAGGTGGATCGTTTTTCCCACGCTGGCGCTGCTCCTCGGGCTGGACGCGACGCTGGCGCCGCGCGCGGGAGAATGCGCGCCGAACGACGCCGGATTCGTCGTCTGGGAGTCGAACCGCACCGGTGAGTATCGGATCTGGCGGCAGGATCTGGGCGGCGGCAAGCCGTATCGCGTCTCCGCCGACGAACCGGGACGTGACCACTGCTGCGCGAAACTCTCGCCCAACGGCAGCCGACTGGTCTACCTCAGCCTGACCGGCGGCGCACGGCGCTACGGCCCGGACGCCGGGACGCTGCACCTCGTCGACGCCGACGGCGGGCGCGACCGCGTCCTGGTGCCCGCGGCACGGCACTATGGCGAGCATCGCGCCGCCGTCTGGTGGGGCGAGGACGAGTTGGTCTACATCGACGGCCGGAACTCGACGCAGAAGCTCCGCCTGTCGACCGGAGAGGCCTCCGAGCTCGCCGCCCCGGCCGCGGGTGAAGGCTGGCTCATCGCACCTGGCGGCCTCGTCGCCACCAGCAACACGCCGACCTTCTCCGACTTCGTCGCCGGCAAGGGTGTGACTCCCCGACCGTCGCTCGGCGGCTGTCAACCCGCCTTCACCGACGACGGCCGCTTCGCGGTCTGGTCGGCGGGCGCCGGCGGTCCGATCGACGCTCTCGAGCTCGCGACCCGGCGCAGCTGGACGATCCTCGAGAAGGGCGATTCCCACCTTCCCGCCGGGCGCGGCTATTCCTACTTTCCGGCGCTTTCGAACGACGCCTCGCTGCTCGCTGTCGGCGCCTCGACCGGCGAGCACGATCACTTCCGCGCCGACTACGACATCTTCGTCGTCGAGCTCGATCCCGAGGGTCTGCAACCGCAGGGGAAAGCGACGGCGGTGGCCCCCGATCCGGCGGTCGATCGCTTCCCTGACCTCTATCGTCCGGCCCGATCGGGGCGGCCGCAGGACCGCGCGACGGCGCCGCCCGCCACGACGGCGCCCCCCGCCACGGCCGCGAGAGCCGGCAGCGTCGGGTCGAGCCCGGCGAAGCTCGGCCGCGGACTCGTCTTTCTCTGGCAGACGGCGAATGCCGCGAATCGCCTCGCCACCGGCGGCGCCAGTGAAATTCTCCAACCGCGCGGCGTCGTCTGGACCGACCGCCACGGCGCGCTCGCCCTCGGCGGAGGATCGTTCGCGGCCGACGACGGGTCCGCCAGCCGCCTCGCCGAGGCGCTCCAGGCCAAGCATCAGTGGACCCTCGCTCTCCTCGTGACCCCCGCATCGCTCGCCGGGAGCGGGCCGCTGGTCGCGTTCTCCGACGGGCCGCGGGCGCGCAATTTCGTCCTGCGGCAGGAGGGCGATCGCATCGTCCTCGCCCTGCGCACCTCGGGCAGCGCGAAGGAAGGGACCCCGGTCACCGTCGCCCGCCTGGCATCGACCGCTCCCGCGCATCTCGTTCTCACCTTCTCGCCCGGCCGGCTCGACGCCTACGTCGACGGCGCGCGCGGCCCTGCGGCGACGGCGACGATCGCGCTTCCCGGCGATCTCTTCCCCTGGCGCCCGCACGCCCTCGCCTTCGGCGCCGAGCCCGGGAGCGGTGATCGCTGGAATGGCACACTTGCCGAAGTTGCCATCTGGAACCGGCCGCTCACCCCGCCGGAGATCGTCGCCGAGACCGCTCGCGTCCGCGCCCTGGTCGACGCTCGTGCAAGCGTGCCGCGCACGATCGTCGAGGCTCGACTCGCCGCCGCGTCACCCTCCCCTTCGCTGGACGAGATCTCGCCCTACCGCGAGGCCCTGGTGGTCGACGAATACGAGGTCGTGCGGCGACTCGCTGGCCCGCCCCTGGCTTCAGGAACGGCTGCCGCCGCGCCACGGATCCGCGTCGCGCGCTGGTCGATCCTCGACGGGCAGCCGATCGCCACGGCGGCGGTCGGCGCCAGCCGTCGCCTGGTACTCGAGCCGTTCGCCGCCCAGCCGCAGCTCGCGGCGCTCTTCCTCGCCGACCGACTGCCGCCGGTCGCCGGCCTGCCGCTCTTCTTCGACCTCGGAGCGGCGGCAGCGGGCGCGAGTCCCTGAACGGAATCGGGTCCGTATACTTCGGCGCTCGATGGTCTTCAGCTCCCAGCTCTTCCTCTTCTGGTTCCTGCCGGCGGCGCTGGCGGGCTACTACGTCGCGCCGCGGCGCCTGAAACATCTCGTCCTGACGCTCTTCTCCTACGTCTTCTACGGCTGGGCCAATCCGGCGTTCTCGATCCTCCTCCTGCTCTCGACGACGATCGACTGGGTCGCCGGCCTCGTGATGGTCGGCACGACGCCGTGGAGCCGGACGCCGATCGAGCTCCTGCCGCCAGGCCGGCCGCGAGTGCGCCGCGAGCGTCTGGCGCTGCTGCTTTCGGTGACCTCGAATCTCTCGCTGCTCGGCTTCTTCAAGTACTTCAACTTCGCGGTCGACAGCTGGAACGGCATCGCCGCGACGCTCGGAGTCGACGCCGCATCCTTCGACACCGTGCTGCGCGTGACGCTGCCGCTGGGCATCAGCTTCTACACCTTCCAGTCGATGAGCTACGCCATCGACGTCTACCGCGGCGACGCCAGAGCGCTGCGCAACTTCGTCGATTTCGCCTGCTTCGTCTCGATGTTTCCGCAGCTCGTGGCGGGGCCGATCATCCGCTTCTCCGAGGTCGCCGATCAGCTCGCCAACCGCACGCACACCCTGGCGAAGTTCGCCCGCGGGGTCGCCTTCTTCTCGGTCGGCCTGGCCAAGAAGATCCTGCTCGCCAACCCGTGCGGACGGATCGCCGACACGGTCTTCGATGCCGGGGCGCCGACCGTCCTCCAGGCCTGGCACGGCGTCGTCGCCTACGCCTTCCAGATCTACTTCGACTTCTCCGGCTACTCCGACATGGCGATCGGGCTCGGCCTGATGTTCGGCTTCGTCTTCGCCAAGAACTTCGACTCGCCCTACCTCTCGCAATCGATCACCGAGTTCTGGCGGCGCTGGCACATCTCGCTCTCGACCTGGCTGCGCGACTACCTCTACGTGCCGCTCGGCGGCAACCGCAAGGGTGTGCGCCGCACCTACATCAACCTCGGCCTCACCATGCTTCTCGGCGGACTCTGGCACGGCGCGTCGTGGAACTTCGTCCTCTGGGGCGCCTTCCACGGCGCGCTCCTGGCGCTCGAGCGCGCCGTCGGAACCGACCGCCTCTACGGCTGGATGCCGCGCCCGCTGCGGATCGCCAACACCTTCGCGCTCGTGCTGGTGAGCTGGGTCTTCTTCCGCGCCGCCGACCTGCCGGCGGCGCTCGCCTATCTCGGCAGAATGTTCGGCGTCGGTTCCGGCGCCTCCGCCGCGCCGCTGCTCTCCGGCCTGCTGCTCAGCCCCTACCTGCTGTTGAGCTTCCTGGTCGCGGCGGTGGTCGTCTGGGGCGCGGAGCAGAGCTGGACCTGGACGCGCGAGCTCACGCCGGTGAAGATCGCCGTCACCCTCGCCCTGCTCGTCGTCGCGATCGCGGCGCTCTCGACCCAGGACTACAACCCGTTCATCTATTACATCTTCTGATGACGACGCCCCTCAACCTCTGCCGACCCGCGAAGAGGCGGCGCTCGCTGAGATCGCCGCGACGCGCAGCTCGCGCGCCGGCAGCTTCGCGCTCACCCTGTCCCTCCTGGCGGTGCTCGGCGTCGGCGCCGGGCTCGAAGCGGCGCGCGCCCGCAGGGGCGAGGCGACCGCCTTCGCCGGCGGCAAGCCGATGCCGGCACCGGCGGCGTTTCTCGACACCGCCCTCGCAGCCGGACCGTTCGCTGCCAATCGCGAATTGCGCGAAGGACTCGCCGCGCTCGAAGACCGGCTGGGCCGCGAGTCGGCTCTCTCGGCCGCGCTGCGCCCGGCGGCGCAGACGCTCCTCGCGCGCCACCTCGGCTACGGCAACAGCCAGGTCGTCGTCGGCCGCCAGGGCTGGCTCTTCTTCCGCACCGAATTCGACTACCTCACCGGCCCGCCGTTTCTCGCGGCGCGCGAGCTCGCCCGGCGGCGCAAACCCGGCAGCCTGTACGCGAAGCCGGCGCCCGACCCGGTGCCTGCCCTGCTGGAGCTCCGCGCCGAGCTCGCGGAGCGCGGCGTCGAGCTCGTTTTCTTTCCGGTGCCGGTGAAGGCGCAGGTCTATCCCGGGAAGCTCCTGCGTCCCGGCGGCTTCGGCGCGGCGGACTCAGCAGACCGGCTGCCGATCGAGAATCCGTCGTTCCCGGAGCTCGTCCGGCGGCTGCGCGAAGCCGGAGTCCCGGTGTACGACGCCCTGCCCGACCTGCGCGCCGCCGCCCTGGAGGGCGAGCCGCTCTACTTCGCCACCGACACGCACTGGAACGCCCGCGGCATGCGCGTCGCGGCCGCGGGGCTGGCGCGCTTCCTGGAGCGCGAGACCGGGTTGTCGCCGCAGCCGCCGGCCGGACTGCGCCGCCGCGGCCTGGCGCACGAGTTCGAGGGCGATCTCGCGCGCCTGCTGGGGGCCGGCGGCGGCGGCGTTGGAGCCACGGGCGCGCTTTTCCCCGCCGAGCGCACCGAGCTCGACGAGATCATCGGCCTCGGCGAGATTCCCTACCGCGCGACGTCGGCGGCCGCCAGCGACGTCCTGCTCCTCGGCGACAGCTATTCGCTGGTCTTCTCCGCCCTCCCCGGAGATCGCAGCGCGAGCTTCGCCGAGCAGCTGGCTTTTGCGCTCGACCGCCCGGTGCGGCGCAGCGCCAAGCTCGCGGCCAACGACCTCGCCGACCGCGTGCACTGGCTGCGCCTGGAACCGGAGCTCCTCGGCGGCACGCGCGTCGTGATCTACGAGGTCACCGCGCGCGCGCTGTCGTCGGCCGACTGGTCCGTCACCAGGATCCACCCGTAACTACACCAGAGGAGATGTCCATGAACGAGCTGCGCTACCCGATCGGCAGGTTCACTCCCCCGGACGCCTACGACGCCGCGGCGCGCGAGCGCGCGTTCGCCCACCTCGCCGCCTGCCCGGCCGAGCTGCGGCGGGCGGTCGCCGGGCTCTCCCCGGCGCAGCTCGACACGCCTTATCGCGAGTCCGGCTGGACGGTGCGCCAGGTCGTCCACCACCTGCCCGACAGCCACCTGAACGCCTACGTCCGCCACAAGCTCGCAGTCACCGAGGAGCAGCCGGCGATCAAGCTCTACAAGGAGGCGCTGTGGGCCGAGCTCCCCGAGGCGAGAACCGCCGACGTCGAGATCTCGCTCGCCCTGCTCGCGGCGCTGCACGCGCGCTGGGAGGCCTTCCTGCGCGCCCTCCCGCCGGAGACGTTCACGCGCAACTTCCTCCACCCCGATCTCGGCCCGGTGGCGCTCGACCAGAGCATCGCCATGTACGCCTGGCACGGCCGCCATCACGTCGCGCAGATCGATTCCCTGCGCCGCCGCAGCGGCTGGTAGCGCCCCGCAACCCCCGGCACCCCTGCCGCTAACGCCCGGCAGGCCGAAGTCCGCCGCATCCCGACCGTTGTATGACGCCCGTCATGCAGCGGTTTTCGTATTTCTCCTAAGTTCCCTGCAACGCGCAACGATTCTTTCCCGCGAAGGAGGGAGCCATGAACGATTCGGGCAATACCACCGAGACGATCCCGCTCGGTCAACGGCTGTTCGAACGGCCGTTTCTGCTGCTCGCCGCCGGACTCATCGTGATGTTCCTCTTCTACACCGGCTGGGGGCTCTGGGAGATCTTCTCCCTGCCTGCCGGAAAGCTGCCGTAAGGAGCGCCCGCCATGGAATTCCACTCCGGAATCGTCGCCCCGCAGGGCGTCTGGTGGCGCCCCGCAGGCAAGCAGGAGAAGCTCTGGGTCGCGATCGCCTTCGCCTGGTGCATGGTGCTGTTCGCGATGATGCCCTTGTGGCACATTCGCGGCGGCCAGAATCCCTCGGGTATCCGCACCCGGGTGACGCCCGAGGACTACATGGCGCGGGTCTTCACCTTCGTCGAGGACTACAAGATCGGCGAGGAGAACGGCATCCCGCTGGTCGCGCCGCCGCCGGGGAGCGACGTCTATCTGCTCGGCCAGATGTGGCGGTGGTACCCGGCGCTCGAGCTCGAGGAGGGCGTGAGCTACACCCTTCACCTGTCGTCGCTCGACGTCAACCACGGCTTCAGCCTCTATCCCGCCAACATCAACTTCCAGGTCGTTCCGGGCTACGACTACGGACTGAACATCAAACCCAACACGCCCGGCGAGTACCGCATCGTGTGCAACGAATTCTGCGGCGTCAGCCATCACAACATGCTCGGCCGGATCGTCGTCCGGCCCGCCAAACAGGTGGCGCAGGCGATTCCGCCAGCGACTCCGCCAGCGACTCCGGAGAACCCACGATGAACACCATGGCCCCTGCAGCTGGCGGCGCAGGTTCCGCTGGCTCTTCTTCCTCCGACTCGGCGCTCTGGCGCCTCGCCTCGCGCCTCTGCCCGGTCACCGGCCTGCGGGTCAACCACGACTCGGAGCTCCTGGTGCGCTGGAACGCGGTGGTGGGAATCGTCTTCCTGCTGGTCGGCGTCGTCGCCGCCCTGCTGCTGGCGCTCACCCGCTGGCAGGCGGTGCATCTGCTCGAGCCCACCTGGTACTACCGCATCCTCACCCTGCACGGCCTCAACATGCTGATCTTCTTCATCATCTTCTTCGAGATGGCGATCCTCTACTTCGCCGGACCGATCGTGCTGGGCTCCCGCCAACCGGCGCCGAAGCTCGCCTGGACCGGCTTTGCGCTGATGGTCGTCGGCGCGCTGCTGGTCGACGTCATCGTGCTCTGGGGCCGGGCGGACGTCCTCTTCACTTCGTACGTGCCGCTCAAGGCGCATCCCCTCTACTACCTGGGGATCATCCTCTTCGCGGTCGGGGCGCTCATCGCGACCCTGCTCTTCTTCGCCGCCCTGGTGGTCGCCAAACGAGAGAAGAGCTACACCGGTTCGCTGCCGCTGGTCTCTTTCGGCGCGCTCACCGCCGCGATCATCGCGGTCATCACCCTGCTGCACGGCGCGGCGACCTTCATCCCGGCCTTTCTCTGGTCGCTCGGCTGGATGAATCTCGACCCGGAAGTCTACCGGCTGCTGTTCTGGGCGCTCGGGCACGCGTCGCAGCAGATCAACGTCGCCGCCATGGTCTCGGTCTGGTACCTCATGGGCGGCCTGACGATCGGCGCGGTGGTGCTCAACGAGAAGGTGAGCCGCTGGGCGTTCGTGCTCTACATCCTCTTCATCTCGATGGCCTCCGCCCACCATCTGCTGGTCGATCCGGGGTTCGGACCGGCCTGGAAGGTCTGGAACACCAGCTACGCGATGTACCTCGCCGTGCTGGCCTCGATGATCCACGGCTTCACGGTGCCGGCGGGCATGGAGACCGGCATGCGCCTGCGCGGCTTCGTCAAGGGCCGGTTCGAGTGGTTGAAGAAAGCCCCCTGGTCGGATCCCGGCTTCTCGGGGACCTTCCTTTCGCTGGTCATCTTCGGCTTCATGGGCGGCATCACCGGCGTCACCCAGGGGACCGAGCAGATCAACATCATCGCCCACAACACGCTGCGCATTCCCGGCCACTTCCACGTCACCGTGGTCGGCGGCACCGCGCTGTCGTTCATGGCCCTCACCTACTACGTGATCCCCCTCATCTTCCGCCGCAAGGTGGCGTTCTGGGGGGCGGCGAAGTGGCAGCCCTACCTGTTCGCGATCGGCATCGTCATCCTCTCGATGTCGATGACCTTCGCCGGCAGCTTCGGAGTGCCGCGCAGGAGCGCCGACATCACCTTCCCCAAGGCGCCGTTCACCCTCGAGTTTCCGCCGGTCGTCGACCTGCTGCTCGCCGGCATCGGCATCGGCGGCACGATCACCTCCATCGCCGTGCTGCTGTTCATCGCCATCGCGGTGAAGTCGGTCTTCCTCGGCGAGAAGCTCGACCTCGGCAAGCTCACGCCGGGAATGCGGGGAGTGCCGCAGGGCGTGATCAAGCTGCCGGCGCAGACCCATGCCGGAGAGACGGCCGAGGCGGTGCACAAGAGCGGCGCTCCGGGGACCATCATCCTGGTCTTCGTCTTCCTGGCGGTCTTCATCCTCTACTACTTCGCCAACTGGAAGGTCCTGTCGATGATCTGGAAGATCGGCTGACCGGAGCTCCAACCGCGCGCCCATGCCTGGTTCGACGCCACTCCCGCAGCGCTTCGCCGTCGGAGCCTTCCTGCTCTGGCTCGCCGTCGCGGTCGGCTGGTGGGTGCTCGCGTTCGCGCCGCTCCCGGTGCCGCCGGAGTGGCTGGATCAGGCACGGGCGGTCTGTTTCGGTTCCACGCCCTCCGGCCTGCCCGACAACTACGGCTGGGTCCTGCTCGTGCTCGGTCCGCTCTCGATGCTCGGCTTCCTGCTCGCCGTCTGGGGCGCCGAGCTGCGCGCCGCCCTGCGCTTCGCGGCGCGCCGGTCGTGGGGCATCGCGCTCATCGTCTGGATCTCGGCCGGCCTGCTCGGCGGCGGTCTCTGGGTCGCCCGGCGCGTCGACGGCGCGCGCCGGGCCGCAGCGGCCTATGCGCCGCTCGCCGAGCAGGAGCGGCTCCCCGACGCCTATCCGCGCACCTTCGATCCCGCGCCGGCCCTGGGTCTCGTCGACCAGTCGGGCGCCAGCGTCGGCCTCGAGACGCTCGCCGGCAAGACCGTCCTGGTCTCCTTCGCCTTCGCCCACTGCGTCACCGTCTGTCCGGTGCTCATCGGCACCCTGCACGCCGCCGTCGAGGGCATTCCGCCCGCCGCGACGGCGGTCGTGGTGATCACCCTCGACCCCTGGCGCGACACTCCCGGCAACCTCCCCGCGATCGCACAGGCCTGGCGCCTCGAGCGCCTTCCCGACGCCCGGGTCCTTTCGGGAGAGGTCGAGCAGGTCAACGCCGTGCTTGCGGCCTGGGGCGCGGGCGGCAACCGCGACGAGGCGACCGGCGAGATCAGCCATCCCGGCCTGATCTTCGTTCTCGATGCGCACTCCCGGATCGCCTTCCGCTTCCTGAACCCGCCGCGCAGCTGGCTGATCGATGCCGTCGCCCGGTTGCAGCGCGAGCCGGCATGAAGAGCTCCGCAGGCACCGCGGCGCACGATCCGCACGCCCCTGAAAGCGCTGCCGGCTCCGCCGGGCCGCCCGCCGCAGTGCGCCTGCTCCGCTTCGCCACCGATCCGGTCGAGCGCCTGCTCGACCGCATCTACGGCTCGAGGTGGAACCCGTTCTACCAGAGCGGCAACCTCGCCGTGCTCGCCTTCCTGGTCTGCCTCGCCTCCGGGCTGGTGCTCTTCCTCTGGTACCACATCGCCGATCCGCACGGCTCGGTGCGGGCGATCCAGGAGAGCCTTCCGGGTGGCGCCTGGCTGCGCTCGCTGCATCGCTACAGCGCCGACCTCGCGGTGGTCGCGATCGCCGCACATACCGTGCGCAAGCTCCTGCAGGGCCACACCTGGGGTCCGCGCGCGCTCGCCTGGATCTCGGGCGTCGTCCTGCTGCTGGTCACCCTGTTCTCCGGCTGGACCGGACTCGTCATGGTCTGGGACGTCCAGGGCCAGGGGATCGCCATCGCCGGCGCCCGCCTGCTCGATCTCCTGCCGATCTTCTCCGAGCCGATCAGCCGCTCGTTCAGCGGCGAGGTGCCGCCGGCTTCGTCGTTCTTCTTCATGGCCCTCTTCCTCCACGTCGCCCTGCCCCTCGGGCTCGGCGCGCTGCTCTGGCTGCACGTCTCGCGGCTCTCGCGACCGGCGCTCCTGCCGCCGCGTCCGATGATCCGCTTCCTTCTCGCGGCGCTCGCCACCGCGGCGCTGCTCGCCCCGCTCGACCTGCCGCCGGCCGCCGACCTCCTGGCGCTCCCCGGAGTCGTGCCGACCGACCTCTTCTTCGCTTTCTGGCTGCCGCTCTCGCACGCGCTCTCGCCGGGCGCCCAGGCGGCGCTCTGGCTGGGGCTCGTCGCCCTGCTCGCGGCGGCGCCCTGGTGGTGGCGCCCGCGGCGCGCCATCGCCGTCTCCTCGGTCGACGAGAGCCACTGCACCGGCTGTACCCACTGCTATCAGGACTGCCCCTACGAAGCGATCGCCATGGTGCCGCGCGGTGATCTGTCTCAGAGCTCCGCTCTGGTGGCGAGGGTCGACCCCGAGCGCTGCGTCGGCTGCGGCATCTGCGCGGCCTCGTGCGCGCCGATGGGCGTCGGGCCGGCGGAGCGCGACGGGCGCGACCAGCTCGCCGACGCCCGCGCCTACCTGGAGCGCTATCGCCTCAAGGCGCCGGCAGGACCGACCGGGCGCGAGGTCGTCCTCGTCGCCTGCCGCAACGGCGCCCTGGCGCAGCTGGGCGCGCCCGGCGGCGCGCTGGCGATGCCGGGGGTCGAGCTCTACCCGACCGGCTGTTCGGGCTCGGTGCACACGTCGGTCATCGAGCTCCTGGTCCGGCGCGGCATCGGCGGCGTCTTCGTGCTCTCCTGCCCGCCGCGCAACTGCTACTTCCGCGAGGGACCGAAATGGCTCGAGGCGCGTCTCGAGCACGGACGCGACGCCGCGCTGCATCCGCGGGTCGACCGCCGGCGGGTGGCGTTCGCGAGCCTCTCGGCAACCGAGACCGCGGCGATCCGCGCCGCCGTGTCGGCCTTCCAGCGCGCCGTCGCCAAGCTCACGCCGACCGCCGAGGAGCAGCCCGAGATCGCGCCGGTGTGCGCGGAAGGTGCCCCGGAGATGCCGGCGACGCCGGAGCTGCTGGAGGCGCCGCATGCCTGAGCTCCGCCCGGCCACGCTCCTGCGCCTCGCCCTGCAACTCGCGGTCGCGCTCGGCATCCTGCTGGGCGTCGAAGCTCTGGCCCACTTGCCGCTGGGAAGGCCGGCGGAAGGGGCCGCCATCCGGCTCGCGGTCCGCACGGCCGCGGGCAAGATCGAGATCTGCCGCGACGCCTCCCCGGCAGAGCTCGCGCAGCTCCCGATCCACATGCGGCAGCCCCGCCTCTGCGAAGAGCAGCCGGTGGCCTATCGTCTGACGCTCGCCGTCGACGGCGAGGAGATCCACTCCGTACGCGCCGAGCGCCGCGGCATGCGCGGCGACCGCCCGCTGGTCATCGACGATCTCGTCGCGATCCCTGCCGGCCGCCACGATCTCGTCGTGAGCCTCGAGCCCGAAGTGCCGCCGGGAACGCCCGCAGAAGTTGCCTCCGGCCTGCCGCAGGGCGAGCTTCGGCAGACTGTCGCGCTCGCGGCGGGGCGGATCGCCCTGGTCACCTGGCAGCCGGACGCCGGCCTCGCGATCCGGCAGTAGTCCCCGCGCCTGGGAAAGCCCGGATCCGGCACCGTCGCCGTCGGGCCGTATCGGCCATACAATCGCGCCATCGTGTTCCCTCTGCCTTCCCACCTGAGCGACATCGCCGCGCTGCCGACGGTCCGCTTCGCCGACACGCCGTTTCCACTCCTGCTGGTCGCTCACCGCGCCGCGGAGTCGACCGGTCTGCTGGTGGCGCGTCGCGGCCCGATCGAGAAACGCGTCGTGCTCGCTCGCGGCGTGCCCGTCGAATGCCGCTCCAACCTCGCGCACGAGACCTTCTCCCGCTTCCTCGCCGCGTCCGGCAGGTTGACCGATGAGGAGGCCAACGCCGCCCTCTCGCGCTCGGTCGCGCGTGGCGTGCTGCTCGGCGAGATCCTCGTCGAAGAGGGCCGGATGGACGCAACCGAGCTGCACCGGCTCCTGCAGCAGAGCCTGGCGCGCAAGCTTTTCGACCTCTTCACCTGGCGCGACGGCGAGGTCACGTTCGAGAGTGGCGCTTTCACGACCGCAGCGGCGCTCAAGGTGAAGGTGGCTCGCCTCGTCCTCACCGGCATCGAAAGGTTCGTGCCGCAGGAGACGATCGACGCCGCGATCGGGCCGCTCGCCGGTTCGCTCTTCGCGCGCCACCCCGGCGCCGGGGAGCTCGCCGAAGAGCTGCGGCCGACGGTGCGCGAGCAGGCGGTGCTCGCCGCGCTCGAGCAACCGCGACGTCTCGAAGAGCTGCTGCCGATCGCAGCCCTGCCGCTCGCAGAGCTGAGCCGGCAGATCTGGGGGCTGGCGATGCTCGGGCTGGTGATTCCGGCCGACCGTTTGTTGAGCCTGACGCGCAAGCCCGAGCCGCCCCCGGCGGCCCCACCCGCGACCGCCCCGCCGCCGATGCCCAAGGTGCTGCCGGCCGAGGAGGCAGCCCGGATCCGCGATCGAGTCGCCATCGCTTTCTCCAGGCTGCGCGAGCAGGACCCGTTCGACCTCCTCGCGGCGGCCGACGCCACGACCGTCGCCGAGATTCGCGCGCGCTACTTCGCCTTCGCCCGCCAGTTCGCCCCCTGGCAATTCGCGACGCCCGAGCTCCTGGGCGCGGCGGCGGCGGCCGAAGAGCTCTTTGCCGCCGGCGCGCTCGCCTTCGCCCGCCTGAGCGATGCGCGGGAACGCGAGGCCCTGCGCACCGCGCGGCGGGAGCGCGAAGGCTCGCCGGCAACGGCCGCTCCGGCGCCGCTCTCCCCTCCGGGGGCGACCCATCGCACGGCCGGACCGGTTCCGGCCTCGTTCCGGATCCAGACCGACCTGCTCGATCCGGAGCTGCAGTACAAGAAGGGGCGGGCGCTCAAGGAAGCTCAGCGCTGGTCGCAGGCGCTGCAGCAGTTCGACTTTGCCGCCGACTGCGATCCCCAGAACGGCGCCTATCGCGCCGAAGCCGCCCACTGCCGCTTCCTGCTCGCTCCGACCACCATGGGGGCGAAGGCGCTCGACGCGCTCAGGGAGGCGCAGCGGATCGACCCGGAAGCGATCACGCCCTACCTCTACGCCGGCGAGATCGCCGCCCACCTCGGCAAGTTCGACGACGCGGAGACCTATCTGCGCTCGGCGGCGAAGCGCCTCGGCCCGACCGACCGCCGGGCGCTCGATGCCCTGCGCGACCTGGCCAAGAAGCGAAAGAAGTAGCCCGCCTAGCCTACGGGCGCAGGCGGCGCCGTGGTGATCTCCGGGGCCGCCGGGGCCGCCGGGGCTGCCACCTGAAGGTACTTCCCCCACCAGGCGAGGAAACGCTGCAGGCGGTCGCGCTGGTAGGAGGGCACCGTCAGGCCGTGGAACTGGCCGGGGTAGACCACGAGCTCGGTATCGAGCCGCAGGCTGCGCAGTGCCTGGTACATCTGCTCCACGCCCACGATCGGCACGTTGAAGTCCTTCTCGCCGCACAGGAAGAGAGTCGGCGTCTTGATCTTGTCGGCGCGGAAGAACGGGTAGGAGACCCGCGTCCAGAGGTCCTTCGACTTCCACGGCAGGCCGATCTCCTGCTCGTACTGCACGACGTACTGGTCGACGCCGTACATCGACATCTGCAGCGAGCTGCTGGCGCCCGAGACCGCGGCCTTGAAGCGCGGGTCGGTGGCGATCGCGTAGTTGGTCAGGATGCCGCCGTAGCTCCAGCCGCCGAGACCGAGCCGGTCGGGGTCGGCGACGCCGCTCCTGACCGCTTCGTCGACCGCGCCCAGGAGATCCTGAACCTCCTTGTTGCCCCAGTCGGCGTAGATCGCCTTCTGGAACGCCGCACCCCGGCCGGCGCTGCCGCGATAGTTGATCTCGAGCACGGCGTAGCCGCCGGCGGCGAAGAGCTCGCGGTCGAAGTTGAACGAGTAGTCGTCCTGCCCGTTCGGACCGCCGTGGATGTAGAGCAGCGTCGGGAGCTTCGCGCCGGCGGCGGCACCGGCCGGACGGGTCAGGAGGCCGTGCACGACCGTGCCGTCCTTGCTCTTCGAGGTGAAATCGGAGACCGTCGCGAGCTCGAGCTCGTCGCGCAGCTTGTCGTTCTGGTGGCTCAACGAACGGAGCACGCCGCTTTCGAGCGCGTAGACCTCCGCCGGCTCACCCGGAGTGCTCGCCAGGACGGCGATGCCGCCGTCAGTGCCACCGAGGCTCGGATCGCTCACCACCCGCCGCCCCGTCGTCAGTGCCTCCACTGTCCCGCCGGCGGCAGCCAGACGGCCGATCCACACCGCGCGGTCGTCTTCGACCGCGAAGACCAGCGCCTGTCCGTCGGCGGTCCACGAGGGATTCGAGACCGCGCGGTCGAGCGTCGGCGTGAGGATCGTCGGCGCACCGCCGCCAGCCGGAACCAGAGCGAGTTTGGCGAGGTCGTAGGCGTAGTACTTGTCCACGTCGTCGACGAGGACGGCGATGCGCGTGCCGTCGGGGCTCCAGTCCGGGCGACCGACTTCGCCCTCGAGCGTCGTCGTCAGCTGCGCCGGAGCCGCGCCGGCGCGCGCCTCGATCGCGAAGAGATCCTCGTTCTCGGTGCGATCTGGTTCGCGATGCCCGCGCTTGCTCAGGAAGGCGATCGACTTGCCGTCCGGTGACCACGCCGGATCGCTGTCGTCGGCCGCGCCGGAGGTCAGGGGCGTGAGCTGCTTCGACGCCACCTCGAAGACCGCGATATGGCTGTAGAAGCCCTTGAGGTAACCCTCGATGTCCTGCTTGAAATGGTAGCGGTCGAGGACGATCGGCGGCTCGGTCTTTCGCTTCCAGCCTTCCATCTTTTCGGGCTCCTCGGCCGGGTCGTAGTCGCTCACCACCAGCGCCAGCCGCGTGCTGTCGGGCGACCAGACGAGATCGTCGACGCCGCCCTGGATGTCGGTCAGCTGCACCGCTTCGCCGCCGGCACGGTTCAGCAGCCAGACCTGCGAGCCCTTCTTCTTCGCCTCCTCGTCGCCGCGCGAGGTGAGGAACGCGAGGTACTTGCCGTCGGGGCTCCAGCGCGGATCGCTCTCGTTCTCGGGCGACGAGGTCACGCGGATCTCTTCGCTGCCGTCCCAGCGCGCCATCCAGATGTCGGTGTCGCGCTTGTCCTTCTCGACGTCGATCGAGCGCACGGTGTACGCCACCCAGGCTCCGTCCGGGGAACGCTGCGGATCGGCGACCTCGCGCAGGCGCGAGAGATCGTCGAGCGTGATCGGCCGCTTCGCGGCGACGGCTGGCAGGGAACTCATCAGACCGGCGATGACGACCGGCAGGGCGAGGACGGGAACTCGACGCATGGAAGGCCTCCGCCGAGGATCATACGATCCGCGCGCGGGCTCGGCCAGCGCAACCCGGAGCGCAGACCCCGGGCTCAACCCGCGAGAGCTTCGGAGCGCGCACGGCTTCCGCTATGCTGCGTGCCGTCCTCGGTGGGCTAGGAGGCTCCAAGATGGCGAGCGTACGTTGGCGGAGGCCTGGAGCAGGTGTGGCGATCATCGCCCTGGTGGTTCTCTGCGGCAACGCCGCGGAGGCCATCGAGGTCGACGTCCAGTTCCACAACTCGATCGATCTGTCGGTCTGCCGGACCTGGACCTGGGCGCAGGGAAGGCCGGCCGCCAGCTTTCTGGTCGAGGCCGCCCTGCGGGAAGAGATCGAGGCCCAGATGACGAAGAAGGGGGCGACGCGGACCGCGGCGAACGCCGGGTGCCTCGTCGCTACCGCGTCCCAGCGCGCCGAGATCTTTCCCGCCGGGACCCTGGCGATCGAGATCTACGACGCCGCGTCGCAGCGCCTCGCCTGGAGCGCCGTGGCCACCGCGATCATCACCGACGACGACTCGAAGAAAGTCGCGAAAGTGGCCCGCAAAGCGGTCAAGGAGGCCTTCAAGCGCTTCCCCAAGCTCTGAGCTGGCAGCGCGGCGGATGCCCAGCGACCGCTGGCGCCCGGCGCATTTGTGACGCACCGCGCTCGGCGGTATCGTGCGGACGCGCGCCTGCCCGCGTAGTCCGTTCGGCGACGTTTCGAATCGGCTTCTTGGAGCCGGGCCAGCAGCAGGTAGACCAGCACAGTTCCGAGGAGGCTCGACCTTGACGAAGTTCCGTTCTTCGCCGATGCGCCCACTGCAGGCGAGCCTCCTGCTGGTGTGCTCGCTCGCTTCCGGCGCAGCGCGGGCGGACGACACCGCGACTCCCGTGCCCCACTGGTCGGGCCTGCCGATCTGGGGCGTGGACGCCGAGGCGAGGGGATATCAGATTCCGCTCCCCTTCGGGGTGGGCATCACGGCCTACTCGGCCCGGCAGCCGGTGAACATCCAGGACCTGCGCCTGGGACGCAACGGCAACCCGCCGGTCTCGGTGACGAACTTCCTGCAGGTCGACCAGGTGGATACCTCGCAGGAGAACCTCTCGGCGAAGCTCGACGTCCTGATCTTCCCGTTTCTCGACGTCTACGCCCTCGTCGGTCAGACGCGGGGAAGCACCAAGGGACTGATCCAGGTTCCCGCCGATCCCATCCTCGGCATCGTCGAACCGCGGCTCCTGCAACTCGACGCCGAGTTCAGCGGCCCGACCTACGGCGCTGGACTGACTCTGCAGGGAGGCACCAAGATCAACGACTGGCGGGACCTGACGGCGATCGGGGTGGCGGACTGGAACCGCACGCAGACGAATCTGTCGTTCGACAACGAGTCGCTGATCGCCGAGACGAAGCCGACGGCGACGGTCTTCTCGGCCAGGCTGGGTCTGCACTTCACGGTCGGCTCCGCCCAGGGCGCGGCGATCTGGACCGGCGCGATGCATCAGCAGATTCAGCAGGAGGTCGCCGGCAGCGTCGCCGATACGGACCTCGAGTTCCTCGTGGTCCAGTCGCCGGCGAATCCGTGGAACATGCTGCTCGGCGGCATGTTCGAGTTTGGCGAACACGGCTCCGTCCTCCTCGAAGGCGGCCTCGGTACCCGCACCTCGATCCTCGCGGCGGCCGTCTACCGGTTCTGAGCGCGAGCGCCGACGGCGCCGGCCGCGAGGAGCTTCGCTTCGCGTTCGAAGCGGGCGAGGCGCTCCCGGTCTTGGGTGAAGGCGGCAGGCAGGACCTTGATCGCCACCTCGCGCTTGAGGCGAGTGTCGGTCGCGCGGTAGACCTCCCCCATCCCGCCCTCGCCGAGCTTGGCGGTGATCTCGTAGGAGCCGAGGCGCGTCCCGAGAGAGATCGCGCTCACTTCGACATTCCCGTCAGGCCGTCGATGCGGATCAGCTGGGCGCGGCGATTGGCGAGCGTCGCGAAGGTGACTGCGGAGCCGTCGCGCGCCACACCGAAGGTCTCGGCGTTTCGCGCTTCGCCGGCGACCAGGACGCGCTCGAGGCGTCCGAACTCCTCGCGCTCGGCGTCGAACGGGACACGGTGGATCTCGCCTCCGGTCTCGGTGCCCACCAGGCCCCAGAGATAGGTCCTCCCCTTTTCGACCGACCAGCGAAAGCGGGTGGCGCCGCCGAACCCGGTCTTCAGCAAAACCCCGTCCGCCAGCCGGGCGACCTTGCGGTCGACCTGGCCCGACATGGCGACGTGCCGCCCGTCCGGGCTGGTATCGGGAACGAGGAAGCTGCCGACGGCGACGGCGGTGGCCGCGCTGCCGTCGGGGTGGACCTTCCAGATCCCGTCGTTCTCGCCGGCATCCTGGCGGACGAAGGAGATCCAGGCGCCGTCGGCGCTCATCGTCGGATTCTGTGCGTTCTCGAAGTCGGTTACCTGCCGCGGCGAGCTGCCGTCGCTCTCCGCGATCCAGATCTGGTAGCGCCCGCTGCGGTTCGAGCTGAACAGGAGCTGCCGCCCGTCCGGCGAGAGCGCCGGGTCCCAGTCCTCGGCTTCGTGGTCGGTCAGACGCTGGATCTCACCGGTCGTCCGGTCGCGCCGCCAGACATCGAGGTTGCCGCTCCGGTTGGAGGTGAAGAGGAGCCAGCGGCCGTCGGGCGAGTAGACCGGCTGGCGATCGCGGAACGGCCCCTCGGTCACGTTTACCGGCGCGCCCCACCGGCCTTCGGCGTCGCGCTTCACTTCGTGGAGATTCTGATCCGTCGAGCCGACGCCTACGATCAGCGATTCGGGTCCCGCGACACCGATTCCCCAGCCGACGTTGGCGAGCGGAAGAAGGCTCGTGAGCTCGCTGCGCTCCACATCGAGCAGCGCCACCCGGCCGGCGTTGTTGACCGTCTCCCCGTTGTCGAGCAGCAGGATTGCGAGCCGGCGCGGTGAGATCCACCGGAGCCCCCGCACCTTGCTTCCCGGCTGGCCGGCGAGCTCGACGGACAGCTCGTCGAGGGCGCCACTTGCGACGTCGAGCAGACCGATGCCGTCGTTCAGTCCGACCTGGCGCTCGCTGAGCGCGACAGCCACGCGCTTGCCGTCGGGCGACCAGCGCGGCTCGAGCATGCGCTTCAGGGGATCGCGATGGAGCACCTGCTCGCGGCCGCTCTCGAGATCGGCCGCGACCAGCTCACCTCCGCTGCTGAAGGACTCGTGGAGATCGCGCAGCAGGAGGACGCTCCGACCGTCGGGGGCCCAGGTGCCCTGCCCTACCTGCCGCGCCACCAGCCGCTCTTCCCGGGTCGCGAGCGAGACGCGGTAGAGCTCGTCGAGCCCGCCTTCGTTCGCGGCCATGAAGAGCACGCTCGTGCCGTCGGGAGAAACCTCCGGGAGGAAGGACGTTCGCCGCACCAACACGCTCTCCGAGCCGCTCGTCAGATCCTTGATCCAGATCCGGCTTACGCCGTCACGCGTCGACTCGAACGCCAGCGTGCGGCCATCGGGAGAGACCGCCGGATCGAGGGACACTCCGGCCGAGACGAGGGTCCGGATCCTGGCCGCGGCGGCGCTCGGACCCGGCACCGGGGGCGTGCCTCGCGGGAGCAGCGCCGCGGCGATCGCCGTCCCGGCGACCGCGCCGCCAATCCAGGGCAGGACCCTCCGCCAGAGCGGAGAGATCGGAGCCATTGGAGCCATTGGAGCCGGTGGCGCGGCGAGCGGCGCGACTTCGATCCGCCCGGACAGGATCTGGTCGAGCACGATCCGCGCGTCGGCGATGTCGTGCAGGCGGTTCTTCGGATTGCGCTCGAGACAGCGGCGCAGCAGATTGCGCAACTCCACCGTCGCATCCGACGGCAGCACGGCGAAGTCGACCTCGGCGCGCAGCACCGCGGCGAGGACATCGCTCACCGTTTCGCCGTCGAACAGGCGGCGGCCGGTCAGCATCTCGTAGAGCACGACGCCGAAGGCCCAGATGTCGGCGCGCTTGTCGACCGCGCCGCCCCGCGCCTGCTCCGGCGCCATGTAGGCCGCCGTGCCGAGGATCACGCCGAGCTGCGTCCCGTGCACCGCTGTCAGAGTCGGCGACTGCATCAGCGTCGGCGAGCGCGCGAGCTCCGCGGCCGACGCGGCAGTCCCGGCCAACGGATCCATCGCCTTGGCCAACCCGAAATCGAGGACCTTGGCTTTTCCTTCACTGGAAGCTTTTATGTTCTGGGGCTTGAGGTCGCGATGAATGATTCCCTTGTCGTGGGCCTCCTCGAGCGCTTGCGCGATCTGGAAAGCGAAAGAAAGGCTTTCAGTAAGGGAAAGAGGCCCCGATTCGAGGCGTTCGGCGAGCGTCGGGCCTTCGACGAGCTCCATGACCAGCGCCCGCGTTCCTCCGGACTCTTCGAGGCCGAAGATCGAGGCGATGTTGGGGTGATGGAGCTGGGCGAGCAGCTTCGCTTCGCGCTCGAACCTCGCCAGGCGCTCCTTGTCCTCGGTGAATTCGGCAGGCAGGACTTTGATCGCGACCTGGCGGTCGAGCCTGGTGTCGGTGGCGCGATAGACCTCGCCCATGCCGCCCTCGCCCAGCTTGGCGGTGATCTCATAGGAGCCCAGCCGTCGTCCGATCATCGGGCGTCGATCATCCGGCGCCGGGTGCCGGCGCCACGGGTCCTGCGGGAGTTGGGAACAAGGAGGCGATCCTACGCGAATCGAGCCGGCGACGCAGGCGCCGGGCACTCAGCAGCCCAGCTGAAGCTCGCGCTCGGCACGGCGGGGCGGGCCGGTCCGGATTCCACCCTCAGGTCTAGATCCAGGCCGCCCTGCCGCCGTTCACGTCCGCGTCGGCATCGGCCTCGTTGAACAGGATGCTCGAGCTGTAGATGTTGACGGCCGGTTGCCGTTCGCCGTCTGTGCAATGTCCATTCGGTGAGGCAGAATGCGCCACTCATCTCAGGAGATACCCAAATGCCCTCCACCTGGCGCCCTGCCGCCCTGCTGCTCGCCTTCGCGCTGCCGGCACTCCCGGCGCTGCCGGCCAGCGCCGTCATGATCACCGTCACGACCGCCGACGATCAGGATTTGGCCGACGGCTTCTGCTCGCTGCGCGAAGCGATCCTCGCCGCCAACACCGACGCCGCCCGCAACGAATGCCCGGCCGGCGCCGGCGAAGACCGGATCGCCTTCGCGCTTACGCTGCCGGCCGTCCTTCAGCTCGGGCAGGACCTGCCGACGGTGACCGGCTCGCTGGCGGTCCGCGGCTCCTCCGCTGCAGATCTCACGATCGACGGCATGGACCTCTTCCGGCTCTTCGTCTTCGACACCGCGGCTGGCGGCGGAATCTTCGTGCTCGAGGATTTGACGCTCACACGGGGGCGCGCTCCGGGCGGCACCACCGGTGATGGCGGCGCCCTGGCGGTGATGCCCGGCGAGCGGGTCTTCATCGAACGGGTCGTATTTCAGTCCAACAGCTCGCTGAACGGCGGCGGCGCGCTCGTCGTCACCGGTTCGGCAAACGGCGCCACCCGGGCCGAGATCCGCAACTCCACGTTCGCCGGCAACCGGGCGCTCGGGGTCTCGGGCGGCGGCGCGATTCGCGTCCAGTCGGCCGAGCTCTACCTCGCGGCCTCCGCCCTGACGGCGAACGCCGCGGAAGACCCCCTCGGCAGCGGCGGCGCGCTCTATGCGGAGCGCGCGACGCTCGAGATCGAGCGCTCGACCCTGGCGGGCAACACCGCCGACTGGCAGGGCGGCGGAATGGCTGTCCGCTCGTACTCCGGCACCAGCTCCCTGCGCATGGTCGATTCGACGGTCACCGGCAATCGCTCCGACGCCGACGCGAGCGGGAGCGGCGGGGGCGGCGGCCTGGACGCCTACGCCGCCGTCGGTCTGACGGTCGAGCTCCGGCTGGTCAACAACATCATCGCCGAGAACGAGGACACACCCACGCCGTTCGCTCCCGACCTCTACGTCGACCCTGGATCCTCGACGCTCCTCACCACCGGCTGGAACCTGATCGGCAAGAACCTCGGCTCGACAGCCCTCTTCCCGGCCGGCAATCCGGACGCCCAGGGCGATTTCGTCGGCACCGCGGCGGCGCCGCTCGACCCCCGCCTCGAGGCGCTGGGCGACAACGGTGGACCGACCCCATCGCGACGCCCACTCCTCGAAGCTGGCAGCCCGGTGATCGACCACGGCCATTGCCCTGACGCAGCGACGGATCAGCGCGGCTGGGGCGACGCCGGCCACGCCGGCCGGATCTACGACCACCCGGCCGTGGAGCCCAACGGCGCCACCAGCGACGGCTGCGACATCGGCGCGGTCGAGCGCGGCGCCTCCCCCAACGCCGCCAGCGCAATCTTCGCCAGCGACTTCGAGCTCGCGACCCTGCTCCTATGGTCCGCCGCCCAACCCTGACCGTGCGGCGCGCGGCGGGCGAAGTCACGCAGGTGCCGACAGGAAAGCCTCAGGCAAGCTTCGCCTGAGGCTTCGCTCGCGAGTCGTGAGGCTGGCGCCGAATGCTTCGTTGCCACGGCAGCCCAGCGGGCGCCGGAACGGAAGGCCAGGGCATCCTCCCTATTCCCTGAACTCGAACACCAGGTGAAATTCGAACTAGCGCCGAGAGACTGCCCAGTCTTCCCACTTCAAACCGGCCACGCGGACGAATTCCTGCGTGTTGGAAGTGACAAGGACCGCGCCCCGTCGACGGGCCTGCCCCGCCAGGAGGACGTCGTAGGCGCCGATCGGCGTTCCTGCGGCCTCCAACTCGGCGCGCACAGTTCCAGCGGCCTGCGCGTCGTCTTCGTCGAACAGAGTCCACTCGATTGGGCCAGCGAAGAAGGCTTCGAGTCGCTGCCTGTTGCTGTCCTTCCGCTGGCTCTTCGCGACTCCATACCAGAGCTCGAACGCCACGATCGACGACAGCAGAACCGCGCTGTCGCGGGCCACGGCGCGCTGGAATCGGCGTCGGACATTGGCCTCCGTGCCGTTGATCAGCGCGATGCAGGCGTTCGTATCAAGCAGGTATGTCGTCATCGAAGACGCCACGCCTTGGGGTGGATGGCTGCTGGCGGCCTTCGGGCATGAAGGGCCCGGAGCTCAGGCGGTCCAATTCCGCGAACCACTTCGATACGTCAGTGAACATCGGCTCCACGAGCACTCCACGCCCGGCGCGACGTATTCTTACCTCATCTCCTTCGAACCTGAACTCGCGCGGCAGGCGCACGGCCTGGCTGCGTCCGTTCTTGAACAGCTTGGCAGTAGTGGTCATGGGTTTCCTTTCCTGGCATATACCAACAGTATAGACCACCGCCATCTGCACCGAGGGGCTCGGACGCCGCGCCCAGAGCGTTCCCCGCGCGGCCCCGGCACTCGGCTCCGTGGCCGTCGCAATTGCGTATCGGCCCTGGTTGCGGCCCGCTTGCGCGCTCGACATCGCCGCGCTTCGCGCGCAGGTAGCTCTCGAGATTCGAACACACCCAAGCCACGGCGAAGAAAGAGCTTGCGTCGACCAAGTCGCCGAGGCGGCGGCTCGACTAGAAAGCCAAATGCTTGCGAGACGGGAAGATAGAATTGGTAGGCCCAACGGGATTCGAACCCGTGTTATCGCCTTGAAAGGGCGGTGTCCTGACCAGGCTAGACGATGGGCCCTGCAATTCGCTGCGCTGCGATGTCCTGCGGGTGCTGCTCCTGCCTGCTGCGATGCTGGCTCCTGCGGCGGGCGCTTGCGCGCCTGCGGGTTCGATCTTGGTAGGCCCTGAGGGGATCGAACCCCCGACCGTCTGGTTAAAAGCCAGCTGCTCTACCAACTGAGCTAAGGGCCCTCCGGTCGGGGCATTCTATCGGACCCGGCAGCGGCGTTGTCGAAACGGGTCTCGAGTCGTTCGGACTCCGCGCCTCCTGCGCGCAGGGGAGCCGTCAGGCTCCGCGTTGTTCGATGACCTGCGCCAGCCGGCCGCCGGTCCAGTGTCTCGAGCAGCTCGCACGGCTTGAGGATCGTCTCCTCGCGCCGCGGGCCGGTGGAGATGAGCGCCGCCTGGGCGCCGATCTCCTCTTCGAGGAAGGCGATGTAGTCGCGCGCCGCCGGCGGCAGCTTGGTGTAGTCGAGGATGCCGACCGTGCTGGTCCGCCACCCGGGCAGCGTCTTGTACACCGGCTCGGCGTGCGCCAGGTGATCGAGCCGCGACGGCAAGTCGCGGGTCACCGTGCCCTGGATCCGATAGCCGACGCAGACCGGAATCTCGGCGAGCTCGTCGAGCACGTCGAGCTTGGTCAGCGCGACGAGCTTGGCGCCGTTCAGGCGCTGGGCGTAGCGCACCGCCACGGTGTCGAACCAGCCGCACCGACGGGGCCGGCCGGTCACCGTGCCGAACTCGTTGCCGCGCTTGCGCAGGTATTCCCCCTGGGCGTCGAGCAGCTCGCCCGGGAACGGACCGCCGCCGACCCGCGTCGTGTAAGCCTTGACGATGCCGAGCACGCCGTCGAACGCCGTCGGCGGGACGCCGGTCCCGATCGAAGCCCCCCCGCCGTCGGGCTCGAGCTGGTGACGAACGGATAGGTGCCGTGGTCGACATCGAGGAGCGACCCCTGCGCGCCCTCGAACAGCAGGCTCTGGCCCTCGTCGAGCCAGCGATGCAGGAGGTGCTCGGTGTCGCAGAGGAACGGCTCGAGCTTGCGCGCCCAGCCGCGGCAGTCGTCTTCGACGCGCTGCGGGCGGGCGAGCGCCGCCTCGCCGCCGAGGGCCCCCAGCGATCGCAGCTCGGGCTCGATGCGCGCCAGCTGCTGGCGCAGACGGTCGGCGACGCCGATCCCCGCGAGCTCGCCCAGGCGAACGCCGGTGCGCGCCACCTTCATCTCGTAGGCCGGACCGATCCCACGCCCGGTCGTCCCGACCTTGCCGTCGCCGAGCGCCTGCTCGCGTGCCTGGTCGAGCAGCGCGTGATGCGGCAGAAGCGCCTGGGCGCGATTCGAGACGAAGAGGCGCCCGCGGATCTCGACCCCGGCGGCCTGCAGCTGGTCGAGCTCCTCGAAGAACGCCTCCGGCGAGACCACCATGCCGTTGCCCATGACACAGCGCATGCCGGAGTGCAGGATGCCCGACGGAATGAGGCGCAGCGCGAAGTGGCGATCGCCGAACTTCACCGTGTGGCCGGCGTTGTGCCCGCCCTGGTAGCGCACGACGGCGTCGAAGGCCGGACAGAGCAGATCGACGATCTTCCCCTTGCCCTCATCTCCCCACTGCATACCGACCACGACGACGTTGGCCATACCGCTGCATCTCCTCGCTTCCGGACCGCTGGACGCTGCTCCGCGGAGCCCACGAATGCTAGCATGCGGACAACCGCAAGCCGGCTCTGGAACCAGCGCAAGAGCCCACTCAAGGAGCGCCTCGTGAGCTCGACTTCCCGCCTTCGCTTCGCTGTTGCGTCCGTCGTGGCCTGCGCTGCCACCGGCCCCCTTCCGGCATCGCCGGTCGCCGCCGACCTGGTCGTGCGTCAGGCTCGGATCTGGACCGGAGCTGCCGGCCCTGCAGCCACCGCCGAGCCCACCGCCCTGGCGGTGCGCGGTGAACGCCTGATCGCGCTCGGCTCTGACGCCGAGATCTCCGCGCTCGTCGGTCCCGCGACCCGGGTCATCGACGCCGGCGGCAAACGTCTCCTCCCGGGCTTCATCGACAGCCATACCCACTTCTTCTCCGGCGGCGAAAGCCTCCTTGGCGCCGACCTGCGCCTCGCCGCGAGCCGCGAGGAATTCGTCGCCCGATTCGCCGAATACGCCCGCAAGATCCCCGCCGGGCGCTGGATCACCAACGTCACCTGGGATCACGAGCGCTGGCCCGGAGCCCCGCTGCCCACGCGCGAATGGATCGACGCCGCGGCCGGCGACCATCCGGTGTTCATTCCCCGGCTCGACGGCCACATGGCGCTCGCCAACACCCGGGCGCTCGCCGTCGCCGGCATCCACCGCGAGATGAAGGATCCCGAGGGCGGATCGATCGTGCGCGATCCGTCGACCGGCGAGCCCACCGGCGTCCTCAAGGAAGACTCTGCAATGAACCTCGTCTTCCGGACGATTCCTCCGCCGTCGCCCGCCGAGCTCGCCGAAGCCCTGGACGCAGCCATGGCCGAGGCGGCGCGCCGCGGCGTGACCTCGGTCGTCGACTTCGGCAACTGGCCCGAATGGCCGCTGTTCGCCGAGTGGCCGGTCTACCAGAAGGCGCGCGCCGAGGGAAAGCTGACCGTGCGGGTGTCGTTCCGCACCCCGATCTCGCTCTGGGAGGCGCAGCGGGATCTCGTCGCCAGCGATGCGAAGACCGGACGGGGCGACGAGTGGCTCGCCCTCGGCGGCTTCAAGGGTTACGCCGACGGCTCGCTCGGCTCCTCCACGGCGATCTTCTTCGAGCCCTATTCGGACGCCCCGGAGACCTCCGGCATCTTCGCTGGCGACATGTACCCCGAGGGCGAGATGGAACGGCGCATCGTCGCCGCCGACGCGCTCGGCTTCCAGACCTCGATTCATGCCATCGGCGAGCGCGGCAATGCGGCCATCCTCGACATCTACGAGCGCGTGGCGAAAGCCAACGGCGCACGCGACCGCCGACTGCGCATCGAGCATGCGCAGCACCTGCGCCGGTCCGACGTGGCGCGCTTCGCCCGCCTCGGCGTGGTGGCCTCGATGCAGCCGTTCCACGAGGCCGACGACGGCCGCTGGGCCGACAAGCGGCTCGGCACCGAGCGCTCGCGCGACTCCTACGTCTTTCGCTCGCTGCTCGACGCCGGCGCCCACCTCGCCTTCGGCACCGACTGGCCGATCGCGCCGCTCGATCCGATGCTCGGCGTCGCCGCCGCGGTCACGCGCCGGACCCTCGACGGCAAGAACCCGGGCGGCTGGCACCCGGAGCAGAAGATCACGGTCGCCGAGGCACTGGCCGCCTACACCTCCGGCTCCGCCTACGCCGCCTTCGCCGAGGACGACAAGGGGAGTCTCGCTCCCGGGAAGTTGGCCGATTTCGTCCTCATGTCGGACGATCCGCTGACGGTCGCGGCCGAAGAGCTCGGAACCGTCCACGCGGTCCTGACGGTGGTTGGCGGCCGGATCGTCTTCGAAGTCGCAGCGCAGCGTTGAAGCCGTTAAGCTCTCCGCCGGCGCAAGAGAAACAGGAGGAGTTGGCATGTTCCTGAAGATCCCCTCGCTCATCCTCAAGCAGCTCTACACCTTCGGCAGCCTCGCCAACACCCCCGAGGGCGTGCGGTTGACCCTGAAGAACCGGCTGAGCGACGCCACGGTGACGCGCATCGCGAGCATCACGATCGACGGCGTCGCGGCCCCGCACTCCGGCATCGAGATCGACCTCGGCGAGGACGAACGACTGCGGGCGGCGGCGATCTCCAAGTCCGCCGCGCTCGACTTCCCGCTCAAGAAGTCGGTCGTGCTCCATCTCGTCGGCTTCGGTCCGCTGGCCAACGGGAACCACGAGATCGTCGTGAAGTTCGAGGCGACGCCGTTCGGGGAGCTCGATCTCAAGGTCACCGACGCCATTGCCGAGGAGACCCCCAAGCGCGTGCAGATCCCCTACGACAAGGAGGACGACCACAACCAGCGCATGGCGGAGGTTCGGCAGGGCTTCGCCGCCGAGTACAGCGGCAAGAAGCTCGAGCACGTCAACCGCTACTCCTTCGACCCGGCAGTGACGCGCGGCAACATCGAGAACTTCGTCGGCGTGGCACAGATCCCGATCGGCCTCGCCGGTCCGCTGCGGGTCAACGGCGAGCACGCCCAGGGCGAGTTCCTGATTCCGCTCGCCACCACCGAAGGGACGCTCGTCGCCTCCTACAGCCGGGGCATGAAAGTCCTCAACCAGGCCGGCGGGGTCACTTCGACGGTGGTCCAGGACGCCATGCAGCGCGCCCCGGTCTTCGTCTTCGACAACGCCCGCGACGCGCGCGACTTCGCGCAGTGGATCGACCACAACCTGATCACGATCCGCGAGCACGCGGAGTCGACATCCTCGGTGGCGAAGCTCCTCAACATCGAGAGCTTCCTGGCTTCGAAGTTCACCTACCTGCGCTTCAACTACTCGACCGGCGACGCCGCCGGGCAGAACATGGTCGGGCGCGCCACCTTTGCCGCCTGCTCGTGGATTCTCGAGCAGCCGTTTCTCAAGGAGCGCTGCCGCAAGTTCTACCTCGAGTCGAATCTCGCCACCGACAAGAAGGCGTCGCACGTCAACGTCATGCGGACGCGCGGCAAGCGCGTCACGGCGGAGGCGACGATTCCACGCGAGGTCCTGATCCAGAACATGCGGGTGGAGCCCGAGCAGCTGCACTACCACGCGCAAGTGGCCAACGTCGGCGCCTTCCTCTCCGGCGCCAACAACAACGGTGCGCACTCGCCGAACGGCATCACCGCCATGTTCATCGCCACCGGCCAGGATGTCGCCAACGTCTCGGAGTCGTCGGCCGGCATCGCCTACACCGAGATCACCCCTGACGGCTCGCTCTACATCTCGATCACGATTCCGTCGCTGATCGTCGCCACCCACGGCGGCGGCACCGGGCTCTCGACCCAGCGCGAATGCCTCGAGCTCCTGGGCTGCACCGGCCGCGGAAAGGTCCGCAAGCTCGCCGAGATCATCGCCGGCGTGGTGCTCGCCGGCGAGATTTCGCTGGCCTCGGCGATCTCTTCGCTCGACTGGGTCTCGAGCCACGAGAAATACGGACGCAATCGTTAGGATGGCCCCCAGTTCGACTGACGACCGGGTCGGCGATTTTCCGCTGCTGGTCGAGACTCCCCCGCCGGGTCTCGTCGGGCGCTACTTCGGGACCCAGAAGCATGTCCTGGGCCTGATCTTCGGCGGTCTCTCCGCCTGGGTGCGCAGCCGCCAAGCTCCCTTTCCGCGGGGTTACGGGCTGGCACGTTTCGCCGCCTTCTTCACCCGTCCGTTCCTCGACAAGGAGCTCCTCGCACAGCCGTTTCCGGTGCAGCTGCGCAAGCGTCTGGAGATCCTCGGTCCGACCTACATCAAGCTCGGGCAGGTGCTGTCGTTGCGCGAGGACATCCTGCCGGCCCAGATCACCGACGAGCTCAAGAACCTCCTCGACCGCCTGCCCGCCGTACCGCTCGACCGGCTCAAGGAGATCATCGAGAAGGACCTCAAGCGCCCGGTGGTGGCGATGTTCTCCTGGATCGATCCGAACCCCCTGGGTTCCGCCTCGATCGGGCAGGTGCACAAGGCCAAGCTCCTCGACGGCCGGGAGGTCATCGTCAAGGTCGTGAAGCCCGGCAACCGCGAGCTGCTGAAACGCGACACGATCCTGCTCAATCTCCTCGGACGCTTTCTGCAGACCTTTCTGGAGAGGCTGCAGCCGCGGAAGGTCCTCAAGGAGTTCGCCGAGTACACCCTGCGCGAGCTCGACCTCACCCGCGAAGCCGACAACGCCGAGACTTTCGCCGCCAACTTCCGCGACATGCCGGACGTCGTCTTTCCGAAGATCTTCCGCGAGTTCTCCGGCCGCGACGTCCTCTGCATGGAGTTCCTCGACGGCTACAAGCCGACCTCGGCCGCGACGCAGGAGCTCGACGCCGATCAGCGCGCGCATCTCCTCGACCTCGGCGCCGCATCGATCATCCGGATGCTCTTCCGGGACGGGTTCTTCCATGCCGACCTCCACCCGGGGAACCTGATGATTCTGTCCGGGCCCAGGATCGGCTTCATCGACCTCGGCATGGTGGGGCGCTTCACCGAAGAGCTCAAGCGGTCGCTGATGTACTACTACTACTGCCTGGTGATGGGCGACTCGGAGAACGCGGCGCGCTACCTGTCGATGGTCGCCCAACCGGGGCGCAGAGGCGATCCGGTGGGTTTTCGGCGCGAGGTCGAGGAGATCTGCCGGCGCTGGTCGAAGACCTCGAATTTCAAGGACTACCCGCTGGCGCACCTCATCCTGCGCTCGGTCGCGCAGGGGGCGCGCTACGACATGTACTTCCCCGTCGAGACCGTCCTGATGGTGAAGGCGCTGGTGACCTTCGAAGGGGTCGGGCAGATCCTCAACCCCGGCTTCGACGTCAAGGAGGTCTCGCAGAAGCACGTCAATGCGATCTTCCTCGAGCAGTTCTCGCCGTTCCGGCTGGCGAAAGAAGGGATGCGCGGCGCCCCCGAGCTCGTCGAGGCGCTGTCGAAGGCGCCGATGCTCATCACCGAAGGCCTGCGCCTGCTCGAATCCGCCCAACGCCAGCCACGCGAGAACCCGTTCGTCGGCCTCAAGACCACCTTGCTTGCTGGCGCCTGCATTATCGCCGCCGCCATCCTGATCTCTTTCAACCGCCCCTGGTACTACTACGTTCCGCCACTGACGCTCGGCCTCATCCTCGCCCTCTGGCGACGCCGCTAGCCGACGCCGCGCGAACTTCCCGGCTTGCCCGCCGCCAGGAAAAGATTCCAGTAAAGGTATCGACTGCCTGACCGCCGATGTTCCACCGGGCGACCTGGGGGGTGAACCGGCAAGGTGCCTCATTCGCGATTCGACCCGGCACAACGAGGAGTGCCCGCGCAGGCCTCTTTACCAGCAGCTTGCAGCCGCGCCATCCGCAAACGCATGCAAGCGGAAACAGACCGTAGCGGTCCGAAGCTGCTGCTCCTAGCGCCGGGAGGCGGCCTTGCTGAGCGCTTCGAACTCGGCGTGGAAGCCGTCGATGATGCGCTCGGGGTCGGGGATGAGACCGGCGTCGGTGCCGACGCCCATGCGGACGCCACCGTTGTACGAGAGGATCGAGACCCCAAGCCCCAGATGGCCGGCCTGCGGCACCCAGAAGTAGAGATCGGTGAGGGCCTGGCCGGCGAAGTAGAGCGTCTGCTTCGGGCCGGGGACGTTGGTGAAAACCGCCGTCGCCTTGCTCCCGAAGATGGAGACCATCGCGCTGTGCACGAACTGCGGCAGATACCCCGCGGCCTGCAGGAGCGAGAAGACCACCAACGGCTCGGCCGACTTCTTGAGCGCTGCCGAGCGGCGGCGGAACTCGTCCAGGCGCGCGAGCGGATCGGCCATGCCGACCGGCATCTTGAGGAACATCAGCCCGAAGCGGTTCCCCATCTCGGCCATCTCGGAGAGCGGCCGCAGGTTCACGGGCATCGCGGCGCGCAGGCCGAGCGACTCCGGCGGTGTGCCGAATTGCAGGAGGTAGCGCCGGAGACTGCCGGCCATCGCCGTGTTGAGCACGTCGTTGAGCGTGCCGCCCAGCTGCTTGCCGATCTCCCGGACCTCGTCGAGCGGCAGGCGCGCGGTCCAGGCGACCCGCTTGTGCACCCCGAGCTCGCCGCGGAGCGGCGTCGCCGGCTCGCTCGGGCTGGCGAGCAAAGAGGCGAGGGCGCCGGCCGAGCCCAGGGTGCGCAGCACCGGATTCACCCTTTCGAACGCCTCGACCGGCGCGAGCATGAGACGCAGAGTCTCCGGCATCACCTTTTCGAGCGCCTTCTTCACCGCGCTGAAGCTTTCGTCGGCCGGGCGCAGCATGAGCTCGAGGAACGGATTGGCGATCTCGGACCGGTGGCCGCCATGGCCGTGGTGACCACCGTGCCGGTGACGCGGTTCTTCGTGCCGGGGGTGGTCGACATGACCGACGCCGGCCCCGTGACGCGTCAGGTCGGTCATCGCCAGGATCACCAGCATCAAGGCGACCCCGTCGCCGATCGCGTGGTGCACCCGGCCGAAGAGGACCGTCCCCCCTGGTGCCCGTGCAGCAGGTGGAACTGCCAAAGCGGATGCGCCCGGTCGAACGCCTGCGACAGGTGCTTCTCGATCGTCGCCGCGAGCGCCGCGTCGTCGCCTGGCTCGGGGATCCTCTCCTCGACGAGATGGCGACGCAGGTCGAAGTGGACGTCCTCCGTCCACACCAGCTCGCCGAAGTGCGCTTCGTCGCGGGCCACGCGTTGCCCGAAACGGCGGATCTTCGCCAGGCGCTCGGCGAACGGCTTCGCAGCCTGCTCCCAGGTGATCTCCCCCGCCAGCGGGAGGACGCCGTGGACGTGCATCAGGTTGGTCGCATCATCCATCCGCAGCCAGGCGACATCGACCGCGGAGAGCGCAGAGCCTTCCTCGCCGCGTCGCAACGGCTGCGGCTGGCGGTACCGGCGCTCGTGGGGATGCTTCTGCTTGCGGGCCATTTCGCGGCCGAGTCTAGCTTCTCCCCGGGCATTTGCGTTCGCCCCGGCCCGACGGGCGGCCGATGCCTGCTCTGGGCGGAAGTAGGATGCCATCCATGACGGCACCGACCCGAGACGCCAAGGACCGCTTCACCGGCCGGGTCGACGACTACGTGCGCGCCCGGCCGGGCTATCCGCAGACCATCGTCGACGACCTGGCCGCCGCCGGAATTCTCTTCCCGGGCGCCGTCGTCGCCGACGTCGGATCCGGCACCGGGATCTCCAGCGAGCTTTTTCTCGCCCGAGGCTTCGCGGTCGTCGGGGTCGAACCGAATGCCCCGATGCGGACCGCAGCCGAGACCGCGCTGACCAGGTATCCCCGCTTCTGCTCTCAGCCGGGCTCGGCCGAGGAGACCGGCTTACCCGATGCCAGCGTCGACCTCGTCGTCGCAGCGCAGGCGTTTCACTGGTTCGACGGCGCACGAACCCGCGCCGAGTTCCGGCGCATCCTGAAGCCGTCGGGCTGGTTGGCGCTGATCTGGAACGCCCGGCGCTCCAGCGGCACGGCCTTCCTGGAGGCGTACGAGAACCTGCTGCTCGAGTTCGGAACCGACTACGCCCAGGTCGGGCATCGTGGCGTCGGCGCCGAACGTCTGGCCGCCCTCTTCGGCGGCCCGTTCACCACCCGGCGCTACGACAATCGCCAGAAGCTCGATTTCGCCGGCCTGCGCTCCCGGCTGCTGTCGTCGTCTTACATCCCCGCCGCCGGCGAACCGGCGCATGCCGCGATGCTCGATCGCCTCGCCGCGATCTTCGCAACCCATGCCCTCGGCGGGCAGGTGGAGTTCCTCTACGACACCGAGGTCCACATTCGTCAGCTGCAAGCCGGATAGAGAGGGACGCGCCCGCCTACTGCGGGACAGCGGCACGCGCCGCGCGCGCGGCGGCGGCCTCGGGGTTGTTCTGGCGCCGCGCGACTTCCGCCCAGAGTTTCCAGGCGGTCGGAAACTCCGGCAGCAGGCGCGTCGCCTCCGCGAGGTGACTGTCCGCGCCGGCGATGTCGCCGCGCCGCAGCTCGATCTCGCCGAGCCGCGTCAGGAGGACTCCGCTCTCGGCGCCGGCCGCGACGACCTCGCGCACCAGCGCCTCCTCTTCCGCCGCCCGGCCCGCTCGCACCAGGAGCTCGCCGAGCGCCAGTGCCGCCGGGAGACAGCGGGGCTGGAGCGCGAGCGCCTGGCGGAGCGCGTGCTCGGCCTCGGCCGGCCGGCCGGCGCGCAACTCGAGTTTGCCGAGGCTCGTCTGCAGGAATTCGCTCTGCGGATTCACCGCGATCGCGGCGCGAAGCGCGCTGCGCGCCGCATCCCTGTTGCCGAGCGCCTCTTCGGCCTCCGCCAGTTGGCTGAGAAAGGGCACACTCCCGGGGCTTCGGCCGACGAGCCGGCGCAGCTCCTGCCGCGCCCCGGCGGCGTCACCGCGCGCCAACCGCTTCTTGGCGTCGGCAAAATCGCCCAGCAGCAGGACACCCTCCGCGGGATCGAGCGCGCCGCGCTGCGCGCTCGCGCCCGAGAGATAGCCCAGGCTCTCGAGCTGCCGCCGGAGCTCCTCGTCGTGCGGGAGCTCGGCCGGCGGCGCCAGCCGGGTGCGCCCGGCGAGCCGCGCCAGCTCCCTGCGCAGCGCTCGCACGCGCTCCGGCTCCGCCCGCGCGCGATTCACGAGCTCGCCCGGGTCGGCGGCGAGGTCGTAGAGCGCCGGCTTCGGTCCGGAGACGAAACGCCAGTTTCCCGCGGTCAGCGCGGTGAGCGGACTCCAGCCGAAGGTCGAGGCCGGGAACTCGGTCTCGTGGTAGACCGCCTCCGGCGGGCTGGGCGCGCTCCCTGCGAGGTCCAGCGCCGAGCCGCCGAGCCGGCTCGCCTGCACTCCGGCGAGCCCGGCCAGCGTCGCCGCCAGCCGGCGGATGCTCACCGGCTCCGCGCGGGTCCGCGCGGACGGCACGCCGGGACCGGCGAGGATGAGCGGCACGGCGAGCGTCGGCGAATGCAGCAGATAGCCGTGCTCGACTTCGCCGTGCTCGCCGAAACTCTCGCCGTGGTCGCCGACGACAGCCACGACCAGCGGTCGGAGCGGCGCTGGCGCGCCCACCGGACGGAGCTCGTCGAGCAGGCGCCCGATTTCGCGGTCGATCGCCTCGACCTCGCCACGATATCGGCTCTGCGGGTCGTCGCCCGCGCCGTCATAGGGCGCATGCGCGTCGTAGAAATGGACCCAGAGAAAGAGCGGCCGTGAGGAACCGGCCCCATGCACCGCAGCCAGCGCGGCATCGACGACGGCCGAGGCCGGGCGCTCGGGATAGCCGAACTCACCGGTGCGTTCGGCGGTCATCCGGTCATCGTAGAGATCGAAACCACGGTCCAGCCCGAAGCGGCGATCGAGCACCCGCGAGCCGACGACCGCCGCCGTCGCGTAGCCGGCGCCGCGCAGCAGTTCGGTCAGGGTCGGGATCGAGAACGCGAGCGCCCCCAGCCCGTTGTCGCGCAGGCCGTGCTGGTGCGGATCGAGGCCGGTGAGAATCGATGCATGCGCCGGCAGGGTGAGCGGGACCGGCGTGAGTGCACCCGTGAATCGGAGGCCGGCCGTGGCGAGCGCATCGAGCCGCGGTGTCTTCGCCGGGCCGCCGTAGCAGCCGAGCACATCGGCGCGGGTGGTATCGAGAGTGACGAGGAGAAGGTCCGGAGAGGCGCCTCCGGACGCCGCCGCGCGGGCCGAAAACGGCGCCAGAGCGAAGATGAGCAGACACAAAACCCCCGGGAAGAATCTCCCGGGGGCTGGGTTCGAAACGCGACTCGTCAAGCGCTGAATTCGCCGCAAGCGCCGAAAGCGCCGAGGATCAGGCTCAGGGGACCGCCGCCGACCACTCCTGCGTGTTGGCGGTTCCGAAGCCGTCGGAGAAGATCCAATTCGATACCGCGCAGACGTTCGCCTGCGCGTCAGGAACCTCGGCATCGACATTGGTGAGGGTGAGGTCGTCGAAGCGGAAGCCGGTGTCGCTGACCAACTCATCCGTGCCGTAGCGCATCTCCAGGCGAACCGCCTTGCCGGAGAGCGCCGGCGCCTGCAGCGCCGCTGCCGTCCAGTTGCTTACCGCCCAGGTCGGAAAGACTCCGGCCCAGCCGGGCTGACCTGTCGTGCCGCAAACACCGTTCGCGCCGCTGGCGTTGTAGGTTCGGCCGCTCGAGGGCGAAACCAGCGTCCGCACGCTCGTCGAGGTGTCGACGATGCCGAGGTTGGCGCGGTCCCACCAGACGGTATCCATTGGTTCGGTGCGGAAATTGGTCGAGAGTGCGAGCGTCGATCCCGCCGTCAGGCGCACGATGGGCGAATGCACGACGTCGCACTGCTCGTCGAGCAGCGATGAGGACTGGAAGTAGAACGTCCCTGCCCCGCCGGCACCGCCACCGTTGGCGTTGGTGCGGTTGAAGGTCCCCTGGTCGACCACCCAGCTTTCGGTTCCGGCCTCGAAGGTGAACGACTTGCTGGCGAAGAACTGCAAACTGCCCTCGAGCAGCTCGAAACTGAAGCTCGTGGTCTGCGGCGCCGCGAGCTCGTCGGCCTCGAGAGTGATGTCGATCGTGAAGGTCTCACCCGCATCGAGGCCTTGCGGAACGAGCTCGAGGGTGGCGACGGCGGATTCGCAAGTGACCAGGCTGGGGTCGATGACCTTGGGCAGGCTGGTCAGGATCGTCGTGGCTCCGTGTCCGGCCGAGGTCACGGTCGCGCTGGTGATTCTCACGTTGGTCAGTGACGTGGTGCCGATGCTCGAAAGGGGCACCTGGATGCGCGCTGTCTCGCAGTTGTCGAGGAAGACGTCGCCATCGCCCGAGAGCAGCGTGAGACTCGACTGGTCGGCAAGAACCGACAGGATGCTGCTCGAGCCGGCGCTCGTCGGCACGACCTGAGTGCACGCCGAGATGACCGTGCCGAAGCACTCGTCGGCGGCGCCCATCGGCTCGATCTGGTAGGAATAGGTCCGATTGTTCTGCAGCCCGTTGTCCGTGTAGGCCAGCCCGGCGATCTCGGCGACCAGGGTCTTCCCGAACTCGCAGCCGTAGAGGCCGTCCGTGCGATAGACGCGGTAGCTGCTTGCGCCGCTGACGGCGGTCCAGGCGAGATCGACGCTCTTGTCCTGCGAAGTCGGCGTCACGACCGGCGCGGTCGTGGGACCGCCGGCGCAGCCGGCCGTCGTCACCGTCGGAACGGCGCAGGCGATCTGGTGGCGGTTGAAAGCGTCGTAGATCGCCTGCATGTGGGGCGTCCCGTCGGCCAGCGAGCCGTTGTCGTCGTCGGCCACCAGGTAGTTCTGGTAGCCGGTGTCGGCCGCGCAACCACCGTTCGGGGCGGCGCCCGACCACCAGTTCACGACCGCTCCGGCACCGCGGAAAGTCAGTTGGGTGGCGATTTCGCGCGCCAGATTCCGGCTGTAGTTGAACGTTCCACCGGTGAGGTCGCGGTTCCACAGATCCCAGCCCGTCTCGGCATTGAGGTAACCCACGCAGTGCACCTCGCCGCCGCAGGAGGCGATCGAGGTCAGCGTCGTCGGGGTGTTCGCGCTGCGGTGCGCCCAGTCGGCGTCCCGCACACCCGAGCAGGGCGGCGTCGGCCCGGGCGGGTCGATGCAGGGGTTGCCGTAACCACCATTGCAGGTGAAGTTCGACAAAAAGAAGCCGCGCCCGACGCAGCTCTCGCTCAAACGGAGATTGGCGTAGATGTCGGCGATGCCTTCGGAACCGGTGCTCAAGATGGAGCCGTTGGCGTCATTGTCGTCCAGCCCGTGGCCCCACTCATGATCGAAGATCCCGGCGATCTCGCCGGTGTTGCGGCAGCTGCCGCCCTGGCGATAGAAGTTGACCGCCGCACCGTTCCAGTTGGCGTTGCACGTCTGGTTGATGTTCATGTTGGCGGTCATCTGTGTCTGCATCCAGGAGTTCGCAGGCAGCTGACTGCGGCCCATCGCCTGCAGCTGACCGAGCTCGAAGAAGCCGGTCCGCGAGGCGTGGGTATTCCCGGTGCCGCCGAAACCCGGAGTCGTGCAGTTGATGCCGGCGCTCACGCCGAAGTCGAGGTCGCCGGTGCTCGTCAGGCTGGCGACGCCGCAGACATCGGCCATCTTGAGGTACGGGCCGGTGAGCGCGGAACTGATGTTGCCGTCGGCACAGACCGAGAGATTGCCGCCCTGGTCGGTCGTGATCGTGGACGACCCGACCGTGACACTGGTGAAGGGCAGCGGCCAACCCGCCTGCTCGACGCCGTCAGGGATGCCGCCAGGGGAAAGGCCATCGTTGGAGATCGGGAAGACGCCCCCCTTCGCCGCCCGTTGGGTGGCGACGTAGTGCCGGGTGTCCTTGAGCGCCAGCACTTCGCCATCGCGTGCGTCGACCCAGGCCTCGAAGCGGCCGTCCGGATCACCGAGCGTGGGACGCACGACCCAGATGAGCCGGAAGTCGAGCCCGGTGCCGATGGCCGACGGCGCGAGATTCGATTCTTGCGCGACCGGAAGCCAGGCGAGGTTTCCGGCCTTCCAGGTCGATCCGATGCCCGCCGGCGCGATGCGCGCTGCGACCGCCGCGAGCGCCTTCTCGGAGGTGAGGACCGGCGCGAGCCCGGCGTCGACGTCACCCCAGTTGATCGCCCCGAGGAGGACGAGGTTGCCGTAGCGGATCGAAGCCTGGAGGAAGCTGCCCAGCACCAGCCGGCCTCCGACGAGACGCGGCGCGTAGATCTGGATGTAGTCGTCATCGATGACCGCGACGCGGCTCGGGTCGGCGACCTCGGCGAGATCGATTCCGAGCTCGTCGGCATGCAGCGCCAGATAACCACGGAAGGCCCGCGCTGCGGCCTGTTCCAGGTCACGCTTCGACTGCGGAACCGGGACTTCGAGGGCCTCCCAGCTCAGGCGATTTCCGACGCCCCGTCCCGGCAGGAGCGCGACACCCGGGTAGAGGGTCGCGAAGCGGCCGGTGCGCAGGTCGACCTGGGTCGCCGCAGGAGAGACCCCCAGCGCCTCGAAGCGCCCGCTGCCGACTTCATTCACCAGCGCTTGCCCGCCGACATAGATCTGGGCAAAGTCGACATCGGGATGCCGGAAGAGCAGCGACTGCTGCTCGGACTGCGGCACCACGACTGCCTGGCTGGCGGCGGCAAAGGCGACGGACATCGACAGGGCAGCGGCAATCGACTGCATCTTCCGGTAACGACTCGTCACTGTGGTCCTCCTCGGGCGATCAGGCGGATGGATTGCCAGGAAACTTCGGAACTTAGGCGCAGAACGCTAGCAGCACGCCGCCGGGAGAGCAAGTGCGCAGCTCGCGCCCGCGCTCCCGGTCCGGCCTCGGCTCAGCGCTCGAGGCTGGCCTGAAGGCGATCGAGGACGCTGTCGAGACGCTCGAGCGTCTCGAGGCTCGAGTCTCGCCGGCCGCCGTTCCGGGCGAGGAACCGGGCGGCCGAACTGTCGAGTCCGACGCCGTGCCAGAGATCGCGCGAGCTGTCCTCGAGGATGTCGCGCCGCAGCCTCAGGCCGTGGCGGGCGATGATCGGAGCGAGCTCGTCGTAGCGCTTCAGGAGGTCGCTCCGGGTCGATGCGTAGGCGTGGGCGCAGACGGCGCTGCGCTCCGAAAAGCTGAAGATGTTGCTGAAGAACATCTCGTAGTCGTCGCGATCCGGCTCGAGGAGGATCACGTCGGAGTCTTCGTAGAGCCTGTCGTAGCGCTTCATGCCGACGTCGAGGCGCGAGTGGATGAGCGTGCGAAAGGTCTGCGAGAGCACGGATGGCAGCCCGCGCCGCAACAGTTCGCCTTCGGCGTAGAGGCCCGCCTTGGCCGTCGAGACGTCCACGGGGACGATCGGATTGAGACAGAAGAGGAGCTTGACGCCCGCGTCGAGGGCGACCGAGGCGTGCACCGTCCGGTTGAGGACGCCGTCGACGTACAGGTGACCGTCGATGTCGACCGGCGGATAGAGGCCCGGCAGAGCGCTCGAGGCCTGTACCGCGCGCGAGATCGCCACATGATCCCTTCCGGGCTTGCCGAAGACGACCGAGCGCCCCGATTCGAGCTCCGCGGCGACGATGTAGAGCCGCTGGCCGAGCTCCCGGAAGTCGTCGCTGCGACCCTTCATGGTGTAGATGTTGCGCAGGTAATGGCGGATCGGTTCGTTGTCGAAGATCCCGACCGGCAGAGCGTGGCCGAGCCGGGTGAGCGACTCGAGGAGAGTGAGATCGCGCGGATTGCGGGCGAAATCCCACACCGCCTCGAGCGCCAGGCGCGGCACGGAGAGACCGCGCCGCACCCACTCCTTGAGCGCCGGAGTGAAGAACGTCTCGGGGACGAACGGATGCTCGCCCGGCTCGTGCTTGACGATCGCCCTGACCATCTGGGCGCTGCTCAGCTGATTGGCGAGGTTGGCGGCGAGGAAGGCGCCCGCCGAGACTCCGACGTAGACGTCGAGGGCATTGACGTCGAGCCCATCGATCGCCTCGTCGAGCGCCCGCAGGGCACCGATCTCATAGACCGCGCCCGCCGGCCCTCCGCCGGCGAGCGCGAGCCCGATCGAGGTCTGCCGCAGTGCTCCGCGACGCCTGCGCCGGTCAGCCAAACTCAGCGCTTCCGGCGCGCCGTCGTGGACTTGCGGGTGGCAGGAGTCGCGCGCTTGGCCGGGCGGCGGGCCGGCTTGAGCTTCTTCTCGACCAGCAGGGTCAACTCTTCCACCCGGCGGGTCAGCGTCGAGATCTCGTTCTTGCTCGGGACGCCGATCTTGCGCAACACCACGGCGACCCGGTCGTCGAGCCGGTCTTCGACACCTTCGACTTTGTCCTCGACCTTGCCCCAGGCCTCCTCGGCACGGTCCCTGGCGGTTTCGGCGGCGCCCTCGACCTTCGCCTTCAGCTTGTCGAACTGTGCGAGGCCCTTCTTCTCGTACGACTCCCCCTTCTTCACCAGGCCGCGGAAGAGCTTGCCGCCCTCCTCTTCCGCCGTCGCCAGAGCTCCGAGTCCGGCCAGCCAGACCCGTTCAGCGTTCTCTTTGATCTCTTCCTTGAAGTCCTTCTCTGCCTGCTTCTTGGTGGTCATGTCGTTATTCCTCGTCGATCGCGAATCGTGGATTCCTCGAGACTCAGGGCGTGCCCTTCGGGTCAGATGAGCTTCTGTCGCAGCGTGTCGACGCGGCGCACGAGCTCACGAACATCGTCACGGGTCGGCAGACCGAGCTGGCCCATGAGCTCAGCGGCCTGCTTCTGCGCCAGGCGGGTGGCGTCGTTCGCCAGCCTCAACATCGTCGAGCCGGTCTCGGTGATCGCCAGTTGGGCCTTCTTCATCGACGAACGACGGCGGTGCCGTCCCTTCTCGACCAGGGCATCGAACACCTCGACTCCGGTCTCGCCGGCCGAGGCCGCGATCCCGATTCCCAGCAACCAGGCAGTTCGGCCGAGGGCAAACGCGCCCTCACCGGCGGTTTCGATGCCGGACTGGGCGACACTGGTGGCCATCTTCTGCAGATTCTTTCTCATTTGGCTTCTCCCTTCCCGCGCCGAACCGGGCGCATGGCGTTTGGTTTCTTGGGGGTTCTCCCCTGGCCGGCACGCGGCGCATGCGGCGCCGATCCGGCGGGCTTGGTGCCACCGCGTTCCTTCTCCAGCGTGGTCAGCGAGCTCTCGAGCTCCTCCAGCCGTTCACGCAGGCGCTCCATCTCTTCGCGCGCCTGGCGCACCGGGCCGAACTTGTCGATGGAGGCCTGGAAGAACTGGTCGACCTTGTGCTGAACCTGCTCGACGCCACTCTCGACCGCCTTCTGCCCGGCCCGGACCAGCTCGTGCAACAACTCGGTCGGCAGGAAACCGGTTCCCCGGCGCCCCTCTTCGAGGATGATCTGGGTGAGCATCTGGGCGGTGACGTCGGCGCCTGTGCCGTTGTCGACCACCTTGACGTCCTTGCCGGTGCGGATCCACTCCGCCAACTCGTCGAGGGAAACGTACCGGCTCTCTTCGGTGTCGTAGAGCTTGCGACTCTCGTAACGCTTGATCAGACGGTACATCGTGGCTCCCTGTTTCGCTGTCGCTTGCCGCATTGCGGCATCGCTGAGCTATTTATACCGCAGCGCGGCAAGTCTGTCAACTTCTATGCCGCGCTGCGGCAATCCGGCTGCAAGTCCGCACTCCACCTCACCCGCGCGCCCGGAGAGGGAGAATTCGGCGGGCTTCCAGGTTGAGCGCTCGCCTGCGAGCCGCTACAATGCAGCGGCGCGCGAATCGCTGGTTCGAATGGACTGGTTGTCATGGCTGCGCCGAAAGGATCCGGGGGAATGCCGCACATCATCGCTGAGCCCTGTATCGGAGTGAAGGACACCTCCTGTGTCGACGTCTGCCCGGTCGACTGCATCTACGGCAAGAACGAGGACGTCGAGATGCTCTACATCCACCCCGAGGAGTGCATCGACTGCGGCCTGTGCGTCGACGCCTGCCCGGTGCAGGCCATCTTCCCGGTGGAAGAGGTGCCGGCCAAGTGGAAGGAATTCATCGCCAAGAACTACGAGCACTTCGGGCTGCAGGCCCCCTGAAGCTCCCCGTCAGCCCCGAGAAGACGAAAGACGCGCTGCTGCGCGTCTTTTTTTTGCTCCCGAGGAATGAACCGGGCGCCGCCTGGGTTTTAAAAATGTGATCTTCTTGCACTCAAGTTAGAGACCAAGCGGAGGGGGCCGGGTGGACTTCAAGGACTACTACAAGGTGCTGGGCGTGCCGCGCGATGCGACGCAGGAGGATATCCAGAAGGCCTATCGCAAGCTGGCGCGCAAGCACCACCCGGACGTGAGCAAAGAGAAGGGGGCCGAAACTCGTTTCAAGGAGGTCTCCGAGGCCAACGAGGTGCTCAAGGACCCCGAGAAGCGCGCCCGTTACGACCAGTTCGGGTCGAGCTGGAAGCCGGGCGGTGCCCAGGGGCCGGGAGCCGGAGCCCCAGGCGGCTTCGCTGGCTCCGAGGGCTTCCAGGGCTTCGGCGGCCGCGGCGTAGAGTTCGGCGGCGGCGCCTCCGGATTCTCCGACTTCTTCGAAATGCTCTTCGGCCAGGGCGCCCGGCCGGCAGCGGGCGCTGGCGGCCGCACCGGGTGGGCCTCCTGGGAGAACGAGGGCCGCGGCGGCTGGGCGCGCCCGGGCGCCAACCAGGAGGTCGTCCTCCGGCTGAGCCTCGAGGAGGCCCTGGCCGGAGGAGTTCGCGAGCTCAGCCTCTCCGACGGCGCCAGCGGCGAGCCGCGCCGCGTCAAGGTGAACCTGCCGCGCGGCATGCGGCCCGGCCAGACCGTCCGGGTCGCCGGCAAGGGCGAGGAGGGGCGCTCCGGCGGAGCCTCGGGGGATCTGTTCCTGAAGATCGAGATCCTTCCCCATCCCCGTTTCAAGCTGGAGGGGCGGGACCTGCTCACCAACCTCGAGGTCACCCCCTGGGAGGCCGTCCTCGGCGGCGAAGCCGAAATCCGGACGCTCGACGGACGGGTCCGCGTTCGCGTCCCAGCAGGGACCTCATCCGGCCGGCGCATCCGGGTCAAGGGACGCGGTTTCCCGGCCGGCTCCAGTGGCTCCGCTGGCTCGGCTGGCTCGGGTGGCTCAGGCGGCTCCGCTGCCCACGAGGCCGGCGACCTCTACGCCGAAGTCCGCATCGTCGTGCCCGAGAGCCCCAGCGAGCGTGAGAAGGAACTTTTCGCCGAGCTGCGCAGCGCATCGAGCTTTCATCCCCGGGGAGAAGGAGTCTGAGCATGGACCTCCACCGTCTGACCCAGAAGTCGCAGGAAGCCCTGTCCGGCGCGCAGACCCGCGCCGCCGAGCGCGGCCACCAGGAGACGGACGTCGAGCATCTGCTCAGTGCGCTGCTCGCCCAGCCGGAGGGTCTGGTGCCGAGGCTGCTCGCCCGGATGGACCTCGCGCCGGCAAACCTCGCCGCGAGCGTCGAGGCAGAGCTCGCCAGGCGGCCGCAAGTCGCCGGCGCCGGCGTCGAATCGGGCAAGATCTACATCACGCAGCGGCTGCAGAAGGTCCTCGGCGCGGCGGAAAGCGAAGCCAAGCGGCTCAAGGACGAATATGTCTCGGTCGAGCATCTGGCGTTGGCGATCCTCGACGAGAGTCCGGCCGGCGCCGCCGCGAAGCTCCTCAAGCAGTCCGGCGTGACGAGGGAGAAATTCCTCCAGGTGCTCACCGCTGTCCGCGGCAGCCAGCGCGTCACCTCGGCCGAACCCGAGGCGGCCTACGAGGCGCTCGAAAAATATGGCGTCGATCTGGTGCAACAGGCGCGCAGCGGCAAGCTCGACCCGGTCATCGGCCGCGACGCCGAGATCCGGCGGGTGATCCGCATTCTCTCGCGCAAGACCAAGAACAATCCGGTGCTGATCGGCGAGCCGGGCGTCGGCAAGACCGCCATCGTCGAAGGACTCGCCCAGCGTATCGTCCGCGGCGACGTGCCCGAATGGCTGCAGGATCGCGCCCTCTTCTCGCTCGACATGGGGTCGCTTCTCGCCGGCGCCAAGTTCCGCGGCGAGTTCGAGGAGCGGTTGAAGGCCGTGCTCAACGAAATCAAGCAGAGCGCGGGCCGCATCCTGCTGTTCATCGACGAGCTGCACACGATCGTCGGCGCCGGCAAGACCGAAGGCAGCCCCGACGCCGGCAACCTTCTGAAGCCGATGCTCGCCCGCGGCGAGCTGCACTGCATCGGCGCCACGACCCTCGACGAGTACCGCAAGAACATCGAGAAGGACGCCGCGCTCGAGCGTCGCTTCCAGCCGGTGATGGTCGACGCCCCGAGCGTCGAGGACACGATCTCGATCCTGCGCGGCCTCAAGGAGCGCTTCGAGATCCACCACGGCGTGAAGATCCAGGACAACGCCCTGGTCGCCGCCGCGACGCTCTCGAATCGCTACATCTCCGACCGATTCCTGCCCGACAAGGCGATCGACCTCATGGACGAGGCGAGCGCCATGATCCGCACCGAGATCGACTCCATGCCGCAGGAGCTCGACGAGCTCAGCCGCAAGATCCTGAGGATAGAAATAGAAGAAGCTTCACTAAAGAAAGAAAAGGACAAGGAATCGAAAAGGAGATTGGAGGATCTTCGCCGCGAGCTCGGCGACCTCAAAGACCGCCATGGCGAGCTCAAGGCGCAGTGGAACGCGGAGCGAGAAGCGATCGGTAAAGTAAGAAAGACCCGCGAAGAGATCGAGCAGTTGAAGCAGGAGGTGGAAGCCGCCGAGCGCAACTACGATCTGAACAAAGCGGCCGAGCTCCGGCATGGGCTTTTACCTTTACTGGAAAAAAAACTCGCGGACGCCGAGAACGCTCCCACCGGCGGGCCCGGCGCCGGGCCCGCCGGGCCGGTTCACGCGCGACTCGTCCGCGAAGAGGTCACGGAAAACGAGATCGCCGAAATCGTCTCGCGCTGGACGGGCATTCCGGTCACCCGGCTGGTGGAAGGCGAGAAGCAGAAGCTCCTGCGCCTCGACGCCATCCTTCACGAGCGCGTGGTCGGCCAGGACGAGGCGGTGCAGGCGGTCGCGGACGCCGTGCTGCGGGCGCGGTCGGGGATCAAGGATCCGCGCCGGCCGATCGGTTCGTTCCTCTTCCTCGGCCCCACCGGCGTCGGCAAGACCGAGCTCGCGAAGGCCCTGTCGCAGGCGCTCTTCGACAGCGAGGACAACCTGGTGCGCATCGACATGTCGGAGTACATGGAGAAGCACAGCGTCTCCCGGCTGATTGGCGCCCCGCCCGGCTACATCGGCTACGAGGAGGGCGGCCAGCTCACCGAAGCGGTGCGGCGCAAGCCCTACTGCGTCATCCTCTTCGACGAGATCGAGAAGGCCCACCACGACGTCTTCAACGTGCTGCTGCAGCTGCTCGACGACGGCCGCCTGACCGACGCCCAGGGGCGCACGGTCGACTTCAAGAACACGGTGGTGATCCTGACTTCGAATATCGGTTCGCAGTTCCTCATCGAAGGCGTCACCGACCACGGCGAGATCAAGGCAGCGGCGCGCGACGCGGTGCTGCGCGAACTGCGCCTCCACTTCCGTCCGGAGTTCCTCAACCGGCTCGACGACACGGTACTCTTCCGGCCGCTCACCCTGCCGGAGATCGCGCAGATCGTCGACCTGCTGACCGCGGAGCTCCGCAAGCGTCTCGCCGAGCGCCGTGTCGGCCTCGAGCTCACTCCCGCAGCGCGCGAGTTCGTCGCCCGCTCCGGCTACGACCCGGTCTACGGCGCGCGCCCCCTCAAGCGCTTCCTGCAGAAGCAGCTCGAGAGCCGCATCGCCCGCGCCCTCATCGGCGGCGAGGCCGGCGAAGGCGCAACCGTGCGGGTGAGCGTGTCCGGCGAGGCGCTCTCGGTCGCGATCGAGGCGCCCGAAGCGCCCTCGGAGGCGCGCGCGGGGACCTTCGCCGCCGCAGGCTAGTATCGGGCCTCCAACTGGAGGAGGTTCGAGATGCGGAAATGCGAGTAGGGGCTAGATCCAGCCGCCGACCAGGATCTCGAGGCCGAGACCGATGGTGAGCGAGCCCTCGCGCTGGTCTTCGAGCTCGTAGCGCGGCCAGCTGTAACCGAGCACCACCTCGCCTGCGAGCCAGTCGCGGTGCAGCAGCGGCTGGCGGTAGACCGAACGCGCGCCCCACTCCTTGAGGGGAACCTCGTTGGCGCTCTCGCCACGGATGAAGACCTCGTAGGCGAGCGCCTTGGCGTTGTGCAGGCTCTGGTAGAGCAGGATGGCCGATCGCCACTCCAGGCCCTCGGTCGCCTCGGAGACCGTGCCGATGTTTCCCCAGCGCAGGAGCATGGTGCGCTTCACGACGTGATCGAAGTCGAAGCTCGTCGTGCTGCCGAAGCCGTCGCGATTCGTCCAGAAGAGCGTCTCGCGAAAGTGCCAGAGGTTCCGGTCGTTGATGAACCAGTTCCGCCGGTGGCGCCCCTGGACGAAGATTTCCGGCTCCGACCCGAGCTTGCCGCCGATCCGGAAATCGGTGCGCTGCTGGTAGGTTCCCGGCAGTGAATAGCCCAGACCCGCCAGCCAGCGGTTCTCGTCCGCGAAGTCGAGAAACTGCGATCGCAGCGCCAGCCCTTCGGTGCGGTCGCGGATGAAGTCGTTCTGGTCGTCCCGCCCGATGAAGGCGTTCCAGCGCCGGTCGAAGTTGGGGAAGTCGAACCGGACGTTGCCACGGACACGGAACTTCGAACCCTCGTAGTCGGAGTTCAGGGCGGAGATCTCGAGCCGCCCGCTCGTCCCCCGCGCCGCATCCCTCGCGATCTGGTTGCGCTCGCCGAACAAGCCGTCGAACCAGAGCGCCGCTCCGCACAGCGTCTCGTAGAGCTTGCGATGAGCGTCGTCGATGAACGGTGCGTCTTTCGGCGCTGTTTGGTGGCAGGGACCGTACGCCGCGTGGCGGTCTTTCTTCTTCTGCTCCTTCGGGGCCTCCACGAGCGGCGCGGCTTCCACAGGCTGCGCCGCTTCCACAGGCTGCGCCGCATTCAGAGGCTGCGCAGCTTCGACTGGCGGCGCAGCCTCCGCCGCTGTGCGCGGACGCGCCGTCTTCGCGGCGCAGCCGGCGGACATCAGGAGACCGGTGCCCAGAAGCAGCGCGACCCAAACCTGCCTGGGGAAAAGGTTCGCCATCGCTGCCAGAGCCTAGCAGTCCGCCAGCGGGGGGCACTCCGTAGAAACCTGCGGTAAACTACCCGCAAATCGAAACATCTAGGTATCGGTCCAACTGCTCCGGAGGTTTCCGTCTCATGTACAAGCTCGCTCTGCGCCAGGCCGCACCGGCTGCCGTCGTTGCCCTCGCCGCGCTCGTCCTGGCGGCCCAGCCCGCCGCCGCCAAGCGCCTGGACGGCGTCTTCACGGCGGTCAAGGACGCCAACGTCGTCGTCCTCGACTACGGCGAGGGCAGCTACGACGTCCGCATTTACGGCACCGAAGCCCCGGCCGACGGCCAGCCATTCGCCGCCGAAGCCAAGGCGTTCGTCCGCGAAGCCCTCCTCGGCAAGAACGGCGCGATGCGCTTCAAGTACCGCAAGCCCGACGGCGAGATGGTCTCGCGCATCTTCTACTTCGACGCCAAGGGGCAGGAGCACGACCTCGGGATCGATCTCGCGGCGGCGGGTCTCGCCTGGCTGCGGCCCGGCGCCCGCTATCGGCCGGTCGAGGACGGGCAGGTCGACCAGTTGACCGCCGCCCAGGCCGAAGCACAGAACGCCCGTCGCGGCATCTGGAGCGCTGCCAACCCGGTCGCTCCGTGGACCTTCCGCGGCGCAGACGCTGCCGGAAGAGGGCGAGACCAGCGGCATCGCGGAAGGTGTCGTCGCCGGCACCGCCGACGTCAACATCAGCAAGCGCTCCGGCAGCGACAACGAGTGCGCGATCGTCAAGAATCCGACGAACCCGCTGCAGCTCGTCGCCCACTGCAACAGCCTCACGACGCCCTGGCGGTCGAGCGATGGCGGCCAGACCTGGGTGCTCGGCGGCACGATCGGCAGCTACTGCTGCGATCCCAACCTTGCCTGGGACGACTTTGGCAACCTCTACGCCACCTTCATCAACGGCGGCACCAACGCCATCGTCACCAAGCTGAGCGTCGACGGCGGGGCGAGTTGGGCCAGCCTCGCCTCGTTCAGCGGCAGCGTCGACCAACCCTCGATCGTCGCCCACGACGGCACGGTCTGGATCGTCTGGAACCAGTCCGGCAGCATGGTCGCGCGCGGCGCGGCGGTGAGCGGCCTCGGGGTCGCGAACGTCGGTACGTTCGTGGCGCTGCAAACGGCGGCGACGACCAGCGGCTGCAGCTTCGGCGACCTCGCCACGTCGCCGGTAGCGCCCCACGCCGTCGTGCAGGTCTGCGGCCCCGAGCGGCGGCCAGGGTCCGCACCGGCGGCACCAACATCCGGATCAACGTCGACGCCGACGGTCTCGGCGCCGGCCTGTTCGGCGCCTCGATCATCGCTACGACGACGCAACGTCGGCGGCTTCGACTTCATCCCGGCGCAGAACAACCGCTCGATCGACTCCGAGTCCGGCCTCGCTTTCGACCGCAATCCGGCGAGCCCGCACTTCGGCCGGCTCTATCTCGTCTACACCGACGAGCTCGTCAACGAGAGCCACGACACCAACATCCTGCTGCGCTACTCCGACGACACCGGCGCCACCTGGAGCGCGCCGCTCCAGGTCAACACCGACGCCACGACCCGCAGCCAGTTCCTGCCCAAGATCGCCTCGGACCCGGCGACCGGCGACGTCGCCATCTGCTGGCACGACGCGCGCAACTCGGCGACCAACACGGCGATGGAGGAATGGTGCGACTCGTTCACGCCGGCCGGCTTCCCCACCTTCAGCGGGGAACTTCCAGGTGAGCGACGGCGCCTCGATCTCGACCGACGGCGGCATGGATTTCGGCGACTACAGCGGCCTGACCTTGACCGCCGGCACCGCCCACCCGATCTGGGCCGACTCGTCGAACAGCACCGGCGACAACCCGAACGGCACCGGCGCCTTCGACACCTACACCGACAGGTACGCGCCTCTCTTCGTCGACGGTTTCGAGGCCGGCAACACTCTCGCCTGGTCGGCGACCCTGCCCTGACCTGACGGCGAAAGGCGCTCCGGCTCCGGCGGACTGCGGTCCGCCCGGAGCCGGACCTGCCGCCCGAAACGCCAACAACCCACCTTTCATCGCGTGGCCTTCACTCCGAAGTTCCTCTCCGACCTGACCTCGACGCCGGCGGAGCGCGCCGAGGCGTTGCTCAAGGCCGGCGACAAGGCGAAGGCGGCCGAGGCTTACGCCAAGGCGGGGATGCACCCGCAGGCGGCGAAGCTCTTCGCCGAGACCGGAAACTCGAGGACGCGCCGTCGAGACGACTCTGGTCGGCGTGCTCGGCAAGGTGCCCGACGGCTACTCCGACGCCACCCCACTCCAGGCCGGTGAGCTCCTCGCCTCCTCCGGCCACCACCAGGAAGCGATCGTGCTCTTCGAGCTCGGCGCCGACTGGAAGAAGGCCGCCGAGTCGGCCGCCAAGCTCCAGCTGCACGCCAAGGCGGCGCGCTTCTACGAGAAGGCGCGGCTGTGGAAGCTCGCCGCGAACTACTACCGCCGCGGCAACCAGCCGGCCGACGCTGCGCGCAGCCCTCGAGCAGGAGTCGAACCGGCTGAAGACCGAGGGCCGCGCCCGCCGCGACCCCGGCATCGAGCAGGCGATTGCCGAGAGTCGATCAGGAGCGCGCCGAGCTTCTCGGCAAGCTCGGCAAGAGCGGCGAGGCGGCGACCCTCCTCTCGACGACGATGCCGACCCTCAAGTCCGGCAAGCTCCTCGAGACCGCCGGGCGATTCGAGGAGGCGATCCAGGCCTACGTCGCGGTCGGCGAAAAGGACGATGCGCTGCGCCTGCTGCCCAAGGCCGCCGGCATGCGGCCGCACGAGCGTGCGAAGACGCTCCTGGCCTGCGGCCGGCCGCAGGAGGCGGCGGCGCTGTTCGCGGCCTCCGGCGCGTTCAAGGAGTGCGCGCAGGCCTGGGAGGCGGCAGCGAGTCTGGCCGCAGGCCGGTCGGGCCTGGGAGGAGGCGCGCGAGCCGCGGCTCGCCGCCGAGTCCTACCGCAAGGCCGGCCGCTGGGCCGACGCCGGAAGGGCCTTCCTCGCCGCTGGCGACGACGCCAGCGCCGGCGAGGCGTTCCTCACCGCCCGCGACTACCAGCGGGCCGGCGAGACCCTGCTCAAGGCCGGCAAGCCGTTCGAGGCGGCCACCTGTTTCCTCGAAGTGCAGTCGAACGACGACGCCAGCCGCGCGCTCCGCCAGGTGCCGGCAGCGTGCCGGATCGGCGGCAAGGCGACGATGCTGCTGGTGCCGCTGCTCTACGACCAGGGCAAGTACACCGACGCGCTGCAGCGCCTGCAGATGCTGCCGCCGGCGACCGATCCCGGCGGCACGACGATCGTCGACCAGCTCTACTGGCAGGCGCGCCTGCTCGAGCGCCTGGAGCGCACCGCGGAGGCCATCGCCGCCTACCAGAAGCTGCTGGCGATCAAGCCCGACTACAAAGACGCCGGCGAACGCCTCGCCGGGCTGCGCGGCGGTGCGGGCAGGTGGCTGGCGTGCAGGCGCCCGCCGCCAAACTGCCTCCGGGACGAAGCTCGACGGAGGCCGCGCCGGTTCTCTCTCGACCGCAGCTGCAAGGCACCTTCCCGCCCGGCTACCTGCTCGCCGGGCGCTACGAGATCGTCGCCGAGATCGGACGCGGCGGCATGGGGCGGGTCTACCGCGCGCGCGACCGCGAGCTCTCGGAAGAGGTCGCGATCAAGACCATCCTCGGCCGCAGCGATCAGCACGACGAGATCGCCGCCGAGCAAGACCGCCTGCTGCGCGAAGTCCAGCTGCTGCGCCGGCTCACCCACCCGAACATCGTGCGGGTCTACGACCTCGGGCGCTTTCCCGACGGCATCTTCGTCACCATGGAGCTCGTCGCCGGCCAGACGCTCGACCAGGTCATCCGCGCGCAAGCGCTGCCACCGCTCGATCGCCTGCGCCCGATCCTGAAACAGATCGCCGCCGGCCTCGGCGAGGCCCACGCGCACTCGATCGTGCATCGCGACCTCAAGCCGAGCAACGTCATCCTGACGCCGACACGGGTGAAGATCCTCGACTTCGGCATCGCGCGCACGCTCGCACGGCGACACCCGTCTCACCATGACCGGACTGGCCGTCGGCACGCCGATGTACATGTCGCCGGAGCAGATCCAGGGCGCCGACCTCGACGGCCGCTGCGACCTCTATGCGCTCGGCGTCCTCGCCTTCACCCTGCTCGCCGGCCGCGAGCCGTTCCTCGGCAACAACCCGACGGCGATCGCCTTCGAGCACCTGCAGGCGCCGCCGCCCGACCTGCGCCTCCTGCGACCCGGCACGCCCGAGCCCTGGGTCGCGCTCGTCGAACGCCTGCTCGCCAAGTCGCCCGCCGACCGCTACCCCGACGCTCAGGCGGTCGGCGACGCGCTCGACCGCCTGCCGGTCTGAGGGCGCGCAAGCGGATCTGCGCTGCCGGACTCCGGCGGAGCTACCCGAGGCCGGACCGTCGTCCCTACCCGTTTGGGTAGCTCGCGAGGGCAGGCATCCGATCGACCGATGGCCCCACGGCGCAGCGCAAAATCCGACAGCGACTCTGGCAAGCTGAGTTACACTCCAAGCGCCGATAGCTTCGAGCTCGCTGCTGTCAACCTCTCGGAAGGAGCCCCACCAATGTCGATGCGCACCTTGCGGTATCTCGTCCCCGCGCTTCTCCTCGCCTTCGGCTTCGCCACCCAGCCGGCCGCGGCCAAGCGCCTCGATGGCGTCTTCACCGCCGTCAAGGACGCCAACGTCGTCGTCCTCGACTACGGCGAGGGCAGCTACGACGTCCGGATCTACGGCACCGAGGCGCCGGCCGACGGCCAGCCGTTCGCCGCCGAGGCCAAGGCGTTCGTGCGCGAGGCGTTGCTCGGCAAGGACGGCGCGATGCGCTTCAAGTATCGCAACGCCAACGGCGAGATGGTCGCGCGCATCTTCTATTTCGACAGCACCGGCGCCGAGCGCGATCTCGGCGTCGACCTGGCGGCAGCGGGCCTCGTCTGGCTGCGCCCCGGCGCGCGGTACCGGCCGGAGGTCGAGGGCGAGCCGGACCAGCTGACGGCCGCCCAGGCCGAGGCGCAGAGCGCCCGGCGCGGCATCTGGAGCGGCGCCAATCCGGTCGCCCCGTGGACCTTCCGCGGCGAGACGCTGCCCCCGAGCCGATGACCAGCGGCATCCCCGGAGAGGTCGCCGGCAACGTCGACATCAACATCAGCAAGCGGATCGGCTCGGACAACGAGTGCGCGATCGCCAAGAATCCGTCGAACCCGCTGCAGCTCGTCGCCCACTGCAACAGTCTGGCGACGCCCTGGCGTTCGACGGACGGCGGCCTGACCTGGACGGTCGGCGGCTCGATCGGCAGCTACTGCTGCGACCCCAACCTCGCCTGGGACAAGTTCGGCAACCTCTACGCCACCTTCATCAACGGCGGCACCAACGCCATCGTGACCATGCTCAGCACGACCGCCGGCGTCAGCTGGGTCAGCCTCGCGAGCTTCGGCGGCAGCATCGACCAGCCCTCGGTGGTCGCCACCGAGCTGCCCAGCGGCAACGTCGCGCTGTGGATCGTCTGGAACCAGTCGAGCGCCATGGTGGCGAGCGGCGCGCTGGTCACCGGGCTCGGGGCGGCGAACATCGGCGCCTTCGGCCCCGTGCAGGCGATCGCGACCGGCGCCAGTTGCAGTTTCGGCGACCTCTCGGTCAGTCCTAGCGGCGCTGTCGTACAGGTCTGCGGGCCGCAGAGCGCCCAGACCGGCGGCAACATCGTGATCAACGTCGATGCGGACGGCCTCGGCGCGGGCGGTTTCGGCGCCGCCATCATCCCGACGACAACGCTGGTCGGCGGCTTCGACTTCATCCCGGCGCAGGACAACCGATCGATCGACTCCGAAACCGGGCTCGTCTTCGACCGCAATCCGGCCAGCCCGCACTATCGGCCGCCTCTATCTCCTCTACACCGACGAGGTCATCCAGGAGAGCAGCGACACCAACATCATGCTGCGCTACTCCGACGACACCGGCGCCACCTGGAGCGCACCGCTCCAGGTCAACACCGACGCCACGACGCGCAGCCAGTTCCTGCCCAAGATCGCCAGCTGACCCGGCGACCGGCAACGTCGCGATCTGCTGGCACGACGCGCGCAACTCGGCGAGCAACACGGCGATGGAGGAGTGGTGCGACACGTTCACGCCGGCCACCTTCCCCGTCTTCGTCGGCAATGTCCAGGTGAGCGACGGCGCCTCGCTGTCGACCGACAGCGGCATGGACTTCGGCGACTACAGCGGCCTGACGCTGACCGGCGGCATCGCCCATCCGATCTGGGCCGACTCGTCGAACAGCACCGGCGACAACCCGAACGGCACCGGCGCCTTCGACACCTACACCGACCGGCACTCGGTGCTCGCCGCCGACTACACCTTGGGGGTGACTCCGTCCACGCAATCGGTCTGCGCGCCGGCCGACGCGACCTTCACGGTGAACGTCGGCGCCTTCGGTGGCTACACCGACCAGGTGACCCTCTCCGCCAGTGGCCATCCGGCCGGCACGACGACCGGCTTCAGCCCCAATCCGGTCTTCCCAATCGGCTCGAGCGTCTTGACGATCGGCAATACCGGCGCAGGGACGCCCGGAAGCTCGACGATCACCATCTCCGCCGCCTCGACCACCGGACCCAAGGCGGTGCTGGTGACCCTGGACCTCTCCACTCTCGCCGCCGCGCAGCCGACGCTTACCGCGCCGGCCAACGGCGCCCTCAACGTGCCGGTGCCGGCCGCCCTGAGCTGGGGATCCGTTCCCCAGGCCGGGAGCTACACCGTCCAGATCGCGAGCGATGCCGGGTTCTCCAACATCGTCGAGCAGGCCAGCGGACTCGCCAGCCCGACCTATGCCGCGAGCACGATCAACACCAATACCCTTTACTACTGGCGGGTCCAGGCGACCAACGGTTGCGGTACCAGCATCTACTCCGCAGTGTTCAGCTTCCGGACCGTGGCCGCGCCGGGCGACTGCACTTCGGGAACGACGGCGAGCATCGCCTACCAGTACGGCTTCGAGGCCGGCGCCAGCGGCTGGGCGTCGAGCGGCACGGGCAACACCTGGGCGATCGCGGCCAGCAATCCGCACAGCGGCACGTCGCAATACCATGCGAGCGACCCGACAGCCGTTTCGGACCAGCGGCTGGTCTCGCCGGCGGTCCTTCTCCCCTCCGGCCAGAATCCGATCGTGCTCAAGTTCTGGCACGTGCCGAACCTGGAGGCCAGCGGCACGACGGCCTGTTTCGACGGCGGCATCCTGGAGGTCTCGACGGACGGCGGTACGATCTGGACCCAGGTGGCCAACGCCAATCTGCTCGTCGGTCCCTACCGGGGAGCGGTCTCCGCCAGCTTCGCCAATCCGCTCGCCGGCCTGCAGGCCTGGTGCGGCACGACGACGTACATGCAGACCATCGCCGACATCAGCTCGTATGCCGGCCAGACGGCGCAGTTCCGGATGCGCCTGGGCTCCGACAACTCGGTCAGCGCTCCGGGCTGGGACGTCGACGACGTGGTCGTGCAGTCCTGCAGCACGCTCACGGGTCTCTTTAGCGACGGCTTCGAATCCGGCAACACCCTGCTGTGGAGCGCGACGCTGCCCTGAGCTGAGCGCCACCGCTGCCGACGCATCCGACGGCCGGTCCCGCGAGGGGCCGGCCGTTGTTCTGCTCGTCCGGACCCGAGTACGGCAGGCGGTCGCTGGTCTCGCTCTGCCCTCAGCGGGGCCCCGGGGTCCTTTCGGCCAAGGCCGCGTAGGTGCTGGCGAACGCCGGGTTCACCGTCCGCACCTGGGTGAGCGCCGCCTCGGCCTCCTGCGGCGCGCCGGAGCGGTCGAGGGCAAGCGCCAGATTGAGCAGGTTGAAGAGCTTGAGGCGGCCTTCACCGACGCCCCAGTAAGAAGCCGTAAGGTCGGCGGAGCGGAAGAGCTCTGCCGCTGCCTGCGGCTCGCCCGCGCTGAGCTTGCGTACTCCCTGGGCATGCAGCGCCTGGGCCTCGATCGACCGCGCCTTGCCCTTGCCGTAGCCGGCCTTGCGGCTCTCGACGACGTACTTCTCGAGCGCCGCTTCTTCGGCCGCAGCCTCCTCTTCCCTGCCCGCCAGCAACGCCAGGCGATGGAACAGCGTGCCGCGTCCGCCGACCTTGCCGGCGCAGGAGGCGAAGCCGTCGCGCCAGGGGGCGTCGAAGTCCCTAGAGATGAAGGCGGCGAAGAACCGGTGGCCGCACTCGAGCGCCGCCTTCATCTCCGGCGGGCAGTGCTCACCGGCGCGCGCGATCACCGGCGGCATCTCGTCCGGCCTGCCTTCGAAGATCGCGATTCCGACGAGATGTTCGTACGAGGCGCAGAAGTCCGGCCGGATCGAGAGCGCGCGCTCGAACTCGGTCCGCGCCTCCTCGTATCTGCCGACCAGGCTGAGCAGTTCGCCCAGCGAGTCGTGTGGATTGGCCTGATCGGGCGCGACGTAGGCATAAGTACGAAACTGCTCCTCGGCATCGGCGAAGCGCGCCTGCGCCATCGCCATGTAGCCCAGGTTGTTGCGCGCCAGGACCCAGTTCGGGTCGACCTGGAGAAGACGAGTGTAGAGACCCGCAGCGGCGTCCCAATCCTCGCGCTCCCAGGCCTGGCCGGCGACGGCGAAGAGCGCCCAGGGGTCCTGCGGATGGCGCGCGAGATAGCCGTCGGCGACCGCCGGCTGGTCCTCGTGCCGGCTCCGCGCCACCTCGACCAGGAAGCGCTCGCGCTCGTTGAGGCGTGAGAAGTCGATCTGGTCGAGCTCCTTGCGCAGCCTCTTGCGTTCGTCGCCGTCGCTTGCGACAGCCAGGAGCTGGACCTTTGCCGCGGCGAAGTCCGGGTCGATCTCGAGCGCCTTGCGGAAGCTGGCTGCGGCATCCGGGAGGTAGAAACGCATCCGGGCTTCGAGTCCGGCGCCGAAGGCCGCCAGTGCCGCGGGCGATTTCGTCGTCCACTCGCCGGACCGCGCCTTGAGCAGGAAGGCCAGAATCAGCGCCAGCCCGGCCACCGCGGCCGCGGCGAGCACGATGATCAGATTACGACGTCGCATGCTTCTCCTCCTCCGTCGCGCGCGATGGCGACGAGAGTGATGTCGTCATAGGGATCGGCGCCGCGGGTGAACACCGCGATCGCGTCGAGAACCTGCTCGATAATCGCCTGCGGTCCGCCGCGGGCCGCGCTCAACACCCGCACCAGGCGCTCGTCGCCGAACAGCTCGCCGTCGGGTGCCTGGGCCTCGGTGACGCCATCCGAATAGCCGAGCACCAGATCGCCCGGTGCGACCGCGGCGCGGCTCGCGACGTAGCCGCCGTCGAGCAGGGCTCCCAGAGGGAGCCGATGCAGAGGCAGCGGCAGCTCGCGCACCGCGCCGCCCGGGCTCCGCACCAGCAATTGCGGCTGGCCCGCGAGGAGGTAGTCGATCCCCTCCCCGTCGTCGGTGGCGGCCACCCAGCCGAGCGCCACGAACGACTTCTTCGCGCCCAGCTTGTAGAGCCTCTGGTTGGCGAGCGCGAACAGCGTCTCGGGATCGCGATGCGAGAGCGCCAGGGTCTGCAGCGCTTCGTGCGCCGCCATCATCACCAGCGCGCCGGCGACCGACTTTCCGGCGACATCGCCGAAAACGATCGCGCGATTGCCGTTCTTCCCGGCCGGCAGCTCGGTGTAGAAGTCGCCGCCGACATGCCGGGCCGCACGGCAGACCGCCGCGACCGACCAGCCGGCACCGAAGTGAAGGAGACGCGGCAGCAACTCGGCCTGGACGCTCGAAGCGATCTCGAGCTCGCGCTCCAGCTCCGCCTGCCGGGTGCGTTCGGCGAGCAGTCGGCCGGTTTCGAGCGCCAGCGCCGCCTGGTCGAAGAGGTTCCCGAGGAGCGTCCGCACTTCGTCGCCGATCTCGATCTGTCCAGTGGTGCCGGAGAGGAAGACGAGACCGATCCTGCGCCGCGGCGAGGTCAGGTCGCCGACGATCTCGACCCCCGCTGCCTCGAGACGGGCGACGAGAAGCCGGACCTCCTGCGAACCGGGGACCAGACGCACGAGGTCGGAGAGCGGCACCGGCTCCCCCTTCGCCGCCAGCGCGTCGTGCAGCTCGGCGAGAACGGGCAGCTCGGCCGGAAGCTCCTTCGGACCCGCGGCTCGTTCGAGAGCGCCGTCGCGCTCGAGATAGAGCGCGGTGAAGTGCAGTCCGAGGATCTGCGGCAGGCGCTCGACGACGTCGCGTACCACCGGCTGTGGGTCCAGCTCGGCGGCCACGGCGCGGCCGAGCTTGCGTATCGCCTCCTCCAGCCGCCGGCGGTCGGCGTGGACGAAGCGGTCGATCATCCCCTGCACGCGATGGCGCAGCGGCTCGAGCAGCAGCAGGACGCCGAGCGCGAAGAGGATCGGGAAGGCCTTCGACGCTGAGAGCTGCGAGCCGAGGGCGAAAGTGTTCACCAACGCGAGGGCGATCGCATAGACCGCGGCGAGACCGATCGTCACGAGCGAGTAGACGAGGCTGCGGCGCACCATGACCCGGATGTCGAGCAGGCCGAACCGGATGATGGCGAAGGCGAAAGTGAGCGGCACGAGCGCCAGCGGGCCCAGCAGGGCGAAGGCCTGCGGCTCGGTGTGCAGCCACGCCGGCCGCGCCACGGCCAGGGCGAGAAACGGCAGCAGCCCGAAGAGCGAGCCGGCGAAGACCAGGGCGATACCGCGCCGCTGCCGGGCGTCACGGGTCTGGCGCGCGTTCCACGCCAGCGTCGCGAGGCCGACCAGCATGTAGAGCCCGAGCACCCACCAGCTGGCCTCCGGGGCGCCGGTGATCAGCCGCGGCTTGACCCCCGCCCGGTGCCAGAGCCCGAGCGCCGCCACGAAGACCGCCAGAGGTATGAGGTACAGCGTGACCAGGAGGAGCAGCCAGCGTTGGCGCCGGCGGCGGAAGTCAGGCTCGCCAGCGGCCGGCCGGAGTGCGATCGGGCGCGGAAAGACGAGGAAGAAATGGAGAAAACAGGCCGGGAGAAGCAGGAGCGCGACAGCGCCGGCCTCGAGCACGAGCCCGTCGATCCAGCCATAGGAGGCGGGGCGCAGGCGGCAGACCAGGAAGAGCAGGAAGAGCGCACCGACGAGATGGAAGATCTGCGCGGCGCGCTGTTCCGGCTGCCGGCGCAGTACGAAGTACGTGACGCCAAAGAACGCGAAACCGAGGAGGCAGGCGAAGAAGTAGGTTGCGCTGCCGATGAATCGCCGTCCCAGCTCCACTCCGCGAATCTCTTCGAGGCCCTCCCCGCGCCGCAGCAGGTAGGGCACTTCGTCGCCGATCTGGTGCCGGGCGAGGATCCTGCCGGCCTGGGCGCTCGACGACAGCACCGTGCGGTCGATGCCGATGATGCGGTCGCCCGGCAGGATCCCCGCGAGGTCGGCGCCCGAGCCCGGGACCACTTCGCGGACGGAGAGCGTCCCCCACTGGTCGGCTTCGAGGACGACTCCGTCGTAGGGGCGCGGAACGAGGATGTCGACGATCGACAGCAGCGCGAAGGCGAGCGCGACGCCGCCGAACACTGCGACCATCTTCGAAAGGGTCCACCGCCTCATTTCCACATGTCCTCAGGACTACTATACGTACAGACGGCGGAGAGGATCCGGCCGCCCCGCTCCGCCGGTCGCCTCAAGGCCTCGGGCGGTCGGCCGCTTGACGGAATTTGCCCCTCCAGAGAGACTGCCCCGAGCGCCCGGCCGACCCGGGCGGCACCCCGGGACGGAGTGCGACCGGGACCGTCTCCGAAAAGGAAGAGAAAGAACCCTGGTGACCCAAAGAGGAGAGCAGGACCGCATGAGCGATGAGGTCGTCACGAAGTCCCTGACCGTCAACGGCGAGCGCCGGACGGTGGCCTTTCAGGTCCACCACACCCTCCTCGAGGTGCTGCGCGAGGAGCTCGGCCTGACCGGCACCAAACACGGCTGTGAGCTCGGCGAGTGCGGCACCTGCACGGTGCTGGTCGACGGCCAGCCCGTGCTCTCCTGCCTGGCGCTCGCCGCCGAGATGGAGGGCAGGGCGATCGAGACCGTCGAAGGCCTGCAGCTGGGAAATGAGCTCCACCCCCTGCAGTCCTCGTTCGCCGACCTCGGTGCCGCCCAGTGCGGCTATTGCACCCCGGGTATCCTGATGACGGCAAAGGCTTTGCTGGCGGAGAACCCGAGGCCCGAACGGGCGGAGATCGGCGCGGCGCTGGCCGGCAACCTCTGCCGCTGCACCGGCTACATCAAGATTCTGGAAGCGGTCGAAGGGGCGGCGGCCAGGCTGCGCGGCGAGAGCTGGACGCCGGATCGGGAATCGCTCTACGGAGCGCAGGAGCCGGGTACCCTGCCGGTCAGGCCTTGACGCCCAGCAGGCGCGCCGGCAGGAAGAAGAGCCCCTTCAGGAACGCCAGCACGCCGCCGACGGCGAAGCCGAGGATTCTGAACGGCAGCAGCACCAGCCAGACGAGTGGATAGAGCACGAGGGCCAGGATGGCGATCGGCCAGCAGACGATGAACAGCAGTACCCAGACGAGAAAGGTCAACATCGCGATGGTCCCCAGTCCGGAAGCAAGGATGCAGGAAAAAAAGCTTCCAGTAAATGGATACGGACGGAGCGGCGGTCTGTTTCGCGCGCCGATCTCGCAGGACGCAGCGCCCGCAGGTGCGGGCCTGAGGCGGACTCGCCCGCAGCGGCTGGCGCGACTGCTCGCCACCGTCGCGCTCGCCACGACCCCCTTTACCGGTCCTTTTCTCGCTCCGTCGGCCGCCGCTGACGCGGCGGCGGGGGGTGGTGTCCCGGCCGAGCTCGTCCTCCGGCACGGCCAGGTCTACACCGTGGATGCCGCCCGCAGCTGGGCCGAGTCGATTGCCGTGTCCGGCGACCGGATCGTCTTCGTCGGCGCCGACCGGGAGGTCGCCGGCCTCATCGGGCCGAAGACCCGCGTCGTGGAGCTCGGCGGGCGCTTCGTGCTCCCCGGCTTCCACGACCGGCACACCCACCCGCTCGAAGGGGGCGTCGAGCTCACCCGCTGCGACCTGAACGAGAGCCGCGACCGCGAGGAGGTGCTGTCACGCCTCCGGGCCTGCGCGGCCGCGCTCGGCGACCGACCCTGGCTGCTGGGCGGCGGCTGGGATCTCCCCCTCTTCCCCGGCGGTGTCGCCGACCGCCGCGACCTCGACGCGATCCTCCCCGATCGCCCGGCGGCCCTGGGCTCGGCCGACGGCCACTCGACCTGGGTGAATTCGAAGGCGCTGGCGCTCGCCGGCCTCACCGCCGCCACCCCGGACCCCGAGGGCGGACGGATCGAGCGCGACGCGGCAGGTTCGCCCGTGGGTACCCTGCGCGAGAGTGCCGCCGACCTGGTCGGTCGCCTGGTCCCCGAGACGACCGCCGCGGAGCGTCTCGCGGGGCTGCGGCTCGCGGTCGCCCAGGCGCATGGCTTCGGCATCGTCGCCGTGACCGAAGCGAACGCCGGTCCGGAGTCGATCGCCACCTACGACAGCCTCGACCGCGCCGGCGACCTCGGGCTGCGCGTCGTCGTCTCCCAGGGGCTCGAGCCGGAAGAGAGCGTGGGCGGCATCCCGGCGCTCGTCGCCCAACGCGCCGCGGCCCATGCGCCGCATGTGCGCGCGACAGCGGTCAAGCTGTTCGCCGACGGCGTCCTCGAAGGCGGCACGGCGGCGCTGCTCGAGCCCTACATCGGCGGGCGCACCGGGCTGGGGATCCCGAACTGGAGCGCCGACGCGCTCAAGGAAGTGATCGTTGCGCTCGACCGCGAGCGCTTCCAGATCCACGTCCACGCCATCGGCGACCGGGCGATCCGCGACACCCTCGACGGCCTCGCTGCTGCCCGCAAGGCGAACGGCGCGCGCGACGCCCGGCCGCTCCTCGCCCATATCCAGCTCTTCGCGCCGTCCGACATCCCGCGCTTCCGCGAGCTCGGCGTGGTCGCCGACTTCCAGCCGCTCTGGGCGTACGAGGATACCTACATCACCGACCTCACGGCGCCGTTCCTGGGCGCAGAGCGCATGCGCTGGAACTACCCCATAGCTACGATGGCGCGCAGCGGCGCCGTCCTCGCCGCCGGCAGCGACTGGTCGGTCTCGTCGATGAATCCGCTCGCAGCGATCGAGGTCGCGGTCACCCGCTGCGATCCCGAGCTCGCGACCTGCGACAAGCCCTGGATTCCCGAGGAGCGCGTCGACCTCGCCACGATGCTCGCCGCCTACACCATCGGCGGCGCTTACGCCGGCTTCGAGGAGCGCGACAGCGGCTCGCTCGAAGCCGGCAAGCTCGCCGACCTCGTCGTGCTGGACCGCAACCTCTTCGCGATTCCACCGGGCGAGATCTCGGACGCCAAGGTCCTGCTGACGCTGTTCGAGGGCCGGGAAGTCTTCGGATCCTTCGACGCAGTTCAAACAAAGGCTTCCAGTAAAGGGGGGTTGTGATGGCGGAGCCGGGTCGCAAGCCCACGGGCGACTCGCCCGCCCCCCCGCTCGCCGTCCGGAAGCGCCGCAGGCGCTGCCGGAGCGCGAGCTCACGCTGATCGGGACGCCGTTCCGGCGGGTGGACGGTTGGGCCAAGGTCACCGGGAGCACGCGCTTCGCCGACGATCTCTCTTTCCCGCGCCAGTGCTTCATCAAGCTCGTGCGCTCGACGGTGCCACACGCGCGGCTGCGCTCGGTGGACTGTTCGGCCGCGCTGGCGATGCCGGGCGTCCTGGCGGTGCTCACCGGCAAGGACCTGCCGGTCACCTTCGGCATCCTGCCGGTGTCGCAGGACGAGCATCCGCTGGCGCTCGACATCGTGCGCCATGTCGGCGACCCGATCGCCGCCGTCGCGGCCGTTGCCGAGGATCTGGCGCACGAGGCGGCGCTGGCGGTGGTGGTCGACTATGAGCCTCTGCCGACGATCTCTTCGGTCGAGGAGGCGCTCGCCACCCCCTCGCCGCAGATCCACACCTATGCCGACGACGGCAATCTCCACAAGCTCCTGTCGATGGAGTTCGGCGATGTCGAGGCCGGTTTCGCCGAGGCGGAGAGGATCTTCGAGGACACCTTCTTCTACGACGGCAACACCCACCTGCCGATGGAACAGCACGCGACGGTGGCGCTGCCCGAGGACGACGGCCGAGTCACCGTCTGGTCGTCGACCCAGACGCCGCACTATCTCCACCGCGCGTTGACCAAGGTGCTGGGGCTGCCGGCGTCGCGCATCCGCGTCGTGGCGACGCCCAACGGCGGCGGCTTCGGCGGCAAGAGCGACCCGTTCGGCCACGAGATCGTCTGCGCGGCGATGGCTCTGAAGCTCGGCCGGCCGGCGAAGATCTCGCTCACCCGCGAGGAGGTCTTCTACTGCCACCGCGGCCGCCATCCGGTGCTGATGAAGATGAAGACCGGCGTGCGCCAGGACGGCACACTCACCGCCCAGACCCTGCAGACGACCCTCGACGGCGGCGCCTACGGCAGCTACGGCGTCGCCTCGACCTACTACACCGGCGCGCTCCAGACGGTGACCTATCGCCTGCCGCGCTACAAGTTCGAGTCGATCCGCGCCTTCACCAACAAGCCGGCCTGCGGCCCGAAGCGCGGCCACGGCACGCCCCAGCCGCGCTTCGGCTTCGAGGTCCAGCTCGACAAGATCGCCGTCGCGCTCGGCCAGAATCCGGCCGACCTGCGCCTGCGGATGGTCGAGGAACCGAACACCGTCACAGCCAACTGGCTGCAGCTCGGCACGATCGCGCTGACGCGCTGCATCGAGGCGGTGGTCGCTGGCTCCGGCTACCGCGAGCGCTGGGGAAAGCTCCCAGCGGGACGCGGCCTGGGTCTCGCCTGCGGCAGTTACCTCTGTGGCGCCGGGCTGCCGATCTACTGGAACCACATGCCGCAGTCGGGAGTCACCCTGCACGTCGACCGCGGCGGCGGCGTCGCGGTCTTCTGCGGCGAGACCGAGATCGGCCAGGGTTCGGACTCGGTGCTGGCGGCGGTGGTCGCGGAAGTTCTCGGGCTCGAGCTCGGCGACCTCCGGCTCAAGGTCGCCGACACGGCCTTCACGCCGGTGGACCTCGGCAGCTACTCCTCGCGCGTCACCCTGATGATGGGCCACGCGGCGCGCGACGCCGCCGAGAAGGTCCGCGCGGTCATCGCGCAGGCGGTGGCGCGGCAGCTCGGACTCCCGGAATCGCAGCTCGTCTTCGCGGGCCGGCGGGTGTTCGACGCCGCCGATCCCGCCAAGGGGCTCTCCTGGGAGGAGGCGGTGATCGTCACCGAGGCGCGCGCCGGCACCCTTGCCGCCGCCGGGTCGTATACGCCGCCGCGCTCGCCAGGCAAGTACCGCGGCGCCGGTGTCGGCCCCTCCCCCACCTACTCCTACTCGGCGGCGGTGGTCGAGGTCGAGGTCGACGAGACCACCGGCATCTGGAAGCCGCTGCAGGTCTGGATGGCGCACGACATCGGTCGCTCGATCAACCCGGCGCTGGTGATGGGGCAGGTCGAGGGTTCGGTCTACATGGGCCTGGGCGAGGCGATGATGGAAGAGAGCGCCTTCCGGCGCCTGCCGAAGGCGCGCTCGGGCGCGCTGGTGCACAAGTTCCCCAGCCTGCTCGAGTACAAGAGCCTGACCTTCGAGGAGATGCCGCCGGTCACCACCTACCTGATCGAGGATCCCGATCCGGCCGGTCCGTTCGGCGCCAAGGAGGTCGGGCAGGGCCCGTTGCTGCCGATGCCGCCGGCCTGCGCCAACGCCATCCATGACGCCGTCGGCGTGCGCGTCGACCAGGTTCCGATCCACCCGCACATGGTGTTGAAAGCGCTCGAGGCGAAGCGCAAAGGGAAGCCGGCGCGCTTCGGTCCCGAGCCCTTCCCGGAGATCGACTTCGGCTTCACCCTCAAGGTGCCGACACCGTGGGAAGGCGGCGACGGTAAGGCGACCAATGAGCACGAGTTCAAGCTCGCCACTGGGCGGAAGTCGAAGGACGGCACGATGGCCGAGCGCGAAGATGCGCTCAAGGCGGGCAGCGTCGCAGCGCTGACGACGCAGCTCTCCGGCAAGAAGGGCGAATGAGATGCTGAGATTGCCGAAGTTCCGACTTCACCAGCCGGCGACGCTCGCCGAAGCCGCGGCGATTCTCGCCACCGAAGGCGAGTCCGCCCGGGTCGTCGCCGGCGGCACCGACCTCTGGCCGAATCTCAAGCGCCGGCATCAGAAGGCCGCGGACGTCGTCTCCCTCTCCCGCCTCCACGAGCTTCGCGAGGTGCATGCGAACGGCGACCTCCACCTTGGCGCGATGGCGACGCTCACCAGCGTCGAGCGCCACGCCGCAGTGCGCGAGCGCTTCCCCGCCCTCGCCCGCGCCGTCGCGTGGATCTCGTCGCCGGTGCTGCGCAACATGGGCACGATCGGCGGCAACGTCTGCCTCGACACGCGCTGCACCTACTACAACCAGAACGCGGAGTGGCGGCAGTCGATCTCCTACTGCATGAAGGCCGAAGGGAAGATCTGCTGGGTGGCGCCGTCGTCGCCGCGCTGCTGGGCGGTCGCCTCCGCCGACTCGGCGCCGATGCTGGTGGCGCTCGGCGCGCGAGTACAGCTGGTCTCGACCGCGGGGGAGCGCGTGATCCCGATCGCGGCGCTCTACCACGACGATGGCATGGCCTATCTGACCAAACAACGCGACGAGATCGTCACCGAGATCGTCGTCCCCGGCGCTTCCGACGCCGCGCACTGTCGCACGGCCTTCTTCAAGCTCCGCCGCCGCGGTTCGATCGACTTCGGCGTGCTCTCGGTCGCGGTAGCGCTGTGGATGGACGGAGAGTTCGTTCGCGACGCCCGCGTCGTGCTCGGCTCGATCGCCTCGCTCCCCTCCTCGGCCGACGAAGTCGCCAAGGCGCTCATCGGCCAGAAGCTCACGGCCGAGACGATCGCCGCCGCAGCCGCCAGCGCACGCAGCGCCGCGACGCCGATGGACAACACCGACCTCGACCCGCGCTGGCGCGGCCAGGTGACTCCGGTCTACGTCGAACGCACCCTGCGCGAAGCGGCGGGGCTGTAGGCCTCTTCGAAGGCTCCGTGGATCCCTGTAGATCTCGAATGTCCGCCAACGCGAAGCTACCCGCACCATTCGAAGGGACGGCGACCCTGCAGGAATCGCTCGACGGCCGTCGGCGGCTCCTCGGTTTCGCCGCTCTCGCCCTCCTCGCGCTGTTGCTCCTGGCGTGGAAGTGCAAGGGTGGAGCTCCGGCCGCTTCCGAGATCGATCCCGCCCTGCTCAACGAGCCGCGCCAGGAAGCCACAGAGCGCGAGCCCTTCGAATTCACCCACGAAGGCCGAACAGTTCGGGTTCGACCGGTGGCCGACTACGAGCTATGGGGACTTGTCGTGAGCCACAACAACATCGAGAGCGTCGCGGACATCTACCACGACAGTTCGTCTGTCGACACCAAGGATCTCTGTGTCGTATGGGGGAACAACCTCGTCTCGGGAGAGCTCGGCAAGGTCACATTCAAGAGCGGCCCGTGGACCTGCTACTACAGGTATCCGGAGGGTGTCCGATTCCTGGGCTCGGAGATGTCCAACAACCACATGGTCACGGACGAGGACAGTCTGAGATCCGTCCTCGATGACATTCGCATCGGGGATCAGATCCACGTCAAGGGCGCCCTGGTCAACTATCAGCTCGACGATTGGAAGGAGTTCTGGCGAAAGTCGAGCACCGTGCGCACGGATGGCGGAAACGGTGCCTGTGAAGTTCTCTTCTTCGACGAGCTCGAAGTCCTCGTGCCGGGGACCCCATTCTGGTATCTGCTGTTCAACGCGACGCTCTTCCTTCTCGCCCTGGTCCCGGTGATCTTCCTGCATTCGATCTGGGTCGACTCCATGCGCCTGGCCAAGGTTGCCTACCGCAAGCCGGCGTTCGATGGCCCCGCGCCGGATGTCTGGCCGGGAGAGGTCAGGGACTAGGGTGACGATCCGCACCGGCTCTGCCCCGCTTCGCCAGCCGTCGAATTCTGGTGCCTCTCCGCGTGGGCTTCTATGCTTTCGCCCCGTGCGCGGAGCCCGGACCGTCGGCGCGGTGCTCCTCCTCCAGCTCCTGCCCGCGACAACGCCGGGAACCGGACGGGGTGTGGAAGGGGGGACCGGTGCTAGCGCTGTCGCAGGTTTCGCCGCAGACGCCGGATCGCCGCCGCCAATCGCCAGCGCTCCCGCCGGCTACGTCCCTTCGACCTCCTGCCGGCCCTGCCATCTCGCGCGCTACGAGAGCTACCGCGAGGTGGGGATGGCGCAGTCGTTCTTTCGCCCGGGCGTCGAGCGCGACATCGAGGCGCTGGTCGGTTCACAGGCTTCCGGTTCGTCTGGCGCCCGGCCGCCGGCCTCGTTCCGTCACCGCGAGTCGGGCGAAAGCTACTCCATGACGCGCGAGCAGCGACCCGACGGAGCGCGCCTCGTCTTCCGGCAGTGGCAGGAGGAGGCGAACGGCGAGCGCCGGAATCTCCTCGAGATCCCCGTCGACTGGATTCTCGGGTCGGGGCACCACGCGCGCACCTACCTCTACCGCGTCCCGAGCGGCGAGCTCTTCCAGTTGCCGATCGCCTGGTACACGCAGACCGGCGAGTGGGCGATGGCACCCGGCTACGACCGCCGCGACCACCAGGGCGTCCATCGAGCGATCCAGCGCGAGTGCCTGTTCTGTCACAACGCCTTCCCCGACCTGCCGCCGGCGGGCGATCGCCACGGCCTCCCCGCGGTCTTCCCCAACGACCTCCCCGAAGGCACGGGCTGCCAGCGCTGCCACGGCCCCGGAGCTCGGCACGTCGCGTTGGCCCAGGACCCCGCAGCGAGCGCCGCGAGCATTCGCGCGGCGATTGTCCAGCCGGCGAAGCTCCCCGCTGCGCGGCGTGACGACGTCTGCAACCAGTGCCACCTCCAGCCGGCGGTCGCCCTCCCGGCGGTCCGCCGTTTCGGACGCGGCGATTTCTCGTACCGGCCGGGAGAGCCGCTCGCCGACGACCTGGTCCAGATGGCGATCCGGACGGAGGGCGCAGCCGATCGTTTCGAGATCAACCATCACGCCTACCGCCTGCGCCAGAGCCGCTGTTCGACGGCCACCTCGGGCGCCCTCGCCTGCATCACCTGCCACGATCCGCACCGCCGCATTCCACCAGCCGAGAAGGTCGAGCACTACCGGCGCGCCTGCCTCACCTGCCACACCGACGAGAGCTGCACCCGGCCGGCGCCGTACGCCGACCCCTCGCCGGCGAGCGCGCGCAACTGCGCCGGCTGCCACATGCCGCGTCGCCGTGCCGAGGATGTCGTCCACGTCGTGATGACCGACCACCGCATCGCGCGCGAGCTCGGCGGCTCGGACCTCGTCGCACCTCGGCCGGAGAGCGATCCGGTGCTGCTCGACGCCTGGCTGCTCGAGCCCGGCACCGTCGGGCCGGAGAGCGAGCTCTTCCGTGCCGTCGCCGTTGCCCGCACCGGCGCCTCGCCGGACGCTCTCCGCCAGCTCGATCGACTTCTGGCAACGCAGGAGGTCGCGAGCTACGAGCCGCTCCTCGATCTCGGCAAAGGCTGGCTCGACCGCGGCGACCCGCCGCGCGCCGAAGCGGCGTTCACGCGGCTGCTCACCCGCTTCCCCACCGCTACGACCCCGGCGCGCGCCTGGAAGGCGCTGGCGATGGCCCAGCAGGGCCGCACCGACGAGGCGATCGCCCTCCTCGAGGCGGCGCTCGCCGAGGATCCGGCGCAACCCGTCGCCCTGGTCAATCTCGCCCGGCTGCAACTGCGGCGCGGCGATCTCCCTGCCGCCGAGCGGCGCGCGCGGGAGGCCCTGGCGTTGCGCCCGAATCAGGTGCTCGCCTGGTTCACTCTCGGCGACGTCGCCCAGGCCCGCGGCGAGACCGCCGCTGCGGAGACCGCCTTCCGCACCGCGCTCACCTGGGCACCGCGCGAGCGCGCCGGCTACGAGCGGATGGTGGCCCTGCTGCGCGCCGCCGGCCGGTCCAGCGAAGCTGCCCAGTGGCAGGGTTGGGCGCCGGCCGCCAACATGCCCTGAGATAGTCCACGCCCGCCGGCCCGAACCGTGCGCAGATCCCACCCCTGCGGGTAGGTCAATCCGCCGTGGCGACCCCGGCCCCTGTCGAGCGGAGGTTCTTTGTGTCCGCTTCGATCTAGCGCTGAGATGCCACCCGATAGACGCCCCAGATCTCCAGCGGCCGCAGCAGGCCGTTGCGCACGGCGCTGTCGTCGCAGTCGAGCAGGAATTCGAGGCAGTTCTGTGCTTCGGGACCGGACGAACCCAGGGCCGGGCCGAGCTCGGGATGGGTGCAGACGAAGCGCATGAAGGCGCCGTGCCGAAGTTCGAACAGCGGCGTGAAGGTCTGGCGCAGCTCGGCGAGGATCTCCTGTTGGCGGATTCCCTCCATGCCGTCGTCCCCTTCGGGAACGGCGAGGCGAACTCCGCGCGTGACGTGCGCCGGCAGTTGCGCCAGCAGCGCGTTGGCGAACTGTTCGTTCTCGTCCCAGATCAGCTTGCGGTTCTTCCCCACCACATCGACGAGATGCAGGATTCCGTCGGGCGCCAGGCCGAGCGCCAGCTGCGCGAACAGGTGCTCGAGATTGATGACGTGGTGGACGACGGCGTGGGCGAAGATGAGGTCGTACCGCCGAGTCTCGAGGTTCAGGAAGTTGATGTCGGCGGCGCTGAAGTCGACGTTCAACCCTTCGCCGCGCGCGACCGCGCGGGCTTGCGCGAAGAGCTCATCGTTGATGTCGGTGCAGTGGATCCGATAGTCGCGGGTGAAGCTGCGCGCCAGCGTCAGCTCATGCCCGCAGTACCCACTGCCGAGACTGAGCACCTCGATCGGGCGTGCGACGTCGGCCATCACCCCGGAAAGATAGGCCCCCAGATTCGCGAAGCCGGAGGCCTGAATAGCCGGTCGTTGCCGATCCCAGTAGCGCTGCCAGGCAGAGGCCGCCTGGACGCCCCCCTCCCGCAAATCCGCCGTGACCGCGATCTGCGAGAAGTGCTCCTTCTCCTCGCGGACAAGCCGGTCATAGTCGAAATCCTTCGTCAGGTCTCTCATCGTCTCCCGGCCGGGGATCCCGGCCTGACCTACGGATGTCGGCGTACCGTCAGTTCCTGTAGCGGTCCCGCAGCAGCGTCTGGCGGCTCTCCATCGGGATCTCCACTCCGCGGATGAGGACCACGTCGGCGTAGGTGGTGACTTCGAGCGGATCGCCGTCCCAGATGACCAGATCCGCGTCCTTCCCGGGCTCGAGTGAGCCGTAACGTTCGGCGATCCCCCAGATCGACGCCGGCACCGTCGTCAACGCGGCCAGGGCGTCGTGCCAGGTCATGCCGTTGGCGACGGCGTTACCGGCGCTCTGCCGGACGTTTCTCGCGTTGTGCGCGTCACCGTTCATGAAGGCGACGCGGACACCCGCCGTGCGCAGCCTGGCCGCATTGGCGATGGTCGCGCCGAGCTGTTCGAAGGACGATGGCAGGTTGTCGAGCGGTTCGACGAGCACAGGCACGTCGGCCGCGGCGATCTCCCCGGCGACCATCCAGCCCTCGGCTACCCCCGCGAGGATCAGCCGCAGCTTGAGCTCTTTCGCCAGCCGCAGGGCGGCGACGATGTCGCTGGCGCGGTCGGCGGTGACGACGAGGGGGAGCTCGCCTCGCATGACGGGAACGAGCGCCTCGAGGTCGAGTCGCGACAGAGAATACTCGCGGCGGTCGCCGGCCTCGAACGCCTTGCGGTTCGCGGCGAAGTCGGCGGCATCCTGGAGCACCTCGCGCAGACGCAGGATCGCCGCGCTGCGCGCCCCGCCCGTGAGCTCCGCGCCGCGTTCACCGAGAAAGGCGAACATGGCGACGCGCTCGCGAACCAGCAGATCCGCAGGGGCGCCGAGGTGGATAACCGCGCCCTGACCCGCGATCAGGCTGTTGCCGGCGGAGGGCGCCACGACGGCGCGCGTCAGTCCGTCGATCCGGTTCACCGCGATCAACGTCGAGCGCGGATTGAGGGCGTCGGCGACGTCGAACGCCGCCGTGATGCGGTCGCTCTTCACTTCGCTGTCGGCCGTCCCCTCGACCGCCGAGACCTCGACGAGCCCGAGGCGCGTGAGGGAGTTGAAGAGCCCCGGTGTCACGACGCGCCCGTGCGCATCGATGCGCCGGGCCTCTCCCGGAATCGGAATGCCGACTCCGACCGCGGAGATCCTGCCGTCCACGATCAAGACCGTGCCGTTCGGCACCGTCCCCGCCGGGCCCATGGTCTCCAGCTTTCCGCCGGTGATGGCGATGGTCTCGGCAGAAAGTGGCCCGGTCACACCGCATGCGGCCGCCAGTCCAAGGGCAAGGAGCGCGCGCTTCATCGGTTCGTCCCCATGGTGCCGAGCGCGAAGTCGGATACCGGCTGGTGCGTCCTGTCGTTGCGGTCGTAGATCAGGGCGCCGTCGATGTAGACCCTCTCCGCGTGGCTGTAGACGCTGAAGGGATTGCCGCTCCAGACCACGACGTCGGCCATCTTGCCGGTCTCGAGCGAACCGGTCGACTCGCCGACACCGATCGACTTCGCCGGGTTGATCGTCAGCCACCGGATGGCATCTTCCTCGCGGAGTGCGAGGCCGATGCGATTCCCCGCGGCCATCGCCTTGGCGGCCTCCTGATTGAGCCGCTGGATCCCCACTGCCGAATCGGAGTGGATGACCGCGCACCCGCCAGCGGCCTGAATCAGGGCGGCGTTCTCGCGAATCCCGTCGAACGCCTCCATCTTGAAGCCCCACCAGTCGGCCCAGACATCGGCGCAGATGCCGTTCTGCGCCAGAACGTCGGCGATCTTGTAGGCCTCCACCGCATGATGAAAAGCGCTGATCCGGTAGTGGAACTCCCTGGCGATCTCGATCATCGTGACCATCTCGTCGGCCCGGTAGCAGTGGTTCTGCACCAGGATCTCGCCCGAAAGCACACCGGCCAGGGTGTCGAGCTCGAGATCGCGATCGGGATGCTTGAGCTCAGCGCCTCCTTCTCCGGCCTGTCGAGCGTACGCCTCCCACTCTTCGCGATACTTGGCGGCCCGGATCCAGGCGGAGCGATAGCCGGCGACATTGCCCATCCGCGTCGACGGCGCGCGTCCCTTCTCGCCGTAAACCCGCTTGGGATTCTCGCCACAGGCCATCTTCAGTCCGTACGGCGCACCGGGGAACTTCATCGCGTAGACGTCGCGCGCCGGAACGTTCTTGAGCGTCACACCGCGCCCACCGATGAGATTCGCCGAACCGGGCAGGACCTGAAGAGAGGTGACTCCGCCGGCAAGCGCGAGGGCGAACTGGGGGTCCTGCGGCCACACCGAATGCTCCGCCTGCACATCCGCGGTGACCGGCTCGGTCGCCTCGTTGCCATCCGATTGACCGGCAACGCCGGGCGACGGGTAGACCCCGAGATGGGAGTGGGCGTCGATGATCCCCGGAGTCACCCACTTGCCGGCAGCATCGAGCACCGCCGCATCCGGCGGCGCCTCGACGACTGCGCCGACCGCGACCACTCTGCCGTCGCGAATCAGCAGCGAGCCCCTTTCGATGCGGTCGCCGACAGCACTGAGAATCGTGGCGTTCCGGATCAAGAGAGGCGGCGACGCTGGAGGCCGGTAGGTGGAGGCGTAGGCCGGGCCCGCCTTCCAGGGGAGCGCTATCGGGGCGGACTTGCCGGCCGCTTCGTCGCGCGCCGGCGCCGGCGTCGACGCCGACGCACAGCCTATGACCAGCACCAGCACCACCATGGAGGCGGACAATCGCAGACTCGTCATCATCCCGTGTCCCTCGAGGCCAGGAAAGGAAGGCGGGAGAGTATCAGGCCACGATGGCGGTCGGAAGGGTCTGCCCGCGGGTGAGGGCCCCGCTGCAGAGGGGCACTCCCTACCGGCCGAGCTACTCCTTCGACACCAGCCTCTGCCGCTGAAGCGGAAAAAAAAAGGCCGGCGCCCTCCCATGCAGGCAGGGGCCGGCTGCCGAGACTGCAGGTACCTCGCGTAGGCCTACGGCACCGGAACCGTGACGCTCCAGGCGCCGGTGCCGCTGCTCTCGAAGTCGTCAACGAACAGCGCCGGCGGGTGACCGTGGAAGAGGTCGTCGAGGCGGACGGTGAAGCTCGCCGCGGCGCCACCTTCGACCTGTACCGTCACGAGGACGGAGAGCGCGGTGTCCGGGGATCCGTTCCGCACCAGTTGCAGGTAGGTCCTGAACCCACCGGTGTCGCCGCCGACCGGCGGCGAGAGCGTCGAATCGAGCAGCGCGCCGGAGCAGCCGGCACCGGCGAAGAAGTCGAGCCTGACGCCGACGACCGGTGCGCCCGGCACGGTGCTCTCGACCGTCGTCCAGCCGCTGCTTGCGAACGGACCCAGCGGATCCGTGAAGCACTGCGAGAGGGCCCAGACTCCTCCCGACCCGGCTGCAGTGAGGATCTCCGCCGATCCTGAGGTGGGTGCCGCGCCGAGGTCACTCGAGCTCCACAGCAGACTTCCCGGTACCGGCTCCGTCACCACCCAGCCGCCGAGGTCGTGGTCGAAGTTCGGGTTCGCCAGCAGATCCGTCGTGCTGACGGTGAAGTTGCGGGTGAAGCCCACGATCGCCGTGCCGGCGTCGTCCTCGAGCGTCGGGCAGACGAGGAGGCGGTAGCTTTCCCGCGGCAGCGCGAGGCTGCTGGAGAAGGCGAGTGCCGCTGTCGTCGTCGCAGCGCTGTAGCTCGCCGCGGCGAACGGCACCTCGACGTCGTCCCCGGCTGCGGTACCGCAAACAACTGTCTGCACCGCACCGTCCGCCCCGGCCTGGTAGAGGCGGTAGTTCTCCGGGTTGGTGACGTCCGCGGGATCGCTGTCGCCGCTGGCGTCGAACATCGCGCCGTCGAAGACGACCGTGAGCTGGGTCACGCCAACCGGCGTCGACTCCCCTTCCACGAGCTCGCCGTCGCCAGTGTCCGCCACCGTCCCGATCGCGACCACCGCGGCGCCTGCCGTGTCGATGACGAACGGACCGATCGACGCCACCGGACTCCAGTTGCCGGCGTTGTCCACCGCGCAGAGGTGGAAGTAGTGCTCGCCGTCGGCGAGCGTGGCGCTCGTCGCCGCAAGCACGTCCTCCTCGCCGTCCTGCACTTCGTCGCAGTCGTCGTCCTCTCCGGTCGAGAAGAAGAAGCCGTAGCCGTCGATCCCCGAAAGACCGGCCTGGTCGATCGCCGCCTGCCAATCCACCTCGACCGTGTCGTCGTTCGATGCGACGCCCACCTCGTGGCTCGGGCTGGCGAGGCCGGTCGGCGCCGCCGGACTCTGCGTATCGACCTGGAACGGACCGAGATGCGCCGTGCCGCCGCAATTGCCGGCACTGTCGATGGGCCGCACGTGGAGCCACCAGTCGTCGCTGTCGGGCGAACTGCTGCCAGTAAAGGTAGAGGCTGTCTGCGTCGCTGCGCAGGTCGGTTCTGTCGCGCTCGACTGGTCGTACGCGACGGCGTAGCCGGCGATCCCGCCTGGATCGATGGCGCCGCTCCAGCTGAAGTCGACCGTGTTGTCGTTCGACCAGATCGAGACGCTGTGGCTCGACGAGCTCACCACGAGACCGGCCGGGCCGGCCGTGTCGACGACGTACGGTCCGTCCACCACGACTCCACTCACGTTGCCGGCGAGGTCGCGGGCGCAAGCGTGAAGGAAGTAGCTGCCGTCCGACGGCGCGTTGAGCGTCGCGGAGGTGCCACCGGTGCTCGTTCCCGCGCAGACCGGCGGCGCCGCGGCGCCCTGCAGGGAAACTCCATAGCCGCTGACGCCCGAGAGGCCCGGCTGGTCGGATGAGGCCGTCCAGCTCACCGCAATCGCCAAATTCGAATGCGGCAGACCGTCGCCGTGGGAGCTCGAAGTCACCGGTGCCGGGCTCGAGGGGGCCTGCGTGTCGACCTGGAACGGACCGCTCTCGATCGGCGGCGCGCAATTGCCGGCGCGGTCGCAGGTCACGAGGTGGAAGTAGTGCGGAGCGCCGTCGGCGAGCGTCGCCACCGCCTGGTGCACCGCCGCCTCGGAGACCTCGATGCTCGTCCCCGGATTCGTCCCGGAGGCGAGATCGAAGAGCACCGAGTAGCCTGCGAGGCCGGAGCCGGAGCCGCCATCCGAAGCCCCGCTCCAGGTCACGACGAGGTCGTGAACGTTGGTCCACACACCCGGCGGCAGGCTGGGCGAAAGCACCGGATTGGACGGCACCGTGGTGTCGACCTGGAAGTTGCGCCCGAAGTCGTCGCCGCCCGTGCCGTTGGCATCGCCGTCGAGCGGATAGCCGAAGAGATCGACGATCGCCGCCGTGCCGCAGACGTAGAGGCGGTAGATCCCCTCGCCGAGCACCACGCCGCCGTTCACCGACAGGGTGGCGGTATGCGAGAGACCGTCGTAGCTGACGCTATCGACCGCGAGCCCGATATCCGACGGATCGACACCCATCTGGCAGGAGACCGTCTGGAAGCCGTCGCCGCCCGACTCGACGAGCCGATAGCTGCCTGGGTTGGTGACGTCGTCCGGGTTGGTGTCGCCGATCGGGTCGTAGACCGGTTCGCTGAAGGTCACGGTGAACTGTGTAACCGCGACGTTCGTCGCCTCGTTCTCGACCAGGCCCGCGCCAGCGGTGGCGGCATCGGTCTCCACCAGAACCACGGTCGGAGGCGACGCATCCACGGTGAAGTCGCGAGCGAAGTCGTCGTTTGGCGTGCTGTCGAAGTCGCCGTCGAGATGGTTGCCGGCGGCGTCGGTGAGCGAAGCGCACGCCAGGAGGCGATAGACGCCGCTGGGCAGAGCCACGCCACCGTTGACGTCGAGCGTGGCTTGGTCGATCGCGAGACTCACGGCATCGATCACGACCAGACTGTCCTGCGGCGAGGCGCCGCCGGCGCACGAGGTCGTCTGGAAGCCGTCGCCGTCGTCCGTGAGGAGGCGATAGGAAGAGGCCAGCCCGGCCGAGGTCGACATCGGCTCGGAGAAGTGGAACACCAACCGGTCGACGGCGCCGCCGATCACTTCACCCTCCGAGACCGCGAGGTCCGGCAAGGCCACCAACGCACCCACCAGCACTACCTGCGGCGCCACGAGGTCGATCGTGTACGGCCCGGCCTGCGTGACCGCTCCCCAGTTGCCCGCCGCGTCGCGGGCGCAGACCTGGACGTACCAGTCGCCGTGCACGAGCGCGGCGCTAGTGAAGGAGGTGCTCGCCGTCTCCTGGCCGCCGTCGCAGGTCGAGGAAGCGCTGCCGCTGAATTGCACGGAGTAGCCGGCGACGCCGGAGCGGTCGTCGGTCGCGGCGGACCAGGACATCGCGATCGTCGGATCGATCGACGGCAGGCCGACCGCATGGTCGGTCGAGACCAGTCCGCTCACTGTGCCCGGAGCCACGGTGTCGATCCAGAACGGACCCATGTGGACGGTCGGACCGCAGTTGCCCGCAGTGTCTCTCGCCCTCACATGGATCCACCAGTGGTTACCGTCAGGCGAACTGCTGCCAGTAAAGGTAGACGCTGTCTGGGTCGTGGTGCAGGCCGGTTCGGTGCCTGATGCCTGGTCATATTCGACCGCGTAGCCGGCGATGCCGTTGGCGTCGGTCGCGCCACTGAAACCGAAGTCGACGCCGCTGTCGTTCGACCAGGTCGAGACGGTATGGCTGCTCGAGCTCACCGCCAGCCCAGCCGGCGGGGTCGTGTCGACGATCCACGGCCCGCCGTGGGTCGTCGGACCGGCGTTGCCGGCGAGATCGACGGCGCAGACGTGGAAGTACCAGCTGCCGTCGGCGAGCGGCGGCGAGAGTGCCGTGCGCTCCTCCTCGTCGCTGTCCGTCTCCCCGTCGCAGTCCTCGTCTTCGTCGGCGCTGAAATGGAAGCTGTAGCCGGCGATGCCGGAGAGCCCGTCGCTCGCCGCGCCCCAGGCGACGTCGATCGTCGGGTCGGAGACCGGGCTCGCGACCGGATCGTGGCTCGGGCTCGAGATCGCTCCCGGCGCGCCTGGCGCCGACGTGTCGATCCCCCAGAATCCCGCCTCCGCCTCCCCCACCGCGCAGTTGCCGGCGCGATCGACCAGGCGTACGTGGACGTACCAGGCGCCTTCGCCGAGCGTTGCGGCGGTGGAGCCGGTACCCGCCGCATCGGCGACTTCGATCGTGCAGTCGACCGCGGTCGTCGGGTTGCCGTCGATGACGACCGAGTATCCGGCAAGGCCGGACCGGTCGTCGGTCGCTCCGCTCCACTGCGCCGCGAAGCCGGTCACGGACGACCAGGCGCCGAGGACATGAGTCGAAGAACTGATCGCCGTCGGATTCGTCGGCGGCACGGTGTCCACCGTGAAGGTTCGGGCGAAGTCGTCGTTGCCGTCGGCGTCGTCGTCATCGTCGAGGGCGTTGCCGCCCAGGTCGGTGAGCGTGGCGCAGACCAGCAGACGGTACTCGCCGTCCGTCAGAGCCACGCCACCATCGAGTGCCAGCGTCGAGGTCAGGCTCGAGTAGACCGCCGAATCGAGCACCACGCTCGTGTCGTCGCCCTGGAGCGGACCGCACGCGGACGTATCGAGCACGCCGTCCGGCCCGCCCTCGACCAGGAGGAAGTTGGAGCTGCTGTCGCCGCCGACCACCTCTTCGTCGAAGGTCACCGACAGCTCGGTGATCGCCACATTCGTCGGTTCGAGCTCGGCGAGCGAGCCGTCACCGGTGTCGGCGACGGTGTGCACCTGCACCACCGTCGGCCGCGTGAGGTCGACGCGGAAGCTGCGGCTGAAGTCGTCGCCGCCCGTGCCGTCGCCGTCGCCGTCCAGCGGGTTGCCAGCCACATCCTCCAAAGAACCGCACACAAGGAGACGGTAGGTGCCGTCGGTGAGAGCAGTCGCCCCGTTCACCGAGAGCGTGCTTGCCTGTCCGGCGTAGGTTGCCGAGTCGATGCTGAGGCTCTGGTCGTCACCCTGCAGCGGTCCGCAGGCCACCGTGTCCAGCGTGCCGTCGTTGCCGCCGAAAATCAGGAGGTAGTTGCCCGTGTTCTCGGTCAGCGTCGCGTCCATCGCTTCGTCGAAGCTCACCAGCAGTTGGGTGATAGCGACGTTGACGACCTCGCCTTCGCCGATTGCCCCGCCGCTCGTCGCGACGGAGTCGAGGTTCGCGACCCTCGGCGCGGAGAGATCGATCGTGTACGGCCCGCCGGTCGTCACCGCGCCCCAGTTGCCGGCGAGGTCGACGGCGCAGACGTGGAAGTACCAGGTCCCGGCGGCGAGCGGCGGCGAGATCGCCGTGCGCTCGTCGAAGTCGCTGTCCATCGTGCCGTCGCAGTCGTCGTCGACGCCGTTGAAGAAGAAGCTGTAGCCGTCGATGCCGGAGAGCGTGTCGCTCGCCGCGCCCCAGGCGACGTCGATCGTCGTGTCGTTGGTCGAACCGCCGTCGTGCGAACTGCTGCTCACCGCGCCGGGCGCGCCTGGTGCGATGGTATCGATCCAGAACGGACCGAAGGTGACGCTCGTGCCGCAGTTGCCGGCGGCGTCCCTGGGGCGGACATGAATCCACCAGTCGTTGCCGTCAAGCGAACTGCTTCCAGTAAAGGTAGTGCCTGTCTGCGTCGTCGCACAGGCCGGTTCAGTCGCGCTCGCCTGGTCGTAGGCCACCGCGTACCCGTCGACACCGTTGGCGTCCGTGGCGCCGCTGAAGATGAAGTCGACGCTGCTGTCGTTCGACCAGACCGAGACGGTGTGGCTGGGCGAGCTCACCACCAAGCCGGTCGGAGCGGCGGTGTCGACGACGTACGGTCCGCCGTGAACCGCCGCGCCGCTGTTGCCGGCGTAGTCGACCGCACAGACGTGGACATAGTGGCTGCCGTCGGCCAGCGCGCCGCTCGTCGCGGAGAGGCTCGCCGTCGAGCTGCCTGAGCAGCTGCCGGTCGGATTGCCGTCGAAGGCGTAGCTGTAGCTGGCGACGCCAGCGAAGGTGTCGCTCGCGGCGCCCCAGGCGACGTCGATCGTGGCATCGGAAACCGGAGTCCCCGTCGGATCGTGACTCGCGCTCGAGACCGCGCCCGGCGCACCCGGCGCTGAGGTGTCGATGCCCCAGAAGCCGTCCTCCGCCACGCCCGTGGCGCAGTTGCCGGCGTGGTCGCAGGCGCGGACGTGGACGTACCAGTAACCCTCGCCGAGCGCGGTCGAGAAAGTGCCGGAGCCTGCCGTGTCGCCGGTCTCGAGCGATGTGTCGACCGAACCGGACGGGTTGCCGTCGATCACCACCGAATAGCCGGCGAGACCCGAGCGTTCGTCGGTTGCGCCGCTCCACTCCGCGGTGAACGCGGTCATCTGCGACCAGTCGGCGTACGGGTGGGTCGAGGAGCTGACCGCCGTCGGATTCGTCGGCGGCACGGTGTCGACGACGAAGTTGCGCACGAAGTCGTCGTTGCCGTCGCCGTCGTCGTCATCGTCGAGGGCGTTGCCGCCCAGGTCGGTGACGGTGCCGCAAACGAGCAACCGGTAGGTGCCGTCCGCGAGCGCCGCTCCCCCGCTCAACGCCAGCGTCGAGGTCGGGGTCAGGCTCGCGTAGACCGCCGAGTCGATGTCCACGCTCGCGTCGTCCCCGGCGAGCGGACCGCAGGCCGTCGTGGCGAGCACGCCGTCCCCGCCGCCCTCGACCAGCAGGAAGCTCGCGGTGCTGTCGCCGCCGAGCACCTCTTCACTGAAGCTCACCAGGAGCTCGGTGATCGCCACGTTGGTCGCTTCGTTCTCGCCCAGCGACCCGTCGCCGGTATCGGCCGCCGTGTGGACGAGGGTCACCGTCGGCCGCGCGAGGTCGACGCGGAAGCTGCGGGCGAAGTCGTCGCCGCCGGTGCCGCTGCCGTCGCCGTCGAGCGGGTTGCCGGCCACGTCGGTCAAAGAAGCGCACACCAGGAGACGGTAGCTGCCGTCTGTGAGGGCGGTCGCTCCGTTGACCGTCAGGGTGCTCGTCTGGCCGGCGTAGGTCGCCGAGTCGACGCTGAGACTCTGGTCGTCGCCCTGCAGCGGACCGCAGACCGACGTGTCGAGCGTGCCGTCGTTGCCGCCGAAGAGCAGGAGGTAGTTACCCGAACTCTCGGCCAGCGCCGCATCCATCGCTTCGTCGAAGCTCACCAGCAGCTGGGTGATCGCGACGTTGACGACTTCGGCTTCACCGATCGCGCCGCCGCTCGTCGCGACGGAGTCGAGGTTCGTCACCCTCGGCGCCGAGAGATCGATGGTGTAAGGCCCGCCGGTCGTCACCGCCCCCCAGTTGCCGGCGAGGTCGACCGCGCAGACGTGGAAGTACGAGCTCCCGGCGGCGAGCGGCGGCGAGGTCGTCGAGCGCTCATCGAAGTCGCTGTCCATCACGCCGTCACAGTCCTGATCCACACCGTTGAAGAAGAAGCTGTAGCCGTCGATGCCGGAGAGCGCATCGGTCGCCGCGCCCCAGGCGACGTCGATCGTCGTGTCGTTCGTCGGACCGCCGTCGTGCGAGCTGCTGCTCACCGCGCCGGGCGCGCCCGGTGCGGTTGTATCGATCCAGAACGGACCAAAGGTGCTCGTGCCGCCGCAATTGTTTCCCGTGTCGATGGGCCTTACGTGAATCCACCAGTCGTTGCCGTCAGGCGAACTGCTGCCGGTAAAGGTAGAAGCTGCCTGCGTCATCGTGCAGGCCGGTTCGGTGCCGCTCGCCTGGTCGTAGACCACGGCGTAGCCGGCGACGCCGTTGGCGTCGGTCGCGCCGCTGAAGACGAAGTCGACGCCGTTGTCGTTCGACCAGGTCGAGACGGTGTGGCTCGTCGAGCTGACCACCAGGCCGGTCGGCCCGGCGGTGTCGACGACGTACGGCCCACCGTGGACCGCCGCACCGCTGTTGCCGGCGGAGTCGACAGCGCAGACGTGGACATAGTGACTGCCGTCGGCGAGCGCGCCGCTCGTCGCCGTGAGGCTGGCCGTCGAGCTGCCCGCACAGCTGCCGGTCGGATTGCCGTCGAAGGCGTAGCTGTAGCCCGCCACTCCGGAGAAGGTATCGCTCGCGGCGTCCCAGGCAACCTCGATCGTGCCGTCGGAGACCGCTGTCCCGGCCGGATCGTGGCTCGAGCTCGTGACCGCTCCCGGCGCGCTCGGCGCCGAGGTGTCGATCCCCCAGAAGCCTGCCTCTGTCTCCCCCACCGCACAGTTTCCGGCGCGATCGACCAAACGAACATGGACGTACTTGGCGCCTTCGCCGAGCGTCGCAGATATGGAACCGGTTCCCGCCGCATCGGTGACTTCGATTGTGCAGTCGACCGCGGTCGACGGGTTGTCGTCGATCACCACGGAGTATCCAGCGCGGCCCGACCGGTCGTCGGTCCCGCCGCTCCACTCCGCCCCGAAGCCGGTCACAGGCGACCAGGCCCCAAGCACGTGGGTCGACGAGCTGATCGCCGTCGGATTCGTCGGCGGCACGGTATCGACGACGAAGTTGCGCGCGAAGTCGTCGTTGCCGTCGCCGTCGTCGTCATCGTCGAGGGCGTTGCCGCCCAGGTCGGTGACGGTGCCGCAGACCAGCAACCGGTAGGTGCCGTCCGCCAGCGCCGCTCCCCCGCTCAAAGCCAGCGTCGAGGTCGAGCCCAGGCTCGCGTAGACCGCCGAGTCGATGACCACGCTCGCGTCGTCCCCGGCCAGCGGACCGCAGGCCGCCGTGTCGAGCGCGCCGTCCAGGCCGCCCTCGACCAGAAGGAAGCTCGCGGTGATGTCGCCGCCGAGCACTTCCTCACTGAAGCTCACCGAGAGCTCGGTGATCGCCACGTTCGTCGCCTCGTTCTCGCCCAGCGACCCGTCGCCGGTGTCGGCCACGGTCTGGACGAGGGTCACCGTCGGCCGCGCGAGATCGACGCGGAAGCTGCGGCTGAAGTCGTCGCCACCGCTGCCATTGCCGTCGCCGTCGAGCGGGTTGCCGGCCACGTCTGTCAAAGAAGCGCACACAAGGAGGCGGTAGCTGCCCTCTGTGAGAGCGGTCGCCCCATTCACCGAGAGCGTGCTCGTCTGCCCGGCGTAGATCGCCGAGTCGATGCTGAGGCTCTGGTCGTCGCCCTGCAGCGGACCGCAGACCGCCGTGTCGAGCGTCCCGCCATTGCCGCCGAAGATCAGCAGGTAGTTGCCCGGGCTCCCGGCCAGCGTCGCGTCCATCGTTTCGTCGAAGCTCACCAGGAACTGGGTGATCTCGACGTTCACGACTTCGTTCTCGCCGATCGCGCCGCCGCTCGTCGCGACCGAATCGAGGTTGGCGACCCGGGGCGCCGTGTTGTCGATCAGGTTCATGCCGGCGTCGATCGAAGTCTCGTCTTCGCCGAGCGAGAGATTGAAGGTATGGCTTCGCCCCGTCACGACGTTCGCATCGCTGTCGAAGGCGTCGGAGGTCTGGTTGGCGGGCGAGAACTCGAAGAGTGCCGGCAGCACGAATTCGACGAAATAGTCTCCGGATGCGAGGTTCGCGAATCCGTAGCTGCCCGCGGCGTCCGTCGTCGTACTGGTGACCAGCGATCCGCCCGAGGTGAGGAGCCGCACTATCACGCTACCCAGGCCCGACTCTCCACTATCCTGAACACCGTCCGCGTCCGCGTCGTTCCAGACGTAGTTCCCGACCGTCGCCAGGGCGTCCGGAATCAGCCCGGCGTCGCGAGTCGAGTCGTTCGCCCCCCCGGCGAGCGTGAAGAGCGCCGTCTGGCCGTCGACGACCGAGGCATCGCTGTCCGCACCGTCGTCGGTGCCCTGATCCTGCGGCGAGAAGACGAATCCGGCGGGCAAGGTGAACGTCAGCCGATAGTCGCCAGGAAGAATGTTGGCGAAAGAGAAGGCTCCGGCGGCATCCGTCGTCGATTGACTGACCAACACTCCTGCGGCGTTGCGCAATGAGACGGTTACGTTCGAGACGGCGCCTTCTCCTCCATCCTGAAGGCCGTCGCCGTCGAGGTCCAACCAGACTCTGTCGCCGACGGAGGCGGGACTGGACGGAAGTAGTCCCGCGTCGCGCGAGTTGTCCGCTGCGCCGCTCAGGAAGAAGGTCGACGTGCGCCCACTGGACGGGTCGACATCGCTGTCGCTCGTGTCACTCCCCTGGTCCTTGAGGGTGAAGGCGAATCCAGGTGGGAGGACGAACTCGAGACTGTAGGTCTGCTGCATCAGGCCGCCGAAGGCGTAGGCGCCTCCGCCCGAGGTCGTCGTCTGGGAGACCGTTTGCCCGTCGGGATCCAACAAGCGCACGTCGACGCCGTCCAGGCCGATTTCGCCAGCGTCCTGCTGCCCGTCGGCGTCGAGATCTTGCCAGACGCGATCGCCCACCGAACGCAAGGACCCGCCGACGACGCCCACACCGATGTTCATCCGCGAGCCGCCTGGAGCGAGAGTGAAGTACGGCACAGTTCCGCCGGAATCGACATCACTGTCGACTGCATCGTCCCCGCCCTGGTCGGTGGGCGAGTAGCCAGAAAAGCCCGATTGGAGAGCGCGAATCTGGTAGCGCCGTCCGGTGTTCGATGCCATTACATAGGGAAAAGCAAACGTCCCGTCGTTCTTGGAGTAGACATAGGAATAGCCATAGCAGTCCGGGAAACTGAGCTCCACCCTCATGCCAGCGACAGCTGGTTCCCCTGCGTCGCGGATTCCGTCAGCATCGAGGTCATGCCAGACCTGACCGCCGATAGCAGCCGGTTGGGTCGTGACGCCCAGGTCCCACTGGTGGTTGAGGCCGACTCCAGCACTGAAGACCGCAGTCGAGGGCGGCGAGCCGCTGAAGTCGCTATCGAGCGCGTCATCGCTTCCCGCGTCCTGCGGCGACGCTGTGACTCCCATGCAGCTAGGTCCGTAGGCTCGCAAGCGATGGAAACCAGGCGACGTGCCGGAAAAGCCGTAGATGCCGGTCGGATTCGAGTAGGCGTCTCCGAGGTAGCCGCCATTCGATGACTCGAGGCGGAGGTACGGACTGGTCATCCCTGGCTCGCCCGCGTCTTGCACTCCGTCCGCATCCGAGTCGAACCAGACGCGATCGCCGATACGAACTGTCCCGATGGTGTTCGGAATGAACCCAGCGTCGACGCCGCTACGGGCGCCTCCGGCCGGAGCGTCGAAATAGGTCGTGTACCCTGCTGTGTCGGCGTCGCTATCGAGCGCATCGTCCGCGCCTTGGTCCTGTTGGGTGTAGTAGTAGCCAGCGGGCAGCGAAAAGCGCACACGGTAGTCCGTGGTCGTCCCGCTGCGCGGCGGCATCGAAGGGAAGACGTAATTGCCACTGGAGTCGGAAGCCACCGTGGCGACGTCACCCCAGCACGAAGACTCGAGGTAGACCGTCGCGCCGGCTATGCCCGGCTCGCCGACGTCCCGCAGGCCGTCTCCGTCCGTATCGAAGAAAACTTTTCCGGTCAGTGAGGCCGGCGCTTGGAGGATTCCCAGGTCGATCGTGGTGTCGGAGCCCGCATAGACCTCGAATAGCGCGGTGACGCCATTTGCATCCGAGTCACTGTCGGCCGTGTCGTCGCCACCCTGGTCGAGGGGCGACATCGTTACTCCCAGGCAGGACCGCGGATGGAATTGAACGCGGTACTTTCCCGGCGGAACCGAGAAACCGTACGCTCCGGTACCGCCAGTGTTGAAATCTCCGGCGTAGGAGTTCCCATTGCTGCCGTAGAGCCGAAGCGGAATCGCCCCGTAGCCGACCTCGCCAGCGTCCTGGATACCGTCGCCATCGGCATCATGCCAGACCCGGTTTCCTATCGTGACCGGGCCGGCCGCGTTGGTGATGAGGCCCGCGTCGACTCCGCTGGCAGTAGTGCCGGCGAGCCCAGCGAAGTCCACTGAGTAGCCGTTGGCATCGACGTCGCTGTCCACCGTATCGTCGCCGCCTTGATCCTGGCGGGTGAAATAGCGCGATCCGGAGCGGCTGACATAGAGCCGAAATCGCCTCGTCGCCGCGGTTGCCGGCAGAAAGTTGGAGAATGTGAAGTCGCCGCTCGCGGTGGTCGCTGCCTGAAACCAGCTTCCGACACAGGTTTCGGAGTAGAGATTTACCGACACTCCTGCGACACCGACTTCTCCAACCTCCCGCAAACCGTCGAAATCGCTTTCAAACCAGACCTTCCCCGTGACGGTAACCGGTTGGGTCGTGACTCCGACATCGAAAGTCGTATTGTCGCTTCCCGAGTAAACGAAGTCTGGAGTCCGAAACGTCGCCGGGAGAAAATCGCTATCGAGGCTGTCGCTCCCGCCCTGATCTAGCGGCGACAAAGTCAGGCCCAGGCACGATGCTCCATAAAGTTCGAGATAGTAGGTGCCGGGGCCGACGCCGGTCATCCGATACTCCCCGTTCGCATCCGTGGTGGCCTCTGTGATCCAACCCCCCGAAGTCGTTCGGAGGACAAGCCTGGCTCCGAAATAGCCAGGCTCGCCGGCATCCTGAACGCCGTCCGCATCGATGTCGTACCAGACCCTGTCTCCGACCCTGCCGGACTGCGCGTGGGCTGCACCTGCCGCAAGGACGAGGCCGAGGACGACCAACCCGAGACGACGACTGAATGCGCGGCGAGAAGTCATCCTAAAGTCCTCCGGCGAACAAGGGTTGATCGACTGGAAAGTGCGCGATCATAGGCAGTGTCATGTGCTTCGCGCCTCCCCCGAACGGGTGAACTCAGCGCACGCGGCGTTGAAATCCCGCTACCGCCTTGCTGCTTCCTATACTCGAGAAGGCTGGTGGCCGCTCTCACTCCCACCGCACCCCCGCCGCGCCGGTGAGGAGGAGGCGGACGAGATCCGCCTGGCGGGTGGTGCCGACTTTGGTGAAGATGTGTTTCAGGTGGGTGCGGACGGTTTCGCGTTTGAGGCCGAGGCGGCCGGCCGCTTCGTCGATGCCGCTGCCGCGCAGGATCTCGCCGGCGACGCGCGACTCGGCGGCGGTCAGGCCGTAGAGACGCATGAGGACGCTGGCGGGCGTTTCCGCGGCGTGGTCGGCGTCGGAGAGGAAGAGGGCGATTGCGGCGCCGCCTTCGGCGAGGTCGAGGCCTTCGAGCGAGACGGCGAGAATCTCGAGCGGCGGCAGGCCGTCCTCGCGCGGCACACGCAGCATTTCCGAAGCGAGGCGGCGGGGCTCGCCCGCGGTCACGTACGGGCGTCCGCGCAGAGCGCGCAGCTGGCGGTCGATCGCCGGCGAGCTCCACTCCAGCATGTCGGCGGCGAGCGTCACGCCGCATCCCGTTCCCAGCCGCCTCCGCGCCGCCGGATTCAGGTGCGCCACGCGGCCCTCGCCGTCGAGGATCACCACCCCCATCGCCATGCGGTCGAGGGCTGCCGAGGCGAGGTGGCCACGCGCTTCGGCGCGGGCGAGAGCGCGCGCGAGGAGCCGCGAACGCACGACGTGGCGTCCGATCATGCGCACGAAGTCGCGCTCTTCGGGTTTGAACGCCTTGCGCTCGAAGACCAGCCGGAGCGCTTCGTCGCCGCCGATCTCGACCGCGGCATCGCCCGGCGGATCGGCCGCCCATTCGGATCCCGCGGAACCCACCGCAGCGCTGTTGGATCCTGGCGCGACCGGCAGGTCGCTCGCCGCGATGATCCGCGCCCGGCCGGACTCGGCGGCGATCAGCCAGCAGCGCGCCGCACCCAGGGCCGAGGCCAGCACGCGGGTCACGTCGTGCCAGCCGCGCCCCTCGAGGCCCGCGGCGTAGATCCAGTCGGCGAGCTCGAGCGAGCGCGGGACGGAGGCGGCGATCGCCGTCGCCGCGGAGTGCCCCAGCGAGTCGAGAGGGTTCGCCGCTCCCCGGCCGACCGTCGACTTCTCCTCCAGGCGCTTCGTCAGGTAGATCTTGGACATGGCTGACTGCGCATACAGCACAGGTCGCGCCATCTCGAGCGAGAAAGCTAAAAGCGTTCAGTAAAGGGGTTAGGCGTGGATGCGCAACGCCGGATGGCCTCCAACGGCGTGCGCGCCGCACACGCATGTGCGCACAGCACACGACATTCCCACCTGCCCGCTTTTCGCGCCGTGCCGGTACGGCCACGACCTTGCCATGCCCAGGACAGGCGCGCCGGGCTGAGCGCCCAGAGTCCAGCCTGGCGTAAACTCAGGGCATGGAATCGACTGCGGTGGCGCTGGCCGGGGCGACCGCTTTCGCCCGCGCCATGCGACCCGAACTGCCTGTCGTCGAAGACGGACTCCTCGCCCTCCGCAAGCTCCTCGCGCGGGCGCAAGTTTCCTACGCCCTCGTGAGCGGCGTGGCGGTGATCCACCATGGCTACGTCCGGGCGACTCGGGATCTCGATCTGCTGCTCGAGCGAGTGGACCTCGCTCGCTGCCTCCAGCATCTCGCCGAGTTCGGATTCGAACGCAGCGCCGAGAACCGGCTGCGCCATGTGGCGAGCGGCGTCGACGTCGATCTCCTCTTCGCCGGCGAGCCCCGCCCGCGACCCGGCGCGCCGCCGTACCCGAAGCCGCGCGATCTCGCGCGCAGTCCGCGCGAGCACGACGTCGTCGCCCTTCCCGGCCTCGTCGACCTGAAGCTCGTCGCGGGCCGGCACCAGGATCTCGCCGACGTCGTCGCGCTGCTGAAGCCGCTCGCTGAGGCAGCCTACCTGGAGCTCGAGTCGGCTCTGCGCCCCGAACTGCGGGCGAGCCTATTTCGGCTGCGCCGCGATGCCCTCGACGAGCTCAGGCTCGACCCGCTCACTCGCTGAGAACCTCCCTCCGCACATCTGCACGCCCGCGATAGAATCCAGGCGTGAGCGCGAACCAGGCTGACGAGGCAGGCAGGCGTCTTCTCGCCAGCCTCGACATGTGGGAGTTCGGCGTCGAGCTGACGGAGCTGCGGTTTCGCCGCGAGCATCCCGAGGCCTCCGACCCCGAGATCCAGGCGATGGTCCAGGCCTGGTTGCGCGGGCGCCCCGCGGACGGCGCCGGACGCGTCGTCTCCTGGCCGCGCCGTTGACCTACCTCCACCGGCTGCTCGCGAATGCCGTCGCAGATTTGAATGCCGAGGGCGTCCGCTTTGCCCTCGTCGGGGGTCTCGCGGTCTCGGTGCAAATCGAAGCACGTTTCACCCGCGACCTCGACTTCGCGGTGGCATGCCTCGATGACCCACAGGCGGAGAGAATCGTCGCGGCCCTCCAGCGTCGCGGCTACACGCTCGAAACCGTTCTCGAACACGAGACCCGCCACCGCTTGGCGACGGTCCGCCTCCTGCCGCCCGAAGCCGACGGCTCGGCGGCGATGATCGATCTGCTCTTCGCGACTGCGGGCATCGAGCCAGAAGTCGTCGCGGACTCGACCCCTACGACCCTGCCCGGCGGTGTTCACGCTCCCGTCGCGCGGATCGGACACCTCATCGCGCTCAAGCTGCTGGCGAGCGACGAAGTGCGACGACCGCAGGACCAGGTCGATATCGCCAACCTCGTGCGCGCCGCCGACGAATCTGAAACGGACCGGGCGCGCCACGCCGTCAGGCTGATCGTCGAGCGCGGCTTCCACCGCGGCCGAGATCTCGAGGGCGACCTCGACGCCTGGATCCGCCGCCGGGCCTCGGCGTCTTAGCCTGACGCCCGACGATGACTCAGCCGATGTGCAGCGCGACCTCGCCGCTCGCCGCATTGGCGTCGACCGCCAGCGCCGCCAGGCGCTTGGCGACGGCGCCGGCGTCTCGCATCCGTTGGCGTGAATCCGGATGCAGCAGCTCGGCGAGAAGCTCGGCGACGCCGGTGCGCAGCGGGGCGCGGGTGAGCACCTCGGGGCTGGTGTCGAGGCGGGCGATGGCGAGCGCCATTTGCAGTGTTGGTTGCCCTTCGCCCCACGGCAGGTGGCCCACGAGCGCTTCGAACAGCACGACCCCCAGCGACCAGAGGTCGCTCGCCTCGTCGACCGTTTCCGAGCGCAGGATCTCCGGCGCCATGTACGGCAGCGTGCCGACCATCGTCGCCGCCTCGGTGAGCGTCGTGCGCGCCGCCCCGCGCGCCAGGCCGAAGTCGAGCAGGACGAAGCGGCCGGCGGGCAGACACATGATGTTGCCCGAGGTGACGTCGCGGTGGATGACGCCGTGCGCGTGCAGCGCGGCGAGCGCCGAGGCGATCTGGGCGCCCATCTCCAGCGCCCGGCGCTCGGAGAGCTTGCCGCGCGCCAGGCGTTGCGCCAGGGTGTCGCCGGGGAGAAGCTCCATCGCGAGATAGAGCCGGCCGCCGTGCTCGCCGCGCTCGAGCAGGCGCACGATGCTCGGATGTTCGATCGCGGCGACGATCTCACCTTCGCTCTCCAGACGCTTGCGGGCAGTCGGATCGGCGGTCTGCTCGGGGAAGAGGATCTTCACCGCGGCAGGGGTGCCGTCGTGGACGTTGACGGCGCGGTAGACCTCGCCCATGCCGCCGGCGCCGATGCGCTCGATGAGCTGGTAGGCGCCGATCTTCTGCGCCGACTGGCGGACGATCTCGGCGAGCGGCAGGCGGATCTCCGGCAGCAGCAACCAGCGATCGCGTTCGACCCGGAGCTCGCTCGACGGACCGTCGGCGGGCTGGCCGCGCGACAGGATGTGCTCGGCGACCAGGCGCGCGATCGCGGTGTCGATCCTGCCCGTCGCCGCCGGCGATTCGCTGAACACCGCCGCCAGCGCGTCGCGCACGTCACGGTCGGTCACCGCTCCGGTGAAGCCCTGCCGGGCGACCGTCGCGAAGACCAGGCGGGCAGCGAGGTCGAGCTGCAGCCACTCGCCGCGCGCCTCCGAGACGTGGCGCCAACGCGTCGCCTCCTGCGCCTGCCAGGCGCCCTCGAGCGCCATCGCCGCCTGCGCCGCGAGCGCCGAGAGCTGCGCGAGATCGGACTCGTGGCCGGCGCGGGCGCGCTCGCCGCCGACCGCCAGCAGGCCGAAGGCGGTATCGCCGGAGACCATCGGCGCCGCCAGCAGGAGACCGGCGCCATAGAGGCCGCCCGGGAGCCCCTCCGCCATTCCCGGATCGCGCATCGCCTCTGCCAGGCGCAGCGGTCGTCGCCAACCGGCGAAGAGGCCGCCGAGTTGCTCGGGCGAAAGCTCGAGCTCGCCGCTGAGGTGCGCGACCATCCGCTGCGGTGCGCGGCCCTCGCGCGCCGCGAAGATCAGCCGCGGCGCCTCTCCCCAGCGCGCGACAATGGCGCGGACCAGCTGGCGGCCGATCTCCTCCGGATCGAGGACGCCGGCGACGCTGCGGCTGAAGTCGACCATACCTTCGAGCTCGCCGGCGCGGCGGCGCAACTGCCCGACGCGCGCCCGCTGCACACCGAGCCCCAGCGCCACGAGGGCGAGCGCCGCGACGCCGAAGAACCAGGGCCGCAGCCAGAACGGCACCGCGATCGCCACCGGGAGCGTCGCGGACTCTCCCAGCTCTCCCCGTCGAGCGATGCCTGGACCGCGAAGCGGTGGGCACCCGCGGGTACTGCCGGGTACTCGGCGTGGCGGCGGGTCCCGACATCGATCCAGTCGCGGTCGACGCCGTCGAGCCGGTAGCGGAAGCGCAGCCGGTTCGGGGCCCGCAGGTAGATCGCCGTGAAGTCGATCTCCAGCCGGTAGCTGCCCGGAGCGAGCTCGATCGGCGCGCCGGGAGCGAGCCTGGCGCCATCGATCCGGACCTCTTCGATGGTCGTCAGGGGGAGCGGCAGCGCTTCGATTGCCTGCGGATCGACGCGCGCGGCCCCCTTCATGGTCGCGAACCAGAGCCTGCCGTCGCGCGCCCGAATGCCGGCGCTGCCGTTACCTCCCTCGAAGGTCGCCGACGCGAGGCCGTCCTCGACGCCGAAGAGCCGGTAGCGCACCTTCGTCGCCTTGCCCTCCAGGTAGGCATCGAGATCGCGCAGCGCCATGCGCGACAGTCCCCGCGCGCACGAAACCCACAGGTACCCCAGCCCGTCGTCGACGATCGCCCAAGCGGTGTCGTCGAACAGCCCGTCCTGGCGGCGCAGGATCCTGAACTCGCCGTTGCGGTAGCGCACGATGCCGCCCTCGAGCGTCCCGAACCAGAGGTCGCCGCGCGAGTCCTCGGTGGCGCTCATGAAGAGCTGGTGCAGCGGCTCGACCGGAGTCTCGTGCTTCACGGTCATGCCGTCGGAGCGCATCTCGAACAGTCCGTTCTTGGTCGCCGCCCAGACCGAGCCCCGGGAATCGGCGAGCAGGCTGAAGACGATATCGGCCCGCACGGCCTGCTCTATCCAGCGCCCCAATTCGAGGCGCACCAGCGGACCGCCGGCCTTGGAGCCCGCAGAGGTGGCACCGACCCAGAGCCTGTCGCCGGGAGCGCGCAGCAGCGAGAAGACCGGCTGCGAGAGCTGTGTGCCATCGCGGGGCGGCGGTGAGAACTGGCCCTGCCGAAACCTCGCCAGCCCCGCCCGGGATCCCAGCCAGAGGCCCCCTTCTCCATCTTCGGCGAGCGCATAGATCCAGTTGAGGTCGCGCGCCTCGTGGAGACTCGTGGGGAGCCTGAAAGAGTCGACTCCGCCGTCCGCGATCCGATTGAGTCCGTCGGTGGTTCCGACCCAGATCGCGCCCGAAGTGTCCTCGAGCAGCGTGCGCGCGGCGTCGCTCGACAGCCCTTCCGCCGCGGAGTAAGACACCAGCGGCCCATCCGAGAGACGCAGCAGCCCCTGCGTCCAACTGCCGAACCAGAGATTCCCCTCGCGATCCTCGTACATCGCCGAGAAGCGCCCGTCAACGATGCGATGCCCGGCCGGGAAGCTCTCCTCCACTCCGCGCCAGAATCGCCGGCTGCGCTCACGCAGGGCCGCGCTCGACCAGAAGACTCCGGCGCGGTCCACGAGCTGTGCGTACTGAGGATCCCGCTGATCGACCGGTGAATTTTCGAGTAGCCGGGCCTGCTGTCCGGAGAACGTGAACAGGCCCTTCCGCGACGAGAAGACCGGCTCGCCCTTCTCGTCGAGCAGCAGTGTGCCGACGTAATCGTCCGTGATCGGCAGATCGCCGATGGCCAGCGGACCGCGAAGTTCCCCATTCTCGAGCCAGAAGACACCGCGGGAATGCACGTTGAGCCAGATGCGCCCCAGTCGATCCTGAACCACCTGCACGATCATCCTGTCCGACAGGGGCGCAGCCGCCGCGACCGGTACGAAGTACAGCGGCGCGCCGCGCTGCCAGCGGTGCAATCCGCGATCGGTGGCGAGCAGGACTCCAGACGCATCCTCGGCGAAGCTCAGGGCGGCGAAGTCGCCCGGCTCGACCGCCACGAACTCGTCGCGCTCCCGCACGACGGCGCCGCTCCCCGCGAATCCGATCCAGAGGGCCCCGCGCGAGTCCACGAAGAGACTGCGGATCTCATTCAGCCGGAAAGCCGGGGTGTTCCAGCGATCGAAGATCTTGAACCTTACGCCATCGAAACGCGCCAGTCCCTCAGTCGTGCCGATCCAGAGATAGCCGTCGGGAGTCTGCGCAACTACCGCGACCGAGAGCGAGGGGAGGCCCTCCTCGACGCCCCAGGTCTCTACCCGGTACTGGGTCAGGAGGCGGTGCGAATCGAGCGCGGCGAGCGGCCCTGCGCCAGCGAGCAGCGCGCCCAGGAGGAGCGCTCCGCTGCGCCGCGTCAGGCTCAAACCCGGCCCTCGGCAATCACCTTGCGCACGGTGAGCCCGGCGCGGCGGAGGATCCACTGCAGGCTGTCGCGCGAGATGCCGAGCGCCCGCGCCGCCTCTTCGGCCGAGCCGTGGCGCAGAAGTGCGCGCCGCACCGCGTTGAAGTCGACCTTCTCGTCCTGGCGCACCGCGTCGAGCTCGCCGTCCAGTCCGAGCTGGCGGAGCCGCAGGCGCAGCGTCGAGGCCGGAACCGTGGCGCCCTGGACGGCGAACGCTCGCAGGACCTCCGGATCCTCGGCGATCCGCGCGACGACCGCATGATGCTCGCCGATCTTGCGCCGCAGGAGCGCCACGAGAGCCGAGGCCGGGCTCTCGGGAGCGCCGCCGGTGCGCGCTCCGTCCCCGGCCCCGGGCGCGCGCCGCAGCGGCTCGAACATGAGCATCGAGCACGCCAGTCTGGAGGTCCCTGTCGGGGCGAGCAGGACCGAACGATTCACCGCGTGCTCCAGCCCGCGGAGGTTGCCGGCGACCGACCAGTCATGCTCGATCAGGGCCGCGTAGCACTCCTCGGCGAAGCCCTCGATCTCGGGCCGCAGGAAGCGCTGGCGCGCGCCGCGCAGGAAAAGGTCGGCGAAGCCGCGGATGTCCGCCCGCCGCCGGTCGAGGGTCGGCACCCGCACGGTGATCTCCGCCAGCCGCCAGTAGAGATCCTCGCGAAAGCGCCCCTGGCGTATCTGGTCGTCGAGATCCTGGTTCGCGGCAGCGACGATCTGCACGTCGACCTCGCGCTCCTCCGCCGAACCCAGCGGCGAGAAGCGGCCGGTCTGAATGAGGCGGAGCAGGCGCTGCTGAAGCTCGAGCGGCAAGGCTCCGATCTCGTCGAGGAAGAGGGTGCCGCCGTCGGCGAGCTCGGCTTTTCCGAGGCGTCCCTCGACCGGCGCCGAAAATCCGGAGCGCTTCGCGAACCCGAAGAGCTCCGCCCCGAGCCCCTCCGCCGACGTCACCTGGCCGCAGTCGAGCACGACAAAGGGGCCGCGGCCGCGCGTCGATTCGTAATGGAACGCCCGCGCGAGGTGGGTCTTGCCGGTGCCGGTCGGACCCAGCAGCAGCACGCCGACCTTGCCGGCGCGGGCCGCGCGGCGCAGCGGCTCCAGCACTTCAGCGGTGAAATCCGGGTCGCGCGACTCGTAGTGGGCGACACGATAGGCCTCCGCAGCCGCGCCGCGCACCAGCTCGACCTCGCCGCGCACCTGCGAGAGCTTGCGCTCGACCTGGCCGAGCTGCCGCAGGAGCGAGAGGTTGCGTTCGGCCACCGCCGCCAGGTCGCGCACGAGCTCGACATCGGCGGCCGTGAACGGCCGGTCGCCGCCGCGGCGGTCGGCGTAGAGGCAGCCGCCGAACCGCCGCTGGCCGAGCTGCGCTCCGCCGGCGGCGGGCTCTTCCGTGGCGGCGCCGCCCCAGAACCAGATCGGCACCGCGAGGACGCTGCGCAGGTCGTGCGCCGTGGCGCTCTTCGAGCGCAGCAGCTGCGGCACTTCCTCGAGCGAGAGCGCCGCCTCCCCGGTGGTCCGCACCTGATCGAGCACGGAAAGCGAGGCCACGAGCCGGATCGCCTCGCCGGCCACCGACTCGCCGTCGTGCGTACGTGCCGTCCAGGCAGCGGCCGGGCTGGCTGAAGCGGCTGGGGTGGCCTCCGGGTCGTGCAGCGCCACCAGGGCGGTGTGCGCCCCGAGCGCCTCGCGCACCATCTGCGCGGTCTCCGAGAGCGCCCGTCCCCAGTCGGCCCCGGTCAGGAAATCCCGCCGCAGCAGTCCGCGCAGACTCGCGAGCTGACGCTCCGCCAACCCGGACGCCGGGTCACTCGCCGTCGTTTCAAGGGTCATCGAGTCGCGGAGTCTAGCGATCCGGCGCCCGCGGTCCAAGCCGCACCCCGTCGAGAGGGCCCTCCTCAGTCCAGCGTGTGGACCGGCAGCTCCATCTCGCGCAGCAGGTTGTGGGCTTTGTCGACCTCGTCCATGACCCAGCGGATGTAGACCGCATCGACGTGGATGGTGCGCACGCTGGCGGGGTCGAACAGGAAGTCCGAGACCACGCCCTCCCAGTTGCCGTCGAAGGCGAGGCCGACGATCTCCCCCTTGCCGTTGAGGGTCGCCGAGCCGGAGTTGCCACCCGTGATGTCGCAGGTCGAAAGGAAATCGACCGGGACGGTGCCCAGCCCCTTGTCGACGTAAGGCGACGGCACCACCTTCGCCGCCGCGACGAGCGCCGGCGGCGAGTCGAACGGTCGCTCCCCGGTCGACTTCGCGACGACCCCGGCGAGCGAGGTCTGCGACCCGTAGGCAACGCCGTCGCGCGGCGCGTAGCCGGTGACCTTGCCGTAGGTGAAGCGCAGGGTGCCGTTGGCGTCCGGATACAGGCGGCCGCCGGCGAGCTGCTCCAGCCCCTTCAAGTAGGCGGGACGGGTGCGCAGCGTCGCGCCCTCGAGGGCGCGGTCGGCTTCGCGGCGTACCGCCGAAAGCGGCGCCAGGACGCGCGCCAAGTCGAGCATGCTGTCGCCGCGCTGCGCGAGGTCGGCGGAGGACTGCTCGGCCGCTTCCTTGCGCGCCGCGAGGTCGGCCATCTTCGTTCCGGCATAGAGCTTGTCGAGCAGCGCCTCGATCCGCGCCGCGTCGTCGGGCTTGCCGCCCGCGCCAACCGCCGCAAGCTCCTTGTCCAGCGCCACGATGCGCTGATCCGCCGGCAGGACAACCGCCTGCTGCAGGGCGTAGCGCAGCGTCGCGCGATCGCTCCCCGGTTCGATCGAGCGCTGGGCGCGCGCGATCCCTTGGCGATAGCGGCTGAGGTCGCGCTCGCGATAGCCGTCTTCGCGATCGAGGTCCGGCTTCGGCCGCTCCTCGGCCATCCGCCAGATCGTCATCGCCTGGCTGAGCATCGGCGAGGAGCGTCCCAGCCAGCCGAGCACCGTGTCGCGCTGCTCGGTCTTGCGGCGCTCGGCGTTCAGCTTGCGCAGCGTGGCGAGCGACGCCGCACCAACGCTGCGTTGCCTTCTCGAGCGCGGCCTCCCGCGCCGCGCGCTGCGCTTCGACGGCACCGCCGCGCATCGCCAGCAGCTGGCCCTCGTACTTCTTCATGCCGTTCGCCATGCCGCGGACGCGCCCGTAATTGGCGAGCTCGACCTCCTCGCCGCGCAGGTTCTCCATCTCCAGGATGGCGATCTCGTCCTTCGACCACTTCACCGACTGCGGCAGCGTGACCTCGTGCGCCGTCGCCACCTCGTCGGCGGTGCGGTAGCGGAAGGTGCGCCCGGGGTAGCCGGCGATCCAGACGAAGTCGCCCTCCTTCACCCCTTCGGTCGCCATCTTCATGTAGTGCTGCGGGCGGAAGGGGACGTTCTCCTTCGCGAAGTCGGCGGGCTTGCCGTCCGGACCGACGTAGGCGCGCAGGAAGCCGAAGTCGCCGGTGTGGCGCGGCCACATCCAGTTGTCGATCTCGCCACCGAAGTTGCCGATCCCTTCGCCCGAGGCGTAGGCCAGGCGGACGTCGCGGATCTCCATCTGGGTGACTTCGAGGAAGAGCGAGCCCTCGTAGAAGCGCGCTACGCTGCAGCGCCGTCCGCCCGGCTTCTCACAGGCGTCGACCAGCAGGCGGCTGCGGCGCTCGACCTGCCGCGCGTAGTCGGCGTCGAGGAGCTTCACCGCGGGGCTGCCCAGGACCTCCTTCGTCACGTCGCGGATGCCGGTGGTGACGTAGACATAGGTGCCTGGTGCCGCCGGCAGCTCTGCGGAGAGCTCGGCCGCGAGGAAGCCGTTGGCGATGAGATTGCGCTCGGTCGTCGAGTTGAACTGCAGCGAACCGTAGACGCAGTGGTGGTTGGTGATGATCAGGCCCTGCGGCGAGACGAACGAAGCGGTGCAGCCGCCGAGCGAGACCACTGCCCCCATCGGATCGCCGGTGAGGTCGGCCAGCTTCGCCGGGTCGAGCGTCATGCCGGCCGCCTTGAGCTCCGGCGCGAGGTCGGGAATCTGGCGCGGCATCCACATGCCCTCGTCCGCGCACAGCGCACCAGCGAAGAGCCACAGGCAGGCGCCTGCAACCGGGAGTCTCATTGTCATCGCACTCTCCTTGGAATTCGATTCCGACCGGGACCGACTTTCGCGACCGGCGCCCACCGGGCGATCGGAGGCTCGGCGGGGAGCGGCACTTCGAGACTGAAGTCTAGGCTGAGCGAGGGCACCGCGGGCCTCTCCGAACGGGTAGGTGGCGGTCATTCGACGGGATCCGCATGCTAAATTTCGCCTGCCATGACCACCGCGGAACGTGAGACCCTCGACATCGATGTCCTCTTCGTCGGCGCCGGGCCGGCGAGCCTCGCCGGCGCCTACCATCTGGCGAAGCTGCTGGCCGACCACAATGCGCGCGCCGCTTCCGGAGCGCGCCTCGAGCTCTCGATCGCGGTGCTCGAGAAGGGCAGCGAGGTCGGCGCCCACGGATTTTCCGGGGCGATCATCGATCCGCGGAGCCTGCGCGAGCTCTTCCCCGGGAAGTTCTCCTCGATTCCGTTCGAGGCCGAGGTCGCCGCCGAGCATCTGTGGTGGCTGACCGAGGCCAGGGCGATCTCTTTGCCGGAACCGCCGCAGCTCAAGAATCACGGCAACTACGTCGCCGCGCTCGGCAAGGTCGTCAAGTGGATGGCGAAAGAGGTCGAGGCGCTCGGCGTCGACATCTTCTGCGAGTTCCCCGGGCGCTCCCTCCTCTACGAAGACTCCGACGAGGGCAAGGGCCGGCGCGTCGCCGGCGTGCGCACCGGCGACAAGGGGATCGGCAAGGACGGCAAGCGCAAGGCGAACTTCGAGCCCGGGGTCGACATCCGCAGCCAGATGACCGTGCTCGGCGAGGGGCCGCGCGGCACCCTCGCAAAGCAGCTCGACACGCGCTTCGGCCTCTCCGAAGGCAAGAACCCGCAGGTCTATGCGCTTGGGCTAAAGGAGGTCTGGGAGCTGCCGCAGGGACGTTTCGAGCCCGGCGAGATCTGGCACACCATGGGCTGGCCGCTGTGGCCGGACCACTTCGGCGGCGGCTTCATCTACGGCATGCAGGACAACCTGCTCATCGTCGGCCTGGTCTACGGACTCGACTACGAGAATCCGCTCGACGACCCGCACCTCGAGTTCCAGCGCATGAAGACCCACCCCGCGATCGCCGGGCTTCTCGCCGGCGGCACCATGGCCTACTACGGCGCCAAGGCGATTCCCGAGAGCGGCTACTGGGCGATGCCGAAGCTCGGTGGCGACGGTTTCTGCCTGATCGGCGACAGCGGCGGCTTCGTCGACGGCCAGCGGCTGAAAGGCATCCATCTGGCGGTGAAATCCGGCATGCTGGCGGCCGAATCGATCTTCGCCGCGGCGGTCGCCGGACGGCCCATCTCCTCCGCCGGCAACGACTTCCCGCAGCGGTTCGAGGACAGCTGGGCGAAGCAGGATCTCTGGAAGGGCCGCAACTTCCACCAGGGATTCGAGCGCGGCGGCTTCGACGCCATGGTCAACGCGGCGCTCGGCACGGTGACCGGCGGCAAGGGCTTCGGACTCTTCGATCGCCTCCCGGCCGAGGCCGGGCACGACCGGCTCCACCGGCTCGACACCGAGCGCGCCGACTACCGGCCGCCCTCTCCGGTTCCGTTCGACGGCAAGCTCACCTTCGACCGGCTGGCCGATGTCTACAACTCCGGCGCCGCGCAGGAGGAGGACCAGCCGGTCCACCTGCTGGTCGCCGACACCTCGATCTGCGTCGACCGCTGCGCCCGCGAGTTCGGCAATCCGTGCACGCGCTTCTGTCCCGCCGCGGTCTACGAGATGGTCGCCGACAGCTCGGTGGCGGCCGGCAAGCGCCTGCAGATCAACGCCTCGAACTGCGTCCACTGCAAGACCTGCGACATCATGGATCCGTACCAGATCATCGACTGGGTGCCGCCGGAGGGCGGCGGCGGTCCGAACTACGGCAAGATGTAGCGGCCCGCTGTCCCGTCCCCGGCCGCTGCCGACTCGCCATTCCGGAGATCCTCGGATGAGAATTCCCTTGCTGCCGCTCGCGCTCGGCCTCCTCCTGCCAGGCACTCTCTTCGCTGGCGAGCTCTCGCTCGAGAAGCTGTTCGATCCGGGGGCGATGCCGAAACTGACCCAGACCGCCTGGCGTCCGGACGGCCGGATGCTCACCCAGGTCGCCAAGGAGGAGGGCGGCACGGAGCTGCGCGGCATCGATCCGGCGACCGGAAAGGTCACCTTCCGACTGCCGTGGACCGACCTCGCGCCCGCGTCCGCGGGGGAAGCGGCCAGTGCGGCGCCAATCTCCCCGGCGAGCTACCAGTGGTCGCCGCAGAGCGACGCCCTGCTGTTCTCCGCCGGTGAGGATCTCTACCTCTACCGCCTCGCCGGCAGGTCGCTGCAGCGGCTCACCGACACCCCCGCCGAGGAAGAGGCGGCGACCTTCTCTCCCGACGGGCGGAAACTGGCCTATGTTCGCGACGGCAACCTCTACGTCCGCGATCTCACGAGCGGCCTCGAGAGCCAGCTCACCACCGACGGCCGCGAGAACGAGATCCTCAACGGCAAGAACGACTGGGTCTACTGGGAGGAGATCTGGAACCGGAAACCGACCGGCTACTGGTGGAGCCCGGACAGCCGGCGTCTCGCCTACTACCGGTTCGACGACCGCGCCGTCGCGACCTACCCGCTGCTCGACGAGCGCGGGACCTATCCCGAGATCCGCTTCCAGCGCTACCCCAAGGCCGGCGAAACCAATCCGGCCGTCCGGCTGCGCGTGGTCGAGCTCGCGACACGGGCGACGATCGAGCTCGCGACCGCCGACTCGCCGGCGGCGGCGGACGCCTATCTGGCGCGTGTGCACTGGCGCCCCGACAGCGCGAAGATCGCCGTCGAGCGCCTGAACCGCGACCAGACGGAGCTCGACCTCCTGGGCTGCGACCCGGCATCGGGCGCCTGCACGACGATCGCCAGCCAGACCAGCGCGATCTGGGTGAACATCCCGGACGAGTTCCACTTCTTCGCCGACGGCGGCTTCCTCTGGTCGAGCGAGGAGAGCGGCTGGAAGCGGCTGCGGCGCCACGCTCCGGACGGCGCGGTGGTCGCTACGATCTCGCCGGAGGAGTTCGCGGTGACCGCACTCGACGCCGTCGATGAGGCGAGCGGCGTCGCCATCGTCACCGGCTTCCGGCCCGGAGGCCTCGGCGCCGCGGACCGCCAGGTCCTGCTGGTTCCTCTGGCGCCCGCCGCGCCGGGTGCCGCCCCCGGCCCGCGGATTCTCGCCGGCGACGCCGGTACGAACGGCGCCGACGTCGCCCCGGGGGCGCGCTACTGGATCCATCGCTGGAGCGACGCCAATCATCCGTCGCGCTCGACGCTGCGCAGAATCAGCGGCGAGACCGTGGCGACCCTGCCGGCGCCGCCCGCCCTCACCTACGATCCGGCGAAGCTCCCGCAGTGGGAGCTCTTCGAGATTCCGGGCCCGGGCGGCGTGCGCCTGCCGGCGCGCTGGCTGCGGCCGGCCGGTTTCGACGCCACGCAGCGCTATCCGGTGATCATGTTCCACTACGGCGGCCCGGCCTCGCAGGTGGTGACGAACGCCTGGGATCCGCGCCGCGGGCTCTGGCATCAGTGGATGGCCGAGCGCGGCTACGTCGTCTTCATGGTGGACAACGAGGCCTCGGTCTTCTTCGGCAAGCGGGGCGAGGAGCGCGTGCATCGCAACTTCGGTCCCCTCGAGCTCGCCGGGCAGCTCGCCGGCGTCGACTATCTCCGGTCGCTCGCCTGGGTCGACCCGTCGCGGATCGGCCTCTGGGGATGGTCGGGGGGCGGCGCCAACACGCTCTGGTCGCTCTTCCACAGTCCGGGGACCTGGAAGGCCGGAGTCGCCGGCGCACCGGTTTCGGACCTGCGCTTCTACGACTCGGTCTGGACCGAGCGCTACATGGACACGCCGCAGACGAATCCTGACGGCTACGCGAGCGGCTCGGCCCTCACCGCGGCGGCGAAGCTCACGGACGCCCTGCTGATCGTGCACGGCACCGGCGACGACAATGTGCATCCGCAGAACTCGATCGCCCTCATGGACAGGCTCGTCGCCGCCGGCATCCCCTTCGAGGACGCGCTCTACCCGCGCGAAATGCACGGTTTCAAGCCGGCGGCCTCGAAGCACTTCTACGTTCGCATGACCGAGTTCTTCGATCGCCATCTGCGGCCCGGGCAGGCTGCAACCGGATCGGCGGGATCGGCGGGATCCGGACCGGAGGCGGGAGAGAAGAGATGACTCTGAAGACGCCCCTCGACTTCAACCTCTTTCCGGTCGACGACGACGGCCGGCTCTACATCTCACCGGCGATTCACGACTGGAGTCACCTCGAGCCCGCGGGAGTGCGGGTGGTGATCGATCTCGAGGGCGGCATCGACCATGGCGTGCCGGTGCTGCCCAACCACACGCTCTATCTCTATTTTCCGATCTTCGACGAGGACCTGCCGGACCTCGACCGGCTGCACGGCATCGCCCAACTCGGCGCGCGCCTGGTCAGCTCGGGTCAACCGGTGCTCTCGCACTGCGGCGCCGGCTTCAATCGCTCGGCGCTGGTCGCCGGGTTGATCCTGGTCGAGCTCGGCTGGTCGGGCGGCGAAGCGCTTCGGCGCCTGCGCGAGCGCCGGCCCGGCGCGCTCTTCAACGAGACCTTCGCCGCCTACCTCGGTTCGCGCTAGCCCGCCCGAAGGTCAGAAGCGCAGCCAGGCCGAGACCGGCTCGCCGTTCGGTAGCTGCTCCGGCGGCAGCGACTCCACTTCGCCGCCGCGCGCCAGGGTCGCGAAGATGGCGCGCTCGCAGAGATCCTCGTCTCCCGGCGCCGGCAGCGCGCGCTCCTCCATGAGGCCGTGCTGGTCGTCGTACCTCCCCCAACGCTCCAGGCGATCGCCCGAACAGGAGGTGCGCGACCCTGCCCGCCTCGGCGGCCGGAAGGACCTCGGCCAGCCCGCTGACCAGCGCCGGGCGTCCTCCGGAGGCCGAGTCGCGCAGCCGCCGCGCCCGTTCGCGCGCCCGCCACTCGGTCGCCACCGGCAGCGCCCGGCGCCAGAGCTCCTCGTCGGAGAGGTGGTCGGGGCTGCCGGCGACGCAACGGTCGACCAGCCGGCCGTCGCGCAGCGCTGCGGTCACCAGCGGCAGATAGTCCTCGACCGCCGCGAGCACGATCGGGGCGCTCGCCTCCGGCACGACCGGCGCCAGGTCCTCCCAGAGGCGGCGGAAGTGGTGCTCGAGGTCACGATCGCGGCCCTCGGCGGCGTTGCCCCCCTGGCCGTGGACGATCGGACCGCGCCTGCCGAGCGCTGCCGGCGAGGCGCTGTGCAGCTGGCGCTGGGAGAGGTATTCGTAGCCGGTCGCCTCGGCGAATCCGGTCGCCAGCTTCTTGGGCAGCTCCAGCCGGCGGACAGCGAACGGCGAGCCCTCGAGCAGGCGCACATCGCGCAGCGAGACCGCCAGCACGTAGAAGTGCTCCGCCGACTTCGAAAGTGGCAGCAGCGGCCGGAGCTGGAATTGCGCTCCGACATGCGCCGACTCGTGCAGCGGGAACGGCGTCGGAACGAACTGGAAGAACCCCGGAGCCGCGTAGTAGGCCAGCCCGTCCGATGAATCGGACAGCGCCTTCTCCATTCTGGCCTTGGCGCGCGCCGGTCCCAGGAGCTCGTCGCGCAGCGCCTCCGAAGCGCCGGCCTCGACCAGGCGCTCGTCGGCCAGCCGCACGGCCTGGCGCCAGCGATTGAGGTTGGCGCGCTCCGCGATGCCCCCGCGCGCCATCGGTACGAACAGCGACAGATGCTGCCCCGTCCGCTTCTCGACGAGGGTCTCCCACCACACGCCGACCGCTTCGGCAACTTTCATCGTGCCCCCTCGGGCCGCGCAGCCAGAACCGCGGCCACGATTTCAAGGTAGGCCCCGTTTCGGGGCAGGGGAACACCCTGGCGGGTAGGCCGGACGAAGGCCGGCAGGTCCTGACGGAGGCTGGGGAGAGGGCCGGGCCGGAGGCGCCGGTTCAGTCGGGGCGGCGCATGAGCAGCGCGCCGTTGGTGCCACCGAAGCCGAACGAGTTCGTCAGGCCGATCTCGAGCCTCGCCGGCCGTGCCTTGTGCGGCACGAAGTCGAGGTCGCAACCCTCTCCCGGATGGTCGAGATTCAGCGTCGCCGGCAGGATCTGGTCCCGGATGGCGAGCGCCAGCAGGCCGCACTCGAGCCCGCCCGCGGCGCCGAGCAGATGCCCGGTCGAAGACTTGGTCGAAGAGACCGCCAGCTTGCTGGCGTGGGCGCCGAACACCCGATGAATCGCCTGGACCTCGGCGGCGTCACCCAGGCCGGTGGAGGTGCCATGGGCGTTGATGTAGTCCACCGACTCGGGAGGGAGCCCGGCGTCAGCGAGCGCGCTCTTCATCACCTGCGCGGCGCCGCGCCCCTCGGGGTGCGGCGCGGACATGTGGTACGCGTCGGCGCTCATGCCGTAGCCGACCAACTCGGCGTAGACCGTCGCGCCACGTCGCAGCGCGGTCTCGCGCTCTTCGAGCACCAGGATCCCGGCGCCCTCTCCCATCACGAAGCCGTCGCGGTCCTTGTCCCAGGGCCGCGAGGCGCGCTGCGGCTCGTCGTTGCGCAGCGACAGGGCGCGCATGACGGTGAATCCGGCGACCGCGAGCGGGGTGATCACGGCCTCCGCCCCGCCGGTGATCATGGCGTCGGCATAGCCGTGCTGGATGATCCGGAAGGCGTCGCCCACTGCATGGAGGCCGGTCGTGCAGGCGGTCGCGGGGGCGCTGTTGGGTCCGCGCGCGCCGGTCAGGATCGACACCTGCCCGGCGGCCAGATTGACGATCAGGCCGGGTATGAAGAACGGAGAGACCCGGTCCGGTCCGCGCTCGAGCATGGTCGTGTGCGTGCGCTCGATGAGCGGCAAGCCGCCGATTCCCGACCCGATCACCACGCCGACGCGTTCGGCGTTCTCGTCGTCGATCTTCAGTCCCGAATCGGCGATCGCCATCTGGCTGGCGGCGAGGGCGAAATGGATGAAGGTGTCGCACTTCTTGACATCCTTCTTCTCCATCCAGTCCTCGGCCACGAAGCCCTTGACCTCTCCCGCGATGCGGGCATGGTAGGCCGAGGCATCGAAACGGGTGATCGGCCCGATGCCGCTCTCGCCGGCGAGAAGCGACTTCCAGGTCGCCTCCGTGCCGACGCCGAGCGGCGAAACGAGACCTATGCCCGTGACGACGACGCGTCGCCGTTCACGCAGGGATGAGTTGGCCAGGTGCGTTCTCGCGCAGTGTCCGGAGATGGGGAGATCGGGAATTCGGAGGTTCGGCCGCCGAAGCGGCGATCAGTTCTTCTTTTCCGCAGCGTGCTTTTCGATGTAACTGACGGCTTCCTGGACCCGGCCGATCTTCTCCGCGTCCTCGTCCGGAATCTCGATCCCGAACTCCTCCTCGAACGCCATCACCAGCTCGACGATGTCGAGGGAGTCGGCGCCCAGATCCTCGGTGAAGCTGGCCTCGGACGTCACTTCGTCGGCTTCAACGCCGAGCTGCTCCACGATGATGCTCTTCACCTTCTCGGCAACGGACATGTCGAAAATTCCTCCATGGGAAACTCAAATGCAGGGTGGATTTTTAGCACAACTTCGAGAATCGAGTCCAACTCCAGTCGTGTCTATCAGATATAGAGCCCGCCGGAAACATTGAGCACCTGCCCGGTGACGTAGCTCGCCTCCTCGCTGGCGAGATAGACCACCGCGTTCGCGATGTCTTCCGACTCGCCCGAGCCGGCCCAGCGGGATGCGCCCGAACATCTCGGCGCGCGTCGCCTCGGGAAGGGCCGCGGTCATTGCCGTCTCGATGAAGCCCGGCGCGACGACGTTGGCGGTGATGTTGCGGCTCGCGAGCTCGCGGGCCAGGGACTTGCTGAAGCCGATGAGTCCCGCCTTGGCGGCGGCGTAGTTGGCCTGACCGGCGTTGCCCATCAGGCCGATCACCGACGACACCGTGACGATTCTCCCCCACCGGCGGCGCATCATGCCACGCACCAGTTCGCGTGTCACGGCGAAAGCGCCGGTGAGATTGGTGTCGAGCACCGCCCGCCACTGTTCCAGGCTCATCCTGGCGAGGAGGTTGTCACCGGTGATGCCGGCATTGTTCACCAGGACGTCGATCTCGGCGAAGCCTGGAGGAAGCGCCTTCAGGCGCTCGCCGATCTCTTCCGGGCGGGCGAGATCGAGCGTCAGGACGTGGGCCTTGCCGCCGACGCCGAAGATCTCCTCGGCGACGCGGGCGAGCTTGTCGGCGTTGCGCGCCGCGAGGACCACATTGGCGCCGCGTTCGGCGAGCCGGCGCGCGATCGCCTCGCCGATGCCCTGCGATGCGCCGGTGACCAGCGCGGTCTTGCCGTCCAGTCGGAACATGAAGCTCTCCTCAGATCTCCGGCACGACGGCGCCGGACCCGCTCGCGATGGCCGCTGCGAGCGCCTCGAGCGCCGCGGGCTCGGAGATCGACAGCGTCTCGACCCCCGGCACGATCCGCTTGACGAGCCCGGCGAGGACACTTCCCGGACCCACTTCGACGAACCGGCGCACGCCCATCGCCTCATGCATGAATTGCACCGACTCGACCCACCGCACCGGCCCGTCCACCTGGCGCTCCAGCGCGTCCCGCAGCGCCTCCCCGGCGCTCGCCGGCCGGGCGTCGATGTTCACCACCACCGGCAGGCTCGCGTCCGAGAATCGCGTCGCGGCGAGCAGCGGCGTGAGGCCGGTACGCGCCGGGCCGCATCAGCGCACAGTGGAACGGCGCCGACACCGGCAGAGGCAACGCGCGCTTGGCCCCACGCTCCCTGGCCAGCGCCATGGCGCGCTCGACCGCCGCTTTGTGGCCCGCGATCACGGTCTGCTCCGGCGAGTTGTAGTTGGCGACGGAACAGATCTCGGCATCCGTCCCGGACTCCGCCGCGAGGGCGCGCACCGCTGCGGAATCGAGACCGAGGATCGCGGCCATCGCCCCCACGCCCACCGGCACGGCCTGCTGCATCAGCTCGCCGCGACGCCGGACCAGCCGAGCCGCATCGGCGAGCGACAGCACCCGCGCCACCACCAGCGCCGAGTACTCGCCGAGGCTGTGCCCGGCAACCGCAGCCAGCGTCGCCGGCGCCAATCCCCGGGCGGCGAGCACCCGTGCGATCGCCACCGAGGCGGTGAGGATCGCCGGCTGCGTGTTCGCGGTGAGCTGCAGCTCGGCCTCGGGACCCTCCCAGCAGAGCTTCGCGACGTCGAGCCCGAGCGCTTCGGAGGCTTCGTCAAAGGCGGCGCGGGCCTCGGGAAAGGCTTCGGCCCACGCTCTGCCCATGCCGATCTTCTGCGATCCCTGGCCGGGAAAGAGGAATGCGGTCTGCGGTACCAATCAGTCTCTCCCGTATCGCATCAGGACCCTGAAGCGCTCACTGCGCCGGTCGCCGCGGCCTCGGCCAGGCGCGCCTCGGCGGCGTGCAGCTCTTCGACCTTGTCGCGGATCTTCACGTGGAGCTCCGCGCTGCTGAACTCGACGGCGCGCTGGATCGAGCTCCGGATCGCCTTGGCATTGGACCGCCCGTGGGCGATGAAGCAGCCGCCGGCCACGCCCAGAAGCGGCACGGCGCCATATTCGGCGTAGTCCGTGCGGCGCTTGAAAGCCACGAAGGCCGGCCGCGCCAGCCAGCCGCCGAGCCGCGTGCGTGCCGTGCGCCGGAGCTCCTCGCGCATCATCGAGACGATGAGCTCGGCCATCGACTCGGCCGACTTGAGCAGGACGTTGCCGACGAAACCGTCGCAGACGACGACGTCGGCCTCGCCGTTGAAGACATCGCGCCCTTCGACGTTGCCGATGAAGTTCAGACCCGTCGCCTTCAGCGATCGGAACACCTCGCGCGTCAAGCCCGAGCCCTTCGCCTCTTCCTCGCCGATCGACAGCAGGCCGATCCGGGGCGCTGTGATGCCGACGACCTCCTGGGCATAGAAGTGGCCCATGACGGCGAACTGGCGCAGGTGCTCCGGGCGGGAGTCGACGTTCGCGCCGACGTCGAGAACGACGGTCCGGCCGCGCGGATTCGGAAAGACCGCCGCCAGCGCCGGCCGGTCGACGCCCGGCAGCGCGCCAAGGAAGAGCTTGGCCGCCACCATGGCCGCGCCGGTGTTGCCGGCGCTGACCATCGCCTGGGCCTTCCCCTCGCGCACCAACTCGGCACAGACCACCAGCGATGAGTGCCGCTTCTTGCGCACGACCGTCGGCGGATCGTCCATCTCGATTCGTTCCTGGGCATGGACGATCTCGATCCGGCCGCGGGCGTCGCCGGCACGGCCCAGCCGCTGGAGCTCGCGCTCCAGACGCTGCTCGTCGCCCACCAGCAGAATCGAGACGCCGTCGTGCACGGCGCTTTCGAACGCTCCGCGGACCGCGGCGCGCGGAGCGAAGTCGCCTCCCATCGCGTCGACGGCGATGCGCATCGAAGTACTTGAGCTCGGTTGGACCTTAGGTGCGGGCCTGAACGTCGACCACGTCGCGTCCGCGATAGGTACCGCAGGACGGGCAGACGCGATGCGGGAGCTTGCGCTCGCCGCACGTCGCACAGAGCGACGAAGCCGGCAGGGTGAGTGCGTCGTGCGCACGGCGCTTGTCGCGCCGGGCCTTGGAGTGACGTCGTTTCGGATTCGGCATCTTCGCTTCCCCTCTTCTGTGTTCGCTTCGATCAATCCGTTACCGCTCGCGGCGCCGCGATGTCGGCTGGCTCGGCCGCCTCAGCCGGCTCAGATGCCTCCGGGGACTCGCGGTTCCTTGAGCATCGCCAGCGCCGCCCACCGCGGGTCCACTCGCTCGTGGACGCAGCTACAGCGCACTTCGTTCAAGTCCTGCCCGCACTGCGGGCACAAGCCTGCGCAATCCTCGCGGCAGAGCGGCTTCATCGGCAGGCTGAGCTCCACCTGCTCGACGACCAGCGGACGGGTCTCGAAGCTGCCCCCCTCCACCTCGACCAGCCCCAGCTCCTGCGCCTCGAGCTGCTCTTCCTCCGTCGCTACCCGCTTGCGCGAGCGCTCGACAAGGACGAGATCGATCGCGCTCTCCACCGTTTGCTGCACCGGCTTGAGGCACCGATTGCAGGCGACGGTCTGCGAGTACGCCAGCTCGGCGTGCAGCAGGAAATCCGGCGCCGTAAGAGTCAGGTTGCCCTGGCAGCGGATCGGACTCACCTCGAGCAGTTCCAGCTCGCGCTTCTCTTCCTCTTTGAGCTCGATCGACTCCTGCCAGAAGAAGGGCTCGTAGCGGGCAGCATCCAGGCGAATCAACATCCCTCGTGCCCCCTATAAGGCCGACGAAGACTAGCGGATTGGGGGCGCTGCGTCAATTTCCCCGTCCTCGGAAGAGGACAGAGCCTCACGCTCCGCCACCGGTCCCGAGATCTGCGAGCAGAGCCGCAGGCGCGTCCCCTCCGGCTCGTGCCAGATCTCGAAGGAGAGTGCCGCGCAGCCCTGGAAAGGCGCCAGCAGGCGCAAGCTCGCCGAGACTTTCTGCACCTCGCTCGCCGGCAGCAGCGGCAACTTCTCGAGGTGACCCGCCAGCAGCGCGAGCGTCCGGACGCTGGCCGCCGGCACGAGCCGGCCGGCCCGCCCGAGCCACGGCCCCCTGCCCGCCGGGGCGCGGCAGATGACGCTCGAACCAGGGGACCATCATCAGCGCCTCGCGGCGCGCGCTCTTCTGCGTCCCGCGCACCGTCCAGCCGAGCCGGTACGCCGGCTCCCCCCCTCCCACGAGCTCCAGGAGCGCCTCGCCCGGCAGCCGGAAGCTGCGCCCGCCGCCGCGCTGCAGCGCCGCCGCGCGCGGGATCGCCCCCTCCGCGGCCGCCCAGAGGAGAAAGAGTCCGGGGCCACCGATCGGCCCGCGATCGGTCGCGCTCACCCAGAGCGCGACGCCCGGAAAGCTCCATTCCGAGGCCGGCTGAACGGTCTCGGGCAACACGCCCGAACGGACCTCGAGCCCGTCGGTACTGCGCGCCAGCACGTAGCGTCCCGGAGAAACGGGTCCGACCTCGCGCCGCAGCACCAGTTGGGCGATCGCCGGCGCCCGGGCCTCGCGTTCGGTCGCGCTCTCGGGCCGGGCCGCCGGCGGGTCGAGCGCTGCCGGCAGGCCGCAGGCGACGATCCACAGTGGCCCCTGCCAGCGGACCTCGAAGCTCCTGCCGCCGGACTCGATCCGCCCACCGGCGAGCCAGGGATTGCCGGCCAGCCGGCCGGCGATCCGCGCCATCCAGCCGACACCGGGTTCGATCCGCGCCACCCCGAGGAAGCTCTCGCCGGAGCCGTTCCAGGCCAGCGCGAGCTCTCTGGCCGGCGGCAGCGCGAACGGCCCGAAGCTGGGCAGTCGCGGACGGGCGACCCCGGTCAGCCGCGAGAGCTCGGCCAGGTAGAGCTCGAGGTCGCCCACCCGCTCGTCGAGCGCGCCCAGGTTCTGGTGCGGCGAAGCGAGCCAGAGCGCCCGTTCGAAGGGCGAATCCGCGCCCAGCAGCGCCGCGAGCTCGGGGGACGGTATGCCCGCCCGCTCGCGCGGCGCGAAGACGCGCTGGAAGTAAGACACGCCGCCCGCCAGGAAGACCGCGGCGATCAGGGCGATGGCGATTCGCCGCGCGCGCGGGCTCGGCGGCGTCACGGGCGGTCGCCCGCAACGAGCTCGTGGAGCTCGGCCGCGAGCGCTTCGAGCAGACGCTCGTCGCTCTCCCCGAGCCCGAGGTCGGCGAGCTCGCCGCCGATCACGGCGAGGAGCGCCGGCCAGGGGTCCGACGCCGGATAGGCCGCCAGCGGCGGGACTGCGACCGCGGTCGGCGGAGGGCTCGCCGCAGCCTGCTCGAGAGCCGCCTGGCAGGCCTCTGCCGCGGCGTCGGCGCTGTGCCGCGCCGTCGCGTAGGCCCGCGCCTGGAGGCCGATGGCGGCGCCGAGCGGCGCCCGGTCGGAGAGCGCCGACAGGTAGGCGACCAGCGTCGGCTCCTCGAAGCCGTCGAGCGGCAGCTGCAGACAGGCCCCTTCCGGGACCTCCGCGAAGGCGCCGGTCTGGTTGACGATCGTCGGCCGCCCGAAGGCCAGCAGGCGGATGAACGACGCCGAGGTCTCGCCGCCGGTGGGGTGGCGCAGGTTGATGGCCACATCGCAGGCGCGCATCCAGTCGTCGAAAGCGGCCTCGTCGGCGCGCCCGACGACCCGGACACCCTGGTCGCCGAAGCGGGCGAGAGCGGCGGCGAAGTCGTAGTGCGGCGAGCACTCGCCGACGATCGCGAAATGGGCGTCGGGGCGGCTCGCGCGCAGACGCGCGAAGGCCGGCAGCGCGACCTCCAGGCGCTTGTGCGGCGTCACGAAGCCGAAGGAGGCGATGAGGAACGCGTCCGGATCGAGACCGAAGCCGCGCTTGAGCGCGCGCTGCGCTTCGGCCGTCGGAGGTGTCAGAAGCCCGGTCTCGACCGGCATCGGCATTTTTCCGACCCTGGCCAGGGGGCGGCTGGCGAGCACACGCTCGCGGGCGAACTCGTTGTGCACGACGATCGCGCGGCTGCGATCCACCAGACGCTCGAACAGCGGGTAGTTCCAGGTGTCGACCGGGTAGTGCGTGTCGAGCAGCCGGCGCGCCGCCATCTCACCGCTCTCGCCGGCGGCGTAGCGCATCTCGTCGAGGTAGCCCGCGGCATTGCCCCTGGCGAGCGTCAAGCCGCGGACCAGATGGTGCAGCATGAACTCGTGCAGCACGACGACCCCCGGCAGTTCGAGCGCCAGGCGGAAGCTCTCGGCGTGGTGCGGGGCGCTGTTGCCGATCTGGTAGACGAGGAGGTCGAAGCGCGCCGCGTGCGCCGGCAGCTCGACCACCGGGCGGCAGCGCCAGCGCTGCGCGATCGCTGCGCTGGGCGGCCCGCCGCCGTCATAGAAGAGCTCGATCTCGTTCCAGGCGGCGAGCCGCGGCAGGAGCGTCGCGCTGTAGTCGGCGATCCCCGACGACGCCGGCGGCAACGGGCTCACCCAGGCGATGCGCACGCGTTCGCCTCAGGCGAGCGGCGCGAGCAGACGCTCGACGACGCCGTCCCAGTGAATATCCTCGACCTTCTCCGCGCCGGCCGCCCCGAGGCGGCCCGCCAGACCCCGGTCGCCGGCCAGGCGATCGATCCGCGCCGCCATCTCGCGATGCGCGCCGGGCGGACAGACGAAGCCGTTCACCCCGTCGCGCACGAACTCGAGCACGCCGCCGCTGTCGTTCGTCGTCAGCACCGGCCGCCGCGACTGAAAGGCCTCGACCGTGACGTAGCCGTAGTCCTCGTCGAAGGGGGCGTAGAAGACCGCCAGCGCTCCCGCGTAGAGCTCGAGCAGCCGCTCGTCGGAGATCCGCCCCGGAAGCTCCACCCGCGAGTCGATGCCGAGCTCGACTGCGAGCTGCTGCAGGCGCTCGCGGTCGGGACCCTCGCCGGCGATCACGCACCGGATCTCGCTCTTCGCCGCCGCGAGAGCGCGCAGCAGCAGATCGAAGCGCTTCATCGGGTCGAGCCGGCCGACCGAGAACAGGTAGTCCCCGTACTCGCCGGCGCGATAGCGCCCGGCCAACGCCGGCGGCGGATAGAGCGGCTCGGCCTCGAGCCGGTTGAAGCGTGCCAGCCGGTCGGCGGTGTTGCGGGAGATCGAAAACCGCGCCCGCGCTTCACCGAGGGCGCGCTGATCGAACTGGCGCAGCATCTTCTCGGTCTCGGCGTCCTCGGGCCGCTCGCCGAAGTCGCTGAATCGGGTCCCCTTGAGATCGTAGATCTGGCGAAACTGGTGGATGAGCCAGACCACCTTGCGCGGATGGCGCACCAGGTAGGAGGGAAATCGGGTCGCGATCACCAGGTCGATCGGCTCGCCGGCCGCGGTCGTCAGGTCGACGAGGCGCCAGGCGAGAGCGCTCTGGATGATGTTGAGCCGCGACGACCAGTTGAATGGCAGGCTGACGATCTCGGCCTGGTGCCCGCGCCGGACGAGCTCGTCGCGCAGGCTTTCGTAGAGGACCTCTGCCCCGCCGCGGACGAACGGAATTTGCGCCGCGCAGATGGCGATCCGCGCCCTCACCCCGCGGAGCTCCGGGTCCGGGGCCCGGACTCCGCTGCAGCCCCCGGCGCCCGGTCCGGGTCGGTCTCCGGCAGCAGCGCCTGTTCGAGGCGCCGCAGCTGCTGCTCCAGGTGGGCGCTCTCCTCCGCGGCCCGCTTCTGGCGCGACGCCAGCTCGGTCAGCAGACGGCTGGCGCTCTGATTGAAGCTGTTCTGCTGCTGCAGGACCGCCCGGGCGTGCCACTTCACGAACAGGTGATAGAACGCCTTGCGCACGAAGACCAGCAGACGGCCGAAGACCGGTCGCGGCGAGACCGGCTGGGGTTCCTGCACGAACTCGTGCCGCTGCAGCTCGAGCAGCAGGCCATGCAGCTCGTCGGCGCCGGTGCGGATCGTGGCCGACTCACCCTGGCGCTGCCGGACCGCGGCGCGCAGGCCGCCGATCGTGGCCGCCAGGCGCGCCGCTTCCGGAGCGCCGAGGGGCTCCGGGGACGGCGTCGGGTCGGGAGTTTCGGGAAGAGTGACCATCGCTTCGCGGGGGGGAACTTTAGCACTCGTCCCGCAGCGCGCTGGCGCCTCCGCGCTCCGGATCCACCCCGCAGCCGCCGAAATCCGGGTCCCCTCCGTCTCCCGACGGCTGGCGGAGGGCTGTCGTAGACTTCTCTGCGGACGCCGGCAGCAGGCGGTCCGGAACCGAGGAGAGCCCGCCATCGCCCCAATCCAGCAGCCGCCCGCGCGGCAGCGGCAGGACCGTCCCCGGATCGCCGTCGATCTCCGGGCGCTGGTCCCCCGCCCCACCGGGATCGGTGTCTACACCGAGGCTCTGCTGGCGGAGTTGTTGCGCCAGGACGAGTTCGACCTCGTCGGGCTGGTGCATGCCCCCCTGCACGAGTCGGTGCGCCTCGCCGGGCTCGGCCTGGCGATCGAGGTCCACCCCGCCCCGCTGGGCGTCCTCTGGCAGCAGCGCTATCTGCCGCTCCGGCTGGCGCAGGGCGATATCGACCTTCTCTGGTCGCCGCTGCTGACCCTCCCCCGCCGCCTGCCGGTGCCCGGCGTGGTCACGATTCACGACCTCGCGATCCTGCACCATCCGGAGACCCTGACCTGGCGGGTGCGCCTCAGCCTCCTCCCCTTCCTCGAGAGCACGGTCCGCGAAGCGGCGCGGATCCTCACCGTCTCGCACTCCGTGGCGGGCGAGATCGCCCAGCAGTGGCCCGAAGCCGCGGCGCGCATCGACGTCGCCTGGAACGGCGTCACCGCCGACTTCCGCCCAGCCTCCGAGCCCGAGCTCGCCGCCATCCGCGAGCGGCTGGGGCTGCCCGAGCGTTTCGTCTTCTTCGCCGGGACGGTCGAGCCGCGCAAGAACCTCGACCTGCTCCTCGACGCCTGGGAGGCCCTGCGCCAGGAGAGCGCCGAGACCCCCCCGTTGCTGGTCGCGGGCCCGGACGGCTGGGGCTCGCGGGCGACCCACCAGAGAATGGAGCGACTCGCCCCGGCCGGCCTCCGCCGCCTCGGTCACCTCGAGCGCTCCGATCTCATCGCCGTGCTCCAGGCAGCGACGGTGTTCGTCTTTCCGTCGCTCTACGAGGGCTTCGGGCTGCCGGCCGCCGAGGCGATGGCCTGCGGCGTGCCGGTGATGGTCTCCAACCGCTCCAGCCTTCCTGAAGTCGTCGGCGATGCCGGTCGGCTCTTCGACCCCGACGATCCAGTCGAGCTCGCCGCCCTGCTGCACGAATGGCTCGGCGCGCCGCAGAGGCTCGCGGCCGCGCGCGCCCGCGGCCTCGAACGCGCTGCGGCGTTCACCTGGACGCACTCGGCAGAGGTGCATGCGCGCTCCTTCCGCCGGGCTCTGCAGGAGCGCGACCCGACCCGCACTGGTACCGCTCCGGGTGCCCCGGTCGTCACGGTTCCCGGATGACGCGCCCTCCGGGCTCCCGCGTCCCGACGATCGCCGTCGACGCCCGCAAGCTCGCCGACTTCGGCATCGGCACCTACCTGCGGGGCCTCCTGGGGGCGCTCGGCAGGATCGACTCCGAGTCACGCTACCTCCTGCTCGCCCCGGCCGGGGCCCGGGAGCTCCTCCCTGGGTTGCCCGCGAACTTCAGCTGGATCGAGGAGGACGCCCCCGGCTACTCTCTGCGCGAGCAGTGGTCGATCGGGCAGCACCTCGCTCGCCACCGGCCCGACCTTTTCCACAGTCCGCACTACGTGCTGCCGCTGCGCACCCCGACCAAGGTGGTGGTCACGATCCACGACCTCATCCACCTGCTCTTCCCCGAATTCCTGCCGCACCCGCTGGCGCTGCCCTACGCGCGGCTCCTGCTGCGCCGGGCGGTGCGCCGGGCCGACCGGATACTCACCGTTTCGGCGGCCACGGCGGCCGACCTCGAACGCCATCTCGGCGTCGCGCGCGAGCGCATCGACGTCGTCTGGAACGGAGTGGACGACGCCTTCAGGAGGCGCCGTGAACCCGCCGGGCTGGCGCCGGAGCTCGACGGGCTGGGGCTCGCCCCCGGCTACTTCCTCTTTCTCGGCAATCCCAAGCCGCACAAGAACCTCGAGCGGGTCGTGCGCGCCTTCGCCCGGCTGCCGCCCGACGGGCGGCGGCTGGTGGTCGCCGGCGCGGCAGAAACGGCCGACGCGGCCGCGATCCACCTCTGGGCGCGCGAGCTCGCGCTGGGCGAGCGCCTGGTCGTCCTCGGGCGGATCGCCCAGGACCGCCTGCCGGCGCTCGTGCAGGGTGCGCTGGCGCTGGTCTTTCCTTCGCTCTACGAGGGCTTCGGACTGCCGCTGGTCGAGGCGATGGCCGCCGGCACGCCGGTGATCGCCTCGACGACTCCGGCCTTGGTGGAGATTGCCGGCGGCGCCGCCGAGCTGGTCGATCCGCTCGACGTCGGCGCCATCGCCGGCGCGATGGCACTCCTGGCCGCCGATCCGGGGCGCTGCAGCGCTCTCGGACGAGCCGGGCTGGAGCGCGCCGACGCCTTCTGCTGGGAGTCGACCGCCGCCGGCACGCTCGCGGTCTACCAGCGGGTGCTCGCCGGCGCTGCCACCCAGGGGAGGCCGGCTTGAGCCCGGTGAACGGCGCGAGCGGTGGCGGGGGGATCGGCCTGGTGCACGACTGGCTGACCGGCCAGCGCGGCGGCGAGCACGTCCTGGCGGCGATCGCCCGACTGGCGCCGCGGGCGCCGATCTACACCCTCTTTCACTTTCCCGGCACAGTTTCGGCCGCGATCGAGTCGCACCGGATCGTCACCAGCTTCCTGCAGCGCGCTCCCCTCCTGGAGAGGAACTACCGCCACTACCTGCCGCTGTTTCCGGCCGCGATGCGGTCACTCGACACGACCGGCCACCGCCTGCTCCTGTCGTCGAGCCATTGCGTCGCCAAAGGGGCCCGGCGGGCGCCCGGAGCCTTCCACGCCTGCTACTGCCACACCCCCATGCGCTACGCCTGGGACCAGCGGAGGGCCTACTTCCAGCCTCCGAGCGGTCCCGTGGGCTGGCTGCGGGAGCGCATCCTCGATCGCCTGCAGGCGTGGGATGTCGCCACCGCGGGACGGGTCGATCTCTATCTCGCCAACTCGACCTTCGTCGCCGGCCGGATCCGCCGATACTACGGCCGGGCCTCGCAGGTCCTCCCGCCGCCAGTCGACACCGCCTTCTTCCGGCCGGCCGACGGACCCCGAGAGCGATTCGTCCTGGTGGTCGCTGCCCTGGCGCCATACAAAAAAGTGGATGTCGCGATCGAAGCCTGCCGGCGGGCCGGGGTGCCACTGGTAGTGGTCGGGGATGGCCCGGAACGCGGGCGGCTCGCCCAGGCGGGTGGGCCGTCCACCCACTTTGCCGGCCGGGTCGGTCCGCAGGAGCTGCGCCGCTTGTACTCCACCGCCCTGTGCTATCTGCAGACAGGGATAGAGGATTTCGGCATTGCGACGGTCGAGGCCCTGGCCTGCGGGACACCGGTTCTGGCGCTCGGCGAGGGCGGGATCCTGGACATCGTCGAGAGCGACCGTGAGGGGCTCCTGGTCGACGATCCGGGGGTCGATTCCCTCGCCGCAGGAATTGACAAGATCCAGCAGATGCGGTTCAATCCCATGGACCTTCGAAGCCGGGCGGAGAATTTTTCCGCCGAGCGGTTCACGACCCGCCTGCAGGGGCACCTGAAGCCCTTCTGGCCCGAATCCGAGGGAGAGCCCACTTGATCCACCAACGATTCCGTATCGCCGCAGCGGCTCACCTGTTCGGCGATCTGGCGGCCACCGCGCTCGCCTTCTTTGGTGCGTGGGCCCTGCGTTTCGAGCTCGAGGTCGTCCCGCTGACCAAGAGCGCCCCGGACCTTGGGCGTTACGTCGCGCTCCTGCCGATCGCGCTGGCCCTCTTCCCGGTTGTCTTCTACTTCCACGGCCTCTACCGCCAGCGCCTCTACCGCGCCCGGGTGGACGAGACTGTCTCGGTCCTTCTGGCAGTCATCCTCGGCACGGTGCTGCTCTCCGGCATCACCTCCTGGTACCGGCCGGCGCTCAGCCCCGGAAGCCTCGAGTACTTCACTTATAGCCGGGCCTTCCTCGCCCTCTTCGCCGCGCTCGAGCTCGTCGCGGTGGTCACCCTCCGGGTCGCCATTCGCGGCCTGCTGCGCAGCGCCAGCCTCCACGCCGGCAACCTGCAGCGCATCCTGGTGGTCGGCGCCGGAGAGCTCGGAACCGACATCGCCGAAAAGCTCGTCGCGCACCGCGATTTCGGCGTCGAGGTGGTCGGCTTCCTCGACGACGATCCGGCGAAGCGCGACCTCCGTCCGGCGGGACTGCCGGTCCTCGGGGAGACCGCCGAGCTGCAGCGCGTCATCGCCGAGAACCGCATCGACCAGGTCTTCATCGCTCTGCCGCTCGAAGCGCACAAGAAGATGATGCAGGTGCTGCACACGGTCGGCAGCGAGTGCGTCGAAGTGAAGCTGGTGCCCGACATCCTGCAGTACGCCACGATCAAGGCGACCCTCGAAGAGCTCGACGGCACGCCGATCATCAATCTCTCGCAGGTGCCGCTCCAGGGCTGGCACAGTCTTGTCAAGCGGGTGCTCGACCTCGCCTTTTCGGCGGCCGGCCTCCTCGTCCTGCTGCCTTTCTTCCCCTTCATCGCGCTCGCCATCTGGCTCGAGGACCGCGGCCCGATCTTCTACAGCCAGGAACGGATGGGCCTCGACGGCCGGCCGTTCATGATCTGGAAGCTGCGCTCGATGCGGCGCAACGCCGAGGCCAGTACCGGCCCGGTCTGGGCGGTGGAAGACGATCCCCGGCGCACCCGCTTCGGCTCGTTCATCCGCCGCTGGTCGATCGACGAGCTGCCACAGCTGTGGAACGTGCTGGTCGGCGACATGTCGCTCGTCGGCCCGCGGCCCGAGCGCCCGACCTTCGTCGCCGAGTTCCGCAAGCATCTGCCGCAGTACATGGTCCGCCATCGCGTGAAGTCGGGCATCACCGGCTGGGCGCAGGTCCACGGCTGGCGCGGCAACACCTCCATCCGCAAGCGCCTCGAGTTCGACCTCTACTACATCGAGAACTGGTCGCTCGGGCTCGACTTCAAGATCCTCTGGATGACGTTGCGGCACGGCCTGCGACTGAACGCGCATTGAAGCTGCGACAGTTCATCGCACTGGCGGGAGCCGCGATCCTGGCTCTCGGCGGCGTCGGGTGTCGGCGCTCCGCGAACCCGGAAGGCGGCGGCGCCGGCGCCGCCGCCTTCGAAGACGCCACGGCCTTCCTGCCCAAGGCGGGAGGGCGGCCGCCGAACATCCTGCTCGTCACCGTCGACACGCTGCGCGCCGACCAGCTCTCCGCCTAAGGCTGCGGCCGCGCCACCTCGCCCAACCTCGACCGGCTGGCCGGCGAAGGGCTGCGCTTCGACCAGGCGCAGTCACAGTGGCCAAAGACCGGGCCGTCGTTCGCCTCGATCTTCACCTCGACCTACCCCAAGGACAACGGCATCGTCCGGCAGATCAGCATCCCGATCCCCTGCACCTTCACCATGCTCGCCGAAGTGCTGCAGCGCGCCGGCTACACGACGCACGCCGTGGTTGCCAACGGCGCGGTCGGACGCGAGTTCTACTTCGACCAGGGCTTCGAGACCTTTCTCGAGTCGTGGAAGCTGCCGCCGCCGGAGGGCGGCGAAGGCGCTGACCCGAACGGCGCCGAGAACGTTCCGCCGCAGGAGTTTCAGCACCGCTTCCAGAACGACAAGCTGTTCGACGGCACGATCCAGGTTCCGGTTTCGAATCGCCGCAAGCAGGAGCTCGTCGGCATCGGCAAGGGCCAGATCATCGACGGGGACACCCGCCTGGCGTTCTATGTCGCGCGCTACGACGCCGAAATCTCGTATGTCGATCACGAGATCGGCAAGCTCCTCGCCGGCCTGGGCGAACGCCAGCTCCTCGCCGACACGCTGACCGCCTTCACCTCGGACCACGGCGAGTCCTTGGGCGAGCACGGCTACTACTTCAACCACGGCCGCTTCGCCTTCCAGACCTGCCTGCACGTGCCGCTCATCCTGCACTGGCCGGGACGGCTGAAACCGGGCGTCGACCGCGCGCCGGTGCAGCTGCTGCATCTCGCGCCGACGCTCCTCGCCGCCGCCGGGGTCAATCTGCCCGAAGGCCGCTGGGCGCAGGGCCAGAGCCTTTGGCCAAGGGTCGTCGCCCCCCCGGCGCCCGCGGCCAACACGGTCATCAGCTTCTCCGAAGGGGGCACCGCCTCCAACCGGTCCTGGATCCGCGTCGCCCGCGACCAGCGCTACACGCTGCACTTCTCGCCGCACAAACTCGAGCAGAGCTGGATCGGCGGCGAAGGCAAGCCGTGGTCGCTCTTCGACCTCCAGGCCGATCCCGGCGAGACGAAGAACGTCGCCGATCTCCACCCCGGCGAGCTCGCGCGCCTGCAGGATGCGATCGGCAAGTGGTGGCGCGCCCCCGCCTTCCCCTGCAACACCGACGAAGGCGTCTGCGACGAATCGCGCGCCGTCGACAAGGAGACCACCGAGCTCCTCAAGTCGCTGGGCTACCTCTAGCCCGGCGCCGGCGACGCGGGCCGGATCAGGATCCGGCCGCAGCGCTCGCAGGTCTCGAACCCGCCGGGGCGGCTGGCCATCGAGGTCGGGCGGCGCGTGAAACAGCCCAGGCAGCAGCCTTCACTGGTCCCGACGACCGCCTGCGGGTGGCGTTTGCGCACCCTCTCGTAGTAACGCAGCAGTTCGGGAAGCACGGTCGCGGCGATCGCCGTGCGCTGCGCCACCAGGCGCTCGCGCTCGGCGCGCGCGCCCAGTGGGGACCCGGGCGCGGCGGGCGGGTTCGTCTTCTCGAGCTCGTCGAGACGGGAATCCACTTCCTGCAGCTCCACGAGCTCCGCCAGCTGCGTCTTCATCGTGCGGACACCTCGGTTCTGGAGCCGTCCTCGAGGCGGCCGAGGAGCCGCAGGAGGCCGTCGAGAATCGTCAGCGGATGGGGCGGACAACCCGGCACGTAGAGGTCGACCGGCACCACCGCGTCGGCGCCGTTGTGCGCCTCCGGATGATCGATGTACGGGCCGCCCGAGATCGCGCAGGCGCCGACGGCGATGACGATCCTGGGCGGCGCCACCGCGTCCCAGGTCTTGCGCAGGGCCAGCCGCATGTTCTCGGTGACCGGGCCGGTCACGATCAGACCGTCGGCGTGCCGCGGCGAGGCGACGATCTGGATGCCGAAGCGGCCGATGTCCCAGACCAGCGTCTGCAGCACGTTGACATCCGACTCGCAGCCGTTGCAGCCGCCGGCGCTGACCACGCGCAGCTTCAGCGAGCGTCCGAAGAGCCGGCGGGTCTTGTCGTCGAGCGCCGCCGCCAGGCGCACGCTCTCCCGCTCGTCGACGACGAGGTCGTCGCGCGAGCGCGCCGCCAACCGGTAGTCGGAGCCGTAGGTGAGCTTTCCCGGCGGACAGGCGGCCGCGCACTCGCCGCAGAACAGGCACTTCCCCAGATCGACTCCGAGCGTTGGCTCGAGACGGATCGCGCCGGTCGGGCAAGCGTCGGCACACGGCGCGCCGGCCTCCGTACAGCCTGCCGCGCAGGGCCCGGCTGCGAACTCCGGCTGACCGCGAAATCGCGCCGGCAGCGCCGGCGGCGGACCGTCGGGATAACGGATCGTCCGGTGTTTCTGGTGGAGCCGCGCACGCAACAGGTTGATCATCGTCCAGGGCTCCGGCGATCAGAGGTCGTGGCCACAGTAGGAGAGGTTGAAGCTCTTGTTGCACAGCGGAAAGTCGGAGATCTGCGCGCCGCGCATCACCCAGGCGAGCGCGCTCCAGTTGTGGAACGAGGGATCGACGATCTTGTAGCGCTCGAAGCGGCCGCGTTCGTCGGTGAGCGCGACGTGACAGAGCTCGCCCCGCCAGCCCTCGACCAGCGCTGCAGTCAGCTGCATCGGCGCGAGGGCGCCGACATCGACGCTCACCGGCCCCGCCGGCAGCGCTTCGACCTGCTCGCGGACGAAAGCCGCCGAACGCTGAATCTCGAGCCAACGAACATAGGCGCGCGCGAAGACGTCTCCCGACTCGGCGAGCGCCACCGGCAGCTGGGTGAAGCGATAGATGCCGCCGGGATGGTCGCGGCGAGCGTCGCGGTCGAGCCCCGAGGCGCGGGCCGCCGGCCCCTTGAGGCCCAAGGCCGCGGCGATCTCCCGTGGCAGAGCTCCGGTCTCCTCGAAACGCTCCATGACCGACGCGGATTCCCAGAGCCGCTCGACCGCCGACTGCGTGTCGGTCGAGGCCCTTTCGAGCCGTTCGAGCAGGCGTGCGGCGAGCCCGTCATCGATATCGACCCGGGTGCCGCCGGGGCGGACCAGGCCGCGCCCGAAACGGCTGCCGCAGAGCTCCGCCGTCAGATTCAGGAAGTCGCCGCGGATCCGCCCGCAGTAGGACGCCGTGGGCAGGAAGCCGACGTCGCCGGACAGCGCACCCAGGTCGCCGACATGGTTCGCCAGGCGCTCGAGCTCGAGGGCGATGCCCCGGAGCGCCGCGCCGCGCGCCGGCAGCCGCGTCTCGGCGAGCCCTTCGAGAAGCTCGCAGTAGGCGGTGGCGTGGCCGATCGTCGTGTCCCCCGCCACGGTTTCGGCATAGTGGATCGACCGGCGATCCGGGCCTCCGGGCAGCGCGCGTTCGACCCCCCGGTGCTGGTATCCGAGACTGATCTCGAGATGGAAGACCTGCTCGCCATGGCACTGGAAGCGGAAGTGCCCGGGCTCGATGACACCGGCGTGGACGGGACCGACGCCGACTTCGTGGACCTGGGAGCCCTCGACCCGGAAGTAGTCCGTGACCCCGGGCAGACCGCCACCCGTTCCGCCGGCAGCGAGGCGCGGCGCGAAGCGCACCGGCTTCTCCCAGGGGTGGCCCGCCGGGCGCCGCCCGAACTGCTCGGCGATCTCGCGCTCGAACAGTTGCGCCTGGGGACAGAGCTCGGCCACCGAAGGGAAGCTCTCGCCGGCGACGCGCGCCGTGCCGACCGCGAGCTCCGACTGCGCGTCGTCGGCGAGCACGAGGTAGAGCCGCGTGGCGTCGCCCTCGGCACTCCCGAAGTAGGCGACCACCCGCTGTCCGCGCTCCACACCCCGCACCAGCGCGGCGCCGAGCTCGCCCGCCGAGAGCTCGGGAACGGCGGCGCGCGGCAGCGACCCGCCCGACCGGAAGCGCGCCAGCCGGACGCGCGCGGTCATCGCCCGACCTCCAGCGCGGCCGCCGCGTCCGCGATCAGCGTGCGCACGGCGTCCGGCAGGTGGAGGCCGAAGACCAGGACCAGGCCGAGCAGCAGGATCGCCGGCGCGGCGGTGGTGAAACCGTCGCGATAGTCGGAGGCGCGGGCCGTCGCCGGCGGACGCCCCTGGAGGGCGGCGAGCGAGGTCGCGCCCATCCCCGCGAAGACGACGAACAGGCAGGCGAGGAAGAGTCCGCCGACCAGCCAGCGCCCGCCGGCGAAGATCGACTTGAGGATCAGCATCTCGCTGACGAAGAGTCCGAACGGCGGCGAGCCGGTGACCGCGAAGAAACTGAGCAGAAAGAGCGTCCCCGAGACCGGCAGGCGGCGCAGCGCTCCGCGCACCTCGCCGGTGGTCTTGCCGCCGAAGGCCCGGTGCACGTTGCCGACGGCGAGGAAGAGCGCCCCCTTGCCCAGCGCGTTGTTGACGAGGTGCAGGAGGGTGGCGAAGGTGGCGCTGGCGCCGAGTCCGATCGCCAGCGCCAGGATGCCCATCTGCTCGACGCTCGAATAGGCGAGCATCCGTTTCAGGTCGCGCTGTCCCAGGAGCAACGCGCCGGCGACCGCCATCGAGACCAGCCCGATCATCACCAGCAGGCGGTTGGCGTAGTCACCCTCCCCCGCCGCCGCGGTGATCTGGGTCAGGCGGGCCAGGGCGAGGAAGGCGCAACTCGTCACTCCGCCCGCGAGCACGGCGCCCACCACTCCCGGGGCCTCGCCGTAGGCATCCGGCTTCCAGGTGTGCATCGGCGCGAGACCCAGCTTGGTGCCGTAGCCGACCAGGAGCAGCGTGAAGCCGGCGCGCAGCCAGGGACGCGAGAGATTCGCGGCGCCGGCGAGCAGATCGGGGAAGAGCAGCGAGGCCGCGCCGCCCCCATGGAGCGCGGCGTAGGCCAGGAAGAAGGAGCCGAAGAGCGCGAGCGCGATGCCGACCGAGGAGATGACCAGGTACTTCCAGGTCGCCTCGATCGAGCGCGGCGTCCGGTTGAAGTAGATCAGCGGCGCGGTCGCCAGCGTCGTCGCCTCCATCCCGACCCAGAGCAGGCCGAGGTGCTGCGAGTACGCCACCAGGCTCATCGTGCCCAGGACCACCAGCAGACAGGCGCAGAAGCGACGGTTGGCGCGCTCGACGCGGTAGCGCAGGTAGCCCACCGAGTAGACCGCACAGCACAGGAACAGCAGGCTGAGGATCCCCAGCAGGAGCCGCCCCGGAGCATCGAGCCGCAGCCACTCTCCCGAGCCCGGGGAGGCGGGCGAGGCGAGCGTCGCGACGGTCAGCGCAAAGTGCGCCACCGCGGCCGCCGCCAGCAGGCGGGGTCGCCACACCTTGGAGGGCGTGAAGAAGACCACGACCGCCATGGCCAGGGGAACGATCACTGGAAGTGGAACCATCCCCTATTCCTTCAGCAGCGACAGCCGCCGCGTGTCGAGCGAGGCGAACTCGCGCTGGATGTGGTGGATGATGATCGAGAGCACGAAGATGCCGACGAAGAGGTCGAGGAGCACCCCCACCTCCACCAGGAAAGGCATCGCTTCGACGAGCAGCAGGCCGAAGATGAAGATGCCGTTCTCGAGCAGCAGGAAACCGAGCACCTGGCTGATCGCCTTGCGCCGTGTCGTGATCACGATGAAGCCCGCGGCCACGGTGGCGAACGAGGCCGGAACCAGGAGCGGCGCGAGGCGGGTTTCGGCGAGCGGCAACCGGGTGGACGCCGCCACGGCGAGCACCGTCGTGAGCGCCCCCAGCAGGAGCGACGGCAGCAGGCCGAGCGACGGCTCGACCTCGCGCTTGATCGCCACCTGGCGCAGGGCGCGGAAGAGGATCAGCGGAATCAGCCAGCCTTTCAGCACGACGCTCGCGATGGCGAGCGCCACGACGCGGTTGCTGACCTCGCCGTGCGCCGCCACGGCGAGGACTCCGAGGAGCACACCCTGCACGGCGACGGCGCGCACCACCGTGCCGATCCGGCTGGTACCGAGAGCGACCAGGTTGATCAGGAGGAGACCGGCGACGAGCGAGCTGAGGAGCGAGTCCATGGCAGTTACCGCGCTTACCGGTTGAGCAGCAGGAAGGCGAAGCCGCAGGAGAGGACGGCGGCGATGAGCAGGGTCGGCACGTGCAGCAGCCGCAGGCGGGCCATGACCGACTCGACCATCCCGATGCCGATCGCGATGGCGACCAGACCGAGGAGGAAGAACACGAAGCCCGGCCACCCGCCCACCGCGGCGTTCGGCGCCAGGATGTGCAGCAGCATCGCCTCGAGAACGAAGAGCTTGAGGGCGGCGCCGTACTCGATGAGCCCGAGCAGGGGGCCGCTGTGATCGAGGACCATGACCTCGTGGATCATCGTCAGCTCGAGATGGGTGTTGGGGTCATCGACCGGCATGCGGCTGCATTCGGCGAGCAGGACGATGAAAATTCCGGCCGCGGTGAGGAGCAGCGGGGCCGTGCGCTCGAGCCAGAGGCCGCCCTCCGTCGCGCGCAGCATCTGGGAGATCCGCAGGGAACCGGAGAGTCGGCCCAGCGCCAGGAAGGCGAAGAACAGCGCCGGCTCGGTCAGCCAGGCGAAGCCGACCTCGCGCGCCGCACCCATGCCCTCGAACGGCGAGCCGGTATCGAGCGCCGCCGTCGCGGTGAAGAACCGTCCGAGCGCGAACAGGTAGGCGAGCAGGACGAAGTCGCCCGCGAACGAGATCGGTGCCGGGAACGAGCCGAGAGGCACGAGCAGCCCGGCGAGCAGGGCCGTGGCGACGGCGATCCCCGGAGCGGCGATGAAGATCCAGGTCGTCGTCCGACTGAGCGCGACCTCTTTCCGGGCGAGCTTCCGGAGGTCGTAGTAGGCCTGCCACAGACTGGGTCCGCGCCGGCCCACGGCGACCGCCTTGGTGCGGTTGACGACACCCAGGAGCAGAGGGGGAAACAGCAGCAGCGCTGCGAGGTGCGCGAGCGTCTCGATCACTGTTCGTCACCTCGAATCGATCGCGTCATCATCGGCCCACCAGCCCACTCACCAGCCAGTCGAGACGGAAGTTGAACAGCAGCAGGGCCACGATGGCCACCACGATATAGAGCACATACTTCTGCAGCTCGCCCTGCTGGTAGGCGCGCAGGCGGGCCGCGATCTGGCGCGCCCGTTCGACGCGCGGCCCGACGAGGCGGTCGAGGACGGTGTCCTCGACGCGCGAGTCGAAGCTCGTGGGCGCCGGGAAGAGGCGGTCGATCTTCGGCAGCCGCTCGTGCGGGCGCAGCGCCCAGGCGAAGCTCGACGCGACCCAGCCGGAAAACGACGAGCCGGTGTACTGCAGACGCGGCGAGCTGCCGCCGGTGACCGCGAAGCCGCAATCCCAGGTCGGCAGCGCCGGCTGGCGCTGGCGACCGCGCCGGCAGACCGGCAGCACGGCGGCGAACAGCAGCCCGGCGAGCGCCACCAGCGCCAGCCCACCGCCGCTCACCCACCCGAACGGCACGAGCGCGGCCAACTCTGGCAGCGCGGGCGCGGCGCCGCCGACGGGGCCGGAGGGGCCGGCGCCCGCCCACACCGCCGTCGCGCGCTCGAGCGCCGGCGCGACCAGGCCGGGCGCAACACCGAGAAGCGTGCAGGCCACCGCCAGCACCGCCATCGGCGCCAGCATGGCAACCGGCGATTCGTGCGCCTCCCCTCGCGCCGCCGAACGCGAGCTGCCGAGAAAGACGATCCCGAACACTTTGACGAAGCAGGCGACGGCGAGCGCCCCGGTCGCCGCCAGCACCGGCGCCGCCACCGCCACCCAGGCCGGGGAGGGGGCTGCTGGAACGAGCGCAGTCATTAGAGCCATCGGAGCCATCGGAGCCAGCGCCGCACGCGCCAGGCCAAGGTAGATCAGCAGCTCGCTCACGAAGCCGTTGAACGGCGGCAGGCCGCAGATCGCGATCGAGCCGATCAGGAAGAGCAGCGCGGTCGCCGGCATCCGCCGCGCCAGCCCACCCATCTGCTCGATGTCGCGGCTGCCCGTCGAATGCACCACCGAGCCGGCGCCGAAGAACAGCAGCGACTTGAACAGCGCGTGGTTCCAGACGTGGAACAGGCAGCCCGCCATGCCGAGCAGCACCCAGTCTGCGCGTCCCAGAGAACGCCCCACCATCGCCACACCCAGGCCGAGCAGGATGATCCCGATGTTCTCGATGCTGCTGTAGGCGAGCAGACGTTTCAGATCGCCCTGCCCGATCGCGAAGGCGATCGCGACCAGCGCCGTCACACCGCCGAGAGTGAGCACCACCGCGCCCCAGGAGAGGGGGCTCGGCGGCAGCACTGCGGTGGCGCGCACCAGGCCGTAGACCCCCATCTTGAGCAGGACGCCGGACATCACCGCCGAGACATGGCTCGGCGCCGCGGCGTGCGCCGACGGCAGCCACGAGTGCAGCGGCATGGCGCCCGCCTTGATGCCGAAGCCGAAGAGCGCCAGTCCGAAGGCGGCGAAGGCGTAGCCCCGTCCGATCTCGCCCGGGCCGAGGGCGCGCAGAGCGAAGTCGCCGGTCGCCTGGGTCAGGATGGCGAAGAACCCGGCGATCGCCAGCGTCCCGGCATGGCTGTAGACCAGGTAGAGCCAGCCGGCGGCGCGGACTTGCGGCGAGGCCGACTCGGTGGTCACCAGGAAGAATCCGCACAGCGCCATGACCTCCCAGGCAACGAGGAAGCTCGCGCCATCGCGTGCCAGGGTGACGCCCAGCATGGCGGCGAGGAGGAGCCCGTAGCAGAAGCGCAGGCGGCGGCCGTTGCGCGGATGCTCGGCCGCCGGCCAATAGGCCAGTCCGTAAGCCGACCCCAACGCTCCCACGACGAACACCGGCAGGGCGAAGAAGGCGGAGAGCGCATCGACACCGAGACTCAGCCGGATGCCCGGAGCGCCAGATGCCAGGGCGACGACCGTCGCCGGCGCTCCAGCCAGCGTCAGGGCGCAGCCGGCGATGCCGAGGCCCGCCGCGAGCAGCGTGCCGAGCGTCGCGAGGCGAGGCCCCCAGGCGGAGCGCCAGGGCAGGAAGAGCCCGGGGACTCCGCTCGCCGCGAGCAGGACGCCAGCGCTCACCAGCAGGGTCAGAACCACGCCTGCACCCTCCGCGAACCGGCGCGAGACCGGCTCATTGCGGCGCTCCTCCGACCACCGCCCAGACCAGCAGCGGAACGAGGACCGCGAGAATGTAGACAATGTATCGCTGCAGCTGCCCCTGCGGCAGCGAGCGGAACCAGGCCGCCGCCGCGAGCGTGCGACGGCCGGCCGGCTGCAGGAGGCGGTCGAGGACGGTGTCCTCGACGTGCGAGCCGAAGCTCGTGGGCGCCGGGAAGAGGCGGTCGATCTTCGGCAGCCGCTCGTGCGGACGCAGCGCCCAGGCGAAGCTCGCCGTGATCCAGCCGGCAAACGACGAGCCGGTGTACTGCACGCGCGGCGAGGTCGCGGCGTCGGCAGCAAAGCCGCAGTCCCAGGTCGGCAACTCCGGCTGGCGCCGGCGGCCGCGCCGGCAGACCGGCAGCACGGCGGCCAGCAGCAGTCCGGCGAGCGCCACCAGCGCCAGCGCTCCGGCGCTCAGCCAGCCAAACGGCACCAGCTGCGCCAGGCTCTGGGCGCCGGGCCCGCCGACGCCCGGTATCGCCGGCCCCGACCACACCGTCGTCGCGCGCTCGAGTGCCGGCGCGACCAGGCCGGGCGCGACCCCGAGCAGCGCGCAGGCCGCCGCCAGCACTGCCATCGGCACCAGCATCGGGGTCGGCGATTCGTGCGCCTCCCCTGCCGCCGCCGAGCGCGGCGTGCCGAGAAAGACGATCCCGACCACCTTGACGAAGCAGGCGACGGCAAGCGCTCCGGTCGCTGCCAGCACCGGCGCCGCGAGCGCCACCCACGCCACCGTCGCCCCCGCGGAAACCGCCACCACCCCGGAGGCCGCGGCCGCGGCCGCCGGAGCTACCGCCGCCCGGACCAGGCCAAGGTAGACCAGCAGCTCGCTCACGAAGCCGTTGAACGGCGGCAGGCCGCAGATCGCGATCGAGCCGATCAGGAAGAGCAGCGCGGTCGCCGGCATCCGCCGCGCCAGCCCACCCATCTGCTCGATGTCGCGGCTGCCCGTCGAATGCACCACCGAGCCGGCGCCGAAGAACAGCAGCGACTTGAACAGCGCGTGGTTCCAGACGTGGAACAGGCAGCCCGCCATGCCGAGCAGCACCCAGTCCGCGCGTCCCAGCGAACGCCCCACCATCGCCACACCCAGGCCGAGCAGGATGATCCCGATGTTCTCGATGCTGTGGTACGCGAGCAGGCGTTTCAGGTCATGCTGGCTCAGCGCGAAGACGACGCCGAAGAAGGCGGCGACGGCGCCCAGCACGAGCACCGTGACGCCCCAGGCGAGCGGCAGACTCTCGAACAGGCCGGTCGTTCGCACCAGTCCGTAGATACCCATCTTGATCACCACGCCGGACATCACCGCCGAGACGTGGCTCGGCGCCGCGGCGTGCGCCGGCGGCAGCCAGGAGTGCAGCGGCATCGCCCCCGCCTTGACCCCGAACGCCACGAGCGCGAGCAGGAAGATCGCCGTGCGCGCGCCCGCCGGCACCGTCTCCGCGATGCGCTGGAAGCCGAGGGCGCCGGTGACCTGATGCTGGAGCATGAAGAGCGCGAAGAGGCCGAGGATCGTGACATGGCTGAAGAGCAGGTAGAGCCAGCCGGCCCGGCGCACCTCCGGGTCGTTGTCCTCGATCGTCACCAGGAAGAAGTTGGTCAGCGCCATGACCTCCCAGGCCATCAGGAAAGAGGCCCCATCGCGCGCCAGCAGGACGAACACCAGGCTGGCGAGCAGCAGCCCGTAGCAGAGGCGGAGGCGCCGGCCGTTGCGCGGCCGGCGGCCCGCCGGCCAGTAGGCGGTGCCGAAGATCGAGCCCAGTCCGCCCACCAGGAAGACCGGCACCGCGAACCAGGCGGAGAGCGCGTCGCCCGCGAGCACCGTGCGCATGCCGGGAAAGGGCGACGGCAGATCGAGACTCGCCTGGCGGTCGCTGGCGAGCATCCAGAGCGCGCCGGCGAGTCCGCCGAGGCAGGCGGCGACCGTCAGCAGATTCGCCAGCCTCTGGCCCCAGGGCGAACGCCGCCCCAGGAGCAGTCCTGGAACTCCAGCGAGCGCGAGGAGAGCGCCGGCGCCCACGACCACCTGGAGCGCGTTCAGCTGCCACGAAGCGCCGGCGAATGCGTTCATCGACCCGCGGCCACCGCGACTTTCCGGCTGACGTCCGCCCCCTCCGCCGCCGCCAGGATCTCTTCCCGGGGCAACTGCCGGAGGACGGCGCTCTTGAACTCGGCATCCCGCAGGGCGAAGCTCAACCGCGAGAGCAGGTGCAGGTGCGCGCGCACCGTCGGGCTGATCAGGGTGAAGAGCGTATTCACCTGCTCGCCGTCCAGCGCCCCGAAATCGACCGGCCGCTCGAGGAAGCAGAGCATGATCAGCGGCCGCTCGAGGTGGAGAATCACCGGATTGCGCACGTGCGGAATGGCGATGCCGTCGCCGATCGCCGTCGACCCCAGCGCTTCGCGGGCGAGCAGCACCTCGAACAGGAATTCGCGATCGACTTCGGCCGGCAGGCGCAGGGTCTCGACGACGTGGTGCAGCACGGTCGCCTTGTCGGTGCCGCCGATGCGGTAGTGGATCCCACCCGCCTTGAGCGCCTCGCTGAAGTCCGGCAGCGAGGCCGCTTCGGACTCCTCCTCGCGGAAGATCTCGGGCGAGATCGAAATCCGCCGGGCGGTCGCCCACTCGAGGAGCTCCGCGCGGTTGAAGCGGTACTGCTCATTGAGCTTGTAGGCGGGAATCGAGCCCTGCTTGATCCAGCGGTAGATGGTCTTGTCGGAAACGTCCAGCAGCCGCGCCGCGTCTTTCACCAGGAGCTTCATCTCGGCCTCTCGATTCCGCAACACAGGACAACAGTGGACATAGTACACTAAGAGTCCTTGAATGCCACCCAGTGGTTTTCGAGCGATCCGGTCGACGACAGACAGCCACGGATTCATTTCGATCCGACGATAGCCAACTCGTACTGGAGTCCCGATGACGCAGGCTGCCGTGGTGCCACGAATGTCTCCTCCAGCTCCATCCCGGGGTCCGCGAGGTCTTGTCCAGGACCGTGCCAGGACTGTGAGTCTCAATACTGCTCGCAGCGTCGAGAACTCCCGCCGGGCGCGACGGTGGCCAGCGAGATGAGCCGGCCCGGCATGCACAAGGGCATCGTGCTGTCGCCCGGAATCAGCCAGGGGGCGGCCTTCCTCCTCGGACGCGGGGCCGGCGAGGCCACGCCTGCCGGAGCCCTGGAGGGCCGGGAAGCGGAGGACGAGGTCCTGCGCTTCCGGCACGCCTGCGAGCGCTCCGAGGCCGAGCTGGCCCGATTGCGTGCCGGCCTCACCGGCCCCCTCACCGCAGTCGCCGGCGGCATCCTCGGAGCGCAGCAGCTCTTCCTCCGCGATCCGGCCTTCGTGGACCGGGTCGTGCGCCGCATCCGCGAGACCGGTCACCCGGCGGAGATCGCGGCGCAGGAGGTCATCGACGAGCTCAGCGCGGCGCTCGCCGCGGCCGCGGACCCGTATCTGCGCGAGCGCAGCGCCGACATCCGCGACATCGGCCATCGGGTGATGGTCGTGCTCGGCGGGGGCACCCACGACGTCGAGATCCCCCCGGGAAGCATCCTGGTGGCGTCCGAGGTCAGCCCCTCCCTCATCGCCACTCTGCCCCTCGACCGGATCCTCGGCGTGGTGACGGAGCTCGGCGCCAAGGCCTCGCACGCCGCGATCCTGCTGCGCTCGGCCGGGATCCCCGCGCTCGGCGGCATCGCCAACGCCCTGCACACGATCGAGCCCGGAAGCCCGCTGCTGATCGACGCCGTCGCCGGCATCGTCTTCGTCCACCCGAGCGCCCCCGTGCGCGCCGAGTACGAGCGCCTCGAGGCCGACCTGCGCGCCCACGACGAGTTGCTGGCGCACGAGGTCGGGCTGCCCTCCACGACCCGGGACGGCGTGGCGCTCCATCTCGCCGCCAATCTCGGCAAGGCCGCCGACACGGCGGCCGCCCTGCGCTGGAACGCGGCCTCGATCGGCCTCTATCGCACCGAGTTCGCCTTCGACATCCGCGGCAGCTTTCCGACCGAAGCCGAGCAGGCCGCGGTGCTCGAGGGCATCGCCGAGCGCCTCCACCCCAGGCGGATCGTCTTCCGGCTCCTCGACCTCGGCGCCGACAAGACGCTCGAGTACTTTCCCCTGCCCGAGGTCGTCAACCCGGCCCTCGGCCTGCGCGGGATCCGGCTGCTGCTCGAGCACCCCGAGGTGTTGCGCACGCAGCTGCGCGCCATCCTCAGAGTCAGCGCCGCTCACCCGGTGGCAGTGCTGCTGCCGATGGTCGGCGGCCTCGAGGAGGTGCGCGCGGTGCGCGTCGTCCTCGGCGAGGTGACCCGGGAGCTGCTCGCCGAGGGCAGGGCCGTCGACGAGCGACTCCCCCTCGGCGTGATGATCGAGGTGCCTAGCGCCGTGCTCGTGGCGCGCGACCTGGCGCGCGAGGTCGACTTCTTGAGCCTCGGCACCAACGATCTCGCCCAGTACCTCCTGGCCGCCGACCGCGACGACGCCGCGATGAGCGCCTACTACCGGATGCTCCACCCCGCCGTACTGCGCGCCATCCGCAGCGTCGCGCGCGCCGCCGAACAGGCGGGGAAGGAGCTCACGATCTGCGGCGAGATGGCCGGCGACCCCTACTACACCGAGCTCCTCGTCGGCCTCGGGCTGCGCACCTTCAGCGTCGCGCCGCGCCAGATCGGCGAGCTGCGCCACGAGATCCGCCTCGTCGACTCCCGCCGCGCCAGCACGCTCGCGGCCCGCGTCCTGCGCTGCGCGACCCGCGATGAGATCCGCGGCATCCTCGACCGCCGCCGCGCACGCCGTCCCGACCGTGAGGGGGGCCACCACCGCGGCGCCGTCGGCCCCCTGCACGGCCAGATCGGCGAGTCACCGGCGCGCTGAAATTCCCGACCCGAAAGCACGGAGTCGCTGGAAGCCTCGAACTCCCCTATAGTCCCGCCGGTGATCCCGAAAATCGAACGCATCTCGGTAGCGCTCGTCGCGTCCGGCGCGGCAGCCTTGGCACTGTTCGTCGGCCTGCGCGGGCTCGGAGCGGGGCCGTGGCTCGCTGCGGCCCTCGCCCTGGCGCTCGCTGGCGCCAGTGGCTTCGCGCTCGCGCGCCGGCTGCCGGCGGATCTCGACGGCATCCTGCACACCCATCGCTGGTGGTGCGTCGCCTGGCTGCTGGTCGCGCTGCTCGCACTCGGGCAGACGGCGCGGATGTCGGCCTTCATGCTCGATCCGGAGCAGAAGCAGCACTCGCTCTTTCCGGACGACCCCTGGTACGTCGCGCACTGCTGCCTCACCGCCTATTCCGAGGCCGCGCGTCTCGCCACCGCAGGCACCGCCAACATCTTCACCCCGGAGCTCTATCTCGACCGCAAGCTCGGCAGCTTCAATGTCGACGCCTATCACTACCCACCCTCCTTCCTGCTTCTCCCGCTGACCCTCCGCACGCTGGCGGGCAGCGACTTCGTGCATCAACGCATGCTCTGGTTCGGGATCTCGGCGCTCGCCCTCCTGGGTGCGATGGGCGGCGCAGCGGCGGCACTCGAGCCGCGCGCGCGACTCAGGGCCATCGCCGTGGCTCCGGCGGTCTGGATTTCGGTTCCGGTGCAGCTCGGTTTCCAGATGTCGAACGTCCAGTTGCTGATGATCTCGATCTCGGTGCTGTCGTGGGTCGCCTTCCGCCGCTGGCGACCGCTGGGAGCGGCGCTCCTCGCTCTCGCCATCGTCTCCAAGATCTTTCCCGGCATCCTCGGGCTCGACCTCCTCCTGCGGCGACGGTGGCGCGACGCCCTGTCGACGGCCGCCTTCGGTCTCATCTTCTGCGGCGCGATCTACGCCGTCGTCGGCCCAGGGCCGTTCCGGGCCTTCGTCGACTACGAGCTGCCGCGGCTGTCGAGCGGCGAAGCGTTCGCGCGCCCGTTCTCGCGCGCCTTCGCGGTGGCGCACAACATGTCGCCGTTCGGCGCCGCGCTCAAGCTCGAGAAGCTCGGCCTCGCCGGCATGGGCATGGCGACCGCGAAGGTGTTCTCGTTGCTCTACGGCGTCGCGCTCGTCGGACTGGCCATCTGGGCGGCCCGCCGCGGCAGACTGGGCACGGTCTGGCCCGCCGGCCCGGTCGCCACGCGCGAGCTCTCGGTCTGGCTGGCCCTGCTCTCGCTGGGAACGCTCGCGAGCCCGTTCGCCCCCGCCAACTATGTGTTGGCCTCGGTCGTCTGGCTGGCGGCGATCGATCGCGAGGATTTCTCGCCGCTCTTCGCGGGGGTCGTCTGGCTCGCCACTTCGGCACCGTTTCTCCTGCAGCGCGACGGCGAGTTCGTGATGCGCGCCGTCACCTTCCTGCCGGCGCAGCTGCTCGCCCTGGGAGTGCCCACTTACGTCCTTTGGCGCGCTGCAGCATCGCCGCCGAAGTCTCGCGTGAGCCCCGTCGGCGCTTCGTAGCGCTCCGCTGGACCGCTGCCGCGACTCAACCGCGGAGCGCGCTCGCGGGTTCCGCCTCCTCCTGCACCCGGGTCCAATGGCCCGAGGCGCGATATTCGCGCAGGCGGCCATAGAGCGTCTTGGTGCTGATCTGGAGGAGCTCCGCAGCCTTCGTCTTTCTTCCACCGACGAGGTCCAGCGTGGCGAGAATGAACTGCCGTTCGGCGGCCGCGAGGGGCATCCCCAGGGCGATGGCGAAGTTCTGCGCGGCAGGGCCTGCAACGCGCTCAGGCTCCGATCGCTTCCCGCCGAGGTTGGACAGGAACTCGCCGCCGATCGTCTCCTCGGAGAGAATGTAGGCGCGTTCCAGGGCGTGCTTGAGCTCGCGGACGTTTCCCGGCCAGTCGTGCGCTTGGAGCTCACCGAGCGCCGCGGATGTCAGGCGTTTATCGGTGCCCCCCTCGAGGTTCAGGGCGGCGATGAAGTGGTGGGCGAGCAGCGCCAGATCTCCCGCGCGCTCGCGCAGGGGCGGCAGCAGGATCGGAATCACCTTGAGGCGATAGAGCAGATCCGCCCGGAACCGCCCCTCGGCGGCAGCGCGTTCGAGGTCGGCCTTCGCAGCGGCGATGATGCGCACGTTCACCCGGATCGTGCGGTCGCCGCCGACGCGAGTGAAGGTCCCCGACTCGAGAACGCGCAGCAACTTGACCTGCAGCTCCTTCGGCATCTCGCAGATCTCGTCCAGGAAGAGAGTTCCGCCGTCGGCGCGTTCGAAGTGTCCGCGATGGACTCGATCCGCGCCGGTGAAGCTGCCGCGTTCGTGGCCGAAGAGCTCGCTCTCGATGAGATTCGCGGAGATGGCGCCGCAGTTGATCGCGATCAACTCTCTGGCACTGCGTCCGCTGAGCCGATGCACGGCCTCCGCGACCAGCTCCTTGCCGGTGCCGCTCTCGCCGAGGATCAGCACTGCGGCCTCGGTCGGCGCGACGCGGGCGATCTGTTCGAAGACCCTCTCCATGGCCGGCGAGGCGCCGACCATCGCTCCGAACCGAAGAGTCTCGCGCTGGCGGTCGCAAGCTCCCTGAAGGGCGGTGGCGACAGCTCGCGGCACCGCAGCCGGCCGCAGTCGGCTGCCTGGGCGCGCCGCCGTGAGCGGCACCACGAAGCGGTCCATCGCGCTCACCCCGAGCGTGTCGACGGCGACGTCGGGCACGGTATCGCCGTCGGTCATCGACTCGGCACCCGCTCTCGGCACGGCCAAAATCGTGTCGGGTGAGTTGGCTAGGCTGATGAATCCTGTGTGCGGCATGTTCCCCCCCTGGCGGATCGCCGCCGCAGGAATCGCGGCTGCTGTCGAGGACGGTCGTCGTCCCCGCGGTTCGCTGCCGTTAGAGAGATCAACTTAGACCGCGAATCGCCGCCTGGACAGAGCGCTTTCTACCCGGCGCCGGCCCGGCGGCCTGAGTAGAAAATACAAATCTCGTTCGGCGCCGCGTTCAATCTCGAGAAGTTCGGCCTCCCCCGCATCGCGCCCGGTCATCGGACCCCAGACGAACCGCCCTCGAGGCGAGCCCGCATTTCTCACCAACCTTCTGCTGCGGCGCCACAGCTGCCCGAGCCGTCGGTTATACTTCGGGTATGAAAACTGCGGTGTCCATTCCCGACGAGATCTTCGAGCAGGCAGAGCGGCTGGCACGACGATCCGGCCAGACTCGAAGCTACGTCTTCAGCCAGGCTCTTCGAGAATACGTGGCGCGGCACTCCCCCGAAGAGGTCACCCAGGCGATGGATGAGGTCTGCGAAGCTGTCGGCGACCAGCTCGACGCGTTCTCCGGGAGCGCCGCCCGCCGGACCCTGGAGAGGGTCGAATGGTGATCGCACAGGGTGAAGTCTGGTGGGCCGACCTTCCCGAACCGACCGGCTCCGGCCCGGGGTTCCGCAGGCCGGTCGTGGTGATCCAGGGTGACGCCCTCAACCGGAGCCGTTTGGCGACCGCCGTCTGCGTCCCGTTGACGAGCAACCTCCGGTGGGCCGACGCCCCGGGCAATGTCCCGCTATCGGCGCATCTCACCGGCCTGCCCAAGGACTCGGTGGCGAATGTGTCTGCCATCGTCGCTCTGGACAGGGCACTGCTCACGGAGCGCGTTGGCCATCTCTCCCGGAAGAAGGTGGAGCTCCTGCTCGCCGGAATCGACGTGGTCCTAGGTCGCTAGTCTGCGAGCGCGTGACCTCGGGTCTCGATGACCCAGGGGAGCAGGAGGAGCCCGAAGAGAGGGACGAAACCCACCGCGAAGAGGGCGTTCATCGTGCTCTCGGCGCCGCGGGCGGCGATGCTGCCGACCCAGAACGGACCGAGCGCCGCGAGGATCCGGCCGGCGTTGTAGCAGAAGCCGGCGCCGCTGGCGCGCAGGCGGGTGGGAAAGAGCTCCGGCAGATAGTAGGTGAAGCTGCCAAAGACCCCGAAGACGGTCAGGCCGATCCAGAAGTAGAGCGCCAGCCGGGTCTCCGGCGGCAGGTCGAGCCCGAACGTAGCGAAGATGGCAACGGCCGAGAGCAGGTAGTAGATGCCGAACATCACCCGCCGGCCCAGGAGCTTCGCGGCCGGCACCGTGAGAAGAGTGCCCAGCAGCCCGCCCCAGTTGAAGTAGGCGACCGCCCGCGACTTCCAGGCCTCCGAGAGCGCCAGCATCGCATCGCGCTCGAGGCCGCGCGTCGCTGCGGCAGCCTGCGCCAGACCCGAGGCGACCACCGGGATGAAGACGTTGCAGCTCCACCAGGTGAGCAGCGCGACCAGCGCCATGACGAATCCCGACACCGTCCGTCGGCGATGCGCCGGATCGAAAAGCTCGGAGAATCGGGCGCGCCGCCCTCCGGCCGCCGTCGCCATCCAGCGCTCGGGCTCGCGGACGAAACGACGGACCAGCAGCGCCACCCCCGCCGGCACGAGTCCGGCGAGGAAGACGATCCGCCAGGAGAGCTCCGGACGTCCGGCGAAGAGGTCGCCGGCGATAGAGGAATTGACGAAGCTCGCCAGCGCGAGCCCCACCGGCGCCGAGGTGTAGAGCAGGGCTCCGGCCTCGACCCGGCGCTTTTCCGGCACGACCTCTGCCACCATCGCCGCCCCCGCGGCCCACTCGCCGCCAATGCCCAGCGCCGAGATCAGGCGGAAGAGCCCGAGCACCCAGAGGTTGGGGGCGAAGGCGCAGAGCGCCGTGCCGAGGGCATAGAGCAGCATGGTCAGCGTGAGGGTGCGCGTCCGCCCGATGCGGTCGGCGAGTCGACCGAAGAGGATGCCACCCAGCGCCCAGCCGACGAGCAGCAGCGAGCTGTAGGCCCCCGTCCAGCGCAGCGTCGCCGCGCGCGCCTCCGGCGAGCCGATGGTCAGGCCGAGGAGCGTCGGAACGCAGTTGGGCGCCACGAAGTTGAACAGCAGGCCGTCGAAGACGTCGAAGCCCCAGCCCAGCCAGGCGGCGAAGAGCACCGCCCACTGATAGCCGGTCATCTCCCAGAAGCGCCGCTCGGGCGGCGGAGCGCCTACCGTCACCGCCGTCGTCGACCGCATCCGCCGGGGCGTCCGATCAGGCGAGCCGCTTGCGACCCTGGAGCGCGCCGACGCCGACCGCAGCTACGCCGACGACAATGAGTGTCAGCCCGATGAGCGCCCGCGTGTGGTCGATGTTGGCGGCATCGCGCGCCTCGGCGATCAGCTGCCCGAGACCGGCGTCGTGCGGAATGATGAACAGTCCCGTGCCGGCGAGGGCGAAGCCGTAGGCCATCCAGGTCATGAACGGCGGGCGCTTCGCCGGCCGGCCCGCCCTGCGGCCGAGCACGCTCGAGCTGTAGCCGTAGGCGGCGTAGATCGCGGCGCCGATGACCAGCCAGCCGATGAACCGCCACCACGAAGCCGGCGGCAGATAGATCATGAGGAAGATGCAGCAGGCCGCACCGAGCGACGGCACCAGGAAGGCGCCGCCAGGCACCCGGAACGGACGGTGGCGATGCGGGTCCCTGATCCGCAGGACCGAGACACCGATGCAGACCAGCACGAATGCGAAGAGGGTGCCGATGTTGGTGAGCTGCACGATCTCATCGATGTTGGCGAGGCCGGCGAGAACGGCCACGAAGATGCCGGTCATCCAGGTCGTGATGTGCGGCGTGCGGTACTTCGGATGAACTTTCGCAGCCCAGGCCGGCAGAAGTCCGTCGCGGCCCATCGAAAAGAAGATGCGCGGCTGGCCGAACTGGAAGACGAGCAGCACCGAGGTGGTGGCGAAGACCGCTCCGAGCGAGATCACCAGCGCCGGCCAGTTCATCCCGAGGCTGGAGAAGGCCGTCGCCAGAGGCTCCGCGGTGCCGAGCTGGTTCCATGGCACCATCCCGGTCAGCACGGCCGCCACCGCGATGTAGATCACCGTGCAGATCGCGAGGCTGCCGAGGATCGCGATCGGCATGTCGCGCTGCGGGTTGATGCTCTCCTCGGAGGCCGTCGAAACGGCGTCGAAACCGATGTAGGCGAAGAAGATGATCGCCGCCGCGCCGGCGATGCCGTGGAAGCCGTTGGGCGCGAACGGCGTCCAGTTCTCCGGCTTGACATAGAAGGCGCCCATGCCGAGGAAGAAGGCGATGATGGCGAGCTTCAGGCCGACCATCCAGCTGTTGAACGAGGCGCTCTCGCGGATGCCGCGCACCAGGATCACCGTGATGAGCATGACGATCAGGAAGGCCGGCAGATTGAAAACCAGCGCGACCGAGCCGATGTGCGGCGCGTCGGCGAGCGCCTGCGCCATGCGCACGACGGCGGCTCCGAGCTCGGCCGTCGGGTCCTTGCCCGCCGCGACTGCAGCGGCGACACTGGCGGCCGACTGCGAAGCGGTCCGGTAGTCGAGTCCGAGCCAGACCGGCCAGTGGAAGCCGAAACCGCGCAGGAGCTCCTGGAAGTAGCCCGACCAGGAGATCGCCACCGCGATGTTGCCGACCGCATACTCGATGATCAGGTCCCAGCCGATGATCCAGGCGACCAGTTCACCGAGGGTGGCGTAGGAGTAGGTGTAGGCCGAGCCGGAAATCGGCACCATCGCCGCGAGCTCGGCGTAGCACAGCGCCGCGAAGCCGCAGGCGATGGCGGTCAGGACGAACGAGAGCATCAGGGCGGGCCCGGCGCCGAGGTGATCGGCGCCGCCGGCCGCCGCGGTCCCCACCGAAGAGAAGATCCCGGCGCCGATCACCGCGCCGATGCCGAGCATGGTCAGGCTGAAGGCTGTGAGATTGCGTTTCAGACCCCGCTCGTGGCCCGCCTCGGGCGCAGCCAGAATCTCGTCGAGGCTCTTCTTGCGCATCAGGTCGGCAAACACTCGGGCCTCCTTCGCAGGCGGTTTCTGCTGGAATTGACGGGGCGAAGTCTCTCACGCCGCCAGCGGCCCGGCCAAGCCGCACACCAGAGGGCATCAGAGGGCCTCGGCAGACGCGGCTGGCGTCGTTCAGTGCGGCCGGGGATCGAAGCGGTAGCCCTCGCCGGCCGCGGTGACGATGTAGCGCGGCGCCGCCGGATCGGGCTCGATCTTCTGCCGCAGGCGATGCACCAGCTGCTTGAGCAGCTGGCGCTCCCCCGCTCCGCGCGCCCCCCAGATGTGCACCAGCAGCCGTTCGATGGCCACCGTCTCGCCGGCCGACGCCACCAGGAGCTGCAGAAGCCGCAGCTCGAGCGGCGTGAGGCGCACCTGTGCGGCCTCGCCGACCCGGGCGGTGCGCCGCTCGAGGTCGAGCGTCAGGTCGCCGGAGACGAGAGGTTCAGGGCGCTCGACCCCCGCCCGCCGCAGCAGCGCCCGGATGCGGGCCAGCAGGGTCCGCGGACTGAACGGCTTGGTCAGGTAGTCGTCGGCACCGAGGTCGAGCGCCCGCACGACGTCCTCCTCGGCCGAGCGCACCGACAGGACGAGCACCGGAGCCGCAGTGCGCGCGCGCAGCCCGGGGAGGAGCGCAAGCCCGTCGCCGCCGGGCAGGTTGAGGTCGAGCACGATGAGCGCCGGCTGTTCCGCCTCGACCGCGGCCAGTGCGGCTGCGCCGTCGCCGGCCTCGAGCGCGAGGAAACCGCCCTGCCGCAGCGCGAAGCCGACAATCGAGCGCAGCTCGAAGTCGTCGTCGACCACCAGGATCTTCATCCGTTGCCCTCCACCGGCAGCTCGACCGAGACGCGGGTGCGCCCGTCCCGGCGATCGAAGGTGAGCGAGCCGCCGTGGCGCTCGACGATCGACCGCGAGATCCAGAGTCCGAGGCCGCTGCCGGCCTCCTCCGGTTCGGCCGGCGCCCAGCGCTCGAAGCGCCCGGTGCGTCCGGGCACCGCGCCCGCGGGGAAGCCCGGCCCTTCGTCCTCTACCCACACGCGAACCAGCGGACCGGCGACCTCGCCCGAAATCCGCAGGACGCTCCCCTCCGGCGCGAACTTGGAGGCGTTCGAGAGCAGATTGACGAACACCTGAACCAGCCGCTGGGGATCTCCGAGGAGCGCCGGCAGCGGGAAGGGCAGCGCCGTCTCGAGCTCCTGGCGCCGCTGGCCGAGCAGGGGCCGGGTCATCTCCGAGGCCTCCTCGACCACCTCGTCGAGCTCGACCGGAAGCTTCCGAATGGCCATCTGGCCCGATTCGATCCGGATGCTCTCGAGCAGGTTGTCGATCAGGCGGCGCAGGCGCATCGTGCCGCTCTCGGCGCTGGCGGCGAGAACCGCGAGCTCGGGGTCCGACTCGCCGAGACGGTCGCGCAGCAGCTCGAGCGCCGCGGCCTGGGCGGCGAGCGGGGTCTTGAGCTCGTGCGCCAGATCGGCGACCACGAGGTCGCGCGCCCGATGCGCCGCTTCGACCGCAGACTCGTCGCGCATGACCTGAACCTGGATCCCCGCCGAGGGTGGCGAGCTGCGCAGGACGAGGTTGCGCCGATCGGCGCTCGTGGTCAGGCCGGCGACGCGCTCCGTCACCTGGGTCGGGCCGCGAAACCGCGCCTCGAGAATCGGACAACGCTCCTCGCACGGCAGCACGCCATGCTCGGCATGCGGGCGCAGCAGATCCCCACAGAACCGGCCGACGGCCTCGTCCGGGGTGACTCCCAGCAGACGCGCCGCCGGCGGATTGAGGTAGAGCACCCGCCGGTCTCGATCCACGGCGTAAACCCCTTCGGCGATGCCGCCCAGGACGGCGGCCAGCTCGTCGCGCTTCCTGGCGAGCTCCGCGTCCGCGCTGGCCAGTCCACGCCGCATCTGGTCGAGACTCGATGACAGCGCCCGCACCTCGCGCCCGCCGGAGAGCGGCAACGGCGAAACGAGGTCACCTTTCCCGATGGTCGCGGCGCGCTCGGAGAGCTCGGCGAGCGGGCGGGCCAGGCGGCGTCCCAGGAGGATCGAGAGCGCCGAGGCGAGGCCGACGATGATTCCGCCGGTGCGCACCGTGCGCGCCAGGAACCGCCGCACCGGCTGGAGGACCTCCGCGGCGGGGATCACGGCTTCGATGACCCCCAGGATCTCGCCGCCCGCACCGCGCAGCGGAGCCGCCGCCAGTGCGTCGCCGCTCGCCGGAAGGATGGCGTCCACGGCCTGCCCCGCGAGCGCCTCACGCCAGAGGCCGGCATGCTCGTCGGCGAAGCGGGTCTCGGCCTCCTGCGGCAGGACGAGTCGCGCGACCAACGGAGCTCGCGTGTAGGTGGAGCTCCACGCCGCGACCTCCCCCTGCAGCGCGGCGGGCGGAGCCGGCAGCGCCGCCGGGCCCGTGGCTTCGAAGCGCTCGAGCACCCGCGCCACCTCCCGCGCCGCGCGCGCCCGCGCCTCCTCCCGGCTCAGCCGGCGAAGCTGCGCATAGGTGGAGAGCTCGAGCGCCACCACAGTCGCCAGCACGAGGCCGACCGTGAGCAGCATGAGCAGGCCGCGAAAGCTCCAGGGCCGCATGCGTGGAGGTTACCGCACCGCGTCAGCGCGCGGCGCCGGCGCCGAGCTTGCGGCGCAGCAAGGCCTGCGCGAGCAGGGTGACGAGGGCGAGCAGCGTCAGGAGCGAGGCCACCGCGAACGCCGCCGCGAACTGGTATTCGTTGTAGAGAATCTCGACGTGGAGGGGGATGGTGTTGGTGCGCCCGCGGATGTGGCCCGAGACCACCGAGACCGCGCCGAATTCGCCCATCGCGCGGGCGTTGGTGAGGATCACGCCGTAGAGCAGTCCCCAGACGATCTTCGGCAGGGTGATCCAGCGCAAGAGCTGCCAGCCCGAGGCGCCAAGGGTGAGCGCGGCCTCCTCCTCGGCGCTGCCGCGCGCCTCGAGGAGCGGCAGGAGCTGGCGGGCGACGAATGGCGCGGTCACGAAGAGCGTCGCCAGGACGATGCCTGGCAGCGCGAACAGGATCCGGATGCCGTGCCCGGCGAGGAACGGTCCGAGCAGCCCCTGCGCTCCGAAGAGCAGCACGAAGAGCATCCCGGCGACCACCGGCGAAACCGCGAACGGCAGATCGAGAAGCGTCACCATCAGTCCCTTGCCGCGGAAGCGGAAGTGCGCCAGCCACCAGGCCGCAGCCAGACCGAAGACCGTGTTCACGCGGAACGACGATCGCCGCGACCAGCAGCGTGAGCTTCACCGCCGCGAGCGCCACCGGATCGCGAATCGCGGCGAGGTAGAGCTCCCACCCCTTCGAGAAGGCCTGGGTGAAGACCACCGCCAGCGGCACCAGCAGAAAGAGCGCCAGGAAACCGCCGGTGAGTCCGATGAGCAGCCAACGCAGCCAGGCCGGATCGGCGCGCGGGTCACGGAAGTGCTCATGGCGCGGCTTCACCGGCCGGCCTCCCGCCGGGCCGGCGCCTCGCGCAACGTCCGCTGGCTCGAGCGCGACAGCCGGTTGACTGCGAAGAGCAGCAGAAAGGAGGCCAGGAGGAAGACCGCAGCGATCGCCGTCGCGCCGGCGTAGTCGTACTCCTCCAGGCGCACCATGATGAGCAGGGCGGTGATCTCCGACTTCATCGGCAGATTGCCGGCGATGAAGATGACCGAGCCGTACTCCCCCAGTCCTCGCGCCAGTGCCAGCACGAACCCGGTGGCGGCGGCCGGCACGATCTCGGGCAGGATCACATGCCGGATCGTTTGCAGGCGGCTGGCACCGAGCGACGCGGCGGCCTCCTCGATCGCCGGCTCGAGACCGCGCAGCACCGGCTGCAGCGTCCGGACGACGAACGGCAAGCCGATGAAGGTGAGTGCGACGCCGATTCCGAGCGGCGTGTACGCGACCTTGAGCCCCAGCGGTTCGATCCAACTGCCGATCCAGCCGTTGGGCGCGAAGGCCGCGGCGAGGGCGATGCCGGCGACCGCCGTCGGCAGTGCGAACGGCAGGTCGATCAGCGCATCGACCAGCCTCCGCCCGGGAAAGCGGTAGCGCTCGAGGACCCAGGCGGCGATGCTGCCGAAGAAGAGATTCACCAGCGCGGCCGCGGCCGCGGCGCCGAAGGTCAGGCGATAGGAGGCGAGGGCGCGGTCGGAGGCGACGAGCCGCACGAAGTCGGCCCACGAGAGCTCCGTCGCCCTCCAGACCAGGGCGGCGAGCGGCAGCAGGACGAGCAGTCCAAGGTAGAGCAGCGTCGTCCCGCCGGCCAGGCCGAAGCCGGGCAGCGGCCCGCGATCGCGTCGCTGTTTCATCCGGCCGGATCCGCGCTCATCGCGGCAACCTGTCGAACTCGCCACCTTCAGCAAAGTGCTTCTCCTGCGCCTTCTTCCAGCCGCCGAAGAGCTCGTCGATCGTGAACAGTTCGATCACCGGAAACTGGACCTGCGCGGTGACGAGCGCCGCCGGATCGCGCGGGCGATAGAAGTTCTTTGCCGCGAGGACCTGACCGTCCGCCGTGTACAGGAATCCGAGATAGGCCTCCGCGACCTTGCGCGTGCCGCGCCGGTCGGCGACCTTATCGACCACGGCCACCGGCGGTTCGGCGAGGATCGACCGCGCCGGAGCGACGATCTCAAACTTGTCCGCTCCGAACTCCCTGAGCGCGAGCAGCGCTTCGTTTTCCCAGGCAATCAGGACATCGCCGATGCCGCGCTCGACGAAGGTCACGGTCGAGCCGCGGGCGCCGGTGTCGAGCACCGGAACGTTCCGGAAGATGCGCGCCACGAGGTCGCGCGCCTGGGCCTCGTCGCCGCCGCGTCTCAGCACCGCCCCCCACGCCGCGAGATAGTTCCAGCGCGCGCCGCCCGAGGTCTTCGGATTCGGCGTGATGACCGAGACCCCGGCCTTGCCGAGATCGTCCCAATCGCGGATCGCCTTGGGATTCCCTTTGCGGACAAGGAAAACGATGGTCGAGGTGTAGGGCGTGCTGTTGTGCGGCAAGCGCTGCTGCCAGGCCGCCGGCAGGAGGCCGGTCCGCGCGATGGCATCGATGTCCCCGGCGAGCGCCAGGGTGACGACATCGGCCTCGAGGCCGTCGATCACCGACCGCGCCTGCTTGCCCGAACCGCCATGCGACTGCTGAATCGCGACCTCCTGCCCGGTGCGGCTCTTCCACTGCGCGGCGAACGCCGCATTGACCTCGGTGTAGAGCTCACGGGTCGGGTCGTAGGACACGTTGAGGAGGGTCACCGGCTTCTCTGCAGCGAGCACCGCTCCGGAATTCAGGACAACGGTCCCCGCGACGCAGAGGACGGCTGCGGTCAGATTCATCACTCTTCGCTTGCTTCTCATGTTCACAATTCTCCTCGCGGCGCGGAATCTCAGAATGAGACCTGGAATCGGGTGTAGAGCACCTGCTCGTCGGGCCGGTCGGCGTCGGCAGCCGCCCCGCCGTCATAGCTCACGCGCTCATAGTCGAGCATCCAGCGCAGGCCGCGCAACACGTTCCAGGAAAGCGCCGCGCCGTAGAGGGTCGCCTTGCGCACGGAGCGGGTCGGGTCGGCGAAGAGCGGGAAGGTGTCGCGATCGGCCCCGAAGCCGCTCGCCCGCACGGCGACGATCCAGGCTCCGGCTCCTCCGCCCTGCGGCGAGAACGGCTTTCGCGGCGTGACGCCCTTGTACGAGTTGGTCTCGCCGCTGAGCACCCAGGACAACTGAACCTGCCAAGCCTCGTTCTCGAGGTCGGCCACGGTCGTGTTGCGCCGGACGCTGGTCGTGCTCGACACCCACTCGGCGAGCGCGCCGAACGGCCCGGCGTAGAGCCAGGCCTGCGGTGACCAGCGCTCCCGTGCACCGTCGGCCCGCGCGGTACCCGCGAGCGTCGAATCGGCGCGGTAGGCGAAGAAGTTCGACGAGCCCGGGATGCGGAACGACGGCAGGCCGGTCGCCGTCAGGGAACCCTCCTCGTCGCCACGCGTCGCCGCCAGGCCGAGCGCCAGATCGATCGCCGGCACCCCGGCATCGGAGCCAGCCGCGGGCTGGAACGGTTTCCAGAGCAGCCGTGCGGCGTACTCCTTGCCGTCGGCGGCATCCTGGTCGGCGAGTCCACCGTCGACCACGCCGTTGAACAAGCCGGCCTGATACTCGAGCTTGCCGCCGAGAAACTCGCCGCCGAGCTGCAGGCCGATGTCACGGCTCGGCACCAGCCCGGTGGGAAATGCCCGCTCGACGAACAGGAGGTCGGTCGCCGACTGCAGGCGCTCCAACCCGACCGGTGGCTTGAACTTGCCGGCACGCAGGCGCGCCGCCTTCGAGAAGCGCGCTTCGAGATAGGCGTCGTAGAGCACCGTCGTGCCGCCGCCGAAGTCGGGCATGAGCTTGAAATCGACGAACTTCCACAGCGTCCCCTCGACGACCGGCCGCGCCCGGCGGATCACCCACGAGTCGGTGGCCGGGAGCTTCTCGTCGTCGAGGAAGAACCGTCCGTCGACCTGGAGGTAGCCGCGCAGCTTCAGCCGGAAGGCGCCGTCCGGAGACTTGACCTCGAATCCGTCCTTGTTCGCGACGGATTGACCCTGGCTCTTCGCCAGCGCTTCGTTCCTTTCGGCTTCGAGCTCGAGCTTGCGCTCGAGGATGCGCACGCGCTGGTCGAGCTCCTCTGGGGTCGGCGCTGCCTGCGCCTGCAGGCGGCAAACGAAACCGAGGCCGACAACGATACTCATCCATACGGCTGCTTTCATTCCACGTCTCCCGCGGGCTCGAGGCCCTGGCCACGGGCTGCGCGCACGACCAGCACCGGCGCGCTGTCGCCGCCGTCGAGCAGAAATCGCATGGTACGGCTCCAGGTGCAGCGCCCCTCGGCGTCGGGAGGCGGCGCGCCCAGCACGACGAGGTCGTGCGCCGCCGCGATCCGACTGCCGAGCACGGCCCCGAGCTCGCCCAGCACCACCTCCGGTTCAGCGGGCACGCCGAGCGCCGCCAGGGTGCGCACGCAGGCGGCGAGAAAGCGCTCCGCGGCGCTGCGCTCGCTCGCGGCGGCCGTGGGAGAGAGGACCGAGAGGACCGTCGCCGCGGCGCCCAGGTGACGCGCCAGGCGGCCGGCGAAGGCGACATCCTCCTTGCCCGGCTCGCCGACCGCGACCGCGATCAGGAAGCGGGACGGCGGCATCGGCGTCGCGCCGCGCACCAGCAGGAGATTCGCCGAGCTGGCCGCGAGCAGTCTCTCGGAGAGCGCCGCTACCGCGCCACCGCGCGCCCCTGCGATCAAAAGGTCGGGATGCTCGCCGCCCTCTTCACCGCTGCGGCCGGCGAAGGTCGCCTCCAGGCTGCTGCGCTGCAGGCGCGCCTGCGCGAGGCGCGCGATCTCGGTCGCCGCGAGCTGCGCCGCCTGCCCTGCCGGACCCGCCGTTTCGGCGAGCAGAAGAGAGAGTCCGGGATGCAGCAGGACGTGAAAGCGGCGAATTCCGACCCGGACCGGATCACCGGGCTGGAGGCGGAGCCGGCGGGCGTCGTGCTGCGAGCGCACCGCCTCGACCGGCAGATCGGGCTCGCCGAAGCGCCGCGGCGGATGGATGACCCGCACGCCAGGAGGCGTCGGCAGCTTCAGGCGCAGGCGCTCCTGGGGGCCGACGAACGACACCTCGTCGACCACGCCGTCGCCGAGCAACGTCGAGGCGAGCTCCTCGCCCGGCGCGGCGAGCTCGACATCCTCGGGCCGCACCAGCAGCTGCACCCGCCGGCCCTGCCCCTCCGCTGCGATCCCTCCCTTGAGCGGCACCGCGACGGCGCCGAAGCGGATGCCGTGCTCGTCGCTCCGGCCGACCAGCAGATTCGCTCCCCCGAGGAAAGTGGCGGCGAACTCGGTCTGCGGCCTGAGGTAGAGCTCGCGTGGCGGACCGTCCTCGATCAATCGCCCCTGCGACATGACCGCCAGGCGGTCGGCGAGCTCGAACGCCTCCTCCTGGTCGTGGGTCACGAACAGCGTCGTCACCGCGAGCTCGCGCTGGATGCGCGCCAGCGAGCGCCGGAGCTCGAGCCGGATGCGCGCGTCGAGCGCCCCGAACGGCTCATCGAGCAGCAGCACCTTCGGCCGATGCGCCAGCGCGCGCGCCAGGGCGACACGCTGCTGCTGGCCGCCCGAGAGCTGCGCCGGCAGGCGCTGGCCGAGTCCGGCGAGACCGACGAGCTCGAGCAGCTCCTCGCGCCGCGCCCGGCGGACCGGCGCGCTCTCGCCGCGCACCCGCAGCGCGAACTCGACGTTCTCGGCCACAGTCTGGTGACGGAACAGGGCGTAGCTCTGAAAGACGAAGCCCAGGCCGCGCTCGCGCGCCGGGACGTCGACGAGATCGTTGCCGTCGAGGAGGATGCGGCCACCGTCGCACGGCGCCAGACCGGCGACGAGTCGCAGGATGGTGCTCTTGCCGCTCCCCGAGGGGCCGAGCAGCACGCAGAGCTCGCCGGTCGCCACCGCGAGGGAGACGTTGGAGACCACCGCGCGGCCGTCGTAGCGTTTGGTGAGCTGTTCGAGGCGGATCGACATGCCGACCGCGAGGCTACGCGAGCGGCGGTTTCGAAGTCAGTCGCGCGGCGGTGACATTTCCGCCGGATTCTGGAACCGCGCTAGGGAACCGGCGCCGACGAGGCGACCTCGGCCGTCGCCGGCTTCGCTTCGCCGCGCGACACCACCACCGCCGCGGCGAGATCGCCCGAGACGTTGAGCGTCGTGCGGCACATGTCGAGGAAGCGGTCGACGCCGAGGATGATCCCGATGCCTTCGATCGGCACGTTCACCTGGCCAAGGATCATCGCCACCACCGGGATCGAGCCGGCCGGCACTCCCGCCGTGCCGATGCCGCCGAGGATGCAGATGAACAGGACCATGACCTGCTGCGACAGCGCCAGGTGCACGCCGTAGAACTGCGCCAGGAAGAGGACCGTGACGCCTTCGAAGAGCGCCGTGCCGTTCTGGTTGGCGGTCGAGCCGAGGGTCAGCACGAACCGGCTGACGTGCGCCGGCAACTTGAGCTTCTCCTCGGCGACGCGCAACGCGGTCGGCAGGGTGGCGTTCGAAGATGCGGTCGAGAACGCCGTGATCATCGCCTCCTGGATGCCGGCGAAGAAGAAGCGCGGGCTCATGCCGCCGAGGAACTTCACCGCCGCCGAATAGACGACGAACTGATGGATGGCGAGCGCCAGGACCACGACGCCGACGTAGCGCGCCAGCTGGACGACGATCTCGAGGCCGAGATCGGCGGTGATCGAGAACAGCAGCGCCGCGACGCCGACCGGAGCGAGCCCGATGACCATGCCGATGAGCCGCATGGTGACGTCGTAGAGCCCCTCGATCATCTCTTCGAGGCGGCGCGCGGCCTCGGTGCGGGTGAGCGACAGGCCGATGCCGAAGAGCAGGGCGAAGAACATCCAGGCCAGGAGGTCGCCGTCGACCGCCGCCTTCAGCGGGTTCGCCGGCACGATCTCGGTCACCAGGTCGAGGCCAGACTTCGGCGCCGACGCCTTGGCGAGCACCGCGGAGCGCTCGGCGGCCCCCGCCATCATGCGCGCCCGGGTCTCGTCGGAGAGTCCTTCGCCGGGCTTCATCACGTTCACCAGTACCAGCCCGAGGAGGACCGCGATCGACGACACCACGACGGTGTAAGCCAGCGTCTTCATGCCGATCCGCCCGAGGCTCTTCAGGTCGCCGAGGCCGGTGATCCCGAGCACCAGCGCCGAGAAGATCAGCGGCACGACCAGCATGAAGAGGAGCCGCAGGAAGACCTTCCCCACCGGCTGCGAGACGTGGGCGAGGAACCAGACCAGCCGCGGATCGCCGGCGAAATAGCGATGCGCGACGAGGCCGGCGACGATGCCGATCGTGAAACCGATCAGCATCCGGGTGTGCAGCGGCAGCCGGTGCCGTCCGGCGCGCGCTGGGATCTCCGGCTCGGTCATGGGCGGTCGACAATACCAGCCGCGCCGCGCGATCCGCTCAACGGAGGCGCACTCGCGCCACCACCGGATCGTGGTCGCTCAGGCGTTCGGAATCGGGGCAGTCCGAATTCAGGTGGACGATGTCCACCTCGGCGCCGGGAGCGAGCGCCGCGCTCACGACGATGTGGTCGATGACCTCGGAAGCGCCCTCGAAGTTGTAGGTGTAACGATCGGCATCGGCGACCTCTCCCACGAGGTTCTTCATCGGCGGCGCGCTGAGGGCGGCGACGCCGGCGAATTTCTCCGCCTCGTTCAGATCGCCCAGGACGACGACGCGCGCATCGCGGTCCCCACCCAGCAGGCGATCGACGAACTCGCGCACGACTTTCCCCTGGGCGAGGCGTTTGGCGGCCGTCGGCGTTTCCGGCGGCTGACGCGCGCCGAAGGAGCGGTCGTCGTCCCACTTCGAGGTCCAGTGGTTGGCGATCACGAACAGCGACCGGCCCCCCGCCCTGAACTGCGCCACCAGTGACTTGCGAACCCCTTCGCCGGCGCGCAGATCGAAGGCTGCCGAGCCCGGCGCGAGCCGTCCGGGCGACAGCGACAGCCCCATTGTGCGCCCGCGGCCGACGATCTCCACCGGATCGTTGGCGCGCGCCGCGCCACGCTTCACCAGCTCCACCCGGGCAGGATCGAACAGCAGCGCGACGCGAATGTTGCCGCCGGGCTGCCCGCCATCACGGTTGTTTTCGGGAGCGATCGCCGCCACTTCGTAGCGCGGACCCCCGGCGGTGGCGATCGCCTCGACGAACGCGGCGAGCGTCGCCTGCGCCGTGACCACGCCGTCATCGGCCGGGCCGCTGTCGTCCTGGATCTCGTCGAGGGCGACGATCGCCGGCGCCCCGAGGGCGATGGCGACGGCTTGCCCCAGGCGCGCGATGCGCGGCGCATCCTGGGCGATCGAGAGGTTCTCGACATTGAACGTGGCGACGGTCAGCTCGCCCTTGCCGTCCGCGAGCTCGGTTCGTTCGCCACAGGTCGGGCGCGTCGCCGGGCCAGGAGGCGCGAGCGGCGCCTCGAACACCTGCACGCGGTAGTTCGAGAAGCTGTAGTCGACGATGCCGAGCTGCGGCGCCGCGATCCGGTCACCGACCCGGAAGTCGGGCATCCTCCCGCTGAGCCGGCGGCTCAGGAAGATGCGCTCGAGGAGCCGGCCCGGCGCCGGCTGCCGCACGCCACCGGCGGCCGTCCGCGGTGCGCCGGCGGTGTCGGCGCCGTCGGCCAGGAGGACGACGTCGCCGAACGAGCGCGTCGCACCGATGACGGTGCCCGGCGGGACTTCCACCCGCATCCCCTCGAGGCTCTCCCAGAAGTCGATGGCGTCGCTTCCGGGCTCGAAGCTCGTCAGGCTGTCGTCGTCGACCTGCAGCGGGATTCGGCGGTCGGAGACCAGCCGGACCGGTGCCGGCAGCGACTCGCCGGCCAACGGCAGCAGCGGCTCCAGGGCGACGAGGCGCAGCGTCGTCACCGGCAGGACGGAGGCCGGATTGGCGAGCTCCGCGACGCGCCCGCCGACGCGCACCCGGTCTCCGGCGTGCAGTGTGTAGGCGCCCTCCCAGGCGACGTAGATCCCCTCGGAGGTCGCCGCGTCGGCGTCCGGCGTCGGGCTCTCCATCCAGAAACCTTTGGCCCGCGCGCTGTCCTCGATCGCCGTCACCACCCCCTCGACCCCCGCGACCCACCTGCCGGCGAGCGGCGAGCGCTGATCGGCGCCCTGCACCGCGGCGATCGACAGCGGCTCGAAGCCGGCCGCGAGCGCGAGGACGTAGGTCTTCTGGAGGTCGGGATTGAAGTTGTCGTCGCTGACGAGGATCAGCGGGCGCCGGCCGTCGGGCAGCGGCGGGCCGAACGCCATGCCTTCGAAGTTGTCGAGCGGCAGGCCCAGGTCGGCGAAGTCGAGCACCAGGGTCTTCGGCGCCGGCGCCAGCGCCAGGCTCGCCGGCGGATCGATGCGGGCGACGTTCGCCGATCCGGCGAGGGTCACCGCGAAGAGCTTCATTTCGATGCCGACCCCGGGCAGCCACTGGCGTTCGAGCGTCAGCAGCCGGTCGCGGTCGAGGGCGATCGCCTCGACGAGGCCGTTGACCTGCAGGTCGGTCGGCGCGGGCGGCGTCCGGCTGATGCCCTCGACGCGGTAGAGGAACTCGTCGGGGAGCCCGCCCTGCACGAGGTCCCAGCGCAGCAGCCGGCTGAGGCTCGGGACACCCGCCGCCGCCGCCGCGCTCTCCTGCGCCAGTCCGTTCTCGGCGCCGGCGAAGAGGTAGCGCCCGTCGGGGGTGAGAGCGAGCGCCTCGAAGCCCAGGTTGTTGCGCACCCCGACGGCGCCGCCGGCCGCCGGGCGGTAGCGCTCGGGCAGTGGCAGCTCGCGCAAGAACTTGCCGTCGAGGTCGAACTCCTGGACGAACGGCGCCTGAGCGACCCTCGCCTCGCCCTCCGAGGAGATGTAGATCCGGTCGTTGCCGAGCGCGATGCCCTCGGGATCGAGCCCGCGGCGGGGAAACGGCGCCCCGCCCCGCGCCAGCAGGGTCGTGACGCCCTCGACGGTGACCACCAGGCCGGCCGGCGCGGCAGCGGTCGCAGTGGTCGCCGCGGTCCCGGAGCCTGCCGCAGGGAGATCGATCGCCAGGCGGTAGAAGCGCGCCGGTCCGTTCTCGCTGCGATCGTCGGAGAGCGCGAGGTATCTCCCCGACCGGGCGTCGAAGGTCAGGCCGGAGAGACCGCCGAGCGGCACGCCGTCGACCTGCGTGGTCCCGGGGAGGGCCGTTTGGCCGAGGAGCGCGAGCGAGGTCAGCTCTCCGGCAAGAGCCGGCACGACGGCGCAGGCGAACAACAGGCTGGCGATCGAACAGCAAAGTCGAAGCATGGAAATCCCCTCTGTGACTTTCGAGCTTATCGGACCGCCGCCGGCTTGCCCCGTGCACCTGCCCCCGGCGGAAGGCAACTCCTGACGGCGGCGGACGTAAGATCAGGGTGTGAGACGCAAGCAGACACGGGCGAAGCGGCCGTCGGCCTGGGAGCGCACCGAAGCCTTCCTCCTCGACTATACCCGGGGCCTTTCCGGCGAGGAGCTGCGACGACTCTTCGACCGCGATGCCAAGGGGGCCTACTCGGTCCTGATGCGCGACCGCGAGGCGCAGGTCGAGAACGTCTCGGGGCTGAAGCGCTACTTCCTCGCCGCGAAGCTCCTCTTCCTCAGCCTCTCCGAGAAGCTCTCACCGCGCCGGAGGCTCCTCTTCGGGCTCGCGATCATCGCCGCCGTGGCCGGACTCATCGACCCGCAGATCACCTGGATCGAGGGTGAGCACCGCCAGAGCCTCGGCGGCGCATCCCTCTTCTTCCTGGCCGCGATCGTGGCCCTGCTCCTCCTGCTCGCTTTCGAGATGGTGGACCGCGTCCTGGTGCGCGACGAGATCCAGATCGCCCGCCAACTCCAACGTGAGCTCCTGCCCAAGGCGAGCCCGGACCTGCCCGGCTACGGTTTTGCCCACTCTTCGCGCACCGCCAACGACATCGGCGGCGACTACTACCAGTTTCAACGCCTGCCCGACGGCCGGATGGCCATCGTGGTCGCCGACGCCAGCGGCCACGGCATGGCCGCGGGTCTGCTGATGGCGGTCGCCAACGCGACGCTGTACCTCGCTCTGGAGCTCGACCCTTCGCCGGTCGCGGTCTCGAACCTCCTGCATCGCGCCATCTGGCGCACCGGCGACCGGCGTTCCTTCCTGACGCTCTTCTACGCCCTGCTCGACCCGGCCAGCGGCGACATCGAATACGTCTGTGCAGGGCACCCCTTTCCGTTGCTGCGGCGCGCCTCGGGCGAGATCGAGGAGCCGTCCCTCGGTTCGTTCCCTCTCGGCATGCGCGAGACGGCGAAGCCGGCCAGCGGCCGGCTGCACCTCGCGCCGGGTGACCTCCTGCTGCTGTTCTCCGACGGCCTCTTCGAGGGCGTCGATCGCGGCGGCCAGGCGTTCGGATTCGAGCGCCTGCGCGCCGCTCTGACGAGCGGCGGCGAAGCGCGCCGCACGCACGAGCAGATTCTCGCTGCCTTCGAGCGCCACGTCGCGTCCGAACCGCTGGCCGACGACCTGACGCTGCTCGTCGTCGAGCGCCTCCCGGCGGGAGGCGAATCGCAGTAGATTCAGCATCACCATGAACGCCCTGGTCGCCCGACTGCGCAGCTCCGAACGCGCATGGACCGGGGCGCTCTTCTGCGGTCTCTGCCTGGTGCTGGTTTCGGGCAGCCCTGCCGGCGCCATGCCGGAAGCGCTCCTCGCGCCGGCCGAAGCCGCTGCGCTCGGTACCCTGCTCGCCCTCTGGGTGGCACGCGCCACGGGACTGCGGCGGCACGGCCTGGCGATGGCGCTCGCCGCCCTGTTCACCACGCCACTGCTGCCCTACGCCTTCGCCCCCGGCGAGCTCAGGCCGGCGCTCCTGCTCTTCGCGGCGGGCTTTCTCGCCATCGGCCCGACCCGGCTGCGCTCGCCGGCCCGCGACCTCGGGCTCCTCCTCGCCTCGGCCGGCGTCCTCCTTCTCGCACCCAGCGGCCTGCTCCTCCTGGCGCTGCTCCTCTGGTTGACCTGGTGCGCCGCCGAACGCCGCGGCACCGAGCGGCGCGTCGATCCGAAGCCCGGGTTCCTCGCCGCGGCGGCGGTCCTCGCTGGAATCGCCGCACTGCGGGCATCGACGCTCGATCGCGAGACGATCGCTTTCGCCGTCTCGCCGATCGAATGGCTGATCCACGTCCACGGCTTCCTCCTGTCGCTCAACAAGGGTTTGGTGCTCTTCGCGCCGCTGGTCCTCATCGGGCTCTGGCGGGCCTTTCGCGGCGCCGTCACCGATCGCCGGGCCGGCCGCTTCGCGCTCTTCGCCGCCGCCAGCCTGATCGTGCCGTTCGCCGGGCTCGAGCAGTGGTCGCGACGCCTCCTGGGGACCGCGCCCCCTGCTCGCCGCGCTCGCACCGGCGCTCCTTGCCCTCGCGTTGTCGCGCACCGAGCGCGCGCGGCGCGGCGGCCACCGGCGGTGGATCATCGCCGCGGTCGCCTGCGGCGTGGCGGTCAACACGCTGGGCACCGCGATCCCCCAGGCGGCGCTCGCCGATCTCGCCGGCCAGGCGCGCACGGTGACCAGCGGCGCGCTGCTGTTCGATCCGACCTGGAATCACCCGCGCGTCAACGCGGCGCTCCTCGGCGTCTGGCTGGTCGCCCATCTCCCCTTCATCGCGCCGCCGGCGGTGCTCGCTGCGTCGAGGGTCGCCGCGGCGGCTCTTCCGGGTCCGGTCCTGCTCCGCGTCTTCGACGCCGGCGAGCGGGCGGCGTTGCTGCCGCTCGCCCTCCTGCTGGCGTTCACCGGAACTCTGGGCTGGGGCCTCCTGGTGCTGGTCCGCCACGCCGGCAGGGCCTGAGTCCGCCATGAGCCGCGACCGCGCGCGCGCTCTGGACGCCGCCGATCCGCTCGCCGGGCTGCGCGACCAGTTCGAGCTCCCGCCGGGACTCATCTACCTCGACGGCAACTCCCTGGGAGCGCTCCCCGCAGCGACCGCCGCACGCCTGGAGCAGGTGATCGCCGCGGAGTGGGGCGAAGGCCTCGTCCGCAGCTGGAACAGCGCCGGCTGGATCGATCTCGCCCGCCGCGTCGGCGACAAGATCGCTCGTCTGGTCGGCGCCGGCGCGGGCGAGCTGGCGGTGGCCGATTCCACTTCGGTGAATCTCTACAAGGCCCTGAGCGCCGCGCTCTCGCTGGTGGACGCCGCCGCGCCGGGGCGCCGCATCCTGCTGTCCGAGCGCACCAACTTCCCCACCGACCTCTACGTTGCGGCCTCGGCGGCGCGCGAGCGCGGCTTCGAGCTCGAGCTCGCCGAGACCGCTGAGCTCGCCGCGCGGCTCGACGCGCGGGTCGCCGTCCTGCTGCTCACCCAGGTCAACTACCGCACCGGCCGGATGCACGACCTCGCCGCGATGACCGCCGCCGCCCATGCCGCCGGCGCAATCGCGGTCTGGGATCTGGCGCATTCGGCCGGCGCCGTCCCGGTCGATCTCGCCGGCAGCGGCGCCGACTTCGCGGTCGGCTGCGGCTACAAGTACCTGAACGGCGGACCTGGAGCCCCGGCCTTCGTCTGGGTGCATCGGCGGCACGTGGAGCGTGTCGCGCAGCCGCTCGCCGGCTGGCTCGGACATGTCGCGCCGTTCGATTTCACCCCCGACTACCGGCCGGCGCCCGGGATCGCCCGCTTCCAGTGCGGCACGCCGCCCGTGCTCTCGCTGGCGGCGCTCGAATGCGGCGTCGATACCGTTCTGGCTGCGGAGCCGCTCGGCGGAATGGCGGCGCTAAGGGCGAAGTCGCTGGCGCTCTCGGAGGAGTTCATCGCCGCAGTCGAGGGCCGCTGCGCGGGACTCGGGCTCACGCTCGTCTCGCCGCGCGACGGCGCCGCGCGCGGCAGCCAGGTCTGCTTCAGTCATTCCGGCGACGGCTACGCCGTGATGCAGGCGCTCGCGGCACGCGGCGTGATCGGAGATTTCCGCGCCGGATCGTCGGGCGCAGCGACTGACGAGACTGCAGCCGGAGCTTCCGAAGCCGGGCCCGCAGCGCTGCCCGCGATCCTGCGTTTCGGCTTCGCGCCGCTCTACAATCGGCACATAGACGTCTGGGACGCCGTCGAACAGCTGCGCCAGGTCCTCGCGAGCGGCGAGTGGGGGGAGGCCCGATTCCGGACCCGGGGGGTGGTCACATGAACAGGCCGCATCGATCGCTGACACTCCTCGCCTTCCTTCCCCTGCTGGTGCCGCTCGGCGGCTGCATGAGCTGGACGCCCGGCTGGGAAGGCTCGTCCCTCCCCGCCGGTTCCACCTCTGCTGGAGAGAGTTCGCCTGGCTCGGTCTTGGCGGGTGCGGAAGATTTGTTCGAAAACGCCGCCGACGCCAGCCGGCTGCAGCAGGCGATCCGGGAGTACGAGGCCCTCCTGCCGTCGGCGCCCGACCCGGGGGCGGTGCTTGCGCGTCTGTCGGAAGCGCACATCCTCTTCGGCGCGGCCTACGCCGACGGCAAGAACGCGAAAGCCCACGCCTACACCACCGGCATCCGCTATGCCGAGCGCGCCATGGCGGGGAATCCGGCCTTTCTCCGCCGGGTCGAGGCCGGCGAGCCGCTCGGGGATGCGAGCGCCGAGCTCGGTCGCGCCGAGATCCGGCCGATGCTCTTCTGGGTCACCGGCGTCTCGTACTACTACAAGGAGTGCCTGGGCGGCCTCGGCCACCTGCTACAGTTTCGCTGGATGCTGCGCACCCGGCAGGTGATGGAACGGATGATGGAGCTCGATCCTGCCTACGAGCACGGCGCCGTGCCGTTCTCGCTCGCCATCTACTACATCGGACTGCCGGCGAGCGCCGGCCGCGACCTCGAGCGCTCGGCGGAGCTCTTCGCCCAGTCGGTCGCCGATGCGCCGACGTCGCTGCTCGCCCCCTGGGGCCGGGCCAAGTACCTGCACGCGAGGACCGGCGATCGCGCGGCTTTCCGACAGGATCTCGAGTGGGTTCTGGCGCAGGATCCCGCCCGGGCCGAGAGCCCGCTGCGCTGGAACGTCTACTTTCAACGCGATGCCCGCGAGCTGCTGGGCCGTATCGAGAGCCTGTTCTAGTCCCTGGAGCGGGCGGGCGCAGCAGGAGCTGCAGGAGCTACACGCAGAAGGAGGCGTCATGGAATCGACCGACCTGAAGCTGCTGCGCGATCTTCTGACCGCAGAGAAGCTCGTCACCCTGGCGGTGGTCATCGACGGGGCGCCGGTGGCCGGAGTCCTGCCGTTCCTGGCCGAGCCGGGTCTGGCGACCCTGCTCGTACATACTTCGAAACTCGCCCGCCACAGCCGGGGCCTCACCCCCGGCGCGCCGTTCTCGGCGGCGATCCACCTGCCGCTCGCGCCGGGCCTGGACGCCCTGCAGTCGCAGCGGGTCGTGCTCGAAGGGCACGTCGAAACCGTTCTCCTGGGGGAGCAGGCAGCGATCACGGCTGCCTGGGTGCAGGCCTTCCCGAGCGCCGCGATGACCGTGGGTCTGGGTGACTTCACCTTCCACCGCCTGCGCCTCGAAGGCGGCCGGCTGATCTCCGGCTTCGCCCGCGCCTTCGGCCTCTCGCCGCAGAGCTTCGCCGACGCCGCTGCGCTCGTCGGCTGAGCGCCGCCGAGAGAAGATGCGCAAGGTCCTGTCCCTCCCGTTCTGGGCCGCAGCGCTGCTCGCCGGCAGCCTCCTGGCAGCGGTCGACTACTGGCCGATCTTCCTTGGCAAAGCACCGCTACCCGCAGAGATCGTCCTGAGCTTCCCGCCCTGGTTGCCGGTGCGCGGAGACGCTCCGCTGCAGAAGAACCACGCTGAGATGGGTGACTCCGTCACGCTCTTCTACCCCTGGCTGATGTTCACCCAAGCGGCACTCGACGACGGCGTCCTCCCCACCTGGAATCCGCGCTTCCTGCTTGGCGCGCCTTTCCTGGCGAATGCGCAATCGGCGGTGTTCTATCCCCTCCACCTGGTCTACCTGTTTCTTCCCGCGCACCTCGCCTGGTCGGCGGTCATCTTCCTCCGCACGCTTCTCGCCGTCTTCCTGGCTGCCCTGCTGGCGCGAGAGCTCGGAGCTTCGCGCGCGGGCGCCATCGCCGCAGGCCTGATCTTCGCCCATTGCGGCTTCATGGTGGGGTGGCAGGTCTGGCCGCATGCCGACGCCGCGCTCTGGCTCCCCCTGATCCTCTACGCCGTCCATCGACTGCGGCGCCGCCCGACGGCGGCCGCAGTGGCCCTGACGGGGTGCGCCTTTGCGCTTCCCGTGCTCGCCGGTCACCCGGAAGTCGCGATCTACACCGTGCTGGCGGGAATCGCCTTCTGGATCTTCTGCCTGCTGCCCGCCCAGGAGCCCGGAGGTTCGTCCCGGACCGGCTATCTCCTGCTGTTCACCGCCAGCGGACTGCTTGCGCTCGGTCTCGCCGCCGTCCAGCTGCTCCCCACTCTCGAGTGGGTCGGCCATCTCGCGCGCACGACCGATCTCTCCTGGGGTCGATTCCGACCGTTTCCGGAGTTGCTCTCGTTTTTCTCGCGCCATGCCCGGGCGCCGACGAACCCGCTGGGTGTTCCGATCCCCGAGGGAGCGACCTACGCCGGCATTCTGACGCTCCTCCTGGCGCCCCTGGCCTTCGGGACGCGGCGCAAGGGCCTGCCGGTGTTCTTCTTTCTGCTTTTCGCCGGGGCAGCGCAGGTTGCCTACGGTTTCGGCCCGCTGTACCGGCTTTCCCTGGTGACTCCGGTGCTCCGGTCGTTCCCCAACAACCGCCTGATCCTGCTCATGGACTTCGCGCTTGCCATCCTCGCCGGCCTGGGGCTGACGGCGGTGGAAAGGCGGCTCGCCCGGGATCCTTCAGCCCCTTCCCGGAAAACTCTGAGCGTGCTGCTTGCGGCTGTCCTGCTGCTCGCGGCAGCGGCGGCGGCGCTGCTCACGACCCGGAGTCGCGCGCTCGGCGCCGAGGCCTTCGGCGGCGCTTTCGGCCTCGGCTCCTCCTGGCTCCTGCTCGTCGCGGGGGCCCTGCTGCTGGCCTGCGCGGTCTTTCCGCGCCGGCCGCTGCCGCGGCCGTTCCTTGCCGCCGGAGCCCTCCTCCTGCTCGCCGCAGACCTGTTGAGCTTCGCCCAGGGGCATGTGCCGTTCTATCGCGCCGACCAGATCTTCCCCGAGCCTCCGGTCTTCCGCCACCTTCGTGAGATCGACTCGACGCCCTTCCGTATCGCCGCGCTGGATCTCGCGGCGCCTGCGAACGCGGAAATGCCTTTCGGCCTGGACACTCCTGGCGGCTATGACTTCGTCCTGCAGAGCGTTGCCGACCTCGTCAGCCCCTTCTCGACCTTCCCCCAGGGGATCGTCCTCGGACACATGCTCTCCGCGCGGGTCGCGAATTTCGGGGATCGCCGGCTGGATCTCATGAATGTCAAGTACTTCCTGACCACGACCTTCAACCGCAGCACCGCCAACCTGGCGGCGCGGCCGGATCGCTTCCGCCTGATCTACGACCAGGGACCGGTCCAGCTGTTCGAGAACCTCCGTGTCCTCCCGCGTGCCTTTCTCGTACCGCGGAGCGGCGCGCTGGTTCTGCCCGACAAGCGTGCCCTCCTGGAGCGCCTCGCCGACCCGGCCTTCGATCCGGAGACCACGGTTCTCCTCTCCGAACCCCTGCCGCCCGCAGCCGCGCCAGGGGTCGGGTCTGGCCCCTCGCTCGTCCGCGAGATGAAACTGGGCATCAACCGTCATCGTTTCCGCGTGCTGGCCGGGCAACCGGCCGTGATGGTCTTCAGCGAGACCGACTACCCGGGATGGGCGGTCTACGTCGACGGCCAGAGGGAGAAGCTCCTTCGGGTCGACTACGCCTTCAAGGGGGTTCTTCTCCAACCCGGGGAACACGCGGTCGAGTTCGTCTTCGAGTCGCTCAGCGTGCGGGCCGGCCTCGGGATCTCCACGCTCTCTCTCCTCGTTCTCCTCTGGCTGTGTTTCGCGACCTGGAATCGAACGCGAAGGAACTCGCGACAACCGCCGGCGTCGCCCCCTGAGCAGCTCCTGCGAGCCTAGGCGATGCCCCCGGCCTGCGGCTTTGGGGAGGGCAGCCAGACGCGCAGGCCGTAGAGGCACATGACGAGGAAGAGCGCGTACAGGAGCGCGGTCAGGTGGAGGTTGCGCGACAGGTAGAGCGGCACGTAGATCGCGTCGACGACGATCCAGACGACCCAGTTCTCCAGGCGCTTGCGACAGAGCAGGTACTGCGCGACCAGCGAGAGCACGGTGGTCAGCGCGTCGAGGAACGGCGCTGCGTCCCGCACCGCCACCAGCAGGGACCAGAGACCCCACGTAGCGAGCGGCGAGAGCGCGGCGAGCGCGAGCGCTTCGCCTGGCGGCGTGCGCGTGACCTTCAGCGCTCCGTTCTGCTGCCCGCCGTAGAGCCAGTTCCACCAGCCGTAGACGCCGAAGGCGAAGTAGACCGCCTGCAGCCCCATGTCGGCGTAGAGCCGGCTGTGCCAGAACAGGGCGAAGAAGACGACGTTGTTGGCGAGACCCAGTGGCCAGTTCCAGAGGTGCTCGCGCACGCACAGCCAGACGCAAGTCCCGCCGGTCGCGAAGCCCAACGCCTCGGTCATCGACAGCGGCCACCAGCGCAGCGCCGTCGCCAGCAGCAGCCCAGCCGACCCGACGGTCATGAGCGCGAGCTCCCAGCCGGAGAGCCGTTGCTGCACCGCCCCCGGGCCGTCGATCGGCGAGACCTCCTCTCCGAGACTCTTCACCCACCGTCTCCTAGCGCCCGAGCCACGGCAGCAGCCTGCCGTAGCCGCGCGACGGCTCGATCTGGAAGTCCGGCGGCGGGAAGCAGGTCTGGCGGGGAGTTCCCGCGGCGGCGAAGTGGAAGAGCCGCGCCCGGTTGGTGTCGGGCAGCGCGAGAATCGGATGCTTCGGGCGAAGGCCCGAGAAGAGATCTGTCGGTGTCGGAGGTCCCGCATCGAGCACCAAGGCACAGCCTTCCGATTCGTCCGATTGCCGCGCGATCTCCGCGCGCAGGCGGTGGCCGTCGCCAAACACGGTCGCAATTCCTCGCGGTTCTTCGCGCAGGCTCCGATAGCGATCGAGGTAGTACCCGAGCGAGATCTGCGCCCACTGGTTGGTGGTGACCACTCGCGCCTCGGGTCCCCGCAGCGCCACCACGGCGCGCGCCACCGCCGGCCAGTCGGGGCGCCCGTGCTGCGCGTAGCCGACGACACCGGTTACGAAGCAGGCCAGGACCGCGGACGACAGCAGCCCTGCCGTGGCGATTCCGGAGTTGCGGTTGAAGGTACCGACCAGTCGCGCGCAGGCGACGATGCCGGCAGCGATCGCGGTCAGCAGGAAGAGCAGGCTGAACTGGTTGTAGCGCAGATGGCTGAAGCGGCCCATCGCGAGCAGGACTGCCTCGACGAGCACGCTGCCGGCGAAGAGCCCGGCGAAGGTGGTGAGGCCACCCTGGCGCCGCGCCAGCACGCCACAACCGACGAGGAGGAGGAGCGCCAGCAGCAGAGCGCCACCGTCGATGACCGGCTGGCCGACATAGCCACGAAACAGGAGGTCGTCGAAGCGCTGTGCCACCAGTGTCCAATCCCACTTCGCCGTGCGGATCGGCTGCTGCGGCCCGCCGTAGGCGGCGAGCAGCCCGAACCAGGCTGCCAGCGGCAGCAGCGACAGGACGACGGCGGCGGGTAGCCGCACCCCCAGCGACGTCACCCGACCCGCGCTGCGCGCCTCGAACCAGGCCGCCGCCACCGGCAACCAGAGCGCGACCGCGAGGTAATGGGACATCGCGGCGAGTCCGGCGGCGCAGGCGAGCTCGAGCGGAAAGCGTTCGCCGCCGCGCGCCAGCCAGCGCTCGCAAGCGTCGAGCGCCCAGATCGAAAGGAGCAGCGAGAGGGCGTAGGGCCGGAGCTCGTGCGAGTAGCGGATGAGGACGGGAGAGGAGGCCAGAAAGAGAGCCGTGAGCGCCGCCGTTGGGAGGTCGAACCGGCGCGCCACCCAGCGCGCGAAAAGGGCGACCGCCGCTGCGCCGAGGACCGCGTTGACCAGACGGCGGACGAGCTCGCCCTGATCGAGCGCGAGCAGCAGCCAGGTGAGGAGCGGCTCGAGCGGCGGCTGCGCCCGGTCGTAGAGCAAGCCCGAAAAGAGCGCGCCCAGTCCGTCGCGGGCCATGAGCGTCTCCATGATCTCGTCGAGCCACATCGACGAGCCGCCGAGGCCCATCAGGCGGAAAGCCAACGCCACCGCGAAGGAAGCCGGCACGAGCCAATGCGCCCGGGAGGAGATCGCTGCTCCGGGCGCGCCGCTGCTCGACCTCACGTGCGATACCGCCGGACGCTGGACATCCAGGATGCCCGGCTTCAGGGCACGACGAGCGGGGCGACTGTGGGGACGAGCTCCACCTTCTGCGCGGCGAGGCTCGTGCGGTAGGCCTCGACCTCCTTGGCGTAAAAGGCGTTGAGGTCGTTGAGCGCCGCCTCGAGTTGTTGCCGCGCCTGGCGCAGATACTCGAGGTGGTTCGCGCTCGGCCGGCTCCACGACGAACCGAGGTAACCGCGGACGTAGGCGAGGCGCGACAGAATGTCGATGTCGGGGGTGATGCCGACCGTCTCGTGGGGCCACCAGAAGCGCGTCTCGAGCTTCTCGAGCCCTTCGCGGACCGCCCTCGCCTCCTTGGCGAGCGGCAGGGCGTCCTCCTTCACCGTCTCGTTGCGCAGCGCCTCGACGTTGGCGAGGCGGATCCGTTCTCCGACCGCGTCGAGGTCGCGGCGCGTCGCACCGATGCGCTCGATCGCGGCCACCGCAGCATCGTTCAGGCTGCCGGCCTCGAGAATCGCCTGCCACCGCGTCTGCCAGTCTTCGGCGCTGTTGCCGGCGGTCGGATCGGCGAGCACATTGACGAACGTCCGGCGCTCCTCGCCACCAAGGGTAAGCACGACCTCGTAGCGCCCGGGCGGCACCTGCGGGCCGCTCGGGTTGAAGCCCGGCTCCTCCGGCGTCGAAGAGGGCGGACGCTTGAAGGAGTCGCGGGAAAGGTCCCAGTGGACCCGGTTGAGGCCGCGCTTGGAGTCGACCTTCAGCCGGCGGACGCGCGCGCCGGCGGAGTCGCGGATCTCCACTGTGGCCTTCGCGGCTTCCTTCCTGCCGGACTCCCTGGTGTCGGCCTCCTTCTTCCCGGCCGCTTCCTTTTCGACGGCGCTCCCTGTAACCGATTTCTCCCTGCCCGCTGCCTTCTCTGCCTCGACCTTGCGCTCGGCGACGAGGCGCTCGCGGTCGCGGTCACGGTCGGCGATCGGCAGCCCGTCGCCGTTCGCCACGAAGGTGATGGCGGCGCCGTACGGACGGCTTGCACCCCGGAACTCGGTCGCGCCGAAGCCGAAGCCGCCGTCCTCCGCCGGCTGCCAGTATTGGCCAGCGTCGGCCACCGGGAAGAGGCGCAGCTTGTCCTCCAGCCCCTTCGCCCCGAGACCGCGCAGCGGCGAGATGTCGTCGACGATCCACAGCGCCCGCCCGTGCGTGGCGACGATCAGATCGGAGTCGCGCGGCTGGATGGCGAGGTCCATCACCGAAACGGTCGGGAAGCCGTTCGACCAGCGGGTCCAACCCTTGCCACCGTCGAGCGAGACCCAGAGGCCGAACTCGGTGCCGAGAAAGAGGAGCTCCGGGTCGACCGGGTCCTGGACGATGGCGAGCGCGTAGCCGCGCAATGCCGGCGTCGCCAGGCTCCGCCAGCTCTTGCCGTAGTCGTCGGTGCGCACGACGTACGGTGTCCAGTCCGACCGCCGATGGTTGTCGAAGACGGCGAACGCCGTTCCGGCCGCGTGCGTCGAGGCTTCGACCGCCGGGACCCAGGTGTTCGCCGGTACGCCCTGGACGTTGCCTTCGACGCTCGTCCAGGTCGCGCCGCCGTCGCGCGTCACCTGCAAACGGCCGTCGTCGGTGCCGATCCAGATCAGTCCGCGCTCCTTCTTCGACGGCTCGATGGTGACGATCGTCGTATGGTTCTCGGCGTTCGAAGCGTCGCGGGTGAGACCGCCGCTCTCGCCGGCCCTCTGCCATTCGGGGTTGTTCGTCGTCAGGTCGGGCGAGACGATCGCCCAGGTCTCGCCGCGGTCGGTCGACCTGTGCAGGAACTGACTGCCAAGATAGACCGTCTGCGGATCGAACGGATCGAGCGCCAGGCCGGCGTTCCAGTTGAAGCGCAGCGTCACTCCCGCCGGCGGCGCCGGCTTGATCTCTTTCGACTCGCCAGTGCGCCAGTTCCAGCGCGAGAGGTTGCCGCCCTGCCAGAGGGCGTAGCCCTGGAGCGAGTCGGTCGGGTCGGGCAGGGTCTCGAAACCGTCGCCACCGCCCACCGCCTTCCAGAAGTGATTGCGGATACCGCCGCTCTGGTGCACCGACGAGGGTCCGCGCCAAGAGCCGTTGTCCTGCAGACCGCCGTAGACGTTATAGGGCCGGTCCATGTCGTAGGCGACATGGTAGAACTGCGCCAACGGCAGATTCGAAACGAAGCGGTTGGTCTTGCCGCCGTCATGGCTCACCGCGACGCCGCCATCGTCGCCGGCGATCATGTGCCGCGGATTCGCCGGATCGATCCACAGCGCGTGGTGATCGCCATGGATCTCGTCCCAGCGAATGAGGGTCGCGAAGCTCTTGCCGGCGTCGGTCGAGACCCGCACCGTGTAGTCGACGCTGAAGACCTTGTCGGGATCCTGCGGATCGACCCGCAGCTCACCGAAGTAGAACGGCCGCGGATTGACGTTGGGCTCGGAGTTCATCGTCCTGAAGCTCCGCCCGCCGTCGTCCGAGCGCAGCAGGGCGCTCTTTTTCGCTTCGACCATGGCGTAGACGACCTCGGGGTGCGAACGCGAGAGCCCTATCCCGATCCGGCCGAGCTCGCCTTCGGGGAGTCCGTCCTCGACTTCGAGCCGCTTCCAGCTCTCGCCGCCGTCGAGCGAGCTGTAGAGCCCCGAGCCCGGGCCGCCCGACTTGAAGTAGTCGGGCCAGCGGCGGAACTGCCACATCGATGCGAACAGCCGGTTGGGGCTGCCCTCGACCATGGCGATGTCGGCGCCGCCGGTCTTCTCATCGACGTAGAGCACCTTCTTCCAGCTCCTGCCGCCGTCGACCGTCTTGAAGATGCCGCGCTCGGAATTCTCCCCCCACTCGCGCCCGAGCGCCGCCACCCAGGCGACGTCGGAGTTGTCGGGATGCAGCACGATTCGATGAATGCGCTCGGTGCCTTCGAGCCCGAGGTGAGTCCAGGTAACGCCGCCGTCCGCCGAACGGTAGATTCCGTTGCCGACCGAGGCGCTGTTGCGGACGTTGCCTTCGCCCGTCCCGACCCAGACGATCTCCGGATTCCGGCCGTCGATCGCGATCGCGCCGATCGCGGCGACCGGCTGGTCGTCGAAGATCGGTTTCCAGCTGATGCCACCATCGACCGACTTCCAGACGCCGCCGGTCGCGGCCCCGGCGAAGACGATGTCGGGATTCGATTCGACCGCGGCGATCGCCGCCACCCGGCCGCTCATCCCGGCCGGGCCGATCGAGCGCGGCGCGAGCCCCGCGAGCCGGTCGGCGTCGAAGCCCGAGGCGGAGGCGGGGGCGGAAGCGGTGGGCGCGGCCCCGAGCGCCGCCGGCGCGGTCGAAATCACCAGCAGCGCGGTGGCCGCCAGGCGGCGTCCGGACAGATTCCACTTCGAAGGCTGGCGCATGTCTACTCTCCTCGTCCGGGCATCCTACGAAAAACGGCACTCTTTGGCGCGCCGGCCGGCGGTTGGCGAGGAGTCCGCACTAGAATTGATCGATGCAGCGAGGGATCCGGAAGTGGGCGGCGTCCGATCGCGCTGCGCTGATCTTCGTCCTCGCGGCCTTCGTTCTCTCGCGATTCCTCTACCGCGCCCTCGGGGTGCGCTTCGACGCGCGGTCCCTGGATTGGTACTGGCAGTTCATTGATCCCGGCCTCCTCGCCACCCGGCCCCTCGAAAGCCTGGCCCACCTGCATGGGCAGCCGCCCCTTTTCAACGCCTTTCTCGCCGCGGTTCTGCAGCTGCCGGAGCGCCTGCGGGAACCTGCTTTCGCCGCGACCTTCGCCGTGCTCGGCCTGGCGCTCGCTTGCGGGCTGTTCGCTCTGCAACGCGAACTGGGTGTCCCTGCTCGCTGGAGCGCCCTGGCGACGGCACTCTTCGTCGCCTCGCCGGCGGCGGCGCTGTACGAGAACCTGCTCTTCTACACCTACCCGGTCCTGGTCATGCTCGTGTGGGCGGCGCTGCTCCTCTACTGCTTCTGCTCCCGTGGCAGAACGGCGGCGCTCGTCGGCTTCTGCGCGCTCCTCGCCGGCCTCGTCCTCACCCGCAGCCTCTTTCACCTCGCCTATCTGGGCGCGGTGCTGCTGGGCCTGGCAATCGCCGCGGGCCTGGCGCGACGGCGGGTCGTGCGCTGGGGCGGGATCGCGCTGCTGATCGCCGGGTCCTGGTACGCGCACAGCTGGCTCCTGTTCGGCAGCTTCAGTGCCAGCTCGTGGATGGGGATGAGCCTCTCAGGAGTCTTCCTGCGCCTCGCGACACCCGCGGAGCGGGCCGACCTCGCCGCGGCTTCGCCCACCACAGGCATCCTCGCCGCTGCGCCGTTCGCGCCCCTCGCGACCTACGCGCCGTGGGTACCGCTGCCGCCCCCGACGGGAGTCCCGGTGCTCGACCAGGTAGCGAAAGCCCACGGCGATCCCAACTTTCATCATCTCGCCTACGTCGCCGTCGCTGAGCGCTACCGGCAAGCGGCGCTCAGCGCAATCCGCCTGCGGCCGCGCCTCTATCTGCGCGGCGTCGCGACCGGGTGGCGGCTGTTCTTCCGTTCGTCGGCCGACAGCGGCTGGCTGGAGCCCAACGCCGGCAGGGTCGAGCCGGTGGAACGTTGGTACCGCGCCGCGCTCGGGCAGCGCCGCCGCATGACCGGCCGGGCCGGCGCCGACGAGTTCGCCTGGATCTTCGCGGCAGTCACGGCCGTGGCGGTGGCGACCGCCCTGCGACACCTGCGCCGCGAAAGTTGGCGCCAGGCGCGTGGAGCCACAATCGCCTTCATGCTGTTCACGATCGGCTATGTCGCTCTGGCCGGAAATGCGCTGGAGCTCGGAGAGAACAACCGCTTCGGATTCCTCGTCCAGCCGTTCGTCCTCGCTCTCCTGATGCTCCTTGCGGCCCCCGGCGGCCCGGCAAGCGCAGCGGACTCGAGTACGAGGTCCGGACTAGAATTGTCCCGTGCCCCGACAAACCCAGCAGCGGACGGCGATCCGCGAGGCGTTTGAGAGCGCCGAGCGGCCGCTGTCGCCGGCCGAAGCGCTCGCAGTGGCGCAGAGAACCGTCCCCGGGCTGGGAATCGCGACGATCTACCGCAATGTCAAGGCGCTGGTGGAAGAGAACTGGCTTTCGGAGGTGCAGCTGCCGGGCGCGCCGAGCCGCTACGAAGTGGCCGGCAAGCATCACCACCATCACTTCCGCTGCCGCATCTGCGACTGCGTCTTCGACGTCGACGCCTGTCCTCCCGACCTCTCCGCGCTCACGCCGCGCGGTTTCAGGCTCGAAGGCCACGACATCACTCTCTTCGGCCGCTGCGCGAACTGTGCCCCGAGCTGATCTCGATCTTCGCGCCCCCGCCAGCCGCCTCTCACGGCTGGCGATCGCGGGTCTCGGGCTGCTGGCGGTGGTCGCCTGCGGCGACCACCGCCAGGCCGCAGAGGCGTTCCGTCCGGACCTCTCCGACCGGGAGCTCGCAACCCTCGTCGAACCGTCGCGCATCCGCCACGAAGGCGTCCGGATAGCGCCCGGGGAACCGTTCATCTGGCCGCTCTCCCGACCGGCGTCGGGGCGCCTCCGATTCGCCTGGGGAGCACAGGCGTCCGGCACGGCGACGCTGACCATCGCCATCGACGGCGCGCCGCCGTTCCCGCCGATCCAGCGGACCTTCGACGCCACCTCCGGAAGCTTCTACGAGGATCTGGCTTTCGACGCCGACGCGCCCACCGTCGTCCGGATCAGCTCAGACTCCCCTGCCGGCGTCGTGATTTCGGATCTGCGGATCGTGCAGCCCAGCCCGAGGAGCGACGCCCTGATCGTCATCCTTCTCGACACCACCCGCCGTGATGCGATCGGGCTCTACGGCAGCCACCGTCCCACGACGCCCCGCATCGATGGCATCTTCGCGCGCGCCTGGAAGGCGGAGCGCGCCTGGGCACCGGCCTCGTGGACGACCCCGTCGGTCGCCAGCCTCCTGACCGGACGGTTGCCGGCGAGCCAGGAGGATGCGACCGGCGCCTCCGTCGGAATCGCCCCGGATGTTCCGACTCTCGGGCACGACTTCGCGGCCGCAGGCTGGTCGACAGGCCACTTCAACGCCAATCCGGCGCTCAATGTCGAAAACGGCTTTCATCGCGGATTCACCACGTTCTATACCCCCCCGTACGAGCTGTCCTCGATGGCGCTGCCCGGGAGCGACATGCTCGCGCACGTGCCCGGCTGGCTGCGCGCCCATGAAGGGGAACGCTTCCTGCTCTACCTGCAGCTCATCGAGCCGCACGAACCCTACGGCCGGCCCGACCGTCCGAAGGGGCAGACTCCCTTCGACCCCGACTACACCGGGCCCTATCTCGGAGACGAGAGCCACTACGCCCTGAGCTTCGACGAGACCATCCAGCCCCGCGATGTCGCGCACCTGCGGGCCCTCTACGACGACGACGTCCGCTACGGCGACCTCCTCATCGGACAGTTCTGGGACGGGCTCGAGAAGCCGCTGCGCGACCGAGCGACTCTCGTCTTCGTCTCCGACCACGGCGAGGAGTTCCTGGAGCATGGCGGATGGAAGCACGGCCCGTCGCTCTTCGACGAAGTCCTGCGCGTGCCGTTCCTCGTCCGCCCGGGCAATGGAAAGCGCTTCCCGCCGGTGCCACCCGACACGCTGGTCTCTCTCGCCGACTTCCTGCCGACGATCGAGCACCAGCTCGGGATCCCGCTGCGCCGCGAGGTCGATGGCGTCGACCTCCTGGAGCCGAAGAGCTGGACCCGTGAGGCGCTGCCGCCGATCCGCATGTTGACCGGCGGGGCTGCCCGCGCGGTAGTGGTCAGGAAGTCACGCAAGCTCTTTTTCTTCGACCGCTTCGGGGCGCGCGGCCTTCCCGATCAGCAGAAGGACCCCATGGGCTACCGCGTGGCCCTGCATCTCAGGAACTTCATGCCGGCTCTCGGCTACTTCGACATCGAGCGCGATCCGCTCGAGCGCACCCTGCTCGCGCCACTGGGAGCCAGCCGGGATGCCGACTGGCGCGCCCTCGAGGTGTCGCTGGCGCAGACGCGTCGCGGCCTCGAGGTGCGCGTCCTCGGCGGCGCCACTGCCGGGCGACTGCAGCTCGCGTTCGCGGCCGGCGAGGGGCGGGCCCAGCGCTTCGCCCTCGAGCCCGAGGACGTCGTGCTGGAGGAGGCCGCCGCCGTTCGGCTCGATTTCGATCTCTCGCCCGGCGATGTCGACGGCGCGTTCTTCCCGGAGTCGGCAGCGGTCGGCGCGCGGATCACCGCGACCGGCGGCTGCGTGAGCTGGAACGGAGCGCCGCTCGCCCCCGGCGAGAGCCGCGAGATCGGCAAGATCGCGGACGGTGTCCCGCGTCTCGCGGTCGATCCGAACTGCGCTTCCCTCTTCGTCTGGCACAACCGCGGGGCGCGCCGCGCCCGCAGCCCGCAGGAAGAGGACGAAGAGCGTCAGAAGCTGCGGGCGCTCGGCTACATCCACTGACCTTTCGTATGGACAACCGCCGTTTCTCGGCGGCCTGCCAGGCATCAGGCGATCAGACTCTGGACCACCTCCAGGGCACGACGGCCGACCAGAAGAACGAGGGTGGGGGCGAATCATGGCCTCACAGCGCTCCCGCAGGGCACGTTCCGGCCTCGAAACCGTCCAGAAGAGGCAAGTTCGCAACCGGTGACCGCCAGTCGCGCTCGGGCCGTCGTCTCGTCGGGAGCAGCGATCGCGACGTCCTCGTAGAGGTCGCATCGCGAAAGCCAGCACGCGGATCCGAAGGTGAAATCGGGATCGAGGATCGCCTCGGCCCCCGGCGGCATAGCCGGGCGGATCGTGATGCCGGAGGCCCGCGAAGCCCCGTTGGAGCGGAAGCCGACCGGCCGGAGGATCGTCCCGCCCGCTGCATGTCCGTGAGTCATCCAGCTTGCGATCAGCTCGCCGGAGCGAGACCGTCGGGGTAGTCCGCGGCTGTCGCCATCGGCGACCGTCGTGGTCATGCCGACGAGCCTTCGGTCCAGTAGTGCGCGCCGGCGAGATCGAGTCCGCTGGCGGAGCCGAGCAGGACGTAGATCGCGCCGGCGTCGACGAACTAGGCGCTCACCTCCCCGCCGACGTCCTCGCCCGGCGTGCCGATCACCAGGTCCACGGTAGCCGTCGTTGTTGAGATCGGCCGCGAGCAGCGTGTCGGCGAAGCGATCGTCATCCTCGTTGCCGCCGTCCTCGGCGTCGCTGATCATGAAGTCCTGGCGCAGATGGTGGGTGAGAAAAGGCGCGAGGCCGCCCGACGTGCCCGCGAATTCGAAGGCCCAGCCGGCCGTGAAGCCGCTGAACGGTCCGCCGCAGACGAAGTCGTCGAAGCGGTCGCCGTTGAAATCGCCGATCGCGACCGAGTGCCCCTCGACGCCGGGCAGGACTCCGGTGAACACCGTCGGGACGTTGCTGAGCCCGGCCCCACTCCCGTGGAGGTAGAAATAGAAGATGCCCTGGACGTTGGCGGCCACGAGGTCGTCGAAGCCGTCGCCGTTGATGTCGCCCGCCGCCAGCGAGAGCCCGAACTGATTCGCGGCGACCGCCGGAACACTCGGTCAGAATGAGCGCGGGATCGCCCAGTCGGCCCGTTGAAGACGGACCGTGGGAGATGTTGACTGCGCCCGCCAGCGACGTCCCGAGGATGTCCTCGTTGCAGACGCCCACCCCGAGATCGTCGACACCGTCGCCGTTGAAATCGCCCACGGCGAGCGCGCAACCGAAGTGATCGCCGACCTCCTGCACCGCCGGATCGCCCCCCGTCCAGGGTTGACTGATGTACAGCGAGGAGCTCATCGCGAGCCCTGAGGCGCTCCCGGAGAGCACCGCGACCGTCCCGGCCTCGGCGCGCCGGCCGAGGAGCGGACCAGCGGTGTCCCCCGGAATCCCGATCGCAAGATCCTGGTAGAGGTCGCCGTCGAAGTTGCCGACCGCGAGCGCCCCGCCGAAACTACTGGCCCGCGGTCGGGTCGCCGATCGGCCCCGGGCTGATCCTCGGGCTCGTAGAGCTCGACGACGCCGATCGGCAGACAGCATCTGGGCGCCCAAGAGGCCGGGAACGATCAGTCAGACAGGCAAAGAGCAGTGTGCGTGCCGTTCTGGTTTCTGGGGTCCGAAGAAGTGAAATGCGCATCGCGGTCTCCTTGAGGGCCGAGAGGGGCCTTCAACCCAGAGATCGGATTCGCGGGCCGAATCCGGGCGGAGCGCTGAATCCCGGCTAGGGCCGGGTGGCGGGCGGACAGGCGGCGAGGGCCTTCTCCACCGCCAGGCGTTCGGGATGGCTGGGCGCGAGGAAGCGCGTCAGGATTGCTTCCGCTTCGCCGAGCAGGGGCCGGCAGCGCGCCGAGCGCTCCGGCTCGTCGAGGGCCGCGACCAATCCGATCAACGTGCGCGCGGAAGATCGGCTGCCTTCGGGCGTGCTGCTCCGCCAGAGCGCCAGGGCCTCCTCGAACCGCCGCCGTGCCTCGGCGCGCTCGCCGCGGCGCAGGGCGAGGTCGCCAAGGTTATGGACGTTCTCGGCGTGGAAGGCGCCCTCGTTCTGGCCGGCCGCGCGTTCGAGCGCCGCGGCCTCGGTCAGCACCGCCGCCGCTTCGTCGAGCTTGCCGCTTTGCAGCAGGACGCCGCCCAGGATGCTCAGCAACCAGGACGAGCGCTCTCCGGTCACCGCCTGGAAGGTCGCAACGGCTTCGCGGCCGGCGGACTCGGCCGCAGCGAGATCGCCCGCCGCCAGCGCCACCGCGGCGACCTGGTTGAGGGTGTAGGCGAAGTTGGTGCTCGCCGCCGCGGTCCGGCGCTGGACGGCGACCACCTCGGCGAGAGTCGCGAGCGCGCCCGCGAAGTCGGCATCGCGTTCCTGCTGCCGTGCCCAGAGGCGCTGGGCGGCCAGGGTATCGCCGCGCTCGGGTCCGAAGATGCGCTTCTCGACGGGCAGCACCTCGCGCAGGATCTCGGCGACCCGGGCGCCGTGCCCGAGATTGCCTTCGAGGATGGCGAGATTGTTGAGCGCCACCAGCGTATCCGGGTGCTCGAGGCCGTAGAGCTTCCGCCAGAGCGCCGCCGCCGTGGCGGCGAACGGCACGGCATCGGCGTAGCGACCGCGCCGCAAGAGCGCGGCTCCCAATCCCTGGCAGGCCTCGCCAAAGGCCTTGCTCTCCTCGCCAAATACCGTTCGGGTGCGCTCGACCACCTGGCTTTTCAGCTGCACCTCCTCGGCGCTGTCGCCCAGCACCCCCGTCGCGGTCGCCAGGCCCCCGAGCGCCGTGAGGTAGTCCTCGCTGCCTTCCAGTCCGGCGCGCTCATAGGTGGCGAGGGCGGCGCGGTAGAGCACCCGCGCCGGCGCCGGCTGGTCGGCGAGCCAGAGCAGGTTGGCGAGCAGGCTGCGGCTGCGCGCCATGTCGACGCTCGCCGGGCCTGCCAGCCGTAGCTGCAACCCGACCTCACGCCGGGCGAGGGCGACGCCCTCGGCGTACTCGCCGCGCTGCATGCGAATCGACGCCAGCTGGTGGAGCAACGGGGCCTGCAGCGCGGGCTTGCCGGCGAGGTCGCGATCGAGCCGCTCGGCCGCCAGCGCCAAGAGCTCGCGGTCGGTGAACGAGCGGCCTTTGGCCTGGGCGGGATCGGAAGCGGCGAAGAGGTCGGCGAGGAAGGCGAGAGCCGCGGCACTGCTCTCCGCTTCGCGGCGCGCGATCACCGTCTGTCCTTCGGCCCGGCGCGCCTGCCAGGCGGTCGTCGCGAGACCGCCGGCGAGCGCCAGGAAGGTCGCCGCACCCCCGGCCAACAGAAGGCGATGGCGGCGGACGAACTTTCCGGCGCGGTAGCCGAGCTCGTCGCGACGCTCCTGGATCGGGCGCCCGTCGAGGTGCCGGCGGAGGTCGTCGGCGAACGCCTCGACCGATCGATACCGTTGCTCCGGCAGCTTGGCGAGCGCGCGCAAGACGATGCGATCGAGGTCGCCGCGCAGGAAGCTGGCGAGCCGCGTCCCTTCCGGGCGGCTGGCGTCGACCACCGCGGCAGCGCTCGGACGGGTCGGCGGTTGAACGAGGATGGCCTGCGAATAGCTCTTCGAATCCCGGCGATCGATGCGGTAAGGCAGCCGTCCGGCCAGCAGCTCGTGCAGGACGACGCCGAGCGCGTAGACGTCGGTGGCAGTCGTCAACGGGGCGCCCTCGACCTGCTCGGGGGCGGCATACTCCGGGGTGAGCGCGCGCACCATGGGGCGCTCGTCGGCGGCCCTTTCGTCGCGATCCTCCTCCGGGCGCAGGACGCTGGCGATGCCAAAGTCGAGGAGCTTGGCATCCCCGTCGGCGGTCACCAGAATGTTCGACGGTTTGAGGTCGCAATGAACCACGAGATTGCGGTGCGCATAGTCCACCGCGTCGCAGACTTCGAGAAAGAGCTGCAGTCGGTCGCTGACCGTTGCACCGCGGGCGGCACAGTAGCGGGTGATCGGTTCGCCGTCGACGACCTCGAGGGCGAAGAATGGCGTCCCGCCGGCCGCGACGCCGCCGTCGAGAAAGCGCGCGATGCCCGGATGCTCGAGGCGGGCGAGGATGCGCCGCTCCTGGCGGAAGCGCTCCTGCACTTCCGGCTGCAGCCAGCCGGCGGAGAGCAGCTTGATCGCAGCGCGCTGCGCGAAATCGCCGCTGGTACGCTCGGCCAGAAAGACGTCGCCCATGCCACCGCGGCCGAGCGGCGCGACCAGTTTCCACACCCCCACGCGGTCCCCTACGGCAGGCGCCGCCGGCGCCGAAGAGGGTCGCACCCACGGCGCGGTCCTCGAAGAGCGCCTCGAAGCGGGAGTCGATCGGGGTGTCCAGCGCGGCGCTCGGCGTCTCGCTCGCCGCGAGCAGCTCCGCGACCTCGGCCAGGAGCTCACGATCGACACCACCGCGGCTTCCAGTCGCGGCGAGCCAGCGCTCGCGCTCTTCACCGGGCGCGAGCTCGAGTCCCTCTTCGAGCAGGGCACTCACGCGGCTCCAACGGGCGGGCGGGGTATCGGAAGGCGTGGATGGCGCGGATGGCGCGGAGGGCGTGGAGGGCGCGGAGGGCGCGGAGGCGTCTCCCGGGCCGGAGCCGGGGGCGCTCATCCCGGCGCCGGCGCGGACGGGCCCAGCTCGCGCACCAGAAAGGCGCGTGCCTTCTGCCAATCGCGCCGGATGGTGCGTTCGTTGCGCCCGAAGGCCTCGGCGAGCTCGCGATCGTTCATACCGCCGAAGTACCGCCACTCGACGAGACGCGCCAGCTGCTCGTCGACCTCCTCGAGGCGGCCGAGCGCCCGATCCAGAGCCAGCATCTCGTCGGCCACCGCCGCGGTGGCGATCAGGTCGGGGTCGAGGCCCTCGACGGCGAGGTCGACGCCGCGCTTCTCCGCTCCCCGGGCGCGCGCTGCGTCGACCAGCACCAATCGCATGGCGCGCGCCGCGAGCGCCATCAAATGATGGCGATCCTGGACGGCCAGCGGCTGGCCCTGCGAGAGCTTGAGGAACGCCTCGTGCACCAGCGCGGTGGTCGACAGCGTGGCGCCGGAACCGAGCGCGCGCCGCTGGTAGTGAGCGAGGCGGCGCAGCTCGTCATAGACCTCGGCCAGCGCCTTCTGAAAAGCACCGCTCTCGCCCTGCCGCGAAGCGGCCAGGAGCTCGAGCAGCGTGGTCTCGGACACGGCGCGTCGAAGCTAGCGCGTTCGCATGACCTTGGCAAGAAACCCGAAGTGGTCAGCGGCAGCGCCACCACATCACCTTCAATCGTCCGCGTCTGCGGCTCCTGGGGCGTTGCTTCCCGGGGGCATCCCGCCCGCCGGCACCATGGCGGTGATTCCAAGCTCGTGGACGAGCCGGCCACCGTTGTGCGCGGTGTTCGCGAGCAAGACGGCACCCGCCGAGTAGAAAACGAGGAATGCAATCGTGAGCGCAGCGCTCGTCGCCGGCGCCAACTCGATCTTGAACAGGCGGGGGCCGAAGAGAATGGCCGCGAACGCCAGCGTCAGGCCGGTGAAGACCGCGCGCGTCGACTCGGCGAGCGATTCGTGATGCTCGAGCACGGCGCTCGACAGCTCGGTGCGATCGGCCAGCTTGCCCGCCGCTTCGCCGGTCGCCGCGGCGACGAAGGTCGCGATGGTGCCAGCGACCATCAGCGATAGCGCTGCGACCTGGAAAGACCTGCCACGAGTAGTTCGCAACAGTGCGCCGACGACCACGAACAGCGGCGCGAACAGGAGAAGCGCAATCGGAAAGTGGACAATCAACGGGTGCAGGGCGTCCCAGGACGGAAGCGGCGGAAACTCGATCACTTTGGCTCTCCTCGAAGGAAAGTAAGAAAGAAAGGAAGAAAACGCCGCCGTTCTTGGCGGACGGCGGCGCGGACGAATCAGGCGACGGCGAAGTACTTCTCTTTCGGGGTGAAGCAGGACACGCACTTCTTGAAGTTGAGGTTGGTCGTAGTCATTCCGCAGACCGCGCAAACGTAGTAGGTCTGACCGGCACCCTTCATCGACGGGAGGTCGGCGAGCGCCGCCTGGTAGAACTTGGCGTGCTCGGCTTCCGCGGTTTTGGCGTAGTTGAGCGTCTGCAGCGCGTCCCGCGACCCGGCGGCCTTCGCCGTGCTGATGAACTCGGGATACATCGTGTCGCGCTCGTAAGTCTCGCCGGCGATGGCGGCTTCGAGATTCTTGCTGCTGGTCGCGACGACCGGCGTCAGGATCTCGGCCTTCGGCTCGCCGCCCATCTTGCGGATCACCACGGCGTGATTGTCGGCGTGGACCTTCTCGGCAGCTGCGGCGGCGCGGAACAGGCTGCCGAGCTTGCCGTAGCCCTCCTCGTCGGCCTTTTTGGCGAAGGCCGAGTACTTCGCGTTGGCGTTGCTCTCGCCGTTGAAGGCGGCCTGCAGATTCTCCAGCGTCTTGGCGGTCGGATCGACGGTGGGCAGAGCGACGGCCGGCGTGGCCAGGAGCGCGAACACTGCCGCTGCGGTGAGGGCGCTACCGAGGCGAATATTCATCTTCATAGTCTCTCCTTGAGAAGGGGTCTACCGGGATCAGCCCGGCAACGCAAACCCTGGAGAGCAAGCCCCGAGCCAAGTCACAGCAGGGCAGGCAAGTGCATTTGCCTGCAACGTTTGGAGCAAGTCGAGCGAGAGTCGGCAGTCCCTGCAGTCGTACGAGAGTTCGTACAGTTTCGCCCCGACGTTCGAAGATTCGAACGCTCCGGCGCTGCCGATTCGCGACTGGTGCCTAAAGCCGGCGCAACTTGTAGGAGAGGTCGCTGCGCGAGATCCCGAGCCGGCGGGCGGCCTCGGCCTGCACGCCGCCAGAGGCGCTCAGGGCGCGTTCGATCAGGCGGCGCTCCGCGTCGCGCAACGTCGCGCGGAGGTCGATGCGCTCCGGCAGGGCGTCGAGCGACAGCTCCTCGGCGTCGATGGAGCGCCCCGTCTCGGACTGGGTATCCGCGGTGAGCGCCGGAAAGTCCCCTGCCTCGAGCGCCAAGCCGTGCGTCAGGATCATGGCGCGTTCAATCAGATTCCGCAGCTCGCGCACGTTGCCCGGGAAGGTGTATCGGGAGAGCTTCTCGATCGCGGCTCGAGTCAGCAGCCGAGGCGGCAGATTCAGCTCGCGCGCGATCCGGACGACCAGATGAGATGCGAGCGCCGGCAGATCCTCGCGACGCTCGCGCAACGGCGGGACCCGCAGCGGCACTACCGCGAGCCGATAGTAGAGGTCCTCCCGGAAGCTCCCGGCCCGCACCCGTTCGGCGAGGTCCCGGTGGGTCGCGACCAGCAACCGGACATCGACGACACGGGAAGCCGTCGAGCCGACGCGTACCACTTCGCCGCCCATCAGGACACGCAGGAGCTTGGCCTGCAGCGGAGCCGTCATCTCGCCGGCCTCGTCCAGGAACAGTGTGCCACGATGGGCGGCCTCGAAGACTCCCTGGCGCGACCGGTCGGCGCCGGTGAACGCGCCACGCTCGTGGCCGAACAGCTCGCTTTCGAGCAGCGAATCGGTGAAAGCGGCACAGTTGACCGCCAGGAGGGGCCGCGCGGCGCGCGGGCTGGCATCGTGAAGGGCACGCGCGACGAGCTCCTTCCCGGTGCCGGTCTCGCCGGTGATCAACACCGTGGCGCGGGTCGGTCCAACGCGCGCCACGGTCTCGCGCAGTTCGCGCATCGGCGCGCAATCGCCGACCAGATCGGACTCGCCCTGCCTTACCGCTGCCGCGCGCAGCAGGGCGTTTTCGCGCTTGAGCTCGGTGTGCTCGAGGGCGCGATCGACCACGGCACGGACCTGCTCGGGAAGGAACGGCTTCGGGATCACGTCGAACGCACCGCGGCGCATCGCCTCCACCGCCAGCTCGACTGTCGCAAAGGCGGTCAGCAAAACGACAGGCAGGCTCAGGTCTGCCTCGCGGCAGTCGGCCAGCAGGTCCAGTCCTTCACCGTCGGGCATCTTCTGGTCCGTGACCACCAGGTCGAACACGCCACTGCGGAGCGCCGCGCGTGCGGCGACGACTCCCCCCGCCTCGACGACGTCATGACCGGCTCGGCGCAATACGCCGCCGATCACCTGCCGTAGATTGGACTCGTCGTCAACGACCAGGATGTTCGGCATGCGCGACCTCCGCGGGTTTCCGAACGGGCACCAAAGGCAGATCGAGGGCGAAGCGCACTCTACTGTCCCGGTTCACCTCGAGCACCACGTCACCGCCATGGGCGCGGGCGATGTTGCGGGTAATCGCGAGTCCGAGGCCCGTACCCCCCTGCCGCTTGCTGAAGAAGGGCTCGAAGATTCGATCATGGTCGGCCGCTGCCACCGCAGGCCCGGAGTTCTCGACGAAAAGGCGCACCCGATCCCCGGCGCTGTAGGCACCGAGGCGAATCACCGTCCCGGCGGGCGCTACCGCGATGGCATTCGAGACCAGGTTGAGCAACGCCTGATGGATCTGGAATGGGTCCACCTCCACTTCGAGCCCTGGCTCGACCTCGAGATCGGCTTCGAGCCCGGCCTCGAGGAGACGCGCCCTGGCGAGATCGGCGACGTAGCCGATGGCGACATCGAGCCGCGTCGCCTCGAGCGCCGGCGGACGCTGACGCGCGAACGTAAGAAAGTCAGCGGTCAGACGCTCCAGACGTCCGGCCTCCTGCTCCAGGAGTACATCGAGCTCAACGCGGTCGATGCCGCCGCTCTGGCCCGAGCGCGCCACTGCGAGCGAGCTCACGATCATCGCGACCGGATTCCGGATCTCGTGCGCGAGCGCGCCGGCGAGCCGCCCCACCGCGCTCAAGCGTTCTTCGCGCACGAGCTGGTCTCGTGTCGCTTCGAGATCTGCAAGAGCATCCCGAGCAGCGTTGCGCTGCTCCCGCAGGCTGCCCGCGAGCACCGAAACGACCACCGCCGCGACAATGTAGAGAATGACCACGCTGGCAGCTTCGAAGTACTCGCTCAAAGCCCGACCCTGACTCGGCAGAAGCGCCACCTGGATGACGGTGATGGCGCCGGCCGTCGCCACGACAGCGGCGACAGTGAACGGCCGGAAGCGAAAGGCCGCGGCGACGACCGGCACCATCGTCAGCGCGACGTAGTGGCTGTCGGGCAATCCCCCCAACCAGGAGAGCAGAAAGGCGAAGCTGAGGTTGACGACAATCGATACCTGACTGTACCTGCGCAGCACACCACCTCGAGCCCAGGTCCTATCCTGCAGCCAGAGCAACTCGGCGATGAGCAGTCCGAAGCGCGAGAAGAGAGCCAGATAGAACAGGCCCGAGGGCGCCCCAAGCGAAGAGGCGAAGAGGGCGTGCACGAGCGCGATCCCGGCGAGCACGCCAAGATTGAGCAACACGACGACTGCCTCCTGGCGGCGGAGGGGATCGAGGTCGGGGCCTGAGATCGGTCCGGACACGGCTATGCCTCACGCCGTGCGCTGGAGGCCGGGCGCGGGCGGCGAATCGCCCGCAACGGCAGGAGAAGCGCAAGACCGAGGACACAGCCACCCAGCAGAATGATCGTCGGCCCAGCCGGTGTCGCGAGGCGCGCGGCGAGGGCCAGGCCACCCAGGGTGATCCCCACGCCGACTGCGCAGCCGCCGGCGACGATCGCCGGCAGGCTGCGGAAGAGGCGCAGCGCAACGAGCGGCGGGATGGCGAGGAGCGCGATGGCCAAAACGATGCCGACCAGCGAGAGGAGCGCCACTACCGCGAGCGCCACGATCAGGAGCAGCACGAACGACAGGCGCCCTGCCGGCAACCCCTGCAGCCGGGCGTGCTCCTCGTCGAAGGCGGTCGCGATCAACTCCCGGCCGAACAGCATCAGCGTCGCGATCGTCGCCAGGACGAAGCCGGCAAGGAAGGCCAGATCCTGCGAGCGCACCTGGTCGAGGTCTCCGAACAGGATGGCTTCGACCTGCATGTCGCCGTGCGCCGAACCTGCGAGCAGGAGCATCCCGGTCGCCATGCCGACCGCCCAGAGGACCCCGATGGCCGCATCCAGCCGCGCGAGGCGCTCGCTGCGCATGGGAGAGAGTACGGCCGCTGCCAGAGTGGCGACGGCGGCGGCGCCGAGACGCGGGTCGAAACCGAGCATCAGAGCGAGGCCGACGCCGCCGAAAGCGGCGTGGGCGATTCCGCCGCCGAGCGCTACCAGGCGCCGGAGTACCACGACGGTCCCCACGAAGCCACAAAGGAGGCTGGCGAGAAGCGCCGCCGCGAGCGCCGCCGGCGGCACTCCGAGTCCCGCCGCCGCCGCGGTGAAGATCGACCTCATCTCAGCCATGCCCATGGCCGCAGAGCATCGGGTGGGCGTGCAAATCGTCGAGCGCCAGCGGTTCGAGGCGACGGTCGACGAGCGCGGCGCGCTGCGCGAGAAAGGTCGCCGGCGCGAGGTCGTGGGTGGCGAGGACGATGGCGGTTCTCTCCGGCAGGCCGGCGAGCAGCTCCCAGAAAGCTCGACGCGAAGGCTCGTCGAGCGCCGCGGTCGGTTCGTCGAGGACCAGCAGGTCGGGCTCGGCGACCAGGGCACGGGCGACGAGGGCGCGCTTCATCTCACCCCCCGAGAGTTCGTCGAGATAAGCGCGGCGAAGCGCGCCCAGTTCGAGGCGGGCGACGACTTCGTCCACCAGCCGGTGGTCGCGCTCCCTGCCGGCCGCGAGAGGCAGCAATCGCCGGCGATCGCGCAGCCGGCCCTGCCGGATCATCTCCTCGACCCGCACGGGGAAGTGGCGGTCGAACGCGGGGAACTGCGGCACGTAGCCCAGGCGCAGTCCCGGTTGGCGTTCGAGCTTCCCTGCCGCCGGCGACAGAAGTCCGAGCAGCAGGCGCACCAGAGTGCTCTTGCCGCCGCCATTGGGTCCGAGAAGAGCCAGCCGGTCGCCGACGCCGAGAGTGAGATCGATCCCTTCGAGGACGACGTCGGCGCCGAAGCGGAAGGAGACACCCCGCAGACTGACGAGCTCGACGCGCGAGCGGGGTGCGACGGAGTCGTGCACCAGTTGATGATATTACATTCTCACGGAGTGTCGGTCAGCGTCGCCTGCGCGCCGTAGCGCAACAGGTAGTTCTTCAGGTTCAGCTTGCGGGCGGTGTTGGCGGAGCTCATGTAGCGCACCGTGCCGAAGATCGGCCGCTCCGGTCCCCAGGGCCGGTCGAAGCGGCCGAAGCACCAGAAGATGCCGCTGTAGGAGTTCGGATTGCGGCCGTCGAGGGCGTAACGGTTGTTGAGCTCGACGAGGGTCGCGACCGCCTCCGCCGGCGTCGCCGACCACTCGAGCACCTTCTTGCCCCACAACATCCGCAGGTAGTTGTGCATCCGTCCCTCGGCAGCCAGCTGCCGCTGGGCGGCGTTCCAGAGCGGATCGTAGGTCTGCGCCACCGCGAGATCCTCGAGCTCGTAGCGCGGCGAGCGCAGGTCCGAAGCGTGTTTGGCGAGAGTCGCCAGAGCCCAGGGCGGCAGCGACGAGAAACGGTCGTAATCGGGGCGATGGTGGCAGAAGTGGTACCCGACCTCGCGCCAGGTCACCAACTGGTCGAGAAAGCCCTCCGCCGGCGGCGACATCCGCCACCATCCCGCGCGCGCGCCGGACGCGCTCGGCGCGACGTCCTCCGGCGACCAGCTCTCCGCCGTGCGCGAGATCGTGCAGGATCTGGTGCACCGAGATGTGTCCGAAGTGAAGATACGGCGAGAGCCCGCTCGCGCCATCTTCGTCGGGCTGGTTGCGATTCTCGGCATAAGGCAAAAGCTTCTGGTAAAGGAAGGTTGAGAGTTGCGCCTCGGCGGCTGCGCTCCCGCCGCGCTGGGCACCCGGCGCGACCGAGTGCTCGATCGGCAGTGCGGCCAGCGCCGACGAAATGCCCGACAGCAGCTCGTCGGAGGCACGAGCCCATGGCATCGCACCCCCCTTTACCAGCAGCTTTTCCAGCACCGGGACCGCCAGCGTGTCGAGCGGCGCAGCCGCCGGCATCGAGTCCAGGAAGTCGGGCAGTTTCCTTTGCAGAATCCTGCGAAAGGCGAAGGCCGTCGGCGAGGCCGCGTCCGTTGCAGACAGGGGAAGGAGGCCGTTGCCATCGACCGCTTCCAGCCGGCACTCGACTTGCCTCGCGGCAGCCGCGACCATTTGCGGCAGGAAGAAGCAAGGAAAGTCGTCGGTGACGATGACCGCGGCGCGCTGCGACAGCGCGCGCAGCAGTCCCTTGCCGGCGCCGGCTTCGGGCTCGACGTAGGGGAAGTAGAGCAGGCGCCGGCCCGCCGCGCGGCGGGCGTTCTCCGCCATGCCTTCGAGCACGAAGCGGTGGATGCGGTCGCTCGCCCAGCGGTAGTCGCAGCGCAGCGCCTCGAGCACGACGAGCGGCTTCGCGAGCTCCTCCGCCCAGGCGATCGCCCGGTCGAGCGCGAAGTTCCACAGCAGGCGCCGCTGGGCGATCATCCAGTAGAGGACGAACTCGCCTTCGGGCTGCGGCGGGCGGTCGATCAGCAGCCGCAGGCGCGCTTGCGGAAAGGTCCGCGAGCTCCCGGCAGGGCCGGCGACGGAGTCGGTTGTCGAGCGCATCGTCAGAGTCTCTCACCCAGCCCTACGCCAGGTCCGGGCGCCCGGGATGAGTCTTCGGACCTTCAGTTGGCGATCGTTCCACCACTCGTTGAAGGCGCCGCCTTCGAAGCCGCCGAAGGCCACGAGTTCCGGGGCGATGAAGTCGAGCTGCTCGACGTCGACTTCGAGCTCGATGAGGACTCCGTCGGCGTCGTAGAGGACGGTCGCCGGCGGCGGCTCGACGACGACGACCGAGAGCGTTCCGACCGGGACATCGGCGCGCGACGGCACGACGACCGTGAAGATCGCGCCGTGCAAGGTCGCATTGTAGAGCGCGCCGTCGGAATGGAAGGTCACGACGATCTCGCCCGGGACCGAAGTGTCGAGGGCGTCGATCACGGTCGCGCCGTAGCGCAGATCGAGCGTCACTTCCGGCGGTCCGTCGGCGAGGCTGGCGTCGTAGTGCAGCACGATCGTGCCGCTGCCGATGGCGAAGGGATGCACCGTCATCGCACCGAACACCATGTTGCCGCCGGGAAAGACCTCGCCGCCGAGCGCGCCCAGGCCTTGCGCCGGATCGACATCGACGATCCTGACCTTGCCGTTGGCCGGCAGGGTGACGACCCGCTCCGCGACCGCGTCGATCAGGATCATGTCCGGGTCCAGCGCGATCTCGAAGCGGGTCACCGCAGCACGACGCCGGAATCCAGGGTGAATCGCAACACGGCGAGCGGCCCGAAGCGCTCGTTGAGCGTCGCGGTGGGCGACGCCAGGGTGACGTCGATGCGCTGGGTGGCGGGATTCCACTGGGTCTGGATCGTCGCGTCGCCGGCGCCTCCCGCCGTGCCGGCAAAGACTGCGGCCGAAGCCAGGTTGGCGAAGAGGACCGTCGGCAGGCCGTCGCGGTCGCGCATCTCGAGCCCGAAGCTGGCGCTGGCGAGCGCCCGCGACTCCACCGTGCGCACGACGATCTGGACCTCTTCGCCCGCGCACGACCCGGGTCTCGTCCACCAGCACCTCCAGTGGCAGGACCTGGGCGGGAGCAGGGCCCGCCGACGCCAGCAGCAGCGAGGCGGCCAGGGCGAGGGCCGCCGGGAGGAAACGCGGGGTCGGGACGGTACAGGGGAAGCAGACCAGGCGCATGCAGACCTCCGGAATCGTCTCAGGTACTCGATCGGGTCGTCCGGGAAGCGATCCGCGCGGCATCTTTGCGGTCTTGCTCATCAGCGTCGCCCCCCTGGGGGATAGGACAGCCGGGCCTGCCCTGTGGAACAGGTCACCTTGCCGAAGTGCAGGGGGACCCGGTCGAACCCGGTCCCGGCCTAGAATCGTCTCGTGCACCGTACTCCGGGCGAACGCGGGTTGGCGCTGGCCGCGGTCTTCGCGGCCGTCGCGGCCACGACCTTCGTCGGGCGTCTGTTCGGCGCCAACGCCACGACGGCAGGGTTCCTCTTCCTGCTGGCGGTGCTCTTCCTGACGCTGCGATGGGGGCTCTTCGCCGGCGCGGTGGCGTCGATCGCCAGCACGCTGGCGTTCAACTACTTCTTCCTGCCGCCGCTCCACACCCTGACGATCGCTGAGCCGGCAAACTGGGCGGCGCTCGCCGCCTTCGGCATCACCGCTGTCGTGACCGGACGCCTGGTCGCGGCGGAACGCCACCGCGCGGAAGAGGCCGAAGCCAAGCGTCGGGACACCGAGACGCTCTACGACCTCTGCTTCGGCCTGTTCACCGCCACCAACAAGCCCGGGCGGCTCGACGAAGCCGCCGCCCATACGCTCGCGGCGTTGGGAGCGGCCCAGGGCGGTCTCGTGCTGGTCGAAGAGGGCCGTGCGCGCTGCGTCTGGTCGCGCGGCGAAGCAGAGGACATCGCCGAGGATCCGGGCGTCGCGCAGGCGATCGCGAGCGAGCAGGTCGTCGAGCTCGCACCCCGCGGCGGAGTCCGCCGCCAGGCAGCGCCGCTCGCCGTCGGCGGCCGCCTCTCCGGCGCCCTCGTCGTCGCCGGCGGCCGCGCCGACCCCGGCATCCTCGCCTCGGCCGCCCGTCTTCTCGCCCTCGCCATCGAGCGCGATCGATTGATCGAGCAGTCCACCCGCAGCGAGGCGCTGGCGGCGAGCGACCGCCTGAAGACCGCGCTGCTGCGCGCCGTCTCGCACGACCTGCGCTCGCCGCTCACCGCCATGGCGATCGGGATCGAAGCGCTGCTGCGCGAGACCCCCGCGAGCTCCCCCGACCACGTCCGGCTGCTGGTGGTGGCGCGCGAGCGCGAACGCCTCGGTCGGCGGGTCGATCAGTTGCTCACCGCCGCCAGGCTCGAGGCCGGTCTCCTCCACCCGCATCTCGAGCCGATCCCCGCGGCCGAGCTCTTTCGCGCGGCGCGCGAGAACCTCGAACTGGTCCTCGCCGATCGCAAGGTGGAGGTCGAGATCGCCCGCGACTGCCCGGAGCTCGCTACCGACGCCGCACTCGTCGTCGAGGCGCTGGTCAATCTGATCGAAAACGCCGCGCGGGTCTCGCCCCCGCAATCCGACCTGCGCCTGTCCGCCATGGCCGAAGCGCGGCGACGGCACCGAGGGCCGCCGAAGGTCGTCCTGGAGGTCGCCGACCGCGGCCCCGGCCTGCCCGCGGGCCTGGCCGAGCAGTTCGCCGACTCGGCCAGCAGGCGGCGCGCCACCACCTCCCCCCCTTGCCGAGCTTTCTGGAGGGAGGCCGGGGCGGGCTGGGACTAGCGATCGTCCGCCAGGTCGCCACTGCCTGCGGCGGCAGCTTCGAGCTTTGCGATCGGTCGGAGGGCGGGGCTTCGGCGCGCCTGCTTCTCCCTGCGTTCCAGCCCGATCCGGCGGACCTCGAAGGGATCCCGGAATGACCCGACAAGCACCGCTCCTGCTCGTCGTCGACGACGATGCGGCCATCCGCCGCGCAATAGCGACAGAGCTCGCCGCGGCGGGTTTCGTCACGGTCGAAGCGGCCGACGGCGAAGAGGCCCTCGAGCGCTTCCGCGAGGTCGAACCCGATCTCGTCCTCACCGACCTCGCCATGCCCCGTCGCGACGGTCTCTCCCTGGTGCGCGAGCTGCGCCGGACCTCCTCGACGCCGATCGTCGTGCTCTCGGTGCGCGGCGAGGAGGAGGACAAGGTCAGAGCGCTCGACGCCGGCGCCGACGACTATCTGACCAAGCCGTTCTCGATGCGCGAGCTCACTGGCGCGCGTGCGGGCGCAGCTCCGGCGCGCCGGCGCCGCGGCACCGACGGTGCGGCGGTTTCGTCGGCCTCGAGATCGACCTCGACCGCCGGCGCGTGCTGCAGGGCGAGCGCGAAGTCCACCTCACGCCGACCGAGCTCGCTTTGCTCGACCTGCTCTCCTCCCATCCCGGCAAGCCGCTCACCTTCCGCCAGATCATCGCCCGGGTCTGGCGCGGCGCACCGGCGACGACCCAGGACACGGTGCGCGTGCACATGAGCACGCTGCGCCGCAAGATCGAGCCCGACCCGGCCGAGCCGCGCTATATCGGCACCGAGCCCTGGGTCGGCTACCGATTCCTCGCCGAACCGCACGATCTTTAGGGAATCTTTCGCTCCCCTTCCGGACTCCCTTCGACCGCCGGAGCGACACTCTTCCTGGCGCCGGGACCTCCCTCCCTCCGGCGCCGGGAGGATTCGATGCAAGACCTGCTCTACCTCGCCCTGACGGTCGCCTTCTTCGCCGCCTGCTGGGGCCTCGTTCTCTTCTTCGAGCGCCTGGAGCCGAAGCCGTGAGCGGCCTGCAGACGCTGATGCTCGTCCTGGCGGTCGTCGCTGACCGTCTACCTCTTCTACGCCCTCTTCGATCCGGAGCGTTTCGGATGACTGCCAACGGCTGGTTCCAACTCGCTTTCTACATGGTCGCGCTCCTCGTCCTGGCGAAGCCCCTCGGCGAGTACATGGCGCGCGTCTTCGACAATCGCCCCTGCGGTCTCGATCGCATCCTCGGTCCGGTCGAACGCCTGATCTATCGCCTCTCGGGCGTGCGGCAAGACCGAGGAGATGACATGGAAGGGCTACGCCTTCGCCATGCTCGCCTTCAACTTCGCGGGGCTGCTCGCGGTGTACCTGCTCCAAAGGGTGCAGAGCCTGCTGCCGTGGAATCCGGCCGGAATGGGCGCGGTCGTTCCCCACAGCGCCTGGAACACAGCGGTGAGCTTCGCTTCGAACACCAACTGGCAGAACTACGGCGGCGAGACGACGCTCTCGTACCTCACCCAAATGCTCGGTTTGACCGTGCAGAACTTCGTTTCCGCGGCCACGGGGATCGCGGTTCTGCTAGCCCTGATTCGTGGTTTCGTGCGCAGCTCCACCGACAAGATCGGCAACTTCTGGGTTGATATGGTCCGCGCAACTCTCTACGTGCTCCTGCCGCTCGTCTCTCATCCTGGCGCTCGCGCTCGCTTCGCAGGGTGTCGTCCAGACGGTCAGTCCGTACTTCAAGGCGACGCTGCTCGAACCGCTCTCCGGTGCCGAGGGCGCCACGATCACCGATCAGACGATCGCTGTCGGCCCCGCTGCTTCGCAGATCGCCATCAAACAGCTCGGCACCAACGGCGGCGGCTTCTTCAACGTCAACTCGGCGCATCCTTTCGAGAACCCGACACCGTTCGCCAATTTGCTCGAACTGCTGGCCATTCTTCTGATCCCCGCGGCGCTCTGCTTCACCTTCGGCAGCATGGTGCGCGACAGGAAGCAGGGCCTTGCCCTGCTCGCGGCGATGACCGTGATCTTCATTCCGCTCCTCGGCCTCGCCGCCTGGTCCGAACAGGCGGCGACACCGACCTTGCACCGCGCGGGGGTCGACCTCAGCGCGACCGGCGTGCAGGCCGGCGGCAACATGGAGGGCAAGGAAGTGCGCTTCGGCATTGCCAACTCCGCTCTCTGGGCAACGGCGACGACCGCGGCTTCCAACGGCTCGGTGAACTCGATGCACGACTCGTTCACGCCGCTCGGCGGCCTGGTTCCGATGTGGCTCATGCAGCTCGGCGAGGTGGTCTACGGCGGCGTCGGCTCCGGGCTCTACGGCCTGCTGATGTTCGCCATCGTCGCGGTCTTCGTCGCCGGCCTGATGGTCGGCCGGACCCCTGAGTACCTCGGCAAGAAAATCGAAGCCCACGAGATGAAAGCGGCCTCGCTCTGCCTGCTCGTGCCGCCGTTCGTCGTGCTGATCGGCACGGCGGTGGCCGTCGTCTCGCCCTCAGGTCTCGCCGGGCTCGCCAATCCCGGGGCGCACGGCTTCTCGGAGATCCTCTACGCCTTCTCCTCCGCCGGCAACAACAACGGTAGCGCCTTCGGCGGCCTCACGGCCACGTCGCCGTTCTACAACGTCTGGCTCGGATTCGCGATGTTGTTCTCGCGCTACTTCCTGGCCGTTCCGGTGCTCGCCATCGCCGGCTCGCTGGCGCGGAAGAAGCTCGTCCCGGTGGGTCCCGGAACCCTCCCGACCGACAACACGCTCTTCGTCGTCCTGCTCGTCGGCGTGGTGTTGGTCGTCGGCGCGCTGACGTTCCTTCCCGCGCTCGCGCTCGGCCCGATCGCCGAACATCTGCAGATGATCTCCGCCAGATGAAGTCCGAACGTTGAGCTTCCGAAAGGACTAGAGGAAAACACATGTCGCGCAAGAAAATCTCTCTCTTCGATCGGGCGATCGCCGGTCGCGCCGCAATCGAGGCGTTCCGCAAGCTCGATCCACGCCTTCAGTTGCGCAACCCGGTGATGTTCGTCGTCTTCGTCGGCAGTCTGCTCGCGACCGCGCTGTGGGTCCAGGCCCTGGCCGACCCTCCAAAGGGGGGCGAGGCGCCGACCGGCTTCATCCTCGCGATCGCCCTCTGGCTCTGGTTCACTCTGCTGTTCGCGAACTTCGCCGAAGCGATGGCCGAGGGCCGGGGCAAGGCCCAGGCCGATGCCTTGCGCAAGTCGCGGCGCGAGATCATGGCGAAGGAGCTCGGCGCGCCGGAGCGCGGCGCGCCGTTCCACGTCGTCCCGGCGAGCCAGCTCGAGAAGGGCGCCTATGTCCTCGTCGAAGCCGGCGACCTCGTGCCGGCCGACGGCGAGGTGGTGCAGGGCATCGCTTCCGTCGACGAGAGCGCCGTCACCGGCGAGAGCGCGCCGGTGATCCGGGAAGCCGGCGGCGACTTCAACGCCGTCACCGGCGGCACCCGGGTGCTATCGGACTGGCTCGTCGTGCGCATCACCGCCGAGCCGGGTCACTCGTTCCTCGACCGGATGATCGCGCTCATCGAAGGAGCCCAGCGGCAGAAGACGCCGAACGAGATCGCCCTGACCATTCTCCTGGCGGCCTTCACGCTCGTCTTCCTGCTCGCGACCGCGACTCTCCTGCCGATGTCGATCTACAGCGTGACCGCTGCCGGCCAGGGTATCCCGGTCACTCTCACCGTGCTGATCGCCCTCCTGGTCTGCCTCATTCCGACGACGATCGGTGGGCTCCTCTCCGCCATCGGCATCGCCGGCATGGACCGGATGATCCAGGCGAACGTCATCGCGACGTCGGGGCGGGCGGTCGAGGCCGCTGGCGATGTGGATGTCCTGCTGCTCGACAAGACCGGCACGATAACTCTCGGCAACCGGCAGGCGACCGAGTTCCTGCCGGCCCCCGGAGTCTCCGAGGCCGAGCTCGCCGACGCGGCGCAACTCGCTTCGCTTGCCGACGAGACCCCCGAGGGTCGCAGCATCGTCATCCTCGCCAAGGAGAAGTTCGAGCTGCGGGAGCGCAAGGTCGAAGAGCTCGGCGCGGTTTTCATCCCGTTCTCCGCCCAGACGCGAATGAGCGGCGTCGACCTCGATGGCAGGAAGATCCGCAAGGGTGCCGACGACACCATCTTCGCTTTCGTCGAAGCCCACGGTGGCAGGGTTCCCGAGCGGGTGAAGAGCGAGGTCGACGCGATCGCGACCTCGGGCGGCACGCCGCTCGTCGTCGCCGAAGGCGGCCGGGCGCTCGGAGTCATCCGCCTCAAGGACATCGTCAAAGGAGGGATTCGCGAGCGCTTCGCCGAGCTCCGGCGGATGGGCATCAAGACGGTGATGATCACCGGCGACAATCCGCTCACCGCCGCGGCGATCGCCGCCGAGGCCGGAGTCGACGACTTTCTCGCCCAGGCGACGCCGGAGACCAAGATGAAGCTCATCAAGCACTACCAGCAGGGCGGGCGGCTGGTCGCGATGACCGGCGATGGGACCAATGACGCTCCGGCGCTCGCCCAGGCCGACGTCGCCCTGGCGATGAACAGCGGCACGCAGGCGGCCAAAGAGGCGTCCAACATGGTCGACCTCGACTCGAACCCGACCAAGCTCCTCGAGACCGTCGAGATCGGCAAGCAGCTCCTGATGACCCGTGGCGCCCTCACCACCTTCTCGATCTCCAACGACGTGGCCAAGTACTTCGCCATCCTCCCGGCCGCCTTCGCCACCACCTACCCGGCCCTCGATGCGCTCAATCTCATGCGCCTCGCGAGCCCGCAGAGCGCCGTCATGTCGGCAGTCATCTTCAACGCCCTGATCATCATCGCGCTCATCCCGCTGGCGCTGCGTGGCGTCCGCTACCGGCCGCTCGCGGCCGCGCTGCTCCTCCGCCGCAATCTGGTCGTCTACGGACTCGGCGGCCTCATCGTGCCCTTCATCGGCATCAAAGCCATCGATCTCCTGCTCACGGCTCTGGGCGTCGTCTAGGACCGCCCGGAAAGGCCCCCATGCGCTCTAACCTGCTCGTCGCCCTGCGCTCGCTGCTCGTTCTGACCATTCTGACCGGAGTCGCCTACCCCCTGCTGGTGGAAGGTCTTGCTAGCGTGCTCTTTGCAGACAAGGCGCGCGGCAGTCTCATCGAACGCGAAGGCAAGATCGTCGGCTCGCATCTCATCGGCCAGCCATTCTCCGGCGAGCGATACTTCTGGGGCCGGCCGTCCGCCACCGGGCCGACGCCGTACAACGCTGCCGCCTCGAGCGGCGCCAACGTGGGTCCGACCAACCCTGCGCTCGGCGAGCGCCTGCAGGTTTCGGTTGCCGCATTGCGGGCCGCCCATCCCACGCAGAAGGGACCGGTGCCGGTCGATCTGGCGACGATGTCCGCGAGCGGCCTCGATCCGCACATCTCTCCGGCTGCCGCTGCCTACCAGATCGATCGCGTCGCCGCTGCTCGGGCGATGGCGCCGGCCACCGTCCGCGAGCTCGTGGCGAAGGCGACCGAGCCCCGCCAGCTCGGCTTCCTCGGCGAGCCGCGGGTCAACGTCCTCGAGCTCAATCTCGCTCTGGACGACCTTTCGCGGCCCGAGAGGAAGGCGGCACAATAGTGCCCATGTCCGACGGTCGGCCTTCTCCCGAGCACCTGCTCGAGCGCTGGAATCTCGAAGAGGGACCGCGGGAGCGCGGCCGGCTGAAACTATTCTTCGGCGCCGTCGCCGGTGTCGGCAAGACCTTCGCCATGCTGCAGGCGGCGCACGAGCTCAAGGGCCGGGGCGTCGACGTCGTCATCGGCTGGGTCGAGACCCACGGCCGAAAAGACACCGAGTCGCTGCTTCGAAGGTCTGGAACGCCTGCCCGCCAAGGTCCTCGAGTACCGCGAAAGCGCGATCCCCGAGTTCGACCTTGACGGCGCGCTCGCCCGCCGCCCCCGCGTCCTGCTGGTGGACGAGCTCGCCCACTCGAACGTCCCGGGCTCGCGCCATACCAAGCGCTGGCAAGACGTCGAGGAGATTCTGGGCGCGGGTATCGACGTCTTCTCGACCCTCAACGTCCAGCACATCGAGAGCCTCAATGACGTCGTCGCCCGGGTCACCGGGGTCGCGGTGCGCGAAACCGTGCCCGACGCCGTCCTCGAGCGCGCCGACGCGGTCGAGCTCGTCGACCTGCCGCCGGAGGAGCTCATCAAGCGCCTTCAGGAGGGCAAGGTCTACCTCGGCGAACAGGCGCAGCGCGCGCTCGAGCGCTTCTTCACCGAAGGGAACCTCATCGCGCTGCGCGAGATGGCGCTGCGCAAAACCGCCGAGCGGGTCGACGCCCAGATGCAGGCCTGGCGCGAGCGCCACGAAGTCGCCGAGACCTGGCCGATCGCCGAGCGCATTCTCGTCGGTATCGGGCCTTCACCTTCCTCGGCTCGCCTGGTGCGCGGCGCCAAGCGGCTGGCCGAGCGCCTGCGCGCGCAGTGGATCGCAGTCTGGGTCGAGCTACCCGAGGACGCGCGCCTGCCGCAGCGCGACCGCGACCGGATCTGGGAGACGCTGCGCCGCGCCGAAGAGCTCGGCGCCGAAACCGTTCAGCTCGCCGGGAGCGACGCTGCCACCGAGCTCATCGCGTACGCCCGCCAGCGCAACGTCTCGAAGATCGTCGTCGGCAAGCCTCACGGGTCGCGATGGCGCGAGATTCTCTTCGGCTCGGTGCGCGAAAAGCTCCAGCGGAGCGACGCCGGCATCGATATCTTCGTCCTGGCCCGTGAGCAGGACGAGAGTACCCCGGTCCGGCCAGTCGAGCGCCAGTCCCGCCGCCGCAGCCGTCCGCCCGGCTACCTCGCGGCACTGCTGGCGATCGTTCTCGCCACCTCCTTCGGCCGCCTGCTCGCTCCCGCCGTCGAGCTGACCAACGTGGTGATGGTCTTCCTCCTGGCGGTGGTCGGGATCGCCCTGCGCTTCGGCCGCGGCCCGTCGATCTTCGCCTCGGTCGTTTCGGTGGCGGCCTTCGACTTCTTCTTCGTTCCGCCCCAACTCACATTCGCGGTCTCGGACTCGCAGTACCTCATCACCTTCAGCGTGATGCTGATGGTCGCGATCGTCATCTCTACCCTCACTGTGCGCCTGCGCGAGCAGGCTGAAACCTCCAGCCACCGGGAGCGTCGGACCGCCGCGCTCTATGCTTTCGGTCGCGACCTGGCGCTGGCCGGGGAGCGCCAGCAGCTCTTCGACTCGGCCCTCGAGCACTTGTCCCAGGTGTTCGTCGCGCAGGTCTTGATCCTCATTCCCGACGCCTCGGGGAGGCTCCAGGAGATCGCCAGCGAGAGCGTCACCTATCGCTTCGACGAGCGCGAAAAGGCGGTCGCGCAATGGGTCTACGATCACGGCAAGATGGCCGGTGCCCACACCGCGACGCTGCCGGCGGCCAAAGGGCTCTACCTGCCGATGCGCAACGCCGGTGCCATTCTCGGGGTGATCGGACTCCATCCGGCGACCGGCGACCGGGTCGTCGAGCCCGAGCAGCTCCACCTGCTCGAGACGTTCGCGAACCAGCTCGCCCTGGCCCTGGCACGCTGACGCTCGCGCCAGTCGCGCTTCAGATCTCGACCTGTGCGCCGAGCTCGATGACGCGGTTCGGGGGAATGCGGAAGAAGGTGTTGGCGGGACGGGCATTGCGCGCCAGATAGACGAACAGCCGCTTGCGCCAGGTCGCCATGCCGGACTTGCCCGTGGTGAGCAGGGTCTCACGGCCGAGGAAGTAGCTCACGGCACCAGGATCGAACTCGAGCCCCAACTCGGCGGCGCGGCGCAGAGCCAACGGCACGTTCGGCGTCTGCATGAAGCCATAGTGGGCGATCACCTCACTGAATCCGTGCGCAAACTCCCGCATCTGAATGCGGTCCCGCTTCGGAACTTCCGGAATTCCCTCGGTCACGATGGTGAACAGGACCACCTTCTCGTGCAGCACCTTGTTGTGCTTGAAATGGTGCAGCAGGATAGGCGGCGTGACCCCCATCGTCGAGGTCATGAAAACTGCCGTCCCCTTCACGCGGTGAGGTGCGTAGTCCTCCAGACGCGAAAGGAAGTAGTCGAGCGGCAGGCTTCCTTCGGCGAGGTGCTTGCGCACCGCCGTGCGCCCGCGCTTCCAGGTCGTCATGAGAATGTAGATCCCGAAAGCCACCACGAGCGGCACCCAGCCGCCGCTGACGATCTTGACCACGTTGGCAGCCAGGAGCGGAATGTCCACGACCATGAACAGGCCGCAAAGCAGAAGCGCCTGCCAGAGCGGCCAGTGCCAGATCCGGCGCTCGACCGAGAAGAGCAGGATCGTCGTGATCACCATCGTTCCCATCACCGCGATGCCGTAGGCCGCCGCGAGGTTGCCCGACTTCTGGAACATGAGAGTCAGGGATACGCAGGCGATCATCAGGATGGTGTTCACTTCCGGCACGTAGATCTGCCCGCTGGCCTCGTTCGACGTGTGGACGATCGTCATGCGCGGCGAGAAGCCGAGCTGGATCGCCTGCTGGGCGAGCGAGAAGGCGCCGGAGATCAACGCCTGCGAAGCGATGACCGCGGCGAGCGTGGCGATCACCACGAGCGGATAGAGGAACCACTGCGGAGCCAGGCCGTAGAACGGGTTCTCGACCACGTCCTGGCCGCGTGCGAGCAGCAGCGCACCCTGGCCGAAGTAGTTGGCGAGCAGGGCCGGGAACACCAGCCAGAACCAGGCGAAGCGGATCGGCCGGCGCCCGAAGTGGCCCATGTCGGCGTACAGCGCCTCGCTCCCGGTGACGCAGAGCACCACCGAGCCGAGGATCAGGAAGCCGTGCATCCCGTTGGCGCGGAAGAAATGCAGCGCATGCATCGGATTGATCGCCGCCAGGACCTCCGGATGCCGGGCAATCGCCGGAATGCCCAGGGCCGTGATCGAGGCGAACCAGACGAGCATCAGCGGACCGAAGATCGCGCCGATCCCGGCTGTGCCCCGCTTCTGCACGAGGAAGAGGGTGACGAGGATGACCAGGGCCAGCGGAACGATCCAGGGGCGGAAGATCGGTGTCGCGACATCGAGCCCCTCGAGCGCGCCGAGCACCGAGATGACCGGCGTGATCATGCCGTCGGCCCAGAGCAGCGCCGCGCCGAAAAGCGCCAGTCCGACGAGGGTGATCCAGCGCCGGTGCCCGGTCTCGCCGCGTTTCGGATGGCTGCGCTGCTCGGTCACCAGAGCGAGGAGGGCGAGGATTCCGCCGTCGCCGTGGTTGTCGGCGCGCATCACGAAGCCGATGTACTTGACGACCACGATCAGGGTGAGCGCCCAGAAGACCAGCGACAGGATTCCGAGCACGTTGCCTAGGCTGATCGCCACGCCGTGCGGGAAGCGCGAAACACTCCTTGATGGCATAGAGCGGCGAGGTGCCGATGTCGCCATAGACCACGCCCAGAGCTCCCAGACCGAGCCGCGCCAGATCCTTCGGCGAGCGGATGATCGGAGCGTGAGAGGTGACTTGAAGGTCGACGGCTGTCGCCGACTCGGTCTTGACCATGGGCGCGGCGAAGCGTAGCACGCGACCGGCAGAACCGGATGTCGAAGGCGTCCGAAACGAGATTGCCTTCGGCTGAACAAATGCAACAGAATCAGGCCCTTACCATGAAGCTGGCGGCCCTCCCCCTGGTGCTCTTCGGTGCCACTTACCTGCTCCTCGCGATCGGCCGGATCCCCGGCCTGGCGCTCGACCGGACGGGCTTCGCCGTGCTCGGGGCGCTCGCTTTCCTGGCCACCGGCGAGATCACGCTCGACGAGGCCAAGACCGCCATCGACGCGCCGACGCTCACCCTGCTGTTCAGCATGATGCTCCTCTCCGCGCAGTACCAGATGTCGGGCCTGTACGGCACCATCGGCCGGCGCCTCGCGCGGATGGAGAGCCCCCGCCAGCTGCTCGCCGGCGTGCTCGTGGTCTCGGCGCTGCTCGCCGCGGTACTCACCAACGACGTGGTCTGTTTCGCGCTCACGCCGCTGCTCTGCGCGGCGCTGCTCGCGACCCGTCTCGATCCCCTCCCCTATCTCCTCGCCCTCGCCTGCGGCACCAATATCGGCAGCGCCCTCACGCCGATCGGCAATCCGCAGAACATCCTGATCTCGCAACAGCTCGGGCTCGCCTTCCTGCCCTTTGTCCTCGCCTGCGCCCTGCCGGTGGCGGCGGCGCTCGCCTTCACCTACTGGTTCCTCGCGCGGCGTCTTCGCGAGCGCCAGGGGACCGCGTTCGAACGACCCTCGCCGGAGATACCGGAGGCGGCGCCGCAACCAGCGCTCGACCGGCGCGAGGCCGCGAAGGCGATCGTCCTGACAGTCGCCGCAATCGCGCTCTTCCTGACCCCCGTCCCGGCCTACCTCACCGGCTGCGCTCTCGCCGGCATCGTTCTCACCAGCCGCCGGATGCACAGCCGCACGATGCTCGGCTTGGTCGACTGGCAGATGCTGGCGCTCTTCGTGGCGCTTTTCATCGCGACGCGCGGCCTCGAGCTCTCGGGGTGGACCGGGGCCGGCCAGCGCGCCCTGGCCGAGGCGGGCCTGCCTCTCGCGCAGGTCGGCGTCCTGGTCCCGGTCGTCGCGCTCCTCGGGAACCTGGTCGGAAACGTGCCGGCGGTGATGCTCCTGCTGCGTTTCGTCCCGGCCGAGCCCGCCCAACCGGTCGTGGGCTATGCCCTCGCGCTCGCCTCGACCTTTGCCGGCAACGCCCTGCTCATCGGCAGCGTCGCGAACCTCATCGTAGTCGAGCAGGCCGACCGTCTTGGCATCCGCATCGGCTTCCGCGACCACCTCCGCGTCGGCCTTCCCGTCACCTTCGTCTCCCTCGCCGCGGCCATCGCCATGCTCGGCTGGCTCGCCCTGTAGAGGGCCCCAGCGAGGAAACCGGGGCACTCATCTGCCCCGGGAACCAGCACGCCCCGCTCCAGGGAGAAGAGGGGCGGAAGATCCGCGCGAATTCCTGTTCCGAGATCCGTCGGACACGAAGTGAAGGGGCTTGGTGCCGTTGGCTCGCGCTACTTGTCCCCGACGCGGCCCTCGCGATCGAGCTGTCGGATCCGCAGGAATAGCAGACCTGCGACCAGGGTGACAATCAGGGTCGAGACCAGCAGGCCGACCTTGCGGAAGTCGTACTCCCGGATCGCACCCTCGGTCGTCGTCCGTGCGGCCTCGAGCGCGGTGAAACCCTTCTTGGCGCTCTTGTCGAACTCGGCGCGATTGAAGGCATGGATCTTCGACCGCGAGTCGACCAGGACATCGTCCACTCCCACCAACTCGAAGCGCACGTCGGAGAGGTCGAGACCGCGCTCCTCTGCAGCCACCAGCGTCGCGCTGGCGGCGCTGCGCTCGACTTCGAGTCGTGCGATCTGGTCGTGGAAGTGCTGGGCGGTCTCGTTGCACTCCGGCCGCCCGTACTGGTCGTGACAGTCCTTGCAGACATTGCCAGGGCCGGTGCCGAGCATCGCGTCCGAAACTTTCGCGATGTCGTGCTTGCCGTGACAGACCTCGCACTCGGGCCACCCGTGCTTCTCGAACGCTGCCTTGTGCGGGCTGCCGTCGAAGAGTTTGCCGTTGTTGACGTGGCAGTTGCGGCAGATCTGCGAGACAGCGGCGACCGCCGGCGGCATCGCGGCGTGGTTGCCGTGGCAGTCGTTGCACGCCGGTGCTCCGAGGTCGTTCCTTTCGAGCAGCGCCTTCCCGTGCACGCTCTGCTTGTACTTCTCAAGCTGATCGGTGGGCAGCGGAGTCCTGCCATCGTCCATCTTGGCGCCGCGCATTGTCTCCGGGTTGGCATGGCAGTGGCCGCAGGTCGCAGGGATGTTCGCCGGATAGACCTTCGACTTCGGGCTCGAGGGCCGGAGAATGCCGTGCACGCCATGACAGGAGATGCACTGGGCGGCGCGGACATTGCCGCGCGTCAGCAGAGCGCTCCCATGGCGGCTCTCGCGATACTTGAGCATCTGGTCGACCGGCAGCGCCGGATTGAAGCGCCGCATGAATCCGGGCTGGCTGTGACAGGCCTCGGTGCAGAAGCGCGGGATCCAGCTCTTGTCTGCCATGCGCTTCTCGCGCTCGGGCCAGCGCTTGTAGATTTCGTCCGACATGTCCTCGTCAGTTGGCTTGCCACCGTGGCATCCGGAACACGACAGGCCGCGCCGCAGGTGAACGTCGGAGACCACCTCGCGGATGTCGAGGTGGGGGTTCGGATCATCCGGCTCGCGGCGCCGGAAGAGAGTCTCCTCGGACTGATAGTCGGGGTTGGTGTGGCAAAGCACGCAGTTGTCGGCAACCAGTAGTTCGACGTTCTCGTCCGAGATCTCCAATCCGAGCAGGGAATCGAGCTGCTGGGCGTTGTCGAGCATGCCGCGCTTCTGCGCCGCAAAGAACTGCTCCTGGGCGTAGGAAGGCAGATCGGCGAAGTGGTCCCTGGAGAGCTCGGAGACCACGGGGCTCCCACCGCTCTCAGTTGCGAGCAGACGCTGGAACTCCGCCGGCCAGCTCGCCGGCGGCAGCGAGCCCGTCGCCGGCTCCTCCTCCGCGAACCCTCGGCCTGCGGCGGCGAATAGGGCGAGCGCCGCGATCACGGCGACCGCGGCCGCTCTGGATCGGCTCCATGTCAGGGCGAGTACGACGGCCAGGAGCCCGAGGCTCACCGCTCCGGCCGCAAGGTATGTGAGACCGGCGAAACCGTGCAACAGCGCCTGCAGCACTGGCAGCGCACTGATCCAGAAGTAGCGGTGCCGCTGCGCGATGGCGCGCCAAAGGGTGACGACGAAGGCGGCGCCGAGCAGCCAGAGCGCCGACGTCCGCGCCACCAGCAGCGCGGCTGCGGGCGTCCCGGTCGGATCGACGCCGTGCGCGACGGCTGGAGCTCCGACATCCCACGCTTTGAGCATCAGGTAGCCGAGGAAGAAGAGAATGCCGACTCCGAAATCGGTGAACGCCGGCCCCGCTTGATTCTTCGCGGCGCGCCGATCGAGGAACGGCACCAGCGCCCAGAGCGCCAATAACACCGTGGCGATCAGCAGGCAGGCCTGCGAACCCTCCATGCCGAGGAAGTGCGCCGGGAACTCTTTCAACAGTTGATACATCCAGAGGAAATACCACTCCGGCTTGATGCCCGGGTAGGCCGGCATCAGCGGATCGGCTTTGAGGCCGAGCTCCCACTCGAAACCGGGAATACCCGGGCCATAGGGCATGAGGACCGCCAGCAGCGCCAGCAGGTTGACCGCGAGAATCCAGATCAACAGATCGCGCATCACGAAATTGGGAAAGAACGGCATCCCTCGCCGGCCGACCTGCCGCGGTTTCTCTGTCGCGCTCGGAGAGGTTGGAATCGGCTCGGCCATGCCCTGCTTCTGGATCAGCGCGAAGTGGAGGCCGACCAGCGCGAAAGTCGCGATCGGCAGGACCGCGACATGCAGCGCGTAGAAGCGGTAGAGCGTGCGGATGGAGACCTCGTCTCCACCCCGCATCACCCGTAACATCCAATCACCGACAAGCGGAACGGCCTTGACCGAATCGGTGCCGACCGCGGTCGCAAAATAGGAGAGCTCGTTCCACGGCAGGAGGTACCCCGAAAAACCGAAGCCGAGAGCGAGGCCGAAGAGGGCGATGCCGGTGAACCAGGTCAGCTCGCGTGGCTTGCGGTAAGCGCGCAGGAAGAAGACGCTCCACATGTGCAGCAGCAGGGTCATGATCATGAGGTGCGCCGACCAGCAGTGGATCGACCGTACCAGCCAACCGAACGGCACCTTAGTGACGATGAAGCGCATGCTCTCGTACGATGTCGATTCCCCTGCCTGGTAGTACATCAGGAGCAGGATCCCCGACAGGATCTGGACGACGAAGAAGAACAGCGTCAAGCCACCCAGGAAGTACCAGAGGAGTGAGTGCTTGCCGACCGGCACCTCCTTGTGGCGGGCGAAGCGCTCGACGGCAGCGAGATCGAAGCGCTCGTCGAGCCAGCGCCAGAGGGAACCGCGACCGGCGAAGCTATTGGAGCCATGGAGCCATGGCGGCATCGGCGGCAACCGTGGCAGCGGGGACATCGATGAACCGGACGGCGGGATGGGAGCGATCGGAGATGGCCGGCATCGCTCAGCTCACCGTGTCGCGACTGATGACGACCCGGGTCTCGAGGCTGCCGCTCGCCTTGTAGACCGCGAGCGCGCGCGGTGGCGGGCCCGAGAGCACCCGCCCATCGAGATCGAAACGCCCGTTGTGACAGGCGCACCAGATGAGGGACTCGTCCTGCTTGTACTGTACGGTGCAGCCCTCGTGAGTGCACTTGGCGGAAGTGGCCCGAAGCTTCCCCTGCGGGTCTCGCAGGACCAGGACGCGTTCGGAGCCCAGCGCGACGATCGCGAATCCGGCCGCTGCGATGTCGCCCTTCGCCTTGTCGGGCAGCTCGATCTCGTCGGCATTCGCCGTCAGATGGAGCGGACTCAGGTAGCGCAGAATCGGATAGAGCGCCGTCGCCATCCACCCGAAGAGGCTCGCTCCGAGCAGTCCGTTGAGCAGTCCTCGTCGAGTCGGCTGCTTCTCGTGATTCTGGCTGCGGTCACCAAGCGCGTCCATCACAGTCCTCTCCCTTCAAGGGTCGAATCAGAAACAACAAACGCCCTGCTCGGCCTGTCCACGTGCCCGATCAAACGACGCTCGGCGGCGCGTCAGCGACGGCGACGACGCGGTTCCGCCCGGCGCGTTTCGCCTGGTAGAGCGCGGCATCGGCGCGGCCGAGCGCCGCCTCGTGGCTCTCGCCCTCGCCGCGGAAAACGGCCACGCCGACAGACACCGTGCTGCGAATCTCGCTGCCGTCACCCGGATCGATCGGTGTTGCGGCGAACTCGGCGCGCACCGCTTCGGCGCGCTCGAACGCCACCTCCATCGCCGCACCCGGGAGCAGGACGACGAACTCCTCGCCCCCGATGCGGCAGACGAGATCCGAATCGCGCACTCCCGCAGTCAGGATCTCCGCCAGCACCCTGAGCACGAGGTCGCCCGCGGCATGTCCGTGCTTGTCGTTGACGGTCTTGAAGTGGTCGATGTCGATGACCAGGACCGCGAGCGGCTCGCCGGTGCGAACGGCTCGGGCCGCGTCGCGCCCGGCGGTCTCCTCGAAGTACCGGCGGTTGTGGAGCCCGGTCAGCGGGTCGCGGATCGCGCGCTCGCGCAGCTGCTCGTTGAGCGACTCGATCTCGGCGACCCGCGCCGCGAGCTCGCGATGGGCGGCGGAAAGGGCCTCCTCGGCCTGGCGCCGAGCGCTCACATCGGCCTTGATCGCGACGAAGTGGGTGACCTCGCCGCCGGCGTCCTGGACAGGAGCGATCGTCTGCTCCTCGTGGTAGAGCGTGCCGTCCTTGCGCCGGTTCACGATCGTCCCCGACCAGGTCTCGCCGCTGGTGACGCTCTGCCAGAGCTCGGAGTAGAAGTCCGGGCCGTGCTCGCCCGACTTCAGCAGCCGGGTGTGCGCTCCGACGAGCTCGTCGGCGGCGTAGCCGGTGATCGCGCAGGCGGCGGGGTTCACCCAGACGATCGTTCCGGTGCGGTCGGTGATGACGATGCCGTTGGCGGCGGAGCGCAGCGCCGTCGCCTGGATGCGCAGGGCGTCCGGGCCTTCGGCGCGACCCGCGCAGGTCGCGCATGGACGGCAGCGACGAGTTTCCGGCCGCCGACCTCGAGTCGGACTGAGGGAGATGTCGACCGGAATCTCCCGGCCGTCGGCATGGCGCACGGCGAGCGAGAGCCCGAGACCCATGGGCCGCGGACGAGCGTGCGCGAATGAACTCGGCGCGGAGCTCCTGCGTGCCGCGGATACCTCGCGGGGACGAGTATCTCCACGGGCTTGCCCCGGAGCGCGCTCGGCGGGTACCCGAGCAGCTCCTTGCAGGCCGCGTTCGCGAGGACGATCGTACCGTCCCCATCCACTACCACGATGGCGTCGGCGGAGGCGTCGAACAGCGCACCGGACAGCTCGGAGGAATCGACGTCCATGCCCATGAGTCGGCCGACGGTACCACGCGCGCGACCGGCCGCCAGCCCGAAAGCGCAGGGCGGCGAACCTACTTCGCCAGGCCACCAGCCAGTCGGCGATCCGAGCCAGCCATCGGTCGCGAGAGCATCAGCCGGAGCGGACCCGAGACGACCAGCAGCGACCCCGCCCAGAGCGTCACCGGGTGGAGGCGGTGCAACGTCTTCGCAGATCCCAGACGACGAGCGGCACCAGCAGCAGCGTCGCGACCGCGAACACCACTGGCGGGCCGAGACCGAGCAGCAGCACCCAGCGCGCGATCGCCGGCGGCAGCAGGGCGATCGTGCCGAGCAGCATGTATCGCTTGTGGCTCTGCGGGTCGCGCCGCGTGGCGATGCCGGCAGCGCCGAAGAGCGCGAACAGCGCAATCGCGAAGAGCGGCACGATGAGGAACCGGCGCGGCTCCATTCCGAACGGCGCCACGCCCCGCAAGGCGCCGTGGATCGCGGTCGAGCGTGCCGAGCGCGACCATCGACGCCGCCAGCACGGCACCGCCGACGCCGAGCCTGCGGTGCAGCGCGATCCGCTTCCGGCCACCAGCCGGACCTGCACCAGGAAGAGCACCACCCAGGCGGTGAACAGGGCTCCGTGCAGATGGATGAGCGGCGTCAGCGCCGGAGGTGCCGGCGTCGGCTGCCGGCAGGAGCGGCCGCAGGAAATAGGTGCGCGCAAAGCCGGCGAGCGCCAGGACGAGAATCCCACGCGCCATGCCGCTGAAGAACCTGCGCTCGGACGCGCGCGAGCGCTCGCGAGCGGCTTCACGAGCCGTCGCTCGGCCGTGGCCGAACTCGCTGCTGCAGTTGCGCCGAGCTGCGCGCCAGGCGCGCGGTTGGGCCCTGTCAGGGCTCCGAGCTCATAGCTGCTCGACATGCCGACGCGTTCGAGCAGGTTCTGCAGGATGCGGGCGGTGACGCCCCAGATCAGGAAGCGGCCGACATGGTAGATCCGCAGCGTGCGGCGCTGACCGTTGATCAGCACGTCGCGGTCCTCGATCAGCTTCGGGATTCGCGAGCTCGCCCAGCGGCGCGGCGAAGGTCTCGTCGATCTCGCCGGGGTTCGGTTTGAGCTCGAACGGAAAGGGAATCGCGCCGACGCACGGCACGATGCGGAAACCGGACGGCGTCGCGACCTCGTCGAGCTCGCCCAGGCGCAGGACGCGCTGCGGCGGCAGCCCGATCTCCTCGTCCGCTTCGCGCAGCGCGGCGCCCCAGGAGTCCTCCCCCATCTCCTTGCCGCCGCCCGGGAAGGCGACCTGCCCGCGGTGATGCGGCAGGCTGTCGGTGCGCTTGGTGAGCAGCGTCCAGAGCATCCCGGCGTCGACGTAGAGCGGCACGAGCACTGCCGCCTGGCGCGCCTCGCCGGGCACCAGGCGCCGCGGCGCCGGCGCCTCGAGGCGGGTGCGCATCTCGAGAATCCAGGGGAGAGTCTGGCTCATGGTCTTCCGGCCTCCGGCCCGGCCACCCGCGCCAGCCCCAGGTCGAACGTCACCGGTGCCGGCGCACCCTTCTGACCCTGCGCGGTCATCCTACTCGCCTCGGGAATCGCCAGGCCGAGCAGGTAGATCGACACCGGCTCGCGGCTCCACCAGAGCGGATGCCGGCGCGAGGGACGCCCCAGGCCAATCTCGAAGCCGACCTCGCCGCTCGGCCGGAAGGTCGTGCTGCCGGTCGTTCCGCCATCGACCGCCAGCGTCGCGGGAGCATTGGGGCTGAAGTCGAGGCGCACCGAGGTGAGCGGCCGGTCGCTCTCGACCAGCACGGTGGCGTGCGCGCCCGCCAGCGCCAGCCGGCCGCCGGACGGCCGGATCGCGGACCCGGCAGCGCGCAGCCGCACGTTGGCGCGGACGATCTCGGTGCCTCCCGGCAGCTCGCGCAGCGAGGTCTCGAACGGCAGCCGCTCCCGGATCTGGGCGGTGAACGGCGCGAGCCCCGCCGGCGGCCGGGTGCCGTCGGAGAGCGGCGCAATCCAGAAGGGCGCCATGAACGGCAGCGCAGCGACCGCGACGAGCGGCGCGGCGCGCAGGCGCAGCGTCGGTCCGGCGCAGAACAGCAGCGCGCCGTAGAGCGGCAGGAAGAACGGATTGCCCACCGCCTGAAGCTCTCCCGCCCAGTCGAACGGCGCCAGCAGCAGCTGCGCGACCGCCGCCAGTCCGACGACCAGCGGCAGGTAGCGGCGACCGCCGGTTTGACGCGCCGAGAGCAGCAGCACCACCACCGGCAGGAAGCCGACCAGGAGACCGGCGTTCCTGCCCACCGCGAGGTAGAGCACGTTCCAGCCCAGCAATGCCGGATGGAAAAGCGTCGCCGGCGCCTCCCAGGGAGCGCCCTGGAGGGCGAAAACGCAGCCGAGCGGCAGCAGCAGCGGCAGCACGAAGAGCGCTCCGGCGCGCCAGCGACCGCCTCCGCGCTGGCCACCCCTGACGTCCCCAGGGCCGCCAGGGTCCGCAGCGTGCGGGGCCGGCGGCAGATCGAGGAGCATCGGCAAGGCGATCAGGAGATAGGCCGGATGGCGCACTGCGGCGGCGCCGACCAGCAGGCCGGCGATCGGCCAGGGCCAGAGCGCCGCGCGGGCCCGGAGGTCGCCGCCGTAAATCTGGTCGGGACCGCGGTCGACAACCGTCGGCGCCTCGCGTCCCCAGACCAGGGCGCCGGCGACCACGACGGCGGCGAACACCAGCACCTCGCTCTGCCAACGGAAGACCGCCGTGAAGGCGACCGAGCCGTAGAGCAGGAGACCGATCCAGAGTGGCGCCGCCGCACCGAGAGCGGCGGTCAGGGCGCGGCTCCCGGCGACCGCCGCCAGGGCGAACGCCAGGGCGTTGAGCAGGAAGGGGCCACGCTCGCCGGCCACGGCGAGCGCCCAGCTCCACGCCCGGGTCGCCAGGTAGGGCGCCTCCAGCCTGCCGCCGTGCGGATCGGTGCGCACCCCCTGCGGGCCCTCGCCGAAGACGGCGCGAAAGCGCCCGGCATCGGCGTCGACGAAGAGCTCGTCATGGTCGATCGCCAGGCTGTGGGTCGCGAGCCAGTTCGTCGTCTCGGCTCCGGGTGCCGGAGCGCGCTGCGGCGCGGCCGTCGCCGCAAGCCAGGCCGTCGCTCCCAGGAGGATCGCGAGCGTCAGACGACCGATGGCTTTCAGACCCACCGGTCCCACTCCCAGGCGCCGAGCGGACGATGCCCCTCGGCGATCTGCAGGGTCGGTTTGATCAGCAGCCGTGCCGCGGCCTCCGGACGGCGCAGCTCGAGCTCGAAGCGGCGCGAGCTCCCCGGCTCGAGCGCCTCAGGCAGGGAAAGCCAGCGCCGTCCGCGATAGAGGTCGCGTCCTTCGGAGAGGAACTGCACCTCGAAGATGACCCCGCCCGGCAGGGCGTGGCTCGGCAGCCAGCGGATCCGGCTGTCGTTGACGACGTCGATCTCGAGCTTGCGGCGCTCGCCGGGCGCCCAGTTCTCGCTGCCGTGCACGACGATCCGGCCCGGCACCCGCGCCTGGACCGCCGTGCTGCGCGGACCCGGCTCCGGCGGGCATTCGGGGAGCGGCTCCCTCTCCGCGAGCTCGCTGACGGCGGCGACCAGCTCGTCCGCGGCGCGCCCGGGGGCGTGGTGCTCGGCCACGAAGCGCCGCGCCGCCTCGCCCATCCGGTCGAGCGCCGCCCGGTCGGCGAGCTGCCGCGCAAGCGCCACCGCGAGCTGCTCCATCTCGCCCTCGCCGGGCGGAATGTGGAGCGCGATCTCCTCGGGCAGGTCGCCGAAATCGGCGTAGTCCGAGACCACCACCGGCCGCCCCACGGCGAGAATGCGCAGCAGCGAGGCCGAGGTCTCGCCGGCGGTCGGATAGCGCAGGTTGAGGCAGAGGTCGGTGGCCGAGATCGAAGCGTCGAGCTGCTCGAACGGCAGGAAGCCGGTGACATGCACGCGCTCGGCGACACCGAGCTCGGCGGCGAGCGCGGCGTAGTTCGAGTACGGCGAAAGCTCGCCGGCGATCAGCAGATGGACGCCTTCGAGCCCGGGAGAGGAGAGGGCGCGGATCGCCACGTCAGTGCGTTTGATCGGAGTCTGGAAGCCGAACGAGCCGAGGAGCAGCGCCTGCCGCGGAATCTGCCACTGATCGCGAAAGGCCAGGCCGACATCGCGGCGCACCGGCGGCGGCAGCGGGATGCCCATCGAGACCACCCGCACGACGAGCTCCGGGTCCTCCTCGCGCAGCACCGAGGCTGCCCACTGGCCGTGCACCAGCACGCCGCGCTGGCGGCGCAGAAGGGTCCGGTTCGCCGGCAGGAAGAACTGCGCGGCGCGCCCGAAGGCTCCCCAACGCACCGGCCGCGCCGCGGCATCGCCGACCCAGCCATGGTCGAGCTCGAGCGCCGCGCGGTAGGGCTCGAACTCCCCCTTCCCCACCGTCCGGTCGAGCAGGAAGTGGTGCAGGACGAGGTCGTGCAGCACCAGCACGCCCGGGCGCTCCATGGCGAGCGCCCAGACCGCCGCGTGGTAGCTGTTGTTGCCCATCTGATAGAGCGGCAGACGCCCGTCCTCGCCGGCCCGGGCGGCATCGACCGGCTGGTAGCGCGCGGCGATCTCCGGATCGAGTGGCAGGTCGGGCAGCCGCAGCACCCGCACATCGGCGCGCTGCGCGAGGTACGGCAGCAGCTCGAGGCTGTAGTCCGAGATCCCGGAGCGCACCGGCGGCAGCGGCGAGAGGTAGTCGAGGCGCAGCACGCCGTGCATTCTATCGGTTCGCCACACCGGAGCTCGCCCGTTCGGTGCACCGGCAGGGGGCCGTGGTCGTCGCGGCGGAGATCGCCACCAACGGCGAGCGGCCGGTCGCCGTCTACTACCGCTGGAACATCCTCTTCAGCCTGCGGTAACGCTCTCGGCAGCGGTTTCGCCTGCGGCGTCCGGAGAGTCCGAAGTCTCTGCGCTCCGGACGCCGCGGGGGTCTCTCGCACCGGCCTGCAGCGCCAGGTGCGTGAGGCCATAGGCTACGCCGGCAAGGGCGACCAGGACGATCGCCAGGTGGAGCGCCGCCGGAGCGAAGGCGCGGCCGAAGAGCGGATCGACGAACGCGAAGTTGATGTTCTCCTCCGGCGGAGTGAAGAGCCGGCAGACGACGACCGCGCTGGCCGCGATGGCCGTCTGGAGCTGCCAGCCCCGCCGGTCGTAGCCGACCCGGCGCACCAGGACGACGACCAGGACCGGCCAGGCGAGGTGGTAGAGCGAGAGCAGGCGCGTGAACAGCGGATACTGCGGATCCCACATGTACTCGGTGCCGCCGTAGAGATGATGCCCGGTGGCGACGCGCCAGCCGGCATCGAGCGCCCAGGCGATGCCGATGACTGGCGCCGCCACGGCCTGGCTCGAGAGCACCAGCCGGTTCTCCCAGAAGAGCGCCACCGCGGTGAGCATCACGCCGAGGTTGCAGAGGAACAGAAAATTGGCGAAACCGTAGGCCGCCGCATACGAAGGCAGGTAGATCACCAGCCAGGCGAGGCCCAGCCAGCGCAAGCGGGGAAAGAGTTGGCGGCCGGCCATGCGGCGCGGAGTCTACATGCACCGCTGCGGGAGGGGTGGAAGGGCCCTCCCGGCTCGCCACTTACGAACCGCCGTGGTCGTGGCGATGCACATGCGGATGGGCGTGATGCACGCCCGAGCGGTGCGAGTGGCGGTGGCTGTGGACGAGGCCGGTGCGGGTCAGGAGGTCGAGGTCGCGGACGATCTCGCCGGGCGGGCGATCGGCGACCAGGCGGCCCTGCTGGAACACCAGGCAGCGGTCGGCGATCTCCTCGATCACTCCGAGGTCGTGCGTCGCTACCACCACGGTGCGCGCGCTCCCCTGCCACTCCTCGAGCAGGTCGATGACGCCGCTCTGGCTGCGCGGGTCGAGCCCGGCGGTCGGCTCGTCGAGGAGGATCACTTCCGGATCGAGGATCAGCACCGAGGCGATCGCCACGCGCTTCTTCTCCCCCATCGACAGGCGGAAGGTCGGGCGCTCGACGACCGCCCGGAGCTGCATCCGGTCGACCATCGCCTCCACTTCGGCGCGGATCCGTTCCGCCGGCCAGCCGAGCTGCAGCGGGCCGAAGGCGAGCTCGTCGCGCACCGTCGGGTTGAACAGCTGGACCTCCGGGTTCTGGAAGACGAAGCCGACCCGGCGGCGGAAGTCGTGATTCGCGCGCTCGTCCGCGAGCGCCGCCGGCGTGAGCTCCTTGCCGTCGAACAGGATCGCCCCCGACGACGGCGGCTGCAGGGCGTCGAGCAGCAGCAGGAGGGTCGACTTGCCCGAGCCGTTGGCCCCGAGCAGAGCGACGCGCGTGCCGCGCTCGATGGCGAGCGAGCAGGCGTCGATGGCGACGATCTCCTCGTAGCGGAAGCTCACCTCGCGGAGCTCGAAGAGCGGGCCCGAGACAGCAGCCGTCATCGACCCGCCCAGATCGCGATCGCGCTCAGGCGAGCGCTCGCCGCGACGGCGACCCAGTCTCGCCCGCGCATCGCCAGCGGCTCGAGCAGACGCGCGTCGCCGGTGAAGCCACGCGACACCATCGCCAGGTAGACCTGCTGGCTGGTAGCCATCGTCTTCGACAACAGCACGCCGGTCGTGCGCGCGAAGAGCTGTCGCGCCTCCGCGCGGTGGGAGCCTGCCGACGCTGCGGCTGCGCCGGGCGAGGAAGAGATCGTGGGCGCTCGCCAGCAGCAGAAAGAGAAAACGGTAGGTCATGCCGAGAATCACCACCACCGTCGCCGGCACGCGCAGACTCCGCAGCGCCGCGAGGAGCCGCGCCCACGGGGTCGTGAGCACCAGAAGAAGGGTGAACGACGTGATGGTCTCGACACGCAGCAAGAGGAAGCCGACCGACCGCACCCCGACGGCGCTGATGCCGAGCGCTTCCGGGAGCCCCGGCGCCGGCGGACCCGGCATGATGAAGAGCGCCGGACCGCCCACCAGCGCGGTAAAGAGTAACGCCGGTAGCCATGCACGCAGCGCGAGCTCGCGCAGCCGAAGCCGCGAGAGCAGCGCGAGCACCAACGCGCCGGCGAAGAGCGCGCCGAGCACGGCGAAGGTCCGCGACAGCCCCGCCGCGACGACGAGGCCGGCGAAGCCGACCCACTTGGCGCGCGCGTCGAGCGACTGCAGGAGTCCGCCGCGGCGGGCCGTCTCTTCGGCGTGCAGGGAGCGCTCGGCCACACGAAGGAGCTCTTCGAGCGTGCGCTCGATCGGCGAACGCCCGGCGAGACGGAAGCCGGGCGAGGCGACGGCCGCGGCGGGCGCCTTCGCCGGCGAGTCGGTCATTCCTGGGACAGCGCGGCGGAGGGACCGCCGCGCCGGGTCCGGTCGAAGAGCGGCCTGCACGGCGACAGCTGTGAGCACGATGAGACCGACGCCGACGAGCGCCGAGACCAGGTAGCCCATGGCGGCGCTGCGCAGGCAAGCGGGAGCGTAATCCGGCAACGGCGCGGTCCAGACGGAGGCGAGCCGCACGAGTCCGCTCGGCGCGGCGGCCGGCGGCGCGACGCCGCCACTCGCCGCCGCGATGGCGCTGCTGGCGGCGGGATCGGCGAGCTCCGCCGGGCTCCACTCCCCCCAGGCGCTGCCGGCAGCGAGGAGCCCCAGCGGCGAGAGCACCAGCAGGAGACCGAGCGCCGCCCACAGGCCGCGCGCCGAAGCGAAGGCCGGGACGGCCGGGCGACGCCGGCGCCGCTGGCGCCAAGCCGACACCGAACTCGAGGAGGCTGCGCTCACTCTGCTGCAGGTAGCGCACCACGCCGGCGGTGAGCAGCGCCTCGGCCAGGCCGGCGAAGGTCAGATGTCCGATCATCATCGCCGGCAGTGCCACGCCGAGCGCATACGGGGCGTAGAGGGCCGCACCTGTGGCGTCGTGAAAGAGCGCGGGCTGAATGCCGAGCTCGAACGCAGTGAACAGCGCCGCAACGTTGATCGCGCAGTAACCGGCGAGCCCACCGGCGATCACGCGGCGGCGCGCGTCGATCGGCGAGCTCCCGGAGACGACCCGGTAGACCGCCGCCGCCGTCCACGATCCCGCCACCGCCATGTTGAAGCAGTTGGCGCCGAGCGCCAGGATCCCGCCGTCGCCGAAGAGCAGCGCCTGGATAGCGAGCGCCACCGAGATGGCGATCGTCGCCCCCCACGGACCGAGGACGATCGCGGCCATGGCGATGCCCACCGCGTGCCCCGTCGTCCCGCCGGGGAGCGGCAGGTTGAACATCATGATCACGAAGGAGAACGCGGCAAAGAGCGACACCAGTGGCACGAAGCGGGTCGCCAGCAGGGCCTTCACCCGACGCAGCGCCACCGCCCAGAACGGCACCACCGCGGCATAGAGCGCGGCGCAGGTCGAGGGGCTGAGATAGCCGTCCGGAATGTGCATGGCGAGACCCGGGCGAGCCTAGCATCGGGATCGCGGCGCGAGCGCCGCGTTTCCGGGTGGCCGCTGCCCGCGCCTAGAGGGAGTCGTCGGCATCGCCGGGAGCGGCGATGCGGCCTTTGAGCCAGGCTTCGAGGAACGGGTCGATGGCGCCGTCGAGGACGCCGTCGGCGTCGCCGACGGTCTCGCCGGTGCGGTGATCCTTGACCATGCGGTAGGGCTGCAGGACGTAGCTGCGGATCTGGCTCCCCCAGGCGTTGTCCATCTTGGCGCCTTCGACGATGTCCTGCTCGGCCTTCCGCTTCTTGAGCTCGAGGTCGTAGAGCCGGGCGCGCAGCATCTTCATCGCCTGGGCGCGGTTCTTGATCTGGCTGCGCTCGTTCTGGCACTGCACGACGATGTTGGTCGGCAGGTGGGTGATGCGGATCGCCGAGTCGGTCTTGTTGACGTGCTGGCCGCCGGCGCCCGACGAGCGGAAGGTGTCGACGCGCAGGTCCTTGTCGTTGATCTCGATCTCGATCGTGTCGTCGACCTCGGGGTAGACGTAGACCGAGGCGAACGAGGTGTGGCGCCGCGCCTGCGAGTCGAACGGGCTGATCCGCACCAGCCGGTGCACGCCATTCTCGCCATTGAGATACCCGAAAGCATTCGCACCGCGCACCGCAAACGTCGCGCTCTTGATCCCGGCCTCCTCGCCGTCCTGCTGGTCCATGAGCTCGAGCGCGTAGCCCTGCTTCTCCGCCCAGCGCACGTACATGCGCAGCAGCATCGAGGCCCAGTCCTGCGACTCGGTGCCGCCGGCGCCGGCGTTGATCGCCATGAGGGCGTTCTTGTCGTCGTCCGGCCCGGAGAGCTTGAGCGCGAGGTCGAGCTCGGCCACCTCTTTCTCCAGACGCTGAACGAAGGCCAGAGCGTCGGGGTCGGCTTCGCCGGCGCTGCCGAGGAGCTCCTGCCAGGTCGCGATCTCTTCGGCGTCGGAGCGCAGCGACTTCAGGTTCGCCACCTTGCGCTCGATCTGGCGGCGCTTCTGCATCAGGCCGGCCGAGGCGGTCGGCTTGTCCCAGAAACCCGGCATCTCCATCTGCCGGTCGATGTCCTTCAGCTGATCTTCGACGCCGGCTTCTTCAAAGATACCCCCGGATCGTCGCGAGCTCTTCGCTCAGGTGACCGAGGCGCTGCTGCAGTTCGGAGGCAAGCATGAGGCGGACGAGGATATCAAGCGGCCGACCCGAGGTCGATGCCACCGCGCCTCGAGCGGCCCGGCCGCCGGCCCGGTCGTTGGCCGAGAGCGACGCCGAGCAGCGCCAGGCAGAGCGCCGGCACGGCCCAGGGGGCGCGCGCGAACGGGGTGATGTCGGTCCGCCCCTGGAAGAGCGCCGGCAGCAGGCCGCTTTCGCCGACGCCGAGACTGCCGCGCAACGCGCCGTCGGGGCCGACGACCGCCGAGACGCCGGTGATCGCGGCGCGCAGCAGAAAGCGGCGGTTCTCCGCCGCGCGGAAGCGGGCGGCGCGCAGGTGCTGCCAGGGCGCCGCGGTATCGCCATACCAGGCGTCGTTGGTCAAGCTCACCAGCACCGTCGCGCCGGCGCGCGTCAACTGCGCGACCTCGCTCGCGAAGACCACCTCGTAGCAGATCGCCGGACCGAGCCGTTCGCCCTCCCAGTCGAGGAGCTCGAGCCCGGTCGCCGGCTGAAAGTCGCCGGCGTTCCTGGCCAGGCTCGAGATGAAGGAGAAGACCCCGGCGAGCGGCACGTACTCGCCGAACGGCACGAGGTGGCGCTTGTCGTAGCGCTCGACCCGGAGGCCGGGAGAGACCAGCAGCGCCGAGTTGAAGTAGCGCTCGCCCGCCCCGCCTTGAGGCGTCGCGGAGTTGAGCAGCACCGAGCAGCCGCGCGCGCCGAAGGAGGCGAGGTCGGACTCGAGGCGCGGATCGCGGCCGTAGAGCATCGGCCAGGCGGCGCTCTCCGGCCAGAGGACCAGAGTCCCCGGCTGGCAGGCGTCACCGGTGAGCGCCAGCAGGCGGGCGTAGTCCGCCTCGAAGATCTCCCGGTCGAAAGCGACCTGGTTCGGGGTATTGGGCTGGACGATGACCGCGCGCCGAACGGGAAACTGCGGATCGCCAGCCGTGCGATCGGCGGTCGTGCCCGCGGCCCAGCGCCCGCCGATCGGCAGGAGAATCGCCGGCAGCAGCAGGGCGAAAGCCGCGGTCTGCCACCGCCGCGTGGCGATGCCGCGGGCGATCCCGAGGCTCGCGAAGACGACGAGATACGACACCCCCCAGGCGCCGATCCAGGCAGAGAGGCGGAGCGCCCCCGGTACGTCCGTCCAGGCATAGGCCGCGAGATTCCAGGGAAAGCCGGTGAACAGCAGGCCACGTGCGACCTCGAGCAGCACCCAGAGCGCCGGCAGCGCGGCGAGAGCGAGGAGGCCGCCGCGCCGCCAGAGTAGGCTGCCCAGCGCCGCGAAAGCCGCATGATAGAGCCCGAGGAAGGCGCCCAGCCCGAGCAGCAGGAGCCCGGCGAGCCAGCCTTCGATCGCGCCGTAGGTCGTGAGTGTGTCGAGGAGCCAGAACATGGCCACGACCCAGGTCGCGATGCCGTGCAGCCAGCCGAAGAGCCACGCCCGCCGTTGCTGCAGCAGCAGAAAGAGCGGTACCAGCCCGACGAGACAGAGTGGCAGCCAGGGACGGACCGCGAAGCAGAGCCCCCACAACGCTCCACCCGCGAGCGCCGCGGGAACCGTGATCGCGAGCGGACTCCGGGCACCCACCTCCGCGTGCCTAGGGCGAATCGGTCACCCAGGTTTCGAGCCGGAAGTCCCGCCGCAACTTGGTCGCGGCAGCATCCGCCTTGGTGCGTTCGGCATAGGGCCCGACCCGGACGCGATAGTTGGTTCCACCCGCCTTGGCGGTCTCCGCTATCGCCACCGGGAACCCTGCCTTGCGCAGCTGCGCGACGATTTCCTTGGCGCGAGTGCCGTTGTTCGACGAATAGACCTGCACAAAGGTCTTGCCCGTCACCGCGGGCTTCGCCGTTGCGGGTTCCTTCGCGGCGGGCGCTGCCGGTTTCGCGGCGGCAGTCGAAGGCGCCGGCTTCGGCGGCGTCGTGATCCGCGTACCAGCGGGCGGCGCGGTCGCCGGCGGGGTGGCGGCCGGTGCGGGAATCGTGCGGTTGGCCGCCATCGTGGCGTCGAGGTTCTCCCGCATCGTCTCGGTCGCGCGCTCCTCCGCCGCCGCAGCGTCGGTCACCGCAGGGGCGGCGTCGCGATTCGCGGTCGCGTCCGGCCGGCGGGCGGACGTCGAGGTGGCCGGCGGGGCACAGTCCCCGGAGTCGTGGCGGCTGCCGCGCCCCCGGCGGTTCTCGAACCGGCCTCCTTGCCGTTGAAGAAGGACAACTGCTCGAGCGGCGGCTCGGCGGCGACCGCCGCGGCGGCGGTGATCGACGCCGGCTGACGCGCGACCGAGCTGCCTCCGCGCCCGATCCAGACGCCGGACAGGAAAGCCGCCACGATGCTGGTCAACAGCACCACGAAGGCGATCAGTACCTGCCGGTTGGTGAGCGCGACCTCGTAATAGCTCGGCTCGTGCGATTCGCTCGATTCCACGACGTCCTCCGCTTTCGCTCTTCAGGCTTCCCGTTACTTGTTCTGTGCCGAATTGGGGAAGAACGACTTCAGCAGCTCGATCGGCAACGGGAAGATGATCGTCGAGTTGTTCTCGGCGGCGATCTCGGTGAGCGTCTGCAGATAGCGCAGCTGCAGGGTGACCGGATTCTGCGAGATCGAGTTCGCCGCCTCGCCGAGCGCCTTCGAGGCGTCGAGCTCGCCCTGCGGCATGGATGAACTTGGCGCGCTTCTCGCGCTCGGCCTCGGCCTGGCGCGCCATGGCGCGCTGCATCTCCTGCGGCAGGTCGACGTGCTTCACCTCGACCATCGAGATCTTGATCCCCCACGGATCGGTGTGCCGGTCGATGATCTCCTGCAGGCGCTCGTTCAGCTTGTCGCGTTCGGAGAGCAGCTCGTCGAGCTCCGCCTGGCCGAGCACGGAGCGCAGTGTGGTCTGCGCCAGCTGGCTGGTGGCGTAGAGGTAGTTCTCGACCGAGATCACCGCCCGCACCGGATCGACGACCCGGAAGTAGAGCACCGCGTTGACCTTCACCGAGACGTTGTCGCGCGTGATGACATCCTGCGGCGGGACGTCGAGGACGACGGTGCGCAGCGGGATGGTCACCATCCGGTCGAGCGGCCAGAAGAGGAAGATTAGGCCCGGGCCCTTCGGTTCGGCGAGCACCCGGCCGAGCCGGAAGACGACGCCGCGCTCGTACTCCTTCAGGACCTTGATCCAGAGCCGCAGGAGGGAGATGCCGAAAACCACGACAATCAGAATGATCGGGAAGGCCGCGAACTGTGGAGGCATTAGCTGTTCCTTTCCTCGGGCCGCACCCGGAGGCGCAGCCCTTCGACGCCGACGACCCGCACGCTCTGGTCCGTCCGGACCGGAGCCTCCGCGTCGGCGTTCCAGATCTCTCCGTGCACGAAGACCCGGCCGGTCGGATCGAGATCGCCGATCGCCCGGCCGATCTCGCCGACCAGCCCGGCGTTGCCCGCTGCGACCGGCGAGCGTTGGGCGCGGGCGGCGAGAACGGCGAGAAAGCCGACGACCAGCGCCGCCATGACGGCGGTCGCACCGATGAGCCCGCGCGACAGGCGCAACGCCGGATCGAGGTCGCGAAACAGCAACAGCGAGCCGAGCACGAGCGCGATGATACCGCCCACGGCGAGCAGGCCGTAGCTCGGTCACCTTGATCTCGGCGACGAAGAAGACCAGCGCCAGCAGGATGAGGCCGACGCCGGCCAGGTTCACCGGCAGCACCGACATGGCATAGAGGCCGAGGACGAGCGCAATCCCGCCGACGACGCCCGGGAGCACCGCGCCCGGGTGGGCGAGCTCGAAGTAGATGCCGAGAAAGCCGATGCTCATCAGCAGATAAGCGATGTTGGGATGCACGAGCGCCGCCAGCAGGCGCTGCAGGCGCGGCATCTCGACGTCGGCGATCCGCGCCCCGCCCAGGGCGAGTGTGCCCTTGCGCCCCGCCTTGTCCCAGGAACGTCCTTCGAGGGCCACCAGGAGCTGTGCGAGGTCCGGCGCCACGACCTCGACGAGCCCCTGAGAGAGGGCCTCCTGATCGGTGAACGAGCGGCTCTTGACCACGGCCTCTTCCGCCAGCGCGATGTTGCGGCCGTGGCGGCCGGCGAGAGCCCGGATCGTCGCCGCGGCGTCCTGCTCGACCTTCGTCCCCATCACCCCCTCGATCGTCTCGCCCTGCCCTCCGACCGGGTGGGCGGCGCCGGTGTTGGTGCCCGGCGCCATGGCGGCAAAGTCGGCCGCCATCAGGAGGAAGAAGCCCGCCGAGGCCGCCTGCGCCCCGCTCGGGGAGACGTAGACGACGACCGGCGTCGCGGCTCCCAGCATGGCGGTCGAGATCTCCCGGGTCGAAGAGAGCAGGCCGCCCGGAGTGTCGAGCTCGACGATCACCAGCGTCGCGCCGGCGCGGTCGGCCTCCGCAATCCCATCGACCAGGTACTGCTTGGCCACCGGGTGGAGGATCGACTGCAGGCGCAGATGCACGACCTGGGCGGGCCCAGGCTGCGCCGGAGTCGCCCGTGCAGTCGGCGCAGTCGCCGCAGTCGCCGCAGCCGCTGGAGCCCCTGCGGGCTCCGCCAGGGCGCCTGCCGGCCTGCCGCCCGGGAGGAGGGCCGAAACGAGAACCAACGCCGCGGTCAGCAGGAGTGGGCGCAGCGGGAGCCGGAGATGGCGCATCGAACCGGCTGAGCATAAACCACCCCGGGCAAAGCCCCGCGGTACATCTCGGGAGCCGGCTTGACCGGCAGGCGCCCGGAACGAGATCATCGACCCTCCAATGGAACCGCTCTCCCCGGTCGTCGCGGCCAACCTGCACTGTCTCGGACAGGCGATCGAGCTCCTCAGCCGCCTGCCCGAGCGCGCCTTCGCCCGTACCGAGGCGCGCCACGCCAGGACCGTGGGGCCGCACCTGCGCCACGTCCTCGACCACTACTCCTCCTTTCTCGCCGGCCTGCCCGACTTCCGCGTCGACTATGACGCCCGCGAGCGCGAGCTGCGCCTCGAGTCGGATCTCGAGTTCGCCAGCGCGCGGATGCGCCAGCATTACGGGCGAGCTCGTCCTGGTCGACGAGGACCTCCTGGAGCTGCCGATCCAGATCCGCCTCGAGTGCGGCGGCGCCGAAGCCGAGCAGTGGAGCCATTCGACGGTCCGGCGTGAGCTGCAATTCCTGCTCTCGCACACGGTGCACCACTTCGCCCTGATCGCCGTGCTGCTCGAGCGCTTCGAAATCGCCGTGCCGGACGACTTCGGGATCGCGCCCTCCACGCTCAAATACTGGCAGGCTCAGGCGCCATGTGCACCGCGTCCTGGCTGACCGAGGCCGACCGGTTCCACTTCCTCTTCAACCGCGATGAACGCCGCACCCGCGCTCTCGGGCTGCCGCCGCAACGTCAACAGGCCCACGGCGTCGCCTACCTCTCCCCGATCGACCCCGACTCCGGCGGCACCTGGTTCGCCGCCACCGAGCGCGGCCTCGTCCTGGCTCTGCTGAATCGCAGCGTCGACGGACAGCCGCCGGCCGCCGGCCGGCGCAGCCGCGGCAGCCTCATTCCAGCACTGGTCGGAGCCCGCGACCTCGCGGCACTGGCCACCCTCCTCGACCGCATGGCGCTCGCGGAGTGCGCCCCTTTTCGCCTCTTCGCCGACCTGCCGGGGACCGCCGCCCTGGGCGCCGTCTGGGACGGCGAGCGCCTCGCGACGCAGGCGATCACGACGCCGGCCGGACTCCTGTGCTCCTCCTCGCGCGGCGACCGCGCGGTCACCCGGGTGCGCAGCGCGCTCTGGAGCGCGCGCCGCGCCGAGCGCGCCGCGAGCGGCCTCGACGAGCTCCAGCGCTTTCACCGCAGCCACCTGCCGAGCCGCTCGGCGTCGTCGGTCTGCATGCACCGCGAAGACGCTTCGACGGTGAGCCATCTGGAGGTCCTGCGCACACCGGACGAGGTGCGGGTCGCCTACTTCGCCGGCTCGCCCTGCAGCGCGGGTGAACCCGAGCGCTCGACGCTGCCTCTGGGCGCGGCGCCGGCGAGCTGCTGAGGCGCGTCCGGACGCGATGCCTGCTTTCGTCCGCGCACTCGGCAGACGCCTCGGCGGCCCGTTCGCGTGGGCGCTGCTGTTCGGCCTGGCGCTCGGCTGCCTCCTCGCGGGCCCGTTGCCGGCGCTCGCTCCCGATCCCCAGCCGCCGGCCGAGCGCCCAGGCACGGACTGGGAGGGCCGGGTCCTCGGCACTCTGGATCGGCTCGATCCGGGCGCCGCGGCCGCCGGGCGGGGCCCGCTGTCGCCCGGCCAGCAGCTCCTCCTCTGCGCCCTGCTCGCCGCGGCGACGCTCGTCAGCGAGGATCTCACTTGCGTCGCCGCCGGCCTCCTGGCCTCGCACGGCAAGATCTCGCTGCCCGCCGCCATGCTCGCCTGCCTGGTCGGGATTTTCGTCGGCGACCTGCTGCTCGTCCTGGCCGGCCGGCTGCTCGGTCCGCGGATCGTCGAGCGCGCGCCGTTCCGCTGGGTGGTGTCGCCGCGGACGCTCGAACGCAGCGAGCAGTGGTTCACGGCGCAGGGCGCCAAGGTGGTGCTGGCGTCACGTTTCATCCCCGGCAGCCGCCTGCCGCTCTTTCTCGCCGCCGGCATCCTGCGCGCGCCGTTCGCCCGCGTCGCCGTCGCGCTGTTCCTCGCCGGGGTGGTCTGGACCCCTATGCTCGTGGGGCTCTCGGCCTGGTCCGGCGGCGCCGTCCTGGCGCATTTTCGCTCTTATGAACGTGTCGCCCTGCCGGCGATCCTCGCCGCCCTCGGCGCGACCTTCGTCTTCGTCCGCATCGTCGTGCCGCTCTTTACCTGGCGCGGGCGCCGGCTGCTGCTGTCGCGCTGGCGACGACTGACGCGCTGGGAGTTCTGGCCCGCCTGGCTCTTCGAGCTGCCGGTTGTCCTCCATGGCCTCTGGCAGGGTCTGCGTTATCGCCACCTGACGCTCTTCACCGCCGTCAACCCCGCCATCCCCGCCGGAGGTTTCGTCGAGGAGTCGAAGAGCGCCATCCTGACGGGCCTCCTCGAGGGCGCACCCGGCGCGCCGATCGCCCGCTTCGCGAGCGTCGACCTGCCGGACGCCCAGGAGGCGCGATTGCCCAGCGTGCAGGCGGCGATCCGCGCCTCCGGCCTCGATCTCCCGGTCGTCCTCAAGCCCGATGTCGGCGAGCGCGGCCGCGGGGTCGCCGTCGTGCGCTCGGAGGCGGAGCTCGCGGCCTATCTCGTGCAGGCCTCGGGCCGGTTGATCGTGCAGGAGTACGTCTCCGGCGAGGAGTTCGGCGTCTTCTACATCCGCCATCCCGCCGAAGCGCGCGGCCGGATCTTCTCGATCACCGCCAAGCGCTTCCCGGTCGTCGTCGGCGACGGCCGCCGGCGCCTCGAGGAGCTGATCCTCGCCGACGATCGCGCGGTCTGCATGGCCGCCTACTACCTGGAGGCGAACCTCGAGCGGCTCGACACGATTCCGGCGCTGGCCGAGCGCGTGCAGCTGGTCGAGATCGGCAACCACTGTCGGGGAACGGTCTTCCTGGACGGGCGGGAGCACCTGACGCCAGAGCTGACGGCGGCGATCGACGCTCTGGCACGCGACTTTGCGGGCTTCCATTTCGGACGCTTCGACCTGCGCGTGCCCTCGCTCGAGCAGTTTCGCTCCGGCACCGGCCTGAAGATCCTCGAGCTCAACGGCGTCACCTCCGAGGCAACCCATATCTACGCCCCGGGCGCGAGCCTCATCGCCGCCTATCGCACGCTCTTCGAGCAGTGGCGGCTCGCCTTCGAAATCGGCGCCGCGAACGCCGCCCTCGGCGCTCCCCCAACGGGGCTGCGCACTCTCGTCCGGCTGCTGCGGAACCGGCGCTCGCGCTTTGGTACCATCGCAGCGTCGGCGGCGACGCCGGCGGCAGTACCACCTCCCTTCGACCCTGACCAGGAGTGACCCGATGATCGCCACGACCGCAGCCAGCAGAGCCGCCAGTGCCAGCAGAGCCAGCAGCGCGACCCGCCAGACCCGCCCGACCCCGACCTGGCTGGCTGCGGTGGCTCCGGTGACTGCGATGGCTGCGATGACTGCGATGGCGCAATGGCTGCCTTCCTGGCGAGCGCGCCAGCCCAAGCCGCCGCGCCGGCCGCTCCCACAGCGCTCGCCGCGACCGCTTCGGCGTCACCGGAGCTTCAGATGCCCGCCGGCGAAGCGCAGAAACTCCAGCTGCAGGCGCCGGCAGCCGGCACCGCGGGCCCGAAGAGAGCCCGCGGCGAGGGCAAGGTGGCCGCGGGCCGACCGGTGGCATTCCTGATCGAGCCTGACGCGGCGGGCTGCTCTCGATCAGCGTCTCGTCGCCGCAGAATGCCGCCCGGCTCAGCATCTACCTCGGCGCGTCGGACCAGGCGGAGTCGGGGACGGCAAGTTCGTCCGGCGCCATCCGCTGGACCTCCGAGGTCGCCGCCGGCAAACTGGTGAAAGTCGTCATCTACACCGCCGGCACGGAGATCCCGTTCCGGGTGGAGGCGGTCGCCGACGCGGGCGAGATGTAGCCCTCTCCGCTCGCCGGCGGGATCGCTCAGCCGAAGAAGATCCGGCGGGCGCGCGAGGACAGCGCGTCGACGTCGAAGAGAATGAAGAAGTCGATCGTCTTGAAGCGGCGGTCGATGACCGGCGGTCCGCAGGTGCGGCCGGCGTAGCGCAGGTAGATGTCGAAGAGCGGCGGCAACTCGATGCGCTCGCCCTTCTCCGGCGCCGGATCCACTCCTTCCCAGGTGCACTCGTAGCCCGGCATGGCGCCGACCTCGACATCCTTGCGCACCAGATTCTTGCGCTCGAGGTAGTCGAGGACGCGCTTGCCGTCCCAGGGGTCCTGCGAAGTCAGCGAGCAGGGCCCGAAGAGAAAGCGCTTCTGATTGTGCGCCATGTAGAGCGCCAGCCCCTTCCAGAGCAGGAAGAGTACCGGCTTCAGCCGATGCTCGACGGCGATGCAGGCCCGGCCGACCTCGACCGACTGCGCGACGATCTCCTCCGGCAGCCGCGAGAGATCGAACTCGGTGCCGGTATAGAAGCCCCTGGCGGCGAGCGCCATCGCCGCGGTCTGGATGCGATAGGTGCCGATCACCCGGCCGGAAGGACGGTGCTCGACCAGCAGGTGATGGCACTGGGCGTCGAACTCGTCCTGGTCGCGGCCGGTGGCGAAGGACTCCTCGAGCCCCTCGCGCAGCTCGATGTTGAAGACGTCGAAGCGCAGCCGGAGGATGGCGTCGAGCTCTTCGACCGACGAGGCGTAGCGCACCGCGTACGCCCCCTCCGCGATCTCCCCCGGCGGCAGCGACTCGCGCGCCGACGGATAGGCGGCGAGCTCGGGCTGCTCGACAGCCAGGCTCACGAGGGGCGATTCACTGGGCAGGGTCAAGGCGCCTCCGGAAGGCAGCGAGATCGAATCGGCGACGACCAGTGAATTCTACCGTAGCCGCCAGCGACTGGAGGTGGCGCCGGTGACGAGGGCGAAGCGCCTGCGTTGCACGCCGGTGACGGCGGCCTACTTGCGCTGATACTTCCAGTTGCGCGGCTTGCCCTCGGCGAGCCATTCGACCGCAGTGGCGATCCGCTTGGCGCGTGTCGCCGCGGTCTTCGCCTCGGTGATCCACTCGAGGTAGTCGCGCCGCCGGCTCGGCGCGAAGCCGTCGAAGGTGGCTTTCGCGGCGACACTGCCGGCGAGCGCGGCGCGGAAGTCGGCCGGCAGCGGAATCGGTTCCTTCGGGCGCTTGACCCGCGGCGCAGCGTTCTCACCCGCCAGGTTGAGCGCCGCGGCCTTCTTCACCAGCGCCAGGATCGTCCTGTCCGGCGGCAGGTCCGCGAGGTGGACGATCCGGCCGAACTGCCCCATCGCCTCGCCCTCCCTGCCTGTCTTCTCGATCCGTCCGCCGCGCCAGAGCCCGAAAGCGCAGTGCGCCTTGAACGCCGCCATATGGCAGACGATGCCTTCGTGCTCGAAGAACGGCATCCCCCACTTGATCGTCTCGGTGATCGCGGGCGCGGCGCGATGCACGAGCGCCCGCAGATGCCTGAGGATCGGCTGGGCGAACGGCGCGGACTTGGCGATGTAGGCATCGACCCGCGGATCGGTCTTCGGCATGACGCTTCCCTCCCTAAGATCCGGCGGGGTCAATCGGCGGTCAGGCGCGCCGGACCGTAGGCCTTGCGACCGCCGCGCAGGAGCGTGCGGTCCTCGATCGCCGACGCGGTGAGGATGCGCGACATGTCGACCGCGCGCGCCGCGAGCTCGCGCGCCGCGGCGTGGAGGTCGGACGAGTCGCGCACCGAGGCGACGTTCCTCTCCATGTCCTCGGCGTCCCAGCCGCGCGAGTGCGCAATGTACGGATACTGCGGGAAGACGCAGCCGATCTCGGCGAAGAAGCCGAGCATCTGGCCGGCGACCGCCTGCACGTTGTCCTGGCCGCCGGTGATGATGAAGGCGGCGACCTTGTTCTTGAGCAGCACCCGGTTGTGCAGGGTGATCTGGTTCTGGATGCAGTTCATGCGCTCGACCATCTTGTAGTAGAGCGCGGAGGCCGCGCCCCAGCGGATCGGCGTCGCCACGAGAATGACGTCGGCCCAGTGCACGATCGCCTCGTAGACCCGGTCGAGCTGGTCGTCGGGGTCCATCTGGGTGATCGAGCACGGCCAGGTGCAGGCCTTGGCGCTCTTCGAGTAGTAGCCCTCGCAGGCGCGGAACGAGAGGTCGTTGAGCTTGATCATCCGGTGCTCGCAGGCGAGCGCCTCGCTGGAATGCCCGAGCGCCGCGGCGAGCAGCTCGTCGGAGGTCGAGAAGCGCGGCAGGTCGCGGTTCATCACCGTGGTCGAGATCCCGGCGACGCGGATCGGCCCCGGTGCGCGCTCCGGCTGGCGCGCCAGCGGATGCGGCGCGTGCGGCAGGCGGCCGCGCTTCGAGACCGCTTCGAGGTTCACGAAGAGGTGGCCGTCGCGCTCCTCGACCTCGTGGGACGGCACCTGGTCGGCCTCGAAGCCGGGCTCCCCCTGGCCGGTCGTGCAGTGGAACTTCCAGCCGTGCCAGGGGCAGACGACGTAGTCGCCGGCGAGCGTTCCCTCGCCGAGCGGCCCGCCGACATGGTTGCAGATCCCGGAGATCGCGCCGAACTTGCCGTCCTTGAAGGTCAGGGCGAGCCGCGTGCGCTCGACGGTGAGCGCCCGCACCGGGCCGATCCTTCGAGCGCAGCCACCGGTCCGAGATCCACCCACTTGGCGTCGGTCATCGTTCCTCCTCCTGGACAGCCTCGATCCTACCCACCTCCGGGCCGGAAACGGAGCGCCGCCGGAGGGGGAGTCGTCCCGCGTCGGCGGCTCACTTGCGCCCCTTCCCGGGCTGGGGCACGAACGCCGCGGTCTCTCCGAGGGTCCCGGGCGAGGCGACGCGCCCGCCGTCCTCTACGCGCCGTGCGCGAGCGCGCTCAGGATGTTCGCCCTGGCGCCCTCCGGTCGGGTGAACTCGACGAAGACGTCGCAGGGATGGGCCAGCGCCTGTGGCGAACCCGAAGGACCCCGAAAATCGCCAGCAGGACGCCGACGATCGCCAGCCCCGACCGGCTGAGAGCGGGTACCTCTGCTGCGGACGGAGTGAGCGCGAAGACGTACGCCGAGCCCTGAATCGGGGCTCCGACGATCAACTCGCCTCCGTCCATGTCGACCGAGGACCCAAAGCCATCCAACTCGCCCAATCCTGGGGCATGAAGGCGAACGGCGAGGTTCCAGCCGGGACTCGACGCCGACCTCGAGAACAGGGCGACGGCGCCCGGCTGGAGAAGGGGTCCGAGGTTGCCCGGCGCGCCTGCTGCGAGGATGCCGTCGCCGAACGCCAGGGAGGTTCCCAGTCCGTCTTGCTCCGAGCCGATGAACTTGTGCTGCTCCACCCAGGAGGTCATGGCGAACAGATAGACCGCGCCGGTATTCAACCCTGCCTCGTCCCGGCGCGGGGCTCCCACCGCCAAGGTATCGGTTGCGAGGCCCACGCTCGTCCCGAAACGATCTTCAACAATACCGTCCGACGCGACCACCTTGGCGACCTCTCCCCAGTTCGAAGTGCCGCCGAAGTTGCGCTCGAAGATGTACGCTGCGCCGGTGTTGGTACCGACGCCTGGCGCCCCAATGGCGACCCTGTCCCCGAAGACCGCGACGGAGAATCCAAAGTTCGCGAAAAGCGGCGAGTCGGAGGCGCTGAGCCTCTTGACCAGGCCCCAATTGCCGGGGCCTCCGGCGCCGCGTTCGAACACGTAGGCAGAACCGATCCCGGAATCGGCCAAGTTGATGGTGGGCGCGCCGACGACAAGAGTGTCGCCCGAAAGGGCCACTGCCCAAGCAAAGACATGCTCCGGTGCCGGATCCGATGCGGAGAGACTCTTTGCGACGCCCCAATTGTCCGCGCCGCCAGCCTGCCGGTCGTGGATCGTCGCCGCACCGGCGTTGAAACCTGCGGCATCGCCTCCGGGAATTCCTGCAACTGCGGTGTCGCCGTGGAGGCCAGCAGCTCTGCCGAATTCATCCCACGCGTTGGGCTGGGGGTTGAGGATCTCCGTCACGAAGGTCCAGCCCGCGAACGTACCTGGAGGGCGCTGAAACACCAGACACGACCCGGAGCCCCCAAACCTCAGGGCGGGACAGAGCAGCGCTCGGCCCCCGTCGATCGCCACCGCCTCGTCAGCGTACTCCGCAGCGGGAATTTCGGGCCGATCGAGCCGGGTGACTTCGTTGATTTCCAGGAGCTGAGCCCCAGCCGCGTTTGCGCACCAGAGGAGAGCGGCGTGCAGGAAGACCCTGGCGGTGTCGACGCTCCATCCTGAAGGTAGCTTGGCCATCAAGAGCCTTTCGACAGAGCAGGCGGCAAAATGCCGCACCGTAGATTGGGCGCAACAACGCCATTCCTGCCTTCGGTGTTCTTCGCCATCGTCGGCTCCAATCCTCGTGCTCCGGCGTGAGCTGCGGCGATCATAGCCCCAGGGCGCGGGCCTGCAGGCACGGTAGACCCTGCAGCCCTTCGTCAGCTCCGCGAGCGGAAGCCCCAAACACTGAGCGCGCCGCCCACCGCGACGACCATCCAGGAGACCCAGATGGGGATCGCCGTCGAGCCGAACTGAATGGGGATTGCCTGAACGGCGCGGTACGCGTGCGCCAGGGCGCCGAGCGCGAAGAACAGAGCGGCGACACGGGGGAACGCTGAACGGGCCATGCTGCACCTTCCTTTCCGGTGCAGCGACTCTACCCCCGGACCGCGCCGCTGTCCCCAGGTTTCCTTCTGCGCCCCAACCGGGTCCAAGTAACATGAAACCGGCACTCGCCTTGAGGGAGACCGCGATGCACGCACCGTTTGCCGAGGACGACGACAGGCCCGAGGACGCAGACGGACAGGAGACTCCCGAAGCGGCAGCCGAGAGGCGGCTGCTCGAGGAGCTCAACGCTGCGGAAGCGGACGATGGGGCGGCTGGGCCGGCGAGCCCGGAGGCCGCGCAGGAACGGCGGCTGCTCGAGGAGCTGAAGCGCGGCAGCCGGGAGGCGGCCGAGCGGCTGGTCGAGGCGACCTACGCCCGGGTCTACGGCTCGCTCGTCCGCCTGTGCGGCGACCCCGACCAGGCGGCCGACCTGACCCAGGAGACCTACCGCAAGGCCTGGCAGTCGCTCGCCGGGTTCCGCGAGGCTTCTCAGGTCTCGACCTGGCTCTACCGCATCGCCTACAACACCTTCCTCAACTCGCGCCGGCGGCCGTTCCGCATCGTGCCGCTCGAGCCGGTGGTCGAGGCGACCGCGGTCGATCCCGACCCGCCGCCGGACGAGAACGCCGCGCAAACACGAGAGCCGCGACCGCCTGCGGCGCGCCGTGCTCGCCCTGCCCGAGGAGCTGCGCTCGGTCGTGACCGCGCACTACTGGGGCGACGTCCCGGTCGCGGAGATCGCCAAGCAGGAAGGAATGACGCCGCCCGGCGTCCGCAAGCGGCTCGCCCGCGCCTTCGCCGCCATCCAAGCCGCACTGGAGGGAAAGTGATGAACCGCAACGACAACGATCCGAAGATGCTCGATCGCGATCTGCGCGATTTCCCGGTCCCTGAGCCGCCCAAGGGCCTGCTCGAGAAGATCCAGGCCGAGATTCCCGACGCCGCCACCTTGAGCGGCGAAAGCGCCGGATCGGGCGCCGCCCCGCGCCGCTGGCCGCTGCGCCTCGCGGCGACGATTGCCCTCGCCGTCGTCGGCGCCACCGTCGCCTGGCAGGTCGTGAAGAGCCGCCAGGGCCACGAGCTCGACCGCCAGGCGGCAGAGTTCAGCGCACCCGCGGGGAAGGACGACGGCCGCGGGCTCGCCACCAACTTCCCGCCGCCCCCCCCGCCGCCGCCTCCGGCGGCGGCACGACCGGCCCGGGAAGCCACGGCGGCAAGCTCCTACCCCACCGAGATCCCGGCGACCTCGGACTCCCTTGCTGAAGGCTTTTCGGTAAAGGGAAAGCAGCAGCAGCAGATCGTCCAGCCGGTCGAGGGTTCCCGAGGTGGTCGGAAGCGCGGAGTCCGCTCGACGACGCCGGCGTCAAGGCGGAGTCGAAGGGGGTGCTATCGGAGGCGTCGAAGGCGGCGTCGCCGGAGGCGTCGCTGGCGGAGTTTCCGGCGGCGTCTACGGCGGCGTCGCCGGTGGCGTGGTCAGCGGTTCGGCGAACGGCGCCGCGGCCGGCAACTACGCTCCGGCCCCGGCGGCCCCGCCGATGTCTGCCGCGGCTCCGAAGCCCTATGCAGAGGGTTACTCTCGACAAGAAGGCGGAAGGGCGAGTGAACCCATCGGCCGACGCCGGCGCCAGCGAACCGCTGCGGCTGCGCCGCGACGAGCTCGCTCGCGAACGCGAGCTCGCGCTTCGCGCCACGCCCGACACGATGATCTTCCGCGAGACGCCGGCGAATCGCTTCGTCGACAGTGCGGAAGATCGCCTCTCGACCTTCGCGCTCGACGTCGACACCGGCTCGTACACGCTGACCCGCGGCTATCTCGAGCGCGGCCTGCTGCCGCCGCCCGCGGCGATCCGGGTCGAGGAGTTCGTCAACGCGCAGAGCTACGACGACCCCGCGCCAGTCCGGAGGGCGCGGCGACTTCGCGCTCTACGCCGAGGGGGCCCCGGCAGCCTTCTACCCCGGCGAGCGCACCCGCCTGCTGCGCTTCTCCGTCAAGGCGCGCGAGATCGACGAGCGCGACAGGAAGCCCGCCGTCCTCACCTTCGTCGTCGACGTCTCGGGCTCGATGAACCAGGAGAACCGCCTCGGGCTGGTGAAGCGCGCGCTCGGCCTGCTGCTCGACGAGCTCGGCCCGGACGATCGGGTTGGCCTGGTGGTCTACGGCACCAGCGGCCGCGTCCTGCTGCGCCACACGCGGGATCTCGAAGAGATCCGGCGTGCGATCGGCGAGCTCCGTCCCGAGGGCTCGACCAACGTCGAAGAGGGTCTGCGCCTCGCCTACGACCTCGCCGACGAGGGCTGGCGGCAGGGGGCGAGCAACCGCATCCTGCTGTGCTCCGACGGCGTCGCCAACGTCGGCGCGACGGGGCCGGAGTCGATCCTGGCGCGCATCGGCAAGGAGGCGCAGCGCGGCATCGCCCTCACCACCGATCGGCTTCGGCATGGGCAACTACAACGACGCCCTGATGGAGCAGCTCGCCGACCAGGGCGACGGCACCTACCACTACGTCGACGCCCTCGCCGAAGCGCGCAAGGTCTTCGTCGAGAACCTGACCGGCACGCTCGAGACGGTGGCGAAAGAGGCCAAGGCGCAGGTCGAGTTCAACCCCGAGGCGGTCTCTCGCTGGCGGCTCCTCGGCTACGAGAACCGCGACGTCGCCGACCGCGACTTCCGCAACGACCGCATCGACGCCGGCGAGCTCGGCGCCGGGCACCAGGCGACGGTGCTCTACGAGGTCCGGCTGCGCGACGGCGTCTCTGGCAGCGAGCGCCTCGCGACCCTGCGGCTGCGCTGGAAGAGCGTCGCGGCGAAGTCGATCGAGGAGGTCTCCCTCGACCTGCGCGCCCGCGACCTCGAGCGCGACTGGGACGACGCCTCGGCCAACTTCCACCAGGCGGCGCTCGCCGCCGCCTTCGCCGAGAAGTTGAAGGAGACCGCGGCGGCCGACGACTTCGGCTGGCGGTCGCTCAGACGTGAGGCGGCGCGGCTCGAAGGCGAATGGCGCCGGAGCCGCTCCGCCGAGGATCTCGGCGCGGCAATCCGGCGCGCGGCAGAGATCGCCGGCGTGCGGGGGGACGAACGCGACGATCGCGATGATCGCAACGAGCGCAACGAGCGGCAGCGCCGCGACGACGACGAGGAGCGGCCGCGCAACCCGCGGCTGGACGAGGACTGAGCCGGCCGAAAGCTACTTGAAGCGATCGAGCGGCGACCGGAGGACCCGTGGCAACTGCTGCGGGTCCTCCGCTTTCAGGCGCTTGAGCCGCTCGACCTCGGCGCGTGTCGACGAACGGCTCGAACCGCGCCACCACTTCCCGGTGCAGCTCGGCGGTGAGGAGCCTTGCGATCGTCGCCGCGCACGGGAGCATCGCCGAAGTGGATCGAGGCCTCGACGTGCGGCAGCCAGAGGAACTCCCGCAGGTGCGCGCCGAGCGGCATGTCGCCCCACCAGGAGACCGAGAGGTGGGTCGGGGCCTCCCCTGCCGGCGAGCGATAGTTGATCGTCGCGTGGTGGACTCCCGCCTTCGAGCCCATCGCGAACTCGAGGAGCGGCGAACGGAACGGCATCACACAGTCGCCGGCTCCAGAAGTCCCCTCCGGAAAGATCACCACTCCCTGCCCTGCATCGAGCGACGCCTCAATACGGGCGAGGATCTGCGGCAGCTTCCGCTTCGACCTCCGGTCGATGAAGATCGTGTTGACCGACCGGCAGATGGCGCCGAAGATCGGCCAGCCGTCGATCTCCGCCTTGGCGACGAAGACGCACGGCAGCTGCGTGCCGAGGACGAAGATGTCGATGTAGGAGAGGTGGTTCGAGACCAGGAAGAACGGCGGCTTCGGCGCCGGACCGCGGACCGTGACGCGCACCCCGAAGATACGACAGAGCGCCTTCGACCAGAGTTGGTAGGCCCAGCCCTGCCCCCGCACCGCGAAGCGGCGCGAGAAGATCCCGCAGGCTCGCGCCGCGAGCGCCGCGGAGTAAGCGAACAGGGTGACCAAGGCGACGGCAACGAGCCGAAGGCCGGCTCGCAGTGTTCGGAAGATCCGCTTCACCCGTCGATTCTATGGATCGTTGCGGGATCCGTCGAAAGGACCCACTGAGCGCCGAGGCGCGAGACCTCGCCCGTGATCTCCACCGGCTCCGCCACCAGATCCAGGATGCGCGGGCCGAGCGCGGCGCCGTCGGTCGCGGCGAGGAGCAGGACCAGCGTCCGTTCGCGACCGTCGGCGCCCGCCGACCGGACGACGAACGCCGGCGGCGCGCCGCCCGAAATGCAGCGCACCGCACAGTCCTTGTGCGCCTTGCCCTGCGCCGGCTTCATGACGCCGAACCAGCACTTCGAGTCGACGATCTCGCCGCGCAACCGCTGGCGGCCGAGCGGAACCTGCGCCGGAGTCGCCATGCCCGGCTCCGCCGCTTCTTTCCCAGCGAGCGCAGTCTCGCCGGTGACTTCGATCATCTGCTTGCCGTAGCGCTCGATGCGATGACCTCGAAGTGTCAGGTCCCGGTCGCCCGCAGCCAGCAGCTGGGCGTCCGGACCGCGCTTGCCCTCACCGACGAGAGGCAGAAAAGCTCCGGTAAAGGGGGTGCCGACCGCGGCGCCCGTGGGTCGAGTCCAGATTCCCGGAATCGGTCCCGTCTGCAGGCGACCGCAGAACTCGGTTTCGGTGTCCCAGGCGAACTGCCCCTGTCCGAGCGGACGCTGGACGCTGGCGAGCGCGCCGGCAACGGCCGCGAGACCCACCAGCGCGACGCCCGCGACCCCGCGCGCGAAGCGCGCAATTCCTGCCGGCACGGGCAGGTAGCCGACGAAGAACTCGTCCATACCCTCCTTTACCGAGCCTTTGCCTTTTCCGGAGAACTTCTCCTCGAAAGCGACGGGCTCGACAAAGGTGCCTGGCGGCAGGGGTCGCGGATCGAGGAAGACGCGATCCCCGTCCACCAGCCGCAGGCGGAACGTCGGCACGCGCTCGCTGAACGGCGCCGGCGAGGCGCCGTCGGCAGGGCGGTACTGGAAGCCGTGCCAGGGGCAGGTGATGCAGCCGTCGAGGATCCTGCCCTCCCCCAGCGGCCCGTTCTGGTGCTGGCAGACGTTCGAGACCGCCGAGAGCCTGCCGTCGTAGCGGAAGATCGCCACCCGCTCGCCGCCGACCGTGACGATGCGCGCCCGACCGTCGCGAGATCTCGCTCGCCCGGCAGGCCTCGACGAAGCCGTCCGCGGCGTGACCGGCCACTTCGCGGTCGAGCGCCCTTCCCTTCAGCGCCGCCGCGAGATGCAGCGCGATGAGCGTCGCGAGACCGGCGCCGAGGAGCGCCGCCGGCAACGCGCTCGCCGCGTCCTGCAGCACGCCGAGCGCGACGTGCGCGACGAGCAGCGCGTAGGCGAGGTAGACCGCCATGTGCAGCGCCTTCCACACCGGCGCGGTGAGATTCGTCGAGCCAGAAGTCGTGACTGGTCGCCGCCATCAGGAAGAGGATCAGCAGAGCCGCGGCCGCCCAGCTGCTGGAAGGGGAACTGCGCGAGGCTCGTCCACCGCGTATTGCTGACCAGCAGGCTCACCAGCGCGTTGCGGTCGCCCAGGGCGTGGAACTGGAAGAGCGCGAAGCCGCCGTGCGCCAGGGCGAAGAGGAACATGGTGACGCCGAGGTGGCGCCGGTTCCACAGCAGCGGCAGGAAGCGCCGGTCGAGCCGCGCCAGCGGTCCGATCGCCAGGACGACGTGCAGGAGCGTGAACGCGAGCGTCCCGAAGGCGCGAATGAGCAGCGTCTCGGCGGTGATCTCCGGCCGCCGCCAGAGCCCGACGCCGACGAAGACGGCAAGGAAGAGTGCCGCTCCGCCCCACAGCACGGCGTCGTAACGCCTCTTGCCCGGCGACCAGCCGACCGCCACATAGCCAGCGCTCACGGCGCGCCGTCCGTATCGTCTGACGGCTGCGCCGCCGGCGCGAGAGCCGGCGGCAGTTCCTGCAATGGCAGCGCCGTCCTGGCGCGCATGGCGAAGAACAGGAGCGCCGGCAGGAGGACCGCGAGCGCCAGCCAGATCCAGCGATGGGTCGTACGCAGACTGCCGATCATCGACCCGGCCCCCCGCCGGGTTGCGTCGCACGGCGGTGGGCGTTGAACTCGACCGGCAACCCGGCTCCCGCGAGCCAACGCCGGAGCAGCAACGGCCAGAAGGCCACGACTCCCGGCAGCACGATCAGGCGGAAGCCCCAACCCGAGTCGCGCGCGCCGGGATCGAGGCGCTCGATGCCGCGCACAAGAAAGGGGACGGCGAAAACAACCCCGAGCGCGGCATAGGCGCCGAGAGCTCGCACCAGCCAGGGGGCGATCTCGATCCAGGTCATCGGCAGACGGCTCTCCTCTTGCCCGGTTGGATGCGCCGCGCCCGGCTCAGGTTTCCTGGATCGGAAACGGAATCGTCTTCTCGCCCGGCGGCAGACAACGCCGGTCGTCGCAAGCCTGATATCTCAACTTCAGCCGCGGCTCGCCAGCAGAAACCTGCGCGCTCCGCGCGCGGCCGGCGATGATGACCTTGCCACGAAAAGCCTGCTGGTAAAGGGGGGGAACCCGGCTCGCCGGTGACTTCGGGCTGCGGGTAGACCATCGAACCGGCATCCAATTCGAGATCGACGCCCTCGACGCGCAGGTCGGCGTCCAGATGCCATCCTTCCGCCACGGCGAGGGTCAGAACGAACGGCCGTCGCCCCGCCGTGTCGGGCTGGTCACTCCGCAGCGTGACCTCGACCACGCGCTGCGCGACCGACCCGAGATCTTCGGGCAAGCCACTACCCCCCTTTACTGAAAACAGCGTTACGTCTGCGACAACGTCGCCCGAGCGGAGCGAGCCGTTCTCGCGCGCGAAGCGCGCAAGAGCCAGCGACATGGTCTTCGCCCCTTCCGGGTGACGCGTGACGAGCGGTGCGAAGGCGCGCAACGTGCGCTCCGCAAGGGCGAGAAAGCGGCTCTCGCCGCTGGCGGCGGCCAGGTCGAGGAGATTCAGCGCCGCGACGCCGTTCGCTCCCGGCATGGCGCCGTCGAAGACCTCTTTGCCGCGCACCAGCAGGTCGGGCGCGTCGGCGGAGTTGAAGAAGCCGCCGCGCGGCGAGCCGAGGCGGCGCTCCTGCTCGTCGGTGAGCCGGACCGCCTGGTCGAGAAAGCGCTGCTCGCCCGAGGCCTCGTAGAGGCGCAGGAGCCCGCGCACGAAGTAGGCGTAGTCGGTGAGTCCGGCCTCGATCCGGCCAGTCCCGCGGCGCCAGGAGTGCAACAGGGTCCCGTCGGCGCTCCGGAGGTTGCGCAAGCACGAAGTCGGCCGCCCGCCGCGCCTGCGCGACGAAGCCGGGTTCGGCGAGCGCCTTGCCGGCGACCGCGAGGCCGGCGATCGCGGTGCCGTTCCAGTCGGCGAGGATCTTGTCGTCGGTCGCCGGCCGCCGCCGGCGCGAGCGCACCGCGAGGAGCTTCTCGCGCAGCGGCGCAATCTCCCCCAGCAACTCGTCGCGCGTCAGCCGGCGCTCCTGCGCCTGAACGTCGAGCGCCCGCGGCAGGTGGAGCACGTAACGGGTTTCTTCGAAGAACGGTTCGGCCGAGAAGCCGAAGAGCGGCGCGAGGAAGGTCGCGCCTTCTGCGCCGAGGGCGAGGTCGAGCTCGTCGCGCGTCCAGACGTAGTAAGCCCCCTCGCGGCCGCCGGTCTCGGCGTCGATGGCGCTCCAGAAGGCGCCGCCAGAGCCCTCCTGCCCCGCGAAGTCGGGCAGGGTCATCTCGCGCGCCAGGAAGCCGGCGGTCGCGCGCACGATCCGCGCCGCCTCGGGGCTGCCCGAGCGCGCATGCTCGCGCGCGAAGACCTCGAGCAGCAGGCCGTTGTCGTACAGCATCTTCTCGAAGTGCGGCACTCGCCATTCGCGATCGGTGGCGTAGCGGTGGAAGCCACCGGCGAGCTGGTCGTAGATGCCGCCGCGCGCCATGGCATCGAGGGTCGCGGCGAGCATCATTCCGGCGGGCCCGGCGTGCGCCGAGTCGGCCTCGGCCAGGGCGAGAAGCAGGAAGAGGTTCGCGGGCGACGGAAACTTCGGCGCCCCGCCGAACCCCCCCCAGGTGGGATCGAACTTGTCGCGCAGGGAAGTCAGACCGCGCTCCGCCGGCTCGGCGCCGGGGAGCGCTCCCGTCGCCGGCTCGATCTCCGCCAAATGCCGGCGGATGGCGTCGCCGAGCTCTGCGCCTTGCTGCTCGACGTCGCCGCGGCGCTCCTTCCAGGCGTGGATCATGGAGCGCAGGACGGTCGGGAAGCCGGGCATGCCGCGGCTGTCGATCGGCGGGAAGTAGGTGCCGGCGAAGAACGGCAGCAGGTCGGGGGTCAGGAAGATCGAGATCGGCCAGCCGCCCTGGCCGTGGAGGACCTGGGTCGCCAGCATGTAGATCTCGTCGAGGTCGAGGCGCTCCTCGCGGTCGACCTTGATGTTGACGAACTCTTCGTTCATCAGCGCCGCTACGGCCGGATCGGAGAACGACTCGCGCTCCATGACGTGGCACCAGAAGCAGGTCGAGTAGCCGACCGAGAGGAAGATCGGCTTGTCCTCGGCCTTGGCCTTCGCCAGCGCCTCGGGGCCCCAGGGGTACCAGTCGACCGGATTGTGGGCGTGCAGCAGCAGGTAGGGCGAGCTCTCGGCGGCGAGGCGGTTGGCGCGCTGGGTCGGGTCGGACATGAACTTCCAATCCTAGCGGGTCTGCTGGGTGGTGACCTTTTTGATGCGACGCGTGTGGCTGGGCGGTGGGAGTCGCGAGTTCGAGCCGACGTGGGCGCCGGCAGACGCCATATCGGTTGTTCAAGGCTCGGACGGCCCGTCCGCGGCTAGGATTCCTTAACCATGCGCATCGTCTCGCTCGTTCCCAACGCCACCGAGATCCTGTTCGCGATCGGCGCCGGAGACGACGTCGTCGGCGTCTCGCACGAGTGCGACTACCCGCCCGAGGCGAGGACACGGCCGATCCTCACCGGCAGCGCCCTCGCGCCAGGCATGACGCCGAAGGAAATCGACACCGCGGTCTCGGCACAGCTGGCGTCCGGAGCCAGTCTCTACACGCTGGACGAGAAGCGCCTCGCCGAGCTCGACCCCGACCTCCTCTTCACCCAGGAGCTCTGCCCGGTCTGCGCGGTCTCGACCGCCCAGGTCAGCGACGCGGTGGCGCCCCTCGCTCGGGCGACGCGATGCCCCGAAGTTCTCTCGCTCGACCCGACCCGCCTCGAGGACGTCCTCGCCGACATCCTGCACGTCGGCGAGCGCCTCGGCCGGAGCGCCGCCGCCGAAGCGCTGGTCGATGAGCTGCGCGCCCGCCTCGAGCGCGTCGAGCGCGCCACGCACGGCCGGCCGCGCCCGACCGTCGTCGCCCTCGAGTGGCTCGACCCGCCGTTCCTCGGCGGCCACTGGGTGCCGCAGATGATCGCGATCGCCGGCGGGCGCGATCCGTTCGCGGTCGCGCCGAGCGAACGTTCGCGGCGCGTCTCCTGGGAGGAGATCGCCGCCGCCGACCCCGACTGGATCGTCGCCATGCCGTGCGGCTTCGACGCTGCCGGCGCGGCGGGCGAGGTTGCGAAGCTGTCGGGCAATGCAGTCTGGGAGGGGCTGCGGGCGGTGCGCGCCGGCCGCGTCGCCGCGGTCGACGCCAACGGCTGCTTCAGCCGTCCCGGCCCGCGGCTCATCGACGGCATCGAGGAGCTCTTCCGGCTGTTTTCGGCGGACGCTGCGGCACGACCTCGAAGCTAGGTCGTTCTCGGCTCGGGCGACTCGTCGTGCTCGCCCCGGTGCCGGCGCTCCTCGATCCACGCGGTCGCCAGGATCACGACGTTCCAGATGTTCCACCAGATGACCGTTCTCCACGACGGCCAGGCGACGACCGCCAGGTAGTTGCCGATCCCGATGACGATCAGCAGATTCACCACCGAGCTCTTCTGGATCTGCGGCAGGCGCACGCGGGAGACCATGAGGAGGGCCAGCAAAACGAGCATGCCGGCGGCGGTCCACGCCGACAGGTGGTCGCGCATCAGGGCCACCGCCATGGCATATCCGGCGCCGACCGGAATCGGCACGCCGAGCGTCCGGCGGTCCTTGGTATGCACGTCGGCGGTGACGTTGAAGCGCGCCAGGCGCAGGACCCCCGCCATGACGTAGACCAGTGCCGCGGCGATCCCCCAGGGCCCGATCGGGCGCAGCAGCGCCTGGTAGACCAGGAACGCCGGCGCGGCGCCGAAGGAGAGCGCGTCCGAAAGGCTGTCGAGCTGCTGCCCGAAACGGCTCGTCGCCTGGAGTCGCCGCGCCAGCTGGCCGTCGAAGAGATCGCAGAAGACCGCCGCGACCAGGAGGTAGACGGCGCTGTCGTACTCGGCCTGAGTCGCCGCCAGCATCGACAGGAAGCCGAAAACGAGGCCGGCGCTGGTCACCATGCTGGGCACGGCCTTGCGGAGTGGGAGGCGTGGACTTCTCACGACCGGGGAGCTTAACCGAATCGCCTGTAACTTCCGAACGGCGCTCCCGTAGTCTCAAGGGTAGCCCCTTCCCCGACGAGGAGATGCCATGTCCGAAGCCCGCCCTTGGAAGCTCTCGACCCTGCCCCCCACGTTCGCCCTTGCCGCGTTTGCCTGCCTCTCTCCCGCGTTCGCGGCCGATGCCCAGCGCCAGATCGACCGCGCGCTCCCCGCCCGGCCGAATCTCGTCGTCGAGCTGCACAACCTGGCCGGCAACGTCACCGTCGCCGCCGCCAGCGGCTCCGAGGTGCGCGTCGCTGCGACGGTGCATGCGGCGGCCGGGAGCTCCGCCGAGGCCGAGCGCCTCGCCGGCCTGCTGAGCGTGACCTACGAGCAGGTGGGCGACCACTGGGTCGTGAAGGCGGTCTATCCGCTCGACGAGAGCCGCAAGTACTGCTACCCGCGCGCGGCGCAGACGGAGTCGCTCCCGTGGTTTCTCGAGTGGCTCGACATCGGCAACTCGAACTTCAAGTACGCCGACCACGAGGTGCGCGTGGTGAGCCAGCCCGGCGGCGGCGCCCTGACCCTCTACGCCGATTTCCGGGTCGAAGTGCCGGCCGGCGTCGGCGTGAAGGTGAAGGACGGCATCGGCCTCATCGACTCGACCGGCGTCCACGGCGCGCAGAATCTCGACATCGCGACCGGTGCGGTCCAGGTCCAGGACAGTGAAGGCGCCGTCGCCGTCGATACCGGCTCGGGCGACGTCCGCATCGTCCGCCAGAAGGGCGACGTCCAGGTCGACACCGGCTCGGGCGACGTTCACCTCGAGCAGGTCGCCGCGGCGAAGATCGACGTCGACACCGGCAGCGGCGACATCGAGATGCGTGAGAGCTCGGGCGCGCTCAACTGCGACACCGGCTCGGGTGACATCGTCGGCAGCGGCCTGACGCTCGGCAGCGCGATCTACGCCGACACCGGTTCGGGCGACGTCACTCTCGCCGGCGACTTCTCCGCCGTCGACAAGATCGCCATCGACACCGGCAGCGGCGACGTCACGCTCGAAGCCACGCCGGCGACGGCGGCGCCGCAGGTGCGCATGGCGGTCTCCACTGGTTCGGGCGAGATCACCCTCGATCTGCCGGCGAGCCGCGTCACCCACAGCTCGCACGGCGACGTCCGGGCCGAGGTCGGCAAGGCGACCGGCACCGCCGAGATCTCTACCGGCAGCGGCGACGTCACGCTGCGCGCCAAGCGCTGAAGCACGCCGCGGGTCCGGACTAGGCAGGCTCGCCCAGTTTGTCTCTCAGCCAGGAGACGAGCTGGGCGTTCAATCCCCTGGCACCCGGCCGCCCGAGGTCGAGGTCGGCGGGCATGCCGACGTGGCCGCCGCGCGGCGTCCAGGTGACTTCGGTGGTCGGAGAGACGCGCGACAGGGCGCTCTCGAGCGTCCAGACCGGCACCATCGGATCGTTCTCCGACTCGACGATCCAGGCAGGCAGGGCGATCCGGTCGAGGATCGGCGCGACGCTGGCGCGGGCGTAGTAGTCCTCGGCCGAGGCGAAGCCCCAGCGCGGCGCGACAACGAGGTCGTCCCATTCGCGGATGCCGCGCACCCGGGCGCGGCGAGCGCGATCCGCGGGCACCGGCCGCAGCCTCTCCACGGCGTCGAGATGTTCCTGCAGACCGGGCAGAATGTAGCGGCGATAGAGCCAGGCGGCGGGAGCGTCGAGCGCCGTCGCCCCGCGGTCGAGGTCGAGCGGCGCGCAGACGGCGGCGACCGCCGCAAGGCGCGGGTCGGTTCTCCCCGGGCGCTCCGCGGCGTAGCGCAGCGCGACATGGCCGCCGAGCGAGAAGCCCACCACCGCCAACTGGTCGAACCGCGCCAGGTCCTGCGCGGCGAGAACCGACTCGACGTCGACGGTGAGCCCGGCGTGGTAGTAGTCCTGCGCCTCGCGTTCGGCGCCGCGGTGGTTGAGCCGCAGGCAGGCGTAGCCGGCGCCGACCGCGGCGGTCGCGAACTGTCGCATGTAGGAGCTCTCGGCGCTGCCGCCCAGCCCATGGAGGGCCACAATCAGCGTGCGCGCGGTCGGCGGTGCGTGCAGCGCGCCGGAGAGCATGAGCCGCCCTACCGTCGGATCCTGGACGGCAAGACGGAAGGGCTCGTGCGGCGGGGCGACGGGCGGCCGGAAGTACGACAGCGCCGCCGGCGCAACGGTCCAGAACTTCCCCGAGAAACTCGTCCCCCTGGGCAAGCGACTACATGCGCCGCGATTCGCCGAAGACGACCTCGAACTCCAGCCGCTTGCCGTCGCGCAGGACGATCGCCTTGGCCTTGTCGCCCGGTTTCGCCTGGCGGAGCAGGAACATGAAGTCGTTGATGTCGCCGATGTCGCGCCCCAGCAGGCCGATCAGGATGTCGCCGCGCTGCATGCCGGCCTTCTCGGCGGCGCTGCCCGGGCGGGTGCCCGCGAGCAGCACGCCGCTCTTGCCCTCGCCCGGGCCGGCGTAATCCGGAATCGTTCCCAGGGAGGCGCCGAACGACCGCACGTCGCCGCGCGGCGCCGGTTCCGGCACCGCGCGCAGGGTGAGCTTCTCGGCGCCCGCCGCCGTGAGCGCGAGGTCGGCGGCGAGCGCGGCGACCGTCGCCCCGCCGGTGGCGTTGATCCGGCCGCTGTCGTCGCTCGGCCGGTGGTAGTCGTCGTGGGTGCCGGTAAAGAGATGCAGGATCGGAATCCCGGCGGCGTAGAACGGCGTCTGATCGGACGGACCGTAGCCATCGCCCGAGGTCGTGCAGGTCAGCCCGCGCGCGGCGCAGAGCGGATCGGCGATCGCCGGCCATTCCTCCGCCGAGCCGCCGCCGAGAATCGCCAGCTTGTTGTCGCGCAGCCGCCCGACCATATCCATGTTGATCATCGCGCTCACCGACTTCAGGTCGAGGCCGCCGGGCGGATTGCGGGTGAAGGCGGTCGAGCCGAGGAGACCCCGCTCCTCACCCGAGAATCCGACGAACAGGACGTCCGCCATGAGCTCGGTCCTGCGGCCGGCGAGCAGGTGCGCGCTCTCGAGCAGCGCCGCGGTACCCGAGGCGTTGTCGTCGGCGCCGTTGTGGATCTCCTCGGAGCCCGGCGCCATCGAGTTCGCGCCGCCATGGCCGAGGTGGTCGAAGTGCGCTCCGAGCACCACCGCGCCCTTGCGGGCCTGCGGGTTCGCGCTCTTCAGCCGGCCGGCGACGTTGGTGCTCTTGCGATGCTCGGCGATCAGCTCGACGTTCAGGTTCGCCTCGTGGTTTCCGGTCAGCAGCGCCTGTGCAGCTTCACGCTTCACCGCGGCGACGACCAGTCCGGCGTCTCCGGCCTGTTCGGCAGAAAGCTTCGGTAAAGGGGCTTCGTCGGGAACCGCGACACCGGGGGCGAGCTCCGGCAGATCCACCACCAGCATCGCTGTGGCGCCGTGCTCTCTGGCGGTGAAGGCCTTGTACCGCAGGTCCGAGTAGCGGCGTTCGTCGGCGTCCTTGAACTGGTCGCCGGGGGGGACGAAGCGGCGGACGAGGACGATTTTGCCCTTCGCGTCGATACCGGCGTAGTCGTCGCGGTTCTTGTCCTTGGCGACGATGCCGTAGCCGGCGAAGACGATCTCGCCGCTCGCCTTGGCGCTCTTCGAGAAGGAGAGCGGCGTGAAGGCGTCGGCGGCGGCCGCTGTTCCGTCGAGGCTCAACGCAGTGTTGGGGCCGGAGGCGAGCGACACCGTGACGTCGAACTCCTGGCGGTAGCCGCCTTCGTTGCCGGCCGGTTCGAGGCCGAGCTTGCGGAAGCGCTCTTCGATGTAGGCCGCCGCCGCTTCGTTGCCGGGAGTGCCGACGCCGCGCCCGTCGCGCGCGTCGTCCGCCAGCCAGGCGACGTCGGCGGCGTAGCGATCCTCGGCGCGCAGCTCCGTGGCGACCGCCGGCGCATCGGTCCAGCGCGCGACGTAGACGTCGGTCTCGCCGGGCTTGCCCTGGTTGCGGTTCGAAGAGAAGGCGAGCTCCCTGCCGTCGGGGGAGAAGATCGGGAAGCCGTCGAAGCCGGTGAACCAGGTGATGCGCTCGAGGTCGCTGCCGTCGGCGTCGACCGCCCAGATGTCGAACTCCCGGCCCTTGGGGTCACCGTAGTTGCTCGAGAAGAGGATCCGCTTGCCGTCCGGGAAGAAGTAGGGCGCGAACGACGCGGCGCCGAGGCTGGTAACCTGGCGGGCGTCGCGGGCGCCTTCCGGCGTCATGTCGGCGACCCAGAGCTCGAGCTTGCTGGGGCGGACGAGGTTCTCCGCCAGGAGCTTCCGATAGTCCTCGAGAGCGGCGCCGGTCGGACGCGAGGCGCGGTAGACGATCTGCTTGCAGTCGCGCGAGAAGAAGGCGCCGCCGTCGTAGCCGGGGGTGTTCGTCAGCCGCACGACGTTCTGGCCGTCGGCGTCCATGCGATAGAGCTCGAGGTCACCGTCACGGTCCGAGGTGAAGACGATCGAGCCGTCGAGGGGACAGACCGTCGCCTCGGCATCGTAAGCCGCGTTCTTCGTGAGCTGCGCGAGCTCGCCGCCCGCGGTGTCGCGAGCGAAGATCTCGTACGTGCTGTCGATCGCCCAGACATAGCCCTTCGAGCGGTCGGGCGGCGCCGGGCAGTCGGGCGAAGCGAGATGGGTCGAGGCGTAGAGGAAGCGCTTGCCGTCGGGATAGAAGTAGGCGCAGGTCGTCTTCCCCTTGCCGGTCGAGAGCAGGGTCGGCGCCGAGCCGTCCACCGGCAACGAGAAGATCTGGTCGCAGGCGTAGGGCGGCCGCGTCGACTGGAAGGAGAGCTTCAGCCCGTCTGGCGCCCAGTAGGCCTCGGCGTTCTCGCCGCCGAAGGTGAGCTGGCGGATCTCCGCCAGATGCACCTCGCGGGGATCGTGCAGCGGCAGGACCGCTGCAGCCACCGCCGGCGCTGCTGACGCCGCCGGAGCCGCCTGCGCCGCGAGGACGCCGGCGAAGGCAATTGCGAGACCGGCGCCGAGCAGGAGCGCGCGCAGGGGTGAATCGTTGCGGAACGTCTGGGTCATGAGGTCCTCTCCAATCGAGCGCAGATTCTAGTTCAGGAAGCATCCGTCATCCGGTGCCACCCGTACCTATACGCATGGGCGGGGGGCGCGGCTTCTCCTCGACGATAGAAGTCGCTATCCTCGACCGGACCGAGCCCGTCGGCCCGCCAGTCCGGCCGGGCCGCAAGCGTTCGACCTTCGCCATGACCTCGATACGACGCCGCGCGCTCGCCGCGCTCCTCGCCTTCGCCGCCGCTCTGACCTGCGCTCTCCCCGGGGTCGCGCAGGATTTCGCGACGCAGGTGCCCGCCGGACCGCCGCTGACCCTCGACCGGGCGATCGAGCTCGCGCTCTCCGGCAACGAGATCTCGGGCATCGCCGCCGCCCGTCTCGAGGGCGCAGCGGCGCTGCGGCGCCAGGCGATCGCGCAGTTCCTGCCGGCGCTCACGATCACCGCCAACGCCACCCGCCGCGCCCGCGAAGTAACCCGGATCATCAACGACGACGAGGTCACCGTGCAGGCGATCGACGCCTATTCGAGCCAGGCCGCCGTCGACACGCCGCTCTTCGATCTGCGCGCCCTGCCGTTGATCCGGGCGGCGACCCGGGGCCTCGAGGCGCAGACGATCGACTCGCAGGAGCTCCGCCGCGCTCTGGCCTTCGACGTCGCCGACGGCTTCTACGCCGCGCTCTCGCTGGAGCGTCTTCTCGCAGCGGCGCGCCAGCGGGTCGCTGTCGGCCGGCAGACCGTCGACGAGTCGCGCATCCGCCTCGAGGCCGGCCTCGCCAATCGCAACGATCTCACCCGCACCGAGCTCGAGCTGGCGACCGCCGAGCTCGTCGCGACGCGCGCCGCGAACACCGTGACGACGGCCCGCCTGGCGCTCTTCTACCTCATCAACGCCCCCGCGGACCTCGTCCTGGGCGAGCTCGCCGTGCCGGAGCGCGCGCTGCCGCTCGCCGCCGACCGGCAGACGCTGGTCGAACAGGCGCTCACCGGCCGCCAGGAGCTCGTCGCGCTCGATCAGCGTTGGCAGGAGGCGCGGCAGCTGGCGCTCGTGCCCCGCCTCGGCTGGGTGCCGCGCCTCGACTTGCGCGGTATCTATCGCTGGACCAACGAGGCCGGTCTCTCCGGGAACTCGGAGGACTGGAACATCGGCGCCAACTTCACCTGGGAGCTGTTCGACGGCGGCGACCGCATCGCGCTCGCCGCGCAGCGCGACGCCGCGGCGAGAGTGGCCGAGCTCGACCTCGCGCAGCGCCGGCGGCAGGTGGCGCTCGAGGTCGACCAGGCCTCGGCCGACCTCGCCACTGCCGCGGCCACCCTCGCCCAGGCCCGCACCCAGGTCGCCTTCGCCGCGCAGAACGCCGAGGAGGTGCGCGAGCGCTTCCAGAATGGCCTCGCGACGGGGCTCGAGCAGACCGACGCGCAGGTCGCAGAGTTCGAGGCCGAGGTCGAGGTGGCGCGACAGGGCTTCGCGCGCGACGTCGCCGACCTCGCGCTCCGCCGCGCGCTCGGTGGCTGGCCCGCCGGCGCCGAACAGTTCGCTTCGTCCAACCCACCGTCGCAGCCCGCTTCACCTCAGCCCCGCGCGCCTCAGGAGGCCCCGTGACCTCGAATCGACTCCGCCGGCCCGGCCGTTCGGCGCTGGCCGCTCTCGCACTGCCCTGGATGCTCGCCGTCGGCGCCTGCGGCGGCAGGGCGCCCGAAGCCGCCCGTCCGGCGCGAGCGGAGGTGCGCTTCCCGGTCGAGACGGCGCCGGTCGCGGCGCGCAACGTCGAGTACAGCGTGCGCGCTGTCGGTTCCATCGAGGCCTTCGAGCAGGTGGCGGTCACCGCCCGCGTTGCCGGAGTGGTCGAGCGGGTGCGCTTCCGCGAGGGTGACAGCGTGACCGCCTCGACGCCGCTCGCCGAGATCGAGCCCGAGCGCTACCGGTTGGCGACGGAGGCGGTCCGCGCCGCGCTCGCCAAGGCCCAGGCGACCGCCGACGAAGCGAGGAACGGACTCGAACGCCGGCAGGCCGTGAACGTCAAGAACCCCGATCTGGTGCGCGCCGAAGAGGTCGACGCCTGGCGGACGCGGGTCGCCGCGGCCGCCGCCGAGATCCAGCAGGCGAAGACCGCCCTCGCCCTCGCCGAGCTCAACCAGCGCGACGCCATCGTGCGCTCCCCGCTCGCCGGCGTGATCCAGACCCGCGCCATCGAAACCGGCCAGTACGTGTCGCCCGGAACGGAGATCGCCACGCTCGTGCGGCGCGATCCGCTGCTGCTGCGCTTTCGCGTGCCGCAGAACGAGGCAACGCCCCTCGCCCCCGGCATGCTCGCCCGCTTCACCCTGCGCGAGGGCAGCGACAGGCACTTCACATCGAGCATCCGACTGGTCGGGGCAGCCGCCGACTCGCGCGACCGGATGGTCGCGGTGACCGCCGAGGTCGACGATCTGGCGCGCGCCGAGTTGCGGCCCGGGACCTTCGTCGAGGTCGAAGTTCCGGTGGGCGGCACCGCCGCCGCCGCGGTCATCCCGCAGACGGCCATCCGGCCGAGCGAGCACGGCTTCCTGGCTTTCGTCGTCGAGGGCGACGTGGCGCGCGAACGCGTGCTGGAGCTCGGCCTGCGCACCGCGGAAGGGGAGGTCGAAGTCCGCCGCGGGCTGGCCGCGGGAGAGATCCTGGTCGTGCGCGGCGCCGAGGCGCTCCGTGACGGCGCCAAGGTCGACCTCGACCGCAAGCCGATCGACGCCGGCGTCACCGGCCCCGCAGCGACCGTACCGGGGCAGGCACAACGATGAGCCGCACCTCGGCCGCAGGCCGCAAGCCCTTCTGGGCGCCCGAAGGAATCAGATGAAACTGCCCGAAGGAATGAAATAGGACCATGAAACTCACTGAGGCGTGCATCAACAAGCCGGTCTTCGCCTGGATGCTCATGGCGGGCACCGTGCTGTTCGGCGTCGTCGCTGCCTCCCGTATCGGCATCAGCCAGATGCCCGACGTCGACTTCCCGACCATCAACGTCTCCGTCAGCTGGGAAGGCGCAGCTCCGGAGGTGATCGAGAACGACGTGCTGCAGCCGCTCGAAGAGGCGCTGGTGCAGGTCGAAGGCGTCGCCGGCCTGACCTCGACCGCGCGCCAGGGGAGCGGCTCGGTCACCGTCGAGCTCGCCCTTTCCCGCGACGTCGACCTGGCGCTTCAGGACGTGACCGCCAAGGTGCAGCAGGCGGCTCACCACCTGCCGCGCGATATCGACCCGCCGACGATCTCGAAGACCAACCCCGAAGACCAGCCGATCATGTGGATCGGGCTCACCGGTCCCTATCCGCGCCAGGTGATCGCCGACTACGCGCGCTACCGCATCAAGGAGCGTCTGCAGACCGTGCCCGGGATCGGCGAGATCACCGAAGGCGGTTCGATCGAGCGCAATGTGCGCATCTGGGTCGACTCCACGGCACTCGACGCCCGCAATCTCACGGTCGGCGACATCACCCGCGCGCTGGTGCGGGAGCATGTCGAGCTGCCGGCAGGACGGATCGAAGTGCCGGGGCGCGAGGTCAACGTCCGCGTCCTCGGCGAGGCGATGGACCTCGAGACGCTGCGCAACATCGTGGTGGCCGAAGGCGGCGCTGTCGCCGGGGGGCAGGGAGCGGGCGGCGCGCCGGTCTATCTCAAGGACGTGGCGCTGGTCGAGGACGGCTTCGAGGACATCCGGCGCGTCTCGCGCTTCAACGGCCAGCCGGCGCAGGGCCTGGGGATCCGCAAGCAGCGCGGCGCCAACGCCGTCGCCGTGGCGCGGGCGATTCGCGCCGAGATGGCCGCGATCGGGCCCACCCTGCCGGCCGGTATGACCCTGGAGACCAACTTCGACTCGACCCTCTACATCGAAGAGTCGGTGAACGAGATCGAGTTCGAGCTCTTCCTCGCCGTCCTCCTCACCGCCCTGGTCTGTTGGCTGTTCCTCGGTTCGCTCTCCTCGACCCTCAACGTCGTCCTCGCCATTCCGATGTCGCTCCTCGGCACCGTGGCGGTGATCTACTTCCTCGGCTTCACGCTCAACACTTTTACCCTGCTCGCGCTCGGCCTCTCGGTCGGGATCGTGGTCGACGACGCCATCATGGTGCTCGAGAACATCTTCCGCCACGCCGAATCGGGCGAGGACCGCGTCACCGCGGCGCGCGAGGGCACGCGCGAAATCGCTTTTGCCGCGCTCGCCGCGACGCTCGCCGTCTGCGCCATCTTCATCCCCGTGGTCTTCATGAAGGGCATCGTCGGCAAGTTCTTCCTGCAGTTCGGCGTCACGCTCTGCGTCGCGGTGCTGCTGTCCTACCTCGAGGCGGTGACCCTCGCCCCCGCCCGCTGCTCGCAGATCCTCGACGTGTCACGGGAACGCCGCAGCCGGCTTGGCCGGGCGGTCGACGACGCATTCACGCGCCTTGCCAGGCTCTACTCGCGGGTACTGCCCTGGGCGCTCCGTCGCCCGGTCCAGGTGATCGCCGGCAGCTTCCTGCTCTTCGGCCTCGCCATCCTCGTCTTCCGCGCCATGCCGAAGGAGATGGTGCCGTCGCAGGATCAGTCGCGCGTCATGATCCGGCTCACCGGCGCCGTCGGCTCCGATCTCGCCGAGACCGACCGGCTCGTCCGCCGCGGCGAGGAGTACCTGCTGTCGCGTTCCGATGTCTTGCGGGTCTTCGCGGTCGCCGGCGGATTCGGCGGCGGCGGCGTCAACAGCGGGATCTACTTCGTGACCCTCGTGCCGCCGCGCGAGCGCGCAACGACGCAGGCCGAATTCAGCGCCCAGGTACGCAAGGAGCTCAACTCCTACCCCGGCCTGCGCGCCGTCGTGCAGGATCTCTCGCAGCAGGGCTTCACGGCGCAGCGCGGCTTCCCGGTCGAGTTCTCGGTCCGCGGTTCGGACTGGAATCAACTGATCGGCGCCAGCCAGGAGATCATGGCCGAGCTCAGGCAGTCGGGGCTGGTAGTCGACCTGGACAGCGACTATCAGCTCGGGATGCCCGAGCTCTCTGTTCTGCCCGACCGCGCCCGGGCCGCCGACCTCGGGGTCGGCATGGACGACATCGCGGCCTCGCTCAACGCCCTCGTCGGCGGCGTGCGCGTCGGCAAATACAGCGCCGGCGGCCGGCGCTACGACGTCCGCCTGCGCCTGCTCGCCGGCCAACGGTCGCGGCCGGAGGATCTCGCCCACCTGCGTGTGCGGGCCTCCTCGGGCGAGCTCGTGCCCCTCTCGGCGCTGGTCACGACCGAGGAACGGCCGGCGCTACAGGCGATCACCCGCAGGGACCGCGAGCGCGCCATCACGGTGTTCGCCAACGTCGCTCCGGGCGCCTCGCAGGACAAGGCGCTCGCCAAGGTCGAGGAGCTGGCCAAGGGCTCGCCGGTCGGCGTGCGCGTCGTCCTCGGCGGCGCCAGCGTGGCGTTCCGCGACTCGATGTCGTCGTTGCTCTTCGCCCTCGTGCTGGGGATCATCGTGGCGTACATGATCCTCGCTTCGCAGTTCAACTCGTTCCTCCATCCGGTGACCGTGTTGACGATCCTGCCGCTGTCGATCGCCGGCGCCGCCTTCGCGCTCTGGGGGACGGGCAGGAGCCTCAACATCTTTTCGATGATCGGCCTGCTGCTGCTGATGGGCATCGTCAAGAAGAACTCGATCATCCTGGTCGACTATGCCAATCAGCTGCGCGAGAAGGGTCGGAGCGCCGCCGCGGCGATCCTGCGCGCCGGGCCGGTGCGGCTGCGGCCGATCCTCATGACCTCGGCGGCGACGATGATGGCGGCCATTCCGGCGGCGCTCGGCCTGGGGGCCGGCTCCGAGACTCGCGCGCCGATGGCGGTGGCGGTGATCGGCGGCCTGATCGTCTCGACCGCGCTCTCGCTGCTGGTGGTGCCGGCCTTCTACCTCGTGGCAGTGCGCGCCAAGGACCGCCTCAGGGCGCGCCGCGCACGGCGCTCTCCGGCGTTCCGAGAACCAGCTCCTTCATCCACTGCCACGCGGCCCTGAAGCCGCGCACGATCCGGCCCTCGAGGACTTCGCCAGCGCCGAGTCGCGCCGCGAGCTCCGACCTCGCGGGTGCGGAAGCGCGGCGGGAAGCGCATCAAGGTCTGGGGGCGGAGCGCCCCGTGGCGGACGAGGAGCGGCGAGACCGCCCCCTTGAGCACCGCCATCTCCCCCGCCGGCAGCGGCACGGAACGCTTGGGGAGGATGAGCCAGGGGCGGTAGCGGAAGATCCATGAACCGGCGCCGTTCCCCTCGAGGCGGCCGTAGCTCCGCGGTTTCACGCCTTTCAGTCCGCGTTGCGAAAACGCCGCGAGCGGCGCCGTGGCCGGATCGGCGCTGCCGTCGCGGCCGGCGAGGTACTCCCACGACAGGACGCTGCCGTAGACCGTCAGCCGGAACGACCAGCCGGCGGTGAGCCAGGCGATGAAGAGGATCGCGAAGCCGAGCGTCGCTCCGAGGTAAGGGTGGATCCACGAGGTGAGCCCCAGGAGGCCGAGCAGCGACAGCCGGAAGGTGCGCAGCAACATGTCGAGCAGCGCCGAGGGCGACAGCGCGATCATTACCTGGATGGCGTGGAAGGCGATGAAGACGACGAAGAAGCAGGCGAGGTAGAGGACTCCGAGGCCGACGTCGACGAGAAGCCGGGCGGCCCCCTCGAGCGGCACCGGCGATGCAGCGAGTGCCAGGCCCGAGCCGGCGAACCCGGCGAACCCGGCGATCGGTGAGACCGCAGACCCGACCGCAGCCTGCGCCGCCGAGAGCGACGGAAAGCCGAGCCCGAGCAATCGCTTCACCTCGAGCAGCACGATCGGACTCGCCACCAGCGCCGAGAACTTGTTTTCGTGCTCCTCGACGAAGTCCATTGGCTTCTTGAGCCCCGGCACCGCCGCGCCGATGGTGGTGTTGGCGGCGAAGAGGAAGACCAGGAAGAATCCCGGCCCCCAGAACCAGGGCCGCGCGTACCACGGCAGCTCCGCCCGCGCCGCCGCCGGCGTCCGCCACCAGCGCCAGGCCCCAAGACCCGAGACCCCCAGGAGCGGCGAGATCGGCACGCCCGTGGTGAGCGTCACCGTGCGCGCGATCTCCTCCCCCGCCGTGAACTGGCTGCGCTCCGAGTCGGTGGCGACAGGAGTGACCTGCTCGCTAGCGGTTGCGTTCAGCGGTAGCGCGAAAGACCCGCTCGCGACGAGAAGCGCGAGAGCCAGCCCTTTACTGAGTCTGTTCTTCATCGTGAGCAAATACTAAGGCCAGATGGCTGTCGCGGGGGTGGGCTCGGGGTCCTGTCTGGCCCGTATCCCATGGGCGCTCGGAAAAATAGGGACAGGCACACATTTCCAGAGTCTCGGAGGGGGAACCTCCACACATCGGGAAATGTGTGCCTGTCCCCATTTTTCCGGTACAGACGCGAGAGAAGCACGCGGCAGGCTAGGATGCGCCGATGACTCCGAGCACCAGGAAGCTGGCCTGGATCGCCATGCTCTACGCCGCGCAAGGTCTGCCGTACGGCGTGGTGCACAAGATCTGGCCGGTCTACTTCCGCGCCCACGGCGTGTCGCTGAAGGAGATCGGGCTGATGAGCCTGCTGGCGCTCCCCTGGTCGTGGAAGCCGCTCTGGGCGCCGCTCATCGACCGCTTCGGGCCGCGCCGGGCCTGGATCGTCCCCTGTCTCGGCGCGCTCGCGGCGATCGCTTTCGTCATGCCGCTCCTGCCGGCGGAGAAGGTCGGCCCCTTGATGATCGCCTTCCTGCTCACCTTCACCCTCGCCTCGGCGACCCAGGACATCGCCATCGACGCCTGGGCGGTCGATTCGGCGACCGGCCGCGATCTCGGGCTGATGAACGGCATCCGCGCTTCGGCCTTCCGCGTCGCGGTGATCGCCACCGGCGGCCTGGCGCTCCTGGTGGCCGACCGCAGCGGCTGGCCGGCCGCCTGGACCGTCGTCGGCGGCATCTTCGTGGCCCTCGCCGTCGCCGCGCTCTTTCTCAAGGACGGCGAGCGCGCGCTCACCGGCGCCGGCGAGCAGCGCTCGACGCGCGAGCTGGTGCGCTCGTTCCTCGCCTGGCTGCTGCGCAAGGAGATGCTGCCGGTCGCCCTCTTCGCGCTGCTGTTCAAGCTCGGTGATCAGGCGATCGCCCGCATGACCGAGACCTTCTGGGTCGATCGCGGCATGGCGCTCACCGAGATCGCCCTGGTCGCGAACACCCTCGGGCTGACGCTGACCATCACCGGCGCGTTGCTCGGCGGCTGGTTCCTCTCCCGCGTCGGCCTCTTCCACGGCCTGATCTGGATCGGCATCGCGCAGCTCGCCTCGAACCTGGTCTACGCCGCGGTCGCCGGTTTCGACCTGCCGCGTTCGAGTCTCTACTTCGCCTCGGCGTTCGAGAACTTCAGCCAGGGACTCGGCACGGCGGCGCTGCTGTCGTTCCTCACCGCCTGTTGCCGCAAGGAGAACGCCGCCACCGAGTACGCCCTGCTCTCGGCTCTCTTCGCCTTCTCGCGCGAGATCGCCGGCGCCGCCTCGGGCTTCGGCGCCGAGCGCATGGGCTACGGCGGCTTTTTCGCCTTCACGGCGCTGCTCGCCGTGCCGGCCCTGCTGCTCCTGCCCTGGCTCCGTCCGCAGATCCAGCTGGCGACCGCCAGCGGAGCGCCACTGGCAAACGCCAACGGCATCTCGCCGCTCGACGGCGACTGACGGCCGTCGCCACCGGACGGGCGTCGCCAGCCGCTCCGGCTAGCCAGACCTGCGGGAGCCGAGGATGCCTCCCCCTTTACCCGCAGCCTTTCGCGGCGCTGACCACAGAATTGAGGACAGGGGAAAGAGAAAAGCAAATTCAGCCGGCCCTGGCGGGCCGGCCCGAACGGCTGCGTTACTTCGGCGGATACTTGGCGAAGATGTCTTTGGTGTAGCCGGGGGCGCGCTTGACCATCACCTGGGGCGCGTTCTGGTTGGTGCCCTTGGCGATCTTCCAGCCCGACCAGACGACCTTCTCCGTCGCGACCTCGTGGAAGGTGAAAGCGATACCGCCGGTGGTGTACCACTCGGCGGACGGGATCAGGAAAAGGTCGCCCCACCAGCCCGGGGCGATGCCGACGCCGGCCGTCAGGGCGTTGACCGCACCGGCGTTGTACATGAGCTCGAGGTCGGCGGGCTCGCCCACCTCCACCCTCTTCAGGCCCTTCTTCGCCAGCGCCTCCTCGGCGGCGGCGCGCACCGGCCGGTCGAGCCCGCTGCCCCCGGGTCCTTCCGCCTTGTTCCAGCGGTAGGTCTTGTAGCTCGCGAAGTCGGCGGCAGGATCGTGATTCGTCTGGATCTTCGCCGCGCCGGCGACATGCGCCAGCGCGAGCGGCAGGACGAGCAAAAAGGCGGCGACGAGAACGGCACTCTTGCGGCGCATGGGACTCCCTTCGGTCGGGGACGATTCTGTGTCGCCGCCGAGGGACAAGCAAGTGGGGTGCACGAAAAGGCGCCGCTGGAGGAGGGCTTGATAGAGTTCCCCGGCTCGACCTGGCGCAGGTGACCGCAGGCCTTCCGGAGACTCTCTTGCAAGCGATTCGTGACTTCCTGCATCTGCTCTTCTCCGTCGAAGGACTGACGCAGCTCATCCAGTGGGGCGGCCTCGTCGGGCTGATTGTCATCATCTTCGCCGAGACCGGGCTGCTCATCGGCTTCTTCCTGCCCGGCGACACGCTCCTGCTGACCGCGGGGCTCCTCTCCGCCGCCACCGGCAAGCCCGACCTCGGGATGATGCTCATCGCCCTTTCGATCGCGGCGATCGTCGGTGACTCGACCGGCTATCTCATCGGCAAGAAGGCCGGACCGGCGCTCTACAAGCGCGAGGACTCGCGCTTCTTCAAGCAGGCCCACCTGCAGCGCGCCAAGGCGTTCTACGAGCACTGGGGAGGAATCACCATCGTGCTGGCGCGCTTCGTGCCGGTGGTGCGCACCTTCGCGCCGATGGTCGCCGGCATCGCCGGCATGAACTACCGCCGCTTCGTCATGTTCAACATCGTCGGCGGCATTCTCTGGATCGTCTCGATGACCCTGGTCGGCTACTTCTTCGGCCAGATCCCGTTCGTCCAGAAGCACCTCGAGAAGATCATCCTCGGCGCTCTCATGGCCCACGTCCTCATCATTCCCGTCGTCGCCACCGTCCTCAAGAAGATCCGCCTGCGCAAGGCGCACTGAATCCCGATGGGCGGCAGCCGGTGATTCTGTCGCGCGCAAAGCGCTTCGATCGCGCTGCGCGCCGCCGTGTTCCTGCTCTGCGCCCTGCACGCCATCTTCTCCCCGGTCTACGAAGGCCCCGACGAGCCGTTTCACCTGGCTCGAGCGCGCCAATTCGTCGGTGCGCCGCTCGCGGAGGCGCTCGCCGGCGAGGAGGTCGACGCCGACCTGGTCCGCTCGATGCAGGCCTGGCCCTGCGGCCCGGCGATGCAGAGTGCGCTCGACTGTCCCGCCTACGGCAGCGAGCCAGCGGCCTTCAACATCCTGGATCCTGCGCGACGCGCCGAGACCGGCGCCAGCATCAACAACTACCAGGCTCACCAACCTCCCCTCTACTATCTGGCCGCCGCTTCTTTACTGGAGCTTTTCGCGCCGGACGGGGATCGGTCCCGATCGCGCTCCCATCGTGGTTCTGCCGGCGGATTCGCCTCGCCGCGGTGCGCTCGTCGGATACGTTCTCTGCTCTTCCCTGCTCGGTAAAGGGAATGTGCCTCTGGAAGCGCTGGTGCTGCTGGCGCTGCTCCTGCCGGGGGCCGCGGAGTCGTTGATCCGGGTCAGCAACGACGTCGTCGTCTTCGCCTGGGCGGTCCTGATGGTGGCGGCCTTGAGCCGGCGCGACGAACTGCGCACGAGAGAGTTGGCATTGCTTGCGGCTCTGGGCCCTCTGTTGAAGCTCACAGCATTCCCGATCGTCGCCGTTGCCGCGGTTGTCGGTTGGCGGGCTCGCGGCCGGCGGTCGGGTCTCCTGATCGCCGCCTCAGGACTCGCGTCTTCCCGCTGCGAGCGAGGCGCGCCACCCTCGGTGCAGCGGAACTGGTTGCAGCGGCTGGGCCTGGGGCGGAACGCTCGAGGCGAGACACGCCGCTCGGGCCGCTGGCGTTCCTTGCCCGAGATTCTCGTCGGCCGGGTGCTCGAGGACAGCGCGGCGCTTTCTCACAGACGGCCGTCTGGCTCGCGGGCTGGACCTTCTTCCGCCCGCCGGTCTGGCTGCTGGTCGGATCCCGCTCCTCGGGCTGCTCGTGATCGTAGGCTGTGTTCGCCTGCGGAATCCGAGGGCCAACGGCGTCGCCCATCGCTGGCGCCGCCCTGGCGGCGGCGGGCTTCGTCGCCTTCGCTCTCGGTCAGCGACAGATCTTCGGTGTCTGGGGAGGCGTCGGCGGCTGGTACTTGGGCTGGGCGCCATGGCTGGCGCTCTGCGCGAGCGACCTGCTCGAGATTCGGCTGGATCGCGAGCGCGAGCTCGTCGCCGGTGCCGCCCTGGCGGTCGGTCTCGTTCCCACCTCGTCTGGTACGTCGCGGACTGGGCCACGGCTGATCGCGGCGGTTCAGCGGACGAAGGTTGCGCCCATGCCGGGCGCGCCAAAAAAAAGGGCGGCCGGAAGGGCCGCCCTGAACTACCTGCGGACCTCGCGGTCCACACGCTTCGTCATGCCGTCGGCGAGACCTTCCGCAGCCGCAGGAAACCGGCCACGGCCAGGAGGCCGATCAGGGCAACCAGGCCGACCGTCGACACCGTCGGAATGTCTGCTCGCAGAGGAACCGCGGAGCCCGCGAAGGAGACGCCCGAGTCGATGGTGAGTCCGGCGCCCGGATCGAGCGCACGGGCCGTCCATTGGACTGCGGCTCCGTTGTCCAGGCAGGTGGCGTCGATCACGTTCGCGAGATTGCCCGCCGAAATCTCGCTCCACACCGTGCCATAGCCCTCGGCGGACCAGCGATCGGCCGGCGTCGGGGTCAGGAGAATGATCGTGTATTGCAGCGGCACGCAGCTGCTGTCGGCGGCGCGGCCGCCGGCCGAGGTCCCCTGCAGGAGACCGTACCCACTGTCGTTGTCGGCGAGATAGATGTCCGCGCCGGTGAACGTGTCCCAGGTCAACGCCCCCTGGCCGATGTTCGAGAAGGCCAGCGCCATGTCGTACTGGTCTGCGCCGTTGACATAGGTGATCGTCTCGGTCAGCCGCAGGCCGGTCGCTCCGGCGTCGACGATGATCACGACGGTGAAAGGATCGCCGGCCGTTCCCGTGCCCGTGACGGCCGACATCGAGACCGCCGTCCAGGGCGTGTAGCTGTTGGAGGCCGAGCCGCAAGGGTGATTGTCGAAGTCGGGACCGTAGATCAGCCCCCCGAGAGAGACGAACACGCCGTTGTCGGCGGTCTCGCCGGGCGCACAGTCCGGGGGAAAGAACTGGCCCGTTCCGGGCACGTTGCTGTTGTAGACCTGCGCCGAGGTGTCGTCACCGATGACGACCGTCAGCGGGCTGCCGCTGATCGTTACCGTCGTCGGCGCGCCGAGGGTTGCTGGGCCAGGAGGAACGCGGCGCATCTTCTCGGCAAAGGCCGGAGCCACCAAGAGCAGACAAACAATCGCGACGAGTAGACGCTTCATGATCTATCTCCCCTTGTTCAGTTGGTTAGGACGGCGAGACCATAGCTGCCGGGCTCTCGAGCTGTCAAGCAGACCGGACCGGCTGGCGGCTGGCGTCGCTGACTGCCAGCGTTCCCGGCCGGTCACCTCAACTCGCTCTTCGCGCCGCGCGCAGAGGGGCCGCAGGATGAACGGCGACCGGCGCCGCCACGGTCGCAGGCACGAGAGCGAAGCGTTCCAGGACCTTTTCGAAGCGTTCGGCGACCGCCTTCGCGCCGCGGGCGTTGGGGTGGATCTCGTCGGCCCATTCGGTGGCCACGGCGCCGCGGGTCTCGACACGGTGGAAGCGGGTCGGGACTTCGTTCGCGAGACGGTCGAGCAGCGCGCAGAACCGATCGAGCAGGAGGCGGGGGATCTCGCGCTCGAGTGGGCTCCCGGCGGGATAGCCCTTGGCCGCGAACGCCGGCCGCAGCCAGGGTCCGGGACTCCGCCCGCCGAGCAGCCGCGCCTCTTCACATGAGGGCACGGGCAGGTCATACGAGTTCACCAGCACCCGGAGGTCGGCGCCGTCGTCGAGCACCATGTCGATGAGCTCGCGGTAGCAGTCCTCGATCTGCTGCAGGCGGCGCGTCAGGCGCTTCTCTACCAGGGCGTCCGCCGCCGCCATACCGGCGCGGCAGGGCTGCAGGAGCGCTCCCAGATCGGGGCCGAGGAGATCGTTGCCACCGGCCGAGAACAACAGCGCGTCGACCTCGTAGCGGTGCAGGAGCTCGTTCAGGAAGGCGCGCTCGCCGCCGGTCATCACCGCCAGGATCTCGTCCCGAGTGCTCTCCAGGCGCAGCAGCGACCAGTCGCGCTGCGACGGCGCTTCCCCCTTCTCGCCGCGCCCGCCGCGACCTGGGACCGGCTCGTCCAGGAAGTCGATGACGTTCTTTTCGTGCGGATACGAGAACCAGGAGTCACCCTGACTCAGCACCACCGGCCAGTCCGGATGCTCGCGGATCGAGCGGTCGAAATCCCTCTGCCAGGAACGCCGATACGCCATCGCAAAGTTCCCCCTCTACCTATCTAGTTGCCTGACCCCCCTCGAAATGTGACAAGAACTGACGAAAAGAAGCAAAAAAGCTTCTGGTAAAGAGAAAGACGGTTCGCGGGTCGTTGGCGGCCGGACGAGACGAGCGCGGCGCCGGGAGGAAAAGGCCTGCTGGTGGAGGGGGTGCCGGGTCAGGCGGTCGTGGGTTGGAGGAACGCTGCTGCTGCTCGCCGGAAGTCGTCGGTCCAGGTGTGGCCGCCTGGGAAGGTCAGGGTTTGCGCCTGGATGCCCCTTGCTTGCAGCAGTCGAACGTCCGCGCTGAGCTTTTCCCGGTCGTACCACTCGTCCTGGTCGCCGTGGGCGATCAGGACCTTCTTCGGGGAAGGGCCCTTCGTGGCATGCGAGCTCGGGCGGGATATCTCCGGCCAGGGCGACGACCCTGGGCGGCGGGGCGCCGCCGTGGCCGGCGAGAAGAGCCGCCCGCCAGGCCATCGAGGCGCCCTGGGAGAAACCGAGGAAAGCGATCGGCACCGTCCAGCCGACCTCGGGGCGGACGGCGTCGAGAATCCGCCGCACGTAGGCGACGTTGTCCGCGATCGCCTCTTCGCGCAGCTCGCGGGTCATCCAGCCGCGCAGGACCTCGCCGGTCGAGCCGGCATAGAAGGCGTGCAGCGCGTCGACGGCCAGCAGCGCCCAGCCCTGAGCGCCAGGAATCCGTTCGAGCTCGGCGAGATGCCGGGTGGCGTTCTCCCGGTAGCCGTGGAAGCCGACCAGGAGGAGCCTGGCCTCGCCTGGCGGACGCCGGAGGAGGTAGCGCCCGTGGGTCGGGGTCGCGATCGTCCGCAGTTGGGTCTCCCCGGGGGTCGGATCGGCCATCAGCGACGCTTCGTGCCGGCGGCGAGATCGCGAGCCTGGGCGTAGAGCCGATCCTCGAGCCCCGGATCTTCGCCCGCGGCGGCGATCAGCCGAACGAGGGCGCTGCCCACGACCACGCCGTCGGCAATCCGCGCCACTGCGGCGACCTGCGGCCGGGTCGAGATGCCGAAACCGACCGCGAGCGGCAGCTTGAGCGCCTTGCCGAGCGCTTTCGCCTCCCGCGCCAGCGCCTCCGGCAGCTCTCCCTGCTCGCCGGTCACGCCGGTGCGCGAGACGTAGTAGACGAAGCCGCTGCCCAGCCTGGCCACCGCTCGCACCCGGTCCCGGGTGGAGGTCGGCGCGAGCAGGAAGATGGCGTCGAGGGCGTGCGCGCGCAGCGCGTCGAGGTACTCGCCCTCGGCCTCCTCGGGTGGCAGGTCGACGCACAGGACCCCGTCGACGCCGGACGCCGCGGCGTGCTCGGCGAAGCGCTCGACACCATAGGCGTGGATCGGGTTGAAGTAGGTGAAGAGGACGATCGGAATTCCGAGCCGCGGCTGCAGCCGCGCCACCAGGGCGAGGATGCCGACCAGCGTCGTGCCCGAGGCGAGGGCGCGCGCCGCCGCCGCCTGATTCACCGGCCCGTCGGCGATCGGGTCGCTGAACGGCACTCCGAGCTCGAGGATGTCGGCCCCGGCCGCCGCGAGGGCGATGGCCAGCCGCTCCGTCGCCGCGAGGTCCGGATCGCCCGCAGTGATGTAGGGGATGAACGCCGCCCGACCTTCGGCCCGGGCGCGCGCAAAAGCCTGCGCCAGGGGCTTCGCAGCGGCTGCCGAGCGTCTGATGGCGACTGCGCTCGGGGACTTCATGAGTTCCTCCGGGGCGCCTTCGCGGCAGGAACCGGCGGCTGCGCGGCGTCCCAGGCGATCACCGACTCGAGATCCTTGTCGCCGCGCCCGGAGAGATTCACCAGCAGGACGTGGCGGCGGGAGAGCGCCGGAGCGCGCTTGATCGCCTCGGCAACCGCGTGGGCGCTCTCGAGCGCCGGCAGAATCCCCTCCGTTTCGGCGAGGCGGTGGAAGGCGGCGATCGCCTCGACGTCCGTCGCCGTCGTGTATTCGATCCTGCCGAGCTGCCGGAGCAGGGCATGCTCGGGTCCGACCGCCGGGTAGTCGAGGCCCGCCGAGACCGAATGCGTCGCTGCCACCTGGCCGTCGGCGTCCTGCAGCACCATGGTGCGCGTGCCGTGCAGCACGCCGAGCGCGCCGCCGTCGCGCGCGAAGCGCGCCGCGTGCTCCCCCAGTCCCGTGCCGCGCCCGCCCGCCTCGACTCCGATCAGCCGCACCGTCGGATCCTCGAGGAAGGCCGAGAACAGGCCGATGGCGTTCGAGCCGCCGCCGACGCAGGCGATAGCGGCGTCGGGTCCCTTGCGCCCGGTCCGCCGGAGAATCTGGCGCTTCGCCTCCTCGCCGATCACGCGGTGGAAGTCGCGCACCATGCGCGGAAACGGATCGGGTCCCAGGACCGAGCCGAGGATGTAGTGCGTCGAGCGCACATTCGTCACCCAGTCGCGCATCGCCTCGTTGATCGCGTCTTTGAGCGTCTTCGAGCCCGAGGAGACCGGCACGACCTCGGTACCGAGGAGGCGCATCCGTTCGACGTTGGGGTGCTGACGGCGCATGTCTTCTTCGCCCATGTAGACGACGCAGTCGAGCCCCAGCAGCGCCGCCGCGGTCGCCGTCGCGACGCCGTGCTGGCCGGCGCCGGTCTCCGCGATGACCCGCTTCTTCTTCATCGCCCGGGCGAGGAGCGCCTGGCCGAGCGCGTTGTTGATCTTGTGCGCGCCGGTGTGCAGGAGGTCCTCGCGCTTGAGGAAGATGCGCGCGCCGCCGAGCTCCTGCGACAGCCGGTCGGCGAAGGTGAGCGGCGTCGGGCGCCCGACGTAGTTGTGCAGCAGCTCCTCGAGCTCGTCGCGGAAGCGCCGGTCGCGCGACAGGCGGTCGTAGGCGCGCGCCAGCTCCTCGAGCGGGGCCATCAGGGTCTCAGGGGCGAAGCGCCCGCCGAACGGGCCGAAGTGGCCTCTCGCGTCGGGTCCGGTCGAGAGTTTCTTCCTAAGTGCAGCCACGTCGCAGCTCCTCGAACAGCATCTTCAGTCTCCGTGGATCTTTGACTCCCGGGCTGGACTCCACGCCCGAATTGACGTCGATACCGTCGGCCGCGCTCTCGGTGAGTGCCCGGCGGACGTTCTCGGGCGAGATGCCGCCCGCGATGATCATCGGCTTGGGCGAACGCACGTCGCGCAGGCCCCGCCAGTCCCAGGTGATCCCGGTGCCGCCAAAAAGCTTGGCGCTCGGCGTGTCGACGAGGAAGCCCCAGACATGGGGGTGCCGCGCGATGTGCACCGGCGTCACCGGCAGGCTGCGGAAGACCTTGATCGCCCGCTTGCCGAGCACCGCCACCTCGTCCGGCCACTCGTCGCCGTGCAGCTGGGCGAAGTCGAGGCCGATCGTATCCAAGATCGCCAGGAGCTCCCGGGTCGGGGTGTTGACGAAGACGCCGACCGTGCGCACCTGTCCGCGCACCGCGTCTGCGATCTCCCGCGCCTTGCCGAGGGAGAGGCTGCGCGGACTGCGTGGAAACAGATTCAGCCCGATGAAATCGGCGCCGAGCGCCGCCGCCATCATCGCGTCCTGGACGCGCGTGATGCCGCAGATCTTGACCAGCGGTCTCATCCGAAGAGCTCTCCGAGCTTGGCCGCCGGATTCCCGCAGAGGAGCAGGCTCTCGCCGACGAGGTAGGCGTCGAAACCAGCCGCTTGCAGCCGGGCGACGTCGGCCCGACTCGCAATGCCGCTTTCAGCGACGGCGAGCGCCTCCGGCGGCAGGCGCGGCCGCATCGAGATCGAATGCCCGAGATCCACTTCGAAGGTTCGCAGATCGCGGTTGTTCACCCCGACCATTTCCCACTCCCTACCCGCCAACAGGTCGAGGTCGGAGGCATCGTGCGTCTCGATGAGCGGCGCGAGGCCGCGCTCGCGGGCCGCCGCCGCCCAGCCGGCGAGCTCCGAGGCGGAGTACAGGGCGGCAACCAGCAGGATCGCGTCGGCACCCGCTTCGACCGCCCAGTCGAGCTGGCGGAGGTCGACCACGAACTCCTTGGCGATCGCCGGCAGACCGCAGGCGGCCTTGCAGGCGGCGAGCAGCTCGTAGCTGCCGAAGAAGAAATCCGGCTCGACCACCACCGACAGCGCCGCGGCCCCCGCCGCGGCATAGGCCGCAGCCTGTTTCACGGGATCGAAGCGCCCGGCGAGCGAACCGAGGCGCGGCGAACCCATCTTCACCTCCGCGATGACCGCCCGCCCCCGCCGCGCGGCGAGCGCGGCCACGAACGGATTGCCCGTGGAAGCTGCCGCAGAAAAGCTTCCGGTAAATGGGGGTGGCGCTTGATGCGCCGGTAGGACTCCGAGCCGCTGGCGGCGGGTGGCGACGATGCGCTGCAGGATATCGGCGGGCGGCACTGGGCTCTTTTTCCTTTACCGGAAGCTTTTCAGAGCCTGGAGTTTCGCATGCGCCGCGCCGGAGGCAAGCACGGCTCTGGCCATCTCGACACCCTCGGCGACCGATGCAGATCTGCCGCCGACAAAGAGTGCCGCGCCGGCGTTCAGGGCCACGATGTCGGCCAGGGGGCCGGTCTCCCCCTCCACCAGCGCCATCAGTCTCTCGGCATTCTCCTCCGGCGAGCCTCCGGCGAGGGACTCGGGCGCCGCGCGCCGGACTCCGGCTGATTCGGGAGTGAGCTCGTAGGTGGCCACTTCCCCTTTGCGCACCTCGGCAACGTGGGTGGTGGTGGTGGTGGTGATCTCGTCGAGGCCGTCGTCGCCGTGCACGACCAGGGCGTGCTCGCAGCCGAGCGCCGCGAGCACCCGCGCCACCGGCTCGACGCGGTCGCGGGCGTAGACCCCGATCAGCTGCCGCCGCGCCGCCGCCGGGTTGGTGAGCGGACCGAGCAGGTTGAAGATCGTCCGCACGCCGAGCGCCCGCCGCACCGGCACGACCGCCCGGGTCGCGGGATGGTGAGCGGGAGCGAAGAGAAAGGCGATGCCGATCGCCGCCAGCTGCCGCCCCGACGTCTCGGGCGCGACCTCGATCGGCAGGCCGAGCGCGACGAGCAGGTCGGCGCTGCCGGAGCGCGACGAGACGGCGCGATTGCCGTGCTTGGCGACCGCCGCGCCCGCGGCCGAAGCCACGAACGCCGCCGCGGTCGAGATGTTGAACGTGCCCCGGCCGTCGCCGCCGGTGCCGCAGGTATCGACGACATCCGCGAGGTCGTGCGGCACGGTGCGCGCCCTTGCCCGCATCGCTTCGACGGCGCCGGCGATCTCGTCCGGGGTCTCCCCCTTCATCGCCAGTGCGACGAGCAGCGCCGCGATCTGGCTCTCTGCGATCTCGCCGTCCATGATGCGGCCGAAGAGCGCTGCGACCTCGGCGCGCCCGAGGTCCTCGCGGTCGAGCAGACGCTGCAGGAGCTGCGCCGGCTCGTTCATCCGGCAACCGCCTGCGGCGTGGTGCATCGGGCGAGGAAGTTCGCGACGATCTGCGGGCCGGCGACGGTCAACACCGACTCGGGGTGGAACTGCACCCCCCACCAGGGCAGTTCGCGGTGACGCAGCGCCATGACGATCCCGTCGTCGCTCCAGGCGATCGCCTCGAGCTCGGCCGGCAGGGTCGCCTCCTGGACCTCGAGCGAGTGGTAGCGCGTCGCCTCGAACGGATTCGGCACCCCCTGGAAGATGCCTTCGCCCGTATGCCGCACGGCCGAGGTCTTGCCGTGCATCAGCACCGGCGCGCGGTCGACCGTGGCGCCGAACGACTCCCCCATCGCCTGGTGCCCCAGGCAGACTCCGAAGATCGGCAGGTTGGGTCGCCGGGCGAGCAGCGGCACGCAGACCCCGGACTCCGCCGGCCGGCCGGGGCCGGGCGAGATCAGGATCCCGGCCGGGCGCATCGCCAGCAGTTCGTCGACGGTCGCGGCGTCGTTTCGCACCACGACCGGATCGGCGCCGGCGACCGCCAGGAGTTGCACCAGGTTGTAGGTGAACGAATCGTAGTTGTCGATCACCAGGATCATCTTTCCAGCTCCTCGGCGAGGGCCACCGCGGCGAGCAGCGCCGCGGCCTTGTTCTCGGTCTCCTGCTCCTCTCGACCCGGATCGGAGTCGGCGACGATGCCGGCGCCGGCGGTCACCGAAACCTCCGAGGTGCCGGAGCCATCGTGGACCTTCCTGGCGACGAGAGTGCGAATGGTAATGCAGGTGTCGAGATCGCCGGAAAAGGAGAGGTAGCCGGTCGCTCCGGCGTAGAGGCCGCGCGACTCCGGCTCGAGCCGGTCGAGGATCTCGATGGCGCGGATCTTCGGCGCGCCCGAGACCGTCCCGGCGGGAAAGGCCGCCAGCAGCGCGTCCAGCGCCGACCTGCCCGGGGCGAGCTCCGCTTCGACGCTCGACACCAGATGCAGGACATGCGAGTAGCGCTCGACCTCGAGGAAGCTCTCCACCGAAACGCTTCCCGGCGTCGCCACCCGGCCGAGATCGTTGCGGCCGAGGTCGACCAGCATGACGTGTTCGGCACGCTCCTTCGGGTCGGCGAGCAACTCCGCCGCCAGGGCCCGATCGGCATCGGAATCGATTCCCCGCTGCCGGGTGCCGGCGATCGGGCGGGTCACCAGCCGGTCGCCGGTCTTTTTCACCAGCATCTCGGGCGAAGCGCCGACCAGCGCCACCTCCGGGAACTCGAGCAGCACCATGTACGGACTCGGATTGACCCGCCGCAACGCGCGATAGAGCGCTTCGGGCGTCGCCTCCGAGGCGAGGCGGAAGTGCCGCGCCAGGACCACCTGGAAGATGTCCCCTGCCAGAATGTGCTCCTTCGCCGCCCGCACCGCGCGTTGGAAATCGGGACCCGGGAGACTCACCTCCGGAGCGCGGTCGAGGACCGGCCGCTCCTCCGGCAATCGGATGGCGCGCACCCGGACATCGCGCGCCAGCGCCCCTTCGAGCCGGTCGAGGGCGCGCTCGGCCTCGGCCGCCGTCGTCTCGCCTGCAATCTCGTTGGCGACGAGCAGCAGGCGCTGCTGGGCGTGATCGAAGGCGATGACCTCGTCGAAGCGCCCGAGGATGGCGATCGGCAATCCCCACGGATCGGGCGGCCGCGATGGCAAGCGCTCGACCAGGCGCACGAGGTCGAAGCCGAAGGTGCCGACGAAGCCGCCGGCGAAGGGGACCGGAAGCTCGGGCGTCGAGTAGCCCTCCACCAGGGCGCGCAACGCCGCGAGCGGCGCCCCGGGGAGGTCGCTGCGGCGGCCATCGCGCTCGACCTCCAGACGATCGGGATAGAGCCGGTAGAGCTCGCGCGGCGCGGCGCCGAGGAAGCTGAAGCGCGCCACCTGCTCGCCGCCGGTGACGCTCTCGAAGAGAAAGCGCACCGGCGAGAGCGCCTTCAGGCGCTGATAGACCGCGAGCGGCGTCACCGTCTCCGCCAGAAGCTCGCGCAGGTGGGGGGTTACTCTTCTCATGCTCTCCGCTTTCCGGTCGGTCGAGGGCCCGTCCGCTCGCTCTGCTCGGGGGGCACTGTGGTCACTTCCTCTTCTGTTTTCAGTAAATGGACACTGCCTACCTCTTTGCCTTGCGGTCGGCCGCGGTGGCGCGCGGAAAGCTCTCTCGCCAGGTCGGTCGTCGTCACGCCGCTTGCCTGGAGCAAGACGGTGAGATGAAAGAGCAGGTCGCTCGCCTCTTCGACCAGCCTTTGCTTCTGTTCGTGCGCCTTGCCTGGCGCCTCTGGCGCGGGGACCGGCGTCCCGGACGACCGTGAACCTCCCGAATTCAATCCTCTCCCTTTACTGGTCCTTGCGCTCTTCGGATCGCGACCGTGATGGGTTGCGAGCGCGGCGATGACGACCTCGGTCGCCTCTTCGCCGACTTTCTGGGCCATGCGCTCGATCCCCTCGGCGAAGAGTCGCGCAGTGTAGCTCGCTTCCGGGTCGGCGCCGGCGCGAGACGCAACGATGCGCTCGAGGGCGCCAAGATCGAGGCCACCGGGCCTGCCGGCGCCGTTCGCTTCGCCATCAAAGCAGCTCATGGCGCCGGTGTGGCAGGCGGGTCCGGCGGGAAGCACGCGCAGGAGCAGGCTGTCGCCGTCGCAGTCGCGCTCGACCGAGAGGACGTTCAAGACGCTCCCCGAGGTCTCGCCCTTGCGCCAGAGGGCCTGCCGGCTGCGGCTCCAGAAGTGCGCCTCGCCGGTCGCCAGAGTCCTGGCCACCGCCTCGGCATTCGCCCAGGCGAGCATCAGGACACGGCCGGTGAAGGCGTCCTGTGCCACCACCGGCAGCAGGCCCGCCGCGTCGTAGCGCAGCTTCGCGCAATCGAGGACCTCCTCTACCGAGTCGGAACTCACGCCATCCCCCTTACTGGAAAGCCTTGCGAGGCCAGAGAGCGCTTCAATTCCGGTACGGTGAGCTCCCCGCGATGGAACAGACCGGCCGCGAGCACCGCCGCGGCGCCCGCGGCGAGCGCCGCGGCGAAGTCGCTCGCCTGCCCGGCGCCGCCGGAGGCGATGATCGGCACGTTGACCCGCGCCGCTGCCGCCGCGAGCAGCGCGCAGTCGAAGCCCTCGCCGGTGCCGTCGCGATCGATGCTGGTCAGCAGAAGCTCGCCGGCCCCGCGCCCGATGCCGGCGACAATCCACTCCAGGGCGTCGAGCCCGGTGTCCTGCCGGCCGCCCCGCGTCACCACCTCCCAGCCGGGTTCCCCGGCTCCGGCAGTGCCCGACCCGCGCCGGCGCACATCGACGGAGAGCACGACGCACTGACTCCCGTAGCGCTCCGCGAGCTCGGTAAGGAGCTCCGGCCTCGCCACCGCCGCCGAGTTGAGGGCCACCTTGTCGGCCCCGGCCGCGAGCAGGTCACGCGCATCGTTCAGGGTGCGCACGCCGCCGCCGACGGTGAGCGGAATGAACACACTCTCCGCGACGCGCTCGATCCAATCGAGCGCCGGACCGCGGCGCTCGTGCGAGGCGGCGATGTCGAGGAAGACGAGCTCGTCGGCGGCACTGGAGCCATCGGCGCCGTCCGCGCAATAGCGCTCGGCAGCCGCGGCGGGCGAGCCGAAGCTCTCGAGGTCCTCGAAACGAACCCCCTTGACCACCTCGCCATCGGCGACGTCGAGGCAGGGAATGACCCGGCAGGCGAGCGCCGTCAGCCCGCCGACCGGAGGGTGCGGCAGCTTCGCGACGCTCATGCCGGCACCCCGGCGCGCGCTGAGCGCAACGCCTCGAGGGCAGAGAGCAGATCGATCCTGCCGTCGTAGAACGCCCGGCCGACGATCACTGCCGAGAGCTCGGAATGCGCCGCGGCGGCGACGACATCGCCACTCCCGGCAACGCCTCCCGAGACGATCGCCTGCACACCGAGGGCGCGCGCCACGCTGACCGCCAGGTCGATGTTCGGACCGCTCAGCATGCCGTCGCGGGTGATATCGGTGACCAGCGCTTCGAAAAAAAGACCGGTAAATGGAAGTAGCTCCCTCAACACCACCTCGAGATCCAGCCCGCTGCCTTGACTCCAGCCGCCCGCGCGCAACTCTCCCGCCTTGAACTCCAAGGCGGGAATCAGTCGACCCGGGCATTCCTCGACTGCGCGTCCGAAGGCCGCTGGATCGCGCACCACCATCGATCCGGCGACAGCGCGATCGAAGCCGCTGTCGAGAGCGCTGCGCAGCAAGTCGCCGCTGCGCAAGCCACCCCCTAACTGGAGCTTTTCGCCTTTGGCTGCAGCGACCACGCGAGCGAGGACCGCGGTCTGCCGCGGCCCGCCGAAAGCCGCGTCGAGATCGACGATGTGGACGCGTTCGGCTCCCGCAGCCTGAAACTGCGCCAATACCTCGAGCGGATCCTCGGCGTAGACCATGGCGCTCTCGTCGCGCCCTTGCGCCAGACGCACGACCTTGCCGCGCCGCAGGTCGATCGAGGGGATCAGTTGCATGCCGCGACTCCGTCGGAGAGGGTCAGAAAGTTGCGCAGCAGGCGCAGACCGGCCTCGCCGCTCTTCTCGGGGTGGAACTGGGTGCCGCAGATGCGGCCGCGCGCCGAGACGGCGGCGAATCTTCGTCCGTGCAGCGTGGTCGCGACGGTGTCGGTGCCGGCGGCGCTGGCAGCGGCGTCAGGGGCGAAACTGTGCACGAAATAGACGTAGGCGTCGCGCTCGATACCCTCGAGCAGCGGGTGCGGCGAGGGCGCTTCGAGCCGGTTCCAGCCGATGTGCGGCAGGGCGACCGTTTCCGGCAACTGGGTGATCCGCCCGTGCAGCAGGGCTAGCCCCCCGGTGGCGCCGAACTCGTCGCTGCCTTCGAAGAGCAGCTGATAGCCGACGCAGATCCCGAGCAGGTGAGCGCCGTTGGCGAGCGCTCCGCGCAGCGCCTCTTCGAGCGCGCCACGCAGCCGTTCGCGCGGCGGCCGGAAAGCGCCCACGCCGGGCAGCACGATGCTCCGCGCGGCACGCACGGCCGCGGGATCCGCCGAAATCTCCGGCCGGCCGCCGGCCGCAGCGAGGGCGCGCACGACGTTGCCGAGGTTGCCGACGCCGAGGTCGAGGACCAGAGTCTCGCTGCTCATCCGGCCAATGTCCCCTTGGTGCTCGGAATCTCGCCCCCGCCGACACCACCGACGCCGCCGCCAGCGGCGGTGCGCAGCGCCACTGCCTGGCGGAGGGCCACCGCCACCGCCTTGAAACAGGCTTCGGCGACGTGGTGGGGATTGCGTCCGGCGACGACCGTCAGGTGGAGCGTCAGCCGCGCGCGATCGGCGAGCGCCTGGAAGAAGTCGGCGACCAGGGTGAGCGGAAAGTCGCGCGTCACCCAGGCCTGTTCGAGCTCCGGCGGCACGCTCCAGACGAAGAAGCCGCGCCCCGACAGATCGACCACGGCGCGCGCCAACGCCTCGTCGAGCGGCGCGTAGGCGTGCGCGAAGCGCACCACGCCGCGGCGCTCACCGAGCGCCGCGGCGAGCGCCTCGCCGAGCACGATCCCGGTGTCCTCCACCGTGTGATGGAGATCGACCTGGGTGTCCCCCTGCGCCGACAGGCGCAAGCCCAAGCCGGAATGGACGGCAAGAGCCTCCAGCATGTGGCCGAAGAAGCCGTCGGGCACGGCGATCGAGCTCGCCCCGCCCGGCTCGAGATCCAGCTCGACTGAGATCTTCGTCTCTTTCGTCTGGCGCTGGATGCTGGCTCGTCTCATCTCGGCTCCCGCTGCGAAAGACTTCCGGTAAAGGAAAGCAGTTCATCCATCGTCTGTGCCACCGCCCGCATAGCCGCGCCGGTCCCGATCGAGAATCGCAGGCAGCCCTCGAGGCCCGGCCCGGCGGAGACGTCGCGAACTCGAATCCCGCGCTGTGCCAGAGAGTCCTTTACCAGCAGGCTTTTTTGCTTTTCGTTTCTGACCAGAATGAAGTTGGCTTCGGAATCAAAGACCTCGCCCTGGCTCGCCGCCAGCAGCGCGCGCCACTGCGCGCGCCGCGCGACGAGCAGGCGGACGCGGCGCTCGACGAGCGCGGCATCGTCGAGCGCCAAGTCGCCGGCGATGGCGCCGGCCTGCCCGAGGTTGTAAGGCAGCTTGACCTTGACGATCTCGGCCACCAGCTCCGGCGCGGCGAGCAGGTAGCCGAGACGGATTCCGGCGAGCGACCAGGCCTTGGAGAAGGTGCGGAAGATCACCAGATTCTCGTGCCGGGCAAGGAGCGGCCGGTAGTCGTGGCGGCAGAACTCGCCGTAGGCGTTGTCGAGCAGCAGGGGCGCGTCCGCCGCCGCGAGCTTCGCCGCCCAGCGCGCGATCGTCGCCGGCTCGATCGCCTCGCCGGTCGGGTTGTTCGGTGAGGCGACGAGGACCGGCCGGCGCGGATCGCGGTCGATCTCGCGCTCCATCTCTGCGATGGGCAGCGCCAGGTCGCGGCGCGGTCCGATCGCCCGGTAGCGTGCACCCGCCTGGAGGGCAAAGACCGGATAGAGCCCGAAGCTGGGCGCCAGGCCGAGGATCTCCCGCCCTGGACCGCCGACCGCGGCGAGCGTGGCGGCGAGCAGCTCGTTCGATCCGTTGCCGGCCAGCACGCCTTCGGGAGTCCAGGCGTGGGCAGCGGCCAGCCGCTGGCGCAGGCGGTCGGAGTGGAAGTCGGGATAGCGCGCCCATTCGCGGTCGACCAGGCGACGCGCGACCTCCTCCTTGAGCCGGCGCGGGAGCTCCCACGGCACCTCGTTCTGATCGAGCTTGAAGCGGCAGGGCGCAAGATCGAGCGTGTAGGCGCGGAGCGCCCGCACCTCGGCGCGCACGAAGCGGCTCATCGGGCACCCCCACCGAGGCGGGCGGTTGCCGCCGCCGCATGCGCCGGCAGCCCTTCGGCGGCGGCGAGGGCGGCAGAAGCGGTCGCGAAGCGGGCCGCCGCGGCGGCGTCGCGCACCTCGATCCGGTGCGTGCGCCGCCGGAAGGTCTCGATCGAGAGTCCGGAGGCGAAGCGGGCCGTGCCGCATGTCGGCAGGACGTGGCTCGGTCCGGCGACATAGTCGCCGAAGACCTCCGGCGTGCGCGCGCCGACGAAGATCGCCCCGGCGGTGACGAAATGCTCCGAGGCCGCCTCGATCTGCGCGCCGACGAGCTGCAGATGCTCGGGCGCGATCTCCGCGACGAGGTCCGCTGCGGCGTCGAGATCGGCGACCACGAGCACCGCGCCATAGGCCTTCAACGAGGCGCGCGCGGTCTCCGCCGTCGCGAGCTCCGGCAGCTGCCGGTCGACCGCCGCCGCGACCCGGCGCGCCAGCCGGCGGGAGGTCGTCACGAGCAGCGCGGCAGCCCGCGGATCGTGCTCGGCCTGCGCCAGGAGATCGGCGGCAATCCACTCCGGATCGGCGTCCTCGCCGGCGACGATGACGACTTCGCTGGGCCCCATCAGCCCGTCGATCGCGACCACCCCGGCGACCTGGCGCTTGGCGGCGGTCACCCAGGCATTGCCCGGGCCGGCGATGGCGTCGACCCGGCGCACCGACTCGGTGCCGTAGGCGAACGCCGCGACGGCGTGCGCCCCGCCGACCCCCCAGATCTCCCCGACGCCGAGGCGCGCCAGGGTGTAGCGCAGCACCGGCTGTTCGAGATAGGTCCGCGCCGGCGTCGCGACCGCGATCTCCGCGACCCCGGCGACCTGCGCCGGCACGACGGTCATGATGGCGGTCGAGGGATAGCTCGCCCGCCCCCCGGGCACATAGAGACCGACGCGGGCGAGCGGCCGCACGATCTCCGCGAGCGTCACGCCGGAACGCTCGACGGCGAAACCCTCCCCGGCTGCCGTGAGCTGCAGGCGATGGAACGCCTCGACGTTGGCGATCGCCAGCTCGACCGCCGCGCACACCTCGGGAGCGACGTTCGACCAGCCCCGGTCCCCGGCCAGCGGTGCGAGCCGGAGATCCTGCAGCGTTCCCGCGGCGCCGGCGAAACCGTCGTAGGCGCGCGCTGCGTCGAGGAGCGCCGCGTCGCCGCCCTTGCGGATGGCGGCGACGATCCGGCGCGTTCCTCTCTCCACTTTCAAGTCGAGCACCGTCGCCAGACGCCCGGCGATGCGCCGCCGCAGGCGCCGGCCCCCCGGCAGCTCCGCGCGCACGATCCGCAGCGCGCTCATGCCGCGACCCCGGCGCGTTCCAGGCGTCCCAGGAGGCCGGAGAGCTCGGCGCGCCGCATTTGCCACGCCGCGCGATGGACGACGAAGCAGGGGGCGATCTCGCGCACCCGCGCGATCTCTTCCAGACCGTGCGCCCGCAGGGTCGAACCGGTCTGCACGATGTCGAGAATGAAATCGGCGAGCCCGACGAGCGGCGCGAGCTCGATCGACCCCGAGAGCTCGAGGATCTCGGCGCTCCAGGGCTGGCACTCGAGAAACCGTTCGGCGGTGCGCGGATACTTGGTAGCGAGCCGCACCTGCTCGCCGGCGCCGGGCAGCGGGCGGCCGGCGCGGCCGATGAGCGCCAGCCGGCTGCGGCCCCCGGCGAGCTCGAGCGGCACGAGCAGATCGCCGTCGACCTCGTCGAGCACGTCGCGGCCGACCACGCCGCAGTCGGCGACGCCGCGCCCGACGTAGAGCGGCAGGTCGCGGTCCTTGAGCAGCAGGACCTCGAAGCCGAGCTCGGGGAACGAGTGCCACAGGCGGCGCGAGTCCCGCGTCGAGGCGCTGTCGAGCGCGGTGAGATCGATGCCGCCGGCGGCGAACGCCGCGAGAGCGGTCCCGAGGTTGCGACCCTTGGGTAGCGCGAGACGGATCATGCCGGCTCGTCCTGGCCCGGAAGCTCGGCGAGCGCGTCGAGACGGAGCGAGAAACCCACCGCCGCGACCTCGGCGCCGAGTTTGCGGAAGAGGGCGTCGTAGCGTCCGCCGGTGGCCACCGGCCGCGCCCGGTCGGGCAGGTAGGCGCGCAGGACCAGGCCGTCGTAATAGGGCCGGAAGTCGCGCGCCCCGGACTCCCCGGACCCGGACGCTCCGGAGAGACCCGCGAAGTCGGCGAACTCGGCCAGGTCGATCGTCACCTGCACCGCAGGCTCGAGGCGCGCCAACTCCGCGCGCACGCCCTCCAACCGGAGAAGGGCCGCGGCGCCGCGTTCGCCGAGGATGCCGGCGTCGCGCGGCAGGCCGCGGTCGATGATCTCGGCGATCGCGGCGCTCGCGTCGCCGGCGCTCGCACCGGAGCGCGCCGCCCCACGCTCACGACGAGCCACCGATCGCGCGAGCTCTGGCGCTCGCTCGGCGCCGACGGCGGTCACCAGCAGCTCGTCGAGAGCGCCGGCGAGCCCGAGCACGAGGTGGGCGCGCCCGCCGGTGGCCAGGGCAAGGAGACGCGCGCAGGCGAGCGCCGCCTCGCGCTCGAGCGCCGGACCGGAGCTCTCGTCGCCGAGGAGCTCGCCGCCGATCTGATACTGCTCGACCTCGCTGCGCGCCCCGCGTTCGGGGCAGCGCACGACGTCGCCGCGATAGAACAGCCGCAGTGGGAGCTCGAGCGCCGCGAGATGAGGCGCCAGGAGGCGCGCCAGGAGCGGCGTGAAATCCGAGCGCAGCGCCAGGAGCTCGCCGTCGCGATCGGCGAAACGGTAGAGCTCGGCGCGCGCGGCCGGGGCGAGCAGCGGCGCGTAGGGCGCGAAGTAGTCGACCATCGGCAGTACCGCTTCACGAAATCCCCGGCCCTCGAGCTCTGCCGCCAGCTGCGCCTCGAGTCTGCGCAGGCGGGCGGCCGAGCCGAAGAGCAGCGCCGAAACTCCCGCCGGCAGGGTGGCTCTGAGCCTCAAGCGCCCTCCCCTTCGAGTCCCAGGACCTGGCGCGCCAGCGCCACCGGCAGCTCCCGCCCGGTCATCGCGCGGAACTGCGGAATCGCCTGATAGAGCAGCACCTCACGGCCATCGATCGCCGTCAGGCCGCGCCGCCGGGCCGCGGCGACCAGCGGCGTCGGCGCTTCGCCGTACACCAGATCGACGACGACGGCATCCGGCGCGAGACGCGCCACCGGCAGCGGCAGCTCGTCGCCGTTGCGCCGCCCGAGCGGCGTGGCATGGACGTAGACGTCGAAGCCGTCCGCCGGAGCGCCCGCCGGCGCACCCGCGGCGCCCGCGGCCGCCAGCTCGGCGAGCGCCAGGAACGGCAGGCCGAGCGACCGCGCCGCGGCCATGCCGCGCTCGGGTCCGCGATTCGCCAGCACGACCTTGGCGCCCGTGACCGCGAGACCGAGCGCCGCCGCCCGGCCGGCCCCGCCGCAGCCGATGACCGCGATCCGGCGGCCGCGCGGCTCCACGCCGCGGGCGCGCAGCGCCTCGACCACACCCTCGGCATCCGTCGACTCCCCCTCCCAGACGCCTCGGCGCGGCGTCAGGGTGTTGACCGCCTGCAGCCGTTCGCTGAGCGGGCTGGTCGCGCCGGCGACGGCGAACGCCACCTCCTTGTGCGGCGTGGTGATCGACAGGCCCCCCAGGACGAGGCCGAGGTCGGCGATGGCATCGCTCTCGACGAGCTCGAGCCAGAAGTCGCCGAACTGCTCGACGTCGAACGGCACGTAGAGCGCCGCGAGACCCAGGGCGCGGTAGGCGGCGTTGTGCAGGCGCGGCGAGAGCGACTGCAGCGCCGGCCGCCCGACGAGGCCGAAGAGATGGCGGATCTTCGCCACCTCCGGGAAGCCGTAGTCGCGACGCAGCTGCTCCACCGTGGGCTGTCCCGGCGCTGCGGCCCGTTCGGTCGCCGAACCGTAGACCACCGCCGCGCCGAGGCGCGGCGCCAGGATCCGCGTCCAGAAGCCGCCGGCGCCGCTCGCGAAGGCGACCACGTCGCGGCGCGACGAGCCGGCGAGAAGCTGCAGCGGAGCGAGCTCTTCGCCGGCGTTCGCCGCCGCCGGTACGAGCTTGTAGAGCGCCGCCGGCACGGAGGAGAGGTGCGCGAGGCGGGACTCGAGCGCCTGCAGTGCGATCGGCGCGCCGTGCCAGGAGACGATGCGGCGGCCGGCGGGGATCCGCGCCAGCAACTCGGGGACGAGATCGCGCTCGCCTTCGAGATCGACGCGATCGAAGCGCGGTCCCGCCTCGCCGATCCGGCGCAGGCGCGATTCGCGCGCGCCTTCGAAGGCACCACCCTCGAAGCCGCTGCGCAGGGTGTAGAGGAGCTCGCCGGGAAAGTGCATCCGCAGCCAGTCCGGGTCGAGGTCGCCGACCAGGTCGGCGCGCACTTCGAGCCAGTCGGCGCTTCGTCCGAGCGCTTCGAGATCCCGGCCGTCGGCCGCCGGCGGCTCGGTCAGCGAGGCGACGATGAGCGCCCGATCCCCTGCCGCTCCGCGCTCCAATGTCTCCATAAAGCAAAAACCCCCTCCCGGGTTCCCGGAAGGAGGTCAGCGGAGGAGATGCAGGTTCTCGGCTGGTCGTCCCGGGCCCGATGGGCCGGGACAAGACGCCCCGGCCTACCTAATGCGCGTGATGATGAGCAGAGCTGCGCCAGCAGCTGGAAGCGATGACACTGGCGCGAACAGAGCTCGGACGAGTCATGAGGTAACGATTCGAACACCGGCAGCCGCGGCTGTCAAGTCTGCGGAAAACCGCAGCAGGAAAGCCACCGGCCCGGGTTGGCAGACCCGCATGGCGGAGCGCCTGAGCAAGGTGCAGCAGGCGCATCCGATCTAAGATCTTGAACGCATGACGAGCGCGGCCAAGAGGCGTATGACAGACGGCATCGGCTGGGGATTTCATCACTACGTGGCCGACGTGGTCGGGCGGCTGGAAGTGCAGCTCGGCGACCGCCGAGGCCGGTAGTTTCCATGGAGAGGTGCGGGGAAGGTGCCAGTCGCATCGCGCCACGCAGTCGTTTGACTTCTCGGAAGAATATATTAATATACCGACACAAAGAAGCCATTTTGTATTACGTTATTGATATGACCAAGAGATCCATCGGACGCACCAGCCTCTCGGCTCCGGCCCGCAGTGCGCTCGCGCAGCTCGGGGCGGACTTGGCGCTGGCGCGCGCTCGTCGCTCCTTGAGTCTGCGCGATGCCGCCGCACGCCTGTTCGTGAGCGTCAACACGCTGCGGCACCTCGAAGCCGGCAAGCCCGGGGTGGGCCTCGGCGTGCTGACCAACGCGCTGATGCTCTACGGGATGCTCGATCGTCTGCGCACGCTCGCCGACCCCGCTGAGGACTCGGTGGGTTTGAGCCTCGAGCGCCGCCGCCTCCTGCTGCGCGGTCGCCCGCGCGAGACCACGTTCGATGTCTGACCGGGCGTATGTCTTCGGCTACCTTCCCGGATCGGCCGCGCCCGAACTGGTCGGGCAGGTCATCGTCTTCGAGACCGGCAACGCCGGGTTCTGCCGCTTCAAGTACGCGCCGTCCTGGCTGGCGCGATCGAACGCCTTCGCGGTCGACCCCGACCTTCTGCCCCTCGAAGAGCGCGAGTTCGAGTCGCAACCCGGCTGGGAGATCTTCAGTGCGTTGCGCGACGCCGGTCCCGACTACTGGGGCCGCAAGGTCATCGAGCGCCAGCTTGGGCGCATCGGTCTCACCGAGCTCGAGTTCCTCCTCGCGACCGGCGGCGAGCGCGCCGGCGCGCTCGCCTTCTCGAACGAGCGCGCCTTCACCGGCGGTTCGACGGCCCCATCCTCGCATCGCCTCGCGGAGCTGATGGATGCCAACCTTCGCCTCGAGCGCGACGAGCCCATCCCTCCTCGACTGCTCACGCTGCTTGGCGAAGGGTCCGGAACCCTCGGCGGCATGCGGCCCAAGGCGACGGTGGAGCGCGGCGGCGACCTCTGGGTGGCGAAGTTTCCCGCCAAGGACGACCGTCACGCGATCACGCGCTGGGAACACGCCACCCTGACCCTCGCGGCTCGGTGCGGCATTCGCGTGCCGCACCACGAGCTCGTCGAGGTCGGCGGTCGGGCGGTGTTGATGACCCGGCGCTTCGACCGCCGCAGGCAGCGCGACGGCTTCGCCCGCGCGCACGTGTTGAGCGGATTGACTCTGCTCGGGCTGCACGAACGCGACTACGGCGCCGGAAGTTACGCCGACCTCGCGGCGTGGATCCGCCGCCACGGCGCGATGCCCCGCGAAGATGCGCGCGAGCTGTTCCTGCGGATGGTCTTCAACATCGTCGTTGGGAACACCGATGACCACCTGCGCAACCACGCGGTGGTGGACGCAGGCGACGGCTTTCGCCTCTCGCCGGCGTTCGACCTGGTGCCGCAGCTCGCGACGGGCACCCAACGCCGTCAGGCGATCGGCGTCGGCGATCATGGGCGGGAGGCGACGCTCGAGAACGCGGTCACCAACGCAGGTCAGTTCGGGCTCGACGACGCGGAGGCGCAGGCGGTCGTCCGCAAGCTGTGCCTCGCCATCGCGCAGGGCTGGAACGAGGATTTCGTCGCTGCGGGCGTTGTCGGGCCGGAGCTCGTCGCGATCGAAGGGCTGTTGCGTCCCTTCGTACGGTAGGCCGCTTGGCCTCCGAGGTCCAAGCTCTGGAACACCAAGCCCTTGACCTCGTTGGCGTGAATACGTATCGTACACGTATGCAGAAAAAACTCACCATTACCGTGGACGAGAAAGTCTACGCGGGGCTGCATGCGGTCGTGGGCCGGCACAAGATCAGCCGCTTCATCGAGTCGCTCGTGCGGCCGCACGTCCTCCCCCAGGATCTTCTCGCCGCCTATCGCGAAATGGCCGCCGACGAGGTCCGCGAGGCCGAAGCTCACGAGTGGGCAGAGGCTACTGCCGGGGATGTCGCAGATGACGCGCGGTGAGGTCTGGTGGGTCGACTTCGAGCCGTCCGTGGGGGGCGAGGTTCGCAAGCGGCGACCGGCGGTCATCGTCAGCAACGACGCCTCGAATCGGTTTCTCAACCGGGTTCAGGTCGTGCCGCTCACCTCGAATGTCGAACGGCTCTACCCCAGCGAGGCCTACGTCTCCGTGAAGGGCGAGCCCCGCAAGGCCATGGCCGATCAACTGACGACCGTCAGCAAGAAGCGTCTTTCGAAGAGGCTCGGCCAACTCGCACATGCTGACGTCGAGAAGGTCGAACACGCGATCCTGGTTCAACTCGGTCTCGCCAGCCCATGAGAAGCCAGCGCTCTATTTGTCGCGCACCCACGCCGGGCTAGATCTCGCCGCGCAGCCAGGCCGCGCGTTCGATCCGGCCGGCGATCCGCTCGACACGGCGCAGATAGACCTTGCTGGTCGCCCCCGGATGCCAGCTGGACGGCTTCGGCAGGCCGCCAGCAAGGGCCGCCGCTTCGTGGCGGGAGAGGCCGGCTGCGGACTTGCCGAAGAAGCGCAGCGCGGCGGCCTCGGCACCGTAGACGCCAGGCGCGAACTCGACGACATTCAGGTAGAGCTCGAGGATGCGCCGCTTCTCGAGGCGCTTCTCGAGCGCCCGCGTGAGCAGTGCCTCTTTCACCTTGCGCAGCGGATTGCGCGACGGCGAGAGCCAGAGATTCTTCGCCAGCTGCTGGGTGAGGGTCGAGGCGCCGCGCGGCATCTCGCCCTCCTCCCACGCCTCCGCGACCGCCTTCTTGAGCTCCGCCACCGCGAAACCGTGATGCGAGAAGAAATCGATGTCCTCCGCCACCAGCACCGCGAGCTTGAGCTCCGCCGAGATGCGCCCGTAGGGCACCGGTTGCCAGGCGACGCGATCGGGTTTCCCGGCGCCGCGCTGGCGCTCGCGAAAGCGGTCGATGAAGGCGGTGCTCTTCGGCATCTCGCGCGCCAGGCGCGCCACGTCGGGCCAGGTGGCAGCCTGGTAGAGAAAAAAGCAAAGGACCAGTAAAGGGAGTGCAAGCGCAGCGGCCTTGGCGAGCGCGCTCCATCGTCGCCGGCGGGAACTCGAGTTGGAGCCCGGCAGGCTCATATCGCCGACGCGGAAAGCTCTCCGGCGACGATCGTGACGGCGCGTCCGGCGAGGATCACGCGTTCGCCTAGTCGCCGCACGCGCACCGTCCCGCCGCGCGGCGATGCCTGAAACCCCACCATCTCCCCTTTCCCGAGCTTTTCACCCCAATACGGAGCGAGACAGCAGTGCGCCGACCCGGTGACCGGGTCTTCGGGTACTCCCACGCCGGGAGCGAAGAAACGCGAGACGAAGTCGTGATCGCTTCCTGGATCCGCTGCGGCGGTGACGATCACGCCGCGCACGGGGAGCTTGGCCAGCGCGGCGAAGTCGGGGTCGAGCTCGCGGACCTCGCTGGCGGTCGCGACTTCGACGAAGTAGTCGTAGGCGTTCTTGCCGAAGTAGACCGGCTGCACTCCCAGGGCGCTGAAGAGGTCCGGGAGATCTTCGTGCGCCCGCTCGCGGCGCTCGGGAAAATCGAGCTCGATCCAGCCGTTGCCTTCGCCGACATCGGAGACATCGCCGGCGGCGCGCCGCGCCGTGAGCCTGCCCGAGAGCGTGTCGAAGAGCGCTGCCTCGTCCGCCGCCAGGCGCCCGGTCTCCCAGAGCACGTGCGCCGAGGCGAGGGTCGCGTGCCCGCAGAGCGCGACCTCGGCCTTGGGCGTGAACCAGCGCAGGCTCCATGCGTCCCCGCAGGGCAGAAGAAAGGCGGTCTCCGAGAGGTTCATCTCGGCCGCCAGCGCCTGCATCCAGGCGGCGCCGCGCTCGTGGTCGAGCAGGCACACCGCGGCCGGATTGCCGGCGAACGGGCGGTCGGTGAAGGCGTCGACGGTATGCAGCGGCAGGGACATGACTCGGACCTCCTCAGATCTCGGCGAGCACCTTGCCGGCGATGAACCCGCCGATGGCGAGCGCGGCCGTGGCGGCGGGCGACGGGGCGTTCAGGACATGCAACTGGCGTTCGCCCTCGGCGAACGCAAAGTCGTCGAGGAGCTTGCCGGTGCGGTCCATCGCCTGGGCGCGCACGCCGCAACCGGCCGGGCGCACGTCGCGCTCGGAGATCTCGGGGACGAGTCTTTGCAGCGAGCGCACGAAGAGTCCCCTGCTCCAGGCGCGGCGGTACTCCGCGAGACCGATGCCGGCATAGTGCGGCGCCATGCGCCAGAAACCGGGGAAGGCGAGCATCGACGCCGCATCACGCAGCGAGAAGCTCGACCGCGAATAGCCGTTGCGTTTCCAGGCGAGCACGGCGTTCGGACCGGCCTCGATCGCACCGTCGACGCGGCGGGTGAAGTGCACGCCGAGGAAGGGCAGGTCGGGATCGGGCACCGGGTAGATGAGATGGCGCACCAGTCCGCTGGCCGCGGGCAGGAGCTCGTAGTAGTCGCCGCGGAAGGGGATGATGCGCACCTGCGGCTCGAGCCCGGCGAGGCGGGCCAGGCGATCGCTCGCCAGGCCCGCGCAACCGACGAGAAAGGCGGCCGCGAAGCGCTCGCCCCGCGCTTCGACCTCGACCGTGCCGCCGGCGCGCCGGATCGCGGTCACGGCGGCACCCGTGCGCACCTCGCCGCCCGCGGCGCGGATCTCTCCGGCGAGCGCCTCGGCCACCGCGACGTAGTCGACGATGCCGGTCTCGGGCACGAACAGACCGGCAATTCCGGCAGCGTGCGGTTCGTGCTCGCGGAGTTGCCGGGCGTCGAGGCGCTCGATTCCGGCGAGCCCGTTCTCGCGCCCGCGGCGCTCGAGCTCGTCGAGGCGCGGCAACTCGCTCTCCGCGACGGCGACGACCACCTTGCCGCAGCGCTCGTGCGCGATGCCCTTCTCCGCGGCCAGCCGGAAGATCGCCTCCCGTCCTTCGGCGCACAGCCGCGCCTTGAGCGAGCCCGGCTTGTAGTAGAGACCGGAGTGCACGACACCGCTGTTGTGGCCGGTCTGGTGAAAGGCCAGGCGGTCCTCGGCCTCGAGCACCAGGCAGCGCAGGCGATGGTCGACTGCCAGGGCGCGCGCCGTGGCGAGACCGACGATCCCTCCCCCCACCACGATGACGTCGAACGCGCGCATGTCGGACGGATCCTCGCATACCGGCCGGCATACCGGCCGCCCTGCATACCGGCCGCGGCGCGGCGCGTCCAATGCAGTGCTCCATTGCCACCGGCGGCCGAATCTTCTGCAATGATCGCTTCCTGTCCCGGCAGTTTTGCCCGGGACGCTTCGCAGAGGAGCCGCACAATGTGGAAGCGAGAGAACGAACCCGCCCCGCCGCCCACCCCGGCTGCCGCTCCGCCGGCCGCCGCCCGCACGGATCGCTCCGATCGCCCCGATCGCTCCGATCGCAGCGAGCCCGAACCCCAGGCCCACCGCCCGGCCGAGAGCAGCGCGCGCGCCGTGATCGGTCCGTCGCTCGATCTCCAGGGTGAGCTCTCGGGCAACGAGGACCTGCTCATCGAGGGTCGCGTGCAGGGACGGATCCAGTTGCCGCAGAACGCGGTGACGATCGGCGTCAAGGGCCGGGTCTCGGCGCAGGTGCTCGCCCGCCTGATCTCGATCGAGGGTGAGGTCGACGGCAATCTCGTGGCCGAAGAGCTCATCATGCTGAAGAAGAGCGCCCGCGTGCGCGGCGATCTGGTGGCGCCGCGCGTCGTGATCGAGGACGGCGCCCGCTTCAAGGGCACCATCGACATGGAGCCCGCGAAGCCGTCGCAGGCGGCCGGGCCGCGTCCGCTGGCGGCTTCGCCCGACGCCGCCGCCACGCTCCCGAAGAGCGCTCCGCCCGCGGTGCCGGCTCCTGCCGCCGGTGGCAGCAAGGTGAGTTGAGAGCCGATCATCCAGCTCCGGGACTGAAGTCGGCGATCGATCGTCTGCCGCGCCCGGGCGCCTCGGTGCTCGATATGGGGCCGGCTCTGGCCGCGAACCTTGCCTTCTTCCAGCCGCTCGGCGTGCGCCTCCGGATCGCCGACTTCGACCGCACGGTCGACGAGGAGGAGGCGCGCGACGCCATCCCGGCGCTCTGGGAGCGCCGCCTGCCGCACCTGCTGCCGTTCCACGCCGGCGAGCGCTTCGATCTCGTTCTCGCCTGGGATCTGCCGAACTACTTCAGCCGCGAGCGCTGGCTGGCGGTGGCCCGGCGGATCACCGAACGGCTGACCCCCGGCGGCGCCCTGCACATGCTGGTGCGGGTCGGCGCGGAGATGCCCCAGCACCCGTGCATCTACCGCATCGTCGACCCGGGAACGCTGTCGGAGGAGATCCTCTCCGGCGCGCTGATGGCGGCCCCCCGCCTGCCGCACGCCGACGTCGAGAAGCTCCATCCGGGCCTGGTCGCCCCGCGCAGCCATCTGGGCAAGCACGGCATGCAGGAGTACGTCCTCGAGCATGCCGCCGAGCACAACCTGCCTCCCCGCCCCACCGCCCAGCTGCGCAAACGCGGCCGCTGAAGGGGCCCCCGCCCGGAGCTGCAGGGGTCGATCTTCGCCCTTGACTTACGCCTTGTTTGCGCCTCATGATCGCTCCCCGGCGCCCTTGCGTCGGCAACGATCCCGATGGCCGCAGCGTTCGCCCCCCCGCCCCCTCTCGCCCGGCTGCCCGCCGTTCTCGAGCGCCTGGCGGGACCGCTGGCCAGCCGCCTGCGCAGCGGCCGCGAGCTCGCCGCGCTCCAGGGGGTGGCGGTCCACGATGTGCCCCGGGCGGCCCCCTGGAGCATCGCCCTGCCCGGTCTCGCGCGCCTCCTCCCCGGCGGACTGCCGCGCGGCGAACTGGTCGAGCTCACCGCCGGCCGTTCGAGCGGCCGCTTCGCCTGTGCGCTCATGCTCCTCGCGGCAGCCACCTCGGCGGGCGAAAACGCCGCGCTGATCGATCTCGGCGACGCCCTCGATCCCCAGTCCGCCGCTCCCGCCGGCATCGCCTGGCCGCGGCTGCTCTGGGCGCGGCCGCGCGCCGTCCGCGAGGCGCTCGCGGCGACCGAGGCGGCGCTCACCGGCGGGTTGCCCCTCGTCGTGCTCGATCTCGGATTGCCGCCGCTCCCGGGCGGACGCGGCGCCGAGGCGATGTGGCTCCGCCTGGCACGCAGCGCCCGCCAGCACGACGCCCTGCTCGTCGTCGCCTCGCCCTACCGGGTCGCCGGGACAGCCGCCTCGACAGTGCTCGAGCTCTCTCGCGGCCACGCTCGGTGGAGCGGCACCGGAGCGGCCCCGCGCCTCCTCGCGGGGGCCGACGGACGGCTCACCCTGACCAAGGCCCATCGCCTCCTCGCGCCGCACGGCGAAAGGCTCCGCCTGGCACTGCCGGCATGAGCCGCCTCGCCTGCCTGTGGGTGCCGCTCTTCCCGCTCGCCGCGCGCCTGCGGGCCGAGCCGGAGCTCGCCGCGGAGGCGCTCGCCGTGACCGCCGGCAACGGTGCCGCAGCGCAGATCGTCGCCGCCACCCGTGCCGCCCGCCGCCTCGGCGTCACCGCCGGCATGACGCTCATTCAGGCGCGGGCGCTGGTGCCAAAGCTCGCGGCGAGGAATCGCGACAGCACCTGCGAACGCGCCGCCCAGGAGGCGCTCGCCGAGATCGCCGAGCGCTTCTCGCCGCGCGTCGAGATCGCCGGACCGGGGGTTCTCTTCCTCGATGCCGACGGCCTCGCCGGGCGCTTTCGCCCCGCCTCTCCCGCCGCAGCGGACTGGACACCGGAGCGCGAGCTCGGCCGTGCGCTCGCCGCCGCGGCCCGGCGCGCGGGACTCCCGGCGCGGGTCGGCATCGCCGGCAGCAAGCTCGCCGCGCAGGTGGCCGCGCAGACCGCTGGCTCCGCTGGCTCCGATGCTGGCTCCAATGGCTCCGACACCACTGAACCACGCATCGTCCCGACCGGTGGTGAAGCCCGCTTCCTGGCGCCCCTGCCGCTGGCGCGGCTCGCGCCCGAGCTCCGGCTGGGCGAGACGCTTGCCCGCTGGGGGCTGGCGTCGATCGGCGACTTTGCCCGCCTCCCCGCCGCCTCCGTAGTGAGCCGGCTGGGGCCCGAGGGTGCGGAGCTCCACACCGTCGCGCGCGGCGTCGACCCACGGCCGCTGCTCCCCCGCGAGGCGCCGCCCGATCTCGCCGAAGGCAGCGAGCTCGAGTGGCCGCTGGTGACGCTCGAGCCGTTCCTCTTTCTCGCGCATGCGGCCCTCGACCGGATCTGCCGGCGGCTCGAGCTGCGCGGCCTGGGCTGCGCCCGCCTCGCCCTCGAGCTCACCCTCGAACCCACTGGGCACGACGCGCGCGCCTGGGAGCTGCCCGCTCCGACCCGCGACACGAAGACGCTGCTCACTCTCGCCCGGCTCGACCTCGAAGCTCGCCCGCCGGGCGCCGCAAGCGCGAAGGCGCGGTGGCGTCGCCGCCTTCGTGTTCACCGCGACCCCCGATCGCACCCGGCCCGAGCAGGGCACGCTCTTCGGCCCGCCGGCGCTCTCGCCGGAGCGCCTGGCCACGACCCTTGCCCGGCTCTTCGCCCTGCTCGGTCCCGACCGCGTCGGTTCGCCGCGGCCGGTCGACGGCCACCGGCCGGAGCGCCTGGCGCTGGTGCCGTTCGCGCCGCCGGCCGCGGCGCTGCTCCTGCGCAGCACCGCGCGGCCTGCCACGGCCACGCCCGCCGCCGGCAAGGGCCTCCTGGCGGTGCGCACCCTGCGGCCGCCGATCGCGCTCGAAGTGCTGGTCGAGCCGCGCTCCGCCGACCGCGAGCCCGCACCGACTCACATCCAGAGTCTGGTGAACGAAGCCAACGACAAGCGCCCCAGCATCGCCGGCGCGGTGTGCGTCGCCGCCGGCCCCTGGCGGATCGAGGAGGGCTGGTGGAGCGCTGCGCCGGTGACCCGCGAATACTGGGACGTCGAGCTCGACGCCGCCGGCATCTTCCGCATCTACCGCGACGTCGCGACCGGCAACTGGTCCGCCGACGGGGTCTACGACTAGACGAGCTTCGCACCAGCTTTCGTAGCGAGGTGCCGCAGAAGGTTGGTGAGAAGTCCGCGCCGGACAGGCTGCGCAGAGGCTCATCCTCGGCCCGCAAACCCTGTGATACCTTGCCGATGAATGGTGAGTGACCTCGCCAACCTGCCGGAACAGATCCTCGAAGCGCTCGACGACGCCGCTGTCGTCGTCGACGCCGAGGGGACCATCCTGTGGACGAGCTCCCGGGTCGAGACGCTCTGGGGTTACGCCTCCGGCGAGCTCCGGCGCAAGAAGCTGCAGCTGCTCATCTCCTTCGAAATCAACGAGGCACCGCCGGAAAACGGCGCCGCCGAGCGCCGCGAGGCCGGGCGCCTGCGCCCGCTCGAGGCCTACCACAAGGACGGCACGACCTTTCCGGTCGGCGTCGTCCAGGTGACCGCGATGGGCGGACGCGACCGCCGCATCCTGGTGCTGATCCGCGACCTCTCCGAGCTCCGCCAGTCGCGCGACCGCCTGCGCCAACTCGAAAAGGCGCTCGAGACCGCGCAGGTGGGCGTGGCGATCACCGACCGCGATCTCGCCGTGCGCTGGGCCAACCCGGCGCTCGCCGAGATGCACGGCGAGCGTCGCGACGGCCTCCTCGGCCAGCCGCTGAGGCGATTCCTGCCCGAGGAGCTTCACGACCTCGACTTCCGCAACTTCGCCGGGCTGCGGCGCCTGCGGCGCGAGGGCGAGAGCACCCGCGAGGACGGCACGCGCTTCCCGGTCGAGCTGCTCTTCGACCTGGTGTTCGACGATCAGAACGAAGCGGTGGGCGTGGTTGCCGTCTGTCAGGACATCAGCGAACGCCGGCACTCCGAAGAGGCCCTGCGCGAGAGCGAGGAGCGCTACTCCCTCGCCGTCCGCGGCGCCAACGACGGCATCTGGGACTGGGACCTGCGAGACCGGCAGCATCTACTACTCGAATCGCTGGAAGTCGATGCTCGGCCTCGAGGACGTGGACCTTCCGCCGGAGCCCGAGTCGTGGTTCTCGCGGGTTCATCCGGAGGACCTGCCCGCGCTGCGCACCCGGCTCGAGCGCCACCTGGCGGGCGCGACCGAGACCTTCGAGAACGAGCACCGTCTCGAGCACCACGACGGCAACTACCGCTGGATGCTGGCGCGTGGCGTGGCGCTGCAGGGCAAGGACGGCGCCCCCTGCCGCCTCGCCGGCTCGCAGACCGACATCACCGATCGCAAGGTGCACGATCCGCTCACCGGCCTGCCGAATCGCGCCCTCTTCCTCGACCGCCTCGAGCGCGCCCGTGCACGGGCCAAGCGCGGCGGGCGCAACCTCTTCGCGGTGCTCTTCCTCGACCTCGACCGTTTCAAAGTGGTCAACGACAGTCTCGGACACCCGATCGGCGACCAGCTCCTGGTGGCAGTGGCGGGGCGCATCGAATCGTGCATCCGGCCGGGGGATACCGTGGCGCGGCTGGGCGGTGACGAGTTCGCCGTGCTCCTCGAGGAGATCGGCGAGTTCGACGAATCCACCGAGGTCGCGAGCCGGATTCACTCGGCCTTCACCCAGCCTTTCGTGGTCGCGGATCACGAGCTCTTCGTGACCGTCTCGATCGGGATCGCGCTCGGCAGTTCGGAGACCCAGGACTTGGCCGGTCTTCTGCGCGACGCCGACACCGCGATGTACCGCGCCAAGGTCGCCGGCCGCGGCCGCTCCCAGATCTTCACCGCCGAGATGCGCAGCGAGGTCCTGGCGCAGCTGCAGCTCGAGAACGACCTCCGGCGAGCGATCGAACGCCAGGAGTTCGAGGTCTACTATCAGCCGATCCTGGCGCTGCGAACCTCGGAGATCACCGGCTTCGAGGCGCTGGTGCGCTGGCACCACCCGGAGCGCGGGCTGGTGGAGCCGGCGCGATTCATCAGCGCCGCCGAGGAGACCGGCATCATCGTGCCGCTCGGCATGTGGGTGCTCGAGGAGGCCTGCCGGCAGCTGCGTGTCTGGCGGGAGGCCGACTCTGCCTGGTTGGAGCTGACGATGAGCGTCAATCTCTCACCCAAGCTCTTCGCCCAGGTTCACCTGGTGCGCGACATTGTCGCCCTGCTCGAGCTCACCGGCCTGCCGCCACGCCTGCTGAAGCTCGAGCTCACCGAGGGCATCCTGGTGCACAATCCGCAGGCCGCGAACGCCATGCTCAAGGAGCTCCGCGCGCTGGGCATCGGGGTGTGCATCGACGACTTCGGCACCGGCTATTCGTCGCTCTCCTACCTCACCAGCCTGAACGTCGACGTCCTGAAGATCGATCGCTCCTTCATCCACAACCTCTCCAGCGGCGGCAACGGCAACGACGGCACGGAAGTCGTGCGCAACATCGTGCGCCTCGCCGCCGGGCTCGGCCTCTCCGTCGTCGCCGAGGGCGTCGAAACGATCGACCAGCGCGACCAGCTCGACGCGATGAACTGCGAGTTCGTCCAGGGCTTTCACTTCAGCCGGCCGGTCGACGCCGACACCGTCTGGCGGACGCTCCTCGGCCACGCCTGAGAACGTCAGGCAGCCTCTCCCGGACCGGGACTACCTGACGAAGAAGCGGCGCGCGATCCAGTCCCCGGGCAGGAAGAGCAGCACGGTCGCGATCGGCACCGCGACGAAGGCGAACAGCAGCGGGTCGAGGACGGTCTGCGGCAGCCCGAACGGGGCGTACATCCAGTTCAGGTTCTGCTCCGGCGTGCCGGCGAGGACGCCGAGCGGAAAGAGCACGCCGGCGATCGCCGTCTGCAAGCGCCAGCCGCGGCGGTCGTAGCCGACCTGCCGCACCAGCCAGACGAGCAGCGGCACGGTCCAGAGGTGAAAGAGCGAGAGGCCGCGCAGCCAGAGCGGCTGCGCGGGGTCGAACATGTACTCCGTCCCGCCGACCGGATGGCGGCCGAGGAGCAGGCCGCCGGTGAAGTCGACCGCCCAGACCAGCTGGATGAGGAAGACTCCGGCGAGCTGCGCCGAGCAGAGCAGCGCGCTCTCGAGCCAGATCGCCGCGAACAGTACCCAGTTCGCGAAGTCGCAGATCCAGAGGAAGTTCGACGGCCCGTTGTGCTGCCAGTAGACCGGCACCCAGACCGCCATCCAGAGGGTGTAGAGGACCTTGGCAGAGATTGGAATCCGGTTCATCGGCGGGGTGCGAAGGCGTGAGAACGAAAGGGCCGGAACCCGCGAGGATTCCGGCCCCTGAAGCTCGTCACCAGCCGTTCAGATCAGAAGCGGAATCCGATCTGACCGGTGATCTTGCGCGACAGGATGTCGCCGTAATAGTGCTGCTGGATGTCCTCGTCGAAGATGTTCGAGCCGATGATCTGCAGCGTCATACGCTCGTCGAGAACGCGGAAGCCGACGGCGAGATTGACCTGGGTGAAGGCATCGGTCGATCCGACGGCGAGCGGCACATCAGCCCAGTAGGCCTCGTCCTGGTAGTTGACGTTGGTGTTGACGAAGAAGCCGCCGTTGTCGAACGACAGTCCGAGGTTGGCGCGGTACTCCGGCGGACGGTTCTGCGAGGTCGCCGCGTCGTCGATGCCCTTGAAGGTCGGCTTGTCCTGCCAGGAGCCGTTGACGAACCACGACCAGGCCGTGCCGATGCGCTGCTGGAAGGTGAGCTCGACGCCCTGATCGGTCGTCTCACCGATGTTGCGGTAGCTGAAATCCGACGGGATGAGGCCGGCGAGGCCGCGGTTCGGGCAGGTCAAAGGACCGGTGCCGGGCGCGAAGAGGAAGCAGAAGGCCACGGTCGGCGGCAGCGGCGGCGGAATCAGGCCGAGCGGCAGATTGCCCGGACCGTAATACTGCGAGGTGTAGAAGTCGATCGAATCCTTGGTCTTGTTGCGGTACGCCGCAACGGTCATCGTGACGCCGTTGTCGAACGAACCGACGTAGCCGATCTCGTAGGCCGTCAGGTGCTCTTCCACCAGATCAGCATTGCCGACCGCCGTCGCCGGCAGCAGCAGTGGCGCGGAGCCGACGAGGATAGTGGCGTCGAGATAGCTGTTGATCGCCGACGGGGTGCGGAACGCCTCGTTGTAGGAGACGCGGAAGGTGTGGTGGGTGTTCGGCGCGAACAGCAGGGTCGTCCGCGGCGTGAAGACGCCGTCGATCGGGTCGATGTCGTCGTAGCGGCCGCCGATGACCCAGCGCACCTTGTCGCCGAGCAGGATCTCGTCCTGCAGGAAGACGCCCCACTCCTGCTTCTTGGTCCCTTCCGGCGCGATCTCGAGGTCGAACTTGCTGTCGCGGTAGTTGGCGCCGTAAGTGAAGATGTTGTGCGCGCCGGCGACCGTGGTGTTCGAGGCGTCGAGGTTGTAGGTGTCGGTGTTGAACTTGAAGCCGAGCGGCAGGCCGTCGGTGCCGACGCTCACCAGGTTCGACGAATCGGCGCTCAGGAAGTTGGCGAAGAAGCCGACGCGGAAGGCCGACTTGTTCCAGTCCACCTTGCCGTACATGAGGTCCGAGCCCTTCTTGATGTCGAACGGTCCGATGCCGGTGTGGATGATGCCGTCGGTGCCGGCGTAGCCGCCGCCGACCGAAAACACGCTGTCATCCGCGAGGTCCCAGTCGAGCCGCACCTCGCCCTTGGGCTGGGCAGTACCCGAGTTGGGGAAGTTCTGTACCCCGGGGATCACCGGCCGGTCGTACGGATCCTGCTCGTAGTAGCCGCCCGAGATCTTGTAGCCGAAATTGTCGGAAACGCCGGCGTGCGAGAGACTGCCGTAGGCCGTGCCGAGCTCGCCGGCGCCGAGCAGGATGCTGGTGCCGACCATCTCCTTCGGCCGTTTGGTGATCAGGTTGACCACGCCGGTCATGGCGTTGGCTCCCCACACGGCGCTGCCCGGCCCGCGCACCGCTTCGATCTGCTTGATCTCGGCGGTGTTCACCGGCAGGAAGTCCCACATCACGAAGCCGAAGAAGTCGAGGTAGAGCGACCGGCCGTCGACGAGGACCAACTGCGAGGTCGAGAGCGTGTTCGTCGAGCCCCGCGCCGTCATGTTGATGTCGCGGGCGCTGGTCTGCGAGACGTTGAGGCCCGGGACGTTGCGCAGCAGCGCACCGTAGTTGTCGGCTGGAATCGATTCGATGTCCTTCGCCGTCAGGACGGAGATCGCAGCCGGCGCCTCGTTCAGCGACTGCTCGGTGCGCGACGCCGTGACGACGATGACCTCCTCGACCAATTGATCAGGCGGTTCTTCGGCTGCCGGTGGCTCCTCTTGCTGCGCCATCGCCGGAGCGACGGCCAGCGCCAGCGCGGCGAGTACGGCTGACCACAAGCGCTTCTGATCCATGTCTGCCTCCGTGGTGCATTGTGGGGCCGCTTCAGACGGACCCAATTCCGAAAATTTCGCTGGCGCGGATCGTAACCCAGTAATAGGCATTCTGCTACCATGAATTCGGAGGTTCGACAGTGAACTCGCTGCGCCACATCGTGATCGGGTTCGACGGCCGGGAGGACGGTCGCCGCGCGACGTTCTGGGCCCGGGGAACCGCCCTCGGGAGGCCCGGGACGGTTCTCCACCTGACCCACGCCGTGGCGCTGCCGGCGGTGCCGATGCACGGCCTGCACCTGTCGGCCGAAGAGCTCCTGGCCGCGGCCGAAAGGGAGATCCTGGAGAAACTCGAGTCGGTGCGCGGCGAGCTCGCCGCCGACGGGCTTGCGGTGGAAGTCCACGTGCGGCGCTGGCTCCCTGCCGACACGCTCATCGAGCAGGCGGAGGCCCTCGGGGCGGCCCTCATCGTCGTCGGACAGCAGGGCGGAAGAGCCCGCCAGGTGCTCATCGGCTCGACCAGCGGCAGGGTGTCGCGCGAAGCGCGGATCCCGGTCGTCGTGGCGCGCGGCGCCCTGCGTCCCAGCCCACCGCGGAGGATCCTCGTCGCGGCGGACGGCTCGCCGGGTTGTCGCGCCGCGCTGGCCGCCGCCCGCACCCTATTCCCCGATGCCGGGCTTCTCCTGGCGAGCATCCGCGAGCGCACCGGAGGACTCGCGGCCAGCGCCCTCGCCGACTTCGTGCACAGCGCGGGAATCGACCCGGCGACGGTCGAGCTCCACAGCACCGAGGGCGACGCCGCAGCCGCCCTGCTGGCGCTCGCCGCCAACGCCGAGGTGGATCTCGTCTGCGCCGGGCGGCGCGGCAGCGGACCGCTTCTCGACCTGCTGCTCGGGAGCGTGTCCGAGAAGCTTCTCCAGCTCGCCCCCTGCCCCTTGCTGCTCGCCCACTGAAACAGGCACCGCTCTTGCTCTGGAGTCCATCCATGCGACGCTCCCGAACGCGTTCGATCCTTCGCAGCTCCCTGGCGGTCGGGCTCGGCTCCCTGGCGCTCCCGCTCGCCGCCCAGACTCCGTCGTCCCGGACTCCGGGCACACCGCCACCGTTCGTGGAGACGATCGAAGTGCGCGAAGTCGAGGTCGGGGTCGATCTCGCCGCGCTGCCGACCTTCGAGTCGATCGGCAAGAAGGGACGTGAAGACTTCATCGTGGTCGAGGACGGCGTCGCCCATCCGCTCACCGAGCTCGGACCCGCCGCGGCTTCGCAGTGGATCTTCCTGCTCTACTTCGACCCGATCCTCGCCGGCCCGGAGGCGCGCTACCGCGCGGCGCGCGAGCTCTCCGCCCAGGCCGAGCGCCTCACCGCCGGCGGCCTGGCCGAGATCGTCGTCGCCGATCCCGTTCCGCGCGCGCTGCTCTCCACCGGCTCGGCCGACGCGTTGCGCCGGCAACTCGACGAGCTCGCCCTCGCGGCGGTCAAGGAGACTCCGCACGCCGAGAGCTCGCTGGCGGCGGCGACGGCGGCCCGCCTCGCCCAGCTCGACCGTCTGACTCTCGAGGTCGCGGCGCGCGGCGGCGGCGGGGCGCGCGGACTCCTGCTGCCGGTGGGCTCGTGGCCGCTCGATCCCGAAGCGCTCGCCCGTCTGACGGAGTCGAAGGCCGGGGCGGAGGTCGACCGGCCCGAGTTCCTGCCGCTGCGGGAAACGGCGCGCGTCCTCGCCGGCTACGGCTGGATCACCATGCCGCTGGCGCTGCGCGCCGCGCGCCAGGAGGTCGAGATTTCCAAGGCGGAGAAGCGCATGCAGGTCTCGACCGGAGGATCGGGCGACCGCCGCCAGAGCGTTCCGATCCTCTCCACCTCGGGCAGCAACGCCGAAGGCGACAGCGCGACGGCGGCGCAGGTCGACACCCTGACCGATTTCTCCCTGATGCCGTTCGCCGAGCTCGCGCGCGCCACCTCCGGCGCCCTGATCGGCGAGACCGGGCGTCTCGAGAAAACCCTCGGCCAACTGCTGCGGCGCCGGCAGTTCACCTACCGCTCGCCCTTCCCGCAGCCGGGACGCCTGCTGGCGCTCGAGGTGCGCTGGAAGGGCGGCGACGGGCGCGTTCTGCCAGCCACCCATTGGCTGCGCTCTTCCACCCCGCCGGAAGTCTCCGCCGCCCGCCTCCGCCGCCTGCTCGCCGGCGATGCAGCGCCGAAGACCGTCCCCGGCTCCGCGATGCTATGGAACGTGAATTCCGGACGCCTGTGCTTCCAGGGCGAGAGCGACAAGCGCTGGGTGCGCCTCTCGACGGCAACGGAGAAAGACGGCCAGATCCAGATCGCGACCGGACAGCCCATGCAACTCGAGCGCGGCGCCGACGGCCTCTGCACCGACGCCCCGGCGGCGGCGGCTGGTGGCCCCCGCACCGCCCGCCTGGTCGAGGACCTCGAGAACGAGACCTGGACGGGGGCGGTGAAAGCGAACTGAGGTCGCTCTACTGCAGGCGGTAGTTCACGGTCAGGTCGAAAAGGACTGCGACCGGTCGGCCGTCCCGCGTCGCCGGCGTGAAGGTGAGCTCGCGGACGTACTCGCAGGTGGCGAAGACCATGGCGATCTCATCCGAGCCGCGCACGATTCGCGGATAGCCGGGCAGACCCTCGGCGTCGATGTGCGCGGCCAGAACGATCGTACCCATCCAGCGCCGGAGGCGGCTCTTCTCGACGTAGCTCGGCTGGCGGCCTCGGGTCAGAATCGTCGCCTCCTGACCGCCGGATTTCTCGAGCTCTTGGGTGGTCGGCGCCGCCGGGACGGGATCGTTCGACAATCTGTGCCGGAGGAGGATTTCCCCGGCGGCGCCGAAGTCGCGCAGGTCCCAGGATTCCAGGGCGGCGTCGAGCTGCTGCGCGACATGCCAGTCCCAGGTCGCCAGCCGTTCGTTGCCACTGCCGGCCTCGGCGAGGGCGCGCAGCATGAGAGCCAACCCGAAGGAATGCGCTGCCTGCTTGCCCGGGTTGACCTCCATCGTCATCTCCTCGAGAACCGGCCCGATCGTGACTCGAGCCTGCATCGAGTTGCCGGCGCGCAGCAGTCCGACCGTCTCCTGGATGCGTGCGTTCCAGGTGTCGACCTTGGACTTGCCCGCGGACGGACTCGGCAGAGCGAGGCTGCACACCAGGACAGCTCCCAACAGAACCCTCCGCCGACCCATCTTCATCCTCATTCCTTTACCGGTCCTTTCGCGCCCCGCCGCACGACGATGTTGCCACAGCCCCCCTTCCGCTCCGCCATGAGATGTCTTTTACGCCTTGTTTGCGCTAATCTCGAACCATGTCAGGAAAGGGCAAAGACGACATCGCGCGCAACCTCCACATGGGGGGCGGAAAGCCGTATCTGTCGCCCGGGGCGCGCAAGGAGAAGCTCCTCGAGCGCTCCTACACCCGCGCCGCTGGAGGAGCGCCGCTGCCCTATGCCGAGCTGCGCGCCGCCTCGGCGTTCTCGTTTCTCGACGGCGCCTCGCTGCCCGAGGATCTGGTGGCCCGCGCCGCCGAGCTCGGCCTGCCGGCGATCGCGCTGGTCGATCGCAACGGCGTCTCCGGGGCACCGCGGTTCTACAAGGCAGCGCGCGCCGCCGGCCTGCGCGCGCTGGTGGGGGCGGAAGTGGTCCTCGCCAGCCACCCGGAGAGCCGCCTCTCCCTGCTCGTCGAATCGCCCGCCGGTTACAAGAACCTCTGCAAGCTGCTCGACGGCGGCGGCGCGGGGGAAACCGAAGGGCGCCGCGGCGGCGAGCTGGGAGGAGATCGCCGAGTACTCCGCCGGCCTGCACCTGCTCACCGGCGGCGACGAAGGGCCGCTCGCCGCGGCGCTCGCGGGCGGCGATGCGCGCGGGCTGCTCGAGCGCCTGGCGCACCTCTTCCCCGGACGGGCGCACGTCGAGCTGCAGCGCCACGGCCGGCGCGAGGAGGAGCACCGCAACCAGGCGCTCGCCGATCTCGCCGCGCGGCTCCGCCTGCCGCTCGTCGCGACCAACGGGGTGCGCTACGCCCGGCGCGAGGACAAGCCGCTGCACGATGTGCTGACCTCCATCCGGCATCATCTGACGCTCGACGCGGCGGGATCGCACCTCGCGGCGCATCGCGAGCGCCATCTCCTGCCCGCAGCCGAGATGGGCCGTCGCTTCGTCGATCTGCCAGAGGCGGTGACCCACGCCTACGAGCTCGCGCAGCAGCTCGACTTCACCCTCGCCGATCTCGGATACCGCTTCCCCGACTTCCCGCTCCCCGAAGGCGAGTCGCCGTCCTCCTATCTCCGGCAGATCACCTGGAACCATGCGCGGGCCCGTTTCCGTCCGCTCTCGGCGCGCGCCCAGGCGCAGCTCGGCAAGGAGCTCGCGATGATCGAGAAGCTCGGCCTCGCCGGCTACTTCCTCATCGTCTGGGACATCGTCGAGTTCTGCCGGCGCGAAAAGATCCTCTGCCAGGGGCGCGGCTCGGCGGCGAACAGCGCGGTCTGCTATGCGTTGGGCATCACCGCGATCGATCCGGTGAAGATGGAGCTGCTGTTCGAGCGCTTCCTCTCCGAGGAGCGCGGCGAGTGGCCCGACATCGACCTCGACCTGCCCTCGGGCGACCCGCGCGAGAAGGTCATCCAGTATGTCTTCCGGCGCTACGGCGGCGAGGCGGGCGGCGAGTCCGGAGCGCGCGGAGGATGCGGCGCCGCGATGACCGCCAACGTCATCACCTATCGCGACCGCTCCGCGGCGCGCGAGGTGGCGGGTGCGCTCGGCTACTCGCGCGAGCAGGAGGACCGGCTGGCGAAGCAACTCGGCCACTTCCGCTACGACCTCGAGCGCGGCGACCCCAAGCTCCTCGAACGCGAGCTCGCGGCCGCCGGCTTCGACCCGGAGGAGCCGCGCAACCGCCTCTTCGGCCTCTACTGGCGGAAGATCCAGAACCTGCCGCGCCATCTGGGCCAGCACTCGGGCGGCATGGTGATCGCCGCCGGCCGGCTCGACGAGATCGTGCCGCTCGAGCCGGCGGCGATGCCGGGGCGCACCATCGTGCAGTGGGACAAGGACGACTGCGCCGACCTGGGGATCATCAAGGTCGACCTGCTCGGGTTGGGGATGCTCAACGCGCTGGAGGAGGCGATTCCGATCATCCGCGATCACGAGCGCACGAGCGTCGACCTCGCCCACCTGCCGGCCGACGACCCACAGGTCTACGCGATGCTGCGCGCCGCCGACACGGTCGGCGTCTTCCAGGTCGAGAGCCGCGCGCAGATGGCCTCGCTGCCGAGGAACGCCCCGACCCGCTTCTACGACCTCGTCATCCAGGTCGCCATCATCCGCCCGGGGCCGATCACCGGCGGCATGGTGCATCCGTTCTTCGAGCGCCGGCGGGGGCGCGAGCCGGTGACCTACTTCGACCCCTGCCTCGAGCCGATCCTGAAACGCACGCTCGGCATTCCGCTCTTCCAGGAGCAGCTCCTGCGCATCGCCATGACTGCGGCCGGCTTCTCCGGCGGCGAAGCCGAGGAGCTGCGGCGCGCGATGGGTTTCAAGCGTTCGGTCGAGCGCATGGAGGCGATCGAAGCGCGGCTGCGCAGTGGAATGGCGGCGCGTGGCATCACCGGCGCCAATCAGGATCAGATCGTGCAGTCGATCACCTCGTTCGCGCTCTACGGCTTCCCCGAGTCGCACGCCGCCTCCTTCGCGCTCATCGCCTACGCCTCGGCCTACCTCAAGTGCTACCACCCGACCGCCTTTCTCATCGCCCTGCTGAACGCCTGGCCGATGGGCTTCTACCACCCGGCCTCGCTGGTCAAGGACGCCCAGCGCCACGGCGTCGCTGTTCTACCGATCGATGTGAATTTTTCAGGGTGGCGGTGCTTGTGGGAGGAGCTGAAAAGCAAAAGCGCACACAAGGAAACTGCGCCGTCGTCGGTGCGTGCTGCGGGCGCCTGCCGCATCGGCCTGCGCTATGTGACAGGGCTCAGACAGCAGGCCGGCGAACGCATCGCGGAGGTGCGGCGGCTGGGTCCGTTCACCGATGTTGAAAACCTCAAGCAGCGCGCAGGGTTGCGCAGCGAGGAGATGGCGAAGCTCGCCGAAGTCGGCGCGCTTGCCTCCTTGGGGCTCAGCCGCCGCGAGGCGCTCTGGCAGGCCGCGCTCGCGGTGCGGCCGAAGGGCGAGCTCTTCGAGGAGCGGACGGAAGAGAGTCCGGCAGTGCAGAGTCCGCTGCCGGAGATGTCGGCCTACGAGGAGACCGCGGCCGACTTCGCGGTCACCGGCCTCACCGTGGGAAGACATCCGGTCGCCTACGCGCGCGCGGCGCTCGCCCGCCGCGGGGTCGTGACGGCGGCGGCGGTCCCGGGCCTTCCCGCCGGAAGCCGCACCCGGATCGCCGGCGCGGTGATCGTCCGTCAGCGCCCGGGAACGGCGAACGGCACCCTCTTCGTCACCCTCGAGGACGAGACCGGAATGGTGCAGGCGATCGTGAAGCGGGCGCTGCTCCTCGCCCACCGCGCGACCATCGTCGGCAATCCCGGCCTGGTGATCGAAGGGGTGGTCCAGCAGCGCGACGGCAGCGTCTCGCTCCAGGCCGAGAGGTTCTGGCCGCTGGAAAAATGGGGACAGGCACCATTTTTTCCGAGCCACGACTTCCGTTGAGGAAAAATGGTGCCTGTCCCCATTTTTCCACCGAGCCACGACTTCCACTAACGCCATAGACTCGACCCGGTGACGGAGTGAACGACAGCGAACGCGGCTTCACGTTGATCGAGGTGCTGGTCGCCTTGGCGATCGCCAGCGTCCTCATGCTCGCGGCGGCCGGACTCTATTGGCAGCAGAAGGAGATCGGTCAGCGCCTGGTCGCCCAGCGCGCCGCCGACGTGGCGCTCGAGAACGAATACGAGAACCTGCGCTCGTTGGATCCCCTGTCGCTCGTCTCGATGATTCTGCCCGATACGACCGGCAGCGGCGTCGCACTCACCGTAACGGTGACACCGGGGCCGGTTCCCGCCACGAAGGCACTCGATATCGTCGCCACCTACCGCGTGCACGGCGAGCCATTCCGGCGCTCGCTGCAGGCCCTCGTCCACGTTCCGGTGCTCCCATGAGTAAGCCCACGCGAGCACGGCGAGGACATCCCGAGACCGGCTTCACGCTGATCGAGCTCCTGGTTTCGATGCTCGTCATGCTGCTCGTGCTGATGGTGACCAACGGCCTGCTCGTCGAGTCACTGCGCATCTTCTCCAACAGTGGCCGCGAGCTCCGCGAGCCCGGCACCGAGCTCGCCCTGCGCCTGCTGCGCGAGGACCTGCATGCGGCGGCGCCGCTCGCGGCGGGAATCGGCTCCGAGGAGGAACCGATGCACCTCGCCCTCGCCTGCCGCCGGCCGGACCGCACCGAGGATTGGGAAATGGACGGCTCCCGCCTCGTGCGCAGAACCTACGATGCCGATGGCGTTCTGCTCGGCACCCGGCCGATGCTCGACGACATGGTGAGCTTCGCGTGGTGGACCCCGGCAGCGGGAGTGGTGCAGGTCCGGCTGGTGCGCCGCAAACCGTCCGGAGCGAGCGCTCTGCGGGTCGCCACCGCCGCCTGGAGGAGCGTCGGCGACACGCTCGAACAGGCCGATGTCATCGCCGGAAGCCGACTCGAATGAGCCCCGATTCGCGTATGGACACCCGCCGCTCCGAACGCGGCTCCGCCCTCTTGTTCGTGCTTTTCCTGCTGGTGATCGCCACTACCGCAGGATTGTTGCTCTCGGTCGCCCTCACCGTCGACCTGCGAGAGCAGAAGGATGACGCGCGGCGGATGCGCCTTGGCGCGCTCGTCGACTCGGCGCTCGAGGAGGCGCTCGCGGCCCTCTCGACGAACCCCGACGCCGGCGGCTACGCCCAACACGAGTTCGGCGGCGGCACGCTCGAAAGCCGGATCGTCACCCTGCCCGACGGCCGCAAGCAGGCCACGGCGCGGGCGACCTATGCCGGCCTCGAGCGCAGCGTCGTGGCCGAGATCGTCTTCGGATTCGCGGGTCCGCGGATCCTCACCTGGGTGCCCGGCAGAACCCGGATCGCCGGCACTACGTAAGAAGTCTTGATGACCAGAATCCGACCGCCGCAGGCAGAACCGTCCGGCCCGGGAGCCGGCGCACGGCGCAGCTTCGCCGCTGCGCTGCTCTGTCTCGCAGGGATCGCAGGGGAAGTGTCCGTTGCCCACCCGGCTGCCGCTGCTCCGGCCGCCCCCGCCGCTGCGCTTCTTCCCACCTACCTCGGGGCGCTCGCGCCCGGTACGTTGACCTCCACGATTCCGACGCTCGCCGATCCGACCCAGACGCTGGGAGCTCTACCTGCCGAAGGCCTACGCCGCCACTCGCCGGTGGCCGGTCCTCATCCTCTTCGACCCGCGTTCGCGCGGCGGGGACGCGGCGGAGCTCTTTCGCGATGCCGCCGACGAATTCGGGTGGATCCTGGCAAGCTCCAACAACACCATGAGCGACGGGCCGAGCGCGCCCAACGCCCGCGCCATCAACGCGATGATCCCCGACGTCATGAAGCGCCTGCCGATCGACGAGAAACGGATCTATGCGGGAGGATTCTCCGGCGGTGCCGTCCTCGCCTGGACGGTCGGGCTCAAGGCGAACCTTCTCGCCGGCGTGATCTCGATCGGTGGCCGCGCGGCGCCCGAGCATCTGGCGCTCGTCCCGAAGTTCGCCCTCTTCGCGGCGGCCGGCGAGGGCGACTTCAACTATCAACCGACGCGCGAGCTCGACGCGATCGCCGCCAGGGCCGGCGTGCCACACCGCGTCGAGTTCTTCCCCGGCCCGCACGCCTGGTGTCCTGCGGAAACGGCTCGACACGCCGTACGCTGGCTGGAAATTCTCGCGATGCGCGACGGTCGCGCTCGGCGCGACGATGAGCGGATCGAGCGCACCCTGGCGGAGGAGGCCGCTGACGCCGAGGCGCTGGCGAGCGCGGGCGATGCCCTGGCCGCCGGCCGGAAGTTCACCGAGATCGGCGAGACCTTCGCCGGGCTCGCCAGCCAAGGTGCGGTGGAGCGGGCGGCGCGGCGCGCCGGAGAGCTGCTCTCGTCGAGTGCGGCGAAGGGCTCGGCAAAGGAAGAAAAGGCCGCCGAGAAGTACGAGAGCCAGACCTTTCGCCGGATCGGCGAAGCCTCCGGCCTGCTGCGGACCTCCGAGAGGCCGGTCACGGTGGGAGAACTTCGGCATCTTCTCGGCGTCGACGAAGCCATCCGCCGCCGCGCCGCAGGCGGGATCGGCGGCGCCGCGGGAGTGCGCGCGCTGGCGGCGATTCAGGTCCATCTGGGCTACTACCTGGCGCGGGACCTCTTCGCCGCGAACGACTACCGCAGGGCAATACCCGGCCTGCACCTCGTGACCGAGATCTTCCCCGACAACAGTGTCATGCTCTACAACCTCGCCTGCGCCCAGGCTCGTTCAGGGCTGCCGGAGGCCGCGCTCGCCAGCCTCGGTGCGGCGCTCGAGCAGGGCCTCCAGCAGCCGCTGCAGATGGAGATCGACGCCGATCTCGCCTCGTTGCGCGACCGGCCGGAATTCGCTCGCCTTCGCGAGCGGGCGCGCGAGCTCGAGGCCGCGAAAACACCCATTCCATCGGCCGAGTGAATGACGGCGGACGTTCCGGCCTGAGGCGGCTTCAGCTAAGCTCGCCTCGATGAGTCGGATCCCTCGAGGCGCCATTGCCGCGGCCCTGATCTGCGGTCTCGCCGCGGGCGTAGGCCTCTACACATTCGCCTACGCTCGCGGCGCCTCGTACATGACGGACGACCCGCGCGCCTGCGCCAACTGCCATGTCATGGAGGAGCAGTACTCCGGTTGGAACCGTTCGAGCCACCGCTCGGTCGCGGTCTGCAACGACTGCCACACGCCGCCGGGCTTCCTGCCCAAGTATGCGACCAAAGCCCTGAACGGATTCAATCACTCCCTGGCCTTCACCACCGGGCGCTTCCCCGACCCGATCACCATCACGCCGCGCAACCACCGGGTCACACAGAGCTCCTGCTCCAAGTGCCACGCGGCCATCGTCGACGCCATCGATTCGAGCGGCGCCCATGCCGGTGGCGAACGCCTCGACTGCCTCGGCTGCCACCGCGACGTCGGGCACCTCCACTAGCGGCCGCCCGGGAACGACGAGAATCATCACCACCTTGAGCATCTTGAGAACCAGGAGATCGCCATGAACGACCGCCAGCGAACCGAGACCTCGGCCACCGTCCGTCGCGGAAGACTTCTGCTGCTGACCGCCGTTGCCGCCGTCGGTGGCGCGGTCGTCACCGGACTGTTGGTGAACATCTTCGAGCACAAGCAGGAGGCGAAGGATCCCTTCTTTCGCGTCGTGGAGATCACCGACGAGACCGAAGACCCGGCGATCTGGGGCAAGAACTTCCCCGTCCAGTACGACGGCTATCTGCGCACGGTCGATCAGGTGCGCACCCGCTTCGGCGGCAGCGAGGCGGTGCCACGCACGCCGACCGCCGCCGATCCGCGTTCCGTGGTCGCCCAGTCGCGGCTCGAAGAGGATCCCCGCCTGAAGACGATGTGGGCCGGCTACGCCTTCTCGGTCGACTTCCGCGAGGAGCGCGGCCACGCCTACATGCTCGACGACCAGACGTTCACCGAGCGCCAGCAGGTCGTCAAGCAGCCCGGCGCCTGCATGCACTGCCACGGGTCGGTCTACCTGCCGTACAAGAAACTCGGCGGCGGCGACCTCATGAAGGGCTTCGAGCTCATGAACCAGATGCCCTACACCGAGGCTCGGAAGCTCATCTCGCACCCGGTCGCCTGCATCGACTGCCACGACCCGGCGACGATGCAGCTGCGCGTCACGCGCCCCGGCTTCCTCGAGGGCATCCGCGCCCTCAAGGCGTCGCAGGGCGTCCCCGGCTACGACCCCAACACGATGGCGACGCGCCAGGAGATGCGCAGCTACGTCTGCGGCCAGTGTCATGTCGAGTACTACTTCAAGGGTCCCGAGAAGCGCCTGGTCTACCCCTGGGCCAACGGCATCAAGGTGGAGCAGATCCAGGCCTACTACGACGAGGTCGGATTCAAGGACTGGACGCACAAGGTCTCCGGCGCGCCGGCGCTCAAGGCGCAGCACCCCGAGTTCGAGATGTGGAGCCAGGGCATTCACGCGCGCTCCGGCGTCGCCTGCGCCGACTGCCACATGCCTTATGAGCGGGTCGGCGCCCAGAAGGTCTCCGACCATCACGTCCGCAGCCCTCTGCTGAACATCAACAAGGCCTGCCAGACCTGCCATCGCTGGCCCGAGGAGGAGCTGCGGGCGCGCGTCGAGACCATCCAGGAGCGCACGCATCAGCTTCGCGACCAGGCGATGGATGCGGTGGTCGCGCTGATCGACGATCTCGGCAAGGCGATGGCGGCCGGCAGGACGGACGACGAGCTGGCGCTCGCCCGGAAGCTGCAGCGCCAGGCACAGTTCCGGCTCGACTTCGTCGAGGCCGAGAACTCGACCGGATTCCACGCGCCCGGCGAGGCGGCACGGATCCTGGGCGAGTCGATCAATCTGGCGCGCGAGGGGCAGCTCGCGGTGCGCGACCCTGCCTTCCAGCCGAGCTTCGTGAACCTCGCGACGCGCTGAGGGAGCGCCGGCCGGGCGGCGACTAGAAGAAGAACTGGGGCAGGTTCAGGTGAAACCGTAGCGCCCGCAGGACTTCGGCGAGCCCGAACACGCCCAGCAGGATCAGGACCAGCAGCCCGATCTGCCGCACCGGCCGGAGGAGCCGAAACGGTCTTGGGGTCTCGTCCGGCGTGGCGGCCATCGCTGCTTTCCTGCGGATTCGAGGCAGGTACGCCCCCGAGCGCCGGCAGTAACGCTCCCACGCGACACCGTACTTTGCGCCCAGGAATCGCTCTTCGGCGCGGATGACCGGCAGGTAGAGCGCCAGGAAAAAGAGTCCTGCCAGGCCGGCCGCGGTCCAGCTCCCGGCCAGCAAGCAGAAACCCAGGAGAATGAGGAGCGACCCGAAATAGAGCGGATGGCGCAGGTGGGAGTAGGCGCCCCAGGTCACCAGCACGCATTTCTTGTTGCCGTCGATGTTGCCCAGCGCCCAGAGCCGCATGCCGACGCCGGCCGTGAGGAGTAGGGTACCGAGGCCTCGCGCGAACGCCGCCGAGCCCTCCGGCCGCAGCGCCAGGAGCGCGATGAGAATCAGTACCGGCACCACGGCGAAAGAGGTGGCGATGCGCAGCCGGTTCAGCCGCTTGATTTCGAGGTTGGAATTGTCGCCTCGGCGCAGGAGCGAGAACATCGGAAGGTCGCGATCCTAGCCCGAAACCACCTGGGCCCGAACCGGCCGCGGCGTCGGCCGTTGCGCTGTCTCGGCGCTCAGCGCTCCGCCGGAGCAGGGTCGAGCCAGCCGTTGAGCGCCCGCATCGCCTCGGCGAAGCGGTCGGGCTCGCCCTTCTCCACCCAGCCGATCCAGTCGGCGGCGGCGCGCTCGAGCTCGCGATAGACGCGCTGCGAAAAGCGGTTCGAGCGCTGGATCTCGTAGTAGAGCTGCGGATTCTCACGCACCACGCTCTCGGTCGTCGCGAACTGGGAATGGAAGGTCGTCGAGCCGACCGCAGTGAGCTCGGCGAAGGAGAGTCCGCTCGTCGCCAGCACCCTGGCGAAGAGCAGATTCAGGAAGTGCGACAGGCCCAGGACGTACGACGCGATCTCGTCGTGGCGCTCGAGCGACAGCGGCACGAGCGTCACTGCGGTCTCCCGGAAGAGGGCTGCGACGCGCTCGGTCGCCTGCGGCACGCCGCAGTCGCACAGACAGATGACCTTGTCCGAGAGCGTCCGCGCGCCGGCGCCGAACATCGGATGGATGCTGGTGACCGCCACGCCGCGGTCGCGAGCCGCATCGAGCGCCGGCCGGAGATGCTCCTTGACGCTCGCAACATCGCACAGCACGCCGGAGAAGCCCGCCGCGGCGATCTCCTCCACTGCTGCGGCTACGCGGTCGAGCGGCACCGCCACGAAGACCATCGAGGCCGCGACCAGGCCTTCGGCGAGCGTCGCGACCGCCTCCGCGTCCGCTGGTCTCGAGGCCGGATCGAAGACCAGCACGCGATGCCCCTGGGTCTCGAAGAAGCGCACCAGCCAGTGCCCCATCTTGCCCGCGCCGCCGACGACGAGAATCGTCTCGGCCTCGCCGGAGTAGGTGGAGAAGTGGTCGATCTCCTGCACCCGGCAGGCCTCTTCGACCAGCTGCCGCATCACCCCGCGCGCCAGCTCCGGGGCGAGCCCCAGCACCTCGGCGCTCACCGCGGCCCGCTCCAGCACGCGCTTCTCGACCTCGAAGTCGCGCAGCGGAATCCCGGCCGCACTCTTCTCCTTCCCGACCTCGCGCGCCAGCTCCATGCGCTCCGCCATCAGGCCGAGCATCGCCGCGTCGAGGTTGCGGATCCGCCGCCGCAGGCGGTCCAGCCGTTCTTCGCTCATCGCTCCTCCGTCGAACAGCCTAGCAAGGAGAAGGAGATGCCCGTTTTCCGATCTCCGACACGACCTCGCCGAAGGCGGCAGAAAGCTCGGTAAAGGGAACCTCCCGCCACGTCCGTGGCGAGAGCGCGCCGAGCTCGAGGGCGCCGAAGGCCACCCTTTTCAGTCGTAGCACCTCGTGCCCAGCGGCCTTCATGAGGCGCCTGACCTCGCGATTCTTGCCCTCGACCAGAGTGACCAGCAGCTGCGACTCCTTTCCCGAGAGCTTGAGAACGACCACCTCCGCCGCGCTGAGAACCTCCGACGCGTCAACGATCCCCTCCTTTACCAGCAGGCTTTTGCTTTCTTCCCAACGACCACGAACGGTGACGAGGTAAAGGCGTGGAATCGCGTTCGCCGGATCGGTCAGGGCGTCGGCGAGACGGGTGTCATTGGTCAGGAGAAGGAGCCCGATGTTGCCAGATCGAGCCGGCCGACAGCCACCAGGTGGGCTTCCGCGTCGGCGACGAGATCGAATACGGTCGGCCGCCCTTGCGGATCTGAGCGGGTGGTCATGTATCCGCGCGGCTTGTGCAGCATCAGGCACCGGAAGGCGGCTCGTTCCACGGCCTGGCCGTCGACCTGGATTCGAGTCCGCTCCGGCACGACCGGGCGCTCGGGGTCGAGACACCGCGCGCCGTCGATCAGGACTCTTCCCTCCGCGATCCAACCACGGGCCTCGCTGCGCGATGCGAGCCCCATCTTCGACAGCGCGCGCTCGAGGGTCACCTCGCCCGGCCGCAGAAGCTTCCCTCCGCCCATGATTGGGGATCCTAGCCAAAGCCGGTAGGATTCACTCTCATCGCACCCTCCCGGAGCTCCCGATGTCCGATCTGCTCGAAACGACCCCCGCGCTCTCCTCCCAGGACCTGATCGCGCTCGAAGAGCGCCACGGCGCCCACAATTATCACCCGCTCGAGATCGTCATCACCCGCGGCGAAGGCGTCTGGGTCTGGGACGTCGAAGGGAAGCGCTATCTCGACTTCCTCGCCGCCTACTCGGCGGTGAACCAGGGACACTGCCACCCCCGCCTGGTCAAGGCTCTCACGGAGCAGGCGCAGCGGTTGAGCCTGTGTTCCCGCGCTTTCCGCAACGACCAGCTCGGCCGGCTCTGTCAGGAGATCAGTGCGCTCACCGGCTACGACCGCTTCCTGCCGATGAACAGCGGCGCCGAGGCGGTCGAGACGGCCGTCAAGCTCGCCCGCAAGTGGGGCCAGACGGTGAAGGGCGTGCCGGCGGCGAAAGGCGAGATCCTGGTCTTCGACAACAACTTCCACGGCCGCACCACGACGATCGTCGGCTTCTCTTCCAGCGAGCAGTATCGCGACGGATTCGGGCCGTTCGCCGGCGGCTATCGTCTGCTGCCGTTCGGAGATGCCGACGCCGTCGCAGCGGCGATGAACGAGCGGACCGTCGCAGTCCTGGTGGAGCCGATCCAGGGCGAGGCCGGGATCGTCCTGCCGCCGCAAGGCTACCTCGCGCGGCTGCGCGAGCTCACCACGAAACACAACGCGCTGCTGCTCGTGGACGAAATCCAGTCGGGACTCGGTCGCACCGGCGCGCTCTTCGCCTTCCAGCACGAAGGCATCCGCCCGGACCTGGTGACGGTGGGAAAGGCGCTCTCTGGCGGCTTCTACCCGGTCTCGGGAATCCTCGCCGACAGCGCGCTGATGAACGTGTTCAAGCCTGGCGATCACGGCTCGACGTTCGGCGGCAACCCTCTCGGCGCCGCGGTCGCACGCGAGGCGCTCAAGGTCCTCGTCGAAGAGCGGATGATCGAGAACTCGGCGAAGCTGGGCGCCTACGCCCTCGAACGGCTGCGGGCGATCCGCTCGCCCCACATCCTCGAGGTACGCGGGCGCGGCCTCTGGATCGGCATCGAGCTCAAGCCCGAGGCCGGAGGAGCTCGCCGGTTCTGCGAGCAGCTGGCCATCGAGGGGATCCTGTGCAAGGAGACGCATACCCATGTCATCCGCGTCTCCCCGCCGCTCGTCATCTCGCGGCAGGAGCTCGATTGGTCCCTGGAGCGATTCGAAAAGGTACTGATGCGTCCATGAGGCTTTCGAACGCCTGAGCCTCGAGCGGGCGGCTGAACAGGAAGCCCTGCATCTTGTCGCAGTAGAGCATTTCGAGGATGACCATCTGCTCCTCCTCCTCGACGCCTTCGGCGACGACCTCCATGCCGAGACCGTGCGCGAGCTGAATCACCGCGCCGACGATCTTCGAGTCCTCGCGCCGCCGGCCCAGCTCGCGGATGAACGACGAATCGAGCTTCACCGTATCGATCGGCAACTCGCGCAGGTAGGAGAGGGACGAGTAGCCGATGCCGAAGTCGTCCACCGCCACGCGCGCGCCCCGGCGCCGCAGGTCGGAGAGCGTCGCAACCGGACCGCCGGCGTGCAGCAGCGCCATCGTCTCGGTGATCTCGATCTCGAGCGCCGAGGCCGGCAGGCCGGTCTCGAGCAGGATCTTGTCGATCTTCGCCGACAGCTCCGGATTCTCGAAAGCGCGGGCGGTGAGATTCACCGACACCGAGAGGTCCTGCTGGAAGCGCTCCCGCCAGGCCTTCACCTGGGTGCACGCCTTGCGCAGCACCCAGTGGCTCAGCACCTCGGAGAGCGCGGTGCTCTCGATCAGCGGCAGGAACTTCCCCGGCAGGATCAGGCCGCGCTCGGGATGCAACCAGCGCACTAGCGCCTCGACGCCGACGATCTCGCCCGAGCCCGCGCGGACGATCGGCTGATAGAAGAGGACGAGATGCTCCTCTTCGAGCCCGGCGCGAAGCGCGGTCTCGAGCACGAAGCGCTCGCGGCTGACATCCGACATCTCGTTGTCGTAGACGGCGACGCCCCCGCGGCCCGCCTCCTTGGCGCGATACATCGCGGTATCTGCCTTGCGCAGCAGCGTCGTCGGCTCCTCGCCGTGGTCGGGGAAGAGGGTGATACCGATCGAAGCCCCGGCGAAGAGCGAAAGTTCGCCCACCTCGAGCGGCTGCGCGAGCCTGTCGAGCAGCTTGGATGCGATCGCGACGGCGTCCTCGGCGGTGCGGATGCCCGGCAGCAGCAGGGTGAATTCGTCGCCCCCTTGCCGGCCCACCGTGTCGCCCTCCCGGACGCTGTAGCGCAGGCGCTCAGCGACCGCGCCGAGCAGCAGGTCTCCGGTCTCGTGGCCGTAGGTGTCATTGATGCGCTTGAAGTTGTCGAGGTCGAGAAAGAAGAGCGCGGCATGGAAATCGGTCCGTCCACGGCGCGCGATCCACTGCTTGAGCCGGTCGAGGAAGAGCTTGCGGTTCGGCAGGCCGGTCAGGCTGTCGTAATAGGCCAGCTTTTCGATCTGCTCGGAGGCCTCGACGAGCCGGAAATGCTCGTCCTCGAGCAGCCACACGACGGTGGCAATTCCCAGCACCGCGACCATCAGGAGGTCGAACGGCAGCAGGCCGTAGCGCAATCCCCATCCTGCGGGCCCGGCGGTCGTCCAGAAGTTGGCCAACTGCTCGACACCGTAGAGGAAGAAGGCCATGCAGACCAGATGCGGACCGGTCGCCGTGCTCTTGCGGTAGGCCCGCACCAGGAGTCCCGAGGCGAGCAGGAAGGCGATCGCGACGACCAGGGCGCGCACGCTGACACGCAGAAAATTGCGGCTCGCGCCGGCCTCGGGGCTGAAGGCGTAGGCCAGCGTGGTGACCAGCGCGAGGCCCCCCAGGGCGCCGAAGATGGCGAGCGTACCGCGCCGGGAGGGCGAACGTCCGCTGGCGAGCTCGGTGGTGCCCAGGATCAGCCATCCGGCCTGGAAGTAAGCGCCGATCTGCGCGACGAAGGTCGCGAGCAGCCGGGTCGGATCCGACGCCGGCAGCGATGTCGAGAAGTGAAAGGCCGCCATCGCGCCGAGTTGCCCGGCGCAGAGCGCGAACCAGGAGAGCGCCCAGTGGCGCAGGAAAGCGTGCCTGCGGGTGCTGTGGAAACGGAGCAGCAGTATGGCGAGCAGCGCTGCCAGCAGCGCCTGCGCCAGGAAAGTGGAGACCGTGACGACCCCGATGTCGCTCATCTAATGAAGGGCTCGGCCGCGATTCTACTCGATGGCGAGCCCTGTTCACCGGGCCGGATGCGCAATCGCTTCCCGGAGCGCGGCGGCCGCTGAACGGCCCCGGCGGACCGCGGGCGGTATGACAAAATCACCGGCATGACGAGTCTCGATCCGACGTCATCCGCCGCATCCCGCAGCTCGAAGATCTTCGTCCTCGACACCTCGGTCATCCTCTACGACGCGAACGCGATCTTCAATTTCAAGGAGCACGACGTCGCGATTCCGATCACCGTTCTCGAGGAGCTCGACCATTTCAAGAAGGGCGACACGGTGATCAACCTGCAGGCGCGGGAGTTCATCCGCCAGCTCGACAAGCTCACCAGCCACGACATGCTGAACAACTGGGTGCCGCTCGATGGTCCCGAGCTCGGCCGGATCCGGGTGATCGCGACGGAAGACTCGTCGACCGACGCGCGCCTCATCTTCGGCGCGGTGAAGAACGACCACCGGATCCTGAACACTGCCCTGGCGCTCAAGGATCGCGAGGCCGGACGCGACGTCATCCTGGTGTCGAAAGACATCAACCTGCGCGTCAAGGCGCGAGCTCTCCGCCTGCGCGCCGAGGAGTACGAAACCGTTCGCATCAAGGATGTCGATCACCTCTACAAAGGCAAGAGCGAGATCGAAGTCGACGACGCGGCGCCGATCCAGAAGTTCTACGAGGCCGGGGGCGTTTCGCCGGCGGACGTCGGTATCGAAGTTCCGCTCCCGAACCACTACTTCATCCTGCGCAGTCCGTCGCATTCCGCGCTCGCCTGGTACAACCCGGCCTCGGGCCTTCTCGAACGGGTCCAGAAGATGCCGGCCTACGGCATCACACCGAGGAATGCCGAGCAGACCTTTGCCCTGCACGCGATCATGAATCCGGCGGTGCCGCTGGTTTCGATCACCGGCAAGGCCGGCACCGGCAAGACCCTGCTGGCCCTCGCGGGCGCCCTGGAACAGCGCAAGGCGTTCCGCCAGGTCTACCTGGCCCGGCCCCTGGTGCCGCTCTCGAACAAGGACATCGGCTACCTGCCCGGCGACATCAAGTCGAAGGTCAACCCCTACATGCAGCCTCTGTGGGACAACCTCAACATCATCAAGCACCAGTTCGACGAGCGCGACCGGGAGTTCAAGCGTATCGACGAGATGGTCGAGCAGGAGAAGCTCCACATCACCCCGCTCGCCTACATCCGTGGCCGCAGCTTCTCGAACATCATCTTCATCGTCGACGAGGCGCAGAACCTGACGCCGCACGAGGCGCGCACCATCATCACCCGCGCCGGCGAGGGCACGAAGATCATCTTCACCGGCGACATCTTCCAGATCGACACACCGTACCTCGACGCGCAGTCGAACGGACTCTCGTACCTTATCGACCGCATCAAGGGACACAAGCTCTACGCCCACGTGTCGCTCGAGAAGGGCGAACGCAGCGAGCTCGCGAACCTCGCGAGCATGATGCTGTAGTCCGGGCGAAAACACCTCGGGCCCGGCGGAGGCGCGCAGCGCGCGTTCGACCGGGCCCGGGAGAGCCTCACTTCCGCGAGCGCGCAGCGCGCCCGCTTCATCTCGCTACTTGACGATCAGCTTGCCCTTCATGCCGCCGATGTAGTGGCCGGGAAAGGTGCAGATGTACATGTACTCGCCCGGCTCCTTCGGCGCGTTGAACACGATTTCGACGGTCTCACCGCCGCCGGCGAGCTTCGTCTGCGCGAGGATGGAGGCCGCCTTCGCCTTCGGGATGTAGCCGTTGTCCCGCGCCATCGCCGCTTCCATGGCGAAAGCGTCGGCGTTCGTGCCCTTGGCCAGCAGCACGAAATTGTGCGACATCTCGGCCTTCGCCATTGCGCTCACCGCGGTGAGGGTCACCTTCAAGGCTTCGCCGGGCGTCGCCTGGATGGACTTGACGTCGTACTGCATCGCGTCCGTCGCCTTGATCTTGATCAGCCGCGGCTCCGCCGCCGAGACCGTGGATGCGAGTGCCAGCATGCCGATCGCCAGTAGTGCCGCGAGGACCCGACCAGAGACTGCGCTACGTCCGTTGACTTTCTTCATTTTTCGCTCCTGATGTTGGGTAGATGCTCAGTGTCCGTCTTTTCCACCCGCCATGGGGTGTCCTGCCCTGATCCTGCCGAGCGCACCCTTCTGCGCGTCGGCGAACTCATGGTCAACAATAACGTAGTCGCCCTCTTCCGGCACGATGAACTCCATGACGGCCCCGTTCGAGGCCCCCAGCAGCACCGTCTGCATGCCCTGCCACTCGTTGTGCAGGTTGCCCTCGTACCAGACCCTGTCGAAGATCACGCCGACGACGTGGAAGCTGGAGGTATCGGTCGGGCCGGCGTTCAACACGTACAGCCGCATGCGCTCCCCGGGGAGCGTGGCGAGCGGCGTATCGATCAGCGACCGCTGGTGACCGTTGAAGGCCACGATCAGCGGCTGCTTGTGCATCGCGGCTTCGTAATCGACCTCGTACAGAACCTTGCCGGCCTCCTTGAACTCGGTCTGGTCGCCTTCGTGGGTCTGCGCCTCCGACTCCTTGAGGTAGAACTCCGACTGCACGATCACGTATTCCCGGTCGACCTCGGCATCGGTCGGGTAACCCGCCTTGGGCGAGACGACGACCACGCCGTACTGCCCCTGGGACATGTGCTGCAGGATCGGCGGCGTGCCGCAGTGGTAGAGATAGACGCCCGGGTAGTTGGCCACCCATTCGAATTGGATCGCCTGGCCCGGCTCGATGCCGCGCCACTTGTCCGAGGCGGCGACCGTCCCGGCATGAAAATCCATCGAATGCCGCATCGGCTGGGCGATCGGCACCGCCTTCTGCAGATCGAGCGCCGCGAGGCGCTCCAGGTAAGGCGATCCGGCGACTTCGGGCGCGGTGATGGCGACGACCTCGGCCGAGCGGTTCTTCATGGTGAAGTCGACCCGGTCGCCTTCACGCACGTGGAGAACCGGTCCCGGGACCGTGCCACCGAAAGTCCAGGCGCGATAGCGCACATCGGGCGCCACTTCGATTTCCCGGGCGATGATGTCGAAGCGCACCTTGTGGGTGCGGTTGCCCGGCGGAAGCGGCACGAGGTTCGGCAGCATCGAGACGAACTCTCCGACCACCGGCGGGCCGGTGTAGGGGTCTTCGAAGATCTGCGCCTCGGGCATGCCGTAGGTCCGACCATCCACCTGGAATTGCGGAACGGTTGCAGCGCCGGCGACGGTCGTGACCCAGCAGAGCAGGGCGGCGCCGCGTGCAGCAAGGCGAAAAGCAGAAAACGGTCGGTCGGTCATGGTCTCTCCTGGTAGTCCCGGCGGTCCCCAGTGGAGCGCCGTTGCGGCCATCAGAGCGCGACCCGCCCGAGAGGCTGTATGACGCGAGTCAGGTCCCGGGGGACTTTTCGCCGCCAGCGCTGCATTGTTTCGCGGGGGTGAGGGTCCGATCCCCCGGCTCGTCGGGTGCCGACTACACCGTGGTTGACAAATTACACCTTTCTACCTATCCTTCCCCCATTCAGCGGGAGGAGGGCGGCATGGCGTTGAACATCAAGAACGCATCGGTCGAGACCCTGGCGCTCGAGTTGTCGCAACTGACTGGCGAATCCAAAACCGAGGCGATCCGCCGGGCACTCGAGGAGCGCAAGCAGCGCCTCGCCTTCCAGGTCGTGCGCGAGAACCGTGGCGACGAGTTGCGCTCGTTCCTCGAGCGCGAGGTCTGGTCGGTCATCCGGGCGCGCTCGGCCAGCAGGCGCCTCGAGAAGCACTGACTCCGCCCGCTCCCCGAGGTCCTTCGAGCGTGATCGTGGATGCTTCCGCAGTCACGTCGATCTTTCTGCGCAGGACAGGCTGCGAACGACTGATCGACGCTCTCGCCAGCGCGCCCTTCGCCGGTATCGGCGCCCCGACGCTCGCCGAGGCGAGCCTCCTCCTGGCGCCCGAAGTCGGACGCGACGTGCACGGCATGCTGGCGCGATTCGTCCAGGAGTTCGACCTCGCGATCGTGCCGTTCTCGGACGCCCACTTCCGGGCCGCCCTCGACGCCCACCAACGCTTCGGCCAGGGTCAACACCAGGCCGCCCTCGATTTCGGCGACTGCCTCTCCTACGCCACGGCTCATCTGGCGCGCCAACCGCTGCTCTGCGACGACCGGCGCTTCTCCTCCACCGACCTCGAGCTCGGCTGATCTGCGAGCTCCGGTCGGCTACCAGCCGACCGGCACCTGAACCCGGCCGGTTCGATCCGCGATCCAGACATAGCCTTCGCGACGTCCGAAAAGGTAGAGATCGCGCAACAGCTCGACATCGCGCCGGCAGTACTCCTCGATGAGGTCGAAGCGGCCCTCCTTCACCCACTGCAGGCTCTGCAGTCCGTCGGCGCTCTTGCCGGCGCCCAGCGTCTCCTTGGTCAGGTGGTCGAGGCTCACCCGCCGGCCGAGCCGCTCGACCATGCTATCCAGCAGGTCGAGCGTCGGCAGCGTCCGCACGTAGTCCTCGCCGGTATAGCCGGAGAGCACCGAGTAGTCGAAGCGCCGGCTGTTGAAGCCGACGACGAGACCGGCAGACTTGAGCGCAGCCGAAAGCTCCCAGGCGCGCGGTTCGAGAAAGGTCTCGAACCTCCCCTCTTCGAGATGGCAGACCACCGCCAGCGCGATCCCCATCCGATGCGCCTTGTCCCACCCCCCGACCTCCGCCGCCGAGCGCAACGTCTCGATGTCGAACAGTACCGTCGGACCCGCACCGCGCTCTCGACGCACAAGCCGCGCTCCGCCCGGGTTCGAGCCGCGCTCCGCGCGGGCCGCTTCGTTGCCTCGCACAGCGTCCTTTCGGTAAAGGGAGGGTGGTGGCAGATCAACGCCGGTGCCCAGTCGCGACGCTGCGTCAGCGGCCACGCCCTTTACCGGAGCTTTCTTCTTCTGCCTCTCCTTTCCAGCTACCGCTGCAGGGACCCCACCCTGCGCCGAAGGCGCAACGGCTCGGGACTCGGCGAGGAGAATTGGCGCTCGCTGGCGCGAGCTCGGGGCGCGTGCTGGATCGAGCATCATCGTGAGCAGGTCAATAGCTCCGCGCTTGTCGAGCGGGCGGTTTCCGTTGCCGCACTTCGGGCTCTGGATGCAGGAGGGGCAGCCGTCTTCGCAGGCACAGTTGGCGACGTGATCGCGCACCTTGGCGAGCAGCGTCTCGAGCTCGCGGAAGCCCTTCTTCGCGATCCCCATGCCGCCCGGGTGGCCTTCGTAGACGAAGACTCCGGCACCGTCGAGCTGCGGATGGAAGGCGAGCGAGATGCCGCCGAGGTCGTTGCGGTCGCAGAGCGCCAGCAGAGGGAAGAGCCCGATCGTCGCGTGCTCGGCGGCGTGCAACGAACCCAGGAGGTGACGCCCGCGTGCGGCGAGTTCCTCCGCGATCTCCGCCGGTGTGCGGAACCAGAGCCCGACGCACTCCATGACCGTCGGTGGCAACTCGAGGGCCTGCTGGTCGATGACCTCCTGCCCCTGCGTCCGCTTGCGCTCGAAGCCGGTGACCTGCTCGGTGATCCGCAAACGTCCGAGCGCCGCGTCGAGCCCTCCCGCCTCCCGCTGTTCCAGCACTTCGAGGATCTCGGTCTCCTTCCTCGACAGCGGCGCGGTGAAGTAGTCGACGTCCGCCGGCTGCACGATCACCCGCCGGCGGTCGAGGTCGAGCTCGGCCACCTCGTACTGCCGGCCGAAGTGGAGATAGACCGCGCCGGGATGCCCCTCGCTGAAGACGCGCCCTCCGTCCAGCGTCCCGATCGTCGTGCCGCGGGTGCGATCGACGATGGCGAAAGTGGCACCGGTGCCGCGCAGGTTGACGTCGCGGTGCGGCCGGCGCCGCCGGGCCACAAGGCCACCGGCGACCGACTCGGCGAGCACGCCGTCGCGCAGGAGATCCCCCACCACCGCCGCGTGACGTTCGAGATAGCGCGCGTCGGCGGTGCGGGAGAGCGCCAGTTCGGCGGCGGCGCACTCGAGATGCACCCGCGCCACCGGCTCGTTCTCGGGGTCGAACAGGAGCGGCTCGCAGGGCCGGGCGAGGAGCTCGTCGGGATGGTCGAGCAGGTACTGGTCGAGCGCATCGGGCAGGGCGACGAGCGCGGTCAGCGACTCCCTCCCCCGCCTCCCGACGCGTCCCGAGCGCTGCCAGGTCGCCATCATGCTGCCGGGAAACCCGACCAGCAGACAGGCGTCGAGGCCGCCGATATCGATCCCGAGCTCGAGCGCCGAGGTCGAGATCACCGCGTCGAGCTCGCCGGAGAGGAGCTTGCCCTCGATCTCGCGCCGCTCCTCCGGCAGGAAACCGGCGCGGTAGCAGGCCACCCGCTGCGCCAGGGCGCGGTCCTTGCGCTGCAGCCAGCCATAGAGGAGCTCGGTGATCCGCCGCGCCTTGGTGAAGGCGATGGTCTTCTGACCGCCTTCGACGAGCGTCGTCAAGACATCGAGCGCCAGCGTGTAGGGGCTCGCCTCGGCGCGCACCAGGAAGATCCGCCGCGCCTCCCGCGGCGCACCCGAGCCGGTGACTTCGAGGAACGGCTCGGCGGCGAGGAGCTCGGCGAACTCGCGCGCGTTCTGGGCGGTGGCCGAAGAGGCGATGATCGCCGGGTTCGCCCCGTGCGCCCGCGCCAGCCGCAGGAGGCGCTGCAGCACGTGGTGAAAGTGGGCGCCGAAGAGACCGCGGTAGACATGCAGCTCGTCGAGCACGATCCACTTCAGGTTGGCGAGGAGCTCCTGCCAGTTCCCCGGGTGCGCGAGGATCCCGAGATGCAGCATGTCGGGATTGGTGACCAGGACCCGCGGCGGACGCCTCCGGATGGCCGCGCGCTTCGCCGATGGCGTATCGCCGTCGTAGATTTCGCAGCTGAACTCATCGGCGTCGAGGCCCGCCGCCTGCGCCAGCGTCAGCAGCTTGCCGCGCTGGTCCTGGCCGAGTGCCTTCAGCGGGAAGAGGAAGAGGGCGCGACCGGTCCCGCCCGCCAGCGCCTCCTCCAGAACCGGCAGCTGAAAGACCAGCGACTTGCCCGAAGCGGTCGCGGTGGTGACCAGCACGTTCTGGCCGGCACGGGCAGCGGTGATCGCCTCGACCTGGTGCGACCAGAGCCGGTCGATCCCCTGCGCGGCGAGCGCCGCGGCGAGCGGCGGCGGGGGCGGCGGCACGAGGTCGGCTTGCCGCGCGGGCTCCGGCGCGAGCCGGCGCTCGGCGATGAGGCGCTCTCCCAGCCGCTCCCGGAGGGTGGTCAGCGCGGCTTCGAACGACTCCGTCGGGGATCGCGACACGGGAGACGCGGTCAGGGTTGAGACGCCGGCGCGGGGTCGCCGGCGCCCGCCTCGGCGGCGTGCTCGCCGAGGACGCGACGCGGTCGCGGCACCAGCCGCAGCAGCGCGACCTCGCGGGCGTGCTTTTCGACGATCGCCAGGGCCTCCTCGGGAGAATCGGTCAGCTGCAGGCGGTCGACGTCCGCGGCATCGATCGTCCCCTCCTTCACCATCATGTCGCGCAGCAGCTCGAAAAGGTCCTTCCAGTAGTCGCTACCCATGAGCACCAACGGAAAACCGGGAATCTTGCCGGTCTGGATGAGCGTCGCGGTCTCGAAGATTTCGTCGAGCGTGCCGAATCCGCCCGGCAGCACGATGAAACCGTACGAATACTTGACGAGCATCACCTTGCGGACGAAGAAGTAGCGGAACTCCAGGAAATAGTCGACGTAGGGATTGGGCTTCTGCTCGTGCGGCAACGCGATGTTGCAGCCGACCGAGCGCCCCCCGGCCTCGCGCGCGCCGCGGTTCGCCCCCTCCATCACTCCCGGGCCGCCACCGGTCATCGTCGTGAACCCGGCCTCCGCGGAGAGCCGCCCCACCTCGCGCGCCATCTCGTAGTAGCGATGGCCGTCAGGGAAACGCGCCGATCCGAAGATCGTGACGCAAGGACCGACGAAGTGCAGCGAGCGAAAGCCGCGCAGGAACTCCAGGAAGATGCGGATGATCCGGCGCAGCTCGGTGAGCCGCCAGGTCGGGCCGGCGAGGAAGCGGCGTTCTTCACCGTTGCGGGTGAACTTGCCCCAGCTGGAGGGTCGCTTCACCGGACGAGTTTAGCAGCGCACCGGCATCGAATCTGACCTGTCAGGTCGCGACGCCGCCGCTCTCCCAGGGGCTGACGAAGGGACGGAAGATCTGGACGATGCGGCGGCGGCCGCGCGGGTCGCCCTCGAAGGCGGGCTGCCCACCCTGCCATACGACCTGCGGCCGGTCTTCCGGGCGCAGGTCGAGCTCCTCGCTGCCAGCAAGCAACACGCAGAGGGTGTCGCCGTCGAGGAACGCCTTCAGCACGCCCGGAAAGAGCGCCGAAGCGACGAACTTCGGCGCTGCGATGCGCGAGGCGCCGAGCGCCGCGTCGATCAGCGGGCTCTCCTCCACTTTGCGCGCGAACTCGGCGTCGAACAGCCGCACGACGGTTCGCGTTCTCGGCGACATCTCTTTCGCGGTCAGGCAGATCGAGAGATTCACTGCGTCATCTCCGGTGACCGCGAGGATGCTGCGGGCGCCGTGAATGTGGGCCTGCTCGAGCACCGAGGTGAGGCGCGCGTCACCGACCAGGAGCGGGACCTCCTGCTCCATGCCGCCGACGAACGGGCCCTCGCGATTGCGCTCGAGCACGACGACCGGGACTCCGGTCTGGCGCAGCTCCTCGACGACCCGGAATCCGACGTTGCCCAGCCCGGCGACGATGACGTGGCCATCGTCGGGTACCGGCTGCCGTCCCAGCAGCTCCCGGACGCGCGCGGTCACGATCCAGTCGGTGATCAGCGAGTAGACCGTGGCAATCGTCGCCGAACCGAGCAGCATCATGAGGGAGCAATAGACCTTGAGCCAGGTCGCCTCATTCCTCACCGTGATGTCGCCGTAGCCGGTGGTGGTCAGCGTCGTCACCATGAAATAGACCGCATCGATGAGCGACAGGCCCATGCCATAGCGAAAGACGAGGACACTGATGAACATCAGGGCGACGAGCACACCGAAGACTGCCTTCAGGCCGGTCGAAGCGCCCGTCCACGCGGTGGCGAGTTTCTTCAGCGCCTCGCGCAGGCGGTCGCCGCGCCGCGGAGTGCGCGCCCGGCGCGCAACTGCATCGTCGTCCGATGCCTCCCAGCTCTTCTGGCTGGTGAGCACGAGCAGCATCTCCTCCTCGCGGATCGGCTCGCCGTCGTCGCGCTTGCGATGCAGGCGCGTGCCGCGCGTCAACAGCCGACGATACACGGAGGCCAGGGCCTCGGGCCGCTTTCCCACGAGCTCCGGGTGCTGCGCCGCCTCCATCATGGCGACCACCAGCTCCTCGCCTTCGAACTGGAAGCGGCCGATCACCTCGCTGCCGGTGGCCGCTGCTGCGATGCGCGGCGCCGCGACGGTCGCCATGCCGAGCGCCCGGCGGATCCGGAAGGCGCTCTCGAGCTGGCGGGCGAGGTTCTGGTCGAACAGGCGCATGATGATCGGCAGGTCGTCGCGCAGACGTTGCGCGTCGAGCGCGATCTCGACGTTCACCACGTCTTTCGAGGTCGTGACGATCAGCGCGCGCGCCCCCATGATTCCGACCCGACGAAGCACGTTCGGATCGCGCGCATCGGCGATCTCGACCTCCACCCCGGCGGCCCGCACCGTCTGGATGCGTTCGTCATGGCCGGAGAGCGTCACCACGACCACGCGCTCGCCGAGCCGATGCAGCAGCTCGACCGCCCGATAGCCGACGACCCCGAGGCCGCAGACGATGTAATGTCCCCGCATCCCGCTCGTTCCCTCGCTCGCTGCCAGAAAGTCGGGCTGAGTCTAGCCGACGCGGGCCGCCCCGGAGGCAGCCCGCGAGGAGGCCGCGTGGACAATTGATAGGCTGACCCCATGCCAGCCTCCGTCGGAATTCTCCGCCTCGCCGCAAGCCTCGCCGTGGCCGTGACCGTGCTCTCCGCAGGGTGCAGCCAACCGGCGGAGACTCCCGCCGTGACCGTCGAGACCTACGCCATGCGCGGCGAGATCGTCAGACTTCCGGCTGCCGGATCGCGGGAAATCGCGATCCGCCACGAAGCCGTTGCCGATTTCCGCGACGAGGGCGGCAAGGTGGTCGGCATGGAGGCGATGACGATGCCGTTCACCCTGGCTCCCGCAGCGAACGTCGCAGGGCTCGCACCCGGCGACAAGGTCGCCTTCACGCTCGAGATGCGCTGGAAAGCGACCAGCGACATCGTGCGCATCTCGCGGATCGAGAGACTCCCCGCAGGCACGATGCTCTCCTGGGAGAGTTCTCCGGCACCGACTCCGACCCCGGAAACCGGCGCGGACAGCTCCGGCAGCCAGCCGAAGTAACCTCCGCCTTGAGATCCCTCCCGCTCCACGAGCTCGCGGCGCTGCCGCGCGCAGAGGCCCTGCAGCGCTGGCGCGACGAGCGCAACGGCGCGGTGGCCAGACCTCTCTTCTGGGGCTTCGCGCCGCTGGCGTTCATCATCACGATCGTCGAGATCAGTCGCGGCGACCTGCTGCGGGCAGGCGGCGCGGCGCTCGCGCTGGCGATCCTCGCGGGCGGCATCCTCGGGCTGCGCCGGGACCGATGGCAGCAGGGGTTTCATCCCGTGCTGCTGGCGATTCTCGCCGCCGGCTTCGCGCTCTGGATGGCGGTCACCACGCTCTTCCCCATGGTGATGCTCGCTGCCGCCTTCCTCTGCCCGCTGCTGCTCCTCCTGTTGCGCCTGCGCGGCAGCGACGCGCCGCTCCTCGCGGTCGGCGCCGCCGGCATCGCCGGCATCCGCATTCTCGCCGGCGGTCTCGAGGAGGCCCCGGATGCCTTCTGGGGGCCGTTCATCGGTATCGTCTTCATCAACGCGATCGCGGCCTGGATGGGCTGGGCGATGACCCGCCGGCAGGCGGGGCGTTTCGTGGCGGAGTGGAGCGTCGCCTCTTCCCGCGAGCGCGAGAGCTCCCGGATGCGCGAGGAGCTCGAGGACGCCCGCGCCATCCAGCTCGCGATGCTGCCCTCCTCTGCCCCCGAGCTCGGCTGGCTGGAGCTCCAGGGGATGTCGCTGCCGGCGACCGAGGTCGGCGGCGACTACTACGACTTTCTGCCGGTAGACGGGGACCGCGTGGCCGTGATCGTCGGCGACGTCGCCGGCCACGGGGTCGCCAGCGGACTGCTGCTGTCCGGCGTGCGGGCGGGGCTCCACCTGCTGCGCTCCGACCTCGCCCAGCCGCACGCCGTCGTCGAGAGGCTGAATCTGCTGGTGCGCGACAGTGGCGTGTCGCGCCTGTTCATGAGCCTGGTGGTGGCGCTGTTCGACCGCACGACAGGAAAAGTGCAGGTCGTGACCGCCGGGCACCCGCCGGCGATGCGTTTCCGCGCGGCCACCGGCCAGGTCGTCGTGCTCGGAGCGAGCTCGCCGCCGCTCGGTACCCGCCTGCCGCCCAACTTCCCACGGAGCGAAGAAAGCCTCGAGCCGGGCGACCTCTGGCTGTTCGTCACCGACGGCCTGCTCGAAGCCACCGACCCGCGCGGCCGGCCGTTCGGCGAGCAGCGCCTCACGGAGCAGTTCGCCGCCGCCGCCCGCCGCGATCCCCGCCCGGGCGCAGTCGAGCAGGCCCTGCTCGCCGACCTCGCGATCTACCGCGGCGAGGCCGAGCTCCAGGACGACCTGACCGTCGTCGTCGTCCGCGTCGCCGGCTGACGCCAGCGACATCGAGGTCCGCGAAACCAAAAAAAACGCCCCGGCCGCGAGCGGCAGGGGCGATCGATTGAAATCTAGAAGAGTGGGGCTGCGTCAGATGCGGACGACGTTCCGCGCCTGCAGGCCCTTCTGGCCCTCCACCACTTCGAAGGAGACACGGTCCCCTTCGTTGAGGGAGCGATATCCCTCGGCGAGGATCGCGGTGTGGTGGACGAAAACGTCCGGGCCACTCTCACGCGAAATGAAGCCAAACCCCTTCTCGTTGTTGAACCACTTGACTGCGCCCTGCTCGGTCATGCCCTGCTCCTTACACCTACTGGGTTAATGATACTCGGCCTCGCTTCGAGGCCGACCTTGCCGCGGGACCGTCTTGGGCCCGCGAATTCGAAATCTGCACGGCTTGCCGCGGACTGCCGGCTCGCCAGGATGAACGTCATGAGATCAATGTGCTCCTTGCGGAACGGCTGCTCAGATGCGAACGACGTTGCGGGCCTGCAGACCCTTCTGACCCTCGACGACCTCGAAAGAAACCCGGTCGCCCTCGTTCAGGGAGCGGTAACCCTCGGCGGTGATCGCGGTGTGATGGACGAAAACGTCCGGACCGCTCTCGCGCGAGATGAAACCAAAGCCCTTCTCGTTGTTAAACCACTTCACTGTGCCCTGTTCGGTCATGCGTGACTCCTTGCTGCAACTGCATGTTGATAAGTCGCGATCCGCGAATGCGGAGCGCTGATGCGAGGTCCGCGATGGACCTCAAAAATAGAGAGGTATTGGGTGTGCTGGGTCAAATGAGGAGGGAGGAATATAAGTCTGTCCGGCTTGTAGTGCGAGGTAGTGTCTCACGGCTTCTCGGGAAATGCAAGCGCCCTGTCCAACGAGATGCGGCAGGCGGCCAGGGCGGCGGCGAAATCGGCCGGCAGAGGGGCCTCGAACGACTCGGGCTCCAGTCCGGGGATCGTCAGCCGGAAAGCGTGCAGGAGCGAGCGCCCCGGGGCCAGGGCGGCGCGCAGCGCCGGCGACCGGACGCCATGCTCCCGCGGCCCGCCGTAGAGATCGTCGCCGACGATCGGGTGCCCGGCCGCCGCCAGGTGAACCCGCAGCTGGTGCGTCCGGCCGGTCCGCGGGGTGAGCTCGAGCAGGGCGACATGCGCCGCCCTGGCGAGCGTCCGGTACTCGGTCAGGGCGGGCCGGCCCTCGGGGTCGACCTTCATCCGCCGCCGGTCCTTCTTGTCCGGCCCCAGACGGGCGTCCCAGATCCCGGCCGCGGGGCGCGGATGCCCCCAGACCAGCGCGAGGTAGCGCTTCTCCGCCTGGCGCTCGGCGAACCGGGTCACGAGCTCGCGGTGGATGTCGACGTCGAGAGCGACGAGGACGACGCCGCTCGTCGACTCGTCGAGCCGGTGCACGAGCTGCGGCTCGCGGCCCGCGAAGAGCTCGCGATCCCGGAAGCGCAGCGCCTCCACGAGGCCGCGCGCCGCGCCGTGCGGATCGGCGCGTGAGGTGCGCAGCGACAGACCGGCCGGTTTGTCGAGGGCCGCGAAGCGATCGCCGAAGAAGATCACGGAGGCTGGCACCGTCCGCGGCGTCTTGCGCGCCGGCGACGGAACTGGCGGCCGCTCCTCCGGACTGTCCGGGCGAGTCAATCTGCGAACTTTCTCATCGTGGCAAGGTCCCCTTTGCTGCCGAAGAAGAGCGCAAAATAGCGCCGTTGCTGCGCCCGATCCGGGCTCACGAAGCGCCCTGCCACCCACCCGGCGAGCGCGCTCTCCGGGGCGTGCTCCGCGAGCCAGCCCGCGGCGTTCCCGCCGATCGGATTGTCGACCAGCCGCGCCACCGGATGCCCTGAAGACTCCTGTTCGAAAGCCGGCGGCCAGGGATGATAGGCCCCGAGCGCCGCGCACAGGACCGACACCGGCAGGACCGCCGCGAAGAGCCTCCGCGACCGGGATCGGGCTCCGGCGAGCGCCAGCGGAGCGAGCAGCAGCAGCAGGGGCTGAATCGGCAACAGATAGCGGTAGCCGTAGGACCAGCCGCCGTAGGAACCGGCGAGCGTGGCATGACCGGCGAACTGCAGAGCGATCCCGAGAGCGAGGAGACGCCAGATCGTGACGTCGCCCGGCGGCCCGAACGGTAGCGCCGGCGACGAGCGGCGGCAGGCGAGTGCCAGGCCCCAGGCTCCCCAGAGCAGCACCGGCGAGACCGCGAACAGCCCATGGCCGCCGAAGAGAATCTCGAACGGATAGGCGAAGCTCTGGGGCAGCACCACTCCCCCGGCCGCCGGGCCCGCCTGCGCCGAGAGATCGACGGCGCCCGGCACGAGCTTCGCCGGCAGGAGCGAACCGTGGGTGGCGAAATTGGCGGCGCCGGCGATCGCCAGGCAACAGCCCAGCCCGACGGCGTAGCGGCGGAGCGCACCGCGAGCGGCGCCGCGCAGCAGCATCCAGCCGAAGACCGGCGCCAGACCGAGGCCGGGGAGAAAGTCGACCGCCGCGGCCAGGCCGACGGCGATGCCACTGGCGAAGCCGCGGCCGTCGAGCGCCGCGATGCAGGCAGCGAACAACAGGGCCGCAGCGACCGTGTGGTTGTTGAGGGTCGTCGAGAAAGTGAACAGCAGCGTCCCGGCGCCCAGGGCGATGGTGAGCAGCCAGCGCAGCCACTGCGGGCTCCGTTCGAGCTCCGGGAAGCGCCCGAGCTCGGCGTAGAAACGCGCCACCAGCCAGGCGCTCGGCACCCCGACGAGCAGGAGGGTCACCCAGAAGAGGACCTTCGCCGCCCCGGCGCCGGCGAGCGACCAGCCGAACAGCAGCTTCAGCGCGGCATAGATCACCGCGCCGGCGAGCGCCAGCAGCGGCGGCTTGTTCGAGTATTCACGGTCGCCGATCCGGATCCGGTCGATGTTGGCCGCGAACCGCGAGCGCTCGACGCTCGCCGTGCCGTAGTCGACCAGCGACTCGATCGCCGCCCAGCGCGAGGCGTCGTTACCGGCACTGAAGACCCGGCGGTGGGTCGTCGCGGCGTAGAGGCCGAGAGCCAACAGAAAGACGACCGCGGCCGCCGGAATGCGTTTCATGGCAGGCAGTTAGCATAGCCGGAACCCGCAGAGCGCCGGTCCCGGCTCACAGGAGTCCCCACGACTGGCAGCAAAAAAGAGCTCAGTAAAGGGAATCCACGGCGTGAGGCCGGCTGGCCGGCAGCGCGGCATCGGCGGCCAAGGCAGGATCTACCGGCCCCCCGAAACGGAGAGAAGACCCGTCGCTGCTCCCGGAGCCAGCCATTTTCATTTACTGGTCCTTTTCTTCTTTCTGTATCTTCGGCGCCACCTTGCGGCGCCGGCCAGCGGCTTTGGCCTACTTGCAGATCTCCGCGCCAGTGCCGGCGATCTGGTAGAGGTGGAAGGGGCCGTCACCCTTGAGGGTCGCCTCGTCGAAGGTCCCGCCGCCTTCTTCGGCGGCATGCTTGAGGTACTTGGCGTACTTGTCGCGGCTCATCTCGATGTCCTCGACCTTGCCCTGGGCGACGGCCTGCTTGCCGCGCGCCGCGACCGGAAAGACGATGTCGCCGTCCTTGACCTTTACTTTCAGGCTCCGGTCGCCGTCGCCCGCCTTGAGCTCCATCCAGCAGCCGGCCATCTCGCAGACCTCCTTGACCTCGCCCTCGACGCGGACCTCTTTGCCGGTGAAGGCCGCCGGTTGCTCGAGGATCGCCGCGACGGCGGTGGTTTCGGAGAGCGTCACGCCGGCGCCGTAAGAGACTTTCTCGCAGGTCGCGGCGAAAGCGGGGGCGACGGTCAGCACCAACAGGGTCGAAAGCAGGCGGATGCGCATTGAGAAGCTCCTTTGAGTCGCGAAGTAAGGGAACATGCTTCGACAGGCCAGCCGGCCTGCCCTGGCCGCATTGTACGAAATCGCCCTCGTCCGGAGGCCGAGCGGCCGGTGCCGGATCTCGGGTAGACTTCCTGACTGGCTTTCGACTTGCATTCCAGCCGCCCAACGCCATTCCGGCGGTCCGTGCCCCACCGGATCAAACCCAGAGGAGAACCACCGCAATGAGTCATTCCCCAAATTCACTGAAGCAGCCCCGCGCTTTCGCCGCTATGGCGTCGCTCGCCATTCTCGGCCTGGTCGGCTTCGTCCTGCCGGCCTGCGCCGGTGAGAAGAGCGTCGCCACCAAGCCGGCCGCGGCCGCGCCCGCTGCCGCCGACAAGAACACGCCGGTCGCCGAGGTCAACGGCAAGACCGTGACCATGGGCGACCTCGAGACCATGCTCGCCCCGCAGCTCGCGAAGCTCGAGCAGGAGCGCCAGAAGCTCCTCGAGCAGGGCCTCGACCGCCTCGTCGAGCAGAAGCTCATGGAGACCGAGGCGGCCGCCCGCGGCATCGACGTGCTCGCCCTCCAGCAGGCCGAGATCCAGGCCAAGATCGGCGAAGTGACCGACGCCGAGGTCGCCACCTGGTATCAGGAAAACCAGGCCCGGATCCAGGGCCGTCCGCTGGAGCAGATCGCGCCGCAGATCAAGCAGTTCCTCATGCAGCAGCGCGGCCAGACGGCGCAGGAGGAGTTCATCAAGTCGCTGCGCGCCAAGTACAAGACCCGTATCCTCATGGACGTCGCGCGCACCGTGGTCGCCGAGGCGGGCTCGCCCTCCAAGGGCGGCCCGGTCGGCTCGCCGATCACGATCATCGAGTTCTCCGACTTCCAGTGCCCCTTCTGCAGCCGCGTCAATCCGTCGCTCGACCAGGCGAAGGCGACGTACGGCGACAAGGTCCGCTTCGTCTTCCGGCAGTTCCCGCTGAACATTCACCCGCAGGCGCCGAAGGCGGCCGAGGCGGCGCTTTGCGCCAACGAGCAGGGCAAGTTCTGGGAGATGCACGACGCGCTGTTCGCCGACCAGCAGAAGCTCGCGGTACCGGATCTGAAGGCCACCGCGGCCAAGCTCGGACTCGACGCCGGCAAGTTCGACGCCTGCCTCGACGGTGGCATCGATGGCCCAGATCGTCTCGCGCGACACCGGCGGACGGCTCGGCGGCCGGAGTCTCCGGAACGCCCGCCGCTGTTCGTCAACGGCCGCTTCATCAACGGCGCCGTGCCCTACGAAGAGCTCGCCAAGGTGATCAACGACGAGCTCTCCCGCAAGGGCATCGAGGTCCCGGCAACGAAGTGACGCCGGACGAACCTTCCTTCGACAGCGCTTCGCCCGCTCCGGAGCTCTTCGGTCCGGCGTGGGCGGATCGCCTCGAGCGCGAGCTCGCGGTGAACGAGCCCTACCGCGCCGCCGCGGCATCGTGGAAGGGCTCGTTGGCTTTCGAACTCCAGCCCGACGGCACGCCCGGTTTTCCGGTGGGCCGCGGGCTCTTTCTCGATCTCGCCCACGGCAGCTGCCGGGCCGCAAGGCCGGCTCTTCCCGGCGATCTCGAAAACGCCACTTTCTGCCTCAGCGGTCCGGCCGCGGTCTGGCTCCGGCTGCTCACCGGCGAGCTCGAACCCGGGGCTGCCCTCATGGGCGGCGGCCTGAAGCTCACTCGCGGCTCGTTCTTCTCCCTCCTGCCCCACATCCGGGCGGCACACGCGCTTCTCGAGTGCGCGCGCCTGGTGCCGACGCACGTTCCTCCAGCCGGGATCTGATCCGGTGCGCGAGCTCGAGACCACGCGCCCGCGCCGCTTCGACGAATACGAAGGATCTCCCCTCTCATGAGCACCTATCTCGTTACCGGCGCCTGCGGTTTCATCGGCTCGAATTTCGTCCACGACATCCTCGAACGCGAGCCCGGCGCCAGCGTGGTGGCGCTCGACAACATGTCGTTCGCCGCCAACGAGGCCAACCTCGACGGCGTGCGCGACCGCATCCACCTCGTCGTCGAGGACATCTGCAACTTCACGGGGCTGCTCGAGGTCTACGGCAGGTTCCGGCCCGACTTCGTGGTGAACTTCGCCGCCGAGAGCCACAACGACCGCGCCGTTCTCGACCCGTCGGCGTTCGCGCGCACCAACGCGCTCGGGGCGCAGATCCTGCTCGAGGCCACCCGGAGACAGGACCGGCACCCGGTGAAGCGCCATCTCCACGTCTCGACGATCGAGGTCTACGGCGAGCTCGCCCCCGACGCCGCGTACTTCACCGAGGGCAGCCCGCTCAACGCCAAGACCCCCTACAGCGCCGCCAAGGCGGCCGGGGACCAGTTCGTCCGCGCCTACATGCAGACCTATCGCGACATGGACATCGCGATGACCCACTGCGCGAACAACTACGGCCGCTTCCAGTTCCCCGAGAAGCTGGTGCCGCTGATGATCACCAACGTGCTGCGCGGCAAGAAGGTGCCGGTCTACGGCGACGGCCTGCAGATGCGCGACTGGCTGCACGTCTCCGACCATTGCGCGGCAATCTGGGCGATTCTGCATGCGCCGCGCGTGCCGGTCGGCTTCGAGGCCGCGACCCGGCCGGAACTGCTGCCGATCTATGACATCTCGGCGCGCAACGAGCGCACCAACATGGAAATCGTCGAGCGCGTGCTCGGCCTGCTCGGCCGGCGCGCGGAGGACTGGATCGAGCACGTACCGGACCGCCCGAACCACGACCGGCGGTACCTGATCGATCCGGCCAAGCTGGAGGGTCAGCTCGGCTGGCGACCACAGGTCGCCTTCGACCAGGGAATCGAGGAGACCGTGAAGTGGTACGTCGACCACCGCGCCTGGTGGGAAGCGATCCTGGCCCGCACCGGCGACCTCGCGTTCGACTGGGCCGCCGGCACCGCTTCGCCCACTCCGCCTCCGAGCCGATAAGATCGCCGGCCGATGACCGACACCGCCCCCCGCCCCGTCGCCGAAGACCGCGACCCCGTCCTCAGCCGCGCGAGCGTCCTCGCCGACTTCCGGCTGGGCTGGGAGAGCCGTCATGCGAGCCTCCTCGGCCGCCGCGAGGTGCTCACCGGAAAGGGCAAGTTCGGCATCTTCGGCGACGGCAAGGAGCTCGCGCAGCTCGCCATGGCGCGCGCCGCGCAGCCGGGCGACTTCCGCTCCGGCTACTACCGCGACCAGACCTTCATGATGGCGGTCGGCGAGGTCACGCTCGACCAGTTCTTCGCCCAGCTCTATGCCGACGCCGACCCGGTGCGCGAACCGGCGTCGGCGGGGCGCCAGATGAACGCCCATTTCGCCACCCGCCTGCGCGCCGCGGACGGCTCGCCGCTCGACATCACGGCGCGCGTCCAGAGCGCCGCCGACATGTCGCCCACGGCCGGCCAGATGCCCCGTCTCGTGGGGCTGGGCTACGCCTCGCGGCTCTACCGTGAGCTCCCGGGGCTCGAGGGCTTCGCGAACTTCTCCCGCGGCGGCAACGAGATCGCCTTCGGCACGATCGGCAACGCTTCGACCGCCGAAGGTCATTTCTGGGAGGCCGTCAACGCCATCGGCGTGTTGCGCGCCGCTGTGCTGCTGTCGATCTGGGACGACGGCTACGGCATCTCGGTCGGCAACGAGCATCAGATCTGCAAGGCCGACCTCTCCGAGATGCTCTCCGGCTTCGGCCGCAAGCCGGGCGGCGACGAAGGCTTCGAGCTCTACCGGGTGCGCGGCTGGGACTATCCCGCGCTCGTCGACACCTACCTGGCGGCCGCCGGGCGGGTTCGCCGCGATCACGTGCCGGCGATCGTCCACGTCGCCGAGGTCACCCAGCCCCAGGGACACTCGACATCGGGCAGCCACGAGCGCTACAAGTCGACCGACCGTCTGGCGTTCGAGGTCGAGTTCGACGGCCTGAAGCGCATGCGGCACTGGATGCTCACCGAGGGCATCGCCGGCGAGGCCGAGCTCGATGCCCTCGAAGCGGAGGCCGCGCAGACGGTGCGCGCGGCGCAGCGGCGAGCCTGGGACGCCTACCAGGCGGCGATCCGCGCCGACCAGGAGATCTTCACCGGCCTCGCGGGCCGGGTCGCTGAACGCGCCGCCGATCGCGCCGCGATCGAGTCGCTGGTCCGGACGCTCGACCGCATGCAGCCGGTCCTGCACCGCAATCTCCAGGCTTCGGCGCACGAGATCCTGATCACCACCCTGGGCGACCCTTCACCGGAGCGCGCCGAGCTCGCGCGCTGGACCGAAGCGCACCGGCTGGAGAACGAGGAGCGCTACGGCTCCCATCTGCGTGCCGGGGGCGCGCGGTCAGCGCTCGCGGTCGTCCCGATCGCCGCCGCGTACCGGGACGACGCTCCGGTCGTGAACGGCTTCGAGGTCCTGAACGCCTGCTTCGACGAGGCGCTCGCGCGGATGCCCAACCTGGTCGCCTTCGGCGAGGACGTCGGCAAGTTGGGCGACGTCAACCAGGGATTCCTCGGGCTGCAGAAGAAGTACGGCGCGCTGCGTGTCGCCGACACCGGCATCCGCGAGCAGACGATCATGGGGCAGGCGATCGGACTGGCGCTGCGCGGCTTCCGGCCGATCGCCGAGATCCAGTACCTCGACTACGTGCTCTATGGCCTGCAGACGCTCTCCGACGATCTCGCGACGCTCTCCTGGCGGACTGCCGGAGCGCAGGTCGCCCCGGTCATCGTGCGCACCCGCGGCCATCGCCTGGAAGGTATCTGGCACTCGGGCTCGCAGATGGGCGGCCTCCTCCACCTCATCCGCGGCATCTGGCTCTGCGTGCCGCGCAACATGACGCAGGCCGCGGGGATGTACAACACGCTGCTCGCCGCCGACGACCCGGCGATCGTCGTCGAGGTGCTCAACGCCTATCGCCACAAGGAGCGCCTGCCGGCGAACGTCGGCTCGTTCCGGGTGCGCGCTCGGCGTGCCCGAAACGCTGCGCGAGGGGCGCGACGTCACGGTGGTGACCTACGGCGCCTGCTGCCCGATCGTCGAAGAGGCCGCGGTCCTTCTCGCCAGGACCGGCGTCGAGATCGAGATCGTCGACGTCCAGACCCTGTCGCCGTTCGACCGCGAGGACCGCATCCTCGCCAGCCTGCGCAAGACTTCCCGCCTGGTGATCGTCGACGAGGACGTCCCCGGCGGCGCTTCGGCCTGGCTGATGCAGCAGATCGTCGAACGCATGGGCGGCTTCTGGTGGCTCGACGCGCCGCCGGTCACGGTCACCGGCCGCGAGCACCGCCCGGCCTACGGCTCCGACGGCGACTACTTCTCGAAGCCGTCGCGCGACGAGATCTTCCGCGCCATCTACGGCCTCATGCGCGACGCGGCGCCAGCCCGGTACCCTTCACTCTTCTAGGGTTCGAAGACACTTTCAGCCGACGGGCGCGACTGCGGTCTCGGCCTCGAACCGCCGGCGCGCCCAGGCGAAATACGGCCAGGCGGCGAGCGCAGCAATGGCGGCGAGCGCGAAGGCCGGGGCGAAGCCGGCGTGCGCGATCATTGGCCCGAAGAGGATCGAGCCGCTGCCGATGCCGGTGTCGAAGGCGGCGATGTTCGCCCCGAACGCCGCACCCCGGCGCTCCGGCGCGACGCGCCCGATCACGTAGGTGGTGAAGGCGGGCCCGATGGCCGCGAAACCGAGGCCGTAGAGCACCGCGCAGGCGGCGATCGTGACGCGCGTCGCGGCGAGCGGCATCAGCGAGAGCGCCGCCGCCACCGCCACGATCGACGGCCGCAGGGCGGCGAACGCCCCGACGCGATCGATCCAGCGCCCGACGAACGGCCGCAGCGCGAAGATCGTGGCGGCGAACGCGACGAAGAAGAGACCGCGCGGCGCCACGCCGCGCGCTTCGGTATAGAGCGCGATGAAGCTGGTCAAGCCGCCGTAGCCGAGTGAAACCAGGAAGAGACCGACTGCGAAGCGCAGCACCGGCCGCGCGAGACGCTCCGCCGGAGGCGCCAGCCCCGCCCGGCGCGAGATCTCGGCATCGCCGCCGAAGAAGCGCAGCGCGAGCAGAGCGATCGCCGCGTTGACCGCCGCCAGAACCGCGGTCAACCAGCGCCAGCCGAGACCGAAGAGCAGGAAGCCCACGCTCGGCGCGAGCGAGATGGCGAGGATCGTCGCCATGCCGTGGACCGCGAAGCCCTCGCCGCGGCGCGACTCGGGGATGAGCCGGACGGCGTAGGCACCTGACGAAGTCAGCAGTGCCGACCAGAAGATGCCCTGGGCGAAGGCGAGCGCGACGAACAGCGGCCAGACGGTGACGAAGGCGTAGATCGCGAACAGCGCGGCAATTGCGGTAGCTGCCGTCGCCAGAACACGACCCTGCCCGAGTCGGTCCCCGAGGGCGCCGGTGAACGGGGCCGAGAGCGCCGAGGCGAAAGTCAGACTGCCGAGGAAGAGTCCCGCCGCCTCGGTCGGTCCGCCGAGATCGTGGATGCGGTACGGCGCCACCGGCAGCAGGGCGAACACCGCCGCTGAGGCCGCGAAGTTGAACAGGCAGAGCTCGAGGAAGGCGGAGGAGAGCAGTGGCTCCCGGCTGCGGGCCATGGAACGGCGAACTCTAGCCCAGTTCTCTCCCGGCCGGCCGGGAAGAAAAAAAGGGCAACGCCGGGGTTTCTGCTGACCCCGGCGTTGCGGGGGATAACTGAAGGAGGGTGAACGGATGATGCCGCCAGACGCACGCCCGGTCTGTAAGGCCGTGCACAACCACCGAGTGGTCTTTCACCTGCGCGGCGAATGCGCCGGCGCGGCGGCCGGCGCCGCGGGCGGTGTCGAGGCGAGCTCTGCGGCGCGCACGGCGAGCGCCCCGCAGCCCGCGCCGCGCACTTCGACGGCGAACCGTTCGAGCGCGGCTCGGGCGCCGGGGGCGCCTTCGGCGTGGTCGACGGCGAGCGTGCCGAGTCGGGCCTCGAGAGCCGCGATGCGGTGGCCGGCCCGGGTGGCGGCCTCGAGGTCGTCCGCCAGCGTCTTGCGGGCGCGAGCGAACCGCCCGAAGGCGACGTCGAGCTCCGCCGACACCAGCCGCCCGAGATGGCGCAGCCAGGCGGCGGGATTGCGTTCCGCCACGCCCAGAGCCTCGGCGACCAACTGCGCAGCCGCCGCGGACTTGCCGGGTTGGGCGAGCAGGCAGCGCGCCGCCTCGAGATCGGCCTGAACCTTCTCATCCACCTCGCCGCGCGCGCCGAACTCCCCTGCGAGGGCGATCAACGCCGCGAAAGCGCGCTGCGGCTCGCCGCTCTCGCGATCGAGGCGCGCCTGCACCAGCCTCGCCGCCGCCGCCCTGGGCTTCTCGCCCCCGGACTCGAAGAGCGCCAGCGCCGCCGCGAGATCGCGCTGCGCGGCGACCGCCTCGCCCTGCAGGGCGCGGTTCTCGCCGAGCCCGAGGAGCGCATCGCCTTCTCCCGCCTTGTCGCCGGTAGCGCGCGCCAGTTCGAGCGCCTGCTGCCAGAGCCGGTCCGAGCCGGCGAAATCGCCGCGCTCGCGTCGAATCTGCCCGAGGTTGGCGAGCGCCACGAGCTCCCGCGACCGGTCCGCGAGCTGGCGGAAGGTCGCGAGAGCCTCCTGATGCCGCGCCTCCGCGCCGGCGAGATCCCACTGCAGATAGAGCATGGTACCGAGGTTCGCCGCCGCGGTGGCAGCCCCGCGCCGGTCGCCGAGCTCCAGCAGGGTCGCCTCGGCGCTCTCGTAGAGCTCCCGCGCGCGCTGGAGCTCGCCGCGCTCCGACGCCACGATCCCGAGCGACACCTGCACGCGCGCTGCGCGCCGTCGGTTGCCGATCTCTTCGAAGGTCGTCCGCGCCTCCTCGAAGAGGCGCTCGGCGCGCGCAAAATCGCCCCGCGACTGCTCGAGATTCGCCAATGACTGCGCCACGATCGCCGAATAGGCGCGATCGCCAAGCTCCCCGGCGAGCCGGCGCGCCACCTCGAAAAGCTCGGCGGCCCGGCTCGAGTCGCCCAGCTTGCGCTGCGCCAAGCCCTGCTCGAAGCGGGCCCGCGCCAGAATCGACCGCGAGCCGGCCGACTCGGCGCGCGCCGCCGCGCGCTCGGCCACAGCGAGCTGGCGGTGGAAGTCCGACAGACCCCCTGCGGCGCGCGCTTCGAGGAGATCGATCCGCGGATCCTCTCCCGAGGGCGGCGACAGTTTGCGCAGCTCGGTGATCGTCGCCAATGCCGCCGTCGACTCGCCGGCCTCGAGCTCGACTTGCGCCAGACGCAGGCCCTGTTCGAGGTCGTCCGGGTAGAAGCGCCAAAGCGTGCCCGCGATCTCGATCGCCCGCGGCCAGTCCCGCGACAGCCGGCGCTCGAGCCCCTCGATCATCCACTGATCGCTGCGCGAAAGCTTCCCGGCGCGCTTGCGGGCCTCGGTCGCCGCCGCGAGCGCCTGTGCGTCGTAACCGAGATCGGACCATGCCGCGGCGAGCGCCGCCCGCGCCAGCGGAAACTCCGGATCGGTGGCGATCGCGCGCTGCAGCAGGTCGCGCGCCCGGCCGGGCTCGAACGAGCGCAGCGCCTCGAGCCCGCCGGCGTAGAGCCTCACTGCCTCCGGACTCGCCGGATGCGAGACCTCGAGGGCCGGCGCCGCCGCACCCGCGAGCTCGCCGACCCCGAGCTCGCGGCGCAGGCTCTCCCCCCCTGCCGGACGAGCGCGAAGATCTTCGCCTCGCTGCCTTCGATCGAGAACGGTTTCGTGTAGCTGCCGTCGGTCGCCTGCAGGCGGAGGTCGACGCGCAGCGGTGCTTCCGCGCCGCCCTGAGCGGTGAAGCTCCCGAGCAGCACCAGGTCCGCCCCGAGGATGCGGCGCAGGCGCGCGAGCGTCTCGTCCCCCAGCGCGCTCGAGAGCGCGAGCCCGAGGTCCTGGCGCGCCTGCGCCACCACCTCGCCGGGAACCGCGCGCACGGCGTCGGTCGCCGCGAGCTCGGAGGTGAGCATCTCGGAAAGCGCGGAGGAGAGCCACTGCGCCTCCGGGCGGCCGGTCGCGTTGGCGAATCCGAGCACCGCGATCGCGCGCCGCGGAGCGGCGCTGGGAGGGCGGACGACGCCGGCGTCGGCAGCAGTCGCGGCAGCACCCGCGGGCGCCCGCGCCGCTGCCGGCGCCTTCGATCTCCGCTCCGCGACGCCCTTCCAGAGAGCTCCGGCGACGGCGAGAACGAGCAGCGCCGCGCCGGCGGCAACGGCCGCGCGCGCGAGGCGCGAGGGGCGCCGGCGGCGCAGCCGGTCGGCGCCGAGCAGAACGGTCGGTGGATCGAGGAACCCGATCACCGCCTCGGCGCTCGCGAAGCGCTTCTCCGGTTCGCGCTCCATGCAGCGCTCGATGGTCGCGCAGAAACGCGTCGAGATGCCGGCGCGGTAGATCTCGATCGGCGTCGGCGGCTCGCGCAGGCGCTTGACCGCGACCTCGAGCGGCGAGTCGCCCTGGAACGGCAGCGCAGCGCTGAGCATCTCGTAGAGCACCACTCCGAGCGCGTAGAGATCGCTCGCGGCGGAGGCCGCCAGACCCGCGACCTGCTCCGGCGCCATGTAGGCGGGCGTGCCGAGGAGCCCCCCGGCCTCGGTGAGCGTCATTCCGTCCGAGCTCTGGTGCGAGCTCCGGGCGAGGCCGAAGTCGGTGATCACTGCCCGCTCACCATCGGGACCGGGCACGAGCAGAATATTGGAGCTCTTGAAGTCGCGATGTACGACGCCGGCGTCGTGGGCGGCGGCGAGCCCGCGGCAGAGCTGGCGCACGATCGCCACGGCCGGCCCCTCGTCGAAGGCGCCGGCCTCCTGGATGCGGCGCGCCAGCGTCTCGCCTTCGAGCCACTCCATGGTCAGAAAGAGGAGCGCACGGTGCGCCCCGTTCTCGGGGCTGCGCGTCTCGTGCACGCCGAGATCGAAGATCCGGCAGACGTTCGGGTGGCTCACCCGCCGCGCCAGCAGGATCTCGCGTTTGAAGCGCTCGATCGACTGCGGCTCCTGGCTCGCCGCTGGACGCAGCACCTTGAGCGCTACCCGGCTGCGCAGGTGCAGGTCCTCGGCGCCGTAGACCTCGCCCGCAGCGCCCTGGCCGAGGTAGCGCTCGATCCGGTAGCGCGCCGAGACGATCTCGCCGGGCGAGAAGATCGGCGGCGGCGCCGGCCCGCCCAGGTTCACGCACTGGACCTCACGATGCGGCGATTGTACTGGCTGGCGCGGCCGCTTTCAGGCGCGATGCGGATCTTCGCCGGGCACCCGGCGTCGCGGTGGAGCTCGGCCCACTCCTCGGGGGTGTTCACCCCGCGCAGCTCGCCGGCGAGAGCCGCTCTTCTGGACTGTTGGCGCCGAGAAACTCTCCCGCGCAGCGCGGCGGAACGACGACGACATGTGCGGCGAGTGCTCGGCGAGTGGCTGCAGGCTGCCGCGCCGCTCCGGCGCCGGCGAGCGCCGAGAGCGCCGAGACGGCAGCCGGGCTCGTAGATGCCCGGGGAACGGCTCGATGCGCCCCGGCGTGAGGCGCGGCAGGACGGCGATCCGGCCGGCCCGGCGCTCGCCGATCAGCCATGCGAGCGTCGCCGGGGAGAGCAGCGGTTGATCGCAGGTCAGGACCAGCCAGGCCGCGCCGGCCGGGCGGCGAACGCCGCCAGCAGGCCGGCGAGCGGACCCTGCGGCGCCCGGCACGGTCCGCGATGACCGGCAGGATCCGCGACCTTCGCCGGCAGCTCGACTGCCGAGCCGAGCAGCACGATCTCCGGACACGACCGCCGCAAGCGTCGCCGCGATCCGCTCCACGAAGCTCTCGCCCTGCCATTCGAGGAGCGCCTTGGCGCGCCCCATCCGTCGGCTGCCGCCGCCGACCAGAATGCCGCCGACCAGCGGCGGCAGGGCGACGCGCTGCGATTCGTCCCGCATCCGGCTGCTATCCTTCCACGACCGGCGCGTTTCGCGGCCGGCAGTCTCCCTGGAGTCCTACGACCCGATGCGATTCGCACCCATCGCCCCCGACACCGATTCGCTCCGCAGCCGCACCCGGCGCGCGCGGACGCGCCTGTTCCTCGCGCTGCTCTTTCTCCTGGCCGCCGCCTTCGTGCTCCTCGGCGGCCTGCGTCGCGGCCCGGCGCCGACGATTTCGATCCGCCCTGAGCGCACCGCCATCGGACGCCAGGCGGCGCTCGAGATCGAGGTCTCCGAGCCCGCGCGCGGATTCGCCAGGGTGGAGGCCGAGCTCGTCCAGGGCACGAACCGGATCGCCCTCGTCGAGGAGTCGTTCGCGACGCCGCCGGGCTGGAAGCTCTGGAGCCATGGGCTGGGCTCCAAGCTCTGGAAGCTCGATATCGGCAAGACCGCGCAGCCGTCGCTGGTCGAGGGACCGGCGACGCTGCGGGTGACCGCCTTCCCCGCGCCGGCGTGGTTGCGCCGAGGAGAGCCCGTCGCCGCCGAGGTCGTCCTGCCAGTGCGCCTGGTGCCGCCCTCGTTGAGCCTCCTCTCGACGCAGCACTATGTCGCGCAGGGCGGCGCGGAGGCCGTGGTCTACCAGGTCGGACCGTCCAGCGTCCGCGACGGAGTCGAGGTCGGCGAGCGCTTCTTCCCCGGTTTCGCGCTGCCGGGCGGCGCCGCCGGCAGCCGCTTCGCCCTCTTCGCGCTGCCTTGGGACATCGCCGATGTCACCGCCGTCCGACTCGTCGCCGCCGACGAGGTCGACAACCGGAGTTCGATGCCGTTCGTCGACCAGTTCTTCCCCCATGCCCCGAAGACCGACGACATCCAGCTCGACGACAAGTTTCTCGCCAAGGTCGTCACCGAGATCCGCGCCCAGACTCCCGATGCTCCGGACGCGGGGAGCCTGCTGCAGAACTACCTGTGGATCAATCGCGAGCTGCGCCAGCGCAACGCCGCCGAGCTCGCTGCACTGGCGGCGAAGAGCCAGCAGAGTTTCCTCTGGCGCGCGCCGTTCCTGGCGCTTCCCGGCGGCCAGGTGATGTCGTCGTTCGCCGACCGCCGGTCCTACGTCTACGGCGGGCGCGAGGTCGACACCCAGACCCACCTCGGCTTCGACCTCGCCTCGGTCGCCCAGGCCGACGTGCCGGCCGCCAACGACGGCGTCGTCGTGCTGGCCAGGTATCTCGGGATCTACGGCAACACCGTCGTTGTCGACCACGGCTACGGCCTGATGAGCCTCTATGCCCATCTCTCCGCGATTCAGGTCCAGCCGGGGGCGAGCGTCCGCCGCGGACAACCGCTCGGCAGGAGCGGCGCCACCGGCCTCGCCGGCGGCGATCATCTGCACTTCTCCTTCCTCGTCCAGGGCGTGCCGGTGCGCCCCGCCGAATGGTGGGACACACATTGGATCGAGGACCGGCTGAAGCGCAAACTCGGCGCGGCGCTGCCGTTCGGCAGCCCGGCCTCGTGAGCCTCTGACCCAGGCGACCGACGGAGAGCGAGGGATCCGAATGCGCGCGCCCACCTTCCCCGATCTGCGGACTTTTCTCGACCAACTGCGCCGCGATCGCGACCTGGTCGAGATCACGGCCGCAGTCGATCCGCATCTCGAGATCGCCGAGATCCACCGCCGGGTCATCGCGGCGGGCGGTCCGGCGCTGCTGTTCACCAACGTCCGGGGCGCCGACTTCCCCGTGGTGACCAATCTCTACGGAACGCCGCGCCGCGCCGCGCTCGCTTTCGGCCGGCGGCCGCAGCAGTTGATCGCCAGGCTGGCGAAGCTTGCCCAGGAGATCCTGCCGCCGACGCCGGCCAAGCTCTGGGGCGCCCGCGACCTCGCCGCCGAGGCGCTCCGCGTCGGCCTGAAGCAGCGCCGCCGGGGTCCGGTCACCGAGGTGGTCACGCGTGACGTCCGGCTCGACCGGCTGCCCGCGCTCACCTGCTGGCCCGCCGACGGCGGCCCCTTCATCACCCTGCCGCTGGTCTACACCGAGCACCCCGACGGGCACGGTCACAACCTCGGGATGTATCGCCTCCAGATCCACGACGCGAAGACCACCGGCATTCACTGGCAGATCGCCAAGGGCGGCGGCTATCACTACGCGATCGCCGAGGCCCGCGACGCCGCGCTGCCGGCGACGGTCTTCGTCGGCGGACCGCCCGGGCTGACGCTCGCGGCGATCGCGCCGCTGCCCGAGAACCTGCCGGAGCTGCTGCTCGCCTCGCTGATCGCCGGCCAGCGTCTCGGCATGGTGCGCGGGGCCGGAACGCCCGACGGGCGCCCGCTCGTCGCTGCCGCCGAGTTCGCGCTGATCGGCAAAGTGCCGCCGCGCCTGCGGCGCCCCGAGGGGCCGTTCGGCGACCACTACGGCTACTATTCGCTGCAGCACGACTATCCGGTCTTCGAGGTCGAGTGGATGGCGCGCCGCCGCGACGCGATCTTCCCCGCGACGGTAGTGGGCAAGCCGCGGCAGGAGGACTTCTTCCTCGGCGACCTGCTGCAGGAGCTGCTCTCGCCGCTCTTCCCGCTGGTCATGCCGGCGGTCGAGTCGCTGTGGTCGTATGGCGAGACCGGCTACCACTCGCTCGCCGCGGCGGTGGTGCGCGAACGCTACGGGCGCGAGGCGATGACCTCGGCGTTCCGGATCCTCGGCGAAGGGCAGCTGGCGCTCACCAAGTTCCTCTTCGTGACCGACGGCCGGGTCGACCTGCGCGACTTCCCGGCGCTCCTCACCCACATCCTCGAGCGCACCCATCCCGAGACCGACCTCTTCGTCTTTGCCAATCTGGCGATGGACACCCTCGACTACACCGGGCCGGAGGTCAATCGCGGCTCGAAGGGGGTCTGGCTGGGCCTCGGACCGGCGGTGCGCGAGCTGCCGCGCGCCTTCCGTCCGGCGACGCCGCCGCCCGCGGAGGTGACCGACGTCCGCGTCTTCTCGCCCGGCTGCCTGGTCGTCGGCGGTCCGGCTTACGCCGCCGACGCGCCGGCCGCCGCCCGGCTGGCCGCGCACCCGGCGTTCGCCGGCTGGCCGCTGCTGGTGCTCACCGACGAACCGCGGCGCGCCGCGGCTTCGCCGATGAATTTCCTGTGGACGACCTTCACCCGCTTCGAGCCGGCGGCCGACCTCCATGCCGCGGAGCTCCGGGTGAGCCGCAACCACCTGGTGCGCACGCCGCCGATCCTCATCGACGCTCGCCGGAAGCCCTGGTATCCCGAAGAGCTCTTCGCCGACGACGCGACGGCGGCGACGGTGACCCGGCGCTGGCGCGAGTACTTCCCGGGCGGCGGCATCGAAATGGGCGACTCGGGGCTCGCCCACCTCGACCCGGCAGGCTAGCTGCCCGCTGGTACGATTCCCGCGAGAATGCTCCCGCAGCCCTCATCGCGCTCGCTTCCTGCCTGGCGCGGGCGACTCCGCCCCCGCATCGGGCTCCTCGCCCAGATCGGCCTCGCCCTGGCACTCGTCGGGACGGTGCCGCTGGTGATCGCCGCGGTGCAGCTCGCCAAGGTGAATCGCGAGGCGCTGGTCGAGCAGCTCCTGCGCACCCACACGGTCTCGGCCCGCACCGCCGCTGACGCCGTCGACTCTTTCCTCGGCGCCCGGCGGGCGCTTGCAGGGACCCTGGTGCTCTCGCCGGAGCTCGCCGCCGATCCGACGTCGCCGAGCGGTCAGGCCCGCCTGCGCGACTCGCTCGCCAGCTGGAGCGCCTCCGGCGTCGTCGCCGCGGCGCTCTTCGACGCCTCGGACCAGCTGATCGTCAAGGTGCAGCAGAAAGGCCTACGGCGAGCTCGCCGATGACCTGCTGCGCGGCGCGGTCCCGGACCCTGAAGGCGAACCCAGACCGGGCGCCGAGTCGGGGTTCCCTCCCGCAACCCTGCGCAGCATCGACCTCCACCCCTGGATCCGGCTCGAGCTGCCGCTCGCAGGAGCGGGTGGATCGCTCCGCCTGGCGGTCGACGCCGTGCCCCTGCTCAGGGCGCTCGCCCCCGAGGAGCTCGGGGACCAGGCGCGGCTGCTGCTCCTCGACCGCGCCGGCAAGCCCCTGCTCGGATCCGAGGACGAGGCCGCCGACCTGCCCGCAGCACTCCTCGAGTCGGCGCTCTCGGCGCGGCTCTCCGGCTCGGGGCGCTTCCGCGACCGCTCGGGGCGCGAGATCGTCGGCGCCTGGTCGGCCGCCGACGCCGGGCGATGGATCGTGGTCTCGACCCAGCCGGCAGCGATCGCCGAGGCGGCGGCGGTGCGCATGCGCCAGCGCTCCCTGCTCGCGGTTCTGCTGGCACTGGCGCTCGTCGTCGCGATCTCGGCCCTCGCCTACCGGGCGCTGGTGCAGCCGCTGCGCGCCCTGCTCGCCGCGCAGCGACGGTTGGCCGGCCTTTCGGGCGAGCCGGCGCGCGGTTCCGAGGTGGCCCAGCTGAAGACCACCATGGTGGCCCTCGAGCGCAACGCGCGCGATCGCTCGGCCCTCGACGAGGTCTTCCTCGGCCGCTATCAGGTGGTCGAGGTCCTCGGGTCGGGAGGCATGGGCACGGTCTTCCGCGGCTGGGATCCGCGGCTGCAGCGCGCCGTGGCACTGAAGACGATCCACCTCGCGCGGCGCGAATCCGAGCTCAAGGAAAAGCAAGCCGCTTCCCACCTCGTCGCCGAAGCCATCGCCGCTGCTCAGATCGTCCACCCGAACGTCGTGGCGATCTATGACACCGAGGAGGTCGGCGCGATGGCCTACGTGGCGATGGAGTACGTCCACGGCACCGGGCTCGACCGCTACCTCGAGGAGCGCGGCAAGCTCTCCTGGCGCGAGGTCCTGCCGCTCGGCCAGGCGATCTGCGAGGGCCTCGCGGCGGCGCACGCCCACGATCTCGTGCATCGCGATATCAAGCCGGGCAACATCCTCCTCGGCCAGGACGGCTCGATCAAGATCGCCGACTTCGGTCTGGCGCTGTTTCTCTCGCAGCGCGGCGAGCCGGGCGAGACGGTCGTCGGCACGCCCGGCTTCCTCGCCCCCGAGGCGCTGCGCGGCCGGCCGGTCACCGCCTGGAGCGACCTCTTCGCGGTCGGCGTCCTGCTCTGCCGCAGCCTCACCGGCCACTACCCGTTCGCCGGCAAGAATCTGCGCGCCATCGTCTCCTCGACGCTGAACGACCCGACCCCGCCGGTCGAGTCGTTCGACGAACGCATTCCGCGGCCGCTCGTCGACCTGGTGCGCGCGCTGCTCGAGAAGAGCCCGGAACGCCGGCTCGGTCCGGCGAGCGAGGTCGCCGCGCGCTGCGCCGAGCTCTGCCGCCGGCACGGTCTCAACTGGCGCCTGGACTTCACGCGCTCGACGCGCGCGGTCGAAGCCGACGAGATCTTTCGGTCGGTTTCGCTGCCGGTGGTTCCCGACTGAGCGCGCGCGGCGCCCGCGGCCAGCGGTGCGCTTGGGCTTTCGCCCGGTGAAAGCTATGATTCGCGCCTGCCTGGGACCCTCCGCGGGGCTCGCGCGGCATCCACTCCAAGACCGAATTCGATACCGCGGACGCCTCGTCCGCCCGAAGGCAGGAAGAATGGACATCAAGAGCGACATCCTCGGAACTCTCGGCAATACCCCGCTGGTCGCCCTGCGGCGCTACCACCCCGAAGGCGCGCTGCTCGCCGCCAAGCTCGAGTTCTTCAACCCGGCGGCGAGCGTCAAGGACCGGATCGGCATCGAGATGATCGAAGCCGGCGAGCGCGAAGGGAAGCTCTCGCCCGGCATGACCATCGTCGAGCCGACCTCCGGCAACACCGGCCTCGGCCTCGCCCTCGCCTGCGTGCTGCGCGGCTACAAGCTGATCTGCACGGCGACAACCAAGATCTCGAAGGAGAAGATCGGCCTGCTCGAGGCGCACGGCGCGCGGGTGATCATCTGCCCGGTGGACGTCGCCGCCGACGACCCGCGCTCCTATTACAAGGTCGCCGAACGCATCCGCGACGAAGAGGGCGCCTTCCTGCCGAACCAGTACCACAACGCGGCGAACCCCGAGACGCACTACAAGACCACCGGCCCCGAGATCTGGCGCCAGACCGACGGCAAGGTCACCCACTGGGTGGCCGGCGTCGGCACCGGCGGCACGATCTCCGGCGTTTCGCGCTTCCTCAAGGAGCAGAATCCGGCGATCCGCACCATCGGCGTCGACCCGGTCGGTTCGGTCTACGCCTACTGGAACGAGCACGGCCACCTGCCGCCGCCGGAAGAGCTCGACTTCTATCTCATCGACGGCATCGGCCAGAGCTATATGCCCGACTCCTGCTGGCCGGAGACCATCGACGAGGTCATCACGGTCAGCGACCAGATCGCCTACGACGAGGTCTTCACGCTCGCCAAGACCGAAGCGATCTTCACCGGCTCCTCCGGCGCCGCCGCCGCCTGGGCGGCAAGAGAAGTGGCGCGGAAGCTCCCCGCCGACGCCCTCGTCGTCACCCTCCTCCCCGACTCCGGCGAGCGCTACCTCTCCAAGCTCAACCCCGAGTGGATGAAAGAAAAGGGTCTCCTCGGCGCCGAAGAGGGGCTGTCGTAGGACACCTCGGGCACATGTGCCCGCGGGGGACATGATGCCGGCGCAGCCGGCTTCGTGTCCCCCGCAGCGCCCCCCGAAGCTACTTCCAGCTTCAAACTCGCCAGTTCTCCAGCCGCAGCCCGTCGATCCTCCCGAACTCCGAGACATCAGCGCTGACCAAGACGAGGTCATGCGCCATCGCCTGCGCGGCGATCAGCATGTCGTTGGGGCCGATCGGTGTGCCGCGCGCCTCGAGCGCCGCGCGAAGCCGTCCGTAGGCGGCACCGGCGTCGGGGTCGAAGTCGAGCGTTCGCAGGTCTTCCAGCAGGAGGTCGAGCCGGCCGTGATTTTCTCTCGGTCGGGCGCTCTTCTCGGCGCCGTAGCGCAGCTCGGCAACGGCGATGGAGCTCACGCCACGGCGTCGGGAGGTAACCGCAGCAGCTTCTTCGCGACCTTGGGATAGCGCCCGTTGAGAAAATCGACACAGACGTTGGTATCGAGCAGGAAGCGCAAGGCGTCAGTCCAGCTCGGGGCCAGGCTCAGCTGCAGGCGGCTCTCCCGGGTACGGAAACTCCGCAGCACTGCCGGCGAGTCGAACGAACCGTTGCTCCATGCTGGCTTGGGTCGCTTCGCGGTCAGGCTCTCAGGCTCTGCAGCTTTCGCCGGCGTGCCGCCGCCCAGGCGAGGCCGCGCGCGATCGCTGACCGGTCGGGTTCGGCGATCGTCCAGAGTTGGCTCTCCGGCACGAGCGCGACCGCGGTCAGCAGGATCGATCCATCCTCGAGCCGGATCCAGCCGCAGCACCTTGCCCGCAAACCGCTTGCCGAGCGAGATCTGCCCGCTCTTGCCGACAACTTTGATTTCGAAATCGGACGGCGTGAACTCGCTCAAGCTGGTCATGCCAGCATTTATCGCCAAATCATGCGGTCATGCAACCATGCGAACACGAGTACGTCGAAGCCGTAGCTCCCCTCCGAGATAACAGCTCTGCAGCGCGTGGGCGAGGTGGTTGGCCCAGGCGACGTGTTGGCCGTCGGCCCAGCCGCGCTTGCTCTTGCCGCCGGAGCCGGTGCTGTAGAAGGTGGCGTCGAGCATCGCCTCGCAGGAGCTCCAGGAGTCCGAGCGCGCGCGGGCGCCGGCGGCGAAACTGAGCAGATAGTCATCGTCGCCGGGCATGTAGTTGAGTACCCGGCCGGCCTCGTCGAGGACGTAGGCGGTCTTGGCGCGTACGGCCACGTTCACCTGGGTGAGCTTCCAGGCCTGATACTCCCGCTTCGTCTTCTCCCAGTCCTTCGGGTACGGCTCGACCTTGCGGCGGTTCCAGCCGGCCTGTTTCGCCGCGCCGGCGTCGTCGAAGAGGTCGAGGACGGCAGCGACTGCAGCTAGGGACTTCTGCCGGTCCTTGCGCACGTCGCGGGAGACCTCGAAGTTGAGCTGCACCCGGCAGCGGCGCTGGTCGTAGACCGTGAACGGGCCGTCCTCGAAGGAGAGCAGGAACGGTTCGACCAGCGTCAGGTTGACGTCGAGCCCCGCCAGCGCGCCGACGTGGACGTTGTCGATCCGCACCAGCTCGCCGCGTTCGAAACGCGCCCCCATGCCGCCGCCCAGCCGGCTGCCGTTCACCTTCATGTCGGTGAAGTGGTCGGTGCACTCCGACACCAACTCCCCCTTCGCCAGCCCGTAACGTCCGACGAGGTCGGAGCGCAGATCGCTTTCGATATCGGCGGCGGCGACAGCAGGCAACGCTGCGACGAGAAAGGCTCCGATCCATCCGGTTCGTGACATGAGGCCCCCTTTGCACCTATCTTCCCTCACGTGGTCTGGATCCGCATCGGGACAACGGCCGACTTCCCCCCCGGCGAGTTGCATGTGCGCCACCTCCTCGGCCGGCCGGTCGGCATCCGGCAGAACGTCGCCGGCGAGATCTCGGCCATCGAGCTCGCCTGCCGCCACCAGGGCGCCGACCTCTCCGCCGGCCAGCGCGAAGGCAGGCAGGGTTCCATCGTCACCTGCCCGCGCCACGGCTGGCGCTACGACCTCGAGAGCGGCGCCTGTCTGACCGAACCCGACCTGCCGCTGCGCCCACTCGCCGTCAAGAGTGAGAGCGGCAAGCTCTACGTCGATCCGACCCCCCGCCTCGACAGCGACGAATAGCCCGCCGAGTCGACTCCCATGGGCCAGCAGCGAAAGAACCTGCCAAATATGCTTGACATGTCAATCATTTACTGATAGCTTTTTCTTGCAATGTCAGAAAGCAAGATCCAGAAAGAGCTCCGCCAGACCAAACCCTTCGAATCGGAGTTTCAGGAGGCCGGGGTTGCGCTGCTGCGTACCAGCGACCAACTGCAGCGCCGCCTCGCGTCCACCGTCGAGCCGCACGGCATCACCGTCCAGCAGTACAACGTCCTGCGGATCCTGCGCGGGTCGCACCCCGAAGCGGTGCCGACCCTCGAGATCGCCACCCGCATGATCGAGCAGGCACCGGGGATCACCCGCCTGCTCGACCGCCTCGAGGCCAAGAAGCTGATCGAGCGCGTGCGCTGCGGCAAGGACCGGCGGCGGGTTCTCTGCACCATCTCTACCGCCGGACTCGCGCTCCTCGCGGAGCTCGACCGGCCGATGTTCGAGACCGCCCGCGCCAGTTTCGCCACGCTCTCGTCCGTCCAGACCCGCGACCTCATCAAGCTCCTCGACGACCTGCGCGAGGGGCTTTACAGCAGCTGTTCACAACTCCAGCCGGAAATGAAAAAGGAGAATTCCAAGTGAAGAAGCCGTCCGCAGCATCCAGAACCATCCGCACCGTCGTCGCCCTTGCCGCCCTCGCCACCATCGCTTTCGCCCCCGGCGCCGCCCAGGCCGCAAGCACCTACACCGCCGACAAGGCCCACACCAGCGTTGGCTTCGCCGTCCGCCACATGATGTCTCAGGTTCGTGGCTCGTTCGGCGATTTCACCATGACGATCGTCAAGGACGACGCCAACCCGGCCGGCTCCTCGGTCGACTTCAAGATCCAGGCGACCTCCGTGACCACCGCCAACGAGATGCGCGACAAGCATCTGCGGAGCGAGGACTTCTTCTTCGTCGAGAAGTTCCCCGAGATCACCTTCAAGAGCACCAAGATCGAGAAGGTCTCGGAGACCGAATACAAGGCCACCGGCGCGTTCACCATGCGCGGCGTGACCAAGGTCCTCACGCTGCCGGTGACCTTCCTCGGCGAGATGAAGGGGATGGACGGCAAGTCGCTCGTTGGCTTCTCCGTCACCACCAAGCTCGACCGCAAGGAGTTCGGCTTCAACTGGAACAAGGCGCTCGACAACGGCGGCCTGCTGCTGTCCGACGAGGTCACGATCGAGATCAACATCGAGGCCAAGCAGAGCTCCTGACGAATTCCCGCCTCGCCTGCTAGCATTTCGACGCCGGACCGCAACCAGGTCCGGCGTTTTTTCGTATTCATCTCTTTCCTGGAGCCATCATGAAGAGAGCCCTCGCCGTCGCCACCTTTCTATTCTCGTTCACACCGTCGGCCTTCGCGGCTGCCGAAACGGCCAAGGACGATCCGAAGAAGGACGAGGGGCCGCTCGCGAGCGCAACCTTCGCCGGGCTCACTCTGCGCTCGATCGGACCGGCGCTCACCTCCGGCCGCATCGCCGATCTCGCGGTCGACCCGACCGACAGCAAGGTCTGGTGGGTCGCCGCCGCGTCGGGGGGCGTCTGGAAGACGACCAACGCCGGCACCACCTGGGCGGCGGTCTTCGACGGCGAAGGCTCCTACTCGATCGGCGCCATCACCATCGACCCGAAGAACCCGAACGTCGTCTGGGTCGGCACCGGCGAGAACAACAACCAGAGAAGCGTCGCGTACGGCGACGGCGTCTATCGCACCCTCGACGGCGGCAAGTCGTGGAAGAAGATGGGGCTCGAAAAGTCCGAGCACATCGGGCGCATCGTGGTCGATCCGCGCGACTCGCGGGTAGTCTGGGTGGCGGCCTACGGCCCGCTCTGGAGCAGCGGCGGCGAGCGCGGCGTCTATAGGACCGACGACTTCGGAGCGACGTGGAAGCAGACGTTCAAGGTCAGCGACGACACCGGCATTGCCGACATCCTCCTCGACCCGCGCGATCCGGACACGATCTACGCCGCCGCGCACCAGCGCCGGCGCCACGTCTGGACGCTGGTCGGCGGCGGACCCGAGTCGGCGCTGCACAAGTCGGTCGACGGCGGCAAGAGCTGGCGCAAGCTCGACGCGGGGATGCCGAAAGGGGACATCGGCCGCATCGGGCTGGCGCTTTCACCGCAGAATCCGGACGTGCTGTATGCCATCGTCGAGGCCGAGGCCGACCAGGGTGGCTTCTTCCGCTCCGCCGATCGCGGCGAGAGCTGGGAGAAACGCTCCCCGCACTCGACGAGCGGCAACTACTACACCGAGCTCTTCGCCGATCCGCACCAGTTCGACCGCGTCTACTCGATGGACACCTTTCTCCAGGTTTCCGACGACGGCGGCAAGAGCTTTCACGGCCTGGGCGAGAAGTCGAAGCACGTCGACAACCACGTCATCTGGGTCGATCCCAAGGACGCCGACCACTACCTCGTCGGCTGCGACGGCGGCCTCTACGAGAGCTTCGACCGCGCCGCCACGTGGCGCTTCTTCGAGAACCTGCCGATCACCCAGTTCTATCGCGTCGGCGTCGATACGGCGCTCCCCTTCTACAACGTCTGCGGCGGCACCCAGGACAACTTCTCCCTCTGCGGCCCTTCGCGTACCCGGCGCTTCCAGGGCCCGGCCAACGAGGACTGGGAGGTCGCCCAGGGCGGCGACGGATTCTGGACCGTGGCTGATCCGACCGACCCCAACATCGTCTACGCCGAGGCCCAGCACGGCGTGCTCACCCGCTTCGACAGGAAGAGCGGCGAGAACCTCGACATCCAGCCGCAACCGGGCGCCGGCGAGGCGCCGCTGCGCTGGAACTGGGACGCGCCGCTGGTGCTTTCACCGCATTCGCCGACCCGCCTCTACTTCGCCGCCAACCGGCTCTTCCGCAGCGACGACCGCGGCGCGAGCTGGCAGGCGATCTCGCCCGACCTCTCGCGGCAGCTCGACCGCAACCAGCTCAAGGTGATGGGCCGGATCCAGCGTCCCGAGGCGGTGGCGAAAAACGCCTCGACCTCGATCTACGGCAACATCGTCGCGCTCGCCGAATCACCGCTCACCGAGGGGCTGCTCTACGTCGGCACCGACGACGGCCTGGTCCAGGTCTCCGAGGACGGCGGCGGCCAGTGGCGCCGCGGCGAGAGCTTCCCGGGCGTGCCGGCCAATGCCTACGTCGCGCGTCTGGTGGCGTCGCGCCACGACACCGCAACCGTCTATGCCGCCTTCGACAATCACAAGATGGGTGACTTCAAGCCCTACGTCCTGAAGAGCGCCGACCGCGGTCGCACCTGGGTTTCGGTCGCCGGCGACTTGCCGCAGCGCGGCACGGTCTATGCCGTCGTCGAGGATCCGCAGGACCGAAACCTCCTCTTCGCCGGCACCGAGTTCGGCCTCTTCTTCACCCCCGACGGCGGCAAGAAGTGGATTCAGCTCAAAGGCGGCCTGCCGACGATCCAGGTGCGGGATCTCGCCATCCAGGAGCGCGAGGACGACCTCGTCCTCGCGACCTTCGGCCGCGGCTTCTACATTCTCGACGATCTTGCCGCGCTGCGTGGTCTCGACGCCGCGAAGCTCGACGCCCCGGCGATCCTGTTCCCGGCCGGCAAGGCCCAGCTCTTCGTCCCCGGCTCGCGCATCGGTGACCGCGAACGCGGCTTCCTCGGCGAGACCTACTACACCGCCGCCAATCCGCCGTTCGGCGCCACCTTCACGTGGTATCTCAAGGACGCACCCAAGACCCAGAAAGAGGCGCGCGCCGAGGCCGAGAAGAAAGCCCTCGAGGAGAAGCGCGATATCAACTATCCGACGCTCGCCACGTTGCGCGCCGAGACCGAGGAGGAGGCCGCGGTCGTCGCGCTCACCGTGGTCGACGACCAGGGAGCGACCGTCCGGCGGCTCGAGACCAAGCCGGCCAAGGGGATGCAGCGCCTGACCTGGGACCTGCGCTATCCGGCGGCCGATCCGGCGGCGAAGGTCGTCACCACGGCGCCGTTCTCGGCCCCGGCACAGGGCCCGCTCGCGGCCCCCGGCCGTTACCGCGCCCGGCTCGAACAGAGCGTCGGCGGCACTTCGAAGCTTCTCGGCGAGGTCGACTTCGAGGTCGAAGCGCTGGCCAACGCGACGCTGCCGGCGAAAGACCGCAGAGCGGTGCTCGCCTTCCAGAAAAAGACCGCCCGCCTCCAGCGCGCCGTGCTCGGCGCCGAGCGCCTGATCGGGGAGCTCCAGGAGCGACTCGCTCTCCTGCGCATCGCGGTCGACGCGCCGCAGGCCTCCGGCCTCTCCCCGGAGACGGCGACCGGGCTCGACGCCCGGCTGCGCACCCTCGAGCTCGAGCTCACGCGGATCGGCGCGGCGCTCTCGGGCGACAGCTTCCTGCGGGCGCGCAACGAGGCCGACCTGCCGTCGATCTCCGAGCGGGTGATGAACGTCGTCTACTCGAGCTGGTCGTCCACCGCCGAGCCGACCCGCACCCAGCGCGACGCCTACACCATCGCCGGCGAGGCTTTCGCGCGCGAGCTGGCGCGACTCGGCAAGTTCGTCGACGGCGATCTCGCCACGCTCGAGCAGGAGCTCGAGCGTGCCGGAGCGCCCTGGACACCCGGTCGGCTCCCGGTTTGGCAGCTCGAGAACTGAGGCCCTGCCTTGTCAGACGAGAATCCGCCTCTCCGCCAACGCACCTTCGACTGGCATGACCCGGCCGAGATCCGCGCCCTGGCGCGCGGCAAGACGGGGCTGGAGTACCTGCGCGCCATGCTGGCGGGGGAGATCCCGCCGCCGCCGGTCGCGGCGCTGGTCGGCATGCACGTCGAGGAGGTGGAACCGGGCCGGGTCGTCTTCGCGCTCGAACCCGCCGAGTTCCACCTCAATCCGAACGGCGTCCTGCACGGCGGCATCGCGGCGCTGATCTGCGATACCGCCTGCGGCTGCGCGGTGACCACCGAACTGCCTGCGGGAGAGACCTGCGCGACCCTCGAGATCAAAGTCAACTACCTTCGCCCCGTGGGCGCCCACACCGGGCGCCTCGTCTGCACGGGGACGGTACTCCACCTCGGCCGGCGCTCGGCGCTCTCGGAAGCGAGGCTCGTCGACCCGCGGGGGAAGCTCGTCGCTCACGCCACTTCGACGCTGATGACCTTCCCCCCCGAGGACCCCCACGGCCGCCCGGTGGACTGAGCGCCGCGCGCAGTAGAATCCAGCCGAAGTTGCCGTCTCTGGAGACTGAATCATGATCGAAGAGCTGCGGCAGGTCGACGATTCCGTTCTCGCCTCGCTGATCGACCTGCGCCGGGAGCGCGACGCCCTGCGCCAGCGCCTGGCGCGGATGCAGGAGTCGGCTGCGCAGGTTTCGGAGAAGGTTCTCGCGCGGGTGCGCAGCGACTACGAGGCACGCATCGCCGCACTCGACGACAAGGCACAGCCGCTCAAGGATGCCGCGCGCGCCGCCTACGGACGCATCAAGCCGCTTCTCGACCAGGCTCAGCAGGATTGCGAGACGCTGCGCCTCGACCAGGAGGAGCTCGAGCTCCGCCACAGCCTGGGCGAGTACGACGACGCCGAGCACGGCGAGCGCGCCGCCCGGCTCGGCGAGAGCCTGCGCGTCGCCGAAGACCGGATCGCCGAGATCTCCGGCTTCCTGGCGCAGTTCGTCGGCGCCTTCGATTCCCCGGACGAGCTCGCGCCGGCGACGACCTCGCAGGTCGACATCCCCGCCCGCCTGGCGACGAGCTCGGCTCCACTATCCGAACCGGGACCCGCGCCCCTCCCGCCCGCCTTGGGCGCTCCGCAGGAGGACGACGGGACGCTCATGCTGCCCCCCGAGCCTCCGCCGGCTCCCGAGCCCCCGCCACCGGCCTCTTCGGAGCCCCCGGTCTGGGCGGCTCCGGTGGCCTGGGCGACATCGACCCCGGCTCCGGCCGCTCCGGAGGAGCCCTGGAGGGCGGCAGCCGCAGCCCCGGCGGACGAGCCCGCAGCATCGTGGCCGCCTGGGCAGCCGGCGGCGCCAGAAGAGGCCGTGGAACCGGAGGCGGCGACGAGCGGAATTCCGGCGCCGCCGCTCTCGGCACCGGCGTCCCGCGCCCGGCTCGAGGCGCTCGACTCCGACCTCGAGCCCCAGCCGCACTACCTCGAGCCACTGACTTTCATCGGCCGCACGCCGGAGAACCAGATCCGGATCTACAAGCCCGCGGTCTCGCGCCGCCATGCCCAGATCACCGAGACCGATACCGGCTGGATGCTGCGCGACCTCTCCTCGGAAAACGGCACCTACGTCAACGGCCAGCGCATCACCGAGCGCCTGCTCGTCGACGGCGACCGGGTGCAGTTCGGCACCTCGCGCTTCGTGCTGCACATCGCCGACTGAGGCACGGGAGCGTTTGTCCCCCGCAGAGGCCGTCGTGCTCTTTGCCGCCGCCACGGCGGCCGGCGGGATGAACGCGCTCGCCGGGGGGGGCACAATTCTCACCTTCCCGGTGCTCCTCCTGCTCGGCGAGTCGGCGATCACCGCCAACGCCACTTCGACCGTCGCCCTGCTGCCCGGGGCGGCGGCGAGCCTTTTCGGCTACCGCCGCGAGGTCCGAACACATCGCAAATGGCTCTCGACCCTGGTCGTTCCGAGCCTCCTCGGCGGCGCCGCCGGCTCCCTCCTCCTGCTCTGGACCCCGGAGAAGATCTTCGCCCGACTGGCGCCGGCCCTCATCCTGTTCGCAACGCTCCTCTTCTTCCTGCAATCCCTCGCCCGGTTCCGCGGGCGGTTCACCACCCCGCACGCTTTGCCGGGAGGCGGCGATCCCGGGGCGGCCGGGGCGGCCGGCGGGCCGCTCGCCGTAGCCTGGTTCGCCCAGCTCGCGGTGGCGATCTACGGCGGCTATTTCGGGGCAGGTATCGGCATCCTCATGCTGGTCGTTCTGGGCTCGCTGGGACTCGAGAACATCCATGCCATGAACGGTCTCAAGAACTTCTTCGGCATGTGCATCAACGGCGTGGCGGCAGCGATCTTCCTCGTCTCTGGCCGAGTGGACGGACCGGCGGCGCTCGTCATGCTGGCAGGGGCGGTCCTCGGAGGCTTCGCCGGCGCCAATCTGGGGCGTTCCATCGGGCAGGCGAAGGCCCGCGGCGCCGTCATCGTCATCGGCGTCGTGCTGGCGCTCGTGCTCTGGTGGCAGCAGGGTTGACCGGACGCTGGAATAAGCCCGCCGACCGAAGGGTTTTCTCTGCCAACGACGGGAGACTCCGCAAGGTCGCGGATTCGCCGTCGCAGGAGACTCGATGACCGACCAATTGATGATCCCCGTCCTGCCGCTGCGGGACGCCGTCCTCTTCCCGGGTATCGCACTGCCGATCGGCGCCGGACGCCCCAGCACCCTGCGCGCCATCGAGGCGGCGCTGCGCGCTCCGGAACCCCTGGTGCTCGCGGTCGCACAGCGCCAGAACGTCGACGACGTCAGCCCCGAAGGGCTCTACAGCGTCGGCACGATCGCCCGCCTCGGGCAGGTGCAGCGCAGCCTCTCCGGCATGCAACTGGTGCTGCACGGCGAACGCCGCGGCGTCGCCCTGCGCTACCAGGAACGCGACGGCTACTACGTCGCCACGGCGATCACCGCCGCCGACCAGAACCCCACCGATCCGAGCAACGCCGCGTTCGTCGCGCTGTTCCGCGAGGCGCGCGAGCGCGCCATCGAGCTCGCCAAGCGCGCCGGGCTCCCGGAAGAGCTCGTGCAGCAGGTGATCTCGATCGCCGCCGAGCCGTCGCGATTCGCCGACCTGGTCTCGGCCTACGTCGAACTGCCGACCGCCGACCGCCAGAAGCTCCTCGAGCTGCTGTCGGTCGAGGAGCGCCTGCGCTCGGTGCTGATCCAGGTACAGCGCCAGCTCACCGTCCTCGACACCCAGGAGGAGATCAAGACCAAGGTGCGCGAGGAGCTGGGCGACCGCCAGCGCGAAATGGTGCTGCGCGAGCAGATGAAAGCGATCCAGAAGGAGCTCGGCGACGGCGACGAGACCAGCGACCTCGACGAGCTGGTGGAGCGCCTGGGCAAGCTCGAGCTCACGCCGGAGGTGCGCAAGGAGGTCGACCGCGAGGTCGGTCGCCTGCGCCGCATCGGCCGCGAGTCGATGGAGACCCAGGTCATCCGCACCTTCCTCGAGACCGTCGCCGAGCTCCCGTGGAGCGCCCGCAGCGAAGAGAAACTCGACGTCCAGGAGGCGGGCCGCATCCTCGAGCAGGATCACTACGGCCTGAAAGATGTGAAGGATCGCGTTCTCGAGTTTCTCGCCGTGCGGCAGCTGCGGTTGGAGAATGCAGAGAAAGAAAAGGCAAAGGCTTCGGTAAAGGAAAGTGACGAGCCCGACAGCCCTGCCTCCGCCGCATCATCCGCCGAACAGTCCGCGCCAGCGACCACGCCCGCTCGCGCCCGCGACGATGCTCCAACGGCCGCTGACGCAAACGCCAAGGGCGACAAGGACGAGAAGGACGACAAGTCCAAGAAGAAGGGAAAGGACAAGGAGAAGCAGTCGAAGGGCCCGATCGTGCTGTTCCTCGGCCCCCCCGGCGTCGGCAAGACGTCGGTCGCCCAGTCGATCGCCCGCGCCATGGGACGCGAGTACGTGCGCATCTCGCTCGGCGGCGCGCGTGACGAGGCCGACATCCGCGGCCATCGCCGCACCTATGTCGGCGCGATGCCCGGCCGGATCCTCCAGGGGATGAAGCAGGCCGGCACCAAGAATCCGGTCTTCCTGCTCGACGAGATCGACAAACTCGGCATCTCCTATCAGGGAGATCCGGCCTCGGCGCTCCTCGAAGTGCTCGACCCGGCGCAGAACGACAGCTTCACCGACCACTACCTCGGCGTGCCGTTCGATCTCTCGGAAGTGCTGTTCATCTGCACCGCGAACTACTCGCAGAACATTCCGGGCCCCCTGCTCGACCGCATGGAGACCGTCGAGTTCTCGGGCTATACCGAGTCGGAGAAGGCGGAGATCGCACGCCGCTATCTCCTGCCGCGCCAGCTCGAGGAGAACGGTCTCGCCGTCGGACAGCTCACCATCTCGGACGCAGCGCTCGCCGAGCTGGTCTCGAACTACACCCATGAGGCCGGGGTGCGGCAGCTCGAGCGTGAGCTCGGAAAGCTGTCTCGCAAGGTGGCGCGCAAAGTCGCTGCCCGCGAGTTCGCGGCGCTCGAGGTCGGCACGGCGGAAGTCCGCGACCTCCTCGGCCGCCCGCGCGTCCACCCGGAGCGCGCTTCGCGCCTGGATCAGATTGGCGTCGCCACCGGAATGTTCTATACCCCCGTGGGCGGCGACATCCTCTTCGTCGAAGCGCAGACCATGAAGGGCAAGGGCGAACTCGTCCTCACCGGCCAGCTGGGCGACGTGATGAAAGAGTCGGCGCGCGCCGCCTGGAGCTATGCGCGGGCCCACGCCTCCCAGCTCGGCATCGAGGAGGGGGCGTTCGAGCGCGACCTGCATATCCACGTTCCGGCCGGCGCCATCCCGAAAGACGGTCCTTCCGCGGGCGTCACCATGGCCTCAGCCGTAGTGTCGGTGCTCTCCGGCCGGGCTGTCCGCCACGACCTCGCGATGACCGGCGAGATCACCCTCTCCGGCCGCGTGCTGCCGATCGGCGGCCTCAAGGAGAAGATTCTCGGGGCGGTACGGGCAGGGATCACCGAGATCCTGCTGCCAAAGGACAACGAGGCCGACCTCGAGGACCTCCCCGCCGAGGTGCGCGAACGGATCCGTGTCCATCCGGTCGAGGAGCTGGGCGAGGTTCTGGCGATCGCGTTGCGCGGCGCCAGCCTCCGCGAAGGCCGGCTGCACTTCCAGGACGACATCGCCGGAACGGCCGCCGTCACCACGGTGACAACGGTCGCCCCGGGAACACCGGGAACCGCCGGCGAGCTGCGCCACTGAGAGAGCGGTCGAGAAACTAGGTCACAGGAACGCTGGCCGCCGAGGCGGCCGGCGGGAGAAGGCGGCTCTGGACGAGAAAGTCGCGCATCTCGCTCCAGAGCTCTTCTTTTCTTCCGGTCAGGCGGTGGTCGCCGTCTTCGAACAGGCGCAGGCGGAAGTTGCCGCCGGGCGAGCGGGCGACGAAACGGGTGACGTCGCGATAGTCGACGGTGTCGTCGAGCTTGCCCTGCAGCACGAGGGTCGGCGTGCGGTAGGCCGACGACAGCACCTCGAGATCGTAGCGCCGCAGGTCGGCGAGGAGTGCCCAGCCGAGCTCGGACTCGACCAGGGGATTGGAGTAGCGGATCCAGCCCTCCCGGCGCCAGCGGGCCAACCCCTCCTCTCCCGCCCAGCGTTCCAGTCCCCGCCCCATTCCCACCGCCGGCGCGATGAGCAGGCTCGCGAGGACCTCGGCCGGCCGGCGCGCGGCGTGCCAGAGCGCCGTCGCCCCGCCCATCGACGACCCGATCAACACCACCGATCCGAGCCCCTGGCCAGCGAGATAGTCGTGCACCGCCCCGATGTCCTCGAGATTGCGGCTGAAGGTGAGCTCGCGCAGCGTGCCGCCCGACTGACCGTGGCCCTGGAAGTCGAACGAACAGAACGGAACTCCGTCCGCCACCGCGCGCTCGCGGAAGAAGTCGGCCTTTTCTCCGGCCTGCGCCGAGCCGAAGCCGTGCAGGTAGAGAAATGCGAATCGCGACCGGCGCTCGCCGGCCGGCCGGAGCGGCCGGGCTAGCCGCACCGCGAGATGCGACGGCTCGCCGTCGGCGCCCACCACCGGCAACCGCTCGTGGATCTCCTCGAAGCCCGGCTCGCCCATCGAAAAGAGAGTCTGTCAGGGCCCGGGGCGCATCGCCAACCGCGTCCCTTCGGCGCTAGACTCAAGGCATGGCTCCGGGACCGGCCGCACCGTTCATCCAGAAGACGATCTCGCGGCTCAAGTTTCCCCAGGCGTTCGCGGTCTTCGTGGCGCTCTTCCTGTTCGACCTGATCATTCCGGACTTCGTGCCGTTCATCGACGAGATCCTGCTCGGGCTCGGGGCGGCGCTGTTCGGCATGTGGCGGGAGCGGGTGAGCGTGCCCCCTCCCGGACCCCCGGCGGAGAAACCGCCGATGAAGAACGTCACTCCCGGCGACTGAGCGCCGGCGACCTCAGAACTTCGCCGACGCGCCACCGCCGCCGAACTCCCCGCCGCCGCCTTCGAAGCCGGCCGCCTCGACCTGCCGCGCCGCGGGCGTGAAGGCGGCCAGGGTAGCAACGACTTCCAGGGTCTGCAGGCTCTCCCGATCCTCCGCCAGCGGCAGCGCGGTGAGGCCTCGCCACTCGGCCCCGAGGCGCCCCGCCAGCAGGCGACGGAGATAGAGCGCGAGCGCGCCGAGCGCGGCGCCTTCCAGGATCAACCGTAGCCAGATGGGCCAGGTGCCCCAGCGCTCCGCGAAGGTGACACCGGTGACTGCCGCCAGGAGCAGCCCGAGGACGATCGCGGTGCGGTAGCGGCGCGCGAGGCCCACCAGCAGGAGCGCCGCCGGCACGGCGACCATCGCCGCCAGGCTGAGCGCAACGGCCGCCGGGCTGGCGGAAGGGGGCGCCGCGCCGGAACTCGCGAAGAGCCGGCTCTCGACCAGGCGAACCAGCGCGAAGAGATGCCACTCGACGACTGCGATGTGGACCGCAGCGTAGAACAGGGAGGCGAAGACGACGAACGCCTCGCCGAAGCGCCGCCGGTGCTCGGGCGAAACGTGGTCGGCGACCGCGAGCTTGCCGAGCGGCCAGGCGGCGAGACCGGCGACGAGCAGCCAGAGCAGGTGGTTCCACGGCGCCTGCGACAGTCCGACGAAGATCGCCAGGGCGGCGACCGCGCCCATTCCCGGCGTCGCCCACCTCCAGACGATCAGCGTGGCGAGACCCGCCGCCGCCCACGCCCCGGTGACCAGTACGAGGGCGAACTCGGCATCGAGCCCCTCCGCCAGCCACCAGAGCCCGCCGCCGAGCAGGTAGCCGAAGCCGATCCAGACGCAGGCTTCTTCGATGCCGAAGCGGCGCAGACGCATCCCTCCGGTCAGCCACTCGACGGCGCCGAGCGTCGCCGCCCCGACGGTCATATTGACGCACGCAAAGGCACCGACGTGATCCCAGTCGAGCCCGGCGGCGGCGAGAAAGGCCAGCCCGAAGCCGTAGGCGGTCGAGAAGCCGAACCAGGTGAAGACGAAGAACAGCAGGCGGAAGATCTTCGACGTGCGCACGCGGTCGTCGGGATAGAGCGCGGCGATCGCCGCCTCGGCGGCGGCGTCGATCTCTCCGGCCTTGCGCCAGGCGGTGGCGGCGCGGCGCACCGCGAAGTTGCGGTCGGCAGCGGCGATCTCGGTCCTCATGCCGCCTCCACCCGGAAGCGGCGCTGCACGAACCAGAGCAGAGCGATCATCCCGACCGAGCTGCCGGCGAACCAGAAACAGCCGCAGCCGGCAGCTGGGATGAATTCGAACGCTAGGCGCGAAATGCCGCCGTAAACCCCGAGCGCCCCCAGAGCGAAGAGGCCGAAGCGCCGCGCGCGCAAGGCAGCGCCGGCGAGCCCGCCAGCGGCGGCGACGAACACGATCGCCCACAGGATCCAGTTCTCGTTGGGGTCGAGGGCGAAAAGTCCCAGGCCGGCCAGCACACCGAAAGAGCCGAAGAAGGTCGTCAGAGGCTCGAAGTGCCGCTTGCGGTCGAGACGTCGCAACGCGAAGCCGAACACGAGAAACGCTAGCCCGCAGAGCATCAGATTCCAGCGCAGGAAGACCTCGGACCGGCCCCAGATCCCGCCGACGACTCCCGCCGCCGCGACGCCGCGCCAGGCGGCGAAAGTGGTCAGCGCGAGCGACCAGGAGGTTCGCGAATCGCAGCGCATCGCCAAGGCGCCGGTCACCAGACTCATGAAGAGCAAGTGGTAGCTCCAGGCGTCGCCGAGCGGGGTGAATTTCGCTTCGATGTAGGCGAGATCGGCGCCGAGCAGCAGGATACCCAGAAGCAGCAGGAAATCGAACGCCCAGTCGCTCGACTCGGCGCGCTGCCAGGAGAACGGCCGCGCACGGGCAAGGGTCCAGCCGAGGCAGACGGCCGCCGCGACTCCGATCGCGACGGCGATCGTCACCGGCCCGATGCGCTCCAGGTTCTCCTTCACCAGCAGCGAAACTCCGCCGACCACGGCGAGCACGCCGAAGTACAGCAACGCGCGCAGCTCACCGCGGATCGAGAGCAGCTCGCCGCGTGCCGAGCGCAGCAGCGGCGCGGCGGTGGCGGGCGCGAGGAGGCCCTTCTCCACCAGCTTCGGGATCGCTGCGGCGACTTCGGGGGAGCGCATCGAGGCGGCATCCTACCGCCCCCGAGGGTGGGCGGGGGAAAAGAATCGCTCTGCTAGCATCCGCCGGTGTCTCTTCCCGGCGCCCTTCGGGCGACTCCCGTTCTAGCCTCCCCGAGCGCTGGCAAAGGCTCGAACAAGGTCGACCCTCTGCGCTGGGTCCTCGGTGGGTTGAGCACGCTGGCGACTGGCGGCCTGGTCGCCTTTCATGCCGCTCTCCTCGCCGGCCGCTTCGCCGATGCGAGTATCGCGCATCCCGGAGTCATCGCGCAGTGGGTCGCAGCCGTGCTGCTCGGTGTGGCAGCCGCCGCCCTCCGCCGGCAGGGCAGCTCGCTGGTTTCCGGGCGCAGCGCCCTGATCTTCTGGCTGCTCGTTCTGCTGCTGCACGTCGGTTTCGGCAGCGGCCTCGCGCCGACCGGAGCCGAGACCGGAAGCTCGCGCGAGCTTCTCCTGCTGCTGCCGTTCGCTGCCTTCACGCTCTCCGCGGCGACCGCCGCGAACCGTGGGCTCCGCGGCCGCGCCCGCCGACCCTGGGAGCTGCCACACGCTCTCGTCGCCAACCGTCTCCGCTTTCCCGGCCTCGTCCCCTGCCCCGCCGCCTCGTCGGCGGGCGCCGGACCGGATCGCTTCTCCCCGCGTCCACCGCCGCTCTCCTGAGCACGCCCGTCGTGCTTCCGGCGTCACGGCCTCCGGGTGTTCCGGCGGCGTGAGCCGCCGGACGTGGACACCGCCCCTTCCCGGGGCGCCGTTTCCTGGAGAGCCGCATGAGACTCAACCGCTTCGCTGCTTTCGCCTTCGCCATCGCCTTGTCCCTCGTCGCTTTTCCTCTACCGGTCCTTTCGCAGGAGCCAGCACCGCCGCCTGATTCGACCAGCCCCGCCGCGGCGGCTTCGAGCAGCAATCCCGCGGAAGAACCGGAAGGCTCCTTCCACGACTCCACGACCGTCACGGCACTCGGCCGCAAGGCGGAGGTCTTTCAGGTTTCGACGCCGGTCACCGTCATCGAGCAGATCGAAATCGCGCGCCGCCTGCCGAACAACGCCGCCGACCTGCTGCGCGAGGAACCCGGCGTCGACGTCAACGGCGTCGGCGTCAACCAGGCCCGTCCGGTGATCCGCGGCCAGCGCGGCCTGCGCATTCTCTTCATGGAGGACGGATTGCGCATGAACAACGCCCGGCGGCAGACCGACTTCGGCGAGCTTTCGGCGCTGGTCGACGTCGACGACGTCGCCTCGGTCGAGGTCGTGCGCGGGCCGATGTCCGTGCTCTACGGTAGCGACGCCATTGGCGGCGTGCTCAACCTGGTCACCAAACCGGCGTTCGCTCCGGGAGGCCGCAACTTCGGCGTCGATGCCGACCTGCGCTACGGCTCGGCCGGCGACCTGGTTCGCGGTCACGCCGGGGTGCGCGGACAGGCCGGCCGCTCGCGCTTCTCGCTTTCGGCCTCCTATCGCGACGCCGACGACTACGAGTCGGCGTCGGGGACCTACGGCGACATCGAGCTCGCCGAGCCGGCGACCGTGCTCGACTCCGGAGTGCAGGACGACAGCCTGTTCGGCGTTTTCACCTTCGACGTCAGCGACCAGCAGTCGCTCACCCTCAAGCACCGCCGCTACCACGCCGGTGAGAGCGGCTTTGGCCTCGTCGACCCGGCCCTGGTCGGCGGCGATACGGAGTTCCAGATCCGCATCACCTACCCCTACCAGGACTTCGACCGCACGACGCTCGCCTATGTCGCTTCAGGGTTCGAGAACTTCCTGCTCGACAGCCTCGACGCCCAGGTCTACCTGCAGAACAACAAGCGTGAGCTCGCCAACGACATCGCGATCAACATCGGACCGATCTTCCCGGGCGCGCCGGACTCGTCGGTCGACTCGCAGACCCTGAACTACACCGATCTGCAGTCGCTGGGATTCCGCCTGCAGGGGGTGAAGGTCATCGCAGAGAAGCAGGTCCTCACCTGGGGGATGGAGGGCTTCCGGGACGACTCGACGAACACCGACCACTCGGTGACGACGACGACGATCCGCTTTCCGTTCCCGCCGTTCGCGCGTGAACGGGTGACCACGGACGACGTCGCGAACGCGCCGAACGCCGAGAACCGATCCTACGGCCTCTTCCTGCAGGACGAAGTGCCATTGGGCGACCGTTTGAAGATCGTCGCCGGAGCGCGCTGGCAGAAGGTCGAGACCCGCGCGCAGCCGACTCCGGGGTGGGACATCTCGGGCCTCGACTTCTCCGACGACAACCTGGTCGGCGCCGTCAACCTGCTCTTCCAGGCCACCGAATCGCTCAACCTCCTGGCCTCGTGGGGGACCTCGTTCCGCGCTCCGAACATCATCGAGCGTCTATTCAACGGCGTGACCCCCGAAGGATCGGGCTACCAGATCCTCAATCGGGACCTCACCTCCGAGACCGGCGAGAACTACGACTTCGGCTTCAAGTATCGCCGCCGAGACGCCTGGATGGAGGCGGTCTGGTTCCGCACCGATCTTTCAGAAGGCATCATCCAGGACTTCCTCTCGCCGGAAGAGATCGCGGCCCTGCCCGCAGACGTCCGGGCGGACATCGCAGCGAGCGGTGCGCAGTTCGTCGTGCAGCAGCGCAATGTCGATCAACTCCGGTACGAGGGAATCGAGGTCGCGCTCGGCTTCCGCTTCGCCCAGAGCTTCGCTGTGGGCGGCAACTACACCCACCTCACGGGCAAGCGCACCGGCCAGGCGGCGGTGCCCGTGGACGACCAATACACGGACAAGATGAACGTCTTCGTGCGCTACGAGCCGCGCGGGGGAAGGTGGTGGGCCGACTACAACGTTCGCCACAACGCCAGCGCCGACATCTCGCTCGAGCCCGGCGAACCGGCCCCGGCGGTGGGAGACACCCTCCCCGCCTTCACCGTTCACAGCCTCGGTGGCGGGGTGATCCTCTTCCAGCACGGTTCCCAGGAGCACTCCCTGACCTTCGGGATCGAGAACCTCACCGACGAGCTCTACGCCGAGTTCTCGAACGTGACCTTCTTCCGTCCGGAGCCCGGCCGGCACTACCTCGCGAACTACCGCGTCAAGTTCTGAGGGCGTCTCAGTCGAGGCAGTCGCGGAGGGTGAGCCAGAGACCGCCGCCCGCCACCAGCCGGGCGGCGTACCCGCCGTCGCCGGGAATCAGGTAGGCCGGAGCCGGATCGGCGGCCTCGGCGGACGGCGCGCCGCCCGACGGCGGCAGGTAGGAGACTCCGGGCAGCTTCGCTTTCAGCTCCGCGACCAGCGCCTCCTGCTTCGCGGTCACCTGGTAGCCCTCGAAGTGTACGAAGATCGACTGCAGCTTCGCCCCCGGCTTGGAGGTCGGGAAACCGAGTGTCAGGCGCAAAGTCCCGCGCTCGACCGTCACCGTGTAGGCCCGGCAGGTCTTGCCTGCGGTCGAGGCGGGGCTCTCCTGCATCGCCAGCGTCACCCCGGTGCGGCGCTCCACCTGGACCGAGGACATGCCGAGGGTGATGTCGTCCCAGCCGACCTTTCCGCCTGCCGTCTCGAGCCGGGCCAGGGGCGTTTCCGTGGCCTGCGCCAGGAGCGAGCCGGCGATGAGCGCGCCTGCGATGCCGAGTCCCCTCCGAGTCTTGGTCATCTTTCCCCCTGTGGCCCGGCACACCACCGACCGCGCGCTGCCCCCATGTAACCGTGAGTTACGGAGCGAAGGATAGTCGTGTTTCAGCCAGGTTGAATGCCGCGTCGCGGCATCCGTCGCGATAGACTCTCGGTTCCAATACGGAGGCTGGTTCGGCATGCCGCAGATCATTTACACGATGAAGAAGTTGCGCAAGACGACACCCCAGGGCAAAGAGATCCTGAAGGGGATCTGGCTGTCCTTCTACGAGGGCGCCAAGATCGGTGTCCTCGGGCATAACGGCGCCGGCAAGTCGACCCTCCTGCGCATCATGGCCGGGCTGGACAAGGACTACGACGGCGAAGCCTTCCTCTCGGAAGGCTATACGGTCGGATTTCTGCAACAGGAGCCGCAGCTCGACCCGGCGAAGAACGTTCTGCAGCACGTCGAGGACGCCGTGTCGGAGAAGAAGGCGGTCCTGGCGCGCTACGAAGAGCTGTCGATGAACTACTCCGACGAGACCGCCGACGAGTTCTCGCGCCTGCAGGACCGCATCGACCACGAGAACCTCTGGGAGCTCGACCGGCAGCTCGAGATCGCCATGGACGCTCTCCGCCTGCCGCCGCCGGACGCCGAAGTGACGAAGCTGTCCGGCGGCGAACGCCGCCGTGTCGCGCTCTGCCAGATCCTCCTGCGCAAACCCGACATGCTGCTGCTCGACGAACCGACGAACCATCTCGACGCCGAGTCGGTAGCCTGGCTGGAACGTCACCTCGCCGAGTACAAGGGGACCGTCGTCGCCGTCACCCACGATCGCTACTTCCTCGACAACGTCGCCGGCTGGATCCTCGAGCTCGACCGCGGCGCCGGCATCCCGTGGGAGGGCAACTACTCCTCCTGGCTGGCGCAGAAGGACGCCCGGATGGCGCAGGAGGAGAAGGAGTCCTCCACCCGGCGCCGGACGCTCCAGCACGAGCTCGAGTGGATTCAGCTCTCCCCGCGCGCCCGCCACGCCAAGGGCAAGGCGCGCATCAACGACTACGAGAAGCTGCTCGCCGAAGAGCAGGCGCAGGAGTCGCGCCGCGATCCCAATGAGATCCACATCCCGCCCGGCCCGCGACTGGGCGATCTGGTCGTCGAAGCCAGGTCGCTGGCGAAGGCCTACGGCGAGAATGTCCTGATGGACAAGCTGTCGTTCATCCTGCCGCGCGGCGGCATCGTCGGCGTCATCGGCCCGAACGGTGCCGGCAAGACGACGCTCTTCCGGATGATCGTCGGCCAGGAGAAGCCCGACTCCGGCGAGTTGCGCATCGGCGAGACCGTGGCGCTCGCCTACGTCGACCAGAGCCGCGAGACGCTCTCCGCGACCAACACTCTCTGGGAGGAGCTCTCCGACGGCGGCAAGGACCTGATCCTGATCGGCAAGAAGGAGGTCAACTCGCGCGCCTACTGCGCGGCGTTCAACTTCCGCGGCGCCGATCAGCAGAAGAAGGTGCGCGACCTCTCGGGCGGCGAGAGGAACCGCTTGCACCTCGCCAAGATCCTCAAGAGCGGCGGGAACCTCCTGCTGCTCGACGAACCGACCAACGACCTCGACGTCGACACCCTGCGCGCCCTCGAGGATGCGCTGCTCGAGTTCGCCGGCTGCGCGGTGGTGATCAGCCATGACCGCTGGTTCCTCGATCGCATCGCGACCCACATCCTGGCGTTCGAGGGCGACTCCGAGGTCGTCTGGTTCGAAGGCAATTTCCAGGACTACGAGGCCGACCGCAAACGCCGCCTCGGCGCCGACGCCGACCAGCCGCACCGGATCAAGTACCGGAAGCTGGTGCACTGAGTCGCGCGCGGGATTCCGCCCGCCGGAGGCAATCCGTTAGGATGTCAGGCAACCGATGATCGTCGCCGTCATCAGCCGCAAGGGTGGAGTGGGCAAGACGACCAGCGTCGTGAGCCTGGCGGGAGCGCTCGCCCGTCTGGGGAAGAAGGTCCTGGTAGTCGACCTCGACTCCCAGGCGTCGGCTTCGGTCAGCCTCGGCGTGGTGCGCGGCGATCTCGCCCCCTCGATCCACGACGTTCTGTTTCGCGCCCTGCCGGCGGCACAGGCGATCCGCCGGACGTTGACCGAGAGAGTCGACCTGATCACCGCCTCCTCCGACCTGATGCATGCCGATGTCGAGCTCGCCCCGGTGCGCAACAGGGAGACGAAGCTGCGCGACGCCCTGCTGCCGGTCGCCAGCTCCTACGACTGGATCCTGCTCGACTGTCCGCCGTCGTTCAACACTCTCGCCCAGAGCGCCCTCCTCGCGAGCGACCAGTTCATCATTCCGGCCGTGCCTCACTTCCTCGCCTTCGACGGGATCCAGCCGTTGCTCGAGGCTGCGCAGCGGCTCGCCGGCCGGTACGGCCGGGCGAGCGGCTTCCTCGGCGTGCTGCTCACCATGGTCGACAACCGCACCAAGTCGGCTCGCACCCAGGCGACGCTGTTGCGCGAGAAGCTCGGCGACAGAGTGTTCGACTGCGAGATTCCGGTGAACGTCCGGCTCGCCGAAGCGCCCGAGAGCGGGCAGACCATCTTTCAGTGGTTTCCCCAGGCGGCGGGAGCGCACGCCTATCGCCTCGCCGCGGTCGAGCTGCTCCACCGCACCGGCCAGGAGCCCGCCGACCCGGAGGCTGTGGAGGCCACAGCAAAATCCGCACCGAAGGCCGCGGTGGCTCCCGCTGCGCCGCCAACCGTCGACAGGGTCTCCCCGGTCGCCGACAACATCGCGGAACACCCTCCTACGCTCGGAGCGGACACCGAGGCCGCAGCGAAGCTCGAGCTGGACGACACGCCGAGCTCGCACATCAACTGAGCCGGCCCGAACGGGACCGGCGCGGGGTCCGCTAGTCGAGCTCTTCGGACTCGATCGACTGCTTGAACAGGACGCGCGGCAGGTTGAGCGCCCGCGCCTCGCGCTCGAGCTCGGCGAGATCGCCGCTCTTCAACTCCGCCAGCTGCCCTTCGAGCTCCGTGAGCTTCGCCGCGAGATCCTGGGCTACCTCGCGCACACCCTGGGTCGGAGCGCCCTCGCCCCAGATCGCCGAGACATAGAGGAACGTCAGGTTCGAGTGCAGCTGCGTGCCGCCGCGCTGCGCCAGAATGTCGTAGACGACCTCGGCCTTCGGATTGTGGAAGCGGCCCTCGAGCGCCGACGCCATCGCGGTCACCCGCTTCGCCGCGGCGACCAGGCCGGCGGCGCGCCCGTCGCCCCGCAGCCGATTCGCCAGGTCGTTCGCCTGTGCCTGGATCGCCCGCAGCTCGCCGATGTCGGCGACGACGCGATCGATCCGGCCGCGCAGGTCGAGCGCGAAGGCCAGCTGCGCTTCGAGAGCGGCGGCGCTCACCTGCGAGCGCGGGTCGGGAAGCACGGAGAGGACGGTCTCCTCCGTCTGACCGCCGGCAGTGAGGCGGAGATGGAAGGTGCCCGGTGTCGCCAGCGGTCCGACGGTCGGATCTCCCAGGTCGACCTTGGCCTTCTCGAGCCGCCGGGCACCTTCCCAGCGCAGGTCCCAGACGGCGCGATGGAGACCCGCCGCCGTCGAGAGCACGGCTTCCGGCTCCTTCATCGGCTCGTCCGGGTCGTCCTGGGGATAGATCTGCGGCTCCGGGATGCTCGAGAGTCTGCGCACCCTGCGGCCTTCGCCGTCGAAGACCTCGAGAATTACCTCGCCCGCCACCTTCGCGGCCAGCGAGTAGTGGACGATCGCCCCGCGCGGCGGATTCTCGCCCGCCGCCTCGGCGCTCCAGCCGTTCTGGAGCTGGAGGCGCTCTGCCGGTCGGGTCGGGAAGAGGCGGAGCGGCTTGGCGGCGGATTCGCTGCTCCAGGCACGCACGGCGGAGAGATCGTCGAGGATCCACAGCGAGCGTCCGCTGGTCGCGACGACCAGGTCGCCGCCTTTCACCTCGATGTCGGTCACCACGACCGGTGGCAGGTTGAGCTTGAAGGCCTCCCAGTGGTCGCCGCCGTCGCGCGACAGGAAGAGGCCGAAGCGCGTGCCGAGATAGAGCAGGCCGGGGACCACCGGATCTTCGCGCACGGAGAGGACATAGGCGTTCGCAGGCAAACCCTGGACGGCAGCCTCCCAGGTCGAGCCGCCGTCGCGAGTCCGGAAGAGGTAAGGGCGAAGGTCGTCGAGCCGATGGGCATCGACGGCGACCCAGGCGGTTCCGGGGGCGCTCGCAGAAAGGGCGATCGACTCGACCGTGGACCACTCCGGGGCCCCCGCCGGGGTCACGTTCGTCCAGTTCGCGCCGCCGTCGCGGGTCACGTGCAGCAAACCGTCGTCCGTGCCGGCCCAGAGCTCTGCCGGAGCCGGCGGCTCGCCGGCCGCCGGAGCGGACTCCGCGAGCGAGAAGATCGTGTCGTAGATCTCGACGCCGGTGTTGTCGCCGGTGATCGGACCGCCCGACCACTTCTGCTTCTCCTTGTCGTTGCGGGTGAGATCGGGTGAGATCTGTTGCCACGTCTGCCCGCCGTCCGCCGTGCGCAGCAGGACGTTGGAGCCGTGGTAAAGGACGCCCGGCTCGCGCCGCGAAGCCAGGAGCGGCGCCGTCCACTGGAAGCGGACGCGCAGATCCTCGGCGCCGTGGCCGGACGGATTGGTTGGATAGTAGGAGATGTTGCGTTCGTTGCCGGTCTTCTCCTCCCAGCGCGTCATGATGCCGCCGTACTCGCCCGCGTAGGCCACGCCCTGCGTCGCGCGGTCGAAGACGAAGTCTCCGGCCTCGCCGCCACCCGCCGTTTGCCAGTCGCCGAGCACGATGCCTTCGGCGCGCCGGCTGTCCGACGGCCCGGTCGCGGTGCCTTCGTCCTGCACCGTGCCGCCGACGTAGTAAGGCGAGCGATCGTCAGCGTCGACGTTGTAGAACTGCGACCAGGGCTGCGGCGGCGCAAACCACTTCTTGCCGCCGTCGAGCGACAGGTCGATTCCGCCATCGTTGCCGATGATCAGCCGCTCGCGCGCCTGGGGATCGATCCACAGATCATGCACGTCGCCGTGGTGAATGCCGCCGACCGAGTGGATCGTCCGCCCGCCGTCGACGGTGCGCAGCAGCGATACCTGCGGGAACCAGACAACGTCGGCGTTGGCCGGGTCGATGGTGAGCGTCGAGTAGTACCAGGCGCGCTGGGTGAGCGCATTGTGGCCGTTGGCGAGCCGCCATTCCTTCCCGCCGTCGTCCGAGCGGAAGAGGCCGCCGTTCTCCGCCTCGATGAGCGCATAGACGCGGGTGCCGTCGGACGGCGCCACGGCCACTCCGACCTTCCCCCAGATCCCGTCGGGAAGACCCTTCCCGGAGAGGCGCGTCCAGGTTTCGCCGCCGTCACTCGAACGGTAGAGCCCGCTCCCCGCGCCGCCGCTCGTCATCCCCCACGGATAGCGACGTGCCTGCCAGAGTCCGGCGAAGAGAATGTGTGGATTTCCGGGATCGAACGCGACGTCGGAGGCGCCGGTGTCGGCGTCAACGACCAGCACCGGCGTCCAGGTCCGCCCGCCGTCCAGCGTGCGGTAGACGCCGCGCTCCGGATTCGGTCCGAAGGCGTGACCGAGGAGGGCCGCGAAGGCGATCTCGGGGTTCGCGGGGTGGACGACGATCTTGCCGATCTGCCCCTCCTGGTCGAGCACGTGCTTCCAGCTCCTGCCGGCGTCGGTCGACTTGTAGATGCCGTTGCCGGGCTGGACGTTGCCGCGGATGTTGGCCTCTCCCGTGCCGACGTAGACGACGTTCGGGTCCGACGGCGCGACGGCGATCGCGCCGGTCGAGAGCAGCGTCTGTTCGTCGAACACCGGCTTCCACTCGTGGCCGCCATCGACCGACTTCCAGACACCGCTCTGCGCCGTCGCCGCATAGAAGGTGAGCGGATCGCCGGCCACGCCGGTGACCCGCGAGACCCGCCCGCCGATGGCCGGACCGATGGCGCGGAACTTGAGGAGATCGAACTCGCCGCCGGCTAGCGCCGTCTGCGCCGGGAGCAACAGCCCGCCCATTCCCACCAGAACGACACCCAACCGGCGACCGAAACCGCCACCGAATCCGCAGTCACGCATGCCCGGAAACCCCCTCGAGAAGCTACTTCAGGACGATACGACGGGGCGCCGAAGCCGGTCAAACCCGATGGCGATTTGATAGCCTTGAATGACCGTGGAAAGTTCCCGTCCCCGCCACACGCCACGCCCATCCGAATGAACCGCCTTCTCGTCGGTCTCACCCTGACCGGAATCCTCTCCGGCGCAGCCGCCTGGGTGGCGGGATTCGGGTTCGCTGCCGACATCCTCTGGGCCGCGACCACCGCTGTGATGCTCATGCCGCTGACACTCTCGGTCGTCCGAGACCTGCGCCGCGGCAAGCCGGGCGTCGACGTCATCGCGCTCCTCGCGATGGCGGCGGCGCTCGTCGTCGGCCAGTACGCCGCCGGCGCGATCATCGCACTCATGCTCTCGGGCGGCCTCGCCCTCGAGGCCTTCGCCGACGCGCGCGCGCGCCGTGAGCTCGACGCCCTTCTAGCGCATGCGCCGCGCATCGTGCATCGCTACGAGAACGGCACCCTGACGACGCCCGAGATCCAAGAGGTCCACCCCGGCGACCTCCTGCTGGTGAAGACCGGCGAGATCGTGCCGGTGGACGGCTTCGCCGTCAACGGCTCGGCCGTCCTCGACGAATCGACGCTCACCGGCGAATCCCGCCCGGTGACCCGCGACGATGGCGATCCGGTGCGCAGCGGCGTGATCAACGCCGGCGGGCCGTTCGACCTGCGGGCCGTGGCGAGCGCCGACGAAAGCACTTACGCCGGCATCGTCCGGCTGGTGCAGGAGGCGCAAACCTCGAAGGCGCCGTTCGTCCGGCTCGCCGACCGCTACGCCCTGATCTTTCTGCCGCTGACGCTCGCCCTCGCGGCGTTCGCCTGGTGGTGGAGCGGCGATCCGGTCCGCGCCCTCGCGGTTCTGGTTGTTGCGACACCCTGCCCGCTGATTCTTGCCGCACCGGTGGCGATCGTCGCCGGCCTGTCGCGTTGCGCCTCGCGCGGCATCATCGTCAAGGGCGGTGCGCCGCTCGAGGCGCTCGGCAGGGCGACCGTCCTGCTGCTCGACAAGACAGGGACGCTGACGACGGGACGCCCCGCTCTGCGCGAAGTGCACGTTTACGGCGCGATCCCGCCAGACGAGATTCTGCGCCTCGCCGCCTCGCTCGACCAGGTTTCGCCGCACGTCTTCGCCGCGCCGCTGGTGGGTGCCGCCCGCCACAAGGGGCTCGAACTCTCCTTTCCGACCACGGTGCTCGAGCATCACGGCGAGGGCATCGAGGGTGAGGTCGACGGCCACCGCGTCGCGCTCGGCAAGCTCGCCTGGGTCGGCCGGGACCGGCCGCTCACCGCGGCCATGCGCCAGGTCCGGCGCAGCACCGCCCTCGAAGGCACCTCCAGCGTCTGGGTGGCGATCGACGATGAGATCGCGGCGACCATCGTGCTCCACGACCCGATTCGCACCGACGCCCGCAGCACCATCCGAGCCCTGCGCCGCTCGGGAATCCTTCGCGTCGTGATGATCACCGGCGATCATCCGGAGGTCGCCGAGACCGTCGGCTTCGGCATCGGCGCGGACCTCGTGCTCGCCGAGCGCTCGCCATCGGAGAAAGTCGATGCCGTGCGCGGCGAATCCGAGCGCGGTACCACCGTCATGGTCGGTGACGGGCTGAACGACGCGCCGGCGCTCGCCGTCGCGAACGTCGGGGTCGCCATGGGGGCCCGCGGCGCGACCGCTTCGGCGCAGGCCGCCGATGTCGTGCTGACGGTGGACCATCTCGGTCGCCTCGCCGAGGCGATGGAGATCGCCCGGCGATCACGCGGCATCGCGCTGCAGAGCGTGGTCGTCGGCATGGGCCTGTCGCTCGCCGCGATGCTCTTCGCCGCCGCCGGCCGCCTGCCGCCGGTGGCCGGCGCCCTGCTGCAGGAAGCGATCGACGTCGCCGTCATTCTCAACGCCCTGCGGGCGCTCTCCGGCGGCCGGCGCGCGCCAGCCGCCCCCGATGGCAGCCACGACCTCGGCCAGCGCTATCGCGAGGAGCATGCTTCGCTCCTGCCGCGGGTGGAGAGGCTGCGCATCATCGCCGACCAGCTCGACCAGTTGTCGCCGGAGGCGCTGCGCACGGCGCTCGACGAGCTGCGCACCTTTCTCGATCACGACCTGATCCCGCACGAGCGCCAGGAGGACGCCACGGTCTATCCGGTGGTCGCGAGCCTGCTCGGCGGCGACGATCCCACCGGAACGATGAGCCGGGCCCACCTCGAGATCTCGCACCAGGTGCGCCTGTTCGGGCGGCTGCTCGACGAGCTTCCGCCGGGCCCGCTGAGCCCGGAGGACAAGACCGATCTGCGCCGCATCCTCTACGGTTCGCACGCCGTTCTGCGGCTCCACTTCGCGCAGGAGGAGGAGCAGTACCTGCCGCTCCTCGCCGCCGGGGTCGAGCCGGCCAGGAGCAAGGCCGGCCCGGCTCGAGGGGGAGTTGATGACGCTGCCGGAGATCTACCGTGTCGTTGATCCAAAGGAGCTCCACCCTGGCGGTGCCGGTCGGCCGCGTAATGGTCGGCGGCGGTGCGCCGGTCGTCGTGCAGTCGATGGCCAATACCGACACCGCCGACGCCCGCGGCACGTTCGAGCAGTGCCTGGCCCTGGCCGAAGCCGGCTCCGAGATGGTGCGGATCACGGTGAATCTTCCCGAGGCCGCGGCCGCCGTCCCGGAGATCAAGCGCCGGCTTCTCGACGCCGGATGCGACGCCCCGCTGATCGGCGACTTCCACTACAACGGGCACCTCCTGCTCAGCCAATTCCCGGACTGCGCCGCGGCGCTCGACAAGTACCGGATCAATCCCGGCAACGTCGGCTACGGCAGGAAGCGCGACGAGCAGTTCACGACCATCGTCCGGATCGCCGCCGAGCGCGGGAAGCCCGTGCGCATCGGCGTCAACGGCGGCTCCCTCAACCAGGAGCTGGTGATGACCCGGATGCAGGAGAACAGCGACCTCGATCTCGGTTTGAGCTCCGAGGAGATCCTCAACGAATGCATGGTGCTCTCGGCGCTGCAGTCGACCGAGCTCGCCCTGGAGAGTGGACTCACCGAGAACCAGATCATCATCTCCTGCAAGGTCTCGCGGCCGCCCGACCTGATCGCGGTCTATCGCGAGCTCGCGCGCCGCACCCGCCAGCCGCTCCATCTCGGGCTGACCGAGGCCGGGATGGGCATCAAGGGCCTCGTCTGGTCGTCCGCCGCGATCGGCGTACTGCTCGCGGAGGGCATCGGCGACACCATCCGCGTCTCGCTGACGCCGCGTCCCGGCGGCGATCGGCGGGAGGAGGTCTACGCCGCCTGCGAAATCCTGCAATCGCTCGGCATTCGCAGCTTCGCGCCATCGGTCACTGCCTGCCCCGGCTGCGGGCGCACGACGTCGACCACTTTCCAGGAGCTCGCCGAGCGCGTGCAGGGGCACGTCCGCGAGCGCATGCCCGACTGGAAGCGCGACTACGAAGGGGTCGAGGAGCTCAAGCTCGCGGTCATGGGCTGCGTGGTCAACGGGCCCGGCGAGTCGAAGGCGGCGAACATCGGCATCTCGCTCCCGGGCACCGGCGAGACTCCGACCTGTCCGGTGTTCATCGATGGCGAGAAGTTCGCCACCCTCCAGGGCACCTACGCCGAGCTCGCGACGCGTTTCATCCGGATCATCGACGACTACGTCGCCGCGAAGTATCCCCGGCGCGCCTGAAGTTCACGGCCCGATCCGGCTCTACAATGGCCGGGAATCGGGGAATGCTGACGCTCTGATCCATGCCGAGGGGGATGAAGCCATGACGTTCTCTGCTATCGCGCTCCGCAGGCGCACCCGACGCGCGCCGTCGCGGTCTGCGCGACCCTCTTCCTCGGGCTGACGGCTTCGCCAGTGGCCGCCGCCACCGGACCGCCGCGGCGTCCGGAGGCCGGCGCTCCGACGCACGACCGGTCGGAGTGGGAGAGCGGCTGGCACGTCGTCCGCCCCGGCGACACGCTGGAGGGGTTGTCCGAGCGCTTCCTCGGATCGCGCGAGCACTGGCGCGAGCTGCATCAGCTCAATCCGTTCGTGAAGGATCCCGACCTGCTCTTCCCCGGACAACGCCTGCGCATCTTCCTCGAGCGGCCGACGCCCAGGCTCTCGGCGCAGATCATGGCGGTCGCGCGCGACGTCCGCGAGCTGCCGACACCCGTGCCGTGGCGGCCCGCGAGCGAAGGCGACGTCCTGCTCGAGCGCGACGCCCTGCGCACCGCAAAATCGTCGTCGGCGCGCCTGCGCTTCGACGACGGCGCCACGGTGACCCTGTCCGAGGACTCGCTGGTCTTCATCCGCCGGCAGACGGCGGCGACCTCGCCGCTGCCGAAGAAGGAGATCGAGATCGAGGTCGGACAGATCGACGTCGAAGGGGCTCCCCGTCGGATCGTCCGAAGCCACCGGGACCGCGACTCCACCGGCGCCGGACCGGCAAGCGCCGCGGCGGCAAGGGCCCCGAGGCCATCGAGGTGGTCGTCGCCGGGGCGCGCTCGCTCGCCACGCGCGGAGCGGCCGCCCGCCCTCGACCCGTTCTCGGCGCGAGCCGGGACGATCTCGCCCAGTTCATGGTCTTCTCCGGCAAGAGCACGGTTTCCGCGAGCGGCGGCTCGGTCGAAGTCCCGCCGGCAGCGGCACCAGCGTCGCCAGCCGGGCGAAGCCCGGACCGGTCGAAGCGCTGCTGCCGGCGCCCGCCGATCTGCGCCCGGCCTACGGCGAGGAGATCGAACAGGTGCGCCGCATTTCTCCTGGGGCGCCGGTGCCCGGCGCCGACCACTACACGGTCGAGGTCTGCCTCGATCCGGCCTGCGGCTCGATCGTCGCCCTCGCGCCGGCGGTCACGACGGCCTCGCTGCGAGCTCGTCGTCGAAGGCGGTCTGCCCGCAGGCGAGCTCTTCTGGCGGGTCACGGCGGTCGCCGCCTCCGGACTCGACGGCTTCCCGACCGCGCCATCCGGGTCCAGGCGGTCGAGTCCGTGCGACCCAACGCGCCGATCCTCGCTCTGCGGACCGCGGCGGGCGAGACCGTCCCGCCGGGAGCTGCCTCGCGGCACCGCCCGATCCGGTCGTGCGCGCACTCGATCGCCGCGGCGCCGAGCTGCCCTGGGCACTCCGGGTCGACGGCCGCGAGATCACCGTCGACGCGTTCCGCGCCCTGCCGCTCGCCGGCAGGCACGAGGTCGTCGCGCGGGCGACCGACGCACGCGGCCGCAGCGCCGACTCGCCGCCGTTCGCCTTCACGCTCGACGCCGCCGCGCCCTGGGTCGACCTCGTGACGACGGCCGGGTCCGCGCCCGGCGCCACCGTGGAGAGCGGAGCCGGCAGCGGATCGCCGCAGCCGGGCGCGCCAGAGCGCCAAGGCGGCCGCGCCGGTCGCCGCCTGCGATTCCGGCGTCGAAGTCCGAGGCGCCGGCGGGAGCTGGCCGCCGGTGCCCTGCGCCTCGGCATCGCCGCCGACTCAAGCCGTCGTCCTGGTCGACCCGTCCCGCCCCGAGGTGACCCTGCGCACGACCGGGAGGGCGGTGGCCCTCGGAGAAGGACCCCGCGAAGGTCGTCGACGCGGGTCCCGGTCGCCGTCGCTGCGCCTCGCGGCCTGGGATGTCGGCTGCGGCGTCACTCAGCTCGCGCTGCGGATCGCGCCCTCGCCCTATCGGCCGGGCCGCATGCTGCTCGAAGCCGAGGTCACCGACGGCGCCGGCAACCGGCGCACCCAGGGCTGGCATGTCGCCCGGTAGGTGATCAGCGCCGCCGCGCAGGCCGGAGACGGTCAGGGCCGCGCGACAGGCGAGGATTCGGTCGCGCAGTTGCGCCGGAAGCACGTCGCGCTCGAACGAACCGCAGACCGAGGCCGCCAGGTCCAGGGTGGCGAACACCGTCTGACAGCGATCGCACATCTCCGTATTCGAGTAGGGAAAGGCGACTCCGCGATCGAAAGCGGCAAGGCGGGCGCGCAGCAGGTCGAGACAGATCCCCGGCGATTGGCGCGATTCCCGAACCGGCCGCTGCGGCAGGCCCTCGGCGAGGACGGCGCGCAGCTTCAGGCGGGCGCGGTGAATGCGCGTCTTGACCGTCGCCTCCTGCAGACCGAGGATGGCGGCGATCTCGCCCAGCCGGAGCTCGGCGATATCCGCCAGCAGCAGCGGCACCCGAAAGGACTCCGGCAGCGACGCGATCCCCCTCTCCACCAGTTCGCGGGTCTCGGCGCGCAGGCGGTCGCCGTGCGGGCCGGCCGCCATCGCCCCGAAGTCCGCAACGGTCGGTCCGGGTTGCGGCAGGAGCTCGTCGAACGCCTCGAGGTGCCGCGGCTCGCCGGCCCGCCGCCGCCGCCTGCGGAGGCAGGCTCGATGGGCGATGGCGAAGAGCCAGGGCCGCGGGTTCTCCGGATCCTTGAGCTGACCGATCGCCCGAAAGGCGTTGAGAAAAGTGTCCTGGACGAGGTCGTCGGCATCCCGGTCGCCGCAGATCCGGCGCGCCAGCGCATGAACCCGTCCCGCCTTCGGCCTCGAACAGCGACGCCACCGTCGCCTGCCCGGAACCGCTCGCCGTCTGCACCGAGCTGACCCATGGGTGTACTTTACTCTGCGCCAGAAGAGCACGCTCCGGCCGATCCGCGGACGGAGACCTGGAACCTCTCGGCCCGGATCTGGCTCTTCCCTGACGAAGGAGATCGAACCATGTCCGAGCTGCACAGCACGTATCCCCTCGCGATCCGATGGACGCGGAGGGAAGCAGGGAATCGCGTCTGCCCCGGAAGGGCTGCCCGATCTCGAGGTCGCCTCCCCACCGCAGTTCGGCGGTCCCGGCGGGCGGTGGACTCCGGAGCACCTGTTCGTCAGCGCTGCGGCCGCCTGCTGGATGACGACGTTTCTCGCCGTCGCCGAGCTCTCCAGGCTCGAGTTCGTCGAGGTTTCCGTCGGCGCCGAAGGTTTCCTCGAGAAGGGAGACGACCGCAAGTTCTCGATCGCCAGGATCGTCCTGCGTCCGCTCGTCGCCGTCCACCGCGAGGAGGACCGGGAGAAGGCGCTGCGGCTGATCCAGAAGGCCGAGGACGCCTGCCTCGTCGCGCGCTCGATGCGCACGACCGTCGAGCTCGCGCCGGAGGTTACGGTGGCGGTGACGGCTTAGCGAGAGCGCCGCGAACAGCTTCGGCAGGGCATCGCGCAGCACGAAGAGCGCCAGCAGCAGCAGCGCGACGGCGAACGCCCGGCGCAGCGCGCGGTCGTCGAATCGCCGGGCGAGATGGCGACCGGCGAGGCTACCCGCCATGCCGACCAGAGCGATCGCGCCGAGTACCGGCCAGTCGAGCACCCGGACCAACTGCGGGCTGAGCACGAGGTGCCAGGCGAAGCCGGTGCCGGCGTTGGCCGCGATCACGGCCAGACTGGTGCCGGTCGCGAGGGACATCGGAAGTCCACCGAGCAGGGTGAGCGCCGGGACGATCGCGAATCCACCGCCCACGCCGACGTAGCCCGTCAGCACTCCGACCAGGAGGCCGTCGAGCACCATCTTGCCGGCGGAGCGCTGGCCGGAGGGCGACGGCACCTGCGGCGGAAACCTCGGAAGGGGAGGCGCGCGACGCAAGGCCATCGCCACCGCGGCCGCGATGAGCACCAGGCCGAATAGCGCCAGCTGAATCGTGCCCGGACGAGCGCGCGCCCAGCAGGGCCCCCAGCGAGCTGCCGACGAACCCGGCGCCGCCGAAGAGCACCACCGCGCGCCAGGCGACCGCGCCGCGCCGCGCGGCGTCGATCGCGCCCGCCGCCGCCACGGCGCCGACGACAGCGAGCGAGCCGGCGATCGCCACCTTCTCCTCCTGCCCCAGCAGGTAGACGAGGACCGGGACGGCGAGAATCGAGCCACCCGATCCCAGGAAGCCGAGCGCCAACCCGATCGCGAGCGCGCCGAGGGCGGCCGCGATCAAGCGCCGCCCGAGCCCCCGCCGAAGCGCGCCACCGGCCTGCCGGAGGCGGTCCAGGCCATGAGGCCGCCCTCGAGGTGCCGGACGGGGACTCCGGCACAGGCCGAGATCCGGGCGGCTGCATTCGCGGACCGGCTGCCGGAACGGCAGTAGAGAACGAGTTCGCCGGCCTCTTCCGCCAACTGCTCGACCGGCAGGGAAGAGAGCGGCGCCAGCCGCGAGCCCGCGATGCTACGCCAGCCAGTGCTCGACCTTCTCCCGCACGTCGACCAGCACGATCGTTTCGCTCGCCAGCAGCCGCTCCAGCTCCTCGGGAGAGAGTCCGACGACGCCGGGACTTTTCATCTCAAGGCACCTCCGGACGTGGCGGCCGCCGGGAGGTCCTTCGGCAACGCCACGCGCACGCTGATCGCGCCACGCAGGTCGCCGGCGGCGTAGCCGGTGGCGAGGTCGCCCGGATAGCGTTGCTGCGAGGATCGCGGCGACGCCGGGGGCGAGCTCCGTCGACCTTGCCGTGGCAACCGAGGCACTGCGGCGCCAGCACGATCGGCCGCAGGTAGCGCAGCTCCGACCCGCCGTCCGGGCCGGCCGTCACTTGGACGACCTCGGCCGGCAGACTCCCCTGCCGCGCCCCCGCGGCCAGCCGTTCGAGCGCTGCGCGCTCGAATTCGTCCGGCGCATCGGCAGGATTGCGATAGCTGCAACGAGACCCGCCGCAGCGCGACGCCGTGGCGGGCGGCCTCCTCCAGGGTGGCCTCCTGGGCCTGCGCGGCGCAGGCTTCGACCGCCCCCTGCGGACCGCCGCGCGCCAGCTCCGCCGTGAGCAGAGCGCGCAGCCGGGCGCCGAGATCGTCGGCAGCCGCCCGGGCGACCGCGAGTGGAGCCTCCGGCACCGCCGGGGTATCGCTCAAGTTGCCGCCGGAGATGCCGGGCGCGACGCCGATCACGACCGCGACCCATGCCATCGGGAGGAGCCGCCGCCAGAGCCTCGAACGTACCTTCATGGAAACCTCCAGCACGATGAAGCGGCACCGCACCAGGCGATGCCCGGCACTTCACCAGGGAAGAGACCCGACGCGCGGAAAAGGTTCCCGGACTCGACGGCGCTCATCGTCCTAGGCCGGTCCGGCCTTTTCCCAGGCGGAGATGTCCTGGAAGCCTCCCGAGGGCAAAGGGAAAGAAGCCGCGGGGTTGGAGCTGGCGGGACCAGTTCGCCAGAAGGTAGGCCTCGGAGTGGAAGGCCGACTGCTCGTTGAACGGTCCGACACTCGCACGGAAGAGGAAGCCGCGCTCGTCGAGGCGCGCGAGCTCCGGCGCGGTCACCCCGGGGCTGGTGCGCGCGATCTCCGGCGCGTGCGTGGTCGCGAGCAGGAGGCCACCCGGCCGCAGCAGGCGCGCGAGCTCCGCGAGCCAGGCCGCCTGCATCGCCTCGTCGAGGTGAGTGAAGACCGAGATCGTGAAGATCACGTCGAAGCTGCCGGCCGCGAGCGCGGTCGGCGGAGCCGCGGGGATGACCTCGAATCGCCCCGGCAGGTGGCGCGCCGCCCAGTCGATCTGGCGGCGGTCGACGTCGACGCCGGTGTACTCGATCGCGCCCGGACCGGAAGCGGCCGGATCGCCGGGGGCCCGACCAGGTGGCGCGCGACGCGCCCGCAGCCACTGCCGAAGTCGAGCCACCGCCGGTCGTCCTCCGGCCGGCGGCCGAGTTGCGCATAGACCTTCGTCAGGTCGGACGCACAGAGTGCCCCGACGTGCAGAAACTCGCTGCGCGAGCTGTTCGGACCGACGCGATGGCGAAGTCGCGCGGGCGGCAGGGCGAGTCCGGGCGCGGTCGTGAAGCGTTCGCGCAGATCGGCGGCGAAGTCCTGCCGGCGGTAGGGCGCATCGGCGACCACGCGGCGGAGCGCGGCGCGCACCGGACCCGGCACCAGCCGCCGGATCAGCGCGCGCAACAGCCTGCTCTTCGCGGCGTCAATTCACCGATCCGGGCACGGCGAGCGTGAACGGGGCAATGACCGCGTCGAAGGTCTCTCCGGTGGCGACCACCCGCATCCCGTAGTGTCCCTGCATCGCGCCGACGGCGGTCTTCAGCGGACAGAAACTGGTGTATTCGAAGGCCTCTCCGGGCGCCAGTACCGGGGACTCGCCGACCACGCCGGGGCCCTCGACAGTCTGCACTTCGCCGTCCGAATCGGTGATGATCCAGGTGCGCGAGACGAGCTGCGCCGTCTCCTCCCCGAGATTGGAGATCCGCACCTGGTAGGAAAAGAAGAAGTAGCTCTCGAAAGGCGAGCTCCGCTCGGGCTCGTACTCGCTCTCGACCTCGATGCGGATGCCGCGCGTCGTCGTATCGCTCACGGTGTCTCCTGACAAAGGAGGATAAACTCCCGCACAAGGTTCGAGCAAACTCACCCTGCCCACGATCTCAGCCATGACCGTCTCCGCCGATGCTTTCCGCGACGCCCTGCGTCACTTCCCGGCGGGAGTCACGGTCGTGACTCTGAAGTCGGGCGAGGAGATCCACGGCCTGACCGTCTCGGCCTTTGTCTCGGTCTCCCCGGACCCGCCCCTCATCGCGGTCATCATCGACCACAAGCATCGCGCCCATCGGCTCCTCGAAGTCCCGGGAGCGGTCTTCGCGGTGAACATCCTGAGCGCTTCCGACCAGGCGCTCTCCGACCGCTTCGCCCGAGGGCCGGACAGGGAGCGCTTCGCAGCCGGTCGCTGGACGACCGCCGCCACCGGCGCGCCGGTGCTCGCGGACGCCGTCGCCTGGCTCGACTGCACGATCGACTCCCGCCACGCCGCCGGAACCCACACCATTTACATCGGCGCCGTCCAGGCGAGCGCGGTGCCGCGCCCGGAGGGTGCGCCGCTGCTCTACTGGAATCGCGACTACCGCCGTCTGGCGATCGGCGAGAGCTGAACCGGCCGTGCGCTGGATCGCCACCTGCGGCCGCGGGCTCGAGGAGCTGCTCGAGCTCGAACTGAGAGCCCTCGGCTGTCCGCGTTCGCCGGCAGCCCCGCGCGAGACCGGCGGCGTCACCTTCGACGGTACCTTCGCCGACGGGCTGCGGGCGAACTGGCGGCTGCGCACCGCGAACCGCGTGCTCGTCGAGCTCGCGAGCTGGCCCGCGGCCGACAACGACCAGCTCTACGCCGGCGCGCGCGCCCTCGTCGAGACAGCGCCCGACGCCTACGGCAAGCGTGACGGCGGCGCGACGCTGCCGCTCGCCGAGCTCTTCTCTCCCGACCGCACCTTCTCCATCCAGGCGACCTCCTCGCACTCGCAGATCCGCGACACGCGCTGGATCGCCATGAAAGCGAAGGACGGCATCGTCGATGCCCAGCGCGAGCGCTTCCAGGCGCGCTCCGACATCGAGCGCTCGAGCCCCGACGTGGCCCTGCGCCTGCGGCTGTTCCGCGACCGCGCGACGCTGCTGCTCGACACCTCGGGCGAGCCGCTCGACCGGCGCGGTTATCGCGTGAGCTCGACGGCGGCGCCGCTGCGCGAGCAGCTCGCGGCGGCGGCGCTCCTCGCCTCCGGCTGGAACGGCCGCGGACCGGTCGTCGACCTGATGTGCGGCTCGGGGACCTTTCTCGCCGAAGCGGGCGCGATCGCCCTCGGCCTGGCGCCGAACCGGCTGCGCAACCTCTGGGCGTTCGAGCGCCTGCCCGGCTTCGACCGCGAGCTCTGGCGGGCGATCCGCGACGAGCCGATCCCGGCACCCGACCGGGAGCTGCGGATGGTCGGGGTCGACCTGGCGCGCGAAGCGATCCTCGCCTCGCAGCGCAATCTTGCCGCGGCCGGCCTCCTCGGCCAGACCGACTTCGTCGAGGGCGACGCCTTCGCCTTCGAACCTCCCGCCGGCCCCGGTCTGGTGGTCGCGAATCCGCCGCACGGCGAGCGCCTGCTCGACTCGCCCGAGTTGTGGAAACAGTTGGGCGACACGCTCAAGCAGAAGTACCGCGGTTGGAAAGCGGTCATTTTCGCCGGCGGAACGACCCAGGGCAAGCTCCTCGGGCTCAAGCCGACCCGGCGCATTCCGGTCTGGAACGGCCCGCTGGAGGCGCGCGTGCTGGTATTGGATCTCTGGTGAAGGGCCTCGATGGCGGCGAGCTCGCCGGCCTCGGCGATCTCAGCGACCTCAGCGATCTCCTGATCGACGCCGCGGCGCATCCCGAAGTCGCCGACTGGTTCGCGGTCTGGGACACGATCCTGCCCCGGGGCGTCGCGGGAGAACTGCGCGAGCCGCTCTTCGCCTCGCGCTTCGGCACTCTCTTCTACGCCCGCCCCGACGGCATCTGCTTCATGCTCGACGTCTTCTTCGGCGACGTGCAGGAGCTCGCCCCCGACATTGCCACCCTGGCCGAATTCGTGCGCAATCCGGCCTGGCAGGAGACTTATCTCCTCGCCGCCTCGGTGCGGGCGCTCGCCGCCGCCGGCGTCGCCGCGCGCGGCACCGAGTGCTATGCCATCGCCCCCCACCCGGCGGTCGGCGGCCCCGACCCCTGGGCCGAAGCGGCCCTCGACCCGGCGGCGATCATGGTCCTCGAAGGCGCTCCCTGGCAGGCGCTGTGCGTCGACTTCCTGCGCCGCGCCCGGCAGACGAACGACGCCGCCGGGGGCTGAACCGGCAGCGCGCCCCACCCTCCTAGGGCAGGTGCGCCGACCACCGGCTCATGTCGGCGCTTTCGAAACCGTCGCTGAAGAGCAGCAGCGCGTTCCAGTGCACCTTCAGATTGCCTTCGGACGGAAAGGCGTAGGTGTCGAGCTCGTGATACGCGATGGCCACGCCGGTCGCGTTGGAGAACATGGCGACCGCAGCGGCCTCCTCCTGAACGTCGCTTCCGATGTCGAGCGCCGTGCACACCCAGGTGTAGAAGAGGTCGACGGGACCGCAGTTGGGGACCGCTCCCGGAGGCGCCGCGAAGTAGGGTTGGGCCATCATGAGCATCGGGGCACCCAGGGCCGACGACGAGTCGCGGTAGGCGATCATCGGCTCGTTGTTGACATCGCCGACGATGGCCACGGTCCGTCCGCTTCCGACCAGACCGATCTCATCGTCGATGACGTCGCACCGGTACTCGAACGCCAGGGATACGCCCGACCAGCCGCAGTTGCCACCGGTGCCGACGTAGACAGCGTAGATCAGTGCTTCCGAGGTGAGGTCGACGTAGGCCAGGTGCGGTGTGGCATCGGGCTCGACGAAGACCGAGATCGACCGGCCGGTGTCGTAGCCGTTGATGTAGGAGCTTCGACAGAGCCAGGCGTTGGCCGGCCCGCAGTTGCCGCCCGACCCGATGCGCACCGCATAGTACGGGTAGCCGGTCACCGGATCGTAGAACGCGATGTGAGGGCGTCCCGAGCCGTCGAAGGCGATCGCGGTGTAGTCGCCGATCCCCTCGCTGCTCAGAATGCTGTCGCACTGCCACCTCCCGGCCTCCCCGCCGACCCCGCAGTTGCCTCCGGCCCCGACGTACGACGCCACCCGCACGCTTTCGTTGCCGGTGGCGAACATGCTCTGGTAGGAGATCCAGGGAGCGCCGGTGGGGGCATAGGCCACCGCCGTGTGCAGCCCCCTGGAGGTGACGATGGAACCGGACTGGATCGTGGAGACGAAGAACGGGCACGCATCCGTGCACACCGCCTGGGCGACCTTGAGGGCATAGTTGGTGGCGTCGTAGAACGAAATGATCGCCGAGACCTCGCCGGCAGGCGAGCGGCGAACGGCGATCGCGTTGTACTTGCCGACGTCGCCCGCGCTGGCGACGAGTTGACAGTGCCAGCTGCTGGCCGGCCCGCAGTTGCCGCCGCTCCCGACGTAACGGGCGAACCACAGGTCCCCGGCCACCCCCTCGTAGTAGCTGAGGAAGGGGGCGCCGGTGTAGGGCTCGATGGCGACGGATAGGTACGTACCCACGTCGCGCACCGTGTCGACGGTGATCCCCGTCCAACTCTCCGTGGATCTGGATGCGAGGACGTTCTCGAGCTCGTCGGCGGCCTGCGCCGCGACCGGGGGAACGCCCGAAAGCAGAAAGGTTGCGAAAACGACGAGGGTGACGCTACGTCGTGCCAGTCTTGCCATGGCACTCTCTCCTTGCCCCTCCCGGGGCGGCATCCCCCCACAGGATCTCCTACACCCGGTTGTGGCATAGCGCAACTCCCTCCTCCCGGGGTGGCGAGAGATCCCGCCCCTTCCGCCGGCGCCGGCCGCTGGACGAAGGCGTAGAATTGAAAGGTTATGGTCCTCGCTGCCGCCGGTCTCACCACCGCCGTCGCCCTGCTCCATGTCTACTTCATGGTGCTCGAGATGTTCCTCTGGGAGAGCCCCGCCGGCCGGCGCGCTTTCGGCCTCTCGGCGGAGATGGCGAAAGCGACGCGGATGCTCGCCGCCAACCAGGGGCTCTACAACGGCTTCCTCGCCGCCGGGCTGGGCTGGGCGCTCTGGCGCGGCGACGCCGGCTTCGAGATGCGGGTCTTCTTCCTCGCCTGCGTCATGGTGGCCGGCGCCTTCGGCGCGGCGACCGCCAGCCGGAAGATTCTCTGGATCCAGTCGCTCCCCGCCGCGCTCGCCCTGGCCGCGAGCCTCCTGGCCCGCGGTTAGGCCGCTTTCGATCCGCAACGCGAAAAACGCTCACAATGAAAAGCACTCGCGGGTCGCGCGCTGATCGCCTCCGACGGGCGAGGGGACGGCGATGATCCGGATCTCCGAGCTCGCGCTTCCACTCGATCATTCGCGCGCCGACCTCGAGGCAGCCGTCCGGCAACGCCTCGTGCTCACGCCGGGTGAGCCCTGCGCCATCACGCTCTTCAAGCGCAGCATCGACGCTCGCCAGCGCAAAGCGATTCGCCTGGTCTACATTGTCGATGTCGCGACGCCGCGCGAGGCAGAGATCCGCGAGCTCCGGGCGCGCGATTCTCGAATTGCCCCGACCCCGGAAGCGACCTACCGCTTTGTCGCCCAGGCACCCGCCGGTTTCACCGGGCCGCGGCCGGTCGTCGTCGGGACGGGGCCGTGCGGCCTCTTCGCTGCGCTGACGCTCGCCCAGATGGGCTTGCGCCCGATCGTCCTCGAACGCGGCAAGCGGGTTCGCGAGCGCACCGTCGACACCTTCGGTTTCTGGCGCAAGGGGGTGCTCGACCCCGAGTCGAACGTGCAGTTCGGCGAGGGCGGCGCCGGCACGTTCTCCGACGGCAAGCTCTACAGCCAGGTGCGCGATCCACGTCATCTCGGGCGCAAGGTCCTCACCGAGCTCGTCGCTGCCGGCGCGCCCGAGGAGATCCTCTGGATCCACCGGCCGCACATCGGGACGTTCAAGCTGGTCAAGGTGGTCGAGAATCTGCGCGCCACGATCGAGCGTCTGGGCGGCGAGATCCGCTTCCAGTCCCGCGTCGAACGGCTGGTGCTCGAGGACGGGCGGGTCCGCGGCGTGCAGCTCGCCGGCGGCGAGGAGCTCCGCACCGGGCAGGTGGTGCTCGCGATCGGCCACAGCGCCCGCGATACCTTCCGGACGCTGCTCGACCAGGGCGTCGCCATAGATTCCAAGCCGTTCTCGATCGGCTTCCGCATCGAGCATCCTCAGAGCCTCATCGACAGCTGTCGATTCGGCGCGCAGGCGGGCCACCCGGTCCTCGGCGCTGCCGACTACAGGCTCGTGCACCACTGCGCGAACGGCCGCACGGTCTACAGTTTCTGCATGTGCCCGGGAGGCACCGTCGTCGCCGCGGCCTCCGAGCCCGGCCGGGTGGTGACCAACGGCATGAGCCAGTACGACCGCAGCGAGCGCAACGCCAACTCGGGGCTCGTCGTCGGCGTCACGCCGGCCGACTATCCCGGTGGTCCGCTCGCCGGGATCGAATTCCAGCGTCATTGGGAGGAGAGGGCGTTCGAGGCCGGAGGCCGAACCTACGCGGCTCCCGTGCAGCGCGTCGGGGACTTCCTCGCCGGGCGGCCGTCGACAGTCCTGGGTAGCGTCCTGCCCTCCTATACGCCGGGAGTGAGGCCGGGCGACCTCTCGACCTGCCTCCCACCCTGGGCGATCGAAGCGATCCGCGAGGCGATCCCGGCATTCGACCGCACGATCCCCGGCTTCGCCATGGCCGACGCCCTCCTCACCGGTGTCGAGACCCGCACCTCCGCGCCGATCTGCATCCGGCGAAACGGCGACGATCTGCAGAGCGCCAGCACTCCCGGCCTCTATCCCGCCGGCGAGGGTGCCGGCTACGCCGGCGGCATCCTCTCGGCGGCGATCGACGGCATCCACGTCGCCGAAGCCGTGGCGCTCGCCGGCCTCGGCAAGAGCGCCGGCGCCGCCGTCTGATGGCCGGCACCGCGGGCCGCGAGAGCGCCTTCGAGGGCCGCTCCGGACGGCAATTCGGACGCTATGTGGCGATCGGCGACAGCTCGACCGAAGGCCTCGACGATCCGGCCGGCGACGGCAGTTTCCGGGGCTGGGCGAACCGGCTGGCCGAGCAGATCGCGCTCGCCCAGGAGGGCCGGAGCGAGCTCCTGTATGCGAATCTCGGAGTGCGCGGCAGGAAAACGCGCGAGATCCGCGACCAGCAGCTCCCGTGCGCGCTCGCCATGCGCCCCGATCTCGTCACCCTGTTCTCCGGCACCAACGACGTGGTGTCGCGGAGCTTCGACCTGCCGACGGTCGCCGCCGACCTCGAGGAGATGATGGCAGCGGTTCGCGCGACCGGCGCCGTCCTCCTCACCTTCACCATGCCCGACCTCGTGCCGGTCATGCCGGTGGCGCGCCGCCTCGCGCACCGGCTCGACGCCCTCAACGCGGCGATTCGCACCGCCGCCGCGCGCACCGGTGCGCTGCTGGTCGACTTCGCCGGCTACCCGGTCGCCTCCGATCCGCGCCTCTGGAGCCCCGATCGGCTGCACGCCAATGCCTTTGGGCACGCACGCATCGCCGCGGCGCTCGCGCACGCTCTCGAGATCCCGGGTGCCGACGAGGATTGGCGCCTGCCGCTGCCGCCAGCCGCACCGCTCTCCGCGGCGCGCCGCCTGCGCGACGAGCTCGTCTGGGGCAGGGACTACCTCCTGCCCTGGCTGGTCCGCCACTCGCTCGGGCGGTCGTCCGGCGATCGCCGGCAGCCGAAGCGGCCCGAGCTCGCTCCGGTCCTCCCCGCTCCCCTGCGGTAGTCTCGCGGCGCAAATCTGGGAGTGCCGCGGAATGCGCCTGCCGACGAACGGAACGCCGACTCTTCTGGGCCTCCCCTACGACGCCAGCTCTTCGTTTCTCCGCGGACCGGCCGCCGCCCCGCCGCTCATCCGGAAGCAACTCTGGTCGGAGGCCACCAACCCCTGGAGCGAAACGCTGATCGACATCTCCGTCGCGGGAGCGCTGGCCGACGCCGGCGACCTCGAGCTTCCGCCCGACAGCACAGCGGCGCGCGAGCGGATCGAGGCCGGCGTCGCCGCGGTCTGCGATGCCGGCGGACGGGTCATCGCGCTCGGCGGCGACCATTCCGTGACCTACCCCGTGCTGCGCGCCGTCGGCCCGCGCTTCCCGGGGCTCACTCTCCTCCACATCGATGCCCATCCCGACCTCAACGACCGCTTCGCGGGCGACCGTTTCTCGCACGCCTGCCCGTTCGCGCGCATTCTCGAGGAGGGTCTCGTCGCCCGGCTGGTCCAGGTCGGCATCCGCACGATGAGCGGCCATCAGCGCGCCCAGGCCGACCGCTTTGCCGTCGAGGTGCTCGACATGCGCGCCTGGTCGGCCGGCGTGCGCCCCTCGAGCGCTGCGCTCGCCGGGCCGGTCTACCTGTCGCTCGACCTCGACGGCATCGATCCCGCCTTCGCCCCCGGCGTCTCGCACCAGGAGCCGGGCGGCCTCAGTGTGCGCGACGTGATCACGCTCATCCAGCGCCTCCCGGGACCGATCGTCGGCGCCGATGTCGTCGAGCTGAACCCGCTCTGCGACCTCGGCGGAACGACCGCCCGCGTCGCCGCCAAGCTGGTGAAGGAGATCGCCAGCCGGATGATCACGACCGCGGCCTCCGCGCCGGAGAGCTCGCAGCCGTAAACTGTTCGAGATGAGCCTGCTCTCCGCGCTCGCGCTGCTCCTCAGCCTGCCGCTGGCGGCGGCCACGCCGGGGGTCCTCGATCCGCTGCCGACGCCGGTGTCGCCGCCGCTCTTCCCGGGGGTGCGCTCCGTCCTCTGGATCGGCGCTCATCCGGACGACGAGGTGCTGGTGGCGCCGGCGCTCGCGAAGCTCTGCCGGCTGGAACGGCTCGCCTGCCACTTCCTGGTCCTGACGCGCGGCGAGGCCGGCGTCTGCCTGCGCCCGGAGGGCTGCCTGCCGGATCTCGCCACGGTGCGCACCCAGGAGATGCAGCAGGCGGCGGCGCTCTTCGGCGCCACCCTGACCCTCTGGGCGCTCCCCGACGGCGGCCAGTTGCCCGGCTGGGACGCGGCGTCGGGAGGGCACACCGCGCTCATTCAGCGCGTCAGGAACTTTCTCGAAAACCTGGCGCCCGACCTGATCGTCACTTTCGATCCGCGCCACGGCGCCACCTGCCACGGCGACCACCGGGCTACCGCCGCGGTCGTCCTCGAGGCGCGCGCCGGTTTGGCGCCCCTGCCGACGACCTTCCTGCTCGAAACCCGGGTGGAGGTCCGCCAGTCGCCGCCGTTCATAGGCTACTCGCCGGCGGCCACCGCCCGCGCCGGCGCCTTCGGCTACCCGGCAACGCCGGACATCGAGGGAGTTGCGGGCACATGGAGCTTCGCGGCCGCCGCGGCGCGGCTCCATCGCAGCCAGTTCTCGCCCGGCACGCTGCGCGCGCTCGGCCACCTCCCGGCCACCCAGCGCGTGGTCTATCTTGCGCCCGCCGATCCGGTCCTCGACGACGAAGACGTCGAAGGCTGTCCGTAGCTGGTGAGACTGGCGGCCGCCGGATCGACTACTTCTCCGGCAGGACGTCCGGCCACCAGCCGTTCGGCGTGTCGAGTGGCCAGGGGCAGGTCGCCTGGAGGCCGAGGTCCTCGAACATCGGCGAGGCGGCGCGCAGCGGGATGACGACGCCACCGCGTCCGCCGCAGCGGAAGTTGGGACCGCCGGCGGCGAGCGCCAGCAGGATGGCGATCGACGCCGACGCCGCGGCGACCAGCCCGCGCCGCGCGGTGCCCGCGCTCGCCGGGGCGTCCAGTTTCCGGCCCAGCCAGAAGACCACCGGCACCACCGCCGCCTGGAAGAGCGGCACCGCTTGCCAGCTCTGCGGCGTTGTCGGCGCGACCGCGAAGACCACGACCGCCGCGATGAAACACCAGAAGGCGTAGTCCTCGACGAATCGGCGCGGCTCCACGCCGTTCGACCGGGCGAACGCCGCGCGCAGGCCGGAGGCGAAGCGGCGGCGGAAGAAGTCGATGTTCGCCAGCAGCACGGCGAGCATCGTCGCCGCGCCGGCGATCCCGACCAACCCCTTGGCGAGCGGCGTCAGCACGCGATCGGCGCCGGCGCCGAAGAGCGCGCTGAAGTCGAAGATCGCGCTCTGCTTGTTGATCAGCAGCGAGGGATACCGCAGCCAGTAGGAGAGCCCTTTGATCCACGGCTGGAACCAGATCAGGCCGCGGAAGGGAAAGCCCTCCCGCGCGGCCACGATCGCCGGATCCGCCGCGACGGCCTGCCACCAGGGAACCAGCAGGACGGCGGTGAGCGCGATCCCGGCGGCAACGCCTCCCCAGTGCACCTGCACGACGCCGCGCCGCCAGAGCAGGAACGAGGCGACGATGAGCAGGAGCATCGCCGGGTGGAGCTGCGCTCCGACGCCGAGCGCCAGCAGATGCAGGCAGGAGGCGACGAACCCGGCGCGCTCGCGCTGGTCGAAAGCCGTGGCGAAGTGCAGCGCGCCGAAGAAGTAGATGAAGTTCGGATTCCACAGGAAGGCCGAAGCCTCCAGGCGCCAGGGATTGAGCCAGTAGACCACGGCGAACGCGGCCCGTTCCCATGGCGTCAGAACGCTGCGCAGCCGGCGATCCAGGAGCGCCCAGGCCGCGAGATGCAGCAGGCAGATGAGGATCACCGGCGCGCGATGATGCGACCAGACGAAGAGCGGCGCAGCGACGAGCAGCGTGGTCGCCATCCCCGGACCGTCGCCTCCCGAAGAGAGCGGATTGCCGTACGGTATGAGCTCGCCGCGCTCGGCGAGCAGCCAGCCGCGGGCGAGCAGGTTGAGCTGGTCGCCCCCGGCCTGGGAGCGCGCGCACATGACGACCGAGATCAGCAGACCGAGCGCGACCGCGAGCCGGCGCAGGTTGTCCGGGGAGAGGATCCGCCTGGCTGGCATCGGTCGCGGCGTGGAAGCGGAGGGGTCGGGTCGGGCCGGTCGCGGAGGCGCCGCCGTCTCAGTCCGTGAAGGGCTTCGAGATCACGCAGGCGTTGATGCCGCCGACGCCCATCGAGAGCTTCCCGGCGGCCCCCTTGGGCACCGGGCAGCCTTCGTTGAAGGCGAAGCGCTCGTGGACGCGCGCGATCTCCGGATTGAGCTCGGTGCGGGCGAGGGGAGTCGGAAAGATGAGTCCTCGCTGGTAACCAAGATACTGCGCCGTGAGCTCCCAGCCGCCGCTCGCCCCCATGCCGTGGCCGAAGGTCCCTTTGCGCGCCGTGACCAGAACGTCTTCGTGCAGGACGCTGCGCATGTTCTCGACCTCCAGATAGTCACCCGGAGTCGCCGTCGCATGCAGATCCCACGAGCCGATCTCCTCGGGCGAGACGCCCGACTTGGCGAGCGCCTGCAGGATGGCCGTCGTCGGTCCGGTCTTCGAAGGCGTGATGATGTGCTCGGCGTCCGACGAAACGCCTACCGCGAGCGGCTCCATGCCGACCGGCTTGAAGCCCTTCGCGCGCAGGAAGTCGAGGTCGCCCACGATCCAGATCGCCGAGCCGCCGCCGACGTGGGTGCCGCGCAGGCCGGTCATCGGCTTCGAGACCGAGCCGTCGGCAGCACCGACGCGCGCGTTGTGGAAGGCGCCGACCATCAGGCGCAACGGCGGCGGATCCGAAGCGCCGATGACCACCGCCTTGGCCTCGCCGCGCTCGATGGCGTCGATGGCGAGCTTGAGCGTGACGCCGAATGTCGCGCAGGCGGCCACCGGAGCGAACGTCAGGCCGGTGATCCTGCCCATCATCGAGATCTGCGCCGCCGGCGCGTTGTGGATGTTCCACAGCAGGTTCGCCGGCACCTCGCGCCAGGGCGGCGGCGGACAGGCCCAGGCCTTCAGCATCCGGTTGATGCGCCGCTGCTTCTCCTTGATCAGCCCGAGCTTGCCGGTCTCGACCGTGCCCTGCACGGCGAGCGACTCGATCTCCCGCATCTCGGCGAGAAAGGCCCGGAGCTCCTGCGAATGCCCGGCCCAGAAATGCCACCACTGCTCCTCGACTTCCTCACGGTCTTCGTCCGGCAGGCTGGACGGATCGACCGGCGGAACCGCGCCCTCCGGCGCGCCGCCGCCGGCGAGGAAGCGGCGCAGCGGCTCGTTGCGCTCCGGCGCCGCCCAGAAGCGGTCCCAGCGGCGCTGCGCGCGGTGCAACTGGAGCGATACCGACTCGATCGTGCCGAGCGCCCCGAGGCCGGTACCGACGTAGACGTGCGCCTGGGAGCCGAGCTCGTGCAGGACCTGCTCCAGCCCCGGGTTCTGCCCGAGCGCCTGAATGAATGCGGCGATCGCGAACAGGGTCGGCATGTCCATCTTCTCGGTGATCTGCGAGAAGCGGCTCGGCGGAAAGCGCGCCTCGATCCAGGGCTTGTAGTCGGCGAAATCGAAATCCGGCTGGCCGACGAGGAAGTTCGAGGGGCCGAAGCCGTCGTAGGGCCGCAACCAGCTCTCCTTCGACTCCAGATGGCGTTCGAAGGCGGCGATGTCCTTCGAAAGCGGCGCGACGACCCCCCAGCCGAAGACTCCGATCCGCGTCACGATTCTCTCCCCACCGGCTGCGCTCCGGTTCCGGCGAGCAGCAAGAGCAGGTCGACGACCCGCTGCGAATAGCCCCACTCGTTGTCGTACCAGGCCACCACGCGGGCGAAACCGTCGCCCGCGGCCTGGGTCGAAAGGGCGTCGAAGATCGACGAGTGCGGGTTGCCGATGATGTCGGTCGACACCAGCGGGCGCTCGCTGTACTCGACGATGCGCTGCAGGTCGCCTGCCGCGGCGCGCGCCACGGCGGCGTTGATCGCGGCGGCATCCGGCCGCTCGGCGAGCCGGCAGCTGAAGTCGATCAGCGAACCGTCGGGCACGGGCACGCGCAGGGCCACGCCGTCGAGCTTGCCCTTGAGCCGCGGCAGCACCTTGCCGACCGCGCGCGCCGCGCCGGTCGAGGTCGGGATGATGTTCAGCGCGGCGGCGCGGCTGCGCCGCAGGTCTTCGTGCGCGACGTCGGCCAGCCGCTGGTCGTTGGTGTAGGCGTGAACCGTCGAGACGAAGCCCTCCTCGATGCCGAACGCTTCGTCGAGGATGCGCGCGATCGGCGCCAGGCAGTTCGTCGTGCACGAGGCGTTGGACACGATCCGGTCGCTCGCGAGGAGCTGCCCTTCGTTCACGCCGATCACGACCATCCGGTCGACCTCGTCCTTGGGCGGAACGGTCAGGATCACTTTCTTCGCGCCGCCGGCGAGATGCCGTTCGAGCTTCTCCCGGCTCCGGAACGCTCCGGTCGACTCGACGACGACGTCGACTCCGAGCTCTCCCCACGGAATCTTCGCCGGATCCCTCTCCGCCGTCATCCGGATCGAGCGCCCGTCGACGGTCATCGTCTCGTCATCGAAGCTCACTTGACGGCCGAACGGGCCCATCACCGAATCGAATTCGAGCAGGTAGGCCAGGTGTTCGTTCTCGTAGAGGTCGTTGATGCAGACCACCTCGACCTCCGCCCGCTCGCAGAGAATGCGGAAGACCGAGCGCCCGATGCGGCCGAAACCGTTGATGCCGACCCGAATCGTCATCGCTGCTCTCCCGCGGCGAAGGTCGACAGCCGGCGCAGGAGCTCGATCGCGCGATGGCAGTATCCCCAGCCGTTGTCATAGAAGGTGAGCGTCTTCGAGACCCGGCCTCCGACGACCATCGTCGACAGCGAATCGAAGGTCCCGGAGAAGGTCGAATGCAGGATGTCCGACGAGACGATCGGCTCGGTCTCGTAGGCGAGGATGCCGTGGAGGCTCTGCGCGGCCGCGCTCCGCAGGGCGGCGTTGATCGCCTCGGCGGTGACCGCGCGCGGATGCCAGCAGGTGAGGTCGACGATCGAACCGTTCGGAACCGGGACGTTGATCGCCAGACCCGAGATCTTTCCCGCGAGCTCGGGGACGAGCTCGGCGATCAGCTCGTCGGCGTTGGTCGGTTGCGGAATGATGTTCTCCGCCGCCGCCCGCCCGCTCCGCATGTCGTCGGCCGGCACGTCGGCGAGCCGCAGCTGATTGGAGTAGGCGTGCACGGTGGTCAGGAAGACGCGCTCGACCCCGAACTCGGCGACCAGCACCTTGAGCACCGGCGCCGCGCAGTTCGCGGTCACCGAGCCCGCCGAGACGATCCGGTGCCCGGCGCCGAGGGCCAGATCGTTGACTCCGACCACGATCGTGGCATCGGGCGGATCGGCCAGGGGCGAGCAGACCAGCACGCGCGCCGCGCCGTTGGCGAGATGCGCTTCGAGCTCGGGGCGGGTCTGCAGATGCTCGCTGGCCTCGATGACGATGTCGACGCCCAGGGCCTTCCAGTCCGGGGCTCCGTTGCCGGCACTTGCTCCGCCGCCCCCAGCCGCTGCCGGGCCTGCCGGCGGAGCGAGCAGGGCGATCTCGCGGCCGTCGATCTCGAGCCGTCCTTCCCGGCGCAAGATCGGCGCCGGGAAGCGCCCGAGCAGGGTATCGAAGCGCAGCAGGTACTCGAGCGTCTCCGGGTCGGTCCGGTCGACGATCGCCCGCAGCTCGATCCCGGCCGACTGGCCGGCAGAGGAGGTGCCGAGAATACGTACCAGGTTGCGCCCGATACGCCCGCAACCGACGAGACCCACCGAAATCGCGCCCATGTATTGAGTTTCCTCGAGAGTTCGCGGGGGGTCCCGGCGCCGTGGACTCCGGTTCGATTCCCCGCCTAGAATCCGGATTATGGCAAAACTGATCCCTTTCCGCGCGTTACGCCCGACTCCGCAGGGCGCCCCGCGGGTCTCCTCCGTCCCCTACGACGTCGTCAGCACCGCCGAGGCGCGGGCGCTCGCCGCCGGGAATCCGCTCTCCTTCCTGCACGTGACACGCTCCGAAATCGACCTGCCCGCAAGCACCGACCCGCATTCCGACGCGGTCTACGCCCTGGCGCGAAGGAATCTCGAAGCCCTGCGGAGGACCGCCCCTCTCGAGGTCGAGGCCGAGCCGGCGCTCTACGTCTATCGCCTGAAGATGGGTGACCACACCCAGACGGGGGTCGCCGGCACCTGGAGCGTCGACGAGTACGAGCAGCGACCGGATCAAGAAGCACGAGAAGACGCGGCGCGACAAGGAGGACGACCGCACCCACCACATGTGCGCGCTGCGCGCCCAGACCGGGAAGGTCTTCCTCACCTATAAAGCTTCAGTAAAGGTAGATGACATCGTGGCGCGGGTGGCGGCTGGAGAGCCGCTGTTCGACTTCACCGCCGCCGACGGCGTCGCACATACGGTCTGGCGCGCCTCGAATTCCGACCGGGACGCTCTGGTCGCTGGCGTTCGCCGCGATCCCCGAGCTCTACATCGCCGACGGCCACCACCGCGCCGCCTCGGCCTGGCGAACCCGCAGCCGAGATTGCCGCCGGACATTCGCCGCACGCCCCCAGCCCGAGCGCCGGCAGCGCCGAGAACTTCCTCGCGGTCGCCTTTCCCGACGACCAGGTGCAGGTCCTCCCCTACCACCGGCTGGTCAAGGACCTGAACCGCAAGACCGCTGAGACCCTGCTCGCCGAGCTCCGCGAGAACTTCGAATTCGTTGACGGCCCCCCACAGCCCGTCCACAAGGGCCATGTCGGCCTCTACCTTGCGGGCAGCTGGCAGACGTTCGTGCTTCCTTCCTTTACTGGAGCTTCTCCGCTGGAGAACCTCGACTGCAACGTCCTGCAGGAAAGGGTGCTGACCCCGCTGCTGGGTATCGGCGACCCGAGAACCGACCAGCGGATCGACTTCGTCGGCGGCATCCGCGGCACGCAGGAGCTCGAACGCCGCGTCGACGCCGGCGAGGCCGCCGTCGCCTTCGCCATGTACCCGGTCTCCGTCGCCGACCTCTTCGCGGTCTCCGACGCCGGCGAGATCATGCCCCCCAAGTCCACCTGGTTCGAGCCCAAACTGCGCGACGGGCTGCTGATCCACGAGATCTGAGGCTGTCGAAATCGCGCCGCCAATGTCCGCAGTGACCGTCATCGCAGGGGTCTGCGAGATCCATCGATTCGCCGCTACCGCCGGAGCGCCCGGCCTGCTCATCGAGCTGCCGCACGGCGCCACGCAGCGGGCGCACTACGACGCGGTCGCGGCGCAGCTCGCGAGCCCGCTGCCCGCGCGGCTCGAGCAGTTCTTTCACGTCAATACCGATTTCGGCGCGCCGGAGCTGGCGTTCGAGGTCGCGGCGCGGGTCGCGGGCGCAAAGCGAAAAGCTCGAAAGAGGGGGGTCGTGGTCGTGCGGGCGCTGGTGCCGCGCACGTTCATCGATTTCAATCGCGAGATCGGCAAGGAGCGCGAAGGCGGGCATGACACCCGGACTCCCCCCCTACATGACCGCCGCGGCAGACCAGCAGTTGTTGCTTTCCCTTTACCAGCAATACCAGGCGGCGACAGAGGCGCTTTATCGGGAGACCTGCAACGGCGGCGGCCTGGCCGTGGCGCTGCACTCCTTTGCCCCGCGCTCGGTAGAGGTCGCGGTCGATGCCGACATCGTGACCGCCCTGCGGGAGGCCTATCGGCCCGAGGCCTATGCCGGTTGGGTGCAGCGTCCCGAGGTGGACTTCATCACCCAGGATGCCGAGGGGCGCGATCTCGCTCCTCCGGGACTCGTTTCGGAGCTACGAGCCGCCTACGGAGAGCTCAGCCTGGAGACCGGCGAGAACGCGACCTACCACCTGCATCCGGCGACGATGGGCTACCGCTACGCGCTCGCCCATCCCGGGCACGTCCTCTGCATCGAGTTCCGGCGCGATCTGCTGGGCGCCCCCTGGCGGCCCTTTACGCCCTCGCCGGTCGGGCCGCGCAAGGTCGCCCGCCTGGCGCGGCCGCTGGCGGATGCGATAGCGGCCCGCCTCGCTGCGCGTTGATACAATTTCCTCCTACGCAGGTCCCACCGGAGATTCCAGCCATGACGACTGTCCAGCGCATCTTCAACTTCTCCGCCGGTCCGGCGGTGCTGCCCCTGCCGGTGCTCGAAGAGGCCCGTGAGCATCTCGTGGCGCTGCCCGGCGTCGGCATGTCGATTCTCGAGATCAGCCACCGCTCGAAGGCGTTCGAGGAGATCTGCTACGGCGCGGAGGCCAATCTGCGCAAGCTCGCCGGCGTGCCCGACGGCTACCATGTGCTCTTTCTCCAGGGCGGCGCGACCCTGCAGTTCGCGATGCTGGCGATGAATCTCCTGCCGGCCGGCCAGACCGCCGACTACATCGAGACCGGGGTCTGGTCGGAGAAGGCAATCGCCGACGCGAAGAAGCTCGGTAGCGTCCATGTCGCCGGGAGCTCGAAGGCGACCAACCACGACCGCATCCCGCTGCAGAGCGAGATCCGCTACAGCGAGGCGCCGGCCTACGTCCACATGACCTCGAACAACACGATCTTCGGAACCCAGTGGCATCACCTGCCGGACGTCCCGGTGGGGGTACCGCTGGTCAACGACGCCTCGTCGGACATCTTCTGCCGCCCGGTCGACATCTCGCGCTACGGGATGATCTACGGCGGGGCGCAGAAGAACCTCTCGATCGCCGGCCTCACGCTGGTCATCGTGCGCGAAGACCTGGTCGGCAGGGCACCGGCGGCGACGCCGGCCTACCTCAACTACGCCACCCACGCCAAGGAGCGCTCGCTCTACAACACGCCGCCGGCGTTCGGGATCTACATCCTGCACCTGGTGCTGAAGCACCTGCTGGCCGAGGGCGGTCTCCACGGCAGTCGAGGCGAAGAACCGGCGCAAGGCGGCGAAGCTCTACGCGGCGATCGACGCCAGCGGCGGCTACTACCGCGGCCACGCCCAGCCGGAGAGCCGCTCGTGGATGAACGTGACCTTCCGCCTGCCTTCGGAGGAGCTCGAGAAGAAGTTCGTCGCCGAGTCGACCGCTGCCGGGCTCGACGGGCTGAAGGGCCACCGTTCGGTCGGCGGCATCCGGGCGTCGATCTACAACGCCTTCCCCGAGGCCGGAGTCGACGCCCTGGTCGCCTTCATGGCCGACTTCGCCCGCGCGAACGGCTGAGGACCAGGCCTGCCCACCGGTCCTCGGAACAGGACCGGCGGGCGCCAAGTCAGTGTGTCCAGATGCGCTCGGCCTGCAGGATGGCGCGCCTCTCCATCCGCCGCCACAGGAGCGCCATGACCAGGCCCGCCAGCGTCCAGCCGACGACCTGGTCGATGAGCTCGGCGAGGATGAAGGCGCACGGGAAGCCGTACCAGTTCCAGTAAGCGATGCTGATCGAGGACCAGGCGAAGACTCCGGCCACGGCCGAGATGCGCAGCATCTTGGCCAGCGGCACCTGGGCTCCCGTCGATCCCGCGATCGCCACCAGCAGATAGGCGAGCAGCAGCGCGCCGAGGATGTCGGTCGCGAGCTGGAGCCCGAGTCGCTGCGGCGAGAGTGGGTCGCTGCCAACCGGGTGATAGAGCAGCAGGCCGTAGGGTCCCATCTTGTACTTGCCGATCCAGACCGCGTCCTCCGCCTCGGTCTGCTTGCGCCCGACCTCCTGCCCCGGAAAGGCGTAGAGCCCTTCCGCCGGCAGATTCTGCTGCATCGACTCGAGCAGCGGCGAGTTCACCGGCATCTGGGTGAAACCCATCTCGCCCACCGGCAGCAGCATGTGCGAGACGAATCCCCACAGGAACACCACCAAGCCACCGGCCAGACCCGCCAAGACGATCTTCTTCATCGCTCCACCCCTTGAACTCGTTCGTTCGCTGCGACGCTCGCGCGCCCGCGCCTACTTCCCGGAGGCGAGCTCGCCGGCGCGCACGCTCGCCACCTCGACGGCGCGCGACAGAACACTGCGGATGCGTCCGTCTTCGAGCGCCAAAATGCCGGCGATCGTGCATCCGGCGGGCGTCGTGACGTCGTCCTTGAGCGCCGCGGGGTGCCGGCCGGTAGCGAGAACCATCGAGGCGGCGCCGTAGACCATCTGCGCCGCCATCTCGATCGCCGTCTGCCGGGGCAGGCCACGCGCCACACCGCCGTCGGCAAGCGCCTCGAGGATCACGTAGACGAAGGCGGGGCCCGAGGCCGAGAGCCCGGTCACGGTGTTCATGTGCTTCTCCTCGAGCTCGAGGACGCGGCCGAGCGGCGCGAAGATCCGCCGCGCCGTCGCGATGTGCCCCTCTCCGGCCCGCCGCCCGGCCGACAGCACCGTCGTGCCGCAACCGATGCTGCAGGGCGTATTGGGCATCGCCCGGACGACCGCCACGCGCGGACCGAGAATCTCCTCGAGTTGGGCCGTGGTGACCCCGGCGGCGATCGAGATCACCAGCGTCCGTGGTGCCACTGCCCCTGCGGCGGCGAGCTCGCGCGCCACCTCGAGCACCTGCAGCGGCTTGAGCGCCAACACCAGGACATCCGCGCCCGCCGCCGCCGCGACGTTGTCGGTGCCCACCGCGATGCCGAGCTGCGCCTTGAGCCGTGTCGCGGCATTCTTCGTGCGCGTCGTTCCGGACAGCAGGCGCTTGGCGTGATGCGCCTTGATCAGGCCGCCGGCGATCGCCTGGCCCATCATCCCCAGGCCGAGCACCGCGATTCTCGTGTTCTTCATTGCGCCCTCCACCCGCCTCAGCGACGCTTCACGACCAGCCGGTCGTAGGCGAGCATCGCCAGGGTCGCGACGACGCCGATCCCGCCGACCCAGAACCACATCCGGCCGGCATGAGCGAAGTCGGGACCCGGAGTGAAAACACCGTCCTGACGCACGCCGACGTAGCGTTCGACCAGCGGCCCGGCGATGGCTCCGGCGACGAAGGTGCCGATCGCCACCGGCAGGAAAGCGAAGCCCATGTAGGTGCCCACCTGCTCCTTCGGCGCGAGGTCGGCCACGTACTCGTAGTAGCGCGGCGCCTGCAGGCCTTCGCCGATCGAGTAAACGGCGATTGCTACGATCGTCGCGGTGAGGGTCGGGACGGCGCCCATCAGGAACCATGAAGCCGAGGCGATGGCGAAGCCGAGCGTCATTGCCGCCAGCGGCTGCACCCGCTTGGCGAGCGCCGTGATCGGAATGGTGATCAGGATGATCGTCCAGGCGTCGACGGTCTCGATGATCTCGAAGCGCTCGAAGTGCAGGACGTCGCGGACATAGAACGGCAGGGCGTAGAAGATCTGCCAGAACATGATCCAGAAGCCCGAGAAGATGACCAGGAAGGTCATGAACTTGAGGTCCCGGAAGACCATGAGCATGTCGCCGAGAACCTTCGCCATAGATTTCGGCGGCGGGGCGTCCGCCGGCCGCGGCGGCTCACGGAAGAAGATCGCCGTGCCGACGATGAGTCCCAGACTCACCAGCGACGACATCACCAGGACGTAGGCGATACCGAGGTTCTGCCGCACCTGCATGGCGAGCAGCGGCCCGATCGCGCCGCCCAGGTTCACCAGCGTGTAGTAGATCGAGTAGCCGAGCGACTTGGTCTCCGGCGTCGTGGTGCGGGCCACCGTGCCGACGATCGAGGGCTTGATCAGCGATCCGCCGATGGCGGTGATGATCAGGGCCACGATCATGTAGGTGGCGCCACCCAGCGCATCCACCAGGGGCTTGCCCTGCGGCAGGCCACCGAGGCCGATCAGGAAGTAGCCGACGCTGAAGATCGAGAAACAGGCGAGGAGGCTCTTCTTGAAGCCGTAGCGGTCGACGATGGTGCCGGCGAGCGGCGGCAGGAAATAGAGCAGGGTGTTGAACAGGCTGCCGACCAGGAAGCCGGCCTTCCCCGGCCCGAGGCCGACCTGCTCGGCGATATAGACCGCCAGGATCGCCTTCGAGCCGTAGTAGGCGAGGCGCTCGAACAGCTCGATGATGTTGGCGATCCAGAAGGTCCGGGAGAAACCGGACTTCGCCTGCTCGAAAAACGCTGCCAATCCGCTCATGTCGGCTCCCCGGCGCCTGAATTTGGACCGGATCCTACCAGCGGATGCGCTGCGAATTCCCTGGAAAGACGGGAAACAGCGGAGGGAAATGGTCGGGGCGAGAGGATTTGAACCTCCGGCCTCACGGTCCCGAACCGTGCGCTCTACCAAGCTGAGCTACGCCCCGTTTTGTGGCGCTGCGACAGCCGTCGCCTCGGGATCGCGACGGTTTGCGGAGGAACTCCGCGAAGGACCGGGAGAATACCTTCGCGATGCCTGAACGGTCAAGCGGATCCTCCGATACAATCCAGATGCCCTGCGAAGGAGTCGAAAACATGTCCATCCGGACGCTCTCCGAGCTCTTCCTGGTCGTCGCGCAGCTACGATCAGGAAGCCTGCCTGATGCACAAGGTGGGCGGCCGCTACGTCGCCGTTTCGACCGCCGAACTGGCGCGCCAGGTCCGGCAGATCGCCAAGGCGCTGGTCGACAGCGGCATCCGGCCGGGCGACCGCGTCGCGCTCATGGCCGAGAACGGGCCGCACTGGCCGGCCGTCGACTTCGCGACCCTCTGCATCGGCGCGGCGCTGGTGCCGATCTACCCCACCCTGCTTCCCGAGGGCGCGGCCTACGTCGCCCGCGACAGCGGCTCGCGGGTCCTCTTCGTGCAGGGGCGGGAGCGGCTCGAAGGCCTGCTCGCCGTGCGCGGCGAGATGCCCGCCGTCGAGCGGATCGTCGCGATTCGCCGGGGAGCGGACCGGGCGAGTCCCGGGCTTCGCGGACGCGGCCGGAGTCGAGACCCTCGAGGACTTCATGGCGCGCGGCGCCGGAGCCGACCAGGCCTGGCTCGAGCAGATGGCCGCGCACGCCAAGCCCGAGGACCTGGCGACGCTCATCTACACCAGCGGCACGACCGGCGACCCGAAGGGCGTCATGCTGACGCACGACAACCTGGTCTCGAACGCGCTCACCGGCTGCGAGGTCCTGGGCCTCGAGGGCAGCTTCACCGCCCTCTCTTTCCTGCCGCTCTCGCACTCGTTCGAGCGCCTGGTGGACTACTGCTTCTTCTACAAGGGCATCACCATCGCCTACGCCGAGTCGGTGCAGACCGTGGCGGCAAACCTCGTCGAGGTGAAGCCGCACGTCTTCGTCGCCGTGCCGCGGGTCTACGAGAAGGTCATGGCGCGCGTGCTCGAGAACGCCACCGGCCGCCGGCGGTCTCAAGGCGAAGATCTTCCGCTGGGCGATCGGCGTCGGGCGCGAAGCGCTGCCGAAGCGCCTGACCTTCGAGCCCGTGGGCCTCAAGGTGAAGATCGCCGACAAGCTGGTCTTCTCGAAGATCCGCGAGCGCCTGGGCGGCCGGTTCGTCTTCGCGATGTCGGGCGGCGCGCCGCTCGGCCGCGACGTCGCCGAGTTCTTCTGGGGCGCCGGGATTCCGATCTACGAGGGCTACGGCCTGACCGAGACCTCGCCGGTGATCTCGGTGAACGCGCGCGGCGCCACCCGGCTCGGCACGGTCGGCCGGCCGATGCCGCGCATCGAAGTGAAGATCGCCGACGACGGCGAGATCCTCTCGCGCGGGCCCGAACACGATGCGGGGCTACTTCGGCAAGCCCGAGGCGACCGCCGAAGCGATCGACACCGAGGGCTGGTTCCACACCGGCGACATCGGCCATCTCGACGACGGCGGCTTCCTCGTCATCACCGACCGCAAGAAGGAGCTGATCGTCAACGCCTACGGCAAGAACATCGCGCCGGCGCCGATCGAGAACGCGCTCAAGGCGAGCCGGTGGATCTCGCAGGCCGTGGTGATCGGCGACCGCCGGCAGTATCTCGCGGCGCTCATCGTGCCCGACTTCGACGTCCTCAAGAGCTGGGCCGCCAGCCGAGAAGGTCGGCGGCACGATCGAAGAGCAGCTCCAGAACCCCAGGCTGCGCGCCATCTTCCAGCGCGAGGTCGAGGCGGTGAACGAGCACCTGGCGCGCTACGAGCAGATCCGGGTCTGGGAGCTGGTGCCGGCCGAGTTCACCCTCGAGGGCGGCGAGCTCACTCCGACGCTGAAGGTGAAGCGGCGGGTGATCAACATCAAGTACAAGGCGATCCTCGACCGCCTCTACGCCGCTGGAGACGCCGGGGGCGCCAACTAGATGGCGCAGGCCTTCCACCTCGAGGTCGGAGAGGACCACCTCGCGACGCTGACCTTCGACCTGCCGGACAGGAAGGCCAACATCTTCACCCGCGAGGCCCTCGCGGAGCTCGACCAGCTGCTGGTCGAGCTCGCGGGCCGCGAGCGACATCGGTTGCCTCGTCCTGCTTTCGGCCAAGACCGGGCATGTTCATCGCCGGCGCCGACGTCGCGGAGATCGCCGGCGTCACCGATCCGGAGCAGGCCGAGAGCCGGCTCGCGGTACGGCCACCGGCTCTTCTCGGCCTGGGAGAGCCTCCCCTTCCCCACCGTCTCGGCGGTCTCCGGGACCTGCCTCGGGGGCGGGACGGAGCTCTCCCTGGCATCGTCCTTCATCGTGCGTCTCCGACCGCCCGGACCTGCGGATCGGCCTGCCCGAGGTCAAGCTCGGGATTCTTCCCGGCTGGGGCGGCTGCGTCCGCCTGCCGCGCCGGATCGGCCTGGTCGCGGCCCTCGACATCATCCTCGCCGGCAAGGCGGTCTCCGGGCGGCAGGCGCTCCGGATCGGCCTCGCCGACGCTCTCTTCCCCGAGGCCGGATTCCTCCACCATGTGCGCGACTTCGCGCGCGGCGAAGATCGGCCGCAGGCGCCGCGCGCGGAGACCCCCGGGAGGTCTGAAGCGCCTCCTGCTCGAAGGGCCGGCTGGGCCGCTGGTTCATTTTCGACCAGGCGCGCAAGAAGACGGTGACCGCCACCCGCGGGCGCTATCCGGCCCCGCTTGCGGCGCTCGAGGTGGTGCGCGACCGGGCTCGAGAAGGGGGCCGCCGCCGGCTTCGACGCCGAAGCGCGAGCGGTGCGCGAGCTCGCCACTTCGCCCACAGCCAAGAACCTGATCCACCTCTTCGGCCTCATGGAGGCCGCCAAGAAGGACGGCCCCGCCGACGCCGCTTCGCCGCCGGCGGTCTGCCGCCCGGCCGTTCTCGGCGCCGGGGTCATGGGCGGCGGCGATCGCCCAGCTCATGGCCGACAAGGCCGGTCTTCCGGTGCGGGTCAAGGACCTCCAGGCCGGGGCGATCTCGACCGCTCTGCAGCATGCCGCGGCGCTGTTCGACAGGCAGGTCCGCCGCCGCCGGCTGCGACCGGCGGAGATGCGGCGCAAAATGGGCCTCCTCCAGCCGACGCTGGGAGAGGCCGGACTCGCGAGCTCCGACTTCGTGCTCGAGGCCGTGGTCGAGAACCTGGCCGTGAAGCAGCAGCTCTTCGCCGAGCTCTCGCGCCGCCTCGCGCCGACCGCGATCCTCGCCACCAACACCTCGTCGCTCTCGATCGACGACATCGGGCAGCTCGCGACCCGCCGCGAGCGCGTCGTCGGCATGCACTTCTTCAATCCGGTCGACAGGATGCCGCTGGTCGAGGTGATCGCCGGAAGCCTGACGGGCGAGACCGCCGTGCGCGCTACCACGGCGTTCGCCCGGCGCCTGGGCAAGACCCCGGTCGTCGTCCGCGACGGGCCGGGATTTCTCGTCAACCGGCTGCTCGCCTTCTACTCGGCGGAGGCGATGTGGCTGCTGGACGAAGGTCACCGGGTCGAGGTGATCGACCGCACCCTGGTCGACTGGGGGATGCCGATGGGGCCGCTGCGGCTCGCCGACGAGGTCGGGCTCGACGTCTCGGCGAAGGTCGGCCCGATCCTTCACGCAGCCTTTCCCGACCGCCTGCTCTTTCCGGCCTGGCTCGACCGGATCGCCGAGGACAAGGGCCGTCTCGGCGTGAAGTCCGGCAAGGGGATCTATCGCTACAAGGACGGGCGCGAGCAGGAGGCCGATCCGGCGATCTACGCCATCCTCCAGCTCACGCCGCAGGCCGAGCTCGCGCCGCCGCCGGCCGAGCGCCTGATCCTGCCGATGGTCAACGAGGCGGCGCGCTGCCTGGCGGAGAGCATCGTCGAGGGCCCGGGGCCGCTCGACCTGGCGCTGGTCTTCGGCATCGGCTTCCCGCCCTTCCGCGGCGGACTCTGCCGCTGGGCCGACGAGCAGGGGCTCGACAACATCGTCCAGCAACTGGAGTCTCTCGCCGCTGCGCGCGGCCCGCGCCTCGCGCCGAGCGACGCCCTGCGAAAATTCGCCGCTCGCGGTGGCTTCTATTCGAGTCCGTCTTCCTAGCATTTGTCCGCTGCGCGCTCGCCGCAACCGTGGCGCCCGCAACGCCGTATTTCAGTAAAGGAACAAGTACCCATGCATCGAGAGAGCCAGCAACCGGCACGCACCGGCACCCCCCTTTACTGGAGCTTTTTCGTCGCGTTCGCCCTCACCGTTCCGCACTCGCCCGGACTGCGGGCTCAGGAGTCCGCTCGAGCACGACACCGGCTCTCGTCGCTCCGTTCGGCGCCGAGATCCTGGTGAGCGAAGTCCTGCTCGACGTTCTGGTGACGGACAGGAAGGGCAATCCGATCCTCGGGCTGGAGCCGGCCGACTTCCAGGTCACCGAAGACGACCGGAAGGTCCAGGTCACCTCTGCGGCGTTCTACAGCAACCGGCGATACGCGGGCTCCGAGGCCGCGCCGGCCGCCGCGAACGCGCCGGCCGACAACAGCGGCCTGGCGCCGCACTACTTCATCTTCCTGTTCGACGATCAGCGCCGCAACAGCGCCGACGTCCCCGGCCTGCTGCAGCGCCAGGTCCGTGCCGGCAAGGACGCCATCGAGTGGTTGCGCGGAGGGCTGGCTCCGACCGACTGGGTCGCGGTGCTGGGCTACGACAATCGCCTGAAGCTCTTCCAGGATTTCTCGCAGGACCGCGAAGCGCTCGAGCGCGCCATCCAGAGCGCGACGACCGGCAGGAGCGGTCGCGAGAACTTTCCGTCGCGCCAGGCCCTCTCGGCGCCGGGAGCCCCGGCGCTCGCGCCAGGGCTGCCGGTCGGCGAGGCGTTCAGCGAGCAGACCCGAACGATCTACGAGGCGCTCACCCTGCGTCGGCGAGGCGTCGGCGCCGCTCGTCGGGCGGAAGAACCTCCTGCTCTTCACCATCGGCTTCGGCCGGATGAACCGCTTCCACCAGTACGAACCCGATCCGCGCTACTTCGAGCCGATGTCGGAGTCGCTGAACGATGCCAACGTCGCGGTCTACAGCTTCGACCTGACCGACACCGGCGACGACACATCCGTTCGCGAACGCCATGAGCCACATCTCGGACGACACCGGCGGCAGGTACTTCCCCAACGTCCTGCACTTCAAGACGCCGATCGCCGACGTCGCCAGGGAGACCAGCGGCTACTACCTGGTGAGCTATAAGGCGGAGCACCTGACGGGCCTGCGCGGATTTCAGAAGGTCGAGGTCACGCTCGCCAACCCGGAGCTCAAAGTCACCGCGCGCAAGGGCTACCGCTTCGGGGACTAGCGGACCGCGCCGGCTCAGTCGACGCCGGCGGCGGTCTCTTCGTCGCTGTAGGCGTCGGCGTCGGATTCGATGCGCAGCAGGACGACGGAGATGTTGTCGAAGCCGCCGCGGGCGTTGGCGTCGCGCACCAGGCGGCCGCAGATCTCCTCCATCCGTCGCGCTGCCGACGCAGCCGCTCGAGGATCTCGGCGTCGGAGAGCATCGTCGTCAGCCCGTCAGAGCAGAGCAGAAAGAGGTCGCCTACCTGGACCGGCCATTCGCGCACGTCGACTTCGACCTCGCTGTCGCCGCCCAGGGCGCGGGTGACGACGTTCTTCAGCGGATGGACGCGCGCCTGCTCCTCGGTGAGGAATCCGGCGACGACCTGCTCGTTCACCCAGGTGTGATCCTGCGTCAGGAGCTCGAATCGGCCGTCGCGCAGCCGGTAGGCGCGGCTGTCGCCGACGTGCGCGACGGCCATGGTGTCGCTCTCGAGCACCATGCCGACGACCGTGGTGCCCATGCCGTGCAGGGCGCCGTCCTGGCGGATCGCCTTCAGCACTCGATCGTGCGCGATCCGGATCGCCTTGCGGATCCGGTCGGCCTGGCGACCCACGCCCGCCGGACCGGCGCCGGGGGAATCGACAGAGCCGTCTCCGGCAGTCGCGATGCATTCACGGATCGCCTGGACCGCGATCCGCGAAGCGATCTCGCCGTGGCTGTGCCCGCCCATGCCGTCGGCGACGACGAACAGCTGGTGCACGGGATCGATTTCGAAGCAGTCCTCGTTGTGGCTGCGAAGCACTCCCACATCGGAGAGTCCGCACGCCCTAGCGCGCAGCATCAGGTGCCCTTTCCGAAAAGACCGCTCCAGCCCTTCTTCTCGACTCTTGCGCAGCTCGTCGAGAGCCTTGGCGACGACCGGATCCTCTCCGCCCCAGGTACGCGCCTCATTGTAATAGTGCTCGGCCCTATCCACCAATCCCGCCTCGGCATGAAGCTTTCCGGCGAGTTTGAGGTAGGAGGGATTGATCGCCTGCAGCTCGCAGGCGCGCGCAATCGCCTCGACGGCGCGCGGCAGCTGGCGGCGCTGCTGCCCGAGGGCCTGGGCCAGGTGATGCCAGGCCTGGTGGTTCTTCGGCTTCCGCCTGGATCGCCCGCTCGAACGCCTCGGCCGCCTGGACGAAGTTGCCGTCGCGATAGAACTGCACTCCGGCCTCCATGTGGAACCGGCCGAGCCGCGAGGCATCGCTGGCCGCCGACGGCGACCTCCGGCCGCGCCAGCTCGAGATCGTGCTGGCGGCGCCGATCGGGATCGAGCAGGACGTTGAACGCCTCGGTGATGTCCTGAAATTCGAGCTCGGCCTTCTGGCGCACCTCACCCTGGAAGCGGTCCGGATGACGCTCGCGGGCCAACTGGCGGAAGCGGATCGCGGATCTGCTCCTTCGTCGCGTTACGCGCAGCCCCGAGGATGACGTAGTAGTCCTTGGCCATACTTACTTGGTCTTGATTCTATACAACCGCCCAGCCGCCGACCGCACAACGTCGGAAACGTTGCGATCCTTGGACATCGAGCGCAGATCGCGGACCGAGAGCTTGGGCAGGATCTTCACCGCCACCCCGACCGGGAATGCGCGGGTTCTTCGCCAGCGCGGAGCAGATCTTGTACTTCGCCAGCCATTCCCGGCGCCGGGAGATCAGGGTCAGGACTTCGTCGATGACCGAGCGGCTGGAGGCGATCTGGGCGATCTCGTCGTCCGACATGGCGGAGTTGATGATCACGGAGAGCGCCACCGACTGGTTGGTGTCCTTGATCAGGATATTGCGCAGCGTGCGCGACGCCCCGCGGGACAACTTGATCTTGAGCGGCACCGGGAGGACCCGGATCTGGCTCTCCGAGAGGCCCGTCTTCTCGTCGCGCTCACCCACTGCCGGCAGCTCGCGCACCCGCTCGATCGCGACCAGATCTTCGGCATCGAGCGCAATCGGCTGCAGGTCCGAGAAGATCTTCTCCTCGACAACCGGGGCGCGCGGCAGGAGATGCTCGCGGTACTCGGCGATCTTGCGCCGCGAGTAGACCGACAGCTCGGGGTTCGCCTCGAGGGCGACGAGAATCTCCGGCTCTTCGATGATCGCGTCCTGGCGCAGGAGAAGGCTCTCCTGCAGGTCGGGGCCGAGTTTGCCGGCGAGCTCCACGAGCAGGTGACGGGGAATGTCCCGGCGGCGCATGAGCGCTTCGAGCACGAACGGATGGCTCGCGGCGAAAGCGAAATACTCGAGCACCTCCTCCGAGGCCTCGTTCGCGACGAACATCGCAGCCAGCTTGGGATCCAGCTCTTCCAGGGAGGACTTGGCGTAGCCCGAGATCTCGGGGCTCTCGGAGGCCGTGAGCTCGACCTGGAGCGGAATCAGGTCCTGTGCCGAGAGTGGCAGGATCCCCTGCGCCGCCAGCAGTTGCAGTTCTCGGCTGTGACCGGACCGGACCTGCTCGACCAGCGGGTGGGTCGACGCCACGGGCGTCAGTGAAGGACCGGCGGAGCGCCGAGAGGGGTGGAGGGAGGGGAAGAAGTCGAGGGACCCGCCGGCGTCCCCTGGGGCGGCGGAACAGGACGCACAGGCCGCTCGATCCGCAGATCCCGGATGACCCGGGTCGAGTTCTCCGGCAGCGCGAACGGCACCCCGTCCACCTCTACGGTCAGGGCGCGGGAGTTGCCGAGCGTCAGCACGACCGACTGGAAGGCCTCGAGCTGGACCGTCTCGCCGGCGGCCTTGAGTTCGCTGGTGCGGCGATTGCCGTCGACGACCGACTCCATCCAGCAATCCTGACTGAAGTTGAGAACGACGCGGAAGGGGCTGGCCCCGGGCGCGCTTCCGACCTCGACCGCAGCCCCTCCGGTCGCCGCAGCGGAAGAGGGCGTCGCGGCGCCTGGGCTGGGTACAGGGTTCGCAGCGCGGGCGCTCTCCCCGGCCGCCGGGCGCGGGTCGGCGAGCGCCGGGAGTGCGCCAGTCGCAGACACCGCCAGCTCGGGCGGCACCGTGGCGGGCGCCACCGCCTGCGCCGGAGCCACGAGCCTGGACTCCGGCGGCGCCCCCCGGCGGCGTTCGGCGAGAAACGAGAGCAGCGCCGCGATGCCCACGAACAAAACGACCGCGAGCCCCAGGAGCAGGCCGTAGCCGAGCGAGGACGGCGCCGTCCCATGGCTTTCCGTGCGCGTCGGCTTCGGGCGCTCCAACCGCCGGCTACCCTCGGCGCGCTCTTCCACGGCGACGAGGTAGAGGTTCACGACCTCGTCCGGATTGAGGCCCACGACGCGGGCATACTCACGCAGGAAACCGCGCGCGAAGACCGGTGCCGGCAGGACGTCGAAGCGGTCCTGTTCGAGCGCCTCGAGGTAGCGCAGGCTGATCTTGCTGTTGTCGGCGATCTCGCGTATCGATACGCTGCGCGCCTCGCGCTGATGGCGAAGCCAGGAACCGAACGAGGGGCGCGGGTTCTGGACGGCGTTGGCTTCGGCGGACTTCGACGTTTCTTCGGAGACGGGCTGGCTCATGCCGGTACCGGGCGGTCTGCTGCCGGACGGACTAGGGTATCGAGTCCCGTCGTCCGTGGTCAAATTCGCAGTTCCTGCCCCCCCCGGGCCAGGAGCTGCGCCCTGCGGCGCAGCGGCAGCAGGAGGCGTGGATTCGCCGCCACGCTCTCCAGGTCGTTGCGCTTGAGCATCGGCACCAGCATCAAAGAGCGGGCGAGCGGCGTGCGGGAGTTCTGGCAGAGGGCGAGGCGAACCGGATAGCGGACGCTCCACTTGGGGCTCACCGCGACGACCGCGAGCACCGCAGGCTGCGCGGCCTCCGAAGCGAGGAGGGGCAGAAGCAGCCCCTCGGTGAGCCGGGGGTTCTCGAGCAGCGCAGCCATGACCCTCGGGGTTGGATCGTTGCGCAGCGCCGACAGGACCCCCGGCGCCGCGCTGCGCGCGATCGCCATCTTCTCGCCCACCGAAAGAGCGGGCAGGCGCTCGATCAGGCGCATTTCCGCCGCGCGGCGGACGACCGGGTGCAGCCGCAGGTCGAGCCCGATGCGGACCAGATCGGCCCAGTAGAGCCCCGGAATGAAGCGCAGGGCGATGATCTGCGGTGTGCGGGGGTGCCGCGCCGCTTCCATGCGGACTTCGTAGGAGGAGAGCAGCCGCCTCGAGCCCAGCAACCGGTCGATCTGGAGGCCGGTCAGGAACGGATTCCGGAAGAGCTGCCGGGCCGCCGCCGGCTCGATCTCCTCGAGCCTCGCCGCCAGCAGCCCGTCGACCTCCCCCTCGTTGCCCTCCCTCAGGAGGCGCGCCAGATCGCCCACCTGCCCCTCATCCATCCCGCTCCACCCCCGACCCCTCTGATAGGGTCATAGCCACATGACACCACGCTCGATCGAAGAATACCGGGCTCCGGGCTCCACGGCGAGCCTCGAAGACGACTGGATTGCCGCCGTCGAGGCCGATCCCGAGAACCTCGACTCCTTCCTCGACCTCGCCCAGGCGCTGGTCTCGAACGAAGAGGAAGAGCGGGCGCGGGGCCTGCTCGAACTCTACGATGCCGAGCTCAAGAGCCGCAGCCTCTTCCCCACCCGGCTCGAGCTGCTCCGACGGGCGGGGCTGCTCGTTCTGAAGCCGAACAAGCTGCAGCGCGAGATCCTCGCGACGCTCGAAGGCATCTGGTCGAAGAAGCCGAACTTCAAGTCGATCCTCGAGTACGTCGGACTGCACAAGCCGTCCGACGAGCCGAAGAAGATCTGGGACAAGGTCACCCGGCTCCAGAGCCTGCTGCTCTACGATGTCGGCGAAGTCGTGGCGATGGCCAACCAGGGCGTCGGACGCGTGGTCGAAGTGAACCTCCCCCTCGAGACCCTCAAGATCGACTTCGAGCGCATGAGCGGGGTGACCGTCGGCTTCCGCGCCGCCGCCAAGATGCTGACACCATTGCCGCCCGGGCATCTCCTGCGGCGCAAGCTCGAGGATCCCGTCGGGCTCGCCAAGCTGCGCGACGAGCAGCCGGCGGAGCTTCTGCGCGCCGTGCTCGAAGCAGCCGGACGTCCCCTCCTGGGAGCCGAGATCCGCGACACGCTCGCCGGCATCGTCTCAGAAACGCAATGGACGTCGTGGTGGAATGCCGCGCGCAAACACCCGCAGATCATGGCCAGTACCGGGGGACGGCAGCTCTATCGCTGGGAGAGCTCGACCGCCGGAGCGCTGGCCTCGGTCAAGAGGTCTTTCGAGAAAGCGACGCTGCGGGAGAAGCTCGACCTCTTCCGGCGCAACGCCGAGCGCGATCCGGCACTCGCGAAGCTCATGGCCGGAGTCCTCGGCCGTCTCGCCGGAGAGCGCCAGGAGAGCGAGCCGGCATTCGCTTTCGAGACCTGGTTCGCGCTCGAGCGTGCGGGCTATCTCCCCGCCGACCTGCCCTGGTCGGTCGAGGACCTGCTCGGCTCGACCGTGGACGCCCGCAAGCTCCTCACCGGTCTCGACGACCGCCTGCTCCGCGAGCGCGCCCTGACCATGCTGCGCGAGCGCCGGGACGACTGGCCTGCCGTCTTCCGCGACCAGTTCCTGCGCGAGTCCGATCCCAGGGCGCTGAATCTCCTCGCGGCCGCCATCGGCGCCGAAGCCCCGGCGGTTCTCGACCGGCTCCTCGACGACGTCCTCTCGCAGCCGCGCAAGGGTCCGGCGGTCTTCACCTGGCTGGCGGAACGCGCCGCGGACGACGAAGCGCTGCGCGGCCGCAACCCCCTCCGGCTGGCGCAGCAGATTCTCGCCGCACTGGCGAGCGACGACTTCGGGCCGTTCAAGGGCCGGCTGCGCGCCCTCGCCGATTCCGGCGGCACGCTGCCGCGCCTCTTCAGCCAGCTCACGCTCGATCAGGCGACGACCGCCCTCGAGACGATCACCCGCACCAACGCGCTCGACTCGTTCCAGAAGGAGCCGCTCAAGAACGGGCTCCTGCTCCGTTTCCCCACCCTGCGCGAAGAGACCGGTCACGCGCTCTACGCCAGCTCCGAGTCGATCGCAGCGAAACGCGTCGAGATGAAGCGCCTCGCCGAGGTGGAGATTCCCACCAATCGCAAGGCGATCGAAGAGGCGCGGGCGATGGGCGACCTGCGGGAGAACTTCGAATACAAGTCGGCGCGCGAGCGGCACGAGTACCTGAACTCCCGCCTGGCCGCGCTGCATCGCGACCTCGGGCGGGCGCGTCCGATCGACTTCGACAATCTCGACCTCACCGAGACCCGCATCGGCGCTCGCCTGATTCTGCTCGCCCCGAACGGCAACGAACGCGAGCTCGCCGTGCTCGGTCCCTGGGAGAGCCGGCCGGAGAGCGGCGTCGTCTCGTACGAGTCGGAGCTCGGAAAGCAGTTACTGGGGAAGCGGGTCGGCGAGACGTTGCGGATCGGCGACGAGCTCTACTCGCTGTCGCGCATCGAGCGCTACCGGCCCTCCTGACGCCCGCAGGCGCGCGGCGCCTGGCGGAAGCTACTGCTTGGCGCCGAAGTAGCTCAACAATCCATCGACCACCGACCCCGCCACTCTCTGCCGGAAGGCGCGCGTGGTGAGCAGCGCGCGGTCCTCGACATTGGCCAGATTGCCAACCTCGAGCAGGAGCTTGGCGGGCACAGCGTTGTAGCGCAGGACCGCCGGCACCCACGCGCGGCGGCCGCGGAAGATCCGGTCGCGCACCGGCTTGAACGGGTGGATCCCGAGGCCAGCGCTCCTGAAGGCGGCGATCACCCGTTCCGCGAGATCCCGCGACAGCCCTTCGCTGCGCTGGCGCTCCTGGAGCGAGAACTTCACTTCCGGCTGTTCGCGGACCTCCTTGCGCGAGGTGAACGCCGACCCGCTCTTGCGTGCGCTCCCGGCGGTTCCGGCGGCGTTCGGAATGTAGGCGGTGGCGCCGCGCAGCGTCGGGTGGAGCGAGTCGGCGTGGATCGAGATGAACACCACCTTGTCGGAGCTCGAGCCGCTCGCCTTCGCCTGCCGGTACTGGCTGTTCGCCAGGTACCAGCGCAGGTTGACGCCGACGATGGTGTCGGTGATCGGGAACGGCGGCGTCGTCAGCACCGCATGGGCGCGCGAAAACGGCAGCACGTCGCGGTCGGCGACCGTCCAGGCGGCGCCGTCCCGGGTCGTCATCTTGACCGTCGCGCGAGTCTCGGTCTCGAGGTTCTTCTTCACCCGGAGCGCGATGTCGTAGACGTAAAGGCTCTCCCAGACCCCCGCCATCGAGGCGCCGACGTCGATGCCCCCGTGGCCCGCATCCAGGATCACGGTCACGCCGTCGAGCCCGCGCGCCTGCACCTCGTTCTTGTACTGCCCGGCGAGGCTCCGCTCGACCTCGTACTCGAGGCGGCGCGGATCGTTCGCCGGCAGGAACTCCGGCAGCAGCACCTCGAACGGGATGCGCACCGGGAAACCGATCGGAATGCTGGTGACATCGGCGATTCCGCTGCGCGCCGCAATGTCGCTCGCGATGGCGCGCACATCTTCCGACTGCAGGCGCCCGGTGAAGCGGATGACGACGCCCGAATAGAGCGCCTCGCCGGCATGAAGGGGGTAGATCGCGAACTTGCCTGCCGCATCCTCCCCATACTGCAGCAGGCCGGCGGGCGTCGGCGGGAGGCTGGGGACGGGAGCGCCCGCGGCAGCCCCTGAGCGTTCCACGATGACCGGTTCCGCACCGATCGTCGGGCCCGGTCGGGATCGTTGGGCCGCGGCGCGGCCGGCACGCCCGGCGAGGCGGCCGCCGGGGCCGAGGAGGTCGCCGGCGCAGGCCGGAGCCGGTGGCGGAGTGGCTTCCGCTGCGACCCCGGCACCGGCGGGAGCGGCCCACCAGCAGGCTGGGCGGTGACCTGCAGCAGGAGCCGGCGGAGCGGCCGAGATGGTGGGACCGGGCGCGGGAGCCGAAGCGCTGGTGGTCGGCGCAGGCGCGGGGACCGGGGCGGAGGCCGGCGCAGCGGGCGCGAAGCGGAAGGGGATGCGCAGGATCTCGTTCGGGATCCGGAGCCGCGTCTGCGCCCGCAGCCGGCCCGAGCCGAGCTTGTTCGTCTTGCGCAGGGTGGCCACGGTACCCGCTCCGGAGGTGAACCACTCGGCGACCTGCTCGAGCGCCTCGCCCCGGGTCTGGTGGACCCAGCCGTCGCTCCCCCCTTGTCGCCCGGGAAGAGCGCCCGGATCACCGCCAACTGGCTGTCGGACGAGACCAGCCGGAAGGGCACCCGGTAGCGCACCCCGGAGAGCAGGCGCTTCAGGTTGCCGTTCGCTTTGCCGATCGCCGCCGCATGACTCGGGATCCGGTCACCCGCCGGCTGAACGTGATCAGCCCTTCGCCCGCCTTCGGAACGGTCTCGAGGAAGAGCTCGCTTCTTGTCCACCAGGGCGGCGCGATCGCCGTTGGCGAGGCGGGCACGCTCGACCACGGCGGTCCGGGCTGCCGCCGCCCCCGCGGGCGCCGCGGGCGCCAGGCAGGCGGCCGCGAGGCCGAGCAGGATGCCCAGCACCTTCGCGGCCGGGCCCCGGCGCCGGCCGCCACCCGCAGTCGCATCGCCGGCCCGCTGGGAGACGCCGCGCTCAGGCAGCGTCGGTCTCTCCGCGCAACTCCGGCGCGACCTGCCAGGCGAAATCGAGCTCGAAGGCGCGCGCCGCGCGCAGCAGGCCGGCCTCCTCGAACGGCGCCGCCATGAGCTGCAGCGAAAGCGGCAGTCCGGAGCGTCGCTGGCCGCAGGGAATCGCCATCGCGGCGAGCCCCGCCAGGCTCGCCGGCGTGGTGAAGATGTCCGAGAGATACATCGCGAGCGGATCGCCGGTCTTCTCGCCGAGCGCGAAGGCGGCGCCCGGCGTCGTCGGAGTGGCGATCAGGTCGACCCTCCCGAAAGCGGTGTCGAACTGCCGCTTGAGCGCCTGCAGGACGCCGCGCGCCCGGCCGTAGTAGGCGTCGTAGTAACCCGCGGAGAGAGCGAACGAACCGAGGATGATCCGGCGCTTGACCTCGTGTCCGAAACCGGCCGTGCGGGTCGCGGTGTAGGTCTCCTCGAGCCCGCCGCCGCGAACGCGCAAACCGAAGCGCACGCCGTCGAAGCGCGCCAGGTTGGCCGACGCCTCGCTGTTGGCGATGACGTAGTAGATGGCGATCGCCGCCGGGATATTGGGCACCGAGACCTCGACGAGCTCGGCGCCGAGCCGCTCGAGCCGGGCCAGGGCCGCGCTCCAGGCCGCCGCCATCGCCGGCTCGAGACCGCTCACCGGCACTTCGCGCAGGATGCCGACGCGCAGTCCGGCGAGACCGGCGTCGATGCCGTCGAGCATCGACGGCACGGCGCGCGCCGACGAGGTCGGGTCGCGCGGCGTCGGCTCCGGCCATGATCTCGAGCGCCAGGGCCGAGCTCCGCACGTCGCGACTGATCGGTCCGATCTGATCGACCGATGAGCCGAAGGCCACCAGGCCGTAGCGCGAAACGCGGCCGTAGGTGGGCTTCAGACCCGACGACGCCGCAGAAGGCGGCCGGCTGGCGGATCGAGCCGCCGGTGTCCGAGCCGAGCGCCAGCGGCACGACTCCGGCGGCCACCGCCGCGGCGGAGCCGCCGCTCGACCCGCCCGGAACGCGCCGCAGGTCCCAGGGATTGCGCGTCACCTGGAAGGCCGAGTTCTCGCAGGACGAGCCCATCGCGAACTCGTCCATGTTGGTGCGGCCCACGAAGACCGCATCCTCGCGCGATCAGGCGCTCGATCGCCGTCGCCGTGAACGGTGAGACGGTAGCCCTCGAGGATGCGCGAGGCGCAGCCTGTCCGGCGCCCCGCGAGCCGCCAGATTGTCCTTGCGCGCGATCGGCACGCCGGCGAGCCGCCCCAGGCGCTCGCCCCGCCGCCGCCGGTCGTCGATCGCCGCGGCGGCCGCGAGCGCCTCGTCGGCCTCGATACCGAGGAAGGCGCCGAGACGCGGCTCGACCCGGCGATCCGGCCGAGGCTGGCCTCTACCACCTCCCGGGCCGAGACCTCGCCGCCCCGCACCGCGGCGGCGAGCGCCTCGACCGGCAGCGCGAGGAGCTCACTCATCGAGCGGGTCCGTGGCCGGCCGCTCCGCCGGCGGCCCGCATCCGCGGCACGGCGAAGAAGGGACCGCGCACTTCGGGCGCGTTCTCGAGCAAGAGCTCGCCGCGCGGGTCGGGCTGCGGCTCGTCGCCGGCTTCGACGCCCGGATGCCGGATCGAGCTCCTCCGCCAGCGTCTCGAATTCCCGCAGATGGTCGATGTGGTCGACGATCCTGCCGCAGCTGCTCCGCGAACAGGACCTCCTCCGCGGCCGTCAGCCGAAGCCGGGAGAGCGCGGCCGCCCGGCGCACTTCTTCGAGGGAGAGAGACATAATCGTTCTGCCGTCATCCTAGCGAGGAAGCCGAAGAGGGCGCAATCGAAATGACCGACGCATCCGGCCGCGTCGCCGCCTGGCGCGAGCTCCTCGCCGACGCGCGCCTCGCCGAGCTCGCGGCGGCCGCGCGCGGCGTGCCGATCCATCTCGTCGGCGGCGCGGTGCGCGACGCCGGCCTCGGCCGCCCGGTGAACGATCTCGACGTCGTCGTCGCCGACGCCGGACCGGCGATCGCCGCGCGCCTCGCGGCCACGACCGGCGCCCGGCTGGTCGCGCTCGGCGGCGACCGGTTCGGAGCGCTTCGCCTGGTCTCCGGTAACCGGCACATCGACATCTGGGACCTTCAGGGCGGCCCGCTGCTCGCCGATCTCTGGCGGCGCGACTTCACCGTCAACGCCATCGCGCTCGCGGTGCCGGACGGCGCGATCACCGATCCGACCGGAGGCGTCGACGATCTCGCCCGCCGCCGCCTGCGCGCGACGCGCGCCGAAGTCTTCGCGGAGGACCCGGTGCGGGTGCTGCGGCTGGCCCGCCTCGCGACGACCCTGCCCGGCTTCGACGCCGATCCCGCGACCGTGGCCGCGGCGCGCGCCGCCACGCCGCGGCTCGCGGCGATGCCGCACGAGCGCCTGCGCGTCGAGCTCGAGATCCTCTTCTCCCAGAGCCCGACTCGCGCCGGCGGCGGGTTGGTGCGACGATCCTCGACCTGCCAGCATTCTTTTTCGGTAAAGGGGCAGCCTTGGCGGACGCGTCCTCGACGACTCTTCGCGCCGCGACGAAGCTCGATGAATGGAGAGCCTCGCGCCTCGCGACGGGTCCAGCGACGCCTCGGGACCCAGCCTCGGTGGCGAACTCGCCACGGGCGCTGCACTGGTCTCTATTTACCGAGCTCTTTTCCTCGTCACACGCGGCAACTGCGTCACGGCTGCGCGACCTGGCGCGGCGCGGGCTGATGACGCGGCGACTGTTGCGACGCCGCACTGCGCTCTGCTGGCGCCGGCGTGGCACGGCGCCTTCGACGGGGTCGGCGCGCCGCCGCTGGCTGCATGTGGCCGGCGAGGACTGGCGCGATGCGCTCGCGCTGCGCGCGACGCTTGCGGAGTCGCCGTCGAGGTCGAAGCGTGGGCGAGCCTCGAGATCGGCGATCCTGGCCTGGCCGGAGAGTGAGCGGGCCGTGGATCCTCTCGCCGCCGGCGCTGCTCTCGGGAGAGGACGTTCAGGCGCTGCTGGGCATCGCGCCGGGACCGGCGGTGGGGGCGGCGCTGGCGCGGGTGCGGCGCGCGCAGGTCGAAGGCGTCGTGCGGGTGCGGGAGGAGGCCGAGGCGCTGCTGCGGTCCGGCGCCGGCGGCGGACTGACCGCGCCCGGCGCCGGCCGGGGAGCCGCGCCTCAGCGGAAGACGCCGGACTTCTTGTCGTCGCCGCCGCCGTTGCCCATCAGGCGGTTGTTGAGCTCCTTGATGCGGTCCATCAGCTTGTCGATCTTCTCCTGCGCCTCGGTGCGCAGGCGGTTGTAGTCGCCGCGCATGCGCTCCATCTCCTGATGCCCCTCCTGCAGGCGCTTGTCGATGTCGCGCAGCTGGGTGTCGCGCGCCGCCATCGCAGCCTCGAGCTCGGCGATGCGCTCGTCCTTCTCCACGACGCGCAGCTTGTTCTTCTCTTCCTGCTCCTCGTAGAGCTTGCGGTACTGCTGCAGCATGAGAATTTCGGAAAAGTCGGCGGTGGACGGATTCATCTCTCCTCCTCGCTCCTCGATGCCCGGGAACATCTTGCGCAGCTTGAGCGACAGGTCTTCGGGATCGCTGCTTTCCTTCATCGCCTCGGCGTACGTGATGACTCCGTGCACCAGCAACGCGAGTAGCGAGTGATTCATCGACTGCATGCGGTAGAAGGCGACCGAGGACTCGACCTCTTCGAGCAGAGCTGCGACGTCTCGCCCTTCTCGATGAGCTGCGACATGCGCGGCGAGGCCTTGAGAATCTCGAGCGCGGCGACCAGGCCCTGGCCGTCGCTGCGCTCGACGAGCTTCATCGAAACCACGCCCTTGAGCACCTGGGCCACCTGCGCCCGGACCTGGTTCTGCTGGTCCGGAGGGAAGGCGTCGAGGATGCGGTCGACCGTCTGGGTCGCGCTGTTGGTGTGCAGCGTCGAGAAGACCAGATGCCCCGTCTCGGCGGCGGTGATCACGGTGCGCGATCGTCTCCGGATCGCGCATCTCGCCGACCATGATGACGTCGGGATCCTGGCGCATGACGTTGCGCAGCGCCTCCGGGAAGCTCGGCGTGTCGGTGCCGACCTCGCGCTGCGAGATCGAGGCGACGCCGTCGGTGAACAGGAACTCGACCGGATCCTCGATGGTCACGATGTGCACCGGCCGCCGGCGGTGATGTACTTGACCAGCGCCGCGAGGGTCGTCGACTTGCCGCTGCCCGTCGGTCCGGTGATCAGCACCATGCCCATCGGCAGGTCGCAGAAGTCGAGCAGCACGGAGGGCAGGTTCAGCGTCTCGACATCCCGGATCTCGTACGGAATGCGCCGGAAGGCCACCGCGATCGTGCCGCGCTGAATGTAGATGTTGCAGCGGAAACGCGCCAGGCCGCGGACACCGTAGCCGAGGTCGACCGACATCCGCTCTTCGAGCTTGCGCTTCTGGTGCGGCGCGAGGATGGAGTCGACCATGCCGTGGATCTCGTCCGGCGTGAGGGGCGGCTTCCTCGAGCGGCGACGAGCTTGCCGTGCACGCGGATCAGCGGCGGCCGCGTCGGCTTCAGATGAAGATCCGAAGCCGCATCGGGCGCTCATGGTCCGCAGGAGAGTATCCAGATCGCGCATGGCAGCGGCATTCTAGACCCGAATCCCGCCGAGGGTTGTGAAGCCGGCGGCAGGTCAGTACTTGCGCATCAGCCCGACGACGATGCCCTGGATGCGCAGGTCGGCTGCGGGCACCCGGAGCGGCTCCATCGCCGGGTTCGACGGCTGCAGGCGAACGACCGCCCCTTCGGGGTAGAACCGCTTGAGCGTCACCTCGTCGCCCACCAGGGCCACGACCATCTCGCCCGGCTGGGCGCGCTCGCGGCGCTCGACGACGACCCAGTCGCCGTCGTGGATGCCCTCGCCGATCATCGACTCGCCGACCACGCGAAGCACGAAGTGGTCGTCGATCCGGGCTCCGAAGAGGGCCGCCGGAACGGTCAGCGTCTCGTCGCCGACGACGGCCTCGATCGGCCGGCCGGCGGCGATCCGGCCGAGGAACGGCAGCTCGCGACCGGCGGCGTCGGCGCCGGACGCGGCGGCCTGGCCGTCGCCTTCGCCGTCGAGCAGCTCCATGCCGCGCCGCTGATGGCGGTCGCGCTTGAGGAAGCCCTTCTCCGAGAGCAGCTTCAGGTGCTTGTAGGCGGTGCCGTAGGAGGAGAAGCCGAAGCGCTCGCAGATCTCGCGGTGGGTCGGTGCGAGGCCCTTCTCCCTGCGGAACTGCGTGGATGAACTCGAGGATCTCCTTCTGCCGCGCGGTCAGGTAGGAAGCCATGTCGCAAGCCTACGGCGGTAACGCGGCGTAAGTCAACCGGCGCGGGCGCGATCGGCTTCAGCCCAGGCGGCCTGGAGGCGCTCGAATCGACCGGCTTCGCCTTGACACCGGCCGGATCGCTCCCTACACTGCGCCCTCTTTGCCTCCCCCGACCCGGCCGCTCCCGTCCTCCACCCCGCAAGGCCGGCACCTCGCGCGCCATCGGCTCGCCAACGGCCTGCGGATCGTGCTGCATCGCGACACCGTCCCTGCCGCTCGTCGCGGTCAACCTCTGGTACCACGTCGGATCCAAGAACGAGAAGCCCGGACGGACCGGTTTCGCCCACCTCTTCGAGCACATGCTCTTTCAGGGCAGCGCCAACGTCGGCACGAACGACCACTTCCGCTACCTGCAGGAGGTCGGCGGCGTCGCCAACGGTTCGACCTGGTACGACCGCACGAACTACTACGAGACCCTGCCGTCGCGGCATCTCGACCTCGCGCTCTGGCTGGAGTCCGACCGCATGGGCTTCCTCCTCCCCGGACTGACCGCCGAGAAGCTCGAGAACCAGCGCCAGGTGGTGATGAATGAACGCCGGCAGCGGGTCGACAACCAGCCCTACGGCCGGGCGATGGAGCGCCTGTTCGAGCTGCTCTTCCCGGAGGACCATCCCTATCGCTGGCCGGTCATCGGCTGGATGGAGGACATCGAGGCCGCGACGCTCGACGACGTGCGCGCCTTCTTCTCGACTTACTACGGCGCCGTCGAACGCCGTCCTCACCCTGGCCGGAGATTTCGAGCCCGCCGCAGCCCTGGCGTCGATCGAGCGCTGGTTCGGCGGCCTGCCCGCGGGCGCGCCGGTGCAGCGTGTCCGCGCGCCGCTGCCGCCGCTCGCCCATGCCGTGCGCGCTTCGATGACCGACCGCGTACAACTGCAGCCGGCTCTATTTCGCCTTCCGCACCGAGCCGTTCGGCAGCTCTGGCTGGTGGACCGCAGCGGTCACCGCGAATCTCCTGACCGACGGCAAGTCGAGTCCGCTGGTGCACGATCTCGTCGTCGACCGCCAGCTGGCGCAGGATGTCTCGGCCTACGTCTACCCGACCGAAGAGGTCGGGGCCTTCCTGCTCGTCGCGACCGCGCGGCCCGGAGTCGATACCGAGCGTCTCGCCGACCGGATCCGCGAGCACCTCGACGGCCTGGCAGCGCCGGCGGCGACAGCCTCTCCACGGTCCGCTCTCGGCTCCGGGCTCGACGGCGAGCTGGAGCGCGCCCGGCGGCGCACACTGGCAGGCATCTACTCGGAGCTGCAGACGCTCGACCACCGCGCCGATCTGCTCTCCCAGTACACCACCTTTTTCGACGCCCCCGAGCGCGCCTTTCACGAAGCCGAGGCCTATCGAACAGGTCGACGTCGCGGCGATCCGCGCCTTCGCCGCGGCGCGTCTCGGCCCAGCGAACGAAGCGCTGCTGGTCGTCGAGCCGGAAGGCGTCCGGTCTTGAGCGCGGCGCCGAGCTCGTTGCCCGACCGTTCCCTGCCGCCCGCCCCCGGCCGCGAAAGCGCCGTGCCGATGCCCGATTTCGACCGTTTCGCGACCTCGCGCGGCGTGCCGGTCTTCGTCGCCCCGCGCGCGGGAGTGCCGCTGCTCGAGATCGAGCTGCAGCTCGACGCCGGGGGCGAGCGCAACCCGGCGCAGCGTCCGGGACTGGCCGCGATGACCGCTTCGATGATCGACGAAGGCAGCGCTCGGCGAACCGGTCCGCAGCTCTCCGCCGAGCTCGAACGGCGCGGCGGCACGCTCTCCTGTCACGCCGACTGGAACGCCGCGCGCCTCCGGCTGCAACTGCTCGCCTCCGACCTCGAGTACGGGCTCGACCTGCTGGCCGAGCTGCTCTACGAGCCGGCCTTTCCGCAGCACGAGCTCGACCGGCTGCGTCAGCAGACGCTCGCCGAGCTCAAACGCCGCGCCGATCAGCCGGCAGCGGTCGCCGACGAGGCCTTCGCGCACCATCTCTATGCCGGAACGATTTTCGCCCACCCGCTCGCCGGGAACCCGGCGGCGCTCGACGCGCTGAACCGCGACGAGCTGCTCGACTTCCATCACGCGCACTATCGCCTCGAACGCGGCGCCGTGACGGTCGCTGGCGACTTCGACCGCGCGCGGCTCGCGACGGCGATCGAAGCAGTCTTTCCGGCCTCCGCTCCCGCGCCTCTCGACTCCCGGTCGGAAGCGCCGGCACCCGGCGGACCTGCCGAAACGTCGACCGCCGGCGCTCCTTCCCGGAAGCTGCGCGTCGTGGTGGTCGACCGGCCCGGCGCCGAGCAGACCGAGCTGCGCATCGGCCATCTCGGCGTGCCGCGCCGGCATCCCGATCGCGTCGGCCTGGGCGTTCTCAATACGCTTCTGGGCGGCAAGTTCACCAGCCGGATCAACCTCAACCTGCGCGAACGCCACGGCTTCACCTACGGCGCCTCGAGCCGCTTCGTCGACCGCAAGAGCCGCGGACCCTTCGTGGTCTCGTCGGCGGTGACAACGGCGGCGACGGCGCGCGCCGCGCAGGAGGTCCTTGGCGAGCTGCGACGGATCCGTACCGAGCCGGTCGCCCCGGCCGAGCTCGACGCGACCCGGAACTACCTTCTCGGCGTCTTTGCCTACGGGCTCCAGACAGTTGAAGGGCTCTCGGCGCGGCTCGACGAGATCGCGCTCTATGGCCTGCCCCTCGACACTCCCGCCCGCTATCTGGCCGAGGTCGCCGCCCTCCAGCCCGCAGAGCTCACGCGCCTCGCCGAGACCCACCTCTGTCCGGACGAGGCTCTGGTGGTGGCGGTCGGACCGGCGGAGGAACTGATGGGGCAGTTGCAGGATATCGGGGAGCCGGAGCTCTGGAGCCCCTCCTCCGCGGCGATCTAAAGGGCTAAAGGGCTGAGGGGCTGAAGGGGCCCGCCGAGGAGCGCGGCCAGCCGCCCGGTGGCCGGCTACTCGAGCCGAGCGGTGACCCGGGCGTCGGCGTCGACCCGCACGATCAGGCGCCGCGTCGAGCCACCGGCGAGATCACCCTCGACCACGATCGCCTTGGTCGGTTTTCCGGGCAGCGTGACGTAGACCCGGAGCCCCACCGGGCCGGCCGGCAGCGTGCGCTGCGCACCCAGCGCGCCAGGGATCTTCTCCTGCCGCAGGAACCCCGTCTTCTTCACGAACTTGAACGGTTCGCGGAGAATCTGGCGCTCCCCAGAATAGACCGTGAGGACGCCCTCGGAGAGCTCGGAGTAGAAGTCGATGTCGACGGTACCGTCGGCGGAAGCGGGCGCCGGCGGCGGCGGCGCAACCGGTTTCACGGGCGCGGCGACCGGCACCGCCGCGGTCGCGGTCGCCTGCGCCGCCGCATCGCGCGCCGACTTCTGCGAGCGCTCGCGGTCTCTCTGCCGGCCCAGGGCGACCTCGGAGTCGGCCGCCAGCTTGGCCGCCTCCGGGTGTTCCGGAACCAGCGCCAGAACGCCGTTGGCCGCGGCAATCGCCGCCTCGAAGCGCTTCTTGGCGAACTCGTCGCGGGCCAGGATCAGACCCTCGGAGACGCGCTGTTCGCGCTCGGCAGCCGACGCCAGATCGATGGAAACCCGCTCGACTTCGGTCCGCAGTTCCCGCGCAGCGGCACTCTCGGGATCGATCTGCTGGGCCCGCGCGAGCGCGGCCAGGGCACCCTGAAGGTCGCCGGCATCGAGACGTTCCCGGGCGCCCGCCAGCACGGCCTGGAGATCGAGCTGCCGCTGCTCCTCCACCGAGGGTCCGGTGGCGGCCTGGGGCGCCGGGTCGGTTCTGCCGCTAGCCCAGAGCGCCAGGAGGCCGACCACCGTCAACGCGGCGAGGCCGACCAGGGCGTATTGCACCAGGCGCTGGGTCCGGATCCGTTGCAGGGCCGCCTGGACCTTGGTCGAGCCCGAGAGCGAGCTCACCGGGATCGCCACCGCGGGGATAGGCATGTGCGCGGCTTCGGCCGGCGGCAGCGCCGGCGGCACGGGCGCGGACGGCGGCGCGGGCAGTGACGGCGAGAGAGGCGCACGGGGCGGTCCCGCAGGCGGTGGCGCAGCAGATGACGCAGGAGGCAGAGCGGGCAACGGGACGCCCGAGGAGGCGGCCGGCGGGAGCGCAGGCGGCGGCGCAGGTGCGACGGCCGGAGGCTGACCTGCGCGCCGCGAGGCGGGTTCCGGCGGAGCCGGGGCGGTCCGGTCGGCGGTCTGTTCCGCGACCTCCTGGGTCGCGGAAGTGTCGTCATCGTCGTCGGCGCCTGCGGGCGCCTCGCCCTGCCGCATTCCACCGCGGCGCAGCTCGGCGGCGATCTCCGCCGCCCGCGGATACCGGCGATTGGGGTCTTTTTCCAGGCAGCGCGTCATGATCGCCGTGAGCCCGGGCGGCAGGTCCTTGATCAGGTCCTCCGCCGGCGTAAACGGCTCGTAGACGATCTTGTGCGTGACCGCAGTCAGGTTCTCGCCCTGGAAAGGCTTCTTCCGGGTCAACATCTCGTAGAACACCACGCCGAGCGAAAAGATGTCGGCGCGATGGTCGACCTCTTTGCCCTGGATCTGCTCGGGCGCCATGTAGTTCGGCGTCCCCAGGAGCTGCCCTTCCATCGTCAGGTTGGAGGTATCGAGCCTGGCGATGCCGAAATCGGTGATTTTGACCTTGCCGTCCTGGGCAATGAGAATGTTCGCAGGCTTGATGTCCCGGTGGACCACGCCGCGGGAGTGGGCGTAGTCGAGGCCCTCAGCGATCTGCGAGAGGATGTCGATCACCCGGTCGTAGCCGAAAGGCTCGGGTCGCTGCATCAGCTGCTTGAGGTTCGTCCCCTTGACGAACTCCATGGCGATGAAGCAGGTCCCCTCGCCGCCTTCGTCCACGACGTCATGGATGGTGACGATGTTGGGGTGGGAGAGGATCCCGGCGCTCTGCGCCTCGCGGACGAAACGGCTGCGGAACTGGGCGAGCTCCTGATCCTTGGCGGAGAATCCGACGCGAAACGTCTTGAGCGCCACCTGGCGGCCGATGAGCGGGTCCCGGGCCAGGTAGACGACACCCATGGCGCCCTTGCCGATCTCCTCGACGATCTCGTAGCGGCCTAGTTTCTGCGGCACGTTGGTTGGCATCCGGGTTGGGCTCGCAGAGCGGCAGGAGGCATTCTAGGCGCGGCGCACTGGACGGTCAATCGGCGTGATCACGGCTCGTGGATCTCCCGCCGCAGAACCCCAGGAAACGCGCCCGGGATGCCCGATTCGAGCGTCGCTTTGATATGGTGCAGAGGCCGTTCGAAGCGACTCGAAAGGAGATTGCGCCCGATGCAGGTCGACAGTCCATCCAGGATCCGGAACATCGCGATCACCGGTCACAACGACACCGGGAAGACCACTCTGACCAGCGCCCTGCTCTTCACAGCCGGAGCGGTCCCCCGATTCGGAAAGATAGAAGACGGCAATACGGTCACCGATTTCGACCCCGAAGAGGTCGAGCGCGGCATCTCGATCGGCCTCGGTGTCTGCCATCTGCCGTGGAAGCAGAACAAGATCAATCTGCTCGACGCCCCGGGATACGGGATCTTCTTCTCCGAGACCCGCACGGCGCTGCGCGTCGCCGACGCCGCGGTCGTCTGCGTCAGCGCGGTCGCCGGCGCGGAGGTCAATACCGAGAAGGTCTGGGAATCTGCCGCCGAGCTCGGCCTGCCGGTCATCCTGCACGCCAACAAGATGGATCGCGACCGGGCGGATCTCGGGCGCTGTCTCGAGAGCCTGCAGAATACGTTCGGCCGTCAGGTTCTGCCGGTGCAGCTCCCGATCGGCGCCGAGAAGGACTTCGTCGGCGTGATCGACCTCGTCAAGCTCAAGGCCTACCGTTTCGAGCGCGACGGCAGCGGCAAGGCGAAGGAGGAAGCGATCCCGGGCAATCTCGAGACCGAGGCCGCCGAGGCACGCACCCGGCTGATCGAGGCCGTCGCCGAGGCCGACGAGCATCTGCTCGAGAAGTTCTTCGAGGAGGGCACGCTCGATGCGGCCGATCTCGAGGCCGGCCTGAAGAGCGCCATCCTGAACCGGAAGCTCTTTCCGCTGACGCTCGGATCGTCGCTCCACCTCGTCGGCTGTTCCACGCTGCTCGACTTCCTGGTCGACTTCGCGCCCTCCCCCGCCGAACATCCCTATCCGGCGAAAGCCATCGACGGCAGGACGGTGATGCTCGAGGCCGATGCTGCGCAGCCGGTCGTCGCGATCGTCTTCAAGACGCTCAACGATCCGTTCACCGGCCGCCTCTCGATCCTGCGCGTGCTCTCCGGAACCCTGCAGAATGACGCCCAGCTGTGGAACGTCCGCGCCGAAGAGACCGAGAAGGCACATGGCCTCGTGCACCTGCAGGGCAAGCAGGGCACGGCGACGCCGAAGCTCATCGCCGGCGATATCGGCGGCGTCCCGAAGTTGCGCGTCGCGATGTCGGGCGACACGCTCGCCGCCAAGGAGCAGGCGCTCGCCGCCGAGTGGATCCCGCTTCCCGAGCCGGCGATGTCGTTCGCGCTCGAACCGAAGGCGAAGGGCGACGACGAGAAGATCGGCGACGCACTGCACCGCTTGATCGAAGAGGATCCGAGCCTGCGCGCGGGGCGCGATTCGCAGACCCACGAGTTCCTGCTCTCCGGCAGCGGGCAGCTCCACGTCGAGATCGCGCTCGCGCGGATGAAGCGGCGCTCCAACGTCGAGGTCATCCTGCATCCGCCGAAGGTTCCCTACCGCGAGACGATCCAGAAAGCCGCCGAGGGGCATGGGCGACACAAGAAGCAGAGCGGTGGCCGCGGCCAGTTCGCCGACTGCCGGATCAAGATCGAGCCGCTGCCGCGCGGCGGCGACTTCGAGTTCAAGGACGAGATCTTCGGCGGCTCGATCCCGCAGAATTACCGCCCGGCGGTCGAGAAGGGCATTCAGGAGGCCCGGACGCGCGGCTTTCTCGCCGGCTACCCGATGGTCGACTTCAGGGTGCGCCTGCTCGACGGCCAGTACCACGACGTCGACTCCTCGGAGCTCGCCTTCAAGATCGCCGGTTCGCTCGCCTACAAGGACGCCATGGAACGCGCCGGCGCGACGCTGCTCGAACCGGTGATGAAAGTGGAGATCCACACCAACGAGGAGTTCATGGGCGACATCATGAGCGACCTCTCGCACCGCCGGGGCCGCCCGCAGGGGATGGATGTCAGGAACGGCGTCCAGATCGTCCAGGCCCAGGTTCCGATGGCAGAGATGCTGAACTACGCCCCGGCTCTGCGCGCGATGACGCAGGGGCGGTCGAGTTTCCTCATGGAGTACTCGCACTACGAAGAGGTTCCGCGCCTGGTGCAGGACAAGCTCGTCGCCGACGCGCGCAAGAAGGTGCACGAGGAACACGAAGCTTGAGTCCACTCTTACCTGAGGAGCACGCCTGATGCAGGCCAACGCTTTGCGCGCAGGAATGTGCGTGCTGCACAACAACGAAGTCTGCTCCATCATGTCGGTCACCCACCGCACGCCCGGCAACCTCCGGGCCTTCGTCCAGGTGCGGATGCGGAACTTGAAGAACGGCAACAGTTTCGAGCACCGTTTCGCCTCGACCGAATCGGTCGAGCGCGCCATCCTCGACACGATCCCGATGGAGTACCTCTACTCCGACGGCAATATGCATCACTTCATGAGCCAGGAGAACTACGAGCAGGTCACGATGTCCGACGACGTTCTCGGCGACACCCTGCAGTACATGCTGCCGAACAGCGTCATCAAGGTCGACTTCTACGAAGGTATGGCGGTCGGCATCGAGCTCCCCAACACCGTCGTCCTCGAAGTCATCGACACCGAGCCCGGCATGAAGGGCGCGACCGCCTCGTCCTCCTACAAACCCGCCAAGATGCAAACCGGCCTCATCGTCCAGGTCCCCCCCTTCATCGAACCCGGCACCAAAATCGAAATCGACACCCGCGAGAACAAGTACCTGCGGCGCGTCTAGGTCGGCGGCAGGGCGCTCCGAGCCCATCAGGGAGGCAGCGTGACGAAGCTGGTTCTCCTCTTCGCTGCCTTTGCCCTCCTGCTTGTCGGCGCAGCCGCGGGTGCGTCGCTCGCCGGAGTCCACCTGGCCCGAAAGACTCGGCATGGAGTGGGACGTGGCCTGCTCGCACGCTCTGCGGCCGCAAGCCATCTGGTTGCATAGTGCAGCGGAGTTCCAGCGGCGCCTGGAGAACGTCGATTCGATCAGCGTGGCTCGTCTGTCAGATTCCGGAAGTCGACGCGCGATTCTTCGCGCGCGCGGTACGCCTCGACTCACCATCTCGGAGCCCAGCGACAACGGCGACCAACTGGTGATGCTGCAGGAGGCCCGTCGCCGGCTCGAGCGCCTGCGCGATCCTTCGCCGGAGCTCTTTCGGGTGCTCGACGTCCTGGGCGACTCGCCTGCCGAGAACCAAGACTCTCGAGTTGTCGGTCTCGCTCTTCAGACTCCGTAGGCTGCGGGAACGCATGTACGGCGAACCAACTCGCGAGGCATCAGAGGGAATGATACACCTGGCGCGCGTCTACGCGACCGCGTGCGCGACGAACGCGTCCGATCCTCAGCGCGCGAGGTGCACGCCGAGAAGGCGGTCGAGATCTTCATCGGCTGTGGCGGCGCCTGCAGTCGCGCCTATCTCGACATCGTGATGAAATACGCCAGCGTGCTCGAGGAGCTGGGCCTGCGCGAGGGCAGCAGGAAGTCTGCAATCTGTTCCTGCGCGAATGGAGCGAAACTCCTGGAACGAGCGCCTACGCTGAACGCGACGACGAACCGTTGCCGGAGTCGGCAGCGCAAGCGTAGCCCCTGACAAGGAACCGAGCTCGCCAAGCGCCAGCGAGTTTCCCAGCTCGCCAAGTGCGAGACGATCGCCCGCGCTCAGCAGATGGTGCCCGGCGGCGTGATCGCGCGGCAGCCGGCGGTCGCGGTCGGTCTCGGGCACTCGGAGCATCGCGCCTCTCAGATCGACCGGGAAAATAGGGACAGGCACACATTTCCTTCCTCGCCGACGCTATCTCAGCGCTGGCTGGGAAATGTGTATCTTCCCTATTTTCTAGGCGTCGCGGACAAAAAAAGGCCGGCGAATGGCGCCGGCCTGGGTGCAACAGGAGTGAAGCGAAGAGTGCTGCTGGTCTAACCGCCACCGACTTTCTTGGGGGCGGAGGTCTTCTTGGGGGCGTTGGGCGCCTTGGTGGTCTTGGCCTTCGGGGCGGCTGCGCCGCGGCCGGTGGCCTTCTTCTCGCCTGCCGACCGCTTGGTTCCCGGAACCTTCTGGGCCTTCTCCTTCTTCGGCTTGGCGGCCTTTTCCTCGCCCGCCGTCTCGGCCGGTTCGGCGTCGCCGCCCTTGGCCTTCTTGCCCTTGGCATCGGAAGATGCCGGCGCCGGAGCTGCCGACTTCTTCTTCAGCTGGAAGTCGACGAACTCGAGGACGGCCATCTCGGCGCCGTCACCCTGGCGCGAGCCGAGCTTGACGATCCTCAAGTACCCGCCTTCGCGGGTCGCGAAGCGCGGCGCGATCACATCGAACAGCTTCTGGATGTGGTCGCGGTCGAGCAGCCAGCGGCCGACGATACGCCGGTCGTGCACCGAGCCGCGCTTCGCCTTGGTGATCACCTTCTCGGCGATCGGACGAAGCTCCTTGGCCTTCGGCAGCGTCGTCACGATGCGCTCCGTCATTACCAGCGATGCCAGCTGGTTGCGGAACATCGCCACGCGATGCGAGGCCGTCCGTCCGAGCTTTCTGTGTGCCATGTTGTGACGCATTTTCGATTCCCCTTACGCTCCGAAGCCCGCGCTGGAGGACCCGCCGGCACCCGCGGCGCCGGCCGATCCGTTCATGCCGAAAGAGAGGCCGAGACGTTCCAGCAGCTCCTGCAGCTCTTCGAGCGACTTCTTGCCGAAGTTCTTGATCTCGAGGATCTCGCGTTCCGACTTCGAGACCAGCTCGCGCACGGTCTGGATGTTCGCGTTCTTCAGGCAGTTGGCGGTGCGCACCGAGAGGTCGAACTCTTCGAGGTTCTTGGCGAGCACGGCGTCCATGCCGGTGAGGTCCTGACCGGCCCCGGCGGCGTCGCCGCGCAGAGTCTCCTCCGCCGCGATGAAGATCGCCAGGTGGTCCTTGAGCAGCGTCGACGCCAGGGAAACCGACTCCTCGGGGGTGACGGTGCCGTTGGTCCAGACGTCGAGCGTCAGCTTCTCGTAGTCGGTGATCCGGCCGAGGCGCGCAGCCTCGACGCGATAGTTCACCCGCTTCACCGGGCTGTGCACGGAGTCGAGAGGAATCCACCCGAGGCCGAGAGCCTCGTCGAAGTTCTTGTCGGCGGTGACGTAGCCACGGCCGCGGCGGATCTGCACCTGGAGCCGGAGCCGGCCTTCGCCGTTGACCGTCGCGATGTGCACGCTCGGATCGCAGATCTCGACCGACGGGTCGCCGACGAGGTCGCCCGCGGTCACGTCGCGGGGACCCTTGACGTCGATGGTCAGGATCTTCTCTTCCTCGCTGTGCAACTTGACCGGAATCTGCTTGAGGTTCAGGACGACGTTCGTCACGTCTTCCTGGACTCCGGGGATCGAGGAGAACTCGTGCAGCACGCCCTCGATCTGGACGGAGGTGATGGCTGCGCCCTCGATCGACGAGAGCAGGCAGCGGCGCAGGGCGTTTCCGACCGTCGTGGCGAATCCGCGCTCGAACGGCTGCGCCGAGAACTTGCCGTAGGTCCCGGTCAAGGTCTCTGCTTCGATATCAACGCGCTTGGGGCGCTGGAATCCCTTCCAAAGCATCATGTGGCTCCTTACGAATCGATAACGCCGCCTTAGCGGCTGTAGAGCTCGACGATCAGCTGTTCCTGGATCGGAAGCTTGATGTCCTCGCGGCTCGGGAGCGACTGCACCTTGCCGGTGAAGCTCTCGGCGGAAAGCGTCAGCCACTCCGGAACACCTCTGCCGGTCGCCGACTCGAGGCTGGCGCGGATCAGCTCGTTCTTGCGGCTGGACTCCTTCACGGAGATGGACTGGCCAGCGCGCACCTGGTACGACGGGATCGTGGTCTTCTTGCCGTCGATCAGGATGTGGCCGTGGCGAACGAGCTGCCTGGCCTGATTGCGCGACGAAGCGAAACCGAGGCTGAAGGCGACGTTGTCGAGACGGCGCTCGAGCATCACGAGGAGGTTCTCGCCGGTGATTCCCTTGCGACGATCGGCCTCGGCGAAGTAGAGCCGGAACTGACGCTCGAGGACACCGTAGATGCGCTTGACCTTCTGCTTCTCGCGCAGCTGGAGGCCGTATCCGACGGCGCGACGGCCGCGGCGCTGCCCATGCTGGCCGGGCGGATAGGCGCGCTTCTCGATCGCGCACTTCTCTTTGAAGCAGCGATCACCCTTGAGGAACAGCTTGATGCGTTCACGTCGGCAGAGCCGACAGACGGGGCCTGTATACCGTGCCATGGAAACTCTCCTGCGCTCGTCTTCTCTCCGCTGCTACGGAGACTTCTGTTCAAGGAAGACGCTCTGCGGCGGGGACAGCACACCTGCCTCGCCGAGGCATTCCTTCGGATTCAGATTCCGGCCGACAGCAATCCGGCCGGTCAGACCCGCCGGCGCTTGCGCGCGCGGCAGCCGTTGTGGGGAATCGGAGTCACGTCGCGGATCGACTTGATGTCGATGCCGCTGGCCTGCAGCGCGCGGATCGCGGACTCGCGTCCCGAGCCCGGGCCGCGGACCTGAACGTCTACCGACCGCATGCCCATGTCCTTAGCCTGGTTGCCGGCGCTCTGCGCGGCGACCTGAGCGGCAAAGGGCGTGCCCTTGCGCGAGCCCTTGAAACCGATGCGCCCCGCCGAGGACCAGGTCAGGACATTTCCTTCCGGATCCGAAATCGCCACGATGGTGTTGTTGAACGACGCCTGGATGTGCGCGAGGCCATGCGGCACGACGCGCTTGTCCTTCTTCTTGGCGCCCTTCTTTTCCTTGCCCGCGGGTGCTGCTGATTCTTTGGCCATCTGGATCCCTCGTTACTTCTTGGTCAGCTTCTTCTTGGTGGAGACAGTCGCCTTGCGCGGGCCCTTCCGGGTACGCGCATTGGTGTTGGAGCGCTGGCCACGAACCGGCAAGCCCCGGCGATGGCGGATGCCGCGATAGCTGCCGATTTCCATCAGCCGCTTGATGTTCTGGGAGACCTCCTTGCGCAGGTCGCCCTCCACTCGCCCTTCGTCCTGGATGATCTTCCGGATACGCTGAGCTGCCTCTTCGGACAGGTCGCGGACCTTCGTCACCGCGTCGACCTCGGCCGCCGCGAGAATCTTGCGCGACCGCGCCCGACCGATACCCACGATGTAGGTCAAGCCGATCCAGACCTGCTTGTTCTGGGGGAGATCCACCCCTGCAATACGCGCCATCGTCGTCCCCTACCCTTGCCGCTGCTTGTGCTTTGGGTTGTCGCAGATCACCCGCACGACGCCCGCGCGGCGCACGACCTTGCACTTTGGACAGATCCGCCTCACTGAAGACCGAACTTTCATATCGCTACCTCTCGAGACCTGCTCTGAAACCGGCGTTACTTCAATCTGTAGACAATGCGCCCGCGCGAAAGGTCATAGGGCGAGAGCTCGACCAGTACCTTGTCGCCGGGAAGGATCCGAATGAAATGCTTGCGCATCTTTCCCGAGATATGAGCCAGTACCTGGTGCTTGTTCTCCAACTCCACCTTGAACATCGCGTTGGGGAGCGGCTCAATCACCGTCGCTTCGACTTCGATCGCGTCTTCCTTGGACAAACTCTCTTCCTCGTCTTTTTCCTGACCGCCGCTGCTTCAGACAGCTCCGACGCCGAGGATCCGGGCGCCGTGATCGGTGACCGCCACCGAATACTCGAAGTGGGCTGACAGCGAGCCATCCGCCGTTCGCGCAGTCCAGCCGTCCTTGTCGACCATCACTGCCGGAGCGCCAGCGTTGACCATCGGCTCGATGGCAATCACCAGCCCCGGTTTCAACTTGGGACCCCGCCCGGGCTCCCCGAAATTGGGAACCTGCGGATCCTCGTGCAGGGCCGTTCCGATACCGTGCCCCACGAAATCTCGAACCACGGAGAACCCTTCCGACTCGACGTAGGCCTGAACCGCGTGTCCGATGTCGGAGAGGCGCTTGTTCGGACGGACTTCCTCGACTGCCAGATCCAGGGCCCGTTTCGTCACCGCCATCAGCCGCAGTGCCATGGGAGAGACTGTCCCGACGGCGTAGGTCCTGGCAGCGTCCCCGTAGTATCCCTTATAAACCACTCCACAATCAATCCCGATGATG
>CAWBFZ010000002.1:0-24450 GCA_963788175.1 Thermoanaerobaculia bacterium
GTCGTCGAGGTTGTAGGCCGCGAAGCCGCCCCCGGCCGGGCCGACGAACTGGAACGAAAGCGTATGCGTCCCGCCGTCGACGTAGGCGCCCAGGGGTAGGTGTAGAAGCTGAAGGCGCTCTCGCTCGCGGCGGGCTCTCGGAAATGCCGCGTGCAGGTCGCCGTCGACTCGGGCACCTCGAGCAGGTCGGTGAACGGTGCGGCGACCGCGCTGATCCGCAGGAAGAAGTCGAGCTCGGCGACCGTGCCGAGCGAGAGGACGAGATCCTGCGTCATCGTGGAGCTCTCGCCCGCGGGATCGGCCGTGCCACCGAACAGCGTCCAGAAGAGGCCGTTGCGCGACTCGATGCCGCCGGCGATACCGCACGCCTCGACGCTGCAAACCGGCGACCCGAACTGGGTCGAAGTCCCGGCCCCAGTCGGACAGACCGGCGGCGAGCCCGCAGCGCGCTCGAAGTCGCCGTCGCGGAGCAGATTGGCCGGCGCACAGCTCGAGCTCGGCATGAAGCGCGACCGGCGCGCCCACTGCGGCCACCGCGGCCACCGCGGTGCAAGCAAACAGAAAGACTCGAATGCGCGAACTGGAGTTCATCGCCGGGCTCCTTCAGTTGGGTTGTGGGAGAGGATGTCCTCACCCTACGCGCCATCACGTCCCTGCCGTACCGAGAAAGCTACCCGGTTGCGCCTGCGGACAAACCCTCCAATCGCAGCGAGATTGCGCCAGAAACTACTCATGGTCGCGCCCGGATCCGCGTCACGGGGGACACGTCACGGGGACACGTCACGGGGACACACACAAGGGACAGTCATGGCGACAGCGCCGGTCGGTCCTGCGGACCCGTCCGCCCGGCCGGCGGGGGCGCTTACCTCAAGCGGCGCGCGACGACGAGCGTCAGGTCGTCGGCGAGGTGTTCCGAGGCGACGAAGTCGACGACGCGGCGGACCAGCTCGTCGGCGATCCGCACCGCCGAGACCTCCTGCCGGCCCGCGAGCTCGGAGAGGGCCGCGCGCACACGCTCGATCCCGAACGCCTCGCCCTCCGGGTTGAACGCCTCAGTCAGGCCGTCGGTGTAGAGCAGCAGGCAATCGCCCGGCTCGAGGCTCGCCCGCCGCTCGACGAACGTCTCGTGTTCGAAGGCGCCGAGCGCCGGACCGCAGTTCTCGAGCTCTTCGATCTTGCCGCTCTCCGCGTGGCCGCCGCCGGTGCGCGCCAGCAGCGCGGGCGGATGGCCGCAGCTCGCGTAGACGATCTCGCCGCTCGCCGGATCGAGCACCACGTAACAGCAGGTGACGAACGCCCGCGTCGCCGTCGACTCGCGCAGCAGCCGGCTGACGGCGGCGACCGCGGCCGCCGCGCCTGCCACGCCCATTCCCTGCGGATCGCGCCGGGCGCGCAGCAGCGCGCGGAAGGTCGCCATGATCAGCGCCGCCGGCACGCCCTTGCCGGCGACGTCGCCGATCACCAGACCGTGGCGCGCCGTGCCGGACGAATGGATCGGGTCGAGCGGGAAATGGTCGTAGAGGTCGCCGCCCAACTCCAGGCTCGGCCGGCAGAGCCCGGCGATCTCCCAGCCCGGGAGGTCGGGCGCGGCGCGCGGCAGCAGTCCCAGCTGGACCTCGCGCGCCAGCCGGACCTGGGCCCCGACCTGCTCCAGCTCGACCAGCCGCCGGTGCAGCATCGCCTTCTCGATCGCCATGCCCGCCGCCTCGGCGAAAAACTCGAGGCGCTCGAGATCCGACTCGTCGAACGCCGCCAGACGGTCGCTCTCGACGTTGAGCGCAGCGATGCCGCGGCCCTCGAAGAGGATCGGCACGACGAGCTCCGACAGGGTCTGCGGACGGCCGACAACGTAGTGCGGATCGCGTCCGACATCGCGCGCCAGCTGGCTCTGGCCGGTCCGGATGGCCTGCCCGACGAGCCCCTCGCCGAGGCTCAACATGCGGTCGTCGGCCGCCGGCCGCTCTTCGTAGCCGCGCCGCGCCACCGCCGTGATCCTGCCCACGGCCCGCTGCCCCGGCGGGATCACCAGCTCGTTGAGCGCGAAGATCCCCGCCGCGTCGTAGGCGACGACCGAGCCGACCGAATCCAGCAGGCGATCGAAGATCTGGCCGAGGTCGAGCGTCCCTTGGCTGCGGCGCGCCATCTCGAGCAGCAGCGCGCAACACTCCCGGGCGGCGAGCTGTCGCCCGCCGCCGGCCGCCTCCTTCGTCGCCTGGGATTCGTCGGTCACCACGCCCTCCCTGGAGAGAATACGTGGACGCGGCGAGAATGTCCCGCCGTCCGGGTCCTCGGGCGAAACCTCACGGGCCCCTTCTGCGTTCTATCTCTCTGGAGGACTTCGACATGCACCCACAGCAGATCCGCCTGGCCGCCCTGGCACTCTCCCTGACCCTCGCCCCGGCCGCCTGGGCCGGCGACTTTCGCCTCGAGAAGCGCTTGCCGCTCGCCGGCGGCGGGAGCTTCGCGCTCTCCTCGGAGGCCGGAGGGGTCAAGGTTCGCGGCGGCGAGGGCAGCGAAGCCGTCATTGTCGTCACCTCGAACCGCGCCGACTTCGCGGAGACACTACAACGTGCGCTTCGAGAGCCCGAAAGCGGAGCGCGTCGAAGTCGTCATCGAGCGCAAGTCGCACGGTCCGAGCAGTTGGTTCGAAGGCAACCACCGCACCGACATCACGGTGACCCTGCCGAAGAGCGTCGCGGCGGAGATCACGAGCTCGGGCGGCGGCATCGACATCGCCGACCTCACCGGCCGGGTCGCGGCCGAGAGCTCCGGCGGCGGCGTCGCGGTGACGAATCTCGGCGGCGCGGCAAACCTCTCGAGCAGCGGCGGCAGCATCGCCGCGACCAACGTCGGGGGCGACATCGATGCTTCGAGCAGCGGTGGCGGGGTCGCGATTCGCGACGCCCACGGCAAGGTCGTCGCCGAGAGCTCCGGCGGGGCGGTGAGTGTCACCTTCGCCGCCGGCAACGCCATGGGCGGCCACCTCTCCTCTTCAGGCGGCGGCGTCGAGGCGCGCCTCGACCCGGCGGTGGCGCTCGAGATCGACGCCAGCTCCTCCGGCGGCGCCGTCGACTGCGACCTGCCGCTCACCGTCCGCGGCAAGATCGGCCGCGACGACGTCCACGGCACCCTCAACGGCGGCGGCGCCCTCCTCAAGCTGCGCTCGAGCGGCGGCGGCATCGACATCTCGAAGCGCTGACCCGGGGACACACACGGAGGACACACACGGAGGACACACACCAGCTCGCAGGGGCACATTTTGCTTTCGCTCGGGGTTCTGACTGCTCGGGTGTTCCGTTCTGGGAGTCCGCTCGGGGTCCTGTCTGGTCCGTATCCCGGCGGTTCCGGGGACACATAGCGGCTGCGACGCTCGTGGGTCGCCCGAGCTCCCGACCGGCCGCAATGTGTCCCCAACTGTTCGTCGGGAGATCCGAGAGAGAAGATGCTCCGGTGCGGGCTCTGGCGCTCGGGATCTTGGGGTCGCCGACCAAGCCTCACTAGGAGCCGGCCCCAAGATCCCGAGTGCCGGAGACCGCCGACCACCGAAGAAAAAAAGCAGCGCCTGAACCTCGCGTGGGTTCTATCGGGCCGCCCCCGGCGGCGCGAGCGCCGGCACGCCGGCGCCGTCGAGGAGCCTGCGGAACGCGGCCGTGCCGCGCAACAGAGCGAAGGCGGGGTCGATCCGCGCCAGGACGGCGTCGCTTTCGCGGCGCTCGAGGGCGCGGCCGAGCGCGGCGATCGCCTCGGCATCGCGGCCGAACTGGGCGTAGATCCGCGCCGACTCGCTCTCGACTCCCAACGCCCCGGCCCGCGGCTTCCTTCCCGCTCCGTCGGCGCGCTCCTCGAGCAGGCGGGCGGCTTCGCCCGCGTCGGGCATCGCCCAACCGCCGGAGGTCAGGAGACGCACCCGCTCGTCCTCCCTGGCCGCGCCGGCCTCGAGGACGTCGAGGAGCTCGAGCTCGACCGCCGCGGCGGCCAGCCGGCGCTCGGCGAGGTTGAGCGCCGCGAGGGCGGCGTGCGCGCGCCGGAAGAGCGGCTCGCGGCGGACGATCGTCGCGAGCAGCTGGCGCGCATCGAGCGCCCGCCCCGAGAGATAGAGCAGCCAGGCCTCGTCGGTGGCGACCTCCGGATCGAAGGTGGGGGCGTTGCGCAGCGGGCCGAGCTCCTGACGCGCGGCCTCGAAGCGCCCCTCGACCATGCAGACCCAGACCAGCGCCCGGCGCCCGCCGACATGCAGGGCGTCGATCGCCAGCACGCGCCCGGCGGTGGCGCGCGCCGCGACCGGATCGCGGGCCAGAAAGAGCTGGGTGAAGGCAAGCGCTGCCAGCGGCTCGGCGAGCTGGGCGCCGGCGCCGAGCGCGATGTTCGACGCCAGCGCCGCCTGGGCTTCCAGCCGGGCGCGTTCCATCTCGCCTTCGAGGACGAGGACGTTGGCGAGCGCGGCGTGCGCCGCCGCCTGGTTGCGGGCGCCCGAGTCGAGCTGCAGGGCGGCCTCGAAGTGGGTGATCGCGGCGCGGCGGGAGGCGAGATCGAAACCGCGCGCCGAGGGGATGCCTTTGCCGAGCTCCGCCGCCGCCGCGGCGCGCATCGCTGCCGTGTCGGGCCCGCCCGCAGCTCTCTCCCCCGCGCCCGCGCCGGGCCGCGACGGCGGACCGATCACCCAGAGCACCGTGATTGTCAGGGCAGCGAGCGCCAGCAGGCCCACCAGGAGTTGCCCCGGGGAGACCCGCCGGCGATGGGCGCTGCGTCCCGCAGGCAGCGCCGGCGCGACCTCGCCGGACGCTGACGGCGCAGTCGATTCCAACGCTTCCGACGGTGCCGCGGCGGCAGCGGCGGCCAGCGGCTGCACGGGAATGAGCAGGCGATAGCCGCGCCCCTTGACGTTCTGGATCGTGGCGACGCCGTCGGCCCCCTCGTCGAGCGCCGCGGCGAGCGCGCGCACCAGCCGATCGAGCTCGCCAGTCGGCGCTACCGCCTTCGGCCAGAGTCCGCTCTCCATCCACGCCGCCTCCAGCCACTCGCCGGGGCGCGACAGGAAGATGACCAGGAGGTGAAGCTCGCGCGCCGTGAGCGGGATGTCGCGCCCGGCGAGGGTGAGCTTCGCCTGGACGCCGTCGTAGCGGAAGCGCCCGAAGGCGTAGCTGGGCGGCACGGGTGCGGTCACGGCGGAGCGATCCTAGCTCCCTCCGGCGTCGCGTGCTGCGCATCCGGCCACCGCTCTGCGATGGGCTCCCGCACCTTGCCAGGCGGACATCGAGGCCATGGAGACAACGCCACCGCGTTGTTGCGAGTCGCCGCAGTGGACCATTCTGTATATTGTGTGAATATACTCCCGTCATGCGCGGCGGCGACTCTCCGATCCCCGACGTCCGCCAGTTCGAATGGGACGAAGGCAACTCGGAGAAGAGCTGGGCGCGGCACGGTGTCCGCTCGAGCGAATGCGAAGAGCTCTTCGGCGAGCAGCCCCTGCTGCTCTCGGACGACCTTGCCCACTCCGGGAGCGAGCCGCGCTACCTGGCGCTCGGGAAGACGCGGGCCGGGCGGCGCCTGCTGGTCGCTTTCACGGTGCGCTCCCGCCGCCTGCGGGTGATCTCGGCACGCGACATGAGTCGGAAGGAGAGGAATATCTATGAAGCAGCGCACGGCGAAGAAGCAGATCCCGGCCTTCCGTAACGCCGCGGAAGAGCGCGAATTCTGGGCGACGCACGACTCGACGGACTATGTCGACTGGTCGCAGGCGCGCCGCGTCGCCTTCCCGAATCTCAAGCCGTCGACGGAGACCATCTCGCTGCGGTTGCCCGACACCCTGCTCACCGACCTCAAGGTGCTCGCCAACCGGATGGACGTCCCGTACCAGTCCCTGCTCAAGGTCTACCTCGCCGAGCGCGTCCACGCCGAGCTCCGCCGCGGCCTCGAGCCTGAGGCGCTCGCCAGCCTGATCCGGGAACCCGAAGCCCCTTACGGCAGCGCCCCGCAGGGCACCCACCGCCGGCCCAGGAAGCCGCGCTGAAGGAAGCCCATAGCCTGCGGAACGTCGGGCCCCCCTGGGCGGCAAGCCTCAGTCGGCGATCTTCCAGTGGCCGGACTCGCTCACGAACCCGAGGCCGGTGGTCTCGGAGGTCGAGGTCACGCTGCCGTCGGCGTTCTGCGTCGTGGTGACCGAGAGCATCATGAGGAACGCCTTCTCGCCGGGGAAGGTGAGCTCGCCGCCGTCGCGGATCCGGTCCGCCAGCACCTTCGGCTGCGGGAGCTGCTGGCGCCGGAAGTCGTCGCTCTGCCTGCGCTGATCGGCCGGCAGCGCGTCCCGCTGGGCACGTGCGGAGGTCGAGAGCAGCGCGAGCGCGGCATCGAGCTTGCCGGCCGCGAGCTTGCCGGCATAGTCGAGCGCGAGCTTCCCCGCCTCGTGGTCGAGGATGGCGGCGCCGCGGATCGCCGGCGCGCTCTCGGGCTCCGGAACCTGCAGCGTCATCGGTCCCCGGTTGACCCGCCACTTGCCGCCTTCGAGGGCGGCGAAGCCCATCGCCGAGACGTCGCCGGAAGGGGTCGGAATCGACAGCCGCGCGAAGTCGCCCTCGACGACCATCTCGCCCACCCGCGCGATGTCGGCCTCGAAGGTCGCCGGGTCGGGCGTGCGACCGATCAGTCGATCGCTCTCCGCCTTCTGTTCCGCAGCCGACATCGCCGCCCACTCCTCGCGCACCTCTTTCGCGGCCAGCTTCCGCGACTCCGCGGCCTTCCCGGCCTTGAGCAGCCGCCCGGCCTCGACGATCGCCTTGCCGGCCGGGTGCTCGAGAATCGCCTTGCCGGTGATCGTCACCGGTTCGGACTCGGCCGCGGCGACTGCCGGGGCCCACGTCGCGAGCAGCCCGAGCAGCGCCGCGCCGAGCCCTGCGAGCGCCCGCACCACGAACCGCGATCGACGACGGGAAGAGGTTGCAGCAAGCGAGGATTCGAACGATGCAGACGACGCGAACGACTCGAACGACTCGAACGACTCGGATCCGGCAGGAAACTCGGGCATGGCACTCTCCTTTCCCGCTAGAACGGAATTCGGACCTCCAGGGTGACAGCGCGCCGTTCCCGGCCCGTGCTTGCGCCCGGGCCGCTCTGGCGTACACTCCCGCCAAATTCTTCCCGGGAGGTCCTGCATGGAGACGCGCAGCGGTCGCCTCGACTTCACCCCGCACTCCGCCCCGCACACGGTCGCGCTGCGGCTCGGCTTCGATCGTCCGGTGCTCTCGGTGGCGATCGCTCTTGCCGGCTACGAAGCGCGCTATGGCGCCTCGGACCATCACGTCCGGCAGCTGACCGTCGATCTCCAGGCGGCGGTCGGCGGACGGGTCGACGACGGCTGGGAGGCGCGCGTCATCGGCACGCTCTACCTTCACGACGACAGCAACGCTTCCTTCTCCGGCTGGATCGACTACCTCCTCTTCGTCGAGCTCGGTGTGCCGCCGGGCCTGCCGGACATCGTCGGCCCGCTGCGCGACGCGGTGCTGGAAGGCTAGGGGGCGGGGCGAGCATGCAGTTCCTCACGCTCTCTGTCGGCAGCCCCGAGCTCGCCTTCCCGCCCGAGACGACGCTCGCCGTGCCGTTCACGTTCCCCCAGCCGGTGCGGCGCGTCCACTGCGTGCTCCAGGCTTTCGACGTTGGCTACCCCGATGGCGACCACCACCTCGCCGCTGTCGACGTCGAGCCGCGCGTCGAATTCGACCCTCTCGCCTCCCCCACCCAGGGCCTGGTGCGCGTCCGCTTCACCTGGCGCGACGACAGCACCGGCTTCGGCTCCGCCTGGGGCGCGACCCTCTTCGCGCGGCTGCTGGTAATCGGGGAGTAGGCCGCCAGGGGCGGCAATGCAGGTTGGGGGAAGCGCGACTAGAATCCCCCCGATGACCCTCCCTCCGGGGACCCGCCTCGGCCCCTACGAGATCGTCGCCACTCTCGGCGCCGGCGGCATGGGCGAGGTGTATCGCGCCCGCGATGCGCGCCTTGGGCGCGAGGTAGCGCTCAAGGTTCTGCCGAGCGAGGTCGCCACGAGCCCCGACCGCCTGCGCCGCTTCGAGCAGGAGGCGCGCGCGGCCTCGGCGATTTCTCATCCGAATCTGCTCACCGTCTTCGACATCGGCGAGCAGGACGGCGTGCGCTTCCTGGTCACCGAGCTGCTCGAGGGCGAGACGCTGCGCGACCTGCTCGAACGCGGCCCGACGAGCGCCGCGAAGGCCCTCGAGCTTACGGCGCAGTTCGCGCGCGGCCTCGCCGCAGCCCACGAGCGCGGCATCGTGCATCGCGACCTCAAACCGGAGAACCTCTTCCTCACCCGCGACGGCCACGCCAAGATCCTCGACTTCGGCCTCGCCAAGGTGCTGGAGCCGACCGCCCCGCAGGAGCTCGCCACCCAGGTCGGCGGCTTCCCGACCCGGCACCCGCCGCACCCGCCGCACCCGCCGGGCGCCCGCCAGGAGACCGCCCCCGGGCTGGTCTTCGGCACCGTCGCCTACATGTCGCCGGAGCAGGTGCGCGGGCGCCCTGCCGACGCGCGCTCCGATCTCTTCTCCCTGGGCGTCGTCCTGCTCGAGATGCTGACCGGGCGGCCGCCCTTCCGCCGCGACTCCGCCGCCGAGACCATGGCGGCGATCCTCAAGGAGGAGCCGCCGCGCCTGTCCACCGCCGGCGTGCAGCTGCCGCCGGCGCTCGAGCGCGTCGTGCGACGGCTGATCGCCAAGGTTCCGGCCGAGCGCTACCCCACCGCGCGTGCCCTCCTCGCCGATCTCGAAGGTCCGGCCGCCGCCCATGGCTCCAACGTCTCCGGCATCTCCGGCGGAGCGAGTGCCACGAGCCGCTCCGCCGGTTTCGGCAGCTCCGGGCTCGGCTGGCTCGGCTGGCTCGGGTGGCTCCGGCATCCGCCTGGCGGCCGCGCCGCCGTCGATCGCCGTGCTGCCGTTCGCCGACATGAGCCCGGCGCGCGACCAGGACTACTTCTGCGAAGGCATGGCCGAGGAGCTCATCCACGCCCTCGCGCGGCTCCCCGGCCTGCGCGTCGCCTCGCGCACCGCCGCCTTCCAGTTCAAAGGGCACGCCGGCGACATGCGCGCGGTCGGTGACCGTCTCGGCGTCGAGAGCGTGCTCGAGGGCTCGGTGCGGAAGGCCGGCGAGCGCCTGCGCATCACCCTGCAGCTGGTCGACGTCGCGAGCGGCTACCAGCAGTGGACCGGGCGCTACGACCGCGACCTCGCCGACGTCTTCGCGGTGCAGGAGGAGATCGCCGTGGCGGTGGCGCAGGCGCTGCGTGGCGTGCTGGCCGAGATCGAGCGCAAGGCCAGCGCTCCGGCGCCGACGCACAGCGTCGAAGCTTACGAGTGCTACCTGCGCGGCCGCCAGTTCTTCTCCCGTTTCGACCGAAGGAGCCTGCACCTCGCGCGCGAGATGTTCCGCCGCGCCGCCGAGATCGACTCCGACTACGCCCTCGCTTACGCCGGCGTCGCCGACTGCGCGGCCTTTCTCTTCGGCATGTGGCGCGGCGGCGAGGCGGCGCTCGCCGAGGCCGACACGGCGAGCCGGCGGGCGCTCGAGCTCGCTCCGGGTCTCGCCTCGACCCACGCCTCGCGGGCGCTCGCGCTGTTCCTCGACGGCAGCTTCGACGACGCCGGGGTCGAGTTCGAGGTCGCCCTGCGGCTCGATCCGCTGCAGTTCGAGGCGCTCTACTTCTACGCCCGCATGCGCTTCGAGCAGGGCCGGGTCGAAGAGGCGGCGGCGCTCTTCGAGCGCGCCATGGGGGCGCGGCCCGAGGACTATCAGGCTCCCGTCCTCCTCGGCATGGCGCGGCGCTCCCTCGGCCAGGAGGCGGGCTCGCTCGAGGCGCTGCGCCGCGGCCTCGACGTCGTCTCGCGCCACGTCGAGCTCAATCCCGACGATGCCCGCGCCTACTACCTGGGCGGCCTCGCCTGCGTCCGCCTGGGCGAGCGCGAGCGCGGCCTCGAGTGGGGGGCGCGCGCCCTCGAGCTCGAGCCCGAAGAGCCGATCGTGATCTACAACGTCGCCGGCATCTACGCCTTGACCGGCGAGAGCGAGCGCGCCCTCGACTGCCTCGAGCTCGCCATGGCCGGCGGCTGGGGGCGCAAGGACTGGCTGGCGCAGGACAGCGACTTCGAAACCCTGCGCGCCCATCCCCGCTTCCAGAAGCTCGTCGCTTCGTAGCCCGGCGGAGCCGTTGCAGGCCCGGGGCAGTCGGGGACACCCTGCGGGCCAGCACACGTGCAGTCGGACACGCAGTCGAGGACACATTGCGGGACACGCAGTCGGCGCAGTCGAACACGCAGTCGGGGACACATTGCGGGACACGCAGTCGGGGACACATTGCGGGACACGCAGTCGGGGACACATTGCGGGACACGCAGTCGGGGACACATTGCGGGCGCGACACTGGACCGCCTTCGCGACCCCGCCAAAACCCGCTATGTGTCCCCTCGCCGCCCTGCACGGACCGATCTCACTCGCGCCCCGAGAGAAAGCCGCCCCGTCTCCAACCGCCCCGCCCCGCCCAGCCCCCCCACGCCGATTCACAGATAGACTCCCCCAACTTTCCGCAGCTGCCGCACTGCCCGAGGTGCCCGATGTCTTCCCGAGTTCTGCCGCGACCCGTCCTGCTCGCCGCGCCTCTGCTCGCGCTCCTCACGCCGCTCGCCGCGCCGGGTCAATGGTCCGCAGCGCAGCAACCCGAAGGGACGCCGACCACCGTCGTCATCGCCGGCTCCCTGCAGTCGGAGGCGGGTTGCCCGGGCGACTGGGACCCGGCGTGTGCCGCGACCGGTCTCGCCTTCGATGCCGACGACCAGATCTGGCAGGGGACGTTCTTCGCCTTGCCTGCCGGCAGTTATGAATATCTCGGCGCGTTGAACGGCAGCTGGACGGAGTCTTACGGTCAGGGCGGCGTCCTTGGCGGGCCGAACATCGCGCTCGCGCTCGCCGCCCCCGCCGCGGTCAAGTTCTACTACAGCGACCTCACGCATTGGGTGACCGACAGCGTCAACTCCGTCATCGCGACCGTGCCGGGCAGCTTCCAGTCGGAGCTCGGCTGCACGGGGGACTGGCAGCCCGACTGCCTGCGCAGCTGGCTGCAGGATCTCGACGGCGACGGCATCTACCATCTGACCCGGCGCAATGTCCTGGCCGGCAGCTACGAGTGCAGAGTCGCGATCTCCGAGAGCTGGACCGAGAACTACGGCCTCGGCGGCGTCCCTGGCGGCGCGAACATTCCCTTCGTGCAGCCCTGGTCCGACTACCAGCTCGACTTCGACTACGACTCGGCGAGCCACATTCTGACCGTCACTTCCGCCCTCTTCGCCGACGACTTCGAAAGCCGCGGCCTCGCCGCCTGGAGCGCCGCGACTCCCTGAGAGCACCGCCCTCACCAGCGGCAGGGCGGGTTCACCTCGTCGCCGAGGCCGTCGCTGCCTTCGAAGCCGTCGAGGAAGATCGGCGGGCGCCGGCTCAACGTGACCTCATCGACCGACAGGCCGTGCGGTGCGCTGTCGGTGCCGTAGAAGCGCAGTTCGATCGAGTGGGTGTCCGGCGGCGCCCACGCTTGAAAACCGAACTCCTTCCAGACCCCCGCGGTCTGCGACTCGGAGGCGATCGTGGCGGTCAGCGACTGGTAGCAGTCGACCCCCAGGGAGAAATCGACCTCGGCACGAAAGGTGCCGTAGCCCATGTGGCGCACGGAGAAAAAGAGGTCCGACGGGCCAAGGAAGGGGAGGCACTGCCGGAACGCCGCCACGTGCTGCGTGAGAACCGGCGCGCTGGTCACCAGCGCCGAGCCGGAGCCCGGGCATTCCCCCTCCTCGGCGACGTTCGTCCACAGCAGCACGCCGCCGGTCAGCAGCTCCCAGCCCGCAACGTCGGCATGAAAGTGCGCGTTCGGCACCAGGTTCTGGGCCGAAGCGGGAGCGGCGAGCCCCAGCAGCAGCATCCCTGCGATCCCGATTCCCGCCGCCGTCCGCCGCACTCGACTTCTGTTCCCGGTTTTCTGCATGACTCGACCCCTCTCGCGCCCCCGAAGGAAGACGTGCATCCTGCTCACCACGCGGGAAAAGGGCACGCGAAGGGACATGGCCGGGCCCCAGTCGGGAACCCATCGCGGGCGCGAACTGCCAGATAAGGCCGCGGGATTGCGTCTTTCTCTCGAGAAAAGCAACCTACCGGGAGGAAACATGCACCTCATCAGCGACCGTCGCCGCCGCACCCCGATCCCCGCAGTTCCCGCCGAGCTGGGCATCGCTGACGAGGGGTGGATCTCCCTCGTCGGACAGGGAGGCGGATTTCACGACTGTCCGCTCTGCCGCGAGCTCGGGAGGCATCCCGAAGGGGCCGAAGCGGCCGAAGCGGCCGAGCCCCCGCGATCGTCGGCTTCCGCCGGGAGAGTTTGCCGGAGCTCATGCGAGCCGGCTGGCTCGACGACCTCCTCGAGCTCGTCGGCCCGAACGCGACCGTGCGGGTGATGGGCCGCGCAATGGAGGCCGAGCCGGTCGAGGTGATCTCGATCGAGAGCTTTCTCGCCCGCCTGGGCCACGAGTAGGCCGCTGACCAGCATCAGGAGGCCTAGCCCCAGGACCGACAGGACGAAAATCGCCGCCGGCAGCCTGTCGCTGTTCGGTTCTCCGCTACTCGTCAGAACGCCGATCGCGCGCCTGGCGGAACAAGAACGACCTTCTCACTCGCCGACGAACTCCTCCACCCGGAGCACCGACTTCGGAAAGGCCTGCGCCAGGCGCCGGTCGGCGGTGACGAGCGGCAGATCGAGCCGCAGCGCGACGGCGACGAACTCGGCGTCGTAGGCGGAGACCTGGCCCCGCGCCGCGAGCTCGAGGCGGTCCGCGAGCCCGGGCTCGATCTCCGCGTCGACCACCAGGCGCTCCGCAGCGGCGAACGCATACAGGGCTTCGGTCAGCGACAGGCCCCGAACCCGCATCGCGGTCGCCAGGACGTTGGCCATCTCGTGCCGCCAGAGCCCCGGGGCGATCCAGTCGGAGTCGCGCAGAGCGACCCGCTCCGCGAGCTCCGAGCGCTCCCCGGCGAGCACCGCGTAGGCCAGCAGGTTGGTGTCGACGACGATCAAGGCCGGCCGTCGTTCTTGGCCGCGGCGAGGAACTCGTCGGTGAGCGGTGCGAGGTGCGCGAGCCGCGCCCGCGCCGCCTTCATGATGGCGACCTTCTCCGCGCCGGTCTGCTGCCGGGCCACGAGGCTGCGCTCGAGCCGCGCCAGCGCCTCCTGGTTGAGGCTCCGCCGGCTGACTTTCGCCTCTTCCTTCAACCTCTCCACCAACTCCTCGGGTACGTTCTTGAGCGTCAAAGTCGCCATGGGAGCCTCCCGGACACATTGTATCCGTTTTGGATCCGCTTTGCCTCCATTTTGGAATCCATCTCTGGAGACACCCTGCAGGCCGCAGTCGCGGACACATTGCGGGCGCGAACCTGCAGTACCAACGTGTCCCGCCGGGAGTTGGGGACACATTGCGGGCGAGCCGAGGTGCCGCCTTCGCGACCCCGCCGAAACCCGCCATGTGTCCCCTCGCCGCGCCAGTGGGGTCGATCTCATTCGCGTCCCGAGAGATGACCACCCCGTCTCCAGCCGGCCGCCCGCGTCGCTCCAGAAGACGATGACGGGCTAGTCCTTCATCGCTCGATCTCCCCGGGCAGATTGTCTTCCTCACCCTTCAAGAGCTGCGCAGCAGCTGCCGGACCTGACAGGGCTTGGCTTTCCCCCTGGCCGGTTGCAGGGGAACGGGACGCGGAATTTCTGGATGGCGATAGATCCGATGACTCCCGCGCACTCGGTCGAGGCGAAAACCGAAGGGCGGAATCTCCTGCTTTCATCTGGCTGAGAAAATGGGGAGAGCGGCCGCCGCGGCGTCAGCCCCTCACCAGGAGCAGCCGTACGCCGCCACTTGCATGCTCGCGAGCTCCGCGGCTTCGCGGCACGCCGTGGCCAGGCCGGCCTTCCCTTCGGGGCTCGCGGTGGCGCGCTTCCAGGCCTCGCGCGTGGCGTCGAGCGCCACTTTCACCTGCTCGTGCGCCTCGCCGGTGACCTTGGTCGCGAGACAGGTATCCCACTTGCGCAGATAGTCGTCGCACTCCGCGACGCCGATCTCGCCAGCCGTCTCGCCCGGAGCTGGGGCCGGAGGCGTGCTCGCCGCGGGCGCTGGGACCGAAGCGGGGACATGAGCGGCGGGCGCCGCGGTCTCGCTCTTGGACTGACAGCCCATGGCGGCGACGACGAGGAAGAAAAGGACGACGTTTCGCATGGTGCTCCTCCGGTGGTTGGGGTTCGACGTGCTGGGTTCAGTTCTCAATACGTCGAATCCCGGGCCCGCGGGCCAGCCGCGCGAGCCGCCGGGGACATATTTCGGGCACGAGGCCGCACTCCCCGTCGCTTCCAAAGAACGTCTCTGCCGACCGCCCGCGTCGCCGAGAATGGCTGTCCCGATTTCTTCCGGCGACCTCGCGAAGCGCATGTAGAGCGTCGACGGCGAGTACTCGCGCTCTGACTTCTCCAGGGTGATGAAGAACGGTCGGTGTTCGTCGCCTCGTCGCGGTAGACGCCTTCGGAGACTAGGAGATGGCGAACTCCGGCCGGTAGGTCGGCTCCGGGATTCGGCAGCCCGCTCTCGCGGGCACTCTCGAGCCACGCCTCTTTCGCGACCAAGACCTCCGCCAGCGCCTCTTCCGGACTATCGCCGAAGGCAGCGCACGGGAACAGATCGGGAATGTCGGCGACATAGCTCTCGTCTTCGTCGCTCCAGAAGACGTTGATGTGGAAATCTTTCATCGATCGACCTCCCCGGGCAGATTGTATTCCTCCACCAGGCGAAGCAGCTGCCGGACCTGGTAGGGCCTGGCTTTCCCTCTGGCCGGTTGCAGGGGAACCGGCCTCGGAATGTCTGGATGACGATAGATCCGATGACTCCCGCGCACTCGGTCGAGGCGAAATCCGAGGGCTTCGACGAGCGCGAACGAGCTCGCCGAGAGCCACGTTCTGGACCTCCCCGCGGCGAATTCGGTCGAACAGCCTCCAGTTCCGCACGATGTCGTCCGCCTCGCAAGCGGGAAGAAATGGGGACTGTCCCCATTTCTCTCGAGACCGTCCCGCCTACCGCTCACGCCGCCGAGAAATGGGGGCTGTCCCCGATTTCTTCCGGCGACCTCGCGGAGCGCATGTAGAGCGTCGACGGCGAGTACTCGCGCTCTGACTTCTCCAGGGTGATGAAGAACAGGTCGGTGTTCGTCGCCTCGTCGCGGTAGACGCCTTCGGAGACTAGGAGATGGCGATACAACCTGGCCGTCGTGATGAGGCCGCACCAGCCTTTGGGGACACATTGCGGGCGCGAGGCTGACGTGCCTTCGCGACCCCGCCCCAACCCGCTATGTGTCCCCTCACGACGCTCGAGGGACCCATCTCCTTCGCGCCCGAAAAGAAGACCGTCCCGTCTCCACCCCGCCAGCGCCGCGATCTTCGAGCTGAGATCCGCCGCTACACCAGCTCGACCGGATCGCCGACGCGGACGCGCCCCCCCCGCACGACTTCGGCGTTCAGTCCGAGAACCCCGCCGGTGCGAGCGGCGACGGTCCGCAGCACGCGCGGCTCCTGCTCGAGGGTGTCGGGATCGAACGTCGTCATGACGCAGCGCCCGCGGAGGTCGGCCAACGCCACGACGACCTCGCCGACGCGCAGCCGGCGCCCCTCCCAGCCGCGCTCGGCGAGACCGGGCACCCCGCCGATGAGCAGGTTCGGCCGGAAGCGCCGGCGGTCGGTCTCGACCGAGCCAGCGGCGAGCGAAGCCTCCGAGATCGTCTCGATGGCTCCATCGGTCATCACGAGGAGCGGCAGGATGTCGAAGCGCTCGTGCACGAGCTCCGCACGCACCAGCCGCGCCCCGGCGCCCGCGGCGCGCTCGACGTCCGCAGCTACCGCCGGATCGCCCCACGGCCGCCCGTCGACGAGAACCTCGCCGCTGGCGTCGAGTCGCGCCCGATGCCCGAGGAGCCGCGGCCGGCTGCGCGCCGTCACGACCTGCTCGCCCAAGCGATCGCCGAGACGTACTTGGAAGATCCGGTCGCCCTCGACGCCCGACGAGGCGAGCTCCGCCTCCGCGAGCGACTCCCCCGCCATCGACTTCACCGGATACCGCCAGATCTCCGCCAGATGCATGAAACCTCCCGAGCCTGCTGCGAACCGATCGGCCCCCTGCACACTTGGATGCTGCGAGGTTTCAGCTCAGGGAAGAAATCGGGACTGTCCCCATCTCGAGGGACTTCAGCTCGCGCGCTGGAGCAGGCTCCTCACCTTGCCGCCCGGCCGGTTTTTCGCCAGGTCGTGATGGGCCTGCAGGTTGAGCCAGAAGCCCGGGCTGGTCTCGAACGCCTGGGCGAGCTTCCATGCCGTGTCGGGGGTGATGCCGCGCTTGCCGCGTACGATCTCGTTGATCCGCTGCACCGGGATGCCGAGATGGGCGGCGAGCGCCACCTGCGAAATCTCGAGCGGCTTCAGGAACTCCTCGCTCAGGATCTCACCAGGGTGAGTCGGGATCCGGTCTTCAGGCAGCATGGTTCTCTCCTTCACGAGTGGCAGTCCATAAGGCGTACCTCGCTCGCCTCCGCATCCCGCCACCGGAAGACGAGTCGCCACTGGTCGTTGACCCGAATGCTGTGGAGCCCCCGGAGATCGCGGCGCAGGGCTTCGAGCCGGTTCCCGGGAGGCGACCGCAGATCCTCGAGTCCGGTCGCCGCGTTGAGCGCGTCGAGCTTGCGGACCGCCAGACGCGCCACCTCGACCGGAAACCGCCGCGCTCGCGCCGTCTGCCGGCCATGAAAGAGGTCCTCCGTCGCGGCGTCTGCGAATGAGGCGATCACCGAGCTAACATGGTGACACGGTTACCGGGATATCGTCAACCTTCTCGAATCGGCACACAGCTCCAGCCCTCCTTCCTCCAAAGAGGAAAGACGCAATTCAGCTGCTCAATCTGACGTCCGCAGTCGCCGCAAAGCTGGCGCAGTCGGGGAAACACTGCGGGGCAAAGCCGCCAGCGGGGGACACATTGCGGCGATCGACGACCTATCGCAGCAGTTGGGGACACATTGCGGGCGAGCGATCGTGACGCCACGCGACCCCGACGAACCCCGCTATGTGTCCCCTCCCCACGCCCCAGGGACCGATCTCCTCAGCGCCCCAAGAGAAGACCGCCCCGTCTCCAGCCGCCTCCGAGCCGCACTCCCGCTCCCCTTGACACCCGCAAGCCCGACCGCGCATTGTTCGGCGATTGGCGGGCGGCGATCACCGCTCGCCGCAGGGAGGCCGCCATGGTTCCCACCGCTGCAGCCAGGCTCGCCTGGCGACTCCTCTTCCTGTTGGCCCTTGACCGGACGGGCGAGCGCTCTCTCCGCTCCCTCTCCGGCGCCCAGCACCCTCGCACCGGTCGGCACGGCGCTCTTCCCCGACAACTTCGAGGCGCAACGACGCCGCTGGCCGAGCCGCGCTCAGCGACCTGGTGCAGACGGCTCGAGACCGACAGCCGACTCGGGCTCTTGTCGCGTCGGTGCGAGGCGCGGCGCGCACCGGCCTCGACGAGTGCCGACGGTCTTCACGACGAGGCCGCGCAGCTTCTCGTGGATCGGCGACTTCGGATTGGCCTCGTAGTGCTTCGGTTGCCGAGACCGCGGTGACGGTGACAGGAGCTCGACCTCGGCCAGCCGCTGCAGCTGCCGATGCGCCGCCCCGCGTCGCCGCTGTTCGCCAGCCCGATGATCTCCCCGCTCCCGAACCGGCGCTCGGGCTGCCCGAACAGGAGACCCAGGACCTTCTGCTGCAGCCGGGGGTGCAGCACCGGGCCCCTCCGCGACGGCGCCTCCCGAACGGCCTCTGCACCGCAACGGCTTTCCCATTTTCAGGAACTCGTCGTGACCGGCAGCAACGGCGATCTCACCGCCCTCGGCACCCCCACGGGAACCTGCAACGACTGGACAAGCACCGCCAGCCCCTCCGGCGCCTTCGGCATCGGCGTCGTCAAGGACGCCAGGTGGTGGAGCTACAACGCCTCGTCCTGCAGCGCCAGCGCCCGCTTCCTGATCTGCGTCGAGCCCTAGCGGCCAGCCGAGTGGAAGAATGGGGACTGTCCCCATTTCTCTCGAGACCGCCCCGCCTACCCTTCACGCCGCCGAGAAATGGGGGCTGTCCCTGATTTCTAAGGGGAAATCTGGCGTGCAGACGCCCGTTGGGGACACATTGCGGGCGAGACGCCGCGGTGCCTCCGCGACCCCGCCCCAACCCGCTATGTGTACCCTCACCGAAGCCGAAGCGACCCATCTCATTCGAGCCCCCGAGAAAAGACCGCTTCGTTTCTAGCGACGCCACCGGCACCACATCTTTGCCTTCGCAACTTCCCCCAGTCTCTCCGAGCTTCAGTCCCTCGGATGGGGCTAAGCTTCGAGATGCTCGAAGTAGGCCACCCGAACGACCGCGGCCGCTTCCTCCACGTCGAACCGGCCCAGCTCCCGCCGCAGGAGTGTGTCCATGTCGCGCCGGAAGGATGCGTTGCGCAAGTGCTCGTCGAGCTTCGCGTTGGCCTCGCTCTTCCGCACGCGCTGGTTCTCCTTCGCCAGGTACCAGCTGAGAGCCTCCATCGCCTTGGCGCCATCCACGTGAAAGGGCGTTTTGCCCGCCTCGCTCAGCCGCCAGGCGTGAACGAGGTCGAAGAGGTCGCGCCCCTGCTCGCGCTGCAGTAGCGCCCGGGTCTTCGTGCCGAGCATCTCGTTGATGTCGTAGGAAACGGCTGCGGCCCGAACGAGCTCGCCGTCGTCGTCCAGAGAGTCGATCTCGACCCGCACCAAGGGAAGCAGCGGAGTGTTCTCTTCGAGATTGACTTCGACCTTGATGGTCTCTTCGCGCGCCAGGCCCAGCGGGACGAAACGGAATTCGATGCGCAAGATCTTCGAGGGCCGCCAGGCATTGCGGAGCGCCACTCCTGCATCGCGAAACAGCGAGTCGACAGGCTTCCCGAGCACGGGCGTCAAGACTTTGCGCAGGCGCCGGTCCAGCTCCCCAGTGTCCAGCGCCTCGACCAGCACCAGATCGATGTCTTCGGAATAGCGCGCCGCCGGTGCGAGGTGAGCCTTGTGCAGCACCGTGCCGCCACGCATCGCCAGGCAGTCGCTCAAGACGGCATCCGCGAAAATGGCGGCAACACCCCGGGAGAGCCTCAGATCCTGTTCGAGCTGGCTGGGCTTGGGCCATGGCGCATGGACCTGCCACGCCGTGAGGTGACTTTGCCGGATCAAACGTTCGCCCCCAGGAATGCGACGGGCAACCGCACTTTGAACTCAGCGTCGAGCTGCGACGCTTCACGCAGCGGCGGTTGCCGCTCCAGCGCCACCGGGCGATGAGGTCTGTCGCGCAGCCAGGCTGCCACGCGGCGAGCGAGGGCGCGCTCCCCGTCGAGTGCCAGCAAGGCTCCCAGGCGCTGCGCCGTCGGGATGTCCTGCAAGGCCACCAAGGCCTCGCTGAGTCCTCGAGCGGTGCAGGACCGCCAGAGCGCCTGCAGCACCTCCCGAACACGCGCCATGCCGCCGACCAAGGTCGCCCGTTCCACGAGCTCGAGTGCGGTCAGCTCCGGCGTGGCCACGCGGACTCGCCCCTGCGGCGTCTCGTGCCATCGGGTCGGCATCTCTTCGACGCGGGCGCGCGTCAAGAACACCACTTCGTGCCGTCCGACGGTGATCGGTCGCCGGCGCTCCGCCACCATCACCTGCGTCACCATGACCGCGTACGGCGAAGCGCCGTAGATCTCGGCCGCGCTGAGCAGCGTGACGTAGTACGGAATGCCCAGCGTCTTGGCGAGGTAGCGGTCGAGCCAGACTTCGAGCGGTGGCGCGCCGGCTTTGGCGTATTGCAGGGGCACGATGAGCCAGTGGTCCGAGCCGCGCGACAGACGGACGACGCGACCCTTCTTCTGCTGCCGGTACAGCGCCTGGCGCAGCGCCTCGGCGCTCACGCCGGGCAAGTCGTCATGAATCTCGCGAGTGCGAAGGTTCAGCCTGCCGGCCTGTTCGGCAGCATCGAGGCATTCGGACAGAGAGCGGAAAGTGGCCATGGACGTCAACGCAGTAGCTTCGCGTAATGTATCACCAAACGTTACATAGTGCGAAATCGTGGCACTCATCAGGGAAACGCCGCGGGCACGAGGCAGCGGTGCCTGCCCACTCCCTCCGCCGCCACCTTTGCGAGGCGCGGCTCGCGGGAAGGCTCCGGCGGGTCGGTGGACACGGGCGGCGAAATGGCCGGTTTTGCCCCGGCGATCCATGCCGGTTTTGAATGTCCTCCGTGGGCCGGCCCCGGAACTGGACCTCGTCCCCGCGGCGCGCAACCGTTGGGGCCGTTTGGGGGAACGTTGCGGGCAGACCCGCGAACCGGCAGCGCGACCGCACCTCGACCCGCCATGCCTCCTCTCGCGGCGCCGTTCCCGCCACCGCGAACTGGGGGCTGTCCCCAGTTCCGCCCTCACGGCGCCGCAGCGAAGTCGTGCGTCTCCATGATCCGCAGCAGATAGAGCGCCTGGAAGGCCTGGATCCTCCCGTCGCACGCCTTCACGCCCAGGGTCCCGGGCCGGGAGCGATGCTCGAAGACCCAATCGTCCCCATCGAACCGGTCGAAGAGGAATCCCCGCTCCTCGACCAGCGCCTTGAACTCGTCGAAGCCGACTTCGCGGACCTTCCCCTGCAGGATACGTTCGTAAAGCTCTCGATTCCCCATCGCCTCGTCCTCCTCGAAAGAGGAAAGACGGAATTTCGGCCCGGTATCTGGCAGCCGGGACAAGAGTCGGGGACACATTGCAGGCGAGCGCCCGCGCCGCCAAGGCAGTGGGGACACATTGCGGGCGAGCGGAAGGCCGCCAAGGCAGTTGGGGACACATTGCGGGCGAGCGGAAGTGCCGCCTCCGCGACCCCGCCGAACCCCGCTATGTGTCCCCTCGCCGACGCCGAAGCGACCCATCTCATTCGCGCCCCCGAGAGAAGACCGCCCCGCTTCTAACGCAGCCCTACCCCGCCGCCACCTTCGCCCCCCGAAAGAAATCCGCCGGCATCGCCCGCCGCAGCCGCCAAACAAACTGAATCGGCCGATCCCCCGTGTGGGACACATACTCCGCCGCCCCCAGCAGCGTGTACGGCGCCCGTCCCCCATTCGGCCAGCCTTCGCTGCCGCACGAAGAGCAGGATGTCAGGAAGAAATGGGGACTGTCCCCATTTCTCTCGAGATCGCCCCGCCTACCCCTCACGCCGCCGAGAAATGGGGGCTGTCCCCGATTTCTTCGGCGACCTCGCGGAGCGCATGTAGAGCGTCGACGGCGAGTACTCGCGCTCCGACTTCTCCAGGGTGATGAAGAACAGGTCGGTGTTCGTCGCCTCGTCGCGGTAGAGGCCTGCGCGACTGCTAAACTTCTCCAGCCATGGCCCGGCCCCTCGCCGAATCGTCGCCGCACCTCAAGGACCCCAAGAACCGCCGACGGAGCCTCATCATCGCTGTCGCGACCTCGTCCGAGATCGAAGGGATCGGAAACGCCTTTTCGATCCTCGGCGCGCCGGAACTGGCCTCGCCCGCGCGCCGCGCGAAGTCGCGGACCAAGGCTCCCGTCCCGCCAGCTACTGCCCCGAAGAACGCGCGATAGCCCTCTCGAACAGCACCTGCATCGGCAGGTAGTCGCGCCCCACCGCGGCGCCAACCGCCCGAATGTGTCCACCGGACGAGAGGCCGCATCCCGCCATCGCTACGGCAGGTACCTCGGCAGGTCCATGGCGCCGTGAAAGACGCCGGCCATTCTCCGGCCCATCTCTTCGTGGCTGATCGTCCGCCCGCACTCGGCGTCGGCGACGCCCCGTTCGACCATGCGATCGAACGCCAACTCCTTGATCAGCTCTTCGAAGGAGCTGTCGTCCGGCTGCCCCTCCAGGAGCTGGATCATCCGCTGCTTATCCGTCGTCGCCGGTTCGCTCATGCCAGGGCCCCCCTCGGGTTCTCCGGCGCCCATCCTAGCGTTCCCTTGGGGACACATTGCGGGCGCGAGGCTGCAGTGCCTGCGCCGACATCGGCATTCGCCGGCGGTGGCGTAGGTGTGGGCACTGCATCGACAGGGGGCTTCACGTCAGTGCTGCTTCCCCGGCTGGGATCGCCGTGCACGTCGTCTCGTTCCTCCGCCTCCTCGCCGGGCTCTCCACCCGATCCGTCATCGAAGCCCGGACACCGTCCGATCTTTTCCTTCACCTTGAGCTCGCTCTTTGGGACGCCTAGCGGCCAACGCACGAACTCCTCGCCGGCGAACACGATGTCGTCGGTCGCCGCTCCGGGGAGGAATCCGCCGACCTCGTAGGCGTCCGAGTCGAAGCGCCGGTTCGCGCCTGAGCTGCGAACCGTCACGGCACGTCCGGCGAGGATCCTCTCCTCCTCGTAGTAGACCTCGATCCTCTCGCCCCAGGCGTCGCGCTCGGGAACGTCGCACAAGTAGATGAAGTCCTCGCTCGGCCGCAGGAGCATCAAGACCGCCGGATAGGAGCGCAGCTCCTTCGCTGGCGGCATTCGAATGAGGGACGACGGCTCGCTCGTCAGAATCCACCCGGCCGCCGGACCTTCGAGCCGGTTCTCGCCCGAGGTTTCGTCGCTCTCCCGAAAGAGGAGAGCCCCGGCGATCGCGCGCAACCTGTCCATGGTCTGCTGTTCAGGAGTCCCGGGCGCGAGCTGCGCCGGCGCCGCCGACGGCGCAAGAAGAGCGAGCAGTACGAGGAGCGGCGAAATGCGGCGAATCGAGATCGGCATGGCTCCTCCTGGGCAACTGCAGAGAGACAGCGCCGAAACACAGTACACCCGGAGTGACCTCGCGCGAGTTGTCCTCTTTGAAAGAGGCCGGACTGCGTCCCGCGCGTCGCCTTATGGCCGCAGACGGGAGGTTCCCCGCTCGTCAGGGACGAACTGGGGGGATGACGCAGCCGCCCAGGTCGCCTGCGCCCGGCTCGACCTTGTTGATCTGATTCCAGTCTGGTCCAACGCTGGCCTTCACGGCCAGGTCGGCCTCCGGCGTTCCCAGGGGCCAGCGAACGAAGCGCTTGTCCGCGATGACGATATCGTCCGTTTCCGACCCCGGAAGGAACCCGCCGATCTCATAGACATCGCCGTCGAATCGCCCGTTCGCCCCCGAGCTGCGGACGCTGAAGACGCGCGCCGCGAGAAGCTTTTCTTGCGCGTAATGGACCTCGATGCGCTTCCCCCAACCGTCGTACTCCGGAATCTCGCGCAGGTAGCTGGCGTCCTCGCGCGGATTGAACAGCTCGAAGAGCTCGCGATAACTCAGCAGCTCACTCACCGCTGGGATGCGGATGAGCTTCGACGGCTGGCTGGCGAGTACCCAGCTGCTCGGTGCCCCTTCCAGCCGATTCTCGCCGGATGTCGCGTCGTTCACGAAGGACTGGAGCGCGGCGGCGATCACGCGCAGGCGATCCATCGTCGCCTGCTCCGGAGACGCGGCCTCTTCGCCCGCGGCAATAGGAGATGTGGCCGATGTTGCAAGGAGAGCCAGCGGCATGAGGATCCTGGGCGCGAAGCGAGGCAATCTGGGCATGGGCTCCTCCCGGGTCTCTGCAGAGACAGGCTACACCCGACTTGAACCCTCGAGCGGAATGCGGCTGTCCCCGATTTCTTCCCGCCCTCGTCTTCAGACCGCCGCGAGCCTCTGCACCGTGTCCGGGTACTTCTGCACCAGCCGGATGAGCAGCGCCGCCTGTGCATTGGGCTTGGCGCGGCCCTGCTCCCAGTTTTCGAGTGTGCGGACGTTCGTCCGCAGATAGACCGCGAAGAGGGCGCGCGAGAGGTTCAGCGCTTCGCGCAGCTCGACGAGCTGGCGCGGAGTGACCTCCGGAGCCGGCTTCCATTCGACGGCATGGCTGCGGAGGGTCCGCTTCCCCTGGCGCTCCGCGGCGAGGGCCTGGAGGCCTTCATCGAGCTCGTCGAAGAGCACGCGTTTCCGGCCGCCCCGTATCGTGGTCTTCGCTGCCTTCATGAGCCTCTCCTCACCTCGAGCTCCGCCTTCATTCTCGCCCGCAGGTGCTGCCGTTGCTCCGCGGTCAAGTCGCTCGCCTCGTCCTTGTCGAACACCGTAAAGAGCCAGAACTGGGACCCGGCTTCCCACCAGAAGTAGATGACTCGAAGCCCACCTCGCCGGCCCTTCCCCCGCCGCGAATCTGCGAACCGCAGCTTCCGCAGCCCGCCCGTGCCTGCCATGACATCCCCGGCGGCAGGATTGGCCATCAACGATCCCTGCAACCGGCGGAAACCGGCATCGCCGAGATAGTCCTCGCGATACCGGGTGAAAGCCGGCAGTTCCACGAAAATCGCCCGCATCACATTATACGCAACTTGCGTACA
>CAWBFZ010000003.1:0-36535 GCA_963788175.1 Thermoanaerobaculia bacterium
AGCGCAGAGCTGCCGCCAATCCAACTGCAGTACCGAGGGCAGGGAAGCTGGAACGGCGATCGAAGCGCACGGAACGCCGGCGAGCAGCTCGCCCGCCTCGCGCCCCGCCTCGCGCCCGATGCCCTCGAAGCTGGGCATGCGACCGCCGACGACTCCGGAGCCGAGAGTGGTGTCGAAGACCCCATAGACCGGCGCGTTCGATGCCGCGGCCATCGTCGCGCTGCTCTCGCGCGGGGTGAAGTTCCGCCCCTCGCCGTCCTGGAAATAGCCGGGGGTGAAGACGACGCTCTCGGCTCCCAGGGCGGCCAGGCGCTGCAAGACCTCGCGCGTCGGCAGAGCCGTGAGGAAGTCCACGGTGACGCGGCTCGCGAAGGCACCGACTTCGCGACGAAGCTGCGCCTCCCAACTGCGGTCTTTCGCCGCCTGACCGGTGACCAGCACCAGGCGCCGGGCGCGGGGATGAAGCCGCAGTGCCTGGTCGATCGTGCCGACGAAGTCGTACTCGATCGGTACGCCGATGACATCGGCGGGCAGGTGCGAGAGCGCGGGAATGGAGCTCAGTTCCTCCCGTTCGACCGCGGCATGGATGATCGGGGCGCCAGGAAAGAGCTCGCTACGGTTCTCCGTCAGGAACTGGAGCGCGAGGCCGCCTCCGGCGATGATGATCTCCGGCGGCCGCGCGGCGTACTTGTCGCGCAGGTACGTCTTCATCGTCTGGAGATATTCCGGTCCGCTGAAGCGCGGGACGTCGAGAAACTCGTCGAAGAGCGTGACCGGCAGGCTCCCGCTCTCCGGGAGACCTGTCGGACGCCCTTCTCGAAGGCGAGGTTCGCCGGAATCAGACGGCTGTAGGTGTAGAGAACCAGGATGGCGTGGGGAGCTGTCGGAGCCGACGCCGGAGCCGCCGCCGCGAGCAGCGGCGAGCTCCAGCCGGCCAGCAGCCCCGCCAGGAGAACTGAAGCGAGTCGCGAGACCTTTCCTGAGTCCATCCAGGGGGAATCGTACCCGATCGCCGTTCCCGGACGAGCGGCCGCTCGCTGGCCCCTGTTCGGCCCCCTTTCGGATTCCTGTCGTGCGCTACCGCGGCGCGGCGACGACGATGTAGGTGGTCGTCGTGCCGACGAACTGCGGCTGATACCAGGTGCTGCCGCACTGCGAGAAGGTGACGCCGTTGACGTAGACCGTCTGGCAGGAGGGCGGCACCGAGTAGACGATCGAGCCGATCACCGCCGCCGTCACCGCCACCGCCGCGACCGCCGCCGCCGGGTGGTAGCAGCAGCCGCCGCCGTAGCCGTAGTGGTGGTCGACGTCGACGTTGACGTTGGTATTGCGGTTCACGTTGACGTTGGTGTTGTAGTTCCGGTTGACGTTGGTGTTGACGTTGGTATTGCGATTGACGTTGGCGTTGACGTTCTTGTTGGCGTTGACGTTGGTGTTGCGATTGACGTGGTGGAGCTGCTGCTGCGGACATTGGCGCTGCCGCCGCCGCGCTGCGCGGCGGGGACCGGGGCGCCGGCGGCGAGCAGGGCGGCGGTGAGGGCGAAGACGACTTCGAGGTGCGGTTCATGGCGTCTCTCCTACTTCTGCTCGCCGGCGGCAGGCGAAAGGGTGGCGATCTCGATGCGGTGCGCGGTGGCCGGAGGGTCGAAAGTGAAGGCCGCGTCGTTGAAGGACGGCGCGAGGTTCCAGGTATAAGTGGCGACGAACTGCGGCCGAGCCTCGTCGGTGGTGGTCGTCAGGACGAGCTTCCTCGGCAGCGGATAGTCCCCCTCCTGGATCCAGATCTGCCAGTCGAGCCCCTCCTGGCGGAAGGCGTAATGGTGGCAGGTCGTGCCGCCGACCGTCCCCGGGCCGAGATCCATCGCGGCGGTGATGCTGGAGGACGCGTCCTCGGCGGTGCCCCAGCGGAAAAGGTCCACGAGCGGGACTTCGATGCCGAACTTCTCTTCGAGCGCCCGGACCAGCTCGGCGATCGTCGGCGGCGCCGGCACGGTCGCGAAGAGCTCGGTGCGCTCTGCCCAGAGCGTGAACTGCTTGCCGTCGTAGAAGTACTGCCGGTCCTGGGCGTCGCTGGTGGTGTGGGCGAACAGCCGGTCGGGCTTGCGCGCCACCAGATTCGTGACCCATTCGGACTGGGACTTGAGGCCGTTGTCGAAGACCTCCTCGCGGGTGCTCGTGACCGTAGCCTGGAACGCCTGGATCGTGCGCAAGTAGGCGCCCATCCGGTCGAGCGCCGCCTTGGCGGCCGGATCGACCTCGGTGGCAGCGGGACTGTCGGCGGTGGCGGCGGCACTCTGGCCGCCGGCGGAGAGCGGCCAGAGGCCGACGAGAAGCGCCATGGCTGCGAGAGCGGCCAGCCTGGCTGCAGGCGCGGCTCCTCGTGTCGCCGGCGTTGGCGCCTTCAGGTTGCTGCTGTACGTTCTGGTTACCATGGGTTTCTCTCTCTGTCGGGCGTGGTGCGCCGACTGGAACTCCAACTCTACTTCGGAGCGCACGGGCGCAGCGCGCAGCTCCGAAGCCCTTTGGGGCAAAGCAGGCCGGGGGGGAGGAAGACAGGTGGCGCCACGCGGGGGTGCGCCCGTCCGATCTATCATCAGGTTCCTGGCGGTGACTGGCGGGCGGACGGTATCGGACGACCGGGACCCTGAACGAGCCGCGTAGAGGAGCCCTGTGAAGAAGGCGATCGCCGAGGTCCTCGACCTCATCCCCGCCGCTTCCCAGCGCCTGCGCGGCATCACGGTCGAGGCGGCGCGCGCGCCGGCTGCTCGAAAGCGGCGCCGAACGGACCGTCGGGAGACTCTCGAAGGCTCCTATGCGCTGGTCGCGCGCCAGGGCGAGAAGGTGGCGCTGGCGCGAAGCCTCGACCGGCCGCTGCGCTACTTCCTGGCCAAGGTCGCGGCCGGGCCGATGCTCGTCGTCGCCGAGCGGCTCGACCAGATTCGCGACGCGCTCGCCGTCAGCGCGGGCTGGGAGTCAGTTCCACCCGAGCTACACCCGCATGGTGCCGGCCTTTCACGTCACGCGCATCGCGCTCGTCGGCTGCCCCGATCCCAATCCGCTGTACCTGCGCGGCCTTCGATCCGCCGCGCGGCGGGCTGTCCCCCGATCTCGACCGGATCGGCGAGGCCTACGTCGGCGCGCTGCTCGCGGAGGCACGCTCCTGGCTTGCGGCGCAGGCAGCGTCCGAGCCGATCGGCGTGCTCTTCTCCGGCGGCATCGACAGCGGCTGCCGTCCTTCTGGCGCTCTATCGACGCCCTGCTCGAGTCGGGCAGAGCCCGGCGCGCCTCAAGGCGTTCACGCTCGCGGTGCGACGGCGGCGGAGCCGACGCCGCCCAGGCGCGGGACTTCCTGCGCCGCGTCGAGCTCGAGATCCTCGGCGAGACGATCGACGCCTCGGCCGGCGAGCTCGATCCGCTGGCCGCGGTCGAGGTCATCGAGGACTACAAGCCGCTCGACGTCGAGTGCGCGGCGGTGACGCCTGGCGCTGGTGCGCGGCATCCGCGCGCGCTACCCCGACTGGCGCTTCTCGTCGACGGCGACGGCGGCGACGAGAACCTGAAGGAGTATCCGATCGAGGAGAACACCGAGCTCACCATCCGCAGCGTGGTCTCGAATCCGCTGCTCTACCAGGAGGGTTGGGGCGTCGAGGCGATCAAGCACTCGCTGACCTACTCCGGCGGGCCTGAGCCGCGGCTGCGTGCGCGGCTACGCGCCGCTCGCGCGGCACGGCTTCGTCGGCTGGAGCCCGTTCATGGCGCCGGGCGTCGTCGCCGTGGCCGAGGCGATTCCGTTCGACCGCCTGACCGAGGGCTCGCTCGAGCGGCTCTACGCGCTCAAGGGCGAGATCGTGGCGCGCGGCGTGCGCCAGGTGCTCGGCGTGGAGCTGCCGGTCTACCCCAAGCGGCGCTTCCAGCGCGGCGCCATGCCCGAGGCGCTCTTCGCGCGCGCCTTCGCTCCCGGCGAGCCGGCGTACCGCGCTCACCTGGCGCGGCTGTTCGCGCATCCTCAGCGACGCTGGCGATCGGGCGCTCCGGAGCCCGCTCCGCGCCGCCCGGCTCTCGATCCGTTCGCCGCCCCGCGCGCGCTCGTCGAGAGCGAGCGGTCGCCCGGTCCAGGGGCGAGCAGCTTCCGAGCGCTTTCTCACCCTCTTTCTCGTCGGCGCCGAGTGTCCGTTCGGCTGCGTCTACTGCGACCTCTGGCGCGGGACGATTCCCGGGCCGACGCCGACCGGAGCGATCCCGCGCCAGATCGAGCTCGCCCTCGAGGCGGTCTGGCCGAAGACCTCGCGGACCTCGACGGCGTCAAGCTCTACAACGCCTCGAACTTCTTCGACGAGCGCGCCGTGCCGGCGGCGGACGACGTGGCGATCGCCGCCGGCTCGTCGCGTTCCGGCGCGTCGTCGTCGAGTGCCATCCGCGACGGGTCGGCTCGCGCGCCCTGGACTTTCGCCAGGCGACTCTCCGGACGTCTGGAGGTCGCGATGGGCCTCGAGACCGTCCATCCCGAGGCGCTCGCCCGGCTGCGCAAGGGGATGACGCTCGCCGACTACGATCGCGCCACCGCGACCTGGCGAAATCGGCCGGCATCGATCACCGCGCCTTCGTCCTCGTCGGCACACCGTTCGTGCCGGAGGGAGAGCGCGTCGAGTGGACGCTGCGTTCGATCGACCGGGCGCTCGCGCGCGGCGCGCGCGTCGTCTCCCTGCTGCCGCTGCGGCGCGGCGGGGAGGCGCTCGAGCCGCTCTTCGCGGCCGGCGAGATCGCGCCGCCGACCCTCGCCGAAGTCGAGGCCTGCCTCGAGCCGCGCCTGGGTGTTCGTGACGCGGTGGTGCAGGTCGACCCGTGGGATCTCGCGCTCCTCGGGACGCTGTGGCTGCGTGCGCGCCGGCGCGGCGGGCCCGCCTCGCGCGGCTCTCGGCGACAGGTGCACTCGAAGCCGCCGATCGGTTGCGCCCGCTGCGCGGGCGATCGTGAGCCCGGCCGGCTCGGCGACTTCGACGTCGCGATCGTCGGCTCGGGTTTCGCCGGCTCGCTCCTCGCCCGGCTGCTGGCGCGGCGCGGCCGGTCGGTCGTGCTCGTCGAGCGCGGGCACCATCCGCGCTTCGCGCTCGGCGAGTCGTCGACGCCGCTCGCGGCGATCGCGCTCGAGCGTCTGGCGCGCCGACACGGGCTGCCGGAGCTGGCCGACTTCGGCACCTGGGGGCGGTGGCAGGCGCGCCAGCCGGAGCTCGGCTGCGGTCTGAAGCGCGGCTTCACCTTCTACGGTCATCGGCGCGGCGAGCTCTACCGCAACAGCGAGCGCGACGAACGCCGGCTGCTCGTCGCGGCGAGCCCGAACGACGCGGTCGCCGATGTCCACTGGCTGCGCGCCGACGTCGACGCCCGCTTCGCCCGGCGCGCGGTCGAGGACGGCGTCCTGCTCTTCGAGGGCACCGCGGTATCGAAGGTCGAGGCGGCGGCCGACGGCGTGCGCCTCGCCGCGCGGCGCGAGGCGGAGTCGCTCGACCTCCGGGCACGCTTCGTCGTCGACGCCTCGGGGCCGGCGGCGGTCGTCGCGCGGGCCCTGGGCGCGATCGAGCCGAGTCGCGTCGACTCGGGACCGGCGCTGGTCTACGGCCACTTCGCGGGCGTCGAGCCCTTCGACCAGGCTGCGGCTTCGGAGATCGGCCCGCTTCGAATCCGGCCCCTACCCGGAGGGCCGCGCGGCGGTGCACCACCTGCTCGAGAACGGCTGGGTCTACGTGCTGCCGTTCGACGACGGCGTGGTCTCCGCGGGCATCGTCCGCCGCGATCTGCTCGCGGACGGACGCGGGACCTCGCGGCCGACCTCCTCTGGAGCGCGGCGCTCGCGGAGGCGCCGTCGCTCGCGCATGCGTTCCGGACGCCCGTGCCGTCGACGGGCCTCACGTCGCGCGCGGCATCCGCCGCCGGCTCGATCGCGCGGCGGGCGAGCGCTGGGCGGCCCTGCCGCACGTCTATGCCTTCAACGACCCGCTCTTCTCGACCGGCATCGCCTGGAGCCTGGTCGCGGTCGAGCGTCTGGCGGAGATCCTGCTGCGAGCGGCGAGGGGTCGGGCGAGCCCGCGAGCACCGCCGCGGCCGCTCGCGCGCTACCAGGCGCTGCTGGCGCGCGAGGCCGATCATCTGCGGCGCTCGTCGCCGGAGCGGAGCGCCTCTACGCCGACTTCGACCGCTTCGTCTCCTGGTCGCTGCTCTACTTCGCCGCCGCGAGCTTCTGCGAAGCGCGCCAGCGCCTGGTCGATCCGCCGGCGGCCTGCTGGGAGGGCTTCCTCGGCACCGACGATGCGGTGCTCGGTGGGCTCTTCGAACGCGCCGGACAGCGACTCGACGTCGGCCGGACGCGCGCTTCGACGCCTGGGTGCGCGCGACGATCGTCGAGCGCGACATCGGCGGCTTCGCCGAACCGGGAATCGGCCGCCGGATCGGCGTCGATTTCGCGGCGCTCGTCGAGCGCGCCGGCCGGCTCGGGCTCTCGCGCCGAGGCGGTGCGCGCGGCGCTGCCCCGCCTGCGCGGCGGCGGCCTGTAAAGTGAGGCCGCGATGGCCCCGGGCGTTCGCGGATGCTGATCTTCGAGCGGCGCGCGATGATCCTCGCCGGCGATATCGGCGGCACCAAGACGACGCTGGCGGTGTTCTCCGCCAGTCCTGCCGCCGGCGGTGCTGCCGATCGCCGCGCGCCGGGCTTCGAACGCGACTCGGGCGTCGTCGAGACCTACGACAGCCGCGACTTCGCCCACTTCGACGAGATCCTGCGCGACTTCCACGAGCGTCATCGGCCGCGGCTCGCGGGCCGCCTGCATCGGCGTCGCCGGTCCGGTGCGCCAGAACCGCTGCAAGGCGACCAATCTCCCCTGGACGATGGATGGCGCCGAGCTCGCGCGCGCGGTCGGTCTCGGCGAGGCCGACTCTGCTCAACGATCTCGAGGCCATCGGCTACGGCATCGACGTACTGCGACCGGACGAGATCGTCGAGCTTCAGGCCGGCGTCCCCGGCGCCGCCGGCAACCGCGCGGTCATCGCCGCCGGCACCGGTCTCGGCGAGGCCGGGCTCTACTGGGACGGCGCCGTCCACCGGCCGTTCGCCACCGAGGGCGGGCACGCCGACTTCGCGCCCACCGACGAGCGTGAGCTCGCTCTGCTCCGGTTCCTGCAGCGCGCGCACGGGCGTGTGAGCTGGGAGCGCGTGGTTTCCGGGCCGGGGCTCATCGATCTCTATCGCTATCTCCGCCAGAGCGGCGAGATCGCCCGGGCAGGCGAACCCCCCGAGATCGTCGTCGAGATGCAGCAGGAGGATCCGGGAAGCGTCATCTCGCGGCACGCCGCTGCCGGCACGAGCGTCCTCTGCGCGCGTACTCTCGAGCTGTTCGTCAGGCTGTACGCCGCGGAGGCGGGCAACCTCGCGCTCAAGCTGATGGCCACAGGCGGTCTCTTCATCGCTGGCGGCATCGCTCCGAGAAACCTCCGCTGGATGGAGAGCGAGACCTTTATCGAGTCTTTTCGCGCCAAAGGCCGCATGCGCCCGCTGCTCGAGGCGATGCCGGTGCGCCTCATCCTCAACGACCAGGTCGCCCTCCTCGGCGCCGCGCGGCACGCGGCCATGCGCCCAGAGGCAGAGGGTGTCGCCTAGAACTCAGGCAGCGGTGATCGATCGAACGGCTCGGAGGCGCCGGCCGAGGGTGACTTGGGCCGTGACGAGGTCGTGATGAGTCTGAAGGTTGAGCCAGTACTGGGGTGACTGATTGAAGGCCCGACCGAGGAGCAGTGCGAGCTCCGCGGTCACCGGACGATTGCCCTTGACGACGTGCGAGATGCGCATGGGGGAGATGTCGATGGCGCGCGCCAAGGCAGCCTGGGAGAGGCGGAGCTCGCTCAGGAGCTCGGCCAGAAATTCGCCGGGATGAATGGCAGCCAGATTGCCCTTGCGCATGTTGGCTCTCCTAGTGGTAGTCGACAATTGCGACATCGTAGGCGTCGCCGTCTGCGAATCGAAAGCAGACTCGCCACTGATCGTTGACGCGAATGCTGGACTGGCCGGAGCGTTGGCCGCGAAGCGACTCCAGTCGATTGGAGGGCGGCATCAGCAGGTCCGTCAATCGCGTCGCCGAATCCAGTTGAATGAGTCGCATCATGGCGCGCCTGCGAATCGGTGCCGGCAGTCGCCGTGAGCTCCCCGCTTCCCAGAAACGCTTCGTCTCGGTATCGGCGAAACTCCGAATCACTTGATGGATACTAAACGAAATGTTTACTAGCGTCAACAAGTGGAGGGCGGATCTCGGCCCGTGCGTGGCGTCGCGGCGAGCCTCGGTTACCGGGCTGGGGCCCCAGCCAGAACGGTCTCGGCGACGAATCGGTGCCAGGCGCTGGTGACCGGGGTACCCTATCTCTCCATCCCATCGGCCGGTTGCAGCGTAGCCGATTGCCGCTTGCTAGTATCTCTCGTCCTCCGACTGCGGCCGGAGGCGAAGACCTCCATGCCCGAGACTCTGTCCGATTCCACCCCGCTCCGATCCGGGAGTCCGCACGCGGCCGCTGCCATCTGGCGCTGGCGCGAGAGTGCCGGGCGGGCGCCGCGGCACTCCGCGCCGCGCGCCGGACCGCTCTGCGGCGCGAGGGCGTGATCCGCGCGCTGGTCGGGGGCGCTGTCGGCGGCGCGCTGCTCTACTTCGGGGCGCCGATTCTGGCGCGCGTCGCCTGGGCCGCGCGGGGGTGGTGCTGGTCGCCGCGCTGGTCTCGCCGGACGGCGCCTACGCGGCGATCGGCCGGGCGCTGGCGCTCTTCGGGCACGGCATCGGGCGGCTGCTCGCCGTCGTCCTTCTGACGCCGGTCTTCTGGCTCTTCTTCGTGCCGTTCGGCCGTCTCCTGCGCGCCGGGCGCCGGGACCGGCTGGAACGCTGGTTCGACAAGGCGGCGCCCTCCTACTGGCACCGGCGCAACGACGCCCCGCGGACGAAGTCGTCCTACGAGAAGGCGTTCTGAGCGCGGTCCGCCCGAAATCGATGCGCATCCTCGGTCTCTCCGCCTATTACCACGACTCGGCGGCCTGCCTGGTCGAGGACGGCGTGATCGTCGCGGCGGCGCAGGAGGAGCGCTTCACGCGCAAGAAGCACGACGCCGCCTTCCCCAGGAACGCCGCGCGCTACTGCCTCGCCGAGGGCAGGGGATCGCCGTCGATCGACGCGCTCGATGCGGTCGTTTTCTACGACAAGCCGATCCTCAAGTTCGACCGCCTCCTCGAGATCGTACTTCTCGGTCGCCCCGCGCGGCCTGTCGCAGTTCCTGCAGGCGATGCCGCTGTGGCTCAAGGACCGGCTCTGGGTGGCGCCGGAGATCGACGGCGAGCTGCGCCGCGCTGGGCGATCGCGGCGCCGCCGCCGGTGCATTTCGCCGAGCATCACGAGTCGCACGCCGCGAGCGCCTTCTACCCGTCGCCCGTTCGACGAGGCCGCGATCCTCACCCTCGACGGCGTCGGGGAGTGGTCGACGACGACGGTCGGCATCGGCGAGGGCAGCCGCGTCGCGCTCGTCGAGGAGATGCGCTTCCCGCACTCGCTGGGCCTGCTCTACTCGGCGTTCACCTACTTCACCGGCTTCCGCGTCAACTCCGGCGAGTACAAGCTGATGGGCCTCGCGCCCTACGGCGAGCCGGTGTACCGCGACCGCATCCTCGACCATCTGGTCGACCTCAAGCGCCGACGGCTCGTTCCGCCTCGACCTCTCCTACTTCGACTACGTCGCCGGCTGGCGGATGACGAACCGGCGCTTCGCGCGAGCTCTTCGACGGACCGGCCCGCTCGCCGGAGTCGCCGATCACCCGGCGCGAGATGGACCTCGCGCGCTCGATCCAGGCGGTGACCGAGGAGATCGTGCTGCGCGCCGCCCGCCACGCCCGCGAGCTCACCGGCAAGCGCAACCTCTGCCTCGCCGGCGGCGTGGCGCTCAACTGCGTGGCCAACGGCGTCCTGCTGCGCTCAGGGTCTTCGACGACATCTGGATCCAGCCGGCGGCCGGCGATGCCGGCGGCGCCGTCGGCGCCGCGCTCGCCTTCCACTACATGGGGACGTCCGAAGAAGATGAGGCGCGTCCGCGCCCCGCCCAGCGCGCGCTGCCCGGCGGCGACGGCATGCAGGGCGCCTTTCTCGGACCCGAGTTCAGCGACGCGGAGATCGCCGCCTTTCTCGACGCCCGCGGCTACCCCTACCGCCGGCTCGCGCCGGAGGAGTGGGCGGCGGAGATCGCCCGCCGGATCGCCGCCGAGCGCGTCGTCGGGCTCGTTCCAGGGCCGCATGGAGTTCGGCCCGCGCTCGCTCGGCAACCGCTCGATCGTCGGCGATCCGCGCTCGCCGCGGATGCAGTCGGTGATGAACCTGAAGATCAAGTACCGCGAGAGCTTCCGGCCGTTCGCGCCGGCGGTGCTCGAGGAGCGCTCGCGCGACGTCTTCGAGCTCGATCGCCCCTCGCCCTACATGCTGCTGGTCGCTCCCGTCGCAGCCGCGCGCTGCCTGCCGAAGCAGGGCGACGAGCGCGACCTGCCGCTCGTCGAGTGGGTGAACCGGCCGCGCTCCGACCTGCCGGCGATCACCCACGTCGACTATTCGGCGCGCGTGCAGACGGTCTCGCAGGCGACCTCGCCGCGCTTCCACGCCCTGCTCATCGGCCTTCGAAGCGCTGACCGGCTGCCCGGTGCTGATCAACACCAGCTTCAACGTGCGCGGCGAGCCGATCGTCTGCACGCCCGAGGACGCCTACCGCTGCTTCATGCGCTCGGAGATCGACGACCTCGTGCTCGGCGACCTGCTGCTCGAGAAGGAGCAGCAGCCGGCGCGCCCCGACGACGACAGCTGGCGCCAGGAATTCACCCTCGACTAAGAGGTAGAATTTCCCGCATGGGCAGACTCGGCTACGTCAGCACCCTGATCCGCGACTTCGTCGCCTTCGCGCGCGAGCACAAGGCCTGGTGGATCGTGCCGCTGCTCGTCGTCCTCGGCCTCGTCGCCCTTCTGATCGCCACCGGCCAGGCCTCCGCGCCGTTCATCTACACGCTGTTCTAGCCCGGACTTCTCACCAGCATTCGTCGCGAGGCGTCGCAGATGCCAGTGACTGCAAGGCGTCGCGACCGAGGCGAGCGCAGGCGGGCCTGTAGGCCCGTCGAGCACGCCGACCGAGCGCAACGCAGCAGGCGCGGGCAGGTGCGGCGCCGCAGTAGAAAGCTGGTGAGAAGTCCGGGCTAAGGCGCGGCGACCTGGAGGTAGGCGCTCGCCATGCGCAGCGCGTTGCGCAGGTTGGACGGATCCTGTGCCAGCGAGCGGGCGTAGAGCTCCTCACCGCGGGCGCGATCGCCGGCGCGGACGTAGGCGGCGCCGACCTCGGCCAGCCAGTCCTCGTCCTTGGGCGCGGACTCCACCACCTGATCGAAGAGCGGCTTCGCCGCCGCCCACTCTCCCGCCTCCGCGTAGACGCGGGCGATGCGGATGAGGTCGCCGCCGTCGTGCTTGCCGGCGAGGACGCGGTCGAAGAGCGCCTTGCCTTCGTTCTTGCTTCCCGAGAGATAGAGCACGCGGCCGCAGGCGATGTTCTCGAACGTACCGCCTTCGGTGAGCGTCTGGGCGGCGGAGAGCAGCGCTGCGCCGGCCTCCTGCGGCGACTTGCCGCTGTAGGTCGCGGGGTCGATGACCATTTTCTTGGCTGCGAAGGCGCCGGCGGCGGCGCCGGCGAGAACGAGCGCGAGAGCAGCGACGACGTGGGACCGTTGCATGGTGGGGCTCCTTTCGAGCTGAGTTGGCCTCCATTCTGACGCACTTCGGGGCGGCGGGCCGCGCGCTTGCCGAGACCAGGCCGATGCGATGCTACGATCACGTCCTTCCGGAGGCCGAGACATGAATCCGACGTCGACGCTGCGACCCAGGCCGCTGCCGTGGATCCTCCTGCTTGCGCTCGGCGGCGGGTCGCTCGCCGCCGAAGGGCCGGCTTCCCGCACGGCGGCGGGGGCGCCGATCCGGCTCGAGGTCGACGCGACGCGGGCGGCGCAGGGGGTGTTCCACAGCCACCTGGTGCTGCCGGTCGCCGCCGGGCCGCTCGTGCTCACCTACCCGAAGTGGATTCCCGGCGAGCATTCGCCGACCGGGCCGGTCATGCAGGTCGTCGACCTGCGCTTCACCGCCGGCGGCCAGCTGCTCGCCTGGCGGCGCGATCCGCTGGAGATGTTCACCTTCCACCTGACGGTCCCGGCCGGAGTCAGCGAGATCAGTGCCGACTTCGACTACCTCTCGCCGCCGGAGTCGTTCGGCGGTGGCTACGGCGAGAGCCCCAACGCGACCGCGCACCTCTTCGTGCTGCTGTGGAACCAGCAGGTGCTGGTGCCACGCGGCCAGCCGAGCGACGCCGTGAGCTTCCGCCCGTCGCTGATCCTGCCGGCGGGCTGGAATTTCGACAGCGCTCTCGAGGTCGCGGCGCGCGCCGGCGACAAGGTCGACTTCGCCGCGCTGCCGCTCACCGCCCTCGTCGACTCGCCGCTCCTCGCCGGCGAGCACTTTCGTTCGTATCCGGTCCTCGACGCCCCGGAGACCGACGCCCCGGTCCGCCTCAGTCTCGCGGCCGACACCGCTGCCGATCTCGCTGTGCCGGAGGCACGGCTCGCCGAGATGCGCCGCGTCGTGGAGGAGGCGCAGGCGCTCTTCGGCGCGCGTCACTACCGGCGCTACGTCTGGCTCGTCGCGCTCACCGACGAAATGGAACCCAACGGCCTCGAGCACCCCGAGTCGAGCGACAACCGCCTGCCGGCACGGGTGTTCTCGGACGCGGGGCGCGGACTCGCCGAGCTGCGCATCCTGCCGCACGAGTACGTCCACTCCTGGAACGGCAAGTACCGCCGGCCGCGCGGTCTGGCGACTGCCGACTACGAGCAGCCGATGCTGGGCGAGCAGCTGTGGATCTACGAGGGCCTGACGCGTTACCTCGGGGATGTCGTGCTCTCGACCCGCGCCGGGATGCGCCCGGCCGTGGCGACCCGCGAGTACCTCGCCTGGATGACGAGCCAACTCGAGGACGCGCGCCCCGGCAGGAAGTGGCGCCCGCTGGTCGATACCGCGACGGCGGTGCAGCTCGGCGTCGCTGCGCCGAGTCCCGGCACGGCCATGCGCCGGCCGCTCGACTACTATGAAGAAGCGGCGCTCATCTGGCTCGAGGCCGACATGAAGCTGCGCGAGCTCTCCGCAGGCCGGCGCAGCCTCGACGACTTCTGCCGGCGCTTTGCGGGACCGCCGGGAGGCGGTCCGGCGATGCTCGCCTACACCCTCGACGACGTGCTGGCGATGTTGGGCGAAGTGGCGCCGTTCGACTGGCGCGGCTTCTTCGCGCAACGCGTCGAGCAGGTTCAGGAGCACGCGCCGATGGGGGGACTCGCGGCCGCGGGCTGGAAGCTCGGCCTACAGCGCGCGAGCCCAATCTGCTTCATGGCCGGGCGCGAGGAGACGCGCGAGGTGATCGACTGGAGCTACGCCCTGGGGATCAAGACCAACGCCGACGGCGACCTGCTCGAGGTCGTCCAGGACTCGCCGGCGTTCGCGGCGGGCCTCGCCCCGGGCGGCAAGATCGTCGGCGTCGGCGACCAGAAGTGGTCCCCCGAGGCGCTCCGCCGCGGGATGGACGATTCCGTCACCGGAAAGCGCCCGCTGGCGCTGCTCATCGAGCGCCATGGGGAGCTCTCGACGGCGCGCCTCGAGCTCACCCGCGGCGCGGTCTATCCGCACCTCGAGCGCCTGACCGAAGCGCCCGACCGCCTGGCGGAGATCTTCAAACCGCTGGTGGAAGGTCCCTAGCTCGCGGATCCAGCCCCATGGGGCGGGGCGCGGAGGGGGTGGCGGGCGTACTTTCGAGTCGCCGACGGCGCCGATTTCCCTGACGTCGGCAGGGAGTAGGGCAATGCGAGAACTGGTCGCCAAAGACGTGATGAATTCCGAGGTGCTGAGGGTGCGCGACGACATGACCGTGGCCGAGCTCGCGCAGTTCCTGGTCGAGAACGAGATCTCCGGCGTGCCGGTCGAGGATGTCGAAGGACACCTCGTCGGCGTCGTGTCGCTCTCGGATATCGCGCGTTCGCTCACCGGCCGCGACGAGGCCGTGCTCACGCACACCGACACCGACTACTACCTGCAGAGCTGGGAAGAGCGCTTCAACGCCGAGGACATCGCCGGCCTGCGCATCGCCGAGTCGGAAGAGACGGTGGGCGAAATCATGACGCCGTCGATCCTCGCGGTCGACGAAGAGCTGCCGGTCGGCAAGATCGCCGAGAAGATGATCGACGCCCGCATCCACCGCCTGCTCGTCACCCGCGGCAAGAAGGTCGTCGGCATCGTCTCGACGACCGATCTCCTCGGCCTGCTCGTCGACGACGAAGAGAACTGAGCCGCCCTCCGGAACTTGCGGCTCAGGCCGCGTGCCGCTGAATCCGCCGGGCGACCTCGGGTCCGATCCGGCGCTCGGCGACGCGGAGGTCATAGTCGGTCTGCAGCCCCATCCACAGCTCGGGCGAGACGCCGAAGTACTTCCCCAGGCGGAGAGCGGTATCGGCCGTGATCGAACGCTTGCCGTTCACGATCGCGCTCACCCGCCCCGGCGGCACGATGAGCTCGCGCGCCAGCCGGTTGATCGAGAGCTCGAGCGGCTTCATGAACTCTTCGAACAGGATCTCACCCGGGTGGATGAGCGGCAGGAGCTTGTGCTTGGCAGCCATGGTTCACCTCTAATGGTAGTCCACGATCTCGACGTCCCATACGTCACCCTGCGACCAGCGAAAACAGATACGCCACTGGTCATTGACGCGCCGCTCAATTTCCGCTCGTCTTGCCCTCGCGGCCTTCCCGGTTGTCGAGAATCGCTTCCATCGCGTCGAGGATGCGATTCATCTCCTTCATCGCGGCGGTGAACGGCGCCGGCGTGGTCATGTCGACTCCGGCTTCCTTGAGCATGTCGAAGGCGTAGCGCGACGAACCGGAAGCGAGCATTTTCAGGTAGGCGTCGCGCTTCGCGGTCGAGGCGGGCACGGCGGCGGCCTCGGCGCGAATGCCTTCGGCAAGCTTGATGGAGGAGACCACGCTGGTCGAGTACTGGTAGACGTAGAAGTCGTAGTAGAAGTGCGGGATGTAGGCCCACTCGGCGCGGTATCTGTCGTTGACCTCGCAGACGCCTGCGTCGTGGCCGTAGTACTCGCGCACGAGCTGGAGGTACAGGGCCGAAAGGTTCTCGCCGTTCAGCGGTTCGCCCTTGGCGGCCATCTCGTGGATGCGCAGCTCGAACTCGGCGAACAGACCCTGCCGGAACAGGTTCGTGCGCAGGGTGTCGAGGTAGCTGCCGAGGAGCGCCAGGCGCTCGTCGTCCGAAGTCGCTCTTGCCAGCATCGAGTGGACCAGCAGGTTCTCGTTCAGCGTCGAAGCGACCTCGGCGATGAAGATCGGATAGTCGTGCGTCGGGTAGGGCTGCGCCCGGTCGGCGAGGAACGAATGCATCGAGTGGCCCGCTTCGTGGGCCAGCGTGGAGACTTCCTCGTAGAGGCCGGTAAAGTTCTGGAGCTGGAACGGGTGGATACCGTAGGCGCCCGTGCTGTAGGCGCCGGAGCGCTTGCCGGGCGACGGGAACCAGTCGACCCAGCGGCTGCGGAAGCCGTTGCGGAGAATCTCCTGGTACTCGGGGCCCAGCGGCGCCACCGCCTCGAGCGTCACCGCCGTCGCCTCTTCGGGGGTGAACCGGCGGTCGTACTTCTGGACGATCGGGGCGTAGAGGTCTTCGTAACCGAGCCTGTCGAGGCCCATCATCCGCTGGCGGAGCCTGAGGTAGCGATGCAGCGTCGGCAGATTGGCGTGGATGTCGGCGACGAGCTCGGTGTAGACGGCCGTCGGGATGTTGTCGCTGAACAGCGCCGCGTCGAGCGCCGAGTCGAACTTGCGGATCTTGCGCGAGAACTCGTGCGCCTGCACCTGCGCGCCCAGGGCCGTGCCCAGCGTGCGGGTGTACTCGTTGTAGCGCTCCCAGAACGCCGCGAACACCGCCAGCCGGTCGGCGCGTTGGGTCGATGCGCGGTACTTCGTATAGGCCTGGGCGTCCAGCCGGACGCTCTCGCCCGTCGACAGCTGGATCGTCGGGTAGGGAAAGTCGGCGTTGACGAAGACGTCGCGAATCGACTGGCCCGCGGTCGCCATCGTGCCGGTTTCGGCGACGATGCGCTCGGATTCGGGATCGAGCGTGTGCGGCCCACGGCGAAGGATCTCCGCGAGCGGCTGCTTGTAGGGTGCGAGGCGCGGCTCGGCGGCGACGAAGCCGCGGATCGTGGCGGCGCCTGCCGCGAGGATCTCCGGACGCAGCCACGAGGCCGCCGCGGCGAACGCGGTACGCGCCAGGCGCGCCTGCTCCTGCATCTGCTGCGCCCGGCCGACCTTGGTGTCGAGATCGAAGGTCATCGTGGCGTAGACGCCGACCTGGGCGAGACGGCGGTCGAGGTCGAAGACCGTATCGAGGCAGCCCGCCAGCCTGGCGGCCGACTCGGCGAGGTGCCCGCGACACGACTCGAGCTGCGGGAGCTCGGCGACGGCGGCGTCCCTGGCCGCCACCCACGCCGCTTCGGAGGGGTAGAGCTCCTGGAGGTTCCAGGTGTAGCGGGGATCGGCGGCGGGCGCGTCGGCGGCGAAGACCGGGACGACGGGAGCACAGAGCATGGCGGCGAGAATCGTACGACGGACAGCCTGTCGGGTCATGGCATACCTCTGAGCCAAGCAAATCACATGGCTACGACGGCCGTCGACGTCTCCACCGGCGCGCTGGAGTCCGGAAAGGGCCGGTTCTCCCCCCGCGTCGATAAATGGGGACTGTCCCCATTCTTCACGCCCGCCGGTCAGTCGCCGCAGGGGCGATAAATAGGGACAGTCCCCATTTCTTCACATTCACCAAATGCCAAATCGATAAATGGGGACTGTCCCCATTCTTCGAGCAAATACATGGCTACGACGGCCGTCGACGTCTCCACCGGCGCGCTGGAGTCCGGAAAGGGCCTGTTCTCCCCCGCGTCGATAAATGGGGACTGTCCCCATTCTTCCATCTTCGTCCCCATTCTTCACGTCCGCCGTCAGTCGCCGCAGGGGAAGGCGTCGATCGAGGTGAAGGCCGGGGAGGCGGTGCCGAGGATGTTGTCGAAGGTGCGGTAGGCGCCGGTCGCGCTTTCGGTCACGCGGAGGTGGTACTCGACGTCGGTCGTCGCCGCGGCGTAGACCCAGTAGTGGCCGTTGAAGCTGCAGCCGTCGACCATCTTGACCAGGAGCTCGAGGTTCGCCGGCGCGAAGAACCAGAAGAGGCCCGAGTCGGTGGTGAGCGGCCGCGCGATGCCGCTGCCCGAAGCCCCCTGATAGTTGGTCCAGCTCACCTCGACGCCGAAACGGTTCTGCAGCAGGCAGAGGCGCTCGGGAGCGTCGACGCAGCCCTCGCCCTCCGTCGCGACGATCTCGTCGAGGCGCGCGAGCGCGGCGTCGGCCTGCACGACGCCGTGGCCATAGAGGGCGTCGAAACCGGGCGCGCCGCGGTCGAGCGCCGACTCCTCGATGGCGCGCCGGAGCTGATCGCGCGCAGCGCCCGGATGCTCCGCGAGCAGCAGGGCGACGGTCGCCGCGACGTGCGGCGCGGCGAACGAGGTCCCCGACCAGCGGCAGAAGGTGAAGCCGCCGAGCCCGCCGGGGAGGCAGACCCTCTTCAGCGTCTCCTGCAGAATTTCGTCCGCGAAGCCGTCGCCGTCGGTGTCGACGCCCGGCTCGCCCGCCGGCGCCATGACCGAGAGCGCCGTGCCCCAGGAGGAGTAGCTGGTCTTCAACAGACGCGCCTCGACGCCGCCGACACCGATGACGTCGGGGTGGTTGGCGGGAAAGCCCAGGTGGTCCTCGTGGCCGTTGCCGGCGATGGCGGCGATGACGACGCCGGCCGCCACGGCCCGGGCGATGGCGTCGTTCTCGATCGCCGTCGAGCACTCCGGCCAGTCGGCCCCGGCGCAGGCCATGCCGAGCGAGAGATTGATCACCCGCGCGCCCTGGGTCGTCGCCCAGTCGATCGCCGCCGCGACGTCGGAGGAGGCGCACTCGTAGTCGTCCGTGCAGGCGCGGATGGCGAGGATCGCGACGTCCGGGGCGAGCCCCACGCCGCCGACCCCGTTGCCGGTGCACTGCGCGATGACACCGGCCACGAAGGTGCCATGGCCGAGACGGTCGACGGCGGTGCCCGGCCCCGTTTGGTCGAGCACCGCGTCGTATTCGCCGGCGAGCGGGTGGCAGAAGCCGTCGCTGCCGGGCGTCGTGGCGACGCTCACGCCGCTGTCGATGACCGCGACGACGACCCCTTCGCCGGTCGAGCGCAGCCAGGCCGCTTCGGCGCCGATCTGCCGGTGGTGCCACTGCTGCACGAAGAGCGGGTCGTCGGCGACCAGGGTCGGCACCGGATTGCCGGCAGCGGTGCGCGCCGTCGTCGCCGGCGACCGCTCCTCACCGAAGGCCAGCCGCTGCACGACGTCGGAATCGACCCGTTCCACTCCCGCCGCGGCTCCCGCCGCACCGGCGAAGCGCGCGCCGAAGGCCGCGGGGGCTTCGTCCGCCGGAACCGGGAGGCGCCACCAGTTCCCGAACAGGTGGCGCGCGCCGGGTGTGCGGGTCAACGCCTGCGGCAGGGTGCGCCCGGCTGCGACGCGGACGAGCACGCGGTCCGTGCGGCTGGCGCGGCTGGCCCCCGCTGCGCGTTCTGCCCGGTCGCCGGCGGCGCTCGCCAGGGAAGCGCCGAGCGCGCAGCACAGCGCCATGCCGAAGGCGAGCCGCCGGACGGCGGCAGGCACCGGGCGCCGGCGGCTGCCGGGCGTCACGCGAGCGACCCCGCGGCGTAGAAGCGGTCGAGGCGCTCGTCCTTCTCTGCGAAGCGCTCGTGCAGCCAGTGGGCGAGCGCCTCGGGAGCGGCCGGCAGCTCCGCCACCGCGTAGCGCCGGACGTGGAGATGCACTTCGCGCATCTCCCCTTTGGCCCACTGCCAGAGCGAGGGCAGCCCGTCGACGTAGCCGATGGTGACGTCGTAGACCGCCGAGATGTGACCCTGGAGGCCGGCGATCGAGGCGACAAACCCCTTGGCGCGCGGCAGCAGGACGTGGCGCGGCAGGGCCAGCCCATGCCCGGCGGCGTACTCGCGGGCGCGGGCGAGGTTCGCGGCCGACAGGCGGGTGCCCTCCGAGAAGGTGATCAGCCAGAGCGGCACGCGACCGGAGACCACCCGGCGGAACACCTGGTCGATGTGGGCGCGGTCGGCTGTCCAGTCGCGCTTCACGAACAGACAGTCGAGGAAGGTCATGCCCCAGCCGAAGCCCGGCGCGTACTTGAGCGAGTCCTTGACGAACCACTTGAGGTCGCCGAGCCGTCCCGCCCGGCGCGCGAGCAGGAAGAGCGCCTGCACGTCGGTCATCGTCTGGTGATTGACGACCACCACGGCGTTCTCGTCCGCCGGCAGGTCGTCGCCGCTGATCGTCACCCGGGTGCGGTGCAGCGAGAGCGTGGTCCAGGCGCACCAGCCCCAGAAGCGGTCGGCGAACCAGCGGTTCACCCGGCGGAAGGCGCGGCGCGAGAACGGGCGCAACACCAGGCTCGCGGTCTGCAGGACGTTGATCAGCAGCAGCGAGCCGAAGAGGTAGAGGGCGACGAAGGCGCCCAGAAGCATGCGACCGAAACCGGCCATGCCGGACGAGCGGCTGCGCAGCGGGGGGAGCGGCATCGAGAGAGCCTACCCCCGATGGAGCGCCTTGCGGCGGCTCAGCTCTGGTGCGGGTCGTCCGCTGCGTCCGGCGCGCGCCCGATGTGCACGAACTCGAAGCCGAAGCGGCCCTTGACGCAGAGATTGCCGCGGGTGACCGAGCTCTCGAGCGGCGAGGTCGCCTTGACGATGCGCTCGTCCTGGACGTGCAGGGTCAGCGTGCAGCCGACGCCGCAGTAGCCGCAGATGGTGTCGGTCTGCGTCTGCTCGGCCTCGCGCCAGTTGCCGGCCTGACGCAGGTCGAACTCGTGGCTCGCCATCAGCGCGCCGGTCGGGCAGACGGCGATGCAGTTGCCGCAGTAGACGCAGGCCGAGGTCGGCAGCGGGACGTCGCGCTCGGTCGAGATGTGGGCGTCGAAGCCGCGCCCAGCGGCGGCGATGGCGAAGGTGTTCTGCGCGTCGTGGCCGCAGGCGTCGACGCACTTGTAGCACAGCACGCACTTGCCGTAGTCGCGGACGTAGAGATCGTTGTCGATCTTGACCCCGGACTCGACCCTCAGGACGTCCTCTCCGAAGCGCGCCGGCTCCGCGCCGTACTCCTGCATGAGCTCGGCGAGCCCGGGCGCGGTCGACAGATCGACCGACGAGCCGAGGAGCTCGAGCACGAGCTTGCGCGACAGGCGGACACGCTCCGACTGCGTGTGCACCTTCATCCCCGGCTCGGCGCGGCGCGAGCAGGCCGGCGCGAGGACGCGCGCCCCTTCGACTTCGACGACGCAGATCCGGCAGGCGTTCGCCGGCGTCAGGGTCGCGAGGAAGCACAGCGTCGGGATGTCGATGCCGGCGGCCCGGCAGGCGTCGAGCAGGGTCGCGCCCGCTTCGACCTCGAGCGCCTTGCCGTCGATCTCGAGCGCGATGCTCGCCGGCTGCGGGCGCGGCGGCGCCTCCGGCGTGCGCGGCGAACGCGGTGGCGGCGTGAACCAGATCGGGTCGCTGGTCATGATCCCTCTTCCAGGTGGGCACGGTCGGGCATCGCGGGCCTGCCGGGAAACGGATCGAACAGCGCCAGTCCCGAGGCGATGGCGGTGGAGGCGGTCTGGCCGAGGCCGCAGATCGAGGCGTCGCGCATCGCCTGCGCGAGCTCGGCGAAGAGCGCCATCTCTCTTGCCCGGTCGCCGATCGGCGTCTGGCGCTTGAGGCGCTGCAGGAGCTCCAGCTGGCGCACCGTCCCGACCCGGCAGGGGACGCATTGGCCGCACGACTCGTGGCGGAAGAACTCGGCGATCCGCAGCAGCGCGTCGCCGAGATCGGCCTCGGTGCTGTAGACCAGCACGACACCCGAGCCGAGCGTCGTGCCGGCGGCGCGGGTGCCTTCGAAAGTGAGCGGCAGCGCGAGCCGGTCCGGACCGACGAAGCTCCCGGCAGCGCCACCGAGGAGCACGGCGAAGAGCTCCTTGCCGTCGAGCATGCCGCCGGCGAGCGCCAGGAGCTCGCCGAGCGTCGCGCCGAACGGCAGCTCGTAGAGACCCGGCCGGGTCACCTCGCCGGAGAGACAGAAGAGCTTCGTCCCGGACGAATCGGGAGTCCCCGTGGCGGCAAAGGCCGCGCCGCCCTCGCGCAGGATCCACGGCACGTTCGCCAGGGTCTCGACGTTGTTCACCAGCGTCGGCTTGCCGAAGACGCCGACCTCGACCGGGAACGGCGGCTTCGAGCGCGGCTCACCGCGCAGGCCCTCGATCGAGTTGAACAGCGCCGTCTCCTCGCCGCAGATGTAGGCGCCGGCGCCGCGGCGGATCTCGATGTCGAAGCGGAAGCCGGCGCTCCCGACGCCGGCGATCTTCTCGCCGAGGAGACCCGCGGCGCGCGCCGCGGCGATCGCCTGGCGCAGGCGGACCTCGGCGTGCGGATACTCGCCGCGCAGGTAGACGATGCCCGCTTCCGCGCCGCAGGCGAAACCGGCGATCGTCATCGCTTCGACGATGGCGAACGGATCCTCCTCCATGCAGCACCCGGTCCTTGAACGTGCCGGGCTCCGACTCGTCGGCGTTGCAGATCACGTAGCGCGTCTTCTCCGCGGCGCGCGCGACCGCTTCCCACTTGCGTCCCGCCGGGAAGGCGGCGCCGCCGCGGCCGACGAGCTTCGAGGCCGCGAGCTCGGCGACGACGCCTTGCGGCCCGAGCTCGATCGCCCGCTGCAGCGCCGCGTAGCCGCCGGAGGAGCGATAGGCGTCGAGGCTCGTCGGATCGACCGACCCGACCCGCGACAGAAGCTTCAGGCCGGCGCTGCCGGCTTGCGGCACCGAGCGTCGCAGTGCCTGCAGGCGCTGCGCGGGCTGGGTGAAGAGCTCGGTGGTGTCGCCCTCGAGAGCGCGGGAGACCGTCAGCGCGTCCCGGATCGGTCCGAGCGTCGCGGTCTCGCGGATCGCGCCGGCGTGCACGACGAGCGCCGCGGGTGCGCGCTCGCACAGGCCGAGGCAGGGGCTGCGGAGCCAGGTTCCGTTGCTCGTTCCATTGCCGGTTCCATTGCTGCGGGCCGGCGCCTCGCCGGCCGGACCGAGCTCGCCCTCGAGCTCGGCGCAGAGGCGCTCGGCGCCACGCAGCCGGCAGGCGAGATCGTCGCAGACGTGGGCCACCGTCCGCGGCCGCGGTTCGGTCGCGAAGAGATGGTAGAAGGTCACGACGCCCCAGGCGTCGGCGGGGGGCACGGTGAGGCGCAGGCAGATGTAGTTGAGGGCGCCTTCGCTCACCCAACCGACGCGATCCTGGACGGCGTGCAGGGCGGGAAGCAGCAGGTGGCGCTGGTCCCGCGCCGCCCGGCCGCCGTGCGCCGCGCGCCCGTCGCGCGCGATGTTGCGCGCGGCGCCCTCCCAGCCGGAGCTGGCGGCGCCGAGCAGGCTGTCGACCGCGTCGCGCTCCTCGGCGGTCGGCTCCGCGCCGTGAACCTGAATATCCACCTAGAGTCTCCCTACGGCCGCGGCATCGGCGCCCGCGCTCACCGGCGCCCTGCCGGAGTTGGCGAGCGGCTCGATGCGGATCGCCGCCGCCTTGAACTCGGCGGTGCCGGAGACCGGGTCGGTGGCATCGATGGTGAGGAGGTTGGTCGCGACCTCCTCCGGAAAGTGGAAGGTCATGAAGGTGAGCCCGGGGCGCAGCGCCGGATCGACATGGATCGGCGTCTCGAGCGTGCCGCGGCGCGAAACGACCCGCACGCGGTCGCCGTTCGCCAGCCCGAGGCGCGCCGCGTCCTCCGGCGAGAGGTCGAGGGTCTCGCCGCGCCGCGTCGGCGAGGCGTAGCCGGCGGTCTGCACGCCGGTGTTGTACTCGGCGAGCCGCCGCCCGGTGGTCAGGCGGAAGGGGAAGTCGGCGTCGAGCCGGTCGACCGGGGGGTCGTCGTGGAGGACATGGAACGGCGCGCGCGGTCCCAGCACCGGGCGCTCCCAGAGGCGGCTGTGCAGGAAGAGCTCGCCGGGATGGCTCTCGTCGTAGCACGGCCACTGCAGGCCGCCTTCGGCTTCGAGCCGGGCGTAGGTCATGCCGGCGTGCACCGGCGAGAGGCTGCGCACCTCGTTCCAGATCGTCTCCGAGTCCGGGCGTCCCCAGTCGTGACCCATGCGCCGCGCGAGGTCGAACAGGATGTCGAGGTCGTCGCGCGCGCCGGCGGGGGGAGGCAGCGCCATCCGCACCCGCTGCACGCGGCGTTCGCTCGAGGTCACGGTGCCCTCGGACTCGCACCAGCCGGCGGCGGCCGGCAAGACGACGTCGGCGACCTCGGCCGTCGCGGTGAGCGAGATGTCCTGCACCACCAGGCAGTCGAGGCCTTCGAGGAGCCGTCGGGTGCGCAGCTGATCGGCCTCGCTGCGCATGGGGTTCTCGCCGATGACGTAGAGCGCCTTCATCGCGCCGTGCTCCATCGCCTCGAACATCCCCGAGAGGTTGAGGCCGCGCTTGGGCGGCAGCGCGACCCCCCAGGCGCGCTCGAAGGCGGCGCGCAGCGGCGCGTTCTCGACGTGCTGGAAGCCGGCGAGCCGGTCGGGGATCGCCCCCATGTCGCCGCCGCCCTGGACGTTGTTCTGGCCGCGCAGCGGGTTGAGCCCCGAGCCGTAGCGGCCGACGTGGCCGCAGAGCAGCGCCAGGTTGATCAGCGCGAGGACGTTGTCGACCGCGTTGTGGTGCTCGGTGATGCCCAGGGTCCAGCAGATCATGGCGCGCGGGGCGCGCGCGAACGAATGGGCGATCTCGCGGATGACCGCGGGCGGCACCCCGGTCACTTCGGCGCCGCGCTCGAGCGTCCACTGCGCGACGTGGTCGCGGTAGGCCGGAAAGCCGCTCGTCGCGTGCTCGATGAACTCCTTGTGCTCGAGTCCCGCGGCGAGGATCTCGTTGGCGACGGTGTTGGCGAGCGCGATGTCCGAGCCGACATCGAGGCCGGCCCAGAGGTCGGCCCACTGCGCCGAGGTCGTGCGGCGCGGGTCGATCGCGATGAGCTTCGCGCCGCGGTGCACGCCTTTCAGCAGGTGGTGGAAGAAGATCGGGTGCGTCTCGCGGGCGTTCGAACCCCACAGGAGGACGCAGTCCGTCTCCTCGATCTCCTGGTAGGAGCTCGTGCCGCCTCCCGCTCCGAACACCGTCGCCAGACCGGCGACGCTAGGGGCGTGTCAGGTGCGGTTGCAGCTGTCGACGTTGTTCGTGCCGATGGCGACGCGGGTGAACTTCTGGGCGACGAAGTTCATCTCGTTGGTCGTCTTCGAGCAGCTGAACATGCCGAAGGCCTGCGGACCCTTCGCGGCCACCACGCTACGAAAGCCGGCGGCCGCCCGGTCCAGCGCCTCTTCCCAGGTCGCCGGGCGGAGCTCTCCACCCTTGTGATCGCGGACGAGAGGCGTGGTCAAGCGCTGGTTCTTGGACATGCGGAAAAGGCTAACATGCCGGCGATGCCAAAGCCCCCCCGGATCCCGGGTTCCGCCGCTTTCGCGCCGCCGCCTTCGGGGGCGCCAGCGCCAGCCGTGGAGGAGGGCTGGACGGCGGTGCCGGTCCTGCGCCTGCAGGGCGGCGAGGCGCGCGCCGAGACCGACCGGCTGGCCGCCGAGGCGCCGCTCGAGATCCGCCTGGGAGAGCGGCCGTTCACCGTGCTCATGCGCACCCCGGGCGACGACGAAGAGCTCGTCGCCGGTTTTCTGTTCAGCGAGGGGATCGTCCAGGGTGCGGCGGAGATCGTCGCCCTCGGTCATCCGCAGGCGATGCTCGACGGCGATTGCCGGAACGTCGTGTCGGTGGAGCTCGCCCCCGGACTCGCGGTGACCGCCCGCACTTTCTACGCCTCGGCGAGCTGCGGAGTCTGCGGCAAGAGCTCGATCGCCGATCTCGCGATCCGGGCGCCGGTCGTAACCTCGGCGCTGCGGATCGACCCGGCGTTGCTGGCGACGCTGCCGGGCCGCTTGCGCGCGGTGCAGCCGCTCTTCGCCGAGACCGGCGGCCTGCACGGCGCGGCGCTCTTCGACGCCGCCGGGGAGCTGCTCGCGGCGCGCGAAGACATCGGCCGCCACAACGCGGTGGACAAGCTCATCGGCTGGGCTCTCGGGCAGCGCCTCCTGCCGCTCGCCGAAGTGGTGCTGGTGGTCTCCGGCCGCCTCGGCTTCGAGATCGTGCAGAAGGCGATCGTCGCCGGCATCCCGATCGTCGCCTCGGTCGGCGCCGCCTCGTCGATCGCCGTCAGCCTGGCGGAGCGCTACGGCCTCACCCTCGCCACCTTCGTCAAACCAGGCAGCCTGAACCTCTACGGCACCGCTGGCCGCGTCGCTCCGCGATAAATGGGGACAGGCACCAATTTCCTTACGGAAATTGGTGCCTGTCCCCATTTATTTGCGAGTCGCGTAGGCTTCCCGAGTCAAGGAGGCTTCCATGAGTGTCACAGGCGGCGTACGACCAGTGAGTGAAGTGGCGCGCGATCTCGGGATCGCGCGGGAGCATCTGATTCCCTACGGTGACGACAAGGCCAAGATCCGGCTCGAGGCTCGCGCCGCCGGTCTCGCCAAGCGCGCGCCGGGCAAGGTCATCCTGGTCACGGCGCTCACGCCGACCTCGGCCGGGGAGGGCAAGACGACGGTCTCGATCGGCCTGGCGCAGGGCATGGCGAAGAACGGCGACAGCGTCGCGCTCGCTCTGCGCGAGCCCTCGCTCGGACCGACTTTCGGCCTGAAGGGTGGCGCGACCGGCGGCGGCAAGTCGATCGTCGTGCCGGCGGGCGACATCAACCTGCACTTCACCGGTGACTTCCACGCCATCACCTCGGCGAACAACCTTCTCGCCTCGCTGGTCGACAACCACCTGCAGCAGGGCAACCCGCTGGGCATCGATGCCCGCCGGGTCCTCTGGCGCCGCGTCATCGATCTCAACGATCGCGCGCTCCGCGACGTGATCATCGGCCTCGGCGGCGCCGGCGAGGGCGTGCCGCGCGAGACCGGCTTCGACATCACGCCGGCCTCCGAGATCATGGCGACGCTCTGCCTCGCCGAGGACGAAGCCGATCTCCGCGCCCGGCTCGGGCGGCTGATCGTGGCACTGCGGGCCGACGGCACGGCGGTGACCGCAACCGACTTGAAGGCCGTCGGCGCGCTCATGCTGCTGCTCAAGGACGCCGTCATGCCGAACCTCGTGCAGAGCCTCGAGGGGGTGCCGGCGTTCGTGCACGGCGGACCGTTCGCCAACATCGCCCACGGCTGCAACTCGGTGATCGCCACCAAGATGGCGCTCGCCCACGCCGACTGGGTGGTGACCGAAGCCGGCTTCGGCGCCGATCTCGGCGCCGAGAAGTTCCTCGACATCAAGATGCGCTACGCCAATCTCGATGTCGCCGCGGTCGTCCTGGTGGCCACCGTTCGCGCCTTGAAGCGCCACGGCGGCGTCGCCAAGGAGAAGCTCGCCGAGCCCGATCCGGCCGCCGTTCTGCGCGGGATGGAGAACCTCTACAAGCACATCGAGAACATCCGCATCTTCGGCCGCACGCCGGTGGTGGCGATGAACCGCTTCGCGACCGACTCGGAGGAGGAGCTGGCGGTGGTCGAGAACGGCTGCAAGGCGCTCGGTGTGCCGGTCGCCCTCGCCGAGATCTTCACCAAGGGGGGAGAGGGCGGCCGCGAGCTGGCGACCACGGTCCTCGCCCAGGCGAAGCTCGCGACCGCGCCCTACACGCCGCTCTACGACTGGAACCTGTCGATCCCGGAGAAGATCGAGGCCATCGCCACGAAAATCTACGGCGCGCGCTCGGTCTCCTATGCCAAAGCGGCGACGCGCGATCTCAAGCAGATCGTGGCGTTGGGCTACGGCGGGTTGCCGATCTGCGTCGCGAAGACCCAGAATTCGCTGTCGGACGACCCCACGCTCGTCAACCGGCCGCGCGACTTCGACATCACCGTCCGGCGCATCGTGCTGTCGGCGGGCGCCGGTTTCGTCGTGCCGCTCCTGGGCGAGATCATCCGCATGCCGGGCCTGCCGACGCAGCCGCAGGCCGAGAAGATGGATTGGGTGAACGGCGAAGTGGTCGGCCTGCTCGGCGGCTGAGCGGGGCCGCGTCCCCTTGCGGCGACCGTTTGCGTATAGATGAAGGACGCGAGACGACTCGCGGAACATTCCCGGAGGAGAGACGCGATGCCTTTCTTGAGATTACGTTCGTTGGCGGTGACCGCCGTTGCCCTGGTGAGCCTCGTGCCGCTCGCCTCCACGATGGGCTGCCAGAAGCCGTCCGCCGAAGCTCCTGCGGGGGCCGCGGCTGCGGCTCCGGCCGCCGAAAAGAAGCTGCCGGGCGCCGAGACCCCCGAGCTCCTCGTCGAGCGCATGAAGGCCGGCGCCGCCAAGGAGGACTTCAGCGAGATCGCCGCCTGCCTGACGCCGAAGAACCGCACCGAGATGGCGATGGCGATGTACATGGGGGCGACGATGATGGTCGCCTTCGCCGAGATGGGCGCCGAGATGGGCGGCTCGATGGCCGAAGGCATGGCGGGCATGGCAGGCGACTCCGGCGAGCCTTCCGCCGAGGACAAGCAGAAGCTCGAGGAGCAGAAGGCCAAGGCGAAGCAGGAGATCGCCGGCCTGAAGACGGCCTACAACAACCTGGTCACCAAGTACGGCCTGCCGGCGATGCCGAAGGAGGGCGAGCCGGAGAAGCCCGAGCCGACCCAGGCGGAGATCGAGAAGCTGTTCGCCAATATCGACCAGGGCGCCTTCCTGAACGACGCGCTGGCGGTGATGAAGGCGATGCCGGGCGGGGACGAGGCGGACAAGAGCGGCCCGGTGCAGATCCCCGAGGGCGGCCTCCAGAACCTGAAGATCGAGGGCGACAAGGCGACCGGAACGGTCGGCCCCGACCCCTTCACCTTCGTCAGGATCGACGGCCGCTGGTATGTCGAAGACCTGCCGAAGGGCGGCTCCGAAGAGGGTGCGCCGGAAGCAGGCGCTCCGGCGACCACGCCGGGCGTCTAGCCGGACCTTCTCACCGGCCTGCGCGCCGCCTGGACGCGCGGGCCGGGAGGAGTCACTGCCTTCGACCCCTGGCCTGTCCCCTTTCGCCGCCGGCTGGCGAGTCTCTGGTTATACCGGAGGCTCTGCGATGAATGGCCGTGCGATCGTCCTGGGATTCTCGTTGCTGACAATTTTCCCGACGCTGGCCCTGGCGGTGGACGGGGCTCCCGATCCTGATTTCCAGGGGCCTGGCGGCTTCATCGCCTGGAGCACGGGGACGCATGTCGCCCGCCGCGGCACGATCGCTCCCGACGGCGCCGCGCTCTTCCTCAGCCAGCGCTCGGGCAACGGCATCTACTGGTCCCGGGTCCCCGAGACGGGGCCACCCGAAGACTGCAACTTCGTACCGGCCGGAGTGACCTCGGTCGTGCCCGGCCAAGCGGCCTTCGACAGTACCGGGCGCCTGGTCGTCGCCGGCACCGCCACCTACTCCGGCCTCGGACAGGTGATCTTCGTGACGCGCTTTCTCTACCCCGACTGCGCTTTCGACGCCGCCTTCGACGGCGACGGGTACTTCACTTTCGACCTGCCCGAGAACCTCTCCGGCGTCGCGATCGCCCCGGTCTTCGTTCCTTCCGGCATCTTTCAGTTCGAGCGTCTGGTGGTCGGCGGCAATGTCTTTCCGGCCTCGGGCGCCGACCTCTCCGACATCGTCGTCCTCCGCCTGACCGACACCGGCGTGCTCGATTCCGGCTTCGGCGGCGGCGACGGCTGGGTGCGGCACGACTTCGATCTGCAGACCAATCTGCTCGCCGGCCTGGCGATCGATTCGCAGGACCGCATCGTTCTCGCCGGAACGATCGATCCGTTCGGCGACGCCGACGGCATGGTCGCGCGCACCCAGCCGAACGGGACCCTCGACGGCACCTTCGGCATTTTCGGCTGGACCCGGCTCACGCCGGTGGTCGATCCGGTCGACGAGCTGCTCGCGGCCCTGACGCTCGCCGGCGACGACACGATCTGGACCGCGGGCGTCAAGGTGGCGACCGGTCCGGCGAGGCAGCAGATCGTCGTCCATCACCTCGACGCCGGCGGCACGGATGTCTACGAGCTCGGCGGTTACACGCTGCCGGCGCGGTTCGATGTCGCCGGTGTCGTGCGCCAGGGTGACGGCCGGGTGATCGTCTTCGGCGACACCGACCGCCACGACGGCGACAGCGACCTCTTCGTCACCGCCTGCCGACCCGGGGGCGCCAATCCCTGCCTCCCCGAAGGGGCGTTCGGGCCGCTCGACGCCGATCACCTGAGCTACCCCCTCGCCGATTTGACGACCGGCGGCGACGAGTTCGGTGGCGGGCTCGCCCTGGCCGGCGGGCGGCCTATCCTCTTCGCCGACGCCGAGACGTCGACGAATCGCAAGGCGGTCGTCGTCCGGCTCGACAACGCCTACATCTTCGCCGACGGTTTCGAGAGCGCTTCGCGGGGGTACTGGTAGGGCCCGGTGGGCCCGGGTAGGGCCTGGGTAAAGCCCGTCGGGTCGCGCTCAGCCGGCGGCGAGCCGGCGCGCTTCGCGGCTGAGCGGGTGGTCGGCGCCGCGGGCGGCGGCGAGGCGGCGGGCGGCGTCCGCGGCATCGCGGCGGCTGCGCTCGCGGTCGCCTGCGGCGCGCGCCAGGCGGGCGGAGTCGAGGGTCCACTCGCCGAGCCGCGGGTGCTCGGGGTCGATTCCGGCGACGATGGCGAGGGCGGCGTCGAGCATCGTCCGCGCTTCGGCGAGCTCGGCCGCGCGCGCGGCGGGGTCGGAGGCGTCAGAGCCAACGGACGCGAGGAGATCGAGCGCGATCTCGCGCCGGGCGTTGGCGGTGCCGAGCTGGGCTTCGCCGATGGTCTTCAAGGCGATCGCCAGGACGCGGCGGTGGTGGGCGAGGGCGCCCGCAGCATCGCCCGCCCGCCGGCAGGCTTCGCCGAGGTAGAGCAGCGGCACGCGCAGCTCGTCGGCCGCCGTGCCGAAGAGCTTCTCGTTCCCCGCGATCGCCTGGGCAAGGAGCTCGCGCCCGCTCGCCAGGTCGCCCAACCGGACCCGCGCCATCCCGAGATTGCCGACCGCGGTGACCGTGAGCTGGTCATCGGCGCCGAGCTTGGCGCGGAAACGATCGACGGCGCGCTGGTAGAGCGCCTCGGCGCCGCGGTAGTCCTCGCGCGCGAACGCCACCTGGCCGAGCATGCGCAGGCAGGTGCCGGTCTCGTAGTGGTCGAGCGGCGCGAAGATCGCGAGCGCGCGGGTGAACCGGCGTTCGGCCTCGTCGTAGCGCCGGGTGGAGACGTCGAGGAATCCCAGGCGGAGGAGGATCTGCCCGACCTCCGGGTGCCCCTCGCCCATCGTGCGCTCGACGACCGGCAGCGCGGCCTCGAGCTCGCGACCGGCCTCGGCGCGTTGGCCGACGTACTCGAGCAGCTCTCCCCAGGTCATGCGCGCCCGCGCGGTGCGCGGGTGGTCGGCGCCCAGGCGGAGCGTGAAGACCCGCACGCTCTCCGCCGCGGCAGCTTCGGCCTCCGGGTAGCGGTCGGCGGCACCCAACGCCATGGCGTGCTCGAGCAGCGCCTGCGCGGTCTCGGCGCTCTCGGCTCCCGACTTGCGGCGGGTCTGCGCCAGCACGAAGTCGCTCGTCGCGAGCGCCGCGGCATTGTCGCCCAGGTGCAGCTCGGCGCCGCCCAGGGCCGAGCGCGCGCGCAGGACTTCGTCGCTCTCCTCGCCGAGGCTCGCGACGAGCACCGGCAGGGCGGCGGCGAGCTCGGTTTTCGCCGCCTGCAGATCGCCGTTCGCGAACAGCGCCTCGCCGAGGGTCAATTGCGCCAGCGCGACCTCGTGATCGCCCGCGGGAAGGAGCTGCCGCCGCTTGGCGAGCGCTGCGCGCGCCAGGCGCAGCGCGACGTCATTGCGACCCAGGCGGCGCTCGATCTGCGAGACGGCGTCCCACAGCGCCGCCTGGACATCGGGCTCGTCGGCGAGCTCGCCAGCGATGCGGGCGGCGCCCTCGTCGAGCAGTTGGCGCGCGGTGATCGTCGCGCCCTGCGCGCGGTCCGGATCGGAGCCTTCGAACAGCCGGATGAGGAACGCCTGCACCCGCTCGGCGCGCCGCGAGCTCGCTTCGGCGTGGAGCGCATTGCGGGCCGCACGGCGGGCTTGCCAGAGCGCCGCCGACAGCCCGGCGACGAGCGACAGCGCGACGAGTCCGGCCGCGATGACGGCGACGCGGTGCCGGCGGGCGAACTTGCGCGCCCGGTACCAGCGCGAGTCGGGGCGTGCCTCGACCGGCCGGCCGTCGAGGTAGCGCTGCAGATCGTCGGCCAGCGCTCTCGCCGAGGAATAACGGCGCTCGGGGGAGCGATCGAGGGCGCGCGCCAGGATGGTCTCGAGATCGCCGGCGAGACGCCGGCCGAGATGAGGGCTCTCGCCGGCGGGCAGTCCGAGGCGGGCGAGCTCGTCCGGCGTGAGCGCGCGCACGACGCTGGTGAGCCGCGGCAGGCTCTCGTTCGTGACCTCGGCGGCGAGCGCCGCGGCAGAGGTGGAAGACCGTGGATGCGGACGCCGGCCGGTGAGCAGCTCGTGCAGCACGACTCCGAGCGCATAGACATCCGTCGCCGTCGTGACCGCTTCGCCGAGAATCTGCTCCGGCGCCGCGTAGGCGGGAGTGAGCGCCCGCAGGCCGAGAGCGGTGAGCTCGGCGCCGGGAGAGCCCGGCTCGCCCGCAACTTCGGACTGCCCATCGCCGAGGAGCTTGGCAATGCCGAAGTCGAGCAGCTTCACTTCGCCGCTCGCGGTGACCAGGATGTTCGAGGGCTTGAGGTCGCGATGGACGACCAGCTGGCGGTGGGCGGCGTCCACCGCCAGCGCCACCGGTACCAGGAGGGCGACGCGCCCGGCGACCGACAGCCGCCGGCGGCATGCGTAGTCGAGAATCGTCTCGCCGTCGACCTTCTCGAGGACGAAGAACGGGCGGCCATCCGGTCCGATGCCGCCGTCGAGGAGACGCGCGATCCCCGGGTGGGTGAGCCGGGCGAGGATCTGGCGCTCCTGCAGGAAGCGGCGCAGGACTTCGTCCGAGTCGACGCCGCGCTTGAGGAGCTTGAGCGCCACCCGCTGTTCGAAGTGGCCGTCGACGCGCTCGGCCTCCCAGACCTCGCCCATTCCGCCGCGGCCGAGGAGCGCGAGCAGGCGATAGGCGTCGATCACTTCGCCGCTCCGGTCCGCGGTCGTTGCGACCCAGTCGCCGACCAGCTCGCGCGCCGCGACGCCGGCCGGGGCCGCCAGGAAATCGCCGGCGCCGTCGTCGGCGGCGAAGAGTGCTGCCACTTCCTCGGCGAGCCCGGCGTCGGACTGGCGAAGCGCCGCGAGCTCCGCGGCGCGCGCTTCCGGTTCGAGCTCGATCCAGGCCTCGAAGTGCCGGCGGGCCTCTTCGAAGCGGGCGCGGGATGGCCGGTTCACGCGCTCCAGCCCTGGGCGGCGAGCTCCTGCAGGAGAAAGGCCCGCGCCAGACGCCAGCGGCGTTTCACCGTGCGGTCCGAGACGCCGTGCAGCTCGGCGATCTCTTCGGTCGACATCCCGGCGAAGAAACGCCACTCGACGATCCGGGCGAGCTCGGCGTCGGTCTCTTCGAGCCTGGCGAGCGCGCCGTCGAGGGCGAGCAGCTCGTCGGCGCGCTCGGCGACCGGAACGTCGACCTCTTCGAGCGACAGGGGTACTCCCCGTCCGCCCCGTTTCTGGCGGGTCCGCTTGCGGGCGTGATCGATCAGCACCCGGCGCATCGCCTGCGCGGTCAGGGCGAAGAAGTGGAAACGGTCGCGCGTCGACCAGTGCGCCGCCCCCGACAGGCGGACATAGGCCTCATGGACGAGCTCGGTGGTGTGCAGCGTCTGCAGCGGGGGCGCGGCGCGCAATTGCCGGCGGGCGATGCGCTGCAGCTCGCCGTAGACGCGCTCGAACAGGTCTCCGATGGCGGCGCGGTCGCCACCCTCGACGGCGCGCAGGAGGGCGGTAATCTCCGCGGAATCGACTCCAATCTCGGCCACAGGTGCGGGATTCTAGGCCCGAATCGCCTCCACCTGCATTTCACCTCGATTTCAACCCGCCGGCGTCCGGACTGCCGGTCGTCGCCCGTCTAGTCTGCGGGCTCCAAAGGAGGCTACCCATGCCGATGTCGCTGCTCACGCTTTCGACTCTCGTTCTCTCGACGCTCTCGCCGCTCGCGATTGCCGCCGCGGCACAGGCCGCGCCCGCCCCTACCAGCGCCACGAGCGTGGCTCCAAACACCGCTACCTGGTGGAGCGCACCTTCCCGGCGGGGGCGCTCGCCGGCCTCGACGCGGCGGGCAAGGCGCAGGTCAACGCCAACAACGCCGAGCTCGGGGTGAACTGGATCCGCTCCTACGCCAACGCCGACCAGACCAAGACCTGGTGCGTCTACGAAGGCCCCAGCGCCGAGGCGGTGCGCGCGGCGGCAGTGAAGAACGCCATTCCGGTCGACGACATTCTCGAGATCCCGGTCGACCTTGACCCCGGCCCGCTGCCCACGCAGCCCAAGCCCGCCCACCGCTACATGATCGAACGCACCTTCCCGGCCGGTGCCCTCGACGGTCTCGACGCGGCGGGCAAAGTCCAGGTCAACGCCAACAACGCCGCTCTCGGCGTGCAGTGGGTGGGTTCGTACGCCAACGCCGACAAGACCAAGACCTTCTGCGTCTACGAGGGGCCGAGCGAACAGGCGATCCGCGACGCGGCGGCGAAGAACGGCATCCCGGCCGACCTGGTGACCGAGGTGCCGGTGGATCTGCTGCCGCGTTAGAGGTCGGGTCGTCCGGCGTCAGGCGAGGTTCATCTTGCGCAGCAGGGCGACGAAGCGCGGGTGCTGCCGCAGCGAAGCGAAGAGAAACGAGCCCTTGATGGCGTAGATCGCGGGGGCGCGCTGATCGTAGGCTTCTTCCAGGCGGTCGATCGCCGTCTCGACTTCGCCGAGACCGGTGTGGACGTAGGCGAGGTGGTAGGGCGAGACGTAGCGCGTCTCTGCCAGCGTGGTCAGCTGCCGCAGCACGTCCCGCGCATCCTCGACCCTGCCGGTCATGGCGTAAGCCTGGCCCAGTTGGGCGCGGAAGAGCGTACCGCCAGAAGCGAGCGCCGCCGCGCGCTCGAGCGCCGCCACTCCCTCCGGGTGGCGGCCGGTCAGCATGAGAGCCCAGCCCGCCGTAGCGTGCCCGCGGGTGAGCGTCGGGTCGAACTCGATGATCTTCTCCGACATCGCGAGCGCCTCGTTGAATCGGCCCGCCCGCAGCAGCGTGGCGGCACTGTCCGAGGCATGCGAGAGCGGGTCGAGCTCGCGGGCCCGCGTGAGCAGCCGGATCGCGTCGTCGTAGCGCTCCAGCGCCATGCACATCCAGCCGTAGTGGTCGTGGATGTCGGCGCTGCCGGGGCTCAACTCGAGTCCCCGCCGGAACTCCCGCTCGGCGCCGTCCCAGTCGAACTCGCAGGAGAACTTGAGAAGGGCCACGAGTCCGTGCGCTTCGCCGAGGCTCTCGTCGAGCGCCAGGGCGCGGTCCACTGCCTCCTGCGCCAATGCGAACGCTGTCCTGGGGGGAACCCCCCCGAAACCCTCGTTCGCTGGCTCGATGTAGGTCCGCGCCACGCCGACCTCCGCCAGGGCGAAAGCGGGATCCACCGCGAGCGCCTGCTCGAAATAGGCCATGGCCTTGCGGACACCCACTTCGGTGTACCTGCTGAGACTGAAGCGGCCCTGCAGGTAGAGCTGGTAGGCGCGAAGGTCGCGGGTCGGCGGCTGCGCGATCCGTTGACGCTCGTCGGGTGAGAGCTCGGCGTCGAGCGCGGCGGCGATCGCGAGAGCCACCTCGGACTGAATGGCGAAGATGTCGGTGAGCTCGCGATCGTAGGTCTCCGCCCACAGGTGCCGGTCGGTGGCGGCGTCGATGAGCTGGGCGACGATGCGGACGCGACTGCCGGCCTGGCGCACGCTGCCTTCGAGAATCGTACCGGCGCCGAGCAGCGCGGCGATCTCCCGCAGGCTCCGGTCCTTGCGCTCGAAGGTGGCCATCGAGGTCGAAGTGCGCGAGATCACGGTCAGCGCGCGGATCTTCGCCAGCTGGGCGATCACGTCCTCGGTGATTCCCGAGGCGAAGAGCTCGTTGCCCGGCGCCAGGCCGTAGTCGAGGAACGGCAGCACCGCGACCGAAGCGAGCGACGCTGGCGAGGTGGAGCTGCGGGTGGGCACTGCGGCGGCCGCGAGCTTCGTGTCGACAACCTCCCCGGCGAAACGGAAACCGCGGCCGTGGACGGTCTGAATCCAGCGCTCTCTGGCTCTGCCGGCCTCGCTGGCTCCGGTGGTTTCCGTGTCGCCGAGCGCGCGGCGGGCGTCGCGCACCACCCGGGTCAGGGCGGACTCGCTCACGAACTCGTTCGGCCAGAGCTTCTCCAGGAGCTCCGATTTGGGAACGACACGCTCGCGGTGCGCGAGGAGATAGACCAGCACCTCGAAGACGCGGGGCTCCATGTGGACGCGCTCACCGCCGCGCTCGAGCCGATAGGACTCGGGAAAGACCTCGAACTCGCCGAAGCGCAGAGACATCGCGGCAAGTCTAGCCGCTGGAAAAAATAGGGACAGGCACCAATTTTCGAGAAAATCGGTGCCTGTCCCTATTTTTCCAGTCGTGTCGCGCCGGCGGCGCCGGCGACAACCGCCAGAGCGAGGGCGTTGGCGGGGATCGTCATGCCGAAGTCGGCGCAGGAGTGGATGGCGACGGCGACCAGGGCGCCGAGCGCGGCGGAGTTCGCTTTGAGTCTTTGCAGAGTTTTTCTCGGGCAATAGGGATTTGGTAATGGGTAAGAACAAGTTTGGATTCATACTCCGATAATGTCGTTCTGCCTTCTTTTAAAGCCGCTTCGATGATTTTTTGTGGTTCCTGCATGAGCTGTTTTCCTTTTGGTTTGTAAGTTAATATTTTTCCAGAGCTTATTATTACTTTCCCATATAAAAAAATAAGATTGAAATAGTACCGGAATTGCGGCTCCCAGTCAATTAGAAATTAATGGTCCGGAAAAAGTTTTTTTAAGGGTTATGGTTTTAGAAAGGGTAAGGGGTTCCCTTTACGATAGGCCAGGGCTTGACCGGAAGCGATTAAATTCCCCTTTTCATCTTTTACCTTGATGTCGTAATTGGCTGTTTTTGAAGTCCGGCTGTATTCTTTGGCTACGGCCGTCAATTGATTCCCTGGAGCCGGAGAGGCAATGAAAGTGATATTCACATTTAAGGC
>CAWBFZ010000004.1:0-22183 GCA_963788175.1 Thermoanaerobaculia bacterium
ATGGTGGACCAAATCACTCTGAGTTCCGAACACCCCAGGAAGTTCGAACACCCTGATTTTCTGGCTCCGGGAGGTCGCGGCAATGAGGCAGGCGGCATGAGCTCCATGCCGGTGAATGGCCATTCCTCAGCAGGCTGGCGACGGCTTCCTGCTCGCCGAGAAGCGGGAGCTCGGGTGAGGTCCTCGGCCTGGATAGTGTGAGGCAGCCGGCGGAGTCGCCGAGAGCCAGCGCAGGGCGCCTTGACGACACTAACGCTGCGCGTTACTATCGTGGCGTGATCCGGTCGTATCGATGCCGCGACACTCGAGGCGATGTTCGGCGGTGTCCGGGTCGTGAGATTCGTCGCGATCGAAGCGGTGGCCATGCGCAAGCTGGCGATGTTGAATCAGGCCGGTCGCCTCGGTGATCTGCGAGTGCCACCCGGGAACCGGCTCGAGGCGTTGCGAGGCCAGCGTGCGGGGCAGCACAGCATCCGCGTGAACGACCAGTATCGCGTCTGCTTTCGCTGGACCGACGCAGGTCCGGAGGACGTCGAGATCGTGGACTATCACTGAAGGAGCGAACGATGCGTAGGGTTCCCTATCCCTCTCCCGGCGAGATTCTCCTCGAGGAGTTCCTCAAGCCGATGGGCATCACGCAATACCGCCTCGCCAAGGAGATCGGTGTTTCGCAGCGCCGCATCGGCGAGATCGTTGCTGGCGCCCGCGCGATTACGCCCGACACCGGACTTCGCCTGTCGCGCTTCTTCGCGATGTCCGACGGATTCTGGATCGGCCTCCAGGCCGACTTCGACCGCGAGAAGGTCCGCGCGACGCTGGCCAGACTTCTCGCCCGCATCAAACCCTGGCCGGAGGCGGTGCGCGCCCGAAGGAGGCGCCTGACCCGACCTGGCTCGCTTGCTTGCAAGTCGGCGCTCGCGACGGATCGAGCCGGGCGAAGTGCCAGTCGGCCGCTTCGAGCGGCACAGGCTGAGGTTCGAGCTCTCCGAGTGAAGGAGCAACGGCTACGCCGGAAGTGACTGTGGGGAGTCAGAAAACTGCTGAAACGAAGACGTTCGTGTCGAGGACGATCCTCACCGAGAGGCGCGGGCCTTCGCGACGGCCCGCTTCACGTCTGCCGGCTTCATGCCCGCCTTGCGTGCTGCACGACGAGCCGTGCGCACGAGCTCGTCGAACTCCGCCATCGCCGGCGGCGCGATCGTCTTGAGGATCACGACGTCGCGATCTCCGACGACCACGAACTGTGTCCCTTCCTTGAGCCCGAGACGCAGACGAATCTCCTCCGGGATGACGACTTGTCCCTTGGAGGAGAGCTTGGTTGTTGCGAGTGACTCCATCGCGCCTCCGATCTTACGGGTAAGATTCTAGGCAGGCGCAAGGAGTGGGTCAAGCGGTGAAGGCCCGGGGTCGAGAGAGCAGAGGAGATCCGAACTCTCTCAACCCGTTGAAGCTCCGAGAGTTACCTCGGCAGGCAGCACCGCCGGATCCAGAGTTCGGAGCACAAGTCTTTGCTGCAGAGTGAGGTCGGGAAATGGTGGACCCAATCACTCTGAGTTCGAACACCCCAGGAAGTTCTAACACCCTGATTTTCTGGCTCCGGGAAGTCGCGGCAATGAGGCAGGCGGCATGAAATCCATGCCGGTGAAGGGCCTGTCTCTTGGTTCCGTGCGCTGTCTCCGAGAGGCGCCCTGCGGGCGCATTCTAGGCGACGGCGTCCCTATCTGGTATCCGCTGCCCGGCAGCGGAGCGGAGGGGGAGTATGGCAAGAATCAGAAACCGACCAGACTCTCGTGGGTGTAGCAGATCGTCTCGAGCTCGCCGCAGATGGTGCCGGGCGGTGGGGGAAGCGCGGCCGAGGCGGCGTTGATCGCGAAGGCACCCCAGCGAACCGTCAGTCCCTCTTCGTCGAGGCGATAGGCGGCGCGCTGGTAGACCGGTGGATTGCCGGCCGTCCAGTCGAGATCGCGCCACTCGACCAGAAAGCTGTTGTCGTTGAGCTCGCGGAGCTCGCCGCCCGGGTGGGTTGCAGCGAGGAGAGACGAATCCGGCATCGTCCACGAGAACGGCGCAACGAACTGTCGTTGCCGCAACAGAAGAAGCTCCGTCGCCGGATCGATACCGGCAGTCGGAAAGACCGGACTCGAGAAATCGATGCGCGTGAACGAGAGAACCTCATCCGCGACGGTGCCGGCGTTCGAGCGTTCGTACCAGCCGCCGAGGTGGGTCAGCAGCGATCGATAGTCGGCCGGGAGGCCGGTGGTGTGCTGTGCAGAGTGTCGCCTCCGTGGCCCATTTCCAGCGCGGTTGGATGCTCCGGTTGCGATAGCGCAGCGAAGCCGGGTCGAGCATGTCGCGCTCCATCACTCCGCGGAGCTCGGCGCGGCGGGCATCGGAATAGAGCAGGTAGGGGCAGGCTTCCGCTTTGAGCTCGTTGGGCACGTGGCTTCTGAACTCGATCTGCGCCCAGGGGAACTCGAGGAATGTGCCGCCTCCGACGTAGTAGCCGGGATAGCCCGCCACTGCAGTTGCGAATACCTGGGGTTGGGCGAGGGTGCTGCCGGCGCTGACCAGGATCGGCGGCAGGCCCGAGAGGAGGTCATCGCCCGGGCTGAGTCCGCAGGAGATCCAGTTGCGCGGGTCGCAGCCGGTCGCTACCGCGACGGCGTCGGCGAGTCCGGCCGAAAAACCGCCAACGTGATCGAGCGCGGACTCGACATTCGCCGGAGAGCGCATGGAGATGAGCCACTGCGGAGGGTTGTCGAAGTAGACCCCGGTGGGAGCGGAGTGGAAAACGATCGACTCGATTTTGGCGTCATGCGAGGCAACGAAGGTCGGCACGCGGCCGCGCACCAGGGAGCCATCGAGCCCGCCCCAGTAGGCACAGGCCTCGCCGGTCTCGCAGATTCCATCGTCGTCGCCGCTGCCGTCGCCGATGAGCTCCGCGAGCTCGCTCTCCCCCGCGATGAGAAATCCCGCCAGGTTCGGTTTGCCGTCGCCGTAAACGTGACCAGTCAGCGGCGAGAAGTGGCTCCCGTACGGCCCGAGCGAGACGTAAACGGTGCCTCCCGGCGTGCTCACATGCAAAGTCGTGTCGGCCGGGCCCACCGGCTGGGTGAGCAGCGGCAGGTCGAACGCCGTCTGGTGATCGCCGCCGAGGCGCCAACCGGACGGCGTGAGATCGGCGACGGAGAGGGGATTGTCGTGGATGTCATCGAAGGGATTGCGCGCCGGGTCGAGATAGAGCACGCGCGCTCCGCCTCCGATCGGCACGCCCGAGCGGGACTCTTCGGCCTCGATTCCGTGCGGGCGGAAGAGGATCGGGGGCACGCCGGAAAGAGCGAGCGTCGAGATCCTCCGGACGCGCGAAAGACGGACTTCGATGTTGTCCCAGGCGGCGATTTCGGCGTTGAGCGCCGCGAGTGTCGCCGCGAGGTTGCGCCCCTCATGGAAGAAGTTGTCAGCAAACGATGGATGCGGCGCGGCGAAGGGGGACCCGGCTTGCAACTGGTCGGCGACGCCGGCAACCGCGGCGAGCACTTCGGCGGCGTCGTCGGAACGCGTCGCGGTGGAGGGACCGCCGAGGATCGGTCCCGACACCGTGCCTGCGCAGTCGGTGAACGTGGTCGAACCCAGCCAGAGTCCCGTTTCCGGATGCACGCTGGCGGAGCTCAGGGTGGCGGTGGAGCCCGCCGAGCAGCCGCCTTCGGTCTCGAGCCCGAAGGTGACGGCCGGGCCGGCCTGCGAGAATGAGCTGATTCCGCCGTCACAGTCCCAGAGGCATCCGGCCATCTCGGCGGCGGCGTAGCCACCGGTCACGAACTCGCCGTTGGCTCGCAGCACGACCGCCAGATGCGCTGTCGTGATGGTGCCGAATCCGGGCGGAAAGTCGAGGTCGGCGACGATCCAGCGGCGCTCTTCGAGAGGTTCGGGCCAACGGAACATGGACAGGGCTTGGCTGCCGAGATCGCCCGTGACCGTGCCCGTGGCGTGATCGCCCGCGACCGTCGCCACCAGGTGCAGCGCGCGATCGCCGGTCGGTCGCTCGAAAAGCAGGTCGAGGGTCAGCGTGCCCGAGCTGTAGGTGCCGCCGGTGACCAGCCGCTTGGGCGTGCCGCCCAGCATGTAGCCGACGAGATCGCCGGCGGCACGCTGGTGCAGCAGCACCACCAGTTCCCTTGGCTGACCGGAAAAATCCAGCGTGAAACGCCACGGACCGTCGACCGTTGCCGGCGGCGGGCAGGCGCCGCCCCACGCGCAGAGCGTTCCGCTCTCGAATCCGTTGAAGAAGATGAGGTCTGCCGCGAATGCTGGAGAGCAGGTGACCGCGCCGAGCCCGAACAGCGCGGGTATCGCCACCGAAGCGATCACCACCACCCGCTGGCACGCCGACCGCAAGCGCCCGGTCCCGACCATCGATGCTCGCCTCTTCATGTTTCCACCCTTCCGGCTCGGTGGCTCGCGAGCCCTCCGTTCCTGCGACCGCTTCGAAAATCGCATTCCGGCGGTGCAACGCGGTGAGGCGCCCGAGGCGGAGTCTCGGCACAGTATGGCGGAAAAGAACCGATCTCGCCGTTCCGGCCGTTTCGCGTCGCCGCCAATCTCGAGATCCGTTCCAAAGTCGTTGAGGTGACCGCCGGACCGGCAACGCGCGACGGTCACTTCGACTTGGATTTCGAACGCGACGCAATTCGTTGAGCCACAGCAGGTTGCGACCTCGTCTCGCCAGCGACGTGTCGCCTGGTACCTAGCGTAGATGCCTGCGGCAGAGTGGCTTGGAAATGGTGGAGCGGAAGGGGTTCGAACCCTCGACCCCCACGTTGCGAACGTGGTGCTCTCCCAGCTGAGCTACCGCCCCATTTTGATGCCGCCCATCTTGAAATCAAACAAGTGGCGCGTCGTGCAGGAGGGGAAGTCTATCCGTTGAGCTCGCCGCTGTTCAAGCGGCGCGGTCCATGCCTGCCGCGGGCGGAACACACATCCCTGATCCCGCGGCTCCAGCTCGGCGACTTGCCGCAGAAGTCGGTTTGGCGGTCGATTGGGCTGTTGCGGCCCAGGACCCTCGGCGCGACGGTCGAGCGCGGCGCCGAGTCGAGGCGCTCAGGAACCTTCGATCTTCTCGACGCGCGCGCGGTGCGGCGCTAGGGCGAGGGCGGCGTCGCCGGTGAGGAGAGGGGCGTCGAGAAGCTCGGCCAGGGCGATGTAGACCGCGTCGTAGATCGTCAGGTTCACGCGCAATTCCCAGGCGCGGGGCAGCAGCAACCGATGGCTGTAGCGTTCGATCGGCAGGTCGGCCAGGTCGCGCAGGGCGGCCTCGGCGCGCGCGGCGTCGATGATCCGGGCGCGCTCGTAGCGCCGCAGGACCTGCGCGATCTCGAGATCGAGGAGCTCCGGAGCGTGCAGCGATTCGGCCGGATCGAAGATCCGCTCGGCGACGGCGGTACCCAGGTCGGTCCCGAGCAGCAGCTCGACCGCAGCCGAGGCATCGACGACGATCATCGGGAGCTGCGGGCGTCACGCTCGGCGCGGACGGTCCGCGCCGCAGGCTCCGGAAGGACCACCGCCGGGCGCGCGCGCAGCCGCTCGCGCAGCTCTTCTGGTGTTGGCCGCTCGGCGGACTTCCGAAGATCGGCGAGCAGGTAGTCCGAGAGTGACATTCCGGCCTCGGCCGCACGGGACTTCAGCTTCCGATGGAGGGCCTCGGGCACGTTGCGGATCTGAATCATGACGGACATGTGGCCAGCATAGGTACATGTGCGGAACATGTCAATGCTTCGGCGGGGCCCGGGCGTGTCGCACTGCGCGCCGCCCAGGATCGCCGCGATCCCCAGGCGCTGCGCGGCTACCGCGGCTCGAGCGCGGCCATCGCGGCCATCGCAGCCATCTCAGCCATCTCAGCCTTCGCCGCCTCGACGTCGAGCCGCTCCATCGCGTCGTGCGGCGTCGCGGCCGCGGCCTGCGCAAGGAGCCTCGCGGCCTCCTTGCGGCCCTTCTCGCCATCGATCTTCAGCAGGCCGCTGGCGAGCTCCAATCTGCCGATGACGCTCGCCGGGTCGAGCTTCAGCGCCCGCCGGTACATCTTGAGGCCGGTCGCGGCGTCGGCGCCCTGCGTCCTGCCGATCAGCCGGCCGACGTGATCGATCACCTCGGCGTGGAACGAGCCGAGCGCGATGTGCGCGTCGGCGTGCCCGGGCGCCAGGGCGATCGTCCGCTCGAGCGCCGCCTTGACCTTGCCACCGAGACCCTGTGCCAGAGCCTTGACGACGCTGATCCCCTGGCCGTAGCGGCCGAGCGCGTAGGCCTGCCAGTACCAGGCGTTCGGATTCTGCGGTTCGGTGCGCTGCTGCGCCTCGGCGCGCGCGGCGGCCTCGAGGTAGAGCGCGAGTCGCGCCGCCGCGTTCTGCTCGAGGTAGTGGGCGTAGATGCACTGCGCCTTGTTGGCCGCCGTCACCCCGCCGCCCCCGGCCTTCACTCCGGCGTCGACCGCCTTGCGGAACTCGCCAGCATGGAACAGCGCCCAGGCCGCGACGATCTTGTCGTGCGTCCGGCCACGGTTCGGCGTCGCCGGCGTGGAGGCGGGACCACTGCTTCTTGAGCCGGGCGAAGTCGTAACTGTAGTCGGCGTCGTCGTACGGGAAGGCGGCCCACTTCGCCATCTTCGACTCCCTCGGAGCGCACATCGGCCCGCTCGTGAAGCTCAGTGTACGGCGATCGGTCGCGCGGCGTCGAGACGGACTCGGAGGTCCGGGCTAAGGCTGCGCGCTCTGCGCCTCGGCGCGGACGCGATAGAGCGCGGTCACTGCCGGGACCCGGCCCCAGGTGGCGAACAGCATCCGCAGCACCGGACTGTCGCCGGCCATCCGGTCGCGCAACGAAGCGACGTCGATCGCCCCGCTCGCAGCGATCGCCTCCTCGGCGGAGAGGCCCTGCGCCATCGCCGCCCGGGTCTGCTCGACCACCGCGCGGAGGAAGTCGCGATAGAGGACGAGTTGGGTGTCCCCCAGGAGCACCGGGCCGTGGCCGGGCAGGTAGGTGTCGGCGCCGAGCGCTTGCAGGCGGCCGAGGGTTTCGATCCACTCTTCGACGTAGGACTGATCGCCGCCGACGAGCGGCACCGGCGCCACGAGCAGGTCGCCGGTCGCCGCGATCTTCTCCTGCGGCAGCCAGACCACGAGGTCGCCGCGCGTGTGCCCTTTGCCGAGTGCCAGGATCTCGATCGTGCGCACCTGCGAGCCGAAAGACCGGCGCAGCGTCAGCCGGTCGGTCACCGTCAAGGTCGGCGTGACGACGTGCATTCGTGGCGCGTCGGCGACCAGCGCCTGCGCCGCGGCGAGGTCGCCTGCGAGACTGGCGCGCTCCGCGGCGGAGAGCGGCTCGCCGGAGAAGCCGGTGCCGCTCGCGAGCCGCTGCGGAATCGCGGCCGTCATCTCCGTTGCCCAACCCGTCCAGCCGTCCATCGTCGTCTTGCCGAACGTCGCGAGGTCTGCGGCCATGGCGCTGCTGCCGACGATCTCGACCCCGGGGAACTCCCGGCGGTAGACCTCGTTGCCGCCGACGTGGTCGTGGTGCCGGTGGGTGTTCACCAGGTAGCGCACCGGCTTTGGCGTGAGCTTCCTGAGCGCCGCGATCGAGGCCTCGGCCGACGACGGCGTCAGGTTCGCGTCGACGACCACCACGTCGTCGTCGCCCACCACGAACAGGACGTTCGAGTCGAGGAAGAATCCGGGCGCCTTGCTGCGGACGAGAGCGTGGACGCCGGGGGCGAGGGTCTCGACCGTGAATCCGGGCGACGGCGTCCCGGTGGCACCGGCGATCGCCACCCCGGCGGCGAGGAGCCATGGCACGAGGGCGCAGGCGGTCACCGTCTCGAGCTTTGCAGGCATCGATCTCTCCGGTCTGCCGCTCCAGCGGGCGAGGCGGCGTAGGCTATCGGTAATACGGCGCCGGCGCCCCGGAGTTCTGGCGGGCAGCGGCGGCGCAGCGCTCCTGCAACCCGCAGGCGGTACCGTACGTTAACCAGGTATCCACTCTCAGGAGGTACTTGTGTCCCGACCCAGCACGCCCGTCTCTGTGAAGCTCGCCGCCGCCCTCGGGCTCGCGGCGCTCGTTCTTGCGCCGTTGGCGGTCGCGCAGGCGGCTCCGGCCGCGTCTGGAACCAACGCCCCCAGCCAGGTGCCCGAGATCCAGTTCGAGAAGTACACCCTGCCGAACGGCCTGCAGGTCATCCTGCACGTCGACAGGAAGCTGCCGATCGTGCACGTCAACCAGTGGTACCACGTCGGCTCGAAGAACGAGAAGCCGGGGCGGACCGGCTTCGCCCACCTCTTCGAGCACATGATGTTCCAGGGCTCGAAGAACGTCCCCGGCGAGTACTTTTCGGTGGTCGAAGAGCTCGGCGCCAACCTCCAGGAGGGGGGCGTCAACGGCACCACCGACAACGACCGCACGAACTACTTCGCGACCGTCCCCTCGGGCAACCTCGAGAAGCTCCTCTGGCTCGAGAGCGACCGCCTGGCGACGCTCATCGACGGCATGGATCAGGCCAAGCTCGACAACCAGCGTGAGGTGGTCAAGAACGAGCGCCGCCAGGGGGTCGAGAACCAGCCTTACGGCCGCTGGATCGAGCTCCTGGCGAGCGAGCTCTTCCCGTTCGGTCATCCCTACTCCTGGTCGGTCATCGGCAGCATGGCCGATTTGAACGCCGCCGCGCTCGACGACGTGAAGGAGTTTTTCCGCACCTACTACACGCCCAACAACCTGTCGCTGGTGGTCGCCGGCGACTTCGACCCGGTCGTCGCGAAGCAGCTGGTGGAGAAGTACTTCGGCTCGGTCCCGCCGGGTCCGGCCCTCGCGCGACCCAAAGTCGCTCCGGTCACCCTCGCCGCCGGCAAGACGCTCGAGATCGCCGATCGCGTGCCGCAGCAGCGGGTCTACATGGTCTGGCCGACGACGGAGCTCTTCGGCGCGGACGACGCCGAGCTCGACCTCGCGGCGCGCGTGCTCACCGACGGCCTGTCGTCCCGGCTCACCAAGGCGCTGGTCTACGACGCCCAGCAGGCGACCACCGTCAACGCCTTCCAGTTCGGCACCGAGATCGCCAACTGCTTCGTGGTCATCGCCAACGCCCGCCCGGGCGTCGACGTCGCCCTCCTCGAGACGCTGATCGCCAAGGAGATCGCCAGGCTCGCAGCGACCGGACCGACCCCGGCCGAGCTCGAGCGCGCCAAGAACAAGCTCGAGACGCAGTACATCTCCGGCCTCGAGAGGATCGGCGGTTTCGGCGGCAAGGCCGACCTGCTGAACCAGTACAACACCTATCTCGGCGACCCGGGCCGCTTCGCCTGGGATCTGGCGCGCTGGCGCAGTGTCACGCCGGCCGGGCTGCAGCGAGCGACCCGGCAGTACCTCGACACCGACAAGCGCCTCACCTTGCGCTTCCGGCCCGAGGCCTCGACCCGCGCGGCGGTGGCTGATCCGGACCGCTCCGCAGTCCCTGCCGTCGGCGCCGAGAAGCGTTTCGTGGCCCCGGAGGTCGCGACACGCACCCTCGCCAACGGTCTCCAGATCTTCGTCGTCGAGCGCCGCGACCTGCCGAAGGTGGCGGTGCAGTTCACCACCCGCGCCGGAATGATTGCCGATCCGCCCGGCAAAGAGGGCACCGCCCATCTCATGGCGCAGAACATCGATCTCGGCACGGCGAAACATTCGGCGCTCGAGATCGAGTCGGCGCTGGGCGACCTCGGCACCGTGCTCACCGGCGGCGCCGCCCGGGAGGGAGCGAACCTGCAGTTCGAGGTGCTCACCCGCAACGTCGACGCGGCGCTCGGCATCGTCTCCGAGGTCATCCGCAGCGCTTCGTTCCCTGCGCCTGAGTTCGAGCGCGAGAAGCAGAACCTGCTCGCCAACCTCCAGCAGCAGAACAACAATCCGAACGCGGTCGCCGGCCGGGTACGGAACATCCTGGCCTTCGGCAGAGAGCATCCGTACGGGCGGCCGGCGCAGGGGCTGCCGGGGACGGTCGAGACGATCACCCGCGACGACATCGCCCGCTTCTGGCAGGAGCGGGTGAAGCCGGGTTCCTCGGCGCTGGTGTTCGTCGGCGGATTGAGCCTCGACGACGCCGCGAAGCTCGCCGAGAAGCACTTTGGCGCGTGGAGCGGAGGCGCGGCAGCGGAGGTGCCAGATCGCCGCGCCGCAGACCGCGCCTGCCGGGAAGATCTACCTCGTCGATCGCCAGGACGCGGCGCAGACGGTGGTGTCGCAGTTCCTGACCGCGCCGGCGATCGGCAACCCCGACGACGACGCCCTGACCCTCGCCGACTCGGTCTGGGGCGGCGGCGGCTTTGGCACCCGCCTGAACCTCAACCTGCGCGAGGACAAGGGCTACTCGTACGGCGTCTTCTCCAACCTCCTGCAGTACACCGACGGCGGCGTCTGGTACGGCGGCGGCGGCGTGCAGACCGACAAGACAGCCGAGTCGGTCGCCGAGTTCGTCCAGGAGTTGAAAGGCCTCGCGGGCGATCGCCCCATCGCTGCCGACGAGCTCGAGAGCTCGCGCCTGCGGCGCCTGCGCGGCACGTCGCAGGAGTACGAGGCCTACGCCAACGTCGGCGGGAAGATCGCCGCCCTCTGGCTGCAGAAGCGGCCGCTCTCCGAGCTCCAGGCCGAGCCCGACCGCATCGCCCAGGTGCCGCTCGCGGCCACCCACGCCGCGGCGGCGAAGTGGGCCCGCCCCGAGAAGGCCTCGATCGTCGTCGTCGGCGACCGCGGGAAGATCGAGGAGAAGCTGAAGGCCCTGAACCTCGGCGAGATCGTCGTCCTCGACGTCGAAGGCAAGCCGGCCGGGAAGTAAGTCCGCGCAATATTGGGACAGGCACCAGTCTTGACGTAAGTGCCTGAAAATAGGAGCCTGTCCCCTTGTTCTTCCTATGAGTTTCTCCTGCCGAGAGCGAAGGTCAGAGGAACTTCCAGCGCCCGGGCCCAGGTCGCGACGAAGGCGATCGTCGGGTTCGAAGTCGGGCGCTCGGCCTGGGCGACGGCCTGCTGGCTGACGCCGAGGCGCGCCGCGAGCTCTGTCTGGGTGACCTTGGCTACCTCGCGGGCTGCCCGCAGCTCGAAGCCGGGACGAAGTGGCTCCCACGCGGGGAGCTTGCCCCAGCGCGCGAGCGTGCTCCATTCCTCATAGCTGCGCGGCTTCGAGCGCAAGGCCCCGGCGGGAAGGTGCGGCAGGGGGGGCGCGGTGCGGCCCAGGGATGTCTTCTTCTTCGTCGTCGTCATAGCCGTTCTTTCTCTCGGGCCGCGTCGAGCCACTCCTCGATCTCGCGCTGGCTGGGAAATCTCCCGGCGAGTCGTTCGTGCCACCGGATGAGGCGTTCGAGCTCGTCATCGACCTCGAGGATGCGGCTGAGATCGCGAGCCAGGTTCAGGTCCGTTGGAAAGGAGGAGGATCGAAGCAGCAAGAGCGCGTTCACCGCGTCGACTCCGGACTTCCAGAATTTCCACGCCGCCAGGCGGTCCGCCAACAGGCCTTCGATCGGGATGATCGTCACCCGGCGACCGCCAAATCGATGCTCCACAGGCTCAGGCGACGGTTCGAGATCCGTCCCGGGAAACTCGAGGAACACCTTGGCCGACTCGTGGACCCAATGTCGGCCCACTTTGGTGAAGCCAGCCGCCAAGAGCGATTTCGCGACCGCGGGCGGAACGGACCCGACGAAGTCCAGATCGCCGGTGGTGTAGGCCCCACCCGTGTACAGCTCGACCGCGGCCCCGCCCACCAGGATCGGTCGCCGTTCTCGCGGCGGGTAGAGCGACTGCAGCCAGGAGGCGAGGGCTGCCGTGCGTGCAGGCCCAGAAGGGAGCTCCAGGAGCTGGCGAAGGTCGGTCGTAACAGTCACAATATCTATATTGTATGTTATCGAGTAAAAGACTGGTGGCTAGCGGCCATCCGATTCTCGGAAGCCATTTTTCTGCATGGTGCAGGTGGGCGCCGAAGTTCGCAGCAACATGCGAACCTGGACCGTCCGGCCGACGATCTCGACCAGCGCCCCGCCGGGAGGTACGCAGCGTGGTCTTCTTGCGATACCTGTGAAAGACGAGAAGGGGTCCGGCTATCTAGCGCGGGCGAAGAGAAGACTCGCTGGAAAGCGGCTCGCCGGAAAGCGGACGGCACCTCAACCAGCTGGTCAGGTCGGATAGTACGAAAATAGAGCTGCCGCGGAGGCCGTTCAGGGGTACTACGAGCAGTATGGCCTTCCCACGATTCGGTGGGCGGTTGAATATGTTTGTCATCGTCGCCGTCGGGCCGGTGGGAGCGGTGGGAAACGCGCAGCGTTTTCAAGCGGCTGCGGGAATCGCGGTAGCGATTTCCGCAGGCCGGGCGGCTCACCACCGTCGTGCTCGTCTGCTCGTCGGCTCGACTGCCGGTGGCGAGACGGCGCCCTCTTATCTGGCCGCGGCGGCTTGCGGCCTGCCGGAGCCGGTCCGCCCCGGCGCGATCGGTATTCCCGAGATGAACCTGCGGCTCGATGTGACCGGCACCGGCTCCTGCAGCGGCGACTTGCCCTGGGCCAGTGTCGCCCCGGCGGCCGGCGTCACGGCGCCGTCGGCGACGAGCACGCGACCGTCACGCTGAACTCCACCGGGCTCGTTCCGGGAGGGGTCTACACGGTGGGCTGTGCGTCCAGAGCAACGATCCGGATTCGCCGACGGTCCTCGTGCCGCTCACGCTGACGGTCGACGACACCCTGTTCGCGGATGGCTTCGAGACCGGCAACACGCTGCTCTGGTCGGTCACCGTGCCGTAGGCGCCGCGCTCGAAGAGCAGCGTCAGCCCGATCGGTCTCTTACGGCAGCCAGGCGTAGCCGAGTTTGACGAAGAGCGTGCGATCGGTGGGCAGGGAGTCGAAGCGGTCGGTCTCGAGCTCGGTGTCGGAGTAGCCGAGGTAGAAGACGGTCTGCGGGTTGAGGCGGTAGGAGTAGAGGAGCTGGCTGAACAGCCGCCGGCTCTGCTCGTCGACGGTTGCGGCGTAGAGGTCGCCGTCGCGCGCCAGATCGCGGTGCTGCAGAATCACCCGGGCGAAGCTCCGCAGGTTGAACTGCCAGACCAGACGGAGTTCCGTCAGCTGGGCGGTGAACAGCCAGCCGTCGTCGATCGACAGCCGCTGGTAGCGATGCTCGAGCTCCGCTTTCAGATGGCGCCCGGGCTCCCAGGTGAGGCCGGGGGAGAGGGTCACCTGTGTGGCCGGCCGCAGCTCCTCGAGGTCGACGTCGTCGCCGACGTTCCAGCCGAGATGGAGCTCGAGCGAACCGCTCGGCCGCACGCTCGCCTGGCCCTCGACGTAGAGCTCGTCGAAGCTGATCCCGCCGATCGTGCGCTCGCGGTCGGCCACTTGAGTGAAGAATGTGGACTCGCGCCGGCCGCGGAAGATGAACCAGAGCTCGTTCAGGCGCTCGAGCGGCTCGCCCTTCTGGGTGTCCGTGCGCGCGCTGTCGACGCCCAGGCTGAAGCTTATCCAGCGGGCGTCCGGGGCGGCCCACCAGGTGCGCTCGGCCAGAGCCTTCCCGTAACGCCGGTCGACTTGCGGCAGGAAGCCCAGGTCGGCGCGGAAGTCGCGGCCGACGTCCTCGTAGGCGGCGGAGAGCCGCCAGTCGCGCGCGTCGTGGTTGTAGGAGAAGTAGAGCGCGTGGTCCGCGAGCTGTCCCGCGGGCTGGTCGAACTCCTGAACGATCTCGTCGGGGTACTCGGTGCGCGAGCCGAGAGCCTGGACACGGAGAGAGTCCACCGCGCCGAGCCGGAAGAGGCCGTCGAGACCGGCGACCTGGTTGGAGTAGTCGCCCCCCTCACGGGATGTCGCGACGAAGCCGAGCGCGGAGTTGACCCCGAGATCGCGCCGGTAACGCGCGACGGCGTTGGTCGAGCCGAACGGCAGCTCGGCGAGTGCGGAGCGCTCGCTGCCGGGGATGAGGATCGAGGTGCGCGCGTCCTCGGCGACGAAGGCGCCGAAGGCGCTGCGGCCCCGCTTGCCGGTGACCTTCGCTCCCCAGTCGGGGTCGGCGACGTTGCGCGTCGAGACGATCTGAAACGGCGTGGTGAAGATGTCCGCCCCTTCGAGAAAGAACGGCCGGCGCTCGGGATAGAAGAGCGCGAACTGCTGGTTGACGTCGAGCTGCAGCGCGTCGGCTTCGACCTGGGAGAAATCCGGATTCAGCGCGCCCGAGAGGATGATGTCGGGCGTCACGCCCCAGGTCGCCGTCAGGCCCGCCTCGACGTCGATCTCACCGGCCTCGAGCGGCCCGTCCGGAACCTCCTCGCGCCGGTCGGCGCGCTGCAGCGTCAGCGTCGGATCGAGCTCGAGGTGGCGGCCGGGGGAGATGCCCGCGAAGCCCGCGACGGTCGAGAGCTGGCAGACCGAGCAGTTGCGGTTGCGGTCGTACGGCTCGCTCGCGAGTTCCAGGCGATCGCGCCGCGGCTGAACCCGCGCGAATCCGATTCCCCAGCTCTGCGCGGCGCCGCCGGGAGGAAAGCGCAGCGAGGAGAACGGGATCGCGAGCTCGACCTCGTAGCCGTCGGCGGTGATCCGGCCGGCCGAGTCCCAGAGCGCATCCCAGGAGGTGTCCTCGCTGTCGTCGCCACCCTGCCGCTCGGCCGCCAGGTCGTCGCGGAAGAGGTCCATCTGCACCCCGAGCGGGTTGACGTAGAACTCGAACGAGCGCCGGCGGTCGAGGAAGGGGTCGAGCCGCACGCCGACGAAGTCGCCGTCGTAGGCCTGGTCGCGGTCGGTGAAGCGGGCGCGGATCTCTTCGGGGTGGGGGTCCGCGGCGCTGCAGCCGACGTAGAGGCGCTCGCTGTCGTAGAGCAGCCGACAGGTGGTCGCAATCGGCGCCGGGCTGTTCTCGCCCGGCTGGGTCTCGAAGGCGAGAGGGACGGCCGCAGCCTGCTGCCAGGCGGCCTCGTCGAGAACGCCGTCGATGCGCATCGCCCCAATCGGCATCGTGGCGCGCACCGCCTGCAGGGTGGGGGCAGACAGCTCGTCAGACGAAGCCACCGCCGCGCGGGAGAGTCCCGGTGACGCTAGCAGGGCGATGGCGAAGAGTGGGAACGCCACGCCGCGGGTCGGGCGGACCCTGATCGATTCCCGAACGCGCACGACGCAAAAGCTAACATCTCGCGCGGCTTGGCGGGTAGTGGGGAAGTGGGTGACGGTTCACGGATCGCGGTCGCACCGCCCGGAGGGCGGCGGGCAAGCGAGGAATCGGTAGACTGTCTCCACTTTCTCGGAGGGCTTGGACTTGCACAATGAACGGAAAGCAGCTCTGGCGTCAGTCTCGCTGGCGCTTCTGATGGCCTGCGGTGAACCGTCGGTCGGCGGCGACGCCAGGTCGTCCTCGACGTCGCCGGCAACGACACCCTCCGACCCTGCCGCCGGGGCACGGCTGGACCGGCAGGCTGCAGCCGCTTCAGGACCTGCCGGAGGACCCACCGCGAAGCCCGGCGGTGGCCTCCTGGCAGAGCCTGCGGGGGTCGACGCGCAGGTCGCCATTGAGATCAAGTGGTCGGCGACCATCGTGACGGGAATCCCGGAAGAGGGCCTCATCACGACGGTCTACAAGCGGACGGCCCACCTCGAGTGTCCTCTCACCTCGGGCGGCGAAGCCTCGTACTCCTACTTCGCCGCCTTCGACAATCCGAATGGCGATCCTCTCGCCGCGACCGGTTCCTATCAGCCCTGGTGGAACGAAGAGTGCACCGGGAGTCTGACGCTGGACGACACCTACCATTTCAACGATCCGACCACTGCCGGTCCGGAGCCGGTCATTCCTACGACCGGAACCCGGCCGCTTCGCACCGGCGACACGCCCCTGACGATCGAAACCGACCTCAACCGGGCACGCACCCGCTACCTGTTCATCACCCCCAGCACCGACGGCTTCGTGCAGGCGGCCGCCCGGGGCGATGCGGCGAAGCTCGTACCGGCCTCTGCGGCGCCGATGGCCACGATGGACTTCACCCTCGAGGGGCCCATCGGTGACGGCAAGCGCGAAGTCGCGGTGCAGGGTGGAAGACTCTGGGTCGAATGGGTGTTCACGCGTGGACGCAGCCAGCGCTAGCGAGAGCTCCAGAGCATTTCAGCTACGCCGCCGGGAGAATCGCGGGACAAACGACCCTGCCGCTGAGACCGAGGTCTTCACCATGGATGCGGAATGCGCGTCTGCTACCTGATTCAGACTCACCGCGACGCGGATCAGATTGCGCGCCTGGTGAGAGTCCTGGGGGCCGCCAGCCCGGAATCGCTGGTGGTCGTGGCGCACGACGACACGGGTTGCGCGTTGTCGGCCGGGAATCTCCCCTGCGCGGCGGAGCGTCACCTGTTGGCGGTGCGCGGCCCGCTTCGCCGGGGCTATCTATCCATGCTCGCGCCCTACCTGCAGGCCGTCGCCTGGCTGCGCGAGCAGCGCCTGGACTACGACTGGCTGGTCTATCTCTCGGGCCAGGACTACCCGACCCTGGCGCTCGCGCGGTCGGAGGCGGCGCTCGCCGCCACGCAGTTCGACGGCTTCTTGCGTTTCTGGCCGGCGCTCGGCGCCGACGGGCCGTGGCGGCGCCGCCGCCAGGCCCGGAATCGCTACTTCTTCCAGTACTACGAGGCGACCTCCTGGCCGGCAGCGCTGTTGCGTCTGGCGCGCGCCGCCAACGGCATCCAGAGCCTCGTGCATGTGCATCTGGTGTACGGGCCAAGGGTCGGCGTGCGCGCCTGGCGAACGCCTTTCACCCCTGAGCTCGCCTGCTACATCGGCTGGCAGTGGACGACTCTGCGCCGTCACTGCGCCGAGCTGGTCGTCGACCGGTTGGAGCGCGACGCACAGCTGGTCGCCTACTACGAGCGCACGATCTGTCCCGACGAGTCGCTGGTGCAGACCATTCTGGTCAACGCCGGCGGCCTGCGGCTCGCCAACGACAACCTGCGCTACAGCGACAACCTCGACAGCCGCGACGGTCGTCCACGGATTCTCGGCGTCGCCGACTTCGCGCGCCTCACTTCCGGAGCTTTCCATTTCGCCCGCAAGTTCGACCCCGCCAGCGACGCCCGCATCCTCGACCTCCTGGACGCGCATCTGGAGGACACCCCGGGAGACCTCCGGAGCAGCTGACCGGCGCTCGCGCCGTCAGCCCGCATTTCTCGCCAACCTCCTGCTGCGGCGCCTCGCTGCGGACGCTGGTGAGAAATGCCGGCTAGCGCAGGGGCCGGCCGGCGAGGACGCGCTGCACCTGGCGCACCAAGGGGCGCAGCAGGTGGGGCAGATGCTGCAGGGGGCGGCGGAGAGCGACCGCCGGCAGTTCCTGCCAGAGGAGCTCGACCCAGCGCGCGAGAACGCTTTCGCTGGTGTACTCCGCCGCCCGCTCCCTGCCGTGAGCGACCATGCGCAGATAGAGCTCCGGCTCGGCGAGCAGAAGGTCGACTGCGGCCTGGGCCTCCGCGAGAGAGGACACTTCGAGAAAGTCGAGCGGGTCACGACGCAGCTCGCGAAACGCCGGCTCCGGCCCGAGCAGCGCAGGGACAGCGGCGTGCCAGGCGTTGTAGAGCTTGGTGGCCGGCTTGTGGGTGTAACTGGCCGGGTCTTCCGGGCGCACCGCCAGCAGCAGGTCGGTCTCGCGGAAGTCGTTCCAGGTCAACCGTTCACGACTCCACGCGAGGTGCTTGAACTCGACGGCGTCGACCCGCCAGTGAAGATTGCGCTGGGCGAGCCACTGCGCCCAGTCCGGGTGGCGGAACGCGGGCGCGAGGTTGGCGAGGAAGCCCTTGAACTCGACGCGCTCGATCCGGCTGCCACGTCGCGGATCGCGGGGCAGCAGGCCGGGCTGCGGCCAGTGGGGGACATGGAATCGTCGCTTGCCGTCGGCGTAGACGCTGTTCTGGTTCACCTCGAAGTCGGCCGAGGCGGGTTCGCTGTTGTCGGCGCGCACGCCGATGAGCACCGCGCGGCGCAGTCGATACGCCCGGCGCAGCAGGCTCCGCGCGTGTTTCGCATGGTAGACGACGAAGCCCTCGGCGGGGGGCTCCGCGCTCAGGAGGACTGGATGGCCGGCCCGGCGCAGCCGCAGGAAAGTCTGCAGGATCCAGGCGTGTTCGCCGCGGACGAATTCGTCCCAGTCGCGGTCGGGATCGAGACTGCGCAGGCGTTCGAGATCGTGCTCGCCGGGCAGATAGAAAGTAACCGGATGCCGATGCAGACGACGCCCTCCGTCGTGGAACCGAAGACGCTAGCACGCCGGAAGGGCTTCTCTCCCCGAATCTCGATCCCCCCACGGAGACGGTGCCAGGCGAATTCCAGATTCAGCAGCAGCAGAGATTGCCAGGTGCTTGTCGCCAGACTGTTGGGCTGCCCCCGCGGGACCACGGGCGCCAGGTCGCCCATCGCCACGCCCTGGGGGTAGACTCGCGCCATGGTTGCCCGACCGCTGCCGCCGCTTCCCGGGGTCGATCCGGCGACAGCGCCGAGCGCCGACGACCCGGGGTATTCCGACTGGGTGGAGCGTGTCGGCTTTTCCCCCGAGGGCGTCGACCGGATGCAGATCTGGGAGATGTTGCACGCGACACCCGCCGAGCGACTCGCGGCCATCGAGGCCCTGTCGCGTGAGATGGAGAGCCTCCGCCGTGCTCGAGCTGCCGCTCGCGGCGAGTGAGCTGATCCCGGTCTTCGACCGGCACGGCGTGCGCTTCATCGTCGACAAAGACCGCGCGGTGCTCCCTGTGCTCCTCGAGACGCTGCGCCTGCAGAAGTTGAAGGGCTGAAAAGGGCGGCCGCGCCGGAGAGGCCCGGACCGCCCTTGCCGTAGAGCGTCCGTCGCGCGCTCTTACGGATGCGCTCCACAGTTGAAGCCGACCGGAGTGCCGTTCCAGCTGGCGCTGAAGAGGCCGGCAGCGCCCAGGGTCGGCTGCACCCACGACTGGGTCGATCCGGTTCCCAGCTGCGCCCAGCCGAAGGTGAACGGGATCCCCAGCGAAGCGACGCTCACCCGCTGGGTGGCGACCGGGAAGTGGTTGTTGCCGAAGCCGAAGGCGGTGTCCCCGACCTCATCCAGGGCGTTGGCGGTCGAGGTCGCCAGCGGATACCAGGCCGGCGCGGAGCCGCAACTGGCATAGGCCACCGGCACGGCGGTGTCGCGCCAGACGATGAAGTCCGCGCCGCCGGCGAACGCCCCGCCATTGATGAACCGCTGGTCCCACAGGCGGGGAAGCGGTACCCGGTCGTCGCGGCCGTCCCAGCCGCTCAGGCGGCCATAGAAGGTGTAGATGTTGGTCCCCGAGAACTGCGTCGGGTTGGCCCAGAGCGCCACCGCCTCCGAGCCCTGTGCCGCCGCGTTGCCGAGGTCGACGTAGATGACATCGCCCCACAGCCGGTTGGTGTCGAGGGCGATGCCCGTGCCGGCGCCGTTGGCGAAGTAGGGATAGGTCGTGTTCTTGGGCGTGAAATTGGGATCGTAGCCCTCGACCCCGCTGCACTCGTCGACGACGTCGACCGTGATGTAGCCGCGCGCGATCTGATCGGGGTGGTAGCTGCCGGCGCAATCGGCGGCGAGCGGGCCGTCGACCCCGGTGTGGTCGGCGACGAGCTGCGCCCGCTCATTGGTGGTCAGGACGGGATTGGCGTGGAAGGGGGGAAAGCCGGCGCAGAAGGGGAAGCCGGAGAGATCCGCCGAGGCGCCGGTCGAGGGGATGTAGCCGTTGAAGATGTCGCGCAGGTTGATCGTCTGCAGGTCGAAGGCGTCGAGGTAGATGTCGAACGCGAGGGTGGGGACGCCCCAGTCGGTCCACACCACGGCGCGGGCGAGCATCGCGCTGTTATACCCGTTGTTGATCGAGATCAGGGTGGTGACGTTCAGCGGGTTGGCGAGATCGAGCTCGAAGTAGGGGAAGAGCAGCGTCGCGCCGAGGCCGGGGCCGATGGGGCAATCCCCGGCCGGCGGCTGCGCAACGGCAGGGCCGGCGAGCAACAGGATGACGAGCGCGGCAGCGAACAGGCGGAGTCGGTTCATGAGACTTCCCTCCCTGGGATGTGGTCGAGTCGGTCGTTCTCGGTTCGCGGAAACGAGGACTCAGTGAGTGTGCGCCCCCGAAATACCGGCGAGGCCACCTCAAAGGAGTGGAGAGAATTCCCACCCCGGCGGGCAGGCGCGCGGCCATTCCTCCGTGGCTACCTCGACCGCGAAGCACGGCCGCGGGCGGTCACCGGACGGAACATGAAATCGAGCATCGCCTCGAGCGGTGCGGCGTCCCGCCGCAGCCGACTGCGCAGCGCGGCCCCCTCCCAGCAGTCGACCAGCAGGCTCGCCAGGCGTTTCACATCGGTATCGCGCGGGAGGTCGCCCCCTTTCCGGGCCTCTTCCAGGCAGACGGCCAGACGCGCGGCGATGGCGGCAAAGCACTTCTCGATCTTGCGCCGGAACAGCTCGCTCACGCCCGACAGCTCCTGCCCCAGCCCGCCGAGCAGGCAGCCCATGTAGCCCGCCTCGCGGTAGCTCTGTTGCGTCGTCGCGAAGAAGTGACGCACCCGATCGAGCGGCGGACGCGCCGCGTCCCCGAGGCAGGCGTCGAGGCCGGCATGCACGTCCAGCATGTACTGGTCGATGACCTGGAGAGCGAAGTCCTCCTTGGACGCGAAGTGATGGTAGAAGGAGCCCTTCGGAGTCCCGGTCGCTTCGAGCAGCGCCTGGATGCCCAGGTCGTTGTAGCTGCGCTCGAGGAGCATGGCAAGGCCTGCGTCGAGCAGGCGTTGCTTGGTGGAGTGCGTCATCGATGGGCGGCGGGTCGGGAGTGGGCGGGTCGGCGCGGTTCCGGCGCGAGAGGCGGCGGCGCGGGCGACCTCGCCACCTATCCCTTCACTTTTTCGATCATATGGCTGATGACCCGGTTGTGCTCATGCTGGGGGCTGAACATGACGATCTCCGCGTCGGCCTCCACCCTGACGTTGTGCCCGGGCGGCCAGTAGAAGAGATCGTTCGCGGTGACCGTCTCCTGCGCGCCGCCGGCATCGGTCGTCGTGAGCTGGCCGCGCAGGACGAAGCCCCAGTGGGGGCACTGGCAGAGGTCCCCCTCCAACCCGGCGAAGAGCGGCGTAGTGTCGACGCCGGCCGCGAGCGTGAAGCACTCGCCGCTGATCTTCCCCAGTCCGCTCGCGTCGCCGAAATCGGCCTGCTGCCGGATCACCGCGCCCGGAATCTCCAATCGGACGTTCACCTGGTCCTTTGCCACGCGCATGGTCGACTCTCCTTCGAAGCTTCTACGTGATTGAATAGACCGGTCGGTCTAGTCGTAGCCTACACTCTGCGTTCCGCTTGTCAAGGGAACCGCGACGGCGAGGCCTGCCCTTAGGGAACGCTCGCGCTCCAGAGCGTAACGTCGCCGGTCTCGAAACCATCGAGGAACAGCGTCGCATCGCTTGCGAGCACGACATGGTCGAAGTACAGGGTCGCAAGCCCGGCGGCGGGGTGATCCATGCCCAGGACCACCATTGCCGAGACCGCTCCGGCCATGGATGTAGTCGTCCCGCGCTGGTGCGTCTCCCAGACATCAGCGGGAACGCTGGGGAAGGGCACCCACTCATAGAGCGCATGGATCGACTCTGAACCAGCGCAGTTCGGAGCTCGTACCAGTCGATCCAGCTGATGAGGATTGGATACTGGACCGAGCTGCCGTCCTTCTTCAGGTTGTAGGAGAACGCATACTGCGTCAGCTCCGACACTGCAACGCAGGTTCGGCCCCACGAGTAGCCACCGAACCCTCCTACGTTGGTGATCTCGAGCGACCCGGGATCGGGGTCTCCCTCCGTTTGGGACCAACCGGTTCCGGTGACCTGCAGCAGCGACCAGCCGGCGATACCTGTCGTGAGGTCTGGGTTGGGAATGACGTTCTGCGCAGAGAGAGCCGCGGAGAAGAGGAAGGTTGCCAAGGCAATCGAAGTTCTTCTCATCGCGCTTCCTCCAGCGGCGTTCGACTCGTGAAAGGGATGCCGAGTTGGATCTCCACCCTACCCCAGGAATGGGCCGGAAGAAATTGGCGACAGCGGCCAGCGCGGGGCGAAGGTGCGAGCCGAGTTTCCGGGCTCTCCAAGCGTCGCCCTCCGCCGCGCTCACGCGATCCGTTCACCGGTCCCGGAGCTTGCGCCGGAGCGCAATTGCCTACAC
>CAWBFZ010000005.1:0-485000 GCA_963788175.1 Thermoanaerobaculia bacterium
TTCAGGAGTTTGCAGGTCCTCGCGAGGCCCTCAGGTCCACGGCCCACCCGCCGGCCAGACCTGCTCGAAGGGCTCCTTTCGGCCGACAGCGATAAGTACCGGTCCAGCGAATTTAGCGATCACCTGAAGGACCGTCACAAGATCCGTGGGTACTGTAACGCCCGGCAGACGGCGCACGAACGCCTTCCACTGAGACGCCTTTCCTTCGACGGCAGCGAAATCCCGGGTCAGGGCGAGCGGGAGCTCCGAAGGCACACCGGTCCGCCGGCGTTCGAATGTCGCAGCGATGGCGCGAGCCAACTCCGCCCCGTCGAATCGCTCGTGCATCGCCAGGGCCGAAACGTCGAAAAAGTCACGCATGCGGCTGTTCTTGGAGCCGAGCTCGACCATTGCGTGGAGCTTCTCGGCAATCGCGGTTTCCGGCCGATAGCCCCGGAGCCACGGCCGCGGCAGATCGAGCAAGCTCGGGTAGTCGATCCATCGTGGTTCCGGGACAACGGCGTCGCCGATGCCGATGTCGACCTGGACCCGAAGCCGCGCCGATCCGAGATGAGCGACGAGCTCGATCCGCTGGCCGCCGTAAGCGTCCTCGAATCGGATCGGCGCGACCCTGATGGAGGCACCATCGAAGAGGAGCCCGTCGGGCTCGACCGGCAGAGTGCAGATCTCGGTGAAAATCTCTCCGAGCGATCGGGCATCCATTGCCCCGAAGCCGAGGAGATCCGCGTCGCGCGTCGGCCGGATCGTCTCGCCGAGCCAGACGACCAACATCAGGGCGCCCTTCAGTACGAATCGCTCCGCGTACGCCGAGCGAGAAAGACGATAGAGGAGACGTTCGGCGGCAAAGCGGGCGAGCACCAGATTGGGATCGACGCCGAGCGAATGCGCATGCCGGACGAGTCGCGCCTTGACCGATTGCGCGAGCCTCTCAGTCATGCCGAGATCGCTTCGACGTAGGGGCGCATCACACGCTCGACGCGGCAGGCTCGCGCCGCTCGGTCCAGCTCCTCCATGGTGAAACGACGACCCCGCCAAGCCTCGCGCAGCGCCTCGATCGCCACATCAACGCCGACGCGACGACGTGCCTTGAACAGATCGGCGATCGTCTTGGCCACGGAATAGATCCTCACCTGTCGCGCCTCGATATTGTGAACCTCGATTCCCGCGTGAAAGGCCGCGCCGCTGAATCGAGCAACGCGGAGGCTGGGGTACAGGAGCTGCGGCGACCGGCTGCCCCGTTCGATCGCGAGCCAGACCTCGGCCGGAAGCTGGCTACCGATTTCGTGGAAACTCAGCGCCGAGAGGAGGCAGATCACCCCTGCCGGTGCGGCTGCCGACGCGAGGACAAGGCCGTGATGCTCCGTGACCTCGGAACCGGCGATGCGGTAGAGCCCGCGCCCCTTCCGCTCGAGCGCGCCGTCGGTGACGAGCCTTGTGAGGTGCTGGCTGTGAATTCCGGCCCGCGCCACTTCGCGGGCCGACACCCAGCCTCTCCTGCGAGCCAGAGTGAGGATGCGTTCGCGAGCGGATCGTGGCACTGTGTTGAATAGTACTCAACTAGATACAAGTGTCAACAGATCCACAACCGGAATCGCCCGGCACCGCCTGATGACAGGCTACCCAGCCGGCACTGCTTGACCGAACCCTTGCCTCGTCCAAAATCTTACCAGTAAGATCGGAGGCACCATGGAATCCCTCGCCACAACCAAGCTCTCATCCAAGGGACAAGTCGTCATCCCGGAGGAGATTCGCCTGCGCCTCGGACTCAAGGAAGGAACACAGTTCGTGGTGGTCGGGGATCGCGATGTCGTGATTCTGAAAACGATCGCGCCGCCGGCGATGGCGGAATTCGATGACCTCGTACGCACGGCTCGCGGCGCAGCACGGAAGGCGGGCATGCGGCCTGCGGACGTGAAGCGGGCAGTCGCGAAGGTCCGCACCTCGCGGTGAGGATCGTCCTCGACACCAACGTCTTCGTTTCGGCAGTCTTCTTCGGCGGTGTCCCCGGACGGATCCTCGAGGCGCGGGGCCACTCCCTGGGCTGTCCCGACCTTCTCGGCGTCTCGTGTTCTTCGAAGCCAGGCCAATACGTCGGGACATGTGTACAACCTCCGACGTTTTGTATCAGGTGGCCCTTTCCGGTGGCACCTCAGCTGGCAGAGCACCACGTTCGCAACGTGGGGGTCGAGGGTTCGAACCCCTTCCGCTCCACCATTTCCTTCAACCTGAACCCGGGCCCGCGCTGGCCACGCTAGTCGATATCCTCCTGACGCGCTTCGAGGAAGGCGATGTCCACGACGTCGCCGGGAGCTGTGCGCGACGCCAGGGCGATCTTCTTGAGGCGCAGGAGGTCTTCCTCGGAGGCGATGTCGAAGCGGTGCGCGCGGATCCGGGTGCGCGTCGCACGTTCGGCGAGCTGCGACGCTGGAATCGGGAAGTCGAAAAGGACATCGATGCGCAGGCCGGTCCTCGGGTGGAAGAAGTACGCGCTATCGGGCACATCGATTCGCAGGCGGGCGACCGCGACCCGCCGATTCGTGATCGTCGATGCGACGTCTCCAGAAGGGTCGAGGCCCGAGACGAGCTCGAGGCCGCGGTCGTAGAAATGACCGACCGCGCTCGCCAGGCGATCGCCCGGGCGCGCGATCACGAAATCGAAATCGCGGGTCACTCGGCGGGACCCCAGCACCACCAGGGCCATGCCCCCGACGAGCACCGGATCGAGATGGAGAGAGCGCAGACCCTCGACGATCTCCCCAACCGTCCGGAGGTGATCCACCGGGTCGGACGCCTCACCGATCCGAGCCATAGATCCCCGGCAGCGGACCCGCGAACTCCGCTTGGCGCCTGACGCTCGTCGACCGGCCGGCGAGCTCGTCCACCACGGCCGCGTAGCGCAGATTCTCGACGATGCGGCGAGCCGCACGGAGCGACCTCAGCCGCGCCTCGCCACCCAGGGACGCGATGCGCTTCTTTTCTGCCGCCGACAATCGCGCGCTCCGCGCGCGCCCGCCCCTGCTTCCGAGAGCCCTCGCCATCTCCGACGCGTCCATCGTCTGTAGTTTACTTAGCGCTAAGCACTTGCGTCAAGGAACATCGCTCCGTACGCCTCTGCTATGGTGAAACGGAGCGATATCGGAGAATCCATGTCCAATCGCCAACCTGCAAGATCGCAGCGACTCCCCTTACGTCCACCCGCAACTCTGCTTTTCGCTGCCGCGACGCTCTTCTTCTGCTGCGTGGCGCCCGTCGCCGGCGACACGCTCCTGGCGATGTCGATGGCGGATCGCTCCTTTCAGGGCGTCAGCGCGGGCGGAGACTTCGAAGTCACTCCGGGGCGCCGGCAACTTTCGGCGGACGGCCGGTGGGTCGTCTTTCAGAGTCAGCATGGCGTCCTTCTCGTTCCCGGCTATTCCGGCGCTGGCGAACAACTCTTCCTCGCCGACCGGCTCACGGGCATCGTCCGCCTCGTCTCCGCAGCGACGGGTTCGACGACGCAGGCAGCGAACGGCAGGAGCGCTCTTGCCGGCCCTCGACTCTGATGGCCGTTTCGTCGCCTTTACCAGCGAAGCCACCGATCTCGTCGCCGGAATCTCCGGTGAGCTCGCCTTCAACGCCTATCTCTGGGATCGGGACGCGGATCCTTCCAGCGCGACGCGACTGGTCTCTCACAGGACCTCCGGAGCCCTCGAAAGGGGCAATGACTTCTCCGGCGATGCGGACCTGAGTGCCGATGGCCGCTATGTCGCCTTCGAGAGTACCGCGACCGACCTCGTCGGCGACGCAGCGGAAAAGAACAGCGGCGTTGGCATCCTCCAGAGCTACTTCTGGGACGGGAATGCCCCGCCGGCCGAGGCGACTCGCCGGATTTCCCACTCTTCGTCGAGCGCCAGCCTGCCGGCCGACGACGACGTTCGCAACGTCGTGCTCAGCGCAAACGGCCGCTACGCGACCTATTCCACCGCAGCGACCGATCTCGTCGCGGGCGCGTCGGGCGAGACGGGAGAGAACGTCTACATCTGGGACCGCGATGCACCCGCTCTCGCAGCGAATCGCCTCGTCTCGCACGATGCGGGGAGCGCTCTGGTGCGGGGAAACAGGGACTCGTCGGAGCCGCGGATCAGCCACGACGGTCGCTACCTCGTATTCGGCAGTTGGGCGACGAATCTCGTCGCCGGAGCCGAAACCAACTGGCACTTCAACATCTACCTCTGGGATCGCGACGCCGCAGCCCCGGAGGCGATGCGATTGGTGTCTCACACGCCATCGAGCTCGCCGCCCACAGGTGGAGATGGCTACTCCTTCGATGCCCGGATCAGCGGCAACGGCAGGTTCGTCACCTTCACGACGACTTCGACCGATCTGGGCCCCGAACCGGTGCGCGGCGGTTCACGAGTTCGAGCCGAATCCTCCCGGTGGCGCCGTCGGGACCGGCCCGGTTCCCCCGCCACCGCCGACGAACATCTACATCTGGAACCGGGATGCGCCGACGGCAAGCGCGAATCAAAGAGTTTCGATTCCGGACGAACGCCAGGGCGACCAGCACGATGTGCACGCGAACGAGTCGGTCGTGAGCGACGATGGGCGCTACGTCGCCTATCGCAGTTTCACCCGCGATTTCGCTCCCGGCTTGCCCGACCCCGTGCTTCCCCCAACGGACATCTTCCTCTGGGACCGCGAGGCGCCCGGCCCCTCCGCCCATCGCCTCGTTTCGCACTCGACCGCGGGCGTTGCGGTCTCCTCGAATGCCGAAGCCCTGCAGCCCGCGCTGAGCGGCGACGGCTCGGTCGTGGCTTTCACCAGCACGGCCACCGACCTCGTCGCCGGCGATCTCTATTTCACCGACGTCTTCGCCGCCAGCACAGCGGCGCTCGACCTCGAGCTGGTCTCCGGCCTGAGCAGCCTCCTCCCGTGGCCAGCCGCGACCGGTAGCGCAGGGAGCGGAACCGCGTACGCGCCGGGTCCGACGGTCTCGGAAGACGGGCGCTTCGCCGTCTTCACGAGCGGAGCGATCGACCTCGCCCCCGGTCTCGCAGGGCCGGCATCGTGGAACGTCTACCTCTGGGACGCGTTCACCCGGAGGGCGAGGCTGGTCTCCCACGCGTTCGACAATGCGAACCGGCGCAGCGACGGGGGCTCCGGCTCCGCCTACCTCAGCGCGGACGGGCGGTGGATCTACTTTCAGAGCGACGCCACCGACCTCGTCGCGGGCTCGAGCGGTGGAACGGATTCCAACGTCTATCTCTGGGACCGCGACGCCCCGGCGGCGAGCGCGATCCGTCTCGTTTCGCACACCCCCGCGGGCGCGACCGTGCGCAGCAACTCGGAGTGCAGGTGGATGAGCCCGAGCGCGGACGGTCGCTACATCAGCTACACCAGCGATTCGACCGACCTCATCCCCGGCCCTGGAGGAGAGCCTCTCCTCTTTCAGCTCTATCAATGGGATCGGGAAGCGCCGCCAGCCACAGCCAACCGCCTGGTTTCTCATGCTCTGACCGGCGAAAACCAACCGGGGGACCACGGGACGGATATCCCGTCGAGCAGCGCCGACGGGCGTTTCGTCGCCTTCGCGAGCGCCGCGACGGATCTCACGGGTCCGGCGACCGGCGGCGCCTGGGACAATGTCTTCGTCTGGGATCGCGACAGTCCGTCCGACATCGCCATCCGCCTCGTCTCGCATGCGCCCTCCAGCGCGACGTCGCGAGGCGACAACAGTTCCCAAGGGCCGGTGATCTCGGGCGATGGTGCGCATGTGGCCTACCGGAGCTTCGCGACCGACCTCGTCACCGGCGCCGGCGGCACTCAGCACTGGAACGCCTACCTCTGGGATCGCCTCGCGCCCACTCCCTCCGCGAATCATCTTCTGTCGCGGCGCGCAGGGGAGGAGCTGGTGCGGGGGAACGGGGACTCCTATGTCGCCGCGATCAGCCATGACGGGCGGCTCGTCGGTTTCTCCAGTTTCTCCACGGATCTCCTTCCGGGCCTCGTCGGAGACTGCGTCTACAACGCCTATCTCTGGGACCGTCAGGCAGCGGAGCCCGGGGCGATCCGATTGATCTCTCACACGCCCACCGCGGCCAACGTCTGCGGCAACAACGGCTCGGGCATTTCGTTGCTCAGCGCGAACGGCCGGTTCGTCGTCTTCGAAAGCGTCGCCACGGATCTGACACTCGGAGAGACCGGACCCGGACCCTCACCCTTCCCCTACGGCGAGAACTCGCAGCTCTACCGCTGGGACCACCTGGCGCCGGCGGAGAGCGCGACGACACTCGTTTCTCATACGTTCGCGGATTCTCATCGGCGCGCGTTCGGAGATTCTTTCGGCGCGTCGGTGTCCGCGAACGGAGGTCGGGTCGTCTTTTCCAGCCGGGCCACCGACATGACCGCCGCCGATTTCAACGATGACAGCGACGCGTTCTGGTGGTCTTCGGCGGACGTCGCACCGCCTCTCTTCGCGGACGACTTCGCTACCGGCGACACGTCGGGCTGGTCCGCGGCCTGGCCCGCGACCTCTCCCTGAGCCGCTTCCAGACGCTCGCGCTGGACCGCGCGTCGGCGCCGATGCCCCCCGAGCTCGCCTCGAACAGGTGCATCTGTCCACTTGCGCACTCGCGTGTCTCTGTAGTTGAATGCCCGGCGCAGACTCCGGCCATGGCGAACATTCGGCGGGATCGAAGATGAGCGGCGCGACCATGCACGCCATCGTGCGGCGGCGGTATGGGACACCCGACGTGCTGTCGTACGAGGAGATCCCTCGCCCCGTCGCCGGCGAACACGACGTGCTGGTCCGGGTGTGCGCGGCCGGAGCGAGCATCGGTGACCACCACATCGTCACCGGCAAGCCCTACGTGATCCGCCCCACAGTCGGCGGCCTGATCCGCCCCGGGCACCTGGTGCCGGGCTCGGCCATGGCCGGGCGCGTCGAAGCGGCCGGCGCCAAAGTCACCACGCTTGCGGCTGGCGACGAGGTGTTCGGCGAGACCACCAGCGGCGCGTTCGCGGAATACGTCGTCGTCCGCGCGGACCGGCTCGCACCGAAGCCCCGCAACCAGTCGTTCGAGGAAGCCGCCGCCACGCCCTGGGCCGTCACACCCTTGCAGGCGCTGCGCGATGCCGGTGCCGTGAAAGCGGGTGACCGCGTGGTGATCAACGGCGCGTCCGGCGGTGTGGGCAGCTGGGGCGTGCAGATTGCCAAGGCGTTCGGCGCTCAGGTGACAGCGGTCTGCAGCGCGCGCAACGTGGACCGCATGCGCGCCCTCGGCGCCGACGAAGTGATCGACTACACCACGACCGACTTCGTCGTTGGCGGACCGCGCTTCGACGTGATGCTGGACACAGTCGGCAATCGCTCCCTGTTGGACTGCCGGCGCGTGCTCGTCCCGACCGGGACGTTCGTGTCGACATCGGGTGGCAACTCGGGCCTCCGCTGGCTCCGGCGGCTGGCGGCAATGATGCTGATCTCGAGCCTCTCGACCAGAAAACTGAAGCCCTTCATCGTCTCGCTCAACCAGAAGGACCTGTTGGTGCTCCAAGAGCTGGTCGAGGCCGGCAAGATCAGGCCGGCGATCGACCGCCGCTACGCGCTCCGCGACACGGCCGACGCGCTGCGGCACGTGGGCGAAGGACACTCGCAGGGACAGACCGTCATCCAGGTGTAACGCCGGCCGACCCGGTTTCACCGCCTTGGCGTGACGGTGCCTTCTCGATACCTATCCTGAATCACGAATGTTGCGCGGGCACTCAGCGGCGCGCAGGGATGGCGCCGCGAAGCAACAGAATGGCGATGAGCACCCCGAGCGCGACATCGATCGAGCCGCAGAACGCCGGCCAGAACACCGGCATGCCAGGGTTCGCGATCAGGCGCGGGTGCACCAGCCAGTCGAAGATTCCGTGACCGGCGATCCCGGCCGCGACCCACCACAGGCTGGTACGGAACCCGACGATCGCGACGACGACGAACACCGTCGCCGCCATCAACTCACTCGGCAGTGCCTGCGCTCCGCCCATGGTCGCGAACAGGACGTAATACGCCGCGATCACGATGAGCGTGACCGGATAGAGCGCGCGGTCGCGGTCGAGGCCCGAGAACCGTCCCAGCGCGACGATGGCCGGCGCGAGCGCGATACCGATGAGTACCGGTACGGTGAACATGCGGCAGAAATTACCATGCGGTCGAGGTCCGCGAGGGAAAATGCTCCGACGCTGCGCCGGCGTCCGTTCGCGAACGGCTTGGAGGGGTCACGTATGTTGCGCCCAGGTGAGGAACTGGAAGACGCCGAGCCGCCTTGTCCGCGGCGGCTTCTGCGCGCCAGCGCGGCGCGCCGGGCGCTCGCCGCCTTAGCTCTCGCCCTGCTCGCTGCGGCCTGCGGCACGAAGGCGACCGAGTCATCGCCCGGAGCTGCGACTTCGCCACGGCTCGATGAGTTCGCGCGCGAGAGCGTGCGCTTCGCCGAGGCGCGGGCACAGAGCTCGTGGACCAAGCCGGCGATGGCGAAGATCCTCAGGAAGAAGCCTGTTTGGTGCTTGTCGCATTCAAGCCGGCGTTGTCGTTCTCCTTCTCGAGGGGGAACGAAGATGAACATGCGCGGGTTCGGGTGGGCCGTTGCGGTCGCATTGGGTGGCGCCGCGGCGGTTCTGGGTGCCGACGGTGACCTCGATGGGTCGTTTGGTGTGAGCGGCAAGGTGCTGTCGAGTTGCTCGGGGCCGTGTAGTGCGCAGGTGGTGATCCCGGAACCGGGCGGCGGGGCGTTCGTAGCCGGTCGAATCAGCCTCGCCAACACCTGGACGGTCACCAGGTTGTCCGCAGCTGGGGCGATCAGCCTCGATTGGGTCGCGGGCTTCGACCCGTTCGACTTTGCCGCCGAAGGCGCAGCCGACACCGGGTCGGTGCTGGCGCTCGGCGTCGACAGCTCCTCGCGATTGCTGATGGCGGGCCGGGCCGAGGTCGCCGGCAACGAGGTTCCGGCCGTGGCCCGGTTGTTGCCGACCGGGGAGCTCGACGACCTGTTCGACTTCAACGGTCGGCGGATGGTTGCGGTGCCCGGCGGTTGGAGTGCGGTCGAGATCAACGCGGCGCGCATCCTGCCCGACGGTGGCTCGGTGTTCGGCGGGCGTTGCGACGGCTGTGTCGCGTTGGGCCTGACCTCCGGATTCCTGGTCAAGTTGCTGCCCAGCGGCGACCCCGACCCGAGCTTCTCGGACGACGGCTGGTTGACGTTCAACTCTTCGTGGCTCATCGACCCATCGATCGCTGACTTCGTGGTGGCCGAGAGTGGCGCCATCACGGCGGTTTTTGATGGGTCGGTTTTTCTCGCGGGTTTCGGCAATGTGGTCATGCGCGTGACCGTGGCGGGAGTCCTGGATCCCGGGTTCGGCGGTGGCGACGGGTTCGGCGACCAGCTCTACTTCCACCCGAACGTGGCGCAGGCCCTGGCGGTGGACCCCGACACCGGCGCGATCGTGGTCGCGTTGAGCGCGGCCGGATCGACCCTCGCGGGCGGGAGCCTGGTCGGTCTGCTTCCCGATGGGGCGCTCGACGTGGACTTTGGAACCGCCGGTGTTCTCGACCTCGACATCGAAGAAGGGTCGCGGATCGACGCCGTGGCGTTCCAGAGTGACGGGCGCGTGGTCGCGGCCGGGACGATCGACGCCAACGGCTCGCAGACCGGAGGATTCCTGCTGGCCCGGGTCGCCGACGGTGCGCTCGACTCGAGCTACGACGGCAACGGCCTCAAGCGCGTCGAGTTCGACCGCACGGCGGACGCCCTCGACACCGCTCACGCGCTGACCCTGTCAGGAGGACGGCTGATGGTGGTCGGGTCGGCGTCGAACTCCCTCGACTTCGACTTCGCCATAGTGCGGACCGAGAACGCGTCGATTTTCGCCGACGGCTTCGAGCGCGGCACTGCGGGCGCGTGGGGCGGGTAGAACCCCCGGTTCTTCACCGAGGGCGGGGACGCGGTCCCTCCCGAATCGTGCGGCGAGCGCCTATTCGACCGCGGCCGACCAACGCGAAGTATTGCCGGTTTCGAAGCCGTCGATGAAGATCGAGTTGTCGCTCGCCGCCATCTTGATGACGTTCGCATCCAGAGTGACTGCGGTTTGCGCCAGCGCCCTGCCCAGCAGCCTCGCACCCGTGCTCATCGCGATCTGGGTCTCGCACAGAACGATCCCCTTCAGTCGAGCCGTCGTTCCAAGGGTGGTCTGGCCGGCGACCTGCCAGAAGACATTGGCTGCGCTCGCGCCACCAGTCAGAGTCACGATGGCACCCGACTCGACGGTCAGATCCTGCGCGATCTGGAAGATCCAGACATCGGTCGGGCTGCCCGAGATGGTGAGCCCGCCGGCAGAGATCAGGACGCCGGTTCCCCACTTGTAGAGCCCTGGAGTCAGAGTCTGCCCGGTGAGATCGCCTGAGTACAGTTCGGTGAAGTCAGGCAAGGTCCGGCCCGCGGCGTCGGTGTATGCGGTCTCCATGTCGCCCACCGCGGCCGTCATCCTTGCGGGCGTGGGTGGCGCGTAGTCCGAGGCGTACACCTTGCCGGTGACCAGCGAGGATGTCGAGTACTTGCCCGAGGGGCTGAGGATCAATCCGAAACCCGTGATGGCAACCGCCGCGATCGGACTGACCCCGATGTCACCTGTGATCGCGGTCACACCCGTGGTCGAGATTCCCGCTTTCGAGAGAATCACGAAACTCCCGGCTGTTCGAAGATTGACCGGCGCTGGACCAGCTGCCTGCGTGGGCATCGCTGCGAGGATGCCGAGAATCATCGTCATCCAGGCGGAAATTCCCTTCATATCGTTCCTGACTCTCATTGACGTTCTCCCTATGGCGACAGACTTGCTCACTGCTCGAGATCGGATCCGGAGATCGCGCGCCGGAGCGACTTGCTCCAGCGATCAGAAAGCGGCCTTTTGGAACCGGACGGGCGCCGCGGCGACTCAGCTACTTCAGAGCGCCGGACGCGAGACGACGAACGGGAGGAGCGTGCTCACGGTCCCTGCCCTGCCGTCGAATCCCGCTCAGACTAGGTTTCGAGCATCGCGAAGTGAAGCGCACTTTCTACTTGGTATGGCAGTCGCGAGCCGGGTAGTAAGTACGGGATCGACCGCTCATCCATGGAGCATCTGGATCCAGCGGTGCGCGGCTCTCGGCGCGCTGCGCGGGCAGCGCCACCACGAGCAGGACCGAGGCGACGACGCCGAGTCAGGCGAGCTCCGCGTGCTCGGCGAGCCGCGCGTTCGTCTTCCGCGTCATGAGTTCCTGTCCAGAACGCTGCGCACTGTCGGATCTGGATTTCCAGATGGCCTCAATCCTCTGAGCAGCAGCCAGAGGCCCAATGCCATTTCGAAGATGACCATCGGCGAGTCGAACCAGTAGGCGTTCACCGTCTGGTCGAAGCGGGGAAGAACGAGGAAAGCGAAAGCGCAGATCACGCACCATGCGGAGGCGATCACACCGAAGGCGGCCAACGCTCTCGGGATAGACCTCGACTTCCACCACAGGAAGGCGCAAACCGTGGAAGCCAATCCCCAGAACGGCAGGCCGACGTAATATGCGTCGTAGCCCCCGCTTAGCTGCAGCCTCGCCAGGGCCTGCAATTGATCCGGCTGGAACACCGGCAGGTAAGCAGCGTCACCCAGGAGACGCAGCGTGCCGAGCATATTGAGCGCGCCCACCGCCCACATCAAGACAACGACCAGCCTGCAGGATGCCGCTACCAGAGCCAGGTTCCGATTCACCGGCTCGAGGACCACATAGAGGGCTGCGAGCAGCACCACGATGGTCGCGGCGTAAATGAGATTGCAGGCGACGTTGAGCCGAAATAGCGTTTCATGCGCCAGGATGTTCCGGGCGGTTTCCACAGCGCTGCCTGGAATGCTGAGGCGAAAGCTGATGCCGTAGTTTGCGAGAACGACGATCGCCATCGCGAAGAGGAAAGCGCAACCAGCGATTCTTGCAGCCTTGCGGCGTGACTCGTCGATAGTGTGCATGGTCACTTCTATGCCTCCGCATTCCGCATTCGTTCCAACAAGACCGGAAACTTCGCCGCGGCCGAGGTCCGCTCCGGAAAGAGCGGTCCGATGTCTGGCAGGACGCATCTGGGGCAGCGCAACTCCAGGTCCTTTTCCGGGGCGAGGAACGGCCTGGGTTAGTCTAGCCATGCCCCAGCCCATGACCATGACCCCGGGCATCAATCGCATGACTTCACGTAGCAGGCCGATGACTGCCACCTCCGGGGCCACCGTGGCTGCCGGGACGGTACGCGCCTGGGTGGATCTGGCCGCGGCCAGGGGAGTCGGCAGGAGTGCGTTGCTGGAGCGCTCCCAACTGGATCAGCACGAGCTCGAAGATCAGGACCAGCGCATTCCCCTGGCGAAACTGGTGACGTTGATCCGCGCCGCCAAGGAACTTTGTGGCGATCCCGCGCTCGCGCTGCACTTCGGCGAGACGATCGACTGCGCGGACTATTCCGTCGCCTCGATGATCAGCTACGCATGCGAAACCGTGGCCGACGCGCTGGCACAGCGCAATCGCTATGGGCGGCTCATGGTCGACGTCGAGTGCGATCGTCCGGATCGATATCTGCTCGAACGCACCCAGGGAAGCGTCTGGCTGATCGACACCCGCAAGCAACCGAACGAGATTCCAGAGCTCACCGAGGCCTTCTTCGCACGGGTCGCGTGGGCGTCCCACCAACAGGGCGAGCACGCCGTTTCTGCAGGCGGCTCATTTCACCCACGCGGAACCGGCGTATCGCGCCGAGTACGACCGGATCTTTCAGGGTGCCCCTGGTCTTCGGGAGCCACCGGAACGCGCTCTTGATGGATGCGGCGTGGTTGCAGCAGCGGATCGCTCTCGAACCCGGTTACGTCTTCGGCATCCTGAGCGCACACGCCGAGGCGCTGCTCAAGAGTCTCGATGCTTCGAAGACCTTGCAGGGGCCGGGTCGAGAGCCTGCTGATGCCGATCCTGCACACCGGTGACGCCAGCATCGAGAGCGATCGCCGGCAAGCTGGGACTCAGCCGGCAGACGCTGTTCCGCAGACTTCGGGCGGAGGGCGTGACTTTCGAGAGAGTGCTGGATGAGCTGCGCCACACTCTGGCGCTGCACTACCTGCAAGGACAGAAAGTCTCGGTGAACGAGACCGCCTACCTGGTGGGCTTCTCCGACCCGGCGGCGTTCTCACGAGCGTTCAAACGCTGGACGGGAAGCCGCCCGCACTGGATGCGCCAAAGTCCGGGAGCCGATGAAAACGCGGCGGTGCAAGCCAAGCCGTCGAACAGGTGAAGCGAATCGAACCCTGCGGAAACCAAAGAGGAACGACATGCCGAATCTCGACGCCTACCGCTGGACCTGTGCGCGCGCGCTCGACGGGCACGGGAACCGCAGTGCCGCCGAGCTCCTCGCCGAGATTCCGGCGGACGCAGGGGTCGATCGCTATGGCGCCGGCGGCGCGGTCGCGGCGCTCGAGGACGAGATGCGCACCGTCCTCGGCAAGCCCGCGGCGGTCTTCATGCCGTCGGGCACGATGGCGCAGCAGATCGCGCTGCGTATCCACGCCGACCGGCGTGGCGTCCGCACCGTCGCATTCCATCCGACCGCGCACCTGGAGCTCCACGAGGACAAGGCCTACCAGCGCCTGCACGGTCTCGTCGGCCTGAAGATCGGAGACCCGCGCGGGCTGATCACGATCGAGGATCTGCGCGGCGTCGGCGAGCGGCTGGCCGCCGTGCTGTTCGAGCTGCCGCAGCGCGAGATCGGCGGCCGCCTGCCCTCCTGGAGCGATCTCGAAGAGCAGGTCGCCTTCGTGCGCGCGCGGGGCGCGGCCCTCCACCTCGACGGAGCGCGCCTCTGGGAGTGCACGCCGTACTACGGCCGCACCCCCGCCGCCATCGCCGCCCTGTTCGACACCGTCTACGTCTCGCTCTACAAGGGCCTCGGGGGTCTCGCCGGGTGTTGTCTCGCGGGCGAAGAGGAGGTTGTCGCGGAGGCACGCGCCTGGCGCCGCCGGCACGGCGGCACGCTGTTCGGGCTCTGGCCAGGCGCCGCGTCTGGGCTCGCGGCACTGCGCAAACGCCTGCCGCTCATGCCGCGCTACTGCGAGCATGCGCGGACGATCGCCGAGGCCCTCCGTCGGATCCCGAACCTGGAGGTGGTCCCCGATCCTCCGCCGACGCCGATGATGCACCTGCACCTGCGGGTCGACGCCGACGCTTTCCTCGCGGCGGCGCGCCGGATCGCCGAAGAGCAGAGCCTCTTCACCTGGGCGCGAACCTCCGCCGGTGCGACCCCGGCGATCCGTGTCGTCGAGCTCACGGTCGGCGATGCGACCCTCGCCTTCGCGCCGGACGAGGTCGCGGAGATCCTGGAGCGGCTCGTGTCACCGGCAGGGACCGGCCCGCGGTAGGCCGGCGCGAGCGAACCCGAAAAAGTGCGGGCCGACAGTGCCCGGCGCCCTCCGGTGTGCCAGGGGCTGTCAGGTCTTGCTGTCGGGTCGCATGCGCGTGCGGGAGATCCTCAGGATCCCCGCTCCTCTCGAACGACGAGGGCGAGCGGCGTCCCCCACGGATCCCGGCTCCGGACGGTCCCGCCCGCGGTGCCGATCTCGGCGGCGAATCCGCCGGCGGCGAGGCTCGCGGCGGCGCTCCGGATCGACCCGGCATCCGGCAGCTCGAGCGTCCACTCGAGGAGTTGCGCCTGGTCGGCTGCGGGCGTTCGAGCGCTCGAACCGGCCCAGACGTTGGTGCCGAGGTGGTGGTGGTAGCCCCCCGCCGCGAGAAAGAGGGCGCCAGGGTAGCTCCAGACCGTGCGGTCGAGGCCGAGCGCCTCGGAGTAGAAGCGCGAGGCGCGCTCGAGGTCGCCGACGTGGAGGTGGACGTGGCCCATCGTCGTGCCCTCCGGCATTCCGGTCCAGGCGACTCCTCCGCCCGCGGCCACGACCTCAGGGACATCGACCGGATCGGTCGCCATCATGAGCTCGCGTCCGTTGCGGCGCCAGCTCTCGCGCGGCCGGTCGGCATAGACCTCGATGCCGAGCCCGTCCGGATCGGTGAGATAGAACGCTTCGCTGACCAGGTGGTCGCCGGCGCCGGCGTGCACCCCGAGGTCGGCGAGATGCTGAACGAACCGGCCGAGCGCCGGCCGATCCGGCAGCAGGATGGCGAAGTGGAAGAGCCCGAGCCGGCCGCGACCGGCGGGCCGGGCGCCGCGCCTCTCGCGCAACTCGACGAGCGGACGGGCACCCGTGCCGAGGACGGCGACGCCCCCGTCCCGTCCGAGCTCGGCGAGGCCGAGGGTCGTGCAGTAGAACTCGAGCGAGCGCTCGAGGTCAGCGACCTGGAGCGTGACGGCTCCGACCGACGTTGCCGCCGGCAGGCGGAAGCCGCCCGGCGCCTCGCCGTAGCTGCCGGGGGTCGCCGGCCCGATGGCCGGCGCCGTGCCGAAGATGCCGCGGGTCGTCACGTTCATGGTTGTCTCCTCGTTGAGTCGCCGAACTTCAGAACTTTACGCCCGTCCGGGTGATCGCGCGGAAGCCGAGCTGCCCCGGCTGCATCGGGAGGCGGGGGCGTGGCGCCCGCGCCTCGAGCGCGAGCGGACCGGCACCGAACGCTGTGAAGGCGAGCAGGCCGCGTGCGGGCCCTGCACGCGATCGAGCGCGACTCCATCGCCGCGGTCCTCGCCGCCAACGGCGGCAACCGGACCTGAACCGCGCAACAGCTCGGCATCGGAGCGGCCACGCTCTATCGCAAGATCAAGGAGTACCGGCTCCCCGCCGCGCGCGACGGAGAGGGTGACCGCAGGCGCGTCGCCGACGCCGCGCCTCGCCCTCTCACGAAACCGCGCCCGCCGCCTGAACGGGTGGTGCCGAGATGTCCCGGTGCCCCTAGGCTGATTCCGGTTTCTCGACGAAGTGAGGATCGAGGACCGACGCGCCGCCTCGGCGCAGCGGAGGACGAAAGGAGAAGCGATGAGAGTGTCGAAATCCGTTCTGCCGGTGGCCGTGCTGCTGACGATCGCAGCGGCGCCCGGGTTCGCGCAGGAAGCGCCCTCGACGCAGCCCGCGGTGCTTGCCGATGGCGCCGGCGCCAAGTACAAGCGCGTCGAGAACACCCACCAGGTGCGGTTCATCGAGATCTTCCTCGCCGCCCGCGAGGCGAAGACGGGGAATCTGGTCGCCGCCTGCTTCAACACACTGTTCACGTCGGCCGGCATTCCGGCGTCGAAAGACACCGCCCCCCAGGGGCTCGTCGAGGGCCTCGACTTCGCCAGGATGAAGACCGACTTCGGCGTCCTCGGGGCTTCGTTGAACGGCCCGAAACTCTGGCTGCCCGATTGGGTCGAAATCGAGGCCGGAGTGGAGCGGGAGTTCAACGGCATCAAGGCTGCCTGGGTGGCCCAGCTGAACATGGACGCGGGCGGTGACGTGAGCGAGAGCACGCCCTACAAACCCATGACCATCGCGCGCAAGAGCGGGCTGGGCTGGAACAAGGGCACGACGGTGTTGCTGCTCGACGATGCCGAGGGCAACACCTGGATCATGAAGGGGTTCCAGCAGGGCCTCACGCCGAAGTACACCTACGAGGAGTTCGTTGCCTCTGGACAGAGCCGGTTCGAGAAGCTCCCGCCGGGCTGGAAGTTCCGGGTCAAGACGCTGGACAAGGACCTGATCGAGAAGCCGGCGAACGGTGTCGCGACGATCCTGCCGGACGAGTTCTTCAACGTCTACGACAAGACCGGGCCGGGCATGTCCAACTACAAGCCTTAGTCGCGCGCGGCGCCGCCGACCAGCTTCAGATCCTCGACCCCGAACCAGACCCCCGGCGTGTTCGTGCTGACGTCGAGGATCGGCCAGAGTCCCTGCTCGTCGAGCTCGGTCGTCACCGGGATCGTCGCCGCCACGAGCGGCGCGGCGGCGGAGAGCAGCAGGGCGAGGCTACGGCGAACGGCGCGGCGCACGGGCATGGAGATCTCCTTCAAGGGGGATGGCGCACTCCCTCGCCGCGACTGGACATCTGGGGGCGCTGCGCGAGTCAGTGCCGATGCGCGGGCGTCGCCTCGGCCGGCGGCGCGGATCCTCCGGCGTCGCGGCCCTCGCCGGCGGTCTCCAGAGTGCGGCCGTCGCGGATCTGGTAGATGCGCTCGAAGGTCGGGATGATCTTCTCGTCGTGGGTGACGACGATGATCGCGGTCTGGTACTGGCGGGCCATGCGCTCGAGGATGCGGATCACGGCGAGCGCCCGCTCGCTGTCGAGCGGCGCCGTAGGTTCGTCGGCGAGGATCACCGGCGGACGGTTGACCAGGGCGCGGGCGATCGAGACCCGCTGCTGCTCGCCACCGGAGAGCTGCGCCGGCATCGCCCGTGCCCGGTGGCCGACATCGAGCGCCGTCAGGACCTCGAGCGCGCGCTCGCGCGCTTCGGCGTTCGACCGCCCGGCGAGCATCGGCAGGAGCGCCACGTTGTCGGTCGCGTCGAGAAACGGGATCAGGTAGGGCGCCTGAAAGACGAATCCGATCTTGTCGCGCCGCAGCGCGCGCAGATCGCGGATCTTCCAGCCATTGTCGTAGATGACCTGGTCGCCGAGCGTCATGCGGCCGGAGGTGGGCTCGATCACCGCGCCGAGGCACTTGAGCAGGGTGCTCTTGCCCGAGCCGGAGGGCCCGATGAGGCCCACGACCTCGCCTGGAGCCACCTGCAGATCGACCCCCCTGAGCGCGTCCACGGCAGTCTCCCCCTCGCCGTAGCGCTTGTGCAGCGCTTCGATACGGATGCCCATGCCCTGGGGGTCAGCCACCGATCGCCTCCGCCGGATCGACCGCGAGCGCCGCGCGGATCGCCAGCCCGCTCGCCAGCACGCAGATCACCATCACCGCGACGAAGCCGCGCACGGCATCGCCCGGCACCAGCAGAACGTATTTCGGGAAGAACGGCGCCCACAGCGTGGCGGCGATCTTGCCCACCACGAAGCCGATCGCTCCCAGCGCCAGCGCCTGCTGCAGGATCATGCCGGCGATGGTGCGGTTGCGGGTGCCGATGAGCTTGAGCACCGCGATCTCGCGGATCTTGCCCAGCGTCAGGGTGTAGATGATGAAGGCGACGATGGCCGCGCTGACGATGGCGAGGATGACCAGGAACATGCCGATCTGCCTGGCCGAGGTGGCGATCAGCTTGCCGACCAGGATCGCCTCCATCTGGGCGCGGGTGTAGACCTGCAGGCGCTTCCAGCGCCGGATCGTCGCGGCGACCGCCTCGGGGCTGGCGCTCGGCTGCAGCTGGACCAGCACGGCGTTGACCGACGAGTTGGTGGTTTGCGAGGCGATCACCGCCTCCAGCAGGTCGGGTACGCCGGGGCGGTTGAAGGCCGGATTGGCGGCGGTCCGCCGGCGCAGCTGAACGATGGCATCGTTGTCCTTGAGGAACTGGGCCTCCTGCGCGTCCTGGAGCGGGATGAAGACCATCGGGTCGCCGCTCGACGACACCATGCGCCGGGTCAGCCCGACGACGCGGTAGTCGTTGCGGCGGATCCGGATGCGATCGCCGAGCTCGAGGCCCGCGGCGACATCGGCGACGGCTTCGTAGTGACTGCGCGTGATCTGGCGCCCGGCGATCAGGTAGCCCGGTTGGCCGGGCTCGCCCGGGCCTCCGGGCACGATGCCGACGACCATGGCGCGCACGTCGCGGTCGCCCCGGCGCACCTGCATCGTGAGGTAGGTGACGTTGGCGGCCCGGGCGACTCCCGGGCATGCCGAGGATGCCGCGGTAGAGATCGTCCGGCAGGCTGGAGGATTCGGCGTACGGGCCCAGGGTGTCCTGCTGCACGACCCAGAGATCGGCGCGGCTGTTGTCGAGCAGCACCTTGGCGTCGTCCACCATGCCGCGATAGACGCCGGCCATGGTCAGCGTTACGCCGATGAGCAGTCCGAGGCCCAGGCCGGTGAAGACGAAGCGGCCCCAGGCATGCAGGATGTCGCGCCCGGCGAGCGAGATCATGGCGCCACGCCGGGCATTCGTTCGACGACCTTGACCCGGCTGCGGGCGCCGAGCGCGCGCTGGCTGTAGACCACGACTTCGGCGCCGATTTCGAGCCCCTCGAGGATCTGCACCTCGCCGTCGAGGTCGGATTCGCCGATCCGGACCGGAGCGAAGCGCAGCTCGCCCTGCTCGATCACCCAGACCCCGGCGCGGTCGCCGAGGCGCTGCACGCTGGCGTTGGGCACCACTGGGGCGGCGGGTAGCGGTGGCAGCGCCACGGTGACTTCGGCCAGCTCGCCGATCGCGGGCAGGGGATCAGGAAGAGTATCGAAAGTGACCTTGGCCAGGCTCTCCTCGGTCACGGCATCGGCCAGCGGTTCGAGGCGCAGCACCGTCCCGGGCAACTCCTCCGAGCTGCGAGAGCGCAAGACGATGCGCACCGGCAGACCGGCACGCAGGCCGGAGGACAGGAGCTGTTCGAAGCGCGTCTGGATCCAGAGGCTGTCGGGAGCGATCAGTTCGACGACCGCCTGCCCGGCGACGGCGGTGGTCCCGGGATCGACGTTGCGCGCCACGACCAGACCGGCGACCGGGGCGACGAGCGCAGAGATGGGCGCGTTGGCGAACCAGCCCCTCGCGCTCGGCCCGCGCGCGCGCCAGTTCCTGCCGGGCCGCTTCGAGATTCGCGCTGGCGCCGGCGCCGCCGGCGGCGGACATCTGGCTCTCCTGGCGTCGCGCTTCGACCGCTTCCTGACTGACCACCTCTTCGGCCGCCAGCTGCTCGTAACGGCGTTCCTCGGCCTGGGCGAAGGTTCGCGCGCGCCGCAGCGTCGAGGATCTGCGCTTCCGCGGCCAGCACCTCGGCCTGCGCGCGCCGGATCGCCGCCGCCTGCGCCGCGAGGCGCTGGTCGACGTCAACCGAGTCCATCTCGCCGATCGCTTGACCAGCTTCCACCCGATCGCCCACCTGGACATCGACGCGCAGCACACGACCGGCCGCGGTCGGGCCGATGCGGTGGGTGTAGCGGGCTTCGACCGTGCCGATGCCGAACAGGGCCGGAGCGATCGACTGGCTCCCCACCCTGACCACGGTCACCGGCACCGGCGCCAGCGGACCGGAGCGCAGGGCGACCCAGACGAAGAGCGCGGCGAGCGGCACCAGCACCGCGATCAGAGCGAGAGAGCGACCGCTGATCCCGAAACGGCTCATCGCGTGCCCGCCATTGCCCGGCGATAGATCGCAAAGGCGCTGGCAGCGCCGGCGCGCATCCGTTCGGGGTCCCCGGCCAGCAACGACTGCATCACCAGGCCCTGGACGGTGCCGATGAAGTGGGCGACCGCAGCGTCGGTGCCGATCTCCGGGGTGAGCTCGCCCGCGGCCTTGCCGGCCTCGACCAGCCTCGCCAGTCGCTCGCCGTACTGCGCGAGCAGTTGGCGGACCTTGCGTTTGGCCGCGGTGTCCTCGGCCCGCTGCAGCTCACCGAACAGCATCCGCGGCACGCCGGGATAGAGAACCACGAACTCGACGTGGGCCAGAAATGCCGCCTCGAGGGCAGCGAGCGGCGAGACGACGTCGCGGGTCGCCTGATCGACGCGCGCCAGCAGGCGCTCGGCGACCCACTCCATGACCGCCTCCCACACCGCCTCCTTGCTCGCGAAGTGCCGGAACAGCGCGCCCTGAGTCAGGTTCATCCGCCCGGCGATCGCCGCCGTCGTGATGTCGCCGGGATTGTGCTCGGCGGCGAGCTCGATCACCGCCTCGACGGTGGCTGCTCGGCGCTGATCGGCTGGGAGGTTCCTGGGTCGGCTCTTCATCGGTTGCCTCATGAGTGAGTAATTGTTTACTATCTTTCATGAGAAGCGGCGCCATGTCAAGGACTCCCCCTCTGGTCCAGCTCGCTCCGGCGACCCAGCAGCCCGCCGGAGCTGCAGTGGCCCACCGCGGGAACTCGCCTAGCACTTCATCCCGCACTTGAGCCCCGGTGGCCGAGGCAATTCCCGGTCGTTCGACGCCCTCGTGGCGCTGCGACTGAAATCAGCTGCTCCTCAGGTGGTGCTCAGGTGCTGCTGGTCAGGTGCCAGCCGCTTGGCAAGTCGCTGAGCGGATGAGCGCTGCAGATTGCATGGCACCTCCGTTGGCGAGCGCCAGGCGCTAACGTTCGTCTCATGGCACGATCACCGACCAGGCGTTCGGGCCGCCGGACTCGAAGCCATCCGCGAACAGAGCCGCCACGAACTCGTCGGCACCGATGTCACGCGCAGCTGGTCGTGCTTCGAGGTCGATATCGCGATCGGCCAAACCGGGCGCAACCGCGGCGCCGGCGTCGACGGGGGGAAGCGCCTCGCCGACGAGGTGCAGGTCGCCCTGCGCCACCGACTGGAACCAGCCGAGCTGCGCCCCTTCGAGATTCCCCGCCAGCACCGCTTGCGGGTTGCCGTCGCGCTCACGCAGATTGTGGCTGACCAGATTGTTGACCACCTGGACCAGGGTGTTGGCGAAGCGCCATTCGATCGAGGAGAACGGCGCGGCGGTCGACACCACCGAGTTGTGCAGCACCCAGGTGTTGCGTGACTGCTCGAGAGCGATTCCGGCGTCGAAGCCGGAGTCCGATTGAAAGAGGTCGGCGTCGGCCGCGGCGATGAAGTTGTTGCGGATGACGCCATCGATATGACCGAGGTACCCGACCCCGGGGTAAGGATTGTCGGGATAGGCGCGATCGCCCGCGACCGCGAGCAGCCCGAAACCGATGCCGCGCGCGCAATCGACGATGACGTTCTCTTCGACCAGGGTGTCGCGGCTCGCATTCCAGAAGTGGATCGCGTGCTCGGAAAGACCGGCAGGGCACCAGAAGCCGGAGATCCGGTTGCGGCGCACGATCCATCCCCAGGCGGCATGCGCGTCGATGCCGCCGGTGTAGCAGTTGTCGCGAACGGAAGGTCGTCCGGCGTCGGTGAGCTCGATGGCGCTGCATTCGATCGTGCCGTCGTCGGCCCAGCCCTGCCCGACCGGATTGATCTTGATCGCCTGCTGCCCGGGGTCGACGACACGAAGGTTGTGCAGCACGGTGCCGGTGATCGGCTCGGGATTGCCCGAGACATGAATCGGGATGGTCGTAGGCCTCGCGCAGCGTCAGGTCGGCGATCACCACGTTCGAGGCGGAGATCGAGATCAGCTCATTGGTCAGATAGTTGCCATCCAGGACGACGGCGTCGCGATCGCCCGACAGCGAGCGCAAGGTGACTCCGGGAGTCGAAAAGACCAGCCGCGAAACGGCGTCGCCAGCGTCCATGTCGTAGACGCCATCGTGCAGCAGGATGGTGGTCCCGGTCGCGGCTCCGGCGACGATCCCCCGCAGGCTGTCGGCTTCCTGGGGCGTCACCTGAATCGTAGCCCCTGCGGGAGGCGGCAGCGGCGGGCAAGCAGGCTGCGCGCGCGCCGTGCCCCCCGCCAGCACGGCCAGCAGAAGAGCCATCGGCGCCCAGCGCGGTACGGTCCAACACCTCCGGGCATCGAGCGTCAGCGCGGCGAGTCGCAAGGCAGCCCTCCAGTCTCACGATTCTCCGCGCCGCCAGCGAGACCGGTTGTGGCGTGCTCCGCTCTCCCGCGAGCCGCGTTGGCACCTCGGCCCTGTGGCTTTCCTCGACCGGTCCTGGCGTGCGCGGGACCTTGTATCCTTCACCCACGCGGGGGAACCGAATTCGTCGGGCCGCGCATTCACCCTGAAACAGGAGGACACCATGATCCGCAAAGCATCCATTCTCGGAATCTCTCTGCTGCTCGCGGGCGCCGCAGTCGCATCGGCGCAGGAAAAGAAGCCGCTTTCGCCGGCCGGCACCGCGGCGACGATGGTCGGCGGCGCGTGGAGCGCGCCCGACAAGGACGGCGAGCGCTCCTACTCCGGCGGCAAGTGGATCGAGGTGGCCTACAGCCGTCCGATGCTGCGCGGCCGCACGGAGATCTTCGGCAAGGGCGCGGACTACGGCAAGGCCGTCAACGGCGGCGCCCCCGTCTGGCGCACCGGCGCCAACCAGACGACGAAGCTCAAGACCGAGGTGGCCGTTACGATCGGCGGAAAGAGGCTCGAGGCCGGCAGCTACGACCTCTTCGTCGAGCTCAAGGAGGGCGCCTGGACGCTCATCCTTTCGACGCAGCCGACGCAGGACAAGTACGACCCGAAGGACGAGACGAAGATCTGGGGTTCGTACGGCTACGATCCGAAGTTCGACGTCGTGCGCGTACCGATGACGATGGTCACGCCCGCAGTCGCGATCGACCAGTTCACGATCGCCTTCGCCGACATGACCGACGCCGGCGGCAAGCTCGCGATGGCCTGGGAGAAGACGGCCGCCTTCGTGCCGTTCACGGTCGCCAAGTAGGTTTTCCAGGCAGGAAAGAAGAGGGCAGCCACCCGTTTCTCGAGCGGCCGGGACCGGGACTGCGAAGAACCACCCGGTGGTCCATGCGGTGGCCGGTGAGGACGTGAAGATCACCGTCGATGGCGCCGATTCGGCCGGCAAGGCGGCGCACAACGATGGCGCGCGCGAAGGAGGTCGGGGGGGCGTCGACCCGGAGATGAAGCCGCCCGAGCCGCCAGCGGTGCTGTCGTTGACCAGCACCAGGAGGCGATCCCAGTGCAGAACGGCGGCGGCGGCTCCAGGGACCTCCAGAAGGGACCGCACCAGCTCCTTACCGCGGGCCCCCGGGGCTTGCGGCGAAAGGCAATTCCCTTCACGATCAAGATCATGATGGGGGCAGCTGCGTGGTCCTGCCCGGCGGGACACCGATCGACGATGGATCAGGCCTCGCGGTGACGCGCGCCCCCCAGGGATCGCCCGCCCGCGGCGCGAACCAGGTGGGATCTCGCTCCGTGGCGAGGGTTCGCACGAAGGCCGCCCGATGGCTCTATGCTCTCGCCGTTCTGACCGCGGCCGAAGGAGCTCCCGTCCGGGCGGCCGAGGCTGCCTCGACCTCGGCTCCGTGGGCGGTGTGGGAGGACCTGCGGGCGCTCGCCGTGGTGCCCTCCGGCGATCAGACGCGCCTGCGCAGCAGCCATTGCCCCGACGGCTGCTTCGCCGACCGGCAAAGTCCGGGGGATCCGCGGCGCCTCCGGCTCGACGGCAGCGAGAGCGTGATCTTCGAGGAGAGCGGCCCGGGGGCGATCACCCGCATCTGGATGACCACCGGAGATGGCCTGAGTGATCCGCTCCCGCTGAGCGTCCGCGTCCGCTTCTATCTCGACGGCGAGCTCATGCCACGCCTCGACCTGCCGCTCGCCGATCTCTTCGGCGGCGAGGTGGAACCGTTCACCGCACCGCTCGCCGGCGACCGGTTGAGCTCGAGCGGCGGCTATTTCAGCTACGTGCCGATCGCTTACCGGCACGGCTGTCGCGTCACGCTCGAGGGCGCCGACGGCCTCTTTCTCTGGTATCAGCTCACCTTCCACCAACTGCCAGCCGACCGTCCGGTCGCGACCTACACCGGCGGCGAGGATCTCGCCCCGCTGCGCGCCCTGCTCGCGGCGCCGGGCGCGGACCCTTGGCCGCCGAGCGGCACCACGCTCCTCACCACGGGGGAGTTGAGCCTCGCCGCGGGCGCGGAAGCCGTCGTCCTGGCCGACGCCGGACCGGGGTCGATCACCGGTCTCTGGCTCGACGCCGCGCCGAGCACCTGGCCGTTTCTCGCGGTCCGGCTCGCCTTCGACGGCGAGCGCACCGTGGATCTCCCGGCGAGCGATCTCTTCGGCACCGGACGAGGCGCGGGCGCCGTCCCCATCCGCTCGTTGCTCGCCGGGGTCGACGCGAGCGGCGCGCTCTACGCCTTCTTCCCGATGCCGTTCGCCCGCGACGTGAGGGTCGCCCTCGCCAATCTCTCGCCGGTAGGGGGAGGGCCCGACCCGCTCGTCGTCGCCTACCGCCTGCGCCGCGAGCCGGGCCCGCCTCCCGCCGACAGCGGCCGCTTCGCCGCGACGCTCACCCTGGCCGATCCGGCTCCCGCTGGCGAGGACCTGGTCTTCCTGGCGAGCGACCGCCCGGGCAAGTGGGTCGGACTCTGGGCCGAGCTCGGCTCGGTCGCTACGCTGGCGCGCAGCTATCTCGAGGGCGACGAGCGGATCTATGTCGACGGCGCGCGCCATCCTGCGCACTACGGCACCGGGATCGAGGACTTCTTCGGCGGCGGCTTCTATTTCGACCAGGGCAGTTTCGGACTGGCGCTGCACGGCATGACCTACCACCGGATCGGCGCCGGCGAGGACACCACCGCCGCCTACCGACTGCTGCTCGGCGACGCGGTGCCGTTCGCGCGCTCGATTCGCGCCGGTCTCGAGCCCGGCCCAGAGGGCGACGTGCCGATGCGCGCTCGCATCGTCGCCTGGCACTACCTCGGCGAGCTGCCGCCGCTTCGACTCGCCGACGCGCTCGATGTCGGCGACACCGCGAGCCGCGCCGCGCACGGCTACGTCGCCACCGCGCCGATCACTCTCCAGGAGCAGGCGGGCGAGTTCGAGGGCGAGCCGCCGCTCGCGCTCCTCGCGACGATCGCCACCCGCGAAGCGTCCTCCACCGCGACCTTCGACCTCGCGCCCCGAGGCTGCGCCTGCGCTCCCCTCCCCGCTCCCGGCTGCGACGACGGCCGCCGCCTGCGACGTCTCTTCGATGCGACCGAGGGCGACCAACGCCTGGCCCTCGCCGCGGCCGACCTTTCGCCACTCGGCAGCTTCCCCTTCGGCGAGCCCAACTCCGCGCGGCGCTGGCGCGAGCTCGACCTCGATCTCCCGTTCGCGAGCGACACGCGCGGTCTGCGCGCGAGCGGCGACGCGTCCACAGTCTTGGCCTTCAATGAGGTGCGCTACGAGCTCTGGTGCCGGCCGGAGACACCGCTCTTCGCAGACGGGTTCGAGAGCGGGACGACCGCCCGCTGGTCGGCGCCCAGCGACTGATCCTGCCGCGTGCGGCGGGGTGGGCGACGGGAGCTCCGGGCGAAGGTGCCGCCCGAATCCTGGTGTTCGGTTGGCAGTGAAGAGGGTTCGGTGGGCTGCAGACCTGCCGTCAGAAGCCGGCGGCCGCCACGACCGCGGCGAAGCGCGGTTCGGCGCGCAGGGCGTCGAGGCGCGGGTCAACGGCGATCCAACCCAGCCACTTCTCGTGCTGCGCCAGAGACTTTTCGAGCAGGGCGCAGGCCGTCTCGCGCTCGCCCAGGGCGAGTTGCGCGATGGCGAGGTCGTAGGCCAGCGGGCCGGCGCCGGCGGGGCTCGCGAGCGCCCTGGCAAGCTCGGCCTCTGCCGCGTCGCGGCGCCCGGCGCGGGCGTGCACGGCGACCAGCGCGAGCCCGGGCTCGCACATCTGACCGGCCGTCAGGTCGCGCGCCCGCTCGAGACAGGCGGCGGCAGCGGCCAGGTCGCCCGCCTGTAGGCGGGCCAGCCCTTCCCAGTAGTGCGCGTACCAGAAGTCGGCATCGAAGGCGGCCGCCTCGACGGAAGCGCTCGACGGCCTCAGGGTAGAGCCGGCCGAAGTAGCTGGGCAGCCCGCGGTCGGCGCGCAGCGACAGCGACAACGGGTCGAGCTCGAAGGCCGCCGCCAGCATCCGCTCGGCCTCGTCGAAGCGGCCCGACGCGACGAGAAACCAACCGTAGGCATGGCGCGCCAGGCAGTAGGACGGGCCGAGCTCCAGCGCGCGGCGAAAGTCCTCCTCGGCCGCGTAGCGTTCCCAGTCGTGCCAGAAGCGCAGCATGGCGCGCGCCCCGAGGGCCTCCGGCATCTCGGGATCGAGCGCCAGCGCGCGCTCGAGGGCGAAGCGCGCCTCGGGCAACACCTCGCCCGCCGGCACGAAGAGATCGGCGGCGACCACCTCGGCGTCGGCGAGCGCCGCCCAGGGCAGCGGCCACTCGGGGTCGAGCCGCGCGGCCTCGCGCAGCGCGCGGATCGCCGCGTGCAAGGCGTCGGGACCATAGCGGAAGGTATGGTAGCGGCCCTCGAGGAAAAGCCGCAGTGACGCCGGGGTCGCCGGCGCGCGGCGCACCTGCCGCCGCGAGGCATCGCCGGCCAGACGCGGTAGCAGGGTCGCGGCGATGCGGTCCGCCAGGCGCTCCTGCGTCTGGTAGAAGTCGACCAGGCGCTCGGTCTGGCGCACGGTCCACAGCACCGCTTCGTCGGCTACCCGCACGAGCTGGGCCGAGATCGTGAGCTTGCCCGCCTCCTCCTGGTAATGGCCGAGCACCAGGTAGTCGACGGCCAGCGCGCGCCCCGTCGCGCCGACGTCGGGGGCCCCCTGCACCAGCCGCAGCACGCTCGCCGTCGGGCGCAGGCGCAGCAGGGCACTGCGGCCGAGTCGCGCGACAACGGCATCGGCCAGGCCGACGCCGAGCGCGCCGGGACCGTCGGCGCCACCCGAGATGGGCAGGAACGGCAGCACGGCGAGCGCCGGCGGCTGGGTGTCGTCGAGGGTCTCGACCGCGCCGCGAAAGCGATAGCCGAAGCGCGACACGGTCTCGATCCACGGCGCCGCGGGGTCCTCGCCCAGCGCCCGGCGCAGCGTCGAGACCGTGCGCGTCACACTGCCGTCCTCGACGATCGCTCCCGCCCAGACCTCGTCGAGCAACTCCTCCTTGCGCACCAACTCCCCCGGGCGCCGCAACAGCGAATGGAGCACGTCGAAGGCACGCGGCGGCAGGTGGACGGCAGCGCCGTCGCGCATCAGCCGGCGCTCCGCGGCGACCAGGCGAAAGGACCCGAAGGCGTAGATGTGGCTCATGAATCGGGGAGCAAGGTGGGACCCAGTCTACGCCCGGGCGGGCGCTCCTGCCGCGCAATCGTCCGAGTTTCGTCCGATCTCCGTCAGGACGCGCCGGTACCGCGGCCGGCACTATGAGTCTCGACGCGCGGCAACTTCCTGCCGCCGCCCAGCGGAGGAACAGCGATGCAGAAGATGACGAGACAGATTCAGTCCAAGTGGGCGCCGGGGTTCGCGGTCCTGGCGCTGCTCACCGGCAGCACCCTGGCGCTGGCTGCGTCCGACAGTGCCGACGAGTCGGCGCCCTGTTCGACGGCCAAGCTCAGCGGCACCTATGGCTACCACTTCGAGGGCGAGATCGTCGGCGCGGCGCCATTCCGCACCGTCGGCACCCAGACCTTCGACGGCGCCGGCCATGTCGCGGTGACCGCCAGCAGCAGCCTCGGAGGCCAGGTGAGCACCTACGAATTCACCGGCACCTACACCCTCGGCGCGGATTGCCGCGGGCAGATGGAGGGCCGCTTCCCCAACGGCACGACCGGCCACATGGACTTCGTCAGCGTCGATGGCGGCCGGCAGCTCTTCGGCATCCAGATGGACCCGGGCGTCCTCCTCACCGGCACCTTCCTGCGCCGGTGAGCGGAAACCTGCTCATGCCCACGCCCTTTCGCTTCAGCCAAAGTGTCCGTTGCCATTTCGTCGCCGCCCTGCTGGCCCTGGCGCCGGCCGTCCTCGGTGCCACGAGCTACACCATCGCGACCTTCGCGGACGACGCCGTCGGCAACGGCAACTGCACGCTGCGGGAGGCGATCCGAGCCGCCAATACCAACTTCGCAGTCGATGCCTGCGCGGCCGGAGGTGCTGCCGACTCCATCACATTGCCCACCGGAACGTACCCTTTCCTTGGCGGCGAAACGCTCTTCGGCACCGGCAGCCTGACGATCCAGAGCGCGACGCTCAACCCGTTCAACGTGACGATCGACTTGAGCGATGCCGGGCGCTTTCTCACCCTCGGGGGAAGCGGAAGCTATGTCCTCGGCGGCCTTGGAGTCGTCAACGGTCTGGCGCCGCCAGGAGAGATCGACGGCGGCGCGATCACCGCCGATGGCGTCTCGCTGCGGATCTTCAACTTCCGCTTCGTGTCGAATGAAGCCAAGAGCCTGGGCGGAGCACTGTCCTTCTACTCCAGCTTTCCTGGCGCCGGCCTGGTGATTCACAACGGTGCTTTCCTCTCGAACAGCGTGTCGGGTTCGGGCTCGATCTCTTCCATCGGCGGTGCAGCGCGCGTCTCGGTCACGAATGGCGCCGACGCCGACTTCCGCGATGTCACCTTCCAAGGCAACTCGGCCGCGGAAAGCGCCAACGACGTCGCCGGCGGGGCGCTCAGTCTCCAATCGAGTGGAACTGGAAGTGTCGCGCGCTGCGTCCGCTGCACATTTCAGAACAACTCCGCCATCTCGACCGCCCTTTCCGCCTTGAGCAGTGCGGAAGGCGGCGCGTTGTACATCGAGGCCCTCGGCGGCGCCCTTATCGAGCTGCTGGACGGCCGATTCAGCGGGAACTCAGCGGCTGGCTACATTACGGCCTCCAAGGTCCCCGTGCTCTCCGGGATCGCCACTTCAGGAGGTTCCCTCCTTCTGGAGCGGCTCTTCGTCGATTTCAACGGCGGTGAGGCCAATCCCTGGACATACGATGTACGGCTCGAGGGCTGGAACGCTGCGAGCCGGATCTCCATGGTCGACTCGCAACTCACCTTCGGCAGCAGCAACGGACTGATCGTCGCCACCACGGACTCCGTAGTGCTTCTCGGCCACCTGACGATCGCCGACTATTCTTCGGGGTACGGAGCCTTCCTCAGCGCGAGCGGAGGGCAAATCGCGCTCGAAAACTCGATCGTGGCGTTCAACTGGACCGACTTCAACGCTACCGGAAGCGTCCTGCAGACGACGAACCTCGTCGGCGGGGATCCGCTGTTTCTCAACGAAGCGGGCGGCGACTATCACCTGAGCGCTGCGTCGCCGGCGATCAATGCTGGAACGAACGGTGCGCCGAGCGTGCGTCTGGCCGACCTCGACCACCTAGGACGCAGGGCCGGGGCGTGACCGACATCGGCTGCTACGAGTACAACGGTCTCTTCGCCGATAACTTCGAGGTCGGCGACGCCGGTTCGTGGTCGGCGGTCGTGCCTTAGAGGCCTGCACGCGCCCAGCCCTCGCCGGTTTCTCAGACTCGCGGGCCGTCCGCCGCGAGCTTCCGGTAGAGATCGTGCGCCGTCGGCCGGCGAGGCGCCGTCGTGAACGACGGCGCGGACGGCGCGGAGCATCGCCGCCGGAGCCTCCGACTGGAAGATGTTGCGCCCCATGTCGACGCCCGAGGCGCCGCGCGCGACGGCGTTCGCGGCCATGGTGAGCGCCTCGAGCTCGGGGAGCTTCTTGCCGCCGGCGATGACGATCGGCACCGGGCAGCAGGAGGTGACGGTCTCGAAGCCGTCCTCGACGTAGTAGGTCTTCACGTAGTGCGCGCCGAGCTCGGCGCAGATGCGGGTGGCGAGCCGGAAGTACTTGGCGTCGCGCACCATCTCCTTGCCGACCGCGGTGACCGCGAGCACCGGCACGCCGTAACGGTTGCCGGCGTCGACCAGGCGGGTGAGGTTGTGGATCGACTTCGTCTCGTGCTCGCCGCCGACGAAGACCTGCACCGCGAGCGCCGAGGCGTTCAGACGCAGGGCGTCCTCGATGTCGACGGCGATCTCCTCGTTCGACAGCTCCTTGAGGATGCTCGGACCGCCCGAAGCGCGCAGCACGATCGCTGCCCGCGCCGCCGGCGGGATCATCGTGCGCAGCGCGCCGCGCGTCAGCATCAGAGTGTCGGCGTAGGGGATCAGCGGCACGATGCGTCAGGTCGATGCGCTCGAGGCCGGTGGTCGGCCCCTGGAAGTAGCCGTGGTCGAACGCCAGCATGACGGTGCGCCCCGACTTCGGGTCGAAGATCCGCGCCAGCCGGTTCTTGAGGCCCCAGTCGTAGTGCGCCGAGCCCTTGAGAAAGAAGCCCTCGGTCACCTGCGGCACGTCGGCGTGGAACTCCTTGTTCTCGCGGCTGCCGTCCATGTCGGCCATTGTCGATTTCCTTTCGCGGCGCCGCTCAGGCCGACGCCGGGAGCTGTTTGATCTCGTAGAGGTTGCCGTCTTCGTCGACGACGAACGTCACCTTGCGCTCGCCGCGCGCGACTTCGCGAATCTCGAGACCCATGGCTGCACAGCGCGCCGCGAGCCCGGATGCGTCGCCGACCTCGAGGCAGACGTGCGCCAGCCCCGCCGGCGGCATTCTCGCCGGGCGGCACGAGGAAGATCTCGAACTGCACGGCGTCGCCAGCGTAGTCGATCAGCTTGTGCTCGCGCGTCACACCGAAGAGGGCGTGGCAAAGCTCGGCGTCGACGTGCTTCTCCCGCCGCTTCTCGAGGCCGAGGAGATCGACGTAGAAGCGGTCGCTCGCCGCCTCCGAGGTGCGCGCGAGGGCCAGATGTTGGAGCTTCATCGCGGTTTCTTCTCCGGCCGGTCCGCAAATGCTACCGGCGCGCGGCAGCGTAGCATCGCGCGTCGCCACAGCGCCCCGCCCCGCGAGGCGGCAGGGCGGGGTGGGCGTGCCGGCTCAGGCGGCTGCTGGCGGGACGACGAGAACCGCGCACGGAGCGCGCAGCGTGACCGCCTCGGCCACGCTGCCGAGGCGGAGTCGTTGCCATCCCGTCCTGCCGTGCGTGCCGACGAGCACCAGGTCAGGTCGTTCACGTTCACAGGCAGCAAGTATCCCGGCGAGCGCATCGCCGCGGCGAAGCTCGGTCCGAAAGACTCCGGCGCCATCGGCGAAGCAGTCTTCCACAACCCGCTCGAGCACGGAGCTGCAGAAGGAGCTCTCGTCACTTTCCCCCGGCATGACGTGCAGCGCCACGACCTCGGGCCCCTGCTCGAGCCTGCCCCCCGCCACCAGCGCCAATCCACGGCGCAGAGACTCCGTCGCGAGCGCCGACAGGTCGACGGGTGCCAGGACTCGCCTGGGGGGAACGCGCATCTCTCCCTTGACGACGACCACCGGACGGCCCCCTTGCCGGAGCAGGAAGGGGACCGTCGAGCGCACCCGGTGCAGTGGCAGCGGTTCGGCTGCCGCTGCCGCCACGACCAGGAGATCCGCATCGAGCCGCTCGGCGGCAGCGCGCAGAACCGGACCCGGACAGCCGACGGCCACGGTGTCGCCCGCCAGCTCATCAGCGGCCGCTCCCACGCGATCGAGCTGCTCCTGGAGCCTGCCGCGGGCGCGGGCAGCCAGGTACGGCTCTGCCAGCCCGAACCCGATCGCTCCCAGCGGCAGGGGCGGCGGCTCGAGAGCATGCACCGGATGGACCCGGCCGTGCCCTTGCCGCGCCAGACGGAGCGCAGTCAGCACGACGGCATCGCTCTCGGGTCCGAGGCTCGTGCCGGCCAGCACGAGGAGCCCTCGCGCGAGTTTCATGGTCCCCTCACTTCAGATCCCCCAGGTACCCCCGGCGGCCGAGCCACTTGACCGCCTCGAGAACGGGGACGATCGTGAATGCCAATGCGATCATGAGCGCCCAGTCGGTCCAGGCGAAGGCGAAGGTGCCGAACGGCGCCTGGAGAAACGGTACGTGCACGACCGCCGCGAGCAGCAGGAGCTCCCACGCGACCGCGAGATTCAGCCAACGATTGGCGAGCGGGCGCCGGAAGACCGAGAGGCGGTCCGAACGGTAGTTGTAGGCGTTGAAGAACTGGATCAGCACCAGCGAGATGAAAGTCAGCGCCATCGCCTCGGCGAGTGAACGGCCACTGCGGAGCAACCAGCTGTAGAGGCCGAAGTTCACGATTGCCGACCAGAGTCCGCCGGCGAGCAGCAGCACGACGACGGGCCGCGTGAACACGCCGGTACGAGGGTCTCGAGGCTTGCGGCGCATGAGGTCGGCCTCGGGAGGATCGACCGCCAACGCCAGCGCCGGCAGGCCGTCGGTCGCCAGGTTGACGTAGAGGATCTGGACTGCCGTCAGCGGCAGCGGCATGCCCGCCAGGGCCGCGCCGGCCATCAACAGGATCTCGCCGACGTTCGAAGAGAGCAGAAAGGTCACGTACTTGCGGATATTGCTGAAAACGATGCGACCCTCCTCCACGGCCGCCACGATGGTCGCGAAGTTGTCGTCGAGGAGCGTGACCCCTGCGGCCTCCTTGCTGACATCGGTTCCGGAGATGCCCATGGCGATGCCGACGTCGGCCTTCTTCAGGGCCGGCGCGTCGTTGACGCCGTCGCCCGTCATCGCGACGACATCGCCGCGCCGCTGCCAGGCGGCGATCACCCGCAGCTTGTCGGTGGGTGAAACGCGGGCATAGACGCCGATCCGGTCGACTTCGCGCGTGAGCTCTTCGTCGGCGAGCCCGGAGAGCTCCCCGCCAGTGATGACGCGGCGACCGTCGAGCAACCCGATCTCGTCGGCGATCGCGGTGGCAGTCAGTGGGTGGTCGCCGGTGATCATCACCGGCTTGATGCCGGCATCCCAGCAGCTCCGGACGGCCTCGCGCGCCTCGGCTCGCGGAGGATCCATCATCCCGACGAGGCCGAGATACGTCATCTGCCGTTCGGCGTCTCCACCTTCGCCCGGGCCTTGCGCGCCAGCGCGAGCACGCGCAAACCGGCGGCGGCCATTTCGCGCTCCGCGGCACCGATGGCTTCCCGGTCGGCGGCAGTCAGCGGAGCCTCCCGCCCAGCCAGCAGCCAGGCTCCGCAGGCCGGGAGAACGGTTTCGACGGCTCCCTTCGAGTAGGCGACCATCGCGCCCGCGGCGGTCGCGTGAAGGGTCGTCATGCGGCGACGTTCCGACGTGAAGGCGATCTCGTGGCGGCGCGGCTGCTCTTCGTTGAGCTCGGCCTGACCGAGGCCCGCCTTCTCGCCGGCGACGATCAGCGCGCCCTCCGTGGGATCGCCCTCGACCCGCCAACGCCCGTCCTCGCCGATCAACACTCGTGCGTCCGAAGCCAGGACTCCCGCCCGCAGAACCTCGCGAACGTCGCTGGACGGCTCGGCGCTCTCGCCGTCGACCAGGAACTCCCCGACCGGCGCGTAACCCACTCCGGTCACCAGGACGACACCGGCCGGCGTGGCGATCCTGCGTATCGTCATCTCGTTCCTGGTCAGCGTTCCGGTCTTGTCCGAACAGATGATGGATGTGCTGCCCAGCGTTTCAACCACCGGCAGCCTGCGCACGAGCGCGCGACGCTTCACCATGCGGCGCACGCCGATGGCCAGCGAGATCGTGACCACCGCCGGCAGCGCCTCGGGCACCACCGCAACCGCGAGCGCGATTCCGAAGACGAGCATGTCGAGCGCGGGCAACCCGCGCCATAACCCCAGGGCGACGACGAGAGCAACGACCGCGAGGGCCGCCTTCCCCAGCAACGCACCCAACCGATCGAGGTTCTCCTGCAGCGGCGTGCGGCCGGACTCGACGGTCTGCACGAGCCCGCTGATCTGCCCGAACTCGGTTTCCATACCCGTGGCGACGACGACGGCTTGCCCCCGCCCGCTCGTCGCCAGGGTGCCCGCATATGCCATGTTGAGACGGTCCCCGATCCCCAGCCCGGCCGCCTCGAGGCGGTGCGCCACCTTCTCGACGGCTGCCGACTCTCCGGTGAGCGCCGCCTCGTCCACCGCGAGGTTCACGGCGAGCAGGATGCGGGCATCCGCCGGAACCCTGTCGCCGGCGCGCAGCACGATCAGGTCTCCAGGCACCAGCTCGCGAGCCGGAACAGCGACCTCCCGCCCGTCCCGAATCACGCGTCCCACGGGCGCGGCCAACTTCCGCAGCGACTCGAGAGCCCGCTCGGCGCGATACTCCTGCACGAATCCGAGCAGCACGGCGAACAGCACGATGACCGCGATCACCACCGCCTCGAGACCGTGCCCGAGCACAGCGGAGAGCGCGGTCGCCACGAGCAGAATGACGACGAGAACGTTCTTGAACTGCGCTGCGAGGGTGTGCCACGCCGAGCCTCGGGCAATCTCCCGCAACTCGTTGGGGCCATGAAGGGCCAGCCTGCGGACAGCCTCCTCGGCGCCGAGTCCTCCCGCCGGCGCTTCGAGCCTGGCCAGCACCTCATCGTCGCGCAGTCCGTACCAATCCACGTCCTTGTGCGGCTGCCGCGCTTCGACGGTCATCTGCGGTTGCATGGACTCACGATCCTTGACGCTGCGGTCGGCCGCCGCGCGCGTGATGCGCTTCGGCGAAACGCACGACGCTCATGGTAGGACCCAAGGAGGGCAATAACAAATAGATAGTTTCTTGCCATAGCGTTGGCTTTCTCTATACATTTCCATTCATGGCGTGGATGAACTACCACCACCTCCTCTATTTCTGGACCGTCGTGCGCGAAGGAGGAGTCTCCAGAGCGGCCGAGAAACTCCGACTGGCGCAGCCGACCATCAGTTCCCAGATTCGCGCCTTGGAGCGTGCGCTCGGAGCTCGGTTGTTCGCCAGGAAGGGGCGCGGGCTGACACTCACGGAAGAGGGCCGCGTGGTCTTCCGCTATGCCGAAGAGATCTTCACCATCGGCCGCGAGCTCCAGGCCACGCTCGAGGGCCGTCCACCCGGCCGGGCGCCGGTGCTCACCGTCGGCGTCGCGAACGCGGTTCCGAAGCTCATCGTGTACCGGCTGCTCCGGCCCGCCATCGAGCAGCCCGACGCCGTCCGCCTGGAATGTCGCGAGGACAATGCCGAACAGCTGCTCACGGCGCTCGCGACCTTTTCGCTCGACGTCGTGATCGCGAGCGCGCCATCGCCAGCGCACCTCCCCATCAGGGTCTTCAATCACCTGCTCGGCGAATCGGCGGTCGCCTTCTTTGCACCCAGCGATCTGGCGCGCCGATTGAGGCGCGGATTTCCGGCCTCGTTGGCGGGCGCTCCGATGATGCTGCCCACCACCAACAATCCGCTGCGACGAGCGCTGGACGACTGGTTCGAGGAGGCGGCCATCACCCCGAGGATCGTCGGCGAGTTCGAGGACTCGGCGCTGATGAATGTCTTCGGTCAGGCCGCCGGATGCGTGTTCCCGGCGCCCTCGGCCATCGAGCAGGACGTGTGCCGCTTTCACGGCGTGCGGGTCGTCGGCCGCGCCGACACGGTACGCGAGCGCTACTACGTCATTTCGGTCGAGCGCCGCCTCAAGCACCCCGCCGTGCTCGCGATCACCAGCGCGGCGCGCGACCAGCTTTTCCGGTAGCCGCCAGATAGTGCCGGCATCGCCGGGCGATGGCGCCGACGCCTTCGCCGCAGTCCGGAGTAGGTCCGGCGACCCGCGGGCCGTGTTCGAGGCGGAAACCTCCGCCCGGCCGCTCCGTAACTACCTGTGAACGGGTCGCCCCCGGACCCGCCAACGCGGCGGACCGGGGCGACCGCAGCGGCTCTCCACGGGGAGGCCCCGGAAGGAAATGGATCCCGCACGCACGGAACGGAGCCCTCGAACCATGTCCAGAAAGAAGAAGATCGCCCTCTTCGCCGGCATTCCGGTGGTCCTCGCCGCGAGCGCCTTCGCGCTCATGTCCCGGGGCGGCAAGTCCGACCTGATCGAGGTTCAGACTTCGCCGGTCGAGGCGCAGAAGATCGTCCAGACGGTCGTCGCCACCGGCCGCATCCAGCCGGTCACCCAGATCAACATCAGCGCCGACGTCTCCGCCAAGATCACCCGCCTGGCGGTCAAGGAGGGCGACTGGGTCGAGACGCGGCCAGTTCCTGCTCGAGCTCGACCGCGAGCGCTATCTCGCCGAGGTCGAGAGCGCCGAGGCCAACCTGCGCTCGTCGGAGGCCGATGCGGCCGTCGTCCGCGAGAACCTCGACAAGGCCGAGAAGGACCTCGCGCGCATTCGCGACCTGCACGGCAAGAGCCTCGAGTCGGGGTCCAACCTCGACGCCGCGGCGTCGGCCGTCGAGGTCGACAAGGCCCGCCTGCGCTCCGCGCAGGACCGCGTCTCGCAGACCCGCGCGGCGCTCAAGCAGGCGCGGGACGCGCTGTCGAAGACGACGATCTACGCCCCGATGGCCGGCACCGTGTCGAAGCTCAACAAGGAGATCGGCGAGATCGCGCTCGGCTCGCAGTTCCAGGAGGACATCATCCTCGAGCTCGCCAACCTCGCCGGCATGGAGGCGCTGGTCGACGTCGACGAGAACGACATCGTCCAGCTCGCGCTCGGCGACGAGGCGACGATCGAGGTCGACGCGCTGCCCGGGGCGAGCTTCAAGGGGACGGTCACCGACATCGCCAGCAGCGCCAAGATCGCCGGTCAGGGCACGATCGGACCAGAAGACCGAGTTCGAGGTCAAGGTCGCGATCCTCGATCCGGGAAGCCAGCTGCGCCCTGGCATGACGGCGAGCGCCGACATCGTCACCGAGGTGCGCGAGAGCGCCCTCGGCGTGCCGATCCAGAGCGTCGCCGTGCGCACGCCCGACCAGCTCGGCGCGGCGGCCAAGGAAGGCGCCGCTGGCGCGCCCGCGCCTGCCAGTACCGCCGCCGCCTTCACCCCCGACAAGGACGGCTTCGTCCAGGTCGTCTTCGTGATCGAAGGATGGCGTCGCGCACGCCAGGCAGGTCAAGACCGGCATCCAGAGCGACACTCATATCGAGCTCCTCGAGGGCGTCGCGGCCGCCGACCAGGTCGTCACCGGCAGCTATCGCGCGATCAGCCGCGATCTCAAGGAAGGCGCCAAGGTCAAGGTCGGCAGCGGGGAGAAGGGCTCGTGACCGCGCGCCGCTACCCGGGAGCGCTCGCGCTGTACGACGTCGTCAAGACCTACGATCTCGAAGGGATCCTCGTCCAGGCCCTGCGCGGCGTCTCCTTCGCCGTCGCGCACAACGAGTACGTGGCGATCATGGGACCGTCGGGATCGGGCAAGTCGACGATGATGAACCTCATCGGCTGCCTCGACGTGCCGACCTCCGGCCGCTACCTCATCGACGGCGTCGACGTCTCGGGTCTCGACGACGATGCGCTGGCCGACATCCGCAACCGGAAGATCGGATTCGTCTTCCAGACCTTCAACCTGATCCCGCGCGCCGACGTTTTCAAGAACGTCGAGCTGCCGCTGGTCTACGCCGGCATCCCCTCGGCGAAGCGCCGGCGGCTCGCCGAAGAGGCGATCGAGAAGGTCGGGCTCACGGACCGCATGCGGCACAAGCCCAACGAGCTCTCGGGCGGGCAGCGCCAGCGCGTCGCCATCGCCCGCGCCCTGGTCAACAATCCCGTCGATCCTCCTCGCCGACGAGCCGACCGGCAATCTCGACACCCGCACCGGCGAGGAGATCCTCGAGGTCTTCGACCAGCTGCACGCCGCCGGCAACACGATCATCATGGTCACCCACGAGGACGATGTCGCCCGCCGGGCGCGGCGGATCGTGCGCCTGCGCGACGGCCTGATGGAGAGCGACCTGCCGACCGGCGAGGACCGGGCGCGGAGCCCGCTCGCTCCACCGCCTGCCTCCCGCTCTGCCGGCGGCCTCCGACGCGGCATCCTCCACCCTCGCCGCAGCCGCCGGGGCCTGAGGGAACACTCGATGCTCCGTCGCGGACAGGACACGATCGAAGCCGTGCGGATCGCCGTCGGGGCGATCCGGGCCAACACGGCCCGCGGCGTGCTGACCACCCTGGGCATCGTCATCGGCGTGCTCGGCGTGATCACCACGATGACCGCCGCCAACGGCCTCGCCAACAACTTCCGCGAGAGCGTCTCGGCGCTCGGCACCGACGTCGTCTACGTCTCGCGCATGCCGTGGATCATGCGCGGCAACTTCTTCGACTTCCGCAACCGGCCGCGGGTGAGCCTGCGCGAGGTCGAGAGGCTCGAGAGCCGGCTGCCGCACGCCGCCGCCATCAACCCCACCACGCACACCGAGCGCAGCGTCAAGTACGCCTCGGAGACGATCGACAACGTCGACGTCATCGGCACCACCGACAAGCAGATGCTGGTGTCGACCTCGGTGCCGGAGACCGGCCGCTTCCTCACGCCGTTCGACGTCCAGGCGAACCGCCGGGTCTGCGTCATCGGCTCCGAGATCCGCACCCGCCTGTTCGCCGGGGTCGATCCGCTCAACAAGGAGATGAAGATCGGGCGCGTCGACCTTCCGGGTGATCGGCGTCATGGAGAAGCAGGGCAGCGCCGGCTTCTTCGGCGGGCCGGACTTCGACTCCCAGGTCTTCGTTCCGATCACCACCTTCGCCAAGATCTTCGGCGGCGCCCAGCGCAACATCGACATCGCGGTCAAGGCGCCGCCGGCGGTGCCGGTCGCCGACTTCGAGTACGAGGTGGTCGGCGAGATGCGCAAGGTGCGCAAGCTCGCCCCCGGCGAGAAGGACGACTTCTCGATCAACAAGATGGACTCGCTGCTCGAGATGTTCAACAACGTCATGGGCGTCGTGCTGCTGATCGGCATCGTCATCACCGGCATCTCGCTGTTCGTCGGCGGCGTCGGCGTGATGAACATCATGTTCGTCTCGGTCACCGAGCGCACGCGCGAGATCGGCATCCGCAAGGCGATCGGCGCCAGGAAGCGGGCCATCCTCGTCCAGTTCCTCTTCGAGTCGGCGGCGATCTGCCTGATCGGCGGACTCATGGGCCTGCTGCTCGCCGTCGGACGTCACCGAGATCATCGACCGCACTGCTGATGCCGGCCAGCATCTCGCCGGGCATCGTCGTCGTCGCACTCCTGGTGTCGACGCTGACCGGAATCGCCGCCGGCGTCGTCCCGGCCTATCGCGCCTCCCGCCTCGACCCGATCGACGCGCTGCGCTACGAATGAGGCCCTGAGTCCATGAGCAGCATACCAGGAGAGACCGGCATGAGACTCCGCGAGACCCTGCCGATGGCGCTCGAGGCGATCCGCGCCAACAAGCTGCGCTCGGTTCTCACCCTGGTCGGCATCGTCGCCGGCGTGGCCTCGATCATCGCCGTGATGACCGGCATCTCGGTCATCCAGTCGACCATGGAGAGCGAGCTCTCCGTGCTCGGCACGCAGACCTTCCAGGTGCAGAAATGGCCGGCGGGCAACTTCGGCCCCGGCAACCGCGACTGGCGGAAGATCCAGGCCCGGCCCCGGTGACCGTCGAGGACGCGGTGGCGATCCGCGAGAAGGTGAAGAGCGTCGACCTCGTCGGCGCCGAGCTCTGGCGCTTCGGCGCGCAGGCGGGCTACAAGGGAGAGAAGACCGAGCCAAACCTCTGGGTGGTCGGCGGCGACGGGCAGTACGCCCCGAACAACACCCATCTCGTCGGCCTCGGGCGCAACCTCACGGACGAGGACGTGCGCGTCCTCCGCCGGGTGGCGGTGATCGGCTACGCGGTCGCCGACCGCTCTTTCCGTTCATCGACCCGATCGGCCAGGAGATCAAGGTCGACGGCCACAAGTACGCGGTCGTCGGCGTCTTCGAGGAGAAGAAGTCGGCCACCGGCGGGAACTTCGACAACTACATCCTGATTCCGATCAGCTCCTGGATCCGCACCTACGGCTGGCGCGACAGCGACGGCAACCGCGAACGCTCGGTCAACATCACCGTCCGGGCGCTCACGCCGCAGCTCCTCGACGAGGCGATCCAGGAGACCCGGGCGGTGCTGCGCGTCGCAGCGCGGCGTGCCGCCCGGCGAGGACGACAACTTCGACATCTTCACCAACGACAGCCAGATCAAGCAGTTCAACCAGGCGACGCGCGGCGTCAAGCTCGGCGCCTTCGTGATCGGCATCATCGCGCTGGTCGTCGCCGGCATCGGGATCATGAACATCATGCTGGTCTCGGTGACCGAGCGCACCCGCGAGATCGGCATCCGCAAGGCGCTCGGCGCCAAGCGCAGGCAGGTGCTCGCGCAGTTCCTGCTCGAGGCGATCGTGCTGTGCAACTTCGGCGGCGTCCTCGGCGTGCTGCTCGGCTTCGCGCTCGGCAACCTGGTGACGATCTTCACCGGCTTCCCCATCCACGTGCCGGTCGAGTGGGCGGTGAACGGCCTGCTCTTCTGCACCGCCGTCGGCCTCACCTTCGGCATGTGGCCGGCGATGAAGGCCTCGAAGCTCGCCCCGATCGAAGCCCTGCGCTGGGAGTGAGGCTCTCGACCGCCGTCGACTAGCGCGCTGCGGCGTCAGTCGCGGCCTGCTGCAGCAAAGCGTCGAGGGCGGCGCGGTCGAACAGCCTGCCCCTGCCACTACCGCCCGGATCCGTCGCGTATTGCGGATGTCGTCGAGCGGGTTGGCCTCGAGCAGGACGAGGTCGGCCCGCTTCCCCACGGCGACGCTGCCGCCGACGGCCTCCTCGCCGAAGAAACGCGCCGGCCCGACGGTCGCGGCGGCGAGCGCCTCGGACGGCGTCAGGCCTGCGGCGACGAGCCATTCGAGCTCCTCGTGCACAGAAAGACCGGCGAGCGGCGGGTCACAGGTGCCGAACTCTTCGATCGCGGCGGCGGAGGGCGCCATCGTGTCGGTGCCGGCGAGGAGGCCAACGCCGCCGCGCTGCAGATCGCCGACGATCCCGAGCTGACGCGCGAAGAGCGCCGAGGTCGTCGCGGCGCTGGTCGCCGGCACCGCTTTCGCGCAGGCGGCCTGCGCCGAGGCGAAGACGACGCGCTGCTCTGACGCGGTGCGCGGACGGGCGGTGGGGCTCAGAACGGTCAGCGTCGGGCAATGCCAGGTGCCGCTCTGCCGGTACAACGCGACGAGCTCGGCCGCCCGGGTCGGCGACCACGAATCGAGGAGTGTCTGCCGATGAACCGCGCCCAGCGCCCACTCCCAGAACGCCGCCTCGCTGCCGGCCGCGCGGCCTCGTCCATCTTCTGCAGCAGCTCGCGCCGCAGCTCCGGCTCGCGGCTCGACGCATCGAGCACGAAACCGCCCAGGCTGCTGCCGAGGTGCTCGATCGAACGCTGCCCGGCGGCCGCCACGTCGCGTGCCGGAAGCGCCGCCGGCGTGTGGCCCACGACCTCGAGGCCGGCGGCGTGCGCGGCCGCGACGATCGCCGCGTAGGCTTCGGAACCGACCCAGTCGTGCACCTTGACGAAGTCGCCGCCGCGCTCCCGAACAGTGGCCACCGCCGTACGGCCTTCGTCCGCCGTCGTCGCGTACAGCCGCCCGTCGCTCTTGTAGGCGCGCCGACCGTCGAGGGTGGGTCCGGCGATCACCATTCGCGGGCCGACGCGCGCGCCGGACGCGATCTCGCGCCGCCACGAGAGCATCTCCTGCGTCTCCAGCGGCGAAGCACTCCCCATGTCGCGCGCGCCGGTGACGCCGAAGGCGATCAACAGCGGCAGGCCCTCCGGGTAGGAGGCGAAATGCACATGCATGTCCCACAGGCCGGGAATCACGAACGCGCCCTGGCCGTCCACCACCCGCGCGCCGTCCGGCGGCGCCGTGCCGATGCCCGTGATCCAGCCACCGACAATCACGATCGACTGCCCCGCCGTCACGCTTGCCGGGCCGACGAGGCTGACGTTGGTGATCACCGTTGCCGGCTCCGGCAGCTGTACGGCGACCGCCGGTGCGACTGCGAATGCGAGAGCGAGCCACCGGAACCGGGCCATGGCGCCGGACGCTAGCACGGGCATGAAGATGGATCGACCCTCCAGTCCGCCTTTCAGTCCGCCTTCAGTCCGCCTCAGTCCGGATACTGCGCGCGGACCTCGGCTTCGACGAGCGCCGCGAGCTGGCGCTCGCCGAACGGTTCGAGCGGCTTGCCGTTGACGAAGAAGCCCGGCGTCTTGCGCACTCCCAGGGCCTGGGCGTCGGCGAGATCCTGTTCGATGACGGCGGTGACCCGCGGGTCGCCCATGTCCATCTCGAGACGCTGGAGATCGATCCCCGCCTGCGGCAGGAGCTGCCAGATCCGCTCGGGGAGCACCTGGTGGTGCTGCGTCCAGACCTGCTGGTTCTGGTAGAGGAGATCGAGCGCCTGCCAGAACTTGCCCTGCATCTTCGCCGCCTCGAGGACGCGCACCGCGCCGCTCGAGCCGTCGTGGAACGGGGCGTAGCGGACGACGAGCTGGATCTTCTCCGGGTGGGCCGCCATGAAGCGCTTGACGATCGGCGAGAAGACCGCGCAGGTCTCGCACGCCGGGTCGGTGAATTCGACGATGAAGACCTTGGCATCCTTGGCGCCGAGCACCGGCGAATGCGGGCGGACGAAGGTCGAGGCGTACTCCTGCGCCAGGAAGCCGAGCTGCTCGGCGCGGCGCCCCTTGAACCAAGAAGCAGCGAAGAGGAAGCCGGCGACCACGACGATGCACGAACCGGCGAAGATCAGACGTTTCATTTGGGAGCTCTCCTGTCGAGCGCGAACAGCAGGCCGGCGAGCGTCGTGAAGGCGAGCAACGAGAGCGCCGGGATCGAGAACAGACCGAACAGCTTCAGGTACTCCTCCGTGCACGACACGCCTTTCGCGCAGGGTTGGAGACTCTCGGGAACGACGCCGGCATAGACCAGGTTGTGGTACGCCGCGACGACCCAACCGGCGATCGCCAGCGGCAGCCCGTACCTCACCGCGCCGCGATCGTACGGGAAGAGCCCCCGGGCGAGGACGACGACCAGCGGAAACAGGCAGATGCGCTGATACCAGCAGAGCACGCACGGGGCGAACTCCATGACGTAGCTGAAGAAGAGGCTCCCCGCGGTGGCGAGCACGGCGACCAGCCAGGCCGCGAAGAGCAGCATCCAGTCGAGATCCGGCCTCGCCTCGGAAGGACGCTCGCGCACGGTCATTCCCGCCTCCAGGTCATCCGGGAATCTTAGCCTCGGAGAAGAATCGGCGTCAGGGCCGGTCGAACCAGAGGAACTGGTAGGCGACGCTGTAGGTCTCGAAGCTCGAGCCGACGCGCGCCGTGACTCCCTTGGCCACCAGGAGCTTGATCGTGTGGCCGCGCTTCAGGGGGAGCGAGAGCGTCGCCCCGACCCGGCTGTTCTCCTGGCGCGTGTCGCCGCCGACGCCGTCGGCGTAGGTCTCGCCACCGGCGTAGAAGGTGGCGTCGATCGACACCCAGAGCTGGTGCTTGAAGGTGTACCCGACGTGCCCCTGGACCGTCCAGAGCGGATCCTGCGAGCGCACCACCCTGCCCGGGAAGAAGTCGTCGTTGTCCTCGAAGAGCCAGACTCCCGCCGCGGCTTCGAGCGTCCACGGGCCCCTCGGGTGGGAGAGGCCGAGCTCCGGCTTGAACGCCCAGCGGTTGGCGCCGAGATTGATCAGCTTCGCCGGGTCGTACTCGCCGGTCGGCGCCGCGACCCCCAGGCTGAATCCCAGCGTCGTTCTGGGTGGCGCAGCGGCGAACTCCCTGGGACTCAGAGCGGGTCCGCCCAGGAGATTGACGACGAAACGGCCGCGCACGTCCGCCAGCCCGGACCGCGTGATGCTGCGCTGCTCTTCGAAGACGTTGCCCGAGATCGAGCCCCAGGCGCCGGGAACCGCGAGAGCAACGGTCGCGGTCCGGCCGAAGAGATTGAAGGAGCGCCCGTAGGAGAGGTTCGCCGAGCTCACGTTGGCGACCACGTCGGAGAACGGCAGCGACGGATCGAACAGCACGTCGCCGGTCTGGTAGGTGTAGCCGAAGAGCAGGAAGTTCGCCCCGATCGGCGCCGGCGAGTAGGCCCGGGGCTCCAGCTCCTGCGCGCCCGCAGCATCTGGCCGCGAGAGCCAGAACCACGAGGAGGGCGCGGGCGATGGAGATTTGGAGTTTTCACGCGGGACCGGATGAGCGGATTGTAGTGCAGCGCGCAGCGACCGGATCCATGGCGGGAAGGGCTCCCCGGCGAGCGGGCCCGCCACGTTCGCAACCTCGGCAGGTCGAAATCCGGCGGACAGCACGACGCACGGCCCGACCTGGGTCGGACCGCGCGCCGTGGAGATGAACTGCTGAAGGAAGCTCGAATCGCGCGCGGCGGGTAGGCCGCGCGGATTGGGGTAGCTCAGGTCAGGAGATACGCCGGACGTTCGCCGACGCCGGGCCCTTGGGGCCCTGGACGATGTCGAACTCGACCGCTTCGCCGTCGTTCAGGCTCTTGTAGCCCTCGCCGGCGATCGCCGAATGGTGGACGAAACAGTCCTTCTCGCCATCTTCACGCGTGATGAAACCGAAACCCTTCTCTGCGTTGAACCACTTCACTGTGCCCTTCATTTGACTTGTCCTTGGATCTACGGAACCCGACTCGAGAAACGAACCCGGTCTGCCGTGGAAGTTTGGAAGAGCTCCGGCGCGCGACTCTAGCGCTGCCGCGAAGCTCTCCTCCACCGACCACAATGGCACGAATCGGCGCTGAGCGATAGTCGCCTGCCGCGAAGTCCCGTTGCGGGCTGCGCCGCGCCGCAGGCGGTAGCTCAGGGCACGTGCGCCGACCAGGCCGAGTTGTTGCCGCTCTCGAATCCGTCGGAAAAGATATGGCGCGTCGCCGGGCAGAGCACCGAGCCGTAGTTGGCCGCCGGAAAACCGCCGCCGGTCTCCGTCGCCCGCAGGACGTAGGCGTAGAGGTTGCCGCGGTTCGGATCGCCGCCTGCCCCGGGTTGGCCGCACGACACTTCGAACCCCGGAGCGTACATGCCGGAAGGGATGTACATGTAGGTCTGGAAGAATCCCTGGAGGTCGCCCGCAGCCGGCCGCCGATCTCCACCGTCATGTCGACGATGTACTGGGACGCCGCAGCCGCGACGTAGAGGTAGTCCCAATCGACGTAGCAGGTCTCCGAGAGCTCCTCCGCCCGGTAGCAGGTGGCGGATGGGCTCTCGATGAAGGAGATCGTGGGCGAGCTCCCCGCGACGCCGCGCTCCCGGATCGGTTTCGCCGCCAGCGGCGCCGGCAGGCCGGGGCCTGCAGCGCTCGCCGGCGAGTCCCACCCCCCACCCAGGCCGAGGAAGAGAACCAGGATGGCGAATCCCGGCAGCCTGCTACTGGATCGTGGTCGCATCGAGGTCGTTTGCCGGGCTACGGTTCATGGAGCGAACGGCGGGCAGGAGATCGAGCCGTAGTTGGCTGCCCCCAGGTTGGCCGAGTCCTTGGCCCGGATCGTCCACGAGTAGATGAACCCGCGATTGGGATCTCCGCCCGCGCCGGGGGCGCCGCACGCAACCCGGAAGCCGCGGTCGTGCATGCCGAAGGGAACGTACATGGAGGTCTGGAAGAAGCCCTGGGAACGGGACACCTTGCCGATGGCGTTGATCGTCACCTCCATGCAGATCATGTAGTTGGGATCCGCGGTGACCGACAGGTAGTACCAGTTGATCCAGCAGGCGTCGACCGCGGAATTCGGCTGATAGCAGGTCACGGAGGGCGAATCGATGAAACCGATCGATCGGCCGTCGGTACCCGCGGGACGCGAGAGCATCTCGGACTCGCGCCGGGCGCCGGACAGCTCTTCGAACTGCAGCCCCACCGAAGCCATTGCCGGCGGGTCACATGGATCCTGGGCGCGAGCGCCGCCCGGCCAAGCGAGGGCGCAAATCGCCAGCATCAGAGTGCGGTGCGACCAGCGAAACAAAGGGTTACGCATAACTTCCTCCTTCACGAGGTCTGGCCTGAGAATCGCGGGAGTCTAGGTCTTCCCGGCGGGTTTGTCACGCCGCATCCTGCTCGACCACCGCAGGCGTGCCGGCAGTCCCCGCCGGCGGCGGATAGAGTGGACGGCCGGAGGCACCATGACCGAGTCGTTCTCTGCCAGCCGCCTGACCCAGGGCAACCGCATCTTCCCCACCCGCATCGAAGTGAGCCCGGACCGGGTCACGCGCATCCAGCCGCGGTTCTTCGGCAGCACGGAGGAGAGCATCGCGATTCCGAACGTCGCCTCGGTGCAGATCGCCACCGGGGTGCTGTTCTCCGACATCCGCATCGATTCGTCCGGCGGCGCCAATCCGATCGTCAGCCATGGCCACACCAAGGGCGACGCGCGCCGCATCCGCGAGCTCATCGAGCAGTACCAGCGCACCGTCGCGAACCGCTGACCGGCGGCGCGGGCTCCGCGAACGGCGCCGGGCTCTCCTACCTCGGGCTCGCCGCGATCTCCGCCAGCCCGGCCAGCAGACGATCGACCTCTTCGGGCGTGTTGTAGAGCAGGAATCCGGTGCGGAGCAGGCCGCCGACGTCGGCGAGGCCGAGCACTTCGACCGCCCGCACGGCGTAGAAATCGCCGTCCCAGACCTGGACGCCACGCTCGCCCAGCCGGCGCGCCACGACCTCCGCCGGCGATCCGGCCAGCGTGATGGAGACCGTCGGCGCGCGGTGCTTGGCGCCAGCGGCGCCGCTGCCACCGCCGGCACCAAACGCCGGACCGTGCACGGTGACACCCGGAATCGCCTGCACCTCGGTCCAGTAGCGCCGGGCGAGCGCCGCCTCCCAGTCGCCGATGCCCGCCATCGCGTCGACCAGACGCTGGCGCAGGTCGTCCCCGCGGCCCCACGACGCCAGAAAATCGATCGCCGCTCCGACACCGACGAGCGCGGCGTGGTTCAGCGTCCCGGTCTCGATCCGGCACGGCCCCGAAGGCTCCTGGGTGCGCAGGCGATCGGTCTCCAGCGTGTCCAGGAGGCCCGGCCGGCAGTAGAGCACTCCGACGTGCGGGCCGTAGAACTTGTAGGCCGAGCACAGCAGGAAATCGGGATCCAGGGCGGCGACGTCGACCGCGAAATGCGGCGCGTAGTGCACCGCGTCGAGGAGCAGCCAGGCGCCCACGGCGCGCGTCAGCTCGCGGGCGAGAGCCACGTCGTTGACGGTGCCGAGGGCGTTGGAGGCGAGCCCCATCGCGACCAGCCGCGTGCGCGGGCCAATCTGCGGCGGCGAGACTGCCGGCGTCCAGGGTGCCGTCGGGCAGGAGGGCGACCTCGCGGATCACCAGGCCACGTTCGGCGAGCCCCAGCCAGGGCCCGCGATTGGCCTCGTGATCGAGCTGGGTGATGACGATCTCGTCGCCGGGCGAGCAGGCACGCGCCACCGCGTGGGCGAGGGCGAAGGTCAGCGTCGTCATGTTGGCGCCGAGAGAGATCGAGCGCCAACTCGCGGCGCCGAGGAAGCAGGCTGCCTTTTCGCGCACGGCGTGCAACATCTCGTCGGAGCGCTGCGAGGTGGCGAACTGGCCGTGGGTGTTGGCGTTGGCCTCGCGGTAGTAGCCGGAGATGGCGTCGATCACCGGCGCCGGCATCTGCGAACCCGCCGGCCCGTCGAGATAGGCGATCGGGAGTCCGCCCTGGCGGCGGGCGAGAGCGGGGAACTGAAGGCGGGCTTTCTGGCAGTCGGCGGCGGTGAACGGCATAGGGACCTCGCGTCGGAAGTCCTGCGATGCTGCAGCAAACGGAGCTCCGCCGCAACCCTCGCCGGCGGCGCAGCGCCCGCAGGCAACGCGGGGGAGAGCCCTGGCGGCCCGCCCCCGCCCGGCTTCCGGCTACTCTATCGACCAGCCGATGTTGCCTTCGGCGTCCTTGACGGTGATGGTCACCGGCGGGATCGCGCCGTCGGCATCCTCGCCTTCGCAAACGAAGGTGTCACCCTCGCCACCCAACCGCCGTTTTCCTGGGTGCCAGCCGCTTTCCAGGGTGCCAACCGATTGGTCGGATCGTTCGGACCGCGGCAGCGCGCGTCAGCGTAAGAAGGAGCGTGCGTAGGCCGCCGGAGTGCTGCCGACGAGGCGGCGGAAATCGCGCACGAAGTGCGCCTGGTCGGCGTAGCCGAGCTCGAGCGCCAGTTGCGCCCAGTCGTGGTCCGGCGAGGCGGCAATCCGTTCCGCCGCCTCGTGCAGGCGGTAGCGCTGGATCACCCACTTCGGGCGCACGCCGACATACTCGTCGAACAGTCGCTGCAGCCGGCGCGGAGCGATGTCGAATGCCTCGACCAGGTGGGCGACGCGCGTGACCTCGCGATCAGTCGCGGCGCGCTCGACGATGCGGCCGACGAGGTCGATGGTCTCGCCAGCGACTGGTCGCTGGGCGCGCAGGAAAACCTGGATCTCCGCGAAGGCGTCCTCGAGCTCCACGGCCGTCAGCACACGCGCCTCGAAGTCCAGCGCTTCCGCTCCGAAGACCTCCGGGAGCGTCCGCCTGCGATCGGTCAGTTCGGAGACCGGGCCGCGCACGAACGGCCGGAATCCGCCGGGACGGAACTTGACGCCCAGCACGCGGCCCCGCCCCTCGAGCCGGCGCACGAACCGCCCGGTGAAGACGCCGGCGACTGCAGAGGCATCGCGCTCGACGACCAGCTGCACCGACGGATGGGCGAGGACCTCGCTCACTGTCGGCGTCTCGAGATCCCAGGCGACCGTCCAGAGGTGCTCGACGAAGGGCGAGAGATCCTCGTCCGGCCAGAAACGGCCGTAACCGGGACTGGTCGCCGTCATGCGCGCATGCAGGACTCCGCGGGGATCGACGAGCTTGGGTCGGAGCATTGTCGGGTTTGTTCAATACCGGGGTGGTGGCGAAACCCTAGCATCGCGGCCATGATGAACTTCACCACTTGGACGAAGCCGCTCCGGTCCGCGGTTGCCGCAGGGGCGCTTCTCGCGGGCGCCGGGACGGCGGCGGCCACCGACGCAGGAAAGGGAGATGCCATGCAGCAGACAGCCAGGGGGGCGTTCGACGTCAAGATCGCGCCGCTCGCGACGACGGAGCACGCCGGCGGCACGGTCCTCGGGCGCTACGGCACTCGACAAGCGCTTTCACGGCGACCTCGAAGGAACGAGTGCGGGCGAGATGCTCACGGCGGGCTCGGCGGTTCCCGGCTCGGCGGGCTACGTGGCGATCGAACGCGTCGAAGGAACCCTGGGCGGACGGCAAGGGACTTTCGTCCTGCAGCATTCCGGCAGCATGGCGCGCGGCGGCCAGAATCTCGCGATCACGGTCGTCCCCGACTCGGGGACCGGCGAGCTGACGGGGATCGCCGGCGCGCTCACGATCGAGATCGACGGCAAGGCGCACTTTTATCGCTTCGAGTATTCGCTGCCCTAGCCGCCGGGCAGCGCCCGACGCTCGCCGCCCCCGGCCGGCGAGCGTCGATGGTCCACCACCGCCGCGTCAGCCGAACGGCACCGGCCGTGGCGTCTCCGGGGTCGACGGCGGCAGCAGCGGTATCTCGAAGCGCGGCTGGTCGCCGGTCAGCGTCTTGAGGAAGGCGACGATCGAGGCGTTCTCCTCCGGGGTGAAGGTATTGCCGAGCTGCAGCTGCCCCATCGTCTCGACCGCGGTGGCGAGCGTCGTCGCCTCACCGTCGTGGAAGTAGGGATAGGTGAGCTCGACGTTGCGCAGCGTCGGCACCTTGAAGCGGAAGCGATCGAACTCGTCGTGCGTCACGCCGACCCGGCCCTCCGCCGGGTTGGCCGTCACGTAGGCCTGCACGACCCCCATCTTCTGGAACGACGTGCCGCCCGCCGCCGGTCCGTTGTGGCAGCGGACGCAACCGATCTCCTTGAAGAGCTGATAGCCGGCGAGCTCATGGGCGGAGATCGCCCCGGCGTCGCCCGAGAGCCAGCGGTCGAAGCGGGAGTTGGGGGTCACCAGGGTCTCCTCGAAGGCGGCGATCGCCTCCTTCACCCGCTCGATGTCGACCGACCCGGCGCCGAAGGCGCGCGCGAACTCCTCGCGGTACTGCGGAATCGAGGCGATGACCTCGACCGCGAGTTGGTGGCTGAAGGCCATCTCGCCGGGGTTGGCGATCGGTCCGCCGGCCTGCTCCTTGAGGTCCTTCGCCCGGCCGTCCCAGAACTGCGCCAGGCTCATGCTCGAATTGAGCACGGTTGGCGAGTTGATCGGTCCGCGCTGCCAATGGTCGCCGATCGAGGTCTGCAGATTGTCCGAACCGCCCATGCTCAGGTTGTGGCAGGAGTTGCAGGAGATGAAGCCCGACTTCGAGAGCCGGGGATCGAAGAACAGCTTCTTGCCGAGCTCGACGACCGCCGGCCGGGTGACCTCCGCCGGGCGAATCGGCTGGATCGGTTCGTCGGCAGGCTGCGACACGGCGACGGCGGCAAACGCCAGCGGCAGGAGAGCAAGCAACGTGGGGCGCAGCTTCATAAGGGTTTCCTCCTCGGAAGAAGCCGGCCTTCCGGGCACCGCGACCGTGCGGGCGGAGCCGGGCTCTGTTGTCCAGTGTCGCACCGCGTCCGTGCGGGCAGCCCGCCCGGAAGGGCGGTGGGGGTCCTTTGCCGATAGGGGCTCTTCGAGACCCCCTGCCGAGGGGAGTGAGCCGCGAGACCGCCCGCCGACGCGTATCCGGCATGAGAACCTCGATTCGCAGAAGGCCGAGACGCTCGCCAGCTCGCCTGGGAGCGCTCACTTGCGCCCTCGTCGGGCTCCTCGCCCTCGCTGGCGGCAGCCGGGCGGAAAACCTCTTCCCGCGCGGCGAGTTCGATCAGGCGGGCGACGCGAGCGGCTGGGGCAATCCGCAGGGTGTCGGCAGCTTCACCTACGCGCCCCTCGTCGACGCCGACCTCTGCACGCTCTCCGGTGCGGCCACCGAAACCGCCGACGATGTCTTCAGCGGCACCAGCTACTCGACGGCCATCTGCGCCGGCGCCCTTGCCGGTGGGCAGAGCTACCGTCTGGGATATCGGGCGCGCTTCCCGGTCCAGTCCGGCGCCGGAACCTTCGAGATGAAGGTCGCCTGGTACCCCGGTCCCGACTGCGCCAGCCTCCCGGTGCTCGTTTCCACCGTGCCGTCCGTCAACTCGACTCCGGCCGATCTCTGGCAGTCGGCTTCGGTCCTCGCCAATCCACCCGCGAACGCCGTCAGCTTCGCGGTCGCGGTCTTTCTGCACAAGTCCACGACCGCGCCGCTGCGGGTGGAAACGGATGGGCTCTACGTTCGTCCTGCGGGCGAGATCTTCTCCGACGAGTTCGAAATCGGCGAGAGCTGCCGCTGGACGCCGCAGGATCAACCATGAGCGGGACGGCAGCCCTCCGATCGCTGCAGGTGATCGCTGCCACTTCACCGCTCTTTCCTGTCGGCATCCTCGGCCGGCGCTGACCGGATCAGTCGTCGCCGCCGAGCTGCCCCTGTTTGAGGATCGCCGAGAGCGCCTTGAACTGGGCGTGGTCCTTGTGGCGCGCCCACTCGAAAGCCACCGACTCGAGGTTGCTCACCACCGCGCCGGCCTGGCGCATGCGCTCGAGCGCCCATTGCCGGTGCTCGGCGCCGCGGCCGGAGACGGCTTCCCAGCAGAGGTGAACCGATTGCCCCAGACGCCGCGCCTCGAGCACGGTCTGCATGACGCAGACGTGCGCCTCGATGCCGGCGACGATGAGCTGGCGGTCGGCGGGAGCGAGGCCGGGTCGCACCTCGGCCAGCGCCTCTTCGAAGCCGGGCTCGCCGCAGCAGCCGAAGGCGCCCTTTTCGAACCGCCACTTGGGCACCGTCAGCGCCTCGAAGCGCGCGAGGATCTCCGGGTGGGTGGGCCCGAGCCCGCGCGGGTACTGTTCGGTCAGCACCACCGGCACCGCGAACAGCTGGGCGAGCTCGAGCAGGCGGTGGGTCGCCGCCAGCACGAGCGCGGAGCGGTGGACCTTGTCGACCAGCTTCCCCTGCAGGTCGATCACCACCAGAATGCTGCGGTCGACGTGAGCGAGTTCCATCTCGCAAGGATAGCAACCAGGGCCCGTGCTCAGTGCGGCGTCCAGAAGCGCAGGCCGAAGGAGAGCGGCGGCGCGATGCCGCTGGGACCGGCGTAGTCGTCATTATCGTCCCAGAAGCGCACCGCAGCGTAGACCTTGCTCGCCGCCGGCGACAGGGCGAGGCGCCCGGACTGCAGCCGATAGAGCTCCCCGGGAGCGCCGAGGGTCGTCGCGACCAGCGGCGTCCGCGACCAGGCGGTATCGGTGCCGAAACCGGGATAGAAGGCACCGTCCAGGGTTCGCGCTTCGATCACCGCCGAGGCGCGATTGGTCCCTTCGGGGAAATGGAAGCCCCAGAGGAGCAAGGCCGGCGAGAGCTGCGCGGGCGCCACGACCGCAACGTCTACGGCGCCGCTCGGCCTCGCGCCAGGCCCCAGAAGAACGAGGAGTTTACCGCTGGAGCCGAAGGTCGAATCCAGAGCACCGTTGACGGTGAGACGCACGACAAACGGCAGCAATCCGAGGGTCGTCGTCACCTGGCCGGCGAGGTAAATCCTGCCGGCACCGTCGCGCGTCGCGCCCCCGAGCTGGTTCTGCAACGCCTCGGGCAAGAAGAAGACCAGATTGGTTACAGGCAGAACCGGCCAGCTGACGACCGCCTTCCCGCCCGAGCCGAACGAGCCATCGATGAGTCCGCTCGCAGCGATGCGCCGCTGGACGAACCAGGTCGCCGTCACCGGCTCCGACGAGGACCAGACCGGCGTCGAGGATCGCGTCCAGCCCGCGAGCAGGATCTTGCCGTCGGTGGTCGCCAGAACCCGGGCGATCGACTCGTCGTTGCCGTACTCCATCTCGCGAAACTCGTAGGTCCGGACCCCCGTGGACGACCAGCGGATCAGAAACGAAGCGTTACCGCCGGCGCTGGAAGTCGTACCACCGGCGACGTAGATGCTGCCGTCGGCGGCCACCGCGACATCGGCATTGCGGATCGAAATGCCTCCCCAGTAGCGGGTCACGAAGCCGCCCGAACCGAAAGTCGTATCGACCGCGAGATCGGAGCTCAGCCGCGTCACGAAGAGGTACCGGTTGCCGCTCGCGTTGGCCATCCCTACGACCACGAAGCCGCCGTTCGCGAGCCGGGTAATGGCCCAGGCGCGGTGGGTGGCACCCGAGAAAACCGCGATGTGGCGAATCAGCTGCGCACCGTTGTCGCTGATCCGGCGCAGCACCATGGCGCCGTCGCTGGCCGAGGCGGCCTCGCCGATCACCAGTCGGCCCGCCGCGTCCGCGGCGGCGATCGGCAGGGCGGACGGATAGTCGGCGATATCGGCCGCGCCGACCGATCCGTCGTTCAGGAAGGAGCTATCCAGTGTTCCAGGGGTCTGAGCCTCGACCACCGGCGCGGCGGACGCCAGCGCTACAAGGGTGAAAAGCCGGACGAAACTCCTTCTGCAACCGATGCGACGGACGGTCATGCAGCCCCCATTCAGTTGCCGTCGGAAGCTCCCGGGAATCGGTGTCCGCGGCGACCTCATGCATAGTGCTCGCTATTTCCTCGCCGCCGGGGCCAGGCTGCTTGGCCACCACCTCTTCTATCGACCAGCGAAGGCGGTCGCGCCGCCCCCGCGCCAGGAGCGGCTGTGGCATCTTGTGACGATTCGCAATCCCCGACGAATCACTGTTGTAGAAGCGGCGAGAGGATCGCGCCGGGACCTTTGAGGAGAGAGGAACGGGAACAGTGAAAACGACCCAGGCGCCCAGGGGCGACCAGCAGGAGTTCGAGGGGCGGCTCGAGGCGCACCGCGGCATCGTCTTCAAGCTCGCCAACGCCTACTGTCCGGCCGGCGAAGAGCGTGACGACCTGGTGCAGGAGATCTGTCTCCAGCTCTGGCGCTCCTATCCCGGGTACGACCGCGAGCGCCGGTTCTCGACCTGGATGTTCCGGGTGGCGCTCAACACCGCGATCTCCTTCGCCCGTGCCGCGAGGGCGCGAGAGTTGCGCGGCGTGACGCTCGAGAGTCCGGCGGCGGCCCTGGTGGCGGCGCCGCCCGCGGACGAGAACGACGAGCGGCTGGCGACACTCCATCAGTTCCTCCATCGCCAGGGCGACTTCGACCGGGCTCTCGTCCTGCTCTACCTCGAAGACCGCAGCTACCGCGAGATCGCCGAGATCCTCGGCATCAGCGAAACCAACGTCGGCACCAGGCTCAACCGCTGCAAACAGAAGATGCGCCAGGAACTGACGCCGGACATCGCCCGACATCAAGGAGATCGCTAATGGAGCTCGATGAGTTGCAGAGCCTGTGGCAGCAAACGGACCGCCGGCTGGAAGCGATGGCACCCGCCCTGCGCCTGCAGGAGCGCCTGGCGCGCGCCGGAGCGCTCGACCGCGCGCGATCGAAGAACCGCTTCACCCATGTCGTCCTCTGGTACGAGGTGGTGTTCGGCGCCGTCGCCGCGCTCCTCGCCGGTTCCTACCTGGCAGGCCATTTCGACGAGCCCCGTTTCGCGGCGCCGGCGGCGCTGCTCCACCTTGGCAGCGATCCTGACTCTCGGTCTCGCCGTCTGGCAGCTCGTGGAGCTCGGCCAGATCGACTACGGTGGCCCGGTTCTCGAGATCCAGCGCAAGCTGGCGAAGCTGCAGGTCGCGCGGGCCCGTGGCAACCGCTGGCTGCTGTTCGCCGCGCCGCTGCTCTGGGCGCTGCTGGTGGTCGTCGTGCCCCACGGTCTCGCCGGGCTCGACGTCTACCGTGCCTTCGGGATCGCCTGGGTCGGTGGGAACCTCCTCGTCGGCCTCGCAGTCCTGGCAGGTGGGCTCTGGGCGAGCCGGAGCGCCCGGTTTCGCGGCTCGCGGCTGCTGCGCGGACTCGGCGACGACCTGACTGGCCGCCGGCTTGCCGCAGCGTCGGGGGTTCTGGATGACCTCGCGGAGTTCGAGCGCGAGGGCTGAGGCGCTACCGCGGCACCGCCAGCCGAGTGGCGTCAAGCTGCTTTGTGGATTCATAACTCATGAATTCATGTTACCTTCGTCTCCGAACTGATCCTGCCGGAACGCCTCGAGAAATCCCTTCAGGCGGACGGATGACCGGCTCTAAGCGATCCGCAAGCCAGAGGAGCCCGCCATGCCCATTCCCGTGCCCACCCACGAGCCGCACAAAATCAAGACCGTCCGCCCGATCGCCTTCCCCACGCTCGACGAACGCAAGCGCAACCTCGCGGCGGCGCGTTTCAACGTCTTCGAGCTCACGCCCTCGCAGATCACTTTCGACATGGTGTCCTACGGAACGGGCGCGATGTCGCAGGAGCAGCTCTCCGGCCAGTTCGTCGGCGACGAGGCCTACGCCGGCGCGCGCAACTTCGAAACGCTCGAGCGCGCGATCAACCGCGTGCTCGGGCACACCTACGTCTGTCCGACCCACAACACGCTCGGCGCGGTCAAGCTCCTGGTCAAGACGCTCTGCCCTCCGGGCTCGACACTGGCGAGCAACGCCCGCGGCCGGGTCGACCTGCACGCCCCGCGCGGCATCGAGATCCACGACGTGCGCGACCACGCCGAGGCGGTCTTCACCGGCAACTTCGATCTCGTCCGGCTCGAGCAGGTGGCGACCACGTCGCGACCGGCCTTCGTCGGCGCGCAGTGCTTCGCCGACGGCCAGCATCCGTTCAGCCTCGCCAACCTCAAGGCGGTGCGTGCCCTTGCCGACCGCCACGGGCTGCGCCTCGTGCTGGACCTCTCGCGGGTGATCGAAAACGCCTGGTACATCCAGCGTCACGAGGCCGGGATGGCCGATCGCTCGGTGGCCGAGCTCACCAAGCTGATCGCCAAGACCGCCCACGTCGTCCTGATGGACGGCGCCCAGGCGCCGCACTGCAACACCGGCGGCTTTCTCGCCACCGACAACCCGGCCGACCTCGAGCTCTTTCTCAACGAAGTGGTGGTCTACGAGGGGCTGCACACCTACGGCGGCATGGCCGGACGGACGATGGAAGTGCTCGCCCGCGGCCTCGCCGAGATGACCGACGAGACCGAAGTGCAGTGGGCGATGCACCAGACCGAGCGCTTCACCGCCCGACTGCGCGCCGCCGGCATCCCCTGCGAGCGCGGCTGCGACGGCGCCTATGTGCGCGCCGACTCCTTTCTGCCGGCGGGCGGTGGGCATCCCCAGCACGCGCTCGCCTGCGCCCTGTATCAGACCTCCGGCGTACGGGCCCTCGCGCAGGGGCTGGTGGGGCGCGACCAGTTGCTGCCGCTGCAGATTCCGCGCCTGGCGATGACCAACGAGCAGCTCGACCAGGTGGCCGACGCCCTGGTCCATCTCTTCCGGCAGCGCGACCGCGTTTCGCCGCTCGAGCTCGAGTCCGGCGCGGCCGCGGACATGCACTGGCACGACCAGTTGAGCTTCCGCTCGGTCTTCGCCGACCTCGACACCTTCGAGTTCGACTGCGCGCCCTACCTCATCCACACGCTCGAGCCGATCGCCCGCACCGATCGCGGGCAGCGTGAGCGGGCGATCCGCGAGGCGGGCTGGAATACCTTCCTGCTGCGCTCGGCCGACGTTGCGATCGACTTGCTCACCGACTCCGGCACGTCGGCGATGAGCACCACACAATGGGCGGCCTACGATGCCGCGATTCCCACCCCGGCAACCAGCGAGGCCTACCACCGCTTCGTCGCTGCGGTGCGCGAGACCTACGGCTACGCCTACGCGCTGCCCACCCATCAAGGGAGAGCGGCCGAGCAGATCCTCTCGGAGGTGATGATCCGGCCCGGGCAGGTCGTCCCCGGCAACATGTACTTCACCACCACCAAGGTGCATCAGGAGCTCGCCGGGGGCCGCTTCGTCGACGTCATCGTCGACCAGGCCCACGACCCGCAGAGCGACTACCCGTGGAAGGGCGACATCGACCTCGCCAAGCTCGAGGCAGTGGTCGCCGAGCACGGCGCCGCCGCGATCGCCTACATCTCTTTCGAGCATTCGGTGAACCTCGCCGGCGGCCAGCCGGTGTCGATGGACAACCTGCGGGCGGTCTACGCCTATTGCAGCGGCCGCGACATCCCGGTGATGTTCGACGCCACGCGGGCGGTGGAGAACGCCTACCTCATCCAGAAGCACGACGCGCGCTTCCACCACACCCGGGTACGCGACATCCTGCGCGAGATGATGCTCTACGGCGACGGCTGCACCGTCTCCGGCAAGAAGGACTACCTGATCAACATGGGCGGCCTCCTGGCCTTCAAGGACAACGCCGTCTGGGCGCGGAGCGCCGAAGCGAAGCTCAGGATCTACGAAGGCGGTGTGCGCGACGGCGGGCTGCCGGCGGGCGACCTCGCGGCGATGGCGCGCGGGATGGAGGAGATGGTCGACGACCGCTACATCCGCTCGCGCGTCGAGCAGACGGCGCGCCTCGCCGCCTGGCTCAAGGCGGGAGGGGTGCCGGTCGTCGAGCCGACGGGGACACACGCGGTCTTCCTCGACGTCAAGCGCTTCCTGCCGCACGTCGACCAGGACCTCTATCCGGCGCAGCGCCTGGCGGGCGAGATCTACGTCGAGACCGGCGTGCGGGCGATGGAACGCGGCAACGTCTCCAAGGGCCGCGACCCCAAGACCGGCGAGAACCACCGGCCGGCCCTCGAGCTGGTGCGGTTGACGCTGCCACGCCGGGTCTACTCCGACGACCACCTGCGCGCGGTGGCCGACGGCATCGTCCGCCTCTACCAGCGCCGCGACTCGATCGGCGGCCTCAAGTTCGTGCACGAGCCGCCCACGCTGCGCTTCTTCCAGGGGCGCTTCGAGCTCGCGAGCTGAGGGTTCGGCCGGAAGGCCCGGGAACGGACGACGGTTTCTCCTCGTTCATGGGGCTGTCATCCGGCGGTGGCACGATGGCGTCGACCCGGCATGCGGATCCGACCGGTGACGATTCGCCATTTCGCCATCGCCGACAGGAGCTCCCGTCATGCAACGCCCGCTCGCGCGACTGACCCTGATCCTCTGCGCGGCGGTCGCGCTGCCGGCCCTGGCAGCGGAGCGCGGTGTCATTCTCGACCCGGCCGCGAGCGCCGTCACCTTCACGCTCGGCACCACCTTTCACGAGGTGCATGGGACGATGGTGCTGACGGCGGGCACGATCCGTTTCGACACTGAGACCGGCGAGGCCTCCGGCGAGATCACCGTCGACGCGACCCGGGCCGCGACCGGCAACGAGGATCGTGACGAGACGATGCACGCCGAGGTGCTCGAGACGGCCCGTTTTCCCACGATCGTCTTCAAGGCGCGCCGCGTCGAGGGCGTCGTCGCCGATCCGGGCAAGAGCGCGCTGCGCCTCGTCGGGGTGATGAGCCTGCATGGCGCGGATCACCCGATGACGCTCTCGACCACGGTCGAGAGCGTCGATGGCAAGGTGCGCGGCGAGCTGAAGTTCCCGATTCCTTATGTCGAATGGGGTATGCACGACCCGAGTTTCCTCGTCGCCCGCGCGGCCAAGACGGTCGACATCCTGGTGCGGGCCGAGGGTCGGTGGGAGGATTGATGACCCCAGGACTCCGGCGGCTCATCGCCGCGCTCTACGGGCTCGCAGCCCACGGCATCTTCGTCGTCGGCGTCGGCGCGATGATCGTGAATCTCCATCAGGGCATGCGGTTCTCCCTGGGAACAGCGCACGGCGCCGCCGCCTGGCTGGCGAACGCCCTGCTGATCTTCCAGTTCCCGATCCTGCACTCCTTCCTCCTCGGCCGGCGTGGCGGAGCCCTGCTGGCGCGCCTCGCGCCGGGCGGCCTGGGCGGGGCGCTCTCGACCACGACCTTCGCCGCCTTCGCCGCGATCCAGATCGCGATGACGTTTCTCCTCTGGTCGCCCTCCGGTTTGGTCTGGTGGGAGCCGCACGGCACGGCGGCGCTGGTCAGCAACGGCCTCTACGCCGCGAGCTGGATCTTCCTGCTGAAAGCCCTCTACGATGCCGGGCTGCCGTTGCAGACCGGTTCGATGGGTTGGACGGCGGTGTGGCGGGGCGAGAAGCCGGTCTACGGTTCGTTTCCCACCGGCGGCCTCTACCGGTGGACCCGGCAACCGGTCTATCTCGGCTTCGCCCTGACTCTCTGGACCGGCCCGGTCTGGACACCCGACAGGCTGGCGCTGGCGCTGCTGTGGACCACCTACTGCGTCGTCGGCCCACGGCTCAAGGAGCGGCGCTATGTGCGCCGCCACGGCGAGGCCTTCAGGCGCTACCAGGCAGCGGTTCCCTACATGGCACCGCGGCGCCGCAAAGCCGCCTAGCCAGCCGCCGCAGTAGGATCCACCCATGCCGATCCTCCGACTGGCCGCGGCGCTCGTCGCCGCTCTCGCGTTCGCGCCGTCGCCCGGGTTCTCCCAGAGCTCCGAAGCTCCCCCGGATCTCCTCACCCGCGCCGAGACTTCCGCCTTCCGGGCCACCTCCTCGTACGCCGAGACCCTCGACTACCTGCGCCGGCTCGAGGCCCGGTCGGCGGACCTCCATCTCGACTTCTTCGGCACCTCCGAGCAGGGCCGGCCGATGCCGTTCGTAGTGGTCTCGAAAGAGCGCGCCTTCACTCCGGAGGCGGCCCGCCGGCTGGCCAAGCCGATCGTGATGCTGCAGGCGGGCATCCATGCCGGAGAGATCGACGGCAAGGACGCCATCCTGCTGCTGCTCCGCGACCTCGCTCTCGGCCTCCGTCCCGAGGTGCTCGACCGGATCACCCTGCTGTTGGTGCCGATCTACAACGTCGACGGTCACGAGCGCGTGTCGCGCTTCAACCGCGCCAACCAGGAGGGCCCGGAGGAGGGCATGGGTTTCCGCACCAACGCCCGGGGACTCGACCTGAACCGCGACCACCTCAAGCTCGAGAGCGCCGAGGCGCGAGCCCTGATCGGACTCTTCAACGCCTGGCGCCCGCACCTGCACGTCGACAACCACGTCAGCGACGGGTTCGACCACGCCTGGGTGGTGGGCTACGCCACCGCCGAGGCGCCGCAGGCCGCGCCGGCGATCGACGGCTGGGCAAAGGCCAACCTGCCGGCCGTCGCGGCGGCCACCCGGCGAGCGGGCTACCCCGTCGGTCCCTATCTCGAGTTGCTGTCGAGCGACGATCCCCTGCGCGGCGCGATCACTCCGCCCTACCGGCCGCGCTACTCGACCGGTTATTTCGCCTTGCGCAACCGGCCATCGATCCTCATCGAGACCCATTCGCACAAGCCTTTCCGCACCCGCGTGCTGGGCAATCGCGCCTGGCTGGCGGCGCTGCTCGATCAGGTGGCGCGAGATCCCGCCGCGCTGGTGGAGGCGGTCGCCGTCGCGGAGCGCCGCACGGTCGCCCTGGGAGCCCTGACCGCGCCGCCCTCGGAGATCGTCCTGCGCTACGGCCCGGATCGCGACGATCCGGCTTCAGCAGGTGGGGTGCCCGACCGGGTGCGCCTGCCGCTCTACGACTGGAGCAGCGCTCTTTCGCTGGTCACGGGAGAGCCGCTCACCCGCTATCAGCGCGGCAAGCTGCGCGAGAGCGATCTGCCCTGGTACCACACGCCGCAGGTCGCGTTGTCCGCTCCCCGGCCGCGCGGCTATGTCGTCCTGCCAGGCTGGCCGCAGATCGAGCGCCGACTCCGCGACCACGGTCTGCGCTTCGAGCCGTTGCCTGCGGCGATCGCGGCCCAGGTCGAGACCTTGCGCCTGTCCGAGCCGCGCTTCGCGGCGACCCCGTACCAGGGAACGACGGCGGTCACCGACGTGAAGGTCGACCGCCAGGTCGAGACGCGCCAGGTCCCCGCAGGGGCGCTGTGGATCCCCGCGGACCAACCCGACTTCGAGGTCGCGGTACACCTTCTCGAGCCCGAAGCTCCGGACTCGCTCCTCGCCTGGGGGTTCCTCTCTGCAGTGTTCGAGCGCAAGGAGTGGATCGAGGGGCCGGAGCTCGAGGCCCAGGCCCGCGAACTGCTGCAGGATGCGGCGATCGCAGCGGCCTGGCAGCGCGCGCTCGACGACCCCGCTTTCGCTGCCGATGCCGCAGCGCGCGCGGAGTGGTGGGCGCGGCGAACTCCCTACTGGGACGAGACGATCGGGCTGCTGCCGGTCTATCGCGCACTGACGCCGCTGCCCCGGCCCTGAGCCGGCCGGCGCGCATGGAAAGCCGGCTCAAGGCGCTCGTTCATCTGCGGGAAGGGGAATCCTGGGATTCAGGATCAGGCACGACGAAGCCGAGTCTCTCGAAGACCGCGGCCGCCTCCGGACCACAAAGCCAGGCGGCCACGGCGCGCGCCGCTTCGAGGTGGGGACGCGGCTGCAGGGCGGCAAGCGCGTAAGAGATCCGCGCCCCCTCGCCTTCCGGCACGACGTACGCCACACGCACGCGACCGGAGGTCGCCGCGTCCGTGCGGTAGACGACGCCGGCCTCGACCGCCCCCGACTCGACCGCGGCGAGCGCGGCGCGGACGTCGAGCGCCGGGACCACTCGCTGTGCGACCGCCTGCCACGCGCCCTTCGACTCCAGCCAGGCCTTGGCGTACTTGCCCGCCGGAACTATCTCGGGATTCGCCAGTGACAGGCGGCGGACCGCCGGCGAAACCAGATCCGCGGCGGCCGCGATCTGCAGGGAGCTCGCCGCCGGGACCACGACCACGAGTCGGTTCGAGAGCGGCGAGCGCCGCGAGCCGCCGTCGACCAGGCCGGCCGCGGCCACCTGATCCATCCAGCCTTCGTCGGCCGAGAAGAAGAGGTCGGCTTTGTTCGCCGCCACGATCTGGCGCGCCAGATCGTTCGAGGCGCCGAGATTGAACACCAGGCGTGTGCCGGTGGCGCGTTCGACGGCCGGGGCGAGCTCCGCCAGCACATCGCGCAGACTCGACGCGGCGTAGACCGCGAGCTCGACCGGCTGAGCGGCAGGCGTCGGCGCGCAGCCACCCAGGGCGACAGCGAACCCGGCAATCAGCGCGATCCGTATGACGACCAGGCTAGCTCCCGGCGGCGGGAGCGGCCTTGCCGCAGGACTGCCGCGTCTCGACGGTCAGCGGGTCGGCGGCGCCGAGCACCTTCTCGCGGATGGCGAGAGCGCGGGCGCACACTGGCCGGCTCTCGTCGCGCCGGCCCAGGGCGACGAGGCAGTCGGCGAGCGACTGGAGAGCGTGCGCGAGCCGCGGGTGCTCCGGCCCGAGCGTGCGCTCGAAGAAGGCGACGGTTTCGCGCAGGATCGCCTCGGCGCGGGCCGGTTCGCCGCGGCGCAGGTAGAGGTCGGCGAGCGTCAGGTGCGCGGTGCCGATCCGCGGATGGTCCGGCCGCAGGTTCTTCTCCCAGATCGCAGTCGCGCGCAGGACCGCGGCCTCGGCTTCGGCGAAGCGGCCGAGCTCGACATGGACACTGGAGAGATTGAGCAGCGACTGCCCGACCGAGGAGCTCCCGGAACCGAGCACCTTCTCGCGAATCGCCAGCGCGCGTCCGTGGACGCCCAGGCTCTCCTCGTAACGCTCCAACTGGAAGAGCGCGATGCCGAGGCCGTTGGCGGTCGTCGCGACCTCGAGATGGTCCGGGCCGAGATTCGCCTCGCGGATGGCGAGCGCGCGCCGGAAGAGCGGCTCCGCCGTGGCGCCGTCGCCGCGATCGAGGTGGGAAACCGCGAGGTCGTCGAGGCTGGCCGCCACCGGGAGGGCGTTCGGCCCCAGCTCGCGCTCGCGCAGAGCGAGGCCACGCTCGATCACGGGCTCGGCCTCGGCGTAGCGGCCCTGGATCTCCAGCACCGAGCCCAGATTGTCGAGCACGTCGGCGACCGCGAGAGGATCGGACTCGAGCGCCTTCTCGCGGATGGCGAGAGCGCGATGCAGGACGGCCTCGGCGCCGGGGTAGTCGCCGCGGATCCACAGCAGGTCGCCCAGATGGTCGAGGCTCGCGCCGACTTCCGGGTGATCCGGACCGAGGCTGGCCTCGCGGATCGCGAGCGCTTCGCGCAGGAGTTTTTCGGCGACCTCGTTCAACTCGAGCTGCTGGTAGACGCGGCCGATGGTGTCGAGCAGGCGGGCGCGCGACAGCGGCTGGTCGCCGAGCCGGGAGCGGATCTCCTCGGCGCCGCGGTCGAGCAGCTCGCGCGCGGTGATCGTGTCGCCGCGCGCCGTGCCCGGATCGCTGACCTCGAAGAGATCGACCAGGAACTCGACGACCTCCGCGGTCTCTGCCTGGGCCTGACGCGCCGTGGCGGCTGCGCGGTTGGCGCGCTGTGCCTCCAGGGTGCGGGCCGCAACGCCGCCCGCCAGCGCCAGGATGACGACGCCGGTCGCGAGCACTGCGGCGCGATAGCGGCGCGCGAACTTGCCGAGGACGTAGAGGCGGCCCGGCCGGCCGGCGAGGACGGGCTCGAAGCGGCGCTGGCGCTCGATGTCGTTCGCCAGCTCGGCGGCCGAGTCGTAGCGCATCTCGCGCTGGCGGGCGGTCGCCTTGAGGGCAATCCAGGAAAGGTCGCCGCGCAGCGCGCGCGCCACGATCGCTGCAGTGGTGCCGCGCAGAGCGGCGCGCGCGGCGCTCTCGTCGGCGCGCAGCACCCGCCAGCGCGCGGCAGGCGACGGCACCTCGCCCTCGGTCACCTGCCGCAGGATCTGCAGAAGGCTCTCGCCCGACCGCCCGAACGGACGCTCGCCGACCAGCAGTTCGAACAGCAGCACGCCCAGCGCGTAGACGTCGGAGCGCGTATCCGGATCGGCCTTGTCCGCCGCCGTCGCGGCGGTGATCGCCTCGGGGCTCAGGTAGGACGGCGTACCGACCACCACGCCGAAAACCGTCTCCGGCGACTCGGACGCTTCCGCATCGAGCATCTTCGCGAGACCGAAGTCGATGATCTTGGGCACCGGCCGGCCCTGTTCCGTGGCGACCAGGATGTTGGCCGGCTTGATGTCGCGGTGCAGGATCCCCTTCTGGTGGGCGTGGTGGATCCCGCGGCAGACCGCGACGAAGAGATCGAGGCGCGCGTCGATCGACAGCCTTTCGCGATCGCAGTATTCGGTGATCGGTTCGCCCGGGAAGTGCTCCATGGCGAAGAACGGCTGGCCGTCCTCGGTGTCACCGGCCTCATAGACCTGGGCGATGCAGGGATGGCTCATCCGGGCGAGCGCCTGGCGCTCGGCCTCGAAGCGATGGGTGAACTGTGCATCGGGGCGCGCGGCGCGGATCACCTTGACCGCGACCTGGCGCCGGATCGGCTCGGTCTGCTCGCCGAGATAGACCGTCCCCATGCCGCCCTGGCCGAGGACCTCGAGGATGCGATAGCGGCCGATGCGCGCGGGGTGGGTGAGGTCCGCCCCGCTGGGCGATCCCGAACGCAGGTACTCCCCGATGTCGGTCGGCTCGGGCACGGAGCCCGAGCGGTCCGGTGGCGTCGTCACCGGAAACCTCGACCTCGGCTGGCCATGATGCGGGCCATTCTAGCGGGAAGACTACCGCCCTCCCGGTCGCCGGCCCGCCGAGGGCCTCGCGCCGATCGCCTTCTCGATCTCGGCGATCTCGCGCGGCGCGGCGCACGACAGGCACTCGCCGCCGGTTGCGGTCACCAGGATCTCGTCCTCGATGCGCACGCCGATGTTCCACCAGCGCTTGTCCTCGGTCGCACCCTCGGGAATGTAGATGCCGGGCTCGACGGTGAAGACCATCCCCGGCCGCAGCGGCGTCGTCGCCCTGCGGTAGCGCTCCTCCCGGGAGACGCCGGGCGGGAAGCCGTAGCTCCCGGGATCGTGGACGTTCAGGCCGATCCAGTGGCCCGAGCCGTGGGGATAGAACTTGCGCTGGGCGCCGCTCTCGATCAGTTGGTCACGATTCCCGGTCAGCAGGCCCAGCCGGAGCAGGCCGTCGACGACGACGCCGAGGGTGATCTCGTTCATGGTGCGGTAGGGATCGCCGGGCCTCACGGCCGCGATCGCCGCCTTCTGCGCCGCCAGCACGATCTCGTAGATCGCGCGCTGCTCGGCGCTGAACTTCCCCGGACACCGGGTAGCTCCGGGTCACGTCGGCGGCGTACATCGCGTATTCGCAGGCGGTGTCGTTGACGATCATGCCGCCGTCGTCGAGACGCTTGTCCGCAGGCTCGTAGTGCAGGATCACCGAGTTGCGGCCGGAGCCGACGATCGGCGGGTACGCCATGCGCCCCGCGCCGCCGTGCAGGCAGGTCGCGACCATCGCGGCCTTGATGTTGTATTCGTGGCGCGCCCGGCTGACTTCGCGCAAGCGCGGCGACGTGGGCCTCGGCCGAGAGCTCGGCGGCCCGGCGCATCAGCGCGAGCTCGGTCGCATCCTTGACCAGGCGCAGCTCGTGGACGATCGGGCCGGCGTCCGCCGCGGGCCGCGGCGCGGTGGCGTTCGGCGTTCGGCGCGTTCCAGGCCGCGAGCAGACGATCGCGAAACGCCGCGTCGCCGCCGTCGAGGTAGTAGAGCGACTGCGCGCCGATCGCGAGCTCCGGGAACTTCTTCGCGAACTCCTCGACCGGGAAGGCCGCCTCGGCGCCGAACTCCTGCCGCGCGCCGTCGACGCCGGCGCGGTAGCCGGTCCAGGTCTCCTTCGCCGGATCCCGCGGCGCGAACGAAGAGGATGTAGCGCTCGCCCTCGGCGGCCCAGGGGCGCAGGACGGCGACCGCGTCGGGCTCGCCGAAGCCGGTCAGGTACCAGAAGTCGGAGTTCTGCCGATAGGGATCCGGCGAGGTCTCGACCGAGGTCTCGGGCGCCGTCCGCACGATGGCGATGGCGCCCGCCGGCAGACCGGCGACGAACGCCTGGCGATGGGCGGCGAAGAAGGCGGGAGTGAGGACAGGCGCCGGCGAGGCCGCCAGGCTGGCCTTCGCTGCGACGACGCTGAGAAAGAGCGACGCTACTACCTTCGCTGCCGGCCGGGGAGTTCGCATAGGAGGCGCAATCTATCAAGCCGGGCGACGGCTACTCCTCGTCGCCGCCGTCATCGCCGCCGTCGTCGCCACCGTCGTCGCCACCGTCGTCTTCGGCCTCCTCTTCACCGCCGTCGTCTTCGGCCTCCTCTTCACCACCGTCGTCTTCGGCCTCCTCTTCACCGCCGTCGTCTTCGGCCTCCTCTCTCACCGCCGTCGTCTTCGGCTTCGTCGTCACCGCCGTCGTCCTCGGCTTCGTCGTCGCCGCCGTCGTCCTCGGCCTCGTCGTCTTCCGCTTCGTCTTCGTCTGAAGTGCCGTCGTTGTCGTCGTCGAGATCGGCGTCGTCGGGGTGCCGTCGTTGTCGTCATCGGCGTCGGCGTCGTCCGCCGTGCGTCGTTGTCGTCGTCCGTGTCCTCGTCGTCCGGCGTCCCGTCGTCGTCCTCGTCCGATTCCTCGGCGTCCGAAGTGCCGTCGTTGTCGTCGTCGGCATCCTTGTCGTCCGGAGTGCCGTCGTTGTCGTCGTCCGGATCGGCCTCGTCCGCCGTGCCGTCGTTGTCGTCGTCGGCGTCTTCGTCGTCCGGAGTGCCGTCGTCGTCCTCGTCCGAGTCCCCAGCGTCCACTTCATCGTCGCCGTCGTCGTCCGCTTCCTCGGCGTCCGGCGTGCCGTCGTCATCGTCGTCGAGGTCGCTCGCGTCCGGCTCACCATCGCCATCGTCGTCGGTGTCTTCGTCGTCGGAGACGCCGTCGTTGTCGTCATCGATGTCGGCGGCATCCGGACTGCCGTCGTCATCGTCGTCGAGATCGGTCGCATCCGGCGCGCCGTCGTTGTCGTCGTCGAGGTCGGTGGCGTCCGGCGTGCCGTCGCCGTCGGTATCTCCGGTGTGCTCGAGCGCATAGCTGTTCGAACTCATCGGACCAGTCCTGGCGGTTCAACTGCAGCTCCGCCGGGTCGAGCGCCACGTTCGAAAGATAGGCGAGGTCCTGGGCGGAGAAGTCGTCGACCTGGTACTCCGCCATGAAGTTGTAGTCGCTCCAGGTAGCCTCGAAGTGGCTGTATTCCGCAGCGGGAATGATCAGGGTCAGGTCGACGTACTGGACGTCGTACCAGTAGACCGCCGGCAGGCCGTAGTCGGGATAGATGACGCCCGGTGCGACGCCCCCCGCGCCGTCGGCGCGGATGCGCAGCCTGGCCCGGCCGGAGGGAGCGCCGGCGTGGTTGTAGGCGGTCAGCGTCAAGATGTACTCGCCCGCGGGCAGGGCGGTGTCGATCAGCTTCAAGCCGGACTTGTCCTTCGCCGCGCCGGCCGCGCTGCCGGCAGCAAGACGGCCGGCAGCGCGGCCGGAGCTGACCAGGGCGGGAACCGGCCGCAGGCGCGGCTCCCCCTTGTCGTCGGCGGCCGTCACCGGCTGATAGAAGACGAGCCGCTCGCCCTTGACCGGATGAACCGCCGTGGGCACCTTGGCGCCGTTCTCGCTCTGGCAGAAGATGGTCTCGAGCTTGCCGGTCTGGGTGTCGAAGATCGCCGAGACCTGCTGGTCGCCGCGCATGGAATTGTAGGAGGCGTCGGCCCGGCCGAAGCGGCTTCCCGGAGACAACGGCGTGGTCGGAACCAGACGCGAGCTCTTGCCGTCGCTGATGGCGCGCACCTTGGGGCGGACCTGGTAGGTGAAGCTGGCGCCGTCGTTCCAGACCGAGAGCGCCGAGCCGTCCGCGAGCGGCCGGGCGTCGGGGCTCCGGATCTCCTCGTCGCTGATCGTAGTGATCGAGCCATCCTTGTCGCGGAATCCGATCGCGGCCCGGATCGCGGTCGGGCTGCCCGCGACGGTCGCCTTCACCTCGAAGCCCTTGCCGAGCGCATGCACCGCGGACGGATCGGGAGCCGAGATGCGCACGCCCAGGCCTCCGACGGCTCCGCCACCACCGCTGCCGCCGCTGCCGCCGAGGCCCTTCTTCAGGAACTCGTCCCACCCACCGCGCGCGAAGGGTATCGACGCATACTCGCCGTGGACCTTCCGGTTGGCGGGGAAATAGATCGCCAGGCCGGTCGAGCCCTTGTGGGCCGCGCCCTCGGCATGCGCCACCACGGCCGTATCGACCGCGGCCATGACCGCCTGGAGCTGGGGCAGGATCGCCGCCGCTTCGGGCTGCTGCGCGAGCAGCGCGGCGAACTCGCCGAGGTCGTAGGAGGCGAGCTCCCCGCCGCCGTCCTCGCCGCCGTAGTAGTGGGTGTTGGCCCGGGCCCGGGCCGCCGCGGCCTGAACGGGGTCGGGCGCCTGGGCGAGGGCGCCGGCGAGCGCGTCGACCGCCGCCACCAGGTCCGGGATTTTGGCCAGGTCGGTGGCCGAGCTGGTCACGGTCGCCTCGCCCGCTTCGGCGTAGGAGGCGCCCCACTCCCCCACCATGGTCTGGGCGAGCTCGCGCGGCGACATCCCGGGCTTGCTGGTGAGCGCGTGCAGGACCCGGTGGTTCGGATATCCGGCGCCCGGTTCGAGCTCCTCGGAGGCGACGCCGTACGTGGCGTAGGGCGCGATGGCATCCATCACTTCGACCTGGGCCATCAGGCACATGTCGAAAGCGATCAGGTCGAGCTTGGGTGCGCCGGCGGCCTTGAGCGCCGCTAGCGCGTCGACGAACGGGGCGAGCCGCATCCCGGCCTCGTTGTCGGTGTCGTCGTTGAGCATCCCCATCCAGGTGCCACCGTGGTTGCCGAGAACCAGGGCGTAGTGCTTGGCGGGGAAGTTCTGCAACCCGAAGGCGACGAATCCGACCAGCGTCTCGGGATTGGCGGTATCCATCTCCTCGAGATTGTTGAGCACCTCGGACTTGAGCCTGCCGCTCGTGTTGTCGCGGGTGACGAACAGCAGGCGGCTGTTGGACCAGTTGCCGTCGCGCTTGTCGTGCCCGGGGGTGCGATCGAGGAGGACGAGCACGTTGACGTTGTCGGTGGAGCCGATCGACTCCAGCTCGTCCATGTCGTCCAGCATGTCGGGCTCGAGGTTGCAGTCGGCGTCGAGGTAGTACATGAGGGTCCAGTCGCGCTCGGCGACGGCGCCCTTGCTGCGCGCCACCGGCTTCGCGACCGTCGGTCTGGCGTAGCTCTTGGGCTTCGGCGCCGGCGGCCGCTTGACCAGCGAGGCGGAAGTCACCGGCTTCGCGGCCGGCTGGGCGGCGGGAGCCGCGGCGCCGAGCGGCAGGGAAAGGGCGGCTGCCAGACAGACGGAGAAGACCAGCGGAATCCTGGCCGATGCGCAGTGGAACATGACGGCTCCTCGAGCTTCGTGCGGCGGTCCGCGGAGACTGTCGTCTTGCAGACGGACTGTCAAGGCGAGCGGCGCCTGCAACCCGCGAGAGAGGTGGTTACTACCTACGCCGCAGCTCCGCGACAGGGTACAAACTGCGCTTACGGGGGGCGCTCCAGCCGTCTAGTCTGACGTTGCAGGAGCGCAACGATGCAGCGCGCACCCCGGGGCGACACGACGGAAACGGTTCCGTCGACCCCCGCCCGCGAACCCCCGGAACGAGGAGAACCAGATGAATATGAAGACTATTGCGAAGATCGCCCTTGTCGGCGTACTGCTCGTCGGCGGCAGCGCGGCGCAGGCGGCGGACACCCAGGCGGACTGGACGGTCACGCTGAACGTCAAGCTCGCGCTGCTCGAGAAGCTGGGCAGCGACAGCCTCCACATGGAAGTCGACACCAACGTCGGCGACGTGACCCTCAAGGGAACGGTCGTCAAGCGCGAGACCCTGGAGCTCGCGCAGTCGGTCGCCAAGTCGGTCGCCGGAGTGAAGAGCGTCAAGAACAGCCTCGAGCTGAAGGCGAACGTCGAGAACCCGAGCTCGACCGCCGTCGCCGCCGGCGAGACCGAGGCCGAAGTGAAGGATGCGATGCTGGCGACCAAGGTCCGCCTCGCCCTGGTCGAAAAAATGGGAACGGACGGCTTCAACATCACCACCGTCGCCGCCAACGGCACCGTGACGCTCGAGTTCGACAAAGCGATCACGAACGCGCGTCGCACCGAAGCGGCCAAGGTGGTCAAGTCGGTGGACGGCGTCGTCAAGGTCATCTCCCTCGACCGGAAGTAAGGCTCGAGCAGGAGATTGCAGCGTATAGAGCCCGCTCGGGGAGACCCGGGCGGGCTTGTTCGTTTTCAGAGACTGCGCCGCGGCCGCTGCCTTGCCCACCAGAGGCGGATTCCGAGCACGTTCATGGTGAGCAGCCAGAGGCCGATCCCGAGCACCGCGAGGCGTCCCGCCAGGCCGCCCATCTCGCCGGTGTGGAAGGCGAAGAGCGAGTCCACGAACCGCCGGGCGGGCGGCGCCGCGAGGGCGTCGAAGTCGGCGCCCATCGCGCCGTCGAGCGCGCTGACATAGACCCGCGTCTTGCCATAGGCGCGCCGGAGCTCGCCCGTCTGCCGAAGGCGGATCGCCCACCAGGCGGCGTCGGGCGAGGGAAAGCCGATGCCCGAGAGCGCTGCTCCCGGGTACCGGGCGAGAGCGCTGCGCGCGGCCTCCGCCATGCCGATGCGCGGCAGTTCGCCGGCCGGCATCGCCAACGCCGGCGGGTCGACCGGCGCCGGATGGACCAGGCGGTCCGTGCCGTCCTCGAAGGCCAGGAGCACTCCGGCCGTCACCAGGCAGGCCGCGGGCAGCATCGCCCAGAGGCCGAGCGCCCGGTGCCAGGAGTAGAGCTTCGCCGCTCCCGCGCCGGTCGCCACGGGCCGCAGCGCGCGACGCCAGGTGCCGGCGCGCGGCCAGGCCACGAGCGCGCCGAGGCACAGATTGGAGAGCAGCAGGCAGCCGCTCACGCCGACGATCGTCCGGCCGGTGTCGCCGGCGAGCAGGCTCTGATGCAGCAGGACGAGGCTGTCCACGAGGCCACCGTGGGCGATCCGCTCACCGGCCAGGCGGGTGCGCAGCACGCTCCCGGCGCCATCCACGCGCACGACCCGATCGCGGTCGGGGGGCGTCGCCACGAGGAAGATGTCGAACCGGTCGGCCACTCCCGCCGACGACCAGATCGCGTCGATGCGCCGGCCGGGCGCCGGCCGCAAGCTCGGCGGCGCGGCGCTCGAGCGCCTCGAGATCGAGCGCCCGGGGCTCTCCCGCGACCGTGGCATCGTCGAGCTCCCAGTGAAAGACGGCAAAGAGCCCGGTCGCGGCCTGCAGCAGCCAGAAGGTCGCGGCGGCGAGACTCAGCCAGCGGTGTCCAAAGACCAGCGCGGAGCGCAGCCTCATTCTTCGCCGAGCGCTCGGCGAAGCCAGTCTGCCGAATCGTCCAGCGCGCGATCGGCGAGCGGCGCCATCGCGACCGCTTCGAGGAACGAATGCGCTGCCCCGCGATAGGTCTCGAGCCGGGAGAGCACACCGGCCTGGAGCAGGCGCCGGTGGAGGTCGAGGCTCTGCTCGGCCAGGAGGTCGCAGCCGGCGACCACCAGCAGGACCTGCGGCAGTCCCCTGAGATCGGCGAGCGCCGGGCAGGCCAGGGGATCGAGGGCATCCTTTTCGTCGCGCAGATAGTTGCGCCAGAAGCCCTCCATCTCGTCGGCGGTCAGCATGTTGCCGGGCCCACCCAGGCGCCGGACGGCTTCGGGCGAAGAGCGGCGGGCGAAGACACCGTAGTTGAGCAGCAGCGCGCGTACCGGTTGCAGCGCTCGGCGGTCGCGCAGGTCGAGGGCGGCCGCGATGGCCAGGTTGGCGCCGGCGGAATCGCCGCCGATCGCCAGCCGGCCGGGGTCGATTCCGAGCTCGGCACCGCGTTCGGCGAGGAACTGCATCGTCGCCGACACCTGCGAGAGCGCCAGGGGAAACTTCGCCTCCGGAGCCAGGGCGTAGTCGACGCCGACCACCGTGACGCCGGCCCGGGCCGCGTACTCGCGCATCAACCGGTCGTGGGTGTCGACGCTGAACAGTGTCCAGCCACCGCCGTGCAGGTAGACGAGCGCGGGATTCCGGCTGCCACCCAGAGGGTCATGGACGCGAATGCGGACCGTGCCGTTGCCCGCCGGCAGATGGCGCTCGAAAGAGCGCGCCATCTGCGGCCCTCCCCGGGCCCACGGCGCCCGCACCTCTTCGGCGATCCGCCGGGCCTCGGCGGGCGAGGCGGTGCCGAGGTCCGGATAGCGGGCCCAACCCGCGGACATCTCGGCGACGAAGCGCCGGATGTCCGGGTCGAGATCCGCGTTCGTCGAACGCGGATCGGCGCCGGCGCCGGCGCCAGGGGGAGTCATCGGGCGCTCAGAAGTGGAAACGTACCGTAGCGATCGCCTCGCGGCCGATGCCGTAGTTGCAGTAGCTCACCGACTGGCAGACCCCGACGTAGGTCTTGTCGGTGAGGTTCGTAGCGCTCACCACGAACTCCATGCTCCGCCAGAGATAGCGCACCGAAACATCGAAGAGCGTGTACGACCCCACCTCGATGGTGTTGGCGCCGTCGCCGGCGCGCGAACCGACGTAGCGCACGCCGCCGCCCAGCCCCAACCCGGTGGCACCACCCTGGGTGAACATGTACTCACCGCCGGCCGAGAAGAGCTGGTCCGGGGCGAGCGGCGGCCGCTTGCCGAGGGTCGCGGGATCGGTCGTCGCGGTGACCTCCTGGTCGAGGTAGGAGTAGGAAGCGTAGTAGTTGAAGCTCGTCGCGAGACTGCCGATCGCCTCGAGCTCGATGCCCTGCGAACGGATCTCGCCCTGCTGGACGCTGCTGAACGGGTTGACCGGATCGGGAACGCTGACGTTGCTCTGGGTGATCTGGAAAATGGAGGCCGTCAGGAAGCTGTTCGAGCCCTTGGGCTGGAACTTCAGGCCGCCTTCGATCTGCTCACCTTCGGTCGGATCGTACGGCCGGTTGTAGAAGTCGACGCCGGCGACGGGCAGGAACGACGTCGAGTAGCTGACGTAGGGCGCGAGGCCGCTGTCGGCCAGATAGGTGAGCGCGACGCGGCCGGTCAGGGCGTTGTCACTCTGGTCGACCGAGGTGTGGGAAAGCTGGTTCTCGGTGGAGATGTCGGTCGAGTCTTCGCGCAGAGCCAGCGTCGCGATCCAGCGCTCGGCGAACTTCATCTGATCCTGGACATAGATTCCGAGCTGATCGATCGGCTGGTTGACGTTGCCGTAGATGAAGAGATCGGGGACGGCTCGAACCGTAGACCGGAGCGAAGACATCGAGCGGCGCGGCGAAGGAAAAGCCGCTGATGATCTTCGACTCGGAGGTCGAATAGTCGACACCGAAGAGCAGCGAGTGCTCGACACTGCCGGTGTCGAACCGGGCGTAGGCGTTGGTGTCCATGGTGAAGATCGTGAGCTCGAAGGTGTTGCCGAAGCCGAAGCGGTTGAGCGATCCGCAGATCGTTCTGCAAGCCGCCGCCGAAGACGGTCTTGCCGTCGAATTCGATGCTCGAGTAGCGCAGCGTGTTGCGCAGCGCCCACTTGTCGTTGATGCGGTACTCGAAGAGGCTGCCTGCGGACCACTGGTCGCGATCGAAGTAGTCGTAGTCCGGCTCGCCGACGAAGAGGCTGCGGTCGATGTCGCCGTTCGGGTTCCCGGTGAGGGTGCCCTGCGACGGGAGGAACTGGCTCCAGCCGGTCTCGTCGTGCTGGAAGTCGCCAAGCAGGGTGAGGGTCGTCTTGTCCGACGGGGTCCAGGTGAGGGCCGGGGCGATGAACCAGCGGTCGTCGGAGACGTAGTCGACCTGGGTGTCGCTCTGCCGCACCAGCCCCGTGAGCCGGTACTTGAGGTGGCCGTCGTCGCCGATCGGCCCGCCGAAGTCGGCCTGCGCCTGCATCTTGTCGTGCGAGCCGTAGTTGAGGACGACCTCGCGCAGTTGCTGCGACGGCGGCCGCTTGGTGACCAGGTTGACCAGGCCGCCGGGCTGATTCTGCCCGTAGAGCACCGAGCTCGGCCCCTTGACCACGTCGATCTCCTGCAGCATGTAGGGATCGATCTGGCCCGAGACCTGGCCGCTCTGCCAGCGCGAGTTGTCGCGATAGAGGCCGTAGGTCGACTGGTCGAAGCCGCGGATGTTGATCCAGTCGAAACGCGTCTCGGTGCCGAAGGTGTTGACGTCGACGCTCGCCGTGTAGCTGATCGCCGAAGCGACCGACTGGACGTTGCGCGCCGTCATCTGGTCGAGAGTGATGACCGAAACCGACTGCGGGATCTCGATCAGCGGCGCGTCGGACTTGGTCGCCGAGGTCGAAGACGCGGCGACGAAGCCGCCCGGCTCCGAGACCGTGATGATGCTGCCGAAGGTGCCGACATCCAACGTGAAATCGAGCGCGGCCGCGGCCGCGGCGTCGAGCTCGACCGGCGCGGCGGTGGGCTCGAAGCCCGGCGCCTCCGCCTCCAGGATGTACGCTCCGGCCGGGGCCGCGATGCGATAGCTGCCGTCGCCGATGGTGCGCGCGTCCTGACGGAAGCTCCCGCAGCGCAGGGTCAGGCTGGCGCCGACCAGCGGCGCTCCGGAGGGATCGACGACCTTGCCGGTGACCTCGGCCCGCGGCGCCGCCGCGTCGTAGACGCACGCTTCCGGGGCCGGCGAGCCCTGCGCGGTCGCCACCGCGGTCGTTGCAACGATGAGAGTGAGCGCTACGGACAGTCTCATTTCGAGCTCCTTCTCGCCTCGGAGGGCGTCGGTACGGTCTGTTGCGGGGCATGCTGGCACCGCCGGTTGGTATCCCGCAAGTACCAGATTCCACCGTCTGTGTGGAGCCAGCTTCGGGCAGCGATGACGGCGCTCTGGATCCACCTATAGACGTATTTCTGGTCCTTTACGTGGACCACCTTCGGTCCCAGAATCGCCCCCCATGTTCATCCGATCGTGCTGGAAGCCGCAGTCGATCGACGCAGCCTACAGGCTGGTCGACGACTATCCCTGGGCACTGCTCGTGAACAGCTCGGCGGACGGGCCGTTCGCCACCAATCTGCCGCTGCTGCTCGACCGGTCGCGCGGCGGGCACGGCATCCTGCTCGGCCACCTGGCGCGCGCCAACGACCACGCGCGCGCGCTGGTCGCGAGCCCGGCTCCGACCCTGGCCATCTTTCACGGCCCCCAGAGCTACGTCACGGCATCCTGGTACCCTCACCGGCAGATGCCGAGCACCTACTACTACACGGCGGTGCACTGCTACGGCCGCGTCCGCGAACAGAGCGCACGTCGAGCTCGAGCGCACGCTCGCGATCCTCAACGACCGGATGGAAGGCCCGATCCAGGACGGCTGGCGCATGGACGAGATCCCGCACTCCGAGATCACCCGCCGGCTGCCCCACATCGTCGGCTTCGAGATCGAGATCGAGCGCTTCGAGGCCAAGTTCAAGCTCGGCCAGGACGAACCGCGTGCGCGACGCCCTGGCGGTCGCCGACCATCTGGCCGCCTCCGTCGACCCGCAACATCTAGCCCTCGCCGCTGCGATCCGGCGCGAGAACTCCGGCCGCAGCGAGGGTGAAGGCGCATGAAGGCCGGGACCGGCACGCAGCTGCTGCGCGCGCTCGGGCTCTGGGATTCGGTCTCGCTCATCACCGGCATCATGGTCGGCTCCGGCATCTTCCTGATGGCCGGCAGCATCGCCGTCCAGCTCCACTCGCTGGCCGCCGTCGCCGCCGTCTGGGCCTTCGGCGGCCTGCTGAGCGTCTGCGGCGCGGTGGCGCTCGCCGAGCTCGGCGCCGCGCTGCCCGCGGCCGGCGGCCTCTACGTCTATCTCGCGCGCGCCTTCGGCCCGAAGCGTCGGCTTCGTCTACGGCTGGAGCGCCATGGCGCTCATCCACTCCGGCTCGCTCGCCGCTCTCGCGGCGGCGATCGGCCTCTACGCCGCGCCGGTCTTCGGTCTCTCCGCCGGCGCAGCAGAAGCTCCTCCAGCTCGGCTGCATCGCGCTCTTCGTCGCCGTCAACTCGGCCGGCGTCGCGGTGGGCAAGTGGGTGCAGAACGCCCTGACCGCCGCTCAAGGTCGCGGGGCATCGCCGTGATGACGGTCGCTGCTCTACTCGCGCGGCAGCATGGACGCGCCTGTGGAGCCACTGGGCACCGGCGCCGGAAGCGGCGCGGCGAGGTCGGAGGGGTTCCCTGGCTCGGCTTCGGCGTGGCGCTCGTCGCCGTGCTGTGGGCCTACGACGGCTGGCACTTCCTGTCGTTCGCCGCCGGCGAGGTCAAGGATCCGGCGCGCACGATCCCCCGCAGCCTCATCCTCGGCACCGTCCTCGTCTTCGTGGTCTACCTGGTCGTCAACGCGGCCTACTACGCGGTGCCTGCCGCCCGAGAGCATCCGCGGCAGCGACCGCGTGGCGGCGCTCGCGGTGCAGGAGGCGCTCGGGCCGGGCGCCGCGGTCTCGATCTCGCTGCTCATCGTCATTTCGATCCTCGGCACGATGAACGGCATCACGCTCGGCGCGGCGCGGGTCAGCTACGCCATGGCGGCCGACGGCCTGTTCTTCCGCGCCTTCGCCCGCCTCCATCCGCGCACCCACGCGCCGGTGGTGGCCACCGTCGCCCAGGGTCTCTTTGCCGCGCTCTTCACCCTGGTCGGGACGTTCCAGCAGCTCTTCACCTCCTTCGTCTTCACCTCCTGGATCTTCTACGGCCTCGCCGTCGCCGCGGTGATCGTGCTGCGCCGCCGCGAGCCCGAGCTGCCCCGCCCCTTCCTCTGCCCGTGGTACCCGGTGACGCCGCTCTTCTTCCTGCTGGCGACCGCCGGCATCATCGTCAGCACCTTCGTCGCGAGCTTCTGGCCGGCGCTCCTGGGCGTCGGCCTCATCTTCGCCGGCGTCCCGCTCCACTTCGCCTTCCAGTACTTCGAGCGCCGCCGGCCCGCGCCGCAGCGGCGGCAGACCGCGGCTAGGCGATCGCTTATCATCGCGCCGGACTCCGGCATGCACACCCTCGCGGACCTGTCGATCGATCGCTCGTCGCGTCTCACCCTCCAGGATCAGCTCGCCCGCCAGATCCGCGAGCTCATCCAGAGCGGCGCCCTCGCCCCCGGCGAGGCGCTGCCGTCGACGCGCGACCTCGCCGCCGAGCTCGAGGTGTCGCGCAACACGGCGATCTACGCCTACGACCGGCTGGTGAGCGAGGGTTATCTCGACTCCGCGCCGCGCTCGGGCGTCGCGGTGAGCTCGACGATCGCCCTGACCCGGCACGTGCGGCGACGGCCGCGCCTCGGCGCCCGGCGCCCTGGCGGACCGGCGACGGCGCCGGCGCCGCCCGACCGTCCGCCGCTCGGCGCCGCCGCGCCCCTTCCGGCCCTGCCAGCCCGACATCGGGCTCTTCCCGCTGCTGACCTGGAATCGCCTGCGCAGCCGGGTGCTGCGCCGCGAGGGCGCGCAACGTCCTGCACTACCAGGCCGACTGCGTCGCCGGGCTGCCGGCGCTGCGCGAGAACGTCGCCACCTACCTCCGGGACCACCGCGGAGTGCGCTGCGACTGGCAGCAGGTGGTCATCACCTCCGGGCTCGCAGCAGGCGCTCTTCCTCCTCGTCGCTGCTCCTGCTCGACTCGCGCGACCAGGTCTACATGGAGGATCCCGGCTACGTCGAGGCGCGGCTCGCCTGCCGGAACGCCGGCGCGCGGATCGTGCCCGGGGCCGATCGACGACCAGGGCCTGCTGCCGCCGACCCCGGCCGACGGCCGGATCGCGCTGATCTACACCACGCCGTCGCGCCAGTTCCCGACCGGCGTCTCGCTCTCGCTGGCGCGCCGCCTGGCGCTCATCGACTTCGCCGGGCGCACCCAGTGCTGGATCGTCGAGGACGACTACGACTCGGAGCTGCGCTACGGCGCCCGCCCGCTGCCCTCCCTGCAGAGCCTGGACAACAGCGGCCGCGTCATCTACGCCGGCACCTTCAGCAAGCTGCTCTTCCCGTCGCTGCGCCTCGGCTACGTCGTCGTGCCGGAGCCGCTTCTCGAGCGCTTCGTCGCGCTCAAGCACCTGAACGACGACCATCTGCCGCTGCTCGACCAGGCGACGCTGGCGCTCTTCCTCGAGAGCGGCGCCTTCTACTCCCATGTCCGCCGCTGCCGGCGCGAGTACGCGGTGCGCCAGAAGCTCTTCCTCGACCTCTTCGCCGAGGCCGACCTGCCGGTCAGCCCTCGGCAACGCCGACGGCGGCATGAACGTCGTCGGCTTCCTGCCGCGAGGACGCCGACGACGCGGCCTGGTCGAGCCGCCTGGCGGGAGGCGGGATTCGACGTGCCGGCGCTCTCGCACTACGCGATTCGCGCACGACCGCGCCCGGGCTGGTCTTCGGCTTCACCGCCTTCCCCGCCGAGCTCCTGCGCTCGGCCTTCCAACGCATGCTGCCGGTTCTCCGACGGGCGGCCGCGGAGTCGCCGCGCCGCGCCGCGGAACGCAACGAAAGACGAGGAAACGATGAGCAGACGGACGCGTGTCGATGAGCGCTGGCTCGATGCCTGGCGATCGTCCTGGCGCTGGTCCTGGCGCCGGCTCTGGCATGGCGCCGGCGGACGCGCGGGCTGCTCGGCGAGCGCGCCGCCGGCGCAGCCGCCCGCCGCCGACGCCCTTCGCGCCCTGCCGTTCGACCACATTCTGCGCTACGACGAGTTCACGGCGCTGCTCCAGGCGTGGGCCGCGGCGCGGCCGGATCTCGTCGAGCTCGAGAGCCTCGGCAAGACTCCCGAGGGGCGGGAGCTCTGGTTTCTGACCCTGACCTCGCGCGCCACCGGCCCGGCAAGCGACAAGCCGGCGATCGCCGTGGATGGCAACGAGCACGCCACCGAGTGGGGAGGAGGTGTCGCCGCGCTCCATTTCACCCACCACCTGCTCGCCGGCTTCGGCAGCGACGAGCGCGTCACGCGGCTGCTCGAGACCCGCGCGGTCTACGTGCTGCCGCGCCTGACTCCCGACGGCGTCGAAGCGACCCTCGACGCAGGGGCGTTTCATCCGCTCGGTCGCCCGGCCCTATCCGCCCGCCACGCCGGAGAGGGCATCCACGCGCGCGACCTCGACGGCGACGGGCGCGCGGTCTTCATGCGCTACCGCGACCCGAACGGTCCGTGGAAGGAGTACCCGGGCGACCGCCGGCTGCTCGTTCCGCGCGCCCCCGACGAGACCGGCGGCGACTTCTGGCGGGTGCTGCCGGAGGGCCGGATCGAGGGCTACGACGGCGCGACCATCGCCGACCCGCCGGCCCTCGAGCCGATCGACCTGGGGGCGAACTTCCCCGGCGATCTGCGCGGACAGCGCGCGCGGACGCACCGCCGGGGCGTATCCGACTCTCCGAGCCCGAGATCGCGGCCTACGTCGCGGCGATCGCGGCGCGGCCCAACATCGTCGCCCACGTCACCTGCCACACCTTCGGCGGGCTCGTGCTGACGCCGCCGGTCAACCTCGCCGAGCACCTTGCCCGACGCCGACCGCAAGGCCTACGAGACACTGGCCGGCCGGGCGGCCGAGCTCACCGGCTACCGCGCCATGTCGTATCTCGACCTGCGCGGCGGAAGACCGCGAGAGCTACATCCCGAGCGCCTTCGGCTGGCTCTACGACCAGCGCGGCATCCTCTCGTTCATCACCGAGTTCTGGGATCCGTTCCGCGCGGCCGGCATCTCGCTCGCCGGCACGACCGCCTCCGCCTGGTTGTGGGGCTACCACCCGGTCGCCGACGAGGTCGCCCTGCTGCGCTGGAGCGACACGGAGCTGGGCGGCGACGGCTTCGTGCCGTGGCGCCGGTTCGACCACCCGCAACTGGGAGAGGTCGAGATCGGCGGCTTCGACCTGGTGCGCTACTGGTACAACATCCCGTTCGACCGCCTCGAGAAGGAGGTCGCGCCGCACAGCGACTGGCTGGTCTACCTCGGGCTCACCACGCCGCGCCTCGCGATCCGCACGTTCTCGGCCGACCCGCTCGGCGCCGATCTCTGGCGGGTGCGCCTGGTGGTCGAGAACCAGGGCTTCCTGCCCACCCACGGCACGCAGAAGGCGCTCGATCAGCAGGTCAGTCGCGGGGTCTTCGCCGAGCTCACCCTGCCGCCGGGAGCGCGCCTCGTCGACGGCGACGCCCGCAGCGCGCGCTGGGCGAGCTCCAGGGTCGCATCGCGCAGCGCTCGACCGCGACCTGGTGGGGCTACTCCCCCGGCACCCCCGACCGCGCCGTCGCCGACTGGATCGTCGCGGCCCCGGCCGGCAGCGACGATCGCGGTCGATGCGTCCCACGATCGCGCCGGCCGCGAGAGCCGGCGAGCTCGTGCTCGGCAGCTCCGACCGCTGAACCCGGCATGCCGGGAAGCCTCGCCAACAAGGGAGACTGTTCGATGCGCACACGCAACGCCGCATTGCTGATCTGCCTCGCCGGCGCGATCTTCGCGGCGGTCGCCGGCTTCGCCGCCGAGCCCAGCCGGAACCGACCCGCGAACCACCCGCATGCTGGTCGAGATCTACCGCATCGCTCCCGGCGAGCATCAGGCGTTCCTGCAGGCGATCGCGAGCTACGATGAAGCCAACCGGATGGCGGGCCTGCCGCCCCGCCAGCTCTACGTCCACAGCGACGGCGCGAGCTGGGACTTCATGCTCATCCAGCCGGCCGAGATTCCGCCCGAGAAGTCCGCGGCCCTGGGCGAGGCCTGGAAGAAGCTCGGTCTGCCCTCGGGGGCCGACTTCTTCCTGAGCTTCCGCAAGTACATCGCCGAGCACACCGACACGTTCGTCCTCGGCCCGACCAGCGCCGCCGACTATCTCGCGTCGCGCAAGCAGCCGTAGCCCGGAAGGCGCGCCGCGTCGCCGGCCGGGCGGGCGGTCTGGGGTATCATCGCCGCGCTTTCCGATCGCCCATCGCCATGCCGACCTCCGTTCGCGAGACTATCGACCGCCACCTCGCTCCCCTCGTCGAGGAGAGCGCGAAGATCGGCCTGCTCGGCGCTGCGGCGCGGCTGCGCGAGGACCTCGGTCTCTCTTCGCTCGATGCCGTCAGCCTGTTGATGACCCTCGAGGAGGAGTTCGACATCGAGATCTCGGACGAGGAGGTCGTCGAACTGCGGCTGCTCGGCGATCTCGAGCGCCTCATCGAAGCCAAGCTCGCCGCCCGCAACGCCGATTCGGCAAGCCTTCCCTAGTTTCGACCGGAGCCTGGCCTCCTTGAACCGTGCGGTCATCACCGGTGCCGGGATCGTCTCGAGTCTCGGCAACTCGCTTGCCGACGTCGAGGGCGCGCTGCGCGGCGCGCGATCCGGCATCGCGCGCGTCCCCGAGTGGGCGGACCTCGGCCTGCGCTGCCAGGTCGCCGGCGTCGTCCAGGGCGCGGAGGAGCTCGCTGCGGCGGCAGGGATCTCGCGCCGCGAGCGCCTCGCACTGTCGCCAGGCGTTCTCTACTGCGCGCTCGCCGCCGGCCAGGCGATCGCCGACGCCGGGTTGACCGCGGCGGAGCTCGCCGCGCCAAGCACCGGCTGCATCGTCGGCACCGGCATCGGCAGCACCGGCGCGGTCTACCTGGGGGGCGTCGAAGTGCACGCCGGACGCGCCCGGCGCGTCGACCCCTACTCGGTGGTCAAGTCGATGTCGAGCTCAGCGAGCGCGGCGCTCGTTCATCGCTTCGGCATCGGTGGTCGCAGTTACTCGATCTCGTCGGCCTGCGCCACCTCGGCGCACGCCATCGGCCACGCCACCGAGTTGGTTCGCGCCGGCTTGCTCGACATCGTCGTCGCCGGCGGCGGCGAGGAGATCGACGAGCTGGTGGCGGCCGCCTTCGGAGCCATGCGCACGGCCCTCGCGACGCGCTTCAACGACCGCCCTGCCCTCGCCTGCCGCCCCTTCGCCGCCGACCGCGACGGCCTGGTGCTGGCGAGCGGCGCCGGCGTGGTGATCATCGAGAATCGTGACCGGGCGCTGGCCCGCGGCGCGCGGGTGCGGGCGGAGGTGGCCGGTTTCGGCGCCAACTCCGACGGTTTCGACCTCGTGCTGCCGGAGCCTTCCGGGGCGCGCGCCGCCGCGTGCATGCGGCTCGCGCTCGCGGACGCCGGCGCGACGCCCGCCGACGTCGACTACGTCAACGCCCACGCCACCGGCACGCCGGCGGGCGACCGCGCCGAGGCGGCGGCGCTGCGGCTGCTGTTCGGCGACCAGCTGGCGGCGATCTCCTCGACCAAGTCACTCGGCGGCCATGCGCTCGGCGCGGCGGGTGCGCAGGAGGCGATCCACTGCCTGTTGATGCTCGAGGGCGGTTTCCTCGCGCCGTCGGCCAACAGCGAGCCGCGCGATCCGGAGCTCGAGGACCTCCCGGTGGTGACCACCGCGCGCCCCGCCCGGCTCGGGCTCGTGCTCTCCAACAGCTTCGGCTTCGGCGGGACGCACGCGGTGCTCGCGCTGCGCGGCGCCGGCTGAAACCCCGAGACCGCGGAGACGTGCCCGCCCTCGACCGCACCGCCCGCCGGCTCCTCGCGCGGCTCCTCGGCCACTGGCCCCGGCTCGCCGTCGCGAGCCTCGCCGTGCTGGTGGCGGCGCTCTGCCAGCTCGCGCTGACCTGGCTGGTCAAGGTCTGGTCGGACGATCTCCTCGCCGGTGCCGACCCGGCGGCGCTGCGCCGCGCCCTCGCGCTGGCTGCGGCCACGGTCGCGCTCCTCCTGGTGACCGTCTTTCTCTCGCGCTACCTGCTCGCGGTCTTCGAGAAGCGCCTGGTCCAGGAGCTGCGGGACGAGGCCGCTGCGGCCCTCCTCGCCGCCGAGGCCGGCACCGTCCAGGGAAGCGCCGCCGGCGAGTGGCTGTCGCGTCTGTTCAACGATCCCAGCGCGCTTTCGGGATTCGTCGAGGACCTGCTGCGGCGGCTGCTCGGCGGCATGGCGGTGAGCTGCGGCGCGCTGGTCATGATGTTCGTGCTCGACGCGCGGTTGACGCTGGCGGTAGGGACCTCGGTGCCGATCGCCGCGCTGCTCTTCGCGCTCCTCGGCCGGCGCATCCGCCGCTGGTCGCGACTGGCGCAGGAGGAGCTCGGAGAGGCGACCGCGATCGCCGGCGAGCAGCTCCAGGGCCTGCCGACGATCAAGGCCTGCCAGACCGAGTCCGAAGAGGCCGGGCGCCTCCGCGCTGTCGGCGCCCGCTACGTCGCGCGGTCGCTCGCCGCCGAGTGGTGGGCGACGGCGCTGGTCACCGCGGTCTGGCTGGCGACGGCGCTCGGTCTGCTCGCGGCGATCTGGTACGGCAGCCGCCTGGTCGTTGCCGGCGCGCGCTCGCCCGGCGACCTGCTGGTCTTCGCGCTCTACGCGGCCCAGGCCATCGAGCCGCTGCGGCGGCTCTCCGATGTGCAGGGCCGCTGGCAGCGCACGCTCGCCGCGGCGGCGCGGCTGTTCGCGGTGATCGACCTGCCTGCCGAGAGCCGCCGGGGCGGCCGTCGCAAACTGCCCCTGCCGGCCCGCGGCGAGCTCGAGGTCGAGAAGGTCCGCTTCGCCTACGCGGGCGGCACACCGGTGCTCGACGGACTCTCGTTCCGCCTGGCGCCGGGAGAGACTGCAGCACTCGTCGCAGCGAGCGGCGGCGGCAAGTCGACCCTGGCAAGACTGGCGCTCGGATTCCACACGCCCCAGGCCGGCCGGCTGCGGATCGACGGCATCGATCTCGCCGAGCTCGACCTGGTCGCGCTGCGCCGCAGCGTCGGCGTCGTCTTCCAGGAGCCTTTCCTCTTTCGCGGATCGCTCGCCGAGAACCTGCGCTACGGCACCGCAGGAGTCTCCGAGGCCCGCCTCCGGCAGGCCGCAGAGACGGTCGGACTCGAGACGCTCCTGCGCGCGCTGCCGCGCGGCCTGGCGAGCGATCTCACCGAGGCCGGAAGATCGCTCTCGGGGGGCGAGCGCCAACGCATCGCCCTCGGCCGCGCGCTCCTGCGTTCGCCGGCGCTGCTCGTCCTCGACGAGGCGACCAGCGCGATCGACAGCGAGACCGAGGAGGCGATCTTCGATCGCCTGTCGCCGTGGCTGGGCGCACGCACGGTGCTGGTGATGGCCCATCGCTTCTCGACCGTCCGCCGCCTGCCGCGCGTCGTCGTGCTCGAGCACGGAAGGCTCGTGGGCGACGGTTCGCCGCCGGCCCTGCTCGCGAGCTGTCCCCCGTTCCGTCAGCTCTTTGCATCTCAGGTCGGGGAGCGGCAGGTGGACGAGCGACCGGCGGCGCCTTGACAGGGTCCGGACCGCCTCCTAGTGTGAAAAGGTTTCTCCCCGTGCCGACACTCACCTCAGCCGCCCCCGCCCCTGGGCCGCCGCCCGCCGCGGGTGAGGCCTGCCCGAATCCTCCCCGCGCGATCGACCTCGTCGCCTGCTTCGACCCGGCGCGGGCCGAGCTGCCGGCCCGCCGCGTGCCGGTCGCCCGGGTCGTCGATCTGCTCGCGGCCTCCCACGCCCCCGATCGGGTCGCCGCCTATCGCGCCGCGATGCTCGCCGGAGAACGCTTCCCGCCGATCGCCGTGCTGTCGTTCGCCGGCCGCTTCTGGATCGCCGACGGCCACAAGCGCTGGACCGCCTACCGTGCGCTGGGCGCCCGCGAGGTCTGGGTCGAGCTCTGGACGACGCGGCGCTGGCTGCGCGACCAGGGCCGACAGGTCGCGGGCACCGGCCGCCGCCTCGGCCGGGCGCTGGCGCTGCTCGTGGTGCGGCCGCGCGCGGGACTGGCGCTGCTCGCCGCCGCGCCGCGCCACTGGTGGCGCGTCGCGCGCTCGCTCGCCGGGCACGCGGTCGCCGCGCTCCGGCCCCGGTCATGAACTTCGTCCTCCTCGACGAGATCCTCGAGCTCGAGCCTGGCCGCCGCGCGCTGGCGCGCAAGGTCTTCTCGCCCGACGACGACTATCTCGCCGATCATTTCCCCGGATTCCCGGTCGTTCCGGGGGTGCTGCTGACCGAGGCGATGGGACAGACCGGCGGCTGGCTGATCCTGCACCACCTCGACTTCTCCCGCCTCGTCCTGCTGGTCATGGTCCACAACGCCAAGTTCCGCCAGCTCGTCCTGCCGGGCCAGGAGGTGCTGCTCGAGGCCGAGCTCGAAACGGCCGGCGAGTCCGATTTCCTGGCCCGCTGCCGGGCGCGGGTCGGACGGCGCACGGTCGCCGAGGCGCGCCTCGCCTACCGTGGGTTCCCGCTGCCGCGGGCTCCCGGCGTCGCCGATCAGCTGACCGGGTGGGCGCGCACCACCTGGGCACGCCTGCGCCCCGACGACGCTCCCGAGCGCTGACCGCCGACGAGCAACGCCTCGAGGCGCTCGGCGTAAAGCTCGACGCAACTCCCCGACGCCGTCGCGACGGCCGCGCAGGCGCCCAGCCGCCGGCGCTTCGCCGGATCGCGCAACAGATCGGCCAGCGCCGCCGGTAGCGCGCTCGCTACGGCGACTTCACACAGCCCGCCCTGCGCCCGCAGGTGGGCGACCACCTCGGCGAAGTTCTCGACATGCGGCCCGACGAGCAGCGCGCGCCCGGCGCGCGCCGCTTCGAGCGGATTGTGCCCACCGTGGCGGGCGAAGGTGCCGCCGATCACCACGATGTCGGCGGTCGCGACCGCCGCCGGCAACCAGCCGAAGCGGTCGACCACGAGGACACGCGCCGGCGCCTCACTGCACCCGTCCTTTCCGCCGGCGCGCTCACTCGCGCTGAGCGTCTGGGTCACGAAGCCGGCGCGGCGCGCCGCCCGGACGATGGCCGCGGCCCGCCGCGGATGCCGTGGCGCCAGCACGAGCTGAGGCGCCCCGGCGTCCGCGGGGAGGTTCGCCAGCGCCCGCAACAGTTGGGACTCTTCACCGGGGTGAGTGGAGGCGGCGACGATCCGGAGGGCTCCGGACGGCAGGGTCGGTGGATGCCCGGAGAGCTCCGGCGCGGGCGTGTCGTACTTGAGGTTGCCGACGACCTCGAGGCGCTCCGGCAAAGCGCCGATCGCCAACCAGCGCAGGCGCTCGCCGGCGCTTTGCACCCCGATCCAGTCGGCCGCCGCCAGCACCCGGCGAAAGAAGCCGGGCAACAGCCGGTAGCGCGCGACATCGGGTGGATAGAGTCGCGCGCTGGCGAGAGCGAGCGGAATCCCGAGCTCGCGACATCCACGGAAGAGGCTCGGCCAGATCTCGCTCTCGATCCCCACGACGAGATCGGGAGCGAGGGCCTCGAGCCAGCGGGCCAGCGCGCGGCGACGATCCCAGGGCAACGGCACGACAGCGGCGACCGCCGGGACCTCCGCCGCCAGCCGCTCCCCCGCCGCGAGGCCATCGCGGTTGCCGGCCGTCAGCACCAGTCGGTCGTCGGGATGGCGCCGGACCCAATGGCGAACGAGAGCGGCCGCCGCAGCCATCTCGCCCACCGAGACCGCGTGCACGACGAGCAGCCGGCCCCGGCGAGCGAACCAGCGCGGCGGCCGGCCAAGGCGGGCGGCCAGCCGCTCGAGCGTCGAGCTCCCGGCAAGGACAGCCGCGAGCTCGAGCGGCACGAGGAGCAGCCACACCACCAGCGCGACCAGCCCGTCGTAGAGAAGGAACACGGCGCGCGCAATATACTCGCCTGCCACCCCGATCGACCGCGGCTGCCTGCGCCCGCAGGACTCCGCCGACCGTCCGGGGCCTCCCTTCGAATCCAGTGCCCGCTCCCCCTGCCATCGCCGCCGACCACCGGAGAGTGGTCGTCACGGGCGTCGGTCTGGTGACGACCCTCGGCGGAAGCTGCGCGGAGATTCGCTCCCGGTTGGCGAGCGGCGAGGTGGCGGCGCGCCGGCCGGTGACCGGTGCATCCGGGCTGCATGTGGCGGCGATCGACGGTTTCGCAGCGCGCCCGCACTTCCGCCAGCCCAAGGCGCTGAAGGTGACCGACCGCAAGACGCAACTGGCGGTCGCCGCGGCCGCACGAGCGCTCGCCGACGCCGGACTCGCCGACGTGGGCGAGCGCGACGAGTGGGCCATCGTGCTCGGCTGCAGCGCCTCCGACCTGCAGAGCGCGGAGCTGGCGCGCGCCCTCGGCCCCCTCGGCCCGCCGGCGCCCGAGCGCGCGGTGGACGACCTGCAGTTCTTCGCCGGGCGGATTCTCGGCGGGTTGAATCCGCTCTGGCTGCTGGTCAACCTGCCGAACATGGTGGGCGCCCACGTCGGCATCCAGTTGGCCTCGCACGGCCCCAACCACACGCTCACCGGCGACTGGATTGCCGGCACCCAGGCGCTCGGCGAGGCTTACCTCGCCATCGCCGGCGGCGAACGGGAGGTGGCTCTCGCTGGCGGCGCCGATGCGCCACTCGACCCGTTCGATCTCGGATGCCTGGCCACCCGGCGACCGCTGGCCGGCGGTCGGCCCTTCACGGTCGCCGAGGGCGCCGCCGTCTGGGTGCTCGAAGAGCGCGGCCACGCGCGCCGGCGCGGCGCGCGCGAGCTCGGGGAGATCCGCGGCTACTCCTCGACCGCGGCGGTCGGCGGCGACGTCCCCGCAGCGATCCGGCGAGCGCTGTCGTCGGCACTCGCCGGCGACCTGGCGGACGCACCGGCGAGCGCCCTCGTGGAGAGCGCGGCGCGCCAGACGGCGGCGCGGAGCTGCGAGCTTCACCACCGGCTCGGTCACGCTCTCGCCGCTTCCGGTCCGATCGACGGCGCGCTGCGGCTCGCCGGGATGGCGGAGGCGAGCACGGCGGCCTCCGCCGCGGCCGGGCTCGTGCTCGCGATCGGCACACTCGGTCAATGCGCCGCCCTCGCCCTTGCCGGACCCGAACGCAGCTGACTCAGGAGAAGCGATGAAACCGACAAGAGCAGAGCTGCGCCAGCAGGTCGCCGCCATGGTCGCCGACGCCCTCGACCGCGACGCCGCCGACGTGTCGCCGTACGCCTCGCTGATCGACGACCTCGGTGCCGAGTCGATCGACTTCCTCGACCTGCAGTTTCGCGTCGAAAGCGCCTTCGGCCTCAAGTTCACCGACGACGAGCTCTGGCGTGGAAGCTTCGACCTCGCCGATCCGCGCTGGGTGGAGGGCGGGCGGCTGACACCCGAGGCCGTCGAGCAGGTCCGGCTCCGCCAGCCCGGTTACGCCTGGGAGCGCTTCGCGACGGGCATCGCAATCGCCGACCTGCCGCGGCTGCTCACCGTCGAAACCATCGTCGATCAGCTCGAGCGTCGTCTGGCGGCGACCGGAGTCCAGACAGATTGAACGGACGGCGGCGCGTCGTCGTGACCGGACTGGGGGTCGTTTCACCGCTCGGCCACGAAGTCGAGACCCTCTGGCGCGGTCTCGCCGCCGGCAGCTCGGCGATCGGTCCGATCCGGCACTTCGACGCCGCCGGCTTTCCGACCCGGATCGCCGCCGAGAGCTCCGATCCGGAGCGGCCCGAGGCGACTGCGCCGGCACTCTGGCAGCAGTTGAGCCGGATCGAGCGCTTCGCCTTCGCCGCCGCCAACGCCGCGCTCGCCGACGCCGGACTCGCGCGGCGAGCCCGCAGCGCCGGGCGCCACGGCGACCCCAGGCTCGGTCTCGCGCTGGCGGCGGGACTGGGTTCGTTCTCGCACGCAGAGGTCTTCGCGCCCTGTGCCGCAGCGGCGACCGGCGCGGGCGGCTTCGACGAGGAGCGCTTCGCCGCTGCGCTCGCCGGCGCGCTCGGCCCGCGCGCCGCGGAACGCCGCAGCCCCGGCAACCTCGCGGCGCGCCTCGCCGACGAGCTCGGGCTCGCCGGTCCGCTGCTGTCGGTCGACACCGCCTGCGCAGCAGGCACCCAGGCGGTGGGCGACGCCGCGCGCTGGGTCCGCCTCGGACTCGCCGACGCCGTCGTCGCGGTGGCGAGCGACTCGCAGCTCTCGCCGCTCGGCCTCGCCTCCTTCTGCCTCCTGCGCGTGCTGTCGACGCGCAACGACGACCCGGCGCGGGCGTCGCGCCCCTTCGCCGCCGGCCGCGACGGCTTCGTCATGGGCGAGGGCGCCGGCGCGCTGGTGCTCGAGTCGCTCGACGGCAGCCGAGCGCGCGCGGCGCGCCGATCTACGCCGAGGTCGCCGGCTTCGGTTCGGCCTGCGACGCCTACCGCGTGACCGATCCGCACCCCGAGGGGCTCGGCGCCGCGCTCGCCATGCAGCGGGCTCTCGCCGACGCCGGCGTCGAGCCCGCCGCAGTGGGCTACATCAACGCCCACGGCACCTCGACGCCGGCCAACGATCGCCTCGAGACGCGCGCCATCCACCGCGTCTTCGCCGCGGCCGCGACACCTCCGGTCTCGTCCACCAAGTCGATGATCGGCCATCTGACGGTCGCCGCCGGCGCAGTCGAGGCGATCGCCACCATCGGCATGCTGCGCGAGCAGCGCCTCCATCCCACGCTGAACCTCGACGAGCGCGACCCCGACTGCGACCTCGACTACGTCGCCGGCGGCGCGCGGCCGGCGAACCTGGAGCTCGCGCTCTCCAACTCGTTCGGTTTCGGCGGCCAGTGCGCCAGCCTGGTGCTGCGGCGCTGGAACGCCTAGGCGCGGGGCACGGAGCCACCGCGACCGGCATGTCGGTCGACCTCTGCGGTGAGTGCGGCGAGAGCGCTCTCGAGCGCGGCGCGATAGGGCTCGAGAGCGGCCCCCTCGAGCCCGGCGGGCACCGCGAGCGGTTCGCCCAGGGCGACCCAGGCACGGCCGAACGGCAGGGGCACGCGGAAGCGGTCCCAGGAAGCAAAGACGAGATCGGGCCGGGCGGCATAGGCCATCGGCACGATCGGCGCGCCAGTGAGGCTGGCGAGCGCGATGACCCCCGGCTTCGCGACCCGCGCCGGTCCGACCGGCCCGTCCGGCGTGATGGCGACGTTCACCCCGGCGCCGACCAGGCGCGCCGCCGCCCGCAGGCCGGCGGTGCCCCCGCGCAGGCTGCTGCCGAACACGGCGCGCGTGCCGAGGCCGCCGACGGCGCGCGCGATCAGCTCGCCGTCGGCGTGGTCGCTCACCAGCACGGCGTAGTCGGGGCCACGGAAGGCCCAGGCCGGCCAGAGCATGCGCTCGTGCCAGAACGCGCCGATGTAAGGTGCGGGACTGCGGCGCCGGAGCTCCGCTTCGGAGAGACCGACGACGACGATGCGGCTCGAGCGCCAGATCAGGGCGAGATAGCCGCGGATGAGCCCCGGCAGGAGTGTCGTGCGCCAGGTTCGGTGGCGGCGGGAGCGGACGGCGGAGGGAGAGCTGGGCATGGTGGACGAGGGTAGCGCGCGATGAGCGGCAGCACGACGGGCCTTCGGGCGCGCTCGATCGTCGCTCCGCTCCTGCATTTTCTGGTGCTGCTCCGCGACCTGCTGCTCACGCTGCCGGTCGTCCTGCTCGCACTGCCGCTCTGGGCCCTGCCCTGGCCGCTCGCCACCCGGCTTGGGCGATTCTACGGCCGAGTGGCCTGGCTGGGCTGGCCGCTGGCGCGCCGGGTGGCGATGATCAATCTGCGCCGGGCGTTCGGCCTGGAGCGCGCCGCCGCGCGCCGCTTCACACTCGAGGTCTTTGCCCACCTCGGTCAATCGATCGCCGACGGCCTGCAGGCGGCCCGCCGGGGCGGCGCGGCGCTCGACGCGCTCTATCGCCTCGAGGATCCCGAGCTCGTCGCGCGAGTGCTCGCGGATCCGCGGCCGAAACTCTTCGTCATGGCCCATCTCGGCAGCTGGGAGATGACCGCCGCCGTGCTGGCGCGGCGCTTCGGCGAACGCGGCGCGGCGATTGCGCGCCGGGTGGACAACCCGTTCCTCGACGCGCTGGTCAAACGCGTCCGTCTCGACCGGCCCGAGCAGTGGATCGAGAAGCGCGGCGCCACCGCCAAGGCTCTGGCCCGGCTGCGCGCCGGCGACAGCGTCGCGCTGCTGCTCGACGAAAACGCCGGCCGCCGCGGCATCTTCGTCGAGTTTTTCGGCCGGCCGGCCTCGACCCACCGGAGTGCTGCGCTGCTCAGCCTGCTCGCCGGAGCGCAATTGGTGGCCGGCGCCCTGGTGCGCGACGAGAAAAGCAACGAACGGCTGTTCATGATGGCAGAGATCGAGAACCGCCCCGAGCTCGCCGGCCAGGCCACCGTAGAAGACCTGACGCAGCGCGTCACCACGACCCTCGAGGAGTGGGTCCGCCGTTATCCCCGCCAGTGGCGCTGGATCCACTGGCGCTGGCGCGAACGACCGGACGGCAGCAGCGAGAGCTATCGCCGGGGCGACCTGCGGCGCGCCTTCGCGGAGCCGCCGCCGTTCGCCGGCGCCGCGGGCTCCGCTGGCTCCGAAGCCGGCGACACCGTCTCGACGCCTTCGCCGGGCGCTGCTAGAATCCCCGGAAATCTCTGAGAGGTGACCTCGTCATGAACTACCGTACGCGTCTCGTCGCAGCGAGTTCCCTGGTTCTCCTGTCCGCGACCCTGGCCAGCGGCCAGCCTGTGCCGCCGCAGCCGACCGGCATGGTGGGCCCCTTGAACCCGGTTCTGTTCACCCAGGACGGCGTTCCGGATGGCACCGGCGATCTGCCCGGCGTCCTCGAGTTCATCGACCCGACGAGCGTCGGCGAGGGCACCTTCCAGCGCGGTATTCGGGTCAATTTCGGCAACGTCCTCTGCTTCGACCAGTCGACCTTCCAGATCGAGGGCGCGCCGAGTCAGTCCGGGCAGCCGTTCGACGAGTTCGGCCGCGCCCCGGGCGAGGTCATCGTCGACGGCTTCGACACCTCCGACACCGCCCACCCGCGGCCGATCAACGCCGCCTTCCAGGAGGGGGGCGGCGCGGGCGTCGGTTCGGCATCGATGATCGACTCCGACGGCAACCACGCCTACGAGCAGATGACGATCGCCGGGAGCAACGGCAGCGGACCGGTCGCGGCGACCCTCGATGTGCAGACCTACGACGGCGACAGTGACGGCCTGCCCGACTACGCCACGTTCTTCGATCCCGCTCCGGCCGATCCGCAATCCAACCTCGGGGTGCTGCAGTTCTTCGGCCTCTTCTGCGACAGCTCGCCGGATCCCTACACGCAAGCCTGGGTCCCCGTGGGGCGCGACCTCGACGGCGACCCGGCCATCATCGGCGACCTCGACGCCAACGGCATCGCGGACCCGGAGTTCTACTTCGGCCCCAAGCTGCAGGTTCGCGGCGCGATCGTGCAGGTTCCGACCCTGTCGGGTTTCGGTCTCACCGCGTTGGCCGCCGTGCTGCTGCTCGTCGGTCTCCGGCTGATGCGGCGCCGCGGCCTTGCAGCAGGCGTCTAGGGCCAAGTCGCCGCGCAGCACCGCCGCACCCGGAGGTTCGCCGGTGCGCATCCTGATCAGCACCGGCGAAGTCTCCGGCGACGTCGCCGGAGCCCTCGTCGCGAAGTCCCTGCTCGTTCGCGCGCCTGGTGCCGAGCTCTTCGGTATCGGCGGCAGCCGGCTCGCCGCCGCCGGCGTCGAGATTCTGCGCCAGACCAACCACCTGGGCTGCGTCGGTTTCACCGAGACCTTCTCGGCGATCCCGGCTCTCGCCGGCGCCTTCCGCGGCCTGTCGCGCGCCGTCCTGGAGCGCCGCCCGCAGGCCGCACTGCTGATCGGCAACGATCTCTTCAACTGCCTGTTGGCACGCTGGCTGCGGCGCGCCGGTGTGCGCACAGTCTGCTACTTCCCGCCGCAGGTCTGGCTCTGGCGTTCGCTCGCCCGCCCGATCGGCGCGAGCTACGACGCTGTGCTCACCAGCTTCCCGGAGGAGGACGCGGTCTACCGCGCCCGCGGCGCCCGCGCCCATTTCGTCGGGCACTACCTCTGTGACCGCCTGCCTGCGCTCGACGCCGCGGCGCGCGCCGCAGCGCGCGCCGGCTTCGGACTCGGCGCTGCCGAGACGGTGGTCGCCCTGTTGCCGGGGAGCCGCACGATCGAGGTGCGAGAGCTCGGACCGATTCTGATCGCCGCCGCCGCCCAGCTGCTCGCTGCCGACCCCGGCCTGCGCTTTCTGCTGCCGCTCGCCGAGCCCCGATTCGCCGCCGAGATCGAGGCGCTCGTCGCCCGCCACCCGTTTGCCGGCCGGCTCACGATCGTCGCCGACAGCCAGCGCGCCTTCGCCGCCGCCGATCTCGCGCTCATGGCCTCCGGCACGGCGTCGCTCGAAGCGACCCTGCTCGGCGTACCGATGGTCCTGCTCTACCGGCTGTCGCGCGTCACCATGGCGGCGGTCGGGCTGATTCGCGCCCTCGGCCTGATCGACGCCGAGTCCGTGGGCCTGCCGAATCTCCTGACGGGGGCTGCGCTCGTGCCCGAGCTGCGGCAGGGCAACGCCACCGCGCAGCGGCTCGCCGACACTGCCCGGGCGCTGCTCGACGACCCGGGACGGCGCGCGGCGACCTGCGCCGCGCTCGACCGCGTGCGACCGTTGCTGGCCCGCGACGGCACGATCGACCGCGTGGCCGACTGCCTCCTGGCCCACGCCGAGGGCTTGCCATGGCCGGCGACGGACGAGGTGGCGGCAGCGGCGACGCCGGAGCTCTTGCCGTCGTGGAGCCACGGATGAACGGGCGCACCTTCACCCTCGCCGAGCTCGCCGCCCGGCTCGAGGGCGAGCTCGAGGGCGACGGCCAACTCGAGGTCGAAGGCGTCGATGCGATCGCGCTCGCCGGCGAGCACCAGATCGCTGTCGTGCTCGACGCCGCTCATGCGGCTGCAGCGCGGGCCAGTGCGGCGGCGGCCTTCGTCGCGGCGCCGGGCCTGGTGCTCGATCGCCGGCCGGTGGTGCGCGTGGCCGTGCCGCGCGTGGCGCTCATCGAGCTGCTCGAGCTCTTCCACCCGCAGCCACCGCGCCAGGCCGGCATCGAGCCCGGCGCCTTCGTGGCCGCGAGCGCCCGGCTCGACCCGGGCGTCTGGGTCGCCGCCGGCGCGCGCATCGAGGCCGGAGTCCTCCTCTCCGCCGGCGTCGACGTGCACGCCCACGCGGTGATCGGTCGCGGCTCGACGATCGGCCCCGACTGCGTGATCCATCCGCACGTGGTGCTCTATCCGGGCACGCGGCTCGGCGCCCGGGTCGAGGTCCACGCTGGCACGGTCGTCGGCCGTCCAGGCTTCGGCTACCACCGCGACGCCGGCGGCCGGCAGCGCCGGGTCCCCCAGGTGGGCTGGGTCGAGATCGAGGACGACGTCGAGATCGGCACCCATTGCGCGATCGATCGCGCCACTTTCGGCGCCACGCGCATCCGCCGCGGCACCAAGATCGACAACCTCGTGCAGGTCGGCCACAACAGCGACGTCGGCGAGGACTGTTGCATCGTCGCGCAAGTGGGCATCTCGGGCAGCGTCGAGATCGGCGCGCGGAGCCTCCTCTCGGGTCAGGTCGGCGTCGCGGATCACGCGGTGCTCGATGCCGACACCCGCGTCGGCGCGCAGTCGGGCGTCGTCGGGCATCTCGCCGGCGGCGAGTGGATCGGCTATCCGGCGCTCCCCGCTCCGCGCGCGCGCCGCGTCTACGGTCTGCTCGCACGCCTGCCCGAGCTCTTCCGCGAAGTCCGCCAGCTGCGCGCCGAATGCGCCGAACTGCGCGCGCGGCTCGCGGCGACCGTCGGCCGCGGCGGCATGGAACCACCTCCGGGCGACCGCGGTCCGCTGGGATGAGGTCCTGAAGCGGTGATCGCCTCGGCACCGGCGGACAGGTACGCGCCAGCACCCGCCGGGGCGCGCATGCGGAGCCTCCTGCTCTCCTGGACGCTGCTCGCGGGGATCTGGATACCCGGCCTGCTCCTCGTCGAGCTGCTGGTCCTGCAGCGGCTCGTCCTCACGGCCTCCGCCCTGTGGACCGCCGCGCTGGTGCCGGCCTGCCAGGCCCTGGCGCTCGAGAGCCTGGCCGCGCCGCTCGGCTTCGGCGCCGCGCTCGCGCGCCTCGCGCGCTCCCTGCGCGCGCCGCGCACGCTCCTCGTCTGGAGCCTCGCGGTCGCGAGTCTCGTCGCCGGCTGGTCCGTCGGCAGTGCGCGCCTCCCTGAGGCCGCCGCGGCGCTGCTCGCCCTCGCGGCCGCCGTTCTTTTCGCCGCTGCGGCGCGGCCGTCAGGGAGTCTCGCAGCGGCGCGCGGCGCCGCGCTCGCGCTCGCTCTCCTGCTCCTGCTGGCGCTCTCGACCCAGGTCGTCCCCGGGTTCGAGCGCCTGCCGCGGCTCCTGGCGTTCGGCTGGCCGCCGCGCGCCGCCCGCCTGCTCTACCTGCTGCCTTGGCTCGGCGCCTTCTACGCCGCCCTCTTCCGTGTCCAGCGCGCCAGCGCAGCGCCGCGCGAGACGACCGCGGATTGGCTCGGCGCCGCGGCGGGCGTCAGCGCAGTCGCCCTCGTGGCACGCCTGCTGCCGCTCAGCCTCGCGGTCACGCCGCAAGCTGCGGAACCGCTCGGACCGCCGACGCTGCTCGTTCTCGTGACCGCCTGTCTGGCCGCCGCCGGGACGAGCCTCGGGAAGGGCGGGACGCCGCGATGACCAGTGCCCCGCCTGGAGTTGCCGGCCGACGCTTCGTGGTCACCGGCGGCACCCGCGGTCTCGGCGCGGCGGTGAGCCGCGGGCTCGTCCGCAGCGGCGCCCGCGTCGAGGCCTGGTATCGCGCCGATCACGCGAGCGCCGAGGGTCTCGCCGCCGAGCTCGCCGGCGCCGCGGGCGAGCTTCATCTCCACGCCGGCAACCTGGTCGAGCCGGCGGAGGTCCGCCGGGTCTGCGCGGCGATCCTGGCGCAAGACTCGCGGCTCGACGGCTTCATCCACTGTGCCGCCCTCGGATCTTTCAAGGAGCTCCTGGAAGTGCGCGCCGCGCAGTGGGAACTGACCCTGAACGTCGGCGCGCGCGCCTTCCTTCTCTGCGTTCAGCAGCTCGCCCCGGCGATGCCGGACGGCGGCCGCGTCGTCGCGTTGTCGAGCCTGGGGTCGCAGCGGGTCGTGCCGTCCTATGGCGCGCTCGGGGTTGCCAAGGCGGCGCTCGAGGCGCTCGTGCGGTCGCTCGCCGTCGAGCTCGCGCCGCGCGGCATTCGCGTCAACGCGGTCGCAGCGGGCCCGATCTCGGGCACTTCGATCGCCCTTCATCCGGAGGCGGGAGAGCTGCTGGCGCGCGCCGCGGCGCGAACTCCTGCCGGGCGGCTGGTCACTGCCGCGGAGGTCGCCGACCTCGTGCTGCTGCTGCTCTCTGCCCAGGCCCAGGGCCTTTGCGGACAGGTCCTGGTCGCCGACGGCGGCCTCTCCCTGGTGCTGTGAGCAGACGCGGCGGCTCTCCCGGCCTCGGTGCGGTGGCGCTCATCGCGCTCCTCGCGACGGCAGTGGGCCTCGCTCTCGCCAGCGCGATGCTGACCCTGCCGGTCGCGCTCGGCTGGCGCGATGCTCCGGTCGTGACGCTGGTGGCGCTCGCTCAAGGGCTCGCCTGGTGGTGGTGGCGGCGGCGCGAGCGCGGCCTCGTGCGGGCGGCGCTCCGGCTCATGGTGGCGCACCAGGCGCTGGCGCTCTGGGCGGTGGCCGACCTCGCGGCGCTTGTCCTCCTCTGGGTCCAGGGCACGGCGAGCTGGGCGCGCATCGGCCCAGCCTGGGACTGGGTCGCGGCCTACGCCGCCGCCCGGGCGGCCCTCCTCGCGCTCAGCGTGACGTGGCGCGTCGCCAGCCGCGATACGCTCCGCAGCCGCGCGACCGCGGCGCGCGGGGCCCGCCTCGCGCTGCTCGGTGCGGCGCTCAGCGCTCCGGTATGGACGCACCTCGCGGCGAGCTCGCCGGGCTGGCAGAACGCCCTGGTGGGCGGCCTGCTGGCCCTCCTGGCGCTCGCCGCATACAGCCCCGCCAGTGCGGCGCGGGAGACCTGGGTCGGCCTCGCCGGACTGCTCGCCAGCCCGGCGGTGGCGATCGGCGGCAGCGCCTTTCTGCTCGGCGCTCCGGCGCTGCCGCTGGCCGCAGCGCTCGCGCTGAGCATGCTCCTGCCGGCGCTCGGACTGGCGGCGCTCGCGCTCCCGGCGGCCCTCCCCCGACCCGCACAGGACTGAGCCGAGGCATGGCGCCGGCGGACGCGCGGCATCCGATCGCGGGCCTCTGCCTGGCCCTGGTCTGTCTCGCGGTCTGGCTGCCCGGATTCGCCGCGCTGCCGGCGGTCGATCGCGACGAGAGCCGCTTTCTGCTCGCCGCGCGCCACATGGCAGCCTCCGGTGACCTCTGGGTCCCCCGGCTCGACGACCGCCCCAGGCTCGAGAAACCACCCCTTGCCACCTGGCTGCAGGCGGCGACCATTGTCGTCGCCACCGGCGGCGATCCGGCCCGCGATGCCCCCTGGATGGGGCGGTTGCCTTCGCTGCTCGCCGCGCTGGCCACCGTCCTCGCGCTCTGGCGCCTGGGCGGCCGGCTGGTCGACCCGCGCGCCGCCTGGCTCGCCGCGCTGCTGCTCGGCCTGTCGCCGCTCGTCATCCTGCAGGCGCACCAGGCACGCGCCGATCCGATCCTGCTGCTGTCCTCGACCCTCTGCCTGCTGGCGCTGGGGCGCGTCTGGCGGAAGACCCGCGGCACAGGACGGAGCGCAGGGCGTGCGCCGACGCCGGCGGTGCTGCAGTTCTGGTTGGCGCTTCTCGCCGCGGTGCTCGCCAAGGGGCCGATCACCCCTTGGATCGTCGCCGCGACGGTGGCCGGTCTCGCGGCCGGAGAGCCGGCCGGACAGCGCTGGCGATGGTTGGCAGCGCTGCGGCCGGTGCCCGGGCTGGCGGCGGTCGGACTCGTCCTGGCGGCGCTCGCCGGAGCGCAGAGCCGCGCCGTCGGCGCCCCGGCGCTCGCCGCGACGGCCTACCGCGAGACCTTCGGACGTCTCCTCGCGGGCATCGACGGCCACTTCGCACCGCCCGGCTTCCATGCGCTGCTCGCGCCGGCTCTGCTCTGGCCGGGCGCGCTCGGACTCTTCGGTGCGCTGGCCTGGAGTTGGCGCCGGGCGCGGCCCGGCGGCGCCCGGGGAGCATCGCCCGTCTGCCGATTCCTGCTCGCCTGGGCGCTGCCCGCCTGGCTCGGCTTCGAGCTCGCCGCGACCAAACTGCCGCACTACCCCCTGCCACTCCACGTGCCGCTGCTGCTGCTCTCGGCGCGTTGGCTGCTGCGGTTGGCCGCGCGCCAGCCCGGCGCCTGGCCGGCGTGGCTGCGCTGGCCGGTGGCCGCCTGGGCGCTCCTGCCGGCGCTGCTCGTGCCCGCGGCGACGGCAGCCCTGGTGCGGCTCGCGACCGGATCCGCCGGGCTCGCCACCGCCGCGGCCCTGCTCGTGCTCGTCCCCCTCGCCGCTGCCGCCGCCCGCGTGCGCGGCCAGCCGATGGTCGCGCTCGCCTGGGCGCTCACCGGCTGGGTGCTGGCGGCGGTGACCATGGGTTTCGCGCTGCCGCGCTGGCCGGAGCCCTGGACGGCAGTGCGTCTGGCCGCGGCGGTGGCGGCTGCGGATCCCGCGGCGGAGCGCCCGCTGGCCGACGCTGCCTGGGGTGAGGCGAGCCTGCCCCTGCTCGTCCGGCGCCCCGTGGTGCGGCTGAACGTCGACGCGGTCGCCAGCTGGCTCGCCGCGCATCCGGACGGGCTCGCGCTCGTGCCGGCGAAGGAGGCCGGTCAGGCAAGGCTTCTCGCCCGCGTCGCCGGCCTCGACCTGGCCCACGGCCGGCGGGTCGAACTGGCGCTGGTGACCGGGCCGCAGCAGCTCCGCACGGCAGAAATCAGCCCAGCCGGCGAGGAGCTCGCCGCACCCGTGCTAGCGTCTGAAGTGGGTTCCATGGAATTCCTCGCCCTGCCGTTTCCACACCGCGAATGATCTGGCTCATTGCCGCCCTGATCGTGCTGATCAACCTGCCGTTCGGTTACTGGCGGGCGGGCGTGCGCAAGTTCTCGCCCGCCTGGTTCGCAGCGGTGCACGCCCCGGTGCCGCTGGCGGTCGGGCTGCGCTTCGCCTCCGGCCTCGGCTTCCAGTGGCGCACGCTGCCGCTCTACGTCGCCGCCTTCTTCGGCGGCCAGTGGCTCGGCGCGCAACTGCGCACGCGCCGCGCGCCGCGCGCGCGCTGAGCGGCGCAGAACAGTCGATGTCCGACGCAAACCCGGCGACTCCAGCGGCGGCCAAGGTGCTGCGGCGCGAGCGCCTGCGGGAGCGTCTCGCCGCGCTCGATCCCGCGGCTGCCGCGGCGGCGGCCGGGCGCATCGCCGAGCGCGTGCTCACGCTGCCGGAGATCACGCACGCCCGGCGGATTCTCACCTGTCTGTCGTTCGCGGCCGAAGTCGACACCTGGCGTCTCGTCGATCGCCTGCAGGCCGCGGGCAGGGAGCTCTTCGTGCCGCGTGCCGATCCCCGCGACGGCCGGCTCCACGTCCATTCGTACCCCTGCGCGCTGCGCACCCTGGCGTTCGGACTGCAGCAGCCGCCGCGCGGCACCCCGGAAGTCGCGGCCGAGGCGATCGACGCCACCATCGACGCCGCGCTCGTCCTCGGGCTCGGTTTCGACCGGCGCGGCTACCGGCTCGGCTACGGCAGCGGCTACTTCGACCGCTTCCTCGCCGGCCGGCCCTTTCCCGCCATCGGGCTCGCCTTCGCGATGCAGCTCGAAGACGAGCTCCCGTCCGAGCCGCACGATATTCCGCTGACGGTGATCGTGACCGAGGCCGGGATCTGCCGTCCGCGGGGTTTCAGCTAACCGGCCGGCTTGCGCCTGTTCCGCAGGCGGTCGACGATGCGCCAACCGGCCGCCACCAGGCCGAAGCCGCGCGAGCGCTCGATCGCCGCGAGAGTCGCGGCCAGCTCGTCGCGGCGGGCCGAGATCTCCGCGAATCCGCGCTCGAGCTCGGCCTGTTGCCTCCGGCTTTCCGCCAGCTCGGCTGCAAGCCGCTCGAGGCGCGCCGGCTCGACGACGGTCCAGCGCCGCATCCCCGGCTCGCGTTCGCCCGTGGCCTCCGCGGACTCCTGCTCGAGGCGCGCCTGGAGAAGGTCGGTGAACAGGGACTCGAGCGCCTGCCGCGACTCGCCCACACGCCTGCCGTCGGGGTCCGCGTCGACCGCCGGCGTCTCGCCCGCGGCCACCGCGGAAGAGGGCAGATCGGCGCGCGCCTCGAGCGCTGCATAGAGCGCCAGCGCGCCGGGCATCAGGCCCTCCCAGGCCGGAAAGAGACCTGCGGTCGCGAGGTCCCGCATGAGCTCTTCGGGCGCGAACGCCGAGGCCGCGACCCGCGCCCGGAGCGGCAGGTCGAACTTCCGGGAGACCCGGTGCACGAACCCCGGCAGGTCAGCGGTGATCGCCGGTACTTGCGCCAGGAAGCAGCGCCCGGGGTGGCGCCCGAGGAAGGCGAGCAGGCGCCGGTTGTGGACCTCCCACGAGCGGATCCCGATCCACGGGTCGCGGTAGATCTCGGGATCGGTGGCGCGACGGCGCAGCGAGAGCGCCACTTCGATCGGATGCCGGTAGAGGAAGAGGTAGCTGGCCTCCGGCAGCAGCGCATCCCAGAAGTCGAGCAGCAGCAAGGTGCGCGGGTCCTTCCAGCCCCAGAGCTCGAATCCGGAGCGCGCCGCAATGAGCTCGCGGGCGCGCGCTGCGAAGTCACCGCCGGCCGGCGCGGTGAAGGCGTCGTCGGCCGCCAGCGAGGTCACGCCGGCGGCCGCCAGCATCGCTTCGTGCAGATCGTAGAAGTCGCTGTCCTCGAAGTGTCCACGCCAGTTGCCGGGAGCCGGGCCCATGAGATCCCAACCGATCTCGAGCCCCGCTTCGCGGAAGGTGCTCGCCACGAGTGAGGTCCCGGACCGGTGCATACCGGAGATCACCAACTGGCGGCTGCGCCCAGCCGACCGCGCCGGTCGCCGGGGGGGAGCTGGCACGGGCCACTTCTCGATCAGCGACGCCCGCGCCCGGATCCAATCCAGCCGGTCCGCAGAAACCCCGAGTTTCGCCATGGTCGCGAACGCCAGGTCGCGATGGCCCGAACGGAGCAGCCAGTGATAGTGCAGGTGCAGCGGGCGAAGGTCAGCCCAATCGTCGCTCCAACGCTTGGCATCGGACAGCTCGTGCAGCGGAACGTTCAATCGGCGATCGAGCAGGCGCACCCGCTGCGGCATCGACCAGGCAGCGATCGCGAGGGCGGCCTGGTTCGAGCCCCAATACTCGCTGGCGCGCGGCAGGACGTAGCCGGTCGACGCGAAGACGCGATGGCCGCTCACCCCCTTGTAGGGGCGCAGATCAGCGAGCACCGAGCGGGTGAAGAGGTCGGCCGCGCGTTCGAGGATCCCGCTCGACCGCCGGACGAGAGTGTAGCCGCCGTTGTACGAGGCGCGCACCCGCCGCCGGTCGAGCACGGTTTCGACGAAGGGCAGCGCCGCGATCGACATGCCCGCCAATTCGCAGAGCGCAACCCAGTAGGACTCGAACGGATCGCCCTCACCTTCGGACGTGGCCCCCTTGACATCCACTGGACGAACCGCGAGGTCCCACTCCTCTCCCAGCGCGTCGGGCTCGCCGAGAAAGAGCGTGTCGCTGTCGAGCACGCAGAGCGTTTCGGCCTGGCAGTTGCGGGCGGCCCATGCCGCGGCATAGACGCGGTTGGCGCTGGGGTACTCCGGGCAGACCGTGTTCAGCGGCGCCTCGAGATACGTCGCGTCGAGCGCTTCGAGGCGCGTCCGGGTCGCCGCGTCCACTCCCAGGCCCAGGCGCGGCGCGACGGCGAAGATCGGACTCCTGGCAAATCGCCCGCCGAACTCCCGGATGCTCTCGACCAGCAACAGCGCCTGGCCGCGGGTCTCGTTGTTCTCGATGCACAGCACGAAGGCCGCACCCTGCGCCGAAGGGGCGCTCCGGGCTGACGGTTCGGAGCCTGCCGGCGTGAGCGGAGAATCAGCCACAGGAAACCTCGCGCGCAGCGGCCAGGGCTACCTGTCCCCGCTGCGCTGCTACGCCGCAAGAGGTCTCTCGACGTCGCCGCTGGCTATGCACTGCGTCAACCTCGCTCTTGCCGTCGCCGGCGTTTTCGTGTTCGTGCGCTGGGCGCCGCTCGGTCGCGCCCACCGCCCGCTCTTCGTGCTGGGCTACTTCCCATTCTACGAGGTTGCGGTGCTCAGCCGTTCCTCTACCGCCTGATCCACTCCCGCCCGCTGGAGACGGCGTCCGCGGCGCACTGCCCGGCGCCGACCGCAACCCAGCCATATCGTTTACAGGGGGGGCCGACCCGCGGTGCGGTCAGTGGAGCCAGAGGCTCCAGGCCGGGAGAGTCGCGAGCGCGAGCAACACGCCATAGCCGACCATCGCCGCCGCGAGGTCGGGCGCGAGGCGGTGGGAGCTCGCGAGCGCGCCGGCGGTGATCATCGGCGGCATGGCGCTCTCGAAGATGGTGGCGTCCGCGGCGATCCCGCCGAGACCGAGGAGGCGCACCAGCACCCAGGCGGCGAGCGGCAGGAGCGCCAGTTTGAGGGCCAGGCCGGCGGCGAGCGGACCGAGGGCGCCGCGCGGCAGCCGCAGCCGCAGATCCAACCCGACGGCGAAAGTGACGACCGGCAGGAGGGCGTCGGAGAGCCGCATCAGGAGTCCCTCGACGAGCGGCGGGGGCGCGGCCGGCATCAGGGTGAGGGCGACCACCAGCGCCACGAACGGCGGGAAGCGCACGATCTTGCCGCCGATCTCCCGCGCCGTGGGCCGGCGATCGCCGCCGTAGCGCGCCAGCACCCAGAGCCCCCAGGTGGAGAGCAGCAGAAACGAGCCGAACTGGTCGTAGACCACGGCGTGCGGCAGCGCCTCCTCGCCGAGCATCGCCCGGGTCAGCGGGTAACCGAGGAAGGAGGTGTTGCCGAGCGGGACACAGAGCAGCAGCACCGCCATCCGGTCCTCGGCGAGCCCGGCGCGGCGCGCGCCGGCATAGACGACCAGCGCGGCGAGCGCGCAGAGCAGCCAGGGCACTGCGATCACGCGCAGCAGGGAGAGGTCGAGCTCGAGGCGTGAGGCGTAGCGCAGCACCGCCGCCGGCAGGCAGATGTCGAGCACGAAGAGGTTCAGCACCCCGGCCGCGGCAGGCGGGAAACGACCGGTCGCCGCGCACACCTTGCCCAGCGCGAGCATGCCGATGACCAGGAGAAAGGCGTCGAGCGCCATGGTGACGCCTAGCCTACAGGGGGCGCACCCGCCGCAGAACCGCCGCAGGACCACCTCAGGGCCGCCGCAGGACGCAGCGGGACCTCCCGCCGGGGAGCGGACACCGCCTCGCCGGGTGGTGCCCCGGCGCGGCGTGCCTGCTACCTTGATCCGGGGGACTCGAACTCGAATCAGGAGGTCGAAATGAGAACCATCTTCACTTTGCGGTTGGCGACGCTCGCCGGACTCGCGGCAGGGGCATTCGGACTCACTCTGGCCGCCGGCGCGGCGCCCGCGTCCGACACCGCACCGGTCTACTCGACGGCGGTCGGCAAGGCCACCTACGCCACCTACTGCGCCAGCTGCCACGGCGTCGATCTGCGCGGCAAGGGCGAGATCGCGGCAACTTTGAGCTCCCAGCCGACCGACCTGACGCGGCTCGCGGAGAAGAACGACGGCGTCTTCCCCACCGACCGTCTGGGCGAGGTGATCGACGGGCGTGCCGAGGTGGCCGCGCACGGCTCGCGCGAGATGCCGGTCTGGGGCGACCTCTTCCTCTGGCCCGAGGACGAGTCGGCCGAACGCCGCGCCCATGTGCAGCGCAAGATCGGCGAGCTCGTCGCCTACATCCGCGCGGCGCAGGCGCCGGCCGAGAAGCGCTGATACTCTTCGCGGCGCGTGAGCTCAGGGGCTGAACACAGCTCGCCTCACATGGCCGCAGCGGGAAGTCCTGGGCCCACCGCGCGGCACGTAAGATCGTCTGGCGATGCCGAAGCATTACAGCCAGGGAGGTCGCAGCGCGGCGAGTCCTCCGCGGCCCCGGCCAACTCCGGGCGGCCGGTCGACCGTCGGGCGCCGCGCTCGCTGCGCCAACGCTTCTCGGCGCTCGGCAACCTGCGGCCATTTCTCCGCCTGATCTGGGAGATCCACCCCGGCTTCGCCCTGGCGACGCTCCTCCTGCGCCTCCTGCGGGCGCTGCTGCCGGTCGCGACGCTGTTCGTCGGCAAGTGGATCATCGACGAAGTCTTGCGGCTCGCCCAGCTGCCGCATCTTCCAGGCGCCCCGGCGGATCTCCAGGGCTGGCTGGCGAGCGGGCACCTGCGCCCGCTGCTCACCTACCTCGGCCTCGAGCTCGCCCTCGCGGTGCTCTCGGACGTCGTCGGCCGGATCGTCTCGCTCCTCGAGTCGCTGCTCGGCGAGCGCTTCGCGAACACGGCGAGCATCCGCCTCATGGAGCACGCCGCCACCCTCGACCTCGAGGACTTCGAGGACAGCGAGATCCAGGATCAGCTCGATCGCGCCCGCCGGCAGGCCTCGGGCCGCACGGGCCTGCTCTCCCAGATCCTCGGTCAGGCGCAGGACATCGTGAGCATCATCGCCTTCGCGGCCGGACTGACGGTCTACGCCCCCTGGCTGATCGTGTTGCTGGCCGGCGCGGTCATCCCGGCGTTTCTCGGCGAGAGCCACTTCAATGCCCAGAGCTACGAGCTCGCCTGGCGGCGGACGCCGGCGCAGCGCGAGCTCGACTACGTGCGCTCGACCGGCGCCAGCGTCGAGACCGCGAAGGAGGTCAAGATCTTCGGCCTCAACGCCTTCCTGATCGCGCGCTATCGCGATCTCGCGGAGGAGTTCTACCGCGCCAACCGGGCGCTCGCGGTGCGCCGCGCCGGCTGGGGCGGCCTGCTGACCACGGTCGGCACCATCGGCTACTACGGCGCCTACGCCTACCTCGCCTGGCGCACGGTCTCCGGCGCGCTGACGATCGGCGACCTCACCTTCCTCTCCGCCTCGTTCCGCCGCCTGCGCAACCTCCTCGAGGGGCTGCTCATCGGCTTCTCGCAGGTGGCCGGGCAGGCGCTCTATCTCGACGATCTCTTCTCGTTCTTCGACCTGCGCCCCGAGATCGCCTCGCCCGCCGATGCCCTGCCCTTTCCGCAGCCGATTCGCCGGGGATTCACCTTCGAGGACGTCGGCTTCCGCTACCCGGGCGCCGAGCACTGGGCGGTCCGCCACCTGACTTTCGAGCTCCTGGCCGGCGAGGTGCTGGCGCTGGTCGGCGAGAACGGCGCCGGCAAGACGACGCTGGTGAAGCTCCTGGCACGGCTCTACGATCCGGACGAGGGCCGGATCCTGCTCGACGGCCGCGACCTGCGCGACTACGACCTCGGCGCGCTGCGCGGCCACATCGGCGTCATCTTCCAGGATTTCGTGCGCTACCACCTGACTGCCGGCGAGAACATCGCCGTCGGCCGGATCGAGGCCCGCTTCGACCACGAGCGCATCCGCGAAGCGGCGCGGCGCAGCCTCGCCGACGAGGTCATCGAGCGCCTGCCGGCGGGCTACGACCAGCTCGTCGGGCGGCGCTTCAAGACCGGCGTCGAGCTCTCCGGCGGCGAGTGGCAGAAGATCGCCATCGCCCGGGCGTACATGCGCGAGGCCGATGTCCTGATCCTCGACGAGCCGACCGCGGCGCTCGACGCGCGCAGTGAGTTCGAGGTCTTCCAGCGCTTCGCCGAGCTCTCGCTCGGCAAGACCGCGGTGCTCATCTCGCACCGTTTCTCCACCGTCCGCCGCGCCGACCGCATCCTGGTCCTCGCCGACGGCGAGATCGAAGCCGCCGGAACGCACGCCGAGCTCGTCGCCGCCGGCGGTCGCTACGCCGAGCTCTTCGACCTCCAGGCCGCCGGATTTCGTTGATCGCGCCCGAGTGAAGGAGAATCCGCCAGGTTGCCGGCAGGTTGCCGGCAGCGGTGAAGTTCCGCAGACTCGGAGGACGCGAATGAATGGGCAACCGACGCGGGCCTTCCGCGTCGCCGGAATGGACTGCGCGGAGGAGATCGCGGCGCTGCGGCGCGAGGTCGGCCCACTCGTCGGCGGCGACGGCCGGCTCGGCTTCGATCTCCTGCGCGGCCGGATGACGGTCGCTGCGGATCTGCGCTCGGTTCCGGATGCCGCGATCGTCGCCGCGGTCGCCAAGGCGGGTCTCGTGGCGGAGCCCTGGAAGACCGAGGGCGGCGACCGCGCCAGCGACCGCCTGCGGCAGCGGCGCCTGCTCTCGACGCTCGTCGCCGGCGCCGCCACCACCGCCGGCTTTCTCCTCCACGCGGCGCTCGCCGGCAGTTTCGGTGCGGCGCTGGGGCGCGAGGGGATGGGCGGTGAGGCCGGGGTCCCGCTCCTCGCGCGCCTCGCCTACGCCCTCGCCGTGCTGGCCGGCCTGCTCACGGTGGCGCCCAAGGCCTGGCTGGCGTTGCGGCGGTTGCGTCCCGACATGAACCTGTTGATGACCATCGCGGTCGCCGGCGCGATCGCCATCGGCGACTGGTTCGAGGCCGCGACGGTGGCTTTCCTCTTTGCGCTCTCGCTGGCGCTCGAAGCCTGGAGCATCGGGCGCGCGCGCCGCGCGATCGCGAAGCTGCTCGATCTCGTGCCGCCGACGGCCCGCCTGGTGACGCCGCAGGGCGAACGCGAGGTGCATCCGTCCGAGGTCGCCGTCGGCAGCCGGATCGCGGTCCGCCCGGGCGAGCGCCTGGCGCTCGACGGCAGAGTCGTGGCCGGGCGTTCGACCCTCGACCAGGCGCCGATCACCGGCGAGAGCCGGCCGGTCGACAAGGCGCCGGGCGACGAGGTCTTCGCCGGTTCGATCAACGGCCCGGGCGCGCTCGAGATCGAGACCACCGCCCTCGCCGAAGCGACGATGCTCGCCAGGATCCTGCACCTCGTCGAGGAGGCGCAGGCGCGGCGCTCCCCCTCCGAACGCTGGGTCGACCGCTTCGCCGCGATCTACACCCCGGCGGTCTTCGCCGTCGCGCTCGCCGTCGGCCTCCTGCCGCCGCTCGTCGCCGGCGGCGACTGGAGCGCGTGGGGCTATCGCGCGCTCGTCCTGCTGGTGATCGGCTGCCCTTGCGCCCTCGTCATCTCGACGCCGGTCGCGATCGTCGCCGGGCTCGCGGCGGCGGCGCGCCACGGCGTGCTCATCAAGGGCGGCGCCTTCCTGGAGATTCCGGCCACCCTGCGCGCCATCGCCTTCGACAAGACCGGCACGCTCACCCACGGCCGCCCGCGCGTGCTCGAGGTCGTGCCGCTCTCCGGACACGACGAGCGCGAAGTGCTCGAGCGCCTCGCGGCGCTCGAAGCGCGCAGCGAGCATCCGCTCGCCGCGGCGATCCGCAACTATGCCGCGGCGCGCGGCATCGCCGTCCCGCCCGCCGACGACTTCCGCGCCTTCGAGGGCAAGGGCGCCGCCGGCACGGTCGGCGGGCGGCTCTTCTGGGCCGGCTCGCACCGCTTCCTCGAGGAGCGCGGCCAGGAGACGCCGGAGGTCCATGCGCGGCTCGAGGCGATGTCGCGCGCCGGCCAGACCGCGGTGGTGCTGGGCAACGCGGACCATGTCTGCGGCCTGGTAGCGATCGGCGATGGCGTGCGGGAGAACGCCCGGGAGACCGTCGCCGCGCTCGGCCGCCTGGGGATCGAGACCACCGTCATGCTGAGCGGCGACAATCGCGGCACGGCCGAGGCGATCGGCCGCGAGACCGGCATCTCCGAAGTCCACGCCGAGCTGCTGCCGGACGAGAAGGTCGCGGCGATCGCGGAGCTCATGGCGCGCTACGGGCGGGTGGCGATGATCGGCGACGGCATCAACGACGCACCGGCCCTGGCGAGCGCCAGCCTCGGCATCGCGATGGGCGGCGCGGGTTCCGACGCCACCATCGAGACCGCCGACGTGGCGCTGCTCTCCGACGATCTGTCGCGGCTGCCGTGGCTGGTCGCGCACTCCCGCCGGACGCTGGCGGTGATTCGTCAGAACATCGGCTTCGCGCTCGCGGTCAAGGCGCTCTTCGTCGTTCTCACCTTCCTCGGCACGGCCTCGCTCTGGGCGGCGATCGCCGCCGACATGGGCGCGTCGCTCCTCGTCGTCGCCAACGCCCTCCGCCTGCTGCGCGGCTGAGCGGGCGCCAGGCCCCCGCCCGCGGCTGCCGTGGCTGCAATGTTGGCGGCGCGCCCGGCGCCGTCTCCGGCGTGGTTTCTACCTACCGCGTCGCGCGGCGAACCGGGTAGAAACTGCGCTTCCCGCCGGGGTGGCGAACAGTTACTTTGATGACGCGCCCGGACGGGCGGCGACCCGTGACGCCGCCCTTCGACGCCGCATCTGCAACCGGCTTCCGAAAGGGGACCCTCTCATGCTCTGGACCATCTTCGTCATCCTCCTCATCCTCTGGCTGCTCGGCCTCGTGACCTCTTACACGATGGGCGGCTTCATCCACATCCTGCTCGTCGTGGCGGTCGTCATCCTGATCTTCCGGCTGCTCTCCGGACGGCGGCTCTGATGAGCCCGCTCAAGATCGTCGCCATCCTGCTCATCGTCGGCGGCATCGTCGGCCTGATCTACGGCGGTTTCACCTACACCAAGACGACCCACGACGCGAAGATCGGACCGCTCGAGTTCTCGGTCAAGGACAAAGAGCGGGTCAACGTCCCGGTCTGGGCCGGCGTCGCCGCCATCGTGGTCGGAGGCGCGCTGCTCCTCACCCGCCGCGGCGCCTAGAGCGCTCCCGATGCGGCGGGCGCTCCTCCGACGGAGCGGGAGGGCGCGCCTCGCCCGCGCAGTCAACGTTGCACAGGAAGGACTCGCGCCCTTGACAGTAGCGGTCAACCGACAGATCGTCCTCGCGGCCCGACCGTTCGGATTCCCCAGGATCTCGGACTTCCAGCTCGCCTACACCTCCCTGCCGACGCCGGCCGAAGGGGAGGTGCTGGTGCGGGTGGTCTATCTGTCGCTGGACCCCTATATGCGGGGCCGGATGAACGCGGGCGACGAGGCTTCCGACTCGATCGACCTCGGAGCGGTCATGACCGGTGGCGCGGTGGGTTTCGTCCTCGCTTCCGCCGATCCCGCATTCCAGGTCGGGGACGCCGTCGAGGGCATGTTCGGGTGGCAGGAGTACGCCGTCGCCCGGGGTAGCGACCTGCGCCTGCTCGACCTCGATATCGCGCCGCTGTCGGCGGCGCTCGGCATCCTGGGCATGCCGGGACTCGCAGCCTACTTCGGCCTGCTCGACATCTGCGATCCGCAGGCCGGCGAGACCGTGGTGATTTCGGGGGCTGCCGGCGCGGTCGGCATGGTCGCCGGACAGATCGCGAAGCTGCGCGGCTGCCGCGTCGTGGGCGTCGCAGGTTCCGGTGCGAAGGCCGCCTGGCTCCTCGACGAGCTCGGCTTCGACGCCACCTGGAACTACAAGCTCGGCAACGACTTCGACGGCAAGCTCACGGCGCTCTGTCCGCGCGGCGTCGACATCTACTTCGACAACGTCGGCGGCGCGATCACCGACGCGGTCGTGCGTCACCTCAATCCCGGCGCCCGCATGAGTCTCTGCGGCCAGATCTCGCAGTACAACCTGGAGGCGCCCGAGCACGGGCCGCGCTGGCTCGATCAGTTGATCGTCAAACAGGCGAAAGCGCAGGGATTCCAGGTCTCCGGCTATGCCGACCGCTTCCCCGAGGGGTGGGAACAGCTGACGCAGTGGCTGCATTCCGGGCAGGTCAAGTACCGCGAGGATGTCGCCCAGGGCATCGAGGCGGCGCCGCAGGCCTTCATCGGCATGCTCCAGGGCAGGAACGCAGGGAAGCAACTCGTGCAGCTGTCGGATCTGTAGCCGGCGCACCGCCACCGACGGCAAGCACCCACAGCGCACACAACCGAAAGGACCGACGAACATGATCAAGAACATCGAACGGACACAGGGCGGAGTGGATTCGCTGATCGACCGCACCCGCGAAGCCGTGGTCGCGGCGACGGATCGCACCGAACAGGGCATCGAATCGGCGGCCGGGCGGGTGGTGGAAAAGGCCCATGCGGCGGGCGAGAGGATTCGCGAGCGGACCGAATCGGCGTCGCTCGGCGCGCACCAGACCGTCGCGGGTGCCGCGCAGGCGATCGACCGCGGCTACTCCCAGGCAAAGAGCGACCTGTCACGCGCGGCGACGAAGGCCACCGACTACGTCACCGCCAACCCCGGCAAGGCGTTGCTGCTCGTCGCCTCGGCCGGCTTCCTCCTCGGCTTGCTGGCCCGCGGGCGGCGCCCGGCGGCCTAGGTTCGAACAACGAACGGCCCCTCCGGCGAGGCGCTACGCCCGCCGAAGGGGCCGCAGTCGGTTCAGCGTCCGCGACGCCAGTAGAAGCCGCCGCCACCGAAGACGAGTACCAGGACGATGATCAGGAGAATCAGGTTCGTGTTGCTCATGGTTGGTCCCCTCTTTCTGGAGTGCCTCCAAGTCTGTCCGCTCGCGCCGGCTTCGTGAAGCGCACTTACTACCCAATCGCACCGCCTCACCTTAGGTAGTAAGTGCGCTTCACGACGGCGCCGCGGCGGCATAGGTTGAGGAAGAGTCGTGGAAAGGGCGGTCCGTCGATGGGCGCAGTCGCAGAAGATCGGTTGGCCAGGGCCTTGCCGCCGCTTCCCCACTCCTGGCCGGGCAGGAATGCAGGCTGGCTGGCACTCGGGGGCTTTGCCCTTCTCCTCCTGCTCACCGCCCTGGTGATCCACCGCGAGGGCGCGAGGATCCGCCTCGAGCTCGACGTCGCCACGCAGGAGGGCGAGGGGCTCAAACTGCGCGAGGAAGTCCTGCGGCAGCAGCTGTTCGAGGCCGCGCGTCAGCTGGAGGAGCTGGAGAGCGGCAAGGAGGGAGTCACCCTCACGAGCGGCGGAACGGGAGGAGTCCTCCCGCGCAGGCGTCCTCCTTGAAGTGGCCCGGGAGGCGAGCGCTGTTCGGCCGGCGCCGCCCGCTTCAGGAGCTCCCGCTGCGCGGGGAGCTCCTGAGCCTCGCAGGTCTCGAGGAGCGCGCGAAAACGCTCGCCGCCGGCTTCACGCTGGTGCCGGCATCGCGCACCGGCGGCCACGACGTTCTGCCCCGTCTCGACAGCAACCTCCGCGTCCTCGGCGCGGCCTACCGGACGCTCGCCGACGACGCCCACCGCGGCGTCGCCATCGCTCCCGCCGCCGAGTGGATCCTGGACAACTTCTACCTCGTCGAGTCCGAAGCACGCGCGGTCCGGCGCGACCTTCCCGCGCGCTACTACCGCACGCTTCCCAAGCTCGCGGCACGCGAGTTCTCCGGCCGGGCACGTATCCACGCCCTGGCGCTCGAACTGATCCGTCACGGCGACGGGCGTTTCGACGCCGAACGTCTCACCCGCTTCGTTCTCACCTTCCAGACGGTGGCGCCGCTCGCGATCGGCGAGCTCTGGGCCTTGCCCAGCATGCTCAAGCTCGCGCTGCTCGAGAACCTGCGCATCCTCACCGACGGGATCCTGGCCGGGAGGGCGGCTCGCCTGGCGGCCGACACTGCCTTCGCGCAGCTGGAGGACCCGACTGCGCCGCTCGCGCTGCCTGAACCGCTCCCGAGCGCTTTCGTCGCCCAACTCCGGCAGCGGATGCGCGAGTTCGACCCCCGCGTCGCGGCTCTCGCCGCGGCCATCGAAGTCGCCCTGGCGGCAGAAGGGTCGACGCCCGAGGATGCCGTGCGCCTGGAGAACCAGCGCCAGGCCACCGATCAGCTCTCCGCGGCCAACACCATCACCAGCTTGCGGTTCTGTTCGACGCTCGACTGGAGCCACTTCGTCGAGCAGGTCAGCAAGACGGAGGAGGTCCTGCGGCGGGATCCGGCAGGCGTCTACCCGCGCATGGACTTCGCCAGCCGCGACCGCTACCGGCACGCCGTCGAGGAACTGGCCGGGAGCGATCGCAAGACCGATGCCGGCGAGGCGCAGGTGCGCATCGCGCTGCGCACCGTCGAGAGCGCCCGCCTGGCCGCGGAAGCGCTGGGAAGCGGCGCCAATCCGGCCCACGTCGGACATCACTTGATCGGTCCGGGCCGACGCGATCTCGAGACCGACGTGGCCTTTCGTCCGCCGCTCGCCAAACGGCTCCGCCGTTCGCTCCGTGTCCACGCGACTTCGTCCTATCTCGGCACTATCAGCCTGCTGACTGGCCTGGGCATCGTCGCCGCCTACGCTTACGCCGGTGGGACCGGTGCCGGCTCGGCCGCCGGCCTGGCGACGGTCGCGGCGCTGCTGGCGCTCGTTCCCGCGAGCGAGCTCGCGGTGCTCATCGTCCAGCGCGTCGTGGCGGCATTCGTGGTGCCACGCCGGCTGCCTCGCCTCGATCTCCGGCACGGCGTCCCCGAGGGTTTCCGCACGCTGGTGGTCGTACCCGTCCTGATCGGCAGCGTCGACGAGGTCGATCACCTCATCGCCCACTTCGAAGTGCAGGCGCTGGGCAATCTCGACCCGCGCATCCACTTCGCCCTCCTCACCGACTTCAAGGACGCGCGCACGGCCGCGGTTGCGGGCGATGAAGAGATCCTCGCCGCGGCGGTCGCCGGCATCGAGGGGCTCAACCGCCGGCACCTTGCCGCCGGCAACGACCGGTTCCTCCTCCTGCACCGCGATCGCAAGTGGAATCCGCAAGAGGGCGTCTTCATGGGTTGGGAGCGCAAACGGGGAAAGATCGAGGAGCTCAACCGCCGCCTGCGCACGGTGGGAGAAAGCGGCTTCTCCGTCGAGATCGGAGATCTTTCGATCCTGCCATCGGTGCGCTTCGTCCTCACCCTGGATGCCGACACCCGCTTGCCACGCGACGCCGCCCGCACGCTGGTCGGGATTCTGGCGCACCCCCTCAACCGGCCGGTCGTCGATACCGCCCTGCGCAAGGTGACCGAGGGCTACGGCATCCTTCAGCCGCGCGTCTCCGTCAACCTGACGAGTGCCGGCGGCTCGCTCTTTGCGCGGGTCTACGCCGGCCACACCGGCGTCGATCCCTACACGACCGCGGTCTCGGATACCTATCAGGACCTGTTCGGCGCCGGCCTCTTCACCGGCAAGGGCCTCTACGACGTCGACGCCTTCCAGGCGACGGTCGGCTGGCGGGTGCCCGAGAACGCGCTGCTGTCGCACGATCTCTTCGAGGGTCTGTATGCGCGTACCGCGTTGGTCACCGATGTCGAAGTGGTCGACGACTACCCCGCCAATGTCCTCGCGCACGCGCGGCGTCAGCATCGTTGGGTGCGCGGCGACTGGCAGATTCTCGCCTGGCTCTTCCCGATAGTTCCGACGCCCGAGGGCCTGGTCAAGAATCGACTGCCGCTGATCAGTCAATGGAAGATTCTCGACAATCTGCGGCGCAGCCTCGTCGCCCCCGCGCTCCTCGCCTACTTCGCCGCCGCGTGGACGTGGCTGCCGGGGAGCCCGCTCGTCTGGACTCTCGCCGGACTCACCGTCGTCGGCTTCCCCCTTGTCACGTCTCTCCTGCAGCTCCTCAAGCCGCGCCGCGCCGACGAGCTCGCCCGTGTCCACCTGCGGGGTCTCGCCGAGGACCTCTTCACCGCCTTCGCTCAGGCGCTCCTGACGCTGGTCTTCCTCCCCTTCCACGCCTGGCAGATGGCGCATGCCATCGCCCTGACCCTCGTCCGCCTCGTCTTCACCCAACGCCGCCTCCTCGAGTGGGAGACCGCAGCTTCGCAGTCGGCGCGGGCCGCGAGCCTCCTCCACGCAGGCATGCGGCCGTTCTTCGGCGCGATGGCGGCGAGCCCAATGGTCGCCGTAGCGCTCGCCGCCCTGGTCGGCGCGGTCCGCCCCGGAGCACTGACTCTCGCGCTGCCCTTTCTCGCCGCCTGGGCATCTGCGCCTGCCTGCGCCTACTGGCTCAGCCGTTCCACGATCGCTCGCCGCAGCGAGTTGCAGCCCGAGGATCGTGAGCTGCTCATGGCCGTGGCGAAGAAGACCTGGGACTTCTTCGAAAGCCTGGCCGGCCCCGAAGACAACTGGCTGCCACCGGACAACATCCAGGACGATCGCGTCCCGAAAGTGGCCCATCGCACCTCGCCGACCAATCTCGGCCTGGGCCTCCTCGCGACGCTTGCCGCGCACGACCTCGGCCTGCTTTCGGCGCCGGGCCTGACCGAGCGCCTCGACCGGGCGTTGACGGCGATCGAAGGTCTGGAGCGCCACGAAGGGCATCTGCTGAACTGGTACGACACGCAGACCCTTCAACCGCTCCTGCCGCGCTACGTCTCGACAGTCGACAGCGGCAACCTCGCCGGAGCCCTGCTCGCTCTCGCCGCGGGGTGCCGCCAGTTGTGCGCCCAGCCGGACCGTGAGGCGCAGGAGCTCGCCCCCCTTCTCGGCGACATCGCCCGCCGCGCCGTGGCGCTCGCGGACGGCATGAACTTCGCCTTCCTCTACGACTCCCGGCGGCAGCTCTTCGTCATCGGCTACCGTCTGGCCGACGCCGGCGGGCCCGGCCGCGCCGACCTCTCCTTCTACGACCTGCTGGCCTCGGAGGCGCGCCTGGCGAGCTTCTTCGCCATCGCCAAGGGCGACGTGCCGCAGAGCCATTGGTTCCACCTCGGACGGCTGGTCGTCAGCGTGGCTGGAGCTCCGACACTCGTCTCCTGGAGTGCGACGATGTTCGAGTACCTCATGCCATTGCTGGTGATGCGGACCTATCCCGGCACGCTCCTCGATCAGAGCTGCCGCATGGCCATCCGCAAGCAGATTCGCTACGGCCGCCAGCGCCATGTGCCGTGGGGCATCTCCGAGTCGGCCTACGACCTGACCGACCGGCTCGGCAACTATCAGTACAAGGAGTTCGGCATCCCCGGCCTGGGATTGAAGCGCGGGCTCGCCGACGAGCTCGTCGTGGCGCCGTATGCGACGGCGCTGGCCGCGCTGCTCGAGCCGGCCGAGGCGGTGCGCAATCTGCGCCACCTCGCCACCGCGGGGGCGCTGGGCCCGCTCGGCTACTTCGACGCCATCGACTACACACCGCGCAAGCCCCCCGAGGAGGGCGAGCCTGCGGCGCTCTTTTCCGGCGCCGGTCCAGGCGTTGTCGTGAAGACCTACATGGCCCACCACCAGGGCATGACGCTCGTCGCCATCGCCAACGTTCTGCAGGGCGACCGCATGGTCGACCGGTTCCACTCCGATCCGCGAGTCCAGGCGACCGAGCTGCTGTTGCAGGAGAGAATCCCGCGCGCCGCGCCGGTCATCGCGCCGCATCCCGCCGAAGCCACCCGTTCGGAGCCACCCGCGCCGATGCGCGCCCCTCGCCGCCTGCGCTCGCCGCATACTCCCCATCCCCGGGCGCAGATCCTCTCCAACGGCAGCTACGTCGCGATCGTCACCAACGGCGGTGGCGGCACGAGCTTCTGCCGCGGCCGCGCGGTGACACGCTGGCGCGCGGACCGCACCCGCGATCCCGGCAGCCAGTTCCTCTACCTGCGCGATGTCCACTCCGGAGACGTCTGGTCGGCGGCCTATCAGCCCACGGCCAAGCGACCCGACAGCTACCTGGTGGAGTTCCTCGCCGAGAAGGCGACCTTCGAGCGCCGCGACCACGAGATCGCCACGCGCCTCGAGATCGCCGTCTCCCCCGGCGACGATGCCGAGGTGCGACGGGTCTCGCTGACCAATCACAGCGACCGCCCGCGCGAGATCGAGCTGACGAGCTACGTCGAGCTGGGTCTGGGCTCGATCGCCGAGGACGTCGCCAACCCGGCCTTCGGCAAGCTCTTCGTCGAGACCGAGTGGATCGCCGAGAGCACCGCGCTGCTGGCTCGGCGCCGACCGCGCTCGACGCACGATCCGGCAATGGTCGGTTACCACGCTCTCGCCATCCAGGGACCGACGCAAGCGCAAGTCGAATGGGAAACCGACCGGATGCGATTCCTCGGTCGCGGGCGCGGTCCCGGCGACCCGAAAGCCCTGGACGGTCGCGCGCTCTCCGGGACGACCGGCGCGGTGCTCGATCCGATCTTCGCCCTGCGCACCCGGCTGCGCCTCGCTCCCGGCGGATTCGCCCGCGTCTCCTTCACCACCGGTGTCGCCGGGGACGAGGCGACGGCCCGCAACTGCGCGGAGAAGTACCAGGATCATGGCGTCGCCGCCCGCGTCTTCGCCCTCGCCTTCACCCAGGCGCAGATGGCCGCGCGCCACCTCGGCGTCTCGGTCGCGGAGGTGCAACTCTTCGAACGTCTCGCCTCACGGGTCTTCTTCTCCGACGCCTCGCTGCGGGCCGCCGGAGAGACATTGGCCAGGAACACGCTCGGGCAGAGTGGTCTCTGGCGATTCGCCATTTCGGGCGATCTCCCGATCATCCTCGTCCGCATCCAGGGACCGGATGCGCTGCCCCTCGTGCGGCAGGTCCTGGGCGCCCACGAGCATTGGCGGCTCAAGGGGCTCCGGGCCGACGTCGTGGTCCTGAACGAGCACTCGAGCACCTACCGCGAAGAGACCCACGAGCAGCTCGCGCAGCTGCTCGCCAGCGGCCCCTGGAGCGCCTGGCAGGGTCAGCCGGGAGGCGTCTTCCTCCTCCAGGGCGATGCGATCGCGGAGCCCGAGCGGATTCTCCTCGAAGCGGTCGCGCAGGCGGTGCTGTCCGGCGACCGCGGCCCCCTGGAACAGCAACTCGACCGCGCGGAGGTCGAGCCTCCGCTGGCGCTCGCCGACGACCTCGTCGATGAAGACACCGAGGACACCGACGGCACCGAGGACGTTGAGGGACCCGACAGCGAACCGGAGCCCAGGCCACTCACCTTCGACAACGGCCTCGGCGGCTTCACCCCGGACGGTCGCGAGTACGTCGTCATCCTCGAAGGCGAACGGGAGACTCCGCTGCCGTGGACCAACGTGCTGGCCAACCCGCGCTTCGGGAGCATCGTGACGACCTCCGGCGCGGCGCACACCTGGTCCGGCAACAGCCGCGAGAACCGCCTCACACCGTTCGCCAACGATCCGGTCACCGACCCGACCGCCGAGGCGATCTTCGTCCGCGACGAGGCGAGCGGCGCCGTCTGGGGCGCAACGCCTGCGCCGCTCGGACGGACGCCGCGCTCGCCGCGCTGGGTGGTGCGCCACGCGGCGGGCGTGACGCGCTACTCCCGCGCCGCGCGCGGTATCGCGCAGGAGTTGGCGGTCTTCGTGGCGCGCGACGCGCCGCTGAAGCTCTCCCTCCTCACGCTGACGAACCGCAGCGGACGGCCCCGGCGCCTCACCCTCTTCGCCTACAACGAGTGGCTGCTCGGCCCCCCGGTCGCCAACGGGGCCAGATTCGTGGCGACGCAGGAGGACCCCGCGACCGGGGCGGTCCTGGCGCGCGACCTCTACGGCGGCCACCGCGAGCGCGTCGCCTTCGCCGCCGCGAGTGCCCCGCTCCTTTCGGCGACCGGAGACCGGCTGGAGTTCCTCGGCCGCAACGGTTCGCTGCGCCGCGCCGCCGCGCTCGGCCGGCCCCGGCTCGAGAAGCGATTCGGCGCCGGGCTCGACGCCTGTGCGGCGCTGCAAGTCGCGGTGGACCTCGCGCCCGGGGCGACCCGGAGTGTCGTGTTCCTGCTCGGCCAGGGCGAGAGCGCCGCGGAGGCCCACGAACTGATGCAGCGTTTCACCGGCGACGACGGGGCGGCGGCGGCCGCGGCCGAGCTCGCCGCGGTCGAGGCCGCGTGGGACGCAACGCTCGACGCCGTGCACGTCACCACGCCCGACGACTCGTTCGACCTGCTGATGAACCGCTGGCTGGTCTATCAGAACCTGGCGTGCCGCCTGTGGGCGCGCTCCGGCTACTCGCAGTCGAGCGGCGCCTACGGTTTCCGCGACCAGCTCCAGGACGTGCTGGCGCTGCTGCATACCCGGCCGGAGCTCACCCGCGAACACCTGCTGCGTGCGGCGGCGCGGCAGTTCGTGGAAGGCGATGTCCAGCACTGGTGGGTGCCCCCGGCCGGCCAGGGTATCCGCACGCGCTGCTCGGACGACCTGCTCTGGCTCCCCTACGCGATCACCGAGTACGTCCGGTCCACGGGAGATCGCGGCGTGCTCGATGAGCGGGTGCCCTTCCTGATTGCGCCGCCGGTTCCGGAGGGCGAGAGCGAAGCGTACGGCGTGCCGCAGGTCTCCGGCGACACCGGCACGCTCTTCGAGCACGCCGTGCGGGCCGTGGACCGGGCGGTGACCGCCGGCGCACACGGCCTGCCGCTCATCGGCAGTTGCGACTGGAACGACGGCTACAGCAACGTCGGCCTTGCGGGCCGCGGAGAGAGCATCTTCGTCGGCTGGTTCCTGCACACCGTCCTCGGCGCCATGGCACCCCTGTGTACGGAGCGCGGGGAACGACCGCGCGCGAAACGCTATCGCGCCGAGCGCGAGCGTCTGGGAACCATGCTGGAGCAGAGTTGGGACGGCGAATGGTATCGGCGCGCCTACTTCGACGACGGCACGCCGTTGGGTTCGTCGCAGAACGACGAAGGCCGGATCGACTCGGTCGCGCAGACCTGGGCGGTCCTCTCGGGGGCCGCGCCGCCAAGACACGCCGAGCGCGCCATGAGCTCCGTCCGCGCTCATCTCGTGCGGCGCGGCTCGGGCGTCATCCTGTTGCTCACGCCCCCCTTCGACAAGACCGCCCTCGACCCGGGATACATCAAGGGCTATATCCCGGGTATCCGCGAGAACGGCGGCCAGTATACGCACGCGGCCGCCTGGGTCGTCCTCGCGCTCACCCGCCTGGGCAGCGGCGACGAGGCGGCGGAGCTCTTCCACATGCTCAATCCGATCAACCACGCGCGAACCGCGAGCCAGGTCGCGCGCTACATGACCGAGCCCTACGCTGTCGCGGCGGATGTCTACGACCATCCGGCGCATCGCGGGCGCGGCGGGTGGACCTGGTACACCGGTTCGGCCGGCTGGATGTACCGGGTCGGGCTGGAGGGGATGCTCGGGCTGACCCGCCGCGGCGCCAGCTTCACGCTCAACCCGTGCATCCCGTCTTCCTGGCCCACCTATGCGATCGACTGGCGCTGCGGAAAGTCGCGCTACAAGATCGTGGTGGAGAACCCCGAGCGGCGCTGCTGCGGCGTCGCGAGCGCCGAGCTCGACGGCACGCCGGTCGATCCGGACGCGATCCCTCTCGTCGACGACGGACGCGAATACCGGGTCCGCATCGTCCTGGGCGAGCGTCGGATCGCCCCGTCGCGCAGCCAATAGAGGCGCCACTGTGCGGCGGGTCCGGAGCGCGCGCGGCGCTCTCCGGAATCTGGATTCCGGAAGCGGATCGAGACTTCGCGCCCGGCTGCGACTCCTTCTCGCCCTCGGAAACTCTCCGGCTCACAACGCCAACTCACTGATTCAATGGGTCCAGAGCCGACAATTGGAGGGTCGCGCAGCGCCCGAGCCGGAGGGCTCCAACCGGGCATCTCCCTTGCGATCGAACCAGTCAACCACCATGTGCGGCTCGCCAACCCCCTCGCGGCTCGACAGATCGGGGCACTCTTTCTGCCCGAGTCCGGGAGGAATCGAATTCGGGCCCGGCGCCATCCTGCGCTCCGGCCGGAGGTGCGGACGATGAGTCTCTCCTGGACCTCGACCCAGCTGTTTTCGAGCCACCGACTGTCGCATCGCCTGCTGCTCGCCCTCGGCGCTCCGCTGGCGCTCATGACCGTCGCCGTCGCCGTCGCCGTCGACAGCGACCCGCGCGCCGCAACCACCATTCTGATCGGCGGGTTGTCAGCGACGGCGCTGCTCGGCATCGCGCTGGCGTTCCGCTTCGCGCACCACCTGCTGCTGCCGCTCCGAGCGATCGCCAAGGCTGCCGAAGCCCTGAAGAGCGGCCGGCTCTCCGAGCGCGCCGTCATCTACGGCGAGGACGAGATCGGACGCCTGGCGCGCTCGTTCAACGCGATGGCCGACCGCCTCGACCGCCGCGAGCGGGCGACGTCGCGCCTGCACGAGCTCTCGCAGCTCTTGCAGACGGCGACCGATGCCGGCGAAGCGCTCTCCATCTTCGAGCGCCTGACGCCCGTCCTCCTGCCGGAGGGCTCGGGCGCGATCTACGTCATCAGCCCGTCGCGGGACGATCTCGAGCTGAAAGTCCGCTTCGGCCCGATCGCGCACGATCTCAAGCTGCAGACCGCCCCCTTCGACTGCTGGGCGCTTCGCCAGGGTCACAGCTACCTCGTGGGAGACGTCGACCGCAAGCTGGTGTGCGAGCATCTCGGCGGGAGAAATGGCCTGCGCGAACCGTACGCCTGCCTGCCGCTCGTCACCCAGGGAGAGACCATCGGCCTGCTGCACGTCTCCTTCCCCGCCGAGGCTTTGGCCGAGACGCCTCTGGACCAGCGCGACGAGGAGCTCGAAGCGATCGCCACGGCGATCAGCCTGGCGCTCGGGAATCTCGCCCTGCGCGAGAGGCTCAAGGCCCAGTCGGTCCGCGATGGGCTTACCGGCCTGTACAACCGGCGTTTCCTCGAAGAGTCACTGCCGCGCGAGATCGAGCGCTGCCAACGGCGCAATCTGCCGTTGACCGTGGTGATGGCCGACCTCGACCACTTCAAGAATCTCAACGACACCTGGGGTCACGCAGCCGGCGACCTGGCGATTCAGACCTTCGCCGAAGCGGCTCGTCGCCACTTCCGCAGCGAAGATCTCCTCTGCCGCTACGGCGGGGAGGAGTTCTGCTTCGTGCTGCCCGAGTGCACCGCCGAGGACGCCCGGGCCCGCGCCGAAGCGCTTCTCACCGCACAGCGCGAGTCCATCGTCCGCTTCGGCCGCGACGCGATCGGGCCGGTCACGACCTCGATCGGCATCGCCACCTACCCGGATCAGGCCGCCGACGGCAGCGCTCTGGTGCGGCTCGCCGACGCCGCGCTCTACCGCGCCAAGCTCGAGGGTCGCGACCGGCTGGTCGTTCACCACGGCGTCGCCGCCTGAATCGCTCGCCGCCGCCCGTTGCGTCCCGGGACCGACTCGCCAGGCGGAGAAAGAGAAAGGGCCGGCGATCGAGGAGGAGCTCGATCGGCCGGCCCATCGCGGTGCCAGTTCAGAACGACTGTGGCGGCTTCTGGCCGTCGTTCTGGTTCTTCGGATCCTGCTGCTTGTCCTGCTTGCCCTTGTTCGCCTTCTTGGCCTTGGGCTGCTCAGCCGGCGGAGGAGTCGCCTTCTTCGCCTTCTTGGCCTTGGGCTGCTCAGCCGGCGGAGGCGTCGCCTTCTTCGCCTTCTCGGCAGTCGCTTGCGCCGCCTGGCGCTGGAGCTGCTGCCGGGTCTTCAACTGCTCCGCGGTGCGCTCCCGCAGGACTTTCTGCTCCTCGAGCTCCGCCGCGTGGCGCTTCTTCACCTCCTGCGCATTGGCCTCGGCAGCTCCCTTGGCCTTGCCGTTGGCAGCTCCCTGCGCTTCGGTCTTTGCCGCTCCCTGCACCTTGCCCTTGGGCGCTTTCTGCGTCTCGGTCGCCATCGGGGTCTTCTCGCGACGCTGCATCTGCTGCAGCGTCTGCTGCTTCTTCTGCTGGTCCGCCTCGAGCTTCTCCTGCTCGCGTGCGAACTGCCGCTCGTTCACCTTCGCCGGTGTCGGCGGGACGCGCGGGGCGACCGCAATCGGCACCTCGACGCCCTTGCGCTGCTTGGGCTCCTGCGCGCTCGGGCGGGTCGTCGGAGCCTGAACGGGAGCCTGGACGGGGGCCTGCGCCTTGGGCTGCTTGCCCGGTGTCGCCACCTTCCGCAGCCCGGCGTTGTTGCGCCGGGCCACCTTGACCGATTCGAGCTTGGTCTCCGCCGGCCGGTAGATGCGCACGACATCGCGGTCGACGACCGTGTTGCCGGGTGCGTTCGCAGCAGCGACGCGCATACGCTGCGCCCGCCGGCCGGTGACCCGTTCGACGCGATCGAGCGCCACGCCCTGATTGATCACCCGGTTGTCGACCACCGTGTAGTTGGTGATGTTCGTGGTGTTGTGGATGATCGTGACGTTGCGCGCCTCGGGCACGATGTAGCCACCGATGCGGCTATCGAGGAAGCGGCGCTCCTCGACGAAAGCGTAGTTGCGCGGCGCGATCCCGAAGCTCAGATTGAAGCCGCCGAGCTGGATGCCGACCCGGACATCGAAGCCGACCGCCGGCGGCAGCGGCGCCCAGCCGATGTAGCCGTCGCCCTGCTGCCAGGCGACCCAGGCCGGAGCCCAGTCCGTTCCTGGCACCCACAGCCAGCCGACGTAACGGTCCCAGGCCCAGCGGCCGTAGTGATAGGTCGCCCAGCCGAAGCGCTCGTAGGAGACCCAGGTCCAGCCATAGTCGCTCATGACCCAGCGACCGTTCGAGTAAGGCCGCCAGCCCGCGTGCATGTTGCGCGGGAACCAGACCCATCCGTAGTAGGGATGCCGCACCCACTCGCCGTAGGGCGAGAGCGCACCGTAGAAGAAGCCGACGTCCAGGGACGCCTGACCGCGCTCGTCGTAGCGGTCGTTGGGATCGTAGCGATCGTTGGGGTCGTTCGACTGCTGGTCGTACCAGTTGTCCGACTCACGCCAGTCGTCGTCGTACTGTCCCGGGTTGTAGCCCTGGCCCGGCTGGCCGTACTGGCCCTGCGGCCCTGGATTCCCCGGCCCGCCGTAGGGATTCGGCTGGGCCAAGGCCGCGCCGCCGGCGAACGCCGCCAGCAGCGTCAGCATCGCAATTCGATTGATTTTCATTGGTGCCTCCGTTGGTGAAAACCTGTCGCGCGGAAGATCCGGCGTCTCGCACCTCACCTCGACGGCTCGAGAGCTCGTCGATAGTTCACGGTGCTCGAGCGCCCCCGAACGTGGCTCCAATCTAAGCCGCAAGCCGTGCGCCAGGAAGAGCAGTTTCTACCCGGCTGGCCGGCTCGTTTCTGCGTAGTAAGTGCGCTTCCCGGCGACACTTTCGGCCACTAGATTGCAGAAAGGCCGCGCGTCCCTGCGCGACCGGCATGCGGATCCCAGCGATTCGCGAGGGAGACACCATGACCACCCAGGAAACGCGCGGCACGATCAAGAAGCTCACCGGACAGGTCAAGGAGGCCGCCGGCATCGTCACGGGCGACAAGAAGCTCGAGCACAAGGGCGCCAAGCAGCGCGCCCAGGGCGAGCTCGAGGAGAACGTGGGCGAGCTGCGCCGCAAGGCCGGCGACCTCGCCGAGGCCGTGGCCAAGAAGATCAAGGGCTGACGCCATGACCATCTCGCTGCCCGCACTGTTGATTCTGCTGGTGATCGCCGCAGTCTGCGGCGCCCTCGGCAAGGCCATCGCCGGCGACGTGCGCGGTGGCCTGCTGGTCTCGATCGTCCTGGGGTTCATCGGCGCCCTGCTGGGGCCCTGGGTGGCGGGAAAGCTCTCGCTCCCCGAACCGTTCATGGTCACCATCGGCGGGCATCCGTTCCCGGTGCTCTGGTCGATCATCGGCGCCGCCCTCTTCGTGGCGCTGATCCACCTCTTCTCCCGCCGGCGCTGGTAGCCGCCCGCAAAGCGAACCGCCCGCGCTCAGCGAATCGAGCGCGGGCGGGGGGTGCTCCGCTTTCCGTCAGGGGGCGTGGAGGAGAGGCTCAGGCCGTCCGGCGGCGCCGCATCACGAAGAGTCCGGCACCGGCGAGCACCAGGACGAGCAGCACGATGCCAGCCTGATCGAGGGTCGGAATCGCCGTCACTACCACCGGCGGCGGCGGACCGGAATTGCAGCCGCCGATCGTATTGCCGCCGGAGCCCGCCATCGTGACCGCGCCCGTCGCACCGGTTCCCGCGAGGGCCTTCCCGGTCACATTGGCTCCCGAACCCACTGTGACGCTCGCATCCGCGATGACGTTGCCGCTGAAAGTGATCCCATTGAGGACCGCAGAAGTGCCCACCCGCCAGTAGACGCTGCAGGGATCCGCCGTGCCGACGACGTTCGAATTGACGTTCGCAGTGAGCGCGCTGGCGACCTGAAAGACGAAGACTCCCGGCCCGTTGAGGGTCAGGGTGCCGGTGGCTGCGAGGTCGGCGGCGCCGGATTGGAACGAGTAGATGCCCGAGGTCAGAACTGCCCCGTCCAGCTGATCCGCCAGCACGGTGCCGGGTCCCTGTGCGGCCAGGAAGTTGTAGGCCGCGATGGCATCCAGATGCGCGAGCTGCACCGTCGTGTCGTTCAGCAGGTGGACGGCGTAGGGAACCGTCACGGAGGAGGGCGGGAAGTTCGAGATCGCGGGCGTCGGGGAGGAGCCGACGTCGCCGTCGACGATCGTGCCCAAGCCAGTCGAACCGGTCACCCCCGAGTTGCCCAGAGCCCCGAACTGACCCGCGATGCCCAGCGGCGGTGCGACCTGGGCCGACGCCGGGACCGTCACGATAGACAGGGCGGCGCAAGCCGCGCAGGCCAGAGAGCTCCACTTCTTCGTTCGTTTCATTCTGGATCGATCCTCTCCCGCGGCGAGCTCACCCGGAAGGTGCACTTCGTCGGACGCGAGTGCTCAATGTAGTCGCCGTGCGCTCCGATGTGAAGCGCAAAATGTACGCTGTGCTGGCGCCGCCACCCAGGTAGAAACCACGCAGTTGTCCCACATGAAGAGCCGGGCAGGCCCGAGCTGCAGCATAGGGGTGGAGGAAGAAGCCGCCTCAGAGCAGGTCGTGCTCTTCGGCGAAGTTCACCAGCTCGACGCGGCTGGCCACCCCGAGCTTGCCCATCAGGTTGGCGCGATGGTTCTCGACCGTGCGCATCGAGAGGGCGAGGAGGCCGGCGATCTGGCGGTTGGTGTTGCCCTTGGCGAGCAGCCGCAGAACCTCGATCTCGCGACGGGTCAGCGGATACGCCGGCGCGCCGCGCCGGTGCTCGCTCGTCACTGGCTGGTGCAGGAGGGCCCGGGTCAGGGCGGGATGGACGTAGATCTCGCCACGACTCGCGGAATGAATCGCCCGCACGATCTCCGCCTCTTCGGCGCGTTTGATCACGTAACCGGCGGCGCCGGTGCGCAGCGCCTCGTGCAGCAGGGCCTCGTCCTCGTGCATGGTGAGGAACAGCAGGATGATCTCCGGATACGCCGCCTTCAACCGCTGCGCCGTCCGGATGCCGTTCTCGGGCGGCATGGTGATGTCGAGCAGGATCAGGTCGGGCTGCAGCTTGCCGGCGAAAAGCAGCGCCTCGTCGCCGTTCGCCGCCTCGCCGACGACCACGATATCGGGGTCCGCGCTGAGCAGCGCCCGAAGCCCGGAGCGGACAACCGCGTGGTCGTCAGCTATCAGAATGCGGATCGGCACTCGCCACCTCCACGACAATCGTCGTCCCCGCGCCGGGTGCGGTCTCCAGCGTCAGGCTGCCGCCCAGCGCCTCGGCGCGCTCCTTCATCCCGAGGAGGCCGAAGTGGTTCGTGCGCTGGACCCTCTGCGGATCGAAGCCGACACCGTCGTCCTCGATCATCACCATGACGCGGTCGCCGCGGTGCTCCGCCAGGATGTCGACCCGATTCGCAGCGGCGTGACGCACGACGTTGGTCATCGCCTCCTGCACCACCCGGTACAGCGCCGTCTCGACGACGCTCGGCAGCCGTTCGCCGGTGAAGCCACGCGCCTTGAAATGCACCGCCAGCCCGTACTTGGCCGCCGCTTCGCGCGAGTACTGGCGGAGGGCCGCCTCGAGCCCCAGATGGTCGAGGCTCGCCGGGCGCAGGTCGGCCGCCAGTCGGTGCAGGCCGTCGATCACGGCGTCAGTCGTGCGCACGAGCTCGCTGACCCGGCCGGTAGTCTCTCCTCCCTGGGCGATCTCGCGCTCCAGCAGACGGAGACCGATGCGCAGCGAGGTCAGGGATTGGCCGGCCTCGTCGTGGAGCTCGCGGGCGATGTTGCGGCGCTCGCTCTCCTGCGCCTCGACCAGGCGGCGGGAGAGCGCCTGCATCCGCTTCGTCGAGGCCTCCATCTGCGCGAAGAGGACCGCATTCTCGACCGCGACCGAGGCCTGCGACGACATCGCCTCGGCGAGCCGCACCTGCTCCTCGCTGAAAGCATCGGCCTGGGACTTGGCCAGGGAGACCAGCCCCGCCACGTTGCCGCGGGCGAACAGCGGGACGCCCATCCAGCTCCCCTCGCGCGGCTGCCCCTTCGGCAGGGTCAGGTCCGGATGAGCGCTGAGGTCGGGAATCAGGACCGCGGCGCCGGTCGTCAGGATGCCCTGCACGATCGGATGGTCGGACGCCTCGAATTTCGCCCGCTCCTCGGCCGGCACGGGCACCACGCGGTCGCCGTCGAAGATCGCCCGGACGGAGAGCCGGGTGGCCTCTTCGAGCAGCATGACGCTGGCATGATCGAAAGGCACCAGCTGGCGCAGGCGGTCGAGCAGCGTCACCAACACGACCTCGCGGTCGAGACTGCGGGTGAGCTCGATGGTCGCCTGGCGCAGCTCCTCGGCCACGCCCCGGGCGCGGCGCTCGGCCTCCAGGGCGGCCCATCTCTCGGTCACGTCCCGCGCGACGGTCAGCACGGAGATTGGGCCAGCGCCGTTTCCGAACTCGGCCACGAGCCGGCAGTCGAACCGCAGCGTCTTGTTCTGCGCCGCGTAGCCGAATTCCAGCATCCCCGGCTCTCCCGTCGCGAAGACCCTGAGCAGGGCGGCGTCCCATTGCTCGACCAGTTCGAGCGGCATTCCCATCTCGCGATTGGTCTTGCCCAGGAATTCCTCCGGCGGCCGGCCGGTGACGCCCTGGACACTGGGGCTGACGTACAGGTGGCGCAGCTCCGCGTCGAAGCGCGCGATGACGTCGGGCAGGTTTTCGACCAGCGCCCGGAACAATCGGGCGGCGATCCTGGCCTCCGCCTCCTCCTCGAGCAGAGCCTCCCTCAAGGCATTGCGCTCGACGGCATGACGCAAGGCGCGCTGCAGGCCCCGCGTCTCGATCTGGCCCTTGACCAGATAATCATCGGCGCCGGCCTGCAGGGCGTCGATCGCGAGCGCCTCGTCGTCGAGGCCGGTCAGAACCACCAGCGGAACGCGAGGCGCGGCGCCGTGGGCCCTGCGCACGGCTTCCAGGCCCTGCGCATCGGGCAAACCCAGGTCGAGCAGCACCACATCGACAGCGCCCAGCGCGAGGTGTTTCTCGGCCTCGTCCATGCGTTCCACATGGGCCAACTCGATGCGGCGAGGGCCGCTCCCTTCGATCATCTCGCGCAGCAGGCGGGCATCTCCGGCGCTGTCCTCGACCAGCAGGAGCCGCAGGATCGGCGGCCGACCGTCGCGTCCGGCGGCGCTGCCGGCGGCGGCCGGGGACCCTGCGGAACCACTGTCCGGAGTGGCAGGCGCGGGCGGCTTCATGGTCACCATGATAGCGGTTCGCTCGCGCGAGCTCCGGCGTCGGACGCGGAGCGCGTCCGCGAGGCCGTGACTCGGCTCCGGGCGGGGACTCCGGTAACCAGCAGTTCGGCAAAATGCTGCGCGGGGACCGGGCGGCTGAAGTGGTAACCCTGCGCCTCCTCGCACTGAAGAGCCTTGCAGGAATTCCGCTTCCTCCCGGGTCTCCACGCCCTCGGCGATGACCCGCAGCTTGAGGCTCCGCCCCAGGCTGATCACGGCGGTCACGATGCTGGTCTCGTCGGGCGTGGTGGAGATCTGGCGGACGAACGACTGGTCGATCTTCAGGGCATCGATCGGGAACCTTCGGAGGTAGCTCAAGCTCGAGTAGCCGGTGCCGAAATCGTCCACGGCCAGCTTCACCCCGTGAGCCTTCAGGGCCTTGAGGATGAACTCCGCGGACTCCGCCCTCTTCATGAGGACGCTCTCGGTCAGTTCGAGCTCGAGCGCCTGCGGATCGAGTCCCGTCTCTTCGAGGATGGCGAACACTCCGGCGAGGAAACCCTCCGATCCGAACTCCACCGCCGAGATGTTGACCGCCATGGTGACCGCGGGCAGACCCTCCTCCAGCCAGGCCCGGGCCTGCATGCAGGCCTCGCGCAGAACCCACCGTCCGATCGGCACGACCAGGCCGCAGTCCTCCGCGACGTGAATGAACTCCGACGGCGGCACGACTCCGCGCTCGGGATGCGTCCACCGGAGCAGGGCCTCTGCGCCGGTGATCGCTCCCGTCGCGAGATTGACCTTGGGCTGATAGTGCAGGGCGAACTCCTGTCTTTCGAGGCCGCGTCGCAGACCCTCCTCGATCGACTGCCGCTCCACCGCCCGCAAGAGCATCGCCGGCTTGAAGAACTGGAAACCCTGACGCGCGTTCGCCTTGGCCTGGTGCATGGCGGTGTCGGCGTTCTTGATCAGCGTTTCCGCATCCAGACCATCGTCGGGATAGACGCTGACGCCGATGGTCGCGGTGACGTGCAACTCGTGCTGGTCGACGGCGTGCGCCTCGGCTACGGAGCGCAGCATCCGCTTCGCGGCCACGGCGGCCTCCTCCCAGCGCTCCACTTCCGAGAGCAGCACGACGAACTCGTCGCTCCCCTGACGGCTCACGGTGTCCGGGGCGCGCACGTTGGCCACCAGGTGCCTGGCGATCGACTGCAGCAGCTTGTCGCCGATCGTATGCCCCAGCGAGTCGTTGATGTGCTTGAATCCGTCGAGATCCAGCGACAGCACCGCGACTTTCTTCCCGTGGCGCGACGCCAGGGCGATCGCCTGGCCGACACGGTCGTTCAGCAGCATCCGGTTCGGCAGGCCGGTCAGGAAATCGTGCTCGGCGGCATGGGTCATCTGCAGGGCGAGCTCCCGCGCCGCGCTCACGTCGCGGAAGACGATGACCGCACCGGCGGCCCGCCCTTCGAGGTCGTGGATGGGAGCGGCCGAGCCTTCGATCGGAATCTCGAGGCCTCCTCTGCGGATGAGGATCCAGCTCGGCGGCAGGTGCATGGTCTGGTCCAGATCGATCGCCATCGGCATCGAATCCTGCGAGACCTCCTGACCCAGGCCGTCCAGAACCCGGAGGACCTCCGCCCTGGGCCGGCCCTCTGCTTCGCGGAACGACCAGCCGGTCGTCCGTTCAGCCACGAGATTGAGGAAGGTGATCCTGCCCGCGAGATCCGTGCAGATCACTGCGTCGCCGATGCACTTGAGCGAAACCTGGGCGCGCGCTTTTTCTGCGAACAGAGCCTCTTCGAGGATCTTGCGCTCGATGGCGTAGCGCAGGGCGCGCAGCAGTCCGCGGGACTCGATCTGGCCCTTCACGAGGTAGTCTTCCGCGCCCTCCTGCAGGGCCTTCACGGCCAGCGATTCGTCGTCCAGGCCGGTCAGCACCACCAGCGGGACGCGCGGCGCGGCGGCGTGCGCCCGGCGGACCGCTTCGAGTCCCTGTGCATCGGGCAATCCCAGGTCGAGCAGGACGAGGTCGAACGCGCGCCCGGCGAGGAGGCTCTCGCCCTCTGCCAGGCTCTCCACGTGTGTCACTTCGGTCTCGCGCAAGCCCCCCTCGTCGAACATTTCGCGGAGCAGACGGGCGTCTCCTGGATTGTCCTCGATCAGGAGAACTTGCCGCAGCGGCTTTTCGGTCATCCGCCCTCCACTTGCTGCGGCAGCTTCGCCTTCATCAGCCAGAAGTCGTTGATGCTTCGCACCAGGCTCTCGAAGGCGTCCAACTGCTGGGGCTTGCTGAGATAGCAGTTGGCCTGGAGCCGGTAGCTGTTCGCGATGTCCGCCGCGGAGTCGGAGGTGGTCAGGATGACGGTTGGGATGACTCTGCAGGCGGTCGTCCGCCTTGATCTGGGCCAGAACTTCGCGCCCGTCCATCCGCGGCAGGTTCAGATCCAGCAGGACGAGATCCGGGAACGGGGCGGCGTGATGCTCCGCCTCGCGGCGCAGAAACGCCATGGCCTCGACGCCGTCGGACGCGACGTGCAGACGCACCGAAGCATTGGCATCGCGAAAGGCCTCCTGCGTCAGGCGCACATCCCCGGGGCTGTCTTCCACCAGAAGAACCTGCAGTGGCATGCCGTCCCTCCCGGTACCACCGCTCACTCTTCTGGCCCCTTCTTGGGCAACTTCACCTTGGTCAGCCAGAAGTCGTTGATGCTCTTGATCAGGTTTTCGAAGGCGTCCAGTTGCACGGGCTTGCTGAGATAGCAGTTGGCCTGCAGTTGGTAGCTCTTGACGATGTCCGCCTCGGCGTCGGAGGTGGTCAGGATGACCGTGGGGATCGTCCTGAGGCCCGGGTCGTCCTTGATGTGCGCGAGGACCTCGCGACCATCCATCCGCGGCAGGTTCAGATCCAGCAGGATGAGGTCCGGGCGCGGAGCCTCGGCGTTCTCACCCTCGCGGCGCAGGAAAGCCATGGCCTCGACGCCGTCATAGGCCACGTGCAGATGGATGGCCATGTTGGGCAGATGAGCGGACATGTTGGCATCGCGGAAGACCTCCTGGGTCAACCGCACATCCCCCGGGCTGTCTTCGACCAGAAGTACGTCTAGGCGCATGGATTCACCTCGATGGGCATTCAGGACTCGATTTCACTTCCCGACAACGAAAAACGAAAGGTTGCACCCTGCCCGGGTTGCGACTCGACGGTGATGCTGCTGCCGTGGCGCTCGGCGATCTTCTTGCAGATCGCCAATCCGATTCCCGTGCCGGCGAACTCTTCCCGCTTGTGCAGGCGCTGGAACATGCCGAAGATCCTCTCGAAGTACTGCGGGTCGATTCCCAGGCCGTTGTCGCGCACCGAGAAGACCCACCTCCGGTCGCCATTCCTGGCGGCGGAGATGTGCACTCTGGGGACTCCCGGTCCCTGATACTTGATCGCATTGCCGACCAGGTTCTGGAACAGCTGCACCAGCTGCGCCTCGTCCGCGAGGACCGCGGGCAGGGGATCGTGCGTCACCAGCGCTCCGCTCTCCTCGATGGCGCCACGCAGATTGACCAGCGCCTGCTCCAGGGAGCGTTCGCTGGCCGTCTCGACCAGTTCTTTGCCTTTCGTCCCGACCCGCGAATAGGCCAGCAGGTCCTGGATCAGCCGCTGCATGCGGCTCGCGCCGTCCACCGCGAAGGCGATGAACTCGTCGGCGTCGGAGTCCAGCCGGCCCTTGTAGCGCCGCGAGAGCAGCTGGGTGTAGCTCGCCACCATCCGCAGCGGCTCCTGCAGGTCGTGAGAGGCGATATAGGCGAACTGCCCCAGCTCCTCGTTCGAGCGCTTGAGCTCCTCCACCTTCTGCAGAAGCTGCGCTTCGGCCGCCTTGCGCGTGCTGATGTCGCGGATCGCCGCCGTCACCAGGATCCCCTCGGCACCTTCGAGCGGCGAGAGCATGATCTCGAGCGGAAACTCCGTGCCGTCTCTCCGCCGGCCCAAGAGCTCGATTCCGGTGCCGATCTGCTGCGCCAGCGCCGCCTCCGCGGAGCGCAGCGCGTCGGCGATCAGCCGTTCGGCGAATCCTTCGGGGATGATGTTCTTCACCTGCTGGCCCAGAAGCTCGTCGCGGTGGTAACCAAACTGCTTCTCCGCCTGGACATTCAACAGCACGATCTCGCCTTCGATGTTCACCACCACCATCGCGTCCGGTGCCGCCTCGAGCAACCCGCGGTAGCGGCCCTCCATCTGCGCGAGATGCTCCTCCGCCGCCTTGCGCACGCTGATGTCGCGGATCGCCGCCGTCACCAGGATCCCCTCGGCGCCCTCGAGGGGGGAGAGCATGATCTCGATCGGGAACTCCGTGCCGTCTTTTCGCCGGCCGATGAGCTCGATGCCGGTGCCGATCTCCTGCGCCAGAGCCTCGGCCGCGGTGCGGGTACCGTCGGCGATCAGCCGTTCCGCGAAGCCCTCCGGAATGAGCCGCTTCACCTGCTGTCCGAGAAGCTCGTCGCGGCGGTAGCCGAACTGACTCTCGGCCTGGACGTTCAGCAGCACGATCGCGCCAGCGGTGTTCACCACCACCATCGCGTCCGGCGCCGCCTCGAGCAGTCCGCGATACCTGCCCTCCATCTGCACCAGATGCTCCTCCGCCGCCCGGCGCACGCTGATGTCGCGGATCGCCGCCGTCACCAGGATGCCCTCGGCGCCCTCCAGCGGGGAGAGCATGATCTCGATCGGGAACTCCGTGCCGTCTTTTCGCCGGCCGATGAGCTCGATGCCGGTGCCGATCTGCTGCGCCAGCGCCTCGGCTGCCGTGCGCGTGCCGTCGGCGATCAAGCGCTCCGCGAAGCCCTCCGGGATGATGTTCCCGACCTGCTGCCCGACGAGCTCGTTGCGGTGGTAGCCGAACTGCTTCTCCGCCTGGACGTTCAGCAGGACGATTCCCCCGCCGGTGTTCACCACCACCATCGCGTCCGGTGCCGCCTCGAGCAGCCCACGGTACCTTCCCTCCATCTGCGCCAGGTGCGCCTCAGCGGCCTTGCGGACGCTGATGTCGCGGATCGCCGCCGTCACCAGGATGCCCTCGACCCCCTCCAGCGGGGAGAGCATGATCTCGATCGGAAAGGCGCTGCCGTTCTTGCGCCGGCCGAGGAGCTCGATGCCCGTGCCGATCTGCTGCGCCAGCGCTTCGGCCGCCGTCCGGGTGCCATCGGCGATCAAGCGCTCCGCGAAGCCTTCCGGAATGAGTCGCTTCACCGGCTGCCCGACGAGCTCGTCGCGGCGGTAGCCGAACTGCTTCTCCGCCTGGACGTTCAGCAGGACGATCTCCCCGCCGGTGTTCACCACCACCATGGCGTCCGGAGCCGCTTCGAGCAGCCCGCGGTACCTCGCCTCGGACTCTTTGCTCTCGCTGAGATCGTGGCTGATCTCGGAGAACCCGCGCAGCCTCCCTGCCCGGTCGTGCAGCGCCGCCAGCGTGACGTGCGCCAGGAACTGCGACCCGTCCCGCCGCACGCGCAGCGCCTGTTCCTCCTGCCTGCCGCTCGCCGCCGTCATCCGCAGCAGCTCCTCCGGCCGGCCGCGCCGAACATCGTCCGGGGGAAAGAAACAGGCGAAGTTGCGACCGAGAATCTCGCCGGCCGAGTAGCCCTTGGTCCGCTCGGCACCGGCATTCCAGCTCAGCACGTCGCCCTTCGGATCCATCATGAAGATCGCGTAGTCCCGGACGCCGTCGAGGAGCATGCGGTACTTCTCTTCGCTCTCCCGCAGCTCTTCCTCGATCGCCCGGCGGCGCGAGCTGTCGCGCTGGACGCTCACGAAGGCGCCGACGACGACCAGCAGGCCCATGAGGTCGCCGAGGATCAGGACAACCTGCGCCTGGCGCAGACGCTGCTTCGCTTCCACGTTGCGCAGCGCCAGCAATCGCCACTCTTCACTGCGGAGAGTGCCTACTGCCCGTTCGATTTCCTGCATGAGGTGTTGGCCCACCCGGGTCTCGATGGCCGCAGCCGCCGATTCCACCCCGCCCGTCCGGCGCAGGTCGATGACCTGCTCGCCGAACTGGACCTTCTGATCGACCAGGGTCGCGACGGTCGCGAGGAGGCGCTGCTGTTCCGGATTGTCCGCGACCAACCGGCGAAGATCGGCTTCGTCCTGCTTGAACCTGGAGACTCCGTCCTGGAAGGACGAGAGAAAGGACTCCCCGCCGGTCAGGGCGAAGCCGCGAGCGCTCGATTCGATGCCCTGGGTCGTGGCGAGAATGCCCTGGAGGCCCTCGAGAACCTCGTAGGTATGCTGCACCCACGACTCGCTCTCCGCGGCGAGAGTCAGGCCACGATAGGAGATGGCACCCACGGCGAGCAGCGTCAGGACGGCGATCGCGAGAGCCAATTGCGCCAGCCGATTCAGGAGAGCCTTGGGCATTCTTCCCTTCATTCCCGAGTCGTGAGGACCCGAGCCGACGACGGACAGCGCACGACCTGGCGGAGTCCCGACTCGCCCCTCCTCGTCGCAGGATGAATCTAGCGTTCTGCCGCGCCACCGTGAAGCGCAATATCTACCCGCGAGTTGCGCCGACAACCGAGTAGAAACTACGTAGTTGCCGGACCGGCCCCCAGCGGGCCGCTCTCACCACCTTGGGCGCTTTCGCGAAACACCACGAGCAACGACCAGGCGACGGCGAAGACCGCCGGGCCGACGAGCAGGCCGACCAGTCCGAAGACCTTCAAACCACCGAGAACCGCGAAGAAGACCACCAGCTCGTGCATGCCGGTGCGGCCGCCGACCAGCCGCGGGCGCAGGATGTTGTCGATCGTGCCGATGACCAGCGCGCCGACCGCGCACAGCGCGATCGCCTTGCCGGCGTGTCCCGTGACGAGAAGCAGGATCGCCGCCGGCAGCCAGACGGCGCCGGCGCCGATCATCGGGATCATGGCGAAGAAGGCCATGACGACACCCCAGAGAATCGGCGAAGGCAGGCCGAGGATGGCGAACATCGCCCCCCCGAGAGCGCCCTGCAGGCAGGCGACCGCGATGACTCCCAGGACGGAGGCATGGATGACCTCCACTGTCCGCGCCATCAGGAGATCGCTCTGGCGCGCCGAGAGCGGCAGCAGGCCGCGCAGGGCCGCCGCGAAGCGCTCGCTGTCGCGCAGGAGATAGAACAAACTGAAGACGATGAAGACGAGCTCGACCACGCCCTGGAGGACGCTCCCCACGAGACCGAAGGTGCGCTTGACCAACGTTTCGGCGAGCTGGTTGAGACTCGCTTTGACGCGCTCGCCGTCGATCCGGGCGACGAACGGGAAACGCGCTTCGAGATCGGCGCGCCAGGCTGTCGCGCGGGCGTTCAGCCGCGGATCGGAGATCCACTCGTTCCACTTCCCGGGCGCCTCATCGACGAGATTGCCGACCTCGCCGACGACGGCGAGCGACAGTCCGGCGAGCGGCAGCAGCACCGACACGAGGGCGACGACGAGGGTGACGGCCGCCGCCAGGTTGGGCCGCCGGGTGCGTACGAGGAGCCTGCGATGCAACGGCGCGAACATCAGAGCCAGCACGACCGCCCACAGGATCACCGACGTGAACGGCTGCAGAATCCGCCAGCAGAGGTAGATCGCGATTCCGGTCAATGCCGCCAGCAGGAGCCAGATGGCGCGCTCGTGCGCGCCGCGCGCCCCGGTCTCGACCCCTTCCCTGGAAATGTTCATCCCACCCCCGAGCCCGCGGGCGCCGCGGCGCCGCTCTTGCCTGCGTCCAGAATCTAGAATGTCGCGGCCCCGCCCGGAAGCGCGCTTTCTACTCTTGGACCGCGTCGACAACTGGGTAGTAACTACAGAGTCCTCGGGCCAGAAGAGCCGGCGCGCCAAGCGGCGTACGATGGCCGCATGGCGCCGGTCCGATCGACAGCCCGCAGACTCCTCCTCCTGGGGGGCGGACATGCGCACGTTCACCTTCTGTCGCGCGCCGCGCGCGCGCCGCTGGCGCCTCCCGGGGCGTTGGAACTGACGCTGGTCTCGCCGTTCGACCGTCACCCCTACTCCGGAATGGTGCCGGGCTACCTGCTGGGGACCTACGCCGAGGCCGACCTCACCTTCGATCTGCGCGCCCTCGCGGCGCGCGCCGGCGCGCGTTTCGTCGTTTCACCGGCGGAACGGATCGACCCCGTGGCGCGCGTGGTCGAGGCCGGCGGCGAGCGGCTCCCCTACGACCTCCTGTCGCTCGACGTCGGATCCGAGCCCGCGGGCCTCGCCACGCCGGGCGTGCGCGAGCACGCGCTCACCGTGCGGCCGATGACTCGCGCTGTCGAGCTGCGCCATCGCGCCGAGGAGTTGCTGGCGCCCAGCGCCGACCGGGAGGTCGATATCGCCGTCGTTGGCGCAGGTGCAGCCGGAGTCGAAGTGGCGCTCGCACTCGAGCGCCTCGGCCGCGAGCGCGGCGCCCGGGCCGCGGTGACCATCGTCGAAGCCGGCCCAGCGGTCGTGCCGGAGTTTTCCCCGCGCCTGCGGCGGATCGCCGGGGGCGCGCTCGCCGCCCGCGGCATCGCCGTGCGCACCGGCCGCGCGGTCACCGCGGTCGAGCCCGCGAGCGTGGTGCTCGACGACGGTACGCGGCTGCGCTCGCAACTGACGGTCTGGATCACGGGCGCCGCCGCACCCCGCCTCCTCTCCCGTTCGGACCTTTCCCGGGATCCGCGCGGCTACCTGCAGGTCGACGCGACGCTGCGCGCCGTCGACGGTTCCCCCGTCTTCGGCGCCGGTGATTGCATCGCCATCGAGGGCTTCCCGGCGCTCGCCAAGGCCGGCGTCTACGCGGTCCGCGAGGCGCCGATCCTCGACCACAATCTGCGCGCCACCCTGGCTGGAGGTCCCCTTCGCCGCTATCGCCCGCAGGCCACCTTCCTCGCGCTCCTCAACAGCGCCGACGGCCAGGCGATCTGGCACTGGCACGGATTCGCCGGGCGATCGCGATTCGCCTGGTGGCTCAAGGACCGCATCGACCGCGCCTTCCTCCGGCGCTACCGGACGACGCGATGATCGCCGGGCGCGCGCCTCAGGGGACTGCGGCGCTCCACAGCAACATGTCACCACTCTCGAAGCCGTCGCTGAACAGCCCGGTGAGATCGGGCGCGCAGGACTGAACGACCACGTCGTCGACATCCCAGCCCGGGTTGCTCGCCGAGTTGTCGGACCCCAGGCGCATCCGGAACAGCGCCGTCTGGCCGGCGTAAGCACTGATGTCGGCGATGGTCTGGATGTAGGTCGTCGTGCCGCACCAGGCCTGCAGGCCGGCGAGCGGATTGGCGAAGCTGGCGGACACCGCACCCAGGTAGGGGCCGACGAGCAGGTTCGCGTTGGGCACCTGGGTCCAGGTGGCGCCGGCATTCGTCGAGACTTCCAGAATGCCGCCGTCGAAGCAGGCCGTCGCGCCGCTGGGCTCGAGGTTCGGCACGTGCCAGAACTTGAGCACCACCGGGTTCTGTCCGGCGGGGAGAGGCACCGCCGGCGAGACCAGCCGCTGGTCGGAAATCGTCGCCGGGTCGGTCGCATGGAACTGCGACGTGCCGCTGTGCGGATTGGCGCTGGCGATCGCCCAGGTGTCGCCCGTGCCGCTGTGGGTCCAACTGCCGGCGCCGGACTCGAAACCGTACTGGTAGAGCGGGTTCGCAGTGGTGCCCGAGGCGCAGTCGCCGGGCGCGGCCACGGTGCGGAAGGTGAACACGGACGAGTCGATGCTGGTGCCGCAATCGTTGGTCGCCCGGACCCGCCAGTAGTAAGGGGTATTGGTGTTGATCGTGGTCGCGGAATAGGCCGGAGAGGCGAGACCGCTCGCCTGCTCGACGATGTTGCTGAACCCGGCGTCGGTCGCGATCTGGACGGCGTAGCTGCCGGCCTGGGCGGCGGCTCCCCAACTCAGGGCGGCCGGCACCGGCACGTTGAGAGCGCCGTTGGCCGGCGCGGTGAGCACCGGCTGCGCGGCCCCGGCGGTGAAGACGGCGAGCGTCGCGGTGTCCGAGCGCACGGTACCGCTCGGATTCGCGGTGCCGGTGACGGTGATCGTCGAGGCGCCGGGAGAGACTCCGGCGGTCGTCACGGTCATCAACGACGCGCCGGGCGGTGTCACCGGATTGTCCGTGAAGCCGACCGTGGAGCCGGCCGGGTTGCCGGTCGCCGAGAGCGTCACCGGCTCGGCGAAGGTCCCGAGCTGGCCGACCGCGACGTCGAAGAGCGCGTTCGCCGGCGCGCAGACCGCCTGGCTCGGCGGCGTCACGGCGGTCTGGAAGTCGGCCTGCGAGAGCAGCAGGTTCACCGCCGCCAGCGCGTCGATGCGCCCGGCACCGAAGGTGTTGTTGGGAAAGACGCCGGCGGCCACGCTGCAGGCTCGCGCGGCGAAGGTCGGATGGAAGGCGCTCTGGCGGATCACATCCTCGAGCAGGTCGACGTCGCCGGCCGCCGCCGGCACCGCCGAGATCAGCAGCCCGACCAGACCGGCGACGTGCGGGCCGGCCATCGAGGTGCCGTCCCAGCCGCCCTGTAGGACGCCGTCGCGCGTGCTGGACCGGATGTTCGAGCCCGGCGCCGCGATGTCGGGCTTCATCCGGTTCGAGCCGTCCACCGTCACCGGACCGCGGCTCGAGAAGCCCGAGATCGCGTCGGCGTGGTCGTGTCGCGCCGACCGAGAAGACGGCGTCGTAGATCGCCGCCGGAGTGTTCACGGTCGAGCAGCCGGAGCCGTCGTTGCCGGCCGAGACGGCGACGAAGATGCCGGCCGCGCGCACGTTCTCGACCACCTGCTGCATGACCGCGAAGTTGCCCGGGTTGCAGCCCTCGGAGTCCGGGCAGCCCCAGGAGTTGTTGATCACGTCCGGCGCCATCGCCGGGTCCGGGTTCTGGCCGGCGAGATCGGTCGGCGCGATGAACCACTCGAAGCACTCGATGTAGGTGGTCGGGGTGCCGACGCCCACGTTCATGTTGCGGCAGCCGATCCAGCGCGCCCCCGGCGCCATGCCGACCTGGTTCGCGCCGCCGTCGTCGCCGACCATCGTGCCCATGGTGTGGGTGCCGTGGTCGGTGTCGTCGCAGGGCTGGGTCGAGTTGGCGCCGCAGGTGCCGCCGCCGGAGTGGATGGCGTCGTGCCAGTTGTAGTTGTGGTCGGCCGTCGCGCCGTTCCAGCCGCGGTACTTCCCCTTGAGCGCCGGGTGATCCCACTGGTAGCCGGTGTCCTGGCCGGCGATGACGGCGCCCTGGCCGGTGTAGCCGAGGCGGCCCAGACGTCGTCGGCGTTGACCTTCAGGAGATGTTCCACTCGATCGGCTTCCGGCGCCTCGCGGCAGCGAGGTCGTCGGGATCGACGACCGGCGGCTGCGAGCACCAGACGCGGGTTGGTGTCGAGCCGCGCCACGTCGTCGCGCGTCGGCGAGCGCCTGCGCGAGCGCGAGGTCGCCTTCGGTCCAGATGAAGTTCGCCGCCCAGAACGAGCGGTGCGCGGCGCCCCAGGCGCGCGAGCTCGGCGAGGAGCGGCCCCTGCGTCCGCTCCGCCGTCGCGGTGCAGGCGCTCGAAGACGAAGCGGCCCTTGGCCGCCTTGCCCGAAAGCCCGCGCGCCGGCGACGAGGTCGGCCTGCTCGGCCAGCACGATCAGCATCTCGGCCCGGCCGTCGGGGGCCTCGGCGAGAGCGCGCTCGAGCGCCGGCGAGATCTTGTCGGCGCCTGCGGGTGCGGCGGGAGCGGCGGGAGCGGCCGCGAGAACGAGCGCGAAGATCACGACAGGCAGTCGATGCATCGGGCCTCCAGGGGTGGGCGAGCGGTGTGACCGCCGATGGCATTCGAGCGGGTCGTCCCGAGGCGGCCGGCGGCGGACGTCACCGGCAGGCGGTCCGCCGTCCTATTTCACGATCGCTCCCGGCTTCTCGTTCGGGCCGCAGTCGCGGAGCCACTTGGCGTCGAGCGTCATCGAGGTCTTCTTGCCCGCCGACTCCGACGCCACGTCGGCATGGATCCGGCTGGTGAAATCGCCGGTCGTCGTGACCCGGCCGCTCGTCACCTTGGTGCCGATCTCGCATGTCGAGTCGATGATCCAGGCCGCGCCCGTCACGGTGCACCTCGTAGCGCGAGCAGGAGGCGGCGGTGGTCTCCTGCACCTTCTTCTCCACCTCCGGTGTGAAGCACATCCGGTTGGTGAACGGCGCGCCACCGTTCATCGACATCGTGGTCTCCCAGACGCCGGACTTGCGGGTGGGAAAGTCGGCGGCCAGGGCCGGCGCAAGGCCCGCCAGCAGGGAGAGCGGCCAGATCAGCATGCGAATGCGACGATGCATCGGAATCTCCTCGGGTTGAACGACTGGCAAGCAGAGCGGCGAGCGAGAACGCTACATTCTCACGAACGCAGCCGGCGTCGCGAAGCGGACACGAGGAAACCGGGGTCGCCTCCTCGACGGCGCCACGGCCTACCGGTAGGCTCCCGACCGTGTTTTCCAGACAGGTCACCGGGCGCTGGCTCGAGCTGCTGCTGATCGGCGCAGGGCTGGCCGGGCTCGCCTGCGCGGCGCTCGGCGACCGCATCTCCGACCGGCTGCACGAGGACGAGAGCGACTACGTCACTGCGGCCATCCAGCTGACGCACCACGGCATCCTGGCGTTCTCGGCGCCGAGCGCGGTGCTGCCAGCGCCAAGCGCCTACCGGGAGCCCGCCTACCCTGCCCTGATCGCCCTCGCCTGGCGCATCGCCGGCGTTTCGCCGCCGACCGCACCGGCCGCGATCCAGCACGCTGCCGGCAGATGCCGCGGTCTGGCGGCCCGTGCGGGCGCTCAACCTGACTCTGCTGACGATCTCCGCCCTGGCCGTGGCGTTCGCCGTCGGACGCCTCTCCCAACTCCGCGCAGGCGCGCTCGCTTTCGCCCTCGTTGCCGGCAGCGCTGCCCTGCAGGCGAACGTGCCGAAGGCGATGGCGGAGAATCTCGCCGCAGCCCACTTCGCTCTCGCCGGCGTCTGCCTGCTCGCGCTGGCGCGGCGCACGCCAGGGGCGCGCCTGGCGGCGATCGTCGTGGTCGGGCTGCTGCCGCTGTCGCGCGCCGAAGGCCTGCTGCTTCTGCCTGCGGCGCTGTTCATCGACGGGGTCTCCGCCAGCGGTCGGCCGCCGGCGGCGAGACTCCGGGCCGGAGCTCTCTTGGCCCTCGGTCTGGCAGCGCCCGCCGCACTCTGGATGGCGCGCAACGCCGTCCGCCTCGGACATCCGGTCGTCGCCGACCGCAGCGGCCTGGCGCTCGCGGTGCGCGCCGCGCTCGACGCCGACGTGGAGCGCTTCGGGGTGCGTTCGGCGCTGCTCGCCTGGACGCCGATCGAGGTCGAACGGCGGGAGCTCCTGCGCTCCTCGCCGGAGCCGACCTGGCTCGATTTCCGCCCGCTGCGATCGGACAACTACTACTTCCGGACCCTGCGCCGCTGGCAGGAGGAACGGCGCGGGGAGGCCGACAGCCTGGAGGTCGACAAGCGCTTCCGGCGGGAAGCGCTGCTCAGCTTCGTGACCCAGCCGTGGGCCCACGCCCGCGGCGCGGCAGCGGTCGCCTGGCGGGGACTCTTCGCCGAGCGCTCGCCCGAGTGGCTGCGGCCGTTCGACGCCACTCTGGCGCTCGGCCTGCTGCTCGCCGCGGGGTTCTCGGTCGCCACCGCCGGCGCCCTGGCGCGCCGTTCGCTGCCCGTTCTGGCGCTCCTCGCTCCCGCCTGGATCCTCTTCGCCTTCCATGTCGCCGCGACCGAGATGCTGCCACGCTACATGGTGCCGCTCCTGCCGCTCGCCTGGGCCGCGGCAGCCCTGGTCGTCGCCGGACAACCCGGCGCGTCCGGCGCGGACAGCGAGCTTCCTCGACCTAGCCCGGATGCGGGCTGATGGACACCTCCCCGCAAGAGGCCGACCGCTTGCCAAAGCTAGTCGGTCCGCGACCGGGAGGTTTTCATGACCCGGAGTCCACTGTCCGTCCTGTCTCCTGCCTCCTTCGCCCTGCGTTCCTTCGCCGCACCGCTCGCCGGACAGGGCGCGCCCAAGGTGAGCGACGACGCGCTCGGCACCCAGCCCTACGACAAGTTCGAGCGCCCGGAGGCGTGCGCCACCTGCCACATCGACATCGCCCGCCAGCACGAGCAGGCGATGATGTCGCAGGCGTTCACCCATCCCTGGGACGAGATCGAGTACTTCGAGCTCGCCGTCCCGCACGCCGCGAAGGAGCCCAAGGTCGCCGGCGTCAAGGCCGGCTGCAACGGCTGCCACGCGCCGCTCGCCTTCCTCGCCGGCGACATTCCGCCGCAGCGCCCGGAGGAGAACAGCCGGGCGAACGAAGCGGTGTCGTGCGACATCTGCCACACCGTGACCGGCTTCAGCGGCGACGTGCCGGTCAACTTCAACTGGACGATCTCCCCCGGCAAGATCAAGCAGGGCCCGCGCGCCGGCGCGGTGAGCCCGCACCACGAGACGCGCGAGAACCCGTTCCTGCGCAGCGCCGAGTTCTGCGGCACCTGCCACAACGAGAAGAATCCGTGGGGACTGTTCGTCAAGTCGACCCACCTCGAGTGGAAGGAGGGGCCGCACGGCAAGGGCGGCGTCGTCTGCCAGGAGTGCCACATGCCGCCGGCGCCGGGGCGCAGCGCCCGCATGGGGGCGGAGCTCCCGGATGTCCGCCAGCATCTCTTCCACGGTGCGCACGACCCCGGCAAGCTCGCCGGCGTCGCCGAGGTGCGGATCCACCCCGAGACCCGGGAGGCCGAGCCCGGAGACACGATGAAGCTGACCGCGGTGGTGGTCAACGCCAAGGCGGGGCACAAGATCCCGAGCGGCTCGGCCGAGGAGCGCGTGCTCTGGCTGCACGTCGAGGCGACCGACGCCGCCGGCAAGAGCTACCACCTGGCGGTCGACCCCAAGGGGTTCAAGGACGAGGAGTACACGATCGCCTCGGCGACCGCGCTCGCCTACCAGGACATCGGCGAGATCAAGGACATCGCGGGGTTCGCCGGCCTCAAGCGCGACGGCACCTACGACACGATGGCCACCGGAGACCGCATCTTCCGCCTGCCGTACCTCGACGCCAAGGGGCGGATGACGATCGCGCAGTGGGCGACCGCTTCGTTCGCCACCGACTACCGCCTGGCGCCGCTCCAGGCCGTCGCCGAGACGTACAGCTGGAAGCTGCCGCAGGAGATGGCCGCCGGACCGGTGACGGTGAAGGCGAGCCTCTACTACTCGCGCCTGGTCTCGTCGGTCGGGGAGTTCATGAAGGTTCCCGCCGAGGAGTACGCGCCGGTCACCCTCAACTTCCACGAAACGACCTTCACCGTGCTGCAGTGACGGAGCCCGCGATGACCTATACCCGCTCGTTCGTCCTCTCGCTTGCTCGCGGTGGCCGTTCTGCTGGCGATCACCGTCTCCGATGACGCCGGCGCCATTCCGGCCTTCGCCCGCAAGTACCAGATCTCCTGCAGCACCTGCCATGCGCCGTTCCCGCGCCTGAAGCCGTTCGGCGAGGAGTTCGCGGCGCGCGGCTTCCGCATGGAGGACGCCACCAAGGAACCCTCGCGGGCGACTTCGATGTCGGCGACCCGCTGCTCAAGCTGGTGCGCGACGTGCCGCTCGCGGTGCGCATGGACGCCTGGGCCTCGTACGAGGACGACGGCGAGCTCGCAGACCGACTTCGAGTGGCCGTGGTCGCTCAAGCTCCTCTCCGGCGGGCCGATCACCGAGAAGATCTCCTACTACTTCTACGCCATCTTCGAGCAGGGCGAGTCGGTCAAGCTCGAGGACACTTTCTTCCAGTTCAACGAGCTCTTCGGCCTGCCGGTCGACATGGTGGTCGGGCAGTTCCAGCTTTCCGATCCGCTGTTCAAGCGCGAGCTGCGGCTCGAGCGCAACGACTACACGATCTTCAAGACCCGCGTCGGCGTGCTGCCGACCAACCTGACCTACGACCGCGGCATGGTGCTCACCTGGCACGCCCCCGCCGCGATCGAGGTCGTCGGGCAGATCGTCAACGGCAACGGCATCGAGCCGGCGGAGAACGGCAACTTCGACGACAACGACTTCAAGAACACGGCGCTGCGTCTGTCGCGCCAGTTCGGACCGGTGCGCGTCGGCGCCTTCGGCTACTGGGGCAAGGAGGAGCTCGTCGATGGACCGTCGACGAAGATCACCTACCTCGGTCCCGACCTCGCCATCGAGCTCTCCGAGAAGTGGCAGTTGAACGCCATCTATCTCGAGCGCAGCGACGAGGATCCGTTCCTGGTCGGACGCACCGGCCCGGACCTGAAGACCGAGGGCGGCTTCGCCGAGCTGATCTTCCTCCCCGGCGGCCAGGACGGCCGCTGGGCGATCGCGGGGCTCTACAACAAGGTGGACTCGGACGTCCTCGAGTCGCGGCCGAGAACGTCTCGCTGACGCTCTGCGCTACCTCCTGGCGCGCAACATGCGGGCGAACGGCGAGATCTACCACGACCTCGAGCTCGACGACGACCGGGTGAGCTTCGGTCTGATCGCCGCCTTCTGACGGCACCGACCGTCCCCTTGAAATACCACCCAATAGGGTAGGGTCTCCCTACCCTATTGGGTGTTGCCGCGCAATGGCTGCGATCCCACGCTGCTGCCCAGACTTCACGTTCCACCACCCGGAGAAGGGGGTCCCTCATGACTCAGCGGCGAGCGTGTCTACGGCCGGCGTATCTCTGCGGCCTCATCCTTCTGTGGACGATTTCCGGGCTCGGCGCCGATCCGGCGGGCGCTCGAGCCTCGGCGCCGGCCATCGCCGCTCACGGCGCTGCGGTCGACGTGGTGACACCGCTGCACGTCCGCATCGTGATCGATCAGCTCAACCCGGTGGGGGTCGCGATGACCGTGACCTGCGAGGTGTGGGCCGACCTCGATTCCCCGGGAACCTTCGCCGCCCTCGAGTTGCCGGCGAACGCCCACGCTGCCGGCGGCGAGCTCAGCTGGCAGGGGGATCTCGCGGCGGGCGAAACGGTCTCTTTCTCGACCAAGGTCATCTTCGACTCGCCCGGGGACAGCACGATTCTGGCGCGCGCCCGGCGGACGATCGATGCGCGCAACTCCTGGGGCGACCTCGCGGCCGCCTATCTCGCGGTCGGACTCACCGAGAGCCGCGCGGGCTTCGCGCCGGTCCCCCGCGAAGAGGCAATTCGCAACGGCGGGATGGCACAAGCCCCAACCGGGATCCTCGCCCAGTCGCTGTCGGTCTATCGCCGCGACGAGTCCACGGTGCCGCCTCCGCCGGCGCTCGATCCGGCCCCACCCGCGCCGGCCTCAGTCTCCGCCGGCGCTCGATCCGCCGCCGCGCCCTGCCCCGCCGCCGACCTCAAGCCCGGCGCTCCGGCGCAGCAGCCGCCGTGCGGCAACTTCGCCCCGCCGCCTCCGCCCGCGCCCGGTGAGAACCCGCCCGAGGCGGAAGCCGACGCGACCGCCGACGCGCCGCAGGGAGATCTCACCGTCACCGGGACCTGGTCCTACTACGACCGCAATGACGTTTATACGGGCGCCTTGGAGTTTCTGGTCGAGCTCGTGCGCGGCGACAACTACGGCCATCTGGCCTGGTGCTTCACCGATCTCGGCGGCAGCTACAGTTGCGGCCCGGCGGCCAATCCCGGAGGCGTAGGGGTGCGGACGCTGGTCTACTCCTGGTCCAACTACAATCCCAACCCGGATACCCTGGCGGTAGTGAATCCCGACTGGGGTACGACCAACGCCATCGCCAACACCTTTCGCACCCAAACCGGCGTCGTGGTGTTCGCCGACGGCACCCACGACATCGGCGGCTGGTACGTGCTCAACGGCGACGCCTACGAGCGCGCCTACTGGACGCAGCGTGACCTCAACGAAGTGTGGCGCTACATCCTGTTCAACGGCGGCGGCGGCGTCGGCGGTCCCACGACGGTCCAGTGGAAGCTCAGCAGCACCGACGGCACCTACTACAACCCGGGCGGCAATGTGCACATGATGGGTGTCGATCCGCTCTCGCCCCTCGGCGTCGTCGCCAAACACGAGTACGGCCACAATGTCATGTACAGCATCTATGGCAACTACATGCCGCCCAATCCCAACTGCAATCCGCACGGGATTCCGCAAGCCCTCAGCGCGGGCTGCGGCTGGACCGAAGGCTGGAGCGAGTTCCTCACTTCGGCGGTCAACAACGAACCCACGTTCTACTGGCCGAGTGGCTCCAGCCTCGATCTCGAGTACCCGACCTGGGGAACGCCCGGCTGGGACAACGGCGACTGGCCCGAGGGCCGGGTCGCCGGCGCGCTGTGGGATATTTTCGACGCCAACGACGACGGCGACGACACCTATTCCGACGGCACCTTCGCCAACCTCTGGGAGGTTTCCTACAACGTCAACAGCGACGTCTTCAGCCAATGGTGGGCGAGTTGGCTCGTCCGCGGTCACAGCAACGTCAGCTGGGGCCCGCTCATGGATCTCTACCAGAACACGATCAACTACCGTTCCGGACCGGGGAACGACGACTTCGCGAGCGCCACGAACATCGGCAGCGTCCCGTTCACGGTGACCGGGCTCAACACCACCGGAGCGACGACCCAGGGTTGGGACCCGTGGACCACATGCGGCTCGAGCGCCTATCCGCGGCAGTCCCGCAGCGTCTGGTACCGCTACACTCCCGCGATCACCGGAACCTACAACCTCGACACTTTCGGCAGCAACCACGACACGGTGCTCTCGGTGTGGACCGGCAGCTGGGGGGGGCTCACCAGCGCGGGCTGCAACGACGACTTCGGCGGCTTGCAGTCGTCGCTCGATGTCACTCTGCTCGGCGGCACGACCTACTCCATCGAGGTCCTGGCCTATGGCTCCGGCGGCGGCGGCTCGCTCAACCTGTCGGTCGCCCTCCTGCCGCCGCCGAACGACGACTTCACTTTCGCATTGGCGGCGAGTGGCCTGTCGTACAGCGACTATGAGAACACCACCGGCGCGACGACCGCCGGCGACGATCCGTCGTTCGTCTGCGGCTCCTTCAACGGCCAGGGCGCGCACTCGGTCTGGTACGACTTCACGCCGGCCGGGAGCGGGCTGTTGTCGGTCGATACCGTCGCGAGCAGCTACGACACCGTGCTCGCCGTCTTCACCGGCCCGCAAGGTGCGCTCTCCCTGGTGGCGTGCAACGACGACTGGGTAGGCCTGCAATCGGTCATCGCCAATCTCCCCGTGGCCGCCGGAACGACGTACCACATCGCCGCTCTCGGCTACAACACGGCCGCCTTCGGCGCGCTCGACTTCCACACCTCCTTCCTCTCGAGCCTCGTCTTCATGGACGGCTTCCAAAGCGGCAACCTCGGCGCCTGGTCCGGTTCCGTGCCCTGAGCCCAGGCCGCTGCGCGACCGCCCTCTGCCCGGGCCGGGCGGCCGCAGCCGCGCACCGGCTCGGCTGGGGTGGCTGGCGCAGGTTGCTATCCTCGGGTCGATGAGCGCCCGAAGAGTCTTCGACAAGGTTTCCGATGCCGTCGGCGACACGCCGATGGTGCGTTTGCGCCGGGCGGTGCCCGGCTTCGCGGGTGAGGTCTACGCCAAGCTCGAGTACATGAACCCGATGGGCAGCGTGAAAGACCGCATCGCCCGCCACATGGTCGAGCAGGCGATGGCCGACGGCCGGCTCGCGCGCCGGCGGCACGGTCGTCGAGGCGTCGTCGGGCAACACCGCGATGGGGCTCGCGATGATGGCGATCGAGTACGACCTGCGCTGCGTCATGGTGGTGCGCAAGCAGACCAGCCCGGAGAAGATCGACGCGCTGCGCGCCATGGGCGTCGAGCTCGTGCTGGTCGACGGCGACCTGCCCCCCGAGCATCCCGAGAGCTACAACCGGATGGCGCGCCGCCTCGCCGCCGAGATCCCCGGCGCCTTCTTCCCCGACCAGCACAACGACCGGGCGAACAACGAGGCGCACTACCGCTCGACCGGCCCCGAGATCTGGCGCCAGATGGACGGGCCGCATCGACTGGTTCGTCGCCGGCATCGGCACCGGCGGCACGGTCTCCGGCGTGGCGCGCTATCTCAAGGAGCAGGATCCGAAGGTGAAGGTGATGGCGGTCGACATCGCCGGCTCGGTCTTCACCGACCACTTCAAGAACGGCCGCCGCGTGACGCCGCAGCCGCACGCTGGTCGAGGGGCTGGGCGACGAGGAGATCATCGGCTGCCCGGAGTGGGAGCGCCTCGACGACATGGTGCAGGCGACCGACCGCGACGCCATCCTCGCCGCGCGCGAGCTCGCCCGCACCGAGGCGATCTTCGCCGGCGGCTCCTCCGGCGCGACCCTCTGGGGCGTCCGCCAGCTCGCCGCCCGCCTCACCGCCGCGGTGCCGGCGCCGGAGCGCGCATCGCCACCCTGTTCGCCGACTCCGGCAACCGCTACCTCTCGACGATCTACAGCGACGCCTGGATCGCCCGCCAGGGCTGGAGCTGAGCCGCCGAAAGCCTCCGGGGCAGCGCCGGAGCTGACACGGCGCCCTACGGCGCAGGCACGACCCAGCCTGCGATCGTGCCCTGTTCGAAATCCGACCAGAAGATCGGGTGCCGGGCGAGAACCGCCGCCACCGCGTACCAGCCGGTGGCGACGCGCTGCCGGCCGGTGACGTTCAGGTGTCCGCCGTCGTCGGTATAGCCGTCGTAGAGCTTCTGATAGGTCTGGCCGGCTGACAGAAAGGTCTGGGCGACGCCGCTCGGGTCGTACGCCTCCATGTCGGCGAGGTCGTAGAGCACTGCCCCCGTCGACGCGCAGTGGAGGCGCACCGCCCGGTTGTACTGGTTGCGCTGGACGTTCTCCGCATCCTCGCCGGTGGTGAGTGGCATCGTGGTGTAGACGAACGCGGTCGTGGGATAGGCCTCCCGGAGCGCCGCCATCGAAGCCGTAGTGGAGGCGGCGTCGGCGTCCGGGTCGATGTAGCAGAACTTGTCCATCACCGCATCGACCTTCGGCAGATGCCAGCCGGCGAGCCGCACCGAGTTGTCGAAGATAGCCACCTTCTCCGACCAGACCGGATTGCCGCGCGGGCATTCGTAGACCGTGCCAGGGAGCGTTGTCGCAGGTGGCGCTTCGGCGCGGTTCAGACCGGCGTCGAAGCCGACAGACTGGGTGACCAGCGGATAATGCTGCGCATCGAGCGCATGCAGGTCGGCCAGGCCCTCGATCATGTTTCCTCCGACCGAGGCGTGGGTGAAGAGCCACCGCTGGCTGCCGATCTCGTCCACGACCGATTGCGGCAACGAGGCGACGGCGGCGAGGTGCCGGTGGTCGACGACCTGGGCCCCGGAGGGACCGGCCGCGGCGAGAACGAGCAGGGTGGCGACGAAACTCTTGCGCATGCGACGGACCTCCCCGAGGGAGAAACAGGCCGGCCTCGTTCGCTGGCCGCCAATTCGGCTGCGCCCGAGGGCGAATCCGCGAGCGCTAGGTACGGCAGCAAGCACGATGGTACTCCAGCGACAGCTGCCGGAGGACCATCGTGGCGCTCCTCGGGCCGGCGGAGGTATGGCCCATGCCACAGGCGCCAAGTGAGGACGTCGCGGAGGACGATCCACGGCCACCGGAAGCGTGCCCAGCGCCGCCTGAAGAGGACGGTGTGTGCCCGACTCAGGGCGGCGTCGGTGGAACCGCCGGCGGCTTCTGCGCCTCGCCGGTCATCGGCACGAAGCGCACCGGAGCGACGTTCTTGCGCTCGATTCCGGTGGCGGTCCTGGTTAGCACGAGCAGATCCTGGAAGAACGAGCCGACCGGAATCACCAGCTTGCCGCCGACCTTGAGCTGGTCGAGGAGCGGCTGCGGGATCTTCTCGGGCGCCGCGGTCACGACGATGCCGTCGAACGGCGCCGCTTCCGGCCAGCCGGCGTAGCCGTCGCCGACCCGGAAGTGGATGTTGCTCGTAGCCCAGCCCGTCGATCGCCTTGCGCGCGCTCTCCGAGAGCGTTCCGAGGATCTCGATGGTGTAGACCTCGCCGGCGACCTTCGACAGGACCGCCGCCTGGTAGCCCGAGCCGGTGCCGATTTCGAGCACCTTCTCGCCGCCCTTGAGCTCGAGCAGCGAGGTCATCAGCGCGACGATGTAGGGCTGCGAGATCGTCTGCTGCGAGCCGATCGGCAGCGGAAAGTCCTCGTAGGCCTGCGGCCGGACCTTCTCGGGCACGAAGAGGTGGCGCGGGACCTGCGCCCATCGCGTCGAGCACCCGGCGGTCGGAAACTCCGCGCTCGCGCACGACCTCGACCATCTGCCGCCGCCGGGCCGCCGACAGGTCCTCTTGCGCGTCGCCCGGCATGGGCAGAAAGTAGCAGAAAGCCCAGGCCGCGAGGGCACCGAGACGTAGGCACCTGCGGAACGGTCGGCAATAGGCGGACACGGTGCGATGCATTCTCGCCGTCGTAGGCTGCAAAGTTCAAGCCATGGCTCGAACTGCTCCAACGCCGCCGCTGCCTCCTATGGCTCCCATGGCTCCCATGGCTCGGCCATGGCTCCAATGCCTCCGCGAGCCTCGCCCGCGAGGAGCCGGTTGCTAGGATGAGGCCGTGAACCCGGGAAACTCTCCCTCGCCGAAATCGTCGAACGCAGCGAACATCTGCTGCGGCTCTCGCCGGCCGACGCCACTATCGTCAGCTGGATCGAAACCTCCTCGAACCAGGCGATCGAGAGCAGCCCGCACCCGGCGCGCCGAGGCCACGGCGTCGCGGGTCGTCGTCGTCCGGGTGCGCGAAGGCCGACGCACCGGGCTGGCCCGCGGCGAGGCGAGCGACGTCGGAGAGCTCCAGGCGATCCTGCGGCAGGCGCTCGTCGTCGCGCGCGGCGGCGTCGATCTCTCCCGACTGGGAGTGGCCGCGCGGCTCCGAGGAGCCGGTTCCGCCCGCGGCGCTGGCCGAGCTCCACGACGCCGAGGTCGCCGCGCTCGCCCCCCCGGCGGCGCTCCAGAGGCTGCAGGCGCCTGCGCGACAGGCGATCGACGCTGCGCTGCTCCTGGTCGGAGCGCAATCTCGTCGGTCGCCGCGACCGGCCGGCCGACCCGGGCCGCGAGCGCTACCGAGATCAGCCTCGAAGCGCGCACCGGCCGGCGGCCCGGTTCGGGCTTCGCGGCGGCGTCGAGCCGCTCGCTGCGCGGGCTCGCGATCGAAGAAGCTGGTCGCGCGCGCGCAGGCCCTGCAGGCGACCGAGATCACGGAGGCGGTGCCGGAGCCGGCGGCACCGGCGGTGCTCGCTGCCGAGGCGGCCGTGGCTCTGCTCGAGCTCGTGGCGCGCGAGGTCTTCTCCGGCCGGCGCTTCGTCGCCGGGCAGGGACCGCTCGCCGATCCCGCGGAACGCCGCACCCTCTCCCCCGTCGTCCGGCTGATCGACGAGCCGGGCGAGGCGATCGCCCTCGGATTTCCGTTCGACTACGACGGCGTGCTGAAGCGCCGGCGCGAGCTCGTGCACGACGGCGAGCTCGCCGGGCCGGTGCTCGACCTCGAGCTCGCGCGCGCGCTGCGGCCGCATGTCGACCGGACACGGCGTCGCCGGCGAGGATGCCATTCCCGGCCACCCGCAATGGCTCGCCGGGGAGGAGGGCGAGGACGATCTCCTGCGGCGCTCGGCGGGCGGCATCCGCATCGGTTCGATCGAGAACCTGCGCTGCCTGCCCGGCCCGGGCCTGCCGTTCCGCGGCGTCGCCAGGAGCGTCCGCCGGATCGGAGCCGGACGGCAAGCTCGCAGCCGCCCTGCCGCCGCTGATCTGGACCGGGAAGACTCCTCGACCTGCTCGCCGCGGTCGACGGTGCGGCGCCGCGACCGGACGCTGTGGATTCCGGGCGCTCATCGCTCTCCAGCCGTCGCGCCGGCGCTGCGCCTCGCCGCCGTCGGCGAGCTTCAGCCGTCGCGCGAAGGGCGCGGCTAGGGCACTGGCCCGACGGAGTCCCGATCTCCCCGCTCGCCGGCCTCGGACCCGCCGATCGAAGGGCGACGAAGTCAACGGGGTGAGAGTCACGGGTGCGCCTCGGGAGACTTTGCCGCTGCGGGCGTTTTCACCGCGGCCTCGCGCTCGGCGAGCGTGCGGCGCGCATAGCGCACGAGCAGCACGAGAACGACCAGAGCGCCACGGCGAGCGCACCGAGCAGCGCCCAGGGCATCCGCCCCTCGGCGAGGCCTCGAGTGAAGGCGTCGGCGCCGACCACGTACAGAACCGTCCCCGGCAACATACAGAGCCACGACCAGAAGAGATAGGTGCCGAACGGCACGCGGGTCAGGCCGAAACCGTAGTTGAGCAGATTGAACGGGAAGATCGGCACCAGCCGGGTGAGCGCCACGATGATCGCGCCGTGGCGCTCGGTCAGGGCGTCGAGCTGGCGGAACTTCTCGTTGCCTGCGAGCCAGCGCGAAACGGAGTCGCGCGCCAACCAGCGCGCCAGGGCGAAGGCGCCGGCGGCGCCCAGCGTCGACCCGACACTGACCAGCACGACGCCCAGCACCGACCCGAACATCGCCCCCGCAGCGACCGTCAGCACCGAGGCCGGCAGCGCCACGGTCGTCGCGACGCCGTAGATCAGCACGAAGACGACCGCGCCGAGCGGCCCCAGCGCGAGGATCCAGGCCCGGAGCTCGACCAGCCGATCGCCCAGTCCGAAGACCTTGAACGCGACCAGGATCGCCGCCAGGGCGACCACGAACAGGACCGGCTTCAGCCAGGCCCGGCGGCGAACGTCAACTGCCGCAGCGCGCTCGGCACCGGCCACTTTTCCCGACTCGATCACGATTCATCCCCCTTGACCTACGGTCCCCACACCGGCGACGTTACCTTCGATGCGACTTCTTTGCCGGCGAGCACGGTTGGGTTACGGGCGGCTACCTGGCGCCGGCGCCGGGACGGGCGACGGCGGCGCGCTCCCATGTCGATAGACTCTGTCGCAACCGGAGGACAGATGACGGAATCCGACTTCGCAGTTCTTCCGCTCTCGGCGCGCCGGCAGGAGAGGGCGCGCGAGCTCGAGCAGTTGCTCGAATCGACCGCGAGCCTGGCGCGCCGGTTGCTCGCCGACGAGGACCTGCCTGGCGACCCTGACCTGCGCGACCCGGCGCAGCTCGCCCGGCGTCTCGACCTCACGCTGCGCAACGACGGCCAGCCGATCGACGCCGTTCTCGCGCGTCTCCACGAGGTGCTGCGTGCCACTCCCTCGAGCTCGAGCTGGCGCTTCGTCAATCAGCTCTTCGGCGGGCGCGAGCCGGTGGCGACGGCGGCGGAGATGCTCGCCGTCGTGCCCAACGTCTCGATGTACACCTTCAAGGCCGCGGGGGCGCAGATCCTCGTCGAGCGCGAGCTCCTGCGGCACATGGCGACGAAGGCCGGCTTCGCTGGCTCCGATGACTCCGCTGGCTCCGCTGGCTCCGAGGGTTGCTTCACCCCCGGCGGATCGAGCGCCAACCTCGTGGCGCTCCTGCTGGCCAGAAACGCCGCGGCGCCGGAGTCGCGGGACCAGGGAATGCCCGGCACGAAGCTGGTCCTCTACACCTCCGCCGAGGGGCACTATTCGATCTCCAAGAACGCCGGCATCGTCGGAATCGGGCGCCACGGCGTCCGCAAGGTGCCCACGGACGCCGCCGGCCGGATGGACGTCGGTGCCCTCGCCAGGCTCCTCGACGACGATCGCGCCCAGGGATTCCAGCCGATGCAGATCAATGCGACTGCCGGCACGACGGTGCGGGGGGCGTTCGATCCGATCCGCGCCATCGCGGCGCTGGCGCGCCAGCACGGCGTCTGGCTGCACGTCGACGGCGCGCTGGGAGGGAGCCTCGTGCTCTGCCCCGCGCGGCGCGACCTCGTCGACGGCGTCGAGCTCGCCGACTCCTTCTCCTGGGACCCCCACAAGATGATGGGCGTGCCGCTGCAGTGCTCGGTGCTGCTCGTGGCGCGCCGCGGAGCCCTCACCGGGAGCCTCGACGAGACCGCCGAGTACCTCTTTCAGGCGGACGACGACGACCTCAATCCCGGCCACCGCTCGATCCAGTGCGGGCGCCGCAACGACGCCCTCAAGCTCTGGGCGGCCTGGCTCCGGCTGGGCGACCGCGGTTGGGACGAGCGCATCCAGCGTCAGCTCGGGCTCGCGCGGCTCGCCGCCTCGAAGATCGCCGCCGACCCCGCCTTCGAGCTCGTCGAGCCCCCGCCGTCGATCAACGTCTGCTTCGAAGTCCGCGGCCACGCGAGCGCCGCGATCTGCGACTGGCTCGACCGCGAGGGACGCCTCAAGATCGGCTACGGCACCGTCCGCGGGCGCAAGGCCATTCGACTCGTCTGCGTGAATCCGGATCTCGACGAGACCGACCTCGACGCGATCCTCGCCGAGATCAAGACCGCGGCGCGGGCTGGCGGTGAGGTCTCTTCATGACCCCTTTTGGAGCATCGCGACTGCCAGTTCTGCCAACACCCATCCGGGACGCCACTTTCGACGACGCCCTGAGTCAGCACGCGCTGGGGATGCTCCGCCGCGGCCGGGTGACGACGCTGCAGGTGAACGTCGGGCGGCTGTGCAATCTCGCCTGCCATCATTGCCATGTCGAAGCCGGGCCGAAGCGCACCGAGGCGCTCTCCGCCGAGGTCGCCGACCGGCTGCTCGAGCTCCTTGCCGCGAGCCCCGGGATCACCCTCCTCGACCTGACCGGCGGCGCTCCCGAGATGAATCCGCAGTTCCGGCGACTGGTCGGAAGCGCTCGCGCGCTGGGGAGGCGGGTGATCGACCGCTGCAATCTCTCGATCCTCGAGCAGCCGGGCTACGAGGATCTCGCCGGGTTCCTCGCCGCCCAGGAGGTCGAGATCGTCGCCAGCCTCCCCTGCTACACGCTCGAGAATGTCGACCAGCAGCGCGGGCGCGGCACCTTCGACGACAGCATTGCGGCACTGCGGCGATTGAACGCGCTCGGGTATGGCAAGCCGGGCTCGGCGCTGCGCCTCGATCTGGTCTACAACCCGCTCGGGCCGTCGCTCCCCCCGGCGCAGCAGGCGCTCGAGCTCGACTACAAGCGCGAGCTGGGCGAGCGCTTCGGCATCGAGTTCCATCACCTGATCACGATCACCAACATGCCGATCCGCCGCTTCGCCGAGCAGCTGGCGCGCCTCGGGAAGACTGCGAGCTACCAGGCGCTGCTCGTCGCGAGCTTCAACCCGGCGACCGTCGACGGCCTGATGTGCCGCAGCCAGGTGAGCGTCGACTGGAACGGCGACCTCTACGACTGCGACTTCAACCTGATGCTCGAGCTGCCGCTGCCCGGCGGCGAGAACGCGCCGCGGCGTACGCTCTGGGAGATCGAGAAACTCGACGATCTCGCCGGTGGCGCCATCGCCACCGCCGGTCATTGCTTCGGCTGCACCGCCGGCGCCGGCTCGAGCTGCTCGGGCGCGCTCGCCTGATCGAGCCGGTCGGAACCCGCCTTAGCCCGGACTTCTCACCAACCTTCTGCTGCGTCGCCGCATATGCCAGCGTCTGCTGCGTTGCGCTCTCTCGGCGTGCTCGACGGGCTTCAGGCCCGCCTGCGCTCGCCTCGGTCGCGACGCCTTGCAGCCACTGGCATCTGCGACGACTCGCTACGAAAGCTGGTGAGAAGTCCGGGCTAGGGCAACAGGACGCCGACTCCGCCCGACCAGTCGGCGGCGGTGCCCCACTCGAAGCCGTCGGCGAACAGGTAGGAGTTGTTCAGGCGGACGAGAAACCCGGTCGTCGTGGTAGGAGTCTCGTCGGCGGTACCGGCGAGGACGATGCGTCCGGACGAAAGCAGCGCCTCCGCGACCGTCTCCTTGTTGCCGCCGCCGAAGTCGAAGTCGATCACCCGCTCCCCCTGGGTTGCGAAGAGCGGGTCCGCGAAGGCCTCTCCCCAGCGCTGCACGACGGTGGCCTCGGAGAAGGCCGTGCCACCTGCGTTCCAGCGCTCGTTCACCACTGCGATCGTCCTGGCGTTGCCCTGGGCGGCCAGCGGAACAGGCCCTACAGCTCTGATGCCGACCGTCCAGACGTCGTCGTAGTCGACGGCACCCGGCTGCGGGAAGTGGAGATCCCCACGCGGCCACGATCCCGGATCGGCATCGTCGAAGTTCTCGCCCGAGAACAGGTAGCGGCCGTTGGACAGTACCGCCGTCTCGCTGGCGAGGCGCTCGCGGGTCGAGCCCGGCCCGGCCGGAAGGTCGAGCGCGAGAGAGCCCTCGTTGGCGAAATCGACATCGATCGCGCCGTCGGCGGTGGAGCGACAGGCGATGGGGTAACGCAGCCCGTTGTGGAAAGCCGCTCCCGCGAGGACGATACGGCCGCGCCCGTCGACCTCGATCGGATAGCGGAACCCGGCGTTCTCGTAGTCGGTCAGATACATGTCGCTGAAACCGCCGGCGCCGAATCCGCTGTCGATCGTGCCGTCCTGCGTCAGCGCGACGATCCGGGTGTCGAAGAAGCTGTTGCCGGTCGAGACCTCCATCTCGGCCACGATCCGCGGCTCGGCGACGGCGCCGGTCTCGGGGCGAACTTCGACCAGATCGACGACCCGGCAGTCGAGGCTCCCGGTACAGGTGTTGGCGCTGGGACCCGGCAGGACGAGCCAGCCATCTCCCGAAAAGCTGCTGTCGAGGACGCAGCCCGGCTGCGAGAGATCGAAGGCCGCCACGATCGGGCGCTCGGCGGCGCCGGTGATCGGGAATCGGGCCCAGCCGCCGATCAGGAGGCGGCCGGCTGAGTCGACGAGCGCGGTCAACCCGTGCGAGGTCGAAGAGAACGCGAAGAGCTGTCCGGGCGCGAGGTAACAGGCCCGGTTGAGCTGAATTCCGGTCCTGCTGAACGCCTGCCAGTGGAGAACCGGCGCCGTACTCGGCGTGTCGTAGGTGCCGACGCCGATCAGCGTGCCGTCGGCAAGGGCGACGCCGTCGGCGACCTCGACCGAGCCGCCGCCGTTCCAGGTGACGTACCCGGAACCGAAGCCGAAGGTGGGGTCGAAGTCGCCGTCGGTGGCGGCGAGGGGCGCGAACCCGGCGGCGACCAGCAGGGCGCCGGCGAGCAGAGTCGAAGTCTTCATATGAAGAGGCTCGCCGAATCGAATCGTCCGGGGACAGCGGCAGCGCCGACCGGGGGTCGGTCGGCCGCCCCGGACTACACCGCTGAGCGGCGCAGCAGGAGCACGGTCTGGTCGTCGCCCTGGGCGAGGCCGCCGGCGTGCGCGCTGACCTCGCGGTCGATGCGCCGCATGAGATCGTCGAGCGGCGCCTCGCGGGCGTCGGCGAGCAGCGCCGCGAGGCGATCGAAACCGAACTCGACGTCGTCCGGTCCGACCGCCTCGGTGATGCCGTCGCTGTAGAGGCAGAGCAGATCTCCGGGCTCGATCGTCGTCCCTCGGTGCGGCAGCTCACGCCGGGCATCAGTCCGAGCGGCAGGCCGCCCGGCCCCATCTGCTCGACGCCGCCGCGGGCGCGCACGATGATCCCCGGATTGTGGCCGGCGTTGAGATAGTGCAGCTCGCCGGTCGCGGTTTCGAGGCGGGCGGCGAGCAGGGTGATGAACTTGTTCGCCGCCGACGAGGCGAGGATGTGCTCGTTCAGGCGAAAGAAGAGGTCGGATCCGAGCTCGAGGCGATCGAGCAGCAGGCGCAGCGCCGAGTGCAGCGTCGAGACCAGCAGCGCCGCCGGAACGCCCTTGCCCGGAGACGTCGCCCAGCACCAGCCCCCAGCTGCGGCCGCCGTCGAACGGAAAGAAGTCGTAGTAGTCGCCGCCGATGTGCTTTGCCGGCCGGTTCCAGCCGGCGAGCTCGTAGCCCGGGATCTCGGGCGTTCCCTTGGGCAGGATCTGGCGCTGAATCTCGGAGGCGAGCTCGATCTCGCGCTCGAGGCGCTCCTTCTCGAGCGCCTGGCGGTGCAGGTCGGCGTTCTCGAGCGCGATCGCCGCCTGGTTGGCGAGCAGGTCGAGGGTCCGGCGGTCGGCGGGCGAGAACGGCCCGACGCCCTGGCGGCTCTCCTTGTCGCCGATCACCAGCAGCCCTTTCGGCAGACCGTCGATGGCGATCGGCACGCCGAGGACGTAGAGCGCCCCGGGCAGCACGCAACAGGTCGGGCGGGGCGTGCCGGCGAGCAGCTCCTGGGTCTCGTCGTCTCGCGGGTCGAGCCGCGCCTGGGCGTCGCCGCCGAAGGCGCGATGCAGGTCGAGGCGGCCGTTCTGCATGAGATAGAGCGCGCCGCGCCGCGCGTCGGAGAGCGACACGGCGCGCATGAGGATCTCCTCGCAGAGGCGCTCGAAGTCGAGCGTCGAGGCGATGGCGAGGCCGACGTCGTAGAGCGCCTCGAGCTGCACGCCGCGCGACTTGGCCTCGAAGTCCTGGCGCTTCAGCTGGCCGCGCAGCACCAGCTCGCGCGCCGCCGTGACCAGGGCGAGCAGCAGCGCCGGCGTCGCCGACGCCCGGATCCCGACGTCGTGCCGCTCCACCGCACCAGGCCGCCGCAGAACGTCGAGCTGGCCGGGGCCGTCGACGGAGCGCCGCGGTGAGCAGCTTCCTCGTGCGTCGAGCCGGCGGTCGCGAGCTCGCGGCGGAAGCCGCGATCGCTCTTCAGATAGAGCGCCGCGCCCCCCGATCCGGTCGCGCGATCGAGCAGGCCCAGGAGTTGTTCGACGAGCTGCCGGCCCTGCGGCTCGCGGCGCGCCAGTGCGAGAAGCTCGTCTTCCAGATTGTCCGAGGCGCGCCGGTTCGCTGCGGCGAGAGAGGGTCCGCCGGTGTTCACGGCGCGAGCTGCGTCACCGCGGTCGTCTGGTCGGGGTAGATCGAGGCGTACTGCGCGAGTCCCATGATGTGGAAGGTCTTCTCGATCGTCGGCGTGAGGGAGCAGAAGGCGAGCTTGCCGTCGACTTCGAGCATCTTCTCGATGATCTCGATGAGGATCGAGATGCCGATCGAGTTGATGATCTTCGTCCCGGTCAGATCGAGGAGCAGCCTGCGTGTAGCCCGACTCCAGCAACTCGTAGGCGGCGCGCGCGATCTCCTCGCCACCCTGGTTGTTGATGTAGCCCTCGGTCTGAATCACGGCGAGAGCGTCGCGGCGATCGATGGTCAGTTTGAGCGCTTCGGTCATCGTTCCCCGTCCTTCCCTAGCGTGACTTGCTCATGACTACGGTGGTGCCGTTCGTGCCCGAGAGGATCCGCACCTCGTCCATCAGCCCCTGGATGATCTTAAGGCCCCAGCCGCGCTTGCGCGAGCCCTTGAGCTTGGCCTCGATCTTCGGCTCCTCGACCTCGGAAAAGGCGAAACCGACGCCGCGGTCGTGGACGCTGATCTCGAGGCAGTCCGGCTCGCGGTCGCCGATCAGGCAGAAGGTGATCTCCACCTTGCGCTCCGCGGAGTGGCTGTGCTCGAAGGCGTTGATGCAGGCTTCGACGACGGCCAGGCGAACCTCGTCGACGCGGTCCGGACTCATGCCGATGAACGCCGCCAGGGAGCTCGCGGCCTGACTGGCCACGACCTCCATGTCAGGCGCCATGGGGAGCGTCAACTTGACCTCCCGCAGCCGGGACCGTCCAGGCATCAGGCTCTCGCTCTCAGAAGCTCAGGAAGAGCTGCACCAGATAGACCAGCGCCGGAGGAATGCGGTCGGTAGCGAGCAGCCAGGTGACGCTTCCAATGGCGACGGTTCCGGCGATCCATTCGATCGGCAACGCACGGACATCTATCGACTTGGCGGCGGACTGTAGCATGAGCAATCTCCTTGGTACGGACGGACAGAGGCAACCCTGCTGCCAGCTCCGGTCCCGCTCCGCCGAGAACGCCGCAAACTCCTGTCGTGAAAGAACTTAGACCCGCCGATGAAGAGCGATCCTGGGGCGCTTCGGATCGTTCACCTGGGACACAATGTCGCAGACCCAAGGAGGCGCCGTCGATTCCAGCGCGCCAAACGCCGAAGAGTCACAATAGATCAGGGAATGAGTCAATTTGTCCCTTACAGGTCTTTTTGTCCCGTTTGGCGTAAACGTTGAAAACAAGGCGTTTCTACTTGCGAAGTCAGAAACCCTTGCGGTGCAGTGTCCGGCGGTCGACACCCAGGAGCTTCGCGGCCGCGCTGCGGTTGCCGGCTGGCCAGTTTGAGCACCCGCTCGATGTGCCGCCGCTCTACCGCTCCGAGGTCGAGCGCTTCGGGTCCGGAGCCGCGGTTCTCGCTGCCGAGCAACGAGCGCACGAGGGCGGCTTCGATCGACCCCGTCCGCCAGCGACACCGCGCCGGCGATCAGGTTCTCGAGCTCGCGGACGTTGCCCGGGATAGTCGTAGTCGAGGAGCAGCGCCAGGGCTTCGCGGGAGATCTGCGGCACCGGGATCCCCTCCCGGCGGCAGAACTGCTCGACGAAGTGGCGCACCAGGAGCGGGATCTCCTCGCGCCGCTGGCGCAGCGGCGGGAGCTCGAGCTCGACGCCCTTGATGCGGTAGTAGAGGTCCTCGCGAAAGCGCCCCTCGGCGACCAGCTCCTCGAGGCTGCGGTGGGTCGCCGCCACCAGCCGGACGTCGACCGGGATCGGGCGCTCGCCGCCCAGGCGGACGATCTCGCGCTCCTGCAGCGCCCGCAGGAGCTTGACCTGCAGCGCCGGCGCCATGTCGCCGATCTCGTCGAGGAAGAGCGTGCCGCCGTCAGCGAGCTCGAACTTGCCGCGCCGCGCCGAAACCCCGGTCGCGACGCCGCCCTCGATGCCGAAGAGCTCGCTCTCGAGCAGCGACTCAGGCAGAGCGCCGCAGTTGATGGCGACGAGGGATCCGCTGCGCCCGGAGAGATGATGCAGGAGCTTCGCGACCAGCTCCTTGCCGGTGCCGCTCTCGCCGCGCACCAGCACGTTGACGCTCCGCGGCGCGACCCGTTCGACGAGCTCGAGGACGCGTCGCATGCCGGGCGAGGCGGCGACGATGCCGGAGCCCTCGAGCTCGGAGGCGAGCTGACCGCGCAGGACCTTGTTCTCCTCGGCGAGGCGCTCGCTTTGCGTCTCGAGGCGCTCGATCTGGCGCGCGCCGTCGAGCGCCACGCCGGCGAGGGCGGCGACCGACTCGAGAAAACGGCGGTCCTCGATCGAGAACCCACCCTCGCCGCCGCCGCGCTCCTCCTTGTCGAGCAGAGCGATGTAGCCGAGAAAGACCCCGCGATAGCCGAGCGGGGTGGCGATGAGCTCGCGATAGGGCACGCCCGAGAAGACGCCGTTGCGCCGCACCAGCGTCTGCCCTTCCGCGAGGAGCTCGCGCCAGAGCGGCTGCGCCAGGAGCTCGGCGCCGGACGGCCGGCCGTCCGGCCAGCCGACGACGGCGAGCGCCCGACTGCCGGCGGCGGCTTCACGCGTCACCGCCACCGCGACCGCCGGGTCGAGCACCCCGCAGACGCGCTCGAGGAGCTCGTCGACGAGCTCCTGTTCCTGCCTCTCGGCATGGAGCTTCAGCGCGAGGTCGTAGAGCGTCTCGAGCTGCAGCAGACGCCGCCGGTCGGCGAAGCTCAAGGCTCCGCTCATACGGCAATCCTACGCCCGCTCGCGGGTTCCGTGCTGCAGCGGAACTGCAGGTGCTCGCGGATCCTCTGCGCGAACGCGGCGTGCTCGCCGGCCGCGACGTCGCTCGGGAAGCGGGCCTGCGAGCGGCCCCAGCGCTCGAGCCACTGGGGACCGAGTAGATCGTGGCGACGCTGAGCGACGTCGGTAACCGCAGGGGGCGCAGCGGGCGCAGCGACGCAGCGGGCGCAGCGACTGCAGCGGGCGCGGCGACCGCAGCCACCGCGGCGGCCGTCAGGGCGATCGTGCTCTCGGGCCGGCCGTCGGTGGGGCGCCCCCTGGCAACCCAGAAGCCCGCGCCCAGCATGGCGACGCGCGCCGCCGTGGAAGCGGTGTAGGTGAAGAGCTCGACGGCTCGCCCGGCGCAGGCGACGTGCAGACGCTCGAAGGTCGCGAGCGTCCAGGCCTCCGGGTGCGTCGAGCCCGAGAACAGGTCGTAGAACACCAGGTCCGGGGCGAACGGCGCCCGCGCGACCGTCTCCGCGAAGTCCCCGGCGTGCAGCTGCCACTCGAGGCCCGGGTGGGTGCGCGAGGTCCACTCCCCGGTGGCGAGCAGCGCCGCCGGCCCGCCGTGGCGCAGGTAGGGAAAGTGACGGTGGTTTCTGAGCGCCAGCCGGAGCGGATCGAGGTCGGTCTCGAAGCTGACGATACGCAGCCCGCGGAGTCCGCGCACCGGTTCGGCCGCGGCGGCGTCCTCGTAGCAGCGGATCGCCGCCATCGCATTGGCCGCGGCGCCGAGCCCGACGTCCCAGATGACCAGCGGCTCCGCGGTCGCCGGATCCTCGCCGTCGCGCAGGCGCAGCCGCTCGCGCAGGCCCGACTGCTCGACGTAGAGGCTCCGGGCCTCGTCCATGGGCGGGGTGCGCGCGTGCATGGTCTCGCCCGAGGCGACGTGGCGGATGCTCGCGAAGCCCGCAGGCGCCATGTGCACGGCGTAGGCCCCTTGCGAAAGCGCTGCGGACGCGCGGGGCGTTCGTACGCGCGATCGCTTCACGGGGTTGTCCAGGTCGTCGGCGCCGAGCGCTTCCCGCTTCGCGTGGTACAGCGTCCGCGAACCCGTCCGCCAGGATGCTCTCGCGCATCTCGCGCATCAGGTGGTGGTAGAAGTGCAGATTGTGCTGACCCAGAAGCTGCCAACCGAGCGGCTCCCGCACCTTGATCAGGTGGTGCAGATAGGCGCGTGAGTGGCGGGGGCAGGTCGGGCAGTCGCAGTCCGGATCGAGCGCCAGGTCGGCCATCGCGTGGACGGTCCGCCGCATCTGCAGATAACCGCGCGAGGTGAAGGCGCCGCCGCGCTGCGCCACCTGCGTCGGGATGATGCAGTCGAACATGTCGACCCCGCGGTGCACGGCCTCCAGGAGGTCGAGCGGCGTGCCGACGCCCATCAGGTACCGCGGCTTCTCCTGCGGCATCTGCTCGGCGGTGAGCGCGCAGACGTCCTCGCGCTCGGCGCGGCTCTCGCCCACCGCCAGGCCGCCGATCGCGTAGCCGTCGAACGGCATCTCGGCGAGGCGCGCCGCACACTCGCGCCGCAGGTCGGGGAAGAGGGCGCCCTGCACGATGCCGAAGAGGGCCTGAGGGGACTGAGGGGACTGTCCCTGCGCCTCCTGCAGGGGCTGTCCCCGCGCGTTGGCGCCTCCCGCGCGTTCAGACAGCGCACCGCCCAGCGCGCGGTCAGGTCGGCCGCCGCGCGCGCGGTCGCGAGGTCGACCGTCGACGCCACGCAGTGGTCGAAGGCCATCATGATGTCGCCGCCGATCGCGACCTGGGTTTCGATGCTCGACTCCGGGGAGAGGAGGACGCTCCGGTGGTCGACGTAGCTGCGGAAGGTGGCGCCCTCCTCGGAGACGGACCGCGCGCCGGGGAGCGAGAAGACCTGATAGCCACCGGAATCGGTGAGCACCGCGCGCGGCCAGCTCATGAAGCGGTGGATGCCGCCCATGCGGCGCAGGACCTCCGGCCCGGGCCGCAGCAGAAGGTGATAGGTGTTGGCGAGCACCACCTGCGTCCCCGAGTCGAGGAGGGTCTGCGGCAGCTGCGCCTTCACCGTGGCCTGGGTGCCCACCGGCATGAAGACCGGCGTCAGGACGGGCCCGTGGAGGGTCTCGAGGACCCCGGCGCGCGCCCTCGACCCGCGCGCCGTCGCAACCGTGCGGAAACTCGACGTCTCAGACTCCGAACTGGCGCAGGTGATGGTCGAGGTGCTTGTAGATCAGCCGCCCCCACTGCGCTCCGGTCAGCCGACCGAAGAAGGTGTGGACCGTGCCGGTCGCCGCCTCGGGCCCGCGCTCGACGAACCGCGCCAGCACGGCGAGAAGCCGCGCCTTCTCGGCATCGAAGCTCCGCTGGTCGCCGACGATGAACGCCGGATCGGTGGGCGAGGACTTCGGAAACGGCACGTCGCCCAGGTACTTCCGCCGCACGAAGGGCGCCAATAGCTTGCCGATCAGCAGCTGCTTGCGGTCGCGGATTCGCGAGCGGCAGCTCGATCGCGACGGCGCAGTGCGCCAGCATCTGGCCGGCGTCCATCTTTCCCCACTGGCGTGGTCCTTCGGGCCGGAGCGCATCGAGTCGCGCCGTGATCCGCGCACGGTCCGCCGCGTCGAAAATGGAACCCAGGGTCGGTTCGGGCATCGTGCGATCTCCTCTAGACCAGGACTGCGAGAGTCCCCGCAGCACGCGCGACGCGGGTGCGGCCTTCGAAGACTCAAGCCGGCCACCCAATCTATGTCATGCCGAGGTGCACCGCATATCAGCTAGGCGACTCGGAATCCTCGGACGCGAGTCCGCCGGCGAGGAGGTTGCGCCGACCGTGGACGATGGTGGCGATCAGGATGCGCTCGGCTTCGACGCGATAGACGACGCGGTAGGTCTGGACGAGCAACTCGCGGACATTCGCCTGATCGGGCTCTTCGGGGACGCGGCGGCCGAGCTCAGGAAAGTCTGCGAGTGGTTCGGTGGCGCGGACGAGCTTCGCGATGAAGCGCTCGGCGTAGAGCTGAGAGTCCTGGGCAATGTAGTCGTGAAGCGCCGAAAGGTCAGAGATCGAACGCTGCGACCAGTCGATCCTCACGAGACGCGGAAGCGCTTCTTGACTTCCTCGTGCGAGACGACGCGGCCCTCGTCGCCGTCGCGCAGGCCTTCGGCGATCTTCTGGCGGACGTAAACTTCGTACATCACGTCGTCCCAGTCGGCGTCTGGCGGGAGCTTCTCGGCGAGCTTGTGGACTTCCTCTCGGATCGTGCTCATGGGCGGGTCTCCATGGGCTCGATTGTAGCGCCGAGCGGCGCTGCGACCTCCATGCTCTTTCCTTAGCCGCGCTTTTCGCGCGCCGGGCTTCCGCGCGAGCACCGAGACGCGAAGCAGCTCGGCGCGCAGCGAGCGGAAGACCTGGCGCGCTTCCGGAAGAGCCGGGGGCTCACTCAGGTCGAGCTCGCCGAACAGATGGGCCAAACCGGAAGAGGTGCCGATTTAAGCCGGAAGAGGTGCCACCCGATTTCCAAAGCCGGTTCCTCCGACCTTCGCCGCCAGATAGCCGGACCCATTTCCGTCTTTCATCATGATGGCACGCAGACTACGCTACATACCTCCCGGAGGAGCCCTCGTCGAGATCACCTGTCGGACGATCCAGGGCCGCCTGCTCCTGCGCCCTTCGCAGGGCCTGAACGACGTCACCCTGGGAGTGCTGGCCCGTGCCGCACGACTCGCCTCGCTCCTGGTTCACGCCTACGCCTTCCTCTCCAACCACTACCACCTGCTCGTGACGGTTGCCGATGCCCAACAGCTCGCCGAGTTCATGAACTACTTGAACTCGAATCTCGCCCGGGAGGCCGGTCGGCTCGTGCGCTGGCGCGAAAAGTTCTGGGGCCGGCGCTACCAGGCGGTCCTCGTGTCCGACGAGGAAGCGGCCCAGGTGGGCCGGCTTTCGTACGTCCTGGCGCATGGCGTCAAGGAGGGGCTCGTCGCCTCGCCCTTCGACTGGCCTGGAGTCCATTGTGCCCGCGCCCTGTCCGAAGGGACGACCGTCTCCGGTCGCTGGCAGGACCGGACGCTCGAATCCAGGGCGCGGCGCAAGAGTCTTCCTCTCGATCCGCAAGCCTTCGTCGAGCGCGAAGAGCTCAGCCTCGCTCCGCTTCCTTGTTGGAAGGCGCTCGCGCCGGAGGTCTATCGAGCTCGAGTCCAGGAACTGATCTATGAGATCGAGGCCGCCGCCCAACTGCGGCAGGAGGAAACCGGGAAGCCACCGCTCGGACGTGATGCCGTCTGCCGCCAGGATCCTCATCACGAGCCGAACCGGATCCAGAGAGGCCCTGCCCCGCTGGTGCATGCCGTGGCTCCGGCAGTGCGTCGCGGCCTCCGCACGGCCTACTTCGCCTTCCGCGACGCCTACCGCTACGCCGCTCGCCGACTTCGTGCGGGCGCGACGGACTTCGAGTTCCCCGCAGGCGCGTTTCCCCCGCCACTTCCGGTCCGAGCCGCCGCTAGAACTGGCTAGCGGCGGCGGGAGCTCCAGCGCAACTCCAGAGCCAAGGGCCCACACGGCCCTTGCAGCTGAAAGTTCGCATTCCGGGTGCCACTCCGCGCCCGACCTCGAAGAAAGTAAGCGCGGGACGGCGTTCCAAGACGCCGCCAGCGGCCCAAACCTCCCGCTCGGCTGTATTGAAGCTCAAGAACCCGGCGAAACGCGAACTGGCGCCGTCGAGAAGCGCGGCATCTTCGGGCTTTCATTCGCAATTCATCGGAATTCGGATGGCACCTCTTCAGGCTGAATTCGATTCGCACACTTCATCGGAATTCGGATGGCACCTCTTCAGCAGAACGCTCCCCCGCCGACTCGGTACTCGAGGATGCGCTCGTCGTCCGCGGTGTAAGCGAAGAGCCAGTTCTCGCCCGAACAGGCGGTGAGCGTGCCGGTGGAGCAGATCTGCGTCGGCATGTTCAGGCGATCGTAGCCGTAAGCCGCGCCGTTCCAGGAGGTGAGGTTGCCACCGGCGTCGTAGACGCCGCCGGTCAGGCGGTTACTCGAAACGGAGGTCGGCGTGTCGCGCTGCGTGCTGTTGAGCGCCCTCCCGCGTCAAGAGCGCACCTCGACTTCCGTCGGGTCTAGTCAGAGCTTGGTCGCCGCCAGGCGCGCGGCGAGGGAGCGGGCGAGGTATTGGCCGGTGTAGCTCGTCTTCACCTTCGCCACCTGCTCCGGGGTGCCGGCGGCGACGAGCTCGCCGCCGCCGGAGCCACCGTCGGGCCCCAAGTCGACCAGCCAGTCGGCGGTCTTGATGACGTCGAGGTTGTGCTCGACGACGATCACCGTGTTGCCGAGATCGACCAGACGGTGCAGCAGCTGCAGGAGCTTCCGCACGTCGTCGAAGTGCAGGCCGGTGGTGGGCTCGTCGAGGAGATAGAGGGTTCTGCCGGTCGAGCGCTTGCTGAGCTCGGTGGCGAGCTTGACGCGCTGCGCTTCGCCGCCGGAGAGCGTGGTCGCCGACTGACCCAGGTGCAGGTAACCGAGCCCGACCTCGACGAGCGTCGCCAGGATGCGCTCCACTGCCGGGATGTTGCGGAAGACGTCGTACGCCTGCTCGATGGTGAGATCGAGGATCTCGGCGATGTTCAGGCCCTTGTAGCGCACGGCGAGCGTCTCGCGGTCGTAGCGCTTGCCGCCGCAGACCTCGCAGGTGACGTAGATGTCGGGCAGGAAGTGCATCTCGATCTTGATCTGGCCGTCGCCGCCGCAGGCCTCGCAGCGTCCGCCGGCGACGTTGAAGCTGAAGCGCCCGGCCTTGTAGCCGCGCGCCCGCGCCTCCTGGGTCATCGCCATGAGATTGCGGATCTGGCCGAAGACGTTGGTGTAGGTCGCCGGATTCGAGCGCGGCGTGCGGCCGATCGGGCTCTGGTCGATGGCGATCACCTTGTCGAGATGCTCGACCCCGGTCAGCCGGTCGTGCTTGCCCGGCGAGCTCCGACGCCTCGTAGAAGTGCCGCGCCAGGGCGCGGTGCAGGATGTCGTTGACCAGGCTGCTCTTGCCCGAGCCGGAGACGCCGGTCACGACGGTGAAGGCACCGAGCGGGAACTCGACGTCGAGGCCGCGCAGATTGTTGTGCCGCGCCCCTTTGATCGACCAGCTTCTTGCCGTTGCCGGTCCGCCGCTTCTTCGGCACTGCCACCGCGAGCTCGCCACGCAGGTACTTGCCGGTGAGCGAGTCGGGGGCGAGGGCGACCTGCTCCGGCGTTCCGGAGGCGACGAGCTCGCCGCCGTGGATGCCGGCGCCGGGCCCGAGGTCGAGCACCCAGTCGGCGGCGAGGATGGTGTCCTCGTCGTGCTCGACGACCAGCACGGTGTTGCCGAGGTCGCGCATCCCCTTGAGGGTGGCAATCAGGCGATCGTTGTCGCGCTGATGGAGACCGATCGACGGCTCGTCGAGCACGTAGAGCACGCCCATGAGCTTGGAGCCGATCTGGGTGGCGAGGCGGATGCGCTGGCTCTCGCCGCCGGAGAGCGTCGCCGACGAGCGGTCGAGCGTCAGGTAGCCGACCCCGACGTCGTCGAGGAAGCCGAGGCGGTCGCCCACCTCCTGCAGGACCTTGGCGGCGATCGAGCGCTCGCGGTCGGAGAGCGTCAGCGTCGGAACGAGGCGCCGGAGCTCCGCCACCGGCATCGTCGTGAGCTCGTCGACGGCGTGGCCGGCGACGGTGATCGCCAGCGCCTCGGGGCGCAACCGCCGCCCCTTGCAGTCCGGGCAGAGGTGCACCGACATGTATTTCTGGATCTCGCCGCGCACCACCTGCGAGTCGGACTCGCGATAGCGGCGCTCGAGCATCGGGACGACCCCTTCGTACTTGCCTTCCCACTTGTAGCTCGACTTCTTGCCCTTGAACTCGAACTCGAGCTCCTGCTCGCCGCTGCCCTGCAGGATGACCGCCCGGGCCTTCGCCGACAGGCGGTTCCACGGCGTGCGCAGCGAGAAGCCCATCGCCTTCGCCAGGGTCTCGATCATGCGCAGGCGCCACGACTTCGAGCCCGGCTGGAAGAGCGACAGCGCGCCGGCGTCGATCGAGCGCTCGGGATCGACCACCACCTTGTCGGGGTCGACGCCCATGAGGGTGCCGAGGCCGGAGCAGGTCGGACAGGCGCCGTACGGACTGTTGAACGAGAACAGGCGCGGGGTGATCTCGGAGAGGCTCGTGCCGCAGGTCGCACAGGAGAAGTTCTGCGACAGCGTCTCCTCCGGCAGGCCCTCGGGAGCCGCGACGACCAGACCGCTGCCGACCTTGAGGGTCGTCTCGAGCGAATCGGCGAGCCGCTTGTCGAGGCCGGGCTTGACCACCAGGCGATCGATCAGAATGTCGATCGAGTGCTTCTTCTGCTTGTCGAGGGTCGGGATCTCTTTCGAGAGGTCGAAGGTCTCGCCGTCGATGCGCGCGCGCAGAAAGCCCTGGCGCGCCATCTCGGTGAGCTGCTTCTTGTACTCCCCCTTCTTGCCGCGCACGTAAGGCGCGTAGAGCAGGAGCTTCGTGCCCTCGGGAAAGGCCGCGAGGCGATCGACCATCTGCTGCACGGTCTGCGGCCGGATCTCCTGGCCGCAGGTCGGGCAGTGCGGAATGCCGATCGAGGCGTAGAGCAGCCGCAGGTAGTCGTGAATCTCGGTGACCGTGCCGACGGTCGAGCGCGGATTCCGCGACACCGACTTCTGCTCGATCGAGATCGCCGGCGACAGGCCGTCGATGGCGTCGACGTCCGGCTTCTCGACCTGCGGCAGGAACTGCCGGGCGTAGGCCGAGAGCGACTCGACGTAGCGCCGCTGCCCCTCGGCGAACAGGGTGTCGAAAGCGAGGGAAGACTTCCCCGAGCCCGAAACGCCGGTGATGACCACCAGGCGGTTGCGGGGGATCTCGAGGTGAAGATTCTTGAGGTTGTGCTCGCGCGCTCCGCGAACGACGATGGCATCCATACGGACGCGCGACTCTAACACCGGGGCGTCAACCGGGTCGGGTCCGGGTCGCGGCTACCAGCGGTCGCCGCGGCCGCGGGTGGCGCGGTCCATGGCGGTGGCGGCTTCGCGGTCGAGCTCTTTGGTGCGTTCGGTCTCGCGCTTGTCGTAGAGCTTCTTGCCCTGGACGAGGCCGATCTCGACCTTGATGCGGCTGCCGCGCAGGTAGACCTGCAGCGGCACGACGCTGTAGCCCTTGGTCACCACGCGGCCGGCCAGCTTGTCGATCTCGCGCCGCGCGAGCAGGAGCTTCCGCGGCCGGTCGGGCAGGTGGTTCTCGCGGTTGCCGTGCGAGTAGGGGCTGATGTGGGCGTTGACGAGGAACGCTTCGCCGCTCTGGAAGTCGACGAAGGCGTCGACGAGCTGGATCTTCCCGGTGCGCGCCGATTTCACTTCCGTGCCGGAGAGCACGATGCCCGCCTCGAGCCGCTCATGGATGAAGTAATCGAAAGCGGCGCGGCGATTGCCCGCCAGGAGGCGCACTTCGGGGGTCTTTTCGCTCATGGGATGGGTCGGGCCCGCCGGCGACGAGGCCCGGCGGAGGGCCAGTCTATCGCCACCGGATGGTAGATTGGCCGCTCATGTTCCTCCTGTCGCCCTTCCTCTTCGTCGGCCTCCTGCTCGCCGCCTCCGGCGAGCCCGCCATCGAGGACCTCCGGGTGACGGTCGACGGCGGCCAGGTGCTGGTCGGGTTCCACCTCGCGAACGGCCTCGACCCGGAGACCCGGGAGCGCATCGCCTCCGGACTGCCCACCAGCTTCATCTACGAGCTCGAGCTCAAGCGGGACCGCAAGCACTGGTGGGACCGCGGGCTCGACGCGGCGGTCCTCGAGGTGGTGGCGATGTACAACGCGGTGACCCGCGAGTACCTGGTCAACACCAAGCAGGGCGGCCGGCTCATCGAGAGCCGGACGGTGCGCGACGAGGAGGAGCTCGAGCGCGCGATGACCGTCTTCGAGAACTTCCCCGCCTTCACCCTCGACGCCGACCCGGACAACTCCCGGTTCCTCGTGCGCATGCGCGTCGATCTGGGACCCGGAGCGATGCTGGGCTTCATTCCCTACCAGCGCTCCACGGGATGGATCGAGTCCAACAAGGTCCGGCTGCGCGCGCCGGAGCCCTGACAGGCCGCCGTGGACCTTCGCGAGCTCTTCGCGCAGCACAGGAAGGACGGGCGGTACGTCGCCGCCGCCCTCGTCCTGGTGCTCGCCGTCCTGACCCTCATCTACTACCTGATCCAGCGCGGCCGCGACCTGCCCTCGGTGCTGGTCACCAACAAGGTGCTGCTGTTCGTCCTCGTCTATGCCGACGCGCTGCTCATCCTGGTCATCCTCTTCGTCCTGGCGCGCAACATGTTGCGCCTCTGGCTCGAGCGCCGGCAACGCGTTCTCGGGGCGCGCTTCAAGACCAAGCTGGTGGCGACCTACGTCGGTCTCTCGCTGGTGCCGGTGCTGCTGCTCTTCTTCTACGCCAGCGAGCTGCTCCAGGGCTCGATCGAACGCTGGTTCTCGAGCTCCCTGCGCTCCGTTCTCGAGCAGAGCAGCGCCGTGGCGCAGTCGCTGCAGAAGGAGATCGGCGACCGCAACTATCGCGAGGCCCTGCGGGTGGCGCGGCGGCTCTCGGACTTGAACCTCGAGCAGGCCGACTCCCGGGCCGACCTCCCGGCCCGGCTGGCGCAGTGGCGCGACGAGTCGGGCGTCGCCTTCCTCGGCGTCTATCTCGAGACCGAGTTCATCCACGCCGTGGTCGACCCGGAGTCCGGGCTCAACGATCTGCCGGAGGTCGGGCGGAACTTCCTGCTCGAGGCGGCGGAGAACGGACGGGCCAACCGCGTCCTGCTTCCGGCCGGCAACCGCGGACGGCTGATTCTCGCCGCGGCCGCCGGCGCCGCTCCGGGCGGCACGAAGCGCCCGCTCGTCGTGGCGGGGACGCTGCTCGATCCGGTCACCAGCGGCCAGAGCGAAGAGCTCATCCAGTCCTACCAGACCTATCGCCAGCTGCAGGTCCAGAAACGCGACTTCGCCGCCAGCTACTGGCTCATGTTCGTGCTCGTGACCCTGCTCATCCTGCTCGCCTCCTCCTGGGCCGGGCTGTTCCTCGCCCGCCGGCTGATGCTGCCGATCCAGGCGCTCGCCGAGGGCACCCGGCGGGTCGCGAGCGGCGACCTCGACCAGCGGATCGAAGTCGCCACCGACGACGAGATGGCCACCGTCGTCGAGTCGTTCAACAGCATGACGCAGGAGCTCCGGCGCAACCGCGAAGAGATCGATCGCAGCCATCGCGAGCTCCTGGCGGCGAACCGCGGGCTCGCCGAAGAGCGCGCCCTGGTAGGCGCGATCCTCGAAAATCTCGCCGCCGGAGTGATCGCCCTCGGCGGCGACGGCAGAGTGCTCTCGGCCAACGCCGCAGCCCTGGGCCTCCTCGCCCAGAGGGAAAGCGAGCTCATCGGCCGGAAGCTCTCCGAGGCCTGGAGCGGCGCGGAGCGCGCGCGCCTCGAAGCCCTCATCGAGACGGCGCAGGACCACCCCCGCGAGGCGGCGGAAGTGAGCCTCGTGCTCGGCGCCGAACGCCGGACCTTCGAGGTCAAGGTCTCTGACCTGCGCGACGGCGCCGGGCGCAGCACCGGCAAGATCGTGGTGATGGAAGACCTCTCCGACCTGATCAAGGCGCAGAAGCTCGCCGCCTGGACGGAGGCGGCCCAGAGAATCGCGCACGAGATCAAGAACCCGCTCACCCCGATCCGGCTGGCCGCGGAGCGCCTGCGGGTCAAACACCGCGAGGGCGATCCGGCGATCGGCGAGCTGCTCGAGGAGAGCGTCGCGATCATCGTTCGCGAAGTCGGCAAGATGCAGTCGCTGGTCGACGAGTTCTCGCGCTACGCCCGCATGCCGGGGCCGCAACTCGCGGCCACCGCCATCGACGGTCTCGTCTCTGAGGTGGTGGCGCTCTATCGCGACGTCAAGCCCGGGGTCAGCATCCACACCGCGCTCGCGCCGGCGATCGGCGAGATCTGGGTCGACCCGGAGCAGTTGCGGCGCGTGCTGATCAACCTGCTCGACAACGCGCTCGAGGCGACCGAGCCGCCGGGAGACGTCGAGGTCCGTGCCGAGCGCCGGGGAGAACGCCTCATTCTGGAGGTCGCCGACGCCGGTAGCGGGATTCCGCCGGAGGACCGCGAGAAGCTCTTCCTGCCTTTCTTTTCGCGCAAGAAGCGCGGCACGGGCATGGGGCTCGCGATCGTGCACCGGATCGTGAGCGACCACAACGGGACGATCCGCGTCTCCGGGAATCTGCCGCGCGGCTCGATCTTCACGATCGAGCTGCCGGCGCGCTGACGCGATGCGATCGCTCCTCGTCGGCACGGCCGGGCACGTCGATCACGGCAAGACCGCCCTCGTGCGGGCGCTCACCGGCATCGACTGCGACCGTCTCGAGGAGGAGAAGCGCCGCGGCATCACTCTCGATCTCGGCTTCGCGCATCTCGCGCTCCCGGCAGCCGGCGCCGGCGCCAGCGCCGACGATGGCATCGAGCTCTCCTTCGTCGACGTCCCTGGACACGAGCGCTTCCTGCACAACGCCCTCGCCGGCCTCGGCGGGGTGCGGCTGCTGTTGCTCGTCGTCGCCGCCGACGAGGGGATCCGGCCGCAGACCCGCGAGCACCTCGAGATCGCCGGGCTGCTCGAGCTGCCGGCGCTCGTCGTCGCGCTGAACAAGATCGACAGCGTCGATGCGGAGACCGCCGAGCTCGCGGCGATGGAGCTCGCCGATCTCGTCGCCGGGACCCGCTTCGCCGGCGCGCCGATCGTGCCGGTTTCGGCCCTCACCGGCGAGGGCGTGCCGGCGCTCCGCGCCGCGCTCGAGCAGGCCGCCGCCGCGCTCGCGCCAGCCGACCGCAGCTCCGATCCTGCCCGCCTGCCCGTCGACCGCGCCTTCCTTGTCAAAGGCCAGGGGGTCGTCGTGACCGGCACTCTGGTCTCCGGCACGATCGCCGTCGGCGATGCGCTCGAGCTCCTGCCGCCCCGCGTCGCCGCCCGGGTGCGTTCGGTCCAGGTGCATGGCCAGCCACGCCGCGCCGGCGCAGGGGAGCGCACCGCCCTGCAGATCGCCGGCGTCGAGCTGCCGGCGATCGCGCGCGGCATGGAGCTCACGACACCGGGCGCGCTGCGCGCGACCCGCCGCCTCCTGGTGCGCTGGCAGATGCTCGCGACCTCCCCGGTCGAGATCGCGGCGGAGCCGATCGCCGTACGGGTCCATCTCTACGCCGCGGAAACCGTCGGCACGGCTCGTGCCTTCGCGGCCGCGGGGATCGCTCCCGGCGAGTCGGGCCTGGTCGAGATCGCCCTCGCTCAGCCGGTCGTCGCGGTCCGGGGCGATCGCTTCGTCGTCCGCCGCCCCTCCCCGGCCGCGACCATCGGTGGTGGCACGGTGCTCGATCCCTGGTGGCGGCGCAAGCGCCGCGGCGATCCCGCCGAGCGCATGGCGGCGCTCGCGGGCGACGAGCGCTCGGCTTTCCTGGCGTGGGCGGGCGAGGCCGCGGAACGCGGTCTCACCGCAGCTGCGGTCGAGGCGCGCACCGGCAGGAGCGCCGCGCACGTCGAAGCCCTCCTCGCCGCGCTCGAAGCCGGCGGCGATCTGACCCGTCTCCGGCCGGAGACGCCGAGCGAGCGCGCGGTGGCCGGAGGGGGCAGCGGAGGCGGGGGGGGCGGCGGGGCGGCGAGTCCGGCGCGCTTCCTCCTGCCGGAGATTCTGGACAACGTGCGCCGGCGCGCCCGCGAGGCGCTCGCCCGCTACTTCGCGGAGCGCCCGCTCGAGCTCGGGCTGGGCAAGACCGCAGCGGCGCGGCTCCTCCTGCCGCCGGCGGCGCGCGCCCTGGCAGAGCTCTACTTCGCCCGCCTCGCCGCCTTCGGCGACCTCGATCTCGCCGCCGGCGACGTGCGCTTCCCCGGACGGGCCGTCGAGCCGCCGGCGGCGCTCTCGCCCCTGGCGCTGGCGATCGTCGAGCGCTACGCGCAGGCGGGTCTCGCGCCGCCCTCGCCCGGCGAGGTCGCCCGTGCTCTCGACGCCAAGCCACAGATCGTCGAAGGGCTGATCCAGCATCTGGTCAAACGGCGCGAGCTCGCGCGGCTCCCTTCGGGCCTGATCTTCGCGACCGCCGCCATCACCCAATTGGAGGCCGCGTTGCGCACGACCGGCTGGGAGCGCTTCACGATCGCCGACTTCAAGGATCGTTTCGGCCTGTCGCGCAAGTGGGCGATTCCGCTGCTCGAGCATCTCGACGGCACCGGGGTGACCCGCCGGGTCGGCGAGGAGCGCCAGCTCCGGCCCCCGGCTGCGCCGCGCAGCGGGAGATAATCGGGTCATGCAGAGCGTCGCCATCCTGGGAGCCTCGAAGGACCGCGCCAAGTTCGGCAACAAGTCGCTGCGGGCGCATCTCGCCGCCGGCTACGAGGTGCTGCCGATCCACCCGCAGGAGACCGAGATCGAGGGCCTCGCCGCCTACCCCAGCCTCGCCGCCCTGCCGCACGCGGTCGAGCGCATCAGCGTCTACCTGCCGCCGCCGGTGGCGCTCGCGCTCCTGCCGGAGATCGCCCGCACCGGCGCACGCGAGGTCTGGTTCAACCCCGGCGCCGCCGATGCGGCGGTCCTCGCCGAAGCGCGGCGGCTCGGCATCGCCGCCATCGATGGCTGCAGCATCGTCGATCTCGGACTGTCGCCGTCCGACTTTCCATGAGCGCAACAGATCCGGCATGAAGGAGATTCGCCAGATCCTCGCCCGCGCGGCGCAGTTGCGGCGACGCGGTGAAGTGGCGGTGTTGGCGACGGTCGTCGGCGTCGAGGGCTCCGCCTATCGCCGCGAAGGGGCGCGGATGCTCATCGAGCGCGACGGCGAGCTCACCGGAATCCTCTCCGGGGGCTGCCTCGAGCGCGACCTCGCCGGGCGCGCCGCCGAGGTCCTGGCGTCCGGCGACGCGGCCCTCGCTACCTACGACCTGCGCGCTCCCGACGAGGTCCTCTGGGGCCTCGGACTCGGCTGCGGCGGCAAGGTCACGCTGCTGCTCGAACCGCTGCCTGGCGCCGCCGCCGACGCCTCCCCCCTCGATCCGTTCGAACAGGTCGAGCGCGAGCGGACTCCCCTCGAGGTCGTGACCCGGTTCGCGGGCGAGGTCGTCCTGCGGGAACGGCTCGCGCCGCCGATCCGGCTGCTTCTCGCGGGCGCCGGCCGCGACGCCGTGCCGCTCGCGCGACTCGCCGCCGAGCTCGGCTGGGAGACGATCGTGCTCGACGCGCGGCCGACCGCGACCGCCACCGCGCGCTTCGCCGGACTCGCGCGCTGCGCGGGCGTGGCGCCGCGCGAGCTCGCCACGGCGGTCGCGATCGATCCCTGGACTGCCGCGGTCGTCATGACCCACAACTATCTCGACGATCTCGCCTGGCTCGCGGCGCTGCTGCCGACCACCGCGCCGTATGTCGGCCTCCTCGGCCCGGCGGTGCGGCGCGACCGGCTGCTCGCCGACCTCGCCGAGCAGGGGCTCGTGCTCGACGGAACGACGCGCGCCCGCTTGCACAGCCCCGCCGGCCTCGACCTCGGCGGCAGGGCGCCCGAACTGGTCGCCTTGTCGATCGTCGCCGAGATCCAGGCCGCGATGACCGGCGGGAGCGGAGCGCGCAGGTCGTGACCGTCGCCGGCGTCCTGCTCGCCGCGGGCAACTCGCAGCGGATGGGGCGCCCGAAAGCGCTCCTCCCCTATCGCGGACACGACCCTCCTGCACCATGCCGTCGAAACGCTGTGCGCCACGGCGTGCAGTCCCCGGATCGTCGTCGTCAGCCCAGAGGTGGAAAGAAGCTGCTGGTTAAGGGATGAGGTCGATGTTGCACTAGTGGTGAATCCGGATCCTCGGCGGGGGCTGTCGAGCTCGCTGCACGTGGCGCTGCGCGCCATCGCAGTCCACGAAGCCGAAGTGGGCGCGCCGGTAGAAGGCATCCTGATCACTCTCGTCGATCAGCCTCTGGTCACGCCGGAGCACATGAATGCGGTCCTGGCAGCCGGCGTCGCGACCGGCCTCGCCGCCACGTCCTGGCCAAGGGCGTTCGGACCGCCAGCTTTCCTTTACCGGTCTTTTTTTTCTTCGCTGAAGGATCTCCGCGGCGACGAAGGCGCAAAAAAGATCCTGAGCGAGAACATGGACCGACTGAGATTGATCGACTTCCCGGATGCCGCGCTGGATGTCGACGACGCCGCGGACTACGCGCGCCTGCTGTCCGGCGCGAAGGCCTGAGACTCGACCCAGAGCTCGACCAGGGTCTCGATCCGGCGCCCCGTCTCGGCCCGCCGCTCGCGCAGCTCGGCGGCGATTCGCCGCCGGCGCCGCAGGAGCAGGAAGGCGCGGCCCTCGCGCCAGAGGGCCTCCTGCCGTTCGAGAAAGCGCACCGCGATGTAGCCCGAGAGCGGCGCCACCACGAGGAGCGCCAGTCCCGACGCCGCCCCCCACAGCCATGCGGCGACGGCCGCTTCGACCCCCCAGGCCGCCGGATAGGCGACGATCCCGGGAAAGACCTTGTAGGTGGCGATCTGGTTCTCCTCGTCGTCGAAGCGCCGCGAGACCAGCTCGACCACCGTGAATGGTAAGCAGTTGAGCGCCGCGCCGAGGAGCGCGACCGGCAGCGCGACGACGGTGTTGAAGGCGATCCGGGCGAGCTCCGCGAGCAGGCGATCGAGCGGATAGCTGGCGATCACCTGCGCGTCGCGCAGGCCGGAGAGCCGCAGAAGGTGGTCGTAGCCGCGCGCCGCCTCGACCGCCGCCGCCACTTCGCGTGGATGACTCTCGCGCAGGGCGTCGAGCCCGTCGAGGAGTGACCGGCGAGCGTCGAACTCCGCCGCGAACCGGCGCTCGCGCGGCAACTCCAGGGCTTCGATCTCCAGTATCCGCGCCCCGCGTTCGACCAGGCGCGACTCCTCCCAGGTGCGATAGTTGAGCGTCACGCGCTCGAGCGCCTCGGTGACGCGTGCGGTCAGCAGCCGCACGGCGGTCGCCTCGTCCCGGGTCGCGAGAGCGACCTCCTCCGCCGGATCGATCGGCGGCCCGACGACGACGAGGGCGCGGGAGCGGAAGCGTCCGCGGTCCTCGAACAGCAGCCCGACCGGCAGGATGCGGCTCCCCAGCGGGCCGAAGCGCTGCTCGCCCTCGAGCAGGATCCGCGCCGCGCCGGTCTTCAGCGGCTGCAGCTGAGGCTCGTCGTGGCTCACGCCCTCGGGGAAAATCGCCAGGATGCCGCCACGGGCGAGCTCCTCGTGGCAGCGTGAGAAGGTCTCGAGGTTCTTCGCCATGTCGGCGCCCTCGTCCTGGCGGCGGTAGACCGGGAGGACCCCCGCCAGGTCGCAGAGCTGGGCCAGGACGGGGATCTGCCAGAGGGTGCTCTTGCCGAGCATGCGCGCCGGGAGCCGCAGGGGCCCGAGGAGAAACAGCGGATCGACCAGGCCGTTGACATGATTGGCGACGACCACCAGTGGCACACGGTGGCCCCTGCCCTCGCCGCGCGGCACCCGATTCCCCCCGACGACTTCGATGCGGCGGAAGAAAACCGCCAGAACCAGGCGGCAGAGGAGACCGATCGCCCGGTCGACCCCCGCGCGCAGGCGGGAGGGGCCGGAAGGGCCGGAGGGAGGAGGGGGATCCGGCGAGGGCACGGCTAGGCCGGCTCGCGCCAGGCAGCGGCGGCGGCCACCCCGCGGCGCTCGTCGACCAGGAACATGCCGAACAGGCCGAGCACGAAGAAGACCCCGGTGCAGAGAATCGCCACGCGCTGCGACTGGGTCGCCGACGAGACGAGCCCGAAGACCGGCGGCCCGAAGGCGTAGGCAGCCTTGCCGAAAAGCCCCCAGAGACCGAAGAACTCGCCGCTCTTGCCGACCGGCGCGAACATGCCGACGAGGGCGCGCGAGGCCGACTGGAGGGAACCGATGCCAAGGCCGGCCGTGACCGCGATCACCCAGAAGGCTCCCTTGCTCGCCGTCAGATAGGTCGCGACGCAGGTGCCGATCCAGAGCAGGAGCGAGACCTGGATGGTCTGGCGCGCGCCGAGGCGGTCCTGGATCGCTCCGAAGGCGAAGGCGCCGCCGGCCGAGGAGATCTGCACCACGAGAAAGAGGAAGATGAGCTCACTCGAAGTGAAGCCGACCGTGCGTTCCGCGTAGACGCCGACGAAAGCGATGATGCTCATCAGTCCGGACGAGTAGACGAAGAAGACGCCGAGGAACTTGGCGAGCTCCCGGAAGTGCCCGATCGAGCGCACCGTCGTCAGCAGCCGGCCGAAACCCTGGCGGGCGTAGTAGAGCAGCGGCTCGCTGCGCCGCGGCGCGCGCTCGCGCAGGAAGAGGAAGGTCGGCAGCGCGGCGACGAGGAAGAACAGCGCCGTCAGCGGCCAGACCAGGCGAAGGCGGGGGAGATTCTCGATCGTGAAGCCGCCGTCGATCATCGGCTTGATGAGCAGCAGCGAGGCGAGCCCGCCGAAGTAGCCCAGGCCCCAGCCGAAACCCGAGATCCGCCCCACCGTCGCCGGCGTCGAGATCTCGGGCAGGAAGGCGGCGGTGAGGTTCTCGCCGAACGAGAAGGCGATGTTGGAGATCACGAACAGCACCAGAGCGAGCTGGATGTCGCCCGGCGTCACGAACCAGAGCGCCGCGGTGCCGCCGACGCAGAGCAGGTAGGTGAAGAAGAGGAAGACCTTCTTGCGCCCCGACTCGTCGGCCATCGCCCCGACGATCGGCGAGAGCAGCAGGACGAGGAGGTTGGCGACGAAGATACCGCCCCCCCACCAGGCATCGGCGTCGGGCCCGGTTGCGACCAGCCGGGTGAAGTAGACGCTGAACGCCACGGTCACGACGATCGTGGTGTAGCTCGAGTTGGCGAAGTCGAACATCGCCCACGAGAAGATCTCGCGGCGGGTGACCGGCGGCGGAGACGCTGCCCTTTCCGCGCTCAAACCGGGTCAGGGGCAGGTCTGGAAGGCGTTGCTGTCGGTGATCGCCGCGGCCGAAACGCCGAGCGCGTTGTCGTACGGCTTCGTCGTGTCCGTCCAGGTGTCGTAGACCGTGACGTGGAACTCGACGTTGGTCAGCGCGGCCAGAAAAACCCAGTAGCGGTTGTTCAACGAGCAGCCGTCGACGATCTTGATCATCAGCTCGAAGCTCGCCGGGGTGAAGAACCAGAGGATGCCCGAGTCCTCGGAGGCGAGCGGCACGAAAGTGGCATTGCCGGTGACGTTCTCGAAGTTCTTCCAGGTGGCGCTGATCCGGAAACGACCCTTGCGCAGCTCGCCGTAGCGGCCGTCGTAGGAGGGCATCGCACCGTCGCCGGCGAGGATGCGCGTCGCACCGGTGCACGAGACGAAGGAGGTGAACGTCCCCTGCGCCGCCGGTTCCGCTCCAGCGGTCACGAGGTAGTAGCTCTGGTTGCCCTGCAGAACCTCGGAGAACGACGAGAAGTGGACGCCCTGGGCGCCGTTGTCGCTCGCCGCCACGAGATGGGCGAGCGGGCTCGCCGGATCGAAAGCGCCGCTGTAGAGGTAGAGCACGCCGTCGAAACCGGCCTCCTGCACGCTGACGAAACTGCAGGTGCCGTTGGAGTTGGTGAACAGTGCCTGGCTCGAATAGCGGACGAACTTCCCGGAGAGGGTCGGCGCCGGAGTGAGCGTCGTACTCGGCCGATTGAAGATCGCCCCGCCCGCAGTCGTGCCGTAGAACGAGAAGGCGGCCTGAGCCTGGGCCGGCGCCGGGCAGAGCGCGGCGAGGCCGGCCAAGGCGGCCAGGGCGGCGACGGAGATCTTCAGGAGGGGTCGGTTCATAGCGCGACTTCGGCGCGAATCCTAACCCAAGGGCCTCCCGGGGGCGAACGCCTCTCCGCCGGGCTGTCGCCGGACGATCGCCGGCCGGGCCCTCTCACCCTTTGGCGTCGAACCAGGTGGGACCGATGCCGGTATCGACGATCAGCGGCACGGCGAGCTCCGCCACTCCCGCCATCTCGTTCCGCACGAGCTCCGCGACGATCGCGGCCTCTTCCGTCGGGCTCTCGAGCACCAGCTCGTCGTGCACCGAAAGCAGCAGGCGCGCCCGCGGATGCTCGGCGCGCAGCCGGCGGTCGACAGCGATCATCGCCAGCTTCATGAGATCGGCCGCCGTCCCCTGGATGCGGGCGTTGATCGCCATCCGGCGGGCGTTCTCCTTCAGGTTCCAGTTTTTGCTCTGGATGTCAGGCAGGTAGCGCACGCGACCGTAGAGCGTCTCCACCCGCCCGTCCCGTTCGGCGGCCGCCAGGGTCTCCTGCATGTAGGCCTGGACGCCGGCGTAGCGCGCGAAATAGACCGCGATGAACTGCTCGGCCTCCTTCGTCGAGATGCCCAGCGCCTGCGCGAGACCGTAGGCGCTCATGCCGTAGATCAGGCCGAAGTTGATCGTCTTCGCCGCCCGGCGCTGCTCGGCGGTGACGAAATCGACCGACATGCCGAGGACGGTGGCGGCGGTCGAGCGGTGGATGTCCTCGCCGCTGCGGAAGGCCTCGATCATCGCGGGCTCGCCGGCGATGTGCGCCAGGACGCGAAGCTCGATCTGGCTGTAGTCCGCGGCGACGAGGAGAGCGCCCGGGGCGGCGCAGAATGCCCGGCGGATCTTCATCCCCAGCCCGGTGCGGACGGGGATGTTCTGCAGGTTCGGATTGACCGACGACAGCCGCCCGGTGGCCGCGACCGCCTGCTGGAAGCGGGTGTGGACGCGGCCGTCCGCCGCGACGAGCTGGGGCAGGGCGTCGACGTAGGTCGACTTCAGTTTCGCGAGCTCGCGGAAGCGCAGCAGGTACTGCGGCAGCTCATGCCCCGCGGCCGCGAGCTCTTCGAGGGTGTCGGCGCCGGTCGAGTAGCTCTTGGTCTTCTTGGTCTTCTTGCCGGCCGGCAGCTTCAGCTTGTCGAACAGGATCGTCCCGAGCTGCTGCGGCGACTGGATGTTGAAACGCTCGCCGGCGAGACGGTAGATCTCCGCCTCGAGGCCGGCGATCTCGTCGCCGAGCTCCGCCGACATCTGGCGCAGGAAGTCGACGTCGAGGCGGATGCCGGTCTCCTCCATCCCGACGAGCACCGGCATCAGCGGCGCCTCGATCCGGGCGTAGAGCTCGGCGACGGCTCCGCCGCCCAGCTCCTGGCGCAGCGCCGACGCGAGCCGCTCGACCAAGGCCAGACGCTCGCCCACCCAGGTTCCGACTCGCTCGTCGCCGATCGCCGGCTCGACTCCCTTGTCGAACCCGGCCTCCTTCGCCGATGCGCAGCTTCGACGCCGGTGCGTTCGAGCGCGAGATCGTCGAGCGAGTGGCCGTGCACCGAGGCCTCGCGACAGGTACGAGGCGAGCATGAGGTCGAAGAGCCGCGCGACGACAGATCTCGCCCGCCGCCGGCGCCAGCCGCAGGAGCTCCTTCAGGTCGCAGCCGACGATCTCCCGCGCCGGATCGGCGAACCACGCCGAGAGCGTCGCGACGACCGCCGCGCGCAGCTCCGGCGAACGCAGGTCCACCCAGCCGCGCCGGCTCTCCCGACGGCGATGGCCCCGCGAGGGCGAGCGGAGCCACCGGCGCGGCGGCATCCGCCAGCGCGACGGTGACGTCCTTCCCCACCGCCGCCGCAAACTCCTCCCATTCCTTTACCGAAAGAACGGCCGGAATCGCGGGAATGTCGCCACCGCCGGAGGCGGGCGCCACCGCGCCCGCCGAAACCGCCGCGTCGAGCTCGGCGAGCAGGGTGAAGAACTCGAGCTCGGAATAGAGCTCGCGCAGCAGCGCCGCGTCCGGCGGATCGAGCTGCAGCGACTCGGGATGGAGCTCGATCGGCAGGTCGGTGTGGATGGTGACCAGCTCCTTCGACAGCAGCGCCTGCTCGCGGTGCGCCAGCAGCCCCTCGCGATAGGCCTTGCGCGGGACCTCGGCGGCGCGCTCGAGCAGCGCCTCGACCGAGCCGAACTCGGCGACCAGCTGGCGCGCCCCCTTCTCGCCGATCCCCGGCACGCCGGGCACGTTGTCGACCGCGTCCCCCATCAGGGCGAGGACGTCCGCGACCTGCTCCGGCGGAACGCCGAAGTCCTCGGTGACGCCGGCGGCGTCGTAGCGCTTGTTGCGCCCGGTGTGCAGCAGGGTCACGTGCGGCCCGACGAGCTGCATCAGGTCCTTGTCGGCCGACACCAGCACGACCTCGTAGCCCGCCGCCGCCGCCTTCTTCGCCAGCGTCCCCATGACGTCGTCGGCCTCGTAGTTGTCGAGCTCGAGGCGGGGAATGCGAAAGGCCTCGATCGCCTTGCGGACGTAGGGGATCTGCGGCACGAGATCGTCCGGCATCGGGGCGCGATTGGCCTTGTATTCGGCATATTTCTCGGTGCGCACCGTCTTGTCGGAGATGTCGAGCGCGACGCCGATGAAGTCCGGCGCCTCGTCCTTCAGGACCTTGCGCAGGATCTGGACGAAACCGAAGACGGCGTTGGTCGGCAGCCCCTTCGAGTTCGACAGGTTGCGGATGGCGAAGAAGGCGCGGAAGATGTTGTGGAAGCCGTCGATCAGGACGAGCTTGGGGCGGCGCGCCGCCTCCGGGTCCGCTGGGCCCGCTGGAATTGCCGGGGCCGGGGGCGCGGGCCCGGCGGGCGGTGCCGGCGTGTCGGAGTCCATTCTTTGGAGCTTAGCCCAGGGCACGCCACGGCGCCGCCGGCCGTTCGGTTAGACTGGGAGGTGCCGTTCGAAAGGAGATCGACATGCCGGAGTACGTCCAGATGGGACTTCTATCGTGGATCCTGATGGGGCTCCTGGCCGGTGCGCTGGCGCGGTTTCTTCTCCCCGGCCGCGACGCCCTGGGCTGCATCACCACGATCCTCGTCGGCATCGTCGGCGCCGTCGTCGGCGGCTTCGTCGCCACGAAGCTCGGCTTCGGCGGCTTCCAGGGTTTCGACATCTACAGCCTGATCATCGCGACGATCGGCGCCATCCTCTTCCTGCTCGTCGTGCGGATTCTCCGCGGCGGCAAGAAGTCGAGCTAGGTCGCCTGGCGGGGCGAGCCGGGCGAGCGGGGGGAGCCGGGAGGTTCGAGAGCAGCCCGCTTCGCCGGGCCGCCGCGCCTGCGCCAGGAGGTGGCCGATCTCCGGCAGGATCAGGCGCGAGAGCGCGAGCTCGACCGCCGCCGGCGAGCCGGGCAGGAGGAAGATCGCCCGCCCCGAGACCAGGCCGGCGGCCGCGCGCGAGAGCATCGCGGCGGCGCCGATCTCGGCGAACGAGAGCATCCGGAAGAGCTCGCCGAAGCCCGGGATCTCCCTCTCGAAGAGCGGTGTCACGGCCTCGACGGTCAGGTCGCGCGGCGCGAGCCCGGTGCCGCCGGTCACCAGCACGGCATCCACCTCCGGCAGCGCCAGCGCCGCCATCACCTCGGCGCGGATCTCACCGATGTCGTCGCGCACCAGGCCGCGCGAGACGACGCGATGTCCCGCCCCGTCGACGAGCGCCACGAGCAACCCTCCCCCTTTATCGGTTCTTTCGTTCCGGGTGTCGCTCACGGTGAGCAGCGCGAATCCCGAGGACAGGATTCTCGCGACTCCTCCCGATGCTCTTCGACGCTCATACCTCCAGCTTACAGCGGGAGAATTGCGCCGCTGGCGCACGAGCCGCCTTGCTAGGATCCCGGGCATGAGCAGAAAAGTGGCCATTCTCGGGGTACCGATGGATCTGGGGCAGGGGCGGCGCGGCGTCGACATGGGACCGTCGGCGATCCGTTACGGCCGCCTGCACGAGCGCCTCGCGGCGATCGGCTGCGACGTCACCGACCTCGGGGACGTCGACGTGCCGGGCGCCGAAGAGCTCGGCGTCGAGCATGCGCAACCGGGCGGCGGCATGGGCTATCTCGACGCCATCGTCCACGCCTGCGAGGCGACGATCGAGAAGCTCCTCGCCCTGCCGGCGGAGACCTTCCCGGTCATCCTCGGCGGCGATCACTCGATCGCCATGGGCTCGGTGACCGGCGCCTCCCGCCACCAGCGCACCGGGGTCATCTGGGTCGACGCGCACGGCGATTTCAACACCACCGAGACCTCGCCGTCGGGGAACATCCACGGCATGCCGCTGGGCGCCCTGTGCGGCGTCGGCGACCGGCGGCTGATCGATCTCGGCTGGCCGGGGGCGAAGATCCGGCCGGAGGACGTGGTGCTCATCGGCGTGCGCGACCTCGACGGCGAGGAGGCGAAGCTCATGCGCAACGCCGGCGTCACGGTCTACACCATGAAGGAGGTCGACCATGTCGGCCTGCCGCGGATCGCCGAGGAGACCCTGGCGCGGCTGGGGGGTCTGCCGCGCCTGCACGTTTCGTTCGACGCCGACGTGCTCGATCCGGAGGTCGCCCCGGGCGTCGGCACGCCGGTGCCCGGCGGCTTCACCTATCGCGAGGCGCACCTGCTGATGGAGCTCTTCGCCGACTCGGGGTCCGTCACCAGCCTCGACCTCGTCGAGGTGAATCCGATCCTCGACCGCGAGAACCGCACGGCGAATACTCTGGTCGAGCTCGCGGCTAGTCTGTTGGGGAAGCGGATCTTCTAGCTCTGCGTTGGTGGTCGGCGGTCTCCGGCACTCGGGATCTTGGGGCCGGCTCCTGTGGTGGGGGCACTCCGGCACTCGGGATCCAAAGTGGGCTCCTACTTGAGGCGTGGTCGCCCATTTTGGATCCCGAGCGCCCGAGCGCCCCTGCGAGGCAAAAAGCCTCTCTCCCAGATCTCTCGACGAACAGTTGGGGACACATTGCGGCCGCTCGGAAGCTCGGGCGACCGACGAGCGTCGCAGCCGCTATGTGTCCCCGGAACCGGCGGGAACGGGCCAGACAGGACCCCGAGCAGGTGCCGCACACGGCACCGAAGAACCCGCGACCGTGTGAGAGGCTTGCGGGGTGAAGCGGCGAGAGACCTGGCCCGCGGGCCGGTGGTGGTGGCGGCACGGAGGCGAGGCACCGGAGCAACCGGAGCCAGCGGAGCCAACGGAGCCAGCGGAGCCAGCCAAGACGGCGGAGGCTCCGGCGCCGCCGTCCCCCGGCCTCACCCGCGAGCACTACCTCTGGGCCTACCGTCTGTTCCTGGATCGCGAGCCCGAGCCCGACCTGGCCCTCGACCTCGAGCGCGGCTGGCCCGACACCGCGACGCTCCGCCAGGTGATGCAGAGCTCCGAGGAGTTCCAGCGCAAGAATCCCCACTTCCGGATTCACGACCGCTTCGTCGTCGCCGAGGTCCCGGCCGGATTCAAGATCTCGCTCAAGCTCTCCGACTTCGCGATCGGCGTCCCGATCTTCTACGGCAGCTTCGAGCCGCACGAGACCGCATTCGTGCGCGCCACGGTCCAGCCCGGCCAGGTGGTACTCGATATCGGCGCCAATATCGGGTACTACACGCTGTTGATGGCGACGCTCGTCGGGCCGGAGGGCCGCGTGCACAGCTTCGAGCCGCTCGAGTTCCTGCACGCCGAGCTCGTGAAGTCGATCGCCGAGAACCGTTTCGAGGAGCGCTGCGTGGCGAGCCGCGTGGCGCTCTCCCAGGCGAACGGCGAGATCCGGATCCGCCACGCGCCGCGCACGATCAACCTGGGCGGCGGCCACATCGCGAGCGGTGCGACGCCGCCCGGGCATCTCGACGAGCTCTGCCGCACCGGGCGTCTCGACGACGACGAGGCGCTCCGCGAGGCGCGCGTCGCCTTCGTCAAGATAGACGTCGAAGGCGCCGAGCCGCTGGTCGTCGAAGGCGGCTCGGCGCTGCTCGCGCGCTCGCACCCGACGATCCTCTCCGAGCTCCACAACCTGCAGCTCAAGCGAGTGAGCGGGCGCTCGGCGAACGACTACATCGCCATGATGCGCGCGCGCGGCTACGAGTGCCGCTCGATCGGCGCCGGCGGGCCCGGCGAGGAGCTCCCCTCCTACGAGCGCGAGGAGCTCATCAACGTAGTCTTCCGCCCGGCGCAGTAAGTGCCGCCATCGCCCTCTCTGCCATCGCCACCGGAACGAAGAGCTGATCGTGGTGAAACGCCGCGATGGCGTTGCAGGGGATTCCCTCTCGCGCGAGTGCCGTCGCGACGGCGGCGAGAAAGCCGACCGCGGCGAGGTCGGAGTGCACGGCGAGGGTGATCCACGCCGCTTCGAAGGTCCCTTCGATGCCGTGACGCGCGGCATCCTCCTTCTTCAGCACCAGCGTCAGTCCCTCGGCCTCGTGGAAGGTCGAGAGCGGAGTGAGGCCTGCCGGTATCGATCCGTCGGGGAGCGTGCAGAAGAGGTAGGTGCCGGGCTGAAGCTCCGGCCGCATGCCGGTGAGCAGCCGGGCGAGATCGCTCTCGCCGGCGCCTGGATCCGCGGCGCTCAATCGATCTCTTCGAGCTCGGTGTCGACGTCGACGACGTCGCGCTTCGCGGCGGGCGAGACGACGACCTTCACCCAGACGGTGCGGAAGCCCTGCAGCGAGAGCTTGACCAGGTGGTCGCCCATGCCGTCGAAGTAGTAGGTCTTGCCGCCGCCCGCGCCGTCCCAATCGTCGGCTTCGCCCAGGAGTTGACCGTCGACGGTGACCAGCACCTCTTCCGGATCGACCTTGAACTCGGCCCCCCGGCGGCAATGGAAGACCGCCGCGATCGGCGGCGCCGGCTCGGGCGCCGGGGCCGTTTCGGCGACCGCGGGAGCGGGCTGCCGGAGCCGGTTGCGCGGGCGTCTCGGCGACCGGGATCACCGCCAGCGGCTTCGGCCGCCAGCGTCGGCGGCGCCTGCTCGACGCGCTGACCCGCCACGGCCGTCGGCATCTCCGCCCCTCCGGCGCCTGGCGGGCGCGGCCGCCGGCCCTGCCGCCGGCGCGAGCGGCACTGCCGCCACGCCAGCAGCTCGTTCCTTCGCTGGCGGGAGTCTTCGCCAGATCGGGCGGCGGCGCGGGCTGGCGCAGGATGAGTCCGACGACGAGCGCCGCCAGCAGGACGCCGCCTGCGACCCAGGGCAGCCAGCGCCGCCGGTCGCCGCCGGGGCTGCGGATGATCTCGGTCGGCGCCGAGGTGGCGTAGCTCGCCGGCGGCAGCGGCAGCGGCGGCGCGGCGGTCGCCCGGACGATCTCCGTCGGCGCCGGTCGGCGGCAGCGGCGGCAGCGCAGCCAGCGGGCAGCGGAGCCGCGGTCGAGGCGCGCGCGAACTGCGCCGCCAGCGCGCGGGCGCGGGCCGCGAAGGTCACCGCGTCGGGGATGCGGACGTCGCGCTCCTTGTCGAGCGACCAGCGCAGCAGGTCGATGAGGTCCGGGTGCAGCCGGCCCGCCACGGTCTCCGAATCGAACGGATCCTGGTGCAGGATCTGGTAGACCAGCGTGGTGAGCGTATCGGCGGGAAAGGGCTTGCGGTGCATCAGCATCTCGTAGAGCACGACGCCGAGCGAGAACAGGTCGCTGCGGCCATCGAGCTCCATGCCCTGCACCTGCTCCGGCGCCATGTAGGCGGGGCTCCCCACCATCATGCCGGTGCGGGTGAGCTCGGTCGACTCGCCGACCGCCTTGGCGACGCCGAAGTCGCTCACCTTGACGTTGCCGGCCGGGGACAGCAGGAGATTCCCGGGCTTGATGTCGCGGTGAATGACGCCCGCCAGGTGCGCCGCGGCGAGCGCGTCGGCGGTCTGCGCGACGATCTGCAGCGCCGCGGTGGTGCCGGGGAACTCGCCGCGCGCCAGGCGCTGCGCAAGCGTGTCGCCCGCGACGAGCTCCATGACGAGGAAGAGCTGGTCGCCCTCCTCGCCGAAGTCGTAGACCCCGACGACGTTCGGATGATGCAGACGGGCGGCGACTCTCGCCTCGCGCGCGAATCTCGCCGCGGCCTCTTTCGGATCGCCGTGCCCGGCGGCGTAGGCCAGGGAGATCAGTTTCACGGCGACGTCGCGCGCCAGCTGCGGATCGTGGGCGCGGAAGACTGCGCCCATCGCACCGTGGCCGATCTCGCCGCGGAGGTGGTAGCGGCCGATTCGCTCGGGTGGGATCACGCCGCGGATTCTACGGGAGACGGGTGGGAATGGCGTCCGGGTCACTGCTCCAGGCCCTGGATTCGCATAAGATCGGCCGCGAGGTGCCGATGCTCGCGAATCGAATTCCCGACATTCAAGCCGCCCTCGCCGAGGCCGAGCTCGATGGCTGGTTCTTCGCCGTCTTCCAGGCGAACGATCCGATCAGCCTCGACCTTCTCGGTCTCGCCGACAAGAGCCTGGTGACCCGCCGCTGCTACTACGTCGTGCCACGCCAGGGTGAACCGAGAAAGCTCGTCTCGACGCTCGAGCCCGCCATGCTCGACCACCTGCCCGGCAGCAAGGCGCTCTATACGACCTGGCAGCAGCATCGCCAGCAGCTGGAGCACCTGGTCCGCGACTGCGGGCGGCTCGCCGCGCAGTACAGCCCGCGCAACGAGATCCCCAGCGTCTCGCGACTCGACGCCGGCACGGCGGAGCTCCTGGTCTCGTTCGGCTGCGAGCTCGTCTCGGCCGCCGACCTGGCGCAGCGCTTCGCCGCAGTCTGGACCCCCGAGCAGCTCGAGGGCCATCGCCGCGCCAACGTCCACCTGCACCGCATCGCTCTCGAGGCCTTCTCGATGGTCTCCGCTCATCTCGGAGCCGATCGCGCGATCGACGAGTACCGGGTCCAGCGCTTCATCCTCGAGGCATTCGACCAGGCGGGCCTGCACACCGAGGCCGAGCCGATCATCGGCGTCGACGAGCACAGCGCCGATCCGCACTTCGAGCCCACTCCGGAGACCGCGAGCCCGATCCGGCGCGGCGATTTTCTGCTCATCGACCTGTGGGCCAAGGAGAAGGGTCCGGGCAGCGTCTACGCCGACATCACCTGGTGCGGCGTCTGCGCCGACGCTCCCACCGACCGCCAGGAGGAGATCTGGCGCATCGTGCGCGACGCCCGCGACGCCGGAATCCGGCTGGTGCAGGAGCGCTGGCCGGCGACGCCGGTGCACGGCTTCGAGGTGGACGACGCCACCCGCAACGTGATCCGTCAGGCCGGCTACGGCGACGCCTTCTTCCACCGCACCGGGCACTCGATCGGGATCAAGGACCACGGCCAGGGCGCCAACATGGACAATCTCGAGACCCACGACACGCGGCGCCTCATCGCGATGACGGGCTTCTCGATCGAGCCCGGGATCTACCTGCCCGGCGAGTTCGGCGTGCGCAGCGAGGTCAATATCGCGCTCACTCCGACCGCAGCCGAAGTCACCGGCGGCGCGCCGCAGCGCGAGCTGCTCCGCCTGCTCCCCTGATGCTCACGGCCCCCGCGGAGACGATCGCGCACGCCGCCGGCCGCCAGCGGCCGGGCGAACGGCCGGCGGTCTTCGATCGTCCCAACTGGAGCGCCGACAGCCCCGCCGGCCGGCTCTTCTCGCGCCACCGCGGCCACCGGCGCCGAGGGCGCTCTGGTGCGCGCCTGCCTGCGCATGGCGGAGGAACGCGCCGGCGCTTTCAGCAGGGCTCTCAGCCTGCTCCCGGAGCGCGAGCAGGAGCGCGCGGCCCTGTTGTTCGCCCTCGCTGACGCGCTCTTCGCGACGGCAACCGGACCCGGCAGCCCCGAGTCGCGCGTCGAAGATCTCGACCGGATCGCTTTCGCCATCGCCCGCGCCCTGCGCGGCGAGAGCGTCCGGCTCGAGGACGAGAGCTTCGCGCACCGCCTCGCTACGAGTCGCGGCGCCGCGGCTTCACCCGCCAGGCGCTCGACGACCTGTTCGTTGCGGCACGCCGCACCGCGCGCCAGCGGCGGCCCGAGACCACCGAGGCACTGGCGTTGCGCGCCCACCAACTCTCCGAGGCGTTCGTCGCCGCGCTCTTCGGGACCGAGCCGACCCCGGCGGTCGTCGACCTCGCCGCCGGTCTGCTGCGTCTCTCGCGCCTCCAGTCCCTGGCCGCTGACCTGCGCGAGCGCCATTGCGCGCTGCCCGAAAGCGAGCTCGCGGAGCCGGTGCAGTACCGCACGCCGGAGGAGATCGGTCCCGCCGTCCTGCGCGAGTGCGCGGAGCTGCGCAAGCTCCTCCTCAAGGGGGCGCGGGCGGAGGGCGAAGTGCCGCTCTCCTTCCGCCGTCCGGTCGCCTTCCTGCTCCCGGTCGCGCTCTCGCTCCTGGGCCTGCTGGAAGACCGCCCGCCGGAGCTCGCCCGCCGAACTCCCACGGTCGGCAAATGGACGCTCCGCCGCGCCTACTGGCGCGCCCGCTTCACCCCGCTCGGCTAGACGATCTGCGCGCAGGGCTTTCGCGTGGCAACGATGTTGCACCCTCCGGTGGCGTAGGCCATGACAGGCGATGGCCTCACCCTACCCATGCACTGCAAAGGAGCACTCGAAATGGAACTGAAGAGCGAAGTGAAGAATCTGGCCGGAGAAGCAAGGGTCCAGGCCAGCGTCGCCGGCGAGAAGCTGCAGGGGGCGCGCGAAGACCTGCGGGTGGAGCTCGACGATCTCCTCGGATCGCTGTCGGAGAAGGTCTCGGACATGCGAGCGACGCTCGCCACGGCTGCCGAAGACGGTGCCGAGACGGTCGGCAACGGGGTCAACTCGATGGTGAAGAAGACCCGCAAGGGGATCAAGGACCTCGACAAGCGGTGGAAGAAGCTGGACGGCAAACAGAAGATCGCCATCGCCGGCGGCCTGCTCGCCGTCCTCGCAGCCGCGGCGGTTGCGCCGGCCGTGGTGCGCAAGCTGCGCGCCAGCCGCTGAGCCGACGGACAGACGATCGGGGCGGTTCCACGGCGCCAGCGGTGACGTGGAACCGTCGAGGGGTCAGCCCGCATTTCTCACCAGCGTTCGTCGCGAGGCGTCGCAGATGCCTGCGACTGCAAGGCGTCGCGACCGAGGCCCGCGCAGACGTACTTTCAGTACGTCGAGCAGGCCGACCGAGCGCAACGCAGCAGGCGCGGGCAGCTGTGGCGCCGCAGCAGAAGGTTGGTGAGAAATGCGGGTTAGTCCTGGATGCGGCGGATCAGGGCCTCCAGAATGGCGATGTGGCGTTCCTTGCCTGGAATGAGACTGGCGATCAGGAGATCCCGCCCTGACTCGTCCATGCTCTCGTCGGCGAGGGCCGCGCGGTACTCCTCCAGACCGCGCATCTCGCCTTCCTTCAGCGCCTCGAGCGCCATGACATCGCCGAAGATGGTCGGTGAGTCCGCGATCGCTTTCGCGTAGGGCGCCCAGTCCGCTCCGCCAGCCTTGACCTCGCCGCCGCGGCGATGGATGGCTTCCCTGAGCAGATTGGACTGGGTCTGATGGGCGATGGCGAGCCGGCTGAGCGCGAACGACTCCTCGGCGAAGTCGTCGCCGACGCGGGAGATGGCGAGATTGTAGATTCCGACTGCAGAAAGTTCACAATGCAGCAGAGAGTTGAGCCTCGAAACGCCGTGGAGAGGTAACCGCGTCATGGCAGGTGAGTGCCTCCTGCCCCGCACCCTGCACGACGGGTACCAACCCGCCCCGACCCCGGGCGAACCGCAGGTCCCGAAGCGTCTCCTGCGTTCGGGGCGACGGCACCGCTCGTAGAGCCGGAGCGCTTCTACACCCGTTCGACGAAGATCTTGCCGGCGGCGCGCAGGCCGAGGCTGGCGCGGCGGCCGCGGTCGAGCTCGATCTCGAGCGTGTCGGCGGCTTCGTCGCGGGCGGTGACGCGCACCCGCCTGCCCGGCCGCAGTCCCACCTTTTCGACCAGGCGCAGGAACTCCGCCGACTGGTCGGCGATGCGCGCCACCCGGCAGCGCACTCCGGCCGCGGCCTCGGCGAGGGTCGCATGGTCGAGCGCGCGGACCTTGAGCGCGGCGGTCGGGATCGGGTCGCCGTGCGGATCGACCGCCGGGCGGTCGAGCATCTCGTCCATGCGCTCGATGAGGCGCTCCGAGACCGCGTGCTCGAGCCGGTCGGCCTCGTCGTGCACCTCGCTCCAGTCGAGCCCGACGACCTGCACCAGGAAGAGCTCGATCAGCCGGTGTCGGCGCAGCACATGCAGGGCGAGCTGCCGGCCGGCGGTCGTCAACTGCGCGCCGGCGTAGGGCTCGTAGGCGACGAGGCCGCTGTCGGCGAGCGTCTTCAACATCGCCGTGACCGTCCCCGGCGTCACCGCAACCAGCGCCGCGAGCCTGCCGGTGGCCACCGCGAGGCCCGGTTCGCGCTCCTCCTCGAGCAGGATCGCCTTGAGATAGTCCTCGACGGTGGAGGTCGCCACCGCTCCACTCTAGCCCGGAAACGGGCCCCACCCCGAGGTTGACACGCGGACCTCTCGTGGCGGAGAATTTTGACGGCTCAAAGTTCGAGGTCTCTTATTCTCCAACTTCGCGCTCGGCCCATGAGCTCGCCCACCCCCGCCATCGATCCACACCGCTCGCTGCCCGAAGTGCACGGCAGCATCCCGCTCGCCAAGCATCGCACCTGGTGGCGGCGCTTTCTCGCCTTCGCCGGCCCGGGATACCTGGTCAGCGTGGGCTACATGGACCCCGGCAACTGGGCGACCGACCTCGCCGGCGGCGCCCAGTTCGGCTACGCCCTCATCTGGGTCATCCTGCTGTCGAACCTCATGGCGATGTACCTCCAGTCGCTGTGCGTGAAGCTCGGCGTGGTGACCGGCAAGGACCTGGCGCAGGCCTGCCGCGCAGCAGTATTCGAAGCCGGTTTCCATCGTTCTCTGGCTGCTTTGCGAGATCGCGATCATCGCCTGCGATCTCGCCGAGGTCATCGGCTCCGCGGTGGCGCTCAACCTCCTGTTCGGCGTGCCGCTGGTCTGGGGCGTGATCCTCACCGGCTTCGACGTGCATGCTGCTGCTCGCGGCGATGCACTTCGGCTTCCGCAAGATCGAGGCGATCGTCCTCACCCTGGTGTCGCACCGTGGCCCTCTGCTTCGCGCTGCAGGTCTTCCTCGCCCAGCCCGACTGGGGCGCCGTCGCGCTCGGCATGCTGGTGCCCACGCTGCCGGGCAAGGAGGCGTTCTACATCGCGCTCGGCATCCTCGGCGCGACGGTCATGCCGCACAATCTCTACCTCCACACCGCGCTCGTGCAGACGCGGGATATCGGTCCGACCGTCGCCGACAAGCGCCAGGCGGTGCGCTACAACATCACCGACACGGTGCTCGCCCTCGGCGCGGCCTTCTTCGTCAATGCTGCGATCCTCGTCGTCGCCGCCGCGGTCTTCCATCGCAACGGCCAGCTCGACGTCAGCGAGCTGCAGGAGGCGCACCGCCTGCTCGCGCCCCTCCTGGGCGCGCCGATCGCCTCGACCGCCTTCGCCGTGGCGCTCCTCGCCTCGGGACAGTCGTCGACGATCACCGGCACGCTCGCCGGCCAGATCGTGATGGAAGGGTTCCTGCAGATCCGCATCCGCCCCTGGCTGCGGCGGCTGATCACGCGCCTGCTCGCCATCGTGCCGGCGGTCATCCTGATCTCGATCTCGGGCGGCAAGGATACCGTCGGCCTCCTGGTCTTCTCCCAGGTGGTGCTTTCGATGCAGCTGTCGTTCGCCATCTTCCCGCTGCTCTTCTTCACCTCCGACCGGCGGCTGATGGGCGAGTTCGTCAACTCGACGGCGGTGAAGGTGGTGGGATACGCGATCTGCTTGCTGATTGCCGGACTCAATCTCTCCCTGCTCTGGCAGGCGATCGGCACCGGCTGGATGGCGCTCCTCGGCGCGGCGGCCGCCGCCTTCGTGCTCTGGGTCCGCTTCGTGTACCCTCGGAGGCACCGTGTACAAGAAGATCCTGGTCACGCTCGAGAATAGCCGCACCGACGAAGCGATCCTGCGCCACATCGAGCTGCTGGCGAAGCCGCTCGGCAGCAGCCTCCTTCTGGTGCACGTCGCCGACGGCTGGATGGCACGCCACCGCGACCGCCTGAACCTCGCCGAGTCGGAGGAGATGAGGGTCGACCGCGCCTACCTCGAGGCGGTACGGGAACGTTTCGCCGCCGCGGGCATCCCGGCCGAGACCCAGCTGCTCTGGGGCGAGCCGGCCGACGAGATCGTCAAGCTCGCCGAAGCCACCGGCGTCGATCTGATCGCCATGAGCACCCACGGCCACCGCTTCCTCGCCGATCTCGTCTACGGCTCGACCGCCAACAAGGTGCGCCACACGGTCGACATCCCGGTCCTGCTGCTCAAGGCACCGGCGGATCTCTGACGCTTGCCGCCACCCGCGCCCGCGATCCGCGGCCCCGAATCAACCTGCAACCACCGAAAGGAGAAGCCCCAGTGAGCCTCCAGAAGGACGCACTCCACCAGATCCAGTCCACCCGCCATTTCTTCGAGCGGACGACCCGTTGCTTGGCAGAGACCGACTCCAACTTCCGCGCCACGCCCGAGACGATGACCGTCGCGCAGCAGGTGGCGCACGCCGCGCAGACCATCGACTGGTTCCGCGAAGGCGCCCTCGAAGACCGCTGGGACATGGACTTCGAGAAGGGCGCAGCGGCGACCAACGCCGTCACTTCGCTTGCCGAAGCGCGCCGCTGGCTTGCCGAGGCCTGGGGGCGCCTGCAGTCTCGCCTCGAAGCCTCGAGCGACGCCGAGTTGGCGGAGACGATGGCCGAGAACCCCATTCTCGGCGCCCGCCCGCGCTACGAGCTCATCGGTGGGCTCGTCGATCACTGCGCCCACCACCGCGGCGCCCTGGCGGTCTACGCTCGCCTCGCGGGCAAGGCGCCGGAGATGCCCTACGGCGAGGGCTGAACCCCGAGTCCGGTTCTCGCCGGCAGCGCGCCCGTCTCCGGCTCCCAGGGGAAACCGGGAACGAGGGTGACCACCTCGGTGGCGAGGCCGAGGGTGCCGATCTCGCGCTCGAGGTCGGCGGGTCTTCCGCGCAGCAAGGGAAAGGTCCCCCAGTGGATCGGCACCACCTGGCGGACGCCGAGGAAGCGGCAGGCGAGCGCCGCCTGGCGGGGGTCCATGGTGAAGTGGTCGCCGATCGGCAGGAAGGCGAGCTGCGGGCGATAGAGCTCGGCGACGAGAGCCATGTCCGAGAACAGCGCGGTGTCGCCGGCGAAGTAGAACGACCAGCCTTCGCCCTGCACGACGAAGCCGGCGGCGAGCCCGCCGTAGACCGGCAGGCCGGCGTGCAGGAAGCCGCTCGAGTGATCGGCGCGGACCATGCTGATGCGCACCCCGCAGGCCTCCTGCGTGCCGCCGAGGTTCATGCCCGAGACCCGGGGCGCCCCCTGCACTTCGAGATAACTGCACAGGTCGTAGTTCGAGATCAACGTCGCGTCGTGTTCCCGCGCCAGCGCGAGAGCGTCGGCCATGTGATCGGAGTGGGCGTGCGTGACCAGGATGAGATCGACGCGATCGAGCTGCCGGTGCGACGGCGGGCAGGACGGGTTGCCGGCGAGCCAGGGGTCGATGACCAGCGTCTCGCCGGTCGCGAGGTCGACGCGCAGGGTGGCGTGGCCGAGCCAGGTGAACTTCGGATACGGCTGGGACATAGAGGCTCCTTCCGGCTGCAAAGGTAGCACTTTCGGGCGCAGTCCTGCGGCGGTGGTCGGCGGTCTCCGGCACTCGGGATCTTGGGGCCGGCGTCGGTGGTGGGGTCACTCCGGCACTCGGGATCCAAAGTGGGCTCCTGACTTGAGGCGTGGTCGCCCACTTTGGATCCCGAGCGCCCGAGCACCCCTGCGAGGCAAGGGGCGGAAAAAGCGAAAAAGGGGACTGCCCTCTTCTCCCGAAAAAGGGGACTGTCCCTTTTCTCCCAGGAGCGGTCTGCGAAGTCGGCGAAATCCCAGTGCTAAAGTCACCAGTGGAGAAAAACTATGAGTCCAACGGCGCTCAACTGGATGCTCTTCGTGCACGTGCTGGCAGCCCTCTGGCTCGCCGGAGGGGTCTTCGCGGGCACCGTGGTGCGGGCCCAGGGACGCAAGGCCGCCACGCTTGGCGAGCGCGCGCTGGCGTTGCGCATCGGCTGGCGGCTGGCCAACGTCTTCAGTCTTCCCGGCGCGATCGCCGCCGGCATCCTCGGCTTCGGCCTCCTCCACCCGCTCGGCCTGGGCTTCCGCCCAGGCTGGGTGCAGGTCTCGATCGCCGTCTGGCTGCTCATGCTGTTGAACGGACTCTTCTACCTCCGTCCCGCCCTGCGGCGACTGCTCGCCGCGACCGAGGCCTCGGCCGCCGCCGGTGCGCCGTCGGCGGAGCTCACCCGGCTCGCCGCCGCCAGCGGGCCGCGCATCGCCGCCGACCTGAACGCGCTCGGCATTGTCCTGCTCACCCTGATGATGATCCTCAAGCCGTTCTGAACAAAGTCCCGCCGCGCCGGACCTCGGGCTAGGGCGCGGCCGGCGGCGGGAAGTTCTGGGTGAGCCATCCGGCGAGCGCCGGAACTTCTTTGAGCAGCACCGCTTCGCTGAGCGGCTCGACCCCGGAGATCGCCTGGTTGAGGATCTTCCGCGCCCCGCGCGGACCCCTGGTCGTCACGATGAGGTCGGCGGCGCGCACGAAGCGGGCCTCGAACCAGGCGCGTGCCGGCATCGGCAGTGCCTCGTCCCAGGCCGCGACCGGGTGGCCTCCCGGCGTCTTGTCCTGCGCCGCCATGGCGTCGAGCAGCGCGGCGATCTCGGGCATCCGGCCCGGCTCGAAGCGATCCCACGCCAGGCGCGACACGAGATGCCCCATCACCGGAGCGATCCAGCCGCGATCCCCCCGCAGGTTGGCGCGCTGGGCGAGCAGGCGCCCGACGGCGATCTGGGCGAGGAGATCCGACACCCCCAGGGCACCCGCCTCCTGGCGCGTCGCGAGCATCGGCAGCGCCGCGGGCAGCGGGATCTCGCCGCCGAGCCAGCCGCGCACCCGGGCGATCATCTCGGCGTCGGCCCAGGCCGGCAGCACCAGCGCATCGGTGCCGAGCGCTTCCGGCTCGCCGTAGGGGTGGGAGAGGCGAGCGGCGGCCCAGTCCTCCGGCGCCAGCACATAGACCACGAGCGCCGTCGCCTTGAAACGGGTGCGCGCGAACTCCTCGGTCAGGCGCTCGAAGCGCGCCTGCACCGAAGCGGCGCGATCGAGCGTTCCCGGCGTGTAGCGCACCGACGCGAGATCCCCCGGCAGATCGAGCAGCAGTGGCAGATCGATCGTGCGCTGGCCGGCGACATCGGCCCGCGCGCCGGTGCTCAGCAAGAGCGCGAGTCCGAGCACAGTCAGGGTCCGGCGGGCGAAGCGCGCATCCAGAGTCGGCATGGCGGAATTCTACGGCGTTTGCGTCCCCGGCCGGAGATAGACTCCGCCCCATGAAAGGCTTTCGCATCGCACGTCACGGCGGTCCCGAGGCGCTCGAGTGGGGGGAGTGGCCGGATCCCTCCCCCGGACCGGGCGAGGTCACGGTGCGGGTGCGCGCCTGCGCGCTCAACCATCTCGATCTCTGGTTGAGGAACGGCGTCCCGGGGCACCGCTTCCCGCTGCCGCTGGTGCCGGGGAGCGAGATCGCCGGCGACGTCGCGGCAACCGGAGCGGGAGTCGCCGATCTCGCCCTCGGGACGCCTTGCCTGGTCGCTTCCGGGGTCTCGTGCGGCGTCTGCGCGCGCTGCCTCGCCGGGCTCGATCATCTCTGCGCGCGCTACGGCTTGCTGGGCGAGCATCGCGACGGCGGTTACGCCGAGCTCGTGACCGTGCCGCGACGCAACGTCCTGCCGCTGCCCAGGGGCCTCTCCTACGTCGAGGCGGCGGCGCTGCCGCTGGGCTTCCTCACCGCCTGGCACATGCTCACCGCGCGCGCCGGGCTCGCCGCGCACGAGGACATCCTCCTCCACGCCGCCGGCTCGGGAGTCACCACGGCCGGAATCCAGATCGCTCGCCTCCTCGGCGCCCGGCGAATCCTGGTCACCGCCGGTAGCGAGGAGAAGCTGGCCCGCGCCCGCGAGCTCGGCGCCACCCATGGCATCCTCTACAACCAGGGGGACTTCGTCCGCGCGGCGCGCGAGGCGACCCACGGCGAAGGCGTCGACGTCGTCTTCGACCATGTCGGCGGCGAGACCTTCGAACGCAGCCTGAAGCTCCTCAAGCGCGGCGGACGGATCGTGCTGTGCGGCGCGACCTCGGGAGCGGAAGCGAAGATCAATCTGCGGGCGCTCTTCTTCAAGCAGCTCTCCGTCCTCGGCTCGACGATGGGGAGCCTCGCCGAGCTCGCGAGCCTCCTGCCCTACTTCGAGTCCGGCGCCTTGCGGCCGGTCGTCGACCGCACCTTCCCGCTCGCCGAAGCGCCGGCGGCGCAGGAGTTCCTCGCCCGGCGCGGCGCCTTCGGCAAGCTCGTGCTCACCGTCGGCACGGGAGCGCGAGAAGTCCCTCATCCAAAGGGGGTCGCGACGTGACCAGCCACGACTTCGTCGCCGGCCTGGTGGCAGAGATGCAGGCGATCTTCGCCCGCCTCGGCGAGCGCCAGGCGCTCGAGGCCGAGAGCCCGGGACGGGTCGAAATCGTGCCGCTCCTCAAAGCGGCGCTGCGGAGCGAGATCGAAGCCGCCGAGTTGGGCGGCCTCGCCCTCCCGACGACGCCGGAGCTCGACGCCAAGAGCGCCTTCGCGCAGCAGTGCGGCGACGAGATGAAGCACTACCGGCTGATCGTCGCCCGCCTGGCGGAGCTCGGCGTCGACGTCGCCAACGAGAATCCGCTGGCCGACGGCTACAGCCCGCTCTACCACTACGTCAAGGGCCTGAAGAGCACGGTCGAGCGTATCGCCGCCGGACCGTTCGCGCGCGAGGCGATCGCCAGGGTGCGCAACGACCAGTTCATCGCGCTCTGCGAGCAGATGGGCGACACCGGCACCGCGCGGCTCTACCGCGATCTCATCCAGCCCGAAGAGGTCCACCACCACGAGCTCGGCCGCAAAGTCCTCGAGCGGCTCTGCACCACCCCCGAGCTGCAGCGGCTCGCCGGCGAGGCGGCCCACAACACCCTGGCCATCGCCGACGAGCTCTCGACCCTCGCCGAGCGCACCACCGGCATGCGGTCGATTCCACTTTCCTGATTCCAGCTGCCTGATCCCGATTGACCGATTCCGAAGCGGAGAAGACGATGGCCGACGAAGTCCAGTCCCCGGGCAGCTTCGACGAGATCACCCAGATCGCCGTGCTCGGCGCCGGCACGATGGGGCGGGGGATCGCCCACATCTCGGCCCTCGCCGGCTTCACCACGAATCTCTACGACGTCGACACCGCCCAGTTGGGCGCCGCCGAGCGCTCGATCCACCGCAATCTCGACAAGGGAGTCGAGATCGGCAAGCTCGAAGCCGCGGCGGCAGTCGGCGCCAAGGAGCGCCTGGCGCTCGAGAACGATCTCGCGGCGGCGGTCGCCGGCGCCGACCTGGTGATCGAGGCGGCGCCCGAGATCATGGAGTTGAAAGTCGAGCTCTTCGGGCAGGTCGCGCTCCACTGCTCCGCCGAGGCGCTCTTCGCCTCGAACACCTCGGCGCTCTCGGTGACCGAGATGGCGGGGGCGACCGGCCGGCCGCAGCTCTTCGCCGGCATGCATTTCTTCAATCCGGTGCACCTCATGAAGCTCCTCGAGCTGGTGCGCGGCCTCGAGACGTCGGCAGAGACGGTGGCGACCCTGGCCGAGGTCGGACGACGGATGGGCAAGGAGGTCGTCGTGGTGCGCGACGTCCCCGGCTTCGCCACCTCGCGGATCAACGCCCTGATCGGCAACGAGGCCTTCCGGATGCTCGAGCAGGGGGTCGCCTCGGCGGAGGACATCGACAAGGCAGTCAGGCTCGGCCTCAACCATCCCATGGGCCCGTTCGAAATGGGCGACCTCGTCGGCCTCGATGTGCGATTGAAGATCCTCGAGCACCTCCACGCCACCCTGGGGGAGACCTTCCGGCCGTCGAACCTGATGCGCCAGTACGTGCAGGCCGGCCGGCTCGGCAGGAAGACCGGCCGCGGCGTGCACACCTACGACGAGAGCGGCAAGAAGATCGGGTAGAGAGGAAACCTTTCCAGCATGCGCCTGTCCAGCCGAACCGCCCTTCTCACCGCCGCCGTCGCGGTCGCATCCTGCGGAGCGCTCTCCGCCCAGCTGGTGCCGATCGGAGCGGAGTTCGCGGTGAACACGACGACCGCCGGCTCGCAGTTCGCCGCCGCCGTGGCGGGTGAGCCCGGGGGGCCGTTCCTGGTCGTCTGGCAGAGCTCTGACCAGGACGGCAGCGGCGCCGGCATCTACGCGCGCCTCTTCGATGCCGCGGGCGCCGCGCTCAGCGGGGAGATCCACGTCTCCCAGACGACGGCCGGGGACCAGGTCACTCCGGCCGTGGCCTGGTCGCCTGCGGGGAGCTTCCTGGTTGTCTGGGCGTCGAACGGCCAGGACGGCAGCGGCTACGGCATTTTTGCCCGCCGCCTGCTGGCGACGACGGGGCAACCGCTGGGCGGCGAGTTCCAGGTCCACGTCACGACCGCGGGAGGCCAGCTCGCGCCCCGCGTCGCCGCCCAGGGGACCGGCTTCTATGTTGCGTGGAGCGGTCTCGGTGCGAGCGGCGACACCAACGACATTTACGGCCGTGGCTTTGCAGCCCTGGGCACAGGGGCCGGCGCCACGACCGGCGAGATCCGGCTCAACGCCGGCGTCTCCGGCAACCAGGTGCAGCCGGCGATCGCCGCTGCCGGCAGCGGCCTCGTCGTGGCCTGGGCGAGCGACGGCGCGGACGCGAGCGGCTTCGGCGTTGTCGCGCGGCGCTTCGACGGCGTACTCGCCGCGCTCTCGCCGGACCTCGCGGTGCCCGAGAACACGATCTACGACCAGTCGGCGCCTGCAGTCACCGGGTTTGCCGGCGGCGGCTTCGCGGTCGCGTGGCAGCGCGCGCTGCAGGAGATCGGCTCGACCATCGGCCCGCAGCCGGTGATCGCCCTGCGGCGCTTCGCCGGCTCCGCCGGTTATCCCGCGAGCGGCCCCGAGCTGCAGGTTCAGGCCGATACCACCCGCCGCCATGAGCAGCCTGCGATGGTCGCCGACGGTGAAGAGGCGGTCACCGTCGCCTGGCAGGAGCTCGACCTCGCGAGCGGCGACAAGCAGATCGCCCTCAGCCGCTACGACAGCGCGAACGCGCCGCTGCTCGTCGAGTTCCCGTTGAGCACGACTTCCACCGGCGATCAGATCGCGCCAGCGCTCGCCGGCTCCTCCCGGCTCGTCGCCGCGTGGGCTAGCTTCGGGCAGGACGGGAGCTCTTTCGGCGTCTTCGCGCGGCGCTTCGGCGTGGCGCTGCCGCCGTGCGCCGCCGACGCCGGCGACGCTCTGCCTCAACGACAACCGCTTCCGCGTCCGCGCCACCTACGCCACCGCCGCCGGCGCGAGCGGCTCCGGCCAGGCCGTCGCGCTGACGACGGATTCCGGCTACTACTGGTTCTTCGACGATGCCAACGTCGAGATCGTGGTCAAGGCGATCGACGCCTGCGGACTCGCCGGCTTCGACAACTTCTGGCTCTTCGCCACCGGCCTCACCAACGTCGAGGTCACCCTCGACGTCGTCGACACCTGGACCGGCGACGAACGGGTGTACCTCAATCTCCTCAACCAATCTTTCCAGCCGATCCTCGACACCGGTCACTTCCACGTCTGCGATGCGACGGAGCCGTTCGCCACGCCAGCGACAGCAGAGTCAGCGAGGGGTGGCTGGACGACGATGAGGGGACATGTTGCGGGGCTACAACGGAGTGCCGAACAGCAGCCGTCGCGCCCCCGCTACGTGTCCCCTGTCCTCGCCGACAGGACCCCGAGCGGCGCCGAGCAAGGCGCCGTAACGGACGACCACTGCCAGCGAAGGCAGCTGCGTCGCCAACGCCACCACCCTCTGCCTCAACCAGGGCCGCTTCGAAGTGAAGATCGACTACCGAACGGCGGCCGGCGCGACCGGTGACGGCCAGGCCTACCCGCTGACCTCCGACTCCGGCTACTTCTGGTTCTTCGACGACGCCAACGTCGAGCTGGTCATCAAGGTCATCGACGGCTGCGGCTACAACGATCGCTACTGGGTCTTCGCCGGCGGCCTCACCAACGTCGAGACCCACCTCACCGTGCGCGACACGCTCCACCCTTCGGCGGTCTTCACCCGCACCAACCCGCTCAACCAGGCGTTCGCGCCGATCCTGTCGATCGAGGCGTTCGATACCTGTCCGTAGCGCAGGGGTGCGAAAAATGGGGACAGGCACACATTTCGCTCGAAAGACATTGCGGGCCGTTTCCGCAAGTCAGCGAAATGTGTGCCTGTCCCCATTTTTCTCAGGCTTGCCACGCAGGAGCTTCTTGAGTCGCAGCCGCAGCCCGTCGAGCTCGGCGTAGAGCCAGAGCTTCACGCCGCGCAGCGCCATGCGGAACGGCGCGGTGTCGAGGGCGAAGTACGCCTTGATGCGCCGCCCGGCGTTCCTCTTCCCCGCCTCGCCCATCTCGCGCCGGAGCTCCGCCAGCGCCTTGAACCGCCGGTTGTAATACATCATCAGGCGGTAGTTGAAGTAGGCCTCTTTCGGACCCAGCACCGGCATCCAGAAGAAGCGACCGTAGACCCGGTACGCTGGGATGACGACGAAGATGTAGTACTGCGCGGTGTCGAGCAGGAAGGCCGCCGAGAGCAGGTCGGCCTCGCCCATATAGAGGTACTTGTCCCTGTAGATCGCCTCGAAGAACCGCCAGTAGGAGCGCACGAAGGTTTCGTTGTGCTCCTTCGTGCGCGCCGTGATCGACTCGCCGGCAAGCTCCATGGCGACGATCTCCGCCGTCGCCTCGACCGAGAAGGCGCAGTGGTCGAGGCCGGGCGAATAATACGGATCGAGAAAGACCGCCGCGTCGCCGACCAGCGCCCAGCCCTCGCCCATGTACTGCGTCGTGGCGTAGGCCAGGTTCGAGTAGTAGCGGAAATCCTCCGTGCGCAGCTCCGCACCGGGGAGGAGCTCGTTGAACGGCACCAGTTGCGCCAGGAAATCGCGGAACGCCTGTTCGCGGTCCGTCCGGGTGTGCAGGTCGAGGAGGCGCCGGTCCCAGACGACGCCGACCGAAGTCTCGCCGTGGCCGTGCGGAATGACCCAGACCCAGTAGCCGCGCCCGACATAGTGGTTCGTGCCGAGGCGGCGCGAGGCGACGTTGCGGCGCGCGAACTCGACCGGCCCGCGGGCGGCGAGATCGTCGATGTGTCCGAGGTTGCGGAAGCGCCCCCAGAAGGCGGCTGTCGGATGCTGCTCGTTCCTGGTGATCAGCCCGAGCTGCCGGCCAAGCAGCGTGCCGCGGCCGGTGGCGTCGACGACCCAGCGGCAGCCGACGGTGAAGGTGTCGTTGCCCTGGTCGATCCTCACCCGGTGGTCGAAGCTCCCGAGCTCGACTTCGCGCACCCGCGCCGGGCGCAGAAGCTCGGCGCCGGCGGCGACCGCCTCCTCGAGCAGGTGCTGGTCGAGGACGTCGCGCCGCAGCTGGAACGACGGCACCGCACTGCGCACGAAGCCGCCGGCCTCGGTGGCCTGCCAGTGGTGCTGCACCTGGGCGTTCGCGAACCAATAGCGCAGGCCCTCCTTCGGCAACTGGTCGAGCTCGAGGTGCTGCCACTGCGCCAGCCGCCGGGTGAGGAACATCGCCGACATCTCGGTCGTCGCTTCGCCAACCTTGGCGTCGAACTGCTTCGACTTCTCGACCACCAGCACCGAGATCTCCGGGTGGTCGCGCTTGAGCAGCAGCGCCGTCGAGGCACCGCTGAACGCCCCGCCCAGCACGACGACGTCGTAGCGCTCCTGTTGCGGTCCGTTCATGCGCCGGAACTTCGGCAGGCGCCGGCGGCGAAGACCGCTGCGGCGGCAAGCCCCGGATCAGCGAGCTGCCGGCGGTCGAGCTTGCCGCGGCCGTCGCGCGGCAGCTCCGGCAGCACGACGACGCTGCGCGGGATCTTGTGTTCGGCGAGCTTGCCGCGGCAGTGCTCGACGACGCCCTCGAAAGTCACCGCCGCGGCGCCGGCCCCGAACACCGCCCGCAGCACGCTGCGCGGACCTTCGGGCCCGTCGACGCCGAGCACGCAGACGTCGTCGACCCCCGGCAGGCTGCGCAGCAGGTTCTCGACTTCGCGCGGCTGCACGTTCTTGCCCTTGACGATGACCAGGTCGTCAGCCCGGCCGAGGAGACGGAGCTCCCCGGGCCGGCGCTCGTCCCACGCCGCGAGGTCGCCGGTCAGGAAGCTGCCACCGCCCAACTCCGGCGCCGGCTCGGGGAGGTAGCCCTCGGCCGCCGCCGCGCTGCGCACCCGCAGGCGCCCGGTCTCGGTATCGAGCTCGATCGCAACGCCCTCGACCGGCGACCCGACGGTCCCCTGCTCCGCCGCCGTGCCTTCGCGGTCGAAAGCGATGCCACCGCATTCGCTGGCGCCGTAGAAGACCTGCACCGGAAGACCGAAGCGCTCGCGGACGGCGCGCGCCGTCTCGGGGGCGAGGGGCGCGCCGGCGCTGGCCAGGAGCCGGAGGCTCGGTGGCAGCGGCGGCGGCGAGGCGAGGCGAACCCAGCACGAGAGCCAGGCCGGCACCGCAGGGAAAAAGGTCGCCTCGAGGTCGCGCGCCGCGGCGAGCGGCGCCATCGCGGAGCGCTCGTCGGGGACGATGGCGAGGGCGCCGCGCATGAGCGCCGGCATCACCACGCTCGAGAAGCCGTAGGAGTGCGAGAACGGGATGGCGCCAACGTGGCGATCCGCCGCGGTGAGGCCCATCGTCAGCGCGAGCTGCGCCTCGTCGGCGGCGAGAGCGGCGGACGAGACGACGACCCCGCGCGGCGTCCCGGTCGAGCCGGAGGTCAGCTTGATCGCCCCGACCGTCGCCGGAAGATGCCGCAGGATCGCGCCGAGCCGGGTGACGAAGGTCCAGTGCTCGCCGCCCCGTGGCCAGGCGTCGGAGAGCGAAAGACAGCCGGCGACATCGAAGCGCTCCAGGATCCCCTCCAGCGCATGCGACGGAATGGCCAGGTCGCAGAGCACCGGCACCAGGCCGCAGCGGCGCAGGGCGAGGTAACCGACCAGGAAGCCGGGGCCGTTCGGCGCCACGAGCCCGACCAGCCGGCCGGGAACGAGCCCCTGCTCGTGCAGGCGGCTGGCGAGCTCACTGGCCTGGAGGTGCACATCGGCCACGGTCGCCAGGCGTGAGGGAGAGGCCACCAGCGGGCGCTCCGGCTGGTCGCCATGGAGCCTGTCGAATGCGCTCAGAACGGGATCGCGAAACACCTCTCCGAGTATACTTGTTCACCCGTCGGGCTCATGGCCCGGCGGTTCTTCAGGGGCTTTCCCGACCATTCATGAGCCACGCGACCGGCACCTACGATTTCGACTTCGCGGTCGCCGGCGGCGGTCCCGCCGGCGCCTCGGCGGCGATCGCCCTCGCCCAGAAGGGCCACCGCGTGGCGCTCTACGAGAAGGAGCGCTTTCCGCGCTTCCACATCGGCGAGTCGCTGCTGGCGACCGCCAACGAGGCGTTCGCGGAGCTCGGCGTGGTGGAGCAGGTGGAGGCGGCCAACTTTCCCAAGAAGTGGGGCGCCCGGCTCCTGACCCACGACGGCGAGGGCGGCCGGGGAGTCGACTTCGCGGCCTCGCGGGAGATCTCCCAGCCGCAGACCTACCAGGTCTGCCGCGAAGAGTTCGACCGCATCCTGCTCGACCGGGCGCGCGCGCTCGGGGTCGAGGTCCGCGAAGGCCACCGGGTTGCGGCCTGCGCCTTCGACCCCGCCGGCGTCAGCCTCGACATTGCGGCGGACGCCCCTGAAGCGGCGCCGCAGCGCGCCGTCCGGGTGCGCGCGATCGTCGACGCCACCGGCCGCCAGGGCCTGCTGGCGCGGATGTTCGCGCTGCGCACCGACGAGCCGATGCTCGCCAACGTCGCCGTCTACTCGCACTACGCGGGCGTTCCGCGGCTCGAAGGCGACCGGCCGAACGACATCCGGATTGTCGCCCGCGCCGACGCTGGCTGGTTCTGGCTGATCCCGATCAACGACGAGCTGACGAGCGTCGGCGTGGTCGTTCCCAAGTCGCTCTACATGAATCTGCCGCACGGCGCGCCGGAAGAGATACTGGCGCAGGCGATCGCCGACACTCCGGTGGTCGCCGAGCTCCTGCGCGCCGCCCACCGGGAGTGGCCGGTGCGGGTCGAGAAGGACTTCTCCTACGGCGCGTCGGCCTACGCCGGCGAACGCTGGATCCTGGCCGGCGACGCCGGCTCCTTCCTCGACCCGGTGTTCTCGACCGGAGTCTCGATCGCCATGGAGTCCGGTATCGAAGCGGCGAACGAGCTCGACCGCGCGCTCGACCGCAACGATTTCTCGGCCCGCGCCTTCGCCCGTTTCTCGCGCCGGCAGGAGCAGCGCTTCGAGATCTTCCGACGCTTCGTGCTGGCCTTCTACACCGCCGCAGTTCCGCGACCTCTTCTTCCAGCCCGATCCCCCCCGCCTGATCTTCCGGGCCGTCGTGACGATCCTCGCCGGAAACTGGCGCCCGAGCCTCTGGACGCGTCTCATGGTCGAGATCTTCTTCGTCTTCGTCGAGCTGCAAAGGCGCTTCAAGATCAGCCCGCCGCTCTTCCGGCGCGACGCCGCCGCGGGCTACGCGACGCGGGGATCCGGCATGAGCCCGCTCGTCGAAGCGCGACCCCGGCCGGAGACGAGCTCGCTCCGCGCCTGAAGCGCCTGATCGTCGCGACGCTGCGGCTCGAAGGGACTCGACCCGGAGACGATCGGCGACGACCACTGCTCTTCGGCGAAGGCCTCGGCCTCGACTCGATCGACGCCCTCGAGCTCGTGGTGGCGATCGAGCGCGAGTTCGCGGTCGCGATCCCGGAGGGCAAGGTCGACCACGACGTTTTCCACTCGACCCGCACGCTGGCACTCTGGCTCGCCGAGCGCCTGGCTCTGCGCGATCGGCGGGATGCCCCGAGCCAGGGGCTGTCGCGCCATGAGCCCTGCCCAGCGCCGCGCGAGAGGCGAAGCGATCGCCATCACCGGTCTCGGCGCCGTCAGCGGCTACGGCGACGGCACCGAGGCCCTCTGGCAGGGCCTCGCCTCCGGCGCTTCGGCGATCGGTCCGTTCACGCGCTTCGAGCACCAGCGCTTCCGCACCCAGCTGGCGTCGGAAGTCCGCGAAGCCGGCGCGAGCCGGGCGCCGCGCGGCGACCGGCGGAGCTCGATCGCCGATCGCTTCGCGCTCGGCGCGGCGCGCGAGGCGCTCGCCCAGGCGGGGCTGCCGTCGCAGCTGGACGAGCTCTCCTGCGGCATCTACTTCGGCAGCTCCACCGGCGGCATGTTCGAATCCGAGAGCTACTTCGCGGACCTCTTGGGGGAGCCGCGGCGGGCCTCAGGTATCGGCCGGCTCACCGCGCAGCAGACCTGCTCGCCGGGCGAGAGCGTCGGCCGAGCGCATGGCGTCCACGGCCCGGTCCAGACGGTGGCCTCGGCCTGCGCTTCGGCGACCCTCGCCCTGGGGAACGCGCTCGCCGCGCTGCGCGCCGGAGAGATCGACATGGCGCTCGCCGGCGGCAGCGACTCGCTCTGCCGGCTCACCTACGCCGGCTTCAACTCGCTGCGCGCCGTCGATCCGAAGGCCTGCCGTCCCTTTCGCGCCGAGCGTGAGGGGATGTCGATCGGCGAGGGCGCCGCGGTCCTGGTGCTCGAGTCCGCTGCCCATGCCCGCGGCCGCGGCGCACGCATTCTCGGCTGGCTCGTCGGCGCCGGCGCCTCGTGCGACGCGCACCACATGACTGCCCCGGATCCGCAGGGAGCGGGCATCGCGCGCGCCGTCGAAGCGGCGCTCGCGGACGCCGGCCTCGCGGCCTCCGAGATCGACTTCGTCAACGTCCACGGCACCGGCACGCCGCACAACGATGCCGCCGAGGCGAACATGCTGCGCGCGGTCTTCGGCGACCGCCTGCCCCATCTGCCGTTGACCTCTTCCAAGGGGGCCATCGGGCACTTTCTCGGGGCCGCCGGCGCGATCGAAGCGGTCGCGACGATGCTCTGCTTCCTGCACGGCGCAGTGCACCCGACGCCGGGGGAGGGCGCGGTCGATCCGGCCATGGGCCTCGACCTGGTGACCGTCAGCCCGCGCGCGCTCTGCGGCGCGCGCTACGCGCTGTCGACGAACCTGGCCTTCGGCGGCACCAACGCCGCGATCATCCTCGGCTCCGAACCGGTATGAGCACCGGCGTAGTGGTGACCGGGATCGGCGTGATCGGCGCCTTCGGCACCGGTCGCGCGGCGCTGCTCGAAGGCCTCCGGGCCGGGGAGCCGCGCCTCGCCGAGGTCGACCGGAGCGCCGGCTACCACCGCCCCGGCGGGGCGCGCCTCGCCGCGCTCGCCGACCTCTCCGGCATCGCCGCCCTGGTTCCACCGGCACTCGCCCGCCGCATGAGCCCGCCGGCGCGGATGGCCGTGGCGGCCATGCACCTCGCCCTGCGCGATGCCGGCCTGCCGGAGGGCGCCGACCACGCCGCGACCGGTATCGTCACCGGGACGGCCTTCGGCCCGGCCTGGGTGACCGAGCAGCTCCTGCGGCAGATCCTCGGCCAGGGCCCCGACCAGGCCTCGCCGGCGCTGTTCACCGAGTCGGTGGCCAGCGCGAGCGCGGCGCAGATGGCGCTCGCGATCCGCGCCCGCGGCCCGAACCAGACCCTGACCCAGCGCGAGGCGAGCGACCTCCTGGCGCTCGGCGAGGCGGCGCGCTGGATTCTCGACGAACGCAGCGAGCGCGTGCTCGTCGGTGTCGTCGAGGAGAGCATTCCGGTCCTCCATGCCCTGCTCGATCGCTTCCAGGCTCTGGCGCGGGCCGATGCCCACGGGCCGGAGCGCGCCCGGCCGTTCGATCGCCACCGCAACGGCATCACGGCGGCGGAGGGCGCCGCGGTCTTCGTTCTCGAGAGCGCGGCGGCGGCCGCGCGCCGCGACGCCCACCCGATCTGCCGCCTGCTCGCCCACGGCGCGGCCTTCGACCCGAGCGCCCAGGCCCACGACTGGGGCCACGGCGAAGCCGCACTCGGGAGATCGCTGCGCCGTTTCCTCGCCCGCGCCGGGCGCTCGCCCGAGGAGATCGACCTCATCGTCTCCGGCGCCTCCGGCGCGCGCCGGGGAGACCGGCTCGAGGCGCTCACCCTGCGCGCCGCCTGGGAGTCCGGGAAATTGCCGCCGATCGTCGCACCGAAAGGAACGACAGGAGAGTACGGCGGCGGGTTCCTCGCCGCGGGGCTCCTCGCCGCCGGCGGCTTTCGGCCGGGACCGACGGCCGGCTACACCACGCTCGATCCAGAGCTCGGCATCGCGCCCTGGACGGGAGGCGAGCTGCCCGCTCCCCGCCTCACCCTCCTCTCGGCGCTCGCCTCGGGCGGCGCCGCCGCCTGGGCGCTGGTGGCTCCAGCCTAGGCTGACGAGAATTCCACCCTCGGCTGCAAAGAGCTTCACGCCGGAACCTCTCTGCGCGCGACCTGATCCCGCCTGACAGAATGGGCCGGTGACCCAGCCCGCCGACGACTCCGATCTCTTTCTCTCGCTCACCCCGGAACGTGTGCTGGATGCGGTCGAGGCGGCGGGAGTGGCCGTCCGGCCGCTCTGCTATCCCTTGAACTCGTTCGAGAACCGCGTCTACGAGGTCGAGCTCGCCGACCGCTCGCGGGTGGTGGCGAAGTTCTACCGCCCGCAGCGCTGGACGGCGGCGCAGATCCTCGAGGAGCACCGTTTCCTCGCCGAGCTCGACGCCGAGGAGATTCCGGTCTGCCCTGCGCGCCCCTTCCCTGACGGTTCGACGCTCGCGGTCACCCGGAGCGCGGGCGAGTCCGGCTCCGCCGCGGGTATCTTCTACACCCTGTTCGATCGCAAGGGCGGCCGCGCGCCGGCGGAGCTCGACGCCCGCGGAGCCGCGCGGCTCGGGGCGCTGGTCGGGCGGCTGCACGTCGTCGGCGCCCGCCGCCGCGACGCCGATCGTCTCCACCTGACGAGCGACGCCTACGCACGGCGCGACCTCGACTGGCTGGAGCGCAGCGCCGTCTTGCCGCGCCGGCTGGCGACGCGCTACCTCGCAGCGGGGCGCGCGATCGCCGACGCCTACGACCGGATGTCAGCCGGCGTCGCGGTGCTCCGCCTGCACGGCGACCTGCATCTGGGCAACGTCCTCGACCGCGACGGCGAGCTGCGCGTGCTCGACTTCGACGACTGCATGATCGGCCCGGCGGTGCAGGACCTCTGGCTCGCCCTCGGCGGCCGCGACGCCGCGACCACGGAGCTGCGCGAGATCTTCCTCGAGAGCTACGAGCAATTCCGGCGCTTCGATCGCGCCGAGCTCCGCCTCGTCGAATCGCTGCGCGGCCTGCGCATGGCGCACTACGCCGCCTGGCTGGCGCGCCGCTGGCACGATCCGATCTTCCCCAAGAACTGGCCGCACTTCGGCACCGAAGAGAGCTGGGAGCGCGAGACGATCGACCTCGAAGAGCAGGCAATCGTCGTCGCCCGCGTCGAGCGCGGCGGCTCGGTCGCCGAACCCGCGGCGGCCGAGGACGAAGAGGCGCTCACCAACAAGGACCTCTTCTGGGACTGGGACGGCTGATCTGCGGATCTCGCTCTTGCCCCTGGGTCCGGCCTCGGGTCCGGCCCCGGGTCCCGATTGCAGCCCGCCGCGGCTGGACGTAGGATCGACCCGAGCATGAGCGACGAACCTGAAGCGGGCGCGGTCTGGCCCGATGCCGGCGATGCGACGCCCGCTGCCCCGCCCGCCGGGTGGCAGAGCCCGCCGGCAGCGGTCTACGGCCTCGAGCATCCCCTCCACTGCCCGGCCTGCAAGGCGGAGATCGACCATCTCTTCGTCATCCGGCTCGTCCGCACGCGGGTGAACTTCATGTCCTCGCTGCCGCGCAGTGGCCGAGTGCTCGCCTGCCCGAAATGCCGGACGTTTCTGCCGGGAGAGTTGGGCGCGGTCCTGTAGAGCCAGTCCGGGCTACCGCGGCGGGCCTTCGAGCAGGAAACGGATGGCCAGCCGGATCTCCATCTCCACCGCCACCCCATCGCGGCGCCCGGGCCGAAACTGGGCCGAGAGGGCGGCTTCGCGTGCCGATTCGTCGAACCCGAAGCCGGCCGGAGGACCGACCGGCTCGGCAGAGAGCACCTTCCCCGATGCATCGACGCGCACCTTGACCTCCACCGTCGCCATCCGGCGGCGAGCCCGCGCGATGCGCGGGTAGTCGGGGCGGATCGCCCTCAGGAGCTGCGGCGGTTCGATGCGCTGCTCGCCGCCCACGCCGACGACACTGTTCCCGGCGCTCCCCGCCGCCGGCGGTCTCTCGGGTGAAAGCGGCGCAGGCGCGGATGGATCGAGCCCCTCCCGCGTTCGGCGCTCCCCGATCTGCATACCGGCGACGCTCTCGCCGGCAGCACCCGGAGTTTCGTGGCCGGCGGCTGCCGCCGCGCCGACCGCGCCCGCCGAACCGGCGGACCCGGCAGCATCGAGACCCGCGGCGAGCGGGTTCACGTCGCCGGCCTCGGTCAGGCGCGCCTCGAGCTCCCGAATCCGGGCCTCGTAGCGCCCGCGGTCGTCCACCGGACGTGGCTCGGCGAGCTCGACCTGGAGACGCCGGACCTCCTCGCGCAGGCGGGTGAGCTCTTCCTCGTCGCGCACCACGATCTCCGTCAGCGGCGGCGCGGCGCCTTCCGGCGGCGAGAGTACCTCCGCCGCGGTCGCCGTTCCCGCCGGCATCGGCGGCGCCTTGCGCAGCCGGCGCAGCTCGATCCAGGAGGCGAAGACGAGCACGGCGAGCGCCAGGCCGGCGGCGAGGAGGAGCCGGCGCCGGCCGCGGTCGGCGGTCGCCGCCGGGAGCCGTCGGGCGCGTTTCTCCTCGTAGAGCCGGCGATCCGCCAAGGCGAGGATCTCCTCGCCGGCGGCGCCGTCAGCGGGAAAGCTCGCCACCCCCATGCTGAACGACAGCGGCAGGGTCACCGTCTCGCCGCCCTCGGCCGTGACGATGTCGACCGTCCGCAGGGCGGTGCGCGCGCGCTCGGCCAGGGAACGTGCCTCCTCCGCGCCGACCCCGAAGAGCGCCACGACAAACTCGTCGCCACCGTAGCGGATCAGCCGGTCCTCGGCGCGGAAGCTGGCACGCAACTGGTTGGTCGCCCTTTGCAGGACATGGTCGCCGGCCAGGTGGCCGTGGGAGTCGTTGATCTCTTTGAAGAAATCGAGATCCAGCACGAGCAGCGTGATCGTCCCCTGGGTCGCGACGAGCGCTGCCCAGTCTTCGTCCAGCAGCCGGCGCAGGTAGCGGCGGTTCCAGGCGCCGGTGAGATCGTCGCGCAGCGCGAGATCCTCGAGCTCGGCCGACTCCTGGGATGAAGATCTTTCCACGCGCCGAATCGTAATGGAAAACGAAGAGTGACATACGATTCGCCTCCGCCGCTCCGAGGAGTCCAGCCGCATGCGCCCACGTCTTCTCTTTTTAACGGTTTCCGGGTGTCTCGCCCTCGCCCTGCCAGCGCAGGCCGCCGCCGCTCCGGCGGCGGAACCGGCGACCGCGCCCGGCCCGATCGCCGCCGAGCTCAGCGTGGAGGCCATCATGGCGCGCGACTGGATCGGTACGCCGCCGGAGGATCCCTGGTGGTCGGACGATGGCCGGTCGGTCTTCTATCGCCAGCGGCGCGCCGGCAGCGACATCGTCGACATCTACCGCGTCGAGGTCGCAACCGGCCGGACCGAGGGCCTCGCGCCGGCCGAGCTCGGCCAGGTCGAGGGTCCCGGCGGTTCCTGGTCACGCGACCGCAAGTGAGCGGCGTTCGTGCGCGACGGCGACCTCTTCGTGAAGGAGGCCGGCCGCCGGTTTCCCCGCCAGCTCACCCGCACCGCTGAGGAGGAGAGCGCACCGCTGGTGCTCGCGACAGGCGCCGCAGTCGCCTTCCGACGCGCCGACGCCTTCCATGCGATCGACCTCGAAAGCGGGCTCGACTCGACGCTCGCCGACCTGCGTCTCGCCAGGGATCCCGACGCAGCGCCGGAGCACGCCAGGGCTTCCTCGACGACCAGCAGCTGCGCCTGTTCGAGGTGCTCGCCGCCCGCAAGGCGCGCCGGGAGGAGCTCCGGCCGAGGACCGCGCCCGGCGCGCGGCCGACCCGACGCAGTCGCCGGCGCCGTTCTACCTCGGCGAGAAGCAGGACGATCGTGCGCGCCGACCTCGCACCCTCCGGCTCCCACCTCCTGGTGGCCCTCGCCGCGCGACGCCCCGGCGAGGCGAGCGATTCCCAGGCGCGGAGGGGGCCAAGGAAGACTCGATGCCGGTCTACGTCACCGACTCCGGCTACGTCGAGACCAGGAAGATCCGCGCCAAGGTCGGGACCGGCTCGCCCGAGAGCGCCGACGCTGCTGCTGCTCGACCTGGCGCGCCACACCCAGGTCGAGCTCGACCTCTCCACTCCTGCCGGGCATCGCCGACGATCCGCTCGCCGAGCTGCGCAAGGCCGCCGAAAACTCCCGTGCCGCCCACACCTCCAGCACCGCCGGCACCGGCCAAGACCGTCGAGACGACACCGCAAGCCCCGGCCCGCCCGGCGCCCCGCCGCGGCCGGTCCAGCTCGCGACGCTGCGTCTGGAGCGAGGACGGGAGCCGCGTCGCGCTCCAGTTCTTCTCGGAGGACAACAAGGACCGCTGGCTGGCGGTCGGCTCGTCCCGGCGCACCGACCTCGCCGCCGCTCAGCCGCTCCACCACGAGAGCGACCCTGCCTGGCTCGGCTGGCGCTTCACCGACTTCGGCTGGATGAAGGACGGCCGCGATCTCTGGTTCCTGTCCGAGGAGTCGGGCTTCTCGCATCTCTACCTGCAGGCCGCCCGGCGGGGCGAGGCGCGCGCTCACCCAGGGTCCGTTCGAAGTCGACCGGCCGCTGCTCGCGCGCGACGGGAGGAGCTTCTTCGTCTCCGCGAACCGCGAAGCCGCCGGCCGTCTACGAGGTCTACCGCGTGCGCCTCGACTCGCCGCGAGCTCGAGCGCGCTGACGGCGGCCGACGGCATGACCTACGCGATTCCCTCGCCGGACGAGAAGCAGCTCCTGCTCACCAGCTCGTGGGCAACGCGACCGCCGGAGCTCTTCGTCCAGGCGGCGCGCGCCGGCGCCGTGCGAAGGCGCCTCACCCGGACGACCACGCCGGCCTTCGCCGCCGTCGCCTGGAGCGCTCCCGGAGATCGTCCGGATCCCCTCTCCGCACTTCGCCGGCAGCCTCCAGGCACGCGTCTACACGCCGCCCGGTGGAGCTGCCGCCACGCCAGTCTCCCGCGGTCGTCTTCGTCCACGGCGCCGGCTACCTGCAGAACGCCCACCAGGGCTGGTCGGACTACTCGCGCGAGTTCATGTTCCACACCCTGCTCGCGCGCCGCGGGCTACGTCGTGCTCGACCTGGACTACCGCGCCTCGTCGGGCTACGGCCGCGACTTCCGCACCGCGATCTACCGCCAGATGGGCGAGCCGGAGCTCGACGACCTCGCCGACGGCGTCGCCTGGCTGGTCGCCAACCGGCGCCGTCGACGCGCGGCGCGGGTCGGCGTCTACGGCGGCAGCTACGGCGGCTTCCTGACGATGATGGCGCTGTTCAAGCGGCCGGAGCTGTTCGCGGCCGGCGCGGCGCTGCGGCCGGTGACCGACTGGGCGCACTACAACCAGGGCTACACCTCGGCGATTCTCAACACTCCCGAGGTCGACCCCGACGCCTACCGCCGGAGCTCGCCGATCGAGTTCGCCGCCGGCCTCGCGAAGCCGCTGCTCATCTGCCACGGCATGGTCGACGACAACGTCGCCTTCCAGGACATCGGTCCGCCTCGTCCAGCGCCTGATCGAGCTCGGCAAGACCGACCTCTTCGAGACCGCGATCTACCCGTTCGAGCCGCACGCGCTTCAAGGAGCCGACCAGCTGGGTGGACGAGTACAAGCGGATCCTGGAAGCTCTTCGAGCGGACCCACGCCGGGCAGGCGGAGCCGCGGCGTCAGACCGGCGGCGGGAACTCGAAGCGGACCTCGACGCGGGAGCCGTCGGGGAGGTCGAACCCTTGCGCATCTCGGGCGCGCGCCGCTTGCTCGAACAGCTGCTCGGCGTAGAGCGCCGACGCGCTGGTTGAGGCGCGGCCAGCCGAGGTCGCCGAAGGTGTGACCAGCCGGCCAGATGAGGAGCGCGCGCTCTTCGCCACCGGCGGTCACGACGACGGCCCGGGCGACCCGCTCGCCGCGGACGAGACTGGCGGTCGAGGAGCTCGTCGACCGTGGGGCTCACGGCTTCAGCCGCCGCTTGCGCAGCTCGGCGACGAGGGCGCGGAAGTCGTCGGGCAGGGGCGCTTCGAAGCGCATCCGCAGCCCGGTCCCCGGATGGACGAAGGCGAGCTCAGCGGCGTGCAGCGCCTGACGCTGGGTCTTCACCGGTGGCTCGCCGAGGGTGCGCTTGCGGTAGACCCGTTCGCCGACGATCGGATGGCCCGCCGCGCGCGAAGTGGATGCGGATCTGGTGGGTGCGCCCGGTCTCGAGCCGCACCCGGACCTGGGTCGCGACCCCGATAGCGCTGCACCACCTCCCAGTGGGTGACCGCCGGCTTGCCGCGCTCGTTCGGACCCGCGCCACCCAGCGCCGGCGGTGGGTGCCGTCGCCGACCAGGTCCTCGCGGAAGGTGCCGCTCTCGCCGACCGGACTCCCTTCGACCAGCGCGTCGTAGGTGCGCCCCATGGTGTGGTCTTCGAGCTGCTTCTGCAGCGACGCGAGCCCGCGCTTGCTGGTGGCGAACGCGACCAGGCCCGAGCTGTCCTTGTCGAGCCGGTGCACCACGGCGACGTAGGTGCGCCCGCCGGCCTTGCGCGCCAGCGCCTGGCGAGACGCGCGACAGGAGCGTGTCCTTCTCGCGGTCGGTCGTCGGCTGGGTGAGGAGCCCCGCCGGCTTCACCGCCACGACGACGTCGCTGTCGGAGTGCAGCAGCTCGACCTTCGGCCCCTCGGCCTGGCGCTCGAGCTTGCGGTTCGGATCCCAGACCAGCTGCCGCCTCCGGCGCCACGTAGGCCCCGGGATCGAACAGCTGCCTGCCGTCGACCGACACCTGCCCGCCCTCGATCACCCGCTTGGCGCGCGTGAACGAGAGCTCCGGATGGACCTCCTGCAGCCGCCGCGCCAACCGCGCCGGATAGCGCTCGTCGGCTTCTCTTCCGGCACTCGGGCCTGCTCTGCGCTGCCGCTCCGCCGGTGCCTGCGCTGCGTCCAGCGCTCACCGGATCTCCTCGAAGACGCCTTCGGCCTTGTTCTTGCGCACGTTGTGCCAGGGGAAGCAGCGGCCGTTCATGGCGACGTAGACGCCGGGCGGGAGGACCTGGACGAAGGAGAGGGCGCTGCCGAGGTTGAACAGGCCGTCGGAGCTGCCGAAGGCGAACGGGATCATCGCGCCGGTCAGGACGACGGTCTTGTCGGCGACCGCGAGGCCCTGGGCGAGGACCGCCGCGGTCTCGACCATGGTGTCGGTGCCGTGGGTGACCAGGATGCGCCCTTCGGGAGAATCCCTGCAAGCCTCGAGGATCTGCGCGCGATGGTCGGCGTCCATCTCGAGGCTGTCCATCATGCAGACCGTCTGCACCTCGACGTCGAGCTTCGAGCGCCCGAGACGGAGCATCTCCGGCAGATGGGTGTCGTGAAAGAACAGCGCGCCGGTGAGCTCGTCGTACTCCTTGTCGAAGGTGCCGCCGGTGACCAGGATGCGGATCTTCATGGCCGGGGGCTCGCGGAGATCACGCCGGCAATTCTACTCGCTCGCCGCCGGCGCATGGGCGCGACTGGCTCAGGCGAGGAGCAGGCTGCAGCAGGTGAGACCGGACTCGGCCTTGGCAAGCTCGGACTGGTCGACCGCGACGACGTCGTAGCCGGCGGCGGCAATGCGCGCCGCGGTGCGCGGAGCGGAGGCGTTGACCAGAACGGTTCTGTCGATCGCGAGCACGTTTGCGGACATCGGCTCCGCCGGGTCGACTTCGATGGCCCGCTGCGCACCGAGCCGGGCACCGTCGACCCAGGCCGGGTTGAGGACGATCGTCTCGCGATCGATCGCCGTGACCGCGCTCTTCAGATGCAGACAGCCGGAAACGGCGAGACCTTCGACGCTGTAGCCGAACGGCGCGAGGAAGGCGGCGAGCTGGGCGATGCCGTCGGGATTGCTGCGCGCCGTGAGGCCCACGAAGAGACGCCTGCCGAAGCGCAGCACGTCGCCGCCGTCGAGCGTGCCAGGCGCAGCGAGGAACGCCAGGTCGCGCCACGGCGCGAGCGCCTGCGCCACGCTCGGGATCTCCGGCCGGCGCGACTCGGCGCCCGGGCGGGTCAACACCGCGAGCTCATCGACGACCACCGCCGCGTCTTCGACGAACACCGAATCGGGCAGGTCGTCGCTCGCCGGCAGGCGGACCACCTCGATGCCGAGCGCGCGCAGCGCGTTCTCGTAGAGCTCGTGTTGTGCCCGGGCGCGTCCGAGGTCGATCGCGACCCGTGGCAGGTGGGTGAGCTCGCAGCGGGCGAGCGACGACGGCACGGCGCGGGTCAGTGCGAGCATGGAGCGGAGGCTACAGGAAGGCGGCGCGCCCGGCACCGGGCGGAGCCTGGAACGGACCCTCCCCGGGACGGGGAGGGGAGAGACTCGACCTCAGGGCTTGGCGGCGCTCTCTTCGACCTCGACCGCCGGCTCGTCCTCGAACGCCTCGTGCAGAATCGGTCCGTCGAGCGGCACGAGGATCTCCTCTTCGCCACCCTCACCCTTGTTGAGCTTGCGCTCGAGCCGCTTCTGGTTCTTCAGCTGCGCCCGCTCCTTGCGCGCCATCTCCTTCTGCCGCTTGACGAAGGACTGGCTGGATCTCTTGGCCATGGTGCCTCCTGCGGCGCGCCCCGCAAAGCGCGCGCCGTGTACCCCGCCAGGCTCAACCGCCAGCGGACAGAACATCCTATCGCGCCCAGGGGGGTCCAGTCAGGTGGGAGCCCCCCGGCGGGCGGAGCCCGAGGCGGGTCTGGCCGCCGCGGGAGGCGGCACGGCTCAGAGAAGGTCAGAGCTGCGCCTGGCCTCGCCGGATCGGGCCGCCAGAGCCTGCTGCTTGGCTTCGGCGACGAGAGCGTCGACCAGCGCGCGCGCCTCCTGCGGAAACTGCCGACGACCATGACCCGGGCCAGCCAGGGGTCGGGGAAGCCGGGGCTCTCGAGGTCCCGGCCGTAGGCGAGGGCGAGCGCCGTCCCCGCCTGGACGACGTAGGGGATCTGCGCCTCCTCGAGCTGCTCGAGCAGGGTGCCGAGCATCTCCGGGCTGCCGAGCTCCGCCAGCGGAACGAGGTCGCCGGGGTCGCCGCTGCCGGAGCCCAAGCCACCGCCGAAGCCACCGGCGAAGCCCGGAGCCTCCAGGTCATCGTCTTCGGCCCCCGCCTTCGCGGCGGCCGCCGCGGCGGCGAGATCCTCGACCAGCGGAATTTCGCAGTCCGAGCAGGTGGTGAAGCCTTCGCGAAACTCGGCATGGCAGTTCGGGCAGATCATGGTTCTCTCCTCCGAGTTCGGCGCCGAGGACGATATGCCAATCGGCTAGAACTTCCCGCGCTTCTCTGCGCTTCTCGGCGCCTACAGGAGGAACGGCCATGGGTCTGATGGACAACATCAAGAAGCAGCTCGGGTCGCAGTTCATCGAGATCATCGAGTGGCTCGACGATACGACCGACTCGCTGGTCTGGCGCTTTCCGGTCTACAACCAGGAGATCAAGATGGGCGCCCAGCTCATCGTGCGCGAGAACCAGGTCGCGCTCTTCGTCAACGAGGGCAAGGCGGCCGACCTCTTCACGCCCGGGCGCTACGAGATCCAGACCCAGAACGTGCCGATCCTGACCACCCTGCGCGGCTGGAAGTACGGTTTCCAGAGCCCGTTCAAGGCCGAGGTCTACTTCTTCAACACCCGGCTGTTCACCGACCTCAAGTGGGGCACCACCAACCCGGTGATGATGCGCGACACCGAGTTCGGCATGATCCGGTTGCGGGCCTTCGGCACCTATGCCATGCGGATCGCGGACGCCAAGATCTTCTTCCAGAACATCGTCGGCACCCGCGGCCTGACCTCGACCGACGAGGTCACCGGCCAGCTGCGCTCGACGATCCTGTCGCGGCTCTCCGACGCCCTCGCCGAGTCGAAGATCGCGGCGCTCGACCTCGCGGCGCACTACGACGAGCTCTCGGTCGCCGGCCGGGGCGTTCTCTCGCCCGAGTTCGCCGGCTTCGGCCTCGAGCTGTCGCGCTTCTTCATCGAGAACATCTCGCTGCCCGAGGAGGTCGAGAAGGCGATCGACCAGCGCTCGAAGCTGGGCGTCCTCGGCGACCGGATGCAGCAGTACACCCAGATGCAGGCGGCCGAGGCGATCGGCACCGCGGCGGCCAACCCGGGCGGTCTCGCCGGCGCCGGCGTCGGCCTCGGCGCCGGCGTCGCGATGGGCCAGATGATGGGCCAGGCGATGGGGCAGGCGACGGCCGGGGCCGGCGGCCCGCCGCCCGCCGCCGCAGGCGCTCGCCGGCTCCGCCGCCGCCGCCGGCTCGGCCCGCTGGTCGCTCACCGTCGACGGCAAGACCTACGGTCCCTACACCGACGAGGCCCTGCGCGCGATGGTCGCCGCCGGCCAGGTGCTCCCCTCGACCCTCGCCTGGAGCCCCGGCGCCGCCGGCTGGGCGCCGCTCTCGAGCTATCCCGGCTTCGGCGAGAGCGCCGCGCGGCGCCGCCGCCGCCGCCGCCCGCCGGCCACCCAAGGGCTGACGCCGGCAGGAGCCGAGACCGCTCTCGTGCCGGACGACTCGCAGCGCGGCGGCTCCGGAAGCCCGCGGCCGCGCCATCGCCGCCAGCGCGCGCAAGTTCCCCTGTCCGCAGTGCGGCGCCGACGTCGTCTGGAGCCCGGGAGCGCGCAAGCTCGCGCTGCGACTACTGCGGCTTCGAGCAGGACGGTCGCGGCGGCGGGCGGCAACGCAGGCGATTGGCGCGCGCGCCGCGAGCGGCGGCTGGACAACCGGCGGCGGTCGTCGTCGAACGCGCCCTCGCCGACGGTCTGGCGCGCAAGGCGCGACCTCGGCTGGGGAGCCGAGCGCAAGGCGGTGCGCTGCACGAAGTGCGGCGCCGTCGAGACCTTCGAGCCCGGCGTCGCCGCCAAGGCCTGCGCCTTCTGCGGCACGCCGGCGGTCGTCGAGGCGCCGGCGAACGTCGATCTCGTCCGCCCCGAAGGGGTTCTCCCCTTCACCGTGGCGAAGAACGACGCCTTGCAGCGCTTCCGCGGCTGGCTCGACTCGCTCTGGTTCCGGCCCGGCAACCTCAAGGAGCGCGCCGCGCTCACCGGCATCCAGGGGATCTACGTCCCGTTCTGGACCTTCGACGCCGACAGCCACTCCGACTGGACCGCCGAGGCGGGCTACCGCCACGGCAGCGGCAAGAACGCGCGCGTCGAGTGGCGGCCGGCGTCGGGCACTCTCGATCACCGCTTCGACGATCTGCCGGTGCCGGCTTCGCAGGGCGTCGACGCCGCGACGGCGCGCGAGATCGAGCCGTTCCCGACCGCCGAGCTCGTCGCCTACGACCCCTCCTACCTGTCGGGCTTCCTCGCCGAGGAGTACGCCGTCGGGCTCGGCGAAGCGCAGACTCTCGCCCGCCAGCGCATGGACGAGACGCTGCGCAAAGCCTGCCGCGCCGAGGTCCCCGGCGACGAGTGCCGCAATCTCCGCGTGTCGACGGTCTACTCGCAGTGGCAGTACAAGAGCGGGCTGGTGCCGGTCTGGATCGCCGCCTACGTCTACCAGGGCAAGAGCTTCCGCTACGTCGTCAACGGCGCCACCGGCAAGGCCACCGGCACCGCGCCGTGGAGCTGGGTGAAGATCGGCTTCGCGGTGCTCGCGGCGCTGATCATCCTCGGCTTCATCTTCAGCAACAGCTAGGAAAAATGGGGACAGGCACCAATTTCTTCTCAGAAGAAATTGGTGCCTGTCCCCATTTTTCCGCTAGACGCTCTTGCGCAGCTCCGCCACCAACCCCGCGAGCTGGTCGGCAGGCACCGGGCGGCGCAGTGCCGTGCCCTGGGCGAGATCGCAGCGGCGGAGTCCGAGCCAGGTGAGGTCGAGCGCGTCGTCGACTTGCTCGGCGATCGAGACTACGTTCATCTGCCGCGCCAGGGCGAGCAGGCCGGCGACGAGGGCTCCCACCGCCGGCCGGGCGCGCGCCGTGTGCACGACGTAGGAGTTGAGCTTCCACCCGCTCCAGGCAAGCTCGGTGAGCGCCTCGAGCGGCAGGTTCCCGGCGCCGACGCCGGAGAGCTCGAGGCGCAAGCGTTCGGCGGACAGCGATTTCAGGCGAGGCGTCAGGGTCCCGGCGTCGCGCTCCAGCACTTGCACCGGAATCTCGATCGCCACCGCCTCCCGCGCCAGGCGCTCTCCCGCCAGCAGCTCCGCCACCGTTCCGACGAAGCCTTCGCTGGCGAGGGCCGCCGCCGCGAATGGCAGGGTCAACCGCACCGGCGCCGGCAGGTCGCGAGTGAGGCGCGCAAAGTCGCCCAGCGCGTTGCGCACGTACCAGCGCAGGACTCCCGGCACCATGCCGGCCCGCGCCGCCACCCGCCAAAGATCGGCGGCGCTGGCGCGCGTCCCTCCCGCCCGCTTCCAGGCGAGGCGTGCGGTGAGTCCGACCCAACGCCGCGAGCTGACTTCGAAGAAAGGCTCCCAGACGAGCTCGAGCTCGTCGAGCCGGGGCGCCCCTTCGTTCGCTCCGGGACCGGGGAGGGCGATCGCGCCCGTTGCGGCAGTCGGCGCCGCAGCTCCCGGCGCGGCCTCGACCGGCTCCGCACCGCGCGGCGCCTCGGCGCGCAGGCTCGCCGAATAGATCCTGAAGCCGTCGCCGCCGGCCGCGCGCGCAGCGCGCAGCGCGACCTCGGCGTTGGCGAGCAGCATCGCGCCCTGCGAGCCGTCCCAGGGAAAGACTCCGACGCCGACGGAGACCGTCAGGGCGATCGCCTGGCCGTCGAAGTCGAAGCTCCTCCGGCCCTCCTCGCGGAACCGTCCGGCGAGCCGCGCCGCCTCGTCGGCGTCGTCGCCCATGCGCACGAGGAGCGCGAAGCAGTCGCCCTCGAGCCGCGCGGCCAGGTCGCCGCGCCGTAGCGCCTTCTGCATCCGGCGCGCGAAGCTCGCGAGCAGGATGTCGCCGAGCCGCGAACCGTAGCGCTCGTTGATGTCGAGAAACCGGTCGATGTCGATCAGCAACAGCGCGAAACGCGTGCTGTCGGGATCCGATGCCCCGATCAGGTCGCGCAACATCCGTTCGAAGAGCTGCCGGCCGGGGAGCTGGGTGAGCGGGTCGACCCAGCGCTCGCGCGCGCTGTCGCTGGCGGCCGACCGCATGGCGTCGCGCGTCCGCGCCGCGCGCTCGACAGCGAGCGCGGCGAGCGAGGTCAGGAGCTCGAGCACCTTGACGCCGCGCGGGCCGGGGCGCTTCCTCTCCGGATGGAAGAGGCAGACGACGCCGGTGAAGGCCGCCGACTCATCGCCTTCGACGCCGCGGATCGCCGCCGACCAGCAGGACTCGAGCCCGGCGGCGCGCGCCGCGGCGTGCAAGGGAAAGAACGCGGGCTCCTCGCTCATCGCCTCGCAGAAGTCCGGCGCGCCGGTCTCGAATGGCCGAAAGACCGCACGCGCGACGGCAGCCTCGAGGCCGGCAACCTCGGCGGTAGAACGCCGCCGGCAGCGCCGCCGCGGCGAGGAGCGTCAGCTGCGGCGACCCGCCATCGAGGGTGAGGATCGCGCAACCGATGCCGGCGAAGCGCTCGGCGGCGATGCGGCAGATCTCCGCCGCCACCTCGCGCCCCGCCACCCCGTCTCCCAGCAGCTGCAGCACCCGGCTCTGCGCGGCGAGAATCGAGTAGGACAGACCCTGCTCGTCGAGACCGATCGGCTGGCGTGAGAGCAGAGGCGACATTGCGGTCAAGCTAACACAGCGAAAATGGCACCGGGGCGCTGCCGCACCAGGAGGCAGGCTCCGCCTGGCGCTCAGGCGCGGCGCAGCCGAGCGGCCGGGTCGCTCTCGCCCAGCGCCGCGAGGTACTGGCGGTCGAAGGCGGCGAGCTGGCTTTCGAGCTCGGAGTAGGGGCCGGGCTCCCAGGCGCGGGAGGAGACGCCCTTGTAGGCGTCGACGCAGAGCTGCCAGTCCTGGCGGTTGGTCAGGTCCCAGAAATCGATCGCCGGCTGCGGGTCGAAGCCGGGGGCGGCGATCGCCTCGGGGTGGAAGTACCAGTCGCAGACGATGCGCGTGCGGTCGATGGCGAGCGGCTGGGCGCGGTGGACCAGCACGTAGTCGGGGTGGAACGAGAGGAAGGCGCCGGGGAAGAGGGTGTAGTAGAAGACCCGGCCGCGCTCGGCGTCGGTGAGCTCGGCGAACGGCGCGCGCGCAGCGCCCGCCGTGCATCGTCATGCTGCCCTCGGGGTTCGACATCCACATCGGGCCGCCGAGCACCGGCCCCTCGTCGAGGTCGTTCTCGGTGTTCCGGTACGGGGTCAGCTTGTTGAGGTGCGGGTGCACGTTCGGGCAGTGGTAGCACTCGCTGTAGTTGTGGAAGAAGAGCTTCCAGTTCGCGTCGACCTCGTAGATCGTCTGGTGCACCGAGCGCAGCTCCTCGAGGCGCCAGTGCTCGAACTTGCCCTGCAGGGCGGCGAAGCGCCTCACCGAACGGCACCGGGTCGTCGGCCAGATTCACGAACAGGAAGCCGCGCCACTCGGCGAGCGCCGCCGGCTTGAGGCCGTGGTCCGCGCGCTCGAAGCCTTGGACCTCCTGCATGTTCGGCGCCGCCTTGAGCGCGCCGTCGAAGCCGTAGGTCCAGGCGTGGTAGGAGCACTGCAGGCCGCCCTTCACCTGGCCGTGGGCCTCGGGCACAGGCGCGTCCCGCGATGGCGGCAGAAGTTGTGGTGGGCGTGGATCTTCCCGGCGGCGTCGCGGACCACCACGACGCTCTCGCGGTCGATCTCGAAGAGGAAGTAGCTGCCGGCCTCCGCCAGCTGGGAGACGTGCCCGGCGAGCAGCCAGTGGCGGCCGAAGATCCGCTCGCGCTCCCGGGCGAAGATCTCCGCCGAGGTGAAGTACTCGCCCGCCAGCGTGTGCTGCCCGAACGACGTCCGCTGCTTCATGAGAGCCTTCCTCCTCGGGTGATGACCGGCACCTTCCCGGGATCGATCTTCCGGCGGCGACGATGATATTCTGAGCGCCACTTTCACGGCCAATCCGATCCAGCGAACCCGATAAGAACCCGATGCCGACGCCATCGCCGTTCCACGAGCGCACCGCCCCGCTCTGCCGGAGCTACGCCTGGAAGGACTGGGCGGGGTACTGCGCGGTCGCGAGCTACGACACCAGCCACGAGCGCGAGTACTTCGCCTTCCGCGAAACCGCCGGACTGCTCGACGTCTCGCCGCTCTTCAAGTACGAGGTCACCGGACCCGACGCCAGGGCCCTGCTCGCGCGCATGATGACGCGCGACATCGCGAGCCTCGAAGGTCGGCCGCGTCGCCTACTCCTGCTGGTGCGACGACGCCGGCCGGGTGGTCGACGACGGCACCGTGGCGCGCCTGGACGAGGAGCACTACCGGGTCACCGCCGCCGATCCGTCGCTCCACTGGCTGCGAGGACTGCGGCCGCGGCATGAACGTCCGGCTCGAGGATTCGAGCCGCCGCCTCGCGGCGCTGGCGCTCCAGGGCCCGACCTCGCGCGACGTCCTGCGCGCCTGCGCGCGCTTCGACTCCGGTCCGGACATGGACTCGCTCAAGTTCTTCGGCGTCAGTCGGGCGACGATCGACGGCGTTCCGGTCTGGATCAGCCGCACCGGCTACACCGGCGACCTCGGCTACGAGATCTGGATGGAGAGCGACCAGGCGCTCGCCGTCTGGGACGCGCTGATGGCCGCCGGGCAAGCCGTTCGGCATCGAGCCGGCCGGACTCGACGCGCTCGACGTCACGCGCATCGAAGCCGGCTTCATCCTCCTCGGCGTCGACTACTACAGCGCGCCCAAGGTGGTCCTCGAGGCGCGCAAGTCGACGCCGCTCGAGCTCGGCTTCGGCTGGATGGTCGACGGCGCCGGAGCGTCTGGCGACCGCGGCAACTTCATCGGCCGCGACGCCATCCTCGCCGAGCAGAAGCGCGGCCCGGCCTGGCATCTGGTCGGGCTCGAGGTCAGCTGGGAGGCGCTCGAGGCGCTCTACGAGAGCTTCAACCTGCCGCCGTCGCTGCCGGCCACGGCGCGCCGCGACGGTCTGCCGGTCTACGCCGAGGACGGCCGCCAGATCGGCAAGGCGACCAGCCACACCTGGTCGCCGATCCTCAAGAAGTACCTGGTGATCGCCTCGGTCCATCGCGGCTACGAGGCGAAGGGGACCCAGCTCGCTGCTCGAGCACACCGTCGAGTTCGAGCGCCGCAAGGTCGCCGCGACCGTGGTGCGCGACACCGTTCTACGATCCCGAAAGGAAGCGCAAGCCGTGAGCCCTGCCGCGCAACGCAGACCTACGACGCCATCGTCGTCGGCGCGGGACACAACGGCCTGATCTGCGCCGCCTACCTCGCCAAGGCCGGCCGCAAGGTCCTCGTCGTCGAGCGCCGCCACCAGGTCGGCGGCGCCACGACGACCGAAGAGATCTACCCGGGCTTCAAGTACACCTGCTGCTCCTACGTCGTCTCGCTGCTGCGCCCGTGGATCATCCGCGATCTCGACCTGCCGCGCTACGGCTACGAGATCCTGCCGCTCGACTCGACCTTCACGCCGTTCCCCGACGGCCGCTATCTGATGCGCGACAGCGATCCGGAGCGCAACCGGCGCTCGATCGCGGACTTCTCGCAGCGCGACGCCGAGGTCTACAAGCGGTTCGGGCAGAAGATGGCCGAGCTCGGCCGGCTGGTCAAGCCGGTGATCGACGACGTCGGCGCCCGATCCGATGTCGCGCAAGCCGCGCGAGCTCGCTCGAAGCTCGCCCGCCTGGCGAAGGGGATCCGCGGCCAGGGCGACAAGTGGCTGGTCGGCAACGTCAAGATGATGACCATGAGCGCGGTCGACTTCCTCTCGGAGTGGTTCGAGAGCGAGCAGCTGATCGCGCCGATGTCGGTCTCCGGCATCATCGGCACGTTCCTCGGCGTGCGCTCGCCGGGGACGGCCTACGTCCTCCTCCACCACTACATGGGCGAGATCGACGGCTCGTATCGCGCCTGGGGCCTGCCCAAGGGCGGCACCGGCGCGATCGCCGACGCCATCGCCGCCTCGGCGCGCGACCTCGGCGTCGAGATCCGCCTCGAGGCGCCGGTCGACCACCTGCTGCTCGAGAAGGGCGTCGGCGAAGGGCGTCGTGCTCGAGAACGGCGACGAGATCCGCGCCAAGGCGGTGATCTCCGGCGTCGATCCGCACCGCACCTTCCTCGAAGCTGGTCGGCGAGCAGAACCTCGATCCGGAGATCGCCCTGCAGGTGAAGCGCTTCAAGATGCGCGGCTCGTCGGGCAAGGTGAACCTCGCGCTCGACGGCCTGCCCGACTTCACCTGCCTGCCCGGCTACGGCCCGCACCTGCGCGGCGACATCACCATCGCGCCGTCGATCGACTATCTCGAGCGCGCCTACGACGACGCCAAGTACGGCGCCTTCTCGAAGAAGCCGTTCATGGACATCGTCATCCCGTCGCTCACCGATCCGACGGTGGCGCCGCCCGGCAAGCACACGATGTCGATCTTCGTCCAGTACGCGCCCTACAACCTCAAGGAGGGCGCCGCCGACTGGCCGAACCAGCGCGAGGCGTTCGGCGACGCGGTGATCGACACGCTCAGCGAATACGCGCCGAACTTGAAGAACCACATCCTCCACCGCCAGGTGCTCACCCCCTGGGACATGGAGCAGATCTACGGCCTCACCGAGGGCAACATCTTCCACGGCGAGCTGTCGCTCGAGCAGCTCGCCTTCCTGCGCCCGATGGCCGGCTGGAGCCGCTACGCAGACGCCGGTCGAGAAGCTCTGGATGTGCGCGTCGGGGACCCACCCCGGCGGCGGCATCATGGGCGCCCCGGGCGCCCTCTGCGCGCGCACCATGCTCGAGAAGCGGGCGGTCTGAGATGGCGACCGCGACAAGCTACGACGTCATCGTGATCGGCGCCGGCCCCAACGGCCTCGCCGCCGCCGCGCGCCTCGCCAAGGCCGGCAAGAAGGTGCTGATCCTGGAGCGCGGCGCGCAGCCGGGCGGCCTCTCGGCGAAGCGCGAGTTCCACCCCGGCTACTCGCGTCCCCGGCATCCTCCACGACGACGCCCTGACGACGAAGAAGGCCGCGCGGCGCAGCTCGACCTCGAGAAGCACGGCCTGCAAGTTCCGTCCGGCGCCCGCGACCTACATCGCCGAGCAGGGCGGCCCCGGCATTCTGCTGTCTGCCGACACCGCCGCGACCGCCGCCGCGATCGCAACGCGATCGCGCCACGACGGCGACAACTACACCCTTTACCGGTCCTTTCTGACCCGGATCCAACCGGTGTTCGAGAAGATCCTCGACGACGATCCGCCGCCGCTGACGCCGCAACGGCTGGCGCGAAGTCCTCGGCCTCGCGCGCCGCGGCCTCGTGGCGCTGAAGCTCAAGCGCAAGGAGATGATCGAGCTGGCGCGCGTCGCCCCGATGTGCGTCGCCGACTTCCTGAACGAGAAGTTCGAGACGCCGTTCCTGGTCGAAGCGCTGGCGGCTCCGGCCGTCGCCTCCACCTGGAGCGGCCCCTGGTCGGCCGGCAGCAACACCAATCTGCTGCTGCGCGAGTGCACCGGCGGCGAGACCCTCGCCGGTGGTCCTGCGGCGCTCGTCGCCGCGCTGGTCGCCGCGGCGAAGGCTGCCGGGGCAGAGCTCCGGACGAATTCCGACGTCGCGCGGATCCGGTTGTCGAACGGCGGCGCGGTCGCCGGCGTCACGCTCGCCTCGGGCGAGACGATCGACGCCCCGGTCGTCCTCTCCTCCGCCGACCCGAAGCAGACGATGCTCACGCTCGTCGCGCCCGGCTCGCTGCCGATCACGATCGAGGAGGAGTTCCGCCGCTTCCGCGCCCGCGGCAGCGCCGCCAAGGTGCACCTCGCCCTCTCCGGCCCGCTCGAGCTGCCGGCGCGCGGCTGGCACGCCGGACGAGGCGATCCGCATCGGCGGCGGCCACGTCGACGACCTCGAGCGCGCCTTCGACGCCATCAAGTACCGCCAGCTTCTCGGCCCGCCCGAATCTCGACGTCCGCGTCCCGACGGTCGCCGACCCGAGCCTCGCGCCGCAGGGCCACCACGTCGTCTCGATCCTCGCGAGCTACGCCCCCTACACTCTCGAAGGCGGCTGGACCGAAGAGGCGAAGCGCGCCCTCGGCGAGGCGGTCGTCGGCGAGCTCGAAGCGCACGCGCCGGCCGTGCGCGAGCAGATCGTGGCGATGGAAGTGCTGACGCCGCACGACCTCGAGCAGGAGTTCGCGCTCACCGGCGGCCAGATCCACCACGGCGAGCTCGCCCTCGACCAGCTGCTCGTCCTGCGCCCGTCCGCCAGCGCCGCGCGCTACGCCACCAGCGTCCCCGGCCTCTACCTGGGCGGCGCCGGCAACCACCCCGGCGGCGGCGTCCGCCCGACGGCGGGTCTGCTCGCCGCCGAAGCGGTTCTGAAGCGCTGAGCCGCATTTCTCACCAGGGTTCGCAGCGTGGAGGAGCTCGGCGCTCTCCCGCTGCTGAGTAGTAACTACGCTTCCCGGCACAGGTTCGAGGCGCTACGCTCGGGCGCCGATGGGCTCGGAAAGCCCCTTGGCTGGCCGCCGGAGTGGGAGAGTGTCGCTTTCAGCGCTGGAGCTCGCCGTGTGAACGGGCCCCGCTTCCTTTCTGGGAGGACCAGCGCAGAGCCTCGGCGGAAGGAAGGAGCCGAGTCGTGAAATCCGATAGGCCCAGGAAAGCGTCGCTTGCATCCAGACGTGACCCGTCGCTGCCCAAAGCGCCCACCGGCATTCAGGGACTGGATGAACTCACCGGCGGCGGCCTGCCCAAGGGGCGGCCGACCCTCCTGTGCGGCAGCGCCGGCTGCGGCAAGACGCTGCTGGCCATGGAATTCCTCGTGCGCGGCGCGGTGGAGTTCGGCGAGCCGGGCGTCTTCATGGCCTTCGAGGAGAACACCGGGGAACTGGCGACGAACTTCGCCTCGCTCGGGTATGATCTCAAGGCGCTGGTCGCGCAGAAGAAACTGGTGCTCGACTTCGTCCACATCGAGCGCAGCGAGATCGAAGAGACGGGCGAGTATGACCTCGAAGGGCTGTTCATCCGGCTGGGGCACGCGATCGACAGCATCGGCGCCAAGCGCGTGGTGCTCGACACCGTCGAGGCGCTCTTCTCCGGGCTGTCCAACACCGCCATCCTGCGCGCCGAGCTGCGCCGCCTGTTTCGCTGGTTGAAGGAGAAAGGCGTCACCGCCATCATCACCGGCGAGCGGGGCGAAACCAGCCTGACCCGCTACGGGCTGGAGGAATACGTGGCCGACTGCGTGATCCTGCTCGACCACCGCGTGGAGGGGCAGATGGCCACGCGGCGGCTGCGGATCGTCAAGTATCGCGGCTCGACCCACGGCACGAGCGAGTATCCGTTCCTGATCGACGAGGGCGGCATCTCGATCCTGCCGATCACCTCGATGGGGCTGACGCACCACGCGGGCACCGAGCGCGTGTCCTCGGGCATTCCGCGCCTGGACGCGATGATGGGGGGCAAGGGCTACTATCGCGGCAGCACCGTGCTGGTGTCCGGCACGGCGGGCACGGGCAAGACGAGCCTGGCGGCGCATTTCGCCCACGCGGCCGCCGCGCGCGGCGAGCGCTGCCTGTGGTTGGCCTTCGAGGAATCGTCCAGCCAGATCATCCGCAACATGCGCTCCATCGGCATCGACCTGGAACCGGCGGTGCGGCGCGGGATGCTGCGCTTTCACGCCGAACGGCCCACGATCTGCGGCCTGGAGATGCACCTGGTGACCATCCACAAGCTGGTGAACCAGTTCAGACCACGGGTCGTCATCATTGACCCGGTCACCAACTTCGCCGCGCTCGGGAGTGAGGCGGAGGTCAAGGCGATGCTGACGCGGCTGATTGACTTCTTCAAGATGCAGCAAATCACCGCGTTGTTCACGAGCCTCACCGCGGGCGGCACCCCGCTGGAAGCCACGGACGTGGGCGTGTCGTCGCTGATGGACACCTGGCTGCTGCTGCGGGACGTGCAAAACGGCGCGGAGCGCAATCGCTTCCTGCACATCGTGAAGTCGCGCGGCATGGCCCACTCGAACCAGGTGCGCGAGTTCCTGCTGACCGATCACGGGGTGGAACTGCGGGACGTGTATGTCGGACCTTCGGGGCTCCTGCTCGCCGGCGGCGCGCGGGAGGCGCTGGAGGCGCAGGAGAAAGCCCAGGCCCTCGTGCGCGGGCAGGAGACCGAGGGCAAGAAGCGGAAGCTGGAGCGCAAGCGCCAAGCCATGGAGGCGCAGATTGCCGTGCTGCGGGCGGAGTTCGAAGTCGAGCAAGCGGAAGCGGCAAAGACGATCGGGCAGGACCAGACGCGCGCCGGGGTGCTGGCCGGTGACCGCGTCCAAATGGCCCGCCAGCGGCAGTCCGATGCCGGCGCCGGGGGGAAGACACCCAGACGCAAGCAGAGGTGATTCACCATGAAACCCACGAAGGCCAAAGAACGCGACGGCAGCCCTCTGAGGGCTCATTGGCCAAGCCGCGCAAGCCGCGGTATGAGCTGCGTTTGTACGTGGCGGGCATGACGCCGCGCTCCACCCGCGCCATCGCCAACATCAAGGAGATCTGCGAGGAGCATCTGAAGGGGCGCTACGACCTCCAGGTGATCGACCTCTACCAGCAGCCGGTGCTGGCCAAAGGAGACCAGATCATCGCCGTGCCCACGCTGATCAGGAAACTGCCGCTGCCCTTGCGGCGGATCATCGGCGACCTCTCGGATCGCGAGCAGGTTCTGATCGGGCTGGACTTGAAGCCGAAGGCAATGACGGAAGCGACCGCGTCATGACGAACGAGCCTTCAGAGATCTGAACTCGCGGCGGAACTGGAAGACCTCCGCGCCCGGCTGGCCGAAGCCGAGGAGGCCTTGCGCGCCATCCGCAACGGCGAAGTGGACGCGGTGGTGGTCACCGGCGAGCGCGGCGAACAGGTCTATACCCTGAGCGGGGCCGACCGCATCTATCGGCAGCTCATCGAGACGATGAGCGAGGGCGCGGTGACCTTGTCCGCGGACGGAGTCATTCTCTACTGCAACGTCCGTTTGGCGGAGATGTTGGGGCGGCCGCTCGATCAAGTCCTGGGCACCGCCCTGCGGAACTACCTGCCGCCCGCGGACCAGCAGGCGCTTGACGCCATCCTCGCGCAAGCCGGCACGGCGCCCAGCCGCCGGGAAATCAACCTGAAGACCAGCGACGGCCGTCTGGTGCCCGTCTATCTGTCGGCCTCCCGCCTGCAGAGCGAAGGGGCGGAGATGGTCTTCTGCCTCGTGCTGACGGACCTGACGGAACAGAAGAGCCACGAGCAGATCGTCGCGGCGGAGCGGCTGGCCCGCTCGATCCTGGAGCAGGCGGCCGAGGCCATCGTCGTGTGCGACGAGCAGGGCCGGGTCATTCGCGCCAGCCAGGCGACCCAGCAGATCTGCGACGGCAGCCCGCTCCTGCGGCCCTTTGCCGAGGTGTTTCCGCTGCGAACAGGCGCTGCCGATCCGTTCCACCTCGCCTCGGTTCTTGCAGGGGGAGACGTTGCGGGATGTGGACGTTGCCCTCGGATCGGCAAGGGCAGAGTATCGACTTGATCCTGAACGCCGGTCCGCTCCTCAGCCGGCCGGGAGATCCTCGGCTGCGTCGTCACCTTGACCGACATCACCGAGCGCAAGCGGGTGGATGAGGCGCTGCGCACATCCCAGCAGGTCATCGAGGGCATTCTCAACGCGATACCCGTGAGGGTGTTCTGGAAGGACAGGAATCTCGTGTACCTGGGCTGTAACGAGGCCTTCGCGCGCGATGCGGGCTTTGCCGATCCGAAGGAGATCATCGGGAAGGATGATTACCAGATGGGGTGGCGTGATCAGGCGGATCAATATCGTGGCGACGACCGCCAGGTCATCGAGAGCGGCTGCGCCAAGCTTCTCATCGAAGAACCCCAGACGACCCGCGCAGGGAACAAGATCACGATTCTGACGAGCAAAGTGCCGCTGCGCAGTTCCGCGGGGGAGGTCAGTGCAGTACTCGGAACGTACTTTGACATCACCGAGCGCAAGCGGGCGGAGTCGGAGATTCGCCTGCAGAGCGCCGCCCTGAATGCCGCCGCCGACGCCATCGTCATCACCCGCCGCGACGGCGCCATCGAGTGGACCAATCCGGCCTTTTCCGCGCTCACGGGCTACAGCGCGGAGGAAGCCTCCGGCAGGAACCCGCGGGAGCTGGTCAAGTCCGGCGTCCAAGACCCGGAGGTCTACAGACAGCTCTGGGAGACCATTCTCGGTGGCACGGTCTGGCGCGGCGAAATGACGAATCGGCGCAAAGACGGCAGCCATTACCCCGAAGAACAGACCATAACGCCGGTGAAGGACGCCGCCGGCGCAGTCGCGCATTTCATCGCCATCAAGCGCGACCTCACGGAAGAGAAGCGGCTGCAGGCCCAGTTCCTTCAGGCACAGAAGATGGAGAGCGTGGGGCGACTCGCCGGCGGCATCGCCCACGACTTCAACAACCTGCTCACCGTCATCAACGGCACAGCGGAGATCGCTTCCATGCAGCTGCGGGAAGCCGATCCGTTGCGCCTGGACCTGATGCAGATCCGCCAGGCCGGAGAGCGGGCCGCCTCGTTGACCCGGCAACTGCTCGCCTTCAGCCGCAAGCAGGTGATGGCGGTCGAGGTCCTGTGCCTGAACAGGCTGGTCGCCGACATGCAGGGGATGCTCCAACGGCTGATCGGCGAGAACATCGACCTCGTGGTCGTGCCGGCGCAGGGCGCGGACCATGTGCGGGCGGATCGTGCGCAGCTCGAGCAGGTCGTCCTGAACCTCGTGGTCAACTCCCGGGACGCCATGACCGGCGGCGGCACCTTGACGATCGAGACCCGGGCGGTCGAGCTCGACGAGGCCTATACCCGCAGGCACCCGCCGGCGCCGGCGGGACCGTACGTCAGGTTGTCGGTCAGCGATACCGGCGTCGGCATGGACGAGGCGACCCGGGCGCAGATGTTCGAGCCCTTCTTCACCACCAAGGAGCTGGGAAAGGGCACGGGACTCGGTCTGTCGACGGTGGACGGCATCGTCAGGCAGAGTGGCGGCAGCATCGAGGTCGACAGCGAGCCCGGCCGCGGGACCTCCTTCAAGATCTATCTGCCGCGGGTCGGTGAGGTGGAGGTGGCGGCCCAGGCCCAGGCCGCACGCCCTGTCGCCGAAACGCCGGCCAGCGAGACCGTCTTCGTCGTCGAAGACGAGATGGCGCTCCGCGAGCTCGCCAAGCGCATTCTCAAATCGGCCGGCTACACCGTGCTGACATTCGGGACGGCCGAGGAGGCGCTGCCGGCACTGACGGAGCATGAGGGGCCGGTGCATCTCCTGCTGACCGACCTGATTCTGCCGGGAATGACCGGCCGGGAGTTGGCGACACGGCTCAAGAAGGTCCGCCCGGAGATCAAGGTCCTCTATACCTCCGGGTATACCGACGACGCCATCCTGCGCCACGGCGTGCTCGAGAATGCCAGCCACTTCCTCGGCAAGCCGTATTCGGTCGCGGAGCTCAGGCGCAAGGTCCGCGCGATGCTCGACCTATAGCCGGTGGCGTGGGTGCCTGCGACGGCGAGGCGCCATGGCCGGTCGTCCCAGGAGCTCTACCGCGGCGCGCCCGAAAGGGCAGCCGGCAAATGGTCGAAAACCGCCTCCTCCTGCTAGCGTTCTCTCCTGTCACGCTGCGCCTTCGTGCGCACTCCGGGAAAGGAAGACCCAGCATGAAGATCTCGACGCAGGTCGCGCTCGCACCCCTCGCATTCACCCTGATTTGCGGCGCGACCGCGCTTCAGGCGCAGCCGGAGTTGATCCTCCTCACCGACGCCGCGGCGCCGGGCGGGGTTTCGGCGCAGGACGTGACCCCGGACGGATTGACGGTCGCCGGCACGAGCGACGGCCGCGCCTTCCGCTGGACGGAAGCCGGCGGGGTCGAGTTCCTGACTCCGTCGGACTTCCTGCACACCTTCGACGCCGCGGTCTCCGACGACGGATCGGTGGTGGCCTCGACGCTGGAGAATCCGGGCGACAACATCGTCTCGGCGGCGACCTGGACCTCGGGCGGCGGCTGGAGCTTCCTCGGCTGCCTGCCCGGAGTGATTCCGACGCCGGAGCAGCCGGCACAGTGCGGCTCCGCCTACGACATCAGCGGCGACGGCTCGGTCGTCGTCGGTCTGGCCTGGCACGGCGATACCTTCCGCGCCGAAGGCTTCCGCTGGACGGGGGGCTCGGGGATGGTCGGACTCGGCCAGCCGGCCGGATTCAGCAGCCGCGCTTCGGCGGTCTCCGCCGACGGCACGACGTCCGGCGGCTTCTACGAGGACGAGTCCACGGGCCAGCGCCGGCCGGTGCGCTGGATCGGTACGGGCGCCCCGGATCTCTTCGTCGACCCGTATTCGATTGGTGAGGTGAACGGGATCTCGACCAACGGCCACTGGCTCACCGGCAGCGCCCTGCTCCTCGACAGCGGCGGCCTGCCGCTACCGCCGTGGCTGTGGGAGAAGGCCTTCCTCTTCAGCGACGCGACCGGCTTCCAGTATGTCCTGCCGCACGTCGACTACGACCTCGGCACGGAGCAGCGGGCGGCCGGCAACGGTGTCGCCGACAACGGCATGGTCGTCGGCTGGAGCGGGGACATGGGTCCTTTCGGCCTGGTCCGGGCGGCGATCTACTGCCCAGGGACGGAGCGGATGGTCGATCTCAACCAGAAGTTGCTCGACGACGGCGCCGTCATTCCCGCCAACCTCTGGTTGGGTACGGCGCTCGCTGTGACCCCGGACGGCCGCACCATCGTCGGCCAGGCGATCGACTTCGGCACCTTCGCCAACGTTCCGTTCGTCGTCCGCTACCGACGCCGATCCGTGCGCGGGGGCGATTCCGAGCATTGTCGAGGTCCCGACCCTGGGCGGAGTGGGTTTCGCTGCCCTGGCGCTGGCGCTCGCTGCTGCCGCCCTCTCGGTGCTCCGCCGCCGAGCGTCCTGAGGGGCCCGCGCCGACCGCGGATCACTGCGGTCTCTCCCCCTCCCCCTGTCCCCCGCAGGGGCGAAAGAGCGAAGATAGAGGTATGAACCGATTCGACCGGCGCCCCCGGCTCCAGTGGCTGTGCCTCGTGCTCTTCGGCCTCGCGACATTGAGCCTTTCGACCGCCGCGCTCGCCCAGACGACGACGTACTCCTACACTGGCGATCTCTACTCGTCCACCCAGCCCCCTTACGCCGCCGGACAGCGGCTCACGGGCAGCTTCACGGTGGCGGCGCCGCTGCCGCCGTTCCGGGCGCTCAGCGACTTGACGCCGGCGCTCGTCGCGATGAGCTTCCACGACGGCGTCGAAGGTCGCGGGCTTGCCGACTCGTTCATCTGCAGATTCGAGGTCGCCACCGATGGCGCCGGCGCGGTGACGCAGTGGCGCATCCTGTTGCAGCGCTCGCCCTACAACCCGTTCGACCCCCAACACTCGATCCACAGTCTCGGCAACGTCGGGATTCTCGCCGGCTCCGACCTCGTCGGCACAGGCCCGGCGGGGGTGAACCCGTGCGATCCAATAGCCCTTGCGCCGGCGGCGAACAGCAGCGCACAGGGAATCTGGAGCTCCGATCACCCGCTGCCGAGCCTCCCGACGGTCTACACCTACACCGGCGCGCCCTACACCGCCGCCGCGCCGCCTTATGCGGTCGGCGGGCATCTCGCGGGCACGGTGACGTTCGCCAATCCGCTGCCGGCATTCCTGCCGCTCACCGACGTCCAACCGGCGCTCGCCGGCTTCGCCTTCTCCGACGGCGTCGAGATCCGCACCTTTGCCAACTCGTTCTTCTGCACGTTCCAGGTGGCGACCGACGGCGCCGGAGAGATCACCCGCTGGCAGATTTCCCTTCGCCGCTTTCCCTACAACCCGGGCGATCCGCACCATGCGATCGACACCCTGGGCCTCGTCGGCTTTCCAAACGGCAACGACTTCGTCGGCACCGGCATCGCCGGCGCGGGACCCTGCGATGGGATGGCGCTCGCGCCTTCGGCCGCGAGCTCGGCGCAGGGCAGCTGGAGCTCGAGCCAGCCGCTGCCACCCGATCCGACGACCTACACCTACACCGGCGACCCCTACACCACCGTCGATCCACCCTACGTTCTGGGTGGAACTCTGCAGGGTTCGCTCACCCTCGCCGGCCCGCTGCCGGCCTTTCTGCCCCTCACCGACGTGAGCTCGGCCGTCGTCGACTTCGCCTTCGACGATGGGCTCGAGACGCGCACGCTCGCGAGCTCGTTTCTGTGCAACTTCGAGGTCGCGACCGACGGCACCGGGAACATCACGAGTTGGCGCATCGAGCTTCGACGAACGCCGTACAATCCGGGCGACCCCCACCATGGCACTTCGAGCTCCGGACAGCCGGGAGCGATCCAGGGGGTGGACTACGTCGGCACCGGTCTCGCACCCGCCAATCCCTGCGGTCCGATGACCTTTTCGCCGGCGGCGAGCACGGCGAGCCAGGGAACCTGGGTCACCGATCACCCCCTGCCGAGTCAACCGACGCTCTACCGCTATACCGGCGACCCTTACACCACCGCCACCGCCCCCTACGCTCTCGGCGGCAACCTCAGCGGCGAGATCGTCCTGGCGAACCCGCTGCCGCCGTTCCTGGCGCTCTCCGACATCACCCCAGCCATCGTCGGCTTCTCCTTTGCCGACGATGTCGCGACGCGCCAACTCGCCGACTCTTTCCTCTGCTCGTTCGAAGTGGCGACCGACGGGGCCGGAGCGATCAGCCACTGGCAGATCGCGCTGCGCGAGTTTCCCTATACCGTCGCCGGCCCGCAGCACTCGATCGACAGCCTCGGCCTCGCCGAGCCCTACAACGGCAGCGACTTCGTCGGCACCGGTCCCGCCGCCGTCAACCCGTGCGGCGCGGTCATCCTCGATCCGTATGCCGCGACCTTCTCGCGCGGCACGTGGACTCAGGAGCGCGCGGCCTCGGTGGTCGAGGTCCCGGCCCTCGACGGATCCGGGATCGCGGCGCTGGCGCTGGCCCTCGCCGCTGTCGCGCTGGCCGCGCTCCGCCGCCGCGCGCCCGGCTGAGGCGCCGGACGGTCGGCCTCAGGGCGCGACGCTCGACCATCTCGCGCTGCTTTCGCCCTCGAAGCCGTCGAGAAAGAGCGCCCAGCAGCCAGTGGCGATGAACTCGTCCGCGCCGACGTCGCACGCCACGCCCTGGGGCCGCGCCACGCCGCGTTGATCGAGCACCAGCCCGCCGACGCAGACGCCGCTGTCGATCGCCGCGCTCGCGGCGGGGATGGCATGGGTCTCGGTGAGCTCCGTCGCCAGGCCGGTGCAGGTCTTCGCGAGCGGGGCGATCGCCACTGCGGTGCTGGACTGGTTGCCGAGTCCCGGTCCCCGCCGGGCAGGAGGCGTCGTCCCAGAGGCTCCAGTTGAACAGCGCTGCAGCGGCGTTGCCGCCGCAGGAGTCGTCGACCCCGGGCGCCGCGTTGCCGACGAAGAGGGCGCTCAGCACATCCACGAAACTGGTCGTCTCCCACGAGATTCCACCCCCGACCGCCGCCTCGTTGTACGCCACAGTCGAGTTGTAGAGACCCAACAGGCCGCCGTCCAGGTTGGCGATGCCGCCGCCCTTGCCCAGGAGACCCGTGCGGTTTCCGGAGACGGTGCAGTTGGTGAGCTCGAGAATGCCGAAGTTGGCGATGCCGCCGCCGCCCGAACTTGCGGAGGTGCCGAGTCCGCGATTCCAGGCAACCGTCGTGTCGCGGAGCCCGACACTACCCGCCGCATCGACATAGAGGCCGGCGCCGTAGCCCGCCTGCTGGGTGTTCCAGCGCAGGCTCGAGTCCTCGATCGTCGCCACCGTCCCCTCCCAGAGCCAAAGACCGCCGCCGTCGCCGGACGACCGGTTCGAGTCGACCCGCAGGCGGTAGCCCCACAGCGTGCCGGCGCGCACCGAGGCAGCGCCGCCGCTGCCGCCGACCGACTCGTTGCCGCGCAGGGTGACGTCGGTCAGGGTGGCGGTCTGATACCAGGAGACCAGTCCACCGCCCTCGCCGGCGGCGGAGTTGTGCGCGAAGTCGACGTTGGTGAGTGTCAGCGTCGCGCTGTTGGCGGAGACTCCGCCGCCGCCCTCGGCGCCGGCGGTATTGCCTTCGATCCGGCTGTTGACGATCGTCAGATGAGTCTGGGCGACCGCGACCGCGCCACCGTAGAGGGACGAGGTGTTGTCGGCCAGGCGGACGTTCGAGAGGGTCAGGGTCGAGGGATCCTCGGACGAGCCCACCGAGAGGATGGCCCCCCCGCCCGCCGCCGAGCCGTTCACCAGCTGGAGGTTGCGGATCTCGACCGCGCTCCCCTGGAAGAGCTGGAAGATCCGGGTGAAATTGCCCCCCGAGAGCGTGACCAGATTGCCGCCGTCGACGATGACGCCGTTGGCGAGCGCCCGTTCGTGGCTGAGGATCATCACTTTCGGCGCCACCCCGCAGTTGAAGGTGACGATGCCGAAGCTGCCGTTGGCGACCGTCACCGCAGCGTCGAGCGCCGCCTCGGTGCAGCTCGCGGGGGTGCCGGTGCCGACGACCGTCGAGCCGGCGAGGACCGGCGCGGGGAGAAGAGCGCTGATCAGCGACAGAACAACGGGCTGGAAGAAGCGCGCGAGGGCGGCAAGTCGAAGCTTCACTGGAGATTCTCCTTGGGGCGCAAGACCCCGGGTCCATAAGCTGCCGTGAATGCGAACGGAGTGGGTCCGCCGCACCGGACATTCGAGACCGGGGCAGCCCTGCAGGTGAGTCCTCCGCTTCCGGTGGTATAAGAAACCCGTGCGGCGAGCTGTCCATGACTGAAGCGGTCGATCTGGCGATCGTCGGTGCGGGTGCCGCCGGTCTGATGGCCGCGATCCAGGCGGGCGCGCAGCGCTCCCGGCAAGCGCATCCTGCTCCTCGACGGCGCCCGGTCGTTGGGCGCCAAGATCCTGGTCGCCGGCGGCGGGCGCTGCAACGTCACCCACCACGAGGTGTCGGCCGACGACTTCGCGGGCTCCTCCCGAAACTCGATCGCCAAGGTGCTGCGCGAGCTGCCGGTGCCGGCGACGGTCGAGTTCTTCCGCGGGCTCGGCGTCGAGCTCAAGCGCGAGCCGACCGGCAAGCTCTTTCCGGCGACCGACCAGGCGCGCACCGTCCTCGAAGCGCTGCTGCGCGCCACGCGCGAGGCCGGCGTGAAGCTCCTCTACCCGCGCCGGGTGACGGCGATCCGCCGCGCCGGCGCTGGCTTCGTGCTCACCGGCGAATGGGGCGAGGTCACCGCCCGGCGGGTGATCCTGGCCGCTGGCGGCCAGGCGCTGCCGAAGAGCGGTTCCGACGGCTCCGGCTACGCCCTGGCGCGCGCCCTCGGGCTCACCACCACGGCGACGATCTTCCCCGCGCTCGTTCCGCTCCTCGTGCCGGACGATCACTGGCTGCGCACCGTCCAGGGGATCGCCGTCCCGGCCCGCATCGAGGTGCGCGCCGGCACCGGCAAACGTCTCGCAGCCTTTCGCGGCGATCTCCTCTGCACCCACTTCGGTCTCTCCGGCCCGGTGGTGCTCGATGCCAGCCGCCACTACCTTGCCGCGCGCCAGACCGACCGCCAAGCGCGCTTCGTCGTCGCCTTCCTGCCCGAAGCGACGGCCGAAGGCCTCACTCTCGAGCTCGCCAACCTCGCCCGCCGGAGCCTCGGACGCTGGCTGGCCGAGAAGCTCCCCGACCGGCTGGCCGACGCGCTGCTGGCGAGCGCCGGGCTCGACCCGGCCGCGAACGCACTGCGCCTGAAGAAAGAGGAGCGCCAGGCTCTGCTGCGCGCCCTCCTCGAGCATGAGATTCCGATCACCGGCGACCGCGGCTTCGTCCATGCCGAAGCGACCGCGGGCGGCATTCCGCTCGATCAGGTTCGCCTCGACACCATGGAGTCGCGGCTCTGCCCCGGCCTGCACCTCTGCGGCGAGCTCCTCGACGTCGACGGCCGTATCGGCGGCTTCAACTTCCAGTGGGCCTGGGCGAGCGGCACGGTGGCTGGAAGGGCCGCGGCCGCGGCGCTCTGCGCCGCCGACTGACCGCGCGCCCCCCCGGCACGGGACATGCAAAACTCTTCGCCATGAGCCGCTCTCCCCTCTTCCGACAGCTCTCTCTCGCCCTCGCGGCGTTGTTGCTCACCTCCTGCCTCTCCGTTCAGACGCGCCACCGCCCGATCACCGATGTCGGCGGCGTCGCGGACGGCAACGGCGGCATCGCGCTCAGGGTCTTCGCCGACGACGACGCGCAGAAGGCCGGCACGCCAGGGCCGCGCGGCCTGTTCATCGAGCTCGAACGCAAGCAGGGTCAGCGCCGCACGCCGGTCTTCAGGTCGCTCGAGCCAGCCTGGAGCGTCATGGGTTTGCCGCCGGGAGATTACATCCTGCGCTTTCCGGCCCGCCTGGACGAGGAGGGCAAAGCCGTCAGGCTCGACGAGGAGCCGCGCCTCGTCAAGGTGCAGGCGGGCGAGGTCACCGAGGTCGATACCGTCCTCGAGCATGTCGACAAGGGGCTCATCGTCGCCGGAGTGATCGCGGCCGTGGCGCTGGCGGTCTTCCTCGACGTGCACGATCTGCCCGTGCCACCGCTGCCGCCGATCCCGCCGCCGCCCGGCGTGCTCGACGCCGTCTTCTGGATCTCGCTCGACGCCGCGACGCCGCCGGTCTACGGCCCGCCCGGCGGCTGGGTGCCCGCCGGTCCGGGCGCACGCCGGTGGTGACCTCGCACTTCCCGCCCGACGGCGCGCGCGTCGCTGCCGACCGCGTGCGCATCACCTTCGCGCTCTCGGGTCCGCTCGACGCCCATACGCTGCAGGACGACGGCATCACCGTCCTCGGCGAGAAGAGCGGCCTGCTGCCCGGCCACACGACCTACGACGGCAAGCGCTGGTGGCTGGTCTGGCAGGGTGACGAGGACCTGCCGCGCGGCGAGACCCTGCACGTCACGCTGTCGGAAGAGTCGGTCGAGGACCGGTACGGCAACGAGCTCGGCGCGCCGGTCAGCTTCAGCTTCACGACCACGGAGTAGCCAGGCCGTTCGCCGACTTTCGTCGGCGTGGTCGCCCTACTTCGAGATCGTTTCGATCTTGAGCAACGGCACCTCGACCGAGGTGGCGCGGCGCAGGTCGACACGGGCGCGGATGCCCCAGAAGTTGTCGAGCAGTGGGTCCATCAGGGTCTGCTGCACCTCCCACTGACGGTCGCCGATCGGACGGATCTGCGTCCAATGGTGACGGCGGCTCTCGGGCGAGGTGATGAGGTCGGTGTACTCCTCGAAGAACGGCGCGCAGCGCCGCCTCGAGGCGGCCGGCGTCCCAGTCGTCGGCGGGCATCTCGCCGCCGGCGGCGGCCGGCTCGTGCACGATCTTCTCGGCGGCCTCTTCCCAGTTGCGGTTGGCGAGCGCCTGCACGAAGAGATGCATCTCCGAGCGCACACGGGCGGCGAAGACCTTCGGGTTCTCGACCAGTTCGCGCACCCAGATCGCTTCGACCGCCTTCTCGCGCTCCTCGCGCTTCCTGAGCAGGAGCTCGGGGTGGAGCATGCTCTCCCACTCTTCGAGCAGGCTCGTGTCGGTGAGCTCGATCGTGGTGCGGAAGAAGCCGAGCACGTCCTCGACCGCCTCGCGTCTTCGCCACGATCGGCACGTTCTGCTGCAGCGTCCGGTAGAGCTGCGAGAGGTAGCGCAGCAGGACGCCCTCGCTGCGCTCGAGGCCGTAGGCCTTGACGTAGTCGTTGAACGAGGCGTAGGTCTCCCACATCTCGCGGCCGATCGACTTGGGCTCGATCTCGCGGTCGCCCACCCAGGGGTGCATGCGCGCGAAGCGGTCGAAGTTGCCGAACAGCCAGTCGGCGAGCGGCTTGGGGTAGGAGATCCCCTCGAGCTTCTCCATCCGCTCCTCGTACTGGACGCCCTGCGACTTCATCTCGGCGAGCGCCGCCTGCTTGGCACGGTCGGTCTGCTTGCGCAGCACGATCTCGGGATTCTCGAGCACCGACTCGACCAGCGTCAGGAGGTCGCCGACGTAGCGTCGGATGCTCGGCCTCGAGGAGCGGCACCATCTCGACCAGGAAGAGCGAGAGCGCGTGGTAGAGCGAGAAGTCGAACTGCAGGTCGGGATTGACGATGACCCAGAAATAGGGCGTCTGCGAGTCGCGCTGCAGCACCAGGATGCGGGCCCGCACCGAGCGAGCGCACCAGCACAGCGGCGTGCTTCAGGTGGCGCTTCTTGGCCGAATCGTCTTCGTGGCTGCCCGCGATGAGCTCGCGCAGCGAGGCGAAGTTCTTGCGGTTCGGATCGTTGGCCTCCTCGTCGTGCTGCAGGAGGTTCAGCACCATGCCGTGGGTGATCCGGAAGCGCGACTTCAGGGTCTCGGGCGGCTTCGAGATCAGGCGCTCGAAGGTCTCCTTGGTCCAGGTCACCTCGCCCTTGCCGGAGCCCCGGGGACCGCGCATCGGCGCGCGCAACTGGGAGCGCTGGGGCTGAGAGGGCGACGGGCCCTTCTTGCCCTTCTTCCCCTTCGCCGCCGAGCGCTTGCGCTCGATCGCCTCCTCGGGCGCCTGCGCCACCACCCAGCCGCGGTCGTCGAAGCCCTTGCGACCGGCGCGGCCGGCGATCTGCTTGAAGTCGCGCACCGAGAGGATCTGCACCTTCTCGCCGTCGTACTTGGCGAGCTTCGAGAAGACCACGGTGCGGATCGGGATGTTCACCCCGACGCCGAGCGTGTCGGTGCCGCAGATGACTTTGAGCATCCCCTTCTGCGACAGCTGTTCGACCAGCAGGCGGTACTTGGGCAGGAGGCCCGGCGTGGTGGATGCCGACGCCGAAGGTCAGGAAACGGCGGATCTCCTTGCCGTACGGCGTGTCGAAACGAAAGTCGCCCAGCTCGGCGCGGATCGCCTCGCGCTCGTCGCGCGAGGTCATCCCCATGCTGGTGAGCGACTGCGCGAGCTCGGCGCATTCGCGCTGGGTGAAGTTGACGACGTAGACCGGGGCACGCTGGAGCTCGAGCAGGGTCTCGATCGTCTCGTGGAGCGGCGTCTCCTGATACTCGAAGTCGAGCGGCACCGGGCGGACGACCGAAGTCACGTTGGCGACCGGAACGCCGGTGGCGCGCTCGAGGCGCTCGGCGATCGGCGTCATGTCGCCCAGGGTCGCCGACATGAGCAGAAACCGGGTCCTGGCGAGCGTGATGAGCGGCACCTGCCAGGCCCAGCCGCGCTCGGCGTCGGAGTAGTAGTGGAACTCGTCGAGCACGGCGTAGGGCGCGTCGAGCTGGTCGCCGGAGCGCAGCGCCATGTTGGCGAGCACCTCCGAGGTGCAGCAGAGGATCTTGGCCTGCGGGTTGATCGAGGCGTCGCCGGTCAACATGCCGACATTGGCGGCGCCGAAGTCGTCGCACAGGGCGAAGAACTTCTCGGAGGCGAGCGCCTTGATCGGGCTGGTGTAGAACGGAGACCCGGCCTTCGGCCAGCGCCTTGAAGTGCAGTCCCAGCGCGACCATCGACTTGCCCGAGCCGGTCGGCGTGTTCAGGATGACGTGCTTGCCGGCGAAGACCTCGAGCAGCGCCTCCTCCTGATGGGCATAGAGCGTGAAGCCGGCGTCGGCCGCCCAGGTGACGAAGCGGTCGAGGAGCTCCTCCGCGGAGGCGCCGGGCTGCGCGGGAAGGCGCTCGGAGAGCAGGGGTCGGACGGACATGTCGCCATTCTTTCACCTCCGGGTGACCGGCGGGGTCGCAGAGGTCGCGCGGGCGAGGTGCCGACGAAGCCGGGCGAGCGGCGTAGAATCGTCGCTCAGCGGCAGCGAGGCCAAGGAGACCGGCGATGCGATGGCGCGGCGAACGACGGAGCGACCAGGTGGAGGACCGGCGTGGAATGACCCCGGCACGCGGTGGCATGGCGATCGGCGGCGGCGCGGCGTTGCTGGTGCTGCTCTTCGCCCTCTTCACCGGCCAGGACCCGCGGCAGCTCCTCGACATGATCGGCGGCGCTCAGGCCGGAGTCGAGCCCGACGCCGGCGGCGCGGCCCCGACCGGTGCGCCGAGCGACGAGATCGGACAGTTCGCCGCCACGGTGCTCGCCTCGACGGAGGACGTCTGGACGGAGGTCTTCACCGCCCAGGGGCAGCGCTACCAGCGGCCGACGATGGTGCTCTACTCCGAAGCGGTCGCCTCCGCCTGCGGCAACGCCTCGGCGGCGGTCGGACCGTTCTACTGCCCGGCCGACCAGAAGCTCTACCTCGACCTCTCCTTCTTCGAGCTCCTTTCGCAGCGCTTCGCGGCGCCGGGGGATTTTGCGCAGGCCTACGTCATCGCCCACGAGGTCGGCCACCACGTGCAGCAGCTCCTGGGCATCGCCGACCAGGTCACGGCGGCGCAGCAGCGCGCCTCCGAGGCGCAGGCGAATGCGCTCTCGGTGCGCATGGAACTCCAGGCCGACTGCCTCGCCGGCGTCTGGGGAAACCACGCCAACCGGACGCGCAACCTCCTCGAGCCGGGCGACGTCGAAGAGGGTCTCCAGGCCGCAGCGGCGATCGGCGACGACATGATGCAGCACCAGAGCGCCGGCCGCGTCCGCCCGGAGTCGTGGACCCACGGCTCCTCCGAGATGCGCGTCCGCTGGTTGCGCCAGGGTCTCTCGACTGGCGATCCTGACCAGTGCGACACGTTCAAGGCAGAGCGGCTGTAGATCTCGCTTCGTTCAGCGCCCCGGGTCGCTGGGGCACTTGCTCGGGGTCCTGTCCGGCTCGCTTGGGCAGCTGGGGACACGTATCCGCCCTGGAGCGTTCCCGGGTCCGTCGGCACTCTCTCTAGGGGCGGCTACATGTCCCCAGCTGCCCGTCCGGCCACCCCTCGTCGGTGCAAGTGAGAGAGAAGCTTCTGGCCTGGCAGGGGCGCTCGGGCGCTCGGGATCCAAAGTGGGCGACCACGCCTCAAGTAGGAGCCCGCTTTGGATCCCGAGTGCCGGAGTGCCCCCGACCACGAAAGTCTGAATCCCAGAAACAGGAACGCAACTCCGACGCCGCTCGCGGCGAGGCCCCAGAAGAAGCCCCGCGGCACATAGCTCACGACGAGTCGGCCTGGAGAGGAACCCGGCCGTACGCCGAGCCAGAGATCGTCCACCACCTCGACCGCGAGCGGCCGGCCGTCGAGCGTCGCCCGCCAGCCGGCGTCCCAGGTCTCGGCGATGACCAGACGCCTCGAGGCGTCGGCCGCGCCGGACCACGCGATCTCCCAGCGGCCGGGTGCTCGCGCGAGCGTCGGCGGCGGCGGCGAGCCGTCTTCGAACCGCACGAGCGGCTGCGCCGCACCGCGGTCGAAAACCGTCGCGTCATCCCCCGAGTAGGCGACCTTCCACCCGGCGACCGGCGGTGCCGAGGCCGGCGGCGCGAGCACCCAACGCACGCCCAGGCGGTCGAGCCACGGCGATTCCCAGTGTGCGATCGGGCGGAAGAAGGTCGGATGCGGCGTCGCGAGCTCGCGCCCGTAGACCTTCTCGTAGCGTGAGAGCTTGAGCGAGTCGTCGCCGCGCACGTCGTAGAGACCGAAGACCATCGCCGCGTTGGGACGCAGCGCCGTGCCGACCGCCGCGATGCGCTCCGTCCTGCGCGGCGAGGAAGTCGATCGCCGGAGTGCGCGCGTAGAGCTCGTCCGCCGGCAGCGCCGGGTTGATGCCGGCGTGCGCCCAGGCGAGATCGGCGAGCGTCAGCAGCACGACCAGCGGCGCGAGGCGCCGGCGCGCGGCAGGCTGAAGCGCGAGCGCGGCGAGGACGAGGAGCGGCAGGCCGAGCGCCAGAACCGTGGCCGCGGTCTCCTCCGCCAGCTGGCCGCGGGCGCTCCAGTCGTCGTGGAACGCCGTCCAGCCGAAGGCGAGGCCGGCGAGCGGCACCAGAGAGCCGAGGAGAAGTCCGCGGCCTTCACCCGCGAGCCAGCGCTCGAGGCCGGCGCCGGCGAGGAGCGCGAGGCCGAGCTCGACGCCGAGCAGGAGGTAGTGGTGCAGCATCTTCTGCACCACCGGCGTCGCGAGCAGGAGCTCGCGCACACCCGGGAAGTGGTACGAGGCGAACAGGCACACGACGACCATGACGGCGAGCGCGCGCAGCCGGCGCCCGAACGCCGGGTCGTGCGCCGGATCGGCCGCAGCGCGGCCGCGGCGCGGACAGAGTACCGCCGCGACGGCAAACGGCAGCGTGAGCGCGCCGGCGTAGACCGTCGTCGGCACGAACAGGAACGCCCCCCAGTAGGTGCCGTCGGTCGCCTGGCCGAAGGCGTTCGGCAACACGAAGCGCAGCCAGAGGCCGAAGATCGTCGCGAGCGGGGTCCCACCTCCGCCGCCCGCTTCGTGCCAGCGGTCGGTCGTGACCACCGTGAAGGCGAGCGGCACCAGCGCGGTCCCGGCGAGCAGCAGGCCGACGACCCAGGCCGAGACGACCTTCGTCCAGGTCGCGAGGAGCGCTCCCGCGCTTCCCCGGACGAGAAGGTAGAGGCCGCAGGCCAGGGCGGTGAAGAAAGCGGTCTCCGGATGCCCAGCGAAGAGCTGCAGGCCGGCGAGCGCCGCGAGCAGCACCCAACTGCTGCGTCCGCTCTTGCTGCCCGCCGCCAGTCGTTCGACCGCCAGGAAGATCCAGGGCACGAGACAGAGCGCGTTCGCCATCGGGAAGAGGACGAAGCTCACCAGCCGGCCGGAGAGCGGATAGATCACTGCCGCGAGACGCGCGCCGTCGCGGCCGATGCCGATCTCGCGGGCGAGGAAGTACGCCCCCAGCGCGCCGATCGCGATGCGCAGCCAGGGCAGCAGGAAGAGACCCAGCTCGACCGGCAGGAGGGCGAACAGCAGGTGCAGCGGAAAGACCGGGGCACTCGACCCGTTGCTCCAGTAGGGCGCGCCGGAAGACTGGTGGGGGTTCCAGAAGGGCAGCCGGCCGGCGCGCAGCTCATGGCGGAGGTAGAGCAGCCAGGGCTCGACCTGGAAGGTGATGTCGCCGAGCTCAGGGTTGCCCGCCAGCGGAGCGCTCGCCGTCGGCGCCGGTGCTGTGGCGGTCCACGGTACGAGCCGGTCGAGCGTCGCCGACGGGCTCGGAATCCCGTGCGGCAGGAGGAGCGCCGGCAGCAGCACCGCCGTGGCGGCGGCGAAGGCCAGCAGCCAGGCGACCGCCGACTCGCGATGGCGGCCCCGCAGGCCCCAGAGAGCGGGAGCGGCGACGGCGAGGAGCAGCAGCGGTCGGAGCTCGGCGGGCACCGCTTCAACTATACTGCCGCGCGCACCCGGAGCCGAGCCGGCTCTGCGGCAACGCACCTCCGGAATCGCCCCACTTGTCCAGCCCAACCCGTCAGCCGAGCCCGCCCCTGCCTGCCGCCCACGGCTCGGATGCGCCTGACGCGCCCGCCGCGCTCGAGGCTGCGCACTGCCTGCTCTGCGGCGCACCGCCACCCCAGGCTCCGCGCTACGCCTTTCCGCCCTACGGCGCCGTTCGGTGCCCGGCTTGCGGCCTCTGGTACCTCTCGCCGCGCCTGAACGAGGCGGCGATGCTCGCGGCCTATCGCGAGGCCTCCTATTTCGAAGGCGGCGCCGGTCCCGGCTACTCGAGCTACCTCGCCCAGGAACCGACCCTGCGACGGACTTTCCGGCGCCTTCTCCGCGAGATGCAGCGCTTGGGAATGACTGGAGGGAGCGGCGGGAGCAGCGGCAGCGGCGGAAACGGTGGCGGCCGCCTGCTCGAGATCGGCTGCGCCTACGGCTTCTTCCTCGACGAAGCGAAACCGTACTTTCGCCATCGCGCCGGCACCGAGTTTTCCGAGGCCGGTGCGGCGCTCGCGCGTTCGTGCGCCGACCACATCTATGTCGGCGGGCTCGAGGCCATTCCGGACGGCGCCCACGGTGGGCAGTTCGATACCATCGTGCTGATCCACACGATCGAGCATGTCTACCACCCGGTCACGCTCCTCGAAGGACTGATGGAGCACCTCGTGCCGGGCGGCTGGATCGTGCTCGCGACGCCGGACATGGGCGGCTTCTGGCGGCCACTCCTGGGAAGGCTGTGGCCGTTCTGGAAGCCCCCCGAGCACGTCGCCTACTACAGCGCGCAGAGTCTCACCGCGCTGCTCACGCAAGCCGGCTGCCGCGCCGTGCGACGCATGCCCTACTGGAGCTACTTTCCACTCTCCCTGGTGCGCGAGAAGCTGGCGCCTCGGCGGGCGCCCCATGCGAACGCGCCGAACGCGCCGGGCGCCGCGAGGGCCGCTTCCCAGCTCGCGATCTGGATGCCGGCCACGACGGTGGCCGCCGCCGGACGCAAGCCGTCCGACTGAAGGCGGCGGTGACGGTGGCAGAGGCCGCGGTGACGGCGGACTGGGCCGCGGATGGCGATAGAGTTCCGGCCGTGGCCGAAGAGCGCGAACACCTGCAGTTCCTGTCGATGTTCTTCTACGCGGTCGGCGCGCTCGCGGCGATGCTGTCGCTCGTTCCCGCGCTCGCGCTCTTCGTCGCGGCGTCGCTCCGCCAGCCCGGCGAGCCGCTGGCGATCGCCCTGGCCGAACGCCTGGGCCTCGCTACCGCCGCCGTTCTCGCCGGTGCGCTCCTCTGCGCGGGCTTTCTGCTCTTTGCCCTGATGGCGCGGGCCGGATTCCTCCTCGCGCGCTGCCGGAGCTATCGTTTCTGCCTGGCGGTGGCCTGGGCGGCCTGCCTCTTCGTGCCGATCGGGACCGTCCTCGGCGCGGTCACCGCGGCGATTCTCAAGCGGCCTGCGACCGAACGCCTGTTCGCGAACGGCGAACCCGGCGACTGACGAGCGTGCCGCAGCACGCTACGGCGGCGGTTCGGTCGTGCGCGGGCGGCGGCTGAAGACCCGCTTCAGCCAGCCCGAGACGCCGCCCTGCTTGCGCTCGGCTTCCACCTCGGCGCGCACCTGGGGATCGATCGGCAGGCTGTTCCTTCCGCCATGCAGGTGGCAGACGATCTGCGGCACGCGGCCGGCCGGGAACGCCTCCGAAAGAACCTCCGGGCAACGCTCGGTCGCGAGCTCGCCGGTGACCGGATCGATCAGCACGACGCGGATCCCCTCCGGCGGCGCGAAACGTGAATAGCCCGCCGCGGGGCGCACCGCGAGCATGAACTTCGTCCACACCGGGAGCGCCGCCTTCGAGCCCGAGAACGGCGTCGGCGAATCGTCGTCGAAGCCGACCCAGACCGCCGTGACGCGCTCCGGCGCGTAGCCTACGAACCAGTTGTCGCGCCGGTTGTTCGAGGTTCCGGTCTTGCCGGCCACCGGGTCGGCGAGCCCGAGCGTCCGCATCGAGCGCGCCGTGCCGTAATCGACCACGCCCTGCAGCAGGGTGGTGACGAGGAACGCGGTCTGCGGCGAAAAAACCGATCTGGAGGCCACGGCGTCGCCGCCGCCGGACGCTGCCAGCCCGACGCCGTCGGCCGTCTGCACGCCGTCCAACATCCGCACCGGCGGCCGCACGCCGGCGTTGGCGAAGGCGGCATAGGCGACCGCAAGCTCGACCGGCGCGACTTCGAACGAGCCGATGGCGATCGACGGCACCGGCTTCAGATTCGCCGTCAGGCCGAGCGCCTTGGCGCTCTCTACGATCCGCGGCAGTCCGGTGGCGAGCGCCAGCCGGATGGTCGGCAGGTTGTAGCTCTGCTCGACCGCGGTCCGCGCCGTCACCCAGCCGTGAAACTTGTCGTCGTCGTTCATCGGCGACCAACTCTTGCCGCCCGCCGCGAGCGTCAGCGGAGCGTCCTCGAGCAGGGTCGCGGGAGTCGCGACGCCGTGCTCGAAGGCCGTGGCATAAACCAGCGGCTTGAAGGCGCTCCCCGCCTGCCGGCGCGCCGAGCCGGCGCGGTCGAACTGGCTGGCGCGGAAGTCCCGGCCGCCGACCCAGGCGCGCACGGCGCCCGTCCCGGGCTCGAGCGAGACCAGCGCCGCCTGCAGCGGCGCCTCCTTCTTGCGCACCCGCTCGCTCTTGTCGAAGAGCTCCTCCAGGCCGTCGCGGACGGCGAGCTCTGCCTGCTCCTGGTCGCCGGCATCGAGCGTCGAGAGCAGCACGAAGCCGCCGTCGGCGAGCTCGGCTACACCGAAGCGCCGTTTCGCCTCGGCGACCACGGCGTCGGCGAAGTAGGGTGCGCGCCGCCGCGACAGCGCCGCCACCGGCGTCGGCAGCGGTTCGCGCTTTGCCGCCTCCGCCGCGGCGCGATCGGTCCACTTGAGCGCCACCAGGCGGTCGAGGATGAAGTCGCGCCGCGCGCGCGCCGCCGCCGCGTCTTCGACCGGGTGATACGACCCCGGCGCGCGGATCATCGCCGCGAGCAGCGCGCTCTCGGCGAGCGAGAGCTCGCGCGGCTCCTTCCCGCAGTAGGCCGCCGAAGCCGCACCGACGCCGATGAGATTCGCCGAGCCGCTGCGGCCCCAGAAGATCTGGTTGAGATAGGCCTCGAGGATCTGCTCTTTCGAATAGCGCCATTCGAGCATCACCGCCAGCAGCGCCTCGCGCAGCTTGCGGCTCACGGTGCGCTCGGAAGTGAGATAGATGTTCTTGACCAGCTGCTGGGTGAGCGTCGAGCCGCCCTGCATGACGCCCGAGCCGCGCAGGTTCACCCAGACGGCGCGCAGGATGCCGGTGAACGAGATCCCCGGATGCTCGAAAAAAGAGGAGTCCTCGGCAGCGAGCACGGCGCGCACCGTTCCCGGCGCGATCTCCTCGAGCGGCACCGGGCGCCGCTCGAGCAGGTCTTCGCCGTAGTAGGTCGCAAGCAGCGGCGGGTCGAGCCAGGCCTCGCGCACCGGCTGCTCGGCGCGCTTCAGGCCGATCACCCGGCCACCGTCGAACTCGACCGCCAGAAGGTCGCCGCCGCGGTCCGCGGTCACCGCCGGGAAGTGCCGCCGGAAGACCACCACCTGCTGCGCGCCGGCACGGAACCTCCCCGGTTCGAGCTCGCCATCGACCGCTTGCACGTAGTGCAGCTCCGTGAGGCGCGCGGCGAGCGCCTCGGGAGTCAGCGGCTCGCCGGGGAAGAGACGGAAGGCGCGCGCATAGAGCCGCGATGGCTGCACCGTGGGCAGGGTCGCGAAGTGGCCCGAGAGCTGCCAGTAGGGCCAGATGTACCAGAGCGCGCTCGCCGCGAGCAGCAGGCCCGCGCCGGCGAAGAGCTTGGCCAGCAGCCAGTCGCGCCGGCGCAGGACCAGCGTCAGGGTCCGGCCGAGCGAGCGCTGCGATCCCCTCTTCGTCACCCCGGGATTGTACTCGTCGGCGCGCCCGGGCGCGCCGGAGGATTGCCCGCTCCCGCGCGACCGTGCCGGCCGTTCCTTTGGCGCTGCGAACATCGGCGCGGGCGCGTACAATCGGCCGCGATGGCAGCGGACCGGCTGGACGGGCTCTTCTCCAATCTCTTTCGCGATCTGGCGATCGCCTGGAGGGCCCTGTCCGCCTATCCTCCCGGACATCCCGCGGCGGTGAACGGCCTGGCGAAGGCCTGCGCCGCCATCGCCGCCGTGCTCGCCGAGACCGGACCGCTCGAGCTCGCGACGACCCGCGAATCCCTGCTCTGGAACGAGCGCCAGTTCCGCTCTCCCACCGCCGTGCAGCTCGCCAGGCTCCTCCGTCGCCGACGCGCGGCGGGCGTCGTTCTCGAGCCCGGAATGACGCAGGACGAGCTGGGTCTCTTCCTGCGCGCGCTCGCCCTCGACGCGAAGAGCGCGCGCGACGCCGGATCTCTCGCCAGCGAGCTCGCCGCCGCCGGTTTGGTGCGCCTGCGCGTCCACGACCTCGACTTCTCGGCGATCGGGCTGGTCGAGGGCGATGAGGAGATGCCGCCGCCCGAGGCCGGCGCCCTCGCCAACCGGCTGATCCGCAAACTCCTCGCTACCGGCGCTCTGCCGCCGGCGGCGCTCGCCACCTGGATCACCTCGGGCAAGAGCGCCGCCGAGCTCCTGCAGCTGCTGCTCGAAACCGGCGGCACCGATCCGGCGTTCGCCGGCTGGGGACCGGAGGCCTTCGCGGCGGCGATGCGTTTGGCGATCGAAGACTTCTGTGAAGCGCCCGACGCCGATCGCGCCGCCGCCCTCGCTGCCCTCCACCATCGCCTGCGACCCGCCGACCGCGAGAGGTGGATCGTCGAGCTCGCGGCCGGCATCGCCCGCCAGGCGGCGACGGCGGAGTCGGCCCAATCCACGCTGGCGGAGATCGAAGCCGCGCTGCCGGCGGAAGCGGCAGCCGAGCTGCGTCAGGCCGCAGCCAGAGAGGCGGCCGGAGCGCACGACCGTGGCGCGGGCGACCTCGCCGCGGCGACGGCAGCAGTGCCGCGCATCAGCGCCCAGCAGCTCGCGCAGTTGCGACTTCTCTTCGCCGCCGAGGATCTCGATGCGGCGCGCGACAGGGGGCCCCAGGCGGAGGCGCTCGAGGAGCTGCTCGGTCTGCCCGAGGAACAGGTCGGGGTGACGCTTTCGCCGGCGGCTGTCGAGATCGCCCGCGAGCTCGGCGAAGCCGCAGCCGAGACCGCCGCGGCGATGACGCTCCTCGAGCTCGCCGAGCGCTTCGAGGTCGGCCCCGAAGAGCTGCCGGCGGTCCTGGCGCGCCTCGAATCGAGCTGCCGCCGGTTGCTCGCCGCTGGGCGCCTGCGCCTGGCGCTCATCCTCGTCGAGCGCGTCCACCAGAGCGCCATCGGTGCCGAGGCGCGGCCGACGGCTTTCCGCCGTCTGGCGGAGAGACTCTCGGGCCGCGAGTCGCTGCAAGCGCTCGTCGGCGCGCTGCCGGAAATGCAGGAGGAGACTCTCGCGCTGCTGCCGGAGCTTCTCCAGCGTCTCGGCCCGACCGCCGTACGCCACCTGCTCGGGGTGCTGGCCGAGACCGACAACCGGCGCCTGCGCCACCTTCTCCTCGATCTGCTCGCCAGGCTCGGACCCGCGGTCGTGCGGGATGCCACCGCCCTGCTGACCGATTCCCGCTGGTACGTCGTGCGCAACATGCTGCTGCTTCTCCGGCGCGTCGGCGACCCGGGCTCGGTGCCGGCGGTGCGCAAATGCGCCGACCATCCCGATCTCCGCGTCCGTCTCGAGGCGATTCGCAACCTGTTCGCTTTCGATCGCGACGTGCCGCGCGAGCTGCTGCGCCGGGCGCTCACCCATCCCGATCCGCGCCAGGCGGAAGCGGCGATGGAGCTCGCTGGCGAACACGCCATGGTCGAGGCGGTCGAGCCGATCGTCGCCTATCTGCAGGCGCGCGACCTCTTCGGCCGACGCAGGGGCGTGCGCATCAAGGCGATTCGCGCCCTCGCGGCGATCGGCGACCCCGCCGCACTCGACGGACTCGCGCGATTCCGCGCCCGTTTCCAGCTGTTTCCCCCGGCGCTCGAAGAGCGCCGCGAGATCTATCGCACGCTCGGCTCCTATCCGCCCGAGACGCGGCGCGTCTGGGCCGAGAGCGGGCGGCGCTCGCGCGACGCCGGGATCCGCCGGCTGGCGGGCGAGCTCGGCGGTCGGGTGGAGGACGCGCGATGAACCTGCCGGCGAACCCTGGTCGCCCGCAGCTCACGGAGCGCCTGGTCGTCGACCTCGGAGCCGCCTTCCAGCAACGCGCGGTCTACGCCGCGGGGCATCCTCAGGTTCAGCGGGCGGTCACCCGCGCGCTCGAGGCCTTCGCCGCCTGGTGCCGTCACGAAGGAACCTCGGAGGTCTCGCTGCTGACGCTCGAGGGGCAGCTGCTCGTCGAGCGCCAGGCGATTCCCGAGGACAGTCCCTGGGCGCGCGGTCTGTTGCAGACCTATCGCCGCTACGAGATCGGCGGGCTGACGCTGCTCGCCGGACTCGACGCCGAGGAGCTGGGCAGATTCTTCGAAAGCTGCCAGTCGGCGCAGGGCGCGTCGGCGACGGCCCATATTCTGGTCGGGCGAGCCGGTCTCACCGCCGGCGACTCGCCGGAGCGAGCGGCCACCCTCGGCGTCGCGGCGCGCGTCGTGCCCAGGTGGCTGACCGCGGAGCAGATGGCGGAGGCCCGCGCGGAGCTCGTCGCGGCGGCCACCGGCCGGGCTTCGCGAATTGACCGTCTGCGCGCCCTCGTCGCGCGACTGGCGCGCAGCGCCGAGACCGGGGCCCTCGACCCGCTGGATCTCACGCCTGCCGATTCCGACGACCGCGCGTTCCTGCACGGACTCGCCGTTGCCCTCGCGACCCTCCGCCTGGGCAGGGCGCTCGGCCTGACCGGCGACGCTCTCGACGAGCTCGGCCTCGCGGCGCTGGTGCACGACATCGGCTTCCTCGGGCCGGAGGTCGAGGGCGAGAGCCCGGCCGAGCGGCGCGAGCGTCATCCGATCCGCGGCGCCGCGCGGCTCGCTGCGCTCGACGGTCTCTCCGACCTCGTTGCGCTGGTCGCCTACGAGCACCATCTACGCTTCGACCGCGAGCCGAACTACCCGCCGACCACGACCGCGCGGGCACCGCTGGCGGCGGCGCGGGTCGTCGCGGTGGCGGACACCTGGGTGACCTTGCGCGGCCGCGGCGAGTTGCCCGCAGCCGAGGCGCTCGTCCTGTTGCGCAGCCGCGCCGGGACGTTTCTCGACCCGGTCCTGGTCGAGCTCTGGAGCGCCCTGCTCGAGCCGCCCACTCCCTGAGCGGCGGCGGCAGGATCCTCAGGAGCTCCAATCGACCGTCGGCAGGAACCTCGGCGCGCGCCGCGCCCGGCTCGCCTGCTCGAAGCCATGCCCAAAGCGGAGCAGCTTCGCCTCGCTCCACGCCGTGCCCATGAACGAGAGGCCCCACGGCAGGCCATGAACATGACCGGCCGGCACGGTGATGTGCGGGTAGCCCGCGACCGCGCAGGGCGAGGTGCCCGAGCCGCCGTAGTGGTCGCCGTTCAGCCAGTCGGTGAGGTAGGCCGGGCCCATGGTCGGCGAGATCAGGGCGTCGAGCTTCTGTCCGGCGAGCGCGGCGTCGAGCCCCTCGCCGCGCGACAGCCGGAGGTTCTCCGCCAGCGCCTTCGTATAGGCCTCCTCGGTGAGCGGCCCCTTGGCCTCCGCCTGCTCGAGGATCTCCTGCCCGAACCAGGGCATCTCTTCCGCCGCATGCTGCCGGTTCCATTCGATGAGCTCGGCGAGCGAGCGCGGCCGCGCCGGCGCGCCGCCGGCGGGAAGCGCGGCGAGATAGGCGTTCAGGCCGTGCTTGAACTCGTACAGCATGATCTCGAACTCGCCGGCGTCGTAGTCGCCGAGGTGGGGGATCTCGACCGGATCGACCAGCACCGCGCCGAGCTGACGCAGCAGGTCGAGCACCGCCGTCATCTGGCGGTCGATCTCCGGATGCCAGCCGAAGAACTTGCGCACCACGCCGAGGCGGGCGCCGGCCAGACCGTTGGCGTCGAGCGCCTTGGTGTAGTCCGCGGCCTTGCCGGCCGAGGCCGCCGTCGCCGGATCGAGGAGGTCGGTACCGGCGATGGCCGCGAGCAGGATCGCGGCGTCGGCCACCGTGCGACACATCGGCCCGGCGGTGTCCTGGGTCGAGGAGATCGGGATGATGCCGCGCCGCGACACCAGGCCGACCGTCGGCTTGAGTCCGACCAGCCCGCACATCGAGGACGGGCAGAGAATCGAGCCGTCGGTTTCGGTGCCGATGCCGGCGGCGGCGAGGTTCGCGGAGACGCCGGAACCGGTGCCGCTCGAAGAGCCGCACGGGTTACGATCGAGCGCGTAGGGATTGCGCACCTGCCCACCGCGTCCGCTCCAGCCGGATGTCGAGCGCGTCGAGCGGAAGTTCGCCCATTCCGAGAGGTTCGTCTTGGCGAGGACGATCGCTCCCGCAGCGCGCAGCCGCTCGACGAGGAAGGCGTCCTTCGCCGCCCGGGAGCCGGCGAGCGCCAGCGAGCCTGCGGTCGTCTGCATGCGATCGCCGGTGTCGATGTTGTCCTTGACGATCACCGGGATGCCGTGCAGCGGACCGCGGACCTTCCCTGCCTTGCGCTCGCGGTCGAGCGCGTCGGCGATCTCCAGCGCCTGCGGATTGGTCTCGGCGATCGCGTTCGTGCCCGTTCCGCCGATCCCGACGCGGTCCACTTCGACGATCCGGCCGACGTAGAGCTCCACCAGACGCTGCGACGTCCAGCGACCGGAGGCGAGGCCAGCGGAGAGATCGCGGATCGCGAGCTCCTCGAGCTCGAAAGGCTTGGCGGCCGGAGCGCCGAGGCCGGCGGGGGTGTCGGGGGTGTTGGAGGTGTCCGAGCCAGCGGGTCGCGCGAGCGCGGCCTCGCCGACGGCGACGCCGGCGAGAACGGCCCCGCCCACGGTTCCCAGGAGCTCGCGACGACTCAGTCCTCTGTCCTGCGGATCGACGGGCTTCACGGGCGATCTCCTTGACGGCCGGCGGCGGCGAATTTGTCGAGCGGGCGGGGATGCGGATCAGGCCGAAAGCGCGGCCAGGGTCGCCACGAGGAGCTGCCAGAAGCGGCCGACCGACGGGATCAGCACGCGCTCGTCGGGCGAGTGCGGGAACTCGATCTGCGGGCCGAACGAGCTCATGTCCATGCCCGGGAACTTCTCACCGATGAGCCCGCACTCGAGGCCGGCGTGGATCGCTTTGACCTCCGGCGCCTTGCCGAAGGTCGCGGTGTGCACCTCGCGCAGGGTCGCGAGGAGCGCCGAGCCCATGTCGGGCTTCCAGCCTGGGTAGCCCTCGCTCTGCGCCGCCTCGCCGCCGGCGAGATCGGCGAACGCCGCGATCCGCTGCTGCGTGGCGCGCAGGGACGACATGACCGAGCTGCGGTTGCTCTGGTGGATGCGCAACACGACGCCCTCGGTGCGCACCTTGGCGAGGTTGGTGCTCGTCTCGACCAGGCCAGGGATGTCGTGGCTCATCGCCAGCACGCCGTGCGGCAGCGCCACCAGCAGCGCCAGCACGCGTGCGGTCGTCGCATCCGACCAGACCTCGGCCGGAATCGTCGTGGCCTCGGCCGCGGCGACCTCGACGCGCACTCCCTCTTCCACTCCGGCGAGCTCTTCGGCGATCGTCGCGACCTGCGCCGCCAGCGCGCTCTCGAAGCGCGCCACTTCGCCGCTCGCGACGCGCACCAGCGCCGTCGCCTCGCGCGGAATGGCGTTGTGCATGTTGCCGCCCTCGATGTGGATCATCTCGAACTGGAACTCGCGCCAGAGCACCTGCAGCGCGCGCGCCAACAGGGAGATGGCGTTGCCGCGCTGGAGGTGGATGTCGACGCCCGAATGGCCGCCCTTGAAGCCGGTGAGACGCAGCGCGAGCGCCGTCAGGCCTTCGGCGCCGAACATCGTCTCGAGCGGGATCGCGAGATCCGTGCCGGCGCCGCCGGCGCAACCGACGTAGAGCGCGTACTCTTCCTCGGTGTCGAGATTGAGCAGGCGCCGGCGGTGAGGCTCTGCGGATCGAGCTCCGCGGCGCCGGTCAGACCGGTCTCCTCGTCCATCGTGAAGAGCAGCTCGAGCGGGCCGTGCACGAGATCGGGCGACTCCATGACCGCCAGCATCGCTGCGACACCGATGCCGTTGTCCGAGCCGAGCGTGGTGCCGGTGGCATTGAGGTAGTCGCCGTCGCGCCGCGGCCGGATCGCGTCGACGGCGAAATCGAAGGTGACGTCCGAGTTCTTCTCGCAGACCATGTCGAGGTGCGACTGCAGGGCGAGCGGCGCCGCACTCTCGCGTCCGGCGGTCGCGGGCACCCGCACGACGACGTTCCCGGCAGCGTCGGTGGTTGCGGTGAGGTTGTTCTTCGCGGCGACGGCGCGCACGTACTGGCGCATGGCTTCTTCGTTCTTGGAGCCGCGGGGGATGGCGAGGATGTGGTCGAAGTGCCGCCAGAGGGTCGTCGGTTCGAGCGCGCTGACGAAGGTCGCGGAGAAATTGTCGGGGGTGGTCATGCGACCATTCTAGGCCTTGCGGAAAAATGGGGCACAATTTCACGAGCAAGCCGGAAAAATGGGGACAGGCACCAATTTCACGAGCAAGCTTGGCCGCACACCTGCCGCTGGCGAAATTGGTGCCTGTCCCCATTTTTCCGACCCGAGCAGGTACCCCGCCGTTAGCCTCCGATAAGCTGACCACCAACCCACTCGGAGACGAATATGTCCGCCACGCCCCAGATCGCGCAGAACTTCGCCAACCACACCCAGAAGCTGCCGCCGCTCTACATGGCGGCGTTCCTCATTCTGGCCGCCAATTTCGTCTGGACTATCTGGATGCTCTTCCGGCTCCCCAGCGTGGCCGGCGCCCTCGCCGTCGCCACGGCGTTTGCTCTGCTCGTCGTCGGCCTCTACGCCCGCACCAATGCGCAGGTCGTCCAGAATCGGGTGATCCGCCTCGAGGAGCGCCTGCGCCTCGCCAACGTCCTGCCCGCCGACCTCAAGGCGCGGATCGGCGAGCTCTCGACCGGCCAGTTGATCGCCCTGCGGTTCGCCAGCGACGCCGAAGTCACCGAGCTCACCCGCGAGGTGCTCGCCGGCGATATCCAGGACAAGAAGGTCATCAAGGGAAAGATCAGGAACTGGCGCGCCGACTTCCTGCGCGTCTGAGGCGGTCGGAAGTCGAGCCTCAGGGCGCGGCGGGCGGCGCGATCGCGGCCGAAGTCGGCGGCGGCAGGGCCTTCGGCCAGAGGAGCCAGAGGCGGCAGGGCTGTTTCATCCGGCCGGCGATCGCTTCGGCTTCGGCGCCGGCGCCCCAGAACAGGTCGCCGCGCACCGGGCCCTTGATGGCGCCGCCGCGGTCCTGCGGAATCACCAGGCGGCGGAGCGGCGCCTCCCTGCGCGCCCCAGGTCGGGCAGCGCCGGCAGCGTCGCGTCGAGCCAGAGCGGCAGGCCGAACGGCAGGAAGCGCGTGTCCACGGCGAGCGAGCGCCCCGGCGTGAGCTCGACGCCGGCGGCACCGACCGGCGCCCCCGGCAGGACACGGAAGAAGACGAAGGAGCGGTTGGCGCGCATGACTTCGTCGGCCTCGGCCGGATGGGCGCGCAGCCAGTGGCGAATCGTCTGCAGCGAAACCTCTTCGCGCGTGAGCTCGCCGCGCTCGATGAGGACCTTGCCGATCGCCGTGTAGTCGTGGCCGTTCTGCCCGGCGTAGCCGATGCGAACGAGGGTACCGTCCGGCAGCACGACCCGGCCCGACCCCTGGATCTGCAGGAAGAAGAGCGCCACCGGATCTTCCACCCAGAGCATCTCGAGACCGCGGCCCGAGAGCGCGCCGCTTTCGATCTCGCCGCGATCCCAGTAGGGACGAAAGGTGCCGCCGCGCATCATGCCGGTGATCTTTCTGCCGGCGAGGTCGCGCTTGAAGTCGCCGAGATCGACGACCAGTTGGTCGTGCGGTGCCAGGTAGACCGGATGAACGAACGGCGCGCTTCTTCCGGCGCGCGCCGGTCAGCTCGGGCTCGTAGTAGCCGGTGATCAGGCCGTCGCGCTCGCCGTGATTCGTGATCTGCCAGGGGGAGAAATTCTCCTCCAGAAATCGGCGCGTGGCGCGATCGTCGCCCGGCGGAATCGCCGCCGCCCGGCTGCAGAGCTCGCGCCAGACGTTCGGGCTGGCGGAGAGCAGTTCTCCCAGCCCGCCCCCTGAACCCTCCCGCGGCCTGCCGATGCAGGAGCCGACGACCGCCGGGAGGGCCTGCGAGAGATCGTCGACTTCCCAGCCGGAAAGCTCGGCAAAGGAAGACGGAGCGAGAGCGAGGCGATCTTCGGGCGGCGCGGCCGGCGCGGCGGGAGGCGCCCCCTGGACCACAATCGCGGTCGGCGACTCTCTCAGCTGGGAGAGCGCCCAGAGGGCAACAGCGAGGCTCGCGACGGCGACGGCGCAGGCGGCGATGGCTAGCCGGCGCCAGTTCAACTAGAGCTTGAACACCATCAGGGTCATGTCGTGCTGATTGCCGTCCGGATCGGTGCCGTAACCGGGCACCTCATAGGAGCGGAAGCCGAGCTCGGCGAGCACGCGGATGGCATCGGACTCGAGGTCGGTGATCAGCATCGTGTTGAGGTGCTTCAAGCCCAGCCCCCGGGCGGTGTCGATGAAGTGGTTGATCAGCAGCGAGCCCAGGCCGACGCCGCGGAACTCAGGGTCGATCGTCCACTTGACCCGGCCGGAGAGCCGCAGCGGCCCATGTTCGCGGCGATGGAGCGTCGCGTCGGCGACGATCCGCTTGCCGTCGAGGGCGAGGAGCGGCATCACCTTCTCGTAGTCGAGCTCGACGCCCCAGCGCTCGACCACCGCGCGGTCGTCGATGCGGTGCCAGGCGAACCGCCGGTTCTCCTCGGGCAGGCGCTGAAAGAACTCGTAGAGCGCGGCGACGTCGCGCTTGGCGAACGGGCGCAGCATGACGCGTCGGCCGTCGCGGAGCACGGCCTCCTGCGGGAATCGATGCGGCATGAATCCTCCTCCTGAAGGCAGCCTGGGGCGGCTGGGGTCCGCCGCCGGAGCAACTGCAGCCTACCAAAGGAAAGCGCGCCCGGTATCGGAGGGCCGGGGGGGGAATTGCGGGACTGGGATCTCCCCCCTTCGGGCGATATCCTTGCAGCCCGGCGCATACTCGCCGAGTCGGCCCGAGTCCTTTCGAGCCACCCCTATCCAAACCACTTCCAGGAGAAGCCCATGCGCACCCGCTTTCTGTCCTCCACCCTGATGATGTCGATGCTGTTCTCGCTCGTGCTCCTCGCCTGCGGTCCGGTGACCGCGGCCGACGCGCCGGCAAAGCCGCCGGTCACCGAAGAGGACAAGACCTTCTACGCCCTCGGCCTGATGCTGTCGCGCAACCTTCAGGCGTTCGAGCTCACGCCGGCCGAGCTCGCTTTCGTCGTGCAGGGAATCTCCGACGGCGCCTCCGGCAAGCCGACCGTGGTCAAGATGGAGGACTACGCGCCCAAGGTGCAGGCGCTCGGGCAGGCGAAGTCGGAGAAGCGCGCCGCGGCCGAGAAGGCCAAGGGTGAGGCCTTCCTCACCGCCGAGGCCGCCAAGCCGGGCGTCACGAAGACCGAGTCGGGCGTGCTCTACACCGAGACCCTCGCCGGCACCGGCCCCTCGCCCGTAGCGACCGACAAGGTCAAGGTGCACTACCGCGGCACGCTCATCGACGGCACCGAGTTCGACAGCTCGATCGCCCGCGGACAGCCGGCCGAGTTCCCGTTGAACGGCGTCATCAAGTGCTGGACGGATGGGCTGCAGAAGATGAAGGTCGGCGGCAAGGCGAAGCTCGTCTGTCCGTCCGATCTCGCCTACGGCGATCGCGGCCGCCCGTCGATTCCCCCCGGGTCCACTCTCGTCTTCGAGGTGGAGCTGCTCGAGATCGTCAAGTAGGACCGGCAGAGACGATGACCGAGGCGATGAAAACGCTGCGGAGCCATCTCTGCGGGCAGTGGTACGAGGCCAGCCGCGATTTCCAGACCCTGCTCAATCCGTCCACGGAAGAGCCTCTGGCGCGCGCCTCCTCGACCGGGGCCGATCTTCCGGGCGCCCTCTCCTGGGCTCGCGAGCGCGGCGGTCCTGCCCTGCGGACGCTCTCTTTCGCGCAGCGCGGCGAGATTCTCAAGGCTCTGGGCAAGCGGCTGCGTGAGCACCGCGAGGAGCTCTTGGCGCTTTCATCGTCCAACAACGGCAGTACAGCGACCGACGGCGCCTTCGACATCGATGGCGCCGGCGGTGCGCTCGCCTTCTACGGCGGTCTGGGGATCGCGCTCGGCACAGGCCGGGTGCTCGCCGACGGCGAAGGCGGCGCGCTCGGCAAATCCGAGAACTTCTGGTCCGCCCATGCCCTGGTCCCGCGCCGGGGCGTCGCCATTCACATCAACGCCTTCAACTTCCCGGCGTGGGGGTTCGCCGAGAAATTCGCCTGCTCCTTCCTCGCCGGCATGCCGACGATCACCAAGCCGGCGACGGCGACGGCGCTCGTCGCCCACCGGATGATCGAGATCGCCGTCGACTCCGGCCTCCTCCCCGAGGGCGCGCTGCAGCTCATCGTCGGCTCGACCGGCGACCTGCTCGACCGGCTGGAACCGCAGGACGTCGTCGCTTTCACCGGTTCGGCCGCGACCGCGCTTTCCCTGCGCCAGCGGCCGGCGGTCGCCCTTGCCGGCGCACGCTTCAACGTCGAGGCCGACAGCCTCAATGCCGCGGTGCTCGCACCCGACGTCCATCCCGGCTCGCCCACCTTCGACCGCTTCGTCCAGGACGTGACGCGAGAGATCACCCAGAAGGCCGGGCAGAAGTGCACCGCCGTGCGCCGGATCCTGACGCCCAAGGAGACCGCGGAGCAGGTCATCGAGGCCCTGGTGGCCAGACTCGCCACCGTCGTCACCGGCGACCCGGCCGATCCGCGCGTCACCATGGGACCGCTCGCCCACGGCGGGCAGCTGCGCGACGCCATGGACGGCATCGCCGAGCTGCTCGCGACCGCCCGGCTCGTGCACGGCAGCGGCGGACGCGCTGCGGGCGTCGGCGCGCCGGCGGGCAAGGGCTTCTTCGTCGAGCCGACGCTGCTGCGCTCGGAGGTTCCACTCGACGAAGACGCCGGTGCACTGGCGCGAGGTCTTCGCGCCGGTCTCGACTCTGCTGCCCTACTCCGGAGCCGCCGCCGAGGCGGCGGCGATCGTCGGGCTGGGGGACGGCTCGCTGGTCTCCTCGATCTACACCGACGACGCCGAATGGGCCGGCGACTACCTCGCCCAGGGCGGCGCCTTCCAGGGCCGGATCTACTTCGGGTCGGCGACCTCCGAGGGCTACGGTTCGGGAGCGGCGCTGCCGCAGTCGCTGCACGGCGGCCCGGGAAGGGCCGGCGGCGGCGAAGAGCTCGGTGGCCTCGCCGGACTCCGTCTCTACCAGCAGCGCGTCGCCCTGCAGGGCACCCGCGCGCGGGTCGATGCGCTCCTCGGCTAGCCCGACCTTCTCACCGGTTTCGTCGCGAGGCGTTGCAGATGCCCGTGACTGCAAGGCGTCGCGACCGAGGCCCGCGCAGACGTACTTTCAGTACGTCGAGCAGGCCGACCGAGCGCAACGCAGCAGGCATGGGCAGCTGCGGCGCCGCAGCAGAAGTCCGGTGAGAAGGTCGGGCTAAGCTGAACTAAGGCTCTTCTTCGCCTCCGCCGGCAGCCGTGCGAGCAGCGCGGGACGGTCGGCGAGGATCCAGGCGGCCGTCGCGAAGGCAGCGGTCGCCTGCGCCATGTCGGCCGGCACGAGCTTGTCGGCGGTGTCGTTCGCGGTGTGGTGGTAGTCGAAATAGGTCGTGGCGTCGTGCGAGAGGTCGATCATCGGCACGCCGAGCGGCCGCAGTGGCGAGATGTCGGCGCCGCCCGACGCCGGCACCGAGGCATCGTGCTCGATCCCGAGCGCCACGAGCGCCGCCGCGAGCTCCCCCGCCAACGCCGCATCCGGGGCCGCGAACGCGGTGCGCAGGCGGTAGACGCGCCCGGTGCCGAGGTCGGACTCGAGCGCCGCCTGGTGCAGGGGCACCTCCTCCGCATGCGCGACGGCGTAGGTCTTGCCACCCGAGAGTCCGAACTCCTCGTTGGCGTAGAGGACGATCCGTATAGTCCGCCGCGGTCGTGAGGCCAGCCTCGAGATCAGGCGGGCCGCCTCGATGACGTTGCCGATGCCGGCGGCATCGTCGAGCGCACCTGTCCCCAAGTCCCAGGAGTCGAGATGTCCGGAGAGGATCACGATCTCCTCCGGCCGCTCGCGTCCGGCGAGCTCCCCGACGACATTCGCCGACTCGACCTCCGGCAGCGTGCGGCTGGTGAGGCGCAGCCGGAAACGCACCGGCCGGCCGCTCGCCACCGCCTGCTCCAGGAGGTCGGCGTCCGGCATCGCGAGCGCCGCCGCCGGGATCTTCGTCACCGTGTCCTCGTAGCCCATCGAGCCGGTGTGCGGCAGCCGGTTGCGTCGGTGCCGACCGAGCGGATGAGGACCGCCACCGCTCCGAGCTTCGCCGCCGCCATGGCGCCACTCCAGCGGATCGCCACAGTCTTGCCGTAGCCCGAGCCGTCGTGGGTCCGCTGCATGCGCTCGCCGAAATAGACGATCCGGCCCTGGACTGTTTCCGGCGCCAGCGCCGCGAGCGACTCGAGATTCTCGGTGGCCACCACCTCGGCTTCGATCCCGGCCTCCGGAGTTCCGATGCTGCCGCCCAGCGCCGCGAGGCTCAGGTTCTGGGGAAAGGGCGCGAGGATCTCCCCTTCGGCCGTGCCCCGCTCCCACCGCGGCACCATCACCGCTTCGGCTCGCACGCGCTCGAAGCCGAGCGCAGTGAGCGTCCGGAGGCCCCACTCGACACCGCGCGCGAGCCCGGCGGAGCCGGCAAACCGCGGTCCCGCTTCGCCCGCGAGCGACCGCGCGAGGTCCGCGGCGCCCGTTCCGGCAAGGGCGGCGCGCTGGAGCTCCACGACCTCCGGCGCCAGCTGCGGTTCGGCAGCCTTGTCGCCGCTCCCGGCGGCGGGGGCGGCGAGCGCCCACTGCAGCAGGGCGGCCGCGCACAGCAGGCCGGCGCCGCGAAGGACCCTCTCAAGCACAGTTCTCGAATGCATCGTTTTCCTCGCTGCCGATGTCGCCCGGAGGGGTCCAGACAGCGGAATCCTAGCAATCGCTGCGGCCGCGGCGGGGGAAGCCTCCGACGGCGGCACCTCAGACGGCCGGAAAGAGCTCCCGCAGCACCTTCTCGCGGTAGGCGAAGATCGTCCGCACATCGCGCTCGACGAGGAGCTTCTGGACCAGGACGCCGCCCAGGACGGCGTAACGCACCCGGTCGTGGACCCGGCGTGCCGCCCTCCTGCTCGATGAAGGTGTGGGTGTGATGCCAGAGCCGGTAGGGACCGCGGCGCTGTTCGTCGACGAAACGCAGCGGCGGCTCCCAGGCGGTGATCTCGGTCTGCCACCGCACCGGCAGATGGTGCACGCGCAGGCGGTAGTCGATCAGGGCGCCGACGCGCATGGCGATCGGACGCGGGGTCAGGATCTCGAAACCGAGCCAGGGTGGGGTCAGACGCTCGAGGTTGCCGGCGTCCGCAAAGAACTCGAAGACCTCCGCGCGCGGTCGCGCCAGCCAGGTCTCGGCACGATGTTCGAAGATTCTCAACCGGAACTCCTCCAACGCTACGACGGTTCGAGGCGGTTCGCTTGAGGCGAGGCTCCGGGCTCGAACCGGCGCCCGGCTGATAGAATCCCGCTTCCGGGCCGCGGACGGTAGGCGACCGGCTCCCCGAGACCTTCGAGATGACCACCATCGCGGCCGAAGCCGCCCGCCGCCGGACGTTCGCCATCATCAGCCACCCCGACGCCGGGCAAGACGACGCTGACCGAGAAGCTGCTGCTCTACGGCGGCGCGATCCAGCTCGCCGGCGCGGTCAAGGCGCGCGGCGACGCGCGCCGCGCGCGCTCCGACTGGATGAAGGTCGAGCAGGAGCGCGGCATCTCGGTCACCGCCTCGGTGATGACCTTCGACTACGCCGGCTGCACCTTCAACCTGCTCGACACGCCGGGCCACCAGGACTTCTCCGAGGACACCTACCGCACGCTCACCGCGGTCGACTCGGCGGTCATGGTGATCGACGCCGCCAAGGGCATCGAGACCCAGACCCGCAAGCTGTTCGAGGTCTGCCGGCTGCGCAACGTGCCGATCATCACCTTCGTCAACAAGATGGACCGCGACGGCCGCGACCCGTTCGAGCTGATGGACGAGATCGAGCGCGACCTGCAGCTCCACGTCACGCCGGCCAACTGGCCGATCGGCATGGGCAAGGAGTTCCACGGCTGCTACGACCTGCTCAAGGACCGAGCTGATCCTGTTCGACCGCGGCAAGGGCTCGAAGCTGACGGCGGGGCTCGACCTTCCACGGCCTGGCCGATCCGGAGCTCGACCTGCACCTGCCGCACGGGCACGGTCGAGCGAGCTGCGCGAAGAGGCGCACCTCGCCTTCTCGCTGTGCGCCGCAGTTCGACGTCGAGACCTATCGCGAAGGACATCTGACGCCGGTCTTCTTCGGCTCGGCGGTGCACAACTTCGGCGTCCTCGAGCTGCTCGAGGGCTCTGGCGAGCTTCGCGCCGTCCGCCGCGCCCCGCGCCGACCGACGACGCGCCTGGTGCGAGCCGACCGAGGAGAAGGTCTCCGGCTTCGTCTTCAAGATCCAGGCGAACATGGATCCCGAAGCACCGCGACCGCATCGCCTTCGTGCGGCTCTGCTCGGGGCGCTTCGAGCGCGGCATGCGCCTGACCCACGTGCGCTCGGGCAAGCAGATCACCGTGCACAGTCCGGTGCTCTTCCTGGCGCGCGAGCGCGAGATCGCCGAGGAGGCCTTCCCCGGCGACATCCTCGGCATCCCCAACCATGGCGTCCTGCGGATCGGCGACACGCTGACCGAAGGCGAGGAGCTGCGTTTCGTCGGCATTCCGTCGTTCGCGCCGGAGCTCTTGCAGAAGGTGCGAGCGACCGATCCGCTGCGCGCGAAGCACCTCGGAAAGGCGCTCACCCACCTCGCCGAGGAGGGCGCCGCGCAGGTCTTCCGGACGCGCCTCGGCGGCGACTGGATCGTCGGCGTCGCCGGCGCGCTGCAGTTCGACGTGCTCGCCGACCGCATCCGCTCGGAGTACGAACTGCCGGTCGCCTTCCAGCCGACCTCGCTCTTCACCGCCCGCTGGCTCGAAGCCGACGACGATCGGGACCTGAAGAGCTTCCTCGATTCCCAGGAGGCCGCGGTCGCCGACGACGTCCACGGCCTGCCCGTCTTCCTCGCCGCCAACGCCTACCGGCTGAAAGTGGCCCAGGAAGACTGGCCGAAGATCCGCTTCTTGAAGACCCGCGAACAGGTCGTCTGAGCTAGCGGGAGCCCTGCGGACCGCGGTCCAGCAGCCGGACGACGGCGTCTGCGGGCGGGAGAATCTCGACGCCGGCGATCTTCTTTCCGAAGAGAGGGCCGAAGTGGCGGCGGTCGCCAGTCACGAGGAGGTTCGCCCGGATCGCGATGGCCGCGGCCAGGATCGGCACATCTTTCTCTGGCAGGCCATGTCTGGAGGCCCGTTCCAGGGCCCGGCGATCGGCTCCACCGGCCAGCGTGACGCCGCCCATCAGGATCACGAGCTCGGACGCCGCGGCGGGAGCCTTCAGCCGCAGGTTGCGCGCCGCCTCCTCGACCGCGAAAGTCGAGCTCGCGACGGTTGCGCCGGAGAGCGCTGCCAGCTGCAGGATGGCGCGGGCGTTGCCCTCGGCGCTGAAGGCCGCGGCGAAAAGCACATTCGCGTCCAGAAAGAGAATCACGCTACAGCGCTTGGGAGGCTGCGCCTTGCCGAGGGCCTGCCGCACCTGCGCCGCGACCTTGGCGGGCATCTCGTCTTCGGCGAGGAACTCACTCACCCGCTCGTCGCTGTAGATCTCGATCGGATAGACGGCCGCGGGTCGCAGGACGATCGCGCCGTCCGCGGTCGTTTCGACCAGCAGCAGCTCACCGCCGGCGAGACCGAGGCGCTGCAGCGCCGGTTTCGGGATCGAGACCTGGCCCTTGCTTCCCAGCGTCACCGTGTCCATCGTCTCTCCGTTTCCGGAATCCGGATTTCCGGAATCCGGCGCAATTCTGACACAACCGCAGCCGCGTCCTCAAACTGGAGTGCCCTGGCTCAGGCGCTCCTCGACGTGGCGCATCATGCCGAGCGCGAGCTCGTGCTCGCCCATGAAGACCCTGCCCACCCGCTCCTGGCGGAAGAGCTCTGCTTCCTCTTCGCTGTGGGTGCGCACCACGGTGTCGATGGACGGATTGAGGATGCGCGCGATCTCGATCATCTTGCGGGCGGCGAAGCTGTCCGGCGTCGCGATCACCAGCATGCGCGCGCGCATGACATGGGTCTGCGCCATGACGACCGCGTCCGAGGCGTCGCCGGAGACCGCATGGACGCCGCGGGCACGCAGATCCTCGACGATCTCCCGGTTGCGGTCGGCGACGACGAAATGCGTGCCCTGAGCCGCCAGGGCCTCGCCCAGCCGGCGCCCGACCCGGCCGAAGCCGACCAGCACCACGTGGCCGGTGAGCTCCTTCTCGCCGACCGAGGCCGGCAGGGCGGCGAGCGGATCGACCGGCCGCTCGAGGGCATTGGCGAGCGCCGAGCTCCGGCGCACCCAGCGCTGGACCGGTTCGATGACCGCAAAGACGAGATGGTTGATACCGATCGACACCAGCGCTCCGGCGAGGATCAGACTTCGGCCCTCCTCGGGCAGCAGCCCCAGCCCCACCCCCATGCCGGCGAGGATGAACGAGAATTCGCCGATCTGCGCGCCGCTCGCCGCGATCGTCAGGGCGGTGTTCAGGGGATAGCGGAAGAGCAGCACCAGGCCGAGGGCGATGACGAACTTTCCGCCGACGATGATCGCCACGACGACCCCGACCCTGAGCGGCGCGCGCACCAGCACGGTCGGGTCGAGGAGCATGCCGACGGCGACGAAGAACAGGACCGAGAAGGCGTCGCGGAACGGCAACGACTCCTCCCCGGCGCGATGCGCGAGCGCCGACTCGCGCAACATCATGCCGGCGAAGAAGGCGCCGAGCGCGAACGACACGCCGAAGATCGCCGACGAGGCGTAGGCGATACCGACCGCCGCGGCCATGACGCAGAGGGTGAAGAGCTCGCGCGACCCGGTCTTCGCCACCTGCCAGAGCAGCCAGGGGAACAGGCGGCGGCCTCCGACCAGCATCACGCCGACGAAAATGCCGAGTTGGCCGAGGGTCATGATCACCTGCAACCCCAGGCTGTGCGCGCCGAACAACGGCGCCGTCGGAGCCGGGCCTGCCGCGGCGGTCGCGCCGCCGCCGAGGAAGCCGCCGAACGCCGGCAGCAGGACGAGCACCAGGACCATGACCAGGTCCTCGACCAGGAGCCAGCCGACCGCGATCTTCCCGTTCAGCGATTCGAGCAGCCCGCGGTCTTCGAGGGCGCGCAGCAGCACGACGGTGCTGGCGACCGAGAGCGCCAGGCCGAAGACCAGACCAGCGCCCAGGGTCCAGCCCCAGATTCTGGCCGCGGCCATCCCGAGGAGCGTCGCCAGCAGCATCTTGGCCAGCGCCCCCGGCAGCGCGATCCCGCGCACCTCCTTCAGGTCGTCGAGCGAGAAGTGCAGGCCGACCCCGAACATGAGGAGCATCACCCCGATCTCCGACAACTGCTGGGCGAGCCCCAGGTCGGCCACGAAACCGGGAGTGGCCGGGCCGATCAGCACCCCGGCGACCAGATAACCGACGATCGCCGGCAGCCTCACCCGCAGGGCGAGGAACCCGAGGAGGAGGGCCGCGCCGAGAGCGACGGCAATGGTGGTGACCAGGGAGAGCTCGGCGTGCATCGCGATATCCTCTCATCCGCAGGCACCAGCCCGAGATCTCCCCCCGCGGGGCCGGAACATTTTGCGATCTCCCGCGTAGAACATTCAAGCAGTTGATTCCAAGAGGAGCAGCGAGATGACTCGGACGAAGAAGATCCTCGCGATCGGGATTCCTGTCCTGATCGTGATCGCGGTTGCGGTGAAGATGTGGAGCGATGCGGACAAGAAGTTCCCGGTCGTGACGGTCCAGAAGGTCGAGCGTACCGACCTGCGCAGCCTGGTCACGGCCACCGGCAAGATCGGAGGCGCAGCGCAAGGTCGACCTCTCCGCCAACGTCATGGGCCAGATCGTCAACCTCGCGGTCCGCGAGGGCGACGTGGTCAAGAAGGGAGACTTCCTGCTGCAGATCGACCAGACCCAGCGGCGCGCCATCGCCGCTCGGCGCCGAAGAGTCGCTGAAGGCCCTCTTCTTCGACCGCGACTGCCGCTCGCGCCACAGGCCGAAGAGGCGAAGAAGAGCTTCGAGCGCGCGCGAGCGCTCGTACAAGGACCAGATCATCCCGCAGGCCGACGTCGATCGCGCCCGCGCCACCGACGAGGCCGCCGACGCCAACGGCAAGGCGGTCGAACGCCGGATCGAGCAGTCGCGCGCGAACCTCGCCGGCGCCCGCGACGAGCTGTCCAAGACCAAGATGACTGTCGCCGATCGACGGCCTGATCACCGCCCTGCCGGTCGAGGAGGGCGAGGTCGCGGTCATCGGCACGATGAACAACGCCGGCACCAAGCTGATGACGATCTCCGACATGAGCATCGTCGAGGCGGTGATGGAGGTCGACGAGACCGACATGCCGAGCGTCAAGGTCGGCCAGACCGCCGAGGTCCGGATCGACGCCTTCGGCGAGCGAGAAGTTCGAGGGCGTCGTCACCGAGGTCGGCTCCTAGCCCGATCGCGACCGCCACCGGCTCCACCGACGCCGCGGTCAACTTCGAGGTCAAGATCCAGCTCAAGGCACCTCCGGACGACCATCCGCCCCGGCTTCTCCTGCTCGGCCGACATCCTGACCGGCCAGGCGCCGCAGGTGCTGGCGGTGCCGATCCAGGCCCTGGTGGTGCGCGAGAAGCCGCTGCCGGAGGGCGAGGCGAAGCCGGCGAACCCCGGCAAGCCGGTCGAGGAGGAGGGGGTCTATCTCTTCGACGGGAAGGAGAAGACGGTCAGGTTCCAGGCCGTCACGACCGGGATGACCGGCGAGACCCATGGTCGAGATGACCGACCGGCCTCGCCGCGGGACGACGATCGTCACCGGCCCGTTCAAGACGCTGCGCGAGATCAAGGACGGCGGCAAGCGCGCGCCTCGAGGAGCCCAAGAAAGGACGCCAAGGGCAAGAAGAAGTACTGACGAGAGGCTCCGTCCGCGCCTGGAGACGTTGCGGATCGCCCTCACCGCCCTCGGCACCCACAAGCTGCGCAGCTTCCTGACGCTGCTCGGGGTGATCATCGGCGTCATGACGGTGGTGGCCGTCGTGTCGATCATCAACGGCCTCAACGCCTACGTCACCGAGCAGATCTTCTCGCTCAACCCCGACGTGTTCATCGTCACGCAGTTCGGGATCATCACCAGCCGCGAGGAGTTCATCGAGGCGCTCAAGCGCAAGCGGATCACCCTCGAGGACGCCGCCGCCGTCGAGCGCCACTGCGCCGGCTGCGGCGAGATCGGGGTGATCAACGAACACCAGCCAGACCGTCAAGCGCGGCGCCGAGCGGCTGCCCGACGTGCAGATCACCGGCGGCACGTCGAACGTCGCCGGGTTGATGAACCTCGACCTCGAGGCCGGCCGCTTCTACACCGACCTCGAGGTCCGCCACGCCGCGCCGGTGGCGGTGATCGGCGCCGACGTGCGCGAGGAGCTGTTCGGCAAGCTCGACCCGGTCGGACGCCTGGTCTGGATCGAGGGCACGCCGTACAAGGTCGTCGGCCTGCTGCGCAAGCAGGGCTCCGTGCTCGGCCAGAGCCAGGACAAGCGCGTCGACCTGCCGCTCGACACCTTCCGCAAGCAGTTCGGGCTGCGCCGGAGCGTGGCGCTCTTCATCCGGCCGCGCGACGGCATGGCGGGGCTCGAGACCACCCAGGACGAGGTCCGCACCATCCTGCGCGCGCGCCGCGACACCCACTTCAAGGCGAAGGACCCGTTCGGGATCGTCACCGCCGGCGCGATCGGCGACGTCTGGAAGCAGATCTCGGCCGGCGCCTTCGCGCTGGTCACCTTCATCTCCGGCATCTCGCTGGTGGTGGGCGGTATCGTGATCGCCAACATCATGCTGGTGTCGGTGATCGAGCGCACCCGCGAGATCGGCATCCGCCGCGCGCTGGGCGCCCGCAAGCGCGACATCCTGCTCCAGTTCCTGACCGAGGCGGTCCTGCTCTCGCTCGCCGGCGGGCTGGTCGGCGTGCTGATCGGCTTCGGCATCGCCAAGGGGCTGTCGACCGCTTTCCCGCTGCCCACCCGCGTGACGCCCGGGCTGATCTTCGCCGGGCTCCTGATGTCGGTGCTGACCGGGCTGGTGGCGGGCGTCTTCCCCGCCCGCAAGGCGGCCCAGCTGCCGCCGATCGAGGCCCTCCGTTATGAGTAGGACGATTCTCACCGCGCTGCGCCGCGGGTTCCTCGAGAACCTGCGCTTCGCGAAGACCGCGATCCTCGGCCACAAGGTGCGCACCGTCCTCACGGTGCTCGGCATCGTGATCGGCGTCGCCACCGTGATCGCCATGGTCTCGATGGTCGAGGGGTTCAACAACGGGGTCGCCGAGAGCTTCGAGTCGTTCGGCGCCACGCTCGTGCAGTTCCAGCGCTTCGACCCGCAGTTCGGCCCCGGCAACGGCCGCCGCGACGAGGAGCAGCGGCTGCGCAAGGCGCTCACCTACGAGGACGCGATGGCGATGCGCGAGGGGGCGCCCTCGATGCGCTCGGTCTCGCCCGAGCGCTACTGGTTCCCCAGCCCGCGCTCCGGCGGCCAGATCCCGATCATGAAATACGAAGGGCGCGAGGCCACGCCCGACACCGTCGGCGGCGTGACCGCCGCCTACCTCGACGCCAACGCCAAGCAGGTCGCCGAGGGGCGCTTCATCAACGAGGCCGACGAGCGGCGGGCGGCCGACGTGGTGGTGATCGGCTGGTCGATCGCCGACGCGCTCTTCCCCTTCCAGGACCCGGTCGGCAGGCGGGTGGACCTGAACGGCCGCCGCTACACGGTGATCGGCGTGCTCGAGAAGCAGGGCGACACCGGCTTCGAGTCGACCGACGCGCACGTGCTGTTCCCCTTCTTCACCTTCGACAACGCCTTCCCCTGGGTCGAGCGCGACTTCGGCGTGAACATCGCGACCGTGCCGCGCAGCGCGGAGCTGATGGATCAGGTGATCGAGGAAGGGACCAACATCCTGCGCCAGCGCCGCGGCCTGCGCTTCGACCAGCCCAACGACTTCGGCATCATGACGCCGGACATGCTGATCGGGAACCTGCGCGCGGTGACCGACGGCATCTCGGCGACCATGGTGCTGATCGCCTCGATCGCGCTGCTGGTCGGCGGCGTCGGAGTCATGAACATCATGCTGGTCTCGGTCACCGAGCGCACGCGCGAGATCGGCCTGCGCAAGGCGCTCGGCGCGGTCCGCCAGGACATCCTGGTGCAGTTCCTGATCGAGGCCTGCCGCGCTCGCCCTCCTGGGCGGCGCGATCGGCGTCGGGATCGGCGTCGGCATCGCCGCGCTGGTGCGCAACGTCTCGCCGCTGCAGACCGCGACCCCGCTCTGGTCGATCGTGGTCGGCCTCGCGGTCTCGATGTCGGTCGGCCTGGTCTTCGGCATCTTCCCGGCCTGTCGCGCCGCCAAGCTCGATCCGATCGAGGCGCTGCGCTACGAGTAGCCCGCCGGGAAAATAGGGACAGGCACACATTTCCAGAGAGGTTTGAGCCGGCCTCAACTTTCTCTGGAAATGTGTGCCTGTCCCTATTTTTCCGTCAGCTGGTGGTACGAGTCCGGGTCCTTGGACGCAAGCTCGGTGAGGGCCACGAAGTCGGCGTCGCGGTGGTACGCCGCGAAGGCGATGTCGTCGCGCGCCTCCTGCATCTCGCGCGCGCGCACCGGGTCGAAGCGCTCGTACTGGTAGAAGTGCCGCGCCAGGAGCTCGAGCGCCTTCTCCCTGCGTCCGAGCTGCGCCCAGATCGCCGCCAGGTTGTACGACGCCTCGAGCACCGGCTCGTTCGCCTGCGCGACCCGGAGAGCCTCCCCGGATCTTCCCTGGCCGACGAAGTACGTCGCCGCGAAGATACGGTTGTAGAGGTCGTCCGGCGCCAGCGCCAGGGCCTGCTCGACGTAGCCCCAGGCCTTGTCGAAACGGCCCTCCGAGTTCCAGTAGACGGCGAGGTTGCGATAGGTGAGCGGCAGCGGGAACTCGGCGATCGAGGCCTCGAACATGCCGACGCCGCGCAGGAACTCCCCCGAGTGGATCGTCATCTTGCCCAGCCCGTGCAGGGCGACGGCGCGCGACAGGGCGTCGGCCGGGCGCCCCAGGAGCTCCTCGAACAGCTGGCGCGCCAGCTGCCAGTCGCCGGAATGGTGGCGGTGGAACTCGGCCAGGAAGCGCGTCGCGACCGGATCGGCGGGATCGGCGGCATGGGCCGCCTCGTAGGCGCGCCGCGCCTCGTCGATGCGGAGCTCGAACTCCGCCTGGAGCCCCGAGCGCAGGAGTGTCTCCATCTCCGCCGACCGCGCCGGCGAGAGGTCGGGCTCGGGCGCGTCGAGTGCGGCACCGTCGTCTCCCACCGGCCGCCCCAGCCGCTTGAGCGCCTTCTGCGCCTTGCGCGCCGAACCCGGGAAGAGACAGTGCTGGGCGTAGATCCCCTGGTAGAGGCCGGCCGCGGCGTCGAGCTCGCCGGCCTTCTCCTTCGCCAGCGCCTCGTCGAGGCGCGCCTCCGCGACGGCGCGCCGGCGGTCGAGCTCGCCGCGCAGCAGCCGCTCGAGGCTGCCCAACCGCAGTTCCCCCTTCTCCGCCGCGGCCCGGGCGACCTCGACGCCGTCGGCATCGACGAGCAGGGCGATCGGAGCGTCAGCGGCCGCGCCGTACCGCAGACGCAGCGCCGCGGCGTCCGATGGCACGATCCAAAAGCTGCTGCAGGGCGCGATCGAGACCGTCAAGTAGCGCGACTCGAGCAGCTGCGAGCCGCGGGCCTCTTCACGCGACACCGGGAACCAGAGCACCGCCAGCCCCGAGGGGCCCGGCGCCGGCGCCGCTTTGGAATCGAGCACCTTCCACGGCACCCGGTAGACCTCGGGCGCGAGGCCTCCGGACGAGACGCCGCCCATGCCGCCGCCGCCGCCGCCACCGCAGGTTGCCGCGGCCGGAGAGAGCGCCAGCAGCGTGGTGAGCAGCGCGAGCAGGGCGGTCGGTCGGCGCATTAGGGATCTCCGGGGAATCTGCAGCGGGATGGCCGGCTAGCGGGTGAGGGGATTCGCGCTCTCGGGGTCGAGGCCGAGCTCGCGCACGGCGAGCGCGGCCACATGCCGGGAGATCTCGCCGCGGCGCGCCAGCTCGACGAGAGCGGCCAGAGCGACGTGCTCGGCGTCGATCCCGAAGAAGCGCCGCAGCTCCTCACGGGTCGCGCTGCGGCCGAAGCCGTCGGTGCCGAGCGGCAGCAGGCCCTGCGGCACCCAGCGGGCGATCTGGTCGGGCACGAGCTTCATGAAGTCGGAGACCGCGACAACCGGACCGCGCGCGCCGCCGAGCACCCGGGTGACGTACGGCACCCGCGGCTCCTGCGTCCGGGTGCAGCAGGTTCCAGCGTTCGCACTCGAGCGCCTCGCGGCGCAGCTCCTTGTAGGAGGTCGCGCTCCAGACGTCGGCTGCGACGCCGAAGCGCTCGTCGAGGATCTGCTGGGCGCGCAAGCGCCTCGCCGAGGATCGATCCCGAGCCGAGGAGCTGGACCCGCGGCCGCTCCGCCGGCAGGCGACGATGGCCGGAAGAGGTAGAGCCCCTGGAGGATCCCGGGGGCGGCGCCCTCCGGCATCGGCGGCATGACGTAGTTCTCGTTGTAGAGCGTGAGGTAGTAGAAGATGTCCTCGCGCTCCTCGTACATGCGGCGCAGGCCGTCCTCGATGATCACCGCGAGCTCGAAGGCGTAGGCGGGATCGTAGGCCAGCGAGGTTCGGCACCGTGGAGGCGAGCAGATGGCTGTGGCCGTCCTCGTGCTGCAGCCCCTCGCCGTTCGAGCGTCGTGCGGCCGGCCGTCGCGCCGAGCAGGAAGCCGCGCCCGCGCTGGTCGCCGAACGCCCAGATCTGGTCGCCGATGCGCTGGAAGCCGAACATCGAGTAGAAGATGAAGAACGGGATCATGTCGAGGCCGTGGGTCGCGTAGGCGGTGCCGGCGGCGGTGAACGAGCCATCGAGCCGGCCTCGGTGATCCCCTCCTCGAGGATCTGGCCGTCCTTCACCTCCTTGTAGAACAGCAGCGTCTTCGAGTCGACCGGCTCGTAGAGCTGGCCCTGCTGGCGTAGATCCCGTGCTGGCGGAAGAGCGACTCCATGCCGAAGGTGCGCGCCTCGTCGGGGACGATCGGCACGATGCGCGGCCCGATCTCCGGGTCCTTGAGCAGCTGCGCGCAGGATCTGCACGAAGCCCATCGTCGTCGAGACCTCGCGGTTGCCGCCGGCCAGGAACTCGGCGAAGGTCGCCTTCGGCGGCGGCGGCAGCGGGCACCGTCCAGGTCGTGCGCGCCGGGACGAAGCCGCCGAGCGCGGCGCGCCGCGCGCGCAGGTACTCGATCTCGGGGCTGTCGTCGGCCGGCCGGTAGAACGGCGCTGCCGCCGAGCTGTTCGTCCGACACCGGAATGTCGAAGCGGTCGCGGAAGGCGCGCAGCTCCTCCTCGTTCAGCTTCTTCTGCTGGTGGGCGACGTTCTTGCCCTCGCCCGCGCCGCCCATGCCGTAGCCCTTGATGGTCTTGGCGAGGATGACCGTCGGCGCGCCCTTGGTCTCGGTCGCGGCCTTGTAGGCGGCGTAGACCTTCTCCGGATCGTGTCCGCCGCGCCGCAGGTAGGGCATCTGGTCGTTCGGGATGTCCGCCACCATCGCGGCGAGCTCCGGGTAGCGCCCGAAGAAGTGCTCGCGGATGTAGTCGCCGCCTTCGACCGAGTACTTCTGGTACTCGCCGTCGAGGGTCTCGTTCATCACCCGCACCAGCCAGCCGTCCTTGTCGCGGTCGAGGAGCGGATCCCAGGACGAGCCCCAGATCACCTTGAGCACGTTCCAGCCGGCGCCGCGGAAGGCCGCCTCGAGCTCCTGGATGATCTTGCCGTTGCCGCGCACCGGACCGTCGAGCCGCTGCAGGTTGCAGTTGACGACGAAGGTGAGGTTGTCGAGCCCCTCGCGGGAGGCGAGGGTCAGCGCGCCGAGCGACTCCGGCTCGTCGGTCTCGCCGTCGCCGAGGAAGGCCCAGACCCGGCGATGGCCGGTGTCGGCGAGGCCGCGGTTCTCGAGGTAGCGGTTGAAGCGCGCCTGGTAGATCGCCGAGATCGGACCGAGGCCCATCGAGACCGTCGGGAACTCCCAGAAGTCGGGCATCAGCCAGGGGTGCGGATAGGAGGAGAGCCCGCCGCCCGGCGCGAGCTCGCGACGGAAGTTCTCGAGCTGCGCCTCCGAGAGCCGCCCCTCGAGGAAGGCGCGGGCGTAGATGCCCGGCGAGGCGTGGCCCTGGAAGTAGATCAGGTCGCCGTCGAAGCCGCTCTCGCCGCGGCCGCGGAAGAAGTGGTTGAAGCCGACCTCGAGCAGCGTCGCGGCCGAGGCGTAGGTCGAGATGTGGCCGCCGATGCCGTCCTCGTGCTTGTTGGCGCGCACCACCATCGCCATGGCGTTCCAGCGGATGATCGACTTGATGCGGCGCTCGATGCGCGCGGTCGCCGGGATAGGGCGGCTGCTCGAACCAGCGGGATCGTGTTGACGTAGGGGCTGACCGGCGCCGGGCAGCGGCACGCCGCGCCGGTAGGCGCGGTCGGCCAGCTCGCCGAGCAGGAAGCGCGCACGCTCTTCGCCGCGAGCGGCGACGACGTCGTCCAGCGCCTCCAGCCACTCGTGGGTCTCCGCCCTGTCGATGTCGCCTCTACCGTCCATGGAGCCTCCTCAAGGGATCGAAGAATACCGGCTCGGCCGGCCGCCCGGCCAGGCCGCAGATGCGAGGCGCCTGCAATCGCAGCCGCGACCCGGAGAGCCGGGTCGCGATGCCGCAGGATGGATGGCTCAGCCCTCCGAATCGGCGGGGCCCGGTGACGGGCCCGGGCGCGCCCGCTCCCGGCGGCTGGGAGGCGCCGTCGGGCCGACGGCCGCGACCGCCGCGACGCTTGCCGCCGCGACGCCGAGCCCGGTCCGCCCGGTCGCCACCGACGCCGGCCGGCGCCGGAACGCCGCGCGGGGCCTGGCGGGTGCGCAGGTGGCGGTCGCCACCGGCATGCGGCGAAACGTAGGCGGAGGGCTCCACGTTGCCGTTCACCTCGGGCAGCACGACCGGGACGTCGTGCAGCCGGCGGATCACCTTCAGCTGCCCGTCCTCCGGCTCGCCGTTGTCGTCGAAATTCTCGTCGCTCTGGTCGCCATCGAACAGCACCAGCGGCTCGCCGGTCGCCTGCGCCACCGGCAGGTCGCCCCGCTTGCCGCGACGGCGCTTGCCGCCTCGCCGCCGCTTCTTGCCGCTGCGGCGCGCTTCGCCGTGCCGTCCGCGGCGGCGCCGGGGGCCGCGGCGCCGGGCTCCGCGGCATCCTCGTCCGTTTCCTCGCCGGGATTGACCTCGAACACCACCGGCGCGAGCGCGGCCTGGTGGTTGCTGCGGCGAACGCTCGCCTCGGCCTTGTGCGGCGCCATGGTGATCGGGGTCTGGCGGTCGCGCCACTCGATCTGTTCCTCGGGGCCGTGCAGGCGATGGGAGGCGACGATCTCGATCTCGATGTCGTACTCGCCCTCGAGCCGGGCCAGGTCCTTGCGGCGTCCGTTCTGCATCGCCTCCGCGAGCTCGGGGTGCATCTCGACGCGCGCCTTGAGCAGGCGGCCGGTGGCGGCGCGTCCTTCGATCCGGCGCAGCAGGTTCAGGCCCACCGATTCGATCGACGGCACGCGGCCGGTGCCCTGGCAGGTCGGGCAGGCGCGCTGCGCCCGCGCCCGGAGCGACTGCTGGATGCGCTGGCGGTTGATCTCGAGCAGGCCGTTCGGCGACAGGCGGCCGACGGTCGAGCGCGCCCGGTCGATCTTCAGCGAGTCCTTCATCGTCTTCTCGACCGCGCGGCGGTTCTTCATGCTGCGCAGGTCGATGAAGTCGACGACCACCAGGCCGCCGAGGTCGCGCAGGCGGAGCTGGCGCGCGACTTCGCGCGCCGCCTGCGAGGTTGGTCTCGAGCGCCATGTCCTCGTGGCTGCCGCCGCTTCCGGCGCGGCCGGAGTTGACGTCGATCGCGGTCAGCGCCTCGGTCGAGTCGACGACGATCGAGCCGCCGCCGGGCAGCGGCACGGTGCGGGCGAAGATCTGTTCGATCTGGCTCTCGAGCGAGTACTTGGAGAACAGCGGCACGCGCTCCACATAGTGCGTGAGCTCGACCCGGGTCCGCGGCATGAACGCCTGCATGTACTCGGCGGCCTGCTGGAAGGCGGTCTCGTCGTCGACCAGGATCTCGTCGACACCGACGTCGAGATGGTCGCGCAGGGCGCGCAGGATCAGGTCCTGGTCGCTGTAGAGGAGCCGCGGGCCGTTGCCGCGCCGCGCCTCGGTCTGGATGCGCTTCCACACCCGGAGGAGCGCCGCGAGGTCCTTCTGCAGCTCGGCCCGGGTCTCGCCGAGCGCATTGGTGCGCACGATGACGCCGCCGCCGTCGGGCAGCTCGAGCTTGCCGGCGATCCCGCGCAGCTCGGCGCGGGTCTCTTCGTCCTCGACCTTCCGCGACACGCCGCGCGTGTCGTCGAACGGGGTGAAGACGAGATAGCGCCCGGCGAGCGAGAGGTTGGTGGTGATCGCGGCGCCCTTGGCGTTCTCGGGTTCGCGGGTGACCTGGATGACGATCGGCTTGCCCTGCTGGAGGATCTCCTGGATCTCCGGGCGCCCGCCATGACGTCGGCTCGGCGTAGCGGGCTTCGGGGACGACGTCCTGGATGGCGAGGAAACCGTTCTTGCCGGTTCCGTAGTCGACGAAGGCGGCGTTCAACGCCGGCTGGAGATTCGAGATCACGCCGCGATAGATGTTGCCGCGCGTCAGACCCCCCTCTCCGACTTCGACCTGGTAGTTCTCGAGCCCGGCGTCGGAGACCACGGCGATGCGTAGTTCCTCCGCGCTGCGGGCGTTGATGAGCATTTTTCGAGACAAGCGGGCTCCGTGAAAAGACGTTGCGAGCGTTTGGGGCGGGCGCAAAGGCGGCGGCAAAAGCGCCCGCGGAAGTGGTGGGAGTCTACTACGGTCCGGCTCAAGTTCGGCGTTTTGCCTCGCGGCCGGTACGATTCATTGACGATGGCTGCCGAGCGCCCCGGTCCCCCACCCCCTTCCGACCCGGAACAGGGGATCTGGCACGGCCGCCGGATCGCGCGCCGCTTCGTCTCGCCGGACGGTTTCACCGTGCTGGTCGGCAAGACCGCCGAGGAGAACGACCTGCTGTCGACCAGGCTCACCCAGCCGCTCGACTTCTGGTTCCACCTCGCCGGCGACTCGGGCTCGCACGTCGCTGGTGAGGAACCCCGACCACCTCGAGCGCCTGCCCAAGCCGACCGAGCTCTACGCCGCCGCCCTCGCCGCCGGCTACTCCAAGGCGCGGAACGCCGGCCGCGTCGCCGTCCACATGGCCCGCGGCGCCGACGTCTCCAAGCGCCGCGGCCAGCCCCCCGGCGAAGTCACCCTCGAGCGCTACACCACCGTCATGGTCAAGCCGCAGCGGGAGTAGCTCGACTCGCGGGGACACACACGGAGGACAGCACACGCGTGTGTGTCCTCCGTGTGTGTCCCCGAAGCGGTTTTACGCTAGATTTGCGCTCCATGAGGAAGATCGTCCACGTCGACATGGACGCCTTCTACGCTTCGGTCGAGCAGCGCGACCGGCCGGAGCTCAAGGGCAAGCCGGTCGTCGTCGCCTGGACCGGGCCGCGGTCGGTGGTCTGTGCGGCGTCCTACGAGGCGCGGCGTTTCGGCATCCGCTCGGCGATGGCCGCGGTCACCGCGCAGCGCCAGTGCCCGCAGGCGATCTTCGTACCGCCCGACTTCACGCGCTACCGCGAGGTTTCGCGCCGGGTGCGCGCGATCTTCCTCCGCCACACCGCGCTCGTCGAGCCGTTGTCGCTCGACGAGGCCTACCTCGACGTGACCGAGGAACTGACCGGACTCCCGACTGCCACCGAGACGGCACGCGTCATCCGGCGCGAGATCCGCGAGGAGACCGAGCTCACCGCCTCGGCCGGCGTCGCGCCGAACAAGTTCCTCGCCAAGATCGCCTCCGACTGGAGGAAGCCCGACGGCCTCTTCGTCATCCGGCCGCACGAAGTCGAGGCCTTTCTCGCTCCGCTGGCGGTGGGCAAGCTCCCCGGCGTCGGCAAGGCTACCGGCGAAGCGCTCTCCGCCCTGGGGATCGCCACGGTCGGCGACCTGCGCTCCCGTTCGCTGGTACGAGCTCGAGGTGCGGTTCGGGAAGTTCGGCCGCCGCCTGCACGAGCTCGCCCAGGGGATCGACGATCACCCCGTCGTCAGCGAGCGTCCGGTCAGGTCGATCTCCGCGGAAGACCACCTTCGAGCACGACCTGCCGCTCGAGGTGCTGCCTTCCGCGATCGAACGCCTGGCGCTCAGGGTCTGGGAGGCCGCCCGCCGGCGCGAGCGCGTCGGGCGGACAGTGACCGTGAAGCTCAAGACCGGCGACTTCCGCGCGCTCTCCCGCCGCCGGACGCCGGAGGTTCCGCCGGCCGATGCACAAGAGCTCGCCGGGCTCGCCGTTGCGCTGCTCGACCACTTCGGCGAAAGCGAGTCGACGCGCTTCCGCCTCGCCGGGGTCGGAATCTCGAACTTCCTCGACGAGGGGGTCGAGCCCCCCCAGCAGGAGCTCTTTCCGGATCCAGAATAGAATGGGCTCGAATGCAAGAAGCCCTCCTCCCGCAACATCCGGTTCCAGAGACCTCCCGCTCCTTCGATGATCTGGGTATGACGGCCGAGTTGCGGCTCGCCGTCGCTGAGCTCGGCTGGACCCATCCGACGCCGATCCAGGCCGCCGTCATCGCCGAGGCGATCGCCGGACGCGACGTCCTCGGGCTGGCCGAGACCGGGTCCGGCAAGACCGCCGCCTTCGCCATTCCGCTCGCCCAGCGCATCCAGCCCGGCGGCGGCGTTCGCGGGCTCATCCTCTCGCCGACGCGCGAAATCACGCTGCAGACCAAGGCCTTCCTGGACTACTTCGGCGCCAGCCACCGGCTGCGCACCGTGTCGCTCATCGGCGGCCTCAACATCAAGCACCAGATGGACGAGCTGGCCAAGAAGCCCTGCATCGTCGTGGCCACCCCCGGGCGGCTCCTCGATCATCTCGAGCGTCGCACCGTGCGCCTCGACAAGGTCGAGGAGTTGGTGCTCGACGAAGCCGATCACATGTTCGACATGGGCTTCATGCCGCAGATCAACGCCATCCTGGCTTACCTCCCCAAAGTCCGCCACACGCTGATGTTCTCGGCCACCATGCCGCCGCCGATCGAACGCCTGGCGCAGCGCTTCCTCAACGATCCGCTGCGCATCGACATCATCCCGCCGGGGCGCGCCGCCGCCGGGATCTCGCACCGCCTCTATCTCGTCGATCCGGACAACAAGAAGCCGTGCATCCTGTCGCTGCTCAACCAGGAGCTCGGCTCGACACTGGTCTTCGTGCGCCGCAGGAGCGACGCCGAATGGCTCTACCGGGCGCTCCTTCGCGAGGGGCATCCGGTCGACCGCATCCATTCGGATCTCTCGCAGAAGGAACGGATCGCTTCGCTCGACGGCTTCCGCGAAGGCCAGCACCGAATCATGATCGCCACCGACATCGCCTCGCGCGGCCTCGACGTGCCGGGGATCCAGCACATCATCAACTACGACCTGCCCGAGACCGTCGAGGACTACGTCCACCGCGCCGGGCGCACCGCCCGCGGCAACGCCACCGGGCTGGTGTCGTCGATCGCCAGTTGGATGGAGAAAGAGAAGGTCCGCGACATCGAGGCGGCGATCACCCAGTCGATCCCCCGCTGCACGACGCCGGGCGTCGAACCCTACGTCGAGCGCGCCGGCGCCGCCCCGTCGTTCAAGCGGACCCGCAAGGCGCGCTGGTAGAGCCGCCGGCGCGAGAGCGCCGGCGTCACTTGCCGGGGTTGACCGCCGCGGTCGCCGCGACCGCTGCAGCCGTGGCGCAGACAGCTGGAACGCTATTCTCCGGCGCCGGCTTGAGCCCGATGCCGGCGTAGCGCGCCGCGAGCGCCGCTGCGTCGCGGACCCGGAAAACCTCTGGAGCGCGCTCGTAGTCGGGGCAGACGCGGAGAATGGCCTGCTGGATCGACTTCGCCATCGCCGGGCTCATATGGGAGGGGTTGAGCGCTTCGTCCCAGTAGTCGTTGACGTGATCGCTCCACGAGAAGGCGCGCTGGATCCTGGCGCGGTCGCCGGCAAAGCGCACGATGGCGGACTTCCCGGGCACGACTGCGTCCTCGAATAGGCTGCGGTAGAAGCGGTAGCCCTCGTAGTTCGCCACCAGGTCGGCGTTCGAGTAGATGCTCGTGGTCAGCTGGCCGAAGAGCCACCGTTCGTTGAACGTACCGCGGCCGAGGATGTGCTCCTCCCGCCAGCCCGCGAGACGCGACATGTAGTACTTCTTGCCCTGCGAGAAGAAGTGCCCGAGCTTGTCGCTGCCGGTGAGGACTCCCGCCAGCTTGAAGGTGCGGCCGACGCCGAAAACGAAACTGACCCGGCGGGCGCTGAATGGCAGGCCGTCGTAGATGCTGTGGTGACGGAACTGCGGCAGGTGCTCGATCTCTGGCGACTGGATCGCCAAGCGCTCGATCCGGTCCACCCAATACCGTCCGCCGAGCTCGTTGAAGACCGCCAGCGTGAAGCCGTACCGGTCCGCGCCGCCGCGCCACTCGCTGGCCACATGGACGAGCGCCTGGTTGACAATGCGCTCGAGCGTCGGCTGCGCGTCGGCGATCGGCTGCAGGCGATGGGTGTACTGGTCGGTCTCGTAGCCCGCCGCGACCGCGGCCAGCCCGAAGGTGGCCAATGCCGCCAGGACGGCCCGCGCCGGCCGGTACACCGGAGCGCTCAGAACCTCCAGCCTACCGTTGTCGAGGCGCTGCTGCGGGCGCCGAAACCGCCCTCGACTTCGAGCGTCCAATGCTCGCTCAAATTGGTGTGCAGCCCCACGAGCCCGTTCCAGCGGTCGTTCTGCTGGAGGTCGACGGCGAAGGGCACCGAACCGACGTAGGGCAGCACAATCGTCCCACTGTGCTTCTCCTCGGACTCGAGGTACATCGCGCCGACCCAGATCGCGCCATGGTCGTTGTGAAACCCCAGGCGCGGCATCACGACCAGGGAGTTGGCGCTCGAGTCGAAATCGCCCGAGAGGTCGCTTTTCGTCGCCACTCCGGTGAGCGAAGTGAACCAGACATCACCGCCCACCGCGAGAGTCAGCCCGCCGCCGTAGACCGTGCCGTCGTAGGTGATTGCGAGCTTGCCCAGCGGAAAAGGCAACGGCACATCGCTGAAGTCGACCTCGGTGCTGCCGTCGATCGTGCCGACCAGGCCGAAGACGTTGAGAAAGGGGAACAGCCAGACGTCCATCTGGACGTTGTAGTCGGTGACCCGGTTGTCGATCGCGAAGCGGTCGAGCGGCAGCTGGTCGAAGCCGGGAATGCCCAGGACCAGGCTGTCGAGCCGGTAGTCCTGCAGTTGGTCGTAGAGCGTGATGCCGATACCGAAGGGCAGCGGCAGTTTCTTGTCCCCGGCGAGGGAGGCGGCAAACGGCGGGCCGTCCGCATGGGCCGGAAACGCCGCTCCCAGTGCTGTCGCGACGGTCAGAGCGGTGGCGAGCTTGTGAACGAGCTTCATGGACGAAGTCCCCCCATTGGTTCCGGGGAGTCTAGCCCAAGGGGACCCGGCCCTCTCCCGTCCACCAGCGGGGGCGCCACCGGTGCTCAGCCTTTGGGCAGGACCGCCCGCGACCTGAGGTCGAAACGGTCACCCGAGACCAGGACGCGCATCACGATCTCGTCGGTGGCCAGCTTCGGTTTGACCGCGGCTCCGTCCGTCCGCACGACCGACTGCCGCGCGTCGAAGATCATCACCCAGCCCTCCCCCATGACCTCGAAGGTGCGGTCGGGGCGGATCCAGATCGAGGTCCTCTCGTCGACACCGATCCCCGGCAGCTCCGGATGCTCGAGCACCACCGAGATCAGCCGGTTCTGGCGCTGCCGGGCGACGAAGTGCTGGTCGAGGATCGCCTCGGTGACGAAACCCAGCCCCTCCTTGACCTCGACGTTGCCGCCGCGCAGCACGGTGAAGTCGCCTTCGCCGGTGAGCATCACGCGGCTCATGCAGGCGAGTCCGGCGGAGCTCCCGGAGAGGACCCCGCCCTCGTCGTACACCTTGCGGATCGCCGCCTCGGCCGGCGTACCGAGGATCGCCGCGGTGATCTTCGCCTGGTCGCCGCCGGTGAAAAAGACGACCTTCGCCGCCGCGATCGCCGCCAGGTACTCCGGCTTCGATGCATCCTCGCGCGTGCGGAGATCGATCCACCGCATGCCGGTGGCGCCCATCGCCTTGAGCTCGTCGACATACTCCTGGCCGGTCTCGGCGCGCTCCGATGCGGTCGGCAGGATGACGATCGCTGCGTCCTTCCCCCCCGCGAGCCGGAAGATCGTCGGCCAGAACGGATCCGACTCGCCGCCGCCACCGTTGAGGACCAGATGACCCGTCGGCTGTTCGGCTGCCCTGCCCGGTTCCGCCGCCCGCGTTACCCCGGGCGCAGCCACCCACAGGCTGCCCGCAACCGCGGCACAACAGATCCACCGAATTCCCGCCGGGCTCACCAACGAGTCACTCATCTCGCCTCTCCCTGGACGCCCGGCACGAGCTGCAGCTTCGAATTCGTCGCCTTCTCGATCGCGCCGTCGGTCCACGGGACGGGGCGGGTTTCGCGGCGCAGGTAGAGCGGCAGCTGGTCGGCGTAGTGCGGATCCCACGGGTGGCCCGCCTGGCCACCGGGGAGAATCGAAATTCCGCGGTCGGGGTCGCCGAGGTCGTTCACCAGGCGCATCGAGGCGCCGTACTCGACCTCCATCTCGTCGCCGACCCACGGGCCGCCGAAGGCCATGACGGTCGTCGACGAGCCGCCGAGAGGGAACGGTCCACGGGAGAAGAAGCGGCCGACGAGCGGCGCCGAGCCTAAGGTGTGGTCGAGCTTCAGGTTGTGGATCCCGGAGTATGGCCACTGCGCGACATCGGAACCCCAGCGCTTCGAGCCCTCCTGCCAGGCCGCGGCGAGCGCCGCCTCGACGGTCGCCGCGCGACTCTCCTTCGCCGGCGTCGCGACGTCGTCGAACCAGTCGGCCGACATCTCGCCATCGAAGAGCCGGATCAGCCGCCAGCGGGTGCCAAAGCGCGCCAGATTCGCCCCCTTCGCCTCGTCCTCGAAGACCGCCTGCTGGAGGTGGCGCTCGAGCAGAGCGAAGAGCGCCGGCGCGCCGCGCTCCCCCATCTCGCCATCCCAACCCTGCAGCGCGACCCAGGCGCGCGCCGCATCGCCCGCGTGGTCGCCGGCGAGCCGCGGCACCAGCCACTTCGCCCACAGCGACGTGGCGTCGCCCTGGAGTCCAGCGAGCTCTGCCGGCGTCCAGTCGTTCTTCGTCGCGAGCCGCTCGCGGACGCGATCGGCGCGGAACGGGGTGTCGAATTCGCCCTGGAACCAGGCCGGGAGCGCAACCGGCAGGAAGCTGTTCGCGGTGACGATCGCCTCTGCCTCCGGATCGATGAGGACGGGATTCTCGGCGGCCGGCAGGAGCCCCGCCCAGCCGAACTCGCTCTTCCAGCCCGGCGCCGGGAAGCGGCCGTCCCAGCCGAAGCGGTTGGGAGCGCGTCCGATCGGCGTCCAGAGGATGTGGCCGTCGCGGTCGCCGACCACCAGATTCTGCGGCGGGAAGGAGTAGGGCGCGACCGCCGCCGGCACGTCGGCGATGCTCCCGGCACGCGCCAGATTCATCAGTGCCAGCAGTTGGTCGGCCGGCTCGTAGCCGGACCAGGCGACGCTGCGTGCCGGCAAGCCGTGGACCGGGTCGGGATCGAGCAGCGGCCCGCGGTCGGTCGAGCGGATCTCGAACTCGACCTCTTCACCGTCGTCCAGCAGGATCTTCGCGCTCTCGACGGCAATCGGCACGAACTCCTCGCCGCGCAACACCTTGGTGCCGGTGACGTCGAGGCGCTCGACGAACAGATCCACGTCATCGACATAGAGGTTGGTCATCGCCCAGGCGAGGTTGGCGCTGCGTCCGAGGACGACGCCGGGCACGCCGGGAATCGTCATGCCGGAGACCTCGTAGTCCGGCGCACGCAGCGCAGCCTGAAACCAGACCCCGGGGATGCCCAGTCCGAGGTGCGGGTCGTTCGCGACCAGCGCGGAGTGCGACGCGGTCCGGCCTGGAGCCACCGCCCAGTTGTTGCTGCCGAGCCCGGACCCCTCCGGATTCGCCGCCGGCGGTTCGCCCGCGGCGGGGGTCTCGTCGGCGAGCCGCTTCACCTCGTCCGCGACTTGGGCCTGCGGCGTGCCGGCGAGCTCGCGCGCGCGGTCGGCGCCGAACTCGCGCAGGAAACCGATGAGCTCCTCCTCGTTGGGCTCGAAGATCGCCGAAAGCTGGCGCGCCATCAGGAAGACGATGCCCATCGAGTCGGCCGCCTCCCAGGGCTGCGGGCGAGCGCTGAGGAGCGCGAACTCCGGTGGCAGATTGCCCTTGTGGCTCGAGATCCAGGCGTTCACCCCGCGCGCATAGGCGGCGAGGAGTTCGCGGCTTTCCGGCGAGGCCGCAGCGACCAGTTTCTCGGCAGCGGAACGGATGCGCAGCCGGCGCACTTTCTTGTCGAATCCGAGAGCGCGTTCTCCGAAGAGCTCCGAGAGCCGGCCCGCCGCCGCACGCCGCGAAATCTCCATCTGGAAGAGCCGGTCGTTAGCGTGCAGCCAGCCGAGCGCCGCCGTCGCGTCGGCCGCGGAGGCGGCCTGGACGTACGGCATCGCCCAGCGATCCCAGCGCACATCGACCGGCGCCTGAAGACCGGCGAGGGTCGCGCTACCCTCCCGCTGCGGCAGACCGCGCGACTTCAGCCAGTAGAAGCCGCCGGCGAGAAGCGCCGCCGCGACGAGAACGACGACGATGAGGACCCGGAGAAGCTTGCGCAGGAACATGGCGGTAAATTCTATCGCGGGACCGGGCGACAGCCCGCGGTGATCGCAGGGATCGCAGGGATCGCAGCGGGGGTAAAGCCGGGCTATTCGTCGCGACGGGCGAGGCGGACGAGGCTCTCGAGCGTGCGGAGCTTGCGGTCCTTGGCGGCGAAGAGCCTGGCCGCGAAGAGAGCCGAGGCGGCGTGTGCCGAGAGGAGGTCGAGCAGGTCGCGGTCGTCGGGGCGCAGGACTGGCTTGTGGTCGAAGAGCTTGAGGACGACCAGGGCACCGACGATCTGATCCTGGATCTTGAGCGGCACTGCGGCAATCGTATTCGACTCCACCGTCGGGCCGAGCTTGAGCGCGCCATCCCTGAGCGCCGCATCGCAGAGAACGTCGCCGCCGGCGTAGGTCTCACCGGCGAAACCGGGAGTCCCTTCGGCCGACGTGCCCTGCGAGAAAGCGATCTCGAACTCGTGGCCGTCGTCCCGGAGCAGCAGCAGGGCGAAGCGCTCGGCGCCGAGGAGGTTCACCGCGATGTCGGCGATCGCGCTGCTCACCTGCCGTGGATCGAGGAAAGCGTGCAACTGATAGGTCGCGACGTAGAGGCTCATCAGGCGGTCGAGCTGATGCTCGGTGTCGACCAGCCGCACCGAGATTTCCTGCATGTCGACGCGGACCTCGTCGAGCTCGCGCTCGAGGCGGTCGGCGACCGGCGGCGGTTCGAAGATCGCGGACTCGGCCTCGCCGCGCGCCGCTGCCGCGAGCGTCGTCGAAAGCCGCGCCACGAGCTCGCTGGCGCGCCCGAGGGCGTCGCGCAGCTGGTCGACGAGCGGCTCGTGCGCGGCAGGGAGCGGATCCGGCGTCATGACGGCTCCGGCAACGCCTCGATCGCCGCGCGCACCTCGTCGGCGCGGAACGGCTTGGTCAGGTAGGCCGCGGCGCCGGCGGCCAGGCCGCGCTGGGCATCCTCGTCGCGGCCCTCGGTCGTGACGACGATGACCCGCAGCGCCGGCACCAGTCCGCGCGCGCCGAGCTCGCGCAGCACCTCGAAGCCGTTCATCTTCGGCATGTTGATGTCGAGCAGAACGAGATCGATCTCGGGGTCGGCGACGATCTTCGCGAGCGCCTCCTCGCCGTCCCGCGCCGCCGACCAGACCGCCGCCGCGCAGCATCACGCCGTACATGCGTTGCATCAGGTCGGAGTCGTCGACGACGAGGATCTTCTTGGGTTTCACGGGCCGCGCCAGTGTAGACGAAGGATCGCGGGCTTTCAACACCACCTTCGGCCCGTCGCAGAAGCCCCCCACTCGCCGGCTTCCGCCCGGCCGCCGGCCTTGCATCCGCCCGCGATCTGGGTGACGATGGAGGCTCTTCGAAGGAGCTTCGACAGTGGAATCGCGCAGCGGATCGACCCCGACCCGTCGCAGGGTCGCATGAGCCGGGCGACCGGCAGGCGAACGGAGTCGCAGTCGCTGGCGCTACCCGCGGCAGCTCTACGCCGGCGTCTGGGCTGCCGGCGGCTGGCTGCTCGCCGGCGCCAGTCGCGGCGCCGACGCGCCGATCCTTCAGGTGATCTTCCATCTCGCCGCCATTGCCGGCGCCGGGCTCTTCCTCGCCTTCGACCTCTCCGCCCGCGCGAGCGATCCGGCCTCGGGACTGCGCGCCCGCCTCATCGGGGTCTTCCGCCAGCTCGGGGACGGCGACCTGATCCGCGCCGCCGAGCTGGCGCGAGCACTCGACGCCGACCTCGCTGCCGGCGTCGCGCGCGCGGTCGCCGGCCTCGCGACCCGGGTCGAGCAGCTGCAGGCGAGCTCGCACTCGGTGGCGGGCGCCGCTGAGGGCGTCGAGCACGGCTCGACGGTGCTCGCCGCGAGCTCGGCGCAGCAGGCCGCCGCCGCCGGCGAGGTGACCGCCGCGATGGAGGAGCTGTCGCGCACCGCCGCCGAGATCTCGGAGCATGCCGAACGCCAGAACCAGCTGGTCATCACGGCGGAGAGCGAAGGGGCCGCGGGCGCCGAGGCGGTCGCCGAGGCAGTCGAAGGGGTTGGCGCGGTCGAGCGCCGCATCGCCGACGTCACGACCCGCGCCGACACCCTGGGAACGAGATCGCGCGAGATCTTCCGGGTTCTCGAACTGATCAGCGACATCGCGCAGGAGACCCATCTGTTGTCGCTCAACGCCGCGCTGGAGGCTTCTGCGGCCGGCGGCCGCGGCCGCCGGTTCGCGGTCGTCGCCGGCGAGGTCCGCGTCCTCGCCGAGCGCGTCCGCGACTCGGTGGCCTCGGTGCGCAGCCAGATCGAAGAGTTCGCGAGCGCCATCCGGTCGACCGTCGTCGCGACCGAAGAGGGCGGCAAGGAGGCGGCGCGGGTGTTGGAAGAGGCGCGCGCGGCCACTGGAGCACTCGGAATTCTCCGTGCCTCGCTGCGCGAGAGCTCGGAGGCGGCGCGGCAGATCTCCTCGGTGACCCGGCAGCAGACCTCGGCCACAGAAGAGGTCCTCTCGACCCTGCGCGAGCTCCATCAGGTCGTCGAACGGATGTCGCGCGACCTCTCCCAGCTCTCGACCACCTCCGGCCGCCTGCGCATCATCGGGCTCGACCTCGAGCTCTTGGCGCAGACCTTCCGCCTCGACTCACCGCGCTCGCTCAAGCGTCTGGTTCAAGAATGGGCGCAGCGCCTCCCCGCGTCGCCCACGACTGCCGGCGGTGCCTGGGCCGGGGCGCAGGAGCTGATCGACGAGCTCGTCGACGCCGCCGCCTTCGTCGAGTGCGGCTGCATCGTCGACCCCAAGGGCAAGGTCCTCGCGACCCAAGCCGCCGGCGAGCTGCGCGCCACCACCACCGAGGCGCTGCACGATTTGCGCAAGCGCAACCTCGCCGATCGTCCCTGGCTCAAGAAGGCGCTCGAGAGCTCACGCGCGGTGGTGACACCGCCCGAGCGCTCCGTGATGTCCGGCGAGCCGTGCATCATGGTGGCGGTCGCCCGGCGGGACGCCGAAGGCAAGCCGGTCGCCGTCGTCGAGTTCGACGTCAACGTCCGCCATTGGACGGAGATCGGGGGATGACGACGACCCCCTATCTCCTCGTCCGGCTGGGGGAGCGCATCGCTGCGCTGCCGGCGGCCGCGGTGCGGCGCGTCGTCCGCGGCGCCCGCCTGCATCCGCTGCCCGGTGCCGGACCCGGCCTGGTCGGCCTCGCCGAGTTCGCCGGCGAGCCGCTCGCCATCCTCGATCTGGCGCAGCTCCTCGGGCTCGGGGAGCGGAGCTCGCGACCCGCAGTGACGGTGGTGACCTGGCTCGGCAGCGGCGACGAGCGCGAACTCGTCGGCCTCGGAGTGGATGACGCGATCGAAGTCGCCGAGCTCGATGCCTCAGCTCTCGCCCTCGGTCAGGCGTTGGTCGGCGGCCGCCCGGTCGTCGTGGTCGACACCGAAAGCCTCGGAGTCGAGGCATGAGCGCCGGCTTCCTCATCGTTCGCCGTGCGGGTGCCCTCTGGGGATTGCCGGCGGCACAGGTGGCGGGCATTGAGCGGGTGGAGCGGGTGGAGAGGGCGGAGCGCCAGGAGGGCGCGAAGCAGGCCGGGGCGGACTCCGACACCAGACGCCTGGAGCTGCGACTTGCCGATGGCGGCAGCCTCGCCGTCGACGCCGTGCTGACCCTCGCCGGAGAGTTGCGGGTGCAGCCCGTCTCGGCGCGCCTGCGCCGCTTCCTGCCCGCCGGCTCGGCCGGTCTCGCGCTGCTCGCCGGCGAGCCGCTGGTGCTCATGGCCGGGAAGGACGAGGTCTTTCATGTTTGACCGGCACACCCTGCGCACCACGATGCCCACCGCTCCACTGGTGCTCGCCTTGCTCGCCGTCGGACTCGTCATCGTCGCCGAGGCGCGGAGCGGGAGCTCCTGGCGCTCGAGCGCGGCTCTCCTCGTCGCCGCGCTCGTGGGCGCTGCCGCCCTGCCGGCGATCCGCCGCAGCTTTGCCTTGCGGACAGCTAAGCAGGCCGACCGGGTGCGGCTCGTAGCGTCGCTCGACGAGCTCGCCGCCGCCGACCTGGTGCGCGCCAAGGCGATCGCCGCCGATCTGCCGCCCGCGCTTTCCGTCCCGCTGAGCGAGGCCCTGGCGCCGCTCGAAGTGCTCGCGTCCCGGATCCAGAGCTCCTCGGTCGAGGTCGCCGGCGCCGCCGGCGCCGTCAAGCGGATCGCCTCGGAGCTCGCCGCCGGATCCTCCGAGCAGTCGGCCTCGGTGGTCGAGATCACCGCCGCGATGGAAGAACTGGCGCAGACCGCCACCCAGATCGCCGGCAACGCGGAGGCACAGGCGGAGCTCGCGCGGCTCGGAGAGGCGACCGGCAACGAGGGCGCCGCCGCCGTCGGCCGCGCGGTCGCCGGCGTCGAACGCCTGCGCGAGCGCATCGCCGCGATCGCCAAACGCTCCGCCGATCTCGAGCGCCGTGCCGAGGAGATCTTCGGCGTGCTCGCGCTGGTCGAGGACATCGCGCGCGAGACCCATCTGCTGTCGCTCAACGCCGCCATCGAGGCCGCCGGCGAAGCCGGCGACGTCGGACGCCGATTCGGCGAGGTCGCCGAGGAGGTCCGGCGCCTTTCCGGACGTTCCCGCGACGCTGCCGCTTCGGTCCGCCGCCTGCTCGAGGAGTTCTCGACCTCGATCGCCGCCACCGTCGAAGCGACGAGTGCCGGCGGACGCGAAGCCGAACGGGTGCTCCTGCGCGTGACCGCCACCGCCGGCGCGATCACCGGTCTGCGCGACGCCCTCGTCGAGACCGCCGCCGCCGCGCGCGAGATCTCGGCGGGCACCTCGGAGCAGCGCACCGCCTCGCTCCAGGTCGTGCAGACGTTGCGCGAAGCCTCGTCGGTCGTGCAGCAGATCGCCGACGGGCTGCGCGGCTTCTCCGGCGCCGCACGCGATCTCGAAGAGGCCGCGGTGAGCGTGCAGCTCCTGGCGCAGGGCTTCCGTCTCGATTCCCCGAGCTCGCTCCGGCACCTGGCGGAGAGCTGGGCGACGGAGCTCCGGCCGCTGCTCGCCAGCCCCGACGCCCTCGAACGCCGGCTCGAGTCGCTGCTCGAAGAGCGGCCGGACGTCGAGCTCGTCTTCGTCAACGACCGCCGCCGCCAGCGCACGGCGATCGTCGGTCAGCCGGCGCTGCTTCGCCTCGTCCCGATTCCGGACGAGATCCGCTTCGGTCGCGACTTCTCGGACCGCCCCTGGTTCCGCGCCGCGGCCGCCGAGCGGCGCGGCATCGTCACCTCGGTCATGACCTCGATCCTCACCAACGAGAAGGTCGTGACGGCGGCTGCGCCGTTCTTCGAGGATGGCGAGCTCGTCGCGGTGCTCGGCATCGACGTCAATCTCGAGCGCTGGACTTCCGGGTAGGCCGTGGACGACGAGCTGCTCGAGCTCGTGCCGGTCTTCGTTGCCGAGGCGCGCGAGCGCCTGCAGAGGCTCGCCGACCTCGTGCCGGCGCTGGCGCGCGGGCCGGAAGCGCTGGTCGAGATCAAGCGCGAGCTCCACACGCTGAAGGGGGCCGGCCGCATGATGGCGATCGCGCCGTTCGCCGAGCTCTGCCACGCCACCGAGGAGGTCGTGCTCTCCCGTCCGCCGGCACTCCCGGATCTGCTGCTCGCCGCCCACGACGCCCTGGCGGCGATGGTCGAGTCGGTCGAGGACGGCGCGCCGGTCGAGTCCGCCACCGAACTGCTGGCAGAGTTCGAACGCGGGCGCGGCCCCGGCGCAGCGCCGGCAGCGACCGCACCCGGGCCGGCAACTCCCGCGGCCACCGCGGCTCCAACGGTGCCGCTGGCTCCAGTCACCCCAGTCACCCCAGTCACCCCAACCACTCCGACCACCCCGACCGCTCCGGCGCCACCGGAGCGCCGCGCTGGCGAGGACCGCCGCGCCAGCGCGGATCGGCGCGCCGGCGGCGATCGCCGGGCGACCGACGAACGCCGGCTCGCCGAGGAGAGCTCCGACAATGCCGGACTCCTGGCCGGAGGTCTCGACGCCTTCGCCGAACGCGCGGTGCGGGTGCGTGCCGCAGCGGTCGTCACCGGCCGGCTGCTCACCCGGCTCGAGGAGCTGGCCAACCTCGCTGAAGACGGCGTGCGGGACCCACAGCCGGCGCAGGCGCTCGCCGTGGTCGCCGCGTCGCTGCGCCAGGCGGTGCTCGAAGCGGGCGCGCTCGAGACCCGGCTGGCGAGAACCGGCGAGGAGCAGATCGAGGCGGTTCTCGCGCTCCAGATCGCGCCGATCAAACCGACGCTGCGCTCGCTGGCGCGCTATGCCCGGGAGCTCGCGCGCCGGCTGGGGCGGCAGATCGAAGTCGAGCTCGAAGGCGAGGAGACGCGGCTCGATCGGCGCATCGCCCGAGAGCTCGAAGGTGCTCTGCGCCACCTGGTCGCGAACGCCGTCGACCACGGCATCGAGGGCCCGGAGGAGCGCCGCGCAGCCGGCAAGGCGCCAGCGGGTCGCCTGCGTATCGCGGCTGCGCCCGGTGGCCGCGGCGTCGAGCTGACGATCGCCGATGACGGCCGTGGCATCGACGCCGCCGCCGTCGCCCGGCAGGCCGCAGCGGGCGGTTTCCTGCCGCGTGCGGCGCTCGATTCACTGCCCGAGGCCGAGGCCCTGCGGCTGGTCTTCCTGCCCGGATTCTCGACTCGCGACGCCGCGTCCGAGGTTTCCGGACGGGGTGTCGGCCTCGATGCCGTCGAAGCGGCCGTGGCGCGTCTCGGCGGCGAAGTACGGATGGCGTCGAAACTCGGCAACGGCTCCGAGGTCGTGCTCGACCTGCCGGTGGCGCGGCGCGGCGAGCAGGTCGTGCTGGTGCGAATCGGCAGCGCCCTCCTCGCCGTGCCCGCCGTCGCCGTCCGCCGCATCGCGACGCTCGCCGGAGTCACCGTCGAAGAGAGCGGCGGACACCGGCTGGCGATCCTCGGCGACCGGCTGGTCCCGTTCGTTTCGCTGAGCGATGCCCTCGGCATCGCCTCGACCGCAGGCGGCGAGACCAGGCTCCTCATCGAGGGTTCGGTGGCCGGCCGGCCGGTCGCCTTCTCGGTCGACCGGGTCGAGGGCGAGGTCGAGCTGCTCGTGCGCCCGCTGCCGCGGCGCGCGCCGGTCTCGGCGCTGATCGACGGTGCGGCGCTGCTGCCTTCGGGAGACCCGATCGCCGTGCTCGCGCCGCAGGCGCTCCTGGGGCGCGAAACCGCCGGCCGCCGCGCTTCGACCGCTGCGCTCGCCGACGCGCCGCGTGAGCACACCCGATTACTCCTGGTCGACGACTCGCGGGTGACCCGCGAAATGGAGCGCCGCATCCTCGAGGACGCCGGCTTCCGCGTCGAGGTCGCGGCAGATGGCGACGAAGCGTTGCGCCGCCTGGCGGTCGAGGCGTTCGACTGCCTGGTCACCGACATCGAGATGCCCAACCTCGACGGTTTCGAGCTCACGATGCAGCTGCGGCAGATCGAACGCTTCGCCCACCTGCCGATCGTCGTCGTCTCGACCCGCGAACGCTCGGAGGATCGCCTGCGCGGCCTGCGCGCCGGCGCCGACGCCTATCTCACCAAGCAGAGCCTGGTCGCGACCGATCTGGTCGAGACCGTGCGGCGCCTGACCGGAAGCTGAATCCGGCCGCTCTCGTGACGTCCGCCGGCGCACGCAAGCTCACGGTCGTGATCGTCGACGACTCCTCGTCGGTGCGCGCGGTGCTGCGCCGCTTCCTCGCCCAGGCGGCCGACATCCAGGTCATCGGCGAGGCGGCCGACGGCGAGGCCGCAGTCGAGCTGGTCGAGCGGCTGCGGCCCGATGTCCTGCTGCTCGACATCGTGATGCCGCAACTCGACGGCTTCGGCGTGCTCGCGCGGCTGCGCCGCGACCGCCCGGTGCCGACGATCCTCCTGACTTCGCGCGCCGACCGCTCCGAGGTGCGCTCCGCCTTTCAGGCCCTCGGTTCCGGCGCCGTCGAGCTGCTGCCGAAGCCCGAGGATCCGGACAGCTGGCACCTGCTCGCCGAGACCCTCCCGGCGGCGATCCGGGCCGCGGCGGCGGCGCGCGTCGCGGTCCTCGCCGCGGCATCCGCCGTGCCCCTGCCGCCGCGTCCGCCACTCTCGCCGCGCGCCGGCCGGGAGTTCACCTGCCTCGCGATCGGCGCTTCGACCGGCGGACCGGCGGCGGTGCGCGATCTGCTCGCAGCGCTGCCGGCGCCGGCACCGTTTCCGATCCTCGTCGTGCAGCACATCGCCGCCGGCTTCGAAGGCGGCCTCGCCGAGTGGCTGGCTTCGACTCTCGGCCTCGATGTCCGCGTCGCCCTTGCCGGCGAGCAGCCCGGGCCGGGAGCGGTGCGCATCGCTCCCGGCGGATCGCACCTGCGCCTCGGCGCCGACGGACGGCTCGAGCTCGACCGCCTCACGCCGCCGCAGCGCGGGCATCGCCCCTCGGCCGACGAGCTCTTCCGCTCGCTCGACAACGGCGCAGCACAGCGCGTCGTGGCGGTCCTGCTCACCGGCATGGGGACCGACGGCGCCGAAGGACTGCGCGACCTGCGCCGGGCCGGGGCGCTCTGCTGCGCCCAGGACGAGGCGAGCTCGGCGGTCTTCGGCATGCCGCGCGCGGCGATCGAGCTCGGCGCGGCGGAGCTCGTCGCTCTCCCCGTCGGCGATCGGGCTCGAGATCGCGCGGCGCCTGCGGGAGACGCGATGAGCCGGCTGGTGCAGGAGCTCGCGACCCTCGTCCGGCGCGAGACCGGAAACGAGCTGCCGGAGGGGCGCCTGCCGTTCCTGCGCGAGGCCGCGGAGCGCCGCTGCCGGGTGACCGGTTGCTCCGGCCTCGCGGAGTACGTCGCGGCGCTCGCCGACGACGAGCTTCCCGGCGAGTGGGAGACGCTCGCCACCCTGCTGACGATCAAGGAGTCGACCTTCTTCCGCGTGCCCCTGCAGTGGGAGCGCATTCGCGACCTGCTGCTCCCCGAGCTCGTCCTCGCCCGGTCGGGCACGCGGCGCCTGCGCTGTTGGAGCGCGGCCTGCGCCGCTGGCGAAGAGCCGGCGACGCTCGCGCTGGTGCTCGACGACTCGCCGCTCCTCGCCGGCTGGGACTGGCAGATCCTCGCTACCGATCTCGACCCGGAGGCGCTCGCACACGCCCGGCGCGGGATCTACGGCGAGCGCGCCGTAGCGGGAGTTCCCGCCAAGATGCTCGCTGCTTCGTTCACCCGGCAGGGCGCGCTCTACGAGCTCGATCCGCGCCTGCGGGCCCGGATCGACTACCAACAGATGAACCTCTCGCGCCTGCCGTACCGGCTGGCCGAGCCGGCCTTCGACCTCATTCTGCTGCGCAATGTCCTGATCTACTTTCGCCAGCAGCTGCAGGCCGAGGTCGTCGCTGAAGCCGCCCGCCGGCTGGCGCGGCCCGGCGCCCTCTTCCTCGGTGGCTCCGAAACGCTCTGGCGCGTCCAGGAGACGCTGCGCGCGGTCGATCTCGGCGGCTGCTTCTGCTATCGCCTTCCGGAACTGGGCGCGGCCTCCCCGCGCCCGGCAGCCCAGCCGCGGACGCCGGCGCGCGGCGCCGCGCGGGCTGCGAGCACCCCAGTGGCTGCGGTCGCTCCGGGGGCTCCGCTGGCTTCGGTGCGCTCCGGTCGCTCCGGTCGCTGCCACCACTCCGGTGGCTCCGGTGGCTCCGGTGGCTCTAGTCGCTCCGACACCGGCCGCGCCGTCGACCGCCGAGCGCATCCTGGCCGCGATCGGTCACCTGGAGGCGGATCGACTCGAGGATGCCGCACGTGAAGCGGCGCTCGCGCTCGCCGGCGATCCGGCCGATCCGGCGGCGCACGTCCTCGCGGGACTCGTGCACGAGGTCGCAGGAAGCCCCGACGCCGCCGCGGATGCCTTCCGCGCGGCGCTCTATCTCGAACCGGATCTGCCGCAGGTCCGCTACCGTCTCGCCACCTGCCTGCGGCGCGCCGGCAAGGTCGAGCTCGCGCTGCGCCAGATCCGCGACGTCGTCGCGACGCTCGAGCGCGGCGGCGGACGGCACCTCCCGGTGCTCGACGGCCGCCTGCTGCCCGGCCCCGCGGAGACGCTCCGGCTGGCGCGCGGGACGCTCGATCGCACCGGCTGAAACCTGGCCCGGACTGAGAGCGCGCCCCGTGGCGCAGTGTGGCCGATGGTGAAGTGCCGGAGGTCGCCCCGGTCAGCGGCGCGAGCTGGCGGCGCAGCAGCTCGTTTTCGAAGGCGATGCCCACCTGTTCTGCCGCCACCTCCAGCAGCTCGACGTCGCGCAGCGGGCGGGAACTGTCGCCGTTGTCGGCGTAGACGGCGGCGATGACGCGCTCGCTGCCGGCGACCGGAAAGACGACCACCTGATCGTTGGCCGGGGGACCGAGAATCGCAGCCAGTGCGCTCGGGAGGTTGGCGTTCTGGAAGGTCGCGGTGCGCACCTGCGACGATGGCGAGCGCCTCCTGCAGGAGCCCGGAAGGCGCGATCTCGAGCCGCCGGACGGCGTTCGCCAGCGGGTTTCCGTTGTGCGCGAAACCGAAGGCACCGAGCGGCGCCAGGCGGTCGCGTTTGACCAGGAAGATCACCGCGCGCTCGTAGGACTCCGAGACCAGCTGCATGAGGTTCAGCGCCACCGTGGCGCTCGCGAGACCCGACTTCAGGTCGCCGAAGACCCGCTGCAGACGGCGCAGTCCCGGCTCGCCCCGACCGGCGCTCTCGGCGCCCCGGACCGTCGCCGTCTCGAGCAGATTCACCAGGCAGGCCTGCACCGTCTCGAGCTCGGCGGGCACCGCGGCGACCGCGCCGTGACGGTAGGCGATCTGCATGGCGGCGTTCGAGTCGACCAGCACCACCAGCCGGCGTCCGGCCGTGCCTCGCGCAGCGTCCCCAGGAGCTCGGCGTCGAGAGCGTCGGCACGGGCGTCGATGAGCAGGATGTCGGAGTCTCCCCTCGTCGGCGGCGTCGGACGGCCCGCGCGAGCGTGACCCGCCGCAGCGTCGCCCGGTCGCCGAGTGCCAGCCGCAGCTGCCGGATGAACTCGCGATCCGGCGAGAGCACGCCGGACGACCGGGCCGGCGAAGGTCCCGACCTCTTCGTCGATCAGGCCGTCGAAGGCGTCGTCCGACGCTTCGCCGAGCGACTTCGAGACCCCGAGCCGGTCGCGCTCGTCGAAAATCCGCGCCGCTTCGAGCAGGACGACGTTGGAGGCGAGACCCGAATCGGACTCGAGGTCGAAGGCCTCGGTGCCGATCTCGTCGATCGGCCGGATCTCGTCGAGGGCGAAGTCGAAGCTCCCGCGCTCCCAGCGGAAGACCTGCTCGACCGCGAGCTCGAGCTGGAGCCGGACGACGCTTTCGAGCTCCTCGCGGCGCAGCAGCCCTTCGTCGACCAGCAACCGGCCGAGCGAGCGCCGGGGCGTCCCGGCGCTCCTGCCGTGCCATCGCCGCGTTGAGCGTCGCGGCGTCGAGGTGACCGCGCTCGACGAGCAGCTCGCCGAGGCGCGGCGCCCCGGGGCCCGGGCCGCGACGAGCGCCCCCTCCTTGAAGCCGAAACGGGCCTGCTCGCCGTCGCGCTCGAGCTCGAGCGTGCCGGTGCGCTTGCCAAGGTGGATGAACTGGAGGACATCGCCGACGGCGACATCCTCCAGGCTGCCGGAGATCGACATCAACCGCTGACTCTATACCCCGCGCCCCCCGGGAGTCGGCGAAGGACGCCACATTGGGGCTCGAACCCGGGCGTCGTTCTTGCGTAAAGGAGGAAGAATGCAGTCGATCGCCCACAGAAGTGCCTGGTTGGCGCTCGTCGTCCCGCTCACCTCGGCTCTCCCGCCCGCGGCGTCGCCGGGCCCTGGGTCGAGAACGCCGAGGCGCGCGCGCGGCTGATCGGCGATGCGCGCGCGCTCGGCCTCGAGTTCGAGCTCCAGCCCGGTTGGCACGTCTACTGGATCAACAGCGGCGATGCCGGCTATGCGCCGCGGATCGACTTCCGGGCGACGAGCGCCGTTCGCGACGCCCGTCTTCTGTTTCCGGTGCCGCGGCGCTTCGAACTGGCGGCAGGGATGGTGAGCTTCGGATACTCGCACGCGGTGCTCTACCCGATCGCCGCGACGGTCGCTTCCGCCGCGGGAACGCCGCTCGAAGTGCGCGCGCGGCTCGACTATCTCGTCTGCCGCGACGAGTGCATTCCGCACACCGCCGAGCTCACCCTGGAGATCCCGGCGAAGACCGGCGCCGGCGATCCCGAGTCCGCTGCGCCTGGCGGCGGCGCGCGCCGCGCTGCCGCTCCCGGCTGGCGATTCGCCGGGGGCGCCGCAGGTGACCTTGCGCGTGGCGGCAGAACCGAAGGGGGCGCTGGTTCTCGAGCTGCTTGCGGCCGGCGGAACCTGGCGTGCAGCGACACCCGATCTCTTCTTCGAATCGCATCCCTTGTTCGCGCTCGGACGGCCGGAGTTCTCGGCGTCGAAGAACGGCTTGCGCTTCCGCGTCCGTCTCGAACCGCTCGATCTGACCCAGCCCCTGCCGGCCACGACGAACTTCGCCTGGACACTCACCGGTTTCGAGCGCTCTGCCGCCGGCACTGCGGCGCCGGTAGCCCTGGCGGGCACGACCTCGGTCGAGCTTCCCCACTGAACGATTCACGACCGCCAAAGGAGATCTCCATGCCGTCGATCCCGCTCTACCTGCGCCCTGTGCTGCTGGCCCTCGTCCTGCTCGCCGCCGGCCGCGCGGCTCACGCCGACCTCGCGGTCGGCGCCGTCGCCCCCGCCTTCGAGCTCCAGGACCTCGACGGCAAGGCCGTGACGCTCGCCGAATTCCGCGGCAAGACCGTGGTCCTCGAGTGGATCAATCCCAACTGCCCGGTGTCGCGCGGTTATGCCGAGAGAAAGACCATGACCGCGACCGCGGCAGCCCACCCGGAGGCCGTCTGGCTGGCGATCAACAGCACCCATCGGGCGAGCGGCGACTTCGTCGACCCGGCGGCGCACCAGGCCTTCAACCGGAAGAACGGCATCGCCTATCCGGTGCTCTACGACTCCTCGGGTGAGATCGGCCACGCTTACGGCGCCAAGGTGACGCCGCACATGTTCATCATCGACGGCGCCGGCAAACTGGTCTACAACGGCGCCATCGACAGCGGGCCGGGCGCCTCCAGCGTCAACTACGTCGACGCCGCCCTCACCGCCCTCGCCGCCGGCAAGAGTCCGCATCCGTCGACCACCAAGCCGATGGGCTGCTCGGTGAAGTACGCCGAATGAGCCGCGCACCAGAACGGCCCGCCCATCTCGCGGATGGTGATCTTCTTCTTGACGCCGAGGCCGACGCCGTCGCCGAGCGGCAGGAGGACGGTCGCGAGCTGGGGGTGGATCATGAAGTACGGGTTGAAGCGCTCGATCTCGCGCGCCGCGGCGTCGTCCTCGGCGCGCAGCTTCGGATCGGCGATCGCGCCGTGCCAGAGGAGGTTGTCGACGACGACGTAGCCGCCGACCGCGAGGAGCGGCAGGGTGAGGTCGAGGCAGCGCCGGTAGTCGCGCTTGTCGCCGTCGATGTAGACCAGGTCGAACGGTCCGCGGACGCCGCGCAGGACCTCCAGGGCCTCGCCCTCGAGCAGTTCGACGCGCGCCATCACCCCGCCGGTCTCCAGATACTGCCGGGCGATCGCGATCCGGGCCGGATCGCGCTCGATCGTGACCACCTGGCCCTCGCGGGCGCCGCGCGCCAGGCGCAGGGTGCCGTAGCCGATCGCGGAACCGATCTCGAGGATCCGGCCGCCGGGTCGGCTCGCGGCCAGCGCCTCGAGCAGGCGGCCGAGGTCGGGCAGGGCGATCGGGATGTCGTGCTCGTGGGCGTACTTCTCCATCTCGGCGACCAGCGCGTCGCGAAACGGACGCAGCGACGCGAGATATTTCGCCTGCGCCGGACGCAGGATCGGTGACGGCTGCCGCCTACTCATCCGGGGTCGTTCCGCTGTCGTCCGCCGTCCCGGACCGCCAGGCGAGGATCTCGACGTTGATCGACCTCGCCTCGGCCTCGTCGCCGCTGCGCACCAGAAAGTTGGGCTCGATCCGGAGATCGCATTCGACCGGTCCGGCGGTCGCCGGGACAGGGATCAGAAGCTCGACTCCGCTGCCATCCGCACTCGCTTCGCCGGAGAGCTCGGCCGAGAAATCGCCGCAGGAGGAGTGCAGGCGGATCTTCGGCGTCGTGTCCGCCGGCGAGGCTCTCGAGCCGGCCGCTCCCCGCCGCCGGCAGGCCGACGCGCAGCAGAATCTCTCCCGGCCCCTGCAATGGACCGATCTGGAGCGTGCCGGGCCCGGCGCCGGCGAGCGGCCGGCGGGCGACGATCTGGCGGTCCTGCCCCGGCTCGACCGGCAGCCACTCCGGCGAGAAGCGCACGCCGGGCACCGCCGGCGACGGCTCGGGCACGCCGCACGGTCGCCACCGCATACTCGAGCTTGGCGACCTCGGGGCTCGCCGAGAGCAGCCGGAACCGGCCGCCGGCGCCGTCGTGGAGGCCCGCCGTCAGCGTATAGAGACCCGGCCGCCAGCGGCTCCGCAATGGCCGACTGATGGATCCGGACGCGGTAGGCGATCTCGCGTCCACGCCGGAACTCGCCGGGGAGGGTGTGGTCGAAGGTGCGCAGGACGGAGCCGGGCTCGTCGATCAGGTGCAGGAAGACCTGCGGCACGACGCCCGGCGGAAGGTCGGCGAGCGGAGTGATGCGCAGCGAGAGCTCGACGAACGAGCCGAGCTGGAGCCCGATCTCGGCGGGCGCCACTTCGAGCTCGGCCACCGGCTCCCCGGCGCCGCGACAGGCGGCGAGAGCGAGGCAGGGGAGAACGATGGCGGCGAGGAGAAAGGCGCGCATCAGCCGGGGAAGTAGGTCGCGCTGCAGTTCGGTCCTTCCCAGACGGTCGCGGAGCGGATCTCCGCCGCCGGCAGGCGCTCCTGCATCCGTTCGCAGAACCAGGTTGCGAGGAGCTCGGTCGTCGGGCTCAGGGTGTCGAAGGGCGGCACCGTGTTGATGTCGCGATGGTCGAACCGCCCGGCGAGCTCGAGCAGCGTCTGCCGGGCGGCGACGAAGTCGAACGCCATACCTTCCGCGTCGAGCTCGGCCGCGGCGATCTCGATCGACACCCGCCAGCTGTGGCCGTGCACCGGCTCGCTGCCACCGCGATAGGAGAGCAGGTGATGGGCCGCCTCGAATGCAGCGTGAACTTCGACGCGATAGCGGGCCACGGGCGAATCGTAGTCGGTCGGCACGGCGGCTGCAATCGGGGTATCGGAGTGGCGCGCTGCTAGACTCGACGTCCCCGAGCCCCCATGCCGACGACCATCGTCCTCGCACTCCTGGTCTTCATGCTCGCCGCCTCGGCCTTCGAGTGGCTGGCAGTCGACGTCATCGCGCTGACGATTCTCGCCGCGCTGCTCGTCACCGGCCAGATCGACCTCGCCGAGGGGATCTCGGGATTCTCCGACACCGCCGTCATCACGGTGCTCTTCATGATGATCCTCTCCGAGGCGGTCACCGACAGCGGCCTCGTCGCCCAGGTCGGGCACCGCATCAGCCGGATCGCCGGCGGCTCGTGGGGAAGATCGGTCGCGCTGCTGCTCGTCGTCTGTGGCGCGATCTCGATGTTCATCAACAACACCGCGGCGATCGCGATGCTCCTGCCGGTCGCGATCCAGATCGCCAAGCAGCACCGCAAGGGGCCGTCGAAGCTCCTCCTGCCGCTCAACTACGCGGCGGTGATCGGCGGCACCTGCACGCTGGTCGGGACCTCCACGAACATCCTGGTCTCGTCGCTCGCCGAGGCCCGCGGCCTGCCGGCGATCGCGATGTTCGAGCTTTTTCCGATGGGCATCGTCTTCTTCTCCTGCGGAATGCTCTACAACGTATTCCTCGTGCGCCTGCTCCCCGAGCGCGGCGACGCCTCGAGCCTGACCTCGAAGTACCAGCTCACCACCTTTCTCACCGAGGTCAAGGTCCCGGCCGGTTCCCGCCTGGTCGGGCGCACCGTCGTCGACGAGGAGGTCAGCGAGCGCTACCACCTGAACGTGCTCGAGATCCTCCGCGGCACGCGCAAGATCGCCTTCGACCTGCGCAATACGCCGCTCGCGCCCGAAGACATTCTCATCGTGCGCGGCACCATGGCCGACATCGTCCAGTTCAAGGAGCAGGAGAAGCTGCTCCTGCTCTCGGACATCAAGCTCTCGGACGCCGATCTCGCCGACGAAGACAACGTCCTCGCCGAGATGCAGCTCTCGCCTTCGTCGACGCTCGAAGGCGTGACGCTGCGGGAGATCGACTTCCGGCGCCGGTTCGGCGCCTTCGTTCTGGCTCTTTCGCGCACCGGCGAGTTGATCCGCGAGAAGCTGGCGCTCATTCCGCTCCAGCGCTGGGATACGTTGCTGGTCTTCGGCCCGCGCCGGAGCGTCGAGCAGCTCTACAAGCTCGACGACTTCCTGCCGCTGCAGGAGGTCGACCTGCGGCTGCGCCTCCACCGGCGCTGGTGGCTGCACGCCGCCGCTCTCGGCGGCACGGTCGTCGCCGCGACCTTCTTCGATGTGCCGCTGCTCAAGGCCGCGCTGGTGGCGATCGTCGCCCTGCTGGTGACCCGGGTGGTGCGCATTCAGCGCGTCTACCGATCGGTCAACTGGGCGGTCTACTTCCTGCTCGCCGCCTCGCTGCCGCTGGGGATTGCCGTGGAGCGGGTCGGACTCGCCAGGCAGCTCGGCGACTGGATCGCGACCGAAGGCGGCAGCCTCGGGCCGTGGGCCGCCCTCTCTCTGCTCTACTTCGTGACCATGGTGTTGACCGAGGTGCTGTCGAACGCTTCGACTGCGGTGCTCATGGTGCCGGTGGCGGTGGCCACGGCAACCGCGCTCGGCGTCGACAGCCGCCCGCTCCTGATGGCGGTCGCCTTCGCGGCCTCGAACGGCTTCGTCACCCCGATCGGCTATCAGACCAACGCCATGGTCTACGGCGCCGGCAACTACCGCTACAAGGACTTCCTCAAGGCCGGCATCCCGCTGAACCTGCTCTTCTGGATCCTCGCCAGCCTGCTCCTGCCGGTCATCTGGCCGTTCAGGGTCTGACGGCTCCGGACGCCCCGTCCGCGGTCCTGCCGGCGGCCTCTGTCGTTGCCGCGCCTGCCGCTGCCGCCCGCCGGACCGGCCTGGCCGGCGCCGGCCGGCGCTCGTCGACCACCAGATGGAGGAGCGCGAGCACCGGGTGGCGCAGCAGCATGCGCGGCCCGGCGAAGATCATGACCTCGCGCACCCGCTCACGCATCTCGGGCCGGTAGCAGTGCACCTGGCAGTTGTTGCAGGTCGGCTTGTGGTCGCCGAACGGGCAACGCAGCAGACGCTGTTCGGCGTAGGCACGCAGCTCCGCGCAGGCCGGGCAAAGAGTGCGCCTCCCGCCCGCCTGCCGCTCATGCCGCCGGCCGTGGCAGGCGATCGCGATCATCGCCGCGAGAGTTCGCCACTCGCGCCGCATCCGCCCCTCGTCGAGCCGATTCATGCCGCCTCCAGCGGCGACGAGTCCGGCGAGCCCGGGCGCCGGCGCGCGCGGCCGCGGAACCAGCCGCCGGCGGCGAGCGCCGAGAGCGCCGTGACCAGCGCCACCGCGCCGAGAATGATCGCCATGCGCTGCCAGGGCTGCCCCAGGGCGCGTCGCATTTCGCGGATCTGGAAGAGCGCCCGCACCCACTCGAGCGCCCCGAGGAGCAGCAACCCCTGCAGACAGCGCAGCGCGGCGACCGGACGGGGAACGAGCAGCAGCGGCAGCGCGGCAGCAGCCAATGCCAGCACAGGGTGGCCGCCGCGCAGCAGGTGCGCGCCCAGGGTCAGCGCGGAGAGGATGATCGGGATGAGCAGGAGGTGCCTCATGACCGGCATTGGATCAGAGACGGACGGGGCTTTTCATGACGCCGGTCAGGTTGCCGGCGCTTCCTCGGGCGCGGCCGTTCAGACGCGGGCTTCCGCCGGCACCAGGAGCTGTTCGACCCGCGCCACGACCATCTCCAGGGCGACCCGGTTCTCGCCGCCCTCGGGCACGATCACGTCGGCCCAGCGCTTCGAGGGCTCGACGAACTCGAGATGCATCGGGCGCACGGTGCCCATGTACTGGCGCAGTACGTCCCCGACCGCGCGACCGCGCTCGGTGAGGTCGCGCCGGATGCGGCGCACCAGGCGGACGTCGGCGTCGGTGTCGACGAAGACCTTGAAGTCACAGAGCCCGCGGATCTCCGGTTCGGCGAAGAGCAGGATGCCCTCCACCAGCACGACCGGCCGCGCTTCGATGCGCCTCGAGGCCGCGGTCCGGCGGTGGCTCACGAAATCGTAGACCGGAAGGTCGATCGCCCGCCCGCCCTTCAGGGCGCGCAGATGCTCGACGAACAGCGCGGTGTCGAGGGCGTCGGGGTGGTCGAAGTTGTACGCCAGGAGCTGGTCGGGGCTCTCCCACTCGACGTCGCGGTAGTAGTTGTCCTGGGCCAGGAAGGCGATCCGGTCCGGTCCCACCGCGTCGAGGATCTCCCGTGCGACGGTCGTCTTGCCCGAACCGGTTCCGCCGGCGACGCCGAGGATCATCGCTTTCATGACTGCGGATCCTATCGAACGCCGGCCCTGGTTCGGCAGGGTATCCGGTGCGCTGGCGCGCCGACGGGACCGGTCACCGCTGCGATTCGTCCCCGCCGGCGCCGCCGTCCTCCGCCTCGCGGACGGTGCGCTGCTGCTCGTCGACGAGGTCGCCGGCCGCCTGCGCCTTCTCCTCCGCCGTCATGTCGCTCTCCTGGATCTCCTGGTAGCGATCCTTGTATTCGGCAGCCTTGTCCTCGAGCTCGCGCGTCTTCGCGGCCTCGCTCATGGCCTCGGGCGCCGGCTCCGAGCGTTCCTCGACCGACTTCGGCGCCGGTTTCGCAGCCGGCTTGGCACAGCCCGCCGCAGCGAGGGCGAGGGCGGCGACGGCGGCAAGCACGGCGATGATTCCGGCAAGGGTCATGGACCAGCCTCGAGCAGGCGATTTCATTGCAGCCTCCACGGCTCCTGCGAGCGACGGTGAGCGACCACTCTAGCGCTGACAACGCGGACAGTAGAAGGTGCTTCTTCCGCCCTGGACGATGCGCCGCAGCGTCGAGCCGCAAGCCAGGCAGGGTTCGCCCGCCCGGCCGTAGACGGCGAGCGAGCCCTGGAAATAGCCCTCCTGCCCGGCGCCGTCAGTGAAGTCGTTCAGGGTCGTCCCGCCCTCCTCGATCGCCCGTTCCAGGATCCCGACGACCGCCTCCGCCAGCCGCTGCCAGCGCTCCGCCCCGATCCGGGCCACCGACCGTGAGGGGTGGATCCCGGCGCGGTGCAGGGCTTCGGTGGCGTAGATGTTGCCGACTCCGACCAACAGGCGCCCATCCATCAGGAAGCTCTTCACCGGTCCGCGCCGGCCGTGCGCCAGCGCGGCGAGCTGCCCGCCGGTCAGGACCGGCGAGAGCGGCTCGGCGCCGAGATGACGGAAGTGGCGGTCGCCGTCGAGGCCGTCCGTGGACGCGACGAAGGCGAGCCCGAAGCGGCGCGGGTCCCTGAGGCGCAGGCGCTCCCCGCCGTCGAGGCGGAAGCTCAGGTGCTCGTGGGTCTCGAGCTCCGTGGCTACCGGCGCCAGCGTCAGCCGGCCGCTCATGCCGAGATGGATCACCAGAGTCGCCCCCTGCTCGATCTCGATCAGCAGGTACTTGCTCCGCCGCCCGAGGCGCTCGACGCGCCGGCCGGCCAGGCTCATCAGGGAGCGCCGGTCGAGCGGTTCGCGCAACGCCGGCGCATGAATCCGGACCTCGAGGATCCGGCGTCCGGCCAGACGGGGCTCCAGGCTGCGTTTCAGGACTTCGATCTCGGGCAGCTCGGGCACCCCCGCATTCTGCCAACTTGACAAACTTTCCGGGATAGCGTAAAAAAGGCGTAAATGTACCAGGAAGCCACCCTCCCGCTCTTCCCCATGCTCCCCGCGGCAGGACGCCCGGCAGCCGATGCCGAGGCACTGCGCCGCCGTGCCGGGGTCGAATACTTCGACCTGCTGGTGCGCGAGATCCTCAACAAGTCGGAGGCCAGGATCCTGCCCTTCGACTGGACGATCAACCCCTATCGCGGCTGTGAGTTCGGCTGCGTCTACTGCTACGCGCGCGCGACGCACAGCTTCTTCGAGTCGACCAGCCCGGACGACTTCGAGAGCCGGATCTTCGTCAAGAGGAACGCCGCGGAGAAACTCGCCCACCGACTGCGCAAGAGCGACCTGCGCGGCCAGACGATCGCCATCGGCACGGCGACCGATCCGTACCAGCCGGCAGAGCGCCACTTCGGGGTGACCCGGTCGCTGCTCGAGGTGTTCGCCGGCGTCGAGGGCCTGAACCTCTCGATCACCACCAAGTCGCCGCTGATCCTGAAGGACCTCGACCTGCTGGCGGAGCTCGACCGGCGGCATGCGATCGAGATTCACCTGTCGATCACCACCCTCGACCGCGAGCTGGCGAGAAAGCTCGACCCGGCTGCGCCCGACCCGCAGGCGCGCCTGCGCGCCGTCGAGCGCCTCGCCGAGGCGGGCATCGCGGTGACCGTCAACTGCATGCCGGTGATGCCCGGAATCAACGACAGCGAGGCCGAGCTCGCGCCGCTCTTCGAGGCCGCGCTGGCTGCCGGGGCGATCGACGTCCAGCCGCAGGCGCTCAGCCTCAAGCCGGCGAGCCGGGTCAAGTTCTTTCCCTGGCTGAAGGCGGAGTTCCCGCACCTGCTCGGCATGTACCAGCGCCTCTACGCGCAGAACGACTACCTCGAGGGCAGCGCCAAAGACCAGCTGCTGGTGAACTTCCGCCGCCTGCGCCTGCAGTACGGCCTGCCCCGCGCCCAGGCGGCGCACGCCTAGAAGCGACCGCACGCCCAGAGGCGGCCGCGGGAGATTCCGGACTACGGTTTGGCGAGCGCGAGCACCAGGGCGGCCAGGGCGGCGTCCGGATCGCCGGAGTCCCCCTTCAGGCGGCGCTCGGTCTCGAGCACCCGGGCGGGCAAGGTGTCGAGCACGGCGGGTGGAATTCTGCCGGCGGCGAGGTAGGCCTTGAAGATGGGAAAGGGCTTCATTCCCGCCAGCGGGTTCCTGGCCAGGCCGGGGATCTCGCCCTGCAGCTTCGGCGCCCACTGCGTGCTGAAGCGACCGTAGTTGCGTTCCCCATTCGGGACGCGAACGGCCGCGGCGATACCGCGCACGGCGACGATGCGCCGGCAGAAGCCGGCGAGGCTGCCGAAGAACATGAGGCGTGCGGCGAGCGGATCCTCGGCGCTGCCGAGATAGCGCGCGAGTTTCGCCAGCGCCTCGGCGGCCTTGCCGTCGCCGATCGCGTCGAGGATCTGGAACGAGTCCTCCTGGCCGCGATCTTCGACGCTCTTTTCGACCAGCGCAATCTGGATCTTCGCGCCGCCCGAGAGCGCGGCGAGCTTGCGGTACTCGCCGGCGAAGCGCGCCATCGAGTCCGCGTCGACCTCCCTGCCGTCGCCGAAACCCTCCGCGAAGCGCAACGTGCGCTTCGCCAGCGCCGCCAGAGCGGCGCGATCGATCTCGACTCCGGTCTCGCGCTGGAGCTCACTCGCCAGCGCGGCGAGGCCGTCGAAGCCCTGCTTGCCGACGGTGATCTCGCCGGCGAACACGACCGCCGCGCGCCGGGTGAGCGCCTCGAGCACCGGGTGCCCCTCCGCGACGGCGCTCTCGATCAGAACGAGGGCATGGCGGTCGGGCAGGCCGTCGCGCACCAGGTCGGCGACCAGCGAAGCGGCGCTGTCGCCGAGCCCGCGCAGCCCCGCGCCGACGGCCGCCTGCAGCAGTGGCAGGAGGGCCGTCCGGAGCTCTTCAGCGCCGCCGCCCTTCCCCCTGGCTGCGCTCGATCCGGCGCGGGTCGCCTTGCCCGAGAGGAGCGCGTCGGGGAGCGCCGCTAGGATTCGCTCGGAGCCCAGAGTCTGCGGGTCGAGGTCGAACAACCGCAGCACCTGGAGCAGCCGGGTCGCGGCGTCGCGCGCCTTGCCCGTGAGATCGTCGGGCCCGCCGCTCCACGGCAACTGCTGGCGGACCTCCTCGAAGAGCGTCGTCGCCGTCGCGCGATCCGCCAAGACCCCGCTCTCGACGACCGCCACCACCTTGCCGTCGGCGAACAGCGAGAAAGTCCGCAGGTCGGCCGCCACGTCGGCGATCTCGTCCGGCCGGCGGACGACCTGCGGCGCGCAGCCGAGGGCCTTGCCCAGCGCTTCGGCCAACCGCAGCCCCGAAGGCTCGGCGAGCGCCCGGCTGCCATGGACGAGATAGACCGGCTGCAACTGCCCGGCCGCGACGGCCTTCAGGATCGATTCCAGAGGCTACTTCCCCGGCTCGATGTCCGCGGGCGCGGGGACCCCGAGGTTGGCGAGCGAGAACTCGCCCGAATCCTCCGCCGGCCCCCACACCGGAACCTCGAGGACGCCCAGCTCCTCCGCCGAGAGCCGCTCCTCCTCGAAGTTGAGGTCGACCGAATTCCACGAGCCGCAGCGCGAGCACGAGTCGCGCCAGTCGGCGTAGCGGTGGTGACACACCCGGCAGAGATATTCGGCGCTGCCGATGTCGAGCTGCCGCAGGCAGGCGCCGAACGACTCGACGGCCCGCGCGAGGTCGCCGCGGCGGTGGTGGATCCGCCCGAGCAGGAAGTGGTAGGTCGGAGACGACTTGATGCGCTCCTCGATGCCGGCGAGCTGCTTCGTCGCCTCTTCGAGCATCTCGAGGCGATAGTAGAGCCGTCCGAGGTAGAAGCGCGGCAGCAGGTCGTTGCCGGCGGCCGCGATCAGCGCGCGCAGCGTCTCGATGGCGCGCATCGGCTCTTCCTGCTCGATGAAGTAGTCCTCGATCCGCTGCAGGAAGACCGGGCTGCCGGTCTCCAGGTATCCGCTCCGCCAGGCCGCGATCGCCTCCGCCTCGCGGTCCGCGAGGAGCTCGGCCTCGCCGAGCATGATGCGCGCCGGAATGAACCTCGGCTCGCGCGCCAGGAGATTGCGGAAGAGCGCCGCCGCTTCGGCCGACTTGTCCTCCTCCAGCAGGCGAACGCCCTGCTGGTAGGTGAGCCCCTGGGCGAGACTCGATTCGCGCGCCAAACGCCGCCGAGTCGCCGCTTTCGTTCAGGAGCTCGGTGATGCGCTCGTGCAGCTCCCCGGCGGTTCCGAACTCGCGCGCCGAGAGCGCCGCCCCGCGCCGGCCGCGCAGCACCTCGAGGCCGAAGCCGGGGAAGTCGCGCACGATCCGCGATTCGGTCTCGCGGGCGATCTCGACGTCGCCGCGTTCACGGTAGTCGGAGGCGAGATGGTAGAGCAGGCTCACCGAGCGCGGATAGGTCGCGGCGGCGCGGCGATGCACCTCGATCGCCTCGGCGGTGCGCCCGAGATGGCGCAGGACCTCGCCGTAGCGCAGCTGGCCGGTGAAGTGATCGGGCTTCCCCGCGAGGTAGGTCTCGAGCTCGGCGGCGGCCTTGCCCCACTGGCCGTCGGCCTGAAAATCGACGGCGCGCCGCAAAGTCCCTTCGAGGCTCTCTTCTTCGCGCTGGCGCCGCCGGTCGCGGCGTCGACTGAGATCCAGGCGCAGCGTGTCGACGACGAGAGTAATCGCGGTCGGCAGGAAACCGGCGAGGAAGATCGCCAGCAACCCACCCCAGAGCGGAATCGAAGTTTCCGGGCCGAGATGGAAGCGCTGGTGGAAGAGCTCGCGGTTGTAGGTGTGCAGTACGACCGCGTAGACCACTCCCGCGACCGCGAGCAGAAGCCCGATGAAAGAGCGGACGCGCATGGGGGCAACGGCCGCCCTTGGGCCGGAGGGCCCTAGGTCAAGCCTCCGAAAGGAGTCCCTTCTCGAGCAGCTCCTGGGCCTCGACGCTGTACTTGGCCCACGGAATCGCTTCGAGTCGCGCCTGTCCGATCTGCTGGCCGGTGTGCAGGCAGAAGCCGTACGAGCCCGTCTTCAGGCGCTCGATCGCGAGATCGATCTGGTGCATGAGCTCGCGCTCGCTGTCGGAGATCGAGAAGGCCAGTTCGCGGGTGTAGGCGTTGTTGGCGCGATCGACGAGATCCTCGGTCGGACTGTCGTTGGATTCCTGGCCGCTCTTGAGATCCTTCTGGTACATCGCCAGGATCTCCAGCTTCTTGACCCGCAGCCGCTCGCGCTGCCGTTCGAGGAATTCCGCCGGGAAGACCGGCCGGGCACCCGCAGGCTGTGCGTGCTTCGACTCCCCGACCCGAACGGACTCGCGCGAGAAGGGCCGCTTGGCCGCCGGCAACGCCTTCGCCGGAGCGAGGACGCGGGCGGGCGGGCTGGCGCTGGCAGCCTGCACGAAGACCACCGGCTTGGCCTTGCCGGCGCCGGCCGCCGCCGCATCGGACCGCTGCGGATGCCGCCGCGGGGCGGCGGGAGCCACGGAGCGGCGGGAGCGGCGGGAGCGGCGGGAGCCCTAGGCGCGGTCCGGGTGGACCGCACTTCCGGGGCCTTCGGCTTCGCGACGGCCTTCGCTGTCGCCTTCACCTGTGGCCTTGCCTTTGGCTGCGCCTTGACCGGAGAGGACTTCTTCGCGACGGGCTTGGCCGCCACAGCCTTTCTGGCGACCGGCTTCGGCGCCGACTTGCCGCCGACCGGCTTCTTTCCGACCGGCTTCGCCGCGCCTGCCTTCTTGCCGGCCGGCTTCGCAGCCGGTTTCGCACCCGGCTTGGCAGGCTTCCGCGCCACCGGCCGGGCCACCGGCTTCGCCGCCTTCTTCGCTGTCTTCGGCGTCTTCGCTGCCGACTTGCGCACCGGCGGCGCCGAGCTGCGGGCCTTCGCCCCCTGCTTCGCGCCCTTGCCGGAAGTCTTCAATGTCTTGGCTGCCACCCACCGCCTCCTCGCCGCTGCCCTTCGATCGGGCTTCAGGTCCTACTTCAACGTCGCGCGATGATAGTTGATTCCTGCGACGATCGAAAGCGCGCGATAGAGCTGCTCGAGAAGCACCAGGCGGGCCAGGTGGTGGGGCAGGGTCATCCGCCCCAGGGCGAGGCGCAGGCGGCACAATGCGACGAGCGGCGGGTCGAGCCCGACGTCGCTGCCGAGGTAGAAGACGACCGGGTGCGGCCACTCGGCGCGCCAGCGCTCGACCTGCCGCGCGAGCTCCTCCGAGGTCCAAAGAGCGCCTTGCTCGTCGAGCGCCACGAGAAAGGCTGGCTGCGGAGCCGCGGCCGCGAGCGCCTCGCCTTCGAGCCGGCGCCGCACTCGGTCGTCGCCGGCCGTCGGAACTCGAACCGCCTGTTCGCGAATCGGGAGGAAACCCTCGATCCGCCGGCGGTAGTCGGCGGAGAGCGACTCCCAGGGCTCCGGGGAGTGCCGTCCGGCCCAGATCAGCTGAAAACGCAGGCTCACTACTCGGCCTTCGAGTGCGGACCGGTGTCGGCGGCGTCGTGCAGGAACTCGTGCCACTCGTCGAGAAAAGCGAGCGATTGCAGGTCGCGCATCCGGTCGAGGAAGAGGACGCCGTTGAGGTGGTCGAACTCGTGCTGCACGATGCGCGCTTCGAAGCCCTCGACCACGCGCTCCATGGGCCGGCCCTCACGGTCCAGCCCATGCAGGCGCACTGCCGGGTGGCGCGGCACCAGGCCGCGCAGGTCGGGAATCGACAGGCAGCCCTCCCAGTCGAAGACCTGCTCCCCCTGCAACGGCTCGACCATCGGGTTGACCACGACGCAGAGCGGGACACCGCCCGCCGGGTCGTCGTCGTCTTCGGCCTGGTAGACGAAGAGTTGCCAATCGAGGCCGATCTGGGGCGCGGCGAGGCCGACCCCGTCGGCCTCGTGCATCGTCTCGATCATGTCGTCGATGCACTGCTGCGTGGCGGCCTCGGCGAGGACCTCCGGCGGGACCGGTGCGGCAGGGGTGCGAAGCACCGGATTTCCCATGCGAACGATCGGTAGAACAGCCATTGGACCCCCTCCTGACGCATCCTAGCGCCTCGGGGAGGCGGCGGTCGCCATGATATTCTGAACCTTCCATGACGGCCTGGACTTGCGAAGAAGAGCAGCGCCGAAAGCGGCGTCAACGGATCCTGCGCGGCCTGCTCCTGGGCGGCGCGGCGATCGGCCTGCCTGCAGTCATCAACGCCACGATCGCACGCTCGGCCCGGCGTATCGAACCGACGGTCTGGGGCCGCCGCCACCGCTACGCCTGGGATCTGGCGGACGTCGTCTTCCAGCGCCTCGGGGCGGGTGATCCGATCGTCCTGCTGCATTCGTTCGGCCCCGGCCACGACTCGCTCGAGTGGCGCCGAGGCGGCGGAGCGGCTGTCCGAGACACTTCCAGGTCTTCGCCCCCGACTTCCCGGGCTGGGGCCGCTCCGAACGGCCGCCGACGGCGCTCGACGGCGAGCTCTACATCGAGTTCCTGCTCGACTTCCTCGACGACGTCGTGCGCCGGCGGGCGGTGCTCGTCGCCTCCGGCCTCACCGCCGCCTATGCCGTGCAGGTGGCGGTCGACCATCCGGAGCTGGTCCGCGGCCTGGTGCTCTCCTGCCCGGTCGGGGATCGACCTCGCGAGCGAGGAGCCCGACCTCAAGGACGCCGTCATCCACCGGCTGCTGAAGTTGCCGATCTTCGGCACCTCGGCGATGAACCTCTACACGACCCGCAAGGGCATCCAGCGCTACCTCGCGCGAGGAGGTCTACTTCGACCGCTCACAGGTGACCGATTCGCTGGTCGACCATCACTACCGGGGCGCCCACGAGCCCGAGAACCGGGCGGCGCTCGCCGCCTACCTCTCCGGCTACCTCAATCACCGCATCGGTCCGGCGCTCTCTCGCCTCTCCACCCCGACGCTGCTCGTCTGGGGCCGCGAGGCGGCGAATCCGCCGGTCGAGTCGGCCGACCTCTGGCTGCAGGCGATCGAGAGCGCCGAGCTCGAGGTGCTGGAGGGCGCCGGCACCCTGCCGCACAACGAGGCAGCCGTGGCGTTCGCGGAGCGTATCGGCCCGTTCGTCGAACAGTTGCCGGCCGGATGACCACCCCCAGGTTCCCGCGGGTGCCCTGCGGGCTACCCGTTCCCGCAGCTCGAAGAGGCGGTGCTCGAGCTCTGGCGGCGCGAGGGCATCTTCGCGCGCTCGGTCGAGAAGAATGCCGGCGCCGCCGAGTTCACCTTCTTCGAGGGCCCGCCGACCGCCAACAACACGCCGCACGTCGGCCACGTCCTGACCCGGGTGGTCAAGGACCTCTTCCCGCGCTTCCAGACCATGCGCGGCAAGCGCGTCGCCCGGAAGGCCGGTTGGGACACCCACGGGCTCGCGGTGGAGATCGAGGTCGAGAAGCGGCTCGGCCTCTCCGGCAAGCGCGACATCGAGCAGATCGTCCCCGGCGACCCGCGCGCCTCGATCGAGCAGTTCAACCGCGCCTGCTACGACTCGGTGATGACCTACGAGCGCCAGTGGCGCGCGATGACCGAGCGCGTCGGCTACTGGGTCGATCTCGACGACGCCTACTTCACCTACTCGAACCGCTACGTCGAGTCGGTCTGGTGGGCGTTGGGCGAGCTGCTACGACAAGAAGCTCCTCTTCGAGGGGCACAAGGTCCAGCCCTATTGCGCCCGCTGCGGTACGACGCTCTCCTCCCACGAGGTCGCGCAGAACTACAAGGAGATCGAGGATCCCTCGATCTGGGTGCTCTTCCCGGCCCGCCCGGGACGGCGCCTGGCGACCGTCGAAGGCGGGCAGTTCATCGTCCCGACCGACTTCTACCTCATCGCCTGGACGACGACACCGTGGACGATGCCGGGGCACTCGGGCCTCGCCGTCCATCCCGACCTGGTCTATCGCGTCGTCGAGCATCCGACCCGCCCGGGCGCGCGCCTCCTCTTCGCCGACGGGATCGAGATCCCGATCCCGTACGAGATCGAGGTCGAGGGCAAGCGCCAGAAGCGCGATCTGCGCGACCAGCCGGCGCTCGCCCGGTTCACCGGCGAAGCGCTCCAGGGTCTGCGCTACGACCGCCCCTACCGGACCGGACCTTTCGACGAGCGCCATGAGCCCGACGGCGCGCCGCAGCCGCCGCCCTCCGACGAGGACGGCTGGCTGGTGGTCACGGCGGACTACGTCACCGCCGCCGACGGCACCGGTCTCGTGCACACGGCCCCGGCTTTCGGCGCCGACGACTACGTGACCGGACGCAAGTACGGCCTGCCGCTCTTCAAGACGATCGAGGCGGACGGGAAGATCGCGGCCAGGAAGGGGCTGGAGCGCTTCGCCGGGATGTGGTTCAAGGAGGCGGACAAGGAGATCATTCGCGATCTCAAGGAGCGCCAGCTCCTGCTCCACTCCGAGCGCTACAAGCACAGCTACCCGTTCTGCTGGCGGTGCGACACGCCACTCCTGCAGTTCGCCTCGAAGAGCTGGTTCGTCAAGACGACCGCCATTCGCGACCGGTTGGTGGCCAGGAACCTGACGATCGACTGGCATCCGGAGGCGATCGGCAGGGGCCGCTTCGGCAACTGGCTCGAGGGTGTGGTCGACTGGGCCCTCTCCCGCAAGCGCTATTGGGGCACGCCGCTGCCGATCTGGAAGTGCGATCTCTGTCCCGCGGAACGCGTCTTTTCTTCCTTTACCGAGCTTTTCCACGAGGCCGGCAGGAAGGTGCCGGAGGACCTCTACGATCGTGCCCAGTTCGATCCGCACCGGCCGACGATCGACGACATCACCTGGGAGTGCTACGGCTGCAGGGATCAGGGCAGGAACGGCGTCTTCCGCCGGGTCGACGACGTGATCGACGCCTGGTTCGACTCCGGCGCGATGCCGTTCGCCCAGCACCACTATCCGTTCGAGAACGCCGCCATCGTCGCGCCCGACGGGAAGTTCGCCCCGGCGGACTTCATCTCGGAGGCGGTCGACCAGACCCGCGGCTGGTTCTATACCCTGCACGTCCTCGCCTGCGCCCTCTTCGATTCGGTCGCCTTCGAGCACTGCATCGTCATGGGGCACGTCAACGACGACCAGGGACGCAAGATGTCGAAGCGCCTCGGCAACGTCGTCGACCCGATGGGCGTCATCGCCGAGACCGGCGCCGATGCGATGCGCTGGTACTTCTACGTCAACGATCCCGAGCAGACCTCGCGCTTCTCGGCGAAGCTCGTGCGCGAGGCGGCGCAGGGGCTGCAGCTGCCGATCTGGAACGCGCTCTCCTTCTTCACCATCTACGCGAATCTCGATGGCTGGGTCCCGCCGAGCGCGCAGCGCGATTCCAATGGATCCGAGCGCGCCATTCCGGTCGCCGAGCGGCCCGATCTGGACCGATGGATTCTCGGTCGCCTCGACGAAGAGATCGAAAAGGTCGCGCTGCTGCTTGAGGGTTATCGCATTGCCGAGCCGGCGCGGCGCCTCGAAGCTTTCGTCGACGATCTGAACAACTGGTATATCCGGCGCAGCCGCGACCGCTTCTGGAGTGGGGCTCCGGCCGACGCGACCGCGGAGTCGAACGCGAAAAGCTCGAACAAGGAAGCTGCCTATCAGACGCTGTACACGGTCTTGACCACCCTTGCCCGCCTGATCGCTCCCTTCACTCCTTTCCTCGCCGAGACGCTGCACGAGCACCTCGTGCGGTCCCTGTATCCGGACGCTCCCGCGAGCGTTCATCTCGAGGACTGGCCCGAGGCGACAGGAATTCTCGAGCGGGATCGCGAGCTCCTCGCGCTCGTCGGCGCCATGGGCCTGGCGAAGCGCCTGGTCGGCCTGGGGCGCGTCGCACGGGCGGAGCACGACTTGAAGAATCGCCAGCCGCTCGCTTCGGCGACCCTCGTCCTCGCGCCGGAGATCTTCGGCGTCGACGTGCGGCCGCAGCTCGAACGCGTGCGCGAGTTGGTGCTGGACGAGCTCAACGTCAAGGCGATTCACTTCGCCGAGCGGCGCGGGGAGTATGTGACGCACGAGGTGCGGCCGAACTTCCGCGTGCTGGGCAAGAAGCTCGGCGGGAAGATGAAGGCGGCACAGGCGGCGCTCCTCGCCGCCGACGGCGATGCCCTCGCCGAGCTCCTGGCGCGCGATGGCAGGATCGAGATCCAGGTCGACGGCGAAGCGTTGGTGTTGCTGCCCGAGGATCTCGAGGTCCGGCTGATCGAAAAGGAAGGAATGGCGACGGCCAACGACGGCGAGCTCCTCGTCGCCCTCGACCCGCGGCTCACCCCGGAGCTCATTGCCGAAGGCCGGGCACGGGAGGTGGTCAACCGCCTGCAGACGGCGCGCAAGGAGGCCGGGCTCGACTACGCCGACCGCATCCGCGTGCGCTACAGCGCCGCCCCCGACCTCGAATCCGCAATCGCCGCGCATCGCCCCTGGATCTCCGGCGAAACGCTCGCCGTCGAGTGGCAGGTAGGCGACGCCACCGCTACCGGCGACGCCAACCTCACCCCGGCGCCGATCGACGATCTCGCCTTCGCCTTCGCCATCGACCGCGCCTGACGCTCGCTGTGCCCCAGGGATCGACGCTCCCGGAGTCGCGTTCCCTGGCCGGCGCGCCGTGGATCGAGTGGCTCGTCGGCGTCGGGCTGGCGGTCCTCCTCTTCGCGATCTACGTCTCCTCTCCACCCGGCAAGCTGTGGGATTCGCAGTTCGCCGCGCTGACGAGCGAAGCCATCCTCGAAGGTGAGGGTTTCGACCTTGCGCGATTCCTCGCCGGAACCGGCTGGGAGGGCCCCACGGCGAAAGACCCTGCCGCCGAGCTGCCCTGGCAGCTGGAGCGCGTCGACGGCAAGCTGATCTACCTCTTCCCGCCCGGGACGCCGGTCCTTTCGCTGCCGCTGGTCGCGGCCGCGCGTGCCGGCGGCATCTCGTCCCTCGACGCCGATCGCCGCTACGACTCTGCGCGAGAGCGCCGGCTGCAGCTCCTGGTGGCATCGCTGCTCTCGGCTCTCACTGCGGTCGTCGTTTTCCGGCTCGCTCGCCACGAGGTGGGGCTGCGCGCCGCCCTGGCGATCGCCCTCATCGCCGGCCTCGGCTCCTCCCTTTGGACCATCGCTTCGCGCGAGCTCTGGTCGCACACCTGGAGCGCGCTGCTGCTCGGGGCCGGCTGGCTGGAGCTCCTGCGCTGGGAATCGGGCAAGGCGCAACGGCCCTTGCTGCTGGCGGCGATTGCCGGCGCCGCCTTCTGGGTCCGCCCGTCGAACGCCTGGATCGCCGCCGCCTGGGCCCTCTTCGTCTTCCTGCGTTACCGCCCGCAGACCTGGCGTCTGGTGGCCTCTGGCGCCGTCGGACTCGGTGCCTACTGCGCCTGGTCCCTGCATCTGTCGGGAGCGCTGTTTCCCAGTTACATACGAATGAGCCGGCCGTGGACCGTCAGCGCGTTCGCGCACGGAATGTCGGAGGCCCTCGTCTCGACCCACCACGGCCTCTTCGTCTACTCGCCGATCCTCTTCGCGGCCGGCTACGTCGTGCTGCGCCACGGTGTTCCCGCGTCGCGGCGCCCGCTCGCCCTTCTCGGAGCGGTGCTGATCCTGGGTCATCTCGTCCTGCACGCGGCTGCCGGCGCCAACTGGGGTCCCGACGGCTCCCGTCTCCAGCACGATCTCGTTCCCATCCTCGCCTGGTTCGGTGCCGTTGCGTTGCGCCGGCGGCGCGAGCTCGGCACGGGCCTCGCAGCTCCCAGCCCGGGCATCCGGCTCGCTGCCGGCGCTCTGACCGCAGTCCTGGTGGGCGCCTCGCTGCTCGCCTCGATCGGCAGTGTCTTCGTCGGTCAACGAATGATGGGCCGCTACCGGGCGGGACTCGAGTCCTCTTATGGCGAGTGGGAATTGCGCCGGCTGCCGCAATACCTGGGCCTGCGCGCCCTCGGTCTAGCGGCTCCGCTCCCTGCGGCGAAAAGGCCCTCGCATCGCGAGTCCGCCGCGGCGGACTGACCATGGACGCGTTCCGCGGATCGGCCTCTTCTTCGGCCGGGATCTGCTACCGTCCCGCGATGCGAGCTCACCTGCAAGCGCTGGCCTGGATCGTCGCAGCAACGACCACTTTAGCCCCATCCCGAGCCGCGAGCGCTGAAGCCCCAGCCCCTTTACCAGCAGCTTCTTCTCGCCTCGCACTCCGCGCGGCCCGGCTGATCGACGGGCGTAACGCGCAGGTGAAAAGCGGCGCGGTCGTCGTCGTCGAAGGCCAGAGGATTTTCGCCGTCGGTGGCGCGGAGTTGCTGACGCCCGGTCTGGAGACGATCGACCTCGGCGACGCGACGCTCATGCCGGGACTCATCGACGCGCACTCGCATCCGCTGATCACGGTCGACGATTACCAGACCGACCACTTGAAGCACTCCTCGGCTTACAAGGCGCTGCGCGGGCTCAAGGCGGTGCAGGACAACCTGCGCGCCGGCTGGACGACGCTGCGCATCGCCGGCGACGCCGACGTCGCCTATGTCGTGACCGATCTGCGCAAGGCGATCGACGAAGGCCTCTTCCTCGGGCCGCGGATCACCGGCGCAGCGCACTACCTCTCGACCACCGGCGGTGGCGGCGACATCAACTTCCTCGCCCCCGAGGTCCACGTCGCGGCCGACGGCCGCATCGTCGACGGCGTCGACGAGGTGCGCAAGGCCGTGCGCGAGGAGATCAAATACGGCAGCGACTGGGTGAAGCTCCTGGTAACCGGCGCCTTCATGTCGGCGGGCGACCATCCGGAAGATGTCCACTTTTCCCCTGAGGAGCTTCGGGTCGCAGTCGAAGAGGCGAAGCGCCACGGCGTGCCGGTGATGGCGCACGCCCACGCCACGGAGGGGATCAAGCAGGCGATCCGCGCCGGCGTGCGCTCGATCGAGCACGGAACGTTTCTCGACGACGAGGCGATCCGCATGCTGGTCGACACCGGCACCTGGCTCGTCCCGACGCTCTACATCGGCGACTACTACATCGAGCACGGCGACCCGACAGGCGCGCAGGCAAAGATGGTCGAGCTCTCGAAGCGCTACAAGGAGCAGCAATACCTCTGGGTCGGCAAGGCGATCCGCGCCGGGGTGAAGATCGCCACCGGCAGCGACTTCGGCGGCTACAGCCAGGACATCAATGTCGGCGAGATCGCGGCGCTCCACCGCGCCGGCATGACCCCGATGCAGGCGATCCAGGCAGCCACCCGCGTCGGCGCCGAGCTCCTCGGCTGGGAGGACCGGATCGGCACTGTCGAGGCCGGGAAGCTCGCCGACCTCGTCGCCGTACCGGGCGACCCTTTGGCGGACCTCGCCCTCCTCGCCCATCCGAACTTCGTCATGGTCGGCGGCAAACGGGTGCCACTGCAAGCGGAGCACCCCTGAGCCCGGGCTAGCCCCCCGCGGCTGATAATCTTCGCCCGGCAGTTCCAACCGAGCGAGGACCTATGGCAGGCATTTTCAAGGCGTACGACGTCCGCGGCATCTATCCGACGGAGCTCGATGAATCGACCGCCCGCAAGATCGGGCAGGCCTTCCGCAAGGTCCTCGACGCGGACGATCTCGCAAACTCCAACAGCGTGGTGGTGTCGCGCGACATGAGGCCCTCCTCGGTGCCGCTCTCGAAGGCGCTCATCGAGGGGCTGACCGCGGCCGGGCTCGACGTCGTCGACATCGGACTCGCCACCACGCCGATGAACTACTTCGCCATCGGCCACCTGAAAGCCGCCGGCGGCGTGCAGGTCACCGCCTCACACAACCCGGCGCAGTACAACGGCCTCAAGTTCAGCAAGCACGAGGCGCGGCCGGTCTCCGGCGACCACGGCATCGCGCTGCTCGAGACCTGCGTGAAGAACAACGACCTGCCGGCCTCGACCCGGCCCGGAACGGTCTCGAGCGCCGACGTCTCGGCCGACTATGCGCAGCACGTGCTCTCGTTCCTGCGCCGGCCGGCTGGCTCCCCCGGCTCCCCTGGCTCCGACACCCCGCGGCGCCTCAAAGTGGTCGTCGACGCCTCGAACGGCATGGCGGTCGTCGATCGCGCGATCTGGGATGCCCTCGGCCTCGATCTCGTGCCGCTCTACTTCGAGCTCGACGGCTCCTTCCCGAACCACGAGGCGAATCCGCTCAAGCTCGAGAACCTGCGCGACCTGCAGGCCAAGGTCCTCGAGGTCGGCGCCGACCTCGGCATCTCCTGCGACGGCGACTTCGACCGCGCGGCGTTCATCGACGAGAAGGGCGAGCCGGTCGGCAGCGACCTGACAACGGCGCTCATCGCCGGCGAGCTCCTCGAGCGCGAGCCCGGCAAGCACGTGACCTACGACCTGCGCTCGTCGCGCGCCGTCGCCGAGTGGATCCGCGAGCATGGCGGCGTGCCGGTGCGCGAGCGCGTCGGCCACTCGTTCATCAAGGCGACGATGCGCGGCAACGCCGGCATCTTCGGCGGCGAGCTCGCCGGCCACTACTACTTCCGCGACAACTTCTACGCCGACTGCGCGATCCTCGCGGTCATCGAAGTCCTCAATCTCCTCTGGCACTCAGGGAAGAAGATGTCCGAGCTCGTGGCGCCGCTCCTGCGCTACGCCAAGAGCCCGGAGACCAACTTCGAGGTCGAGGACAAGGCGGGCAAGATGCGCGATCTCGCCGCCGCCTACCCCGACGGCGAGATCGACTGGATGGACGGCATCACCGTGCAGTTCCCCGACTGGTGGTTCAACGTCCGGCCGTCGAACACCGAGCCGCTCCTGCGCCTGGTCGTCGAAGCGCGCACCGCGGCCGAGCTCGACCGCCACTTCGCCGAGCTGGTGGCGAAGATCGGGCATCCCGTCGATCACTAGAAAAAGAGGGACAGGCACGGATTTTCGCAAAAATCCGTGCCTGTCCCTCTTTTTCCGTGCCGCCGATCGAAACCCGGGTCGAGAGCTCTCGTAGGGATCTCCAGGAGTACTTCCTGGAGGATTCCGTCATGCGCACCCGCCCCCTGCTGCTCGCCGCCCTGCTCTCGCTCCCGTTCGCCCTCGTGCCGACTCCGGCCGCTGCCGACGGGCCGACGCTGCGCATCGACATCGACAGCGACCACGGCGAGGACGTTCACCTGACCGTCAACGGCGGCCTCCTCGGCACGATCGTCCGCGCGATGGCGCCGATCGACATCGAGTGCGACAACAACGACGATCCGAAGGTCCGCGCCCTGTACCTCACCCTCGAGCGCGGCGGCGACGGTGCCCGGGGTACGGTCTGGGACGACGACAAGCAGATCGACGCCCGCCGCGCCGGCAAGTTCCTCGAGATGAAGATCCGCGACGAGGACGGCGACACGGTCGACCTCACGCTCCCCTGGTCGCTGGCGCGCTGCGTCCTCGGCGGCGAGGATCTCTCGCGCCAGGAGATCGATCGCGCCATGGCGGCCGGGTCCTTCTCCATCCACGTCCAGGACGAGGACTCGAACGTCCACGTCTCGATCGACTGAGCTCGGTCCAGGCTAGGGCGCGATCGCCGACCAGTAGTACGGAAAGCCGTAGAAGAAGCCGTCGGAGAAGAGCGCGCCGTAGAGGACGTTCTCGCGCCCGACGTCGCTGCCGATGCCACCGACGTCGCGGTACGGCGCGGCGATGGCGAGGTCGGCGTGACCGTCGCCATCGAAGTCGCCCGCAGCGAGGGACCGGCCGAAATCCTGATAGTCCTGAACCGGACCCGGTACCTGGCCGCCGGCGGTCGCGAAAATGTCAGCGCCATTCCAGATGCCGGTTCCCGAGACGCCCATGAGGACCGTCACCGCCCCCTGGTCGAGCCCGCCGAAGTCCTCTCCCGGGTGGCCGACGGCGAGATCGTCGTGGCCGTCGCGGTCGAAGTCGCCGGCGGCGAACGCCCAGCCGAAGCGATCGCCGGCCTCGTCGTAGCCGCCGCCGAGGAAGAAGCTGCCCTGTTGGAAATGGCTCGTGCGGGCGACGTTGAACCAGTTCGGCGCGCCGGCGCCCGAGCCGTAGAGCAGCGTGACCTCCCCCGCGTCGACGAGCGGGCCGCCCTCGACCAGGTCCTCCAGCGGCGCGCCCACTACCAGATCGTCGTAGCCGTCGCCGTCGAAGTCGCCGGAGGCCAAGGGACTGAGCGAACCGGTCGCCGCTCTCGCCGACACCGCCCGTGTCTCCCTGGCCCCACCAGACGTGGTTGTTGAAGAGCAGGCCGAACTGGCTCCCGAAGAGCACCAGCACGGCACCCACGTCGTCCTCGCCCGGGACACCGATGGCGAGGTCGTCCTTGCCGTCGCCGTTCCAGTCGCCCGTAGTCAACGTCGCGCCGAATTCGTCGCCCGATTCCATGACGTCCGGAATGCCGTCCCAGCCCTGGTAGATCCGATAGCCCTCGTAGGGCAAGAGACCGCCCGCACCCCCGAGCGCCACTGTCACGACGCCGCGGTTCCCCGTGATGTCGCCCGGAGCGCCCACCGCGAGATCGTCGTAACCGTCGCCATCGAAATCTCCGGCGGCGAGGGCTTCGCCGAAGCGATCCAGGTTGTCGTTCTCGCCGGGGACTCCCTCCGTGTCCTGGTCGATGAAGTGCTCCGCGGCGAGCTGGATGCCGCCCGGCAGGCCATAGTGGATCTCCACCGCGCCCCCATCGCGGTCGGCGGGGTTGCGGTTCGCCGGCACGCCGATCGCCAGGTCGTCGATGCCGTCGCCGTTCCAGTCACCGACGGCGAGCGCCCGCCCGAACCTCTCGCCGGGATTCGGGCTGCTCGGGCTGCCGGCCTGCAACTGGCTCAGGTAGGTGTCAGCCAAATCCGGGTCGAGTCCTCTTCCCGGGATGCCATAGCGCACGACGACCGCCCCCATGTCGCCGATGGGAAAGCCCGCGAGTCCGTCGTCGAGAGGAATCCCCGTGGCAAGATCCGCGGCACCGTCGCCGTTGAAGTCCCCGGTGGCGAGCGCGAAGCCGAAGAGATCCCCCGGTTCTGGCGCATAGAAGAGCAGGTTCTCGTTCTCGAAAGTCTGCGCCCGGACCGAGGAGAGTGCGGCCGGGAGTGCCGCCTTGGGCAAGAAGAGGAGTACGGTGCAGGCCGCGATCAGGATCGGAGTCGTCGCGGCCGACTGCGCGGGGCTTCGTCGGGGCTGTCGGTCTGGGTTCATGAACGGTACGCGCCGTGCACCAGCGTCGTGGCTCATCCCGGCATAAGCTCCCCTCCATGTCCCCGACCGAGCGGGAGGCGACGGACGTCACGGAGCTCCTGCACGCCTGGCGCGGCGGAGATTCGCGTGCCGGCGAAGCCCTCTTCGCGCTCATCTACGGGCAGCTGAAGCGCATCGCCGCCGCGCAGCTGCGCGGCGAGCGTGTCGGCCACACCTTGCAGCCCACCGCCATCGTCAACGAGGCCTATCTTCGCCTCCTCCCCCAGCAGCACGTGGATTGGCGCGACCGTGCGCACTTCTTCGGCCTCGCCTCGACGATGATGCGGCGCGTGCTGGTCGATCATGCGCGCGCCCGCAACCGTCTCAAACGCCGCTCCGAGGAGACGCCGACCGCTTTCCTGGCCACCACCGGCGACGTGCCCCAGGCCGAGCTCATCGACCTCGATCGCGCCCTCGAGCGTTTCGCCGAGCTCTACCCGCGGCAGACGAAGATGGTCGAGATGCGCTATTTCGCCGGCCTCGAGATCGAGGAGATCGCCGCCTGCCTCGACCTCTCGCCGGCGACCGTGAAGCGCGACTGGCTCTTTGCGCGCGCCTGGCTGGTCGCCGAGCTCTCGGACGGCGGAGCGAGCGGGCGTTGAGCGACGAGCCGCTGCCCGAGCTCTTCGCCGAGGCGCTGGCTCTCGACGAAGGTGGGCGCCGGGCATTTCTCGCCGACCTCGCCGGCCGCGACCCCGACCTCGCCGCCGAGGTTGCCCGTCTGCTCGCCGGCGCCGAGGCCCCGAGCCGTCTGCTCGATCGGGCGCCCTGGCCGATCGTCGCCGGCGCCGAGGAGTTCGCCGACGATGCCGCCTATGCCTCCGATATGGCGCCGCCCGAGAGGATCGGCCCTTATCGCATTCTGCGCGAGCTCGGCCGCGGCGGCATGGGCCGCGTCTACCTCGCCGAAGAGGAAACCGCCGACTTCCGGCGCACGATCGCCCTCAAGGTCATCGATCGTCCGGCGCCGGACGCCCTGCGCCGCTTCCGCGACGAGGTGCGCATCCTGTCGTCGCTCGAGCATCCGGGAATCGCCCGCTTCATTCAAGGCGGGCGCGCTCCCGACGGCACCTGGTTCCTGGCGCTCGAGTACATCGCGGGCGAGGATCTGGTCACCTACGTCCGCCGTCTGGCACTTCCGCTCGCGCGCCGCATCGAGCTTGTGCTCGCCGTGCTCGAGGCGGTCGAGTTCGCCCATCGGCGCGGCGTCGTGCACCGTGACCTGAAGCCGGGGCACCTCCTCGTCGGTCCGGACGGTCGGCCGCGTCTGCTCGATTTCGGCATCTCCAAGCTCCTCGATCCCGAGACCCACCAGAGCCTCGCGGTGACCCGCACCGAAGCGCGCGCCCTCACCCCCGCCTACGCGAGCCCCGAGCAGTTCCGCGGCGAACCGGTGACGCGAGCCTCCGACATCTACTCCCTCGGTGTGGTGCTCTACGAGATCCTCGCCGGCCACCGGCCGTTTGCCGCCGGCGGCGATTCGCGCGTCGCGCTCGAGCGCGCGGTGCTCGGGACCGATCCCGAGCCGCCGAGCCAGGCCGCGAGGCGCGCCGGCGGCAGCCCGGCTGCCGCAGCCAGCGCCATCCGCGACGCCGGCCCGCCCGAACGCGCGGTCGGGAGGGACCTCGATGCCATCTGCCTCAAGGCCCTGCGCAAGGAGCCGGCCGGCCGCTACGCGACCGCAGCCGAGTTCGCCGCCGATCTGCGCCGCTTCCTCGACGGCCGGCCGGTGCTCGCGCGCCAGGGCGGCTGGCGCTATCGCGCGCTGCGCTTTGCCGGCCGTCATCGCGCCCGCGTCGCGACCTACGGCGCCCTGGCGCTGGCGCTGCTCGCGCTCCTCGCGCTCGCCTTCGCCCGAGGCGTGCCGGGGCACTCGTCGGCGGACGGCAGCGGCGCCGCGGCAGGCGCAGCGCCGCCCGTATCCGCCAGCAGACCGGCCAGCACGGGCACGGAAAGCGTCGCCGAGCTCGAGCACCGGTTCGCGGCGGCCCCGTCCAGCCTCGAAGCGGGCGCCGAGCTCGCCGCTGCGCTACTGCGCGAAGAGCGATTCAAGGAGGCGGCGGTCGTCATGGCGCGCGCCCGGCAGCTCCCGGGAGCGGCCGAAGACCCCCTGCTCGACAAGGTCGAAGGGATGATCGCCAACAGCCTCGACGAGTCCCAGCGCGCGCTGGCGCTTTTCCGGCGCGGGCTCGCCAACGCCGCGAGCCGGGGACGCGCCGACCTCGTGCCGAGCCTTCGCCTCGGGCTGGCGCGCACCCTCTCGGACCTGGGTCAGACCGCCGAAGCGCGCGCCACGGTCATCGCAGCGCGAGACGAGGCGGAGCGCATGGGCGATCAGTCGAGCTTCGCCCTGGCGCTCAACGACCTTGCGGTCGAGGAGTTGATGCAGGGCAACCTGGCCGCGGGCGAAAGGCTCCTCGAGCAGGCGCTCGCCCCGGCGCGTACCCTCACCGATCTCTCGCGCCTCGGCTTCGTGCTCGACAACCTCTCCGGCATCGCCATCGAGCGCGGCCGCCCCGACCTCGCGGAGGCGCGTTACCGCGAGGCGATCGAAGTCTGGGGGAAAGCCGGTCGCAAGCAGCGCGCCGCGATCGCGACCGGCAATCTGGCCGCAGCGCTCGCCGACCTCGGGCGCAGCGCCGAGGCCGCCGCCGCGCGCGAGACGGCCATCGCCGCGCTCCGCGCCTTCGAAGACACCTCAGCTGTCGCCGTGGTGCTCTCCTCCCGTGCCCAAGCGTCCATCGACTCCGGCGATCTCGCTGCCGCAGAGCGCGATGCGGAGGAGATCGACGCCGGAGCCCTGGCGAGCGGCAGCCGCGAGAGCCTCGCCTACTCCGAAGAGCTGCGCGGACGGATCGGCTGGCTGCGCGGGGAGCTCGCGGCGGCGCGGCGCAACCTCGAGAAGGCGGAGGAGATGCACGTCGCGGACGGCGACCTCGACCTCGCGGCCGAAATCGCCATTCGACGGGCAACAGAAGAGTTCCGGGTGGGAGCCACCGCCACCGCCGAGCGCCTGCTCACCGAAGGCCTGGCCCGACTTGAAGGCGGAGGCGAAGGCACCACGGCGCTCCTCGCCGATCTGCTCCGGGTCCGGATCGACGCGCCGGCAGGAAAGCTCGTCGAAGCGCGCGCCCGCCTCGAGCGCCTCGGCGAAGCGACCGCGACGAGCCCTTCCCTGACGCGCCGTCTCGCCTACCTCGCCGCGCGTGGCACACTCGCTGCGGGCTTCGGTCGACTCGACGAAGCACGGGCCGATTTCCGCAACGCGGTCGCGATCGCCGAGAGCGGCGGCCGGGTCGTCACCGCCCTGGAGCTGCAGCTGGATCTCGCAGCGATCGACCAGCGCGCCGGAAACAGTGGAGCAGCCCTTCTCGCCGAGACCGTAGCGAGCGCCGCCGCACCGCTCGGCCTTCGCCAGATCGTCGATCGGGCGAAGAAAGTCCGGTCGCTCCGCTAGACTTCGCCGAACCGTGCACCCTGCGCAAGCGACGCGATGAGCCAGAACCCAGGCACCGAGAGTGTCGGCCCGGAAGGCGGGAGACTGCCTGGGAGGATCGAGCTCCTCGCCGGTGGCACCGAGCTCGCGCAGCGCTTCGAGGTGCGCGACGTCCTCGGCACCGGCGGCTACGCCGTGGTCTATCGCGCTTTCGACCGCACCCTGCGCCGCGAAGTCGCGCTCAAGGTCCTGCGCCACGACCGTCTCTCGCCCGGCGCGATGCTGCGCCTGCGGCGTGAGGCGGCGATTGCCCGCGACGTCGTGCACCCGCGCATCGTCCGGGTCTTCGACATCGAGGAGGCCGGCGAGACGGTCTTCCTGACCATGGAGATCGTCGAAGGCGGCTCGCTCGGGGACCGCTTGACGCTCCATTCGACCGCCAGCCCGGCGGCGATCGACGACGCCGCGCGCTGGGCGACGCAGGCGTTCGAGGGGCTCGCCGCGCTCCACGGCATGGGCATCCTGCATCGCGACATCAAGCCGGGCAATCTCCTCCTCACCGCGGACGGCGAGATCAAGCTCTCCGACTTCGGTCTGGCGCTCCACCTCGACCGCGACGAGACGCGCGCCACCACCCACGAGTCGATCCTCGGCACACTCGAGTACCTGTCGCCCGAGCAGGCCCTCGGCCAGCCGGTCGACGCACGCTCGGACCTCTACTCGATGGGCGTCGTGCTGTTCGAGATGATCGCCGGGCGGCTGCCGTTCGTGACCCAGTCGTCGTTGGGCTCGCTCCTCGAGCGCTTGCGCCAGGACGACACTCCCGACCTCGGCCTTCTCCGCCCCGATACGCCAGCCTGGCTCGCCGCCATCGTCCGCCGGCTGCTCGAGCGCGACCCCGTGCGGCGCTACCCGTCGGCGGCCGCGGTGCTGGCCGATCTCCAACACCGTTCGGTCCGTCCCCTTAGGCGCAGGACGACTGGGAGCCTCCTGCGCCGCTGGGCCGCGATCGGCGTCCTGGCGCTGGCGCTCGCGGCGGCCGGCTGGGGAGCGCGATCCTGGCAGCGCTCCCGCTTCTCGCACATCGTGCCCGACGGTGTCCGCGCCGTGCGGGCCATCGACCACGCCGGCCGGACGCTGTGGACGAAATCGCCGGTGAACGTCGACGGCAACTTCGTTCGTGTCCGCACGGCGCAGCGTGGCGAACTGGTGGCGGCCTGCCTGGTCTCCGCCGGCCGGTCGATGAACCAGACCGACTCGTACCTCGACCTGCTGGATCCGCAGAGCGGGCAGTCGATCGAGCGCTTCCTGCTGCCCTCCGGGCACCATCACTTCGATGGTTTCTCGGACAGCTACGGTGAGTGGCTCGATACGGTCGATCTCGACGATGACGGAAGGGACGAGATCCTGGTGAGCTTTGCGCACAGTCCCTACTATCCGAGCTACAACGTGCTCGTCGAACCCGACCGCCGCGCGGCGCGTCTGGTGTTCGCGAGCGCCGGGCACCATCGCCTCGCCGGTGCGGTCGACCTCGACGGCGACGGTCATCGTGAGCTGCTGCTCTGGGGAATCAACAATCGCGTAGGGTGGGCGAGCGGCGTCGCCGCCCTCCGGGTGACGCCGGCGCTCGACTCGCGGGCCGCCGAGGGCCAAGAGGCTTCGACGGCCCTGGCTCCCGACCTCTATCTCGGCGGCTCGGGCAACTCCAACCTGCTCTGGTATGCGTTGTTGCCGCCGCCGCTGGTCTTCGCCAAGAACTCCCGGCTCGAGATCGATCCGGGCCGCCGACGGCTGCGGTTCGGGCGCGAGATCGGCGGGCCGGTCGAGCTCGACTTCGACGGTTTTCTCGTCGGCACGGGAACCGCAAGCCTGCCGGCCGCGCGCGCAGCAAGGCGGCTGGAGGCCTACGCCAGTCTGCGCGAAAGCACCCGCCTCGAGCGCTCCGGCCATCGGGACGAAGCGGTCGCCGCACTCGCCGCTGCGATCGCTGCCGCCGACGCCGCGGACGATCCCGCGCTCCTCGACTGGGCGCGGCGGCGCGAAGCGCGGACGCTCCTGGCGAGCGGCGCCAGCGGCGACCGCGCCGCAGCGCTGGCGCGCTACGAGGCGCTCTGGGCGACCTCCGCCACCGCCTCCGAGATCGCCTACGAGTGCGCCCGCGGTCTGCACGCCGCGGGGGCGCTCGCCCCGGCGCTCGACTGGTACCGGCGCGCCCTCGGCAAGGGGGGAGCGCACGGCTTCGGCCGCAACAAGTACGAGGTGCTGCAGGGGATCCTGTTCATACTCGTCGAGCAACGGCGCTTTGCCGAGGCCCGGACCGAGATGGACCGCTTCGACGCCGCCTACCCGGTGCAGCAGCTACGCGCCGAGCGCGCCTTCCTCGCCTGGCGCGCCGGCGAAGCGCCGGCGGTCGCCACCTTCCCTCCCAACCAGCCCTACCAGGACCTCCATCTCTACTGGCTGCTCGAGCTGCGGCTCCTGAACGGCGAGGAACCCCAGCGCCTGCTCGAAGCGATCGCCGCCGCCAGGAGCGGCCTGTCGAGCTACCAGCCGCTTTTCGACGGCCTCGAGGGGGAGCTCCTCGCCCGCCTCGGGCAGCAAGAGGCCGCCCGCGCCCGCCTTACCGCCGCCCTTCACCAGGCGCGCTTCCAGGCCGCCGAGGAGCCGAACTTCCGCGTCCACCTGCCGATCCTCGAGAAGCGCCTGGCGGCGCTCGGGAAACCCTCGCGGCCGTAAGATGCGTCGCTGCGACTGCGAAGCTTTGCGTGCCCGGACCCTCTCCTTCGCGACGAGTATTGCTGGCAAATAGCCCACGTGGCAGAATGCCAGCATGATCAAGACCCAGATTCAGATCCCGGATCATCTCTACCGCGAGGCTAAGCGGATTGCCGCTGAGTACGAGATGAGTTTCGCCGATGTCGTTCGGCGAGGGCTCGAGGGGGTCGTCCCTGCCTTCCCACCTCGTGCGGAGCCGCCGGCCGACTGGAAGCTGCCCGAGCTTGATCTCGGTTTGCAGACCGATCCGTTTGCGGATCCGGATTGGCGGGCTGCGCTCTACGCCAATTCGTCCTACGTCCACGAGCCGGCCGCATCGAAGGAGGCCGCTCTGCCCAGGAAGCCACGATGATCGCCTTCGATACCAATCTCCTCTTCCCGGCGCTTGAACCGTCGCATCGCGATCACGCAGCAGCGAAGCTCTGGCTCACGGCGCTCGACGGCGAGGTGGCGATCTCGGAGCTCGTCCTGATGGAGCTCTACGTCCTGGTCAGGAATCCGGCGATCGCGGCCCGCCCGCTCGGACCTGACCAGGCGGTCGCCTTGATCGAAACGCTGCGCACGAATCCGCGATGGCGCCTGCTCGACGCACCGGGAGGAATCATGGCGGCGACATGGAGGAAGGCCGCTGAGCCCGGCTTTGGTCGGCGCAGGATCTTCGACGCCAGGATCGGGGTGTCGCTCGTGCAGCAGGGAGTCAGGGAGTTTGCGACGCGCAATGTGGGCGATTTTCAGGGCCTGGGTTTCGCTCGCGTGTTCGATCCGCTCGTGGAAACCTGACGGGCGGCGAAGCGTCACTGCGCCCGAGCCCCACCCGTTCGGGTGATTGTCACTCGTTGCGCTCTGCTGCCAAGATCCAGCGCGGAGATCACTCAAAATGCTGCGCATCGCGGTTCGCTACGCGAACCAGGCGCTCTTCTTCGCACCGCCGCCCGCCGAGGCCACCCTCGGAGCCGCCGAGAGGCAACGACTTCGTCGTCCCCTTCCCTGGCATCTCGCGCCAACACGCCAAGCTCACCCGCCGCGCCGGCGGCCTGTGGATCTCCGACCTCGGCTCGAAGAACGGCCTGCTGCGCGGCGACCAGCGCCACGCCGAACTGCTCCTCCTCCCCGGCGAGACGCTGCAGATCGGCAAGGCGTTCGTCGGTCTCGAGGAGATCTCCTCCTCGGACGCCGACATCACGCTCGTCCTGCCGTCGCCGAAGGGCCGAACCCGCCCCGTCGCTCCGCCGTCGAGCGACACCGATCCGCTGTTCGAGACCGGCGGCTACGGCACCCCCGGCAGCGCCCTCGCATTGGTCCGCCGCATCGAGACTTCCTCCCGCCTCGAGCTCGGCAGCGCCACCACCGCGGACCTCATGGAGCGCGCCCGCCAGACGCTGGGTGCGGAGCTCCTGCTGGTGTATGCGCCGGCAGCGGACCACGCCGAACCGGCCATCGAAGCCATTGCCGGTCCGGTGCACGCTGGCGCGCCGCTCTGCCCCGTCGCACTCGAATCGATCACCGCTCCAGGCGACGGCCTGCCGCTCGTCGCGCTCGCGGAAGGCCGCCTGGCGCTCGCCCGGCGTCTGCCGAGGAAACCCCACGATCTCGTCCTGGCAGCGGTCTTGCCTCCCCACTCCGGCAAGCCCGCCGGGTGGAAGCTCGACTTCTTCGACTACCTGGCGGAAAAGCTCCGCGCCTCGAAAACCCCTGCGCCTCGTCCTGCGTCGAGCTCTCATCCTCCACCTCCGCCTAGCTGCAAGCCGGAGTGACACCCGCCGAGCGCCGCAGTTTCTCTCGCTGTGGCGCTCGACGCCCGGCCCACCCCGCTGCCGATACAATGGAGGCTGCAAAGGAGGTACCCATGGCCAAGAAAGCACCCGGGAAGCTCGATCTCGCGCCGAAGCGGCTCGGGAGTGAGAAGTTGCTGAAGGCGTTGAATGCGCAGGTGGGCAACGAGATGCATGCGTCGATGCAGTACATCGCGATCGCGGCGCATTTCGCGGCGGAGAATCTGCCGCGGTTGGCGGCGTTCTTCTATCGCCAGGCGGACGAGGAGCGGGTGCACTCGATGAAGTTCGTGCGCCACGTCGTCGATCTCGGCGGAATTCTCGCCATGCCGGCGATCGCGGCGCCGAAGGCGGCATTCGCGAGCGCGGCCGAGGCGGTAGCTCTGTCGCTCAAGTGGGAGCACACCGTCACCGGGCAGATCTACGACCTGGTCGACATCGCCAAGGGCGATCGCAACTACATCTCCATGCGCTTCCTCGACTGGTTCGTCTCCGAGCAGCTCGAGGAGATCAACTCGATGGAGACCCTGCTCGCCATCGTCGAGCGCGCCGGCGAGGACAATCTCCTCCTCGTCGAGGACTACATCGCCCAGAACGCGATCGGCGATGGCGGCAACGGCGGGGGCGGCGGCGGAGCGGCCGAGGGCGGCGCAGGGGAGTAGTCCCGTTCCAGAATGCCTTGTAATTTTGCGCTCCGGGTGCAAGATCGCAAGGCATTCGCAGGCGACGATGGCGGATGACGTCGGCTGAATCCCGCTGCAGGATTCTCCAGGGGACACCCAGGTAGGGTGTCCCCTTTTGTTGCTGCTGACTCCGCGTTGCCCCTGAGGCGGTGGGCTTTGGTACAGTGGAACGATGCTGGAGCGCCTGCCTCTCGACTCCGCCGATCCGGAGGATTCGTTCGCCGCTACCCGGGCGCTCTCGATCGATGAACGCGTCGAGTTGGCCTTCCGCCTCTGGGACGACGGCTGCCGGACGTATGCCGACATCCACGGTGTCTCCCTCGAAGAGGCCGCCACACGGCTCTCGGCCAACCGGCAGATCGGACGCATTCCGCTCTTCGACGAACCCTCCCTGACGCCGTGACCCCGCTCGCCGTCGAGGTGTCGCAGCTTCTCGACCGGCTCGGCATTGCGCACGCCCTCATCGGCGCTGGCGCGCTCGTCACGGTCGGGACCTCGCGGGCGACGGTCGACCTCGATTTCTTGGTGGTCGATGCGGAGCTCCTCGATGAGGGGTTCTGGTCCGGCCAGCTGCCGCCGGGAACCTCCCTCCGGATTCGCGCGGGAGGACCGGAAGCCCCGCTCGCCGGTCTTATTCGCCTCTCGCGCGCCGGCGACCGGCCGGTCGACCTGGTCGTCGGCCGTGATGGGTGGCAGCGCGAAATCCTGCTGCGCGCTCCGGTCCTGCCATTTTTCGGCGGTCGGGTTCCGATCGCGCTGGCAGCGGACCTCGTCCTGCTGAAGCTCTACGCCGGCGGACTCCAGGACGCCTGGGACATTCAGCAGTTGCTGGCTTCCGATTCGAAGCTCGCGTCGGCCGTAACACCGCAGGTCGAAGCGCGGATCGCCGCCCTGCCGCCGCGCTGCCGCGAACTCTGGGACGATCTGCGCGCGCGCCGGTTGCCGCGCCGGCAGGTCTAGGCTGCCTGCTCCACCGCGATGACCGTCCTCGTTGCCGCTGGTGCACCCAAGGGGGTGTTTCCCAAGGTCCCGAGGCGCAATCGTAGGACCAGCCTGCGAAGGGTCTAGAATCCGCCCATGGGCGTCTCGGAAGGTCTTCCACCCAGGAACGCGCCGGCAACGGCCGCAGGGCCGCTTTCGACCGATCTCGATCGGCCCGACGCCATTCCCTACTTTCTTTGGGACGAGCCCATGAGCGTTGCCGAACTCGAGCAGCGCCTGGCAGCGGCTTCGCCGCCGGAGAAGGCTCGCCTGCTCGGGAAGATCCTCCGCGAGGCCCGCGACACCGATGTCTGGCGGTTCACCTCCGTTCAGGAAGTTGTCGAGCTCTGGCCGGAGCTCACCCGCCACCTCGGGCGGCGGCGTCCCTTCTGGGAGTTTCTGCTCGCGGGCTGGCGACAACAGGGACTCCTTCGTGGCCCTGGATAACTTCCAGCGAGAGGTTCTCGCCGCCTTCTTCGCTCGCCAGAAGGGGTTCTTCCTGACTGGCGGCGGGGCTCTCGCGGGTTACTACTTGAACCATCGGTCGACGCAAGACCTGGATCTCTTCACTACGAGCGCTTCCCTCGACGATGCGGATGGGGCGTTAGCAGACATCTCGCGGGAGCTTGGCTCCAGCCTCGAGGCTGTTCAGACCTCGCCGGACTTCCGCCGCAGGCTGCTTCGGCGGGGTCTCGAGAGCGTCGTCGTCGATCTCGTTCTCGACCGCGCGGCCCAGGTAGTTTCCGAGAAGCGCCGCTTCGGGCAGATCGTCGTCGACTCTCCCGACGATCGATTCGCGCCAACAAGCTCCGCACTCTGCTTTCGCGTTCCGAGCTCCGCGACTGGCGGACCTCACGGCCCTCGAAGCTGCTGGCTACGCCGTCGATGGCGCCAGGCGCTCCGTGACGCTTCCAGGAAGGAGGGCGAGGATTGACCCCCGGTCAGCTGCCTGGGTGCTCAGACGACCTCCGGATCGCTTCGGATGCGCCAGTCAGTTGGCGAGGTCACGCGGCGGAGCTCTCCGGGTACAAGGCGGATCTTGTTCGCCGCCGGGATCGCCTTGTCCGCTCCTGATTGAATCGCCTCGTCTGAGGGGCTGGAGCTGCTCTAGAATCGGCGGAGCTTATCCGCTCGCGGGGGGAAGTTGGCGTCGAGCCGGAGCCGACCGCCTCAGAACCGCGGCGGCTCCGCGGCGGCCTTTTCCTTCTCTGCCGCGTCGCGCGCCGCGCTCTCCTCCGCTTGGCGCACCTGCTCGACCCGCTGGGACGCGAGGGCGTCCTCCTTCTCCATCTGCTGCTCGCGGAGTTGGGCGCTGCGGGCCGCCTCGACGGCGGCACGGGCATCCGAGACTTTCTCACTCAGCGCAGACCGACCGCGCAAGTAGTCCTCGGAGCACTGGCTGGAGCTGTCTCCGAGGGCGGCGTGGACCTGTTGGCAGCGGGAATACTGATCGTCGATCTGCGCCGCCGCCTGCATCAGCTCGGACTCGACCCCTTCAGGATCCGAGAGGATTCTCATGCCCTCGCGCGCCAGGTCGGCCTCGGAGAGACGCAGGGTCGGAGCCGACACCGTCCCGCTCACCCGCGGCGCGTTCGGGTTGGAGATCCAGGCGTTGAGACGATTGAACTCCACCGGTGGCGGCTTGACGGTGGCGATATCGGGCGCCTCGCCCATGTCCTGATACAGCTTCGGCTTGCTCGCCGGTTCGACCGCGCTCGCCCGCGTGCTCGCCGGGAGATCGATCTCGGAGAGACGCATGGAGCGCAGGACCTTGTCCGTCGAGGTGTAGACGACCTGCTTCCCCTTCACCGTCCAGGGTCCCTTCGTTTCGATTCGCAGTCCGGTCTGAAGAACCAGCCAGTCGGCCTGCGCCGCGACCGGCAGCAGGAAGAGCAGGCCCAGGAAAGCCCCCCGGACGACTTGCCGCCGCCTTCGTTGCGTGATCCCCATCTCGTCACCGCTCCTGAGAATGTGCCGGACTCCGTGCACAGCCCCGGCGATCGAATCTACCTTGGCGCTGCAACGATCGAACTCTAGCATCGCGGCGGCGGCCTCCCGGCGCGCTCTTCCCGGGCCCGTTCAGCTTCAGGGTTCGAGCCCGAACGGACGCAGGAGGTCCGCGGCCCGGCCGAACGCCTGCGACGCCTTGCTGTAGTGGTCCACGGCTTCGACGGTCCGACCCTGCTCGCAGGTCTCTCCGAACAGGACGAGCGCCTCGTAGGCGCGCCGGAGCTCCAGGGCGAGCTTGAGGTCCGGTGCTCCCAGCACATCGCTCTTGCCGCTCACGAGTTCGTGCGCGCTCCGGCGCAGTGCAGCGCAGTCCCCGGCCTGCGGCGCGCCCAGCCCGGAGCGGAAGAGCCGATCGACGCGCGAGTACCCGCTTCTTGCCTCCACCGTCGCCGAGCGGTAGCGCTCGTGCCACGCCTGCATGGCGGCAAGCGCGCTCGCACTCGGCGGCTGGCCCGGATCGGCTCGAGCCCACCCGCACTCCGAGGACAGCGCGCCGCTGGGCGTCCGCCTCCGCGCTCTCCCCCGAGAACGGCCTGTCGAGCTCGCGATCGAAGCGCCGGGCCGGAATCAGACGCTTCGCGGGAGCGCGGCGTACCGCCCACTCGCGAAAGGCCCGATCGAACGACGGCAGATCGAGGCCGAAGACCGAGGCGATGGCGCTTTCGGTCGAGGCGCCACCGGCGTAGGCCGCCACCAGCCGGCGCAGCGCTTCGCGCCCGCCGCGGGATTCGATGTAGGCCACCACCCAGGCCGCCTCCGAGTAGGCGAGCTCGACGAGTTGGGGCTCCGAGAATCCGCGAAGAATCGGTTCGAGAGCCGGAAACGACAGTGTCCGCCCGCTCGCTTCGAGCGCCGGCATCGGGTTGACCAGCAGCCGGCCCATCTCCGCGTGTTGCGCCAGCCCCTCCTGCAACCAGTGCGGGGCCCGGCCGCGAGTCGCGCCGGTGAGCAGGGCATGTGTGAGCTCGTGCGAAACGAGCCCGATCCAGGCCGGATCGAGGCTCTGGATGTCGGCGAGCGGCATCCGCACCCGGCCGTCGAAGAGCCCGAGCACCGGAACCTCGCCAGCGTAGGCGTTGAGAAAACTCTCCAGCTGCAGCAGCTCGACGATGACCGGCTCGTTGACTGGCTGCGGAATCCACTGCAGCAGCCGCGCTCGCTCCGCCTCGAGCACAGTGGCGATCTGGCGCGCGTAACGCCCCCCGCCACCACCAGGAGAGCGCACGGCGAAATGCGCCGAGCGCAGCTCCTCGGCGCCGTTCTCGAGCTCGAGACTCAGACCGAACTGTCGTATCCGGGCCTCGCCGAACGGCCGTGAGATCTGGGCGTCGGCCTTCTTCACGAGCCGGATGGCGGTGTCGTACTTGCCGTCGGCGGCGACCAGCTCGGCGAGGTCGTAGAGCGCGCCGGGGAACGGGCGCCGTCCGGCGAGGGCCGCCTGGGCGACGCGAATCAGTTCGGCCGTGGCCTCCTCGCCGCGCCCGACCTGGCGCAGGGCCAAGGCGCGCATCCGGACCAGAATCTCGGAGGTCTCCTGCGCCGCCGGTGGCGTCTCTCCGCCGGTGACGGCGAGGAGCTCGCTCCACTTGCCATCGCGGGCGAGCGCCCGGGCTGCGACCTCCGCCAGGCGGATGCGCGCCGGCGATGCCGACACCGCGCCCGCTGGCAGGCTCGCGAGCGTCGCGAGCGCGCGCCGCTCCGCTTCGGCGCGAGAGCTCGCAGCGTCCTGCACGGCGGCCTCGACGGGAGCGAGCTCGGCGCCCCCCGGAAGCTCGAGCTCGAAGGTAGCGAGGCGAATCGAGTAGTGGCTACCGCAGAGCCGGCCCGTCGCCCCCGCCGGCAGGGCGAGCGCCCGGCGCGGACCGGAAGTGCGGACGACGGGCTCGCTGGGCGAACCGAGCTCGAACAACGGGAAGAGGGAAGGTCGCGCCGCGAGCGCCGCCAGCGCCGGTTCGGCGAAGATCTCGTCCCGGGGCAGAGGATGCAGACTCCAGGCCGTGCGCATTCGCGCTTCGGCCAGATCGCCCTGCTCGCGGAAGATCGCTTCGGCAGCCGCCATGTACCAGAGATCGGCGAGGCGCGTCCCCGACTCCAGAGCGGCCGCAGCCGTATCCGCGGGAAAATCCTCGAGTACCGTGGCCAGGGCAACCTGCTCGAGCTTCCACTGGTCACTGGCGAAGCCCGCCTGCGCCACTGCGTCGTATTCGCCCAGGGCGGTAGGGCGGAAGCGCGACGCCGCGGCGCGCGCGCGGAGCAGCGTCGCGAGGGGCGGATCGGTCGCCGGTCGCTCCGGACCGAGCAGCGCCTCGACCCGGCGGAGATCTCCTTGCACGAGCGCCGCCTCCGCAGCCCACAGCTCGGCGATTCGCGCCGCCGCCGGGTTACCGGAGCCCTTCGCGGTCGAACCCACCCCGGACTGCGCGGCATCGCCAGTCGGGCTGTCCGTATTCTGTCCAGTGGTCAGCGCGCGGCGCAGCGCTGCCAGGTGCCCAAGGCGGGGCTCGAAGAGCGCTTCCACGGCAGCGCCCGGAGCGTTCGCTGGCGGCGCGCAGGCGGCGAGCAAGAGTGCGCCCGCCACGAAGCGGGCCCGCCGGCCCGCCGGCCCGCAGGCGAGCAGGAGGGCGAGCATCCCAGCCGCCAATGCGGTGAGGATCCCTGCACCGGAGAGCGTCGGCGCGCCAGCGCGAGCGCGCAGGCTCCGAGAAGGGCCGGCGGAGCGCGGGGCGCGGGGCGCTGGCTCTGGCGCGGCGGCTCTGGCCTCTGCCTGCGGACGGTCGACGAGCGTCCAGAGGTTGCGGACCTTGCCGCCGGCGGAGCTCGCAAACTCGAGGCGCAGGAGGTCTTCCGCGCCGGAAGGGAAAGTCAGATGAAAGAGGGCGGCGGCAGCGCCGTAGGCTCGCGAAGGGGTCTGGAGAGTCCAGATCGCACCGGCGGGCGAGCCGAGGCGGGCGGAGATCTCGAGCAGGGCCGCGTCGCGCCCCAGGGCGAGGAGCGGAGCCTGCGGGTCGAGCCGCGCCCAGACAGCTTCCGGACCGCGCATCGCGAAGTCGGCGGCGAGCTCCACGGCGGAGCGCTCGGCGTCCGAGATCGGGCGCGGGCGCGGGCCAGGAGCGTCGGCCGCCAGGGCCACGCCGGGAAGAAGCACACTGGCCAGGATCGAGAGAAAAAAAGATGCGCGCACCCGGAGCCTCCGAAGTGCGCGCAGTTTACTTCAGCGTGCCGCAGGGTGCGGGTGCTGCCCGTCAGTCGCGGCTGCGCCCACCGAGGAGACCCGAGCGGAAGAGGAAGTAGAGCAGCGTCATCAGGCTCGAGATCGCCGCGGCGACATAGGTGAGGGCAGCGGCGTTCAGGACGCGGTCGATGCCCTCGCGCTCCTGCGCCATCACGATGCCGTTCTCCACGCAGAGCTTCTTGGCGCGGTTCGAGGCGTCGAACTCGACCGGCAGGGTGACCAACTGGAAGAGGATGACCATCGAGAACAGCGCCACGCCGACGGTGAAGAACTGCATCGAGCCGAGCATCAGGCCGAAGGTCATCACCAGATAGCCGATCGACGAGCCGATGTTCGCCGTCGGCACGAGCATCGACCGCACCCAGAGCGGCTTGTAGGCGCGGGCGTGCTGAATGGCGTGCCCGGCCTCATGGCAGGCGACGCCGACCGCGGCGATCGAGGCGACGCCGTAGACCGGCTCGGAGAGCGCCAGCGTCTTGGTGACCGGGTTGTAGTGGTCCGAGAGGGTCCCCTTGTGGGGAACGATCTTGACGTCGCTGATTCCGGCCGCCGTCAGCATGCGCTCCGCCGCCTGCGCGCCGGTCAGTCCGGTGGCGACGCGGATCTTCGAATACTTGTTGAACGCCGACTTGGTCTTGAAGCTCGCCCAGAGGGAGAGCAGGAGACCGGGGGCGATGAAGAGCAGGTACATCGGGTCGAACATCATGGGGTGCAACCTCCCTATTCCTATCTACGAACAATTTCCGCCGGGCGATGATTCCCGCCGGAGAATTCCAGCGCAGGGCGACGGCCCTACTTGCCCGGATCGACCTTCCGTTTGTCGGCAGCGGCGTGCGGGCGGTAGAGGATCGCGACGTGCCCGACCCGGCCGGCGGCGCCGCAACCGAGGCGGTTCTGGATCTCGTCGATCCGGGCGTCCTTCTCGGCCTTTCCCCCCGCCTGGCCGCTCTCCAGGAAGCGGACCTTGATCAGCTCGTGATCGGCGAGCTCCTTGTCGATCTGCGCCAGGGCGGCATCCGTCAGGCCGGCCTTGCCCAGGTGGACGAGCGGTTTGAGGTCGTGCGCGAGGCCGCGCAGGCGCTTGCGTTGGGAAGAGGTCAGGGGCTTCATCGCCCCGGATTCTATGCGCTCCGGCTACAATCGTCAGCCGGGAGATCGTTCATGCGAGCCAGAGGTCGGCGGCGAGGACACCGCGCGGCAGCGCCGCCGTCGCGCGCTGCGACTGATCCGTCCCCGGCAGCCGCTCGCTAGTCGGGCTCGACGAACGCCCTGCCGATCCCGGCGCCCTCTTCCCAGGTGACGCCCAGCCCCGGCCCGGGCGCCGGGCGCAGGACGCCCGCCTCCAGCACGAAGCCGCCGGCGGCGAGATCGCGCGCCAGGTCGAAGCTGCCGTCGAGATCGAGGTAGCGCGTCGCCGGCGAAGCGAGCGCCACGTGCAGCGCCGCGGCGATCGAGATCCGGCTCTCGTCGTTGCAGCCCCACATGAGCTCGATCCCGGCCCCCTCGGCGAGGTGGGCGATGCGCTGCGCCGGCGAGATGCCGCCGCACTTCATCAGCTTGAGATTGAAGATGCCGTAGGGCCGCGGCTCGCCGAGGAGGCGCCCGGCGTCGGCGAGGTCGTGCACGCTCTCGTCGGCGGCGAACCGCGCGCGCGCCGCCGCGTCGAGCCCGTCGAACGCCGCCTCGCCGCCGCGCGCCACCGGCTGCTCGCAGAACTCGAGGCCGAGGTCGCGGGTCTCGGCGAGATAGCGGCGGAGCTCACCGGCGTCGTAGCCGGCGTTCGGATCGGTGCGCAGCGCGATCTCCGGACCGACGGCGTCGCGGATCCGGCGCAGCCGCTCGGTGTCCTCCGCGACATCCTTCCCGAGCTTCACCTTGAGGGCGCAAAAGCCCTGCCCCACGTACTCCCGCGCCGCCGTCACGGCGTCGTCCGCCGGCTGGATGCCGATCGTCACCGAGGTCGGCAGCCCGTCGTGGGCGCGGCCGAGGAGATCGACCACGGCGACGCCCAGGCGCTTGCCGAGAAGATCCCAGAGCGCCATGTCGCAGGCGGCGCGCGCCGCCGGGGCGGCGGGCAGCTCGCGCTCGAGACGGCGCGCCAGCCGGCCCACGGCATGCGACTCCTCGCCGACCAGCAGGTGCGCCGCGGCATCGAGCGCCGCGCGGCAACTGGCGGGCGACTCGCCGGTCACTTCGACCGCCGGCGAGGCGCAGCCGGCGCCGCAGATCCCCTGCGAGTGGATGCGGACGAAGAACAGGTCGACGTCGGCGATCGTTTCGCGCGAGATGGTGTACGGCTTGGTGAGCGGCAGATGCTCGCGCCAGACCTCGACGGCTTCGATTCTCATGCGGGCTCCGGCGCGGGCAGCTGGGCGCGCCACGTCGAGCAGATCGGTCAGGGCGTCGAGCAGCGGCTCGCCGGCGTCGGCGAGCGGCCGACCACGGGACGACACCGGCAGGCCGGTTGCCTGCCGCAGACGCTCGGCGTGGGCGGCGAGCGCGGGCGCGTCGAGGTTCTCGCCGTTCAGGGCCAGCCCGAGGACGCGGACGCCGTAGCGCTCGATGAGGGCGACCTCGTCCTCGACCGGCGGGATGCGCAGACCGAGCTCCTCGCAGCCGTCGAAAAAAGCACGCCCAGGGGCGTGCTGCAGCACGACGCCCGCCGCCCCGGCGGCGAGCAGGAGCTCTGCGCCGCACGGTCCGCCCGGATTGCGCAGCGCCGACTGCCCCTCGAGGAGGATCAGGTCCGGCTTCGCCTCGCGCGCGCAAGCGACGACGGCGCGCTCGAGCTCGCCGGTGACGAAATCGTTCGGGGTCGCATCGAGGATGAAGCCGTGGCGATGCCCCTGCAGCCAGCCGGTCTGCCCGGTGGTGACGAGCTCCGCCCGGAGCCCTCGCCGGCGCAGGCCCTCGAGGAGGAAGGTCGCCGTGGTGCGCTTGCCGAGCGCGCAGTCGGTGCCGAGCACGGCGACGCGCGGCACGGCCAGGCCGAGAACCTCGCCGGTCCAGAAACGGAGCTCGGCGAACTTCGGAGTGCGGCGGATGTCGTGCAGGCGTGCCCCCGACGCGGCCGCGGCGGCCGCGATCTCGGGGTCGTCGGCGAGCAGCTGGTGCAGGCCGTTGACCGCGCCGATGCCGCGACGCACGCCGTCGAGGACGGTCCGGCGCAGCTCCTCGGGCATCCTGCCGCCGTGGAAGGCGACGCCGACGATCAGCCAGTCCGGCGGCTCGGGCAGCGCCGCGAGCGCGTCGTCGAGCCCGGCGAAGCAGGGGATCCGGCGCACCCGGCCGTCGACGACTTCGCCGGCGTCGCGACCGGCGTGCCGGCGGTCGACGACGCCGAGGATGCGGAAGCGGGAGGGTCCGCGCAGCAGCCCGTGTGCGGTCTTGGCGTTGCTCTCGTCGAGGATGTCACCGGTGAGGAGCAGCGCGGTCCCGGTCATCGCGCGCCCTCGCCGGCCGCCCGGCGCAGCACGCTTCCCGGGCGCGCGCCGGTCGTCCTGCCCGCTGCGTAGACCACCGCGCCGTTCACCCAGACGCGCTCGATGCCGGTCGCGAGCGCGTGCGGCTCGTCGGTCGTCGCGCGATCAGCGACCGTCGCCGGGTCGAACAGCACCAGGTCGGCGAAGGCGCCGGGGACGAGCCTCCCGCGATCCCGCAAGCCGACGTGATCGGCGGCGAGTGCGGTCATCTTGCGGATCGCCGCCTCGAGGGTGAACACCTTGCGCTCGCGCACGTAGCGGCCGAGGACGCGCGGATAAGAGCCGTAGCCGCGCGGGTGCCGCCCGTCGAGCTGGCCGTCGGTGCAGAAGTTGGTCTCGGGCCAGGCGGCGAGCTGCTCGAGGTCGCCCTCCACCATGCTGGTCGCGATGATGTTCTCGACTCCCGACTGGCCCTGGGCCTTCGCCGCCTCCGCCATGCGGATGAGCTCGATGAGCGTCCGCGCCGGCGGCTCGCCGCGCTCCTGGGCGATCGCGGCCAGGGTCTTGCCGGCGTACGACGGCTCCGGCAGGTAGCGCGCCAGGATCAGCCCTTCCGGCGGCACGACTTCGCGCAGCGCGAACTCCGCCGCCTCGAGGCTCTCGAAGTTGCGCTCCGGGAAGAGCACCGTCAGGCCCGCGTGCCAGTAGAGATAGGGATAGATGTCGGCGGTCACGTCGATGCCGCTCCGCCGGGCCGCGTCGAGCAGCGCCAGGAGTCGCGGCGCCTCTCCCCAGAGCGCGCGCATGGCGAGCTTCACGTGCGAGATCTGCACCGGGAGCTTGGCCTCGCGGCCGATCGCCAGGATCTCGTCGATCGCCGCCCAGAAGTCGCGGTCCTCGCTGCGCACGTGGCTGATGTAACGCCCGCCGGCGGCCGCCGCGACCCTGGCGAGCTCGACGAGCTCGGCGCGCGCCGAGTAGATCCCCGGGTCGTACTCGAGACCGGTCGACAGGCCGAGCGCCCCCGCCGCCATCTCCGCGCGCAGCAGGCCGCGCATGGCGTCGGTCTCGGCCGCCGTCGCGACGCGGCGGAAATCGGCGCCGAGCACGCGCGACCGGATCGCACCGTGACCGGCGTAGGAGGCAACGTTGACCGCGGCAGGCTGGCGTTCGAGCCGGCCGAAGAACTCGGCGAGCGGCAACATCGAATCGCCGTCCTGGCCGCCGACGAGCGTCGTGATCCCCTGGCTGACGGCGGCCAGCGCCTCCGGATGCTCGAGGATCTGCTCGTCGCCGTGGGTGTGGGTGTCGATGAACCCGGGGGCAAGAGCGAGGCCGTGCACATCGACCGCCATTTCGCCCGGCAGCGGAGCGAGCGTCTCGGGAGCGTAGGCGACGGCGACGATCCGGTCGCCCGCGAGGCGCAGGCTTCCCGGGCGGCCCGGCGCGCCGCTGCCGTCGAAGACCAGCGCATCGGTGATCAACATGCCGGAGACACTCTCTGCCAGGGCGGCTTCGAAGGGGGTGACCAGGGCCATGCAAAGGCAGAGCAGCAATCTCTGGGGTGTCCGGCGCATCACGCGGACGAGCCTATCAACCGCAGCCAGGCGCCCACCGGCGAATCCAGGCACCCCCACAAGGGGCGGGCTTGCTGGCGGATCGGGTGGGAAACCGGGCACACATCCTGCTGTACGCTTCCGGCGATGCGTCGTCCGGCCGTTCTGGCGTTCTCGCTCTTCGCTATCGCCGCTTCGTTGCCGGCGGAGGTCCGCGACTGCCTGCCGATGGCGGCGGCCTGCGGCCACCACGCCGCGGCAGCCGGATCGAGCTGCTCGCGGCTGGAGCGCCGGAGTTCCTGCCCGAGCCAGCGGCCGGCGGGCTGCCCGAAGACCCGACCGACCCGCGACCCCGGCAACTGCCGGCTGCACCCGACGCCACCGATCCTCCGCCAGGCCGCCGACGACGGCAATCGCGGCACCGGTCACGCTCTCCCGGTTCGAGTCTCTCGCCTCCGATCCCGACGCGCCCCCGGCCATTCGCCATGACTGGCGGGAGGCCCCGGCGCTACGGCCGCGCGCCTCTCCGGCCGCCGCTCCGCGTTCGCCCCGGCCGCCCCCGTTCACGGTCTGAAGCTCCCGTCCTTCGACTCGAACTTCAACCCTGAACCGGGTCCGCGCGCGGGCCCAGAAAGAACTCGACCATGCACGCAAGAAAGATCGCCATCTCGCTGTTCGCCCTGGCTTTCGGTCTCACCCTCTGCCGCCTTCGCCGGCGCCGCGGCGGATGCGCCGGCCGCCGACGCCTCGCAAGGCCCCCCAGACCGCCCAGACCCCTCAGATCCCTCCGACGGCAGAGAAGGCCTGCTGCAAGAACCACGATGCCGCCGGTGACAAGGCCGGCATGCACTGCGACCACGCCACAAGATGAAGGCCGGGGGCGAGAAGGGCGAAGCCTGTTGCGCCCAGCACGCCAAGATGCACCAGGAGGGCGCCTCCGCCGACGCCAAGGCCGCCTGCGCCCACCACGCCGGAATGATGAAGGGCGAAGCCGCCAGCCGACGGCAAGGCCTGCTGCGCCCAGCATGCTGCCATGCACAAGGACGGCGACCAGAGCGGTTGCTGCTGCAGCGGCGCCGGCGCGGCCTGCCCGCATCACGCGGCCGCGGAGGCTCCGGCCAAGAGCTGAGGCCAACGCTTCGCGGTAGAAAAAAAGAGGGGCGCAGGCGCGCCCCTCGCTTCCTTCATTCCGAACCCACCTCCGTCGCGCGTCAGGCTTGGCCCGCCTGCTGCTCCCTCTCGCCATCCTGGACTGCGTACCGCGCCGGCTCCCGGACGAACTTTGCCTGACAGTCCGGAGAGCAGAAGCGGTAAGTCTGCCTTTCAAACAGGCTTCGCAGAGGGGACCTGTCGTCGGCGGGCATGCCACAAACCGGATCCTTGATCATTTCGAACAACTCCTTCCCGAGTGCAGACAGCCTCCGAGCCTGAGGTGGACCGCCTTCCCTACGTCTTGGGCTTCTTCTCCATCGCCATCGGCGCGGCGGCGTCCGACTTCATCATCGGACAGCCCATCCCACCCTCTCCGCCGTGCATCTTCATGCCCATGTGGCGGCCCATATGCGACATCATCTCGGGCTGCATCTCCATCATCATGGCGCGCTGGGCCTTGCGCTGAGCGACGAGCTCGTTGAGGACCGCCGCCATCGGCTTCTCCATCGCGTCCGTCGCCTTGGAGGTCTTGGCGGCGTTCATCTCCGCCACCAACGCGTCGAGGGTCGCGTCCTGCGCCTTCATCTTCTCCGCCATTGCCTTGTGCTTGGCCTGCATGGCCTCGCAGTCCGCCTTCATCTCGGCGTCGTGGGGAGCGCCGGGAGCGCCGTGCATCTCATGGCCCGGCATTGGCGCCGCCTGCGGCGCCTTGGCGGGGGGGGGCGGCGTCGTCTGCGCGCCGGCGCCCACGACCAGGGTGAGCGCCAGGGCGGCAGAGAGGCCGGTGACGAGGGCGAGAATCGGGTGCTTTCTCATGGGGTACTTCCTTTCGGACGGCTCTGTGGACCGCCGCTGCGGGCGCCCGGAAAGAAGTCGGGAGCCGATGGGGGTGGAGGCGAATCTTCGTGCGCCGGAACTTCCACTCCATGGAGCAGAGGCCTCGAGCGCGTGGATTCAAACTAAGCCTCCTCCTGTCCATGAGGAAGCGGAGTTACTACGCAGAATCGAGTGCGACGCCTGGGTAGAAATCACCGCTCCGGCAACCGCAAGGCCGCTACTTTCCCTCTGGCGACTCGACTCTGCTCGCCACGCGCCGCAGGCGCAGCGCGTTGGTGATCACGGTCACCGAGGAGAAGCTCATCGCCGCCGCGGCGATCATCGGCGAGAGCAGCCAGCCGGTCCAGGGATAGAGGACCCCGGCGGCGATCGGCACTCCGGCGGCGTTGTAGGCGAACGCCCAGAAGAGGTTCTGGCGGATGTTCCGCATCGTCGCGTGCGACAGCCGCCGGGCGCGCACGATGCCGAGCAGGTCCCCCTTCACCAGCGTAACGCCCGCCGATTCCATCGCCACGTCGGTGCCGGTGCCCATGGCGATACCGACCCGGGCGCGCGCCAGCGCCGGCGCGTCGTTGACGCCATCGCCGGCCATCGCGACCTTGCGACCCTCCTTCTCCAGGCGCTCGATCGCGGCCAGCTTCTGGTCGGGAAGCACTTCCGCCAGTACCTCGTCGATCCCCAGCCCTTTCGCCACCGCTTCGGCGGTCGCGCGGCTGTCGCCGGTCAGCATGACAATCCGGATGCCTTCCGCCCGCAGCGCGCGAATCGCCTCCGGCGTCGTCCCCTTGACCGGATCGGCGACCGCCAGGAGCGCCGCCGCCTGGCCGTCGACGGCGACGAACATCACCGTCTTGCCGGCCCTGCCGAGCGCCGCAGCCGCGGCGGCGAGCGGCGCCGGATCGACACCGGCGCCCTCGAGGAGAGCGCCGTTTCCGACCTGCAGCCGACGACCCGAAATGGTTCCTCGTACGCCTTTTCCGGTCACCGATTCGAAGCTCTCGTTCTCCGCGAGGAGTGCCGGGCGCGCTCCGCGCTCACGCGCGCCCGCGACGATCGCCGCCGCCAGCGGATGTTCACTCGCCAACTCGAGTCCGGCGATCAGACCGAGCAGCTCCTTCTCGGCGACCGTCGAGAAGCCGGGAGCGAGCTGGAAGTCGGTGAGCTTCGGTTTGCCTTCGGTCAGCGTTCCCGTCTTGTCGACGACCAGGGTATCGACGCTGCCGAGCAGCTCGATCGCCTCGGCGTTGCGAAACAGGACGCCCATCGAGGCGCCGCGCCCCATCGCCACCATGATCGACATCGGGGTCGCGAGGCCGAGAGCGCACGGGCAGGCGATGATCAGCACCGCGACCGCGTTGACCAGGGCATGCGCGAGGCGCGGCTCGGGACCGAGCATCGCCCAGAGCGCGAAGGTCACCGCGGCGACCGCCAGCACCGTCAGTACGAAGACGGCGGAGATGCGGTCGGCGAGTTTCTGGATCGGCGCCCGGCTGCGCTGCGCCTTGGCGACCATGGCGACGATGCGGGCCAGGAGCGTCTCCCCGCCGACCTTCTCGGCGCGGATGACGAGGGCGCCCGTGCCGTTGACGGTGGCACCGACCACCTTCGCGCCCGCCACCTTCTCGACCGGGAGCGGCTCGCCGGAGACCATCGATTCGTCGACCGCACTGCGGCCGTCGAGAACCAGGCCGTCCACCGGGATCTTCTCGCCCGGCCGGACCCGCAGCCGGTCGCCGACCTGGACCTCGGCGAGCGCCACGTCCGCCTCGCTGCCGTCGGCGGCGATCCGGCGCGCCGAGGTCGCCGCGAGCCCCAGGAGCTTCTTCAGCGCCGAGCTCGTCTCGCCGCGCGCCCGGAGCTCGAGCACCTGGCCGAAGAGCACCAGCGCGGTGATCACCGCCGCGGCTTCGAAGTAGACCGGAACCGTTCCTCCATTCCGCATCGCTTGGGGAAGAAGGCCGGGAAAGAAGGCCGCGATCAGGCTGTAGCCGTAGGCCACGCCCACGCCGAGCCCGATCAGGGTGAACATATTGAGGCTGCGGTTGCGGACCGAGACCACGGCGCGCTCGTAGAACGGCCACGCCGCCCAGACCGCCACCGGCGTCGCGAAAGCGAGCTGCAGCCAGAGCCGCAGCTCCGGTGAGAAGAGGCGGCCGAGCGGATCGCCGGGGATCATCTCCCCCATGGCGAGGACCAGCGTCGCTGCGGCGAGCGGCACCGAGATCCAGAAGCGCCGCTTCATGTCGACGTACTCGGGATTGGGAGCATCCTCGACGGTCACCGTGCGCGGCTCGAGCGCCATGCCGCACTTCGGGCAGCTTCCCGGGGCGTCGCGCACGACCTCGGGGTGCATCGGGCAGGTCCACTCGGTCCGCGTCGCCGCGACCGCGGGCATCGCCGGCTCGAGCGCCATGCCGCACTTCGGGCAGGCGGCCGGCCCGTCGCTCTCGACCTCCGGGTCCATCGGACAGATCCACTTCGTGCCCGCCGGTACGTCGGCGGCCGCGACCGGATCGCCCATTGCCTCGCGATGCCCGCCCAGGAACTTCTCCGGATTCGCTTCGAACTTCGCCTTGCACGAGCCGGAGCAGAAGAAGTAGCTCTGACCGGCGTGCTCCGCGCGGTGCTTCGCGGTCGCCGGATCGACCGTCATGCCGCAGACGACGTCGAGGACGCCGCCGGGCGACGGCTTCGGGGGCTCGTCGGCGAGCACCCGCAAGGACCGACGACCCGCCGGCGCCGGGGGCTCCATCAGTCCTCCACCTTCGCCACCACCTCGCCGCAGCCGAGCATCTTGGCGCCGTAGTAAGGGTTCTTCACCGCGCCGCTCTTCTGCACCCAGTAGGCGTCGGCCATCGGGCAGTAGTAGATGCCGTGGCCGGCCACCGCCTGGCGCTCGACGAGCCGCCCGACGGCGTGCGACAGCGCCTTGAACTGCTCGCGCAGCGCCGGGATCTCCGCCGCCTTCATCGCCTTCGCGGCCACGACCACTGCCTCGAGGTCCTCGATTGCGTCGACCGTCGGCTTTTCGCCCTTCGTCTTGAGGATCGCCTCCGCCTCCGCCGCCACCTTCGCCGTCTGTTCCGCAATCACCGCGACGGAATCGCCGGCCAGCGCTTCCTGGATCGGCACGTACAACCCCACCAGCTTCTCCAGCGACCCCGCCGGCATCTCCGCCGCCACCGCCTCCGGCGTCACCGCCAACACTCCCAGCACCACACCCACCAGCACCATCGCTTTCACTCGCATGCGCATTCCTGCCTCTCCTCTCATTGAACCAACGTCGAAGGAACCCTCGAGCTTCGCGAAAGACATTTTTCCTTTACTGAAAGCCTTTGCTCTTCATTGCCAACTTCCACTAGCTACCCAGGAGCTCCCGCTGCTCGCGCAGCGCGGCGCGCCCCTTCCACAACTTGTAGACCGCCGGGTAGATCAGCAGCTCCATGAGAAAGGAGGTTACGAGGCCGCCGATCATCGGTGCGGCGATGCGCTTCATGACGTCGGCCCCGGCGGAGGTCGAGAACAGGATCGGCAGCAGACCCATGAACGCCGCCGCAACGGTCATCATCTTCGGCCGGGCGCGCTTGACTGCGCCGTGGAGGATCGCCTCGTCGACCTCGTGTTCGTTGCGCAGCAGGCCGCGCTTCTTGGCGTCGTCCCACGACAGGTCGAGGAAGAGCAGCATGAAGACGGCGGTCTCGGCGTCGAGGCCGAGGAGAGCGATCATGCCCACCCAGGCGGCGATCGAGACGTTGTAACCGAGGAGATGGAAGAGCCAGATCGCCCCCACCGCCGAGAACGGGACGGTGGCGAGCACCAGGCCGGCCTTGAAGCCCGACCTGGTGTTGGCGTAGAGCAGCAGGAAGATGAGGACGATCGTCGCTGGCACGATCCACTTGAGGCGCTCGCGCACCCGGATCATGTTCTCGTACTGGCCGCTCCACAGGAGGGTCGTGCCCGGCGGCAACTGAACGGCGCGGCGCACGGCGGCCTTGGCCGCGTCCACGAACGAACCGATGTCGCGCCCGGCGACGTCGACGAAGACGTAGCCGGCGAGGAAGCCGTTTTCGTTGCGGATCATCGCCGGACCGTGGGTGACCTTGAAATCGACCAGCTGGCCGAGCGGCACCTGCGCACCGGAGGCGACCGGCACGAGGATGCGCGCCAGCCGGTCGGGGTCGTCGCGCAGGTCGCGCGGATAGCGCACGCTCACCGGGTAGCGCTGCCGGCCCTCGATCGTCGTGGTGACGTTCTCGCCGCCGATCGCCGCCGCGAGGACGGCCTGCAGCTCCTCCACCCGCAGGCCATAGCGCGCCAGCTGCTCGGAGCGCGGCTCGAGGTCGAGGAAGTAGCCGCCGGCGACGCGCTCGGCGAAGGCGCTGCGCGCTCCGGGCACCTCCCGCACCGCCGCCTCGATCGCCACGCCGGCGCGTTCGATCTCCGCCAGGTCGCGGCCCAGGACCTTGATCCCCACCGGCGTCCGGACGCCGGTCGAGAGCATGTCGAGACGCGCCTTGATCGGCATCGTCCAGGCGTTGGTGAAGCCGGGGATCGCGAGCGCCCGGTTCATCTCGGCCACCAGCTCCTCGTGCGAGATCCGGTCGGGCCAGAACGGCCGCACCAGCGGCCGCGCGAACTCCGGCAACCACGACGAGTACCAGGTCTCCTTCGCTCTCCAGGCCGATTGCGGCTTGAGCACCACCGTGGTCTCGAACATCGACAGCGGCGCCGGGTCGGTCGCGGTCTCGGCCCGCCCCGCCTTGCCGTGCACGCTCTCGACCTCGGGAAAACCGGCGAGGATGCGGTCCTGCAGCTCGAGCACCCGCTGCGCCTCGCCGATCGCGATGCCCGGGAGCGTCGTCGGCATGTAGAGGATCGAACCCTCGGCGAGCGGCGGCATGAACTCCGAGCCCAGCCGGAAGTAGAGCGGCAGCGAGGCGGCGAGGATCACGAGCGCGATCGCGATCACCGTCTTCGGTCGCCGCAGCACGAAGCGGCAGGCGGGGTCGTAGATCCGCTGGATGGCGCGGCTCACCGGATGGCGTTCCTCGGCGTAGTAGGTGCCGACCAGGAAGCCGGAGGCGATGCGCGCCAGGAAACGCGGTTTGAAGGTGAACGGATCCATGCGCGCGAAGAGCATGCGCAGCGCCGGGTCGAGCGTGATCGCGAGGAGCGCCGCCAGCAGCATCGCCAGGTTCTTCGACCACGCCAGCGGCCCGAAGAGCCGGCCCTCCTGGTCGACCAGCGCGAAGATCGGCAGGAAGGCGACGGCGATGACCAGGAGCGAGAAGAAGACCGACGGACCGACCTCCTTCAACGCCTCGAGACGGACCTCGTGGAAGTCCCCCTTCCTTCCGCCGACCTCCCAGAGGTGCAGCTTGTTGTAGGCGTTCTCGACCTCGACGATGGCGCCGTCGACCAGCACGCCGATCGAGATCGCGATTCCGGCCAGGGTCATGATGTTGACCGAGATGCCGAGCAGGTAGAGGGGAATGAAGGACAGCAGGACCGAGATCGGGATCGTGATGATCGGCACGATCGCCGACGGGAAGTGCCAGAGGAAGAGCAGGATGACGAGCGAGACGACGATCATCTCGAGCACCAGCTCGTGCTTCAAGGTGTCCAATGCACGCAGGATGAGGTCGGAGCGGTCGTAGGTCGTGACCACCTCGACGCCCGCCGGCAGGCTCGCCGCGAGGTCGGAAAGCTTCGCCTGCACCCGGCGGATGACGTTCAGCGCGTTCTCGCCGTGCCGCATGACGACGATGCCGCCGACCGCGTCGCCCTGGCCGTTGAGGTCGGCGGTGCCGCGCCGCGATTCCGGCCCGAGCTCGACCGTCGCCACATCGCGCACCCGCAGCGGCACCCCCGACGGGCCCGCCCGCAGCACCACGGCGCCGAAGTCTTCGATCGACTTCGCGTAGCCGCGGATGCGCACCATGTACTCGGCGCCGCTCCACTCGATGAGCCGCCCGCCGCTCTCGTTGTTCGAGGCTTGCACCGCCGCCACGACCTCGCCGATCGGCACGCCGTAGGAGGCCAGCCGGTTCGGGTCGACGACGATCTGCACCTGCTTGACGTAGCCACCGATCGAGGCCACTTCGGCGACCCCGGGGACGCTCTGCAGCGCGTAGCGCAGCGTCCAGTCCTGGAGCGAGCGCAGCTCGTCGAGCGAGTGCGTGCCCGCGCGCCCCTCAGTATTGACGAGGGCATACTGATAGACCCAGCCGACGCCGGTGGCGTCGGGACCAAGCTCGGTGCGCACGCCGTCGGGAAGACTGCCCTGGATCTTCGACAGGTACTCGAGCACCCGCGAACGCGCCCAGTAGAGGTCGGTGCCGTCCTCGAAGATGACGTAGACGAACGAGTAGCCGAAGTCCGAGAAGCCGCGCACCGCCTTGACCTTGGGCGCCCCGAGGAGCGAGCTCACGATCGGGTAGGTGACCTGGTCCTCCAGCAGGTCGGGCGCCCGGTCCCAGCGCGACAGGATGATGACCTGGGTGTCCGAGAGGTCGGGCAGGGCGTCGAGCCGGATCACGCCGAGGACCGCCACCGCGACGCCGCAGAGCACCGCCACGGCGAGCAGGACGATCGCCCGGTTGCGGGCCGAGAAGTCGATGACGCGACGGATCACCGGTGGTCCTCGTGCGGATCCGGAGCCGGAGTGCCGGCGGCCGGCGTAGCCTGTGTCGCCGCGACCGCGCCGCGGATGCGCGATTCGGCGTCGAGCAGGAAGTTGGCGCGGGTCGCGACCCGTTCGCCCGCCGCCACGCCGCGCACGATCTGGATCGAGCCACCGCTGCGTTCGCCGGTCTCGACCTCCCTGGGCTCGAGCCGGCCCGGCGCCGTCTCGACGAATACGGTCTTCTTCAGCCCCGAATCGATGACCGCCGACGCCGGCACCAGCACGCCCTCGCCGAGGTCGATCCCGAGCTCGACGTCGACGAACATTCCAGGGCGGAGCGTGAAGCCGGGGTTCGGCAGCTCGAAGCGCGCGGTGAGGGTGCGCGCGGCGGCGTCCACGGTCGGATAGACGTAGGCGATCTTCGCCGCCAGACTCCTGCGGTCGTCGTACGGCAGGCGGATCGTGGCCGGCTGCCCGATCGCGATCCAGCGCGCCTCGGACTCGAAGAAGGCGGCCTCGACCCAGACGCTCGAGAGGTCGGTGACCGTGTAGAGCTCCATGCCGGGGGTGATCTCCTGCCCCTGTACCACCGACTTCGCGGTCACGAAGCCGCTCGCCGGCACCAGCAGATCGACCGTGCGCTGGGCGGTGCGCGTGCGGTCGAGCTCGACGATGAAGCTCTCGGGCACGTCCAGGAGCTCGAGCCGGCGCCGCGCCCCGACGAGCAGATCCTGGCCGCCCCGGCGCACCTCCGGGAGCTGCGAGCCGGCGAACCGGTTGGCGGCGTCGCGCGCCAGGAGGTAGTCGTTCTGCGCCGTGAGCAGCTCCGGCGAGTAGATCGCCATCGCCGGCGCGCCCTTCTTCACGTAGAGGCCGGTAGCGTTGACGTCGAGCCGTTCGACCCAGCCGGAGATCTTGGCCTGGGCGCGCACCAGCCGGCGCTCGTCCGCGACCACCGTGCCGGCGGCGCGCACGCTGCGTTCGAGCCGCCCGACAGTCGCGACCTCGGTGACCACGCCGGCCCGCCGCAGGGTCTCCGGATCGGAGTCGATCCCCGCGGCCTCACCGGGAGCCGCGCCCGTCCCGTCCGCGTAGACCGGGACGAGGTCCTTTCCCATCGAGCCCCGCTCCTTCTTGACCAGATCCATGTTGCAGATCGGGCAGGTGCCGGGGTGATCCGAGATGTAGGTCGGATGCATCGGACAGGTCCAGAGCTCGGCCTCCGCGGGGCTCTTGCCGGAGGAGCAGGCGCCGGCCGCGAGCAGGGAGAAGACGCAAACCAGGAGCAGCAGGCGGGGCAGGGTTCGCTTCATGGTCGGGACTCCGGCTGCAGGTCGGCAAGGGGGGCGCCGGCGAGCGCCTGGGATTCGGCCCAGAGGGCGTAGCGGGCGGCTTCGGCGTTCGTCAGTTCGTTGCGGGCGTGGAACCAGTCGTTGAAGAGCTCGAGCAGGCGCGAGAAGGGCAGCTCGCCGTTCAAGAATTCGTTGCGCGCGGCGTCGAGCGCCACGCTGGTGCGCGGGATGATCGCCCCCGCGAGGCGCGCGACGCTGCGTTCCAGCCGGTCGCGCTCGGCGCCCAGGCGGACCGCCTCGGCGCGCCCGGCGACCTCCGCGGCAGCGGCGTCGGCGCGCGCCGCCGCGACGGCGCTCTCCATCGCCGTCACCTGCGGCCCGAGCCGCCGGTGGCGCAGGAACGGCAGCTCCATGCCGAAACGCAGGGTCAGCTCGGGGTTCGCGCCCTCGGGCCAGAGGAAGCCGCCGCCGATGCCGAAGTCCGGCTTGAGTCCGAGGCGCGCGGCCTCGAGGCGGCGCAGGGCGGCCTCGAGCCGCAGCCCGGCGGCCTTCACCGCGGGCGCGCGGTCGTCGAACGGCAGCGGCCCCTCGCGCACCGCGAACACCGGCGCCGGCAGCGCGCCGACGCGCAACGGCAGCGACTCGGCGAGGACGCCGGAGAGCGCAGCGAGCTTCGCCCGCGCCGCCTGGAAGCGGGCGAAGACCAGATCGAGCGCCTGATCGTGCTCGTCCTGGGCGAGCTCGGCCTCGAGGACGGGCAGGGCACCGCCCTGCGCCGCTCCGAACCGGGCCTGCGCGGTCGCCTGCAGGAGCTCGAGCAGCTCGTGCGCTTCCGCCAGCGAGCGCTGCTCGCGGTCGGCGGCGGCGAGCTCGGCGAACGTCCGCCGCACCTCGCCCACGAGCCTCTGCTCCGCAAGCGTGACCTCGTAGAGGGCGGCGCGGGTCTCCGCCGCCACCAGCGCCTCGAGAGCGCCTCGCTTGCCTGGCCAGCGCACCGGCTGGACGACTTCGACTTCGACCGCGAGCGGCCGGTCAGCCGTCGAGGTGAACGTGGGAAAGGCGTTCCTCACCCAGAGCGCGAGCTCCGGGTCGCCGCGCAGCCCGGCCACCTCGGCCATCACCAGCGCCTGCTGCGCGCGCTCCCGCGCCGCCGCGAGCACCGGCGAGCCGGTGCGGGCGGCGCGTTCGAGAGCGACGATCTCGATCGTGTCGGCGCCGCGGGCAGGCGGCGGCGCGACCCCCAACCCACCGAGGCCGATCGTGCACAGACTGAGGAGGAAACGACGACTTCTCGACTTGCGCATCGGGCGCTCCTTGCCACTCGGTTCCGGAAACGGCGGGACGAAGCTCCCGCCGGACAGACTACTCCCGGAAACGGAGGCTCAGATTCGCCAGACGGAGTGCAGGGTGAAGAGGCCGAGCGGATGGAGCTTGCCGGCGCGCGAGAAGGCCACCGTCACGGCGCGATCGCCGACGTCGGCCGCGGCCGGCAGCGTCGCGAGGACGGCGGCGGGCAGCGGCTCGAGGCCGGGCAGCAGCGAGGCGGGCGCCGGCGCGGCGACCGGCCGACAGCAGTCCATCGGCGCCGCCATGCCACCCGTTCCGGCGTCGTGACACGGGGCGTTCTGCGCGACCTTCGCCATCATCGGGCAGAAACCACGCATCTCACAGCGCGCGGCCGCGACCGGCCCGGCGACGAGCACCAAGAGGAGCGCGAGCAGTGCAACGCTGAGGGACCGCCGAAGAGCCTTCACCGGGCGGATGATACACCCGGCCCGGATGCTACGCTGCCACCCATGGACACAGCCCCTTCCGCGGCTCCCTCCCCTTTTCAGCGAGTGGCCCTCGTCACCGGCGGCAGCCGCGGCATTGGCCGCGCCACCTCCGAGGCGCTGCTCGAGCGCGGCTTCCAGGTCTTCTTCTGCGGCCGCAGTCCCGACGTGCTCGAGGATGCCCAGCAGCAGCTCTTCATCCGCTACCCCGGCAAGGTCTTCTCCCGCCTCTGCGACGTGCGCAGCCAGAGCGCCGTCGAGGAGCTCGTGGCCTGGGTCGAGGAAGAGAGCGGCCGGCTCGACGTGCTGGTCAACAACGCCGGCCTCGGGCACTTCGGACCGATCGACGAGCTCTCCGGTGACGACTTCCGCGAGGTCATCGAGACCAACCTGCTCGGCGCGTTCTACGCCATCCACGCCGCCGCGCCGATCATGAAGCGCCAGGGTGAGGGCTGGATCTTCAACATCGCCTCGCTCGCCGCCAAGAACCCGTTCGCCGGCGGCTCCGCCTACAACGCCAGCAAGTTCGGCATGGTGGGGATGTCCGAGGCGGCGATGCTCGACTTGCGGCACGAGGGAATCCGCGTCACCGCGATCTGCCCGGGCAGCGTCGACACCGATTTCGGGGGTGGCCAGATGCGCGGCTCCGACTGGCGGCTGGCTCCCGAGGACATCGCGAAGCTGGTGACCGACCTGCTCGACTTCCCGGCCCGCGCCCTGCCGAGCCTGATCGAGATCCGCCCGACCCGCCCGCCGAAGAAGTAGCGCGGACGGTTCCCGGTTCGCCCGCAGATCAGGGTTCGAGCGGACTCCAGGCGCCGGTGCCGTCGCAGTCGAAGCCGTCGACGAAGAGCTCGGGTCCGCCGGCGCCGGTGCGCCAGATCCGGTCGCAGGCGCGATAGACCGTCGTCGAGTTGCGCACCTCCGAGTAGACCGTGCGCAGGCCGTCACCGGCAGCGAGCGCCCAGACCGCGTCGTGGGCGAAGGTCTGCCAGGCCGACCAGGTCAGACCGTCGTTGCTGAAGCGCATCTCGAGCGCGGTCGCCGGGCCGTAGACGTAGAGCTCCACCGTACCGGAGGTCGTCGCGTGACGTTCCCCCGCGATGACCAGCGGATAGACCGTGTTGCGCACGCCGAAGAGCTGCGTCCAGTAGCGCGCGAGCGCCGGGTAGCTGCACGTTTCGCCGGCATCGGCGCAGTCGCAGTCGCCGTTGGAGTCGTAGTCGACGTTCGCGAGGTCGCCGGTCTGGAAGAAGTAGCCGGCCCCCTGCTCGCGGAAGCCGTTGCCGAGGATGTTGGCGCGGTGCCCAGCGCTTGCCATCCACTGTGCCATCACCGCTGCCGGTGTGGTGGCGGCACCGGCGATGTTCTCGGCCGCGGAGAAGTAGAAGTAGCCCGCCGCGATCATCCGTTCGAACGGGTCGAGGCCGGTCGAGAAGTCGCAGTGCGAGAAGTAGTCCTCCAGCGCCATCGAGCCGCTGTGCTCGTCGGCCAGCGCGCCGAGCAGCGACACGAGCTTGAGCGGCGACAGCGGGCAGACGGGAAGCGTGCAGGCAGCGCGCTCCTGGTTGACCAGCTCCCCGACCTGCTCCTCGAACGTCGCTGCCGGCGGCAGCATCACGGAGCGAACCCGCTCGCTGCTCGCCGCAGCTCCTGCGGCCACGCAGGCAAAAAGACCGCACAAGGAGAAGAGGCCAAGCGCCGCCAGCCGTTGGCCGACCGCAAGAGCGTGGCGCTCGCCAAGAGCGGCCAGGCAAGCACCCCCTTTACCGGTCCTTTCGCCGAGTCCAGCAAGAACGCGCGGGGAGACCTGTCTTGAAAAAGAAAAATCCTCTTTCCGCCGCGCGCTGTCCATCTCAGCCGGCGAGGTGTTTGGAGACCAGGCCTTCGAGGATGCGGTCGGCCGGAATTCCGCGCAGGCGCAGGGGCGAGGCGGTGAGGAGATCCTCGGCGAGCGCCAGCATCCGGCGCCTGAGCGCCGGATCCGGCGGCGGAACGGCGCCGCTTCCGGGCGCTCCGATCGCCGCCCGGCGGACCGCGGCGGCGGCGAACAGCCAGGGCCGCTGGTCGCGCGGATCCTCGAACCCGAGGGCCTCGGGCTCCTCGCCCGACGCGCCGCGCCTCTTCGCCGCTCCGATCTCCGCCTTGGTCCGCTTGCCCACCGGATCGAGCCTGGCAGCCGCATCGAGAAGCCAGAGCGCGCCGCCGCCGGCCATGAACCGTTCGACGCTGTCGCGAAAGCCGGCCGCCACCGCGGCGAGCAGCTCGGCGGGCATGGCTGCAGCCGCGCCGAGGTAGATCGCGAGCGACCGGCTGCGCAGGGTCGGCGAGAGATCGAGCCGCGACGGCGCGAGCAGGAAGAAGTTCCGCGGCGAGCGCTCCCAGGGCTCCTCGATCGCCTTGAGGAGGGCGTCGGAGGCTTCGGAGGAGAGGCTCGCGGCCTCGGCAATGACGAAAACCTGGCCCCGGGCCTCGTAGGGCGAGACCTGCGCCGAGCGCAGCATCTCGCGTGTCGCCTCGGCCGAAACCGAGGTCTTGAGATCGCGCAGGAGCCAGAAGAAGTCGGGATGAAAGCTCGTGCCCTCCCCTTCCGGGAGCTCCGGCAGCGTGATCCGGCGGCAGTGGCGGCACTCCCCACAGGGGCGCTCCGTGGGCGGGCGCTCGCAGAGCAGGACGCGGGCGAAGGCGATCGCCGCGGCGAACCGCGCCGCCTCCGAGCCGCCATGGAGGATGACCGATGGATAGAGGCGGCCCTCCACTGCCAGGGCAAGCGGGCGGTCGAGCTTCACGTCGCGGGCTCCGGCGGCATCTCGCGGGCGTCGAGGGCGCCCAGCGCCGCGAGGGCCGCGAGCACCGCGACCATCTGCTCTTCGGTACTGCGGAGGTCGCCGGCCGAATCGATGATGCGGAAGCGCTGCGGCTCCGCCGCCGCGATCTCGAGATAGCCGGCGCGGACGCGTTCGTAGAAGGCGAGGCTCTCGACGTCGAGCCGGTCGGCGGCATGGGCGCGACGCCGCGCCTTCGAAGTCCCGCGGCGGCGGGCCTCCGCCGCCGGCAGATCGAAGAGCAGCGTGATGTCGGGGCGGCGGGCGCCGGTGGCGATCGCGTCGATCCGATCGATGGTCTCCCGCGCCACTCCGCGGCCGTATCCCTGATAGGCCCGGGTCGAGTCGGTGAAGCGGTCGCAGAGCACGTGCCGCCCGCGCGCCAGTTCGGGTTCGATCTTCTCGATCAGATGCTGCCGGCGGCTGGCGAAGACCAGGAGCAGCTCGACCGTGCCGTCGATCCCGCCCCATCTCCGGTCGAGGAACACTTCGCGGATCGCCTGCGCGAGCGGCGTTCCGCCCGGCTCGTGGGTCACGAGGTGCGGGAGATCGCGCGCTGCGAACCACGCCGCCGCGGTCCGCAGATGGGTCGACTTGCCGCTGCCGTCGAGTCCTTCAAAGGTGAGGAAACAGGCCACGGCGGGGAAATTAGCATGAGCCCCGGGTCGGGTAGACTGAAAGGCGCATGCACTCGATCGCCTCCCCCCTCCTCTGGACGACCTTTCTCACGCTCTGCGGGCTCCTGCTGATCCTCGATCTGGCGGTGCTCAACCGGGGAGCGAAGGTCATTTCGGCGCGGGCAGCGGTGCGCAATACCCTTTTCTTCGTCGCCATGGGCGCCCTCTTCGCGGCTTACCTCGCCTGGGATTTCGGCAGCGCGCCGGCGCTCGAGTTCGTCACCGGCTACCTGATCGAGTACGCCCTGTCGGTCGACAACCTGTTCGTCTTCCTGGTCATCTTCACCTACTTCGCGGTCCCCGCCGAGCATCAGCACCGCGTCCTCTTCTGGGGCATCCTCGGAGCGATCATCCTGCGCGGCGTCTTCATCGTCGCCGGCGCGGCGCTCCTCGCCCGCTTCGCCTGGATGATCTTCGTCTTCGGCGCCTTCCTCGTCTACACCGGCGTCAAGCTCCTCTTCACTGGCGACGAGTCGATCGATCCGTCGAAGAATCCCATGCTGCTGCTCTGCCAGCGCTTCCTGCCGGTGACCTCCGAGTACCACGGCGAGCGCTTCTTCGTGCGCCAGAAGGTGGAGAACGTCACCAAGCTCGTCGCGACCCCGCTCTTTCTCGTCCTGGTGGTGGTCGACGTCATCGACGTCGTGTTCGCGGTCGATTCGATCCCGGCGATCTTCGCGGTCACCCGCGACCCGTTCATCGTCTTCACCTCCAACATCTTCGCCGTGCTCGGCCTGCGCTCGCTCTATTTCCTGCTCGCCGACCTGATGGGCAAGTTCCACTATCTGAAATACGGCCTGGGGCTGGTGCTGGCGTTCGTCGGGCTGAAGATGCTGCTCTCGGAGTGGTGGCACATGCCGATCGCGCTGTCGCTCGGCGTCATCCTGGCTCTCCTCAGCGGCGCCGTGCTTGCGTCGTGGCTCTTCCCGCCGACGGCGGTCACCTCCGGGAGCTCAGCGCGCGAAGACGACCAGTAGCACGACGCCTAGCGCCAGGCGGTACCAGGCGAACGGCGCCAGCGACCGCTTGCGCACCCAGTCGAGCAGGAAGGCGATCACCGCGTAGCCGGCGATGGCCGACACCGCGATGCCGATCGCCAGCGCGCCGGGCGGGACGCCGAGCGGCAGGCCGCCGAGCGCGTCGGCGATCTGCTTCAGCGCCAGCACCAGCCCGATCGGAATGGCGAGCAGGAAGGAGAAGCGCGCCGCCGCCGGGCGGGCGAAGCCGAGCAGCAGGGCGGCGGTGATGGTGATGCCGGAACGCGAGGTACCCGGAACGAGGGCGAGCGCCTGGGCGCAGCCGACCAGCAGCGCCTCACGCAGGCCGAGCTCGCCCAGCTCGCGGCCACTGCCGCCGGCGAGGGTGACGCCGGAGGCTCTCCGGTCGGCGTAGAGCAGCAGGGCGCCGTAGAAGATCGCGGTCGCCGCGATGAGTCGCGGATCGCGGCCGTAGCTCGAGATCCAGCCTTTGGCGAGCAGGCCGGCGAGACCGGCCGGAATCGTCGCCCAGGCAAGCAGCCAGATCAGCCGCGCGTCGGAGTTCGCGACGCGCTCCGCCGCCCGGAAGCTGGCGAAGAAGACCCGGGCCATACGCGCGATGTCGGCGCGGAAGTAGGCCATGACCGCGATCAGAGTGCCGCTGTTGGTCGCAATGTCGAACTCGAGCCCCTGATCGAACCAGCCCAGCAGACGCGGCAGCAGGATGAGATGCCCCGAGGAGGAGATCGGGAGAAACTCGGTCACCGCCTGCACCAGGGCGAGAACGGCAGCCTGCCAGGGAGTCATGGAGCGATCTTATCGGGCGCCCGGGCGTTCGGAGGGGGCCGGCGAGCCGGCGGGGTCCGATCGCCCCCGGGGACGCCCGATATACTGAGCGCCCGATGAAAGGCATCGTTCTCGCCGGAGGCTCCGGTACGCGGCTCTACCCGGTCACCCGGGCCATCTCGAAGCAGTTGCTGCCGGTCTACGACAAGCCGATGGTCTACTACCCGCTGTCGAGCCTCATGCTCGCCGGCATCCGCGACATCCTGCTCATCACGACGCCGCACGACGTGGCGAGCTTCGAACGCCTGCTGGGGGACGGGTCGACCTTCGGCATCCGGATCTCCTACGCCGTCCAGCCGCATCCGGGAGGCCTCGCCCAGGCCTTTCTCATCGGTCGCGAGTTCGTCGGCGGCGACCGCGTGGCGCTCGCCCTCGGCGACAATATTTTCTATGGCCACGGTTTCCCGGACGACCTCCAGGCGGCCGCGGCACGCCAGCAGGGCGCGACTGTCTTCGCCTACCGCGTGCGCGATCCCGAGCGCTACGGCGTGGTCGAGCTCGGCGAGGACGGCAGGGCGATCAGCATCGAGGAGAAGCCCGCTCCAGCCCAAATCGTCGCTCGCGGTGACCGGTCTCTACTTCTACGACAACCGGGTGCTCGACATCGCCGCCGGTCTCGCGCCTTCGCCGCGCGGCGAGCTCGAGATCACCGACGTCAACCGCGCCTACATGGCGCTGGGCGAGCTCTCGGTGCAGATCCTCGGCCGCGGCATCGCCTGGCTCGACACCGGCACCCATGAATCGCTCCTCCAGGCGTCGGAGTTCATCGGCGCGGTCGAGCAGCGCCAGGGACTCAAGGTCGCCTGTCTCGAGGAGATCGGACTCCGCATGGGCTACCTCTCCCCTGCCCAGGTGCTGGCGCTCGCCGACGACCTCGGGCGCACCGAATACGCCGACTACCTGCGGCGCATCGTGCACGAGAAAGAGACCGGCTTTTGAAACTGCTCGAGACGCCGCTCGCCGGGGTCCTCCTCGTCGAGCCGAAGGTCTGGAGAGACGAGCGCGGGTTCTTCCTCGAGGTCTGGAACGCCGAGACGTTTGCCGCCCAGGGGCTCGACGCCGACTTCGTGCAGGACAACCATTCGCTGTCGCAGCACGGCACCCTGCGCGGTCTGCACGTGCAGCTGCCGAATTCCCAGGGGAAGCTCGTGCGCTGCATAGAGGGGACGATCTTCGACGTCGCGGTCGACATCCGGCGCGGCTCGCCGACCTTCGCGCAGTGGTTCGGCGTCGAGCTCTCGGCCGACAACTTCCGCCAGCTCTGGGTGCCGCCCGACTTCGCCCACGGCTTCTGCGTGCTCTCCGACCGCGCCCAGGTCGAGTACAAGTGCACGACCCTCTACGACCCGCCGGCCGATCTGGCGATCGCCTGGGACGACCCGGCGATCGGCATCCAGTGGCCGATCGCGGCGCCGCTGCTGTCGCCCAAGGACCGGCTGGCGCGGCGCCTCGAAGAGCTCGTCGACCGTCTGCCGCGCTACACGGGTTGAGCCGTGCCCTCCTGCCCCCCGCCCGCAGCCAATGCCCGGTCCCGAGAGCCTGACCGCCGCCGACCGGGCCCAGCTCGAAGAGTGCGGGATCCCGCTCGCCGAGGCCGAGCGCCAACTGGCCCTGCTCGCCGGCGACGCGGCTGCCTCCGGGCGCCCGCACGCAACCCGCCTGCTGCGTCCCGCGACCGTCGGCGACGGCATCGAGCGCATCGAGGAGGACGAGATTTCCGGCCTCTTGGCGCGCGCCCGCGAGGCGCAGGCCGGCGGCCGCTTCCTCAAGTTCGTCCCCGCCTCGGGCGCCGCCTCGCGCATGTTCCGCAGCCTCGCCGCCGTTGCCGAGCGCTTCCCCGAAGGTAGCCACCAGGCCATCCGCGCCGCCGCGGACGAAGGCGACACCGACGCGAGGGAGGTCCTTGACCTCGTCGCCAGGCTCCCCGCGATGGCACTCGGCCAGGAGCTCGAGCATCGCCGAGCGGGCGTCCTCGCTCGGCTCGCCGACGTCACCGCGGCCCCGGATCTCACCCCCTTGTTCGAGCTTTTCTTTGCCGCAACCGAGCACGGAGCCCCGCTTGCCACCTACCCCAAGGGGCTTCTGCCCTTCCACTGGGCCGGCGACCGCTCGCGCACGGCTTTCGCGGAACAGCTCGATGAAGGAACGCACTATCTGCGGGATGCCGGCGGCACGAGCCGCTTTCATTTCACCGTCGCCGGAGAGTTCCGCAGCCAGTTCGCCGGCGCGCTCGAAGGCGCGCGCCGCGATCTCGCCGGGGGCGGCGAGCATCTCGATGTCGCCTTCTCGGAGCAGCTGCCCTCGACGCACGCCCTGGCCCTCGACGAGGCAGGCCTGCCGGCCCGCACGGCCGAGGGCCATCTGCTGCTGCGTCCGGCCGGGCACGGCGCCCTGCTCGGCAATCTCGCGGCGACGGGCGGCGATCTGGTCTTCGTGAAGAACATCGACAACCTGCTCCCCGGGGACCGCCACGCCGACGTCGCGCGCTGGAAGCGAATCCTCGCCGGCAAGCTCCTCGAAGTCGCCGGCACCCACGGTGGCAGCGACTCGGGCGGACGGCCGTGGCGGGTCTGCGGCGTGGTCGCCAACAGTGGCGAACCGGGCGGCGGACCTTTCTGGGTCGAGGGGAAGGACGGCGGGGCGAGCCTGCAGATCGTCGAGTCGGCGGAGGTCGCGGCCGGCGACGCCGGGCAGCTCGCCCTCTTCCGCGGCTCGACCCACTTCAATCCGGTCGACCTGGTCGTTTCCCTGCGCGACCCGGCCGGCGAGCCCTGGGAACTGGAGCGCTTCGTCGACCCGACCCGCGCCCTGGTGGCGGCCAAGTCCGAGGGTGGGCGGCGGCTCCGGGTCTATGAGCGTCCGGGGCTCTGGAACGGGGCGATGGCCGGCTGGAACACTCTGTTCGTCGAAGTCCCCGCTTGGACATTTGCGCCGGTCAAGACGGTGCTCGACCTCGCCCGCCCCGAACACCTCGACCCTACCCGTTTGGGTTTGCGCAAGCGTTGATCCGGACGGTACGATGCCCCGGCTGTACCTTTTCGCCCGGAGAATCCCATGACCACGCTTTTCGTTCCGAAAGAGATCCGCGCCGGTGAACGGCGCGTCGCCGCATCGCCCGAGAGCGTCAAGAAGCTCGTCAAGGCCGGACTGGACGTCGCCATCGAGAGCGGCGCCGGCCGCGGCGCCGGCTTCTCCGACGACGCCTACACCAGCGCCGGAGCGCAGCTGGTCGCGACCGCCGCGGCGGGCTTTCAGGCCGCCGACGTCGTCTTCAAGGTGGCGCCGCCCGAGAAGAGCGAGGCCGAGCAGTTGCGCGCCGGCACCTACCTGTTCTCCCTGCTCGATCCGTACCGCAATACCGAGCTCGTGCAGCTCCTCGTCGCCCGCAAGGTGACGGTGTTCGCGATGGAGCTCGTGCCCCGCACCACCCGCGGGCAGGCGCTCGACGTGCTGTCGTCGCAGGCCTCGATCGCCGGCTACAAAGCGGTGATCGTGGGAGCCGGGAAGCTCGGCAAGATATTCCCCCTGATGATGACCGCCGCGGGCACGATCCAGCCGGCGAAGGTCGTCGTGCTCGGCGCCGGCGTCGCCGGGCTCATGGCGCTCGCCACCGCCAAGCGGCTGGGCGCGACGGTCGAGGTCTCCGATGTGCGGCCGGCAGTCAAGGAACAGGTCGAGTCGCTCGGCGGCCGCTTCATCGAGCTGCCGCAGATGCCGACCGCCGAAGGCACCGGCGGCTACGCCAAAGAGGTCTCCAAGGAATTTCTCGAACAGCAGCGAGCGATCCTGAAGATCCGCCTCGCGGTCGCCGATGTGGTGATCACCACCGCCCAGGTGCCGGGCAAGCGCGCTCCGATCCTCCTCACCCGCGACATGGTCGAAGCGATGAAACCGGGCTCTGTCGTGGTCGACATCGCGGCCGGCCAGGGCGGCAACTGCGAGCTCACCCGGGTCGACGAGGAGGTCGAGCACCAGGGCGTGTTCATCCTCGGACCGTCGAACCTGCCGGCCACCGTTCCCGCCGACTCGAGCCTCGTCTATGCGCGCAACCTTCTGACGCTGCTCCTGCTGGTCTTCAAGGACAAGAAGCTCGGCATTCCGGAAACCGACCAGGAGGTCATGGGGACGCTCCTCGCCCGCGACGGCGCCCTGGTCCATCCCGCCTTCACCGCCGCTCCCGCTCTGGTCGCCGGCTGACCCGCCCGGGCCGCACGGCCCGATTCGTCATTCGGCGTTCATCCGCCGGTCCTATGCTCGTCCGACCGCCGTGGCGTCGTGCCGGCGGGAGTTGCTTTGTCCAGCCACCGCGCCATCGGACTCGGCCCTCTCCTCCTCGGGCTGGCCTTCGTGTGTGCCGCGGCATCCTTCGCCCAGAAGCCGCCCGGGGCGAGCCCCGCCCCGCCCGAGACCGTGCCTTCGCCGGAGCAGCTGGAGGCCGCGGGCGCTCGCATCGGCGCGATCGCGATCGACATCGGCGACGTCTTCGATCCCGACAAGCCGGGCGAGGGCGGGACTGTCTTCCGCTGGGCGAACATCCTGCACCGCGACACCCGCGCCCGGATCGTCGCCCGGCAGCTGCTGTTCGCCGAGGGCGACCTCTACTCGGCCAGCGCGATCGCGGAGTCCGAGCGCACGCTGCGCGCCCAGCGCTTCATCGCCGAGGCCAGCGTCCAGCCGGTCGCCTACCACGACGGCCTGGTCGACATCGAGGTCCGCACGCGCGACAACTGGTCGCTCAAGCCGGGCCTGAACTTCAGCCGCAGCGGCGGGGTCAACAAGTACAAGATCGAGATCGAGGAGTCGAACTTCCTCGGCTGGGGCAAGAACCTCCAGATCGAGCAGAGCTCGGACGTCGATCGCACTTCGACGCTCCTCTCCTATGAGGATCCGAACCTGTTCGGCAGCCGGCTGCGGGGCAAGGTCGTCTACGCCGACAGCAGCGACGGAACCACGGAGCAACTGCGAATCGAACAGCCGTTTTTCGCTCTCTCCACGCGCCACGCGGGAGGATTCGACCTCCTGGACGACCGCCGCACCACGGACCTCTACGAGCTCGGCCACGTGAGCGAGAGCTTCGAGCAGAAGAGCCGCCGGGGCGACGTCTGGCTCGGCCTCTCGCGCGGCCTCGTGCACGGCGAGACCCACCGGCTGAACCTCGGAGTCACTTACGACGAGATCCAGTTCGCCGAACTCCCGAACGAACCGCCGACGACGCTGCCGCCCGACCGCAAGCTGGTCTATCCCTGGCTGGGCTGGAGCTGGATCCAGGACAGCTTCGTCATCGAGCACGACTTCGACCGGGTCGGCCGGGCGGAGGACCTCGAGATCGGCTGGCAGGGTTCGGCCCGGCTGGGATTCGCGGTCGAGAGTTTCGGCTCTGACCGCGACGCCGTGGTCTACGAGTCCGCCATCTCGCGCGGCTGGAAGCCCAGCGAACGCCAGCTGCTGATCGCTTCCGCGGCGGCGGCGGCCGGCTCGAAGCGGGCGGCACCGGGCCGGCGCGCTTCGCGCTCGGCCTGCGCTATCTCTTCCGCGACTTCACCAACCAGGCGCTCTACGTCGCCGCCGGCGTCGACCTGGCGAGCCACCTCGACGCCGAGCGCCAGCTCCTCCTCGGTGGCGACACCGGCCTGCGCGGCTATCCGCTGCGCTACCAGGAGGGTGACCGGCGCGCCCTGCTGACGATCGAGCAGCGCTGGTACGGCTCGCGCGAGTTCCTCCGCCTCTTCCGGCTGGGCGCCGCGGTGTTCGGCGACGTCGGCAGGGCCTGGTTCGAAGGCGGAGCCCAGGCCGGAGGGCTCGGCTGGCTGCGCGACGTCGGCGTCGGCCTGCGCATCGCCCCGACACGGACCGCGCACGCCAACACGATCCGCTTCGACATCGCATTCCCTCTCGACGGCGACCCATCGATCGAGAAGATCCAGTACCTCGTCTCGACCAGCGAGCGTTTTTGAGGTCCCCGGCTGCGACCGGTCGCTGCTAGACTCGCATCAGGTCCGCAGTCCCAGCGAAAGGCCTCGACGATGGGCGAACACGACGTCAAAGAGCTGGATTCGGAATCCCTGCGTGCCTTCACCAGGAAGCTCCTGGGAGATCTGCAGGCGCTCGACCTGATGCTGCAGCACGGCGCCATCGAGACCGGCGTGCGGCGGATCGGTGCCGAGCAGGAGCTCTTCCTGGTCGATCGCGGTTTCAGCCCGGCGCCGATCGCGATGGAGATGCTCGAGAAGATCGACGACGAGCACTACACGACCGAGCTCGCCCGCTTCAACCTCGAGTTCAACACCGATCCCCTGCTCTTCGGCGGCGACTGCCTGCAGCGCATGGAGAAGCAGTTGGTCGACCTCCTCGCCAAGGGCCGCAAGGCCGCCCACGAGCTCGGGGCCGACGTCATCATGACCGGCATCCTGCAGACGCTCGACATCTCGGACCTCTCGCTCGAGAACATGACGCCCAAGCCGCGCTACCTGGCCCTCAACGAGGCGATGCGCCGGCTGCGCGGCAGCGCCTACGAGTTCTACATCAAAGGGGCGGACGAGCTCATCATCCGCCACGAGAACGTGATGGTCGAGGCCTGCAACACCAGCTTCCAGGCCCACTTCCAGGTCGGACCCGAAGAGTTCGCGACGCTCTACAACCTGACCCAGGCGGTGGCGGGTCCGGTGCTCGCCGCCGCCTGCAACTCGCCGCTGCTCTTCGGCCGCCGTCTCTGGCGCGAGACCCGCATCGCGCTCTTCCAGCAGTCGGTCGACCATCGCGCCGCCGGCCTCCACCTGCGCGAGCAGCCTTCGCGCGTCTCCTTCGGCCGGCGCTGGGTGGACGACTCGGTGCTCGAGATCTTCCGTGAGGACATCACGCGCTTCAAGGTGCTGCTGTCGGCCGACATCGACGAGGATTCGCTCGCCATGCTGCGCCGCAACGAGGTGCCCGAATCTGAAGGCGCTGCGGCTGCACAACGGCACGATCTACCGCTGGACGCGCCCCTGCTACGGCATCTGCGAAGGGCCGCCCCCATCTGCGGATCGAGAACCGGATCCTGCCGTCCGGTCCGAGCATCGTCGACGAGGTCGCCAACGCCGCTTTCTGGTTCGGGTCTGCTGTCGGGGCTGTCGCGCGTCTATCCCGACATCCGCAAGGTGATGGAGTTCGACACCGCCAACGAGAACTTCGTCGCCGCCGCCCGCCTCGGCCTGCGCGCCCAGTTCGGCTGGCCGGGACACCAGCACATTCCCGCCGACGAGCTGATTCTCGAGGAGCTCCTGCCGGTCGCCCGCGACGGTCTCAAGCTGAAGGGCATCGATCCGGCGGACGTCGACCGCTACCTCGGCATCGTCGAGGAGCGCGTCCGCACCAAGAAGACGGGCGCGCAGTGGCAGCTCGACAGCTTCGCCGCCCTGCGCGGTCGCGGCAACCGCGGCGAGCGGCTCGGCGCCATCACCGGCGCGATCATCGAGAACCAGAAGACCGGCCTGCCGGTGCATCAGTGGCCGCTCGCGAGTCTCGAGCACGCCGGCGGATGGGAGAAGCACTTCGGCCAGATCGAGCAGTTCATGACCACCGACATCATCACCACCCACGCCGACGAGGCTGTCGAACTGGTCGCCAATCTGATGCAGTGGAAGAAGATCCGCCACGTGCCGGTCGAGGACAACGAGCACCGGTTGATCGGCATCGTCTCGGCGAGCAGCCTGCGTACGCCTGCTCGCCGAGCGCACCACCGGAGCTCGGCAAGGGCCCGATCGCGGTGCGCGAGGTCATGTCGACCGAGATCGTCTCGGTCGCGCCGGAGACCTCGACGCTCGACGCCATTGCCTTGATGCGCAAGCACGGTGTCGGCTGCCTGCCGGTGCTCAAGGACGACCGCCTGGTCGGCATCGTCACCGAACACGACTTCCTGCTCATCGCCGGCCAGCTGCTGGAGAAGGAGCTGCGCTCCTAGCCCTCGCCCAGGCCCATCCTTCGCAGCGCGTTGCCGGCGTACCTCCCGGCATCCGGCAAGGATGCTGTCGCCAATCTCGCAGGAGAGATGACGCAGGTCATATCGATTCGCCGGGCATTGTCTGGAAGATCGGGCACATGAGACCCAGAGCCCTCTCGAATCGTGTCATCCTGCTCTTGTCCGCTTTCCTGCTGGCTGGAGCCAGCTTCGCGAAGTCCCCCGCCGAGCCCATGAACGCCGGGCTCTCACAGTCCGAAGCCTGCGTGTCCTGTCATGAGCTGGAGAGCCCCGGAATCGTGGACCAGTGGAAAGAAAGCGGTCACGCCCGCGCCGGCATCGGCTGCTACGACTGCCACGAGGCCGGCAAGGGCGAGCCGGACGCTTTCGCGCACGAGGGCTCCAGGATCGCGACCATCGTCACTCCGCGGGACTGCGCTCGCTGCCACGAGACCGAGGATGCCGAGTTCGAAAGAAGTCACCACGCGAAGGCCGGCAACATCCTGGCCTCGCTCGACAACTTCCTCGCCGAGACCGTCGAGGGCTCCCGCACACCCTTCAATCCGCACTCGCCGACCCCCGGAAAGGTGACGGCCGCCTCGGTGAACGGCATGGCCAGCGCACAGTCGGGCTGCCTGCAGTGCCATGGCTCGAAAGTGGCGCTCAAGGCGCTCGACGGCGGAGCGATCACTGTCGACGACCTGAAGCCGGGGCCGGACGGGCTTCCGACGCAGGCCGAGGCCGTCGCGCGGATCGCCCGGAACAGCGAGGGCCGGCCGACGTTGTCGGCAGAGTCGTGGCCGAACACAGGAATCGGACGCTTGAACCTGGACGGATCGCTCGGCTCGTGTTCTGCCTGCCACAGTCGCCACGACTTCTCGCCGCGCCGCGCCCGGCAGCCGGAGAACTGCGGCAAGTGCCACCTGGGGCCCGATCACCCGCAAAAGGAGATCTACGAAGAGTCCAAGCACGGCGTGGCGTTTCGCGACCTGAAGGACAAGATGAACCTCGACGCCGAGTCCTGGGTTCTGGGGAAGGACTACTCGCAGGCGCCGACGTGCGCCTCATGTCACATGTCGGCCAACATCAACGGCGGCAAGATCACGCACGACCCGGGCGAGCGAATCTCCTGGACGAACCGTCCGCCGATTTCGCTGGTCATGGACACCGACGTCGCCCACAAAGTGGTGACCGAATCCGACCCGGTCAAGCGGCAGGCGATGGTGGTCGACACGGCCGATGCCAAGCGCCAGCGGATGAAGGCGGCCTGCTCTGTCTGTCACACTCCGAACTACATCAACTCGTTCTATTCGCAGTACGACGACCTCGTACTGCTGTTCAACGAGAAGTTCGCGAAGCCGGGAACGGCGATCATGGCGGAGCTGTCCAGGCAGGGACTGATCTCGAAGACGCAGTTCGACGACAAGATCGAGTGGACCTGGTTCTACCTCTGGCACCACGAGGGGCGCCGGGCCCGCCACGGGGCCGCGATGATGGCGCCGGACTATACGCACTGGCACGGCATGTACGAGGTCTCCGAGCGCTTCTACCAGAATCTGATTCCGGAAGCGCGAGAGCTCGCCGCCAGAGCCGCGGACGAAGGCAAGAAGTCCCAGGCCGATGCCGTCAACGGGCTCATCGACGCGATCCTCGACAGACCGGAGCACGTCTGGTCGAAGACCTCGACCGCACCGCGCCCGGTGGCCGCGGAGTCCCACTGAAGCCGGCCCGCCAAGCCTGCGAGAGAGACGCGGCTAGTTCCCGCCGGCGAGTCCGGCGAGCAACTCCTCCAGCTGCGCGCGGTCCGCCGGATCGCTCTCGACCCGCAACGCCGCGCGCGCACAGCGCTCGACATCCGGCCCGGCGCCGAGCTCGAGGTAGAGCGCCACCAGCGTCTTCCAGACGTCGGCGCGGGCGGGGGCCAGGCGCGCCAGGCTCTCGTAGGCGATCGCCGCCTCCCGCAGACGGCCGAGCTGGAAGAGAGCGCGCGCGGCGTTCTCGAGCGGCTGCGGGTCGGTCGGCGCCCGGCGCACCGCTTCACGGAAGTCGAGGAGCGCCTCCTCCAGGCGCCCTGCCGTCGCCCGCATCGTGCCGCGCTCGAGGAAGAGCTGCTGCGAAACCCCGCCGGCGGCGATCGTGCGGTCGAGGAGGTCGAGGGCCTCTCCGGCGCGGCCGCTCTCCCGCAGCAGGCGAGCCAGGTTGGCCGCCGAGTCGCCCTCGGTCGGGTCGAGCGCCAGGGCGTGCCGGAACTCGCGCTCGGCCTCGTCGCGCCGCCCGAGCTGCAGGAGGCTCCCCGCGACGTTGGCCACCGGGACCGCCGACGCGGGATTCTCCTTCGCCGCTCGCTCGTAGAGCTTCAGGGCGTCGGCGTGCCGGCCGGCGTCCCGCAAACACTGTCCCGAGAGCGCCAGCGCGGGAAAGTTGTGCGGATCGTCGCGCACGATGCGCTCGAGCTCGCGCAGGACCTCCGGGCAGCCGCCCTGTTGGATGCGGGCGGCCGCGGAATGGAGCGCCTGCGCGATTTCCACCCGCTCGCGCGGATCCGGGAGGTCGCCCGCGACCGTGCCGAGCCCTCCGATCGCGGACCCCGCGCCGGCGAGATAGCCGAGACTGGCGAGCTGGCGGCGCTGCTCTTCGTCGAGCGTCGCCTGCGGCGAGCGCGCCTCGTCGAGCCTCTCCCCCGCCGCCGCGAGCAGGCGCTCGAGGCGCGATCCCCAGAGCCGGACGAGCTCCGGTTCGGCCGCCGCCAGGTCGAGCGCCTCGCCGGGATCGCCGTCGAGCCGGAAGAGCGCCGGCTTCGGCGCCTGCAGGTAGAGCGCGCGGTCGTCGGAGAGGGTGCGCAACGGGTACCACTTGTAGGCGTAGTAGGGCAGGAAACTCTCGGTGTAGGAGACCCGGCTGCAGGCGGCAGCACTCCCGGCGCTTCCCGCCGGGTCGGCGAGACCCGGAACGAGCGACTCGCCGTCCAGGTCGGAAGGTAGCGCGAGCCCGGCGAGCTCGAGCAGGGTCGGCGCGAGGTCGGCCGTGCGTGCCAGGCAATCGGAGACTCGCGCCCCGGGGATGCCCGGCCCGGCGAGCAGCAGCGGAACGCGACGGGCGCCCGCGAACGGCAGCAGACCGTGCGTCAACTCCCCGTGCTCGCCGAGCATCTCGCCGTGATCGCCCACCGCGGCGACCACGGTCGCTGCCGGCAGGGCGGCGAGCAGACGCCCGATCTCGCTGTCCATGTAGGAGATCTCGCCGTCGTAGAGGCGATTCGGACCGCGGGCGGCGTCGGCGAAGCGGGTCGGCGGCCGGTACTCCTCGTGCGGGTCGTAGTAATGCACCCACAGGAAAAACGGTGGACGGAGTGAAGCGAGGGCGGTGAGCGCGGCGGAGGTCGTCGCCTCGGCCTGGCGCTCTTCGACCGCGGTCCCCGCCGAAAGGCCGGCGCCGAGGTCATCGTCGTAGATCCGGAATCCCTGGTCGAGCCCGTGGCGTCGCGCCAGCACCACAGCCGAAACCACTGCGGCGGTGTCGTAGCCGCCGGCGGCGAGCCGTTCCGCCAGGGTGGGAACCGCGGCGGCGAGGACGAAGGTGCCGTTGTCGCGCACGCCGTGCCGCGGAGGGTAGAGCCCGGAGAGGATTGTGGCGTGCGACGGCAGAGTGATCGGGGCCGCACTGTCGCAACGGTCGAAACGCACCCCCCGGCTGGCGAGCGCGTCCAGGTTGGGCGTCGATGCAAAGGTCCACCCGGCGCTTCCCAGATGGTCGGCCCGTGTCGTATCGAGGGTGAGGAGCACGATGTTGGGCGCTTTGCCGGGCGCCTTGCCGGACACCTCGCCGGTGCCGGCGCCGGACTGGGGCTCGGAAGGCGCCGGTCCGGCCGCGGCAACCGGCCCGCCCAGGGCGAGCCAAAGACAGGCCAGGAGGGTAAGAAGGCGCAGGGAAGGCAGTCGGGGCATCGTTTTCCAGTTCGGTAAGAGGCACACAAAATAACACTTGACAAGGGAGTCTCACCCTCTTAGTGTTCGCCCAACCCTCACAGGTTGAAGTCCGCAGCACCGCTGCACTCCAAGAACCGGTCCCTCGCTTGCGCGAGAGCTCCCGGGACGGGCGATGAGTCGCGGGGTGCGTGCATCGCCATGTCCGAAAGGTTCCAAGTCGGTTTGCCGACGCCTGCGGAAGACCCGCAGACGATTTCTCTTGAGGAGACTGGAAGACATGGACAAGACGATGCGAACGACGACTCGGCTCCTGCCGCTGGCACTCGCCGGCCTGGTGATGGCTCTGACCACCCAGCTTGCCGGCGCCCAGGCGATTCGGGAGGCGACCGACTCGCTTTCCGCGCGCGCCTTCGACCGGGCCGAGCTCCGCGTGAACCCGGAGAACGCCCTCCTCTCCGACGCGGCGAGCTTCGTCGCCTCCGAGACCGACCTGGCCTGGCAGGCCTTCGCCGCCGGCCAGAGCGCCCCCTGGATCGCCTATGTCGACAAGCGCACCGGCAAGATCGACTACGCCGAAGGCGGCAACGTCGCCTGGATCCCCGGCGCCGGCAACAACCTGACCGCCGCGGACCTCGGCCTCGCAGCAGGCTCGAAGGTCACGCTCGCGACCCTCGAGACGCTCGCCCGCCGGCAGCTCGCAGAAGTCGGCGGCATGCTGGGCGTCGACCCCGCCAACCTCGCGCTCAACGCCGGCCGCTCCGGCCAGCCTGCGAGCCACGTCTGGTTCGTCGACTTCGACGTTCTCGCCGGCGGCCGCAAGGTCGAGGGCTCGCGCGTCGTCTTCTATGTCAACAACGGCAACCTCATCGGCTTCGGCAGCGAGAACCTTGCCGCGCCTGGTACCCGCGCGCCCGCAATCCGCGTCCCGGTCGAAGCGGCTCGCGCCTCTTTCTTCGCCTACGTCGACGGCTTCCAGGCCGGTGATTCGATCGTCGACAACGGCTCGTACAAGCTGCTGCCGACCGCGGTCGCGAGCCGGAACTTCGTCGAAGGCTATGCGCCCGGCAACGGCCGCGGCCTGGTCGGCGTCTGGGAGTTCTCCTTCCGTCGCGAAGGCACCCTCGGCACCTGGCTCGGCCGAGTCGATGCGGCGAGCGGCAAGCTCATCGAGTTCCGCGACATGAACGAGTACGGATCCGCCACCGGTGGCGCCTACCGCTCCGACCGTCCGGCAACGGAAGTTGTCCTGCCGCTGCCGTGGGCGAACGTCGCGAGTGGCGTCTACACGAACTCAGCCGGCATCTTCAGCGGCACGACCGGCACGACCACCCTGCAGGGTCAGTACGTCAAGATGACCGACAGCTGCGGCTCGATCTCGAAAGCCGCCGACGGCAGCGGCGTGCTCGCGCTCGGCAGCGGCACCGGCACCGACTGCACGATTCCCGCGGGCGGCGGCGGCGCTGGCAACACCCACGCCACCCGCACCCAGTTCTACATGATCAACCGCGCCAAGGAGATCGGTCGCGGCTGGCTGCCGTCGAACACCTGGCTCAACGGTTCCATTACCGTCAACGTCAACCTGAACCAGACCTGCAACGCCTACTGGAACGGCTCGACGGTCAACTTCTTCCGCTCGGGCGGCGGCTGCGCCAACACCGGCGAGCTGCCGGGCGTCTCGCTCCACGAGTGGGGCCACGGCCTCGACACGAACGACGGCAACGGCTCGTCCGCCGACAACGGCACGGGTGAGACCTACGGCGACTTTTCGGCCGCGCTCTTCACCCACAACTCCTGCATCGGCAACGGCTTCCTCGGCACCTCGAACTGCGGCGGCTACGGCAATACCTGCACCGCCTGCTCCGGCGTCCGCGACATCGACTACGCCAAGCACACCGCCAACACCCCGTCGACAGTGTCCAACTTCACCTCGCCCCGCTGCCCCACCAGCACCAGCTACAAGGGACCCTGCGGACGTGAGGGACACTGCGAGTCGTACGTCTCGTCCGAGGCGCTCTGGGACTTCGCCGCCCGCGACCTGCCGAGCCCTGGCTCCGGTTCGGCCTGGGCCATCGCCGACCGCCTCTGGTACCTGTCGCGCTCGACCTCGACCAAGGGCTTCGTCTGCACCGCAACGGGCACCTGGACCTCGAACGGCTGCTCGACCGGCACGCTCTGGCGCTCGATGCGCGCCGTGGACGACGACAACGGCAATCTGACCGACGGCACGCCGCACGGTGGCGCGCTCGGCGCGGCGTTCAACCGCCACGGCATCGCCTGCACAACCGACACCGGCTGGAACGTCACCTTCGCCGGCGTCACGCCGCCCGCGGTGCCGACCCTCGCGGTGACCGCCGGCAACAATTCGGCCGCGCTCTCGTGGAGCGGTTCGACCGGCGTCTACGACATCTACCGCAACGAGGCCGGCTGCAGCGCCGGCTTCACCAAGGCGGCGAACGACGTCAGCGGCGCGAGCTACAACGACACCGCGGTCGCCAACGGCGTCACCTACTACTATCAGGTGGTCGCGCAGCCTTCGGGCAACGAGGCCGCGGCTTCGGCGCCCTCGATCTGCCGCTCAGTGACGCCGGTCGCCGGACCGTGCACGCCGCCGGCGGCGCCGACCGGTGTCGCCGCCACCTCGTCGGCCCAGACCACGGCGAGCGTCAGCTGGACCGCCTCCTCGGGTGCGACCTCGTACTCGGTGTCGCGTTCGACGGTGAGCGGCGGACCGTACAGCGCGGTCGGCTCTTCGGCGACGAGCCCGTTCTCGAACACCGGCCTCACCTGCAACACCACCTATTACTATGTCGTCTCGGCCTCGAACGGCAGCTGCTCTTCGGGCAACTCGGCGCAGGCTTCCGTCACCACCGCGGCCTGCTCCCCGGGCGGCGGCACGACCCTCACCAACGGCGTTCCGGTCACCGGCATCGCCGGCGCCTTGAACAGCCAGCAGAGCTGGACGATGGCGGTGCCCACGGGTGCCTCCGCGCTGAAGTTCCAGATCTCCGGTGGCACCGGTGACGCCGACATGTACGTCCGCTTCGGCGCCGCACCGACCCTGACCACCTACGACTGCCGGCCGTACGCCACCGGCAACGCCGAAACCTGCAATATCGCCACGGCGCAGGTCGGCACCTACTACGTCATGCTGAACGGCTATGCGGCTTACTCCGGCGTGACGCTGCTCGGCAGCTACTCGACCGGCGGCGGCGGCGGCTGCAGCGTCGTGGCCGAGAGTGAAGCGAACAACGGCACCTCCACCGCCGATCCGCTGGTCGCGCCGTGCAGCACGGTCAACGGGACGTTCGTCGGCGGCACCGATACGAACGACTACTTCTCGATGACGCTTCCCGCCGGCGCCACCGTCACCGGCCTGCTGAACGGTCTGTCGGTCGACTACGACCTGTATCTCTACCGTGCGGGCTCGACGACGGCGGTTGCGTCGTCGACCAACGGCGGCACCACCGCCGACCAGGCCACGTGGACGAACACCACGGGCGCCTCGACGACGGTCTATGCCCGGGTCTACAAGTACTCCGCGACCCGCGCGACGTACACGGTCAAGGTCAGCTACTGACGACGGCTCTCCGGACCTCACGGTCCGGCGCTTCGAGGCCCGCGGTGTTCGCACTGCGGGCCTTTTCTTTTTCGTCCCGGCGCTCCGTCGGAACTCTCATGCTTGCCGCCATTTGCGGTGTGGCAAACGCTGTGGCGGAGGGCTTGCCCTTCGTGTACACTCGGCCGTGACATTTCTTGTCGCAGGAGTTTTTCGGAGGAGGCCATGCCGCCGACTTTGAACGCGATGTTGAAGACGATGGTCGAGCAGGGCGGGTCGGATCTTCACATCACGACCAACTCCCCGCCGCAGGTTCGCATCGACGGCGTGCTCAAGCCGCTCAACCTCCCGCCGCTCACCCCGACCGAGACCAAGCAGATCGCCTATTCGATCCTGACGGACAACCAGAAGCACCGCCTGGAAGAAGACCTCGAGCTCGACTTCTCGTTCGGCATCAAGGGGCTGGCGCGCTTCCGGGCGAACGTCTTCCATCAGCGCGGCGCCATCGCCGCCGCCTTCCGGCAGATCCCCTACGAGATCCGGAGCTTCCGCGAGCTCGGGCTGCCGGCGGTGGTGGAGAAGATCTGCGAGAAGCCGCGCGGCCTGGTGCTGGTCACCGGCCCGACCGGTTCCGGCAAGTCGACAACGCTGGCCGCGATGCTGGACAAAGTGAACCGCGAGCGCGCCGAGCACATCGTCACGATCGAGGATCCGGTCGAATACCTGCACAGCCACAAGAAGTGCATCGTCAACCAGCGCGAGCTGCACGCCGACACCCACAGCTTCGCCAACGCACTGCGCTCGAGCCTGCGGCAGGATCCCGACGTCGTCCTGATCGGTGAGGTGCGCGACTTCGAAACCGTCGAGTCCGCCCTGCGCATCGCCGAGACCGGCCACTTGACCTTTGCCACCCTGCACACCAACTCTGCCGCGCAGACGATCAACCGCATCGTCGACATCTTTCCGGCGCACCAGCAGGGACAGATCCGGGTCCAGCTCTCCTTCGTGCTCGAGGGCATCCTCTGCCAGTCGCTCCTCCCCCGCGCCACCGGCAAGGGGCGCGCGCTGGCGATGGAGATCCTCGTGCCCAACGCCGCGATCCGCAACCTCATTCGCGAGGACAAGGTCCACCAGATCTACGGCATGATGCAGACCGGACAGGCGAAGTACGGCATGCAGACCTTCAACCAGGCCCTCGCCGCCCTCTACTTCAAGCGCATGATCAGCCTGCAGGTCGCGTTGAACCGCTCCTCCTATCCGGAAGAGCTGCAGGAGATCATCTCGCGCGGCCCCACTGCAATGAGCCAGACCATGATCGACGGCCCCGGCGCGCCGGTGGCGCAAAGGAGCTAAACGATGCCGAGCTTCGTCTGGAAGGGCAAGAACCGATTCGGCGCGTTTCAGGAGGGCATCCTGATCGCCGACACGCGCGATGCCGCGACCGCCATTCTGCGGCGGCAGAACGTCCAGCTGACCTCGATCAAGGAGAAGGGCCGCGAGCTTCGCCTGATTCCGAAATTTCCGCGCGGCGTCGGCGCCAAGCGGGTGGCGATCTTCACCCGCCAGTTCTCGGTCATGCTCGACGCCGGACTGCCGCTCGTGCAGTGCCTCGAGATCCTGGGCGAGCAGGAGGAGAACCGCACCTTCCGGGAGATCATCCAGCAGGTGCGGAGCGACGTCGAGTCGGGGTCCAACCTCGCCGACGCGATGCGCAAGCACCCGAAAGCGTTCGACAACCTCTACGTTTCGATGATCGCCGCCGGCGAAGCCGGCGGTATCCTGGACGTCATCCTGCAGCGCCTCGCCACCTACATCGAGAAGGTCGTGCGGCTGAACTCGCAGGTGCAGTCGGCACTGATCTACCCGGTCTCGATCATCGTGATCGCGGCGGGCGTGGTGACGATCATTCTCTGGAAGGTCATTCCGGTTTTCGCCCAGCTGTTCGCGGGTCTCGGCGGCGAGCTCCCCTTCCTGACCCGGGCCGTGGTCGGCGCGAGCAACTTCCTCGGCCGCTTCTTCCCGCTGATCATCCTCGCCATCTTCCTCATCATCGCGGCGATCCGCAGGTACCACAAGACCGAACGTGGCAGGCGGGTGATCGACGGCTTCCTGCTCAAGCTGCCGGTCGTCGGAATGCTGGTGCGGAAGATCGCCGTGGCGCGTTTCTGTCGCACCCTCTCCACCCTCACGGCGTCGGGCGTGCCGATTCTCGACGGCCTCGAGATCACCGCCAAGACCTCGGGCAACGCCATCGTCGAGGACGCCATCATGGCCGTCCGCAAGAGCGTAGAAGAGGGTAAGACCATCTCCGGACCGCTCGCCGAGACCAAGGTCTTTCCACCGATGGTCGTGCAGATGGTCAACGTCGGCGAGCAGACCGGCGCTCTCGACCAGATGCTGGCGAAGATCGCCGACTTCTACGAAGAGGAAGTGGACACGGCGGTCGCGGGCCTGATGAAGCTGCTCGAACCGCTCATGATCGTCATCCTCGGCGGTATCATCGGCACGATCGTCACCGCCATGTACATGCCGATGTACGCGATCCTGCAGAAGATCGAATAGGCGGCCTGAGACGACGCTCAGCCGGCCGGAACGACCCGCTGTACCGGGGAGGGGGCGCGCCCCCTCCCTTTTTGATCTCTCTCACCCATGAGCTCCGCCACGCGCCATCTGCCGAACCTCGAGCGTCACCTCCGCTGGCTGATCGCCTTCCGGCTGGTGATGATCTCGAGCGTCCTGGTCTCCTACCTCGTCTTCGAGCTTTCCTCGCGCGGCGAGCTGCCGGAGTTCAACCTTCTGTTCGTGCTCGTCGCGGCTACCTATATCGCGAGCATCCTGCACATCGTCCTGCTCGCCTTGCTCGCGTCGCGCCCCCTCTGGCACGCCTACATCCAGTTTGCCGGCGATCTCGTCCTGGTCACCGGGCTGGTCTACTTCTTCGGCGGAGTGACCAGCCCGTTCTCGATGCTCTATCTGGTCGTGATCATGGTCTCCGCGGTCATCCTGCAGCGGCGGGCGGCCCTGACCATCGCCGGGCTCGCCTACATCCTCTATGCAACGCTGCTCACTGCGCTGGTGCGCAACTGGGTGCCGGCCCTGTCGCCGCTGCCCACCGACCTCGAGCTCTCCTTTCGCATCTCCTACAACCTCGCGGTGCATCTCTTCGGCTTCTACGCCGTCGCGATCCTCACCTCGTACCTGGGAGAGAGTGCCTTGCGCGCCGAAGAGGAGCTCGCCGAGAAGACCGGGAGCCTGGCCAACCTGGAGGTCTTCCATCGCGACGTGATCCAGTCGATTTCGAGCGGGCTCATTTCGACCGACCTCGAGGCCAGGGTGACGAGCGTGAACCGCGCCGCGCTCGAGATCCTCGGCACCGCCGAGCTTGCCCTGCTGGGGAAGCCGATCACCCTGTGCGGACTCTTCTCCGACGCCGAGTGGGCCGCCGCCGCCTCGGACCGGAGCCCCGACCGCCTGACGCGCTCGGAGCTCGTCGTCGAACGCGGCGCCGAGAGGCTGCCGATCGGGTTTACCGTGACCCGGCTGACCGACGCCCACGACGTTCCGACCGGCTGGATCGTCGTTTTCCAGGACCTCTCCCAATGGCGCCGGCTGCAGGAGGAACTTCGGCTCAAGGACCGCATGGCCGCCGTCGGCGAACTGGCGGCCGGCCTCGCGCACGAGGTCGGCAATCCCCTCGCCGCGATCTCGGGCTCCGTGCAACTGCTCTCCTCGTCGATCGCCGCCGGACAGCAGGAACGGCGGCTGCTCGACATCATCGTCAAGGAGAGCCTCCGCCTCGACCGGACGATCAAGGGCTTCCTGCGCTTCGCGCGGCCGCGCGAGCGCGCCGCGGCGAGGTTCGACATCGCCGCCCTGCTCGCCGAGAACACCGCCCTGCTGCGCAATTCCGAGGAGGCCACGGGTGGGCACGAGTTCATCCTCGATCTCGATCCGGAGTCGGCCCAGCTCGCCGGCGATCCGGACCAGATCAGCCAGATCTTCTGGAATCTCGCCCGCAATGCGCTCCGCGCCATGCCCAAAGGCGGCCAGCTCTTCATCAGCGGCAGGCTGCGCGGAGAGACCTACAGCATCGAGTTCCGCGACACTGGTCACGGCATGTCGGCGGAGCAGAGTGCCAAGCTGTTCCACCCCTTCCAGTCCTTCTTCGACTCCGGAACGGGAATCGGCATGGCGATCGTCTACCGCATCGTCCAGGAGCACGGCGGTTCGATCAACGTCGAGAGCCGGCCTGCGGCCGGCACCCGTATCGTCGTGGATCTGCCCGTCCACAGCCACGCTGCAATCCCCGTCGCGTCGGAGGCCTGAGTGCTCTCTGGAAGCATTTTGATCGTCGACGACGAGACGAGCCTGCTCGAGTTCCTCTCCGTGCTCTGCTCGAGCGAGGGACTCTCCGTGACGACTGCGCGCTCCGTTCGTGAGGCGCGGGAGAGGCTCGGGGAGCGCACTCCCGACCTCGTGCTCTGCGACATGATGATGCCGGACGGCAATGGGCTCGAGTTGCTGCGCGAGATCAAGGGCGGCGAGGCGCGGACCTCGGTCATCATGATGACCGCCTATACATCGACGAAGAACGCCATCGACGCGATGAAGCTCGGCGCCTACGACTACGTTCCGAAGCCCTTCGACATCGACGAGCTCAAGGCGGTGCTCGAGCGCGCCCTCGAGAAGAACCGGCTCTACGAGGAGAACACCTATCTTCGGCGCGAGCTCGAGCAGCGCTACGCGTTCAACAACATCATCGGCCGGAGCCCGCGGATGCAGGCTATTTTCGGCCTCATCGAGAGGGTCGCCCGCACGGCATCGACCGTGCTGATCCACGGCGAGAGCGGCACCGGCAAGGAGCTCATCGCGCGCGCCATCCACTTCTCGAGCCCCCGCGCCACGCAGCGCGTCTTGTCGATCAACTGCGGCGCGATGCCCGAGAATCTCCTCGAGAGCGAGCTCTTCGGCCACGAGCGCGGCGCCTTCACCGGCGCGCTGCGCGACAAGAAGGGCCTCTTCCAGGAAGCCAACCACGGCACGCTCTTTCTCGACGAGATCGGCGAAATGAGCCTGCCGATGCAGGTCAAGCTCCTGCGCGTCCTGCAGGAGAAGGTCGTGCGCCGTGTCGGCGGCACGAGCGAGGATCCGGTCGACGTCCGGATCATCGCCGCCACCAACCAGAACCTGCTGGAGAAGATCGGCCGCGGCGAGTTTCGCGAGGACCTGTTCTACCGCATCAACGTCATCCCGATCTCCATTCCACCGCTGCGGTCGCGGCGCGAGGACATCCCCCTCCTGGTCGACCACTTCCTGCACAAGTACAGCGCCGCGCTCGGCGTGGATCCACCGCGCATCTCGGCGGAGGCCATGCGCCTCCTGGAGGGCCACAGCTGGCCCGGAAACGTCCGCGAGCTCGAGAACCTGATCGAGCGCGCAATTGCCCTCTCGACCGGAAGCGCGATCACCGCCGCGGATCTGCCGACGGCGCTCGCCGTCGCCCGGCAGGGCGACGACCAGGGGGTGGCGCTACCGATCGAAGGACTCGACCTCGAGGCGCTGCTCGAGGAGATTCGTTCCGACGTCATGCGCCAGGCGCTCGAACGCAGCGGCGGCGTGCAGACGCAGGCCGCGGAGCTGCTGCGGATGAGCTTCCGCTCCTTCCGTTACTATGCCCGCAAGGCCGGCCTCACCGGCGCGCAGGACTGACGCCGGCACCCACCCTCCAGCCCACCACTCCATTGGACGAGCACGACTACGACGATCTCCCGCTGCGCCAGAAGCGCGGGCAGCGCCGTTCGGAGGGGACCCTCCGCCGCGCCGAGCGCCTGCGGGCTCCGGTGACGGAGCGCGGTCCCGGCGACGAAGCAACCGAGGACAACGAGGCGGCGCTGCCCGGCGAGGCCCTGGTGGTCGCGATCACCCGCGGCCAGTGCGAGGTCGAGATGGGTGGCGAGATCGTGCTCTGCCACCTGCCCAAGGCGCTGGCGCTGGTGCAGAAGAGCGACCTCGCGGTCGGAGACCGGCTGCGGGTGGCACCGCGGCCGAACGGCGAACTGGTGGTCGCCCAGGTCCTGCCGCGCCACAGCCGGCTTTCGCGGCCCGATCCGCTGCTCGCCCACCGCGAGCGCGTCCTGGCCGCGAACATCGATCTCGCGGTGGTCGTCACCGCCCTGCGCAAGCCGGCGCTCGCGACCGGCCTGCTCGATCGCTTCCTCGTCGCGCTCGCCCACGGTGGAGTGCCGGCCGCCATCGTGGTCAACAAGTACGACCTGGCGGAAGCCCCCGGCCCCGCCGGCTCCGATGGCTCCAATGGCTCCGAGGCTCCAACGCCCCGCTGGCTCCGGCACCGCGGGGGATCCCGAGCTGGCGCGGCTCGCGCCCTACCGGGCGCTGCGCATTCCGTTCCTCTTCTGTTCGGCGAAGGCGGGGCTGGGGATCGAAGAGCTGCGCGCCCTGATCGCCGCCAAGACCGTCGTCTTCGTCGGTCATAGCGGCGTCGGCAAGAGCTCGCTGCTCGCGGCGCTCTCGCCCGAGCTCGACGTTCGGGTCGGCGAGGTGTCGACGCTGAACTCGCGCGGCCGGCACACGACGACCCGGGCGAGGATCTACCGGCTGCCGAACGAGACGCGGATCATCGACACCCCGGGCATCCGCGAGTTCGGCCTGTGGAAGCTCTCCCGCGAGGAGCTGTCGGGCTACTTCGAGGAATTCGAGCCCCTGGCGCCGCAGTGCCGCTTCAACGACTGCAGCCACTCGCACGAGCCGGACTGCGCGGTGCGCGAGGCGGCCGCCGCCGGCACCCTCGATTCCAGCCGCTACGAGACCTACTTGCGGATTCTCGCCTCGCTCACCGTCGAGCGCTGAGGCTCGCCCGCCGCCGCTACCGGCAGCAGCGCCTGCCAGACACCGAAGCCGGAAGAGCCGAGCAGCAGCCGGTCGCCGGCCACCAGCGCCGAAAGCGTCTCGCGGGCCGGATACGGCAGATCGATCGGCAACCAGGCGCCCTCCCCCGTCGGCGACGGCGCCCGGCAGCGAGAGCAGCGACAGCGCGCCGTGCGCCTCGACCAGATAGGGGAAGCGCTCGCTGCCGGTGGCGATCGTCCGCAGCGGACCGGAGCGCAGCGGCATCCACGCGCCCGAGGCGGTGTCGCGGCGGAACAGCCCCTCGCGGCCCGAGTAGTGCAGCTCGCCCGCCACGCTGAACAGCTCGCTGCCCGGCCGCCGGCGGATAGGGCAGGCTCGCGGCCTGGAGCTTGCCGGCCACCATTCTCGTCAGGCCGTCGTCGCGGAGGACCCAGAGGTCTCCGGCCGCCAGGGCCGCCGACCGCAGACCGGGGACGGCCGGGCGACCGGCTCCTGCCGGAGCGCCCAGGGCCAGCAAACGAAAGCGCGCGCCAGGGGTTGTGGCCTCGATCTCGAACAGCGCCTCGCGGGTCCGCGCCACGACGCGCCCCGCGGCCGCCGTCACCTGCTCGACGCGGCGCTCCCCGAGCTCCGTGATGCGCTGGAAACGCAGCGGGGCGGAGCTAGCGGAGCTCCCGGCGCTCCCGGCGCCCTCTGCCGCCGGGCGCTCGCGCTCGAAGAGGCCGCGCTCGGTGGCGACGAAGAGCCGATCGCCGGAGGTCGCCATCGCGAGGACGGTCGGCAGCTCCGAGGGCAGCGGTTCGAACGAGCTGCCACCGTCCGGCGAGCGATAGATCCCCGACGCCGGGCCGGCGTGGACGACGGCGGCGAACAGATGCGTCGCCGTCCTGATCGAGCGCCGGAACGCGCAGGTTCCGCATCGCGACCGGCCGTGCCCGGAAGCTCTCGCCGGCGTCGGTCGAGCTCCATATGCCGGCGCCCTCGGTGCCGATCAGGATCCGGTCCGGCCGCGCCGGATGGTAGGCGATCGCCAGGACGGCGAGCGACTCCGGCGTCGTCCGCCGGAACGAGGCTCCACGATCGGTCGACAGGAAGGCGCCGGCGACGGTGCCGGCGAGCAGACGCTCGCCCGGAAGCACTGCGAAGCTGGGCGTCCGCCGCTCCGTCAGCCCGGTCTGGAAGCGCGTCCATTTGTCGCCCAGGCGGTCGCCGCGATAGACCCAGCCGCAGGTCGAGGCCCACAGTTCCCCCGGCCGATCGACCGCGGCGTGCAGGGAGAAGACTTCCGAGTCGAGGACCATGCCGTCGAAAACGCCGCGCCAGGTGCGACCGCCGTCCTCGCTGCGATAGGCCTGCCGCCAGGTGCCGGCGACGACGACCTGCGGCCGCTGGCGGTCGACGTGCAGGCTCGAGACGTGGATCAGGCCCGGGAGATCCCGGCCGACGGGACGAAAGGTGAGTCCGGCATCGTCGGAGAGCTCGACGCCGGCGCGCGTGCCGGCGAAGAGGCGGTCCGGGACTCCGGGAACCGTCGCCAGCGCGTAGACCTGGGCCTCGCCGCTGGCGCTCCCGGGGCGCACCGTCCAGGTCGCGCCGGAGTCGTCCGAGAAGGCCACCCGGCCGCCGCCCCAGATGCCCCAGAGCCCGGCCCAGAGGCGACCCGGCCGGTTCTCGTCGAAGAGCAGCGTGCCGACCACCCAACTCGGAAACGGGATCTCGACACCGGCGTTGCGAAAGCTCGCGCCACCGTCGTCCGAGAGGTAGATGTGCCCGGCCGAGGTCCCGGCGAAGGCGCGCTCGGGATTCGCCGGATCGAAGACCAGGCTGCGGATGTCGGCACCGTAGAGCGGCACCGGGTGAAGGTCGAGCTTCGCGGCCGGCAGCGCGGCGGCAACGCCGCCGAGCGCGAGCACGGCGATGCCGCGACCGACGCGGAGCCAAGCGGACCGCTGCCGGCGACGCCCGAAGCTGTTCATGCGCCGCCCGATCCGTCCGGGGTCTTGCCGCGGTTCGCAGCGGGGGCGGCTGGAGCGGAAGGCGCGGCGGTCGACGAACCGGAGTCCGCCGACGAGCTGCTGACCCCGGCCCCCGACCCCGCGCCTGCGCTCTTGGCGGTGCCGGCTTCGCTGCTCTTCTCCCCTGCTTTGTCGGCGGCCTTGTCCGACCCGGTGCGCGGCGAGGTGCCCTCGGTGCCGCCCGACTTCTTGGCGTAGTCGGTCAGATAGAAGCCGCTGCCCTTGAACTGGATGGAGGGCGCCGAGGGGAGCCTGCGCATCGGTGCGCCGCACTCCGGGCAGACGATCTCCGGCAGATCGTTGAAGCGCTGCAGGATCTCGGTGCGCTCGCCGCACGACTCGCAGAGATATTCATAAAGCGGCATCTTTCGACCTCGTTCGATCTCGACTCGGGTCAACCTTCGGGACGCAGCTTGATCCTGATGACACCCGAGCGCCGCCGCCGGGTCGGCGACTCCGACCTTCCGGATCAGCTGAAGCACACTATAGGCGTAGAGCAGCCGGGCATTGTCCGGTGGCGCGAGCGGGCCCTTGGTCGCGAGCTCATAGAGCGTCCGCTTGCCGTCGACCAGGGTCGAGGAGCTTGTACTCGTCGGCGTCGAGCGCCACGTCGATGAGCTCCTCCGCTTTGTAGAACGGCCCGAAGAGGGTCTCCTTGCCGCCCATCCGGGTGACCAGCGACTTGGCGTTCGCCGCCCGCTTGACACCCTGGACGACGACCTGCCGCAGGGGGATCTGGATGCGTACCAGCTCGCGGGTGTCGAGCGCTCCGATGTTGAAGGTGACATCGCCTTCCTCCCAGGCGAACAGGCTCCAGACGATCGCTTCGACATGCTCGCGGATCGCCTGGAAGGCCTGCGCCGGCGACAGCATCCCCAGCTCGATCAGCAGCTCGCCCAGGCGCTGGCCGCCCGCGGCTCGCTTCGCCATCGCGCCGCGGTAATCGGCCTCCGAGAGCCTGCCGACCCGGCGCAGGTAGCCACCGAGACTGTCGGCGAGATCCGACGACGAGGCGTGCACGACGTAGCCGTTCTCGAGGAAGACGCGCTTGGTGATCTCTCCGAGCACGGCTTCGATGACTCCGGCGACGCGCGCCTGATGAATGATCGCGAGCATCTCCGGCAAGCGCCGTCTGGCGCAGGTCGCCACGATACTGAGAGGTGCGTTCCAGGGGTCGCTCCATCGAAAAGGGAATCATACCGTGCGCGCCGGTCGAGGCCCGCGCTCCCGCCGGCGGCGCCCCCTCCGACCGCGCGGAGTTGCCGCACGGCCGGCCCTCTGATAGGACAGCGCCCATGATCGATCCCGCAGCCGCATGGGAGAGGCTCCTCCCGCATCTCGCCGCCCTCGCCGCCGAGCGCCTCGACCGCCGCCGGGCCGCCGGCCGCCGGCTGGCCTCGACGACCGTCGCCACCACCGACCTGCCGCCGTGCGACATCTCCGCCCTCGACGGCTTCGCGCTGGCCGGAGAAGCCGCTCTCCCGGAGGTCGAGGGCGCCTTCCCGATCGCCGGCACCCGTCTTGCGGGCGATCCGGTCGGTGAACGGCTGGCGCGCGGGATGGCGATGCGCATCATGACCGGCTCGGCCGTTCCGGAGGGAGCCGACCGGGTGGTCGCCGTCGAGGAGACCGTCGTCGCGGGAGACCGCGTGCGGCCGAAGGCTGCGGTCACTCCGGGCGCCGCCATCCGCCGGCGGGGCGAGATCGTCCACCGTGGCGAAGAGCTGCTGCCGGCGGGCGCGCTGCTCAGTCCGGCGGCGCTCGCCCTGCTGGCGAGCCAGGGGATCGCCGAGGTCGAGGTCCACCGCGCGCCGCGCCTCGCCCTGCTCCTGACGGGCAACGAGATCGTGCCCCCCGACGCCACCCCTGGACCCGCCGAGCTGCGCGATTCACACAGCGATTTCCTGATCGCGGAGCTCGCGGAGATGGGTCTCCCGGTGATTTCGCTGGGCATCGCCCGCGACGACCCGGAGACCCTGGCGGCACGCCTCCGCGACGGCCTCGCGGCAGCCGATGTCGTGCTCTGCTGCGGCGGCGTCTCGATGGGCGAGGCCGATTTCCTGGCGCCGGTGCTCGCCGGATTGGGCTGCCGGACGATCTTTCACGGCGTCGCGATGCAGCCCGGCAAACCCCTCCTGGCCGCTCACCAGGGCGCGCAACTGGTCTTCGGCCTGCCGGGGAATCCCGCCTCGGTGATGGTCGCGTTCTGGCTCTTCGTCCGGCCGGCGATCCGGCGCCTGATGGGAGATCCGGCCGACCTGTGGGATGCCGCGCTGCCCGGCACCCTCGGCGGAGCGCTCGGCGCCGGCCGCGCGCGCGACCGCTTCGTGCCGGCACGCTGGCGCGCGGTCGCTGGCCAGGCCGTCATCGAGCCGATCTCACCGAAGGGCTCGCACGACCTCCTCGCTTTCGGTCAAGCCTCGGCGCTGGTGCGGGTGCGGGCAGGCGCCCCGCAGCGGGAGGCCGGCGAGGCGTGCGAGTGGATGGCGCTCGACCGCCAGAGATGAAGACGGCGGCCACGATCCGCGGATCGGGCCGCCGCAATTGGCGAAAGTGGCGGAAGCGCATGGGAATCGAACCCACCCCCGTCGCCGCAACCGGCGCCGGACTACGGTTTTGAAGACCGCGAGAGGCACCAGCCCCCGAGCGCTTCCGAACGCATTCTAGTCCGCCTGGTTCTACTCGGTCCTTTTCGCCTCGGCCTTCTTGGGCTCGGCCTTCTTCGGCGGCTCGACCGGCATGGGCTTCCTCGGGAACGGCCCGTCGAGCATCGCCGTCTGGTAGAGGAAGCTCGCCATGACCACCGCCGCCTGCTTGAGATCGGCCTCGGCGAGGTGCTCGTAGCTGTCGATGTTCGAGTGGTGCGTGCGGCTTCCGTAGTCGCGCCCGTCCTGGATGAACTGGAAGCCCGGGAGGCCGGCGCCATCGAACGGGACATGGTCGGTCGAACCGGTGTTCTCCATCGTCACGGTGGTGACACCGAGATCCTTCAGCGGCTCGATGAACTTCTCGAACAGCAGCTTCGCCCCCAGGTTCTCCTGGGCGTAGATGCCGTGCACCCTGCCGCCGCCGTTGTCGAGGTTGAAGTAGGCCGCGAGCCTGGCGTGTTCCGGCTTCGGCGAGATCGGCCAGGTGGGCTTGCGCCAGCGCGCCGGCAGCGCGAGCTCGGCCTCGTCGGTCGGCTCGGGGCGGGAGGCGAAGTGCTCGGCGACATAGGCGCGTGAGCCGAGCAGGCCCTGCTCTTCGCCGGCCCACAGTGCGGCGCGGATCGTCCGCTTCGGCTTCACCCCGAGCACCTTCAGGATGCGCATCGCCTCGAGCACCACCGCCGAGCCGGCAGCGTTGTCGGTCGCGCCCGTGCCGGCGTGCCAGGAGTCGAGATGGGCTCCGGCCATCACGACCTCGGCGCCCTGGTCGCTGCCCGGGATCTCCGCCACGGTGTTCCACACGGTCGGCGACTCGCGATGGAACTTCGCCGCGATGTCGAGCGCGAGCTCGACCTCCTCGCCCGCCTCGAGCAGGCGGAGGATCCGTTCGTACGGTTCGACCGCCATGACCAGGGAAGGCACGCCGAGCGGCTGGTTCGGCAGACCCTGCCCGCCGCCCCCCATGACGCGCACGATGCCGTTCTCGAACGACGACACCTCGACCGTGGCGACGACCCCTTCGGCGACCAGCTGGTCGGAGAGCTTCAGCCAGAGCTCGCGGCGCTTGCGCGCCTTCTCGCGCCACGACTCGGCCTCGCGATCCTGCGGAATGTCGAAGTTCGCGAGTTCGTCGAGCTTGGCCGCGTCGTAGCGCGTGAACACCGGCTCGGCCGGGTCCTTGGCTTCCGGTGCCTTGGAGAGGAAGAGGATCCTGCCGGCGAGCTCGCCCTTGTGGGCCTCGAGGTCCTCGATCTTCTCGATCTCGAGGAACATCGCGCGGCCGGTCGCCACCCCGGTGGTCCCCGGCGTCCACGCCTTCGGCAGCGCCGCGAGCACCGCCGGCGCCGGCGCCGTCATGCGCACCTCGGCACGCGTGAAGCTCCAGCCGTCGCCGAACTCCCAGGGCTCGAGATGGGCGTTGGCGAGCCCCCACTCCTGGAACTTCGCGAGCGTCCAGTCGTTCGCCGCCTTCATCTGCGGCGAGCCCGTCAGGCGCGGCCCGATGCTGTCGGTCAGGTGCTCCACGAGGGCCATCACCTGCGAGCGGTGAAAGCCTTCGTCGCGGATACGGCCGAGCGCTTCGACATCGGTGGCAGCCGCCGCTCCGGGCAGCGAGATCGCGACGCAGGAGGCGGCGGCGCAGATGGCAATCAGGGTATGAATTCGGCGCATCGGTGAGTCTCCTCTCGAGACGGTAGGGTGAATTCTAGCGTGACGCTCAGGTCACCCTGCCGAGCAGGCGCTGCGAACGGATGGCGCGGCTGTACGTCATGCCAACGTGGTACCAGTGCAGCAGGAACGCTTCGTGCCCGGCGCGCAGCATCCAGCCCATGGAGCCGCGCGCCGGCGGGCAGTCGGCGGCCGGCGACAGCAGCACGTCGAGCTGCAGGCCGCGCGCCACCGTCGCAGCGCGCGCCAGATGCAGCGGATCGGAGACCAGGAGAAGCCGCTGCCAGCCTTCGCGACGCAGCGTCTCGCGGACGTTGAATAGGTTTTCGAGCGTGTGCCGGCTGCCCGCCTCGATGAGGATCGCGGAGGCGGGGAGGCCCCGCGCCAGGAGGTGCTCGCGCCCCGCCTCGGCCTCGCTCACCCGGCTGTCGCCGGTGACCCCGCCGGAGACCAGAATGCGCGGCGCCCAACCTTCGTGCAGCAGCCGGGCGCCGTGCTCGAGCCGGGCGCGAAAGACCGGCGTCGGCCGGTCGTCCCGCAGCTCGCGTCCGAGGACGAGGATCAGGTCGGCGGCCGCGCGTTCGTCGCGCCGCGCATGCCCGAGCACCGCCCGCAGACGGTAGAGCACCGGCAGGCCGAGCCCGAGCGTGGCCGAGAGCATCGCGAGCGTGATCGAGGACGGCCCGCCTGGGCCCATGTCCCGCCAGAGCTTGACGAACGACTTTCTCATCGCGCCCTGCCGGGATCCCACCCGAACCGCCCGAGATCGACCCGGCCCAGGGGACCAAAGCCGACACCCTCCTCCTCGAGCAGGTGACGCTGAAAGCCGTCCCGCCCGGGTTCGTGGCGGTGGCTGACCTCGCCGCGAGCATTGATGACCCGCTGCCAGGGCAGCACGCTCTCTTCCGGCAGCGCGGCGAGGGCGTAGCCGACCTGGCGCGCGTAGCCGGGCAGACCGGCGAGCGCCGCGATCTGGCCGTAGGTCGCCACGCGTCCCGGTGGGATGCGCGCGATGACCTGGTAGAAACTCTGCCACCGGCCGGCTGGCTTTGGGGAATTCGGCAGCTTCGGGGGCATCACTCGCTGCCGCGCAGGCGCCCCAACTTGCGGCGCAGGATCTCTTCGGCGGAGAGGTCGCGCTCGTTGTCGAGGAGTGCCCTCTCCCACGAGCCGTAGTAGGGGTTGGGTAGCAGGATCCAGCTCGTCTGCCAACGCTCGGCATAGCGCTCGGCGAGGGCGACGCGCTCCTCCGGCTGGGCGCGCGCGCCACTCACGAAATCCCCGAGATCGTCGCCGACGAGCAGCAGGATGCGGAACGATCGCGCCACCTCGGCGCGGCGCGGCGCCTTGTCGGAGCCCCAGTCGGGTCGTTCGCCCGGCGTCAACACGGTGTCGCGATCGTCCACCAGCGGGAAGCCGAGCGCCGCGAGATTGGCCCGCGTCCGCTCCTCGAACGCGGCGGCGCGATTCGTGACGTAGAAGAGGGTGACGCCGCGCCCGGCGGCGTAGCGGGCGAACTCCAGCGCCCCCGGCACGGCCGTGGCGCGGGCGCGATCCATCCAGGCGTTCCAGGAGACCGCTTCGTAGCGTCCACCGAGGCGGATCTGGTCGGCTTCGTAAGCCGAGTTGTCGAGCATGGCCTCGTCGAGGTCGGCGACGACCGCCGGAGGAAGCCCTCCGAACTCCCCCTGCTGCTCCAGCGCGGCGGTCGAGGTGCGATCCGCGAGCGCCCGGTCGAGCTCCAGGCGGGCCCGGGCGAAAGTCGCCAGGGCGAGGGCGCGGTACTCGGCCGAGGTCTGCACCCACAAGACCGCGCCCAGCCGGTCGTCGCTCGGGGCCACGCCGGTTCCGGGGGCCGGAACGGCCGCCGGAGCGCCAGGGGCTGCGGCCGGCGGCGGCACCGCAGATGTCGGCGCCGACACCGCGGGCGGCGTCACCGCGGGCGACGCGGGTGTCTCCGGCGCTCCGGGCACGACGGTGCGGCAGCCGGCGGCGGCCGCGAAGACCCACAACACGATCCGACTGGACGAACGCACTGTCATCGCCGCCTCCGCAACCAGAAAACCTCGCGCACTCTACCCGGATCCGCCACCCGCCGGCGACACGAAGTCGAGCTCCGTCAGTTGCAGCCGGTGGTCGCTGATTCTGGTCGTCCGCAGGCGGTAGCCGCGCACCGCGAGCCGCGGGCCGACGATGGTCTGGTCGATGGCCAGGAGCGGCAGCGCCGCCGGCCAGGTGGACGACCATCCGCCGCCGCCGGCGTCGTAGGCATGGCGGTAACCCGCGGGGAGCCGGGCCAGCGCGTTCGACCGCCGGGGAGCGTTGAAGTCGCCCAGGACGAGGTCTGGCGAGCGCTGCTCGATGAGGTCCACGATGTGAGCGAGCAGCGGATCACGCGCCACCTTCGGCGAGGAGATGACGTTCACGGCGAGGACACCGAGCGTCCGGCCGGCGATCGCCCAGCGCAGGAATGCCACCTGCAGCTGCTCCTCGCGCGCCAGCCACTCGACCGCGAGCGGTTCGCCACGCGCGAAGACCGCCATCCCGCCGACCGGGGTGAGATGAAGCTCGCCCCCGAGCTGGCGCTCGAGCTCCTGCGGCGGCCTGCCCGGGGCCTCGGAGAGCAGCACCAGATCGGCGTTGAGCGGCCGCAGCAGCGCCGCCGCGCGCTCGACGCCGCGGGGAAAGTCCGCCACGTTCCAGGCCACGACCCGCAGGTCGGCGGCATGCGCTGCCGGCACGACCTGCCAGTGGTTCTCCAGCACGAGCACCACCGCCGCCGGGAGGAGGGCCAGCAGCAGCAGCACCCCGGCGCGCCGGAACCGGCGGGCGAGCGCCTCGACCGCCGCCAGCAGCAGGAGGGCACCGAGGACGAGCACCGACGGCAGGTAGAAGGCCCAGGCAGTGACCAGCGTGCGGTCCCTGAGAAGCTGGCCGACCGCCCAGACGGCGAAGAGCATCAGGCCGGCAACCAGGCCGGGTGACAGCCCGGCGGAGCGCCGGCGCGCTCGATCGGCGCTCATCTCACGCTCCCGCAACCCGCCCGAAGTTCCCGTCGCCCCGCCCTCGGCGCTCAGATCGTCTTGAAGAGATACCAGCCAGGGGCGATCGGCTCGACATAGATGAAGCTCTGCGGCGACATTTTCGGCACCTTCGCGTCCGGTCCGGCACGGATGTAGCCGACCTGGTTCTCGCCGTCGCTGCCGATCACCAGGACCACGCAGCCCTTGCAGTCGCGGTACTTGCGGATCGCCGCGCCGAGCTTCAGCGAGCGCAGCTGCTGCGCGAGGCCGGCCACCCGCTCGACCGTGATGCCCGCCGCCGCGATGGCGCCCGGCGGAGCGATCCGGCCATCGAAGTTCACGACGTCGATCGCCGACAGCGCGGCAAACTCCCTCTCCAGGGCATCGAAGAGCGGCTGCTGGGCGGTGAAGTGACCCTTGAGCTCGGCATCCGAGGCGATCATCAGGTGCGAGCGCTCGAGCTCCTGCAACCCGAGCTCGTTGAGCCGGCCCGCGATCGCGTCCTTCTCCGTCGTCACCAGATTTTCGAAGAAGCGGGCGCCCAAGGTCAGCGTTCGGATCGCTTCGAGCTTGAAGGCTCCCCCCTCGTTGCGCAGATAGGCATACCAATCCTTGGTCAAGCTGCTGTCGGTCATCGAAACGTTGAAGATGGCGTGCGCCGCGTCGCGCTCGAGAACCCGGGTGCTGACCGTCACCGCAGCGGGGACGATCGAGCCCAGGGTCGGCGAGCCCTGGTAGAGCTCGGCGAACTCGCCGGTCGAGTAGCGCGCGAGATCCGGAAACTCCTTCTCCTTGAAGAAGCGGTCGACGATCCACTCCGGCGAACCGACAGCTGGGGCGGGCGTGGCGGCAGCGGGAGGAGCGGCCGAGGCAAACCCCGGAGCCGCGAGCAGGAGAGAGGTGACGAGGAGGCCGGACGTAAGTGTCATCCTGCAATGCTAGTCCACACCGCCACCCGGCGTCAGAGGACCGGCCGGTCGCTCCTCCTTCGCGGCGGCATCCCGGAAGGACAGTTTACCCCGCCCAGAAGATTTCTTGACCTTGAATTCGGGTAAGTGCAGACTGCGCTCATGTTCGGACTCTCCAGCTCCTGCTCCTACGCCGTCCTTGCCCTCTCGTGTCTCGCCGGCACCGGCGAGAGCTGGATCCTCGCCCGCGACCTGGCGCAGGCGATCGACGCTCCCCTGCCTTATCTGTCGAAGATCCTCCACGGCCTCACCGGCGCCGGTATCGTCGAGGCCAAGCGCGGCTACCGCGGCGGCTTTCGGCTGACCCGGCGTGCCGACCAGTTGACGGTCGGCGAGATCGTCATCGCCGTCGAGGGTCCGGGTTTCCTCGAGGGCTGCCTGCTCGGCAAGGCCGAATGCTCCGACCGGCGAGCCTGTCCGGCCCATGCCTTCTGGAGCCTCGAGCGCGAGCGCATCCGCTCCCAGCTGCAGCGCATGACTGTCGCCGATGTCGCCCGCTTCGAGCGCAACGCCGGCCGCGGCCTCAAGTCGCCGGTCCTCGCGTCGGCGAAGCCTGGCGCGGCGCGCACGCGGCAACGCTAGGGGTTCCGCGAGCGCCCGCCTCCGGGGCGCCACGGGCCGGCGCGAGCGTCGCGCCCCGGACAGTGCGATCATCGCCCCGCATGCCGACGCCGCGGTCATCTCAGCCAGCTCAGCCAGCCCGGCCGGTGGCTGCCGGGACCGGCGACGAGCGCATCGTCGACCGGGCGGCGGTCGCGCTGCTGCTCTATCTCACCCTGCTCAACGTCCTGAACTTCGTCGATCGCACCCTGATCGCCAGCCTCGGCCCCTTGCTGATCGCCGACCTCGGCCTGTCGCGCACCGAAATCGGCCTCCTCGCCGGCTTCGGCTTCGTCTTCTTCTACACCTTGGTCGGGATCTTCCTCGGGCTCGCTGCCGACCGCTGGCCGCGCCTCCGGCTGCTCGCTGGCGGTCTCGCGCTGTGGAGCGCGATGACCGCGCTCTCGGGGATGGCGAAGAGCTTCGTCCACCTGGCCATTCCCCGCATCTTCGTCGGCGTCGGCGAAGCGACCCTGACGCCGTCGGCGCTGTCGATGCTCGGCGACGCCTTTCCGCGCCGCCGCCTGGGGCTCGCCACCGGCATCTACTACACCGGCGTGCCGCTCGGCATGGCGTGCAGTCTGATCGTCGGCAGCGTCGTCGCGCCCCGTTTCGGCTGGCGCGCCTGCTTCTTCCTGCTCGGCGGCCTCGGACTTCTCGCCGTCCTCGCGCTGCGTTTCTTCCGCGAGCCGGAGCGGCGGGCGGCAACACCGCTTTCGCCGGCTCCGGCGGCTCCAGAGGCCGCGGCCGGACGCGCGCCGCGCCCTCCTGCCTCCCTGCCTTCGATCCGCGAGCTGCTGCGCGACGTCGGGCGGGCGCTCGCCGAGCGCCGCGAACTCCTCTTCGTGCTGCTCGGCGGGGCGCTGCTCTGCTACGGCTCGGGCTCGGCGATGCTCGCGCTGACCTGGCTCGTCGAGGAGCGCGGCTACCCCTACGCCCGCGCGGCGCTGCTCGCCGGCAGCATGGCGGTCGGCGCTGGCATCCTCGGCAATCTGGCGGGCGGCCTGTTCGGCGACTGGTGCGCCCGGCGCTTCCCCAACGGCCGGCTCTGGAGCCTCGCGGCGATGACCGCCTTCTGCACGCCGATCGCCCTGCTCTTCTACTCGATCGCTCCCGGCACGCCGCTCTTCTTCGCCTGCTGGTTCGTGACCAGCGCCGGCACCTCGGCCTGGTTCGGGCCCCTGTTCGCCACCATCCAGGAGCTCTCGCCCAGCCACACGCGCTCGACCATGATCGCCTTCGGCATGCTGGTCATCAACCTCCTGGGGGTCGGACCCGGGCCGCTCGTCACCGGCATGATCGGCGACGCCTACGGCCTGACGCGCGGCCTGCTGTCGAGCCAGGCGGTGGTCGCCCTGGCGATCGTCGCCTTCGCGGTCGCCGCCCGGGTGGCGCGTCCCGTCACCAGCGGCGAACCGGGCCGGGCCCTCCCGCGATAGTCTTTCTCCGGGCCTCAGGCTGGGAGGAGCGCTGGAGCGATGGAGCGATGAACCTCGACACCACCTATCTCGGACTTGCCCTGCCACACCCCTTCGTCGCCGGCGCTTCGCCCCTCGCCGACGAGCTCGACAATGTCCGCCGCCTCGAAGACGCCGGCGCCGCGGCAATCGTCATGAGCTCGCTCTTCGAGGAGCAGATCACCCACGAGCAGATGGCGGCCTACTTCGCCGACGAGTTTTCGGGCGAGGGGTCGTCCGAGACCTTCTCCGGCCTGCCCGAGTCGGGCTCCTTCGGCGCTCGGCCGCAGGAGTACCTGGAGCACCTGCAGCGGGTGCGCAAAGCGGTGGCGCTGCCGATCGTCGGCTCGCTCAACGGCTCGACCTCCGGCGGCTGGCTCGAATATGCGCGACTCATCGAGGAGGCGGGGGCCGACGCGCTCGAGCTCAACGTCTACAGCCTCGCCACCGATCCTTGGCGCTCGGCCGCCGAGCTCGAGGAGGAGACCGTCGAACTGCTGCGGGCGGTGCGCAGCGCCGTGCAGATTCCGCTGGCCGTGAAGCTGTCGCCGTTCTACACCTCGCTCGCCCACTTCGCCGAACGCCTGGTCGATGCCGGTGCCGACGGCCTGGTGCTCTTCAATCCGTTCTTCCAACCGGATATCGACATCGAGCGCCAGGCGATCGACCGGTCCCTGCATCTGTCGCTGGCCAGCGACCTCGCCCTGCGCCTGCGCTGGCTGGCGATCCTGTCGGCCCAGATCCGCACCTCGTTCGCGGTGAGCGGCGGCGTCCACACATCCAGCGACGCGGTGAAGGCCGTGATGACCGGAGCCGATGCGGTGCAGCTGGTCTCGGAGCTGCTCGCGCACGGTCCCGAGCGCCTGCGCACCCTGCGCGAGGAGTTCGCCTACTGGCTGGCGGATCATCAATACGAGTCGGTGGCGCAGCTGCGCGGCACCATGAACCTGCGTGCCTGCCCCGATCCGGCGTCCTACGAGCGCGCCAACTACATGTACATCCTGCACAACTGGCGGCGCTGAGCCACGGCGACCGAGCGCAACGCTGCACAAGCGGGCAGGTACGTCGCCGTCGCAGGAGGTCGGCGTGAAGTCCGGCTATAACCACCTGCGGACGCGGGCGCAGTAGGCGACATAGCTTGCGCCGAAGACCTCGCGGAGTCGGACCTCCTCGCCGGGGATGATGAAGAGATTCAGTGCGCAGAGGAGGAGCGGCACGCAGATCAGGATCCAGCCGTTGTCGAGCAGGGCGGCGAAGCCGGCGAGCGCCAATCCGAGCGCGACGTAGAGCGGATTGCGCGACCAGCGGAAAGGACCTGCGGTGAGCAGAGCCTGCGGCGCGCCGAACGGCAGGTACGTCGTCCTCTCGCGGTGGAAGAGAACAATCGACCAAGCGCCTAGCCCCGCCGCGATCGCCAACAGGAGGCCGCCAGGCAGGAGACGAAGGCTCAGGCTGTCGAGTCGGAGCGCCAGAGGTCGCCACCGGCCGAGGCCCCACCCGCCGAGCAGACAGACGAAGAAATACACCGCCGGAGGAATGTGCTCGGCGAGGGCCCGCAGTTCGCGTGCCTTCAAGGCTCCCCGGGCTCCGCGTCCTTGCCGGGCAGCTGGATCTTCAGCACCCTTTCGGCCTCGGCGCGGAGCATCGGACAGTCGAGGCCGTTCATCGAGGTGGCGTCGGGACGATGGCGGCAGAGGGTGGCGAACTCGCGCCCGGTCCGGAAGCTCCCCTGCCGGCCGAGGATGGCGTAAGGCAGCCTGAAAGCGCATTCGGGACAGACGATCCACTGGACGCTCATCGGTTCACCTCCGGGGAGAGGTCGGGTACGCCGTCGAAGAAGTCGACTTCGCCGGTCTCGAGCGAGTATTCGGCACCGACGACCAGGAGCTCGTTCTTCTGGATCAGCTGCTCGAGGAGCGCGGAGCCGTGGCGCAGCTGATTCGCCGAAACCCGGATGTTGGCCCGCACCGCCTCGCGCACCAGGGCCTGCGGGTCGTGCCGCAGCTCGGTCGCCAGCAGCGCCTCCACCGAGGGCCGGACCCGGTCGACGATCGAGCGCAGGGCGCGCGACTGGTTGGCGGTCGGGCGCTGCAGCTCTTCGACCGTCGCCAGCACGGCGCCGCATTGCGAGTGGCCGAGCACGACGACCAGACGAGTGCTGTAGCGCGCCGCGGCGAACTCGACGCTGCCAACCTGCGACGAGGCGACGATGTTGCCGGCGACGCGGATGACGAACAGGTCGCCCAGCCCCTGGTCGAAGACGATCTCCGCCGGCACGCGAGAATCGGAGCAGCCGAGCAGGATCGCGAACGGCTCCTGGCCGGCCGCGAGCTCGTGACGCCGGGCCGGCCCGGTGCCCGCATCGTGATCGCGCGTGTCGGCGACGAAGCGCCGGTTGCCGGCGCGCAGTCGCTCGAGGGCCAGGAGGGCGCGTTGCATTCGCCGGAGTCTGACACCGGATCGGCTTGACAGGCTTCCTCCAGAAGATTACATTGGTTGTTAGTGAACGCTCACTCACCCAGTCCCGAACGGGTCCCCACGCCACCCACCCCGCGCCAGGCCGAGATCCTCGACCGGGCGGCGGAGCTGGTGGCGGAGGCCGGGCTCGCCAACCTGACGATGAAGCGCGTCGCGGAGCGCGTCGGCTTCACCGAGCCGGCGATCTACCGTCACTACCCGGGGAAATCGGCGCTCCTGGTGGCGATGATCGAACACCTCGGTGGCCGCCTGATCGCGACCATGGAGGGGATTGCAGGCGACCGGCGGCGCGCGCCGCAGGAGCGCCTGCTCGCCATGGTGCGCCACCACGTCGCCCTGCTGCGCGCCACCCGCGGCCTGCCGATCCTGATCCTCGCCGAAGGCCTGGCGTCGGGCGATCGGGATCTCATGGCCAGCGTCGGCGGCGTCATGCGGCGCTATCTCGCCCTGCTCGGTGCGGTCACTGCCGAGCTCGGGCTCGACGCCGGAGTTTCCGCCGACCGCCAGGCGATCCTTTTCCTTGGCCTGCCGGCCGCCATCGGCATCCAGCTGCGCGCCTTTCCCGATCTCGCCCTCTCCGACGAGGAGACCGATCTCCTCGTCCGCCACTACGTTCGTTCGCTGACTGCGCCCTCGGCGCCCGCCCCGCTCGGCGGCGCGACACCCGGGCCGGAGACCCACCCATGAGACCTTCGCTCGCTGTCCTGCGCGTCCCCCTCGCCGCTCTGCTGAGCCTGGCCGCAGGTACCGCCGGCGGCGTCTGCGGCAGCGGCGGCATCGCCGCGCAGGAGATGGCCAGTCCCGCGCCGCTCACCCTCTCGGCCGCCGTCGAACGCGCCCTCGGCGGCTATCCCGCGGTGACCGCGGCGCGTGCGCGGCTGGCTGAAACGGCGGCGGCGACCGCCGAGGCCGAGGTGAGCCGCGGGCCGATCGTCAAGCTCAACGCGATCGCACTCGAATACGACGACCCGATGCTCACCAGCCCGATCCACTCCTTCCGTCCGGCCGACATTCCGCCCTTCTCCGAGACCCTCGCGCAGGGCTCGCTCAACGTCACCTACACGCTGCTCGACTCGGGTGCTTCCCGCGCGCGCACGCGCCAGGCGGAGGCCCAGGAAGCGACCGCGGGCGCCGCCCTGTCGACGACCCAACAGGCGATCGCGGCGCGGGTGGCCTCCGCCTTCGCCTCGGCGCTCGCCCGGGCCGAGATCCTCGCCGCCCAGGACTCTCGGGTCGCGGCGCTCGCCCTCGAGCTCGACCGCGCCCGCCAGCTCTTCGCCGCCGGCAAGGCCGCCGAGGTCGAGACGCTGCGCGCCGACGCCGCGCTCGCCGCCGCCGAAGCCGACCGCACACGCTCCGCCAGCGCTCTCGACAGCGCCGAGCGCGATCTCGCGCGCCTGATCTCCGCCGCTCCCGAAGAGACGCGCGCCGGCCGTCTGGCGGCCTGGACCTCGCCCGCTTTCCCTGCCGCCACCGGGCAGGCCGAGCGCGCGGCGCTGCAGACGCGCGCCCTCGCTGCCGGCCCGGCCGTCGAGCAGGCGCGCCAGCAGATCGCCGCCGCCGAGGCGGCACGCGCGCTCGCGCACACCGCCTACTTCCCGAGGCTCGATCTGGTCGGTGCGCTGCAGGAGTTCCGCGAGGGCGGCAGCGACTACACGACCGACTGGAATGCCGGCGTGCAACTCGTCGTGCCGCTCTGGGACGGCGGCCAGACCGGACGCCGCGTCGCCCGTGCCGCCGCCCAGCGCGACACCGCAACGGCGAACCTGGCGCAGAGCGAGCTCGAGGTGCGCGAGGCGGTCGACCGCGCGCTCATGACCCTCGCCGACTCCGGCGCCCGTGCCGTCGCTCTCGCCCGCGCCGCTGACCGGCTGGCCGAAGTCGCGCGGGTCCAGAAGCTGCTGCTCGACGTCGGCTCCGGCACCCAGGTCGACTACCTCGCTGCCGAGGCCGAGCTCGCCGCCACCCGTGCCAACGCCACCGAAGCGCGCACCGGAGCGCTCCTCGCCCACGTCGAGCTCGCCCGCCTCACCGGCGAGCTCTCTCCCGAATGGTTCCGCAACTCCCCGGAGGCCGCGCCATGAGTCCGAAGCGCATCGTCCCTGTCGTCCTGATCCTCGGCCTCGGAGGCTACGCCCTGTGGCGCTTCGTCCTGGCGCCCCCGGCTGACGCCGCTGGCCTCGTCGCCTCCGGCACGGTCGAAGCGACCGACGCCCAGCTCGGCTTCCAGGCCGCCGGACGCATCGCGGCGCTCACCCCGCGCGAGGGCGACCGGGTCGCCGCCGGCGACGAAATCGCGCGGCTCGACGCCAGCGAGCTCGAGGCGCGGCGCGGCCAGGCCCTGGCGCAGGTCGAAGCGACGCGGGCGCAGCTCAACGAGCTGCTGGCCGGATCCCGGCGCGAGGAGATCGCCCAGGGGCGCTCGGCGCTCGGCGCTGCCGAAGAGCGCGTCGCCGACGCCGAACGCGACGCGGAGCGCGCCCGCACGCTCCTCGAAGGGCGCGCCGTGTCGCGCGAGGCGCTCGACAAGGCGACGCTCGCGGTCGAGCTCGCGCGCCGCCAGCGCGACCAGACCGCCGACCAACTGGCGCTCCTCCAGCAGGGGCCGCGCCCCGAGCGCATCGCCGCGGCCCGCGCCCAGCTCGCCCAGGCCGAAGCGGCAGTCGCGACCCTCGACGCGACGCTCGCCAACAGCCGCATCCACGCGCCGTTCGCCGGCGTCGTGACGCTGCGCCATCGCGAGCCGGGAGAGATCGTCGGCGCCGGCGCCGCAGTCGTCACGGTGATGAATCCGGACGACCGCTGGGTGCGGATCTACGTCCCCGAGAACCGGCTAGGCAAGGTCGCGGTCGGGCAACCGGCGGAGATCACCTCCGACACCTTTCCCGGCAAGCGCTACACCGGCGAGGTCGCGTTCATCGCCAGCTCGGCCGAGTTCACGCCCAAGAACGTGCAGACCACCGAAGAGCGCGTGAAGCTCGTCTATGCGGTCAAGGTCCGGGTCACCGGCGACCCGCAGCAGGAGCTCAAGCCCGGCCTCCCCGCCGACGTCAGGCTCGTGGAGACACCATGACCGCCGACGGCGCCGGCGGCGCGGCGGGGCCAGCGGAGCTTCGAGCCAGCGGAGCCAGCGGAGCCAGCGCCGCGGTCGCGGTGCGCGGCCTGACGCGGCGCTTCGGCAAGCCCGGGAAGACCGGCCTGGAGGGCGAACGCACAGCGGTCGCCGGGCTCGACTTCGAGGTGCGGCCGGGCGAGCTCTTCGGGCTCGTCGGACCCGACGGCGCCGGCAAGACGACGACCCTGCGCATGCTCGCCGGAGTGCTACGGCCGAGCGCCGGCGATGCGATCGTCGACGGCATCTCGGTGGTGGCCGACCCGGAGGCAGTCAAGCCGCGGCTCGCCTACATGGCGCAGCGCTTCGGGCTCTACACCGACCTGACGGTCGACGAGAACCTCGAGTTCTACGCCGACCTCTTCCGCGTGCCGCAGGCCGAGCGCGCCGCTGCGCCGCGAACGCCTCTTCGCCTTCTCGAACCTCGGGCCGTTCCGCGACCGCCTGGCGGGCGCGCTCTCCGGCGGCATGAAGCAGAAGCTCGGCCTCTCCTGCGCCCTGATCCACGAGCCGCGCGTGCTGCTGCTCGACGAGCCGACCTTCGGGGTCGACCCGGTGTCGCGCCGCGACCTCTGGCGGATCGTGCACGAGATGGTCGGCCGCGGCGTCACCGCGATCGTCTCGACCGCCTATCTCGACGAGGCCGAACGCTTCGACCGCCTCGCCCTGCTGCACGAGGGGCGCCTGCTCGCGCTCGACGCCCCGCGGGCGCTCGCCGCGGCCTTCCGCGGCGGCCTGCTCGAGGTCCGGATGCCGCGGGCGCGCGCCGCCCGCGCGGTGGTCGAGGGTCTGCCGGGCGTCGTGCGCGCCCAGCTCTTCGGCGACGTCCTGCACGTCACCGTCGCCGGCCCCGCGGAGAGCCGCGAGGCCCAGGCGGCGCTCGGCGCCGGTCTCGCCGCCGCCGGGCATCCCGCAACCGCCATCGCGCCGATCGCGCCGGCGCTCGAGGACGTCTTCCTCGCCCGCATCGCCGAGGCGGAGGAGCTCGCGGCATGAAGGCGAGCGCGGCCATCGGAGCGCCCGCGGCCATCGGAGCGCCTGCCTCCGGCCCGGCGGTCGAGGTCCACGAGCTGTCGAAGCGCTTCGGCGACTTCGTCGCGGTCGATCGGGTCTCGTTCGCCGTCGCCCCGGGCGAGGTCTTCGGCTTTCTCGGACCCAACGGCGCCGGCAAGACGACGACGATCAAGATGCTGAACGGCCTGCTCGCCCCGAGCTCCGGCAGCGGCCGGGTCGCCGGCTTCGACATCGCCACCCGAACGCACTTCGATCAAGAGCTCCATCGGCTACATGTCGCAGCTCTTCTCGCTCTACGGCGACCTCACGGTGGACGAGAACATCGGCTTCTTCGCCGGCCTCTACGGCGTCGGCGGCGCGCGCCTCGCGGCGCGCCGCGCCTGGGTGATCGAGATGGCTGGGCTCGCCGGCCAGCGCGACCGGCCGGCGGGCGAGCTGGCGCTCGGCTGGAAGCAGCGACTGGCCCTCGGCTGCGCGGTCCTCCACGAACCGCCGATCCTCTTCCTCGACGAGCCGACCTCCGGCGTCGACCCGATCTCGCGCCGCCGCTTCTGGGACCTGATCTACGACCTGGCCGAGGGCGGCACGACGGTCTTCGTCACCACCCACTACATGGAAGAGGCCGAGGCCTGCCATCGGCTGGCGCTGATGAACCGCGGCCGGCTGATCGCGCTCGACACGCCGGCGGGGCTGCGCGCCGCCGCGGGCGAGCAGCTTCTCGAGCTCCAGACCGCCGACGCGATCGGCGCGCTCGCGGCGCTCGACGGGGCACCCGAGGTGGTGCGCGCCGGCCTCTTCGGTCGCGACCTGCACGTCACCGTCGCCGACCGGGAAGCGGCGCTCGCCGCGCTGCCGCTCCGCCTCGCGGCACGGGGCGTCGCCGTCTCGCGCCTGCGCGAGATCCCGCCGTCGCTCGAAGACGTCTTCATCTCGATCGTGCAGGCGGCCGGCGGAGCGGTGGAGGACTAGGGCGCCATGACCGGAGAGTTGCGATGACCCGCCTCGACCCGGCCCGCCTCTGGGCGATGGCGCGCAAGGAGACGCTGCAGCTGCGGCGCGACCGCCGGAGCCTGCTCCTCGCCTTCGCCCTGCCGCTCCTGCTGCTGGTCATCTTCGGCTACGCGATCGTCTGGGACGTGCGCGACATCGCGCTCGCCGTGGTCGATCAGGACGTGTCCCCCGAGAGCCGCGAGCTCATCGACAGCTTCCTCGCCTCGGGCTACTTCCACCTCGCCGCCCGGCCGGAGCGACCCGGTGACGCCGGTGGAGCTCTTCGCGCGCGGCAAGGCGCGCCTGGTGCTCGTCGTGCCGCCCGGTTTCGCCGCCGACCTCGGGGCCGGCCGCACGGCGATCGTCCAGGTCCTGCTCGACGGCTCGGACGCCAACACGGCGACCATCGCCCTCGCCTATGCCGAAGGCGTGACGAGCAGTTTCGGCCAGCGCATCGTCCTGCACGGCGAGCGCCTGACCCTGCCGCTGGTCGCCGAATCGCGCGTCTGGTACAACGAGACCCTCGCCAGCCGCGACATGATCGTCCCCGGCCTGGTGGCGGTGATCATGATGGTCATCGCGGCGATGCTCACCTCGCTCACCATCGCCCGCGAGTGGGAGCGCGGCACCATGGAGCAGCTCGCCTCGACGCCGGTGACCCGGCTCGAGGTCGTGCTCGGCAAGCTCCTGCCGTATCTCGCGATCGGCCTGGTCGACGTCGCCGGGGTGTCGGTGCTCGGCGTCGCGCTCTTCGGCGTGCCGTTTCGCGGCAGCCCGCTGCTGCTCCTGCCGCTCTCGTTCCTCTTCCTGTGCGGCAGCCTCGGCATCGGCCTGTTCATCTCCGCCGTCTCGCGCTCGCAGGTGCTCGCCACCCAGATCGCCCTCGTCGCCACCTTCCTCCCCGCCTTCCTGCTCTCGGGCTTCATGTTCGCCATCGAGAACATGCCGCCGGTGCTGCGGGCGATCTCCTACCTCGTCCCGGCACGCTACTTCCTGGTGGTGACGCGCGGCATCTTCCTCAAGGGGGTCGGGATCTCGGTCCTGCGCTACCAGGCCCTGCTGATGCTCGGCTTCGCCGTCGTCGGCCTGGCGCTCGCCGTGCGCTCCTTCCGCAAGGAGCTCGACTGATGCGCGCCGCCCTCGGCCGCATCGGCTGGATGGTGAGGAAGGAGCTGCATCCAGGTCTTCCGCGACCCGCGCATGGCGCGGCTGGTGATCGTGGCGCCGATCGTCCAGCTCCTGGTCTTCGGCTACGCCGTGTCGACCGACGTCCGGCACACGCCGACGATCGTGCTCGACCGCGACCAGAGCCGCGAGAGCCGCGAGCTCGTCGCCGCGCTCACCGCCGGCGGCTACTTCGACGTCGTGGCGACGGCGCAACGCGACGGCGATCTCGCGGACGCCCTCGAACACGGCCGCGCCGCGCTCGCTCTGGCCATTCCGCCGGGCTACTCCCGCGATCTCGCGGCCGGCCGGGCGACGCGTCCAGCTGCTCTTCGACGGCACCAACTCGAACCAGGCGACGATCGCCAAGGGCAACGCCGAGCGCATCGTGCAGGACGGTCGCCCTCGCGCGCGCTCGCTCGCCGGCCGGCGCGCCGCCGCTCGACGTGCGCTCGCGCGCCTGGTACAACCCCGACCTCGCCAGCCGCAACTACAACGTGCCGGCGGTCATCGGCCTGCTGCTCAGCCTCGTCTGCCAGCTGCTCACCGCGCTCGCCGTGGTGCGCGAGCGCGAGATCGGCACTCTCGAGCAGCTCGCCGTCACCCCGCTGCGGCCGATCGAGCTGATCCTCGGCAAGACGATTCCGTTCGCGCTCATCGCCCTGGTCGACCTGGTGCTGATCACCGCCATGGCGCTGCTCTGGTTCCAGGTGCCGTTCCGCGGCAGCCCGCTGCTGCTGCTCGTCGGCGTCGCTCCTCTTCGTCGCCTGCGCGCTCGGCAACGGCCTGCTGATCTCGACGATCTCGAAGACCCAGCAGGAGGCGTTCCTCTCCGCCTTCCTCGCCTACATGCCGATGGTGCTGCTGTCGGGCTTCATGTTCCCGGTCGCGAGCATGCCGAAGATCTTCCAGTGGCTGACGCTCGCCAACCCGATGCGCCACTTCCTGGTGGTCGTGCGCGGCATCTTCCTCAAGGGGGTCGGCCCGCTGGACGTGGCGCCGGAGCTCGGCGCGCTCGCCCTCTTCGCGGTCGTCGTCCTCGGCCTCGCCACCCACCGCTTCCACCGCGCCGACTAGCCCGGGCCAGGCAGCGCCGGAGGTCCTAGGCCGGCAGGTGCTCCGACCGCCGAAGCCAGAACTGGATCGTCGGCGGACCGGTGAAAAACCCCCCTGCGCCGGCGATGAACTCCTGCAGGTGCGGGGTCTGAAAGTGGGGTCCGAGGTAGGCCTCGCGGCTCGACCACTGTTCGTCGAGCAGCAGGCGCTCGGGATCCGCGGGGTCCTGCAGGAGGCGGATGCCGAAGCAGTCGGGCTCTTCCCTGACGACCGTGGCGAGGAGGCGCTCGAGCGCCGCGACGGCGCGGTCGGCCTGGCCGGGAAGCGCGCGGTACTCGATGAGGACAGTGACAAAGCTGGGCGGCATGAGGACTCTCCCCTGGGCTGACGAATTCTACCTCTCCCGACCGATGTCCATTTCGCTCCGCCGATCGCGCCATCTAGAATCGAGGGAAGAACGAAACCTCGCCACCGACCGGCTCCGTTGCCGCCGGAGGCGCATCGACTTCACCGACGGCCGGGAGGATCTGGCATGGCGAACCCCTGTGCAAGAGGACGAATGCTGGCGACGGCGCTCACCCTGGCGCTGGCCACGACCGCGCACCTGTCGGCCGGCAACGGCTTCCTCCAGGGCTGGACTCTCGCGCCGGGTGCGGACAGCCATTCGGTGGCGCTCGGCGACATCGACGGCGACGGCGACGGCGACGCCTACGTCACCGAGTTCTACGGCCCGGACACCCTCTGGCTCAACGACGGCAGTGGACAGTTCTCGCGCAGCAGCCAGGTGCTCGACTCGGGCTACGGCAGCTGCGCGCTGCTCGCGCCGCTCGACAACAACGGCTCGCTCGACCTCTTTCTCGCCCGCCATCTCTCCGACAACCGGGTCTGGCTCAACAACGGCGCGGGAACCTTCACCGACAGCGGGCAGTCGATCGGCGCCACCTTCAGTCGCCGCGGCGCGGCGCTGGGCGACCTCGACGGTGACCTCGATCTCGATGCCTACGTCCCCAGCAACTCGTCGGGCGATGTGAACGAGGTCTTCCTCAACAACGGCGCGGGAGTCTTCACCAACAGCGGCCAGGCGCTGGGAAGCTATGCCAGCCGCGCGGTGGCGCTGGGCGACGTCGACGGCGATCTCGATCTCGACGCCATGATCGGCAACAACGGCGCCAACAAGCTGTGGAAGAACAACGGTGCCGGCGTGTTCACCGATAGCGGCCAGACTGTCGGCACCCGCGGCACCTTCGGCGTCGCGCTCGGCGACCTCGACGGCGACACCGACCTCGACGTCTACTTCGCCAACGGCTCGACCTCCGGCGACCCGGATCAGGTCTGGCTCAACAATGGTGCGGGTGTGTTCAGCAACAGCGGCCTCGTCTTCGACGGCGACTACTCGTTCTCCGTGGTGCTGTTCAAGTGCGACGCCGACAACGACCTCGATGTCTTCGTCGGCAACAACACCGGCCAGCCCAACCGGCTCTACCTCAACAACGGCTCGGCGGTCTTCACCGACAGCGGCCAGGCGCTGGGCGTCGGCGGCGCGATCTCGGTGGCGGCGAGAGACCTCGACGGCGATACCGACCTCGATCTCTTCGTCGCCAACATCCACGAACCGGAGCAGATCTTCCTCAACGACGGGCTCTGCCAGTTCACCGCCAGCGGACAGCTCCTCGGCAGCAACGCCGCCGAGGCGGTCGCCCTGGGCGACGTCGACGCCGACGGTGACCTCGACGCCCTGATCGGCGGTTACGGCGGCATCACGCGGATCTTGCGCAACGACGGCCTGGGAGCGTTCACCGACGACGATCAGTGGCTCGCCGCCGGCCTCGGCCAGACGACGAGCGGGGTGCGATTGGCCGACTTCGACGGCGATCACGACCTCGACGCCTGGATCGGGCTCGCCCTCAATGCGCTGGTGGGCAACGACGATCCCGCCGACCGCATCTGGCTGAACGACGGCAGCGGACATTTCACGGATTCCGGCCAACTCCTCGGCAGCGACTACACCCTGGGCGGAGCTCTCGGCGATGTCGACGGCGACCTGGACGTGGACATCGCGGTGGCGAACTATCCGTCGAGCTTCTCCCCGGGAACGAACCGGCTCTACCTCAACGACGGTAGCGGAGTCTTCACCCAGAGCGCCCAGTCCCTCGGCACGGGGACCTACGGCGCCGTGGCGCTCGGCCGGCTCGACGGCGACGCCGATCTCGATCTCTTCTTCGCCCGGCGCGGCGGCGCGAGCGCGGTCTGGCTCAACAACGGCTCGGGGACGTTCGCCGATACCGGCCAGTCGCTGGGCAACGCCAACACCTACGTCGTGGCGCTCGGCGACCTGAACGGCGACGGCGATATCGACGCCTTCCTGGGCAACAACGGGGGGAACACCGTCTGGTTCAACAACGGCAACGGCACCTTCAGCGATTCGCTGCAGGTCCTGGGCGTGGAGACGACGGTCGCCGTTCATCTTTTCGACGCCGACGGCGACGGCGACATCGACGCCTGGGCCACCAACGGCGACGGCCTCTCCCAGGCCACCCAGGTCTGGCTCAATGACGGCACCGGACACTTCACCGACAGCGGCTGGGCGCTCGCCAGCACCACGGCCACCGCGAGCGCCATCGGCAACCTCGATGACGACACCGACCTGGACGTCCTGGTCGTGACTTTCGACGGCGACCATCAGGTCTGGCTGAACCAGTCCTCCGGACCGGTCTTCCTCGACGGCTTCAACCTCGGCAATACGAACGCCTGGTCGGCCGTCGTGCCCTGAGGCGGGCGCAGCTCAGGGAGTTGCAGCGCTCCAGCGCAGGAGATCGCCGCTCGCGAGGCTCCCGGCCACCGGGCTCGCGGGGCTGGTCATGATTGTTGACAGAGGGGCTGGGAAATGATTTTCTTGGGCTCATCCGTTGGCCTTCTCCTGAAGGGGGGATTTCATGTCCAAGACAGTCCGAATCGCCGTCGCTGCGCTCGCCGTCGGCCTGTGCGCCGGCGCCGGTTTCGCCCTCCAAGGGGATCCGCAGAACTTCGCGGCGGACCTCTATGTCCCAGGCGCTCCAGCGATCGCCGCCGCGGCCGCTCCCCGAACTGCGGCGGCGCCCGCCTCGACGTTCTACCGGATCCCAGAGGCCATCCTGTTCGACAACGGGCCGCTGACCACGCACCCCGCCGGCGGCAGCGGCGGCGCCGATGCGAGCGCGGTGCAGACGGCACTCACACTCTCCACCTACGGCTTCGGCCACGCCATCAGTTCCGGATTCAGAATGGCCGACGACTTCACCGTGCCGGCGGGCGGCTGGAACATCAGTCAGATCACCTTCTACGCCTACCAGTCTTTCTCCGGCACGACCCCGACGATCAACAACGTCAATCTGCAGATCTGGAACGGCCCGCCGGGACAGGTTGGCAGCACCGTCGTCTTCGGCGACACCGCGACGAATCGCCTCGCCGGGAGCAGCTTCTCGAACATCTATCGCGCTTTGGACACCGCTCTGACCAACCCCGATCGCCCCATCATGGCCAACGTGGTGACCGTGGGTACCGTCCTCGCAGCGGGCACCTACTGGCTCGACTGGCAGACCGGCGGCACGCTCGCTTCCGGTCCCTGGGCGCCGCCGGTCTCGGTCCTCGGTCAGACGGCAAAGCCCGGCGCGAACGGCCTCCAGTTCAACCCGACGGGTGCGACGTGGGGCGCGGCCCTCGACACCACCTTTCAGCAGGACCTGCCCTTCGTCATCGAGGGCGTTCTTCTGCCGGTCGAGCTGATGTCGTTCAGCGTCGAGTAGAGATCCGGCCAGGACCGTCGGCACGACCCCGGGCGTCTGCACGACTGCACCCCCTCGGTGGGGGTGCAGCAACGTCGTGCAGCCTTATCCGGCGCCGCAGAACCGGCTACTCCTTGCGCGTCGAGATTCCGAGCGGGATGTAGAGCGGGCAAGTGCCGACGAAGCTGGTGAGCACGAAGACGGCCGCAAAGAAGCCCAGCACGAGCGCCAACGTTCCACCGATGCGCCCTGTGAAGTAGAGCGCGGCGATGGCGATGGCGATGACGATGCGAATCGTTCGATCCACTGTGCCCATGTTCTTCTTCATCACTCTCTCCTTGAAAGCTCCAGCCTGCCCGCCGCAGGCCGACGTCTAGACTAGCCGTTTTCCGGACAGCGCCGTACCGGAGCTGAGGTAGAGGTTCATCCGCGCCTCCCAATCCCGCGTGAACTGGCGGCGATGATTGACGCGATTCGGCGCGGCGATCTTCATGAGCCCTCCGCTGCCCCCGGTTTCTGCTCTCCGCCATCCCGGCCGAAGCGTTGCACCGACCGCGACCGCGCCCTCGCGGCTTCGACGGCGCGATCGCGCGGCCCCGCAGTCGTCGTCAACTCGCCGAGCAGCCGGCTCGAGGCGGCGGCGATCTCCTCCACTGCGCGGTCGAAGGCGGGTTGGTTGGCCTGCGACGGACGCTGGAATCCGGCCAGCTTGCGCACGAACTGCAGGGCGGCAGAACGCACCTCGCCGGCCGTTGCCGGCGGCTCGAAGTTGAACAGCGTCTTGATGTTTCGACACATGGTCACGTGCCCCCGTTGGGCCGTCCGAGGAGTCTCAACCAGAGGAAGCCGATCGATCCCGCGGTCAGCGAGGCCAGGAGGATCGCCATCTTCGAAGCGTTGGTCGCCTCCGCATTGCCGGCGAAAGCGAGATTGGTGATGAAGATCGACATGGTGAATCCGATGCCGCCGAGGATGCCGGCGCCGACGACGTGCCGCCAGCTCAATCCCGCCGGGAGGCGGCAGAGACCGGTCGCCACGGCCAGGAACGACAGCAACAGCACGCCCAGGGGCTTTCCCAGCAGCAGGCCGGCGGCGATTCCGGCGCTGTTCGTGCTGGCGAGGCCGCGCATCCAGTCGCCGCCGATCACCACGCCGGTGTTGGCCAGGGCGAAGAGGGGCAGGACGAGGAACGCGACGGGCTTGTGCAGGATCTGCTCGAGCCTGTGCGACGGCGACGCCGTGTCCTCATCCCGGGCGGAGTAGGGAATCGCGAAGGCGAGCGCGACGCCGGCGATGGTCGCGTGCACGCCGGAGTTGAGCATGAGGACCCACATCACCGCGCCGCCGACCAGGTAGGGCGCGAGTGCCATGACCCGGAACAGGCGGTTCAGCGCCACCAGCAGGAGCCAGACCGCGATGGCGCCGACGAGGTACGCGAGGGAGAACTTCGCCGAGTAGACCGCCGCGATGATGACGATCGCGCCGAGATCGTCCATGACCGCGAAAGCGACCACGAAGACCTTGAGCGCCGGCGGTACGCGTCTTCCCAGAATCGCCAGGACGGCGAGCGCGAAGGCGATGTCCGTGGCCATCGGAATCCCGATGCCGGCCCGGCCCGGCGTGCCCGCATTGAGCGCGAAGTGAATCAGCGCCGGCGCAATCATCCCGCCCACGGCCGCGAACATCGGCAGCAGCGCGCTCTTCAGGCTCGAGAGCTCGCCACTGTAGAGCTCGCGCTCGAGCTCCAGGCCGATGAGCAGGAAGAAGATCGCCATCAGCAAGTCGTTGATCCAGTGCACGAGGCTGAGACCGCCGGCGTTCCAGTGCCAGAGGCCGAGATAGGCCGCGCCGAACGGAGAGTTCGTGATCAGCAGGGCGAATGCCGTGCAGATCATCAACAGCACACCGCTCGACTTCTCCGAGTCGAAGAACCTGTTGAAGGACTTCGAGAGAGTTCGCTGGTCGATGCCCATGGCCCTCGTCAGATGGCGATTCGGTACCGTGCGTTCCCCGCACGGAGCGTCAGACGATACCAAGCTCGGCGGCACGACCGGACCGCAGGGACCGTCCGGCCCGCCTATCCGCTTCCGAACCAGCCCTTGCGGCGCTCCTCTTCGAGGCGCGTCTCGAGGTAGTCCCAGAGCGCCGGACAGCCGGCGCGAATCGGCATGCCGACCCGTCCGACGACGCGATCGTGGGTGATGCCGTTCTCCCGCCAGCTCTGGCCGTTGTTCGCCAGGTTGAGCAACACCGGCATCGCGCGGTCCATCGCGTGGGCGAAGCGGGATTCCGCGGTCGCGGCGTCCTCGAACTCCTGCCACAGGGCCAGGAATCCCGCGCCCTGCGGCTCCGGCAGCAGTCCGAAGATCCGCTGCGCCGCGGCCGCCTCCGCCGCCTTGCGCTCCTCCCAGCCGCCCTCCGTGTAGACCATCGTGTCGCCGGTGTCGATCTCGCCGATGTCGTGCACCAGGAGCATGCGGATCACCCGGTCGAGGTCGATCGCGCCATCGTCCCCGGGAGAGGGCAGGGCATGGTGGACCAGCGAAGCCGCGAGGAGAGCGATCTGCCAGCTGTGCTCGGCGGAGTTCTCGTAACGCTCGAGACCCAGCGGGCGGGTCTTGCGGGTGACGCCCTTCAACTTGTCGAGCTCGAGGATGAACGCGACGATCGACTGCAGCGCGCCGTTCAGCGGATGAAGCGTCGTCGCGGCCGGCTCAGCCATGCCTTCCCGACCTCTCTTCGTGGCGGCGGGCAGCGGGCGAGCCGCTGGAGTCGGAGCGGAAGACGCACCAGAGAGTGGCGCCATCGAGCTCGTCCTCGCCGCGCAGCACGAAGCCGTTGCGCAGGTAGAACTCGAGGCTCGCCGGGTTGCCGGTGTCGAGATAGACGCCGGACGACAACGGGTCGGCGGCCGACCGCCGGCAGAAGGCCTGCAGCAGCGCCTTGCCGGCGCCCTGGCCCTGCGCCGACGGATGGACGCCGAGGACACCGAGGTAGTAGTGCGGCGCCGGCGGCTCATGCGACCGCGAGAGCGCTTCGTAGGCAGCGATGCGGCCGGCGAGGCCCGGCGTCTCCTCCTCGAGTCGCCTCCATTGGCTCGCGAACGGCTCCGGCCAGGCCGGCCGCTCGCTGTCGTAACCCATCGCCACCCCGAGCATCCGGCCGTCTTCGACCCCAACGAGAGCCGGCATGCCGAGGCCGATGCGCAGTCGCAGAAGCAACGAAAAGAAGCGGCGCGAGGCCGGTCCGACGCCCTCCGGGTGGGTGCGGAAGAAGTAGGCGACGAGCGCGTCGTTGGCGAAAGCGGGCTCCAGGACTTTCGCCGCCGCCTCCACATCCGCCGTCGTTGCGTCCTCGATCGTCATGCGGCTGTCCGGTGGATGCGGAAAACCCAACCCTGGGTCAGCCGACGTCGGCGCCTGCCGCCAGCAGCAGCTCCCGCAGCACCGAGCGATGGCAGCGCGTCTCGTCCGCGCAGTAGCAGCCGACCGCGAAGTCGGTCTGGTGCGAGAGCGCCGCCAGCAGCGCGATCGTGCGCGCGTTGTCCGGCGCCGCCATCTCGCGGCGGAACTTGCGCGCGAAGCCCTGCCACCGGGCCGGCGTCGTCGCGGCCTGGCCGAGCTGCATCGTCTCGACGCTCGGCGAGAGGTTCGGATACCAGACGTCGTACCAGTCCTGCGCGGCGAATTCGGCCTTCGGCACCCCGCGCGGCGGGCGCCGCACGGTGCCGACGCGGATCCCTTCGCCCGCGGCTCTGGGACTGCCCAACCTGACGATGCGCACGGCCATGTCGCCTCCTCCGTCCACCTACTTGCCGGGCTTCCGGCTCCGCGCGACGGCGCGGACCGTCCGGCGGATCCGCTCGAGAATGGTCCGCACCGCCGGCGGGAAGCCGGCGATGTAGTCGTCGATGGTTGCGGGTTTCGCTGGTCCGTCGTTCATCTCTCTTCCTTCGTGGGTGTCCGACCGGAGTCTAACGCCCAGCGGGGAGCCCCGGAGGCCCGCAGGCTAACGGTTCATGACCGACCCAACCAGATTCCCCGGACGATGCCACACCCGACCGATCTCAGCTGCCCTTCGCCGCGAGGATCGGCGCGGAATCCAACCGATCCCGGGCTCAGTCGCGCGCTGCACCAGGCTCGACGATTGCAGCGGGCGCCGCAGGCCCGGCGCGCCGCGCCAGGGCCTGCCCTGCAGCCGCGACGCCGACGGCCGCAAGGATCAGCAGGGCGGCGACGAAAAAGGTCATCCGCATGCCGGCCGCGACCGCCTCCGGGCGCGCCGCCAGGATGTCGGTCGTCGCCGAACCGAGCGCGAACACGGTGCCCATGACGGAGGCGCCGGTGATGAGCCCGAGATTGCGCGACAGGTTGAGCAGGCCGGAGACGACGCCGCGCTGCTCGGGGCGAATGTCCGTCATGACGGCGGTGTTGTTGGCCGCCTGAAACAGCGCATAGCCGGCGGTGAGGACGACGAGCGGGGCGACGTAGCCCGGGATGCCGAAGCTCGTCGGCGCCAGGAGCAGGCTGAAGCAGCCGGCCGCCATCCCGAGGAGTCCGGCAAGGGTCGAGCGGCGCGCGCCGCTGCGGTCCACGAGGCGCCCGGCCGGCACGCCCGTCAGGGCGGCGACGAGCGGACCGGACGACATGACGAGACCGACACGCGCGGCGTCGAGCGCCAGCGCGATGGAGAGATAGAACGGGCCGACCACCAGTGTCGCCATCACCACGGTCGTGACCAGGGCGCTCATGGCGAAGCCCGCGCTCAGGACCGGGTTGCGGAACATCGTCCAGCGGATCAGCGGTGACGCGGCTCTCGCCTCGGCGAGCGCGAACAGGCCGAGGCCGCAAACGGCCGCGCCCAGCAGCGCCACGTTCGCCAGCCCGAAACGGCCGCGCCCGGTCGTCATCGCGAGGGCATACGCCGCGAGCGTCAGGGCCAGCAGCAGCGTCCCCACGGGGTCGAAGCCGCCGCGCTCCTCCGTCCGGTCCGCGGTCGGACCACTCCGGGTCCTCCGGCGATCCCTGGGCAGGAAGCGCTGGCCGAGCAGCAGGGCCAGGATCCCCAGCGGGACTTGGACGAGGAAGATCGCCGGCCAACCGAATCCGGCGATCAGCACGCCGCCGAGCGAGGGACCGAGCGCCGTGCCAACGGCGGACATTGTGCCGAGCAGCCCCATGGCGCTGCCGGTGCGCTCCCTGGGGACCGTCTCGCCGACGAACGCCAGGGTGAGGGCCATCATGACCGCCGCGCCGAGGCCCTGCGCCGCCCGGGCGGCGATCAGCAGTCCGAGCGTGGGGGCGACCGCGCACAGGGCGGAGGCCACCGTGAACAGGAGGATGCCGGCGAGGAGCAGCCGTCGGCGGCCGAGGAGATCGCCGAGCCGTCCGACGCTGACGATCACGGTGGTGACGGCGAGAAGGTAGGCGAGGACGACCCACTGGACCTGCTGGAAGGAGGCGGCGAACGCCTGCGCCAGCGTCGGGAGAGCGACGTTGGCGATGCTGGTGCCGAGCGCGGACAGCAGCATCGAGAGCGAGAGGCTGGCCAGCGCCCAGCGCGCGGAGAACGGCCGTCCCGCACTTCCGGCGTCGAGCTCGCCTGGTCTTTCGAGGTCTGGATTCAATCGGGCCTCGGGTCGTCCTGCAGCTCTCGAACAGGAGCCATGGGAACGTTACCCCGTGCCCGGACCTGGCGGAAGACCCACCGTTTGCACTCCATTCGCTAGCGCTCGGCCTGCAGCGATTGGTGCGGAGCCGGACGCACGCTGCGGAGGCGCCGGATCGCGAACTCGGCGAGCGTGAGGACGATGATGAGGGCGAGAGAGATCTTGAGCGCGCGATCGCTCGCCGCGCCGACGAAGACGGGACCGTCGAGGACGATCCACCCCATCGCGACACAGGTGAGCAGACTCAACCCTTGCTGCAGGCGTCGCAGCCCGGCCGGCCACCGGCCTTGGACGAGGACGGCGACGAAGATCGGCACATTCAGCAGCAGGAGCATCAGCAGCAGCCAGGGTGCCAGGCGCTCGCGGAACGCAGCCGTGTAGGTGAGCGCTTCGTACGCCGCCGGTGCGGCGCGCCCGCCGAAGAAAAGGTCCAGCAACCAGCGCGGGTCGAGCAGGACGTAGACCCCGCAGAGAATGCCGACGACCGCCATTCCCAGCGCGGCGCGGCTGCCGTGGATGCGGTCGGCCGCCCGCGGTTTCCAATCCGCAGTCGCGGGCCTCCGGCGGCGGCTCCAGGCGGCGAGACCGAAGCCCACCACCAGAACCCCCGGCCACCACAGCGAGAGAATCACCGTCGCGCCCCACCAGTGGCCGAGGGCGTTGAGAAACTCCATGCCGGCGGCGACCGGCTGCAGGACCTGCTCCCACAGGCCGAGAACCCAGATGAGCACCAGGCCAATGGCTGTCGCTCTGACGAACTTGGGGCCGTCGGCGGGATCGATGACGGTGACGGTCGGGAGATAGCGCGCCGCCACCTCGCCGGGCCGGCCGAAGGCCCGCAGCAGTTCGGTGGTCATTGCCGCATCGGCGGGACGCCCCGCCGCGTCGGCCCTGCCCTGCAGCTCTTCGTGAAGCAGGGCGCGCAGCTCGAACGCCACGTCGTTACGCTGCCGGCGCGGCAGCTGCACGGCGACCTCGGCGACGTAGGACTCGATCAGCTCGTTCGGATTCATTATCAGGCCCCTTTCAGGAGTCGGTCCATGGCGGCGTTCAGGCCCTGCCACGATTCGGTGAGCTTCTTGAGCAGTTTCCTGCCGTCCGCATTCAGCGCGTAGTAACGCCGCGGTGGCCCGTCCTCGATCCGCCACTCGCTCTTCAGCAGGCCCTGCGTCTCGAGGCGGCGCAGCAACGGATAGAGCGTGCCCTCCTCGATCGGCATGCCGTTCTCCGCCAACGCCTGCCGCAGCTCGTAGCCGTAGCGCGGAGCGCCGAGCTGCGAGAGCGTCGCCAGCACCACCACCCCGCGCCGGAGCTCGAGCTCCAGCTTGCCGAAAGCCTCTCCGTCGACCATGTGGCGCACATTACTGTGCTTCACACAGTATGTCAAGCAGACCTCTTCCAGATCCCGGGTCTTCCTTGTGGCGGCATTTTCGTTAGAGTCTCCCGACCCAAGGAGGGAGATCTTGATGAAACTCATGATTCAGAAGCTCGCGCCGCTGTCGTTGCTGATGTTCGCCAGTCTGCTGGCCGCCTCGCCGGCGCACGCCGGGGTCCTGGGCTATCCCACGACCGATCACGCCAGCTTCCTGGTCGACATCCCGGACAGCTGGGAGGTCACGCCGGGCGAGAACGAGGGCGACTTCGTCGACGTCAACAGCCCCAGCGGGGTCTATCTCGCGTTCCGGACGATCCCGGGCAGCGAGAGCGCGATGAACGACGCGATCGAGGACTCGATCGCCTACCTCGAGGAGAACTACAAGAACGTCGAGGTCGGCGAGCCCGTGGACGCCAAGCAGGCCGGCCTTACCGGGTTCTACATGGACGGCTCCGGCAAGGACGCCGACGGCAGCGGCGTCGTCTTCCGCATGGCCTGGCTGGCCCTCAACGACGGCAAGGTGGGCGAGATCTGGTTCGCGGCGCCGGCGGACGACAAGGCCGGGATCGCCGCGGCGAGCAAGGCCCTCAACTCCTTCCGCGCGCCGTAGCTCGGCAGGCTACGCTCCCCCGCTTCGGGAACGCGACGCGACGTCGCGGCCGAAGCGGGGGGGAGCTGCAGTTCAGACGAGGTCGAAGCGGTCCAGGTTCATCACCTTGTTCCAGGCCGCGACGAAGTCGCGCACGAACTTCTCCTGCGCATCGTCCTGCGCGTAGACCTCGGCCAGGGCGCGCAGCTGCGAGTTGGAGCCGAAGACCAGGTCGACGCGGGTGCCGGTCCACTTGAGCTCGCCGGTCTTGCGGTCGCGCCCTTCGAACGTCTCCCCGGCCTCGGACGTCGGGCTTCCACACCGTGCCCATGTCGAGCAGGTTGACGAAGAAGTCGTTGGTGAGCGTCCCGGCCCGCTTCGTGAACACGCCGTGCGTCGAGCCGCCCACGTTGGCGCCGAGCACGCGCAGGCCGCCGACGAGCACCGTCATCTCCGGCGCGCTCAGCGTCAGCAGCTGCGCCTTGTCGACCAGCATCTCCTCGGCCGACACGGTGAAGGCCTTCTTCTGGTAGTTGCGGAAGCCGTCGGCCTCGGGCTCGAGCACCGCGAACGACTCGACATCGGTCTGCTCCTGCGAGGCGTCGGTGCGGCCCGGCGTGAAGGGCACCGCGACCGCGTGCCCGGCGGCCTTCGCCGCCGCCTCGACGGCCGGCGCAGCCGCCCAGCACGATCAGGTCGGCCAGCGAGACCTTCTTGCCGCCCTGCTGGGCGCCGTTGAACGCCTGCTGGATGCCTTCGAGCACGCCCAGCACCTTGGCCAGCTGCGCCGGCTGGTTGACCTCCCAGTCCTTCTGCGGCGCCAGGCGGATGCGCGCGCCGTTGGCGCCGCCGCGCTTGTCCGAGCCGCGGAAGGTCGAGGCCGAGGCCCAGGCGGTCGAGACCAGCTCCGCCACCGACAGGCCCGAGGCCAGGATCTTGGCCTTGAGGTCGGCGATGTCCTCGGCATCGATCAGCGGGTGATCGACGGCGGGGACCGGGTCCTGCCAGATCAGGTCTTCGGCCGGCACTTCCGGGCCGAGGTAGCGGGCCTTGGGCCCCATGTCGCGGTGGGTCAGCTTGAACCAGGCGCGGGCGAAGGCGTCGGCGAACGCCTGCGGATCCTTGTGGAAGCGGCGCGAGATCGGCTCGTAGATCGGGTCGAAGCGCAGCGACAGGTCGGCCGTGGTCATCATCGGCCGGTGCTTCTTCGACGGGTCGTGGGCGTCCGGGATCATGTGCTCCGTCCTTGACGTCCTTGGCCAGCCACTGCCAGGCGCCGGCCGGGCTCTTGACCAGCTCCCACTCGTAGCCGAACAGCATGTCGAAGTAGCCGTTGTCCCACTTCGTCGGGTTGGGCTTCCAGGCGCCTTCGATGCCGCTGGTGGTGGTGTGCACGCCCTTGCCGGTGCCGAAGCGGTTGATCCAGCCCAGGCCCTGCTCTTCGATGGGGGCGGCTTCGGGCTCCGGCCCGACCAGCTTCGGGTCGCCCGCGCCGTGCGCCTTGCCGAAGGTGTGGCCGCCGGCGACGAGCGCGACGGTCTCCTCGTCGTTCATCGCCATGCGGGCGAAGGTCTCGCGCACGTCGCGGCCCGAGGCCACGGGGTCGGGGTTGCCGTTCGGGCCTTCGGGGTTGACGTAGATCAGGCCCATCTGCACGGCGGCCAGCGGGTTCTCGAGCTCGCGGTCGCCGCTGTAGCGCTTGTCGCCGAGCCAGGTCTCCTCCTTGCCCCAGTAGATGTCCTCTTCGGGCTGCCAGATGTCGGCGCGGCCGCCGCCGAAGCCGAAGGTCTTGAAGCCCATCGACTCGAGCGCGCAGTTGCCGGCCAGGATCATCAGGTCGGCCCAGGAGATCCTGTTGCCGTACTTCTGCTTGATCGGCCAGAGCAGGCGGCGCGCCTTGTCGAGGTTGCCGTTGTCGGGCCAGCTGTTGACCGGCGCGAAGCGCTGGTTGCCGGTGCCGCCGCCGCCGCGGCCGTCGGCGGTGCGGTAGGTGCCGGCGCTGTGCCAGGCCATGCGGATGAACAGGCCGCCGTAGTGGCCCCAGTCGGCCGGCCACCAGTCCTGCGAGTCGGTCATCAGCGCGTAGAGGTCCTTCTTCAGCGCGGCCAGGTCGAGCTTCTTGAATTCCTCGGCGTAGTCGAAGTCGGGGCCCATCGGATTGGACGGCCGGCGCGTGCTGGTGAAGGATGCCCAGGTTCAGCTGGTTGGGCCACCAGTCGCGGTTCGAGGTGCCTCTGCCGGCAGTGGTTCTGCCGGAGGTGCCGGTTATCGGGCACTTGCCGTTTTCGCTCATCTTCGTTCTCCTTGGAGGTCCGCGGTAGTGCAGGTCTGACGGCTCGGAAAACGAGCGCGCTGTCAGGCCACAAGTCTACTCCGCCCCGGGAAGTCCCTGAGCCGAGGGCTCCGGCGGGTTCGAGCGATGATGACAGCGCCCGCCTCGCGGCGAAGGCGGCAGCAGCGCGACCGGCCGCAGCGATCTAGAGTCCGCCCAACGGCGGATACATCACCGGCGGGCGGTCGAAGTCGACCCGCTCGACGTCGGTCCAGGGCACGTACTCGGGGCGCTCGGCTGCCGTCGACGAAGATCAGCAGGCCGGCATTCCCGGGCGCCGAGGTCGCCGGCGCGCTCGAGCTGCAGCTCCTCGCCGTCCTGGAGGGTCACCCGCGTACGCGGAGCTCCGCGCTCGCTCGTCCGGCCGCGGGCACGATCGCGGCGATCCGGCCGAAGGGGAGGGTGTAGTCGACGCCCGCGACGGAGCGTCGAGCGTCTCGGTGGTCTCGCTCTCGTCGAGGTCGTAGACCAGCCGGCCGCGAGGCGGCGGCCGTCGCGGGTGGTGACGCTGCCCGCGAGCGGGCGCCGGCGGGAAGTCGCCGTAGGCGGGGCCGGTCTCGCCGGCCTCCAGAGTCCGGGGTCTGCGGAAGTCGACGCGCTCGAAGGCGTCCCAGGAGACCAGCACCCGGCCGTAGCGCGGGTCGTCGACGTAGATCCCGCGGTTGCCGTCGCCGACCTCGGCGGTGCCGGAGAGCACGATCTCGCGGCCGTCGAGCAGCGTCACCAGGGAGCTCGTCGCGCGACCGGCGCGCGATGGAGCGGATGGTGTCGAAGCGCAGGCCGAGCTTGCCCTCGGCGGTGCGGCCGTCGAGCTCGTCGGAGCCGACGCACTCCTCGCGGTTCCACTGGACGAAGCCGGTGAAGTCGCCCTGCCGCGTGCGCACCGTGCCGTGCAGCCGGGAGGGAACGGCACCCGATGAGTCGGGGCAGGCGGGAGGGGCGGGGGGTGGGCAGGAGCTCGATCGTGCGGATCCGCAGGCTGTCGAGGTCGACGACGCCCCGCTGGCCGTCCCACACCCGCACGCCGTCGTCGAAGTCGCTGGCCTCGAAGCGGTCGAGGTCGAACACGGCCCCGCTCTTGAGCGTCACCCGCACGTCAGCGGCGCGCGCCTCGATGCGCGCGATCTCGCCGAAGCGCGCCATGAAGGGCCGGTCGACGGCGCTGCGGACGCTCGCGCTGGGCGAGCACGATGCCGAAGATCTCGATCGGGTGCCGCTCCTTGGGCCGGCGCTCGGGCGGCACCTGGGCGAGCCAGGGGTTCTCGAGCTTGGCGCCGTTGAAGTAGTCGCCCCAGAACGCCTCCTCGTCGCCCCCCCAGCGCAGCCGCCCCTCGTAGGTGGCGCCGTCGACGGTGGTGATCCGGCCGTAGAGGAACCCCTGGCAGGACTCCGGCACCGGGTGGGTCTCATTCCGGCGGGCCGCGGCGGGCTCGCGGGCAGGATCCGCGCGGCGGGGTCGGCGTCTCGCGGCACGTCCCGGTCCAGGGCCCGGTAGCCGGCGACGACGGCAAGGACGACGACCACGGTGCCGAGAGCCGCGCGCGCGATGGCAGCCCTCGTCATGGTCGGCTCACCCCGATCGAATGCGAAGACCCCCGACGGCTCATGAGCTGCGCGGCCCGGTACCATGCCCAACCGGCGAACGTAGATTCCGAGGCAGGGAGCGGCGTCCGCTCGAGCGCGGGGTCAGGCGTCGCTTTCACGACGGGTATCGTTTTCGAACCTCGGCCACTGACGCATTGACGAGCTTCTCGAGCACCCCGACATCTATGTCCGAAAGCCGCTTGATGTAGACGCAAACCTTGCCCGTTCTGTGCTTGCCAAGTTCCTGCAGGAGCTTCTCGCGGGACGCAAATCCATCTGCGATGTAGACGACAATCTCTGGCTTCCGCGACGAGAAGCCGACCACGCATGCGTCGCCCTCGTGCCCAGTCTCGTACCTGTAGTGGTAACTGCCGAAGCCGACGATGCTCGGCCCCCACATCCTGGGCTCGCACTTCGTCACCTTCCTCATGAGTGCGGATAGCGCCGCACAGTCGGCCCGTCGCCGCGGATCCTCGATAGTGTCGAGATACTCCTCAACGCTTGCCTCGGTCTGCTTCGTTTTCAGTTCCGCCATGGAACCTCCCGGTCGAAAAGGCAGTGGCTCGCGACGCCCAACGGATCATGCGCTCAGCGGCAAGCGGGCGCAGCCCGTTTGTCCGCTGGAGCGAGTTGTTCGGCGGCATGCCATTGCCGGCTAGCGTACCCGGGAAGGATTGGAACGCGACCGCCAGAGTGCAGTGCTCGCCAGCAGCAGCGACAACGCAGCAAGACCTATGTGCGAGAGAACGGGGATTTCCGGGGCGCCGGAAGTCAGCCCGGGCGGAGCGACGGCGATGCCATTGACGTAGGAATACGGTATCGGCATGGCGATCATGCCAACTTCCTGCGATGCGCCCGTCGCGAGATCGATCGTATAAAGCCGGTTCTCGACATGGTAGCCGTCCGGGGCGTCGTAGTCGTGCATCGTCACGAGGTAGGCCGTCCCGTCCGCCGAGACGTCGAAGCCGCGAATCAAGCCGACAACGTCGCCTTGTCCGATGATCGTGACTTCGCCGGAGGAAGCCGGCGGCACACCGCCGGGGCCGCCCACACGCAGGAGTGCGTAGGAGCCCCCGACCAACCAGGAAGCCGATGCGATCGCGAACGTCTCGATGCCTCCGCCCCCTCCGACCGCCGCCGCGTGGGCGACCGCGGAGATGTTGGCCGGCTCGTTCAGACCCGCGTCGACCTGAAGCTCCAGCGTCGACAGCGAAATGTGAGCGTTCAGGCCGCGCGGAAAGTATCGAATCTCTCGGCTGACCGGATCAATGTCCGCCTCGGTGTCCCGAAACGGAAACTGCTCGAGACCGGAAGTTCCGAGGATAGTGCTCTGACCGGTGAACGGGTCGATAACGGCCACGTCGAAGTACGGATAGGGGCACTCGGGAATCGCACAATTGTAGTGCTCGAATGCGTAGAGCTCACCGGTCGCCTGATCGAACTCCACCGAGAAGTAAGGCAGAGGTGGGTTGATTTCGAAGGCTTCGAGCACCACTCCGGGTGCCGCGCTATCGAACCGATGCAGGCGGTTCTCGCCTTGACCTAGTTCGTACGACGAGACGTAGATCGTCTCGCCGCGCGCCCCGAGTGGGGCGCCCAGGGCGATCAGGGCGAGAAGACAAGCTCGCTTCACAATCAACCGCCAGAGCTTGGTCGCTTCATCGTCCGTTGGTAGTGAAAAACTGCTCAACCTGCCGCCTGACGGATCTGGAGCTCAGCGGCGCTCGGAGCGCGTCCGCTCGAGCGACGGGTTGGGCGACGGGCCACCACCGTCATCTGTGAGCCCGTCCGTTCAGTCGAAGAGCGCGAACCGAAGCCGCCGCGAGGCCAAAGAACATCACGATGAGTCCGCCCAATCCCAGAGCCGGAATCTCAACGAGTACCGGTTCGGCACCAAGGGAAGCCTTCAGACCGGCGAAGAAGAAGAGGTCACCCTCGCTTGCACCCTCGGCGGTTACCTCCAGTGCGGTTTCCGACGTCGAAACAAAGGGAGCCTCATCAACTTCATTTCCGCGGGAGAGGTCGTACAGTTCGTCATCAAGTTCTCCCGCGACAACTGGTGAAAAATAGGGGTCGGGAGGATTTCCCGGGTCATCTCCCAGACCTCCAACGGTCATCAATGAGAAATGGTCATCGTCCCCCCCAGCGATCGAAGTGAGGCGCCGTCCGTTGATGTTCAGAATCGTCTTCTGGTCCCCACTCCCAGTACTGAACCCGATGCCAACGCTCAACTGTGTCGTGGGCAAGTCCTGCTCCGCCCGTCCCGGTAGCGCGGCGACAAATGCGGTACCCAAAAAGGGGGCGGCACCGTCCAACAGCGCAATGTGGACTCGCTCCAACGACTGATTCTCAAAGACCACTACAACCACCTGACCCGTAGTTCGGCCGGGCGGCGGGTAAGTTGCCGAGGCCACGTCCAGGTGAATTGACCCGCCAGAGCCAGCGCCAATGAGCGCGCGAACCTGCTCGCCTATGTCGGCACGAAACGCCTGCATTCCTCGTGTTGATCCTTGAGGGCCGGCCCAAGGAAGCGGAACGAATTCGTTTGGCCCGTAGGTCTGGTCGCCGAGTATCACGGTCGGCGTGACTCCCGGTGCGGCTGGCGGCCCCAGGCCCGTGCCGCAATACAGAATCGCAGTCACTACTGTCGAACCCTCGGGGATCTCGAGATCAATTCCCAAGACGGGACCGCCACCATCGATGGACCAGCCTCCGTGCCCGTTGAAGTCGGATAGCGGCTCGAGATCTGCCACGGCACCTGCGGCCGTCAGTATGGTTCCGGCGAGCAGGAGGAATGTCGACCGGAAGGTCCTGCAAAAACGAGATCTGAGGCGACTTCGAGTCATCTCTATCGCACTCCCCAGTTGACTGGTTCCGTCGCCCAACGGATCCGGAGTTGAGCGGCGCGCCACAACTGCCGCCCCGCGAAGCGGGTCGAGCGCGCCCAACGCGTCCGCTCGGGCGAGTTTCTAGGCGACAGGCCGCTCAACGCCGAGGTCCTTACAGATCTTGCGGGCGAGGTTCTCGTTGATTTCGACGTGCCGTGGAACGGCCGACGATTTCCGATTGCCACGATGTACCAACACCGAGTGGTTGCCTCCTTCGCGAAGAAGTTCGCAACCTTGAGCCAGCAGATGACGGATAAGTTCGCGGCGTTTCAACCGGAGACCACGATTGGTTCGCGAATCGCCGGGCTGGAGCCCAGTTCCTCTTCGGCCAGAGCGCGATTCGCTTCAAGCACCAACGCTACGGCCTCCTCGAGGTTGGCTCGCGCCTCATCGAGCGTTGCGCCCTGGGTGTTTGCTCCCGGAAGCTCCTCGACGAATCCAATGTAGCCCTCGGGCACCTTCTGAAACACAGCCGTGAACTCTGCCTTCATGGTTGTCTCCCGAGAAGATGGTACAGCAGTCGTTTCACTGCCGCCTAGACAGTATGGCTTCGCATAGTGGGTCGAGTGGTCTGCCCCTCCAATCGTCGTGGATTACGCTGGGAGGTGTGTGGACCAACCGGCGCAGAGCCATGCTGGAGGAGGCAGACCATGGAAAAGGCTAGCACCTTCGTAGGACTCGACGTACACAAGGAATCGATCGACGTGACGATCGCCGAAGCCGGCGCCGCAGGGGAGGTACGGCACTTCGGCACCATCGCCGGCGACCTCGAGGCGGTCGCCAAGTTGCTCCGGCGACTGCGACGCAAGGACCGCGAGCTCCGGTTCGTCTACGAGGCCGGCCCGTGCGGATTCGAGATCTATCGATTCCTGCGCGAACAGGAGATCGCCTGTGCCGTCGTCAGTCCCTCGCAGATCCCGCGCCGGTCCGGCGATCGCGTCAAGACCGATCGCCGCGACTCCGAAACGCTCGCCCGTCTCCATCGCGCCGGCGAGCTCGCCGCCCTCTATGTCCCCGAGCCCGAAGACGAGTCGATCCGCGATCTTGCGCGTACCCGTGAGGACATCCGGCGCGCGCGCCACAAGGCCCGCCAGCAGGTGCAGGCCCTCCTGCTGCGGCACGGACGCCGCTACACCGGCAAGTGCGCCTGGACCCTCGCCCATCGCCGCTGGTTGAGCGATCTCAAGCTCGATCATCCGGCGCAGCGGTTCGCCCTCGAGGAGTATCTCGCCGTCGTCGACGAAGCCACCGCCCGTCTCGAGCGGATCGAAGGAGCGCTCGTCGAGCAAGTCGCCCTTTGGCGATTCGCGGCAGTCGTCGATGCACTCCAGGCGATGCGCGGCATCGACACGATCGCCGCGATCACGCTCGTCACCGAGCTCGGCGACCTCACGCGCTTCGATTCTCCGCGCGAGCTCATGGCATTTCTCGGCCTCGTTCCTTCCGAGCACTCGAGCGGGGGTCGACGCCGTCTCGGAGGCATCACCAAGTGCGGCAACTCCCATGCGCGCCGCACGCTCGTCGAGGCCGCCTGGGCCTATCGTCACCCGGCCCGCATCGGGCGGCGCCTCCTGCTGCGCAGCGAGAAACTGCCCGCACCCATTCGTGCGATCGCCTGGAAGGCGCAAGTGCGGCTCGCCGCTCGCTACCGTCGACTCGCTGCCCGCGGCAAGCCGCACCAGATCGTCGTCACCGCCATCGCGCGCGAGCTCAGCGGATTCCTCTGGGCCATCGCTCGCGCTCACGCAGCCAACCGCTGAAGACCCGACGACAAGCTCACCAGAGGAGAACTGCAGCCACTCGACAAATACCGAGCTCTCTGACGGGATCGTCGGGGGCGCCGCCACGGTCCGGAGAACCCTCGCGAATCCGTTTCCGGGCAGCGCTACGTCGCCACGCCCGAGCCTAGAAAGAGGCAGCTCCGAGACGATTCACGGTCTGGCGGTAACCAACCCGCGAATATCAGCAGGATCCACCGTCGTCTCAACCGGCGCCGCCTTCGGCGGTCCCCTCAGGGAGCTTGGTCAGCGAGAACGAACAACGACGAACGAGGGGAAGGCCGCGTCCACTTGACAGGAAGAAGCCATATCAACGGATCTGGAGCTGAGCGGCGCGCCACAATTGCCGACCCGCGAAGCGGACCGCGGGCGCCCAACGCGTCCGCTCGAGCGACTGGTTAGACTGCAGGCCACACGATGCTCGCAAGAAGGCTAACACCATCGTCGACCGAGCGGCGCTGCAGCCCGAAGTCGAGAGCGCTCGGCCAGCCAAGGACCGCTCAGCCGACGCCAACGACGCTGAGCCGAGTATCACCGGACCGCGTGCGAATGCCTCGGCGACCAGCGCTCGGAGCTCGAGACGCTTCCGAAGGCACGGAGCCACGACCGCGCGACGAGAGTCGACCGCCGGCGAATGCAAAGCAGAACGAAAACGCTGCGGAGGCGAAGCATGCTGCCCTGCAGTCTAACGGATCTGGAGCTGAGCGGCGCGCCACAATTGGCGACCCGCGAAGCCGGACCGCTGACGCCCAACGCGTCCGCTCGAGCGACTGGTTAGACGTCGACCATCATGCTGACACGACGCTGGCCGCACGAACTGCACGCGACGAAGAGCGAAGCAGCGCCGACGACTGCACGAGCCTCGGACCGTCCGCGAAGCTCCGAGCTGCGACCAGTAACGAGTCGGCCGAGGTACTCGCGAATCGCGGCGAACAGGCCATCTTGCTCGCAGGAGCAAGCGGTAGAAGCGAACCTACGTGCACACGAATAGACGGCCTGCCAGAACGCCATGACAGCGAGAGCTTGGAGCGCCAGGCGAACGCGCCAGACGACCGAAGGCGATCAAGCCTGCGACCCGAAGCAGGAACTGCCAGCGCCCGAACAAGGTCCAGCGAGCTGCTCTCCATGGCCTGAGCCGACTTGGGGTCAGCATAACGCAGTCGACTCCAGACGGATCGTCTCAATCGGGGTCAGGGCTCGATGTGCGTTCATGACGCTAACGGATCTGGAGTTGAGCGGCGCGGCACAGACTGCCGACCCGCGAAGCGGACCGCGCGCGCCCAACGCGTCCGCTCGAACGACTGGTTAGGCGGCGGTCGACCAACGGTCGCCGAACTTCGTGTAGGCTCTCAGAATAGGTCAACGCGATAAGGAACTCGCGCACTCGAAGAGAGGTTACGCCGGAAGTAGAACGAGCTCTCCCCGGTACGACGCATGACGCTCTGCACCTCATGCGACTCGCAAGCCTGAGAAAGCCCGTGATCACGCTGAAAGGGCAACGTCAAGCACCAGAAGCGGTCGCAAGGCCGCTGCCGAAAGAAGCCGCACCGCGGCGACTAGCAAAAGCAATCGGCATCAGACCTAGGAACTCATTCGGCCTTGAACAGCCATGAGAGTCGCCGCCGCCTAACGGATCTGGAGCTGAGCGGCGCGCCACCATTGGCGACCCGCGAAGCGGACCGCGGGCGCCCAACGCGTCCGCTCGAGCGACTGGTTAGACGGCAGGTCGATCACGTTGAACCAAGAGTACACGAACCGACGCTACTGCCAGCGCCAAGCCACCGGGAAGGAGGTCGCGCAACAGGTGTCGAGTCGGCATGAAGCAAACCGTAGTGACTGAGAGAGACAAGACACTAGCGATCGTCGAGCTCAACCAGGCGAGGGCGAAGGGAGAGATTGGAAGCAACACGATGCTGACAGCCATTGCGAGGTGCGACGTCGAGAACCTAGGGAAGAACTGCCCGAGACCTCGCGCAATTCCCAGGGCCAGAAGCAAGAGGAAAGCCGCTGTAACAAGGATGGCGCTCCAAACACCAAGACTCGAGAGCTTGCCATCCACGAGAACTTGTGTCGGGCTGAAGTCCATTGTGCCCTGCCGTCTAACGGATCATGAGCTGAGCGGCGGACGGGCGAAGCCCGGCCGTTCGCTGGAGCGAAGTGTTAGAGCGGCACGTCACGAACTTGGAATGGGCTCATTGAGTACCCACGGCAACTTTGCAGTGAATTCAACCGTGAACACAGTGGCGCTAAAGGAAGCAGCTCTCGAGCTTGAGCCCGAGCGTGGTCTGGCATGCAAGTAGGCACTTCCAGCTCGAACGGCCTTGTCCTGAAGGCTTAAGCCGCCAGGTCGAACACCTCTTCTCCCTCCACTTCAACTTCGCCCCGATGAAGTGCCACCATCCACCATTGAAAGAGTAGCCATCTTCAAGCGGCTCCGCTTCGCCAAACGCTCTGCTTCCTTGAATGGGTCAATACCAACGGACTCAAGAAAACTGAGAAGTTCCCGCAGGGTACTCACGTTCGCGCTGTGCAACAAAGTTACGGCCAGAAAGCGACAAGAACATTCGCTCGGCGGCCGCGAGACGCACTGGCCGAATAGGCTGCCCTGGTCGCGTCAGGGTCGACTCGAAATCGCCAGCGAGAAAGTTGATCAGCATTGGGCCGTCAACGGATCTGGAGTGAGCGGCGCGCCACCATTGGCGACCCGCGAAGCGGACTGCGGGCGCCCAACGCGTCCGCTCGAACGACTTGTTAGACGACGAGCCGAGTAGGCTATGAGGCCACGGAGTCCGGCTAATGACTACGCAAGACCAGGGCGGCCATACCCATCGGTCGACCGCAGTGGCTCATGACAGCACGCTGCCAATGAGTCGCGTAGCAAGCGCGAATGAAGCAGGCAAAGCACGTTGCGAGGCGGCCCGCAGAAGGCTGTCTCGTCGAGGCTGCCGGTCGCAACTAGCTCGACGATCTGAGCGAGCGGCCGTTGCGACGGCGAAGCCGGACTGCGTGACGCGTCCGCTCGAGCGACTGGTTTACCTTCCGGCCACCAACGCCCCCCGCGCATCGAACCGACTCACGGCTGGGGCCGCGTCAGCGACCACAAAGCGCGCCGTCACTGCGCTGCCGGAACGACAGCGCCGGCGGAAGCGTCAGCTAGCGTTGGTCGCTGGAAAACAGAAGGCCGTTTCCACGCCCGGAGGCGAGAGCGCCCAAGCTGAAACATCGTCAGGATGCGCGAACCGCGTTGCGAAGTCCTCGCCCTGTGCCTGACGTCTAACGGATCTGGAGCTGAGCGGCGCGCCACAATTGGCGACCCGCGAAGCGGACCGAGCGCGCCCAACGCGTCCGCTCGAGCGACTGGTTAGCTGTCACGCCACTTCCGTGCCGATAGGCGAAGCAGCGCAGAGTGGTAGGCCTCATTCGGATCTCGCGAAAACTCCCGTGGTTGCTTCATGATCTTGAACATGTGTTCGGCCAAGACAGAGGCCACCGCATGCACTGCCTCATGACGAGCGAGACCTTCTGAAACCAAGCGAGCCAGATGGCCGGCAACCGGCAACTGCTCACCCATAGCGACCTGCGTTTCAACCGCTACATGCATGGCGCAGTGAAGAGTCGGGCTGGGCAGGTCATCAAGCTCTTCGTCATGTGCGTTCTGAACGAGCTCAAGCCTCTCGCCTTCTGCAAGGGCAAGCCACGCCGCGGGATCGGGAGCGATATTGGGATCGTAAAGTTCCATGGGCGAAGCCTCTTGCCGTGACAGCTAACGGATCGCGAGTTGAGCGGCGCGGCAACATTGCCGCCCCGCGAAGCGGATCGCGGGCGCCCAACGCGTCCGCTCGAACGAGTTGTTAGACGGCATCCGAGTACGCTTCGCGAACGAAGTACCTACTTGCAAGAAGGACCAGCGAATAGGCGACCGCTGTGGCTGCGAGTTGCCCTGCAATGCCCGGCTTCACACCAAGTGTAACGGGGAGAAGCACCTCCGCCGCCAATTCAGCGGAGACTGCTGCAATAGACAAGACGAACACCTGAAGTGGTCGAATCACGCGGGACCCAATGACCATGGGAACTGTCAAGACGAATGCCACAATGAAGCGCAGGAAGCACCACCAAATCAGCAGCATGTGAGCGGCTACTACCTGGCCTTGTCCGTACGGGCTCGCAAGTCGCTCAACTGAGGTCGGAAGCCAGTGTAAAGCCGAAACCAAGAAAAGCAGTAGCGCGAAGCTAACCGGCACCATGAACCAACGGTAGTGCCCATCCATTTCAGTGCCGTCTAACGGATCTGGAGTTGAGCGGCGCGCCACGACTGCCGCCCCGCGAAGCCGGACGCCGCCGCCGAACGCGTCCGCTCGAACGACTGGTTAGACGGCAGTCACAACGGCTCACAGACCAGCCCGCCAGTGGAGCTGTCTCGCAGCCTCGCCACGCAGCGACGCGAGACTCGACGATAGAGTGGATCCGACAAGCGGCGCCTCAGATGCCGACTTACCGGCTCAACGCGAACGCCCCAGGATTGCTCGCGAACGAGCAAAGACTCGATGCGGAGTGGCCCGATACAGCGCGGGTGACGCGCGCATACGTCGACAAGCACGCGCAAGCCAACGCGTAGGGACGATCTGCTGCTCGAGGCACTTGCATCGAGCGGCCGCGAGAATCGTCAGCGCCGATGCTTGAGAGGCCAGCGTCGCAATCGCTTCGACAAGGAATGCAACCGCGCACATGCTCGAGCAACAGCTCGAGTCGCCTCCTGCGCGAGCGATCCACGGAAGTCGCGGAAGCATCGACTGCATGGCCGTCTAACGGATCTGGAGCTGAGCGGCGCGCCACAATTGCCGACCCGCGAAGCGGACCGCGGCCGCTCAACGCGTCCGCTCGAGCGACTGGTTATGTCTGCCGGCCACGAATGCCTCCCGCCCAACGAACCGACCGTCGAGCTGGCGGCTGCGACAGCGACCACGACCGAGTGGCTGCACTGCGCAGCCAAGTCAACAGCAACTGGCGGAAGCGTGCGAACCAGCGCTGGTTGCTTGAAAACGAGAAGCCTTGTCCCACGCCCCGACGCGCGAGGATGCCCAAGCTGGAACAGCGCCAGGGATGCGCGAGCCGCGGTGCGATAGATCATCGCCACCTACCCGGAGATCATAACGGATCTGGAGTTGAGCGGCGCGCCACCATTGGCGACCCGCGAAGCGGACCGCGGGCGCCCAACGCGTCCGCTCGAACGACTGGTTAGCTCGCAAGCCGCAGGCGGCTAGTGAGGCGCACAGCAGGTTCTCACGAGCGGCATTAGCGCTAAACGCAAGAAAAGCCAGTGCGGGCACGCGGAGACTGCCCATCGCAGGGCGACCATGCCAAAGGCGACGCCCACCGCGACCCCGAGCCAGCAAGCGAACTTTGCCAATCGAGTTCAAGCAGATCGCGAGCGCGAAGGACGCCGGCAATGCAGGTGATGGCTGAAGGCGGCCGCAAAGACAAGAAAGCGAACGTCTCGGTCAGTTGCTGGCGACATCCAAGTAGGCACGGTAGCAACATAGCAAGTATCGTCGTCTAACGGATCTGGAGTTGAGCGGCGCGGCCACGAACTGCTGCCCGGCGAAGCCGGACGCCGCCGCTGAACGCGTCCGCTCGAACGACTGGTTAGGCATCGGGCAACTCATCACCCTAAGTTCAGTCGAGTTTCGCCGCAGCACGGCTGGCGACGAGCAGGCCGAGGCTCTGCACCGAGGACCCAGGCTCTGGACAGCGGAAAGCGGCTACGAGAGACTCCCGACGCCCAGCGACCGGCACGCGGCACCGCCTACCGCAAGCCGAAGACAGCTGAAGGTAGGGCCGCCTGACGGCGATTCGACCGTGCCGCTCAGGCTCGCAAGGTGCCTCGATCATCTGAAGCGTGATGCACTCGAATCGCGGCGCCACACAAGCCGGACAGCGCTCGACTGCCTGAACAGCAGAAGCTCAGCGAAGCGCGAGCAAGGAAAAGCCAACGCACAGGCCACGCCGAAGTCGACAGAGGAACGTTGATGGGCCACTTGCGTCGCCTAACTACGATTCTTCGCGACTTGTTGCGTGGACGTTTGGTGTGACATTGGCCGGATTGGAGTGTGGCACATTCGCTTCTTGGCGCAAGCACGGTCCTTTGGCTGCTTCGATTAGCGGGGATTCGCTTGAGATGGGGGTGGTGGATTAGGTCGCGAAATCTGCCGAATAATCCGCTGGTGGGTCAGGGGGTGTCGAGGGGGCTGCGGACGCCGAGACCGCCCTTGTTGAGGACGTGGGTGTAGATCATGGTCGTCGACACCTGGCGGTGGCCGAGAAGCTCTTGCACGGTGCGGATGTCGTAACCGGCCTCGAGGAGGTGGGTGGCGAAGCTGTGGCGCAGGGTGTGGCAGGTCACGCGTTTGGGGATGCCGGCCGCTTTCGCCGCGCGCGTGACCGCTCGCTGGACGCGCTCCGGATGGAGGTGGTGGCGGCGGGTTTCGCCGCTGCGCGGATCCTCACTGAACTTCGCTGACGGAAAGACCCACTGCCAGGGCCACTCCAGTGCTGCCGTGGGGAGCTTCTTGCCGAGAGCGCCCGGGAGCTCGACGCGGCCGAGTCCGCCGGCGAGATCGGCCTGGTGCAGGCGGAGGGCGGCCGCGAGATGCGGCCGAAGTTCCGCTGCGGCAGTCGCTGGAAGCATCGTGCGGCGGTCGCGATCCCCTTTCCCTGAGCGCACGAGGATCTCGTGGCGCTCGAAGTCGAGGTCCTTCACTCGCAGGCGCAGGACTTCGAGCAGACGGAGCCCGCCGCCGTAGAGCAACAGCGCCACCAGACGTTCGATGCCGGCGAGCTCGGCAAGCAGGCTCCGCGCCTCCGCTCGCGACAGCACGACCGGCAGGCGCAGCGGGCGGCGGGCTCGCGTCGCCTCGGGCAACGGGCCGAGCTCGAGGCCGAGGACCTCGCGGTAGAGGAAGAGGAGGGCAGCGAGGGCCTGGTTCTGGGTCGCGGCGGCGACGCCGCAGTCGACCGCCAGTGCGGTGAGAAACGCCGCGACCTCCGCCGCTCCGAGCTCAGCCGGGTGGCGCTTGCCGTGAAAGAGAATGAAGCGCCGCGCCCAGGCCCGGTAGGTCTTCTCGGTGCGGATCGAGAGCCGCCGACGCCGTGCCTCGAAGGTCAGGCGGTCGAGGAGCCGCGGGCCGCTGGCGTAACTGGCGGCGGAGGTGGAGAGGGCGTCCGGATCGCCGGCGGTCCGGCTCGATCCGGCGGGAACAGGCGAGAGTTCGCTCATCTCCTGTCCAAGACGCAAAAACCGGCCGCTATCTGGCGGCCGGCCGGCGTTCGGTCAGGAAATTGCGGAAAGAATCAGAAAAGGGAGATTGGTGGAGCTGAACGGGATCGAACCGTCGACCTCTTGAATGCCATTCAAGCGCTCTCCCAACTGAGCTACAGCCCCACCGGAGCCCGGAAGCTTATGCGACAGCGCGCCCCGGGGACAAGTCCCGGGGGGCCGGCGCGCCGATCAGCGGGGGCGTTTGCGGCTGCGGGGCGCGCCCGCGGCCGCTCCGCCGATCCGTTTCGGGCCGCTCGGCGGCAGCGAAGCTGGCGGCGGTGCGCTGGCGCCTTGGAGGGTGCCGGTGCCGCCGGGCGCGCTCGGTCCCTTCGCCTCGTGCGCGGCGTTCGCGGGATCGGCAGCTTCCCCGACCTTCGCGCCGTCCCATTCGCTCGCCTGGAGCGCGGCGAACTTCTCCCAGTGCTCCTTGCTGTTTTCGGCCTGCGGGCGGGAGTGCGCCTTGTCGCCCAGCGCCCGGGCGATCTTGGCCTGCAGCGCCTCGATCCCTTCGCCGGTTTCGGCCGAGACCGAGACCAGGCCGGCGCGGGCGCGCGAGATGCGCTCCTCGGCCGGCAGGCGGTCGATCTTGTTGTGCACTTCGAGGATGTTCGCCGGGTCGATGCCCAACTCCTTCATCACCTCCTCGGCGACCGCCTTCTGCTCCTCCCAGCGCGGGTGGCTGCGGTCGATCACGTGCAGCACCAGGTCGGACTGAACGATCTCGTCGAGCGTCGAGCGGAACGACGCGACCAGATGGTGCGGGCAACTTGCGGATGAAGCCGACGGTGTCGGCGAAGACCGCAAGCGCGCCCTCGCGGTCGAGCGCGCCGCGGCGCAGACGCGAGTCGAGGGTCGCGAAGAGGCGGTTCTCGGCGAAGGTCTTGTCGTTGGTCAGGCGATTGAAGAGCGTCGACTTGCCGGCGTTGGTGTAGCCGGCGAGCGCGACCACCGGGACTTCAGAGCGCCCGCGCCGGTGCTCCTTGCGCATGCGGTCGATCTGCTCGAGCTCGCGCTTCAGGCGCGTGATGTTCCTCTTGATCACCCGGCGGTCGGCCTCGAGCTGCGACTCGCCCTCGCCGCCGCGCACGCCGATGCCGCCGACCTGGCGCGACAGATGCTGCCACTGCCGGGTGAGCCGCGGCAGCAGGTATTGCAGCCGCGCGAGCTCGACCTGGGTGCGGGCCTCCTTGCTGCGGGCGCGCTGGTCGAAGATCTCGAGGATCAGGCCGCTGCGGTCCATGACCTGGACATTCAGGACCTCCTCGAGGTTCTTCACCTGCCCGCCCGAGAGGTCGTCGTCGAAGATCACCAGGTTCGCCTGGAGCTCGGCGGCCTTGGCGGCCACTTCGGCGGCCTTGCCCGAGCCGATGAAGAACTTCGGGTCGAGCGACTTCCTGGCCTGAACGGTCTCGCCGACCACTTCGACCCCGGCGGTGTCCGCCAGCGCAGCGAGCTCCGCCAGATGCTCTTCGGCCTCGAAGACCGGCAGGCCGGGCAGCGCGACGCCGACCAGATAGGCGCGCCGGCGCCCTCCGGGGCCGCCGGACAGGCGGATTCGTTCCGAATCTCGTGCGTTGGGGCGGGGAGAACTCATCTCTTCCTTGGTTAGGATAGCCGAGGATGAGCGAAAACGACGACTCGCCGGCCACCGCGCGCCCCGCAATCGCAACCCGTTCCGGCACCTGCTCCGGCGCCGGCCGGCACTCCGGTTCCCGACCGACCGCGCGGCGGGCTGCCGCTGCAGGCGAAGATTGCCCTCGGCCTGGGGGTCGCGATCGCCCTGGCGCTTCTCTTCTGGCCGCGGCCTCGGCCGAACGCAAGTTCGAGGACGGCTACCTGATCGACGAGAGCGGCGCGACGGTGGCGCTCGCCAGCCGGCTCGGCACCGGCGACGCTGGTGCACTTCTGGGCGACCTGGTGCCCGCCCTGCCGGCAGGAGATCCCGAGCCTGCTCGCCTTCGCCGGCGAGGTCGGGCCCGAGCGCCTCAAGCTCGTCCTGGTCGCCGTCGCCGACGAGCGCGACCGCGCGGTCAGCTTCGTCGGCAATCCGCGCTACCCGGTGCTCTTCGATCCGGTCTGGGACGTCGCCCGCCGCTTTCGCACCAACCAGCTCCCCGAGACCCATCTGATGCTCGACGGCAAGCTCGCAGCGAGCTTCGTCGGCGCTGCCGACTGGCGGAGCTCCGCGGCGCGCCGGCACCGTGCTCGCGCGCCTCGCGGGACGGAGCGGGGCCGGCCGCCGCCGGCGCCCCTTAGCCGACCGATTCCTTAGAAGTGGACGGCGAGCCCGACGTTCGCCATGGCGAAGATGTTGGCGTCGTCGAGGAAGACGTAGTGGCCCGAGACCTCGCCGATCACCGACAGGTAGCGCGTGATGTCGAAGTCGCCGGTGAGCCCGATCACGATACCGAGATCGCTCTCGCTGGTGTTCGCCGCCGGCCAGAAGGTCGCCGTTCATCCGGTAGTCGCCGATCCCGAGGTAGGTGCCGAAGTCGTAGGTCGGCTGGGCGAAGCGGTACTCGCCGGCGATGTTGACGTACTCGAGGTCGGCCTTCGAGAAGCGTTCGAAGGCCGGATCGCCCTCGATCGCGAGCCGCCCGGCGCGCACCACGACGAGGGTGCGCGGCGCGGTGACCATGCCGGCCGCGAGCGCCCAGCTGGACTGGCCGAGGCCGGGATCGGGCTCGGCGTCGAGCGCACCACCGACGCCGCCGAGGAGACCCAGGGTGAAGGTGTAGCTCTCCTGCTGCTCGGCGGCGGCGAGCGGCGCCGCGACGGCGGCCAGCGAGGACGGCAGACGACAGCATCAGCGATTTTCAGCCTCAAGGCGATCTCCTCGCGTGATGCGGATGCGAGATGGGCGGCTTCGAAGGCCGGAAGCGCAAGTATAGCGGCCGCCGTTTCCGTCCTAGAGCAGTGGTGCCACCTTCACCTTCTTACGCAACGGGAGGCGGCTCCGTCGCCATGCGCCCACTGCTCGACCTTCTCGACCTCCTCTGGCCCCGCCATTGCCTCGCCTGCGGCGAGCTCGTTCCGGCCGCGGACGGCGCCACCGCCGCCGGGGCCCGGCGGGGCGGCGTGACCGGAGCGATCGGAGCGCGGATCGGAGCCATCGGAGCGACCGGAGCGACCGGAGCGACGGCAGCCGGCGCGCCGCCGCTGGGGCTCTGCCCCGCCTGCCGCCGGCGCCTGGTCGTGATCGATCCGCTGGCGAGCTGCGCCACCTGCGCCCGTCCGCTCGCCCCCCTGCCTTCGGGTTCGAGCCTCGCAGCGCTGCGGACGCTGCCTCGCCGATCCGCCGGCGTTCGACCGCCTCACCGCCCTCTGGCGCTACGCGGCACCGCTCAAGGAGGTCGTGCAGGCGTTCAAGTTCGGCCGCCTCGACTTTCTCGGCAACCATTTCGCCCGCGAGCTCTCCCGGGCGTTCGCCGAGCGCCAGCGGGTGGAGACCGGCTGGCAGCCACCCGACCTCGTCGTGCCGGTGCCGCTTCCCTGGCCGCGCCGTCTGGCGCGCGGCTTCAACCAGACGGAGCTCCTCGCCGGGCCGCTCGCCCGGGAGTGGGACCGGCCCTGCCCGCGGGCGCTCAGGCGGCGCTTCTTCACCCCCCGCCAGACCGGACAGCGGCGCAGCGGGCGGGCGCGCGCCGCGCACTTCCGCGTGCCCGACGCCGGCGCCGTCGCCGGGCGGTCGATCCTGCTCGTCGACGACGTTCTGACCACCGGCGCCACGGTGCGCGGCGCGAGCGCCGCCCTGCGCCGCGCCGGGGCGCGCGGCATCGAGGTCGCGGTCGTCGGCTGGACGCCGCTCGAGGTTCCTTCGGGCGAAAATTGACAGCGACTTGACAGCGGGGCTATATTGGCGCGGCAATGGGTTCTCTACCCATTTTCCCCCATCGAGTCGCGACGGCGATTTTCGCCACGCTGACTCTTCTCGCGCTTCGCGCCGACCGGCCAGCGCCGAGGTCCTCGGACTCGAGGGGCGCGTCGTCCTGCACCAGTCGCCGGTTTCCGACGCCCGCGTTTACGCCTACCAGCTGGTCGAGAAGTCGCTGCACAAAGTGCTCACCGACAGCAGCGGCCGCTTCCTCTTCGAGACACTTCCGGCCGGCATCTACAAGCTCATCGCGCACAAGACCGGCCTGCAGCCGGCGATTCAGCTGCTGCAGCGCGACGCCGCCGACGACGCGCAGTTCGTCGAGCTCGCAGCTCACCGAAGAGGCCGCGACCGATCTGACCGATTTCTGGAACGTGCGCTCCCAGATCCCGGGCGACGTGCTGCGCGAGATCACCGCGCCGTTCGGCGTCGACAGCGGCCACCCGGGGACGGGCTCTGAACCTCCGGAGCTCGCCAATCTCGTCATCGGCACGGGCGCGGAGATGCGACTCCGGCCTCCTCGCCGAGGTCTCGGCGCTCTCCGGCGTTCATGACGTGACCCCGAACGCGAGCGCCCGGCTGACCGGCGCGAATGTCGGTCTCAAGGGCCGCTCGGCCGGGTCAAGCTGTCGATGGAGGGCGACTTCCAGACCTTCGAGTCCGAGCTCTCGCCGCAGATGGACGCCGGCATCGGCATCGACGGCCAGACCCACTCGGTTTCGTTCAACGTGCAGACGCCGGCGCAGGGCGACTTCGACCTCTCCTCGAGCAGCAACCGCCTGACCATGATGGACGAGAACTTCACCACGCCGGTCAAGGCCTCGCAGCTCTTCTTCGGCTGGAACCGGCCGGTCGGCGAGCGCGGCACGACCTCGGTCAAGGCGTCGCTGATCGAGGAGAGCGGCCTCTACAACCGGTCCTGGATCGATCCCCTCGGCCTTCCGATCTCGTCGCGGACGCTCCGCGTCGAGGGCGACTACGCGCGGAAGTTCGAGAACTTCGGCGATCTGCGCTCCGGCCTGCGCTACCGCGAAAGCACCGGCGCCTACGCCCGGCGGCTCACCGGCACCGGCAGCGCGCTGCTCGCCACGCAATCGTTCGACGCCTTCGGCGACGGCGGCTGGCAGGCGCACGAAAAGGTGCTGGTGCAGTACGGCCTGTTCAGCACGATGACCGACGGCAGCGTCGCGATCACGCCGCGCGGCGGCTTCGTCCTGCAGATGGGTCCGCTCTGGCAGACTTCGTTCACTGCCGCCCACCGGGTGCTTTCCCAGGACCGGCTGGTCAACGACGACTTCATGCCGATCGTTCTCGACGACTCGATGACCTGCGGCGAGACCGAGTCGGCCTGCTATCAGATGACGGTGATGCGCTCCTCCGGGCTCGACAGCCAGCTCGCGCTCGGAGCCTCCTACCGCGAGCTCGACGAGACCGTCCGGATGTACTTCAACGGCAACTTCTTCGAGAGCAGCGAGGGCATCTTCCTCGTGCCCGGCGACCGGGTGCCGAAGGTCCATGCGTCGCTGCGCCAGCGGCTCACCCCCGGGATCGTCACCAAGGTCTCGGCGAGCGTGTCGAGCGGCGGCGGTGGCGTCTTCCAGTCGGTGAACCGGCGCCACTACGAGAACGAGGTCTCGATGCTCTCGTCGGGCATCGACGCGACCTTCGAGCGTACCCCGACCGGCGTCTACATCTCGTTCCAGCGCCTCGACCAGCAGCTCCGCCCTCTGAGCCAGAGGGCAAGCAAATCGGCCGTGGAGCCGGCGACCGACATGCAGCGACTCGAGGTGGTCGTCAGCCAGAACCTCTCCGCCATCTGGGACCTGACCCAGGACTGGGCGGTGCACGTCGGCATGGGGCTCGCGCGCGGTGCTTCGTTCTTCCATTCGAACATCGATTCCGAAGCAATCCAGCGCCGCATCGTCACCGGCGTCGCCGTGCGCTTCTGAACGCCGCACCCCCCTCTCGCCCCGAGATTTTCCAGGACAGCGCTTTCCCAAGGCCGGAACGGCCCCGGGAGCGTGCTCCGCAGGTTCATTCAATTTCCTGAATGGACTCCAAAATTCTGCGCCCGGGCGACATAAACCCTTCCAAAAAGGCCACTTATTTATCTCGCACCCGAGCTGTTGGTGGCACGAAAAGTGCTATTTCGGATGGAGCCTGGGAAATGTTGAGGTCTGATGTCTGAACTTTTTCGCCTGCGGCGACTCGCCACCCTGCTCCTGCTCGCGGCCACTGCCGGCCTGGCGATGCTCGGCGCCCGCGGCTTTCAGCAGAAGTTCGAGACCTTCCAGCCGCTCGGATTCCAGGCGGCGGCGGCCGGCGACCACTGGGAAGTGCGCGCCGTCGACCCGCTGTTCGAGTCGCTGCTCGAGCCCGGGGACCGCATCGTCCTGGTCAACGGGGCCGAGGCCAGCCAGGTGCCGCGGCTCTCCGCCGCCCTGCGCGAGACGCCGACCGCCCAGCTCGTCGTCCTGCGCCACGATCGCCTCGAGACCGTCGAGTACCACCGCCCGCCGCTCGACCTCGACGCGCCCTACCTGATCCTGGCGCTCATCGGCTGCGCTTACGCGGCGATCGGGCTGTTCGTCATCTGGCGTTCGAGTGCCGCCCCCGGTGGGCCGCTGTTCTACCTCTGGTGCCTGGTCTCGGCGGTGCTCTACGTCTTCTCGCCGGTGCTGCCGCCCGACGCCCTGGGACGCTGGATCTACTTCTTCGACGAAGCGGCGCGGCTCCTGCTGCCGCCGCTGACGCTGCACCTCTTCCTGTCGATCCCGCGCCCTGGCTCGCCGGCGAGCACCGGCGCTGGCTGCCGTTCCTCTATCTGCCGGCCGCGGTGCTGACCCTCTTCCAGGCCGATCTCGCCTGGGCGAACGGCGCCTGGCTGGTCGGCGCTCCGAGCGTGCCGCTGCTGGCCGTGCTCGACCGCATCGAGCTCGCGCACCTGCTGCTCTTCGCCGCCCTCTCGGTGGTCGTGCTGGCGCGGCGGCTCTCGGCGCTGCGCGACTGGGAGCAGCAGCGGCAGCTCCTCTGGCTGCTGGTCGGCATGGCGGCGGGCTACCTGCCGTTCTTCCTCTTCCACGGCCTGCCGTCGATCCTCGGCCTCGATCTGCCCGAGTCGCTCTCCGCTCTCGCCGTGCTGCCGCTCGCCTGCGTGCCTTTCGCCTTCGCCTGGGCGGTGCTGCGCTACCGCCTGTGGGACCTGGGCGTCATGGTCCGCAACGGCCTCTCCTACACCCTGACGCTGATCTTCGGCCTGACCACCTTCTCGCTGATCGATCTCGCGGTGCGGCGCACGATGCCGGTCGGTCTCGGTTTCACGCGCGACCTGCTCACCTTCATCGGCGGGATCCTGGCGGTCGGCCTCGTCGTGCCGACCCATCGCGGCATCCACGGGGTGCTCGAGCGGCTGCAGTACGGCCGCGACGTTCAGCCACCGCCGCGGCCTGCAGCGCGTGGCGCAGGACCTGCTCCAGGAGCGCGACCTCGACCGGCTCTGTCAGGCGCTGCTCTCCGAGGTCGAGCAGGCGCTCGATCTCGAGCGCGCGAATCTCCTCCTCCTGCAGGGGCCGGCGCTCGTGCCGGTGCGGCCCCACCCCGGCATCCCGCGCGCCGTCGCTCTCGCGACGCTGCGCGACGGACTCTGGGAGGGCGAGTTCGAGACCCTCTCGCCGATCGGCCTGCCGGGGGAGTCGGCGACCGTCGAGCAGCAGCTCTACGTCGCCGGCTATCGCTACGTCTTTCCGCTGCTGGTGCGCGGCCAGAAGATCGGCCTGGCACTCTCGTCGCTGCGCCGCGACCGCCTGCCGCTCTCGACCGAAGATGTCGATATCGTGCGCACGCTGCTCGACCAGGCGGCGCTCGCCATCGAAAACGCCCAGCTCCTCGATCAGGTCCACCGCCAGCTCGCGCGGGTGACCTCGCTGCAGCGCCACAACGAGGAGATCCTCGAGTCGTCGCCGGCCGGCATCGTCGTGCTCGACGCCGACGGCACCGTGGTGAGCGCCAACCTCGCCTTCGCGGCCATCGCCGGGCGCACACGCGGCGAGCTCATCGGCGCGAAGCTGCTCGATCTCTTCCCGCTCGAAGCTCTGCCCGAGCCCGGCTCCGGCCTGCGCCAGCTCTCGTTCGAGGACGCGAGCGGGGCCGCCCGCCACCTGCAACTGACCGCCGCCCCGCTCGCCGCCGAGCTCGCGGACGCCGGCGATCCCGCCCACGCCCGCCGTGCCGATCGCGTGCTGGTCGTCCAGGACGTCTCCGAGCGCGTGGCCATGGAACGTGCCCTGCGCGAGCAGGACCGCCTCGCCTCCCTCGGCGTCCTCGCCGCCGGCGTGGCGCACGAGGTCAACACGCCGCTCACCGGCATCTCGAGCTACGCCCAGATGCTGCTCGCCGACACCGACGCCTCCGACCCGCGGCGCGAGCTCCTGCAGAAGGTCGAGCGCCAGACCTTCCGCGCCTCGCGCATCGTCAACGGGCTGCTCGAGTTCGCGCGCAAGCGCGACCACGAGAGCGGACCGGTGACGCTGCCGATCGCTGCTCCAGGAGACCGTCGACCTGCTGCGCGAGCGTCTGCAGGCGCGCGGCGTCGTCGTCGAGTGGAAACTGCCGGAGGCGACGCCGGTCGTCTCGGGCTCCGAGGGCGAGCTGCAGCAGGTCTTCACCAACCTTCTGCTCAACGCGCTCGACGCCGCGCCGGAGCAGGGCGGCCGGATCGAGATCGCCATCGACGCCGAGCCGGCGCCGGCGCGCTGCAACCGACGGCGTCCGCGTGCGTATCGAAGACAACGGCTCGGGAATCGAGGCGCAGCATCTGGCCAAGGTCTTCGAGCCGTTCTACACCACCAAGACCGGCAAGGGCGGCACGGGATTGGGCCTCGCCATCAGCCGGAGCATCGTCGAGCAGCACGGAGGGCGCATTCTGGTCGAGAGCCGCGGGCAGGAATCTGGGCTGCCGTTTCGTCGTCGAGCTGCCGACGACCGGCAATGCCTCGCCCTTGGCTGCCCCCTCCCCTTCCACTTCAGCGCCGGAGCGCGCATGAGCAGCAACATCCTCGTCGTCGACGACGAAGAGGTGCTGCAGGACGTCCTCGGCACGCTCCTCAAGCGCGAAGGCTTCCGGCCGATCGCTGCGCGCACCGGCGAAGAGGCGCTGCTCATCGCCGAGCGTGAACCGATCGACCTCGTGCTGCTCGACCTCATGCTCCCGGGCATGTCGGGCATGGAGGTGCTGAAGCAGCTCCGCGGGCGCGATCCCGAGCAGGTGGTGATCGTGATCACCGCCTACTCCTCGATCGAGAGCGCCATCGAGGCGATGCGCGTCGGCGCCTTCCACTACATTCCGAAGCCGTTCAAGAACGAGGAGGTCCTGCTCACCATCCGCAAGGGGCTCGAGCAGCGGCGCCTGACGAGCGAGAACCGCTCGCTCAAGCAGGAGCTCGAGAAGCGCTACGGGCTGGACAAGATCATCGGCAAGAGCGCGCCGATGCAGCAGGTCTTCGACCTGATCCGCCTCGCGGCGCCGTCGAAGAGCAACATGCTCATCCTCGGCGAGAGCGGCACCGGCAAGGAGCTCGTCGCCAAGGCGCTGCATCACCACAGCCGGCGTACCTCGGGCCCATTCGTGACCGTGAACTCGGGCTCGATGCCGCACGACCTGCTCGAGAGCACGCTGTTCGGCCACGTGAAGGGCGCCTTCACCGGCGCGATCGCGGCGAAGAAGGGCCTGTTCGAAGCCGCCAACAACGGCTCGATCTTCTTCGACGAGATCGGCAACATCCCGATGGAGACCCAGGCCAAGCTCCTGCGGGTCATCCAGGAGAAGGAGTTCATGCGCCTCGGCGGGGTCGACACGATCCGCGTCGACGTGCGGCTGATCGCCGCCACCAACGCCGACATCGAAGCCCTCGTGCGGCGCGGCGACTTCCGCGAGGACCTCTACTACCGCCTGAACGTCATCACGCTGCAGCTGCCGCCGTTGCGCGACCGCACCGAGGACATTCCGCTGCTCGCGAAGCACTTCCTGCGCTCCTACGCCGAGGAGAACGGCAAGGCGATGCACAGCATCTCGCCGGCCGCCTTCGAGCTGTTGATGGATTACCGCTGGCCGGGCAACGTGCGCGAGCTCGAGAACGCGATCGAGCGCGCCGTGGTCCTGTCGTCGGGCGAGGTCCTGGAGGTCGAGCTGCTGCCGCCGGCGGTGCGCTCCGGCAACGGCCACGGCTCCGGCCTCCGCCTGCCGACGCCGGCGACCCTGCCCGAGGGTTCGTTCTGGGATGCCGTCTCGGCCTACGAGCGCCAGCTGGTGATCGCCGCGCTGCAATCCGCCGGCGGCGTGCAGAAGAAGGCGGCCGAGCTGCTGCAGATCAAGCCGACCACGCTGCACGAGATGATGAAGCGGCTCGGCGTCAATGCCGAAGTCGTCGCCTCCTGACGCCGACTAACCACTGGAAACAAATGACTTGTGCCGCGAAGATTGCCGACGGCCGCGGCATCGGCTAGAATCTGCGGTCCGCGCGCGATGTTCGCGTCAGTCGGTCCCAAGCAAGGAAGGCGTCGCATGAAGACTGGCATCCATCCGGAACTTCACATGGTCACCGCGGTCTGTGCCTGCGGGAACACGTTCGAGACGCATTCGACGAAGAAAGAGCTGCGCCTGGAGATCTGCAGCGCCTGCCATCCGTTCTTCACCGGCAAGCAGAAGCTGATCGACACCGCCGGCCGCGTCGAACGCTTCAACCGGCGCTATACCAAGTCCGCCTAGCCAGCTCGCGCGCAGATCTTCGCCCCGGGTCGCCACCGTTCTCACGGCCGGCGCCCGGGGTTTTGATTTTGCGCCCGGTCGAACCCGATGATCGATCGACTCCTCGCCCTCGAAGCCTCGCACGCCGAGCTCACCGCGCGCCTCGCCCTGCCGGAGGTCCATTCCGACCCGAAGGCGGTGCGCGAGATCAGCAAGGCGCTGGCCGAGATCGACCCGATCGTCACTCTCTTTAGGCGCCTGCGCGAGGTCGACCGCGAGCTCGCCGAGGCGCAGGAGCTCGCCGTGGCCTCCGCGAGCTCCGCGGGCTCCGGCACCGGCGCCGACAGCGAGTTCCTGGCCATGGCCGAGGCCGAGGTGAAGAGCCTCGCCGAGCAGCGCGAGGCGCTCGACCGGGAGATCAAGCAGGCGCTCGTCCCCAAGGACCCGAACGACAGCCGGAACGTCGTCCTCGAGATCCGCGCCGGCACCGGCGGCGACGAGGCCTCACTTTTCGCCGCCGAGCTCTTCCGCATGTACAGCCGCTATGCCGAGCGGCGCGGTTGGCGGGTCGAGGTGATCGACCTCTCCGAATCCGAGGCCGGAGGGATCAAGGAGGTCTCCGCGATCGTCGAAGGGCAGGGGGCCTACAGCAAGCTGAAGCACGAGGGCGGCACGCACCGCGTGCAGCGTGTGCCGCAGACCGAGGGCTCCGGCCGGATCCACACCTCCGCGGCGACCGTCGCCGTCCTGCCCGAAGCCGACGACGTCGAGGTCGAAGTGCACGAGAAGGACCTCCGCATCGACCGCTTCTGCGCCTCCGGGCCGGGCGGCCAGGGCGTCAACACCACCTACTCCGCGGTGCGCCTGACCCACCTGCCCACCGGCCTGGTGGTCTCCTGCCAGGACGAGCGCAGCCAGATCAAGAACCGCGAGAAAGCGATGCGGGTACTGAAGGCGCGGCTCTACGAGCTCGAGCGCGAGAAAGCCGAATCGGCGGTCTCCGCCGAGCGCCGCAAGATGGTCGGCTCCGGCGACCGCTCGGAGAAGATCCGCACCTACAACTTCCCGCAGAACCGGATCACCGACCACCGCATCGGGCTCACCCTGCACCAGCTGCCGGCGGTGCTGGGCGGCGATCTCGACCCGCTCATCCATCCGCTCGTCGAGTATTTCCAGGCGCAGAAGATGGACGAGGCGGCGCGCACCAGCACCACCGCCTGAGCGCCCGCGGCGGACTCCAGCCCCACCGGCCGCCCGGTCCCCTCAGCCCCCTTCGGCGTCTTCAGCGCCCTCAGCCCGTCAAGTCGCTGCGGCCTCGCGTTTGGGTTCGTCGTAGAGGATCGCGACCAGTGCCGCCAGAATCAGCGCGCCAGCGACCACCACCCGCCCGCTCACCGGCTCGCCGACGACCCACCATCCCAGCAGCACCGCGATGATCGGATTCACGAAGGCGTAAGTCGAGACCACCGTCGGCCGCGCGTTGCGCAACAGGTAGGCGTAGGCCATGAAGGCGACGATCGAGCCGAAGGTCACGAGGTAGGCGAACGCCCAGAGCGCCGGCGCGGTGACCTTCGCCGGCTCGAACGCCGCCCACTCGCCATTGAGACCGCCGAGCAGTGCGAGCAGGGCGCCGCCGGCGAGCATCTGGCTGCCGGTGGCAATCCACGGCGACGCGGGCAGCCTGGCGCGCGTCGAATAGAGCGAGCCCAGCGCCCAGAAAAAAGAGGCCGCGACGACCGCGAAGGCGCCGGCGACGTCGATCCCGCCCGATCCCATGCCGCCGAATCCCCCCACCAGCACGAAGACGCCGGCGAGGCCGATCGCGATGCCGGCCCAGGTGCGCAGACCCGGACGGCGTCCGCGGGTGACGAGCGGCACGAGGAGAGCGATCCACAGCGGCTCGGTCGCGATCAGCAGCGCGGCGATGCCGGAGGCGATGCGATGCTCCGCCCAGACCACCAGCCCGTTGCCGCCGACGAGGAGCAGCGCGCCGATCACCGCGATCGGCACCAGCGTCCGCGCCTCCGGCCGTTTGCCGCCGCGCAGCCGTCCCCAGCCGTAGAGCAGCGCGCCGGCGATCAGGTAGCGCGCCCCCGCCATCGAGAAGGTGGGCAGCGAGGTGATGGCGAAGCGGATCGCGAGGTAGGTCGAGCCCCAGACGAGGTAGACCGCGAGCAACGCCGCGAGTGTCCGGCCACGAAACAGGCTGCGCCCGTCGAAGGTGGTCATGTCGCCTCCCGCGAGTCGGCTCCGGCGACCGGAGAGAGCGCCGGGACCGGCAGCTCCAGCCCCTCCTTCACCGTCCCGAGGGCGATCGTCGTGCGCGTCCGGCGGACCGAGGGGAAGGCGCCGATCTCCTCCTGCAGGAAGCGCCCGAGGTCGGCGGTCGAGGCACAGCGGACCTTCAGCAGGTAGCAATCCTCGCCGGCGATGTGGTGCACCTCCTGCACCTGCGGCAGGCGCGCCAGCTGGACGCCGGTGGTCTCCTCAGTGAGCCGGTCGTCGACCTGGACGGAGATGAACGCCAGCAGCCCGCGGCCTAGCGCTTCCGGGTCGAGCCGGGCGTGATATCCGCGCACGACGCCGCGCTGTTCGAGCTTGCGGATCCGCTCGTGCACCGCCGAGGCGGCGAGGCCCACCCGGCGGGAGATCTCGGCGTTGCCAACCCGCGCATCCAACTGCAGCATCGACAGAATCTGGAGGTCTTTGTCGTCCATAGCTTGGTAATCTTACAAAAATACAGATGTTTCGTCTATTAACTCTGGAAATTTAAGGTGAATCGCCGTTTCGGCTCGACCGCGACCGACACCGGACGGCCTCGCGCCCACAACCATAAGATTCCCCCGTGACGAACGTACGCGACCTGATGGCGCAAGGGCGCCACACCCTCGCCGGCGCCGCGATCGCCGCTCCGGGGCGCGAGGCGGCCCGGCTGCTCGGCACGCTCCTCGGGCTCTCGGAGGTGCAGGTCCGGGCGCGCGAGGAGCAGCCGGTCGAGGCGCAGCTTGCCGGCCGCTTCGCGGCCCTCGTCGCGCGGCGCGCGGCCGGCGAGCCGTCGGCCTATCTTCTCGGACGGCGCGAATTCTTCGGCCGCGACGTTCGGCGTCGACGAGCGCGTCCTCATACCGCGACCGGAAACCGAGCTGCTGGTGGAGATCGCCCTCGCCCTGCCGCTGCCCGACGCCGCCGCGGTGCTCGACATCGGCACCGGCTCGGGCTGCATCGCGCTCACCCTGGCGGCCGAGCGCCCGTCGTGGAGGCTGCTGGCGACCGACCTCTCGCTCGGCGCGCTCGCCTGCGCCCACGCCAACGCCCGCCGGCTCAGCCTTGCCGGGCGCGTCGCTTTCGTCGCCACCGACCTCGCCGCGGCGCTCGCCCTCGACACGATCGACCTGGTGGTCGCGAACCCGCCCTACATCGACCCGCGGGAGCCGGCGCTGGTGGCGCTCGATGTGCGCACCTACGAGCCGCACCTGGCGCTGTTCGCCGCGCAGGGCGGGCTCGCGGTCCTGGCGCGCCTTTTCGGCCTGGCGGAAGGCTTGCACCCTGAGGCCGTGCTCGCCTGCGAGATCGGGTACGGCCAGCTCGACGCCGTCCTCGACCTCGCGGGCGAGTGTCCATGGCTCGAGCTCGTCGAAGTCCGCAGCGACCTCGCGGGCATCGCGCGAGATGTGGTATTCAGAAGAGCTTCGTAGTCTTCGCCGGAGAGAGGATTCGAGCCCGTGGAACAATTTCGCATCGTCGGACCGACCAGGATCTCCGGCAGAGTCAGTGCCGGCGGAGCCAAGAACGCGGCCCTCCCCGAGCTCGCCGCGACCCTGCTCACCGACGAGGCGACGCGGCTCGACGGCGTGCCGCGGGTGCGCGACCTCGAGACGATGCGCAAGCTCCTCGCCCACCTCGGTCAGGGCGCGACGCCGACCGACACCGGCCTGATCCTCGCTCCGAGCGGCGCACCCTCCGACGACGACGCGCCCTACGAACTGGTGAAGACCATGCGCGCCAGCATTCTGGTCCTCGGTCCGCTGGTCGCGCGCCGCGGCCACGCGCGCGTCTCGCTGCCCGGTGGCTGCGCCATCGGAGTACGCCCGATCGACCAGCACCTCGCCGGCCTCACCGCGCTCGGCGCCACGGTGACGCTCGCGCACGGCTACGTCGACGTGCGGGCCGCCCACCTGGTCGGAAACCGTTTTCGCTTCGCCATGCCGACGGTCACCGGCACCGAGAATCTGCTCATGGCGGCGGTGCTCGCCCGCGGCGAAACGGTGCTCGAGAACTGCGCGCGCGAACCCGAGGTCGTCGACCTCGCCCGGTTGCTGGTCGAAATGGGCGCCGAGATCGAGGGTGCCGGCACCGAGACCATCCGCCTGCGCGGCGTCGGCGCGCTGCACGGCGCCACGCATCGCGTCATCCCCGACCGGATCGAGGCCGGGACCTACCTGATCGCGGCCGCCATCACGGGCGGTGAAGTCACGCTCGCCGGCGGCAGCGCGGACGATCTCGCGCCGCTGCTCGATCTGCTGCGCGGCTGCGGCGTCGCGGTCGAGGTCGGCGCCACGGGTGAAATCACGGTGGCGCGCGACGGGGCGCTCAAGCCGCGCGACGTCGTGACCGCTCCGTTCCCCGGCTTCCCGACCGACCTTCAGGCGCAGTGCATGGCGCTCGCCACCCAGGCGGAGGGGCTGACGACGATCTGCGAGACCGTCTTCGAGAACCGTTTCCAGCACGCCGCCGAACTGGCGCGCATGGGCGCCGACATCCGCCTCGATGGACGCTACGCGCGCGTGCACGGTTGCACCGCGCTCTCGGGCGCCACCGTCATGGCGACCGACCTGCGCGCCTCTGCCTGTCTGGTGCTCGCCGGCCTGGTTGCGGAGGGCGAGACGATCGTCGACCGGATCTACCACCTCGATCGCGGCTACGAGGCGATGGAGGCGAAGCTCAACGCGCTGGGCGCCAATGTCGCACGGGTGGGCAGTACCCCTGCCGGCGCTGCCGCCGCTGGCTCCGGCGCCTCTGCTGGCTCCACTGGCTCCAGTGGCTCCAGCGCCTCCGACACCCCCTAGCCTGCAGGCGGAGAGAACGCCCATGGATCCGAACTGCCTCTTCTGTCGCATCGTCGCCGGCGAGATCCCGGCCCGCCTGCTCTTCGAGGACGACGAGCTCATCGCGTTCGCGGACATCGCGCCGCAGGCTCCGGTCCACCTGCTCATCGTGCCGAAGCGCCATGTGGCGCACCTCTTCGCCGCCGGCGCGGACGAGGCGCCGCTTCTCGGCCGGATGATCACCACCGCCACCGACCTGGCGCGCCAGGCAGGTCTTGCGGACGCCGGGCGCGCGAGCGCCGGCTTCCGCCTGGTGATGAACTGTCTCGCCGGCGCCGGCCAGTCGGTCTTTCACCTCCACCTGCACCTGCTCGGCGGACGGCAGCTCGCGTGGCCGCCGGGATGATCTCCGGATGATCCTCCAGCTGGCGTCGATGCTGCTCGCGGCCAGCATCGATCCGCGCATCCATCTCGTCGAGCTTCAGGGGGCAGGCGAGCAGCTTCAGGCGCTCGACGAGGCGAACTGCCTCGCCGACGCCGACCCGGCGCGCGCCCGCGTCCTCGGGCTCGACTTCCTGCGCGGCCACCTGCTCGAGCGGCTGGGTCGCCTGAGCGAAGGCACCGAAGCGTTCGCGCAGGCGATCGGGGCGACGCCCGATCTTGCGCCATGGGCACGCTACCGGCTGGCTGCGGTCCAGGAGGCGCTCGGGCACCCGGAGGTCGCGGCCGGAATCTCGGCCACGCTCCTCGCCCAGGGGGCTCCGAAGTCGCTGGTGAAACCCACCGCGACGCTCCTCTTCCGCACTGTGCGACGGGGCGGCGATTGCCGGCTGCTGCGCGGCGTGCCGGCCTCGGCGCTCGCCGCCGACACGGCGCGCGACTTCCGCCTGGTGCTCGCGGAGTGCCACCTCCGCAGACAGGAGAAAGACGACGCGCGCCGCGAGCTCGAGCAGCTCCTCGCGTCGGGCGAAAGCGACCTCGCCGCCTTTCGCGCCGCCGAGCTCTGGCTGACGCTCTGGCCGCGGACCGAGGACCCCGAGCTCGCCCGCACGCTCGGCACCGTGCTCGCCCGGCAGCGCGACTTCGCCGGCGCGGTGCCGCTGCTCGAGCGCGCCCTCGCCGGCGCGCGCGAGGTCGGGGCGGGGCGCAACTCCGAGACGCTCTACCTCCTGGCCCGCGCCGAATTCTGGTCGGGCCGCTATCCGGAGGCTGCCCGGCACTTCGACCGCCTGGCGACGGCCGCCCACAGCGCCGTCACCCGCGCCGATGCGCGCTACCAGCAGGCGCGGAGCCTCGAGCTGGCCGGCGACTGGCCGCGCGCCCTGGCGCTCTTCGAGCAGGCCTACACCGCGGAGCCGGCCGGCGAATGGTCGGGCGCCGCCCTGCTCGCGAGCTTTCGCCTGCGCTGGCTCACCGGCGACGAGGCCGGCGCCGACAGGCTCCTGGAGCATCTCGCCACGCAGCGCGCCTGGCGCTCCTCGTTCGCCCGCGGGGCGCTCTTCGCGGCGGTCTCCGAGATCGAACGCGGCGACGCCGGCGAGCGGCCGGCCGCTCGGCTGCGCGCCGCGGAGCTCTCCGGGGCGTCGGCTGGCGAAGAGATCGCCTACTGGCGCGGCCGCCACGCCGAGTTGCGCGGCACCCCTGGGTCGGCTCGGTCGGCCGGAGCGGCGGAAGCGGCGGTCGCCTTCTACCTTCAGGTCCTGCGGGACCGGCCCTTTCATCCGCTCGCCATCGCGGCGCGCGAGCGCCTGCGACGGCCGGAGCTCGCTGCGGCGGCCGAACGGGTAGGCCGTCAGCGCGCCGCTGGCCGGACCTTCGACGATGCCTGGGCAGCGTGGGCCCTGCTCGGGGACGGACACTCCTCCGGCAGCCTGGCGCGCGAGCGGGGCCTTGCTGCGCTGCGGGCGCAGCCGACGCTCGCCTCCTGGCTCGACTGGCAACCGGTGCCAGTCGCTGCCTGGCCGATCTGGTCGGCGGCGCTCCTCGCGCCGGAGGAGCGGCTACTGGCGCTCGGCCTGTGGACCGAAGGCGGCGCCGCGCAGGCGCGCTACTTCCCCAGCCATCAGCCGCCGCTGGCGTTCACCCTGGCGCAGGAGCTCGCCGCGGCGGGGGCCACCGACCGCGCCATCGACGTGGCCGAGCGCCTGTTCTCCGGACGCCCGGCGAGAATCCCCTTCGAGTGGGTGTCGGCCGCCCTGCGCAAGCTCCTCTACCCGCTGCCCTACGAGAGGCGCCTGCGGAATCAGGTCGCAGGAGATGCCGACCAGCTCTTCCTGCTCGCCGCCGTGATGCGCGAGGAGAGCCGCTTCCAGTCCGAGGCGGTCTCCCCCGCCGCCGCGCGCGGCCTCGCCCAGCTCGTCCTGCCCACCGCCCGGCGTCTCGCCCGCAATCTCGGATGGGCCGAGGTCCGGGCCGAAGACCTCCACCGCCCCGAGGTCTCGATCGCCCTGGGAGCGGCCTACCTGGCCGAGCTCGAGCGCCATTTCGGAGCCGGCGCAGCCGCGCGGCCGCTCGCCGTGGCGGCCTACAACGCGGGCGAGGATCAAGCCGCCCTCTGGCGCCGTTACTGCCAGACCGCCGAACCCGAGGAGTACCTGGCGAAGGTCGGCTTTCGCGAGACCCGGGCGTACCTGGTCCGGGTCCTGGAGAGCCGGGCCCAGTATGCGTCTCTCTATCCGCTCCCGGACGGCCCTTCCGGGCGCTGATCGGCCGGGGGAGGGGGTTGGGGGCCCCTTGTCTCCCGAATCGGGCATGGTAACCTTGCCGCCGATGCCCAGCGAGCAGGTCGAGGCCAAGGAGGCCCCCTCTCTTCCGGTGCCCGTCGAGCCGGTACGGGTACTCGTCCCGTCGCAGATCGGCACTCTCGGAGTGGAGTTCTACGGCCTGGCGATCGGCCGGATTCTGATCGCACCGACCGGACCGACCGCCCGCCTCTTCCATCCGCTCTCCGCCTTCGAAGACTCGGACTTCCTCGACGAGGTTTTCGGGCGGCTATCGGAGTATTTCGCCGGGGCGCGGCGCGCCCTCGAGCTCGATTTCGACCTGGCGCCGTCCGCTGTCGATTCCTTCTCACGCCGGGTGCTCAAAGAGGCGCTGCGGACGCCGTATGGCAAGACCCGCACCTACAAGGACATCGCCGACGCCTCGGGGCGGCCCGAGGCCTACCGCCAGGTGCTGTCGATCCTGCTCGACAACCCGATTCCGCTGATCATTCCGTGCCATCGGATCATCCCCACCAAGGAGGGGATCGGCGGCTGGGTGGGCGGCGCTTCGCGCAAGCGCTGGCTGCTGCGGATGGAGCGCGAGAGCTCCGCGCAGACGCTCTAGCAGACCGGCCTTGCGGCCGTGAGCGTCGGCGCGCAGCGGCCTGCCCGCGCTTACTTCTCGTCGAGCTCGATAGCGAGGCTGACTTCCTCGCCGGCGCCCACCGAGAAGGTCTGCTCCTCCGACTGCCGGCCCGGCCGCACGACTTCGATGCGGTGCTCGCCGACGTCGACGATCAGGCCCGAGCGCAGACGGGCGAGCTCGCGGCCGGTGCCGAGGAAGCGGCCGTCGAGATAGACCGAAGCGTCGTCGGGTTCGATCTCCAGCTTGAGGCTCCCCGGTTCGCCGCGGGCGTCGAGACGATCCGACACCGCCGGCGCACCCTGGGCGCGAGCTCCATCCGCCGGCCCGGACGGCTCGTAACGCCCGCCCTGCGCCTCTTCATAGGCGCGCACTTGGGCCTCGTTCTCGCGGTCGCGGCGCAGGCGCTCTTCGCGGTTCACGGTCGACTTGGAGACCAGATCCTGGGGCAGGGTCTCCTGGCCGGGGACCATCGAGTCGTTGACGTCGATGACCATCCCGCCGTAGACCGAGTACTGGCGGGCGATGGTCTGGAAGCCCGGCGCGAAGATCACCACATCGTAGGTGCCCTTCTCCAGCCAGAGGTAGTTCGGATAGCCGTCGTAGTCGTCCGCGATGCCCACCAGGTTGCCGTCGACGTAGATCTGGGCGCCCTCCGGGCTGACGTCGAGATCGAGCGCGCCGTGGGTCGCTCCGACGGCCGGGTAGACCGAGGTGTAGCCGTAGCCACCGTAGCCACCGTAGTAGCCGTAGCCAGGGTAGGCGTAGCCACCGAAGTAGCCGTAGCCGGGGTAGCCGTACCAACCGTAGCCCCCGAACCCGATGGAACCGCCGTAGTAGCCACGGTAGCCACCGTAGCCACGGTAGCCACCGTAACCACCGTAGTGCCCGCTATGGCCACCGCTGTAGCCGCCGCCGTGTCCACCGTGGCTGCCGCCCCCACTGCCCACGTGGCTTCCGCCGCCGCCACTGTGGCCGCCGGAGCCGCCGCCGTGCCCGCCGCTCGATTGCGCCATCAGCGCCGTTGCCGGCAGCGTCAGAGCCGCCGCGAGCGCCAAGATCAGGAACCTGTAGCCAGTTCGATTTCTCATGACCCAACCCTTTCGATTTTCACCGGCCCTTCGCGCCAAGCCCGATGCAGCCCCCGGAGGTAGTGAACGCGAAGAGCCTCATCCCACATTCCGGGCAGACTCAAAGGAAAGGATTGCAAAGCCCGGACCAGCCACTCCCGGGGCAGCCGGGAGAGCCGCGACGGCAGGGGGCCCGGACCGTCCGCACCGAGCCCAAGGAAGCCCGCGAGCTCCGGGTGCCGGCGCGCGAAGATCACGGCGCCGTATCCGGCGCGCTCCTGGCGCACGCAGAAACGGCGAAAATCGGTCGGATGGTCGTGCTGCAGGCGCGCCTGCGGGCGGTAGACCAGGCGCAGGCCGCGGCGGAAGAGCCGGTAGGCGGCCTCGATGTCCTCCCAGGCCGGGTCGGGAAAGCTCTCGTCGAACGGCTCTTCGATGAGGAGCGCGCGCGGCAGCGAGAGATTCGAGGTGTAGAAGAAGTTGAACGGCACGTTCCCGGGATCCTGGATCAGGGCGTAGCCGAACTGCGGCCCCTGCTCGTTGATGTAGCGCAGGAACGGGGTCGGCCGCAGCCGCGCATGCCAGCCGGTGTAACCGAGCACCGCCAGCCGGGCCTCCCCCCGGGCCGCGCGATGCACTTCCCAATGGGCCGCGAGCCAGCCCGGCTCGGGGACCGTGTCGTCGCCCAGGAAGGCGACGATCGCGCCGGCAGCCGCAGCGACGCCGCGATTGCGCGCCACGGCCGGGCCCCGGTTCTGCTGCCGCAGCAGGCGCAACGGCGGCCCGGACCGGGAGGACCCCGGGACCGCGCGCTGCTCCAGCCACTCGAAGGTGCCGTCGGTCGAACCGTCGTCGACGACGACGATCTCGAACCGCGGCGCCTCCCGCTGCGCCGCGAGAGCGTCCAGGACCTCGCCGAGGATGCGTCGCCGGTTGCACGTCGGAATGACGACCGAGACTTCGCAACGTCCCGAGGTCACCGGGCACCCTCCGCGGGCAACTCCATCACCTCGTCGAGGGTGGCGCGCACCAGCGCCGGGCTCGGCGGCAGGAGGCTCGAGAAGCCGGGGCTCGCGAACAGCTCCGCGTCTCCGAGGTAGGTCGGAATCAGATAGAGCGGAAAACGCTCGCAGAGCTCGCGATCGGAGCGCCGGCGCCGCTCTCGGGCGATCGCGCGCGCCGCGGCCGCGTCGTCGAGCACGGCGAGAAACAGGCTCATGGCGCGCAGGTGCGAGAGCGCCTGCGGATGCGAGAGCGCGAATCCCCCGCCGGCGAAGATGCGGCCGAGCCGGCGCGCGATCCGCCCCCAGGCGCGGCGCGCGAACTCGGCGGGCCCATGCTGCCGGAGCTTGGCGAGCCAGGACGGATCGAACTGCCCGGCGCTGACGTTTCCCGGCGCGCCCCGCGCGCCCGGGACAGCGCGCCCCGCGAGCCTGCCGGTGAACGGGTCGCGGCGCAGGAGCTCCGCCGCGCCGGGATTGCCCGCCACGACGATCGCCTCGAGGCGCGCGAGAAAGGTCAGCAGAATCGCCGGCATGAGCTGCGGCCAGAGCTCGTCGTCGAGATTCTTGTAGGCCGTGAGCAGGGCGTTGCGCTCGAACAGCGAGCCGCGAATGTCCGCTCCGAAGCGGCCGCTGGTGGCCGCGGAGCGGTGGCGCACGACGGCTTCGCCGCAGGCCTCGACGCGCTCCCCGCCGGCCCACAGTCGCCAGCCGAGATCGACATCCTCGAGATAGGCGAAAAAGCTCGGGTCGAATCCTCCGGCCGCGAGGAAGGAGCGCCGGCGGACGAGCATGTTGGCGCCGCAGGCGAAGGGGAGCTCCTCGCCGCTCGACGGCATCCTGGCCTCGGCCAGGCGCCGCTGGAAGTCGAGCTGGAAGGCATGGCCGTCGAAGGTCCGCACGCCGTAGCCGAAGTCGAGCCGCTCGCCCTGCCAATCGACGAGGCGCCCACTGATCGCCGCCACATCCGGCGCGGCGGCCGCCGCCGCGTCGGCCAGCGCGGCGAGCCAGTCCGGCTCCGGGCGCGTGTCGTTGTTGAGCAGCACGAGGGCGTCGCCCTCGGCGAGGGCTGCGAGCCGGTTGTTGCCGGCGGCGAAGCCGAGGTTGGCCGGACTCTCGACGAGACGCACCCACGGGTGGTGCTCGCGCACCCAGCGGGCGGTGCCGTCGCTCGAGCCGTTGTCGAGCAGCAGCAGCTCCCAGGTGCATCCGGGATCACGCTGCGCCGCGACCGCCGGCAGGCAGGTCTCCAGATGCTCCCGGCCGTTGAAGGTGAGGACGAGAACGGAGAGCTTGCGTTGTCCGGCGGACATCGATCAGTCCGTCCTCTGCCGGCGGCGGCCACCGCGACCCCGCAGGCGCTCGACCCAGCGGTGCAGCCGCCAGGCGCGCGTCCCCTCCATCTCGCGGATCTGCGCGTTCAGGCGCTCGATCTCGGCGTCGGTTCGGCGCAGGCTGAGGGACAGCTCCGGCACGCTCCCGCCGACCTCGGCGACCAGGGCGGCGAGGTCGCGGCCGCGGAAGTCGCGCGCCGCGAGACAGCGGTAGCCCTCGGCCAGCGCGACCTGCGGCGTCAGGGTGTGGGTGCGAAACTGCCGCAGTCCGATCCCGGCCCGCAGATACGGATGGCGTTCTTCCTGGGAGGCGTAGATCGCCATGGCGCGCTCGAGTGTCGCGAGGCTGTCGCTGACGTCGACGAGGCGGTCCGGATAACCGGGATGATTGACCTCGTAGAGCCAGACCTCGAGCCCGCGCGTCACTTCCGCGAGCGCCGGCTGCAGAGCGTCGGCGCTCGCCGCCAGCACGTCGTAGAGCGCGGCGAAGGCGGCGCGGTGATCCTCGGAGACCTCGAGCGGCGACGGCACGAGGAGGAGACCAGGGCGCTCGGCGATCAGCCGCTCGCGGATCGCCGCCGCCGCGGCGGCGCGCCCGGCGGCGAGCGCCCCGTCACGGATTTCGAGCACCTCGAACCCGGCGCAGCCCAGGACCTCGGAGGCGGCTTGCGCCTCGCGCCGGCGGCGCGCCGAGTAGGCGGCGCGATCGTCGACTTCCTCGATGCCGCCGGAGCCGTCAGTGAGAAAGAGCACGCGCACCGGCGCACCAGCCGCGACCAGCTTGCGGATCAGGCCGCCGCAGCCCAGGACTTCGTCGTCGAAGTGGGGAGCCAGGACGAGCGTCCTCGCCGCCGTCACGGCGGTCGTCGCGCCGGGGGGCTGCGGCTGGCGGATCAAGGCGTCCGGCCGGGGCCGGCCGGTTCGCCACGATGACGCCAACGGATCTTGAGGACGTCCGCCAGCATTCTCGTGGAGTCGCGCAGGGCGTGGACGCTCGAGGCCGGCGAGTCGTGCCAGGCGACTCCGACCTCCTTGACGGTCGCGCCGCGCCGGCGGGCGAGCCAGACGAGCTCGACGTCGAAGGCGAAGCGGTCGATCGTCATGTCGGCGAACAGGGAGCGCGCGAGATCGCCGCGCAGCAGTTTGAAGCCGCACTGGGTGTCGCTGATGCCGCCGACGGCCACGACCCGCACGAGGACGTTGAACAGCCGCCCCATGAGCTCGCGATACGCGGGCTGCCGCCGGGTGATCTTCGAGTCGACGACGCTGCGGCTGCCCAGCACCAGACCGGCGATTTCGAGATGCGGTCGCAGGCGCGCGTACTCCTCGATCGGCGTCGACAGGTCGGCGTCGCAGAGCAGGACCTCGGCGCCCGTGCTGGCGAGGACACCGGTGCGCAGGGCCGCGCCCTTGCCCTGGTTCTCCTGCAGGCGCAACCAACGGATCCCGCGATACTGGGGTTGCAGCGCGAGACTGCTGGTGCCGTCCGAGCTGCCGTCGTCGACGACGAGGATCTCCACGCCGCCGGGCACGCTGCGAACGAAGTCGCCGAGCCGATCGAGCGTCGGACCGATCCGCGCGGCCTCGTTGAACGCCGGGATGACAATGGAGAGCTGCGGCGCCATTCCTGGATTCTACGGCCTGCCGCGGTCCGCGTGCAGGCCGGGCGCCGGAGCCGCAAACCGTGCCCCGGAACGGCTCAGAAATGATCCGAGTCACCCATGGTGAGATAGAAACTCTCCAGCACCTGCGGCACGCTCAACCGCGGATCGAAAGTGATGGCGCTCAGACGCAGGACCGGCTCGGGCGAGCTCGTGTAGCCCTCGCCCAGGAGTACGCTCGCCGCCTCCGGGTCGCCGCGCAGCCAGAGCTCGACGGCAGCCGCACCGTGACCGTGGGCGCGCTCCGCCACGGCTGCGGCCAGATCGGCGAGGTCGGCCGTGCGCTCGCCGTCCCACACGAGATCGACCCAGCCCGCGCTCCCGCCGCCGAGCGCCAGCACCGCCCAGGCCCGGGTCTCGCCCGCGCGTCGCAGCCCGAGCTGCAGATACCGCCCGCCCGGCCGGCGTTCGTAGCGCCAGTGGAACCAGGCCGCATCGCGCACCGTCGCGTTCGGATAGCGCCTCCGGCTGCGTTGCCAGAGCCGGTCGGTGGCATGGACGTCGAAGCCCTCGGAGATCCATGTCCGGCCAGGAGTCCTGAGGCTGCGGGAGACAGGCGACGCAACGACGAGCGCCAGGCGCTCGAGCGGCACCGGCTCGAAGTAGTGGCCGGTGACGGCCCCCGCCCGCTGGTGGCGCTCGCCGGGAAAGCCGTAGACGAAGCCGACCCCGCCGCTCCCCGAACATTCGGCCAGGAAGCGCTCCATGGTGCGTTGAAACGCGCCCCCGCGCCGGCCCAGCCCGCGCCGGCGCCGCGAGAAGACGTCGACGATCTGCGCTGCCGGCATCGGTTCGCCGCCCCAGGCGACATCGACGGTGATCGCTGCGTACTGGCAGGCCAGCTCGCCATCGCTGGCGAACGCCAGCAGGATCCGCGAACCCCGCGGCGGATCGAGGAACTTCCAGCGCCACTCAGCGAGTGTGCGCTCGGTTCGGAAGACCTCTGCGAAGGCGCGCTGGATGGCAAGCTCGTCGCCGGGCGCGTAAGCGCGGAGGATGTAGTCCTCGTCCGGGCTCATGCGCTCGCGGTCTTCGCCGTCGCCGCCGTCTCCGCCCTCTCGAGGTGACGAGCGATATGCACGGGCGGCGACTCTCCGCCGGCCTCGTCGACGCCGCGGATCCAGAGCTCGCCCGGCGGCAGCCGGCGCCAGATCTCCTCCGGCATCTGCCAGTCGCCGTTCCCCGGCGCTGTCTCCGGCAACTTCTGCAACTCCAGCATGCGCTCTCCGGCGGCAGGGAAGCCGACCTTGGCGAGCGCAACCTCGATCCACGCCGGCGGCTGCGGGGTCGAGAGCTCGGCCAGGGAGAGCGCCGGCGCGGCGCCCGCCGGCGTCGACCTGGGGCGCAGCATCGCCGGGCTTCGGCGAAGCGGCGCAGTGCTCAGCGACTCGAGCAGCTTCGTGACTCCCGCGCCGAAATGACGACGGCGAAAGAGGCGCTCGGCTTCAGCGAACCACGCCGTCGCGCGCGGCTCCTGGACGCTGCTCTGCGCGAACAGGTGCACGGCATGGGCGGCGGGAACGAAGTGGGAGTCGAGCCCGGCGGCGCGGAGGCGCAGCAGCCAGTCGGTCTCTTCGAAATAGAGGCGGAAGGCCTCGTCGAACGGCCCGACCCGCGCCCAGGCGTCGCGGCGAAAGGCGATCAGCGCCCCCGAGAGCGCCGACGAGGGAAAAGGCGCCGTCGCCTCCCAATGTCGGCGGGCGTGCCGGCGCCAGGCCCGCCGCGCCGCGCCGGAAAAACCTCTCGCACCCGGAAAGCGCCGCGCGAGCGCGGCACGGAGCTCCGCTGGAGCGGATCGCGCTTCGGTCGGCGGCAAGAAGAAGCGGCGCTCGCCATCCCAGAAGAACTGCGGACCCGCAGCCGCGGCACCGCTCTCGAGCTCAGCGAGGAGGCGGCCGAGGCAGCCCTCGGCGACGAGGACGTCCGGGTTCATCGCGACGATGCACTCTGCGGAGCTCGCCTCGACACCGCAGCGCACACCCCCGGCGTAGCCCAGATTCGCTCCCGGATCGATCCATCGCACCGGCAGTTCGCTCCAGCCGGCCCGGTCCCCGGGCGAACTGCCGGCGCTCCCATTGTCGATCACCAGGATCTCGGCGCGGAGGTTGGAGCTTTCCAGATCGCGCAAGAGCGCCCGCGTGGCGTCGACCAGAAGCGCGGGCGTGCGGTAGTGCACCAGGACGATGGCGAGGTCGCTCAACGGCTGACCGCGGTCGGCCGCTGCGCGCCGAGCCCGGAGAAAACCGCCACCAGCGCGTCGCGCGTCCCGGCCGCGCTGAAAAGCCCGGCGGTCGCCCGGGCGCGCAACCGCATGTCGAGCAGGCGCAACGGATCACCCTCTTCGATCTCGACGAGCTCGAGCAGTCGGTCGACCAGGGCGTAGGCGTGGTGGTTGTCGAAGACGAAGGCGTCGGCACCGTCGGTCAGAAAGTCCCGCCCCCCCACCGCCTCGAAACAGACCGGCACGCAGCCCGAGGCCATCGCCTCCGGCACGCTGCTGTTGAAGGCCTCGTGAGTATTGAGGTTGACGAGCAACGGAGTGCTCGCCATCAGGGCGGCGACCTGGCGATGGGAGAGCCCCGCGAGCTCCTGCAGGCGCCAGCCGGCGCCGCGCTCGGCGAAGCTGCGCCCTACCAGCTTGGTGACGATGTCGTAGTCGGGAAAACCGGCCCGGCGATACTCGGGCTTGGCGGCGAGCAGCACCCGGCGCTCGCGCTGCTGGTCGCGGATCTCCGCCGGCGAGCGCAGGAAGTAGGGGGCGATGCAGGGCGGCACCAGGTGTGCGGCGATACCGAAGTGCCGTTCGACGACCGCAGCGACGTGGGGCATCACCGCCAACGCGAACTCGAACCCGAGCTCGGGATAGCGCACCGCCGGGCGATCGCCGAGCAGGGGCAGGAAGCTCCCCTGCACGAAAACGCCGCGCCGGCAGGCCCACGGCAGGGCCTCCGTCGCCCTGACCTCGGGGACGATCACCAGGTCGTGCGCCTGCGGCGGGTCAGCCATCTCTTCGACGTAGGCGATGGGAAGCTCGTCGTCGAGCCAGGGCAGGCGAAACGGCCGCCGTTCGTGCAACACCCAGGCGTCGAAGCCCGCCTCGACGAGCAACCGGACGTGCTGGTAGAGCATTCCTTGCCCCCAGCTCGGAGCCGCATAGTCGGACACGAGGTAGAAGATGCGCGGTGTCGCGCGCGCAGCGGTCATCTAGAGCTCATCGGCGAAAGCCGGCCTCAGCCGGCGAAAGAGAGCCCAGCCGATCCCCAATGTTGCCAGCGAGATCCCCACGAGCGCCAGCGCGGCGCCCGCCGCCGGCGGCGGACTGCCGAGCAGTACGGTGCGAAAGGCCTGCACGGTGGTCGCCATCGGATTGAGCGCGACCCAGGGGCGCAGTTGCTCCGGCACCAGGCTCAAGGGATAGACGATCGGGGTGAGATAGAACCAGGCCTGCATGCCGATCCCGATCGCCTGCGACACGTCGCGGAAGAAGACCTGCAGAGCGGCTGCGGCCCAGCCGAGCCCCAGCGAGAGGCAGACCTGCGCCGCAAGGCCGAAGAGGAGCCAAGGCAGGCGCGCCCAGGCCGGCTCGCCCGCTACCGCCTGCCAGACGGCGAAGATGGCGAGCGCGACGAACTGATGCACCAGCGCCGAGAGCACGGTCGACACCACCAGCAGTTCGCTCGGGAACCGGAGCTTGCGCACCAGGCCGGAATGGTCCACAACGGCGGTCGATGCGCGCTGGACGCTCTCGGCGAAACCGAGCCAGGGAACCAGGCCCGAGAAGAGAAAGACCGGGAAACTGGCCGTCCGCTCGCCGACGATAGGAACCTTCAGGATGACCGAAAAGACCACCCAGAGAAGCGCCAGCTGCCAGAGCGGGTGGACGAACGCCCACAGAAAGCCGAAGAGGGAGCCGCGGTAGCGGCTCTGCAGGTCGCGGCGGACCAGCTCTTTGAGGAGGAAACTGTGGTGCATTCGAGTCCAGGCACCCCGACAGGGGCGCCGCTCATGGCATCTTGACATGGAAGCTCGGCCCTGCCTACTATGCGAATGCCTAGGAAATCCGACCATGGGACAAATACCAGAGATCCAGCAGGTCCAACTCGTCGGAAAGAAGATCCGTCAACTCCGCAAGGAGCGCCATCTGACCCAGACGGAGCTTTCCGCAAAGCTGGGAATCCAGCAGTCCGACCTCTCGCGGATGGAAAAGGGCGAGTATCGGGTGAGCCTGGACACTCTGTTCAAGGTTCTCGCCGAGTTCCGTATTGGAGTGGGCGAGTTCTTCGAAGATGTCTCCCGTGAAACCGTCTCGCCGCGCGATCTGCGCCTGCTGAGCGATTTCCACGCCCTCGATCCGGTCGCGCAAGAGGAGATCGAGGGCTATATCCACGAGCGCAGGCAGCCTCGGCGCAGCGCTCGGCGCGAGCCGGTGCTCCTCAGCTAGGATTCTCGGATACCTTCGTGATTCTCAATCTGGAAGAGTTTCAGGCGGCGCGCGTCCGCTGGACGGCGGCCGTCGAGGCTGGCCGTCTGGACGAGGCGCTGGTCCTGGTCGAAGAGGCCCTCGCCTGGGCCGACGCGAGCGGCGAAGAGCTCCTCCGGGATCGGACGCTGTGCAATCGCGCCGCGATCGCCCTCGAGCTCGGATGCGGGGCGGCGCACGTTCCGGCCCTGCGCGCCCTGCTCGTGCGCACCTCGGATCCAGAGAACACCTACCTCGCCGCCTACACGATCGCGCGCCACTACGAGCTGCAGAAGGACCACCGCAAGGGACTCTTCTACGCCCAGCTGGCCCGCGACCGCGCCGCCGCGCTCGACGAGAACCGGCAGGCCGCCAGCCTGAACTACATCGCCAACTTCCTCGTCGCCGAGAGCCGTTTCGACGAAGCGATCGCGGTCTACGCCGAGGCGCTTGCGCTGCTGCCGTCGCGCGATTCGCTCCGCGGCGCGGTCATCGGCTACAACCTCGGCTACTGCAACGTCCTGACCGGCCGCAGTCGCGACGGCCTGGGGCTGCTCTACGCGAGTCTGCGCTCCCTGCTTCGCCGCGGCGCCGCGGTGCACGCCATGAAGGCCCGGCTCGATCTGGCGTTCGCGCTGCTCGAAACCGGGCGCGCCCGCCCCGCCGGCCGGCATGCCGCGCAGGCGCTGGCGCTCGCGGAGCGCTGCGCGGATCGCGACGCCAAGAAGAATGCTCTCTATCTGCTCGGCGCGGCCGCGGTCGCCACCGGGGATCGCGTCGGCGCTCGCCGGCACTTCGAGCGCCTGCAGCAGGGCTTCTACCCGGAAGCCGACTACCTGCCCGAACTGCTCCTGCACGTCGACGTCCGCGAACTGGTCAACCTCAAGGCCTAGCCCATGCGGAATCTCCTACGCTCTTTCGCTCTCCTGGCGCTCCTGGCTCCGGTCGCAGCATCGCCCGTTCTGGCGACCGCGACGTCGACGCCGGTCGAGCTCGGCAGCGACGGCACGATCTACCGCCTGTGGACGGGAACGTTCGGCGAGCTCTTCGGCCCGGAGAACACCGCAGTCCCGGGCACCATGCCGGTTCTCGCGGTGGATATCGTCGCCCCCGGCCAGCCCCTGATGCGCCATCTGGTGCCCGGCACCGAGGGAACCGAGACCGAGGGCGCGGCAGCGCTGCTGTTCGATCGCACCTCCTCGTCGGTGCACATCGTCTGGAGCTCGCGCACCGTCGCCAACCTGACGTCGTCGCGCCTCCACCTGCGCTCGCTCGCACCCGCAGGCTGGACGGAGCTGATCGAGCTCTCCGGCGCTTCGCTGACCGACAAGTCGGGGCTGCGCCTGGCGTTGACTTCCGACGACTACGCCGCGAGCGTGGACGGTGTCGCGACACGCATTCCGCGGCGCGTCCTGCATCTCGTCTGGGTCGAGACGGTGGCGGACGTCACCCGCGCCTTCTACTCCCCAGTCGTCTTCACCAACGGCTCGTATCTCGGGTGGAATCCAGTCGTCGCGCTGGACGAGACCTTCACGCCGGATTCGCCCCTGGTTCCGACCGGCCCGGTGTCGGCTGGGCTGCGCGCGGCTCCGAGCCTTGCCACCTCGCCCACCGGGAAGGTCACGGCTTCCTTCGTCCACTCGCAGTCCCTTCAGCTGGTCACGGTCGAAGTGCAGGCGCTGCCGGGCGAGCTCGGGGAGTTGGCCGAAATGGCCCGCGGCCACATTGTCGAGCTGGCGGAGACCCTCGGCCCGGAGGACCGTACCCAGCTCGCGACCCTGGCGCGTGGGCACATCGTCGAACTGGCCCGTGAGTTCCATCCGTCCGCGGCCACCTATTTCGGCGACCGGACGGGTGAGCTGCTGATCTCGGCGGAGGCCGCGCTCGACGGCGCAGCGCTCGCCGAGATGGCACGGGGGCACATCGTCGAGCTCGGCCGTGAGATCCTCGCCGGTGGACTGGCGAATCGCTGCGCAGAGCAGGAGCTCCTGCTCGAGATTCCGCCGCTCGATCCCGCCGCCAGCGGTCCGGCGCCGACCTTCAGTCAGTTCTTCGTCCTGCGCCGGGTGGCGCATTGGGGAATTCCGGCCGATCTCGTCGCGCCGGATGCGCGGATCCTCGTCTCTACCGATGGCAGCCGGGCGACGATCGCCTGGTCGGGCGAGGGTCACCTCTACTACCGCGAGGTGGCTGTGGGTAGCGACTGGAGCTCGGTGCGAGATCTCGATCTCGCCCAGATCTCGATTGCCGATGCCTGGGATGCCATCGAGCGCCGCGCGTCGGGTCTCTGATTCGCCCGCAACAGCCTTCGCCCGACTCTCTTTTCCGACTTAGCTGACTTCGATTTCGAGCTGCCGGGCCGTTGGCCGGGCGGCGAGGACCTGCGTCCCCTGGCGTTGCCAGGCCTCGGCGATCGCAGCGCACCGCTGCGGCGGGGCGAGCACCAGCACGGAGCCACCGCCGCCCGCTCCGCAGGCCTTGCCGCCCCAGGCCCCGAGCTCGCGCGCCGTCGCCAGGAGATCCTCGATCGCCGGCGTCGAGATCTCAGCCGAGAGCTGGCGGCGGGCCGCCCACTCCTCCCCGACCAGAGCGCCAACCGCCGCCCAGTTCGCCGCCAGCAGAGCCGCGGGCAGGCGGCCCGCGACCTCGGCGATTTCGCTCAAGCGCTCGACGATGAACGGATCGGCCTCGAGCCGGCGGCGCACGACCAGCCAGTTCGCCCCCGCGGAGAAATGGCTCTGGCCGGTGAAACCCACCAGGAGGTGGTCACCGAGGCGCACGAGATCCACTGGCAGGGAGGTGACCCGCTCACCGCCGGGTGCGTGCACGATCTCGAGCACGCCACCGAGCTGCGCGGGATAGTGATCCTGAAGGCCGGTCGGCAATCCCATCAGACGCGCTTCGATATCCCGCGCCACCGCAGCGCGCTCGGCCGCCGTCCGGGTGAGGCTACCGCCCGACTGCACCTCTGCCGCTGCCAGCAGGGCGACGGCCAGGGCGGAACTGGCGCCGAGGCCCGCGCCGCGCGGCGAGGCGCTCGCGATCCCGATCTCGAACGGCGGCATCGCCTCGGCCACGGCGACGGCGCCCACCAGCGCCCCTGCCGGCGCGGCCGCGAGCTCTGCCAGCGTCTCCGTCTCGAGTCTCTCGCCGCCCTGGCGCACGACAAAGCCGTGGCGGCGCGGCTCGAGCCGGACCTCGACCGCGAGGTCGAGCGCGACGTTCACCGTGCTCGCGCCGGGGTGCAGCAGACCGAGGGGCCAGATATCGAGCGTTCCGCCGGCGAAGTCCGCACGGCACCAGGTCTGAACCCGGATCACGATCGACTTCTTCCTACTTCCTGGTGGTGGAGTTCGTCTCGAGCGCCATTGGCGAGTCGTGCACGGCCCATCCCGGCTCCAGGGCTCCGGGCCCGGCGGCCGCGATCACGAACGAGCCCGCAGCGATCGCCGACGGATCCGCGGCGCCGTCGAGCACCGGACGCAGCGCATCGCGCACCCGCCGGAAGTCGGCCAGCTGGGCCTGATCGAGCGGCGGCGACGGGACGCTCTTCAGAGATTGCGGGTCGATCCAGGCGCCGTCGCGCTGCACCCGATAGTCGAGATGCGGTCCGGTCGCGAGACCGGTCGCTCCGACGTAGCCGATGAGCTCGCCCTGGCGAACCCGGGTTCCCGGCCGGACGCCTTCGGCGAAGCGCGAGAGGTGGAGATAGCCGGTGAGGTAGCCGTTGGCATGCCGGACCTTGACTGTTCTGCCGCCGCCGCCGTCCCAGCCTGCAGAGACGACTGTCCCGGCGGCCGTCACGCGCACCGGAGTACCCACCGGCGCGCCGTAGTCGACGCCGTAGTGCGGCCGCGAGACCTTGAGCACCGGATGAAAGCGATGGGTCGAGAATTTGGAGGTCACGCGCGAGTAGGGCAGCGGCGCGCGCAGGAACATCTTCTCGCTCGGCCGACCCTCGGCATCATAGAAGGCGCCGGCGCTGCCGTAGCGGAAGACCTCGAGTTTGCGACCTGTTTGAGCGTAGGAGAGCGCCAGCACGCGCTCCACTCCGAAATACCGGCCTTCGAGGTAGACCTCCTCGTACAGCACGTCGAAGCGATCGCCGCGCTGCAGGTCGCGATTGAAATCGAGATCCCATTGCAGCACGTCCGCCATGGCGTAAGCGAGGTCGGAGTCGGCGCCGGCCGCAGCGACCGAGCTTTCGAGCGATCCCGAGAGCTGGCCGTGGACGGCGCGGGTGCGGAGCTCGCGGCGATAGGGGCGCCAGGAGGGCAGCCATTCCTCGCCGCCGCGCTCCACCGAGAGCTCCCCCTTCCCGGCCACCGCAAGCTCGAACCTGCCCGGCTCGGCACCATCCAGATAGGCCGCGATGCGCATGCCGGGCCGGAGCTGGCGCGGATTCACATAGCGGCTGGCGGCGCTCGCCGCGCGCTCCGCCTGGTCGCTGCCGAAACCCAGGTCGCGCAGCGCCTTGCCCAGCGTGTCGCCGGAGCGCAGCAGGAGCACGCGCGCCGGCGCGAGCCCCCGGGTCACGGCGGCCACCATCGGCGACGAGGTCGGCGGGGGCGGCGTGGCGAGCGCGACGGGCTCGCGGTCATGCGGCTTGGCGGCCGGGGTTTCGATCCACGAGGTGAGCGCCAGCGGTGCGACGACGACGGCGCCCGCTACAGGGAGGGCCAGCTTCAGAAATCGCAGCACCCTTTCCCTGCTCCACGCGTTCATCCAGTGGACCCTCTCCGGCTTCGAAATGTCGATTGGCCGGGAGGCTCCCGGGACGGGGAGCATAACATCGGGTGCAGCCTGCGCTGTGAAATCGGCCTCAGAACGGTCCGGGAACCGGCCGCCGCGCCGGGGGGAGGGGGGACCGACGCTACCGCAGAAGATCCCGGATCTGCGTCTCGGCCTCAACGGCAAGGCGGCCCTGGAAGAGCACCTCGCCCTGGCGCAGGACGACGAGCCCGGGCAGGGTCGTGACTGCGTGGCTCTTCGAGAACTCGCCGTCGCGATCGAGGAAGACCGGAGCGTTCAGCGAGTGCTGGCGCACGAAGTCTTCGATCACCGCCGCTTCCTCCTGGAAGTTGACGGTGACCACCCGGCCCAGGCCGGAGAGCTTCTGCACCAGGTCGTTGACGCGCGGCGAAATGTCGCGGCAGCGCGGCGACCAGGAAGCCCAGACGACGATGATGTGCGTTCCCTGGCTGAGCTCGGCGGAAGAAAGCTGCCCGCCGCCGAGTCCGGGAAGGCTCCCCCCTTGCTGGGCTTCAGCCGCGCCGCCGCGCAGCGCAGCGAGCAAGAGAAGCAGCACGGCCGCGCGGGCCAATGCCGACCAGGGCCTGGAACCGGCTTCGCCGGTGGTGACTCGAACCGATGCCATCGCGATCACTCCAGTCCGAGCAACGCCCGGATCCTCTGCTGTAACTCGGTCGGCGCCGCACGGCGGTAGCACCGGGTGCGGACCATCACGATGACCTCTTCGATCCGCATGGCGCGCTCGCGGCAAATCGGGCAGTCTTCCAGGTGCCGTTCCATGGATTCACGCGGCAGCTGCTCGCGGTCGCGATCCACCCATAGAAACACCGCCCTGCGCACTCGATTACACGCCATCGGCCGGTCCCTCTAGGCTTCTGCTCCCGGCCCATCCGGCCGTTCGCACCTTGGTGAAAACACTGCGGTCGTCGACGAAATTCCACGCCGGCACGGGGTCAGTGTCCCGAAGCGGCGGCGTTCGGCGCCGGTTCAGAGCCGCGCCGGCGCGCCGGCTCCGAGCCTTCCCGCATGTATCCATGCTCGCGCGCGTAGCGCAGCATCGCCTCCTCGAGGAGCTTGCGCCCGCGGTAGAGCCGGCTCATGACGGTGCCGACGGGAATCTCGAGGATCTCGGCGATCTCGCGATAGGAGAAGCCCTCGATATCCGCCAGAAGGACCGCCATGCGGTAGTCCGCGGGCAGCAGATCGAGGGCGCGCTGGACATCCTCGTCGAACGCGTTCGCGAGCGCCTCCTCTTCCGGATTCTTCATCTGCCCCGCCGCTTCCGGCGCGAGCTGGCTCTCGAAGGCGTCCTCGATCTCGGCGAAGTCGCTCTTTCTGGGCGCCGCCTGCTTGCGCCGGTACTCGTTGATGAAGGTGTTCTTGAGGATCTTGAAGAGCCAGGCTTTGAGGTTGGTCCCCGGCGTGAACTGGGCGTAGCTGCGGTAACCTTTGAGAAAGGTCTCCTGCACCAGATCCTCGGCGTCCTCGGCGTTGCGCGCCATTCGGTACGCCGTGTTGTACAGCGAGTCGAGGTGCGGCATCGCCGCCGCTTCGAAGGCGGCGCGGTCGTCCACCGTCCGACCCGCGTCCTTGATCTGGAGATCTGCTGGCATATCGCGAAATCGATTATCCACCATCTGTCTGCCTGGAGACCGACGCACGAACGGTGCCAGTCCGGCGACGTGCCCGCCACCGGGCGGCTGACGCCCCGGATAATGAGAGAATGCCGTCCGACCGCCCCATGCACCCCGCCGACACGATTCCCGACCAGCCCCTCCCCGAAGACCGCCTGCACTGGCTCGTCGACGCGATGCGCGGCCAGCCGGTGCTCATGCTCGTGGACCTGGTCGTCGACCGCTTCCTCTCCGGCACGCCGAAGCGGATCTCGCGCGAGGCGCCGGTGCTCATCCTGCGCTACGCCGGCGAGAGCCTGGCCCCGGGCGGCGGCGCCAATGCGGTCGCCAATGTCATGGCCCTGGGCGGGCGTCCCCGTCCCCTGGGCCTGGTCGGCGATGACGACAGCGGCCGCGACCTGCTGGAAGCGCTCGCGGCCCGGGGCATTCCGACCGACAGCATCCTCGTCCGTCCCGGCTACCGGACGCCCACCAAGACGCGCATCCTGGCCGGCTTTCCGACCGGCATCAAGCAACAGGTCGTACGGCTCGATCGCGAGCAGGAGGTGGTCCTCGCCGCCGGGGAGATCGCGGCCCTGCAGACCGCGATCGGGCGTTCCGGGAAGGCCCGGGCGGCCATCCTGTCGGACTACGGCTACGGTTCGGTCGTTCCAAACCTCCTGCCGGAGATCCGCCGGGCAGTCGGAGGTGAGGGGGCGATCATCGTCGACAGCCGTTTCCGGCTCGGAGAGTTCGCCGGTCTCGACGGCGCGACGCCGAACGAGGAGGAGGCCGAGACGCTTCTGGGTCGGCCGCTCGACGATACCCTGGGCAGCGATCTCGGCGCCGGACGCGAGCTCCGCGAGCGCCTCGGCGCCCGCTTCCTGCTGATCACCCGAGGCAGCCGCGGCATGTCGCTCTTCACGCCCGGAGGCGCCGCCCACGTGCCCGTCCACGGCACCGATCAGGTGGCGGACGTGACCGGCGCGGGCGACACGGTGATCGGTACCTTCGCCCTGGCTCTGGCGGCAGGCGGCACGCCGCTCGAGGCGATGGTCCTCGCCAACTACGCGGGCGGCGTCGTCGTGATGAAGATGGGAACTGCCACGGTCTCCAGCGAGGAGCTGCATGCCGCCATCGCTTCCGATCCCCGGCCGCGCCTGGAGTTGACGTGGGCCGCGTCCTGACTCTCCCCGAGCTCGCCGCCGAGGCCCGCCGCCTGCAAGCGGCTGGCCGGAAGCTGGCGTTCGCCAACGGTCACTTCGATCTGCTGCACGTCGGCCACCTGCGCTACCTCCAGGCGGCGCGGGCCGAGGGCGACTTCCTCGTCGTGGCGGTCAACGACGACACCTCGGTGCGCAGCCTCAAGGGCCCGGGGCGGCCAGTGGTGCCGGCAGCCGAGCGCGCCGAGCTGCTCGCCGCCCTCGCGCCGGTCGACTTTGTCGTCGTCTTCGCGGGCGACAGTCCGGCGCCCTTGCTGGCGGAGATCCGGCCCGACGTGCACTGCAAGGGAACCGACTACGGGGCCCCCGAGCGTGTGCCCGAGTTCGGGGTCGTGGCAGCCTACGGCGGTCGCACGGCGCTGGTCGGAGATCCGAAGGATCACGCCACCAGCGACATCATCCAGAAGGTGCGCGCCCTCCCTCCGGGCGACGCGAAAACGGCGGTTTATTGACCCTTTTTTCCGAGCGCTGCTACACTGCGAGGAGATGCGGCCAGGTGCCCTTGGGCTCTGCCCAGGCCGGGCAGATGCGGCTCGTCGCGAGCCATGAAAGGCCCTTGAAGAGATGAGCAATCGCCTCGGAGACGCCCTCCTCAAATCCGGCAAGATCAGTCCGGAGCAGTTGAAGGAAGGTCTCGCCTTGCAGAAGGACAAGGGCGGCCGCATCGGCTCGGCGCTGGTGAAGATCGGCGCCATGTCCGAGAAGGACCTTGTCGAGTTCCTTTCGAAGCACTTCGGAGTCCCCGCGATCGACCTGCTCGCGCGTCGAGATCGACGAGTCGGTCATCAAGGTGATCCCGGCCGACGTCGCGCGCAAGTACACCATCCTGCCGATCGCCAAGGTCGGCGCCAAAGTCACCCTGGCGATGATCGACCCGACGAACGTCTTCGCCATGGACGACATCAAGTTCATGACGGGCTACAACGTCGATCCCGTGGTCGCCTCGGAATCCGCGCTGCGCATCTCGATCGACAAGTACTACGGCTCGACGCACGCCATCGAGCTCAAGAAGGTGATGGAGGACCTCACCGACACCTCGACCGATTCGTCGCTCGAGGTGCTCGAGGAGGACCAGGACCTCGATCTCGAGATGCTCGAGAAGGAGTCCGAGGAAGCTCCGGTCGTCCGGCTGGTGAACATCATCCTCACCGACGCGATCAAGAAGGGCGCCTCGGACATCCATATCGAGCCCTACGAGAAGGACTACCGGGTCCGCTACCGCATCGACGGCATCCTCTACGAGATGATGCATCCGCCGCTGCGCCTGCGCGAGGCGATCACCAGCCGCATCAAGATCCTGGCCAAGCTCGACATCGCCGAGAAGCGCCTACCCCAGGACGGACGCATCAAGATCAAGACCAAGATCCAGGACCGCATCAAGGATCTCGACTTCCGCGTCTCCGTGCTGCCGACGATCTACGGCGAGAAGATCGTCATGCGACTCCTCGACAAGGACAACCTGATGCTGGACATGACCAGGTTGGGCTTCGAGTCCGAGTCGCTGCGCAAGTTCGAGCAGGCGATTCTCAAGCCGTACGGCATGGTGCTCGTCACCGGACCGACCGGGTCCGGCAAGACGAATACGCTCTACTCGGCGCTGCAGCGGATCAACACCCCCGAGGTGAACATCATCACCGCCGAAGATCCGGTCGAGTTCAACCTCCCCGGCATCAACCAGGTGCAGATGAAGGAGCAGATCGGGCTGAACTTCGCCGCCGCCCTGCGCTCTTTCCTGCGCCAGGACCCGAACATCATCCTGGTCGGCGAGATCCGCGACTTCGAGACCGCCGAAGTGGCCATCAAGGCCGCGATGACCGGACATCTCGTGCTGTCGACGCTGCACACCAACGATGCCCCGTCGTCGATCAACCGCCTGATGAACATGGGTATCGAGCCGTTCCTCGTCGCCACCTCCGTGCACATGATCGTGGCGCAGCGGCTCGTCCGGCGCGTCTGCGCCTCCTGCAAGGAGCCGACGGAGGCGCCACTCGGAGCGCTGATCAACGCCGGCTTCTCCGAGAAGGACGCCAAGTCCGTGCGCCTCTTCAAGGGCCGCGGCTGCGACCGCTGCTCGAACACGGGCTACAAGGGCCGGGTCGGTCTCTACGAGGTCATGGAGGTCGGCGACGAGATCCGCGAGCTGATCCTCTCCGGGGCGAGCTCCGTCGAGCTGCGCACCAAGGCGATCGAAACCGGCATGCTCTCGCTGCGCGGCTCGGGCCTGCAGAAGATCCGGGAAGGCGTGACGACGGTCGAGGAAGTCGTCCGCGAGACGGTCCTCTAAGCGCGCCGTCCCGGCCTTCTCCCGCGTGCGCAAGTACCTCGTATTCCTTGTTCTCAGTGCAGCCCGGCTGATCTCGAAGGCCTTCTGGTCGCGCGAGATGAAGTGGATCGGTGGCCAGCCGCCGGGCGACCCCTGGCGCGGCATCCGTGTGCTCTGCTTCCTCAATCACACGAGCCTCTTCGAGTGGCTGTTCATCGCCATGGCGCCGCCGCGATTCCTCTGGCGGGTCGCCTGCCACGGCGTCGTGCCCGCGGCCGAAAAGACCCTCCGGCGCCCGATCGTCGGCCAGTTCTTCAAGCTCGTCGGCGCGCACGTCGTATCGATCTCGCGGGAGCGCGACCACACCTGGCGGGAGGTGCTGTCGCGCATCGACCCGGACTCGATGGTGGTCATCCTTCCGGAGGGCAGGATGAAGCGCGCCAACGGACTGGACTCGAAAGGTCAGCCGATGACCGTGCGCGGCGGCATCGCCGACATCCTCGAGGTCATCCCGGAGGGCCCCATGCTCGTCGCCTACAGCGGCGGCCTGCACCACGTCCAGGCGCCGGGTGAACGCCTGCCGCGGCCATTCCGCAGGATCCGGATGAATTTCGAGCTCGTCGAGATCTCGACCTACCGCGAGGATCGCCTGCGCGAAGCCGACGGGCCGATCGGCTTCAAGCGCGCCGTGGTCGAGGACCTCGAACTCCGGCGCGACCGGAACTGCCCCTCCTGAGCCCGGGCCAGCGGCCCGTCACCGTGTCAGGCGCGTGAATTCCACAGCCGGTCGGGGTCGCCGCTCAGCAGATTCGCGGCGCGCGCGAAGACGAACAGCAGGTCGGACAGCCGGTTGAGGTAGGGCAGAGCCCAGGCGCCCACCGGCTCCTGCCGCGCCAGCGCGACCAGAATCCGCTCCGCCCGCCGGCAGACGGTGCGCGCCACGTGCAGGTGCGCCGCGGCGGGGCTCCCGCCGGGCAGGATGAAGTTCTCGAGCGCCGGCAGGCGCCCGTTCCAGCGATCGATCTCGCCCTCGAGCCAGACGACATGACGATCCTCGATGCGCGGCAGCGGGCGCGCTACCTTGTCCGCCTCGGTGACGCAGAGGTCCGAACCGAGGTGGAAAAGGTCGTTCTGGATCCGGGAAAGGGGTTCCGCGAGCTCCGCCGGCAGGGACTGGCAGAGCACGGTGCCGAGCTGGGCGTTGAGCTCGTCGACGGTGCCGTAGCACTCGACACGCAGAGCGTCCTTGGGCGTGCGCACACCGGAGCCGAGCGCGGTCGAGCCGTCGTCGCCGGTGCGGGTGTAGATCCTGGTCAGTCGCGGCATGGGCGCATTCTAGACTGGGCGCCGCTCGCCCACGCCGGAAAGACGAAAGCGCTCCGGAGGGCGTTAGGATGGCGAGCCATGATCAGCGATCAGGAGCTCTACCGCCGGCGCTTCCTCCTCTTCCTCGCGCTCGCCGTGACGGGGATCTTTCTCTACATGATCAAGGGCTTCCTGATTGCCCTGGTCCTCGGCGCCGTCTTCAGCGGACTCGCCCATCCCCTGTACTCCTGGCTGCTCGGCAGGATACCGGGAAAGCGCGCCCTCGTTTCAGTGCTGACCCTGCTCATTCTGCTGCTCGCGGTCGGCCTGCCGCTCGTCGCGTTCCTCGGTTTGGTGGCCGCCAACGCCCTCGAGATCGGCCAGGTCGCGATGCCCTGGATCAAGCAGAACGCCGCCCAGCCCTCGCTCATCGAGCAGCAACTGGTCGAACGCCTGCCCTTTCTCGCGCACTTCGAGCCCTACCGGGAGTCGATCGTCTCGACCCTCGGCAAACTGGTGGAGCGCGCCGGCGGCTTTCTCTTCAACAGCCTCTCCTCCCTGACGGGAGGCACGGTGCACTTCCTCCTCAGCTTCTTCATCCTGCTCTACGCCATGTTCTTCTTCCTCAAGGAGGGCGGCGGCACCCTCGACAGGGCACTCGCCCACATTCCGCTGCCCGAGGAGGACAAGCGCCGCCTCGTCGACCGCTTCGTTTCCGTTGCCCGGGCGACCATCAAGGGAACGCTGGTGGTGGGCATCGTCCAGGGAGCTCTCGGCGGCCTGGCCTTCTGGGCCGCGGGGATCGAGGGCGTCGCCTTCTGGTCGGTGCTGATGTTCATTCTGAGCGTCCTGCCCGGGATCGGCGCCACGCTGGTCTGGGTTCCGGCGGCGATCTACCTGCTGATCGTCGACCGCACCGGCGCGGCGATCGGGCTCACGATCTGGTGCGCGGCGGTCGTCGGAACGATCGACAACGTTCTCCGGCCGGCGCTCGTGGGCAAGGACACGCAGATTCCGGATCTGCTGGTGCTCGTCGGAACGCTCGGCGGCCTGACGCTCTTCGGCGCCGCCGGCCTGATTCTCGGCCCGATCGTGGTGGCCCTCTTCATCACCATCTGGGAGATCTACGGCAGCGCCTTCCGCGGCCTGCTGCAGTCGCCGGCGGCTAGCGCACCCGGACCTTCAGCGTCCGGCCGATCCAGTTCATGAGCTCGCAGAGCTGGTCGTAGTCGGCATGCCGGAGGCGGAACCAGGCGTTGGCGAGATAGCCCTTCTCGATCGCCACGGTCTCACGGCCGACCGCGGGGATCTCCCTGGCGAAGACGAAGGGCCGGATGCGCTGCAAGACCTCTTCGAGGTTTTCGTACCCTGCAATACGCCCGTCGCGTTCCGGGCGCACCTGCACCGAACCGGTGGCCAAACGCCGGCTCGGCACGGCATCGACCCGTCCGCGCACGATCGCGCTCGCCCAAGCCGCATAGAGGTCGAGATCGTTGCCGACGCAGTAAAGGTCCCAGATCCTCTCGCCCGGCGGCCGCGCGCCGATCTCGGAGATCTTGAGTCCCTTGGGACCGAAGAACCACTCCATGTGGGTGGCCGACGTGCCGATGCCCAGGGTGCGGATCACCTTGCGGCCGAGGTCGCGCAGCTCCTTGTAGCTCTCCATCGCGACGCGATTCGTCGCCGCGATCTGCGGCGCGATGGCGCGGTTGGACAGCGCTTCGAGAACGCTCGGATAGTAGTGCGAGATGAACTCGAGGCTCGGCTCGCCGTCGATCGACAGGGTGTCGTAGAAGCCTTCGTGGCCCTCGACGAACTCCTCCACCGCAGCCGCCTCGCCCCGGTCCACGCCCAGCGCCCGCGCTGCGCGCTCGAGCTCTGCCACGTTCCCGACGCGAAAGGTCTTCTGCGAACCGAGACCTGCGATCGGCTTCAGGATCAGTGGCAGGCCGTGGCGCTCCGCGAACTCGCGCAGCGCGTCCAGCGAGGCGACGGCCGCGGATTCGGCGCAGGGTATCCCGGCTTCGCGCAGCGCCTGCTTCATCGCCGGTTTGTCCCGACAGAGCCGCGCCGAACGCAACGAAAGCCCGGGCAGGCCGAGCTTCTCGCGCGCCTCGGCGGCGCTCTCGATCAGCCGCTCCTCGACCGTTTCGAGACGGTCGACTGGCGCGGCCCTGGCGAGCCGGCCGACTGCCAGCGCAACCGCGTGCGGATCGAACGGATTGCGGACCTGCTCCCAGGCGTCGAGATGACGCTTCAGACCGGCGCGCAAGCGCGACTGCGGGGTCGAACCGATTCCCGACACGCGCACGCCGAGGTCCTTCGCCGCGCGGGCGAAGTCGTGAAAAGCCGCGAACAGGTCGGGGCCGAGCAGAACGATATGCATGGCGCGCCGTCATCCTACCAAGGCCGCTCCGCCCGGGGCGGGAATGGAGTGGATCGCAGACGTTCCGGCGGCTGCCCACGTACACTGAAGAAGGGCCCGCCTGGATCGCATCCCGCGATCGCTCGGGCCGAAGGAGTGCGCATGCCTCTGTCCGCCCACCGACGACCCGCAGCCGCGCTGCTCGGCGCCGCCTTGTTGACTCTGCTGGCGCTGCCCGCCGTCGCGGCCGCCGCCGACCCGGCGCACGAGGCCCAGGCCGTGGTCTCGGCGGCCCGGCGGACGCTCGGACGGTTTCAGGCCGATCCGGAGATGAGCTGGTTCCGCGACCATGTCGGCGGGGCGGTGGCGGTGCTCATCGTCCCGAAGCGGGTTCGCGCCGGGCTGATCTTCGGCGGCTCCGGCGGCGTCGGCGTCCTCCTGGCGCGGGACGCTTCGACCGGGGAGTGGGGCCAGCCGGTGTTCTACAACCTCGGCGGCGCCTCCGTCGGCCTGCAGGTTGGCGGCGAGCGCTCGGAGGTCGTGCTGTTGATCCAGTCCCAGGCCGGCCTCGACTCGTTCCTGAGTCCGAAGCTGCAGCTCGGCGCAGAGGCTGCGGTCGCCGCCGGCCCCGTGGGCGCCGGCGCCGGCGAGAACGCCACCGCCGAGATCCTGACGTTCGTGCGCTCGAAGGGCCTCTATGCCGGGGCGACGCTCGACGGCACGGTCATCCAGCCGGCCACAGAGCGCAACGCCGCTTACTACGGGTCGGAGGCCTCCGCCGCCGACATTCTGGTGCGGAAGACGGTGCGCAACGCCCACGCCGACGGGCTGCGCGAGGACCTCGCCCGCACCGCCCGCGCGACACCCGGCGGCTGATCCCGCCCGTCGGGAGCCGCCCGATCGACAGCAAAACGGGCTGCGGCCGGGAACCTCGAGAGGCCCCCGCGCCACAGCCCGGAACTCCAATCCTCAACGACGAAGGCCGTCACCTCGCTGCGGGCCGACCGGCGAGGACCGGTCGTCGCGGTGGCTCGATCGCCTCAGCTGAGCTCCTCGTCGCCGCCGTCGTCGCCACCACCGTCATCCTCGGCTTCGTCGTCCCCACCGTCATCTTCGGCTTCGTCGTCACCACCGTCGTCGTCGGCTTCGTCGTCGCCTTCGGCGTCGTCGGCTTCGTCGTCACCTTCGTCGTCGTCCCGCCGTCGTCGTCGGCTTCGTCGTCGGCGCCGTCGTCGTCGGCTTCGTCGTCGCCGCCGTCGTCGTCGGCTTCGTCGTCGTCGCCGTCGTCGTCGGCTTCGTCGTCGCCGCCGTCGTCGTCCGCTTCGTCGGCGTCGGCGTCATCGTCGGTGGCATCGTCATCCGCGTCGTCCGCCTCGGCGTCGTCATCCGCGTCATCGTCGTCGTCGGCCGCCTCTTCGGCGTCGTCCTCGTCGAGCATGTCGTCGGCCGCCTCGAGCTCGAGACCCTCGTCCTCCCAGGCCTCCTCCGCAACGTCGAGGTTGACGTCCTCTTCCTCGTAGACGGTGTCCTCCGTCTCGGCCGAAGCGTACTCCGTGGAGTAGTCCTCCCAGGAGAGCTCGTCGTAGGTGAAGCTCGAGTCGAGATACGCGTCGCCCGAGGAGAGTCGGCGTCGGAGATGTCGGTGACCGCGTAGTCGACATCGAGGTCGAGCTCCATCGAGACATCCCAGTAGTCCCAGCTCTCGACCGAGTAGGTATCGACGGTCTCCCAGTAGATCGTGTCGTAGGTCGTGAACGAGGTCTCGACCCAGACGTCCACCTGGATCCAGTCCGCGCGGTAGTCGGGACCGACGTAGTAGGAGTAGCAGTCCCACTCGCCCTGCAAGATAGTCGAGCGAGCAGCATCGCGGTCAGGAAGGCGTCGACCGTCAGCTGCGCGGTGGCGATCTTGTTCGACTGGGCGATCAGCCGGGCGAGCTCCGCGTCCGTGCCCTTGTCGCCGTTCTTCTTCGCCTTGGCCTGCATCGGCGCGAGCTTCTTGGCGAACTCGGCCTGCGACGCCTTGATCTTTTCGAAGTTCGCCTTCTCCTTCGCCGACAGCGCGCCGCCCTGCTTCGCCCGCAGGCCCTCGCTGCCGTAGCGGCTGCGCAGCGCGGTGTAGGAGTTGTCGAGCTTGGCGAGGTAGCCGTCGATCTTGGCATCCTTCGACGCCGATCCGCGGCCAGGCGGTCTTGACCTTGGCGAGCGCCGTGCTGCCCTTGGACAGGCTGTCGAAGAGCTTCTTGTCCTTCGCCTTCATCTTCTTCTCGCTGTCCGCGATGGAGGCCTGGAGCTCCTTGATGCCACCGAAGAACGGCGCCTGCTTCTTGTTCTTCGGGTCGATCTTGCCTGCCGAAGCCTTCGCGGTCTTGAGGATTCCGGCCACGGCCTTCTTCGACTCGGCCAGCAGTTGCTTGCCGTTGACCTGCTTGCCTGCCGCGGGCTTTGCGGCGGGCTTCCCGGCAGCAGGTTTCGCGGCGGCCGGCTTGGCAGCGGCCGGCTTTGCGGCCGCCGGCTGCGCAGCCGCGGTCGCTGCGTTGGCGACGCCGGTGGAGAGCGATCCGTAAGCGACCAGGTTGAACAGCACAAACGCGCAAACTACATTCCTCAGAGCTTTCATCTTCATCCTCCTCCGGCAACAGTTGTGAGTCGATGACGCAAAGTCGTCCGCGGCACCCAAATCAGTCCAGTGGCGAAGGGAGCACCTTCCCCACGGCATGGCTCAAAGCAAACGTCCCCTTGGACCGGGTGGCGGCGCAGCATATATCGACCTGGGATCGGCTGATAGTCCGACGGAAACGGCCAGGGCGGCCCGACTCCGTCCCGGTGGGCGAAGCCGGTTCCAAGCTAGAATCCGGCCGTCCCTGAAAGCCTGCGCCGGGCGCAACCCGGGCGACGCAAACCCCTTTCGGGCGCCTGGCGCGGTCCCATGACGAAGCTCGATTGCCGCCGGTGCGGCAACGCAGTTCCACTTCCGGCCGAGGCGACGCTTCAGCCGGCGACCGTGGTCACCTGTCCCAGCTGCGGTGCGCGCTATGCCCGCCGCGCCGGGTCGGCAACCGCTTCGACGCTCGCGCCGGGCGCAGCGGTCGTCTCGAGAGCCCAGGCCGCGACACAGGTTCTCGGGGCGACGCCACCAGCGACCCTCTTCCGTCCTGGCGAGCTCGTCTCGGAGCGCTACCGGATTCGCCGTTTCATCGCTCGCGGCGGAATGGGCGAGGTCTACGAGGCCGAGGATCTCGAGCTGCGCCAGCAGGTGGCGTTGAAGACCGTGCATCCACGCGATGCGACGCACGAGGTGGCCATCGAGCGCTTCAAACGCGAGATCTCGCTGGCCCGCAAGGTGACCCACGCCAACGTCTGCCGGATCTATGACGTCGGCTACCACGCGCGTCCCGACGGGACGTCGGTCATCTTTCTCACCATGGAGCTGCTGGAAGGCGAGACGCTTTCGCATCGCATCCGGTGCCAGGGGACCCTCTCGCCGGAGGAGGCTCTGCCGATCGCCCGACAGATGATTGCCGCTCTCGCGGCGGCCCATGCCGCCGGGGTCATTCACCGCGACTTCAAGAGCGAAAACGTCTTCCTGGTGCCCGATGCCGGGGGGATTCGCGTCGTCGTCACCGATTTCGGCGTGGCGCGCGGCGTCGAGCACGACCAGTTCGCGGCCCAGGTCACGATGGCCGATGCCGCCGTCGGCACACCGGCCTACATGGCTCCGGAGCAGATCGAGGGCAGCGCTCTCACCGCCGCGGCCGACCAGTACGCCTTCGGCGTCGTGCTCTTCGAGATGGTGACCGGTGAGCTGCCGTTCGCCGGCGACACGCCGCTTGCCACAGCGGTCAAGCGCCTGACCCAGGCGCCGCCCTCTCCCGAGGAGCTCATGCCCGGCCTCGATCCGCTCTGGGTCGAGGTCATCCGCCGCTGCCTGGCGCGCTACCCGCAGGATCGTTTTCCGACCGTCCTCGAAGCCGGCCGGGTGCTCGCCGGTGGAGCCGCTGCGCCGGCGACGGGCGCGACAACGACGGCGCCCAGCTCTCCGGTCGCTCCGGCGCCGGATCCGAAGCGCCGCCGGCAGGTTCGGCTGCTCGCGGCTGTCTCCGTGATCCTGGTTCTCGCTCTCGTGCAGGCCGTCGTCCGCGTGCGGCGCTCGCTCGAGTCGCCGCTCGGCGAGCCCGGAGAGATCCGTCGGGCCGTGGCGGTCGTGCCGTTTCGCAATCTCGCGCAGCGCGCGGAGTTCGAGTGGCTCTCGGTGGCGCTCGCCGAGATGGTCGGTTCGGAGCTGCGGGCCGGCGAGGGTTTGCGCACGGTGGCGGGCGAGGACGTGGCGCGGGCCCGGATCGACCTTGGGCTGGCCGAGACCGACCAACCCTCGGGCGAGGTGATCTCCAAGCTGCGGTCCAGGCTCGGCACCGACTTCATTGTCCTCGGCTCCTATGCCGTTCTCGGCGCCGGCGACTCGACCTCGGTCCGGCTGGCGGTTCGAATCGAGGATGCCGGAAAGGGAGAGACCCTCGGGGAGGCGGTCGAGACCGGCAGCGAGGAAGAGCTCTTCCAGCTGGTTTCGCATGTCGGTGTGCGCCTGCGCGCGCTCCTGGGTAGCGCGGCGCGTGCGGCGAAGCCGGCGGAGATGGCCTCTGCGCCGTCGAATCCGCGCGCGGCAAGGCTCTATTCCGAAGCTCTGCTGAAGCTGCGCAGCTTCGAGCCGAGGGCCGCGCGCGAGCTTCTCGAGCAGGCTGCCGCTGCCGAGCCCGGCCACCCGATGATTCGCGCCGCGCTCGCCCAAGCCTGGGCGGCGCTCGGTTTCGAGCAGCGCGCCGAGCAGGAAGCGACGCGCGCGCTCGCGCAGAGCACCGGGCTGCCGGCTGAGGAACGCCTCGGCGTCGAGGGACTGGCGGCGGAGTTGCGCCGCGATTGGCCGCGGGCGGAGGAGATCTACGGCCGGCTGTGGACGGCGTTCCCCGACAATCTCGAGTACGGGCTGAAGCTCACCCGCACACAGATCGACGGCGGACGCGGTGCGGCCGCCCTGCTGACCATCGAGGCGCTGCGTGCCCTTCCCGAACCGGATCGCAGCAACCCGCGGATCGACCTCGCCGAAGCGGCGGCGGCGCTCGCGACCTCGAGCTTCGCGCGCCAGCGCGACGCCGCCCGGCGGGCGGCGGACCGATCCGCGGCGCTGAACGCGCCGCTGCTGGTCGCAGAGGCCCGCCTGCGCGAGGCCGAGGCGCTTCGGCGGCTCGGCGACTCGGCAGGCGCGGCGACCGCCAGCGATGCCGCCCGCCTGCTCTACGTCGCCGCCGGCGACCGGGTGGGAGAGGCCGCGGCGCTCGCCGTCGCGGCAGCCGCGCACTTCGATCGCGGCGATCTCGCGGCCTCGCGCGCCGCCAACGAGCAGGCGCTCGCCCGCTACCAGGAGGCCGGCGACCGCGGTGGTGTGGCCCGCAGCCTCAACAGCCTGGCAGTGGTGGCCCGGAATCTGGGCGAGCTCGAGCGCGCGCGCTCCCTGTACGAAGAAGCGCTGCAAGTCCTCGCCGAAGTCGGCGACCTGCGCGGCACGGCCTATACGCGCAACAACCTCGCCGCAGCAAGCGCCGAAGAGGGACGGCTGGCCGAAGCCAAGGGGGCGGTGACGGACGCCCTCGCGGTCTTCCGGCAACTCGACGATCCGAGCGGCATCGCCGACGCCCTGCTCAACCTCGGCGCCATCGAGCGCCAGCAGGGTGCGCTGGCCGATGCGCGCGTGCACCTCGAAGAGGCACTGGCGAAGAAGCGCGACCTGGGCCAGCGGCCGGGCGAGTCGGCCACGATGGTCGCGCTCGGCGCCCTGGCCATCGATCGCGGCGAGCTTTCCGAGGCCCGCTCCAGTCTCGAAGCCGCGGCGGCCGTGGCGCGCGAGGTGTCGAGCAAGGCGGTGCTCTCCAACGCGCTCGCGGAGCTCGCCGAGGTGGAGATCGAAAGCGCCGACCTCGCCCGCGCGCTGACGCGAGCGGAGGAGTCGCTGGCGATACGCCGCGAGCTCGGACGGCGCGGCAAGGTGGACGAGAGCCGGGTTCTCCTGGCGCGGATCGCGTTGGAGGGCGGTGAGGTCCGAGCGCGGCTTGCCGACGTCGAGGCTCTGGCCGCCGAGGGCACTTCCGGACGCTCGCCCGACCTCGCCGCAGCGATTGAGTTCATTCGTGCCCGCGCCAACGCTGCGCTCGGGAGGGTCGGCGAGTCGCGCGCCGCGCTGGCGCGCGGCGTTGCCCTCTCCGCGGCGAGCGAGAACCTTCAGATCCGCTTGCAGGCGACCGCCACAGCGTTGACGACCGAGATCGCCGGGGCGAAGCCGCTCGCCGGGCCCCTCGGGCCCGGCGAGGCGATCTCCCTGGCGGCCGAGAAGGGCTTTCGCGTCCTCGCGCTGGAGATCGAGGTGCTGCGGCTGCGCGCCGAGCGCCGCGCCGGCGGCGGTGCGGAGGCGACAGCGAGCCTGCGCAGGATCTCGGCCGAGGCGACGGCGCGCAAGCTCCTCCGCATCGCCCGCCAGGCCGACGCTGCCGCCGGCTCTTCCTGACCGCGCCACTCCCACCTCGACGGGCGGGCGGGCCCCACCCTGGCGGCCCGTGCGGCGCGCCACCTGCGGGCGCCTAATGGCGATTGGAGTCGCCATTCTCCAGGACGGGCCGGTCGCCCGCCGCCACCACAAACCATCCAGAGGAGCCCGTACGATGACAACTGTCGCGATGCCTCCCGTGCTCGACAAGAAGGCCGACCTCGCCGGCCCGGGCGTCAGTACCTATGAAGAGGTCGCCAAGATCCTGCCGGACAACTACGCCCCGCTGCTCGACCGCAAGGAGACCCAGAAGGCCACCGCCGCGGTCAAGCGCTACATCGAGGACGGCCTCTGCCGCGAGCTCAACCTCTTCCGCGTCGAGGTGCCACTGATCGTCACCGAGGAGAGCGGCGTCAACGACTACCTCGACCGCGACGGCTCGCGCACGCCGGTTTCATTTCCCTGCGGCCTCGGCATCGAGCCGCGCCTCCGCGCCCAGGTCGTGCAGGCGGCAACCAAGTGGAAGCGGCTGGCGCTCAAGCAGTTCGACTGCGAAGTCGGCGAGGGCATCGTCACCGACATGCGCGCCGTCCGCAAGGACTACTTCCTCGATCATGACCACAGCTCCTACGTCGACCAGTGGGACTGGGAGAAGGTCATCACCGCCGGCGACCGCAACCTCGTCACGCTCGAGACGACGGTCAAGGCGATCTGGAAGGTGATCAAGGGCGCCGAGGAGTTCGCGCTCAAGGAGTTCCCCAAGCTCGCCAGCTCCAAGCACCCACGCCTCCCCGACGAGCTCGTCTTCCTGCACGCCGAGGAGATCCTCGAGATGTACCCGGATCTGCCGCGCAAGCAGCGTGAGACGGCGATCCTGCAGAAGTACCCGGCGGTCTTCATCATCGGCATCGGCTGGGTGCTCGCCGACGGCTATCCGCACGAGATGCGCGCCGCCGACTACGACGACTGGGTCACCCCGACGGTTTCGAAGACCGGCCGGCCGATGCACGGCCTGAACGGCGACATTCTGGTCTGGAACCCGGTGACCCAGCGCCGCCACGAGCTCTCTTCGATGGGCATCCGCGTCACCAAGGAGACCCTGGTGCAGCAGCTCGAGATTTCCGGCCAGACCGACTTTCTCAAGCTGCCGTACCATCAGGCGATCCTCAACGACAAGATCCCGCTGTCGATCGGCGGCGGCATCGGCCAGTCCCGCACCGTCATGTACCTGCTGCGCACCGCCCACCTGGGCGAGGTCAGCTCCACGGTGTGGCCGAAGCAGCTCAAGGAGATCTGCGCGGCGAAGAACATCCACGTGATCGAGTAGCTCGCCTCTCCGGCGGAGCTCTCGGAGCCCGGGCGGGCACGTTCCGCCCGGGCTCTGCCTTTTCTTGAGCTCAACGTCTCCGTGGCATCGCGACCTACGGTGCCGCCCGGGGTCAGAGGTCGAGCAGCCGGCGCAAGGCGGCGGCCAGGACCGCCGGCGCGAACGGCTTCTGCAGATAGAGACAACGCGGCCCCAGCAGCGCCGCAACCTGGGCGTCGTTGCGCACGTAACCGGAAACGAACAGGATCGGGAGGTCGGGTTTCGACTCGCGCAGCGCCTGGGCGAGCTCCGCGCCACCGAGGCGGGGCATGACGACGTCGGTGAGCAGCAGCTGGAAGCCGTCGAGTCCCTCACGCTCCACGATGGCTCGCGCCTCGACGCCATCGCTCGCCGCCGTCACTTGATACCCGAGGTCGGCGAGCAGCGAAACGGCGAAATCCCGCACCGCCGGATCATCCTCGACCAGCAGGATGCGCTCTCTTCCCCCGGGGAGCGAAAGCGCCCCGGAGCGGCCGGTCCGAGGCTCTCCTGCTACCGCGGAGAGCGGGAGAAGAATGCGAAAGGTCGAACCCCGTCCGGGCTCGCTCTCGACCAGGATCGTTCCGCCCGACTGCTGAACGATGCCGTAGGCCATCGCCAGGCCGAGGCCGGTGCCCTGTCCGACCGGTTTGGTGGTGAAGAACGGCTCGAATAGACGACGTCGCGTTTCGGCATCCATCCCCGACCCGGTGTCCATCACGGACAGCTCGACATAGTCGCCGGCGCCCAGACCCGCGATGGCTCCGCGCCCTGAGGACTCCACCCGGCGTGGCAAGGTACCGATGCGCACCAGGCCGCCGTCGCTCATCGCGTCGCGCGCATTGACCACCAGGTTCATGACGACCTGTTCGAGCTGCGTCGGTTCGGCATGCACCATGATCGGCCCGGACGCCAGGGACAGCTCGAGCTGGATCCGTTCGCCGATGAGACGGCGCAGGAGGTTGTCGAGATCGATCAGCAGGGCATTCAGGTTGAGATCGGTGGGAGCGAGTTGCTGGCGCCGGCTGAAGGCGAGGAGCTTGCCGGTGACCCGGGTCGCGCGCTCCGAAGCTCGGAGGATCTCGGTCAGCTCGCGCGCGTAGCGATGGTTGTCGCCCAAGCGATGGAGGAGGAGCTCCGCGTAGCCGGTGATCGCCGTGAGGAGATTGTTGAAGTCGTGGGCGATCCCGCCCGCGAGCTGGCCGATCGCCTCGACCTTTTGCGCCTGTACCAGCTGCTCCGCGAGCAGGCGCCGCTCGGTCACGTCGAAGATGACTCCCTGAAGCCTCTCGGGTTCGTTGACGTCGGCGGGCAGAAAGACCGCGTCGTCCCGCACCCAGACGGCTCGCCCCTCCCGCGTCAGCAGCCGGTATTCGAGCGAGAACTGATCGCGCTCCTGAATGCATCGCAGCTCTTCAGCGAGCACCATCTGGGCGTCGTCCGGATGGAGCCGCGAGAACCAGAGTCGGGGATCGGCGAGCCATTCGTCGGGCCGGTATCCGAGGAGGGTCTCGATCTGCGGACTGACGAAGAGCCAGCGGCCATCGCTCCCGGGCGCGGCGACGTAGGAGACGGCCGGAAGCTTCTCGATGAAGAGACGGAACTTCGTCTCCTCGCGGGTCAGTGCCTCCTGGGCTTGCAGCCGCTCGCCCATTTCCTGGGCCAGCGACTGCAGCGCCCGCTCGAGCTCGGCGGTGCGATCGACCAGACCGGCCGCAAGCACGCGCTCCGAGGCGCGCAGCTCCTCG
>CAWBFZ010000005.1:490000-816274 GCA_963788175.1 Thermoanaerobaculia bacterium
CATCTGCCGGCAGCCCGATCACCCGGCGCCACCGCTACCTTGGTGGGCCTAGGTAGATTTGAACTACCGACCTCACGCTTATCAGGCGTGCGCTCTGACCAACTGAGCTATAGGCCCAGTCCAGGAATCTGCCGATTCCCTGGAAACTGAACAGAGGATAAGTCCAACGATCGACCTAGGTGGAACTTGCCGACATCGCACGAGCAAGCTCGTCGACGCGACAAGAACATCCCTTAGAAAGGAGGTGATCCAGCCGCAGGTTCTCCTACAGCTACCTTGTTACGACTTCACCCCAATCACCGACCATACCATGGGCAGTTGCCTCCTTGCGGTTAGCGAACCGACTTCCGGTACAACCGGCTTTCGTGATGTGACGGGCGGTGTGTACAAGGCCCGGGAACGTATTCACCCCGGCATGCTGATCCGGGATTACTAGCGATTCCAGCTTCATGCAGTCGAGTTGCAGACTGCAATCCGTACTGAGGACGGTTTTTTGAGATTAGCTCTGCCTCGCGGCTTTGCAACCCTTTGTACCGTCCATTGTAGCACGTGTGTAGCCCTGGACATAAAGGCCATGAGGACTTGACGTCATCCCCACCTTCCTCCCCGATTTCCGAGGCAGTCTCCTTAGAGTGCTCAGCTTCACCTGTTAGCAACTAAGAATAGGGGTTGCGCTCGTTGCGGGACTTAACCCAACATCTCACGACACGAGCTGACGACAGCCATGCAGCACCTCGATGGCGGCCTCCGAAGAGGAGTCGGTATTTCTACCGCTGTCCACCACCGTTCGAGCCCAGGTAAGGTTCTTCGCGTTGCATCGAATTAAACCACATGCTCCACCGCTTGTGCGGGCCCCCGTCAATTCCTTTGAGTTTCAGCCTTGCGACCGTACTCCCCAGGCGGGGTGCTTAACGTGTTAACTAAGGCACCGCAGGGGTCGATACCCGCGACACCGAGCACCCATCGTTTACAGCGTGGACTACCAGGGTATCTAATCCTGTTTGCTACCCACGCTTTCGCGCATCAGCGTCAGAACCGGTCCAGGTAGCCGCCTTCGCCACCGGTGTTCCTCCCAATATCTACGCATTTCACCGCTACACTGGGAATTCCACTACCCTCTCCCGGCCTCAAGCCTTGCAGTTTCCGAGGCAGTTCCTCAGTTGAGCTGAGGGATTTCACCCAAGACTTACAAGGCCGCCTACGCGCCCTTTACGCCCAATAATTCCGAATAACGCTTGCCCCCTCTGTATTACCGCGGCTGCTGGCACAGAGTTAGCCGGGGCTTCCTCTGGGGGTACCGTCAAGTTTGCCGGCTGTTCACCGACATCCCTTCGTCCCCCCTAACAGGAGTTTACAATCCGAAGACCTTCATCCTCCACGCGGCGTTGCTGGATCAGGGTTTCCCCCATTGTCCAATATTCCCCACTGCTGCCTCCCGTAGGAGTCTGGACCGTGTCTCAGTTCCAGTGTGGCCGATCACCCTCTCAGGCCGGCTACTGATCGTCGCCTTGGTGGGCCATTACCCCGCCAACTAGCTAATCAGACGCGGACCCCTCCAGGAGCGGTGGCTTGCAAGCATAGGCCACCTTTCTGCGCAGGGCCGAAACCCCACGAACGTATGCGGTATTAGCCCGAGTTTCCCCAGGTTATCCCCCACTCTTGGGCAGGTTGTCCACGTGTTACTCACCCGTTCGCCGCTCTACACGCGGCCGAAGCCGCTTTCGCGCACGACTTGCATGTGTTAAGCACGCCGCCAGCGTTCATTCTGAGCCAGGATCAAACTCTCCAGTTTAGATCCTGTAACTGTCTCGAGCCGGCTAAGGACTCGGACAGCATGTTTTGAAGCCAAATTGCTCACCGAAGTGAACAGAAAATTGACGTTGGTACTTATTTTCCTCTGTTCAGTTTTCAAAGAACCGACTGCAATCTAGCCGTCCCGGTTACGGGCGCGGATTTGTGACACTACAGAAGCGACGAACTCTTGTCAACACCCGGAGCGGAATTCGCCCCCATCGTCACTTCCGACTGCTGCTGCTGTTCCTGGGGAGCGTTGAGCTCTCGGAGACTGCTGCAGAACAACCAGTCTTGCTTCCTGCTTTGCTTCCCCGTTTCTCTCTCGAGGACCTCTGTCGAGGTCGGCTTCTTTCGAAGCGCCGCGGGAGTTGGATAATAAGAAACGCCCCGTCGCCTGTCAACCCCCTGCAGCAACATTTCTTCGCCGCTCGCCGGCTAGCGCGCTCCAGGCAGGAAACACAGGCGTTTGCCGTCGACCTCCCAGCGCTCCGTGAGCAGTCGCCGCAGCGCCTGGACGTAGGCCTGGTGCTCCTCCGCGAGGATGCGCGCCGCGAGTGCCGCTTCGTCGTCGTCGTCTGCGACCGGAACCGCGCGCTGCACGACGATCGGGCCGCTGTCGAGACCGGCATCCACGAGATGGACCGTGCAGCCGGAGATCCGGACCCCCGCCGCGAGCGCCTGGCGCTGCGGGTGGAGCCCGGGAAACGCGGGCAGAAGGCTCGGATGGATATTCAGGACATGCATGGGGTAAGCGGCGACGAACTCCGGGCTGAGCAGGCGCATGTAGCCGGCGAGGCAGATCCACTCGGCTCCGGCCTCCCGCAGGGATGCGCGGAGCGCCGCCTCGTGCGCGACCCGCGACGGAAAATCGCGTTGCGGGAGGACCGCCGTCGGAATCGCGAGCTCGCGCGCCCGGGCCAGGCCCGGCGCGTCGGCGACGTTGCTCGCCACGAGCACGATCTCGGCCGGCGCCGCGCCGCGCGCCAGCGCCTGCGCCAGCGCGACGAAGTTGCTCCCGCGCCCGGAGAGCAGGACGCCGATGCGCGCCGGCCTCGCGGCTCGCGGGCCTGCCGCGCTCACCGGAGAGGTCACGACTCGAAACTCGTCAGACCGAGGTCGTAGACGACGCCCTTCGGACCCTGGACGACGCGTCCGATCGGCAGGGCCCGCTGGCCCGCCGCCGCGAGGCGCCGCGACATCTCTGCGGCGGCGGCCGGAGCCACCAGGGCGACCATGCCGATCCCCATGTTGAACACCCGGAACATCTCTTCGAGCTCGATGTCGCCCTTCTCCTGCAGCAGGTGGAAAGGCGCCGGAATCTCCCAGCTGCCGAGGCGGATCTCCGCCGCAAGCCCGTCCGGCAGCACGCGCGGCAGGTTGTCGGTCAGGCCGCCGCCGGTGATGTGGGCGAGCGCGTGCAGCCCGGGCTCGGCGAGCAGCGGCGCGAGCGGTTGGAGATAGGAGAGATGCGGCGCCAGCAGCCAGGCGCCGACCGTGAGCCGGGGCGAGAGGCCGGGCAGGGCATCCTTCATCCGCAGGCCGAGCTGGTCGAAGAGAATCCGGCGTGCCAGCGAGTAGCCGTTGGTGTGCAGACCCGCCGACGGCAGTCCGAGCAGAATGTCGCCGTCGGCGACGCGTGCGCCCGTCAGCACGTTGGCGCGGTCGGCCAGGCCGACGATGAAACCCACGAGCTCGTAGTCGCCGGGCTGGTAGAAACCAGGCATCTCCGCGGTCTCGCCGCCGAGCAGGGCGCAGCCGTTCTCGCGACAGCCGTCCGCGACGCCGCGCACGAGCTCGATCATCTTCGCCGGCTCGAGCACGCCCGCACCGACATAGTCGAGGAAGAAAAGCGGGCGCGCACCCTGCACGAGGATGTCGTTGACGCAGTGATTCACCAGATCGCGGCCGACGGTAGAGTAGTCGCCGGCCATGCGCGCCACCGCCAGCTTCGTTCCGACGCCGTCGGCGGAGGCCACCAGCACCGGCTCGGCGAGGCCCGCGAGATCGGGGCGGAAGAGGCCGCCGAAGCTGCCGATTTCAGACAGCACGCCGGCAGTGAAGGTCGACCGGGCGAGCTCCTTGACGGCGCGCAGCCCCTCGTCCTGGGCGGCGATGTTCACCCCAGCCGCTTGGTAGGCGCCCGGCTCGGCGCGCTTGTCTTTGGACTTGGCCATTCCATGCGATCCTAGCGCAGCCCCGGCGGCGATTCTCGAGCCGGGCCGGGGGCCGGACCCGCGCCAGCTCCACCCCCGCCCACCCCGGTGGGTGGCTGGCGCGGAGGCGCTGGCACAACATCATTGAGACCACGAGCCACTGCCATGAAAACCATCATCGAGCCTTTTCGCATCAAGAGTGTCGAGCCGATCACCATGACGACTCCCGCCGAGCGCGCGGGACTCCTCGCGGCGGCCGGCTACAACCTCTTCCGCCTGCCGTCGCAGAACATCGTGATCGACCTGCTCACCGACAGCGGCACCGGCGCGATGAGCGCCGCGCAATGGGCCGCCCTGATGATCGGCGACGAGTCGTACGCCGGCAGCCCGAGCTTCGGCCGCTTCGAAGCCGCGGTGAAGGACATCACCGGCTTCCGCCACGTGATCCCGACCCACCAGGGACGGGCCGCGGAGCGCATCCTCGCGTCGACGATGCTCCTGCCGGGCGACTGCGTGCCGAACAACACGCATTTCGACACTACCCGCGCCAATATCGAGGCGGTAGGCGCGAAAGCGGTCGACCTTCCCTGCCGCGAGAGCCGGCGGCTCGACGAGTCGCATCCGTTCAAGGGCAACATCGACCTCGACGCTCTGGAGGCGCTGCTCGCCCATCCGCCGGGCCGCGTCCCGGTAGTGTTCGTCACCGTCACCAACAACGGCGGCGGCGGCCAGCCGGTCTCGATGGCCAACTTGCGCGCCGCCTCGGCACTCTGCCGGGCGCGCGGCGTGCCGTTCTACCTCGACGCCTGCCGCTTCGCCGAGAACGCCTACTTCATCAAGAAGCGCGAGCCCGGCTTCGCGGATGTTGAGCTCATCGACATCGCGCGCGAGATGTTCGCGCTCGCCGACGGTTGCACGATGAGCGCGAAGAAGGACGGCATGGCCAACATCGGCGGCTTCCTGTGCTCCAACGACGACGCCGTCGCACGGCACGAAGAAGAGCTGCTCATCCTGACCGAGGGCTTTCCGACCTACGGCGGGCTGGCCGGGCGCGATCTCGAAGCGATTGCGGTCGGCCTCTATGAAGCGCTCGATCTCTCGTACCAGGAGTACCGCCACGCCTCGGTGCAGTACCTCGGCGAGCGCATCGCCGCGGCCGGCGTGCCGATCCTGCAGCCGCCCGGCGGGCACGCCATCTATCTCGACGCGCGCGCTTTCCTGCCGCACATTCCGCGCGAGAACTATCCCGGTCAGGCGCTCGCTGTCGAGCTCTACCGCCACGCCGGGATCCGCAGCGTCGAGATCGGCTCGGTGATGATGGGGCGGCGCGACGCGGCGACCGGCGAGGAGCATTTCGCCACCCACGAGCTCGTGCGGCTGGCGATCCCCCGCCGGGTCTACACCCAGAGTCACATCGACTACGTCATCGAAGCGCTCGGCGAGATTGCCGCGCACCGCGACCGGATCCCCGGCATCCGCATCGTCGAGCAGTCCCCGGCCCTGCGCCACTTCAGCGCCGTCTTCGAGCCCGTACCGGCGCCTGCGACCCGATCGAAGACTGCGCCACCCGCACAGCGTGTGGCGGTCCCTTCCTGACCGCGCCCCGGTCCTGCCTGCCACCCCAGCCCCTGGAGCTCACCGCCATGTCCCGTTCCGCCGCCCCGCCACTCGCCCGCGTGCGCTCGCGCTGGCGCGATGCGGAGGCCGCCGGCTGGGCCCGGTCGGCGACCGACCCCGATCTCGGCGAGCGCATCTACACCTCGCGCCTGCTCGGCGCCGAACCAGCGCTCGTGCTCTGCGGCGGCGGCAACACCTCGGTGAAGTCGACGGTGCGCGACCTCTTCGGCGAGCGCCGGCCGGTGCTCTGGATCAAGGGCAGCGGCGCCGACCTCGCCGAGGTCTCGGCGGCGAGCTTCACGGCGATCGACCTCGGGGGGGCCCGCCGGCTGCTCGAGCTCTCCGCCCTCAGCGACATCGAGCTGCTGCGCGAGCTGCGCCTCCTGCGCCTCGACCCCGACGCCCCCACGCCCTCGTGCGAAGCCCTCCTGCACGCCTTTCTACCGGCGCGCTTCATCGACCACTCGCATGCCGACTCGGCGCTGGCAGTGCTCGACTCACGCCACGGCAGCCGGCTGGCGGAGGAGATCTGGGGCGACGACCACCTGATCGTTCCCTACGTCAAACCGGGCTTCGATCTCGCCCGGCGGGTGCGGGACCTCTGGCTCGCGGCCGGCGACGCCGCCGCGCGCTGGACCGGGATCGTGCTGGAGGGTCACGGCATCTTCACCTTCGGAGCGACGGCGCGCGAGAGCTACGCGCGCATGCTCGCCAGCGTCGAGCGCGCCCGCCGGCGCCTGCCGACCACGGGACGCGCGCCCGCCAGACCCGCCGCCAATGCAGGACCGGCGGCTCGCGAAGGCAGCTGGACGAGCCTGGACGTCGCAGCCCTGCGCTGTGAGGTCTCGATGCTCGCCGGGCGGCCGCTGGTTTCGCGCCTCGATGCCAGTCCCGCGACGCGCGCCGCAATTGCCGACGCCCGTTTTCGCCGCATCGTGGCGCGCGGCCCGCTCACCCCCGATCATGCGTTGCGCACCAAACCCTGGCCGCTCTGCCTCACCGGCCCGCGGGACTCGGCGCCGGCGGTGGCGCGCTACGGACACGAGTACGCGGCCTATTTCGAGCGCCACGCGGCGGGACGACCGCTCGAGCGCCTCGATCTCGCTCCCCGTGTGGCGCTCCTCCCGGGAGGCGGCCTCGTCGGCTTCGGCGATTCGGCGCGCGCCGCCGCGGCGGCTCTCCTCATCTCGCAACACACGCTGGCGGTCGCCCAGGCGGCCCAGGGGCTGGGCGGCTACCGCCCGTTGCCCGACGCCCTGCTCTTCGAAGTCGAATACTGGGAGCTCGAGCAGGCGAAGCTCAGGGTGGCGGGCGACCGGAGCCACCCCTCCGGCCTCGGCGGCCGGGTGGCCCTGGTCAGCGGCGCGGCGCGCGGCATCGGACGGGCCTGCCTCGAAGCCCTCCGGCGGCGTGGCGCCGCCGTGACCGGGTTGGACCGCCAGGCGCTCGAGCTCGAGGGCGCGGACGTTCTGGAGGTGCGCGGCGATGCCACCGACGAAGCGACCGTCCAGCGCGCGCTCGACCGCACGGTCGAGCGCTTCGGCGGGCTGGATGCGCTGGTGCTGAACCTCGGGTTCTTCGCCGCCGGAGAGGAGATTCAGAGCCTGCCGGACGAGCTCTGGCGACGGGCCTTCGAGGTCAACGTCGAGGCCAACTTCCGCCTGCTACGGGCGGCCGCTCCCCTCCTGGCGCTCGCCCCGTTCGGCGCTTCCGTGATCGTCATCGGCTCACGCAACGTGCACGCTCCGGGTCCCGGAGCGGCGGCCTATTCGGCCTCCAAGGCGGCCCTCGTCCAGCTCGCCCGCGTCGCCGCGCTCGAGCTCGCGCCGCGCGGCGTGCGGGTCAACATCCTGCACCCCGACGCCGTCTTCGACACCGATCTCTGGACGCCCCAGATGCTCGAGAACCGCGCCGCCCGCTACGGACTCACGGTCGACCAGTACAAGCGGCGAAATCTCCTCGGCTGCGAAATTACCGCCCGCGACGTCGGCGAGCTCGCTGCGCTGCTGGCGACCGACCACTTCGCGAAGACGACCGGGGCGCAGATCCCCATCGACGGCGGCAGCGACCGCGTCATCTGACCGCGGGGCCTAGACCGGGAGCCGGTCCCGCTGCGCTGCGTGCGCCGCGAGGAAGGTCTCGGGCTTGCTGAACACCTTGGCGAGATTCATCCCCTTGCGGACGGAGCCGAGGCTCACCTTGCCGGTGGCGAGCGCCGCGCCGAGTTGAAAGTAGGTCCGCGCCTTGCCGCGCACCTGGTAGCGCACCTCGAGGGCATGGCGCCAGAGGCCCGAATACTCACGGTAGAACTCCTCGAGTGGCAGCTTCGTCGGCAGCACGGCGTGGATGATGTCGAACATCTCGCAGTCCTGGGTCGTCACCCGGTCCTTGGCCTCCGACCAGAGATCGGTCCCGGGGAGCGGCGTGAGGACGGAGAAGCCGCTGTTGTAAGCCCCCATGCGCGAGATCCAGTCGCGCAGCCGCGCGAAGTCGGCGTGGTCCCAGGCCGGATCGACGATGAAGTTCGGCGTGAAGCCGACCCCCAGCTCCTTGAGGATCTCGATCGCACGCTCGTTGTTCGCGGCAGAGTTCTTCTTGTTGATGTTCGCGAGTCCTTCGTCGGTCACCGATTCGAGGCCGAGGAAGATGGCCAGCGAGCCGCACCCCTTCCACATTTCGATGAGGTGCGGGAATTTGCAGATGATGTCGGTGCGCGTCTGGACGGTGAAGTACTTCTTGATGCCGGCGGCCTGGATCGCCTTCGCCATCTCCTCGCCGCGCTTCACGTTCATCCAGAAGATGTCGTCGGTGATGAAGACGTTCGGGGCCTCGATCTGGCGGAGCTCCTCGACGACGCGCGCGGGCGACTTCTCGCGAAAGCTCGACTCGTGGAACTTCCAGACCGAGCAGAAGCTGCACTTGAACGGGCAGCCGCGCGCCGTCTCCATGAGGGCCAGGGGCTTGCGGAAATTGATGTAGTAGTGCGGCGCGTAGCGCGCGATCAGATGCCGGGCCGGAAGCGGCAGCTCGTCGAGATCGCGACGCTCCGGGGCGTGGCCGGTCGCGGACTGCGCGCCGTCGCGATTGAGCACCAGGCCCGGGACGTGCTCGAGGTCGCCCCCCCGCTCGAGCGTGCCAACGAGGGCGAGCATGATCTCCTCGCCGTCGCCGACAGCGATGGCGTCAATCGCGGAATCGTTGAAAGACCCGGGATCGCGCGACGCGTCGTGCCCGCCGAGGACGATGAAGGCGCGCGGGAACTCCCTGCGCACCCGATGAGCGAGGCGCAGGGCGCGGCGGCGCTCGGTGGTGAAGTTGCACTGCAGGCCGACGACGTCCGGGTTGAAGTCCCGGCAATCGACGAATCCGCGTTCCTCGCCGTCGATCCGCAGGTCGTGGATGCTGCATGAGTGCCCGGCCTCTTCGAGCCCTCCGGCGACGCAGATGAGGCCCAGGGGCTCGACGAAAGTGAGCATTTCGAGGCCCAGAATTCCGCCCACCGGTGCCTTCAAGAAGGCGACTCTCATCGTCTCGCTGGCCCTCCCCGTTGCCGCCCCATCGGAGCAGAGCGGTCCTGCGAAGTCAAGCCGGCCGGCTACCGGCTTTGCGCGAGGCTCCTCTCGAGACGCGGCAGCTCGCGCCGCTCGAACTCCCGCCACCGGCCAGCGAAGCCCACCAGCCGGCCACGACACTCCGCGAGCACCTCACGCTGCGGCGCCGTCGGCGGCGCGTCGGCACTCTCGAGATCGGCGGCGAGTCCCGAGAGGTCGCCGTTCGCCGCCTCCGGATCGTCGCCGCCGCGCACCTCGCGCAGCCGCCGCCGCGCCTCCTCGACCCAGTGTGCGGGTGTGCCGTCGCCGCGCTTCCGAGCGGCGTCGAGGCGCTTCTCAAGGGCGCTCACCGTCAGCGCAGCGGTCGCGGTGTCGGCGAGGAGCTGCGCGACGTCGGCCTGGAAGCTCGCCAGGAGGGCGTAGTCGGAGGCGGCGCGCTCGAGCCGCGGATCGGCGACCACCGTCACCGGCTGGCGCGAGACCACGCCGTCGGCCGTGAGCCGGGCCTCGTAAACCCCGGGAGGGACCAGCGCCCCCTCCGGCGCCGCCGGCGTCTCCCGGCCCGGAATCGCGGCAATCGAGTAGGAGTAGTCGAGCGCTTGCGGGCGCTCGCGGCGCAGATCCCAGACGAAGCGATGATGCCCCGCCGTCCTTCCCGGCAGGTCGGCGTCGGCGAGCCAGTGGCCGGTGAAGTAGACCCCCGAGCGCGGCCGCTCCGGACTCTCGTCGCTGGCGAAGCGCCGCACCCGGGAGCCCGCGGCGTCGAAGATCTCCAGGACGACCGGACCCGTCGCCGCGGCCGGCAGCAGGTAGTCGAGCACGGCTCCCGCGGGCGGATTTTCGCCGCGCGGCTCCTCCGGCGGCAGCGGGGTGTCCTTGTTCTGGTTGAACCGCAGGCGCACCGCCGTCGCCGGTGGCAGAAGGGTAGCCCGCGTCCGGTCGATGCGGTCGATTCGGTCGGCGCCTGCCGCGGGCGCGAGGTGACGCAGCGGCTCGAGGACGTCGAGCGCCCAGATCGCCCGGCCCTGGGTCGCCACGATCAGATCGCCCGCATCGTCGCCGGCGACCAGCAGGTCGTTGATGCCGGTGGTCGGGAGGTTGAGCTGCAGGCTCTGCCAGCTCACGCCGTCGTCGAAGGAGACGTAGACGCCGCGATTCGTGCCGGCATAGAGCAGGCCCGCGCGCTTCGGATCCTGGCGCAGCGCGCCCAGCCACTCGTCCTGCGGCAGGCCGCGGGCGATGTCCGTCCAGGTGGCGCCGAAATCGTGGGTGCGGAAAGCGACCGGCCGCATTTCGTCCAGGCGATGGCGATCGGCCGCGACGTAGGCCGTCGCCGGATCGCTCGCCGCGGCGTCGATCGTGTTCACCTTGCTCCAGTCGCCGATCCCCGGCGGCGTGACGTCCTTCCAGGTTGCCCCGTCGTCGCGGGTGAGCTGGACGCGGCCGTTGTCGGTGCCGATCCAGACCTGGCCGTCGGCTGCCGGCGACGGCGCAATGGCGAAAATGACGCCGAAGCCGCAGCCGCTGGCCCGCTCCACGGGCACGTCGCCGTCGCAGCCGGGAGAAGCGATCGGCGGGGAGACGGCTCCCGTGAGGTCGGGGCTGATCGTGCTCCAGGACGCCCCGCCGTCGGTCGAGCGGAAGAGGACCTGCGCCCCCTGGTAGATCGCGTGCGGCGGACGGGGCGAGATCGCCACCGGGGTGATCCAGCTGTAGCGGTAGCGGGTGGCCCCGGGCCGCGCGCCATAGGAGGGGACCGGCCACGGCGAGACGTTTTGCGCCTCGCCGGTGCGCGCATTCCACTTCGACAGGCGGCCGCCGAGGCCGGCGCCGTAGACGATGTCGGGATTCACCGGATCGGGGATGTCGCCGTCGCGCTCGTCGCCGCCCACCGGATGCCAGTCGCGGAAGGTGAGCTGGCCGTAGTCGCTGCGGCTGGCGATCGCCACCGTGCCGCTGTCCTGCTGTCCGCTGTAGATCCAGTACGGGAAGCGCTTGTCCGCCGCCAGACGGTAGAACTGGCCGGTCGGCTGGTTGTACCAGCTGCTCCAGGAGGCGCCGCCGTTCAACGTCACCACCGCCCCCTGGTCGGCGCCGGTCACCATCCGCCGGCTGTCGGTCGGATCGATCCAGAGGATGTGGTAGTCGTCGCCTCCCGGCGCTCCCTTGGCGATAGTGAACGACTTGCCGCCGTCGGTCGACTTGCGCAGGCCTCGCCCCATCGCCCAGAGCGTCGCGGGGTCGCGCGGATCGACGGCGAGGTTCGCCATGTAACTGTTCGCCAGGCTGCCGTCGCCATTCACCAGCGTCCAGGTCGCGCCACCGTCGCCTGACGCGAAGAGCCCCCTGCCGGAGACCGCCGCCCAGACCTTCTGCCCGGCGCTCCCCGGCGCCACAGCGAGCGCGATCCTGCCGAGGTCGCCCGTGGGCCAGCCGGCGCGCCCGGCGGCGGTCCAGGTCCGCCCGCCGTCCGCCGAGCTGTAGACCGCACTCCCGGGGCCTTCGGTCGGCTGGAAGTAGTCCAGCCAGGGGTGGCGCCGCACCTGCCAGAGCGCCGCGTAGAGCCGCTCGGGATGCGCCGGGTCGCCGACGATCTCGACCGCGCCGGTGTCGGCGTCACGATAGAGCACCTGCTTCCAGCTCCGGCCGCCGTCCTCGGTGCGGAAGAGACCGCGTTCGCCGCCGGGACCGAAGATGTGGCCGAGCGCCGCGACCACGGCGACCTCGGCGTTCCTCGGGTCGACCCAGATCTTGCCGATGTGGCGGCTGTCGGCGAGCCCCGCCGATTTCCAGGTGACCCCGCCGTCGGTCGAACGAAAGAGCCCCTCGCCGGAGACCACGTCCCAGCGCTGATGCACCTGCCCCGTAGCGATCCAGAGGACTTTCGGATCGCCGGGAGCGATCGCGAGGGCGCCGATCGAAGACGCCCGGTCGCGATCGAAAATCGGCCGCCAGGTCACGCCGGCATCGGTCGTCTTCCACACCCCACCGTCGGCGCCGCCGAAGAAGAAGGTGGCGGGATCGCCGGGGATGCCGGCGACGGCGGTCGCCCAGCCGCCGCGGAACGGCCCGAGCAGCCGCCAGCGCAGATCGGAGTAGTCGTTGGCGGCGACGGCTGCCGGCGCGGTGGCCGGTCCGGCGCCGGCGGCAGGGGCGGCGCCTGGCAAGACGACCGCAGCCGAAAGGGCGAGGAGCGCGAACAGCGGACGGCGGAGCGACAGGACCATGAACTCTCCGATCTGGAAGGCGCTATCTTATTTCCGTCGCGGCGCCGCGGCATCGGGCCGGCGGCACCGCGGCGCCTTGACAGAACCCGACGCTCACCGGAGACTCTCCTCTCCATGTCTACCTATCTGATTCGCGCGACCGCGGCCTCTTTCGCGCTCCTCTTCTGCGCCGCGGCGGCAGGCGCGTCTGGACTCCCTGCCGCCGCCAACCGCATCGTCTCCTACGACATCTCGGTCACGCTCGACGCCGAGAAGAAGGAACTCACCGGCCGCGAGCGCATCGTGTGGCGCAATCCCTCGACCGACCCGTCGGACGCCGTCTCCGATCTCTGGCTCCATCTCTACTGGAACGCTTTCCGCAACAATCGCAGCACCTTCTACGTCGAATCGGGCGGCCAACTCCGCCGCGATCAGGCCGAGACCGACGGCTGGGGCTGGACCGAGGTCAAGTCGCTGAAGCTCGCGACCGGCGAGGATCTCCTGCCGACGCTCACTTTCGAGCACCCGGACGACGACAACGCCGAGGACCGGACCGTGGCGCGCGTCCTCTTGCCCTCGCCGGTGCCGCCCGGCGGCGAGATCACGATCGACGTCGAGTTCCACGCCAAGCTTCCCAAGGTCTTCGCGCGCGCCGGGTACAAGGACGACTTCTTCGCCGTCACGCAGTGGTTTCCCAAGCTCGGCGTCTACGAGCCGGCGGGGGTGCGCGGCCGCGCGACGAGCGGCTGGAACTGCCACCAGTACCACGCCAACTCCGAGTACTACGCCGACTACGGGCGGTTCAAGGTCGAGATCACCGTGCCGAAGCGTTTCGTCGTCGGCGCCACCGGCCCCGAGGTCGCGCGCCGCGAGAATCCGGACGGCACGACGACTTACGTCCACGAGCAGGCCGACGTGCACGACTTCGCCTGGACTGCCGACCCGCGCTTCCTCGAGTTCCGCGAGCGCTTCTCGGCCGACAAAGACGTGACACCGGCGGAGTACGAAGCGGCCGCGAAACTCCTCGACCGCAGCCTCGACGAGGTGCGGTTGCGGGACGTCGAGATCCGCCTGCTGCTGCAGCCCGGGCACGAGCCGCAGACCGCGCGGCATTTCGTGGCGGCGAAGCTCGCTCTCAAGTGGTACGGCCTCTGGTACGGCGCCTATCCCTACCCGACTTTGACTTTGGTCGATCCTTCGCCCGGCGCGGGCGGCGCTTCCGGGGTCGAGTACCCCACCTTGATCTTCTGCGGCACGAGCTACATCTTCAACTTCTGGCCTGGCAAGGGACTCTTGCGCGAGACCGAGATCGTCACCGTGCACGAGTTCGGCCACCAGTTCTGGTACGGCCTGGTGGGCAGCAACGAGTTCGAGGAGGCCTGGCTCGACGAAGGCTTCACCGAATACTCGACCGCCAAAGTCATGGAGATCGGCTACGGCCGCGACACGGCGTTCGTCGACTTCCTCGGCCTCGAGTTGGGCGCCTTCGAGGCCGACCGGATGCAGAATCACCTCGAGCGCCGCTACGACCAGATCGCCACCCCCGCCTGGAGGTTCTCGCGCAGCCAGTACGGCTTCAACTCCTACGCCAGGCCAGCGCTGATGCTCGGGACGCTCGAGGGAATGCTCGGCGCCGAGTCCATGGCGCGCGTGATGCGCACCTACCACGAGCGCTACCGCTTCGGCCATCCGCGCGGCGCAGACTTCTTCGCGGTCGCCGAGGAGGTCTCGGGCCGCGAGCTCGACGACTTCTTCGCCCAGACGGTCGGCAGTCCCGGTGTCTTCGACCCGGCGATCCTGGACCTGACGAGCGAGCGCGCCCCGCAGGCGCGCGGCAAGGTCCAGCAGGACGGCGCCGAGGTCGAGATCGACGAGGAGAAAGCCGTCGAGCTCGAGCGCGCGGCGGACAAGAGCGAGACCCGTACCTACCGCAGCATCCTGCAGCTGCGCCAGCGCGGCGAGGTGATCCTGCCGGTCGAGGTCGAGCTCACCTTCGAAGGCAAGCCACCCGAGCGCCGGATCTGGGACGACGGCCAGCGCTGGGCGAAATGGGAGTACGAGCGCCCGGAAAAGCTCCTCGAAGTCCGCCTCGATCCCGACGGCAAGCTCGCCCTCGATGCCGACCGACTGAACAACGAGCGCCGTCTCGAGCCCGACCCGGCGGCGGCGCGCAAACTGGCCACCGGTTTCCTCTTCGGGCTGCAGCAGGGCATGGCCCTGCTGGGAATGTGAGCCGCATGACTCTCCTGACCGACGTCACCCACGCCCTGCGCCGCGCCACCCGGACACCCCGCCTCGTGCTGCTCCTCTGGGGCGCCCACCTCGCCATCGCCGCGGTGGCGTTCTATCCGGCGCTGCGCTTCCTCGACAAGATACTCGCCAACGCGCCGGCCGGCGACGAGTTCCTGCACCGCTTCTCGCTGCCGCTCTTTTCCGACCTGATGCGCACCGGCGGCAAGTGGGGCGACGGCCTCGGACAGCTTCTCTCCGTGGTCTTCGTATTGACGCTGCTATGGAACGTCCTCGCCGCTGGCGGCGCTCTCGAGAGCCTGCTCTCCGGCGACCCGTCGCGCCTCGCGCACCGTTTCGGCCGCGGCGCCGGCCGCTTCTTCGGCCGCTTCCTGCGCATGGGTCTCGCGGCGGCGCCGGCGACGCTCCTCGTCGCCGGGATCCTCGCCGGACCGATCTTCGGCGTGCGCGCCAGCCTCGACGACACGGCGGAGGGCGCCAAGTTCTGGCTCGGACTGGCCGGCATCCTGGTGGCGCTCTTCGCGATCCTGCTGGTCCAGCTCGCCCTCGACCTCGCCCGCATCCGCGTGGCACGCGACGACGTCCGCAAGGGCGTCCGCATCTTCCGCGCGACGCTCGGCGCGGTATTGCGGCGGCCCTGGCAGGTGCTCGCGGTCTGGATCCCGCTGGCGCTCGCCTTCGCCGCGATCTCGGCGCTCTATCTCGCCTTCCGCGGACTCCTGCCAGCGAGCGGCGGAGTCGTCCTCCTCGCCCTCGTCCTTGCCCAGCAGCTCGTCATGATCGCCCGCGCCGGCATGCGCGTCGCCCTCTGGTCCGGCGAAATCGCCCTCGTCGAGCACAAGTGGGCTGCGCCCCCCCTCGCCACCCGCCTCGCTGCCGGCACCCGGACTTCGTCAGAGCCGCGCACCTTCTAGCTTCGCTCAGATCGAAGCCACCCGCCGAGCGTAGAATGGCGGCATTGGAGCCTCTGCCATGACCACTGCCGTATCGCTGATGGAATTCCGCGCCAAGACAGACGAGATCCTGGACACGGTGATCGAGGGCGAAGAAACGGTCATCGTCACGCTGACCGATGGGCGCAAGTTCGCGCTGGTGCCCGGCGCGGAATGGCAGAGGATGGACGAAACGTCCTACCTGACATCGACTCCAGAGAATCGCACAGCGCTTGCGCAGAGCCTGAATGAGGTCGCCGAAGGCAAGACGGTCGAGGTCGATCTTTGAGGCTTCGCTTCACCGAGAGCGCGGCACGTGACCTGGAGTTCTGGAAAGAGACTAATCCCGCTGTTATTGAACGCATCCGCTCTCTGCTCGACTCCATTCGTGCCACGCCCTTCGCCGGCATCGGTAAGCCAGAATCGCTGAAACACGACCTCGCCGGCTATTGGTCGCGGCGCATCAATCGCGAACACCGGCTGGTGTATCGCATCGAGAACGAAGAGATCATCGTGATTCAGTGCCGATTTCACTACTGATCGCGCTGAGCAACCTGATAGCCCTCCGCACCCACAGCCCCTGACACTGGAGTGCAGGCAATTGCCGCGCTCGGAGCTACGACTCCTCTTCCGCGCGGATGGGGAAGAGCTCGCTCTGGCGGCGGTCGTGGGCGGAGATCGGGACGCGGTAGTCGCCGCTCCAGCAGGCGGTGCAGTAGCTCGCCTTGGCGCCGCCCATGCAGCCGACGAGTCCTTCGAGGGAGAGGTAGCCCAGGGAGTCGGCCTCGACGAAGGCGCGGATCTCCTCGACCGACTTCTGTGCCGCGATGAGCTCGGTGCGGCGCGGGGTGTCGATGCCGTAGTAGCAGGGCCAGCGGGTCGGCGGCGAGGAGATGCGCAGGTGAACCTCGGCGGCGCCGGCCTCGCGCATCATGCGCACGATCTTGCGCGAGGTCGTGCCGCGCACGATCGAGTCGTCGATCAGCACGACCCGCTGGCCGCCGATGATGCCGCGCACCGGGTTGAGCTTCACCTTGACGCCGAAGTTGCGGATCGACTGCTTGGGCTCGATGAACGTCCGCCCGACGTAGTGGTTCCTCGTCATCCCGAGCTCGAACGGCAGCCCCGACTCGCGGCTGTAGCCCAGCGCGGCGTAGAGGCCGCTGTCGGGCACCGGCACCACGATGTCGGCAGCCGCCGGCGCCTCGCGCGCCAGCTGTCCGCCCAGCCGGCGGCGGATCTCGGCCACCGAGTCGCCGAAGACCACGCTGTCGGGGCGCGCGAAATAGACATGCTCGAAGAGGCAGCGCGACGGTTGGGCCTTGTGCGCCAGGCGGAACGACTCGAGCCTGCCGTTCCTCGACACCGCGACCTCGCCGGGTTCGAGCTCGCGGAGCTTCCTCGCCCCGAGGAGATCGAAGGCGCACGATTCCGAGGCGAAACAGTAGAAACCGTTGAGCTCGGCGATCGCCAGCGGCCGGAAGCCGTGCGGGTCGCGCGCCGCAATCAGGCAACTGTCGGTGATGACGAGCAGCGAATAGGCCCCCTCGACCTCCGCCAGCGCCACCATCAGCGACTCGACGACGTCGGCGCGCGGGTTGCGCGCCATGAGGTGCAGGATGACCTCGGTGTCGCTGGTGGTCTGAAAGATCGAACCGGCGGCCTCGAGCTGGTCGCGGATCGCCGCGGCGTTGGTCAGATTGCCGTTGTGCACGATGCCGATCGGCCCCATCGAGGTCTTGACCACGATCGGCTGGGCGTTGGCGACCACCGACGAACCGGCGGTCGAGTAGCGCGTGTGACCCATCGCCCGGCGGCCAGGGAGGCGCGCCAGCACCTTGTCCGGGAAGATCTCCGCCACGTGCCCCATGCCGCGTTCGACGTGCAGCCGCTCGCCGTCCCAGGCGCAGATGCCGGAGCTCTCCTGCCCGCGGTGTTGCAGGGCGTAGAGGCCCAGATAGGCGAGGTTCGCCGCGTCGTCCGCGTTGTCGATACCGAAGATGCCGCACATGATCCGTTCGCCCCGCCTCCCTGGAGTCCCCTGCCCTGCCGCCGTTCCTAGAGTCCGAGCGCCCTGGGAAGCGCCGTCGACCAGATCTCGTGCAGCCGCGCTACCGGCGACCGGAGCGTCTCGCCGTCGGCCACGATGACGAGGTCACTGCCGCCCACCTCGCCGACTTCCTGCGCCGGCACGCCGATCTCTTCCGCGAGGCGCAGCATGCGCTCGAGCCGCGCCGGAGCGACGGCGACGAGCGCCCGCCCCTGGGTCTCCGAGAAGAGCTCGAGCGGCTGAAGATCGACCGTGATGCGCACGCCGAGTCCCGCCGCGCCCTCCGCGCCCTGCCCGAACCCTCCGATGCACGATTCCGCGAGCGCCAGCGCCAGCCCGCCTTCCGAGAGGTCGTGCGCCGTGTGCACGGCGCTGCCGGCGATCGCCGCCCGCAGGAGCTTCGCCAGACGCGCTTCGGCGGCGAGATCGACCGCCGGCGGCAGCCCCTGCTCGATGCCGTGCAGCAGGCGGAGGTAGACCGAGCCGCCGAACTCGGAACGATCCTTGCCGAGGAGGACGATGCGGTCGCCGGCCTTGCGGAAGTGCGCCACCGGCATCTCGCCCAGATTGTCGATCACCCCGACCATCGCCACCGTCGGCGTCGGCGGGATCGAGCGCCCCTCGGTCTCGTTGTAGAGCGAGACGTTGCCCGAGATGACCGGCACCGCGAAGGCGCGGCAGGCCTCGGAGATGCCGCGCACCGCCTCGCGGAACTGCCAGAGGATCTCCGGGTTCTCGGGATTGCCGAAGTTGAGGCAGTCGGTGACGCCGACCGGCTCGGCGCCGACGCAGGCGAGGTTGCGCACCGCCTCGGCCACCGCCTGCATGCCGCCGCGCCGCGGGTCGAGCCCGCAGTAGACCGGGTTGACGTCCGAGCGTCATGGCGAGCCCGGAGGGGGTCCCCTTGAGCCGCAGCACCGCCGCGTCGCCGCCCGGTCCGATGACCGTGTTGGTGCGCACGGTGTGGTCGTACTGGCGCCAGATCCACTCCTTGCTGGCGAGCTCCGGCGTCGCGAGCAGCGCTTCGAGCGTCGCTGCCGGATTCGCGACCGGCGGGATCTCCGGCGCCTGCTGGCGGCGCGCGAGGTCGGCGGGCACGGCGACCGGGCGCTCGTAGACCGGCGCGTCGTCGGTGAGCGGCGCGATCGGCATCTCGGCCGCCACCTTGCCCCGGTGCCGGATCTCGGCCCTGGCTCCGCTGCCTCCGGAGGCCCCGGAGCGGAGCTCGCCGACCGTCGCCACTTCGAGCCCCCACTTGCGGTAGACCTTCGCGATCTCTTCCTCGCGGCCGCGCTTGACCACGAGGACCATGCGCTCCTGGGACTCGGAGAGCATCATCTCGTAGGCCGAGAGTCCGGGTTCGCGGAGCGGCACCTTGTCGAGGTCGAGCACGAAGCCGACCTGGCCGCGCGCGGCCATCTCGAAGATCGAGCTCGTGAGGCCGGCGGCGCCCATGTCCTGGATCGCGACGATCGCCGTCGAACGCATCGCCTCGAGGCAGGCTTCGAGCAGGATCTTCTCGACGAACGGGTCGCCCACCTGCACCGTCGGCTTCTTCTTCGCGCTCTCGGAGTCGAACGACTCCGAGGCCATCGAGGCGCCGTGGATGCCGTCACGGCCGGTGCGGCTGCCGGCGTAGAGGATCGGGTTGCCCGGTCCGGAGGCCTTGGCCTTGAAGATGCGCTCGCGCCGCGCAACGCCGAGCGCGAAGGCGTTGACCAGGATGTTCTGGTTGTAGCCGGCGTGGAAACGCGTTTCGCCGCCGACCGTCGGGATCCCCATGCAGTTGCCGTAGGTGCCGATGCCGCGCACCACGCCGTCGATCAGCGAGCGCATGCGCGGCGCATCGATCTCGCCGAACGACAGCGAATCCATGCAGGCGATCGGCCGCGCGCCCATGGTGAAGATGTCGCGCAGGATCCCGCCGACGCCGGTCGCAGCGCCCTGGAACGGCTCGATGAAGCTCGGGTGGTTGTGGCTCTCCATCTTGAAGACCGCCACCCAGCCGTGCCCGATGTCGACCACGCCGGCGTTCTCGCCGGGGCCCTGCAGCACGCGCGGACCCGAGGTCGGAAACTCGCGCAGGTAGACCTTCGACGACTTGTAGGAACAGTGCTCCGACCACAGCGCCGAAGTGATGCCGAGCTCGGTCAGGGTGGGATTGCGGCCGAGGAAGCCCTGGAGACGCGCGAACTCCTCGCCGGTGAGTCCGTGCTCGCGGGCGAGGGCCTCGGTGACGGCCGGCTCGGCGGCACCTGCCGGCGTGGCGGGAGCGCCAGGAGTGGCGGGGCGCGTGGCGGGCGTCCGCGGGGTGCGAGCGGTCATCGCGCAGCTCCGACCAGGCGCGCGGCCGGCTGGACGATGCCCTGAAAGAGGCCGAGGCCATCCATGTTGCCGAGCACCTCTTCGGCGCAGCGTTCGGGGTGCGGCATCAGTCCGAGGACGTTTCCGGCCTCGTTGACGATGCCGGCGATCGCCCGCGCCGAGCCGTTCGGGTTCCAGGTGTCGTCCTCCTCGCCGGCCGGCGAGACGTAGCGGAAGACGATCTGCCGGTTGGCCTCGAGCCGCTCGAGCTCCTCCGGAAAGTGCTCGTAGTTGCCCTCGCCGTGGGCGATCGGCAGCCGCAGGACCTGCCCCTGGCGATAGCAACTGGTGAAGTCGAGGTCGTTTCTCTCGACGCGGAGGAAGGTGTCGCGGCACTCGAACTTGAGGCCGCGGTTGCGGCGCAGCGCGCCGGGCAGGAGGCGCGCCTCGGTGAGCACCTGGAAGCCGTTGCAGATGCCGAGCACCGGGCCGCCCCTGGCCGCATGCTCGCGCACCGCCTGCATGACCGGCGAAAGCGCCGCCATCGCGCCGCCGCGCAGGTAGTCGCCGTACGACCAGCCCCCCGGCAGGACGATGAAGTCGCAGCTCTTGAGCGTCGTCTCTTCGTGCCAGAGGTAGACCACGTCCTGCTCGAGCACGTGCTTCAGCACGTGGTAAACGTCGTGGTCGCAGTTCGATCCGGGGAAGAGGACGACGCCGCACCTCATGAGGCGGTCCCCCTGGCAGGCTTCGCACCACTAGGCGCTTTGTCGGAACGCTCCGCGCCAGTAGGCGCTTCGTCGGAACGCTTCGCGCCAGCCGGCGCTTCGCCCAAAATCTCGATCGCGTACTCCTCGACGACGGTGTTGGCGAGCAGCTGCTCGCACATCGCGGCCACGCGCTCGGCGGCCGCCTGCGGGTCGAGCGCACCGAGGTCGATCTCGAAGCACTTGCCGGCGCGCACCGCCGCGGCCTCCGCGAAACCGATGCGCTGCAGCGCGGTTCGAATCGCCTTGCCCTGCGGATCGAGAATTTCGCGCCGCGGATAGACCGTCACCTTAGCCCGCATACTCCACCAGCCTTTCTGCTGCGCGACTCTCGGGCGGGGCGATCGCTTCCGGCTTCACGCCCCCACCTCCAGCCACGACGAAGGTTCGAACTGACTGCTGATCACGATTTCGGCCGCCGACCCTTCGCGGGCGAGGGTTTCGGCGACCTCCGCCGCCGCGAGCGCCGGCAGGTTGTTGGTGCGCGAGAGATGGTAGAGGACGAGGAAACGCAGACGGGCGCCGAGGAGCTCCGGCAGGCCGTCCGCCGCTTCGCGGTTGGACAGATGCCCGTGACGCCCCGCGACCCGTTGCTTGAGCGCCCACGGATAGGGGCCGCTGCGCAGCATCTCGAGGTCGTGGTTGGTCTCGAGGAGCAGGCAGTCGAGGTCGGAGAGCCTCCCCCAGGCGAGCTGGGTGCGGCAGCCGATGTCGCCGGCGAGACCTAGCCGCCGGCCGCCCGTATCCTGGAGGACAAAACCGACCGGCTCACGCGCGTCGTGCGGGATCGAGAAGGCCTCGACGGCAAAAGGGCCGACCTCGAAAGGCCGGCCCGATTCGATCCGCACCGTGCGCGGCACGACCTCGTCGCCGAGGACGGTGCCGAGCATCGTCCCCGCCGTGAGATAGACCGGCAGGTGGTGCTTGCGCGCGAAGCGGTCGACCCCCTTGATGTGGTCCTCGTGCTCGTGGGTGAGGAGAACCGCCGAGATCGTCGACGGGTCGATCGCGACCAGCCGCATCCGCCGCTCGAGCTCCTTGCACGAGAAGCCGGCGTCGATGAGGACGCGGAAGCCGCCGGATTCGACGACGACGGCATTTCCCCCGCTCCCCGAGCCCAGGACCGCAGCCCGGAGGGGAGGAGAGGGAACGGGTGAATCTTCGAAGATGAGGGGGGCCTGCACGGCGCAGGCAGTCTATCGCAGGCGCCCTGAAGCCGGGATCGCTTTCCGGGCCTCGCGCGAAGCGGAGCCTCTCCGGCCCGCGCTCCCGGTCAGGTCCCGCCGGCCGGCGCGACGCCGGAACCGCGGATCACGAGAACCTGGCCGGGGAGCAGTGCGTTGCCGCGCAAGCCGTTGTCGGCGCGGATCTGCTCGACCGTCGTGCCGTAGCGCGATGCGATCTGCCAGAGGCTGTCCCCCGACCGGACCTGATGGCGAACCTCGGTACCGGACGGGAGGGACGGGCTCGGCGGGGCAGCGGCGATCGCCGTCCCTGCGCTCCCCGCGCCGCCGGCGGGCTTGGCGACGGCGGCGGGGCGGACGCTGCCTGCCCGGCCCGGGATCCGCAGGCGCTGGCCGAGCGCCAGGCGGTCGCTGCGCAGATGGTTCGCCGACTTAATCGCCGAGACGCTGGTGTGGTAGCGGGTGGCGATGCCGGAGAGGGTGTCGCCCGAGCGCACGCGGTGCACGCCACCCTCGATCTGCGCCGCCGACACCGCCGGCGGATCCCACTTCGGCAGACTCTCGAGACTCGCCTGCAGGGTCGAGCCAGCCCCGAGCGGCACTTTGAGGACGTAGCTCTCCTTCGGCGTCGCGTTGCGGCGCAGCTCCGGGTTCAACCGCGCCAGCGTCCCGTTCTCGAGCCCGAGCACTTTGTCCAGGCTCTCGAGCTGGGTCGCCCGCGCGAGCTCCGCGGTCTCGTAGGGCACCGGTGGATAGACCGCGGGCAGCACGAAGCCGTAGCGCGCCGGATTCTCGAGAATGGCGAGCGTGGCGAGGAAGCGCGGCACGTAGCGCCGGGTCTCCCTGGGCAGGCGCGAATAGAGATCCCAGAACTGGTCGAGGTAGCTCACTTTCGAGTTGTTGATCTGGCGCAGGACGTTGTGCTCGCCGCAGTTGTAGGCCGCGAGCGCGGTCAGCCAGTCGCCGAACAGATCGTGCAGGGCGGTCAGGTAGGCGAGCGCCGCCTTGGTCGACTTCTCCGGGTCCATGCGCTCGTCGACCCAGTTCGAGCGATCGAGCCCGTAGCGGTATCCGGTAGATGCGATGAACTGCCAGAGTCCCAGCGCGCGGGCGGTCGACAGAGCGCGATCCTTGAAGCCGCTCTCGACCAGCGGCAGCCAGGAGAGCTGCTCGGGAAGGCCCGCCTCCTGGAGCTGCGCGACGATCATCGGCCGATAGATTCCCGAGCGCCGGTAGGCTTCGAGAAAGAACTCGCGCTCACGGCCCTGGAAGCTCGCAATTTCGCGCTCGACGTCCGGATTCATGTCGCGCGGAATCGACGCCTGGGTGTCGCCGAGCGAGGTCTGGCGCGCGGCGTAGATCTCGACGATGCGGCGCGAGATCAGGCGGCGCAGGTTCTCCTTCTCCCGCGACAGCACGACCTCGCCGCTGGGCGACGGCTCGACGTCGACCCGGGTCATGCGCTCATAGGCGCGATCGAGGGCAGCGATCGCCTCGTCGGCGGCGCCGCGGTCCCAGGAGACGCCGGCGGCGGCGTAGGCGTCCATCGCTTCGTGCAACAGCGTGCCCGCATCGTTCGCGACCACCGGCTCCGCCGGCGGTGCCTCGTCGCCGGCGACGTCGGCGTCGGCCGCCTCGCCCGGCTCCAACTCGAGCGACCCCGGCTCCTCGACATCGGGCGCCTCCGCCGGCGGTGTCCCGTTCGTGGCCGGAGCCGCCGGAACGCCGGCCGATGCGGCCAGAGGCGCTATCGGCGCCAGCGGCGCCAGCGACGCTCCGCGGGCGCCGCCCTCGGCGGACGCCAGCTCCGGGGCGGTTTTCGCCGCCGGCGGCACCGGTGTGCTGGCAGTCTGCGGCGACGGCTGCGAACTGCAGGCGACCGCCAGCAGCCCGACAGCGAGCAGGCAGCTCCAGCCCCACGCCATCCCATCAGGCTGCGGCCACCTCGTCGAACCGACCCCGCGCCCCGATTCCCGCCGTCCCAGCGTCTTCGTCATTCGGCCGATTGTAGCGGTCGGCGCCCGGATTGCCAGTGCACCGGCCCGGAGAGCCCCGATTCCACCCCCGAGGCAAAGGATAGGATCCGCCGCCGGAGAGCTCCCCATGCGTTCGTCCCTGCGGTCGGCCAGCCTGATTCTCGTCGCTGCGCTCCTCCTCCTGCTGGTCGGCGAGGCCCTGCGCGTTTACTGGATCATGCCGTTCCCCGGCAGCCAGCGCGGACAGACGCTCGACCTCGCGTTCGCGCTCCATCGCGGCATCTGGGCGCTCCGCATCGCCGCCGGCGCCGTCGCGCTCTGGGCCGCGGCACAGATCCTGGCGCGGGGAGGCCGGGTGGCCCGGGTGGCAACCGTTCTCGCACTGGCCGGCGTGGGCTATTTCGTCTATCAGGTGAACGGCCCGATGTCGGCCGAGGTCATGTTCCGGCAGCCGCAAAGACTCACCTTCGCCACCGCCCGGGACCTCGGAATGACCGGATTGGGCGGCACGAGCGGATCGGCCGGGTTGCCGCCTGCCGCCCTGGTCGTCGGCATCGAGCTCGCCGATGCGCAGGGCCGGTCGCAGGCCCGCGCCTATCCGATCCGCTACCTCGGCTACCACCACCAGGTACGCGATCTGGTTGCGGGGCAGCCGGTGATGGTCACCTACTGCACGGTCTGCCGCACAGGGAGGGTCTATCGCCCGGTCGTGAACGATCGGGTGGAGAGCTTCCGGCTGGTCGGCATGGATCACTTCAACGCCATGTTCGAGGATGCGACGACCGGTAGCTGGTGGCGCCAGGCGACCGGCGAAGCGGTCACCGGCGCGCGCCAAGGCCAACGACTCGCCGAAGTACCGTCGCGCCAGATGAGCTGGGGAGCCTGGGCCGCCCTGCATCCCGAGACCGACGTCATGCAACCCGACCCGCAGTTCGCCGAGCGCTACGCGCGGATGGCGGGCTTCGACGACGGGACGAACGAGAGCACCCTCACCGGCCGCGATCCCGGGAGCTGGCAGGAAAAATCCTGGGTGGTCGGGGTCGTCTCCGGAGGAGCCGGCAGCCAGGCGCGCGCCTTCGATTGGAACGAGCTCGTCCGCGAACGGGTGATCACCGACCGGGTCGGCGACCGGCCGGTGGTGCTGCTGCTCGACGCCGACGATGCGTCGTTCCATGCCTTCGCGGGCGCGGGGCTCGACCTCGCGCCGGCCGCCGACCGCGCGCGCTTCGTCGACCGCGCGACCGGCACCACCTGGAGCGCCGCCGGCGTTGCCCTCGCCGGCCCGCGCGCCGGAGAGCGGCTGAGCCCGCTGCCCGCCTACCAGGAGTTCTGGCACTCCTGGCGCACCTTCCACCCGGAGACCACCGCGCGGCGCAACTGAAGGCGGGCCGCTCTCAGGTCGCGATGCGGCTGGCCGCGGCTTCGCCCGGCGCCGACGAGCGCGCTTCGGCGAGCGGAATCACCGCCCAGAGGATCAGATAGACGAAGATGCCGGGGAAGGCCGCCGAGACGATCGAGATCAGGACGTAGAGCAGCCGCAGCAGCCCGGGATCGCGGTCGAAGTACTCCGCGAAGCCGCCGATCACCCCGCCCACCATCTTCTGCTCCCGCGAACGTCGCAGCCGGACCTCAGCCATGGCTCACTCCTCCCACTGGAATCCTACGCAGCGGCGCGCGTGACGTTTCAGACTGGCGGCGCTGTCGACTCTTCGCTGGCGGCCTGCCGGCTCGCCGCGGCGCAGTCGGCGCCTACTGAACGTAGCCCAGCGCCTGGAGCTCGCGGCGCAACCGGTCGTCGATCTCCGCCGCGCCGCCGTCGAGCGCGGCGCCGCTCTGCAACCGCCAACTCCGCAGCTGCGCGCGCAAGGCTTCGCGCCGCAAGGCCTTCTCCTCGCCGAGCGGCCGCTGCTCGTCCGGATCGTCGTCGAGGCCGAAGAGCTCCTCGTCGGCGACGGCCGTCACCGCGGTCGGGACGAGGTTGCGAATCAGTTTGAAACCACCGCCGGCGACCGCTTCCTGGTGAAAATGGAGCCGGTCGAGCCAGGCCCCCGAGGGTCGCGCCGGGGGCGGCTCACCCCCCGCAGGGCCGCCGCGAAGCTGCGACCTGGCAGGTCGGCGGCGGCCGGCAGCCCGGCGAGTTCGAGCAGCGTCGGCGCGACGTCGATCTGATCGATTGCCGGGGCGACGCGGCGTCCGCTGGAATCGCCCGGCAGCGACCAGAGCATCGGCACGCGGAGCTGCTCCTCGTAGAGCGTTCGTCCATGCTCCACCTGGCCATGGTCGAAGAGCTCTTCGCCGTGATCCGAGAGCAAGAGCACCGATGTGTCCGCGCTCCGTCCGCAACGTTCGAGCTCGCCGAGGAGATCCGCGAAGCCCTCGTCGGCGTCGGCGACCTCGGCGTCGTAGAGCTGGCGCACCTGGCGCACGATCTCCTCGCCGGGCGCGCGCCCGGGAAGTTCGACGAGCGTGGGGCGCTCGCCCAGCCGGGGATCGGCGCCCGCCGCCCAGCGGGCACGATGGCGCGGCGACGGCAGATACGGCGCATGGGTCTCCACAGTGTGCAGGACGAGGAAGAAGGGCATCGATGGCGGCAGGCGAGCGAAGAACTCCCGCGCCGTCGCATGCACCTGCGGCCAGCGCACTTTTTCCCCCTCGTTCCGGCCGTAGAGCCAACGGAAGAAGTCGAAGCCCTGGTCGAACCCGAACGCCGCCGTGGTGTTGCCATTCGCGGTGATGTAGCCGGTGCGATAGCCACGCGCCCGCAGGCGCTCGGCGACCGTCGAGACCTCGTCCGGCAGGCGGCTCTCGACATCGGTGGCACCGTGGCGCAACGGCGTCAGCCCGGTGAACAGAGAGGCGACGGCCGGTCGGGTCCACGAGCTCTGGGCGCGTGCCTGTTCGAAGCGCACGGCCCGGCCGGCAAAGCGGTCGAGCGCCGGCGTGAGGCCCGGTGGGCCACCGTAGACCCCAAGCCGGTCGGCGCGCAAGGCATCGACCAGGTAGATCACGAAGCTCGGCCGCGCCGGGGCCGCTGGCTCCGCTGGCGTCGCTGGCGCCAGTGCCCGAGTCGTCGGACGCGGTCGGACAGGGGCGGCGGAAGTAGTTGCAGGGACGGGCTCGACCTGCAGCGCGGCGGCGCCGATCCGCACCGTGCCGGACGCGCCCGCCGAAGCCCCCGGAACCGCCCGCAAGGTGACGCGGCAGGGCACGACTGCAGAGACCCCGCCGGACAGTGCAAGCACGCGCCGCCCGCCTCGCGCCGGCACGAGTCCGCCAAAGCTGGCGGGCGCACCCTCACACTCGACGTCGGCCTCGAGTCGCGCGCCGCCCCGTTCCTCGATTCCGGACGCGACGAGCTGCGCTCCAACCGGAGGCTCGAGCAGAAAATCGATGCCGCAGCCTTCCGGCAGCTCGAGCGGCGCCACTGCGGCAGTTTGCGGGCGAGGTGCGGATCCGGCGCGCGAGCTGTCGAATCGCAGACCGTCCCAGGCCGGCCCGAGCGGCCGCCCGTACCGCCCGGTGGGCACGACCACCGGATAGGCGAGCACCAGAGCATTGCGGCCGGGCCGGGCCCGGCCCTCCGGAACCTCCACCTCGACGGTCTCCGGTGCGCTGCCGAGACGGATGCGCGCCAACGCGACGCCGTTCAGCGCGAGGTCGACGTCCTGCCCCTCGGGCAGCCGGGGATGCGCCCAGCCGCGCAGGCGGATGCGGAAGCCGCGCGCATCCGCACGGCGGAAGATCAACTCGGAGCGCTCGCCGGCTCCCCAGAGATAGTCGCTCACCGCGCGCGAAGGCGCGCCCCAACCCCCGAGCAGCGCCGGATCCGGGGTGGCCGTCCCGAGATCGATCTCGGCGGTCTCGCACCAGCTCTCCGCTGCGGGCAGATGGGCGAACAGATCGAGCTCCGTTCCGGACGGCGGGTTTCCTGCACAGGCGAAGGAACCGAGCAGCGCCGACCCGACGCCGAGCGCGAGCCCCGCGCCCGCGCTCCAGCGGCTCCATCGACCCGAAAGCGGCATGCCCGGAGCCTACGGCAATCCGCCGCGGGCCGGATCAGTCGGCCAGCCGCCACTTGCCGTTGTCGAGCTCGAAGCCGAGCGACATCGAGCTCGAGCTCGAGGTGATGCTGCCGTCCGGGTTCTTCGTGGTCTCGTTGACGACCGTCTGGAGGTAGGCCTTCTCGCCGACGAACGAGATCTTGCCGCCGGCGCGAATCTGTTCGGCGAAGGCGGCGGGGGCGGGCGTCGTCGACTTGCGGTAGGCGTCGCTCTCTTTCCGCTCCTCGGCCGACTCGGCGGCGCGCTTGGCGCGCGCCGGACCGCTCAGCCAGGCGAGCGCGGCGTCGATCTTCCCGGCCTGGATCTCCCTGGCATAGGCGAGCACCACCTTGCCGATCTCATGATCGAGGATCGCCGCGCCGGTGACCGGCGGCGCCGTCTCCACCACCGGGGTCGTGTCGATCGTCTTCGGACCGGCGGTGACCTTCCACTTGCCGTCCTCGAGCGACACGAACGCCATGATCATGCTGTTGCCGTCCGCCGCTTCGACGCGGAGCATCGCGGAGTCGCCGTAGTTGATCAGATTGCCGGCGCGCGCGATCTCGGCTTCGAGCACCTGCGCTTCGGGGGCGCTCTTCGCGGCCTCTTCGATCGCCGCGCGCTGGTCCGCCGCCGGGGTCGCTGCCCATTCGTCGCGCGCCTCCTTGGCGCTCGCCTTCTTGACTTCCGCGAGCTTGCCCGCCTTGAGAAGCCTGCCCGCCGCGACGATCGCCTTTCCCGCCGGATGCGCGAGGATCGCCTTGCCCTCGGTCACCTCCTGCGCCCGCAGCGCGACTCCGGCGAGACTCCAGACGACAACGGCGGTGACGACGGCGCGACGACGAAACGATCCGGCTGCACGACGAACAGGATGATCCATGACGAACTCCTCCCTCGGATAGCTGCCCCGGCGACAGGCCCGGGCCTCGTTCTCAAGAACGGAGGAATGGACCCGGGGGCGTCAGCTACCGCGTGTGTGTCGCGAAACGGAGTCCTGCGGCGGCTGGATTCCGGGTGTCGACCCAGAGCAGTGCCAGCCGCTTCCCGGCCATGGCAAGGCGAGGGCTGCCGGCCGACCGGCCGGCGCCGGTGCGGGCGATGGCGAACGACGCTCCGAGCGTCCCGTGCGCGTCGAGGCGCGCCCAGCGGAGCTCTGAGCCCCCGGCGATTCCCTCGAGCCAGGCGAGCGCGAAGCTCTCATCGACCGGGGCGATCGCAAGTTGCCCCATGGGGCTGGCTCCTGCGCTCGCCGGAATGGGAGTCGTCGCGCTCCAGGTCGCGCCGCCGTCCGCAGAGCGTGCGACGGCCATGCGCGAGTGATCGGCGGGAGCCGCGAACCACGCCACCGCGAGGATCTGGTCGTTCACGGCGAGCGCCGGGCCGTTGACCGGACAGCCGGCGATCTTCCAACCATCGTTGCCGACCGCTTTCGTGGTCATCGCGCCCCCGGCCGGCCGCAGAGCGACCTGCACGTCACGAATCTCGCTCGATGTGCGGTCACGGTAAGCGACGGCGCTCCCGCCGCCAGCGAGACCGACCGCAGCGGTCGAGCAGCAGTCGCAGACGCTCTCGTCGACGAGCTCGGAAGGCTCGATCTGCGTTCCCTCGACGAAGACGGTGCGCAGCTGCATCGGCCTGTCGCCCGGCGTGGCGCGGCCGTCGAGGTAGTAGAAGCGGACGCCCTTCCCTTCCACGACCGCGGAGACGAAGCCGTGCTCCGAGGGCGAGCGGTCGTCGTGCAGCACGCCGAGCGCAGCAAAGGTGACGCCCTGGTCGGTCGAGCGCGCGAGACGCACGTCGTACGTATAGGTTCCGGCGCTCGAGCGCTCCAACCACCAGACGTAGAGCGCGCCGTCCGGAGCGCGCACGACGCCCGGGACGTCGGCCCAATTCGCGAACAGGGTCTTGCCTTCGCGGATCGTCGAAGCGGAGCTCCAACTTCCGCCCTGCCAGCGCGCGAAGCGCACCCGATGGGTGGAATTCGGCAGGGGTTCGATCCAGGTAGCGAGGAAACCGTCGCCGTCCCCGGCGAGCATCGGCGCGAACGCGCCCGGGCCGGCCGACGGCCGACTCTCGACCCACCCTTCGGGGAGCGGAATCGCCGTCAGGACGACGGCAACTGGGGCGGCAGGAACGGCCGGCTTGTGCGGTTCGTGGGCGGCGAGAGAAGTGACGTTCGCGAGCAGCAGCATCGGCAGAAAGCGAAGGCTCCGGATCACGGAAGAATCCTACTCGCCCGCGCCGCGCTCGAGCGGTGCGGCGAGCTTGGCGGAAACGAGGCGATTGAGCGAAATGTTCTGCTCCTCGGCTTCGAGCACGAGCCGTCGGTGCACTTCAGGCGGGATTCGCACCTTGAAGGTTCCGCTGTACCGCCGGTCAATGAGCGGTTCGGGCACCGATTGCCCCTTGTCGCGCAACAGCTCGACCGCCTCCCGGGCCGCCTGCAGCACTCCCGTGAGTGCCCGCTCTGCCTTCTTGTCGAGCCACGACAGCCCCGGCAGTTCCGCGCAAACGGCGACATGCTCGCCATCCTCCTCGGACCAGAAGACGCGGTACGAATAGCGGTCGGAGACTTCCATCTCAGTCCCTTTCTTTCGCCATCCGAGCCTTCGCGGCCCGCGCTACCTGGCGACATTGGTACGGCTTCGCCATTCTTCCGCTCGGCTGAATGTTCACGATCGGCAGTTCCGGCACTCCAGTCCGAAAGATGAGGTGACTCCCCTTGCCCTGGCGTCCCTCGCCGAAGACCGCCTCACAGAACCGCCGCAGCTCAGCGAACGCCACGCTGGCCGGCTCGTCTTCCAGACGAAGCAGCAATTTCTCCAGAAGCCGCTCTTTCAATGGTGCCATTAATGCCACCTCCTATCAACCCCCCGAGCGCGCGACCGTCCGAGGACCGCGGGCGCCCAGAAGGCCACTGCAGGAATGTAAGACGCGATTGACTGGATCAATCTCGCGTCCGTAAGGCAGCTGCGCACCCGTGGTGCGAGCTACCGACCGCGGTGCTACGGTTTCGCTTCGTGAGCCCGCCGCATTGGACGCACTGGCAGCGCCGGGCAGTCACGGTTGCTGCCTCGACGGCGCTCGCCCTGGCGCTCGCCGAAGGGATCCTTCGGCTCTCCGGGGCGGAGATCTATCCGGTGCCGCTCTATCCCGGCGACGTCGTCGCCGAGCGCGACCGGACCTACGACGCGGCTCTCGGCTGGAAGCTGCCGCCCGGCGAGACCATTCACGAGATCACCGCCGACTACGACGTCACCTACGTGGCGAACGCGCAGGGCTTTCGCTCGCGGTACGACTTCGCGGCCCCCTCGCCGGCGCGACGTATCGCCTTCCTCGGCGACTCCTTCACCTTTGGCAGCGGCGTCCCCGAGGAGGAGACCTTCGTGGCCCTTGTCGAGCGAGAGCTCGACAGATCGATGACCGGGCGTGAGCTCGCCGGTGCCGCGCCCGTTGCCGTCCAGGCGCTGAACTACGGCATCGGCGGCTTCGGGATCGACCAGATGGGCCTGGCTCTCGAGCACGAGGTCCTGCGCTGGCGCGCCGACCTGGTGGTGCTCTCGTTCATCCGCCAGGATCTCGATCGCAGCCTCACGTCGTACCGCAAGGGGCACGTCTGGCTCGAGAAGCCGGCCTTTCACCTCGAGGAGGGAATCCTCGTGCGCACGACTGCCGCCAACCGGCCCGGGCCGCTCGCCTCCTGGTGGAGGCAGGACCTCCGCCTCGGCCGGCTCGCAAGGAAGACCGTCGACGCGCTGGCGGACCGCTGGCCGATCGGCGAGCGCTGGCGGCTGAATCGCGCGCTCTTCGCGCGCCTCCGGGACACCTGCGCCGCCGCCGGAGTTCCGCTGCTGGTGGTCCACATCCCCGTCAACCCGCAGGCGCGAGCGCCGCTCTATGCAAAGGAGTTCGCCAAGCTGGGTATCGAGTATCTCGATCTCGCAGCTCGGCTTCCCGCGGCCGCCGGCGACCTTTACTTTCCGCACGATCACCACTTCACGCCCGCAGGTCACCGCTTCGCCGCCGCAGCCATCGCGCGCGCAATCGCGGCGCGGAGCGGACCGCCGACGCGGTCCGCCGGGAGCCGCGACTGAGATCTCACCCCGACCGCCTCCACCCTTCGACTGCCGAGAACAGCGCGATGGCGAGCAGCAGCACGCCGACGCCACGGCCGATAAGAGAGAGCGTGCGCGGGCGCTCCGCCAGCCAGCCGCGGGCGCGGGCGGCGGCGAGGACGACCGCGCCGTAGACCGAGAACTGGGTCGCGACGATGATCGCCCCGAGCACCGCCGCCTGGAGCGCCACCGGCCCCCACTCCCTGCGGACGAACTGCGGAAAGACCGCCAGCATGAAGGCGTAGGCCTTCGGGTTGAGCAGGTTGGTCAGCATGCCGCGGCGGTAGGCGGTCGGCAGGTCGATGGCCGCCGCGGCCTGCGCGCTCCCGGCGTCGAAGAGCGCCCCGCTGCGCACGAGGGCGAGACCGATCCAGGCGACGTAGGCCGCGCCGGCGACGAGCAACGCGTTGAACAGCGCCGGCATCACCAGGAGGATCGCCGCGAGCCCCAAGCCGCCGATCGCGACATGGGCGACTGCGGCGGTGACGATGCCACCGATCGACGCCAGCCCGGCGCGGCGCCCGCCGCCCAGCGTGCAGCCGAGCACGCAGGCCATGTCGAGCCCGGGCAGCAGCACGATGCCGAAGACCAGGCCGAAGAAGATCCAGAGGTGGGAGACGGATGCCATGGGAGCTCTCCTCGAGCGCCAGGAAGCGAAGGGAGTTTCGCGTCCAGCGAGAGGCTAGGCGGCAAAGCGGACATTTTTCGCCCTATTGCCTGATACCCTTTTCCGGTGAGCTTGCCGACGACACGGATCCTCGCCGTACTGGAACTGCTGCAGGCGCACGGACAGCTCTCGGGCGCCGAGCTCGGCCGGCGACTGGGGGTCGACCGGCGCACGGTGCGGCGTTACATCGTCGCGCTCGAGGAGATGGGGATTCCGGTGACCGCCGAGCGCGGCGCGGGGGGCGGCTACTCGCTGGTCGCTGGCTTCAAGCTGCCACCGATGCTCTTTACCGACGATGAAGCCTTGGCGCTCTCGCTGGGACTCCTCGCGGCGAGCGCCCTCGGCCTCGGCAGCGCCGGCGACAGTGCCGCCGGCCTCGCCAGCGCCCGCTCGAAGCTCGAGCGGGTGATGCCGCTCGACCTGAAGAGCCGCCTGCGCGCCGCTGACGAGACGATGCAGCTCGATCTCCCGGCGAGCGGCCCGCCGGCCGAAAGCCACGTCCTCGCGACGCTCTCCGCCGCCGCACAGGCGCAGCGCACGGTGCATGTCGTCTACGAATCCGCCGACCGGAGCCGTACCGCGCGCGACCTCGACCCCTACGGCCTCGCCTTCCGCGGCGGCTGCTGGTACGTCGTCGGCCACTGCCACCTGCGGAAAGGCCCGCGCACCTTCCGGGTCGATCGCATGACCAGCGTCGCGCGTACCAGCGGGACCTTCGAGCGCCCGGCGAACTTCGACACCCTGGCCGCGATCTCGACCGCCATCGCGACACTGCCCCGCGCCCATCAAGCGGAAGTCTTCCTGCACACCGACCTGGCGACGGCGAGAAAGCAGATCTTCGCCACCCTCGGCACGCTGGAGGAAGTCGAAGGCGGCGTCCTCCTCCACTCCCAGACCGACGACTTGAACTGGCTCGCCCGCGAGCTCGCCCGCTTACCGTTCGCGCTCGTGCTCCGACGCCCGAAGGGGCTCGCCACCGCGCTCCGAGCTCACGCGCGGGCGCTCTCCAGCGCGGCACACGCTGCAACGATTCTGCAAAGAGAGCGTAGCTAGAGCGGTAGGCTTCTTTCGAGCACTTTCCGGGGGGTTCCATGCGCCGAACCGTTCTGCCGCTCTCTGTGCTTCTCGCGACTCTCGTGACTCTTCCCGCCGCGGCTTCGAAAGCGAAGTCACCCGAAGCGGTCGCCGCCGCGGAGCGCCTCCTCGCTGCGGCCTATCCCGCCGACGCCCCCGGCGCGGCGGTGCTGGTGCGGTGGCAGGGCGAGACGCTCGTGCGCAAAGGGTACGGGATGGCGCAGATGGATCTCGGGGTTGCGGTGGCGCCGGAGCAGGTGTTCGAGATCGGGTCGGTGACCAAGCAGTTCACTGCCGCGCTCGTCCTCCGGCTCGCGGAGCAGGGGAAGCTGGCGCTTTCCGACCCGATCACGAAGTTCTTCCCTGAGATGAGCTTCGGCGGGGCGACGATCACTCTCGAGCAGCTCCTGCAGCACACCTCCGGAGTGCCCAACTACACCGACATGCCGGAGTGGATTCCGCGCTGGCGCGAGGACATGAGCCGCGAGACGCTCTTCGCCCTCTTCGAAGACAAGCCGCTCGACTTTCCGCCGGGGACGCTGTGGAACTACAGCAACTCGGGCTTCATCCTGCTCGGCGGAGTGATCGAGAAGGTGACCGGCAAGAGCTACGAAGAGGTCGTCGAGAGTGAGCTCTTCCGCGCCGCTCGGAATGAAGAGTTCGCGCTACGGCCATCAGGAGGAGATCGTGCGCGGCCGCGTCGCCGGCTACGTGAAGGGCCCCGAGGGCTGGGCGAACGCGCCCTATCTCTCGCTCACCCAGCCGTTCTCGGCCGGCTCGCTGATGTCGACCGTCGACGACCTGGCGCGCTGGAGCGATGCCCTCGAGCGCGGCAAGGTCATCTCGCCCGCCTCGCGCGACCGCATGTTTACCTCGGGCGTCCTCCGCGGCGGCGACCAGGACGGGATCGCCACGCGCTACGGCCTCGGCAACGCCATGACCGAGGTCGCCGGACGGCCCACCCACGAGCACGGCGGCGGCATCCACGGATTCACCTGCGACCTGCTGCGCGTCCCCGGCGACGATCTCCTCGTGGTGATCCTCTCCAACAATCCGATGCAGGATGTGCACGAGCTCGCGCACCGGGTGGCCGAATCCATTCTCGGCGTGCCGCACAAGGCAACCCCGGCCGCTCTCGGGCTTTCCGCCGCCGAGCTCGACGCCTACGTCGGCGTCTACCTTGTGCCCGAGCGCTCGGGCGTCCGCCGGATCGTCTCGCGCGACGGCGAGACGTTGCGCCTGCAGCGCACCGGCGGCGACCTCCATCCGCTTCTCGCCGTCGGTCCGGATGCCTTCGAGATCGCAGACGGCACGGCGATCCGTTTCGCCCGCGGCGGCGACGGCAAGGTCACGGCGCTGCTCGTCGATCAGGGCGTCGGGCCGGTCTATCGCTCGCTGCGCACCGACGAGGCGGCGCCACCGCCGCTCAAGGAGGTCGCGATCGATCCCGCCGCGCTCGGCCCGCTCGTCGGCGTCTACGCGCTCGCCCCGGGCTTCGACATCGCGGTGACCCAGGAGGGCGACCACCTCTTCGCCCAGGCGACCGGCCAGGAGAGGCTCGAGCTCTTCCCCGAGTCGCCGATCCGCTTCTTCTTCAAGCTCGTCGACGCGCAGATCGACTTCGTCCTCGAAGGCGGGCGCGCCGTCTCGCTCGTCCTGCATCAGGGCGGGCAGAACCTGCCGGCGCCGCGCAAGCCGTGAGACGTGAGCCGTAAGCCCTAGTCGGCGGCCCACCAGCCGGTGGCCACGGCGAGCTCGGCGTTGAGCACGCTCGCGCCGGCCGCGCCGCGTTCGGCGTTGTGGCCGAGGAGGGCGAACTTCACACCCAGTACCGGGCACTCCCGCACCCGGCCGATGTGCACCGTCATCCCATGGGCGCACCCATGCGCCTCGCCGGACGCCGGCTCCGCCGACTCGGCGAGATCGAGCCGCGGCTGCGGGCGCTCAGGCCGGTCATGGAGGACGATCGGCGCGAGCGGCGCCGAGGGCAGCCCGAGCTCCTGCGGCAGAGCGCGGAACGAGGCGAGCACCTCGCGCACCAGCACCAGCGATGGGTTGCCGGTGAGCCGCACGCTCACCGCCTCGGTGTGGCCATCGACGACCGGCACGCGGTGACAGAGCGCCGAAACGTCCGTCGTGGCCGGTGTCACCTTCTCGCCGACGAGCGAGCCGAGCAACTTGCGCGTCTCTTCCTCGACCTTCTCCTCCTCGCCGTGGATGTAGGGAATCACGTTGCCGAGGATGTCGAGCGCCGAAACGCCCGGATAGCCTGCACCGCTCACCGCCTGCATCGAGGTCATGAGCACCGCCTCGACTCCGAAGGCGGCGTGAAGCGGCCCGAGGGCCATCGCCAGCACCGTCGCCGTGCAGTTCGGATTGCAGACGATGGCGCCGGAGAAGCGGCGCTCCCGGCGCTGGCGCGGGACGAGCGCCAGGTGGGCGGCGTTCACTTCGGGGATGACGAGCGGCACGTCGGGCTCCATGCGGAACGCCGAAGCGTTCGAGAATACCCAGGCGCCGGCAGCGGCGAAGAGCGGCTCGAGCTCGCACGCCGGGAGGGCGTCGAGCGCGCTGAAGACGATCCCCGCCGCAGCCCCCTGCGGCGTGCAGGGCGCGAGGACGCGGTCGCCGAGGCCGGCGTAGGGTTCGCCCCCGAGGCGCCAGTCGCAGGCCTCCGAGTAGCGTTTGCCGACGCTGCGGTCGCTCGCCGCGAGATGGCGGATCTCGAACCAGGGGTGTGCGGCAAGCCGGCGCACGAAGCGCTGGCCGACGACGCCGGTGGCACCCAGGACGGTGACGGGCAGGCGGGACGATGGCGGCGGGAAGGGAGTAGCCAAGGGAAGAGTCCTTTCCGGGTCAGGAGCGGTTTCGGGCGGCGAAGTCGAGGAGCGCGACGCGCAGGGCGGCGGGGTCGGCGGCGAGCTGCCGGGAGAGCAGCGGCCGCGCCGCGGCCTCCGCCAGCGCCGGCGGCAGCGCTTCGGCCGCGTTCCGGGTGGTCTCGAACTTCGCCGGATGGGCGGTGGCGAGAAAGAGCCCGTGTTCGCCGGCATCGAGATTCCGGCCCAGGACCTCGAAGGCCACGGCGCCGTGCGGATCGGCGCGGTAACCGTATTCCTCGAGCTCGCCGAGGGCGGCGCGGGTCGCCGCGTCGTCGGCACTCCCCCAGCGCAGGCGGGCGCGCAGCGCCGCGGCGTCGCCGGCGAAGAGACTCTCGATGCGCGGCCAGTTGTTCGGCGCTCCGACGTCCATCGCGTTCGACAGTGTCACGACGCTCGCCCGCGGCGCGAACGGCCGCCCGTCGAGGAAGTCGGGCACCGTGCGGTTGGCGTTCGTCGCCGCGACCAGCGCCGCGATCGGCGCCCCCAGGCGCTGCGCCAGCAGACCCGCGCACAGATTTCCGAAGTTGCCCGAGGGCACCGCGACGACCAGCGGACGGCCCCCGGCAGCCGGCGCCGCCTGCGCGGCGGCTTCGAAGTAGTAGGTCACCTGCGCCAGCAGCCGCGCCAGGTGGATCGAGTTCGCCGACACCAGGCCCAGCGCGACGCGCGAGCTCCAGGATCGGCGAAGGCGCTCTTCACCATCGACTGGCAGTCGTCGAACGCGCCCTCGACGGCGAACGCCGCCACGTTCCCGCCGAGCGTCGCGATCTGGCGCTCCTGCAGCGGCGAGATCCGGCCGGCAGGATAGAGCACCACGACGCCGAAGCCCGGGAGGCGATGAAAAGCGTGCACCACCGCGGCCCCGGTGTCGCCGCTGGTGGCGGTGAGCACGGTGCGCGGCCCGCCTTCGCCGCCAACGACGGCGCGCTCGCGCAGACGGGCGAGGACCTGGGCGAGGAAGCGCACGCCGAAGTCCTTGAAGGAGAGCGAAGGACCGTGGAAGAGCTCGAGCACGGAGAGGCCGGACCGCACCTCGCGGTGCACGACCGGGAAGTCGAGCGCGGACTCGACCATCGCGGCGACCTCGCCGCGCGCGAACTCGGGCGTGAGCAGGCGGTTGAGGATCTCCGCCGAGCGCGGGCGGAACGGCAGCGCGAGCAGCTCCTCGACATCCGCGAACGGTTCGAGCCCGCCGGGACCGAGAACGGGAAGGTAGAGGCCACCGTCGGCGGGCGCATTGCGCTCCGCCGCCTCGACGAACGAGACGCGCAGCCTGGATCGCGGGTGCTGGTGACGAGCATCGCGTCAAGTCTCCGACGACTCGACGCGCCGGGCGCCCAGACGGTCGAGCCGGCAGAGCCGCGCCTCGGCCTCGACGCCGGCGGCGCGCCAGGCGGCAAGTCCGGCCGCCGCGATCGCTTCCGCAGCCGCCGGCTCGACGACGGCGAAGATCGCCGGGCCGGCCCCCGAGAGCGTGCAGCCCAACGCCCCGGCGGCGAGCGCCGCGCGCTGCACCTCGCGAAAGCCGGGGACGAGCGCGGCGCGATGCGGCTCGGCGAGCGAGTCGTGCAGCGCACCGGCGAGCAGCGCGCGGTCGTCGGTGTGCAGGGCGTGGATCAGCGCTCCCAGATTCTGCGCCCAGGCGACGGCGTGCGGGACCGAGAGCTCGCGCGGCAGGACGCTCCGCGCGAGGCGCGTCTCGAGCTCGAGCTCCGGCACCCAGAGCACGAAGAGGAGCGCCTCGGGAAAGGGCAGCGCGTGCGAGCCCGCCGTTGGATCGACCAGGCGCAGTCCGCCGAGGAGCGCCGGTGCGACGTTGTCGAGGTGCACCGCGCCGGACGCCTGTGCCTCGGCCTCGCCGGCGGCGGCGAGCAGCTCGCGGTCGCCCAGCGGCCGGTCGAAGAGCTCGTTGAGCGCCACCAGGGTCGCTGCCACCGACGACGCGCTCGAGCCGAGGCCGCTCGCCACCGGCAGATTCTTGTAGAGGATGAAGTCGAGCGCCGGCAGCGGCCCGGCAACCCGCTGGGCGAAGGCAGCGCAGGCCTTGAACACCAGATTCTGCCGCGGCTCGGCCGGCAGCCGGTCGGCGAACCGGCCGCGGCACTCCAGCCGATCGCCCTCGTCCGCCGCCCGCCCGGCGGCACGGCGCACGGCTACGCAATCGCCCCAGAGCGCGCCCTCGCTCGGAGGGAGCGGAGCGAGCGCCGCACCGAGCAGGTCGAAGCCGGCGGCAAAATTGCCGATGCCGGCTGGGGCGTAAGCGGTGACCCACTCCCCCGCCGGAGGCGGACCGGGGCGTGGCGCGGCCGGAGAAAGCGGTGGGATGGCAGGCACCGCCGACTCCGGCTCGCCCGGCCAGGCTCTTTCGAAGAGACGTTCGTGGACCGCCGCGACGGCGCGTGCACCGTCCGCCGCGGCGATGACCGCCGAGATCGAACGTTCCGAAGCGCCCTGGGCGATCGCCGCGACGTTTACCCGCGCCTCCCCGAGCGCGCCGAAGAAGCCGCCGGCGACGCCAACCCGCTCGCGCATGCCGTCGCCCACCAGGCTCACGATGGCGAGATCCCGCCGGCACACGACCTCGTCCACCCGGCCGGTGTCGATCTCGGATTCGAACGCCGCGCGCACGGCCCGCTCCGCCTCGTCGGCGGCGCCAGTGTCGATGCAGAAGGAGATGGCGGTCTCGCTCGACCCCTGGGTGATCAGCATGACCGAGATGCCGCGGCTCGCCAACGCCGCGAAGAGGCGCGCCGCGACGCCCGGCACACCCTCCATGCCCGGACCGAAGAGGCTCACGAGCGCCACGCCGCGGGTGAACGAGATGCCACAGGCGATCCGATCCGGCGCCGTCGTCCGGCGCTCGACCAGCGTGCCCGGGTGCTCGGCGCGAAAGGTGTTGCGGATGCGCACCGGAACGCCCGCCGCCCGCGCCGGCGCGATCGTCCGCGGGTGGAGGACCTTGGCCCCGAAATGCGCCAGCTCCATCGCCTCTTCGTAGCTCATGCGCTCGAGACAGGTGGCCGCCGGGGCGAGGCGCGGGTCGGTCGTGAAGACGCCGTCGACGTCGGTCCAGATCTCGAGCAGCCGCGCTTCGAGCGCCTGGGCGAGGAGCGCCGCGGAATAGTCCGAGCCGCCCCGCCCGAGGCACATCACCTGGCCGCTCTCGTCGCCGCCGAAGAAGCCGGGCATGAGCAGCACGCGGCTCCCGGCGAGGCGGCGTCCGGCCAGGCGTTGTTTCATCTCCGCCGGCTGCGGCGTCGCGGCCAGCGGCTCGCCGGTGCAGGGCACGACTTCCAGCGGATCGAGCGCCTCGGTGTCGAGACTGCGCGACGCGAACAGCTCGAACAAGAGGGCGCAGCTCGCGCGCTCGCCGAGGACGATCGCGCGCGCCTCGACGCGCGGCGAAACGTCACCCAGCATCGCCACGCCGCGCAGAATCCCCGCCAGTTCTTCGGCGAGTCCGCTCAAGCGCCGATCGAGGCGGGCGGCGGCCTTCGCATCGAGCTCGCTTCGCGAGCTCGAAGGCAATGCCGGCGTGCAGGTCGCGAAAGCGTTTGCCGGCCGCCTCCGCTTCGTCCCGCCGCCCGGCGGCGGCGTGGGCGAGGCCCTGGATCAGGAGGTCGGTCACCCCCGACACCGCCGAAACGACGACGCCGACCCGTTCAGCTGCCGCCGCCCCGGCGACCAGCGCTGCCACGCCGCGCATCCGGTCGGCGCCCGCGACCGAGGTGCCGCCGAACTTCATCACCCGAAACGACTGCATTGCCGTCTCCCCAGACATCCCGAAAAACAAAAAACCCCGCTACCTCATTGGAGGAGCGGGGCCGGTATCGGCTCGATGGGCGCGCTGCGCCGTTCGCCTAAGCGAACCCCGTCCCTCCGCTCGCGCGGTGGGTCGTCGTCGTGCACGACATGCAGCGGGCGCCGATCGCCAGCTCGCGCGGTCTCATCACGGGAGGACGCTACCGCCGTCGATCTCTCGCTGTCAAACCGCCGGCGCCCGGCCGGTGACGCAGCCGCTCGCCAGCCATGAAAGATGTCCGGCGACTCGCGGCTCTGGCATGATCGGAAGCCGGAAACCGGAAACACCCCGTCCGACCCGGAGGTTCGAATGCAATCGCTCTCGCTGCGCCTCGTGACACTGTCTCTCGCGTTCGCCGCCTGCGCCGCACCGCCGCCGGCTGCCCCACCGCCGGCTCCGACGGCCAGCCAGGGGAGCTACTTCGACAACACCGGACGGACCGATGTCCTCACGGGCGGCGTGCGGCGGATTCCGATCACCACCCCCAAGGGCGCCTTCACCGTCTGGACGAAACGGGTCGGCAACAACCCGACGCTCAAGGTCCTGCTTCTCCATGGTGGACCCGGGATGACGCACGAGGTCTTCGAGGCCTTCGATAGCTATCTCCCCGCCGCCGGCGTCGAGTACTACTACTACGACCAGCTGGGCTCCGCCTACAGCGACCAGCCGGACGAGCCGTCGCTGTGGGAGATCCCGCGCTTCGTCGACGAGGTCGAGCAGGTGCGTCTCGCGCTCGGCCTGAACAAGGACAACTTCGTCCTTCTCGGCCACTCCTGGGGCGGCATCCTCGCGATCGAGTACGCGCTCGCCCACGGCGAGAACCTCAAGGGCCTGGTGATCTCGAACATGATGTCGAGCATCCCGGCCTACAACGCCTACGCTCATGACGTGCTCATGCCGGCAATGGACCCTGCGACCCTGAAGGAGATCCTCGAGCTCGAGGCGCGCAAGGAGTACGAGTCGCCGCGCTACATGGAGCTCCTGATTCCCTACTACACCGAGCACATCCTGCGCATGCCGTTCTCCGACTGGCCCGACCCGCTGCTGCGCGCCTTCGCGCGCCTCAACCGCTCGATCTACGTGCCGCTGCAGGGGCCGAGCGAGATGGGCGCCGCGGGCAAGCTCGAGAAGTGGGACCGAAGCGCCGACCTCAAGTCGATCGCCACGCCGACCCTGGTCATCGGCGCCCAGCACGACACGATGGATCCCAAGCACATGAAGTGGATGGCGACCCAGTTCCCGCATGGGCAGTTCCTGCTCTGCCCGAACGGCGGCCACTGCGCGATGTACGACGACCAGCAGACCTACTTCACCGGCCTCCTCGCCTTCCTGAAGGAGCTCGACGCCGGCAAGGTCTGAGCGCCGGCGGTCAGGTGCGGAAGCGCAGCGTGAGCGAAACCGCCCGTCCGGGCTCGGGCACCTCGACGCCGGCACGGAAAGGATCGCGCAGGTACGAGAGGTGCTCGCGATAGCCGCGATCGAAGAGGTTGTCGAGGCCACCGAGGAGCGCGAAGCGCCCGAGCTCGACACCGGCCCGCAGGTTGAGGATCTCCCACCCGGAGGTCGCCGTTTCGTTGAGCCCGGAGTCGACGCGGCTCTGCGCCGCGGCGGCGACGCCCTCGAGCTCGACGTGCCAGCGCCCGGGTTCCCAGCGCAGCGCGAGGCTCCCGCCGAGCGGTGGGATCTCCGGCAAGTCGCGGTCGACGACGCCGGCCTCCGGCGCGAGCGCGCGCGATCCCCGAGCCAGGTCGAGGGTCGCGCGGAGGATGAAGTCCTTTCCCAGCGGGACGCGCACGGCGAGCTCGCCGCCCCACATCCGGGCGTCGTGGTTGATGTAGGTCCGGGCGTGACGGTTCATCACGCCGGGGACGCTCTCGAGCCGCGCACCGTCGACCAGCGTGACGGCATCGTCGAGCTCGGCCGCCCAGAGGCCGAGGTCGAACGTGAAGCGGTCGCTCCGGTAGCGGGCGCCGAGATCGAGTTGCGTCTGGCGGGGTGAGGCCAGCTCCGGGTTCCCGACCCAGTCGCTCCCCATGCGCCGGAGCGCGAAGAAGAGCTCCTGGGGGTCGGCCGGGCGAGCGGCGCTGCCCAGGCGCAGGTCGAGCTCCCAGCGCTCGTCCGGCGTCCAGGAGAGGCCGAGATTTCCCGACAGCAGGGTGTCGTCGGCCGCGGTCGTGCGGGTGCGGTGATAGGCGAAGTAGAGATTGCGGTCGGCGAGCCCGTCGTCGGCCGAGCTCTCGACGCGCTCGACGCGCAGCCCGGCCTCGAAGGCCAGCCGGTCGCGGCGCGGCGGACGGAGCTCGGCGAACAGGGCGGTCGACTGCTGTCGGGTTCCGGGCAGGCTGTACTGCGGCTGGTAGGCCATCCCCGCCATCCGCGTCGTCGTCTCCCAGGCGCGCCAGAGCGCCTCGGCGCCCAGTCTGAGACCGCCGGAGAAAGCGAGCTCGCCGCGCGCGCTGCCGTCTTCGGCGTCGGCATCGGTGACCATCGAATAGGGCCGCGGCGCCCGGCTCCCCGAGACGCGCAGGCGGTCGTCCATGAGATGGTCGACGCGCGACCAGCCGAGGCTCGCCTCGATCTGCTCGATCCGCTTGCCGGAGCGCAGCGCGCGATAGGTGGCGCGGGCGCGCGTCGCGTCGTCGTTGCGCGCATCCATCTGCAGATAGGGATAGAGCTGCACATCGGCAGCCTGATGGGTCACCTCGAGCTCGAGCCGCTCGCCAGGCCGGGGGATCCAGCCCAGGCCGAGCCATCCGGTCTGGACGTCGAACGCCTGGGCGTCGTGCGCCGACGGGAGGTAAGCAGCCGTCGCGCCCGGCGGGAGTAGCTCCGTGAAGCGCACCCCGTCGCCGTCCTGGTAGGCGTCGCCGCTGCGGCTCGAGAAGCCGGCCTTGGCGCTCCAGCGCTCGCCGCCGTAGGCGATAGCGGCCGAGGGGGCGACGTAGCCCCACGCCCCCGCCCCCGCCAGCAGATCGAGGTGGAGGCCAGGGCTCGGCTTGCGGGTCAGGATGTCGATGCTGCCGCCGAGACCCCCGGTGCCAGCCGCGAACGGGCCCCGTGTCACTTCGATGCGCTCGATCTCCGCGAAGTCGATGTGAAAGGCCGGCGGGTCCATCCGGTTGGGGCAGGCGCCGTGCAGGACGTGGCCATCGATGCGCACTGCCAGGTTCTCCCCCTTCTGACCGCGCAGGACGACGTCGTTCGCGATGCCACCCTTGCGCAGCCTGGCGATCCCGGGCAGTTGCGCCAGCGCCTCGCCGGCGTCGCGCGCGAAGCTCTCGCGGATGGCGCGCGATTCGAGCGCCTCGCGGGCCACCGAGTCCCGCACCTCGATGCTCTCGACCAGGAAATCGAGGTCGAGAGTGAGCGTCACCTGACCGACCTCGCCGGCCCCTGCAACATCGAGCTCGGCGATCGCCACCACGGTCGGCGGGTCACCGCCGCCGGGGGGACGAGCGCTGAGCCGGCAAGCGACCTCCGCCGGCAGCGCAGCAAGAAAGCGGCCGACTTCGTCCGCCATGAAGGTGACGGCGATCGCCGGCGGCGGGCAGTCGAGCACCAGCTCCGCATAGGCGACCGGGTCGCCGCTGCGGTCGAGAACCTGGCCGGAAAGGCTGCGTCCGGAGGCCTGTGCCACGGACGGAACCAGTACGAGAGCGAGCCCAAGGCCGCTCGCGAAGAGGGTGTGTCGCATCGAATCTCCCTTACGATTCGCCGGCTCGGAGAGTCGCGCCCGCGGGCCGGCGAGCCCGGGGCGGAGACGCGGCGCGGCACGGCCCGCCGAAACGCTCGGCGGCGACCGGTCGCGATCGTCGGATCAGGCGAGCCGCAGCGAGGGTTGGGGCGGGGGCGATGCGGGAGGCTGACGGTGGAACCGGGGCGCGGCCATGCCGGCGAGCGGCAGGCGGGCGCGATACGGCGGGGGTGCAAGGCTGGCCGGCAGCGCCGGCGTCAGGGTCTCGTCGCGCTGCGCGGTGGTGCCGGCGCCGCCCTCGTGCCGGCATCCACAGCTCGACCGCAGGCTGGGCGTCGCGGCCGCGCGCCCGGCGGAGCAGCTGCCGCCGGCGCGCGCCAGGGGGCAGGCCGCGCCCGCCTTTCCTGTACAGCAGGCCTGGCGCGCACAGAGGCAACCGGAGGCCCGCGGTCGTGCCCGCGCGGCAGCCGCCGCGAGCTCGGGAGCGAACAGCGCTCCCAGCAGGAGGATCGCGAAGCCGCGGCGAAGGGTCGAGAGCATCCGCATGCGCGACTCATTATCACCCCCCTCGGAAGCCGGCAACATGCGCGCGGTCATAGCACCGAGACTCCCCTGCGCCGCGAGCCCGCTGAGGCCGCGGCCGAGGCCAGGTCCTGAACGAACCCGGCCTCCCACCGCAGTCCGGGTGAAGGGCCTTTGGAGCCGTCCCGGCTAGCGCGCGAAGTAGCGCATCAGGGCGCCCTTCTTCTTCTCGACGTAGCCCTTCTGCCACTGGTCGGTGGTGGCGAGGTAGCCCTCCCAGGTGGGCTTGCCCTTCTTCTTCTGCTCGGCGGTGATCGCCCGGAAGCGGTAGTGGTCGTAGACGTCGAGGATGTGGACGGCGTAGGCGGCCGCAAGCCCGGCATCGCCGGTGACGATCACCAGGTTCTCGTCGTTCGAGTACGAGGCCTTGAAGCCTAGATTGTGGCTGCCGAGGATCACCGTGCAGTCGGGCGACCGCGGGTCGATGACCACGACCTTGTCGTGGATGATGGCGCCGATGCCCCCCTTGGCGGTGAGCTGCTCGACGCCAAGATCGCCGAGCAGGCCCTTCTCGTCGATCCGCGCCGCGCGCACGATCGCGACGTTGCCGTTCTCGAAGGTGGTCGGGCGACTCGCCCTCGACCTCGATCTCACCGTCCTCGTCCTTCTTCGTCGCGACGTAGTTGGGCATCGCCTGCGGCGAGGAGACCGCTCCGGTGACGAGCAGCGCCGGGTCCTGCAGGCCGATGTCGATCGCCTCGCCGATGATGCAGTCCTTTCCCGACTGCCCGGGATAGAAAGCCAGGAAGAGGATCGCCTCTTTCGCCATGCCGCATGCGGCGGTAGACCTCGACGAGATCCGGCGGGACGGGCGTCGGCTTCGTCTTCGAGGTTGGCTTGCGGCGCTCGGGGCGGTTGGGCGAGAACCAGACGCGCACCGTCGCGCCGCCCGCCGAGCACGCTCTCCGTCGACGATCTCGTTCGATGTCCGGAAGGGCTTGCCCTGCTGGTTGTCCTTCATCGGCCGGCTGAACGGCTGCGGCAGCTTCTGTGGATCGGCGGCGAGGCGATGCCAGTAGTCGAGGAAGGCTCCGGCGACGGCGTCGTCCTCGATCCACAGGGCGTTGTTGGTCTGACCGGCGACCCCGGTCGAGGTCCAGTTGGTGCTGCCGGTGAACACCGCGCCTCGGAGCCTGCCGGCCGGCGGCACGTGGACGACGAACTTGTTGTGGCCGATATGGGTCGAGTTGTTGAACATCCGGTGCTGGATGTCGACCCCGGCGTCGATCAGCCGCTTGCGCGACGCCTTGTTGCGCAGGTCCCACTTCGCCTTGTTGGCGCCCGTGCCGGGGCCGGTGTTGGCGAGGATGACGTGGAGGCGCGCCGCGTTCGCGACCAGCAGGGCCTCGAGCTCTTCGTCCTCGAGCTCGTAGAGGGCGAGGTAGAACTCCCCCGGAAGCGCGAAGAGATCGTGCAGCATCGGCAGGACGTCACCGGCCAGGTACTTGCGGTGCGGATCGTCCGGGTCGGCGATCTTCGCCATGAGCTCGTTCTGCTCGACCACCCCGTCCTCGTTGAGAACGTTCGACAGCCACTGCGCCGCCAGGATGCCGTTGGTGAAGGTCGAGCGGAACGCCCCCCGCCGCGCGGAGACGACGACCTCGTTGGTGACGAACGCCGGCGCGAGATAGGCGAGCGGCCGCGCCGCCCCCTCGTAGGCGCGCACCTTCTCCCATGCCGGTTGGCCGTTGGCCTTGAGAATCCGGTTGCCCGCGGCGTCGCGCTTCGCGACCCACTGCAGCTCCTTGCCGTTGGGCGGTACGGCCGGCAGACCTGGTGCCAGGTCCCCGACCGGCCGGATCTCGTAGCGCACCCGCACCTCGTCCGGCCGCCGGGTCATGCCGTCGCGCTTCTTGCGCAGGGTGAGGTCGCGCCAGGCCATCTTCTGCACCGGCCAGACGCCGGTGTCCTGCGGCAGCCAGAGGGGGTTTCTCTGCCCCTTGAAAGCGACCCACGAGGCGCAGGAGACGCGATCCTCCGCTGCCGTCCGGCCGTTTCGCCACCGTCCCGTCGGCCTCGAGATAGACCCGGGTGACCTCGAACCCCAGACAGCCGACGATCGTGTCGTCGATCTCCCAGGCCACATACGCCACCTCGTTGTTCGCCCACGCCCGCGCCGAAACGATCTTGCCCATGGCCGCTCCCCGGGGCCCGGAGAGGAGCGGGCCCCTCTAGGTATACACGAACGAGAGCGGGACGGTCAGAGAAGCCGCGGTCGGGCTAACCCCAGCCGAACGACCTCAGGATGAGGGTCCCCTTCATCCCGGGCCTGGTGTCCTGGGCGACCGGGATGCGGAACTCGTAGCCGACGAAGCCGCCGTTCTCCTCGATCTTCGCGACCTCGGCGCTGCGGCTGGTCTGGTTGGGCTGCTTGCTGTCGAAGCCGTAGCGCAGCTTCGGCTCGCCGTTCTCCCAGAAGATCTCGAGGTTGATCTTCTCGCGATAGAGGTAGCCGCCCTCGAAGTGCTGCTTCAGGAAGAGGGCGCCGTCGATCTCGTACTCCGGGACGACGACGCCCAGGTCGAGGCTGAAGCCGAGCCCCTGCGGCGGACGGATCGACCCGCTCGGAGCGCATCAGAAAGGCGCTCGCGAGGTGGACGGGCTCGTGCGCCTGGACCTTGGCGAAGGGGATGAAGATCGCCGACTCCTCGTCGACCGTCCGCCGGTGGAGCGCCCAGCGCTTGCCGCGCACCCGGGCCACGACCTCGGCGTGATACGACGCCTTGACCTTCTTGCCGGCGTCGACCTGTTTCTGGACCGTCGGCGGCAGGGAGAGCTCCGCGATCTCGAGCAGCGCCTCGACGCGCACGTTGCCGAACAGGAAGCGCTTCAGGTTCTGGTAGCCCTCCTCCGAGTTGACGATGCCGTAGTGCCCGGAGTGGGCGCGGTGCACGAAGGCCCTGGGCGCGCCGTCGACGGCGGCGTTCTGGATCATCACGAGGCCGTCGCTCATCGGGCCGACCGCCCGCTGGGCGAGGCCCTTGGCGGCGTCGTAGTCCTTGTAGTCGGTCCCCACGAGGCAGAAGAAGCGGCTGTCGTCGAAGGCGCCGTTCAGCGAGGTGACGGGCTTGGCCTTCGGGATCTTCAGGTAGTCGCGCATGCGCTTCTCGCTGAAGGTGTCGATCTCGTTGAACTTGACGAAGCTCGGGATGTTCCCCAGGCCGCGCAGGTCGATGCCACCGTGCGGCGTGCCGTAGGTGAAGACCCGGTCGACCGGCGTCTCCTTGCCGGCGGCGATGTTCTGCAGGTAGCAGCGCGCGATCAACCCGCCCATCGAGTGGGCGACGAGGTGGATCTTGAAGGCCTTGCGCGCCTTGCGGATCTCGTCCGTCGCCCCGCGCCGCCGGCCCGCAGAGCTCATCGCGCATGCGCTCGATCAGCTCCCCCAGGCGCCGGGCGAAGAACTCGATGTCCTGGATCTTGCCGGTGCCGAGGTCGCCGGAGGACTCCTCGTAGTAGCGGAAGATCCAGATGCTCTTGCCGTCTTTGGCGCCGACGGCGCTCCGTTCGTCGCCCTCGTCGTAGATGTCGACGTAGCCGTGCTCCTTCATCAGGCGGATGAGCGGCGACTCGAAGAAGTACTTGACGATCTTCTTGTCCCAGCGCTGGCGGATCTTGGTCGAGCCGAGGTTGAAGCCCATGTAGGGATCGGCGACCGTGTCCTCGATCTCGGACATGCTCATGGCGTAACCGCGGATATAGACGATCGGGTAGAACGGCGCTTCAATCGGCATGGTCGGTGACCTCCGTGGCTTCCTTGGCTGGATTCCTTGCTGGCTTCGCGCTGACCTCCGTGCGGCACCCAGGCGGCCGGCTGCCTTGCGCCGCCGCGCCTGGTAGGTGCGATAGGCAAGACCGAAGAGCGGCACGAGAATCGCCGCCCACAACCACTGGAAGTTCTTCCCCGCCCAGGCGATCAGACCGGCGACCACTTCGACGGCGGCGGAGGCGGCGGCGGAGGCCGGCGGAACCTCGACCGTCACCACGGCGTCCCAGCTCCGCCGCAGGTTCTTCCGCTGCTCGCCCTGCACCTCGATGACCGCGAAGAGCTCGAGATGCACGCTCTCGGCACCGGGCTGGACCGCGGTGACCTCCCACACCCACTCCTCGGTCGCCGCCGAGTCGAGCGTCCGCTCCTCCTGCCCCCCGAGCAACCGGATCTCGAGCCCCGACGTCGCCGTCGAGCCGCGCCAGCATGACCGTGTGCACCCGCACCGGGTCGGAGAGCACCGCCGCCGCGTCCGGCGACAGCCGCCCGATCTCCTCCGCCAGCGTCGCCGCGCTCTCCTGCAACGACAGCCGCAACCGCGCCGTCGTCCGCTCCCCGACCTTCATCTGCGGCGGCACCCCGAACGCCGCGTTCCCCAGAGGCAGCCCCGCCAGAATCCGGTCCACCTCCGTGAGAAGCCCCGCCCGCTCGTCCGCCCCGTCGCCCACCGCAGCGGCCGGCGGCGGCCCCGCCGTCGCCGGCGGGCTCGGGCGAAGCGGAGGTCACCCGCCGCGACCGCCGTCACGACGATCTCCTCGACCCGATCGTCCGGCTGACTGTCGACGCCACCCGCCTCGTCCGGGGACGCCATGGCGACCTCGTCCCGGGCGACCATCGGCGGCCGAGCCTCGAGCTTCGGGATGGCAGGGTCGCGCGCGGCGTGCGGTCGCGGGTGCCCCGACCCCGCCCAGCCGCGCAGCCCGAGAGCGACCAGCAGGCCCGCCACGAGCCAGAGACGCAGACCGGCCGAAGCGGCTCCGAACCCCGACAGGACGCAGCGCAGCCCTGCCGACGGCCACAGCCCGTGCGGGCTCTCCGCCCCGCCCACGGGCGAACCGTCCCTCTCGAAGCTCGTCCTGGCCGCCGCCGAGGGCATCCCGCTCAACGCCGCTCCCCGGGGGCCGCGAAGCCAGTGGTCCCCTCTAGGTATACACGAACGAGAAGGGAAAACCGGTCGCGAGGCGGGGAGTTTTCTGCGGCCGCGGCGGCGGGGGGCGCTGCAGCGGGCGCCGAGCACCGCCAAGGGATCGCCTGAACGGCTTGACACAAAACTTGACTCATGCTTGACTGATATCCATGCCGTTCGAGCCCCGATTCACGATCACGTCCGCGCCTGCTCGCCCTGGTCGAGCAGGTGGCCGTGCTGCGGGAGCGGATCCAGGGGGCGGCGGTCGAGTTGTCGTGGATCCCGGCGCTGCAGAAGGACACCCGGGCACGCAACGGCCATGCCTCGACGGCGATCGAGGGCAACCCGCTGACGCTCGAACAGGTGCGGCTGCTCGAGGAGGGGCGCGAGGTCTCCGCCGTGGCCGCCCGGCCGCAGCGCGAGGTGCTCAACTACTTCGCCGGGTTGAGCTACGTCGAGAAGCACGCGAAGGAAGCGGACCCTCGCTGGACATCTTCGACTCCACGCCTGCTCGCGGCCCCCGTCATGGACCAGGGCCAGGCCGGGCGGTACCGTACGATCCCGGTCCGGGTCGGCGCACATCCCGCCCGCCGCCGGAACGGGTCCGGGCTGATGGCCGAGCTGCTGGACTGGTGGAACGGGCACGTCGGTGGAGCTTTCGCCGGTCCTGAGCTCCGCCATCCTCCACTACCGGTTCGAGGAGATCCATCCCTTCGCCGACGGCAACGGCCGGATCGGCCGTCCGCTGGCGCTGTGGGAGCTCTATCGGCGCGGCTTCGACAGTCACCACATCTTCTCGGTCGACGAGTACTACTGGGAGGATCGCCCCGCCTACTACGGGGCACTCGACGCGGTCCGACCGGCAGGGTGGGGACCTGACCGGCTGGCTCGAGTACTGCGCCGAGGGGCTGCGTCAGACCCTGGACCGAGCGTGGACTCGCATCCAGTCCTTCGACGTCCGATCGCAGGAGAAACTGATTCTGCGACCGCGCCAGGAGGAGCTCCTCAAGCTCCTGCGGGACCACGGCAGTCTCGCCCCGGCGGAGCTGTGGGATGCCCTCTCGATCTCCCGCCAGGGAGCGATGGATCTCCTGCGCCCCCTACTGGACGCCGGCCTGGTCGAGAAGATCGGCAGCAGGAAGACGGGACGCTACAAGCTCGCTCGCCCGTGAAGGAAGCCGAGACCTGGACCGAGCCCAGGAACTCTCCCTGACCGGACCGCCTACGCCGCCCGCGATGCCAACTTCTCCTCCGTGCGAAATCGGCCGGCCCGTCGATGGCTCATCACGAATCTCTGCATGGTCAGCACTCCAATCCGTCAAAGGTCATTGACCGTCCACTCCAAGGTCCTTCTTCAGGTCGCGAATCTTCTTCTGCTCCTCGAGCAGCTTCCGTTCTCTCTCGAGAAGGGCCAGCTCATCGGTCGCAGCCACCGCGGCCTTCTTCGCATCCGCCCGCGCCTTCAGCTCTTCATCCAGAGCCGATTCGAGGGTACCGATCAGCTTGGGGTCGGGGGCCTCGCTCTCCGACGTGAGCTTCTGCAGCCCGCCGGTCATCGGGTCGAGGGTGATCGTGTACTGCGTCTGGTAGGCGTGCAGGGAAGGCAAGGCGGCTACGATGCCGAGCTGCGCTACGACAACATCTCTCGAGAAAAGGACCTGTTTGCTGGAACTGACTTGGGCCTCGAGAATGCCAGTCTTCTCGTTCTTCTTGAGCTCCATGCCACGCAGGGAAACCCTCGCCATCGCTGGGATCCGATAGTAGAAGCCCTGCTTGTCGTCGTCGTCGTGCGCTTTGTGGAGCTTCGCGGCCGCAAGCTTCTCCTCCAATTGGTCAACTTGCGTCTCGACGCTGAGAGTGAAACGCATTCCCTCACCCAATGCCGCCTCGGAAAGGACGGCCCCAGGGATCAAGCAGTCGGCATCCCCCAGCGGGCTCAGACCGTCTTGGCTTTGAAGAGCGAGCAACTTCAAGGTCTGCGCACCCTGACACGGAGAATCCGCCTTCGGCCGAGCGAGGCACGAGACCGTGGCGACTGTCTCGGCCAGCTTGACGAACTTGATGAGCGCTTTGTCGATCCGCGACTGAAGCTCGCTCTTGAACCACTCCGCCTCCGACTTCGAGATATCTCCCGCTTGGACCTTCTCCGCAAGTTTCTGCAGATATGTGCGGTCTTCGTCGATCGATTTCACTATCTCCCAGCAAGCAGCTGGGACAGCATCGACCGTTGGAACCCACGCAAGCTTCGCGCTCGCGGCAAACAGCTTCACCATGCCCGCGGCATAGTCGAGCGTGCGATCCTGAGCCAACGACGTGGCCGATTGCAGCACACCCATAGGGCCGTAGTTGAGCTCGATCTTGCGCTTGATGAAGAGACTCGAAGACAGATCCGCGCGGAAAATCTGATCCGGATCTGGCTCCGCGAGAACTGCTAGGGAGGGTGTCCCTTCGATCGAGAAGGCTGCGCCTTCTTTCGGCAGCTCGCGAAAGCCCAGGACCTTCCAGATGGGTTCGCTTCCCGGGAGGCCCGCGTCCGAGGCCGACTTTTCGAGGGCGAGGAAGCAGGCGCCTTTACCGGTCTCGACCTTCTTGGCCTCGAAACTCACCTGCAGAACGGTCCGGGGCAGCGCATAGTAGGCGGCCCGAGTCTTGTCTTCTACAACAGACGCCGGATCGAACCGCGTGATGCGATGGCTCGCGGCGCATCCCCACGAGCCCAGGGCGGCCACGACGGCAGCTGCTACCAAGATTCCGGTACTTACAGGTCGCATGAATATTCTCCCAGTCCATTGGGGCCGAAATCGAGCCCTCCCTCGAAGCGAGAGGGGCTGATCCGGCTGAAATTCCTCGAGGGTCTTGCGAAGTGCGGTCGGAACAGACAGGCTCACGTCGGTCACGGTTTGGCCTCCTTTGGGCTTCTGTTGGCAAACCGAAACCTACCAAGCGCCAGGCCGTGACCCTCGAACCCCTCCTCGACGAGCGCCGCGCGCGGCGCCGGCCTATGGACCCTGTGGAGAACGCTCCGCGTTTTCCGCAGCGCCCACAGGCCCGACGGCGAGGAGAGAGATTTCCCAGACACCGAATAGGCGGACAGTAGTGGAAACTTCCCACTTAGCTCTGAATGCGTGTGTTCGGTAGCCGCCCGCTATCGCGCAGTGAGAAGCAGTGAACGCAGAACCGGTCCGGCTTGCGCAGCCCTCTTGCCGTCCGATGACAGAACTAGACGATCATTGAGAATGCTGAGCTCGGTGGTGACAACCTTCTTCGCGGCGCCCGCTTTCCCTGATTGACCATGCTGCAGGGTGATGGTCGCCGTAACGATGGCAGCATGAGCGCCAGGTAGTTCGAAGACTTCCGATGCGGCAACTTCCGCTGCCAGAGCTTGGCGTGTCGCGGAATCCAGAATTTCACTGTGAGAAAGACCGAAAACAGGGCTGCGTCTTTGAAGAGAAATGTCTTCAATGTCCTTGACATTGATTGCGGCCTTGGCAAGCAGCTCTATCTTCACTGAGGCTCCGTGCATCGGGGCGAAATGTTGAGTCGGCGCTGCAATGGCAGGAGGTCGGTGCGAAGGCGTCGCGACCTGCCAAACGGAGCCATCCTCAAACCAGACCTTGCAGCTCGAGTCCGAGAACAAGAATCCCGTTCTTCCTCGGACGGCTCTCCCTACGGCCTTCGCAACCGCGAACAAGAAGTCCGCGCCATCCTCTCCAGCGCCCGAATGACACGACCAGATTGACAGAACGGGGAACGCAGTTGGCTGAAGGCGCCGAAAGTGCGGACCCCACTCCCATTCGTTCCAGATCATCATGTAGTTGTGGCTGTTCTGTGCGCCGGTCTGACCACAGCCCGTAGTCAGAATGCCCTCATTGCCATGACCTGCGATGTTGCAATTGCCGGTCACTCGCCCAAGCGCGGCACCTTTGCTTCCTGCCGAGTGCTCAGCACCGAGGTGAGGAAGGCACGACATTAGTTTGTCGACAGCGTCCTGACTTGTGGCGTGGCGCATGCAATTCCAGAATGCACACGCAAGGTTGTTGTTAGCACCGTTGTCTGGTCCCGAAGATACTGTGTTGCAGTCACCAACCCCAGATGTAACTGCGTCTAGATGGAATCCAGGATACTTGCTCATGCTCAGTTTCCCCACTCTCAGTAATGCTCATAGGATCTGCTTAGCTAACAACTGCTGTCGATGGGCTAAGTCGCCTGCAAATGCTGGGTAGTGGGCGGGTACCTCCGTTTCTCAGGACTCATTTCACTCGAGCTGTTGAACGCAGAGCTCGGCTCTGTTGCCCTCGACGTCGTTGGAATTGACACCATGCGACACGCCGTCGGCGGGATCGTCGTGCGTATGGCCTGTTCCCTTCTAGGTGCCATCCCGAACCAAATCAACGACTGATGTAACTAACGAACCAGCTCCCGAAACCGAACGCAAATTCGGAGGATTCGAAGAACTGGAACGCGCCTCTCACCCGATCGGGTGAGACCTTGGGCCGGTTCTGCGGAAATCTCGGCTACTACTCCGCAAGAAACCCCCTCACCACCTCCGCATTCCCCGGAAACCCGTTGACCTCCTCCTCACTCGCCACATTCCAACTCGTCAGATGCGCCAGCAGGTTCACCTGCCTTGCATTGAGGTGCAGCTGATCGACGGTGTAGTAGTTCGGGAACATCCCGTAGTCGAGCGGCTCGAGGTCCATCGCGAGCTTCACGGTGTCGTGGAGTTGTCGGTACCAGGCGTTCACGGGGTGGAGGTAGATCCAGAGGAGGTCGGTGGTGCCGGCTTGGACGCCGTAGTGGTCGTTGGCTAGGACGGGCACGTTCTTCTGCACGGCCATCGCGGTGGCGCCGAGTTGGGCGCGGTGCCAGAGCTGTTGGCGCAGGTCGTCGAAGGTGGCGCGGTCGAAGACCTGGTTGTTGCGGAAGGGGGAGTCGGGGGAGATGTCGACGTAGGCGCCGGCGCTCTCGCTCCACTCGAGGCCGAAGAGGGGCGGGAGGTCGGAGTCGACGATGACTTCGTTGCCGGTCATCGAGAGCTGGGTCTCGGTGTTGACGAAGGCGAGGACCTTCTGGAGCCTGCGGCGCAGGAGCGCCATGATCCCCTGGTTCTCGAGGTTGCCGCCGTCGCCGAAGAGGTAGGGGCGGGCGGCGTTGCGTGGCAGCTGCGCGGCGCGGTAGACCGGCCAGCAGGTGGTCTCCGGCACCATGTCGTCGAGGAAGTGGATGCCGCGCTGGTGCGCGAGGTCGAGGAGGTCGTAGACGAAGGCGACGCTCGAGAGGCCTGCGGCGTCCGAGAGGCGGAAGCGGTTGGGCGGCGTCGGCACGCGGAAGCGGCCGTCGGGCGAGACCGTCGAGGGGGCGATGCTGCCCAGCGCGAACGGGTCGATCCAGCCGCCGCCCAGGTCCGAGCTCGCCGGCTGACCGGGAATCGGCGGCGCCGGCGTTCGGGAAGGCGGGCGGGATGCCCGCCGAGATCGGCGTGGTCTCGAAGTCGTAGCCGACCTCCCAGGGGTTCGCCGGCCCGCCGCCGCCGGCGGGGCGCACCGGGGCGGCCGAGCGAGGCCGGAGGATTCGGCGGATAGAAGAGCGTCGAGTTCGTGATGAGGTACGGGCGGTCCGGCCGGGTGAGCAGGAAGTCGCTGGCGCGCAGCCCCGGGTTGTCGGCGAGGATGCGGCGCTCGAGCCAGCTCTTCGTCCACGAGAAGTAGCGCTGCGGCGTGTCGCCGAGGTCGAACGGTTCGAGCACCAGCTCGCCGATCGCCCGCGGCCAGAGCTCCGACACCGGTACGCCTCGATGGTAGAGCTCGATCGCTTTGGCCAGCATCTCTTCGAGACCGAGCCGCGTCGCTGCCGAGCCGATGGCGTGCGCGTCGAGCACGCCGAGGTCGTCCACGGCGGTCGCCCGAATCCCAGCGCAGCCGCGGACGGGTCGAGCTCGAGCGGACCGAGGAGCTCGGCGTCGGAGATCTCCTCCGGCGCCCAGTTGTAGAGCGTGCCGGCCCAGGTGCCGCCCGAGACCGTCGACAGCCAGCCGATCTGCGGCAGGACGCCGAGCGCCTCGAGGCCGCGCAGCTCCCCCATCGCCGCCGCGAGCGAGCGCGAGCCGCCGCCGGAGATGCAGACCCCCGCCCACGGCGGGCCGAAGCGGGTCGCGCTCGGCCTCGACGTCGGCACCCTCGGGGGAGCACTCGGGCGCACGCCCGGGGGCGCATTCGCCGCGACCGGAAGGGCGCATTCCGGAAGCTCTGCGGGCACCTGCGTCGCCGCCGGCGTCGCGAAGAGCCGGGCATGGAGCTGCGCAGGCGCGGCCCTCCTGCGCCGTTCGTCGTCGGCTCTTCGGACATGCACTCTCCGGATCGTTCCTGCCCGTGTACAACGAACGGCGATCCGAAACCGAACAGCTCTCGGAGGAAATCGGAGGCGCGGCGCTGGCGTCACACCTGTGGCATACACTCCGCCCGATTTCCTGGAGGTCTGCCATGCGTGAGGGTGCTGGAACCGATCCGGCTGGCGCTGCCCGTGGTGACGCCGTCTCCCGCTTCGCCGTGGTCGAGCGCGTCCTCGCGACCCTCGTGCCGTTCTTCCACCGCTGGACACACGGCCGTCTGCCGAGCTACGCCCGGCGCCGGATGGACACCGGCGACATCGTGCAGGAGGCGATCGTCGGCGTCCTGCGCAATCTCGGCGAGATCCATGCCGCCGATCCGGAGGCGCTCGCCAAGTACCTGGCCATCGCGATCCGCAACCGGATCGCCGACGAGGTCCGCCGCGCCAGCCACGGCGAGGTGGCGAACCGGATCTCCGATCCCGCCGACGCGCGCGCCTCGCCGCTCGAAGAGGCGATCGACTCCGAGAACCACCGCCACTATCGCGCGGCGCTCCTCACCCTCGCCGACGACGATCAGGCTCTGCTCGTCGGCCGGATCGAGTTGGGGCTGTCGTTCGACGAGCTGGCGTTGGTCACGAAGCGAAACTCCCCCGACGCGGCGCGGGTCGCCACCCGACGCGCGGCGCTCCGCCTGGCGCGCGCGATGGGTCGCAAGCCGGCCTCCGACAGCGAGTGATCGGCGTCCGCGGAGCTGGCCGGGTTACCCCAGCAGCAGCTCGAAATCGTCGCGGGTGAGGCCGGCGAGGGGGCGTTCGTCGCCGCCGAGGAGGGCGTCGGCGAGCTCGCGCTTCTCGGCCTGGAGCTCGAGGATCTTCTGTTCGACGGTGTCCTTGGCGATCAGGCGGTAGGCGAAGACCGGGAGGCGCTGGCCGATGCGGTGGGCGCGGTCGATCGCCTGCGCTTCGACCGCCGGGTTCCACCACGGGTCGAGCAGGAAGACGTACTCCGCGGCGGTCAGGTTGAGCCCGAGGCCGCCGGCCTTGAGGCTGACGAGGAAGAGCGGGCAGGCCGGGTCGCGTCTGGAAGCGCTCCACCCTCGCCTGCCGGTCGGTCGTCGCGCCGTCCAGGTACTCGTAGGTCCAGCCCTTGGCGTCGAGCCGCTTCTGGAGCAGCGCCAGCAGGCTCGTGAACTGGGAGAAGACCAGCGCCTTGCTGCCCTCCTCGAGGATCTCCTCGAGACGCGGCAGGAGCGCTTCGAACTTGGCGCTCTCGTCGCGCTCCCGGCGCGGGTCGAGAAGACCCGGGTGGCAGGCCGCCTGCCGCAACCGCAGCAGCGCTTCGAGGACCTGGATCTTGCTCTTCGCCCAGCCCTGGCGCGCGACCTTCGCGGCGAGGCTCCGTCGATAGTGATCCCGCAGCTCGTCGTAGAGCCGCCGCTGCGTCCCTTCGAGCTCGCAGAGCACCGTCTGCTCGGTCTTCGCCGGCAGCTCGGGAGCGACCTGCTGCTTGGTGCGCCGCAGCAGGAATGGGCGGAGCGCCATCGCGAGTCGCGCGCGGGTCTCCTGCGGGATCTTCCGTGCCGCACCGCTCACGGCGCGGAAGTTCGACAGGCGCCCGAGGAGCCCCGGATTCAGGAACTCGAACAGGCTCCAGAGCTCGCCCAGGTGGTTCTCGACCGGTGTGCCGGTCACGACCAGCCGATGCCGCGCCCGCACGCGGCGCACGGCGCGCGCGCCGGCCGTGTTCGAGTTCTTGATCGCCTGCGCTTCGTCGAGGATGCAGTAGTCGAACTCGATCGCGGCGAGTCGATCGACGTCGCGATGAAGCGTGCCGTAAGTGGTGAGCACGACGTCGAACTTCGCGAGTGTCGCCGGATCGCAGCGGCGTTCGGCGCCATGGAGCTCGAGGATCGCGAGCCGCGGGGCGAAGCGGGCCGCCTCTTCGCGCCAGTTGTAGAGCAGGGAACGCGGCACGACGATGAGCGACGGCATCCGGGCCACGACGGCGCGCTTTCCTGCCGGGGCAGTTGAGCCAGCTGCGCCAGCTGAGCCAGCCGAACCAGCCGAGCCCGTCGAACCCGAGGCTTGCCGGGCGCGTCGCGCTCGCCGGCCGGCGAGCAGGGCGAGAATCTGCACCGTCTTGCCGAGTCCCATGTCGTCGGCGAGGCAGCCGCCGAAGCCGAAGCGTTCGAGGAACAGCAGCCAGCCGAGACCTTCACGCTGATAGCCGCGGAGCTCGCCGCGGAATCCCCTGGGCGGATCGACGGGCTCGATGCCGGAGAAGGCGGCGAGCTCGCGGCGCCAGCGCTCGAAGGGCGGGTCGGCCACCACCTCGGCCAGCGCGTCGCCCTGCAGCCAGGCGTCGACGAACATCGCTTGCGGCCGCGAGAGGCGCACGCTCGCACCCGCGACCTCACCCACATCCCCCATGAGGGCGTTGTTCACCAACCAGGCTTCGGGCAGGAGCCCGTAGCTGCCGTCGCCGAGCTCGACCATGCCCTTGCCGGCCCGCATCGCCTGGAGGAGCTTCGGCAGGGGAACCTTCTCGTCGCCGAACTCGATGCCGCCTTCGAGCTCGAACCAGTCGACGCCGCTCGAAAGGCTGAACGAGGCCTTTCCAGGGGACCTGAACGCCCGGCTCTCGGCCTCGACCTCCCAGCCCTCGGCGAGGAGGTGCCGCACGACGTCGGGTACCGCCGAAGGGGAGAGCTCCAGGCGGGTCTCGCCCGCGCCGCGATAGGACGGAATCGAACGCGCCCCGAGCGCGAACAGGCGGGCAGCGGCGGCGGCTTCAGCGCTGTCGTCTCTGCGGGTCCGGCGCCTTCGGAGCAGATCGAGGATCCAGGGGCGCGCATCGCCGGCGTCGAGCCGCTCGTCGCCGTAGGCGAACGAGAGCTGGAGCAGCACGGCCTTGCGCTGGCCCCCGGGCTGCAGCGCCTCGGGCGCCGAGATCGAGAGCCGGGGGCGCGCCACGGCCTCCACCTCGGCGAGAGCGAGCTCCGGCGGCAGCGCGAGCTCCGGCACCCGCGCCAGACGATGCACCGCCTCGAGCCAGGCGTCGACCTCGTCTGCTGGTACGGTGAGACTGCCGCCCGGCACCGCGAGCGCCAGCCACTCCGGGCTGCCGCCGTCATCGAACGGCGACGCCCACGAGGCGGCGACGAGCGTCCCGCCCGGCACAATCCAGAGCAGGCGATCCGCAGCCTCGACACGGCGCTCTCCCTGCCAGAGCTCGGAAGCGAGCTCGTACGCGGCAGGGTACTCGGCAGGCGGGGACGTCGCCGAGGTCGGGACGGCAGCGGCGGACGACGGGGCTTCGGGGGGGACGGAGCTCCGTTCGAGGCGCAGGCGCAGGCGCCACGGCTCGGGCCGCCAGGCGATCGCGGGCCCGAGCTGCCTGGCGCCGTCGGCGCCCACGCTCTCGGCCCGCAGCCGCCCCGTCGCGCACAGGGCCGGAAGCAGGGCCGCGACCTGGAACGGCTCGAGGTCGAAGGAGTGCGGCAGGAGCTCGCGCCGCCAGGAATCGAAACCGCCACCGTAGGTGTCGGCGGCCTGGACTCCGGCCAGAAGCCCGAGGATCTCCCGGTCCGCGATCTCCGGCAGCGCAGGAATGAGATGGCGCTCGATTCGCAGGTGCGTCCGTTTCCCCCACTCTCCGTCCTTGCCGGGAGAGCGCACTTCGCAGGTCAGCCGGAGGCAGCGCTCGCCCGAGCCCGGCGGCCGGCGCAGCACGTACAGGAGCTCGCGTGCCGAAGCGGCGGGCCCCTCCGCGGAAGGGCGGAGATGATGGCGGGTGAGCTCTGCGATGCGCGCGAGCTCGGTGCGCCAGCCCCTCGCGGGCAGGACCGGCTCCTCGCCGCGGGCCGCTGCCGACGGTGCCGGCAAGGAAGCGGAGGGCCTCGCGAGCTGCGAGTGCGAATCGCCGTCGGAGGCGAAAGCACTCTCTCCCGGGCTCTCGCGATCGAAGTCGCCGGCGGCGAGCTCGAGGCTGGCATACCAATCGTCCTTCCGCGCCGGCCAGCTCTCGAGCCCCAGGCGCGACGCCACCGTCGCGACCACCGCCCAGACGTGCTTGCAGACTTCGACCTCGCGATCGAAGTAGGGGCAGGTGCAGGAGTAGTAGGCGCGGCCGTGACGCTGCCGGAGCTCCACCGTGTACGGGAACGTACCGCGCACCTCTGCCGTGACGGAGCCGGCTTCGGCCCGCACGAGGCGGACCGTCTTCCGCACGAAATAGTCGTTGCCCCGCTGGCGGATCTCCGCCGGGACGAGGCGCTCCAGAGACTTGGGGATTCCGGTCATGCGAGGGTAGGAGAGGGCGGCATCTGCTACGTCGACTAGCGGAGGCGGTCCTCCTGGGCTTCGTCGAGCTGGGCGAGCACGCCCGGATGGTAGCACCCGCGGATCGGGGCCCGAGCGCTAGCAGACGACGCGGAACCCCTCAGATCTCGTAGACCCGCCCCTGCTCGAGGAACCCGACGTCGGGGTTCCCGAGGGCGGTCACTTCCCGCTGGATCTGTTCGATGCAGGGCGGCTTCAGGTGGTGCAGCAGGATCGGCACGCGGCGCTCGAGCTTCTTGAGCTCGACCGCCGCCGTCGCCGGCGTCAGGTGACCGGAGACGTCGGCGATCCCCTGCATCGCGTTGTCGAAGCTGCAGTCGATCCAGATTCCGCGCAGGTTCTTGGTGCGGTTGGCGATCTCCCAGAGGCGCTGCGTCGGGCCGGTGTCGCTCGACCAGAGGAAGCTCGCGCCGTCGCTCTCGATCAGGAAGCCGTAGGTCGGGACGACATGGTTCACCGGGATCGGGGTGAAGCGCACCCCACCGGCGCCGTTCACTTCGCCGATGACGATCGGTACCTCGTCCTGAAGCTCGTGAAAGCGGATCACCGGCAGGAGATGGTTGGGCAGCCGGGTGAAGTCCGGCCAGGTGTCGTTGTTGAACAGGTGCCGCCGCAGGGCATAGATCGTCGCCGGCGAGGCGTAGATGTCGACCGCTTCGCGGAGCTTGCCGAAGACGTTCTCGATGAAGAACGGCAGCGACGAGGTGTGATCCATGTGCGAATGGGTCAGCACGATCGAGTGGATGAGCCTCTGGCGGGCGATCGACAGGCTCTGCGAGAGCGAGCCAGCGTCGAGAGCAATGGCATCGTTGAGCAACAGGCAGGTCATGCGGCAGTCGATGCTTTCGCCGCCGTAGCTGCCGAGAATCTCTACTTTCATCGCTTACCAGTCATTGTACTCTCGCTCCATTTTCGCCGACAAGGAACGAGCCAACATCTCTCCAGCTTCGACGCGGAACCGGCCGGCGGAGAACAGGCGCTCGAACGCGGCGACGACCTTGGCGCAGTGCTGAACCCCGCCGTGCCCGACGATCTCCTGTGCCGCGATGTCGTGCGCGAGCGCCGTGACGGTAGGGCCGGCTGGTCGTCATGGCGTCGAAGGTGTCGGCAACGGCGACGATCCGCGCCGCGAGCGGAATGTCATCGCCGGCGAGACCGTCGGGATAGCCGCGGCCATCGATCCGCTCGTGGTGGCTGCGCACGATCGGCAGGATTTCGGCAAGCGACTCGATCCGCGACACGATCTCGGCGCCGTCCTCCGGGTGGCGGCGCATCGCCACCGCCTCCTCGTCGTTCAGCTTCGCCGGGCTTGAGCAGGACCTGGTCGGGGACGCCGATCTTGCCGATGTCGTGCAGCGTCGCCCCGAGCGCCAGGCTCTCGAGCGCTTCGGCGTCGAGGCCGAGCTCCCGTCCGAGCAGCAGCGAGTAGGCGACGACGCGGTGAAGATGGCCGCCGGTGTAGGGATCGCGCTTTTCGACCGCTTCGGCGAGCGCCGTCACCGTCTCGACGTAGAGCCGCTGCTGGGCGGCGTAGAGCCGGGCGTTCTCGAGCGCGTGGGCGAGCGGGCCGGCGAAGAGCTGCATGCGGCGGGACGTCGCCCTCGGAGAACGACGTCCTTGCCGCACCGGGTTCAGCAGCTGCAGGACGCCGATCACCTTGCCGCGCGCGGTCAGCGGCACCGCGAGAATCGCGCGGGTGTCGAACTGCTCGCTGGCATCGCCGCTCCAGCGGGGGTCGCTGGCGACGTCGTTGATCGTCTCGGCGCACCCGGAGGCCGCCACGGCGCCGACGATGCCGTGCCCGACGGGGATGCGGAGGTTCTCGATCTCGGGCGCGGCGCGTCCGCGCACGACGCGAAAGAAGAGCTCGCCCGTCGCCTCGTCGACCTCCCAGATCGAGCTCGTCTCGGCGCGGCAGAACTCCTCGGCCTTGGTCAGAGCCAGCGACAGCACACGCCGGAGGTCGAGCGTCGCGGCGAGCTCGAGACCGATCTCGAGCAGCGCCTCCTGCTCCCTGACGCGGCGCTCGAGGTCGGCCGGAGCGTCCGGAGTCATCGCCGGTCCCGTCCCGCCTAGAACCGCGTTCCGATCCAGAACTGGGAGCAGAAGCCGTCGCCCAGGCTGTCCTTGAAGTCCCAGAGCTGCGCGAAGTCCCAGTTGAGGTCGATACCCATGCAGGTTGATGGTGACGCCGAAGCCGTAGGACGAGACGGCGTCCTCGAGGCGGTTCTGGTCGCTGTTCCAGAAGTCGAAGTCCTCGCCGTAATACGTCGAACCAGGCGCCGCCGACGTCGAGGAAGACGCGGCCGCGGATGCTCCGGAAGTTGAGGATCGGCGTCGCGAGGACGTCGATCAGCGGGAAGCGGTACTCGATGTTGGTGTAGAAGGCGCGATCGCCGACCATCGACCGGAAGTCGACGCCCCGGAGGTCGTCGAGCCCACCGAAGTAGAGCGGGATCGGCTCGTTGCCGCCGGCGTAGCCGGTGTAGAGGCGCAGCGCCAGGTTGCTGCGCTGGCTGACGGCGACGTACTGCCGCAAGTCGAGCTCGTACTGCGTGTAGAGCGCGCCGCCGGCGTCCGGGTCGAAGGCGTAGATCGCGTCGAGCCGCCAGCGCCGGCCCGAGATCGGACCGTACTGGGTGAAGACCGCGCTGTCGCCGACCAGGCTCGTCTGGACGAACGGATAGTCGTCCTCGACCTCGACGGTCGGGTACCTCACGTTGCCGTCCTGGTCGACGTAGGCCGGACCGCTGACCAGGTTCGCCTTCTGGAAGATGTACCCGGCCCCGGCCGAAACGCGGTGGTAGAGCGAGAAGGGGTAAACCCAGTTGCCGGCTGCGCCGGTCTGCTGGATCGCCTGCTGGCGATCCTGCTGGTCGACGGGCGAGTCCGAGATGCCGCCCGAGGACGTAGAAGTCCCGCCGGTCGAACGATCTGCACCGACCAGTTGAAGCGGTGCGAGAGGTCAAGATAGACGACGTCGAAGTTCGAGAAGCTCGAGATCGAGCTGAAGTTGATGATCATCCGGCGGTCGCCGAGGTAGTCGCAGAGCGAAAGGTAGGTGTAGCCGAGCAGGGTCTGGTCGTCGGTGACACCGACCGAAGCTCCGGCGTCCTCGACGAAGAGCTTGAAGCCGCGGTACTTCGAGCGGTTGGCTTCGTCGAGCGTCACCTGGATGTCGGGCTCGAACTGCTCGAGCGGCTGCACGACCTCCGGGTCGGCAGGCGGCACCGGCACCGCGACCTCGGCCACCGGCTTGTCGATGTCGACCAGGTAGAGGTCGAAGCCGCCGCGCCAGAAGCCCGCGTAGACCACCTGGTCGATCGCGCCCTCGCGCTTGAGCACCGTCGGGCATCAGGCAGCCGGTCACGACGTTGGTGAGCTGCAGCGTCCTCCCGGTCGCGAGCTCCATGGCGTAGATGTTGTCGATGCCGGTGCGATCGGAGGTGAAGACCAGCCAGGTGCCCTTCGACGATGAAGATGGCGTCCTTGTCGCTCCAGTCGCCCTCGGTCAGGCGGTAGCGCTTGCTGGGATCGGAGAGGTCGACGCGGAAGAGCTGGGCGTGGTTGTCGCCGACCACGGAGCTGAAGATGATCGAAGCGCCGTCCGGCGAGAAGACCGGAGCGCCATCGTAGGTCTCGTCGTCGGTGACGCTGGTCACCTCGCGGCTCTCGAGGTCGACGGTGTAGATGTCGAACCGGCCGGCTCGATTGCCGGCGAAGGCGACGGTCCGCCCGTCGGGGCTGAAGGCCGGGTTCATCTGCTGCTCGACGTCCATCTCGATCGTCTTCACCAGCTTGCGCTTGAGGACGTCGAAGATCATGAGGCTGCGGCCGCGCTCGCGCTTGGCGAAGGCGGCGACGTAGTTGCCGTCGGCGGAGAAGGAGAGGTCGCGGCCCATGCGCGCGCCGATGGTCAGGAACTGCGCCGCCAGGTACTCGTAGCTCCCGGTGTATCCCCTGGTCAGGTTGGCGATCGGGCGCCGGGTGCGGGTGTCGTAGAGCACGATGTCGAGGTCGCCGCGCGTCACCGCGAGCGCCGCGACCAGGTCGCCGGACGGCGAGGCTGCCGGCGACAGCACCTGCTGAATCTCGCCCTTGTCGTCGCGGAACGGCCGCCCGAAGTCGGAGGGCTCACCGGTCTCGACCAGCTTCGGCAGGTACTCCTTGCGCAGCCAGCGGCGGAAGTCGAGATCGAAGTCCTCGGGGTCGATGCGGAAGGAGCGCTCGACCGCCCGGTCGGCGCGCCCGCCGAAGGTGTTGCGAAACTCGAACAGGAAGTCGCGGAAGCCCTCCTTGCCCCAGCGCTCCTCGATGAAGTCGAAGGCGGCATGGCCGAAACGGTAGGCGAGGAAGCCGGATGTGCCGCGCTGCAGGATCGAGGGGATCGAGTCGTTGACCACCGCGTCGCGCAGGTACATCTTGTCCGATGTCGACTCGTCCTTCGCCATGTAGGAGGCCATGCCCTCCATGAACCACTGCGGGGCGCCGCCGACTCTTCCACTGACCTTGCCACGGTAGAGGATGTCGTACTGGAAAATGTGCGTCAGCTCGTGCAGGATCAGCTGCGAACAGCTCGCCGTCCGGCAGGTCGATCGGCAGCACCATCCGGTTGCGGACCGGACTGGCGAAGGCGCCGACCCCTTCCGGGATGAAGTTGAGGATGATGTTGTTCTGCTCGAACGCCGAGTGCGTGGCGTAGAAGATCAGCGGAATCGGGTCCTGCACCTGGTGGTCGAACTCCCGCGTCAGCCGGTCGTAGGCACTCTCGGCGAGCGAAGCGACCTTCTCGAGCTGGTCCGCTTCGCTCTCGTAGTAGTAGAAGGTGAAGTGCGGCGAGGAATAGAGCTTCCAGTCGAAGTCGCGGTACTGAATCTTGTTCTTTCCGAACTGCGCCTCCACGGCGGGAGCGCAGGTGAGAGCGAGCAGCGCGCCGAGAGCGAGCAAAGCGAGCGCGCGGCTGCGGCCGGCGGCCGATCGAACCAGATGATCCAGACGAACCAAGGGGAACTCCTTTCCGTTCAATCGGTCAATAGCGTGCGGCTGGTCTCGACGGTCTTCTGCGTGAAGACGTTGACGATGCGATCCTCGAGCGAGGCCAGGTTCTCGAACATGCCCTTCAGGGGATCGGCGCCTTCACCCTCGAACTGCTTGAAGTCCTTGAAGTTGTCGAAGAAGATGCGCTCGCCGGACTTGCCGTCGAACACCATCAGCGCAATGTCGTAGTCGAAGCCGGTGCGCTCGACCAGCACCTGGCGGTAGTAGACCCTCCCGTCGTAGGGCGAGACGTACTCCTCGGTGCGGTAGCCGCTCTTGTCCTGGACGTCGAAGTCGAGGCTGCCGGCGACGATGAGGTCGGCCTGGCTGCGCTCGCCGAGGGCGCGCCAGAACTCGACGTTGCGCGACAGGACATCGAGATCGTAGGACGGATAGTCGACCGGACCGCTCTCGAGGATCTTGAGCGAGGTCTCGCGCCGCAGCACCTTGACGAGGTAGCGCTCGAACTCGCGCTGCACGTTGAGGGAGGAGGCGCCGGGAGTCTCGCCGGCGCCCTCGCGGGTGACGACGATGAAGGGCGCCGGAGTGATCGTGCGCTTGCCGGTGAGATCGATGCGCGCCCGCACCGGGAGCCGGAGCTTGACCTCGACGGCGGCGGCGAGTGGCGCCGCGGCGAGCGAGCGCGGCAACGAGCGCGACCCGGAGCCAGGGCTTGCGCAGGACGAGGCGGGAGTGCTGTCACGTCTCCACCTCCGGAGCCGAGACCGGGCGCCAGCGGAGCCTGGCGCCGGTGAGGGGAAGGGCGGGGGCGGGGCCGGCACAGCTTCTGCCGGTGCCGAGCGCCGGATCCGCCGGCGGGGCATCTGCGGGCGGAGGCGGCTCCGCCGTGCCATCGCCTGCGGGTGCCGGGGCGACCGCAGCCGGAGCCGTGACGGCCGCCGCCGCCTGGCGCGGCCGGAAGCCCTGGTAGAACTCGGCGAAGCGGGAGTAGTTCTGCTTGACGACCCGATTCTCCGGCGCCAGGCTGCAACGCCTCGCGATAGGTCTCGAGCGCCTCCTCGAAGCGTCCACCGGCTTCGTAGCAGATCGCCAGGTTGTTGAGGATCGAGACGTTCTGGGGCTCGAGGAGCTTGGCCTGCTCGAAGCGGAACAACGCCTCGCTCCACAGGCCGCGTTTGGCCATGTCGACCCCGAACGCGAGCTGGGACTTGCTGTTCGGGCGCCGATTTCGCGCTCGCCGCCGGGGCGCCGAAGGCGCCCGACAGGATGACCGACATCGTGACTGCGCAGCGCGCGACGTTGAGCCGGTTCATAAACCCCCTCTTGCTCGCCGGCCGACAGAGCCTCGCCCGGCGGAACTCCGCTGCTTGCCCGCGCGACCGGTCGGCAGAATATACGACGCATTGCCGGACTCCGGCTGTACCCCCGGGCAGATCACCGCCGGCGGAACTGCCAGATCCGGACGCGAAAACTCGTCTTTACCAACTGCGAATGAACGCGATGCAAGGCGCAGACCGCCCTTCGACCGCGCCCTCCTGGTGGCCCTGAACGCCGCCCCCGGCCTCGGCCGGGCGGCGCTCTGCCGGCTGGCCCTGGAGCTCGACGGCTGGCGCGACGGCGTTCCGGCCGGTGGCGAGCGGGCCCTGGCCGCTCGACTCTCCATCCCGTTGGATTCAATTCGGGCGGCCCTCGGCTGTCTCCCGGCGGCCCCCTCGGTCCTCGCCGCCGAGGAGCGGGCGGTCGGACGCCTCGGGGCGCGCATCGTGACCGGCCGCGAGCCGGACTATCCCGCCCGGCTCGCCGAGCTCGCCCTGCCTCCGCCGGTGCTGGAGATCGCCGGCTCGAGCGCGCCGCTCTTCCGGACGGCGACGGCGGAACCGCCGTCGGCGGCCGCCGCCGCCCTGCCGGCGGTCGCGATCGTCGGCTCGCGCCACGCCACGCCGTACGGCCTCGAGGTCGCCTTCTGGCTGGCGCGCGAGCTCGCTCTCCAGGGGGTCGTGGTGGTCTCCGGCTTCGCCAGAGGGATCGACGCCGCCGCCCATCAGGGAGCGCTCGCCGCCGAGCACGGCCGCACGGTCGGTGTCCTCGGCTGCGGACTCTCCTGCGACTACCCGAAGGGACACCGCGAGCTCGGCGAGCGCATTCGCGCCCGCGGCGCGCTGGTGAGCGAGTTCCCGTGCGCGCTGCGTCCCAGTCCGGGGAACTTCCCGGTGCGCAACCGGATCATCGCCGCCCTGGCCGAGATCACGATCGTCGTCGAAGCGGCGGCGCGTTCGGGCTCGCTGATCACGGCACGGCTCGCCCTCGAGCTCGGACGCGAGGTGCTCGCCGTGCCGGGGCGGATCACCGACGAGCAGGCCCTCGGGGTGAACGATCTGCTGCGCGACGGTGCCGGGCCGGTGACCCACCCGGCCGACATCCTCGAGCGGCTCGGCCTCGGTCCCGGGGGCGTTCCGCCCTCTCCCTTTCCGCTCCCCCCTCCGCTCCCCCCGGACCTCCCGCCGGCCCAGGCCGCCGTCCTCGCGGCGCTCGAGCCGGCACGCGACCTCGGCGTCGATCTCCTGGCGGCAGCAGCCGAGGTCGGGGTCGAAGTCGCGGTAGCGGCGCTGCTCGAATTGGAGCTTGCCGGATGGGCTATCCGCGCCGCCGGCGGCGGCTACCGGCGGGGGTCCCCTTGACGCCTGTGGTAACGTCCGCCCCTTCGAAAAGCAGCCGGCAGCCCCCGCGGCTACCGGCGATCCGCCGCGGCATCCGGAGCGATCCGCATGCCTCCGGCAACATCCAGCAGCCTCCGGCGCGGAATTTCCGCCGCACCGCCTCCCTTCCCGGACTCCTGTGGCCAAAAACCTGATCATCGTCGAAAGCCCCGCCAAGACACGCACCCTGAAGAAGTTCCTCGGACGCGACTGGGCGGTCGAAGCTTCGGTCGGACATATCCGCGACCTGCCCAAGAAGGACATGGGGCTGGGACCGGGATTCGAACCGACCTATGCCGTCCTCGCCACCAAGAAGGACGTCGTCAAGAAACTGAAGGAGGCGGCGAAGAAGGCCACTCAGATCTACCTCGCCCCCGATCCGGACCGCGAAGGCGAAGCGATCGCCTGGCATATCGCCGCGGTGCTGGGCGACGTCCCCGGTGAGATGCACCGCGTCACCTTCAACGAGATCACCAAGAGCGCGGTCATGAAGGCGCTCGAGAACAAGGGCAAGATCGACATCAACCGGGTCGACGCGCAGCAGGCGCGGCGGGTCATCGACCGCCTGATGGGTTTCAAGCTCTCGCCGCTGCTGTGGGACAAGCTGAAGCGGGGCCTGTCCGCCGGTCGCGTGCAGTCGGTGGCGCTCAAGATGGTCTGCGAGCGCCAGGCGGAGATCGACGCCTTCAATCCGGAAGAGTACTGGATCGTCGGCGGACGCTTCGCCGCCGCTTCGCCGCCGGAGTTCACGGCGCGGCTGCACCAGATCTCCGGCAAGAAGGCGAGGGTTACCGACGGCGCCCAGGCCGCGGCGATCGAGAAGGATCTCCTCGCCGGCAAGTTCAAGGTCGCCGCCATCGAGCGCAAGGAGTCGAAGCAGCGCCCCTCGGCCCCCTTCATCACCAGCCGCCTGCAGCAGGAGGCGGCGCGGAAGTTCAGCTACTCGGTGAAGCGCACGATGGGCATCGCGCAGGGGCTCTACGAAGGCAAGGAGATCGGCGACCGCGGCCAGATCGGTCTCATCACCTACATGCGCACCGATTCGACGCGCGTGGCGGCGGAAGCGATCGACGCCGTGCGCGAGACGATCGCCGCGACCTACGGCGCCGACAAGCTGCCCGCGAAGCCGAACGTCTACGCCTCCAAGAAGGGCGCCCAGGACGCCCACGAGGCGATCCGCCCCACCTATCTCGACCTGCCGCCCGAGGCTGCCGCTCCCTGGCTCGATCCCGACGACCTCAAGCTCTATCGCCTGATCTGGGAGCGTTTCATCGCCAGCCAGATGCTGCCGGCGGTCTTCGACGTCACCCAGGTCGATATCGAGAACGGCAAGTACACCCTGCGCGCCTCGGGCAAGGTGATGAAGAGCGCCGGCTTCCTCGCCGTCTACCAGGAGGCGAAGGAGGAGGCCGCCGAACGCCGCGCGGCGCTGAAGGGCGACGCCGACGAAGAGGACGATTCCGAAGGCCTCCTGCCTGCCCTGAAGGAGGGCGAGACGCTCGCGCTGGTCAAGCTCGACAAGGAGCAGAAGTTCACTCAGCCGCCGGCGCAGTTCAGCGAGGCGACGCTGGTCAAGGCGCTCGAAGAGAACGGCATCGGCCGGCCCTCGACCTACGCCGCCATCCTCTCGACCCTGACGACCCGCGACTACGCCGAGAAACTCGAGGGCCGCTTCAACCCGCTGGCGCTCGGCAAGATGGTCAACAAGATGCTGCAGCAGGGCTTCGCCGACATCCTGAACGAGGGTTACACCGCCCAGCTCGAAGAGGAGCTCGACCGCATCGAAGAGGGCAAGATGCCGTGGAAGCAGGCGGTCGAAGAGTTCGACGGCCGCTTCTCGAAGGATCTCGCGACCGCCACCGACAAGATGCCGAACGTCAAGCGCGACGGCGTACCGGTGGACGAGAAGTGCCCGAAGTGCGGCGCCGATCTGGTGATGCGCTTCGGCCGCTACGGCGCCTTCCTCGGCTGCAGCACCTACCGCAACGAGCCGCCCTGCGACTACACCCGGGACCTGCATACGCCGACGGGCGGCGAAGGCGGAGCGGCAACGTCGGCGGAGCCTTCCGACATCCCTCCGTGCGAGAAGTGCGGCAAGCCGATGGCGATGCGCCGCAGCCGCTTCGGCACTTTCCTCGGCTGCACCGGCTATCCGGAGTGCAAGAACATCCGCAAGACCGGGCCGCCGCCGGCGCCGCCCAAGGACACCGGAGTCCAGTGCCCCGAGTGCAAACAGGGGACGATCCAGGAGAAGAAATCGCGCCGCGGCAAGATCTTCTACTCCTGCAGCCGCTACCCCGACTGCAAGTTCGCGCTGTGGAATCCGCCGGTCGCCAGAACCTGTCCGAAGTGCGCCTACGCCCTCCTGACGCTCAAGACCACCAAGCGCCGCGGCACCGAGCTCGTCTGCCCGAACGAAGAGTGCGACTACACCGCACCCTACGAGGCCCCGGAGAGCACCGAACCCACCACCTAGGGTCCAGTTCTCGCAGAGCGCTCCCGGGGTTTCATCGGCTGCCGGCAGCTACAATGCGCTCATGTCGACCCCACCCGGCCCCGTCCATATCGTCGGCGGAGGACTCGCCGGCAGCGAGTGCGCCTTTCAGCTCGCTGCGCGCGGGGTGCCGGTGGTACTGCACGAGATGCGGCCGGTGCGGCCGACTCCGGCGCACAAGAGCGGCGACTTCGCCGAGCTGGTGTGCTCGAACTCGCTGCGCAGCGACGACCCGGAGCACGCCGCCGGGCTCCTGAAGCGCGAGATGGAGCTCTTCGGCTCGCTGGTGATCGGCACCGCGCGTGAGTGCGCGGTGCCGGCCGGGAGCGCCCTCGCGGTCGATCGCGACCGTTTCGCTGCGGCCGTGTCGGCCAGGCTCGAAGGACTCCCGGGCCTCGAGATCCGGCGCGAGGAGGTGACCGACCTCGGCGCGCTGACCGCGGAGCACGACACCGTGCTCGCCACGGGACCGCTCACCTCGCCGGCGCTCGCCGCGCGCCTGGGCGAGCTCCTGGGGAGCGACTATCTCTACTTCTACGACGCCATCGCGCCGATCGTTGACGGCGAGTCGCTCGACATGAGCAAGCTCTTCTGGATGTCGCGCTATGGCAAAGGCGCGGGCGCCGACTACCTCAATTCAGGGCTCGACAAGGCGCAGTATGCCGCCTTCCACCAGGCGATCCTCGACGCCGAGGTGCTGCCGCTGCACGATTTCGAGAAGGCGCTCTTCTTCGAGGGCTGCCTGCCGATCGAGGAGCTCGCGCGGCGGGGAGAGGCGACCCTTCGTTTCGGACCGATGAAGCCGGTCGGCCTGCAGGGCCTCGACGGCCGCCGCCCCTGGGCGGTCATGCAGCTGCGCCAGGAGAACCTCACCCGGAGCCACTTCAACCTGGTCGGCTTCCAGTCGCGGATGAAATGGCCGGACCAGCAGCGCGTCTTCCGCATGCTGCCCGGGCTGGAGAACGCCGAGTTCGTGCGCCTCGGCCAGATCCACCGCAACACCTTCATCAACTCACCCAGCCATCTCACGACCGACTACCGGGTCAGGAACTCGCCGCGCCTGCGCCTCGCCGGGCAGATCACCGGCGTCGAGGGCTACCTCGAATCGGCGGCGACCGGCCTCGCCGTGGCGCTCTATCTGGTCCTCGAGCGACGCGGCGACGGCGCGGCGGAGCCGCCTCCGCCGTTTCCGGCCACGACCGCCCTCGGCGCCCTGGCGCGCCACCTGACCGAGTCCGACCCGAAGCACTTCCAGCCCGCCAACATCCACTACGGCCTGTTCGCCCCGCTCGAGCCGCTGCCGAGGAAGGACGAACGCCGTGGGGTGTACGCGCAGCGGGCGCTCGCCGCCCTCGGCGAGTGGAAGGCTGCGTGCGGGCTCTGATCGTCCGCTTCCTCGCCCACCTCGAGGGCGAGCGCGCGCTCTCGCCGCACACCGTGCGGGCCTATGAGGGGGATCTCCTGCGTTTCGCCGAGTTCCTCTCCGTCGACTACTGGAGCCAGCCGATCGAGGCGATCGATCTCGCCGCCATCGACGTCGTCGCCGTGCGGTCCCATCTCGCTGCACTCGCCAGGGGCCACGGCCGCCGCAGCCAGGGGCGGGCCCTTTCCGCCCTGAGATCGTTCTTCCGCTGGGCCTGCCGGGTGGGCGAGGCCACCGCCAACCCGGCGCAGGGCGTGCGCACCCCGAAGGCGCCACAGCTCCTCCCCCGCCACCTCCGGCCGGGCGAGATCGAGGCGCTCCTCACCGCGCCGGCGGGCGACGAGCCGATGGCCCAGCGCGACCGCGCGATCCTCGAGCTTCTCTACGCCACCGGCTTGCGGGTCGCCGAGCTCGTCGGGCTCGACTGGCGCGACCTCGAGCTCAAGGAGCGCGTGCTGCGCACCCTCGGCAAGGGTGGTAAGGAGCGCATGGTGCCGTTCGGGCGCCCCGCCCAGGCGGCGCTGCGCGCCTGGCGCGGCGGTTGGACGACGCTGCGCGAGCGGCTCGTGGCGGCGCGCGGCGCCTCTCCGGCCGAAGAACCGCTCTTCGTGAATCTGCGCGGCGAGCGCCTCACCGACCGTTCGGTGCGCCGGATCCTCGACCGCTACGTCGATGCCACGGCGACGGCGCGCGGCGTCCATCCACATACGCTGCGACACACCTTCGCCACCCACCTCCTCGAGGGTGGCGCCGACCTGCGGGCGATCCAGGAGCTGCTCGGACACAGCTCGCTCTCGACGACGCAGCGCTACACCCATGTCGACATCGAGCGCCTGCAGAGCGTCTACCGCGACTCCCATCCGCGCGCCCGCTCGGCCGCGGCGGCGGGCGCGCCGGCACCCCCTCCGCCGCCCGAAAGGGGAGTAGGCTAGGAAGGAAATTCGACAGGAGCTGCCGAGATGGACGATTCCAGGCCGCGGTCCGCGAGCGGGCATCCGGCGCCAGCGACCGGAGCCGCGATCTCGCCCGGCGCCCACTATCGCGTCGCTTTCGACAACAGCCACGAAGCGATCATCATCCTCCAGGACGGCGTCGTCAAAGTCGCCAACCCGGCCGCTTCCAGGATCTCCGCGATTCCGCTGGACGGGCTCGTCGGCAGACCGTTTCTCGAGCTGATCCACCCCGACGACCAGGCTTTCGTCCTCGATCTCTACTCCCGACGCCTCGCCGGCGACACGGCCGAACGCAGCATGGTGGCGCGGATTCTCCGTCCCAGCGGCGGCATTCTGGCGCTCGAAGCGCACTCGATGCCGGTCGAGTGGGACGGCCGGCCGGCGGTGCTCGCCTTCCTGGGCGACGTCACCGATCGCGAGCAGGTGAGGAGCGATGCCTTGGAGATGAGCCGGCGCCTGGCGCGCATCGCCGAAGTCGCGCCCTACTTCCTCTTCATCTACGACTACGATCTCGGGCGCGATGTCTACATCAACCGCTCCGTGCCGGCGGCGCTCGGCTATTCGCCGGCCGAAGCCGCGGCGCTGGGCCCTTACCCGTTCGAGAAGCTCTGCCATCCCGACGACATGGCCGCGGCGCTCGAACGCGATGTGCGCTGGCAGGGCTTCGTCGATGGATCCTCGTTGACGGTCGACTTCCGCATGCGTCATCGCAACGGTGAGTGGCGCTGGTTCCGTTCGCACAACACGCCGTTCCTGCGCGACGACAAGGGCCGCATCCAGCAGATCCTCGGCATGACGCAGGACGTCACCGAGAGCAAGCGCAGCGAGGAGCTGCTGCGGCGCACCGAGCGTCTGGAGAGTCTCGGGCTCCTCGCGGGGGGCATCGCGCACGACTTCTCGAACCTCCTGACGCCGATCGTCGGCAACGTCGAGCTGCTGCTCGACCGCCTTCCCCAGGATTCGCCGCTCCGCGACCGCGCGCTCGCCATCAGCGCCGCCGCCGATCGCGCCACGGAGCTCGCGCGCCAGCTGCTCGTCTACGCCGGCCGCGGCGAGATCGAGCCGCGGCCGATCGATCTCAATGCGCTGGTGGAGGACGTGGTGCACCTGCTGCGCGCCCTGGCGACCATTCCCACCGCCACCCGGCTCGACCTCGCGCCGCGCTTGCCGCCGATCAGCGGCGACTCGAGCCAGCTTCGCCAGGTGATCCTCAACCTGCTCTCCAACGCGCACGACGCGATTGTGCGGATGCCGCCCCATCCCGCGGCTCCGGCGGGTGCTTCCGGCGACGAACCGGGCCGCGTGCAGGTCCGGACCCGCCGTGTCGACCTACGCCCTTCGGACCTCGGAACCCTGCTCCTCGGCGACGGCATGCGGCCCGGTCCGGCGGTGCTCCTCGAAGTCATCGACAACGGAACGGGAATGGAGGCCGAGACACTGGAGCGCCTCTGGGAGCCGTTCTTCACCACCAAGGAGCGCGGCCGCGGACTGGGCCTACCCTCGGTTCTCGGCATCCTGCGCGCCCATCACGCCGGCATCGCCCTGGAGTCGCATCCGCGCGCCGGCACGCAGTTTCGCGTCTACTTCTCGGAGGTTCCGGCGTCGGAGCCCCAGGGCCGGTCGATGCCCGGTTGATACAATGGCCGTCCGATGCCCCGAATGCGCGCCACGACGGTCCTGCTGGTGAAGCGTGACGGCCGTGTGGCGATGGCTTCGGACGGTCAGGTGACCCTCGGCAACGCGGTCATGAAATCGGGCGCCGCGAAGGTCAAGCGCGCCGGCAAGGGCCGCGTGCTGGTCGGTTTCGCCGGCGGCGCCGCCGACGGCCTGGCGCTCTTCACGCGCTTCGAAGCGAAGCTCGAGGAATTCAACCAGAACCTCGAACGCGCCGTCGTCGAGCTCGCCAAGGACTGGCGCACCGACCGCGTCCTGCGCCAGCTCGAGGCCGTAATGATCGTCGCCGATGCCGACAAGAGCTTCCTCGTCTCGGGCACCGGCGACCTGTTGCAACCCGACGAGGACGGCCTCCTGGCGATCGGTTCCGGAGGCAACTTCGCGCTCTCTGCAGCGCGCGCCCTGTTGCGCCACACGGCGCTCCCGGCGAACGAGATCGCTCGCGAGGCGATGCGCATCGCGGCCGAGATCTGCATCTACACCAACGACCGCCTGACCCTCGAAGAGCTGTGACCTCCGCCCCGACACCCGATTCCCAGCGCCCGCCAGCGGAGCGCCCGGATACCTCCCTCGACAACCTGACTCCGCGGCAGATCGTCGCCGAGCTCGACAAGTACGTCGTCGGTCAGCGCGCCGCCAAGCGCTCGGTGGCGATCGCGCTGCGCAACCGCTGGCGTCGCCAGCAGCTTCCGCACGAAGTCGCCGAAGACATCGTGCCCAAGAACATCCTGATGATCGGGCCCACCGGTGTCGGCAAGACCGAGATCGCCCGGCGTCTCGCCCGTCTCGCCAAGGCGCCGTTCCTCAAGGTCGAGGCCTCGAAGTTCACCGAGGTCGGCTACGTCGGTCGTGACTGCGAGTCGATCGTGCGCGATCTCACCGAGATCGGCGTCGCCATCGTCCGCGAGGAGCGCCGCAACGCCGTCGCGGCCACCGCCGCCGAGCGTGCCGAGGAGCGCCTTCTCGACCTGCTCCTACCCCCCGGCCCGCCGCCGGGGGCAGCCACCCTGGGGGCCCTGGGCGGCGCGACCGCGCAGCCGCCGGCCACGGTGGGCGGCGCTGCGGCTCCGGACGACGCCCACTCGACGCGCGAGAAGCTGCGCGAGAAGCTGCGCTCGGGCGCGCTCGAAGGACGCATCGTCGAGATCGAAGTCGAGGACGGCGGAGCGCCCGCGCTCGAGATGTTCACACCGCAGGGCGTCGAAGAGATCGGCATCAATCTCAAGGAGATGATGCCCGGCCTGTTCTCGCGCCGCCGCCGGCAGAAGGCGACGGTCGCCGAGGCGCGCGAGGCCCTGCTCGGCGAGGAGTCCGAGAAGCTCATTGACCGCCAGCAGTTGGCGCGCGACGCCCGTACGCGGGTCGAGCAGTCCGGCATCGTCTTTCTCGACGAGATCGACAAGATCGCCGGCCGCGAGGGCTCGAGCCACGGCCCCGACATCTCCCGCGAAGGGCGTGCAGCGCGACCTCCTGCCGATCGTCGAAGGCACTACGGTCACGACCAAGTACGGTCCGGTGAAGACCGACCACATCCTCTTCATCGCCGCCGGCGCCTTCCACGTCGCGAAGCCCTCCGACCTGATTCCCGAGCTGCAGGGCCGCTTCCCGATCCGCGTCGAGCTCGAGGCACTCGACCGAGGCGGATTTCGTGCGCATCCTGACCGAGCCCGAGACCGCTCTGACCAAGCAGTACACGGCGCTCCTCGGCGCCGAGGGCCTGACGATCCGCTTCGGGGAGGACGCCATCGTCGAGCTCGCGCGGATCGCCGTCGAGGTCAACCGCTCGACCGAGAACATCGGCGCCCGGCGCCTCGCCACGGTGATCGAGCGTCTGCTCGAGGAGGTCTCCTTCGAAGCCCCGGACATGGCCGGGATGGAGCTCGACATCGACGCCGCGTTCGTTCGCAGAATTCTCGACGACATCGTTCAGAACCAGGATCTCAGCCGCTATGTCCTCTAGCCCAGCAATGCGTCGCTTCCGGGCGCTGCCCGGCGCGCTCCTCTCCGCCGCCCTCGTCGCCACACTCCTGCCGCTCGCCGCCTGCGGCAAGAAGGGCGACCCGATGCCGGCGCCGCGCACGATCCCGCAGGCCGCGACGGACCTCAAGGTCCGTCAGCGCGGACTCGAGGTCGTCGCCGAGTTCGGCTATCCGAAGGCGACCGTCGCGGGGCTGCCGCTCCCGGGTCTCGACCAGGTCACGCTCTACGCCCTGGAGCGCCCGGTCGCGGCCCCGGCACCCGCTCCGGCGGCGCCACCCGCTCCGGCCGCCCCGACCCGCTCCGGCCGCCCCAGGCACCGCAGCGCCAGCGGCGGCCTTGCCGATGCCCGATCCGCGGGAGTTCGCGGTCGCTGCCAAGCCGTTCCTCGCGCTTTCCGGCGCGGAGCTCGCGAGCGCCATCTCCGGCGACCGGATCACGGTGCGCTTCCGGCTCGCCGAGCCGCTCCCGGCAGAGATGCCGGCGCGCATCTTCAGCGTCCGCACCCACGCCGCCGGCGGCGAGCTCTCGGACTGGTCGAACCTCGCCGGCCTCCTGCCGCGCGCACCGGCCGCTCCTCCGACTCAGTTCACCGCCGTCGCCAGCGAAGAGCGGCATCGAGCTGGCGTGGAGTCCCGCAGCGCCTCCTGCCGGCTACAACGTCTACCGCCGCGACGCCGCGCGCACCTCCTACGGCGAGCCGGTCGCCACGCTCGATGCCACGGCCTCCACGACCACTGACACCGGCGTGACCTACGGCCGGCGTTACATCTACGCCCTGACGGTGATCGGCTCCCGGGTTCCGCTGTCGGAGAGCGCGCTCTCCCCCGAGGTCGAGATCGACTATCAGGACCGCTTCGCTCCGGCGCCGCCGGCGGAGCTCTCGGCACTCGGCAGCGTCGGCGAGGTGCGACTCGTCTGGCCGGCGAGCCCGGAAGCCGATGTCGCCGGCTACGTCGTCGAGCGGGCCGACCCGGAGGCCGATTTCCACCGCGTGAACGCCGAACCGGTCACCGCCCTGGAGCTCATCGACCGCGGCCTCTCGTCGGGCTTCACCTTCCGGTTCCGGGTCGCGGCGATCGACAAGTCGGGCAATCTCGGACCCCCCTGCGAGCCGGTCGCGACGCGCGTGCCGTGAGCGCGGTCTACAAGGTCTCGGGGGGCGGCAACGATTTCCTGGCGCTCGCCGCTCCGGTGCGCGATCCGACCGCCGACGAGATCCGTTCGTGGTGCGCGCGCGGCCTGTCGTTCGGCGCCGACGGCCTTTTCACGCTGCACCGCGACGACACCGGGGGCGTGCGCATGCGCTACTGGAACGCCGACGGGCAGCCCGCGGCGCTGTGCATCAACGGCACGCGCTGCGCGGCGCGGCTGGCGCTCCATCTCCGGCTGGGCCAACGGCAGGTTTCTGGTCACGACCGACGCCGGCGCCTTCGCGGCGCGCGCCGTCGCGCCGACCGAGATCGCGTTGCAGATTCCGGCGCCCGACGAACTGCCGCAGGAAGCGCTCCCTCGAGGTCGGTGGCCGCACCTACGAGGGCTGGTTCGTCACTGTCGGCGTGCCGCACCTCGTCCTCGTCTGGCCCGAGTCGCTCGCCAACGCGCCGGTCGCCGAGCTCGGGGCGGCGCTCCGGGCGCACCGCGAGTTCTCGCCCGGCGGCACCAATGTCGACTTCGTCCGCTTCCCGACTCCGCACCGGATGGAGATCCGCAGCTTCGAACGCGGCGTCGAGGCGGAGACGCTCGCCTGCGGTACCGGCGTGCTCGCGGCGACCGCCGTCGGCCTGCTGCTCAATCTCGCGGAGCTCCCGCTCTCCGCCACCACCCTCGGCGGATTCACCCTGACGGTCGACGGCCAGACGGTCGACTCGGCGCTGCGCAACTGGTCGCTCGCCGGCGACGCTCGCCTGCTCGGCACCGTCGAGCTCACCCCCGAGGCCGGGCTCCCGCCGCCTCCCGCCCCGCAGTGGTCGGACTGAACCGCGCCGTCCTGCCTTTGCTAAGCTCCGTCGCCTCATGACGCAAGCGTTCAAGCCGGTCGAAGAACAGATGGAGCTGCTCCGCCGGGGGGCGGTGGATCTCGTCTCGGAGGCCGACCTGGCGCGCAAGCTCGAGCGCTCGCGCAAGACCGGCAAGCCCCTGGCGGTGAAGACCGGCTTCGATCCCTCCTCGCCCGATCTGCATCTCGGCCACACGGTGTTGCTGCGCAAGATGCGGCATTTCCAGCACCTCGGCCACCGGGTGATCTTTCTGATCGGCGACTTCACCGGCATGATCGGCGACCCGACGGGCAAGAAGGCGACCCGCCCGCAGCTCACCCGCGAGCAGGTGCTGGCGAACGCCGAGACCTACAAGCGCCAGGTCTTCAAGGTGCTCGACCGCGAGACGACCGTCGTTCGCTACAACGGCGAGTGGCTGTCGCCGCTCGGCGCCGAAGGGATCATCCGGCTGGCCGGCAAGTGGACTCTGGCGCGGATGATGGAACGCGACGACTTCCGCACCCGCTTCCGCGAGCAGCAGCCGATCTCGCTGCACGAGCTGCTCTACCCGCTCGTCCAGGCGAAGGACTCGGTCGAGATGGCGAAGATCCCCGAGCTCGGCTGCGACGTCGAGTTGGGCGGCCACGACCAGATCTTCAACCTGCTGGTCGGCCGCGACCTGATGAAGGAAGAGGGTCTCGAACCCCAGGTCTGCCTGACCGTGCCGCTCCTCGTCGGTCTCGACGGCCACGAGAAGATGTCGAAGTCGCTCGGCAACGCGATCGCCGTCGAGGACTCGCCGAAGGAGATCTACGGCAAGACGCTGTCGATCCCCGACACGCTGATGTGGGACTGGCTGCTCCTCCTCACCGATCTGCCGAAGGCAGAGATCGACGCCAGGAAGAGCGCCGTTGCGGCGGGCGCCCTGCATCCGAAGCTCGTCAAGCAGGAGCTCGCGCGGCGCCTGGTCGCCGATTTCCACGGCGCGGCAGCGGCCGCCGAAGCCGAAGCCGAGTTCGAGCGTGTCTTCGCGGGTGGCGGTGCACCGGATGAAGTCGCTGAGTTTCTTTTTGTTTCCGATTCCGGGACGCTGTCTGCGGTCGGTTCGGAAAGCTCGGTAAAGGTGGGGTGCCTGCTCGTAGAGCAGCTGGTCGGCGCCGGGGTGGTTGGTTCCAAGAACGAAGCGCGGCGGCTGGTGGAGCAGGGCGCCGTCGCGGTCGACGGCGAGCGCGTGAGCGATCCGCATGCGTCGCTGGCCGTCCGGGCAGAGGCCTACCTCGTCAAGGTCGGCAAGCGGAGATTCGTCAAGCTGCAGATTCACTGAACGTCATCGCAAGGGGTGTCCATCCGCGGTCGTTCGGACCGGCGGGCGGGCTGAGATCAGACCCTTGGAACCTGAACCGGTTCAGACCGGCGGAGGGAATGCGAAATGAACCAGCCCACCACGAACAGTTTCGGCATCGCCCTGCCGCGCGCCCCCTGGGTGGCGCGCCGCACCGGAGATGCCACGCCGACGCAGCTCTTCTACGCCCGCGCCGGACGGGTCACCGAGGAGATGAAGTTCATTGCCGACCGCGAGCGCATCGATCCCGAATCGATCCGTTCGGAGGTCGCGCTCGGCCGGGCGATCATCCCGGCCAACATCCGCCACACCGAGCTCGAGCCGATGGTGATCGGCAAGGCGTTCAAGACCAAGATCAACGCCAATATCGGCAACTCGGCGGTCTCCTCGGGGATCGAAGAAGAGGTCGAGAAGCTCACCTGGGCGGTGAAGTGGGGCGCCGACACGGTGATGGACCTCTCGACCGGCAAGAACATCCACGCCACGCGCGAGGCGATCGTCCGCCATTCGACGGTACCGATCGGCACCGTGCCGATCTACCAGGCGCTCGAGAAGGTGAAGGGCAAGGTCGAAGAGCTCACGATCGGCATCTACATGGAGACCCTGCGCGAGCAGTGTGAGCAGGGGGTCGACTACTTCACCATCCACGCCGGCGTGCGCCTGAAGTACATCCCTCTCACCGCGAAGCGGGTCACCGGCATCGTCTCGCGCGGCGGCTCGATCCTCGCCAAGTGGTGCCTGGCGCATCACCGGGAGAACTTCCTCTATACCCATTTCGAAGAGATCTGCGAACTCATGAAGCGCTACGACGTCTCGTTTTCGCTGGGCGACGGCCTGCGCCCGGGTTCGATCGCCGACGCCAACGACGCCGCGCAGTTCGCCGAGCTCGACACCCTGGGCGAGCTCACCGAGGTCGCCTGGCGGCACGACTGCCAGGTGATGATCGAGGGCCCCGGGCACGTGCCGATGCACCTCGTGAAAGAGAACGTCGACCGCCAGCAGCGCATCTGCAAGGAGGCGCCGTTCTACACCCTGGGGCCGCTGGTCACCGATATCGCTCCGGGCTACGACCACATCACCAGCGCCATCGGCGCCGCGATGATCGCCTGGCACGGCACCGCCCTCCTCTGCTACGTCACCCCCAAGGAGCACCTCGGGCTGCCGAACAAGGAAGACGTCAAGCAGGGCTGCATCGCCTACAAGATCGCCGCTCACGCCGCCGACCTCGCCAAGGGCCTGCCCGGGGCGCAGGACCGGGACGATGCCCTTTCGAAGGCGCGCTTCGAGTTCCGCTGGGAGGACCAGTTCAACCTCTCCCTCGACCCCGAGACGGCGCGCGCCTACCACGACGAGACGCTGCCTCAGGACGGTGCCAAGAGCGCCCACTTCTGCTCGATGTGCGGCCCGCACTTCTGCTCGATGGAGCTCACCCAGCAGTTGCGCGACTTCGCCGCCGAGAAGGGGCTCTCCGAAGAGGCGGCGGTCGCGGCGGGCCTGGAGGAGAAGGCCCGCGAGTTCCGCGACCAGGAGCTCGTGCAGCTCGGCGCGCCGAAAGGCTGAGGCCGGGCTACGAAGGCGCGCCCTACGGCATGCTCGCGGACCAGTCGTCGTCGTGGCCGTCGTCGAAGCCGTCGCAGAAGAGCGCCGTCATCGGGTCGATGGCCCAGAGCTCGCGTCCGAAGACCGCTTCGTCGACGGCGAAGAAGAGCCGGCCCTGGAAGAGCACCGGGCGGCTGTCGACGAACGAGAAGTCGGCGAACTGGTCGGTCACGCGCTCCACGCTGCCGCCACCGCAGTAGCGGAAGAGATCGCTCTCGTTCGTCGACGGCGTCGCCCGGAAGTAGAGCGCGTTGCGATGGGCGAGAAAGCCGTTCGCGGCCGGAAGGGGTCCGCCCGCCCAGGGGGTCGGGGTGAAGCCCGCGGCGCGCCGGACATACAGGCCGGTCGGCCCTTCACCCAGCGGCCCGTCTTCCTCGAAACCGCCGGCGAGCAGCCTCCCGCCCCAACTCGCCAGGCCACCTTCGACGTCGAAGGTCGTCGACACCATCGCCGGGGGAGCGACGCCATCGTCGACCCAGACGCGGCCCTGTCCACTGCTGTCCGATGCCCGGAGGAAGATCAGCGCACCGTGCTGCACGAACGAGGCTGGACTCGAGGAGGCGGTGCCGGAGCGCAAATCGCCGACCAACTCGGGCGCCAGGAAGCTCGCGTGGCTCCACGGCTCCCTGCCGGTATCGTCCACCAGCGCGCTGAAGAAGAGCCGGTCCCCCAGGACGGCCAGAGCATCAGGCGAGGAACTGGCGCCGGCGGCCCGCAGATCGTAGACATCGGGCGCCGTGGCGCCGTCCCAGCAGACCAGCTCGGCACCGACGGAAAGCGCGGGCGTCGCGCGAAAGCACAGCTCGGCGCCGAAAGGGGTGAGAAAGGCCGGCGATCCGCTCCCCGGGTCGAGCAGGTCGAGGACTTCGACCGGCGGATTGACGCCGTCGTAGCGCCAGAGCTCGCGGTCGCCCGTCGGGCCGCCGAGAAAATAGAGCGCTCCCTGCCAGACCGTGAGGTAGGTCGGCTGGAGCTCGTCGCTCCCTGGAACCTTGGTTGCCGGCGCAATGCCATCGTAGACCCACAGGTCCAGGAAGCCCCCGTCACCGGTCCCGGCGAAGTAGAGCTGGTCGGCGAACACCGCCGCATCGAGCCCGGGCACCCCCGAAAAGGCGCCCGGCCGCAGGTCGGTGATCCGCACCGCGGTCTCGGCTTGAGCGGCAGTGGCGACGACGAGAACAAAGAGAAACAGCGAGCTGCATCGAGCGGGCTTTGCGGCCATGGAACTCTCCCTTTCCGTTGCCGATATTCCGCCAACGGCCAGGAAAAGGGGACACCGACCGGCGGGGCCTAGTTCGGCGTGGCGGGCGGAGGCTCCGGCGTCGGGGGTGCCGGCGGGGGCGGTGGAGGCGGCGGCTGGCGCGAGCGGATCGAGGCCACGTACTGGCGCGACTGAAGGAGACTGTCGTCGATCTCGTTGAGCAGTTGGGTACCCTCGTCGGCGGTCTTCTGAGCGTCTGGCCGCAGGCTCTCGACCCCCGAAGGATTCAGGTCGTGGCCGAGGTAGTTCCACTGGTCGCGCAGCCGGGCGACGAACGGCTCGTAGGCCGACGCGGCCCGCAGGCCGGCCTCGACGATGCCGTCGAAGCGGGCGCGCGAGTCGCGCAGGCGAGTTTCGCTGCGCTCGCGCAGCTCGTCGTCCTCGATGAGCGGCAGGCTCCCGGCCCAGGCGCGAAAATAGTCGGTGGATTCCGCCTTCGCCTCAGTGGCCGCGCGCCGCACCGCCTCGCGGCGCTTGCCGGTGCGCGTCAGCTCCTTGTCGAGCGCCTTGTAGGGTTTGCGCATGTCGGTGTTGCTGCCGAACAGAAGATCGTTGTAGGCGACGAGGGTGGTGCGCACCTGCCCCTGAGCCTTCGCGACCTCGTCGATCAGAGCTTCGGCCTTCTTCGCCAGGCGCTCGGTCTGGCGCACGCCGGGCGGCTGGCCGGTGATGACCTGGCCGAGGTCGATCTCCTCCGGCGGGGCGGCGACGAGCGGCACGGTGGTCAGAACGAAAGCAAGGAGCCAGAGAAACGCGCATCGAAACGGGTGGCGACGGGCAGCGTCGGATCGGAGCATGTTCTCCTCCTTTTCGAGGGTCGGATGTTCAACGTCGAGTCGCAATGACGACAATCCTGCTTCACGAACGGCGAATTGTCCCGGTCTGTCGGGGTGGGTTCGCGTCCTGCTGGTCAGAATCGCGCCGCCACGGCGACGCGGGCCGAGAAGGCGCCGAGCACCGAGCCGGTGACGCCGAGTCGGCAGCCACCCGGTGGGAAGGAGCAGGCAATGGCGCCGCCGTCCGAAAGCAGGATGCCGGTGCCACGCCCTTCGAAGCGCAGCAGCGCGTGCTCGCCGAGCAAGTAGCGCACGCCGCCAGAGATCGCGCCCGAGAAGTACCAGCCGTCGGCGAAATCCTGGTCGGGGCCGGCGAGACGGGTGCCGCCGACGGTCATTCCGAGGAAGGGCCGCAGTCGCCCCGGACGGGTCTCCCAGAGGCCCCCGAACTCGACCGTGTCGATGGTGACGTCGAAACGCTCCGGTCCGATCGTGAGCTCGCCGGTGGCCTCGGAGCTCTGGCGGGACCAGGCGAGCTCGACGATCCCGTCCGGCCGCACCCGCCAGCCGGCGGTGACGCCGTAGAGCAGGTCCCCAGCGAGGTCGAGCGTCCCTTCGCGGGTGACGATGTCCCCGGTCTGCTGTACCCCGGCGACGAGTCCCAGCTCGACCTCCGCGGCGCCAGCCGGGCTGGCCAGGAGCGCCGCGGCTCCACAGACGAACGCGCAGCGCCGAAGGCTGGTGGAAGATCGCCTCATCGCCGCAGTCTCCCTCACCGTCCGTGGCGCGAGCAAGGCTCGGGCGTCCGCTGCGCCGGAGAGGGCTCGCGCGCCGATCAGGGCACGGTCGCCGACCAGTTCGAGGTCCCGCCGTTCGCGAAGCCGTCGGCGAAGATCGTGTTGTCGCCCTTGAGGGTGACCAGGAGCCCCCCCAGTTGGTGACGTTCACGGTCGTCGGCGCCGCCGCGTAGCTGCCGGTGGCGGGTAGCAGGTAGTACCCCGGGAACATGCAGTGCGGCGCGTCGCAGACTCCGGAGAGCGGATTGAACGGGGCGGCGTAGGTGAAACCGCCGGTCGCGGCGAGAAATCCGAAGGTCGCGATCAGCACTTCGTTCGCCTGGACCGTGGAACCGTTGGTCGCGACGGTGGGCGTCGCGCTGTTGCCGGAAGCGCCGTTCATGCGGTCGACCGAGCTCGGCGCGACCAGTCCGCTCCAGTTCGACAGGATGGCGCAACTCTTCTGGCCGGTCCCCCCCGAGAACGAGAGGGTCACCGTGTCGCCGGCGAAGTGGTTCTTGCCCGGCGTGATCTTGGTTTCGTAGATGAAGAGTCGCTCGCCGTTTCCTGCCGTGTAGGTGTGGGCCAGCACCCAGCTGTTGGCGCGGGTGTCCTGCACCGGCGTGCCCGTCGCTGCGGCCCCCGCGCTGACCATGCCGATGACGAGCAGCGTGCTGCCGACCGTCGTGCCGTTGGTCATGGTGATCACGTGCGTGCCGCCGGCGGTGAGCGTGAAGCAGGCGCCTCCGCGGTCGCCGAGGTAGTTGATCGCCGCCAGCGGGTCGCGGCAGAGAATCGTCCCGAGCAGCGAAAACAGGAGAACCGGAAGACCTGCACGTCGGACGTTCGGCATGCTCCCCCCTCTTGGGTGGCGTCCTCCCGATCGTCGAATCTGCCACCCTCCGGATTCGCGACTCCCATGATCGTAGTGCATCCCGTTCCCGAAGGTACGTCTGCCGGTCGTCAGGGTTTCCCTCGAGCCTCCGGCGGCCGGGGGATGAACTCTCCCTGCCGATGGGCGCGTCTTTCGGTCAAAAACCGCGCCGGGTGTTCGAGTGGCACTGCTGGCAGATGTGCGGCACCGACGTCGGTGGCCGCCGCTGCTCCGCCCAGTCTGGGTGCCGGCGGATCCGGCCGGGACCCGGCCGGGCATTCCAGGGCGCCTTGGGAGTGGTATTCTCCCGGCCGGATTCTGCTCGGGTTTCGAATGCCTGCGTGCTGCGACGCCCGGATCGACCTGATCCACTACGGAGGGATGATGCGAAAGAACCTGTTGATCGTCATGGTCGCGATGCTCGCTGCAAGCTTCGCCTGGGCCCAGAGCCCGGCGAACGACGTCGGCGCCGCGGCGCAGAACGGAGCGCCGCTGGGTCCCGGCACGGCGGCAGTCGAAGGTGCGACTTGCCCGCCCGCCGGCGTGGTCAGCGCCTCATTCACCGGCACCACCTCCCAGTCGGGCCGGATCTTCCGCGACGGCGTCGCCGGCGTCTGCCCGAACAAGATGTATCCCGGCCTCTTCAACCCGGCCACGATCTACAACTACGAGACCTTCACCTACTCCAACACCGGTGCCGTCACCTCCTGCGTGACAGTCAACTTCGACCCCAACGCCGGTGCGGCGCCGTGCGTCACCAACGCTCACGCCAGCGTCTATGCGAGCTCCTACGACCCCAACAACCAGGCGGCCAACTTCATCAACGACGTCGGTTCGAGCGTCACTCAGCCGTTCTCGTTCGACGTCGCGGCCGGCACCGACATGGTCCTGGTAGTCACCAACACCAGCGCCCAGGCGATCTGCGACTTCGCCTTCGAGGTCGTCAACCTGCCCTGCACGACGGTGGTCGAGGCGGAGCTCGCGCTCGAAAAGACCGTCGCCCCGGCATCCGTGCCGCCGGGCGGCAACGCCGTCTTCACCCTCACCGTGACCAACAACGGTCCCGGCTCGGCCGCGAACACCGTGGTGACGGACACCTTGCCTGCCGGACTGACCTATGTCAGCAACGACTGCGGCGCCGGTTTCGCGGCTCCGACCCTCACCTGGAACGTCGGCACCCTGGCCAACGCCGCCTCCGCCACCTGCAACGTCACCGTCACGGTGGATCAGGCGGGGAGCTTCACCAACGGCGCCCTGGCGACCTCCGACGGCACGGACGCGACTCCGGCCAACAACAGCGCTGCGGCCACGATCACCGCCCTGGTCAACATCGTCGAGGTGCCGACACTTTCGGCCGCCGGCATCGCCGTGATGCTGCTCGGTCTCGGCCTCGCGGCGTTCTGGATCCTGCGCCGCAACTAGTCGGACCCGGGTCTCACGTGAAGGCCAGCCCGCGCTCCGGCGCGCGGCTGGCCTTTTCCTTTTCGGGTCGGGAGCTAGCCCGGACTTCTCACCAACCTTCTGCTGCGTCGTCGCATATGCCAGCGTCTGCTGCGTTGCGCTCTGTCGGCGTGCTCGACGGGCCTTCAGGCCCGCCTGCGCTCGCCTCGGTCGCGACGCCTTGCAGCCACTGGCATCTGCGACGACTCGCTACGAAAGCTGGTGAGAAGTCCGGGCGAGGCGGCGATCAGCTGCGGCGCGGCGAGTGCAGCAGAGTGAGGATGGCCGCCAGCTCCGGAGTCATGGCGACTTCGCCCCGCTCGTCGACCACGATCGCTCCCGCGCCGAGGCGGCGGGCGACCTCGAGGCCGCGCTCCCGTCCGAGCACCATGACGGCGGTCGACAGGGCGTCGGCCAGCGTCGGGTCGGCGGCGAGGATCGTCGCGCTGCGCAGGCCCTGGGTCGGCCAGCCGGTCTTCGGGTCGAGGATGTGGTGGTAACGAACGCCCGCGACGACGAAGAAGCTCTCGTTATCGGCCGAAGTCGAGAGCGAGCCGCCGGCGAGCGGCAGGGTCGCGAAGATGTCGTCGCGCGCCCCCCGCGGATCGCGCACGCCGACCTGCCAGGGACGCCCGCCCCGGCTGCCGCGGGCGTAGACCTGGCCGCCCGAGACCAGGAGGAAGCTTTCGAAGCCGCGCTCGCCGAGGAGCGCCCCCGCCCGCTCGAGGGCGTAGCCCTTGGCGATGCCGCCCAGGCCGAGCTTCATGCCCGATTCCGGCAGGAAGATCGTGCGCCCTGCGGGATCGAGCACCACCCGCCGGTAGTCGACCAGAGCGCGCCGCACGGCGATCGCCGCCGGCTCGGGAACGGCGGGCGCCGCGGCGCGGAAGTCCCACAGTCCCCACAGCGCCGCCCACGAAACATCGAAGGCGCCGTCGGTCTCGCGTCCGATTTCGACCGCCCGCGCGACCAGGGCGAAGAGCTCGTCCGGGACGGCCACGGGCGCGATTCCCGCGGCGCGATTGACCGCCGAGAGCGGCGAGCCCTCCTTCCACTCCGAGAGCTCGAGGTCGAGGCGCCGGAAGAGCGCGAAGCAGGCCTCGGCAGCGGCCGCGGCCGCCGCCGGATCAGCGCCTTCGGGTAGCGTGATCTGCCAGGTCGTCGCCATCGCCTCGCCATCGAAACTGGCGAAGCGGGGGGCGCGCGCTGCGCGCACCAGCTGGATCACGAGCAGCGCGACGACGACCAGGAGCACGACGCGCGCGATCCGGCCGCGCGACGGAGCTCCGGGCCCGACTTCAGTCGTCACAGGACGTGTCACAGCCGTTGCAGGTTCCGCCACACTCGCGCTTCACTCCGGGATTGTGCGGGTCGGCACGCGCCGCCATGCGCTGCACGATAGCCCACACGGCGGCGGCGGCCGCCAGACCCAGGATGGCCAGGAGGTCGCGCATCAGCTGCCGCCGAACAGCCCGGCGAAACCCATGAAGGCGAGCGACAGGATGCCGGCGATGAGAAAGCTCATCGCCGTCCCGCGCAGCAGCCGCGGGACGTTCGAGAGCTCGGCCTCCTCGCGGATGCCGGCCATCAGGACCAGCGCCAGCATCAGGCCCAGGCCGGAGGCGACGGCGAAGACCAGCCCTTCGACCAGACCGTAGCCGCGGCTGGTCTGGAAGAGCGCCAGGGCCAGAATCGCGCAGTTCGTGGTGATCAGCGGCAGGATAGATGCCGAGCGCGCGAAACAGCGCCGGCAGGGCCTTCTTGATCACCATCTCGACGAACTGCACGGTCGAGGCGATCACCAGGATGTAGGCGATCAGGCGCGAGGTAGGGAGCGTGCACCAGGACGTAGGTGTTGAGCGCCCAGGTGGCGAGCGAGGTGATGATCAGCACGAAGGTGTTGGCGACGCCGAGCCGGAAGGCGGTCTGCAGTCGCCCGGAGACGCCGAAGAACGGGCACAGCCCGAGGAAGTAGCTGAGCGTGAAGTTGTTGACCAGGAAGGCGCTGACGAAGATCCCCAGCAACTTGGCGCTCATCGCGATGCCCCTTCGGCAGAGCGCGCCCGCCGCTCGGCGGCGCGGCTGCGAATCTCCGCGAGCTTGGCGAGGCCGAGGAGCAGCGCGCCGAGCACGAGGAATCCGCCCGGCGGCAGCACCATGACGACCCACGGCTCGAAATCCGCCCCGAGGATCGGATGACCGAAGAAGGATGCCGCTTCCCAAGCACCTCGCGCACCGATCCGATGAGCACCAGGGCGATAGTGAAGCCGACGCCCATGCCGATCGCGTCGGCGATCGACAGCAGGATCGGATTCTTCGACGCGAACGCCTCGGCGCGGCCCAGGATCACGCAGTTGACCACGATGAGGGCGATGAAGGCGGCCATCTCGTGGTGCGCCGCCGGCAGCAGCGCCTGCAGGGTGAAGTCGGCTACGGTGACGAAGGTCGCGATCACGACCACGTAGGTCGAGATGCGCACCTGGCTCGGGATCGCCTTGCGCAGCGTCGAGATCATGAGGGAGGACATCACCAGCACGAAGGTCGTGGCCACGCCCATCACGACACCGTTCAGGCCGGAGTTGGTCACCGCCAGCGCCGGGCACATGCCGAGCACCTGCACGAAGGTCGGATTCTCGCGGAAGATCCCCTTGGTGAGCTCGGGGACGAAGCGGCTGTTCTCGGAACTCATGGTTTCTCCCCCGGCCGTCCCCCGGGCACCGGGCCGCCGCGCTCGAGGTCCGGCGGCAGGATCGCCGGAGTCGACGGAGCGGCGCTGCTCGGCGACGGCGGCTGCCCGGCCGCGAGCGCCGCGATGCGCGGCCGCCAGACAGCATTCGTCTGATTGAGGATCTTGACCACCGCGCGCGACGAGATGGTCGCACCGGTGATGGCGTCGACCTGGTTGGCCTTGTCGCCGTGCCCCTTGATGAGCTCGATCACCGGCTCGACCACCAGCTCGCGAAACTCGCCGGCGAATTTCGGGTCCTTGTAGATCTTGTCGCCGAGACCGGGCGTCTCGCGGCTCTCGAGCACGGTCATGCCGAGGACGCGCGCGCCCGTGGGGTCGAGACCGTAGATCAGCTTGATGGTGTCCTGGAAGCCGGCGCCCGACCCCGGCACGGCGTAGCCGACGAGTCGGTCGCCGTCGGCGTAGCCGGCGAAGATCGACTCCGCGAGCGCGCCCTTGCCGGCGGCGCCCGCGGCGAGCGCGGTGCCGTTCCACGACAGCCGTTCGAGGCGAACGGTGCCGGGCAGGACCTCGAACACCGCGCGCTCGAGCGCCGCGCGCTGGTTGGCCTGGATGCGCGGCAGCGTCGCGCGGTAGGCGATGACGATCGACACCCCCGAGAACAGGCCGGCGAGGGTGAGCGTGGCGACCAGGCGCAGTACCTCGCTGCGCGCGGCGGGCGCGGTATCGCTCACCGGCCCCCCTTCGCCGCTTGGCCGCCGAAGCGCCGCGGCTGCAGCGCGCGGTCGATCAGCGGGCTCGCCGAGTTCATCAGCAGGATGGCGTACATCACGCCTTCCGGCAGACCGCCCCAGAAGCGGATGAGCACCACGAGCACGCCGGCGCCGGCGGCGAAGATCCAGGCGCCGCGTGGCGCTATCGGCGAAGTCACCGGATCGCTCGCCATGAAGACGGCGCCGAAGAGCAGCCCGCCCGAGCACAGCGTGAAGAGGGCGCCGGGGTACTTTGCGGGCTGCACCTGGTGGACGATCTCGGCGAGCAGCGCCGCGGCGGCGAGCATGCCCACCGGCAGCCGCCAGTCGCAGGCCCGGCGCGCCACCAGGTAGAGACCGCCGAGCAGGATCGCGGCCGCACTGGTCTCGCCGACCGAACCCGAGACGTTGCCCCAGAAGAGATCCGCCAGCGGCGTCGCAGCGCCGAGGAACTTCATCTGGCCGAGCGGCGTCGCGGCGGTCACAGCATCGGCAGGGCCGTGCAGGAACGGCAGGGCGAGATTGCCGCGATAGAGCGCCAGCAGACCCTGCGGCGGCACCCAGGTGGTGAGCGCGATCGGAAAGGCCGCCTGCAGAAAGGCGCGGCCGACGAGCGCCGGGTTGAACAGGTTCTGCCCGAGTCCGCCCCAGGCGGCCTTGCCCAGCGCGATCGCCACGAAACCGCACAGCGCCGCCATCCAGAGCGGCAGCGACGGCGGCAGGATGAGCCCCACGAGGACGCCGGTGACGACGGCGGAGAGATCGGCGAGCTGGGCGCGTCCAGCGAACGCCCAGTCGGTGGCGACGCAGGCGGCAGTCGACGCGAGCACCACCAGCAGCGCCGAGAGGCCGAAGAACCAGAGGCCCGCGGCGAACGCCGGCGCCAGCGCGATCAGCACATCGCCCATGATGCGCGGCGTCGAAACCTGCGGCCGCAGGAACGGCGCCGCTTGCACGACGAGACGCGGATCTCCGGGGCGGCTCACGGCTTGGGCTTCGTCCCGGCGGCGGCCTGCTCGCGGAGAGCGCCTTTGGCGACGCGGATCAGCTGCACGATCGGAATCCCCGAGGGACAGGCGTAGCTGCACGACCCGCACTCGACGCAGTCTTTCGCGTGATAACCCACCATCTCGTCGAAGCGGCCGGCACGCGCCAGCCGCCCGAGCCGCGACGGATTGAGGAACTGCGGGCAGGCTTCGACGCAGCGCCCGCACTTGATGCAGGTGTACTCGGCAGGCAGGCGCGCCTCCGCGTCGGTGAAGGCGAGCAGCCCCGAGGTGCCCTTGACGATCGGAACGTCGAGGCTGGCGAGCGGCGTGCCCATCATCGGCCCGCCCATCACCACCTCGCGCGTCGATTCCGCGAGCCCGCCGCAGTGCTCGAGCACCGCCCGCACCGGAGTGCCGAGCGGAACGAGCAGGTTCGCCGGCCGGCGGACTCCGGGCCCGGCAACGGTGACCAGGCGCTCGACGAGCGGCCGGCGGTGATCGAACCAGTCGGCGATCGCCGCCATCGTGGCGACGTTGTTGACCACGATGCCGAGGTCGAGCGGCAGCTTGCCGGAGGGCACCTCCTCGCCCCAGACGGCGCGGATGAGCATCTTCTCGGCGCCCTGCGGGTACTTGACGGCGAGGCCGACGACGCGCATCTTGGCATCTCCACGGCGGGTGGCGACGGCGCGTTCGAGCGCGGCGATGGCGTCGGGCTTGTTGTGCTCGACGCCGAAGACGACCTCGCGCGCGCCCAACTGGTGGGCGGCGATCTCGGCGCCGCGCACCACTTCGGCGGTGCGCTCGAGCATCGTCCGGTGATCGGAGGTCAGGAACGGCTCGCATTCGCAGCCGTTCACCAGCAGGCGGTCGATGCGCCCCCCCTCCGGGACGCGATACTTGACGTGGGTCGGGAATGCGGCGCCGCCCAGCCCGACCAGGCCCGCCAGCTGCAGCTCGGTGACGAACCGTTCGTGCTCGAGGCGGAACGGATCGAGCGCTGCGCCGTCGGCGAGCCGCTGCGGCGAGGCCGGATCGGCGGCGATCTCGATCGCCGGCACGAGCTTGCCTGACGGGTGCGGGCGCGGGGCGATCGCCACCACCCGGCCGTCGACCGAGGCATGGAGCGTGGTCGAAATGAAGCCGACCGCCTCGGCGATCGTCTGTCCGCGCGTCACCCGGTCGCCGACCTCGACCAGCGCGCGCGACGGCGCCCCGGCGTGCTGCGAGAGCGGTAGCACGTAGCGCTCGACGAACGGCATGCGCTCGACCGGAAGCGCGGCCGTCGCCTCCTTGTGCTCTTCGGGATGAATGCCGTGGCGGAAGGTGCGCCCGAGGCTCACGTCGCCTCCGGCAGCCGCTCGCTGTCCGCCCCGGCAGAGCCAGCGCTGCCGGCGCCGGCGACGCCGGAGACCCCGGAGACCCCGGAGATCACCGAGCGCTGCGCCACGAGCTCGAGCAGACGGGCGCGGGCGCGCTCGGCGAGCTGCCGCCGCAGCTCGCTCTCGAGGCTGGCGAGCTCGGCGCGGTGGCGCGTTTCGAGCGCCGTGAGCTCGGCCTCGTGGCCGGCGTCGCGCGCCGCTCCGGCGGCAAATGGATCGACCCGGAGAGCGGTGGGGGTGGAGGGGGCTACCGCGATGCGGCAGCCCAGGGGGAACTCACGGGCCTCCACCGCCCTCCGGGCACGATCCAAAACGTAATCGACGGCGGGCTCGGCATGGAATCCCCATGCGGAGCCCGCGAGGGCGCCCGCTGGGGCGCCCGCTGCGGGGCCCGGCGCCAGCAGACGAACGAGGGCGCCGCGACCGCCGGCGGCGAACGCCGTCCAGGCCTCGGCAAGCGGCGCCATGCCGGCATTCACTGCGCTTCCACCGGCCTGCGCCAGCGCGGCGATCGCGGCATGCGCCACGATCCCCTCTTCGGCGGTCGCCGCGATCGCCCACCAGGCGGAGCGCGGCCCGACGCCGTTGGCCGGATCGAGGCTCACCACCGCGACCGGCAGAGTGCCCGCGACCAGCGTGCCGGCCTCGGCGGCTTCGCCGGCGCCGGCCGACTCGTCGACCAGCACGACGAGCGGCACGGCGAAACTGCGTTCGCCGGCGTCGAGATCTTCCCAGGCGAGCGTCGCCAGCCGCTCCGGAGCGAGGAGCGCCTCCTGCGGCCGCTCGAGCTCGAGCCGCGCGCGGCGCAAGACCCGCGCCGCGGCGACGGCGCGCTCCGCCTCGGCGAGCGCCAGGCCGCGCGCCAGCGCAAGTGGCGCCGAGCTCGCGACCGTCGCCGGTACGCCGAACGGATTGTCGGGAAAGCGGCGCGCCCAGGCGAGCGCCTCGCCCGGCCCGACCACGACCGAGAACAGCGGGCTCGCGACCGCGTCGCGTTCTTCCAGGCGGGCGGTGAGATCGGCCACCGCGCGCGCCGCCTCGACCAGGTGGCCGAGCCGGGCGACATCCACCTTGGCGCTCGTCACCGCACCGGCGAGGCGCGTGGCGAGCTCGCCGAGGTCGGCAGCGCCGCCGCCGGCGGACTCGAGGCCGTGCGCCAGCGCGGCGAGATCGCGGTCGGGCAGCGCCTGGCCGAGCGTCGCATGCACCGCCTCGGCGAGCCGCGCGCCGAGCGTTCGCAGCTCGGCGCGCCGGGCGGCGCGCTGCGGAGCGAGCGCGCGCGCCAGCAGGGCGAACGCCTGGCGCACGGCGAGCCGCGGCGCGGAGCCGGGCATTGCACGATCGAAGCCGGCGAGCGGCGCGACGCCCTCCGGCGAGAGCAGCGCCGCAGCGAGCACCCCGAAACCCGGATCGCCCGCGACGCGCTCGACCGCCGCGGCATCGGACGGCGGCAGTTGGCGCAGTGCGGCGATCGTGGCGCGCTCGGTCGCCAGGTCGGCGCTGCCAGGCTGCGGCGCGCTCACCAGGGCCAGGGGCGCGCATTCGGCGATGCAGACCCCGCAACCGGTGCAGCGATCGGGGTCGATCGCGAGCGTGAGGAGGGCGCCATCGGGCAGGGCGGTTCCGGCAGCGGAGAAGTAGATCCCCGGCGTCGCCGCGACTTGCAGCGCACCGATCTCCGCGCCGACCAGCGCGAGCGCGGCGCGCGCTTCGGTGAGGCGCTCGGGAGCGAGCGCGGCCGCGGCGAAGACCGCGCCGCCGGCGCTCGGCAGCCACTCGTCGAGCCTGCCGCCGTGGCGCGTCGCGGCCTCGAAGGCGAGGCGCTCGGCCAGCTTGCGCACGAAGCGGCGAAGCACTTCGGCGGAGCGCCCGGTGCGCCCGACGGCGGTGATCCCGGCCTCGAGCAGCTGGACGATCGGCTGCGCAGAGACTGCGATCGCGCCGTGGGAACAGAGCGTCCAACAGGCGGCGCAGCCGGTGCAGAGCTCGGGCCGGAAGAGCGGCCGGCCGCCGAGCTCCGCCGCTCCGACCGGCGAGGCGCCGGCGGGCAGGGCGCGCAGCGCGAGGGTCGGATCGGGCAGCAGTTCGTCGCCGGCCCCTTCGCCGATCAGCAGACCGATCTGGTCCCAGAAGCGCGCGCCGTCGCCCAGGGCGCTGCCGTCCGCGACCTTCCCGCCGAGGTGCGGGGGCGTCGCCGGCCGCAGCGGTGTGGCGCCGGTCGCGAAGAACGGCGCCACCACGACCTCGGGTTCGGTGAACCCGGCGAGCAGGTCGGCGAACTGCGCCGCGAGCACCTCGTCGCTCGCACCGCGGTGAAGCTGCGCTCCTGCCGCGCGCAGGGCGCGCTCCTTCAGCTCACGGCCGGCCCGGCGCGCGACCAGTGCAGCGATGGCTCCGAGAAGGAGGTCTCGCGCCCCGCCTTCGGGCGGCCGGACGAAGCGCAGGTCGAGATCGGCCGCAACGGGACCGCTGAGATCGCCGGGGTCGGCAAACGGTTCGGGCGCCCACATCAGCCAGTCGTGCTCCGGCAGGCCGGCGGCGGGCGCGGCAAGCTCCAGACGGGAATGCAGGTGGCCGCCGAGGGCAGTGGCCAGCAGCCGGCCGGCGTCGCGCGCCAGCGCGCCGTCGCCCGACAAGCGGGAGAAGCGGACGACGACAGCACCGGCCGGACGCAGGTCGATGGCGCCATCGGCGCTCGTCGCGAGGTCGTCGAAGCCCGGCAGCTCGCGGCGCATCTGGTCGTGCAGCGCCCGGCGCTTCGGGTAGGCCTCCCCGGCCACGGCCGTGAGACCAAGCAGGAGCCGCGGCCGGAAATGCTCGACCAGGGCGCGACAGGCCGCGGCGAGATCGGCGGCGACGAGGGACGCGCCCTCCCCCACCACGCCGAGCGCAGCGACTTCGGCCCCGGCCCGCGCGAGCGTTTCGCGCACCGTCCCGGCCAGCACGCCGGCGGCGCCCGTCAGATTGTCGAGGCGCTCGAGGACGGCCAGCTTGCGGCCGGCACCGGCCAGCGCCACCAGCTCGGCCGCGGGCAGCGGAGCCAGCCGCCGCAGCGCCAGCACGCCGAGGCGCGGGCCCGAACGGCCGGCCGCCGCGGCCAGCGCCCGCGCGGTCTCGGCGAAGCCGCCGCTCGCGATCAGTCCGAGGTCGAAGCGCGACTTCCCGGGGCCGACGACCGCCGGCAACGGGCGACCGGTCGACTCGGCGACGCTCGCCAGCGCCGCGTCGAGATGGCGCGCGAGATCGCGCCCGAAGAAGAGCTGCTCCGCGGCCAGGGCGGCCCGTTCCGCCTGCGGACCGAGCTCACCGCCCAGCCGGATCGCCCGGCCGGCATCGTGCCAGCGCGGAATGCGCCGCCGGTGATCGCCGAAGAGGTCGCGCTCGGCGACGCCGGAGGTGTGCACGCTGTCGGCCGGCTGGCCGAGCAACCGCGCGAGCCCGGTGGGCTCGGGCAGCGCGGCCACCTGCACGGCGAAGGCGATCGTCGGGCCGTCGAGCGCCACGACCACCGGCACGAGCGCCGCCTCGGCCGCGAGGTGAGCCGCAACGGCATGATCGACCGCTTCGGCAACTGTCGCAGGAAGCAGCACCGCCATGCCGGCCTCGGCGGCGCGTCGGGCGCCAGCGAGGGTGCTGGAGGCGAGGCAGATGCAGAGCGGAACGCGCCGGCGCACCGCCTCGCGCGCCAGCGCGGCGTTCGCCGCGAGCTCGTCGTCGTCGAGGAAGAGCGCCACGCGCTCGCCGCCCAGCGCCAGGCCGAGGGCGGTCGCGAGGCCGCCGCCGAGCGCGCCCGCGAGCTCCGGCAGCCCGGCCAGGGAAGCTCCGACCACGGTGCGCGCGCCGTGCGAGCGCGCCAGCGCGACCAGCGCCTCGCAGCCGGTGCCGACGAACGGCCGGCCCGGCTCCACCGTCTGGCGCGCGCCGCCGCCGAAGAGCCGCTCGATCAGCGGACGGGAACTGCCGGAGTCAGACATGCACCCTCCTCATCGCCGCCTCGTCCTCCTGGAACTGTTCGGCGACCACCCAGCGGATCGCGCCGGTCGGGCAACGGAAGGTCGCCCTGGGGTCCGCCGGTCCACCCGCGGAGTAGTCGATCAGCGGCAGGTTGCCGACCATGCGCACCAGGCCCGGAGCGGCGTCGGCGGCGCACCGGCCGCAGGCGTCGCAGGCGGCACTGCAGAGCTGGCGCGCCGCTTCCGCGGCGAGCGGGGCGCGGCACTGCACGATCAGCCGATGGGCCAGCGGCTCGAGGACGATCAGGTCGCGCGGGCAGGCGGTGACGCAGTCGCCGCAGGCGGTGCACTTCGCGACGTCGACGACCGGCAGGCGCGAACCGTTCATCCACATCGCGTCGAAGGTGCAGGCGCGGACGCAGTCGGCGAGTCCCAGGCAGCCCCACGAGCATTCGAGGCCGCCGCCGCCCACCAGGTGCGCGGCGCGACAGCTGGCTTCGCCCTCGTAGCTGGCGAGCATCCGGGCGCGGCCCAGGCCGCCGCCGCAGTGGATGCGGGCCACCAGCTTCTCGGCGTCCCCGACGTCGACGCCGAGGAAGTCGGCGATCGAGTCGAGCCCGGCCGGCGAAGAGACCGTGCAGCGCGACGGCGGCAACTCTCCGGCGACGATGCGCTCCGCGAGGCCGCGGCAGCCGGGCTGGCCGCAGGCGCCGCAGTTCGAACCCGGGAGGAGACGCTCGACCTGCTCGATCCGCGGATCCTCCTCGACCTTGAGGAAGCGATCGGCCAGAGCCAGAACCCCGCCGAAGAGCAGGCCGAGCCCGCCCAGAACCGCCGCTGCGATGAGCACGCCTTCCATTCTCGGCATTCAGGCGAAGGCGCGGGCGCGTTCGCGCAGACGCTCGAGCTCGGGCTCCGCCGGATTCCACGGCGTGCCGGGGTGAATGATCTTCGCCGTGCAGGCTTCGGCGGCCTGCACCAGGTCGCGGAAGGTGCCGCCGCGGGGATCCTTGACGAAGGCCTGCTTGTCGGCGTTGTAGGCGAAGATGCCCGGCGCCTTGCGGATGCACTCGTCGCACGAGGTACAGAGCGCGCTGTCGACCCAGGCCTCTTCGACGGCGGACGGCGCCGGCCCGGCGGCTGCCGGCGCCGCCGCGACGGCGCGCGACGGCGGACGGCGCCACTGCAGCCGGCGCCGCCGGCCCTGTCGATCTCGTCACTGCGCTCGCCGCCGCCGGGCTCCCGGCGGCCGGTGCGATCTCGAACAGGGCGGAGATCAGCCGGTCGACGGCGCGCTCGTCGGCGGTGGCGCGGAAACTCTCGAGCTCGTGGAGGTGGCGCGCCGCGAGCTCCTCGCGCTCGTGCGCGGCGCGCGCCGCGCCCTCGCTGCGGGCGCTCTCGACCGCCGCCAGAACGTGCTCGTTGCGCACCCCCGCGAGCTCCTCGAGCGTCCGCCAGTAGGCCAGCCGGTCGCGCGTCGCGAGCGCCAGGGCGCGCGACACGACCAGTCGAACCACGGCACCCGCGCGGTCGGCTCCCCAGACGAACGGCAGGTGGCGGACACCCTCCTCTTCCTCGAGGCTCAGCCACTCCGCGAGCGGCCGCAAGTCCCCGGCAGGCGCCTCGGCGCCGCCGGCGAGAGCGAACTGCGGCCGCCAGGCCGGATCGAGCAGCGCCGCGTCGGCAAAGGTGAAGGCCGCAGTGACGGGCACTGCGGTGCCGCCCCCGCCCCCGTCGGCGGCGCGGACTCGGTGGACCGGGCGCCGACCAGCAGCGCCTCGCTCGGCCAGTCGGCCGACGGCTCCGGATTCTCGTCGAAGTGCAGGCGCCGGGCCCAGCTCGAGCCCGCTTGCGGGTCGAAGCGGAAGAGCGGCGCGGCGCGCCCCGAAACGCGCGCCGAGGCGACTAGCCAGGCGTCGAGCTCGCCCCCCGCCGTGTCGGAGGCGTCGCGGGGCTCGGGGGCGTCGATGACGTGCAGGCCGGCGCGCCGGCCGGCGAAGGCGCGGTCGTAGCCCGCCGTGAGCGGCAGCGGGAAGGCGAGCGATCCCTGCTGCACGAAGGCTTCGCGATGCGCGACGCCGAGATAGGCCGGTTCGAGGCGATAGGACAGCGGGTCCGGCTGCGGCGCATCGCCGGAAAGAACGACGATCTGCACCGGACGCCCGGAGAGCAGCAGCGCCGAGAGCTCGGACAGCGCTTTCACGAAAGGCTCGACACCGGCGAACAGGACGAGCACCGGCGACACCAGCTGGAGCTCCTGCGCCGCGAGACCGCGCCAATCGAGGCGGTCGAGCCAGGCTTCATGGCGCTCGGGCACGAAGGCCTCCGCCGCCTCGAGCCGGACGACACGCACGGCGCGCGCCAGCTCGACGACTTCGCGCGTCGCTTCGTCGAAGGCGGCGCCCGCCAGCGCGCAGAGATCGTGTCCTTCCGCCGCCACCTGCGCCGGAGCCACCAGTTCGGTCAGGATTTCGCCCTGGGCCACGATCCAGAGCGGTTCTCCCGCGGTCTCGAAGGCGGCGAGCCGGTCGCGCGCCGCTTCGAGCCGCAGCCGGCGCGCTTCGGGGAAAGGTGCCCCGCTGCGCCGGCGGCCGACGACATGAGCCAACTGGGTGGTATCGACGAAGCGTGAGCCCAGCGCCCCCATGCTTTCGCCCCGCGTCCGTTCGGCGACGCCTTCGGGACGCCGCGCACGATCGGCGGCGAGCAGCGCCTCGGCGGTCGCGGCGAGCTCCTGCGCCTCGCCGGCGAAAGCGGCCCGGGCGACCCTCAGCCGGCGCCGGGCGGCAAGAGCCGCGAGCGCCAGCGGAGCCCGGCGGCTGAAGTCGACCAGCGTCACGCCCGGCGCGAGCACGAGCTTGTTCTCGGCGAGCTGCACACGCTCGGCGAGCGCCAGCGGGCGGATCCAGCTCTCGCCGGCCGCCTCGAGGTCGACGAAGAGCGGCCAGCCGCTGCGCACCGGCTTGCCGCGGAAGGGCTGCAGCGCCGCGGGCAGGACGCCGTCAGGCGGCGGCGCGGCGTGGGCCGCTGGATCACCGAAGTGAAAGCGCCGGAGCTCGTCGGGTGTGGCCGAGGTCGGAGTCGCCACGATAGCCACCGCTAGATCGCGAACCGGTCGAGCTCGCGCTCGATCGCCGCGACTTTCTGTTCGCGGCTCATGCCGAGGCCGCGCACCGTGTACTGGTCGTAGCGCGGGGCATCGGGGTTGCGGTAGAGCAGGCCGATGGCGAGGCGGTCGCCGCCCGTGGCGAGCGCGCGGGCCGCGGCGAGGTCGCTCGGGTCGTGCTCCTGGCGGTTCTTGTACATGCGCTCGACCGCCGGCTCGACCGGCACGCCGCCGGCATGGGTGAGCAGCAGAATGCGCTCAGGATCGTTGCGCAGCGACTCGAAGATCTTGGGCGTGTAGGTCGGGCAGCGCTGCAGGATGTGCACGAAGCTCGTGCCGACATGGCGCGAGGCGGTGGCGAGCGTCGCCTGCAGATGGGCCGGATTCCAGTCGACGGTGCGCGCGACGAAGGAGACGTTCGGGAAGCCGAGCGTCGTCGCGGCGACGTCGAGCGGCGGCAGGAAGGCGCCGTCCGGATGGGTGTTGGTCGAGAGGCCCAGAGGCGTCGTCGGCGAGGTCTGTTTCTTCGTCAACCCGTAGACGCTGTTGTCGAAGATCATCACCGTCAAGTCCATGTTGTAGCGCGCCGCATGCAGCCAATGGCCGGCGCCGATCGAGCAGCAGTCGCCGTCGCCGGTCGCCACCCAGACCTTGAGATCCGGCCGCCGCGACTTGATGCCACAGGCGACCGGCAGCGCCCGCCCGTGCAGGCCATGAAAGCCGTAGGCGTGCATGTAGTGCGGGAAGCGCGATGAACAGCCGATGCCGGAGACCATGGCGAGCTTCTCCGGCGGCACCTGCTCGTCGCGGCAGATCCGCTGCACCGCCGAGAGCATGGCGAAGTCGCCGCAGCTCGGGCACCAGCGCGCCACGCCGCCGTCGTAGTTCTCCAGGGTGAAGTAGCGCTCGGGGACGTCGAGCGACCAGTCCGAGGGCAGTCCGAACATCACGCAACTCCTTTCGTCAGGCTCTGGTCTCCGCCCGGCAGCCGCCGGCGCACCGCGACGGCGATCTCGCCCGGGCCGTAGGGCTGACCGCGAACGGTCGACCAGCAGTCGATGTCCACCAGCGTGCGCTCGCGCAGGATCTGGGCGAGCTGGGCTCGCCGGCGCTCGAACTCGACGCCCGGAGCGGCCGGTTCGTCGCTGTAGTTGATCTCGACGGTCATTACCCGGCGGAAGCGCTTGAAGATCTGCGCCAGGCCGGGCTCGAGCGGCGACATGAAGCGCAGATGCAGGGAGGCCACCGACTGGCCCTCGGCGCGCAGCTGGTCGACCGCCTCTTCGATCGCGCCGAGCGTCGAGCCCCAGCCGACGACCAGCAGGTCCCCCTCCTCGGCGCCGTGCGGCACCGGGGGCTTCAGGGTGCGCGCCAGAGCGGCGAGCTTGCGGCTGCGCATGTCGCAGCCCTCCTGGTTCGAGACCGGGTCGTAGGCGACCTTGGCGTGGCGGGTGTGGGCGAGACCGGTGACGACGTATTCGCCGCCGCGCTGACCCGGGATCGGGCGCGCCGACAGCCCGGTCTCGGCGTCCCAGTCGTACGGCGCCAGTCCTTCGGGCCAGGCGGACTGGTCGAGATCCGCGGCGATCCAATCGGGATCGACCTTCGGGCGCGGGATCGGCGCAACGCCGGTCGCGAGGTTCGAGTCGGTGAGGATGATGACCGGGGTGCGGAACTCCTCGGCGATCTTGCGCGCCAGGATCACGAAGTGGAAGCACTCTTCGATCGTCGCCGGCGCCAGGACGACCTTCGGCGTGTCGCCCGGCTGCCCATAGAGGGCGGCGAGCAGGTCGCCCTGCTCGACCTTGGTCGGGAGACCCGTGGACGGCCCGCCGCGCTGGACGTTGATGACCACCAGCGGAATCTCGGCCATGACGGCGTAGCCCAGGAACTCGGTCTTGAGAGCCAGGCCCGGACCCGAGGTGATGGTGCAGGCGGTCTTGCCGGCGTACGAGGCGCCGATCGCAAAACCGATCGCTGCGATCTCGTCCTCGGCCTGGTGCATGTAGCCGCCCACCGTCTGGAAGGCGCGCGCCAGGTAATGCGAGACCGAGGTTGCCGGGGTGATCGGATACATCGCGACCATCTCCATGCCGGAGGCGAGAACGCCGAGGCCCAGCGCCTGGTTGCCGTTCAACACCAGCACGGGCTCCTGCGAGGTCCGCGGCGGCACCTGCCAGGCGACCGGCACCCGGGCGGCGGCGAACGCCGCGCCGTGCCGCACAAGCCCCTGGTTCATGCTTACGACGTCCGCGCCCTTCCTGCCCAGGACGGCCTCCACCTCCTCGAGCGCCTTCTCCATTCCGAGGCCGAAGATCTCGGTGAGCATTCCGACGACGAACATGTTCTTGCCGACGCGCGCGTCGGGCATCACTTCGAGACAGGCCGCTTCCATGGGGAGCTCGATCACGTCGAGGCCCTGGGCGCGGAACTCGGCCACCGCATTCGCGTACTGCTTCCGCACCTCTTCCTGCGAGTCCTCGGCCCACTTGTTCTCGAGCAGCACGACGGTCCCCGGCCGGAAGGCGGCGTTGGCGATCCGTCCGTAGAGCACCTGCTCGTTGAAGGCGACCACCAGGTCGGCGCTCTCGCCGCAGTTGGTGATCTCGTGGCTGCCGAAGCGCACCCGGATGCCCGAGGCGCCGGCGCGCGAACGGGCCGGAGGCTTGATCTCGGCCGGAATGATCTCGACTGTCCAGACGCCGTTGCCCAGCTTGGCGCAGACGGTGCCGAAGGTCTGCCCGGCCTTCTGGGCGCCTTCGCCGGAGTCAGAGACGATCTCGACGATGCGCTCCGGCACGACGGTGCGCGGCCGCGCGGCAGCCTGAACGGTGTCGGAGGGGGAAGGGCCGGTTTCGTGGGTTGTGGGCATCGGATTTCCTCGTTCTCTTGGATGGCAGGCTAGGAGCTGCGGCCGCCCAGATCGGTGTAGAAGGCTTCGCTGAAGAGGCGTTCCTCTTCGGCTTCGTGCCGCCGCAGGGATTCGGCGAGGCGGTGGATTCCTTCGGCGATCTCCTTCACCGGCCCGGCGAGCGCCGAGGCCGTCGCCGCCTGCAGCTCGTCGAGGCGGGCGAGGAACTCGCGATGTTCGTCGAAGAGGTGCTGCAGGTTCGGGAGCCGGTGGGAAGCCCCTTCACCCACCACGGAGTGCAGCCCTTGCGCGCCCTCCTCGCCCTCGAAGTGGTGCATGAGCAGCGCATGAAGGTCCGCGAGCAGCTTCTCGACCCGGTGCAGGTCGTGGGTGTGGACCAGCGACAGCAGGAGCTCGCCGAGTTGGCGGTGCTCGTCGTCGATGCGAGTGCGGGCGGCGCGACGATGCGGAACTGCGGACTTCGCCTCGGGGGCGGGTGTGACGCGTGCGGCAGGACGTGCCATCTTCGGGCCCTCCTGGTCAGATCCCGGTCGCCGCCGAGACAGGAGAACCGCAAAGCTCCGCAAAGATGCGGCCCGTGATTCCCCGCAGGCATCCTTCAAGATGCGCAGCGGGGCGACAACACTCTTAAGGGTCGCCGCCGCCCCACCCCACGGGGCGGCTCGATCGCAAGCTGTGGGCGGGCCCCGGCTACGGGGCGTTGGGGGCGGCCGGAACCGGGGCCGGCACCGGAGCCGGGACCGGTACCGCCGGCTTGCCGCGCAGGATGGCGGTCACGAAGCGCTCGGCGCCGAACCACTTCGCGGCGGTGGCGCGCAGCTCCTCGAGAGTCGTCGCCTGCGCCACCGCGAGGCGCTTTGCGGTGCTGTCGAGACCGGTGCCGTAGAGCGCACCGCGGGCGAGCTCGTCGCGTAGCTGGCCGTTGGTCTGGAGGTCGATCTTGGTCGAGCCGGCGAACGACGACTTCGCGGTCGCGAGCTGGCCCGCGCCGAAGCCGTCGGTGGCGAGCTTGCGCAGCTCGACGAGCAGCGCCTCCTTGGCCTCGTTCTCCTTCGCTGCCTCGGTGGCGAGATAGGCGAGCGCGAGGCCGCCCTCGCGGTAGGGACGATAGCCGGCGAATACGGTGTAGGCGAGCGAACGCCGGCCGCGCAGCTCGGCGAAGAGCGTCCCGGCGAGCCCCGAGGTCACGTTCTGGAGAAGCTCGAGCCGCGCCGCTTCCGGGTCGGCAGCTGGCGGCCCGGCGAACGCCATCACGATTGCCGACTGCTTGCGGTCGCGGTATTCGGCCGTCTCGGTGCGCGTCGGCGGGGGGGCCGGCGGGCGCAGGGCAGGGCGCGCCGAGCCGCGCCGGGGGAGGCCGGCGAACGCCTTCTCCACGAGCTCCTGCACGGCACCCGCGGCGACGTCGCCGACGATGACCAGGGTGGCATCCTCGGCGGCGAGATGCCCCTTCCACCAGGCGGCGAGGTCGGCGGCGGTGAGCGCGGCGACCGAGTCCTCGGTGCCCGCGGCCGGCAGCCCGTAAGGATGGGTCGGCCAGAGATCGGCCAGAGCCAGAGCCTGCGGGCGCTGCGTCGACGAGTCGAAGGCGCGGCGGATCGCCGCCAGCTGCAGCGCGCGCTCCTCGTCGATCCCTGCCGCCGGGAAGGTCGGGTGGAGGACGACGTCGGCGAACAGCCCGAGCGCCGGCCGCAGATTCGCGGCGACCACTTCCATCTCGACGCCGAGGAAGTCCGGCGTGACGTCGGCGGCGAGCGCGGTGCCGAGGAACTCGAACGAGCGGTCGATCGCTTCGCCCGAAAGCGCACCGGCGCCGCGGCGCAGCGAGGCCGCCGTGAGCTGCGTGATGCCCGCATTGGCCGAGGACTCGAAGCTCCGTCCGCCGTTGAGGTAGAGCCCGACCGCCACGGAGGGGGCGCCCGGACGCTCGCGCACGATGAGGCGCGCGCCGCTCGCCAGCCGGACCTCGGTCGCCGGCCGGTCGGCCTTCGCCTCTGCTACCGCCGCGAAGCTCGCCGGCAGGGCGTTGGCTGGCTCTGCCGGCGGGGTCGACGCCACCGCCGCTTGCACCTCGGCCCAGGCGCCCGCCCGGTCGAGTGCCGGCGTGCCGTTCGGCGCGTAGTGATAGAGCGTCAGCCGGTCGTTCGACAGGAAGCGCTGCGCCGCAGTGCGCACTTCGTCGGCGGTGACCCGGTCGAGCCGCGCCAGGCGGTCGCCGAGCGCGCGATAGCCTTCGCGGGCTTCGGCCTCGGCGAGCGCCTGCGCCTGTCCGACGGCGTCCTCGAGCCCGAGAACCACTTGCGCGCGCAGCGCGTTCTTGGCCAGCGCCAGCTCGTAGGCGGTGGGGCCGTGCGCCTTGAGGCGCTCGATCTCGGCCAGCACCCGGCGATCGACCTCGGCGCGTCGAGATTCGTCGAACGACGCCTGCGCAATGAGCAGACCGACATCGTCGAACTGATAGTGGAACATGCTCGCGGTCGCCGCGGCATCGGGCCCGACGACATGCCGGAAGAAGCGCGACGAGCGGCCGGAGCCGAGGATCTGCGACGCCAGATCGAGCGCCAGCTCGGCATCGCCGCCGACGCCCTGCGTATGCCAGCCGAAGACCGAGTAGCCCTGCTTCAGGTCGCCGGTCGAGCTGCCGTAGCGGAACTCGGTCTGCGCCGGCTCCGCCGGTCCGCGCTTCTTGTCGAGGCCCGCGGTGGCGAGGGTGCCGAAGGTCGCTGCGACCGCCTTCTCGACGTCCGCCGCCCGCACGTCGCCGGCGATCGAGAGAATCATGTTCTGCGGCAGGTAGAGGGTGCGGAAGAACTGCAACAGGTTCGCGCGCTCGATGTTGCGCAGCACCTCGTTCGAACCGATCCGCCAGCGTTTGATCCGATGCTGGGTGAACGAGGTCGCGATCATGCGCTCGAGCGAGAGCGCCGGCGGATTGTCGAGCTTGCGATTCGACTCCTCGATGACGACCTCGGACTCGCGCTCGAGCTCCCCGGCGTCGAAGAGCGGATTGGCGATCGCATCGGCCATGATCTCGAGCGCGCGGCCGAAGCCTTCGGTCGGCACGACGAAGAAGTAGTTGGTCGAGTCGTAGATCGTGCCGGCGTTGGTGTCACCGCCGACCGCGGCGAGCTCCTGCGAGATCTGCTCGGCGCCGGGGAACTTCTTCGAGCCCTTGAAGAACATGTGCTCGAACAGATGCGCCATCCCGGCGACCTCGTCCGGCTCGTTGAAATAGCCCGCCTTCACCCAGGTGTTGATCGCCACCACCCCCGTCCCCGGCTGCTCGCGCACGAGAAGCGTCAGGCCGTTGGGCAGAGTCGTCTTCGTGACCGAAGCGAGGAAGCCGTCGAGCGGCCCGGATGCGGGTTTCTGGGCGGCGATGGGGGCTGCCAGCGTGAGCACCAGCCCGAGCATGCCCGGGCGAATCCGTCGCAAGCCGTGGAAAGTCATAGGAGAGTCCTCGTTTGTCCGGCGCGGAGCCGGGATTGCGATCCTATTCTCCTACGCAGACCCGGGTCGAAAGTTGAGGCTCCTCAACGCCCGGCGCGGGCGACCGGGAGGGCGACCTCGTTGCGACGCAGGAACCAGAGCGTCCAGGGGGGGTCGTAGCGCATCGACTCCACCGGCCCGGTCACCCGCCAGCCGCTCGTCGCGAGCTCGGCGCGCAGCCGACGCTCCTGCTCCGCGAACCGGGCGTCGCTCCAGAGCCCCGAGAAACGCAGGACGGCGATCTGCCGCGGCGGCGCTTCGCGCAGCGTCACGCGGGGATCGGTCGGCTCGGGCAGGGTCGCCAGGGTCCAAGCGCTCGGCATCGCAAACGACATCACCCAGCGCCCGGAGTCTCCCGGGGCCGGGGCCGACGCCGTCCCGTCCTCCGCCGCGGCGGGGCGCATGCCGACGGGTGCGGTCATGGCGATCTTCGCGCTCCCAGCCGGCCGCATCCCGACCGGAGCGGTCATTGCGATCTTCGTCTTCTCACCCGCTGCGCCGCGCACCCGGTTGCCGCCGAAGATGTACCCGGCGAGGCGCCGGAAGGCCGCGCTGCTCACCCCCTCGAAGGTCCCTTCGACCTCGGTTTCGGCGAGCACCACGGCGGCGTAGGAACGGATCTCGGCCTCGCCCAGCTTCTCGACGACCTCGTAGGGCGGCTCTTCGGTGGCCATGGCGGGGATTCCGATCAGGTGGACGGCGAGCGCCAGGCCCGCCAGGCGGCGAATTCGCGGGGCGAGCCGGAACGAGCGCAGGAGCATCACATTTCACTCTACGCTCCCCGCGCCGCTGCAGACGGAGCGCACCGTTCATCGTGGCGCCATTTTGCACCAACTCGCAGCGGCTCGACGGTTTTCAGGGAGGCCGCCCTTGCCCCCGCCCCGTTCCGAACCGTATCCTTGGGGCTGCGCCCCCAGCGGGGCGAGCCCCCCACCAGGCCCCGAGGAGACGACAATGACGGACCGCACATCCCCCGACGCCGGGCAGGACTTCGCTGCCCTGCTCGACGCTTTCGAGAAGCAGCAGGCCGATGGCGAGAAGGAGAAGAAGGGACCCGAGGTCGGCGACCGGGTGTCGGTGAAGATCGTCGGCTTCGGCGAAGATGCCGCATTCGTCGATCTCGGACGGAAGGCCGAGGGCTCGATTCCTCTGTCTCAGCTGACCGACGACGAGGGCAAGCGCACCGTCGCGGTCGGCGACACCGTCGAGGCGATCATCGCCTCGGCCTCCGACGACGGCATCGTCCTGCGCGTCCGCGCCTCGAGGGGTCCGGCGGCGCCGGCCGAGCTGCAGCAGGCCTACACCTATGGCCTGCCGGTCGACGGCACGGTGGCGGCGGTCGTCAAGGGCGGCGTCGAGGTCACGGTTTCCGGCGTCCGCGCCTTCTGCCCGATCTCGCAGCTCGACCTGCGTTACATCGAGGATGCCGCCGCCTACGTCGGCCAGCGCCTCGCCTTCCGCATCACCCGCTTCGAGGAGGGCAAGGGACGCGGCATGAACCTCGTGCTGTCGCGCCGCGCCCTCCTCGAGGAGGAGGCCCAGGCCAAGGCCGCGGCGGCGCGCGAGAAGATCCAGGTCGGCCAGACGGTGCGCGGCACGGTGACCTCGCTCGCCGCCTACGGCGCCTTCGTCGATCTCGGCGGCATCGAAGGCCTGCTCCACGTCTCCGAGCTCGGGCACGGGCGCGTCGCCCACCCGCAGGACGTGGTCGCGGTCGGCCAGGAGCTCGAAGTGCAGATCCTCAAGATCACCCCGGCGGAGGGCGACAAGGGCCGCGACAAGATCTCGCTCTCGCGGCGCGCGCTGGTCAAGGATCCCTGGCAGGAAGAGGCCGCTCGCCTCGTGCCCGGAAGCCGGCGCCAGGGACGGGTGGCGCGGATCGAGCTCTTCGGCGCCTTCATCGAGCTCGCGCCCGGGGTCGACGGCCTGCTCCACATCTCCGAGCTCGCCGCCGGCAGCGGCCGCGAAGTGCGCCACCCGCGCGAGCTCCTCAAGATCGGACAGACGATGGAGGTCGCCATCCTCTCGGTCGATCGCGAGACCCGCCGCATCGCCCTGGGGCTCCCGGCGAAGGGCGACGAGGCCGGCGCGGAGGATCTCGCCCAGGCCCGGGCCGGCACCGGCGGAGCGGGCTTCGGCGCCTTCGGCGACTTCTTCGCCCGCGCCGGCAAGGCCAAGAAGTGAAACACGAGGAGCGGTAGGATCTCACCACCATGACCCCCCACATCTCCGCGCGCGGCCGGGCGATGCCGGCCTCTCCGATCCGCAAGCTGATGCCGGTGGCCGAGGAGGCCAAGCGGCGCGGCGTCAAGGTCTATCACCTCAACATCGGCCAGCCCGATCTCGAGACCCCGGCGGTGATGCGGGCGCGCCTCGGGCGCGCCGACAAGGTCTTCGCCTACACGCCGTCGAACGGGACGTCGGAGTACCTCGAGTCGCTGCGTCTCTACTACAGCCGGCTGGGGATCGAGCTCGAGCTCGACGAGCTGATCGCGACCACCGGCGGCAGCGAGGCGCTGCTGTTCGCCTTCTTCGCCTGCACCGCCGACGGCGACGACGCGCTGGTCGTCGAGCCGTACTACACCAACTACAACTCGTTCGCCACCATGGCGGGCGTGCGCCTCGTTCCGCTGCGCAGCAAGGGCGAGGACGGCTTCCATCTGCCGCCGCGCGAGGCCTGGGAGCGCGCCCTCACGCCGCGCACCCGCCTGGTGCTGCTGTGCAATCCGAACAATCCGACCGGCACCGTCTACTCGCGCGCCGAGCTCGAGATGGTCGCCGCCTTCTGCCGCGACCACGGCCTCTTCCTGGTCGCCGACGAGGTCTATCGCGAGTTCGTCTACGACGGCGCGCACTCGGTTTCGGCGCTGTCGCTGCCCGGATTCGAGGATCAGGTCATCGTGGTGGACAGTCTCTCGAAGCGCTACAGCGCCTGCGGCATCCGGCTCGGCTCGCTCGCGACCCGCAATGGCGAGGTCTACCAGGCGGCGCTGCGCATGGCGCAGGGGCGCCTGTCGCCCCCCGGGCTCGCGCAGCTCGTGGCGAGCGGCGCGGTCGAGCTCGGCAAGGAGTACTTCGACCAGGTGGTCGCCGAGTACCAGGGCCGCCGCGATCTCCTCTTCGACGGACTCACCGCGATTCCGGGGGTCTTCCTGCGCAAGCCCGAAGGCGCCTTCTATTTCATCGCCCGCCTGCCGATTCTCGACAGCGAGGACTTCGCGCGTTACCTCCTCGCCGAGTTCGCCCACCGGCAGTCGACCGTGATGGTCGCGCCGGCGCCCGGCTTCTACGCCACCCGCGGCCTGGGCAACGACGAGGTGCGGATCGCCTACGTGCTGAAGAAGGAAGACCTGACGACGGCCGTCGAAGTCTTCGCGGCCGGCCTCACCGCCTATCGCGCGGCGCGCGGCCTCGGCCCGATCGAGGGTCTCGAAGAGGCTGTCGGCGCGCGTTCGCGGCGGCCCGACTTCTTCACTCCGGCCGTCTGATCCGCCGGGGCAGCGCGGGCGGTCGGCGGTCCGGAATCCACGATGCTGATCTACGGCGCCAACGGCTACACCGGCGAGCTCATCGCACGCGAGGCGGTGCGGCGCGGACTCACGCCGACGCTCGCCGGACGAAATGCGCCGGCCCTGGCAGCGCTGGCCCGAGCCCTCGACCTCCCTTGGCGCGTTTTTTCGCTGGACGACGCGCAGACGCTGCAACAGACCCTGAGCGAGGTCGGCACCAGAACGGTGCTGCACTGCGCCGGGCCGTTCGTGCGTACCAGCCGGCCGATGGTCGACGCCTGCCTCGCGGCCGGAGCGAGCTACCTCGACATCACCGGCGAGATCGCCGTCTTCGAGTCGGTGCTGAAGCGTGACGGCGAGGCGCGACAGGCCGGCATCGTCCTGCTGCCGGGGGTCGGCTTCGACGTCGTACCGACCGACTGCATGGCCCGAGAGCTCCAGGAGCTCTTGCCGGACGCCACGCACCTCGACCTCGCCTTCGTCGCCGACGGCGGCGGCTGGAGTCGGGGCACTCTCGCCACCATGCTCGAGAGCCTGCCGCACGCCGGCGCCATGCGCGCCAACGGCCGCATCGTCTCGCTGCCGCTCGCTGCCGAGTCCATGGAGATCGAGCTGCCGGTCGGCCGGCGCACGGTGATGAGCATCGCCTGGGGAGACATCGCGACCGCCTTTCGCACCACCGGCATTCCGAACATCCGCACTTTCACCGGGGTACCGGCGAAGACGGTGCGGCGTCTGCGCCGCCTGCGCCCGCTCCTGCCCCTCGCCGGCTGGAAGCCCCTCAAGAGCCTGCTGCAGCTCTGGGTGCGACGGACGGTGACCGGCCCGACGGCTGCCCAGCGCCGCGAGGGACGAAGCTGGATCTGGGGCTCGGCGCGCAACGCGGCCGGGAAGAGCGTCAGCCGCTGCTTCTCGACCGCCGAAGGCTACGCCCTCACCGCGCGGACCGCCGTCGAATGCCTGCTGCGCGTCGAGCGTAGCGACGTGGCCCCGGGAGCCTGGACGCCGGCGCGTGCCTTCGGTGCGCATTTCATCGCCGAATTCGGCCCCGAGATCGCCGCCGACCGCACCGAGCTTCCCGGAACGCTGCCGGCCGCGACGGACGCGTAACCTTCTACCGGGAGAGCCGTATCTCTCGCAGAAGGTGAGAGCGCACTCTCTCCTCCGGTTTCTCCTTGGGAAGGGCGCCGAGTCCAACGGCGCCCTCTTTTTTCGCCGGCAGCTCCTCCGGACAGGGAGCGCTAGCCCGACCTTCTCACCGGCTTCGTCGCGAGGCGTTGCAGATGCCCGTGACTGCAAGGCGTCGCGACCGAGGCCCGCACAGACGTACCTTTGGTACGTCGAGCAGGCCGACCGAGCGCAACGCAGCAGGCATGGGCAGCTGCGGCGCCGCAGTAGAAGTTCGGTGAGAAGGTCGGGCTAGAATCCTCGCGGAATGCGACGTCTTCTCCTTCTGCTGGCGACCCTGCTCGGCGGATTCCTCGGGTGGGTCGCCCTAACAACCCTCGCGACCGGTTCGGCCATCGCGACCTGGGCACCCTGTCCGCGCAACTGGGCATGGATGCCGGCCTACCTGCCGCGGCAGAGCCCCCTCGAGTCGCGCGCCTTCCGAATCGGCAAGACGCACGCCAAGATCTGCTACGGCAGCCCGGCGCTCGGCGGGCGGACGATGATCGGCGGCGACGCGGTGCCGCACGGCAAGCTCTGGCGGACCGGCGCCAACGAGCCGACGACCCTCCACCTCGACGGCGTGGTGCGGATCGGCGACCTGGTGCTCGCTGCCGGCAGCTACTCGATCTACACCATTCCGGGCGCCCGCGACTGGACGGTGATCTTCAATCGGGCGACACGCCAGTGGGGGCTCGAGTCCGAGTACACCGCGGACGTGGCAGCGCAGGAGGTCGGACGTATTCTGGTGCGCGCGCGCCCCCTCGACACCCCGGTCGAGAACCTGACCTGGTCGAGCGAGCTCTCGGCAACCGCCGCGGCCGATCTTGTTCTCGAATGGCAGCAGTCCGAGATCCGCCTGCCGTTCGACGCCGGATTCGCCGCCCCCGACGGGGACGACTCTCCCGGCTACGCCGGCCCGGACTGAACTCCCCGGCAAGGCCGTCCCGACGAAACCCGCGCCCACAGAGCCACTTGAGCCATCTGAGCCATCTGAGCCAGTCAAGTCAACGGCTCAGATGATTCCGCGCCGCCGAAGCTGCCCGAGCTCGTCCGCGGTCAAGCCGAGCTCGGCGCAGTAGACCTCGACGTTGTGCGCGCCGAGCTCCGGACCGGCCCAGTCGGTTGCCCCCGGCGACTCCGCGAGCCGCGGCAGCATCGCCGGCAGAATCAGGGCTCGCCCCGCCGCCTCCACGCTCTCGAACAGGCCGCGCGCCCGGTAGTGCGGATCGGCGAACATGTCGGCGACGGTGTAGATCGTCGAGGCCGGAACCGCCGCCGCGACCAGCCGTTCGACGACAACGGCCGCCGGTTGCGACTGGGTCCAGAGAGTGATCGCCTCGTCGAGCTCGGCCTGACGCCGGACACGCCCCGGATTGAGCTCGAGCTCTGGATCCGCCGCCAGGTCGGCCCGGCCGATCGTCTGCATGAGGCGACGGAAGTTGGCGCTGTTGTTGGCGCCGACGACCACCCACTCACCGTCAGCTGTCGGATAGGCGTTCGAGGGCACGATGCCGCTCACGGTCCGCCCCGAGGGCCCGCGCACCGCGCCGGCGCGATCGAACTCCGGCACCACCGACTCGAGGACATTGAAGACCGACTCGAAGATCGCAGCGTCGACTACCTGCCCGCGCCCGCTCCGGCGCCGGGATTCGAGCGCCAACAGGATCCCGATCACGGCGTGCAGACCGGCGAGCGAGTCGCCGAGCGAGAGATTCGCCCGCACCGGCACCTCTCCGGGTTCGCCGGTCAGGTGGCGCAGCCCCCCGAACGCCTCACAGACCGAGGCATAGCCGGGGCGAGCGGCGTAGGGCCCGGTCTGCCCGAAGCCCGAAATGCGGGCGAAGATCAGGCCGGGATTTTCGGCGCAGAGCTGCTCCGGTCCCAGGCCCCAGCGCTCCATCGTGCCCGGCCGGAAGTTCTCGATCAGGACATCGGCGCGCGCTGCCAGCCGGCGCGCCAACCCCTGGCCCTCCGGGACGCCGAGATCGAGGGTCACGCAGCGCTTGTTGCGGCCCAGCGAACGCCACCAGAGCGACGTCCCGTCGTCGTCGAGCAGCCGCCAGCTGCGGATCGGATCGCCGCTCCCCGGGGGCTCCACCTTGACGACGTCGGCGCCGAAGTAGGCCAGCATCGCGCCGGCGAACGGACCGGCGAGAATCTGGCCGAGCTCGAGGACCCGGAGACCCGACAGAGGGCGTTCGCTCATCTTGCGAATTCTGTCCCGGCCGCCCGGAGTCGCTGGCCGGAGGTTGCTGCCGGAACGGGCCCCGCGGCGCCGTCCATCAGGTCGGCGCGGCGTCGCCTGGGCGATAGACGAGGTTGAACAGCGGCACGGCCATGATCGTCGTCACCACCGCCATGATCACCAGGATGGTGAACAGCGTCTGGGTGATCATGCCGCGCTCGTAGCCGATGTTGAGCAGGATGAGCTCCATCAGCCCGCGCGCGTTCATCAGCGCGCCGATCGCGAAGGCGTCTTTCTTCGTCTCGCCGCCGAGGCGCGCCGCGACGCCGCAGGCGATGCCCTTGCCGGCGATGGCCGCTATCAGCAGCAGCGCCGCGATACCGAGCATCGTCGGCGAGGCGAGGAGCGAGAGCGACGTATTGAGCCCGGAGTTGACGAAGAACATCGGCAGCAGGTAGACCGCGGTGAGCGGTCCGATCTGGGTTTCGAACCGTTTCTGCAGCGCACCCCGCGGCATCGCTGCGCCCAGGATGAAGGCGCCGAAGACCGCGTAGATGCCGAGCCGGTCGGTGAACCAGGCCGCGAGCATGAGAATGGTGAGGGCGGCCGGCAGGATCAGCGGCTCCCGCGAAGGGAGCGCCTGGAGCCAGGAGAAGAGCCTGGCGAGGAGCTTGCGGCCCAGGGTGAACATGAACAGGCCGTAGAACGCCCCACCGAAGAGCGCCAGCAGCGCAATCGACAGCTTGCCGGTAAAGCTCGCCAGCACCACCGCCAGCAGACACCACGCCGCCGCGTCGTCGAGCGAGCCGGCGGCGAGCGCGAGGGTACCGAGGGCGGTCCCCGAGAGTCCGCGCTCCGAAATGATCCGCGCCAGCATCGGGAAAGCGGTGATCGACATTGCCGAGCCCATGAAGAGCGCCGCCTCCCAGACCTTGACGTTGGGCGCGAAGAGCGGGAAGCGGTCCATCAGACCCCAGGCGAGGAGAGCGCCGAGGCTGAACGGCGTGGCGATGCCGGCCCAGGAGACGAAGACCGCGCTCTTCATCCGCTTGCGGATGAGCTCGAGATCGAACTCGAGGCCGATCAGGAACATGTACAGCACGAGCCCCATCTGCGCCAGGACGTAGATGACCGGCAGGCTCTGCTTCGGAAAGAGCTGGGCCTGGAGGCCGGGCGCGACGAGCCCGAAGAGCGACGGGCCGAGCAGCACGCCGGTGATCATTTCGGCCACCACCTGCGGCTGCCCCAGCGGCCGCACCAGCCAGCCGACCAGCCGGCAGGCGGCGAGCAGGATGGCGAACTGCAGGAAGAGCGCGATCGAGAGCTCGAAATTCGACAAGATGGCAGATTCCCCGCGGGTCGGAAGGTGCCTCCGTACAATATCGGATCAAGGCCGCGCCGGAGGCCTGCCTGCGACTCCGGCCCAAAAAGCTGCAGTGGTAGGCTGCACCGCAGTTTCGACACTCCGACACGCGAGGAATCCACCGGCCGTGCGCCTGCCGATTCGGACGAAGCTCTTCCTCAGCCACTTCCTGGCCGTGCTGCTGGTCTCGGGCAGCATCGGAACCTATTTCTACCGCCAGTCGACGGCGAGCCTGCTCGAAAGCCTGCAGAGTCGGTTGCGCTACAGTGCCGGCCTCCTGGCGCGTACCGTTGACGCCGGCGAGCTTTCCGCGATCCGCAGCCCTGCGGACGTCGCGCGCCCCGAGTACACGCGCCTGCTCGCGCTGGTGCGCGATTTTCAACAGGCCAACCCGGACATCGCCTTCATCTACGTCATGCGCCGCGACGGCGGAGCCGAAGACAGGAGCGACGGCGAGATCCGCTTCGTGCTCGACTCCGACGGTTCCGCCGACCAGGCACTGCCGGGCGCGCCCTACGAGGAGGAGGTGCCCCGCCTGCGCGACGGATTTCTGCGCCCCGCCGCCGACGAAGCGATCACCCAGGACCGCTGGGGCTACTTCCTTTCCGGCTACGCACCGGTGAAGAACGGCGCCGGGCGGTTCCTGGTCGGGCTCGACATGCGCGCCGACGAGGTGCAGAGAAAGTTCCAGCGCATTCGGGTGGCCGGTGCCGTCTCGCTGCTGCTTTCGGTCGTTCTCGCCGGGATCTTCAGCCGCCTGCTCGCCGCACGCATCACGCGCCCGATCACTCAACTCATCGCCCGCACCGGCGAGATCGCCCGCGGCGAGCTCAAGGGCGAAGTCTCGGTCACCACCGGCGACGAGCTCGAGGACCTGTCCGGCGCCGTCAACCGCATGGCCGGTGATCTGCTGGAGAGCCAGACCCGGCGCGAGCAGGCGATGCACGCTCTCGCCGACGCCAACTTGCATCTCGAGGCCCGCATCGCCGAGCGCACGGCCGAGCTCTCGCAGTTGAACGACGCCCTGCGCGCGGAGATCGAGGAGAGAAAGAGCGCCGAGCAACGGCTCGAGAGAGCCGCCACGAGCGACTTCCTGACCGGCCTGCTGAACCGCCCGGCGATGCTGCGCCTGCTCGAACAGGAGTCCGGGCGCGTCCATCGCACCACCGAGCCCTACTCGGTGGCGCTCGCCGATCTCGACCATTTCAAGCCGATCAACGACCGCTTCGGGCATGCGGTCGGCGACCAGGCGCTCACCCGGATCGCGGACCTCCTGCGCTCGAGCCTGCGGCGCCAGGACGCGATCTGCCGCTGGGGCGGCGACGAGCTGCTGATCTTCCTTCCCGAGACGACCCTCGCCGGCGCGGCCGAGGCCGCCGAGAAGATCCGCCACCGTCTGACCGAAGTGCCGCTCATCGTGCGCGGGGAAGAGCTCCACCTCTCGGTCTCCATCGGGGTCGCCGAGGCCGCCCGCGAGGAGGAGGTGACGGAGGTCATTCGGCGCGCCGACGAGGCGCTCTACCGCGCCAAACAGGCGGGCCGGAACCGCGTCGCGCGCTCCGCCTGAGCGCGCTTGACGGCCTCGGCGAGAGGGCTATGATCCAACCTACCTTTTGGGGTAGCGGCTGGCGGGACGCTCCGACTGCCGAGGGGGCGATGATTCCTGAGCACATGGGGTGAAGTGATGAAGCAGCTCGTAGCCTGGCATCGGTCCCTGCGGCAGCTTCCAACGGCCCTCCTTCTCCTCGGCGCGGTGGCCGCCGCACCCGCTGCCGCTCCGCGCCTCCGGCGAAACGGTGTCGCTCAATCCCGTCAGCGTCCCGCCGGGCGCGACGATGACGATCACCTTCGAGGTCGATGTCGACAACCCGCTGGCCATCTGCGCGGCGGCGATCGCCAACCAGGGCACCGTCGCCGGCACGGGCTTCTCGGTTCCGACCGACGACCCGGATATCGGCGGCGGAGCCGATCCGACCGTGACGCCGCTCGACATCGTCGACCTCGCGATCACCAAGACCGACGGCTTCGGCGACCGCGGTTCCCGGCACGCCGGTGATCTACACGATCGTGGCCACCAACGCCGGACCGTCCGCCGCCATCGGCGCCACCGTGGCCGACACCTTCCCGGCGTCGCTCACTCGGCGTCACCTGGACCTGCGTCGCCGCGGGCGGCGGCTCGACTTGCACCGCCGCCGGAGCCGGCACCATCAACGACACCGGTCAACATCCCCGTCGGCGGCAACGGTCACCTATACCGTCGACGCCACGATCGCGCCCGAGCGCGACCGGCAACGCTGGTCGAATACCGCCACCGTCACCAAGGCGGCGAACCAGCTCGAGTGCAACTTCGCGCAACAACAGCGCCACCGACACCGACACCCTGACGCCGCAGGTCGATCTCGCGCATCACCAAGACCGACGGCCAGACCGACGATCAACGCCGGCAGCGCGACGACCTACACCATCGTCGTCACGCAACCCGGGCCCGAGCGACGCCATCGGCGCGACGGTCGCCGACACCTTCCCGGCGACGCTCGCTCGCGCCCACCTGGACCTGCGTCGCCTCGCCCGGCTCGAGCTGTACCGCCGGCCGGACGCCGGCAACATCAACGACATCGTCGACGGTGCCGCCGGGCGGCACGCTGACCTACACCGTGAACGCCACGGTGAGCGGCACCGCCTCCGGAACGCTCTCGAACACGGCGACGGTGACCGCGCGCCGGCGGCACCACCGACACCGACGGCGGCAACAACAGCGCCACCGACACGACCACCGTGCAACCCGGTCGCCGACCTCTCGATCACCAAGACCGACGGCGTCACGACAGCCGTCCCCGGCATGACGGTGACCTACACCATCGTCGCCGCGAACGCCGGGCCGGCGACGGCGACCGCCGCGTCGGTGACCGACACCTTCCCCGCCGCCTGCGCCTGCGGTCAGCTGGACCTGCGTCGCCGCCGGCGTCGGCGCGCACCTGCACCGCCGGACCGGTCGCCGGCAACATCGCCGACAGCGTCAACCTCCCGGCCGGCGGCTCGGCCACCTACACCGCGATCTGCACGTTGGCCGACACCGCCACCGGCTCGCTCGTCAACACCGCGACGATCGGCGGCGGCGGCGTCTCCGACACCGACGCCGGGCAACAACAGCGCCACCGACACCGACACGATCCTCACCGCTCGACTTCGGCGACGCGCCGGACGGCTCGCTCGCCGCGCCGTCCGGCTACCCGACGCTCCTCGCCGACAACGGCGCGCGCCACGGACGTGAACCGCCCTCCGCGTTCGGCACCCTGCTCGACACCGAGACCGACGGCCAGCCGACGCTTCGTCGCCGACGGCGACGATCAGGTCTCCGGTGCCGAACGTCGACGACGAGGACGGCGTCACCCTGCCGGCGACCTTCGTCGCCTGCGGCAGTCGCCAACGTCACGGTCAACGCCTCGGCGGTGGCGAAGCTCGACGCCTTGATCGACTGGAACGCCGACGGCAGCTTCGCCGACGCCGGCGAGAAGATCTTCGACAACCTGGCCGTCGCGGCGGGCCGCAACGTCCTGCCCGTCACCGCGCCCTGCACCGTGACGCCGACGACGAAGAGCTTCGCCCGCTTCCGCATCTCGACGGCGGGCGGCCCTGCTGCCCGCCGGCGTGGCGGCCGACGGCGAGGTCGAGGACTACACCGTCGGTCCTGCGCGGGCTCGACTTCGGCGACGCGCCGGCACGCCTACCCGACGTTGCTCGCCGGCAACGGCGCCCGCCATCGTGGTCACCGGCACCGGTCCGGTCCTGGGCCTCGCTCGTCGACACCGAGCCCAACGGCCAGCCGACCGCTCGGAGCCAACGGCGACGACCTCGACCGGCCATCGACGACGAGGACGGCGTCGTCTTCACCTCGCCGCTCATCCGCGGCCAGAACGCCACCGTCACGGTGACGGCCTCGCGCTCCGGGCGTGCTCCAGGCCTGGCTCGACTTCGACGCCGACGGCAACTTCACGACTGCCGGTGACGCGATCTTCGTCGACCAGGCGCCTCGTCGCCGGGACCGAACAACCTCGTCTTCGCGGTACCGGCGACCGCCAACTACGAACTCGACACTGGTGGCGCGCTTCCGCGTCGCGACCGGCGGGCGGCCTGTCGTTCATCGGCCTCGCCGACGACGGCGAGGTCGAGGACCACACCATCGCGACCGCCGCCGTCGCCGATGTCGCGATCACCAAGACCGACGGCCTCGCGACCGAGAGTCCCCGGCACGACCGGTGACCTACACGATCACCGCCGCAACGACGGCCCCGACACGGCCACCGGCGCGACCGTCGCCGACACCTTCCCCGGCGCGCTCTCCGGGTGACCTGGACCTGTGCCGGAACCCGCGGCGGCAGCTGCAATCTGGCAGCGCGCCGGCAGCCTCAACGACAGCCGGTCAACCTTCCCGCGGGCGGCAGCGTCACCTTCACTGCCACGGGCAACATCGCCGCCAGCGGCGACCGGCTCGCTGGTCAACACGGCGACCGTCACCGCGCCGGGCACGGTGTTCGATCCCGATACGGCCAACAACACGGCGACCGACACCGACACGCTGACGCCGCAGACCGACCTCCAGATCACCAAGACCGACGGCGCCACGACCGAGATTCCCGGCACGCCGGTGACCTACACCATCACGGCGACGAACGCCGGGCCTTCGACCGCGACCGGCGTGAGCGTGACGGACATCTTCCCGGCCGAGCTCACCGGTTGCATCTGGACCGCCGGTGCCGCCAACGGCGCCATCGGCTATTCCCCGGCGGGCGCCGGGAACATCGGCGACAGCGCAATGACCTTCCCGCCCACCGGCGCGGTGACCTACACCGTCACCTGCAACATCGATCCGGCGGCCCGCGGCTCGCTCGCCAACACCGCAACGGTCGCGAGCGCCACCGCCGATCCGACGTCCAGCAACAACAGCTTCACCGACACCGATACGCTGACGCCGCAGGTCGACCTGACGGTCGCCAAGGTCGAGTCGATCGACCCGGTCATCGCCGGTTCTGGCGCCGGCAACCTCACCCACACCATCACCCTCACCAACGCCGGCCCGTCGACCGCGACCTCCGTCACGCTGTCGGAGAGCCTGACGCTTCCCGCCGGCGTCACGCTGGTCTCGATCACGCCGAGCCAGGGAACCTTCAGCACGCCGACCTGGAGCGCCGGCACGCTCGCTCCCGCCGGCTCGGCGACCTTGACCGTCGTCGTCACCGCCGCCGCCAGCGCCGCCACGGGCACCGACACCGTCTGCGACACTGCGACCGTCACCGGCGCCACCGAGACACTGATCAACACCGGCAACGACAGCGACAACGAGTGCACCTCGGTCACCCGCCGGGTCGACATGGTGGTCTCGAAGACCGAGTCGATCGACCCGGTGGTCGCCGGCTCCGGCGTCGGCAACCTCACCTATGTCGTGACGGTCGCCAACAACGGACCTTCGGACGGGAGCGGCGTCGCCCTCTCCGAGGTCCTGACGCTGCCCGCCGGCGTGACGCTCGCCTCGGCGACACCGAGCCAGGGCACCTTCGCTTCGCCCACCTGGACGGTCGGCGGTCTGGCGACGGGCACCAACGCAACGCTCACCGTCGTCGTCACCGCTTCGGCCGCCGCCGCGCCGGGGACCGACGTCATCTGCGACACCGCGACGTTGACCGCGGTCAACGAGACCCAGGTCGCGACCGGCAACGAGGCCGACAGCGAATGCACCTCGATCACGGTCTCGGCCGATCTCGAGATCACCAAGAATCGACGACGCCGATCCGCCGCCGGCCGGCTCCGACCTCACCTACACGCTGACGGTCACCAACCACGGCCCGTCGGACGCCACCGGCGTCGTCGTCACCGACCCGCTGCCGGCCGCGACGACTTACGTCACCGACACCTGCGGCGGCAGCGAACACGCCGCCGTGGACCTGGAACATCGGCAGCGCTCGCCAACTGGCGCCACGGTGGTCTGCGACGTCACCGTGTCGATCAACCCGACGCCGCCGGCCTCGATCTCGAACACCGCGACGGTGACCGCGACGACCAACGACGCCGTGCCGGGCAACGACTCCGACACCGAGGATCACGACCCTCGACGCCGTGCCGCCGCAGGTGACGAACGTCGACAGCGTCGCGGCACCGGCGACGGCACGCTCGCCGAGTGCGAGACCGCGAACGTCACGATCACCGAGCCTGCCGCGTCACCTTCGACGAGGCGATGCAGAACCCGCCCGGCGACGGCGACCCGGACGACGTCACCAACCCGGCGAACTACCTCGTCGTCACGCCGGGGCCGGACTTCGACTTCCAGACCACCGCCTGCGGCGGCGCCGCGGGAGACGACGTCGCGCTCGCCGTGTCCGCGGTCACCTACGACGGCGGCACGGATACGGCGACGCTCGCCGCTCGCGGCGGCGCTGCCTTCGGCGCAGGTCCGCCTCTTCGCCTGCGACACGCTCACCGACGCCGCCGGCAACGCTCTCGACGGCGACGCCGACACGACGGCCGGCGGCGACTTCCGCCGCGCCTTCCGCTCCGATCCGGGCAACGTCTTCGCCAACGGCCACTTCGACTGCGACGCCGAGCCTCTGGAACGCCGTCGCCGCGACCCCGGCGGAGATCACCTGGACCGGCGCCGACGACGCCGACGATGCCGACGACTCGGGCTCGGTGCACTTCACCAACCTCGCGCCCGGCGTCGACACGTCGTTCCGGCTCTGGCAGTGCTACGACATTCCGGCGGACGCGCTCTTCGACGTCTCGGCGCGGGTCCGGCTCGCGGCCGCGCCCGGCGACTTCATCGGCTTCGTCGCGGCGCTGCGAGTTCTTCAGCGCCCGGCCTGCAGCGGCAGCCTCGGCGTGCAGACCGCGGCGCTCGCGCTTCAGGACACCGGCGGGCGGCTGGCTCACGATCGCGCGCGCAGCTCGCCCGGCCGGTGGGCGCCGTCGCCGCGCGCTGCGACTTCAGCTTCGAGACCCCGACCGCGCGAGAGCTTCGACGGCTGGCTCGACGCCACCCGCTTCGCGGGCACCGGCGCGCTGTTCTCCGACGGCTTCGAGTCCGGGCGACACGTCGGCCTGGTCGGCGACCGTACCTTGACGCAGGGCAGGTCGGCACTTCGCGGGCCTCGGCGGCCCGTGGAGCGTCTCGAATAACGATGGGCAGGACGATTTGAGAGAGGACCGGAAGGCATGAAGACCTTGATGCAGCACCGAGCGCTCGTCGCCCTCGCGGCGGCCGGACTCGCCGTCGCCGCGGCGCAGGCGGATCCCGGAGCCCGGAGATCCGCAGTGGACGTGGACGGAGCGACCCGGAGTCGTCGAAGCCGTGCCGCCGCTGCCGCCGACCTCGACCTTCCCGGTCCAGCTCGTGCTCGACGACGACACCGCCGACGGCTCGTTCGGCGTCGCCACCCAGACCGCGCGCCAGTTCCTCTGGTTCAATCGCTTCTCTCCGGCGGCCGGCTTCCACCTCGAGGAGGTCTGGGTCCTCTTCCCGTCGGGCGCCAACATGGCGGCCGGCGGCGCCGTCCAGATCGCGATCTACGAGGATCCCGACGGCGATCCGACGAACGGCGCGACGCTCCTCGCAGAGCTTCGACACCACGATCCAGGCGGCCGACGGCAACACCTTCTCGATCTATCCGCTGCCCGCCTCGCCGGTGATCCCCGGCGGCAGCGACCTGCTGCGTCGGCGTCGTGCCGCGCTTCATCGTGAGCGGCGTGACCTCGCCGACGACTCCCGCCGCCCTCGACACCACGACCTCGCAGGCGCGCTCCTGGCTCGCCGTCTGGAGCAGCCGATCCGCCCGACCCGCCGGTCGCTCGTGCCGCTCCCCGACCAGACCTCGTGCCTGGTGGACGCCTTCGTCCCCGGCGGCGGCAACTGGATGATCCGCGCCTTCGGCACGCGAGCAGGGCGTCACCGAGATTCCGACCCTCGGCGACTTCGGTCTCGCCGCCCTGGCCCTCGCGCTCCTCGCCGCCGGCGTCGTCCTTCTCCGCCGCCGCAGCCGAGGCATGGCGTGGGCGCCGCGCTGGCACTCCTCCTGCTCGCGCTCGCCGCACCGGCCGGCGCGGTGACGATCGACACCTTCACCACCAACCAGGCCGCGCTCAGCGACCCGGCCGCGAGCAACCTCGGTGACCGGCGGCGCCGACGATCCATCGGCACGCGCCGCGGCATGGTGCTCGATCTCCTGACCGGCGCCGGACCGACGACGGCCTCGGTCGCCGGCCGGCAATCTCGTGCTGCGCCGTCACCGCCACGACCCCCGACTCGCGCGGCGAGGTCGCGTCGTTTCCTGGGACGGCGACACCAATCCCCTCGTGCTCTCGCCCACCGGCCTGAGCAATGCCGATCTCACCACCGGCAACGCCACCGGCTTCCGGCTCGACTTCGTCTCGACGACCGTCGCGACCGAGATCGAGATCACGGTCTACGACGACGCGCGCCGAACTTCTCGCGCGCCGTGCGCCGTGTCGCCGTCGGCGGCGTGCAGAGCGTGCGGATTCCGTTCGCCGAGTTCCGCATCGCCGGCGGCGCCGGCGCCGACTTCGCGAGCGTCGGCGCGATCGAGATGACGGTGCGCGGCGGCGAAGGCACGGTCGACCCTCAACGAGGTCACCACCACCGCGCCGACCGTCGCCGCGACCAAGGTGGACAGCAGAGTCGTCGACGTCGACGGCGACACCCGGGTCGATCCGGGCGATCGCGTGCGCTACACGGTGACGGTCACCAACACCGGCAACCAGGCGCTCGCCGTCGATCTCTGACCGACACCGTCGACGCCAACACGCACGCTCGTCGCCGGTTCGGTCTCCTCGACGCCGGTGGCGCACAACGACCAGTACGGCTGGTTCGGCAACGTCACCTTCGCGACCGACGGCTCGGCCGCGAAGCCCGACCTCCTCGCCAACGACGCAGGACGCCGACGGCGACACCGTCGACGGTGCAGAGCGGTACCTTCCCGGCGACCAGCGCCCAGGGCGGCACGGTGACGCTGATCTCCGCCGCCACCGGCGAGTTCACCTACATCCCCCCGGCCGGCTTCGCGGGCGTCGACTCGCTTCAACTACACGATCCTCGACGACAACGGCAACACCTCGACCGCGACGGCGTACATCCCCTCGAGGGCGTCGTCTGGTTCGTCGACGAGCTCGAACACGACGGCGCCGTTCCTCGGCACGCTGGCCGATCCGTTCCAGATCCTGCCGGCAGCGCCGAGACCCCGACCAGCCGGGCGACATGATCTTCGTCTCGCGACGACGGCACTTCCTACGCACCGGAGCGCCATCGGGTTCGTGATGGATCCGACCAGCCGCTCCTCGGCGAGGGCGTCGGGCCTCGATTCTCGACGGCACGACGATCGTCCCGGCGGGAGCCGTCCGCAGATCACCAACAACGACGGCACGCCAGGGCGCGGAGTCACCCTCGCCACCACCGGCATTCAGACCCTGCGCGGCATGACCATTTTCAATACCGGTGGGGCTAAGATCTTTGGTAGCCCTTTCGGCACACTCGCGACGGACTCGATTGACCTGTTCGGGAGCGGCCAGGCGCTCCACCTCGTCAACGGCGTGCTGGCCTCGACCTTCAACAACCTTACGTCCGGCTCGAGCGCGCTGTCGGGAATCACCCTCCAGCAGGTCTCCGGCACGCTGACGGCGAACGCAGGAACGTCGATCAACAACCCGACGACGCAGGGCATCCTCGTCGACCAGTCGACCGCCAGCGTCGCCTTCGGCAACACCTCGGTCACCGGCACCGGCACCGATCGCGTGTCGCTGCAGAACAACTCGGCTGGCATCCGGACGTTCGGCACTCTCACGACCACGGGCGGTACCGGCGTCGGCTTCCTGCACGCGGTCGGCGGCGGCACCACCACGGTCACCGGCGCCACCAGCATCACGAATCCGGGCGGCATCGGCATCAGCATCGCCTCATCGACCACGGCGGTGACTTTCGCCTCGACCACGATCAACAAGGGCTCGAGCGCCGGCACCGGCCTGTCGATCGCCGGCAGCAGCGGCACAACCTCGTTCTCGAACCTGGCCGTCACCACCTCGAACGGCACCGGCATCCTCGCCAGCACCAGCCCGCTCAACATCGGCGGAACCGGCAGCACGGTCACCGCCACCGGCGGCCCGGCGGTCGACCTCGCCAGCGTCAACCTCGGCGCCGGCGCGACCTTCGCGACCGTCACCTCGACCAACAGCACCGGCAAGGGCGTGAACCTCGACACCATCACCGGCCCCTTCACCGTGAACGGCGGCTCGATCGGCGACGCCGACCGGGATCGCCTCGACGTCAACGGCGGCTCGCGCAACATCACCTACGCCGGCACGATCAGCAACGTCGCCAACGCCCTCGTCGTCGAGGTCACCGGCCGCACCGGCGGGACCGTGAACCTCTCCGGCAACCTCACCGCCATCGGCTCTCGGCGACGGCATCAACGTCGCGAGCAACACCGGCGGCACGGTCAACTTCAGCGGCGCCACGCAAGACCCTGAACACCGTCGCCGGCACCGCCGTCACCCTCGCCACCAACACCGGCGCCACCATCAACTTCACCGGCGGCGGCCTGGCGATCACCACCACCTCCGGCGCCGGCTTCAAGGCCACCGGCGGCGCGACGGCGATCACCGTGCAGGGAACCGGCAACACCATCAGCTCCGCGACCGGCACTGCGCTCAAGGTCACCAGCACGACAATCGGCGCGCAGCGGGCTCACCTTCCAGAGCATCGGCTCGAACGGCGCAGCCAACGGAATCGTGCTGAACACGACCGGGAGCCCGGGCGGCCTGACGGTGACCGGCAACACCACCGACGGCAGCGGCGGAACGGTCGGCAGCGGCCCCCCGGCGCTCGGCAGCCCCGACAACTGCGCCGAGCAACAGGAGACTTCACGGGCGGGACGATTCAGTCGAGCTCCGGCCCCGGGATCTCTCTCGCGAACACGAGCAACGTCTCGCTGACGAACGCGGCGATCCACCTGCAGACGGTGACCGACGCCACCTAGGCGAACCTGAACATCACCGGAGGCGCAGAGCAGGGTCATCAACTGCGGCAACACCGTGTCGAACTCTCGACGAGCAACAGCTCGATCGCGGACGTCGGCACACGCCCCGGACTGAGGCACGGGCTCGGTCACCTTCTTCAACTGTCCGGCACGGCTCGATCACGAACATCACGTTCGAACTGCACGGTCGCCGACCCACAACACTTCAGCGGGGCGGCGACGATCAGATCAATCTGCAGATGCAGTCCGGGACGCTCAACCTCACGATCTTCCGAGGCGGAAGCGCCACCAATGCCAACAAGCGGCAGCGTCTTCCTGATGGGCAACCACTTCCGGGACTGCGAGCGTCGACAGTGACGGTCGCGGACGTTACTTCCGACAACAACTTCACCGGCGGAGCACCTTCGACACCGCGACTCCGTCATCGAGATCAAGAACAACTCGAGCTCACAACAACGATGCCATCTCGCTGAGCAGCAATAACGGCAGACACCAAGTTCGACATCCACGACAACGTCAGCTTCGCCGGCACCGATTTCGATGCGGATCAACATTCTCAAGGCGACGTTCTCGACGACCGGGACACTCGACGGCAAGATCCGCAACAACCCGCATCGTCGTCACGGACGGCCAGGCCGCGGACGGCATCATCGTCGCGCAGCGCGGCGACGGGACGCTCACGGTCAGCATCACGAACAACACTTTCACCTATCGCGGCACTCAACGGCCGATCAACATCCGAGGTGGCCAGGACGGCGATCCGGCCAGCTCAATGCGACCGTGACCGGCAACACCATCGACATGCAGCTCGACGGCACCGGCAACGCGGCGACCGGGGATCTTCGCTCAGACCGCCGTCGCAACGTCCCCCAGCGGCGACAACACGAACATGTGCGCCGACAGTCGGCGGCGCCGGAGCCCTGCGCGAACATCTTCACGCATTCCATGGGCGGCAACATGGCGGCGGGAGATATCCGGGTGCGCCAGCGGTTCGTGACGACGGTCACGCTGCCCGGGTATGGCGGAGCGAGGCAGGACGACGACGCCGCTGTGGTGACATATCTTGCCGGCAGGAATCCACGGCGTGAACGCACCGACAGCGACGGCGACGGAAGCGCCGTCGGCCTCCGGCACCGGCGGCGGCTATACCGGCAACGCGGCCTGTCCTGCTCCGCCATGCCGAGACTCTCGACCGGAAGTCGGGAAATGACCTCAAGAGGAGTCCGCGATGGCCGAACCTTTCCTGTCCGAGATCCGCATCATGAGCTTCGTCTTCGCGCCCAAGGGCTGGGCGCTGTGCAACGGCCAGCTGCTGCCGATCAACCAGAATCAGGCGCTCTTCTCGCTCCTCGGCACCACCTTCGGCGGCGACGGCCGAGTCAACTTCGCCCTCCCCGATCTGCGCGGGACGAACGCCGATTCACGTCGGGATCGGGCCACACGCTCGGCGAGCGCGGCGGCGAGCAGGCGCACACGCTCTCGATCGCCGAGCTTCCCGACGCACACTGCATGTCGCCAGGCGAGCACCGACGACCGGCAACTCCGCAGGACGCGAGCGGGCAACGTCCTGGCACGAGTCGCCGGACGGATCTACACCGATGCCGACGAACCTGGTGGCGCTGCGACGCCGACACGGTGACCAACGTCGGCGGGAGCCAGGCGCACCTCAACATGCAGCCGTTCCTGACGCTGACCTTCTGCATCGCGCTCCAGGGCATCTTCCCGAGCCCGACCTGAGGACCACGACCATGGCACAACCCTACGTCGGCGAGATTCGCATGTTCGCGGGCAACTTCGCACCCGGCAGGCTGGATGTTCTGCGAGGGGCAGCTGCTGCCGATCTCCGAGAACGAGACGCTGTTTCAGCTGATCGGGACGACCTACGGCGGCGACGGCGAGAGCACCTTCGCGCTGCCCGATCTGCGCGGCAGGATTCCCCTTCACCAGGGCAACGGCTTCATCCTGGCCGAAACCGGCGGCGCCGAGGAGATCACCCTCACCGTCAACCAGATCTCCGGCGCACAGCCACCCGCTTCTCGCTTCCGCCGGGCGTCGCGCAGGACTCCGAGTCCCGTTGAACAAGACTGCTCGGCGCAGACCACGGCGGTCGATCTGATCTACATCCAGGATGCGACCGACTACGAACCATGAGCCCGCAGGCGATCAGCTTCGGTCGGCGGCAGCCAGCCGCACACCAACTTCCAGCCCTACCTGTGCGTCGATTTCATCATCTCGCTGTTCGGCATTTTCCCGTCACCCACCTGAGGAACGCCCAATGGCCGATCCATTCGTCGCCGAAATCCGGATCTTCCCGTTCAACTTCGCGCCCAGGGGCTGGGCCTGGTGCGACGGTCAGCTGCTGCCGCTGTCGCAGAACACGGCGCTGTTCTCGCTGCTCGGCACGACCTATGGCGGCAACGGCAAGAGCAACTTCGCTCTACCGGACCTGCAGGGCCGGGCGCCGATGCATCCCGGGCCAGGGACCCGGGCTCTCCCTGCACGATCTCGGGCGAGACGGGAGGGTCCGAGACGGTGTCGCTGCTCGAATCCGAGATCCCGTCGCACTCGCCATGCGCTGCGCGCGTCACGACATGGCGATCTGGCGGAGCTCAACGCTCCGGCGACGCATCGCTCGCTCGCTCAAGTCGGCGAGCGACGCTCTATCAGTCGACCACGAGCAGACCTCGTCAGGCGATGCCCGACAGCGCTCTCGCCCCCGCCGGCGGCGATCAGCCGCACAACAACCTGCAGCCGTATCTGACGTTCTACTTCTGCATCGCCCTGCAGGGCGTCTTCCCGCCGCGGACCTGAGTCGACGTCGATGACCGAGGTCGCCGCTCCCAGCCCGCCGCGCTACATCCTGGCGCCGTTCGTGCCGACGCCGCCGGAGGTGGTGGAGCGGATGCTCGATCTCGCCGGCGTGACGAGCGCGGACACGGTCTACGACCTGGGCTGCGGCGACGGGCGGATCGTCATCGCGGCGGCGCAGCGCGGCGCGCGGGCGGTCGGCGTCGACATCGAGCCGCACTGGGTGGCGGAGTCGACGAGGAACGCGGCCGCGGCGGGAGTCTCCGGATCGGCGTCGTTCGAGCTGCAGGATGCGCTCGCCGCCGATCTCTCGCCGGCGACGGTCGTGATGCTCTATCTCGTCGAGTGGTCGACGCGGATGCTCGACGAGAAGCTCGCCGCCGAGCTCCGGCCGGGCGCCCGCATCGTCTCGCACAGCTTCGGCATGGGCGACCGGCCGGCCGAAAAGACCGAACAATGGGTCGACTCGACCGGGCGAGCCGCGGACGCTGCGGCTCTGGATCGCCGGCAAGGTCGGCACCGAACCGGTCGACGAGAGCGTCTCCGCCCTCACCCGGCCGAGATCCGGCTCCCGAGGTCGCCGAGCCGCCGAGCTCGCCGAGCTCACCCTGGAGCGCTTCGCGCCGCTCGCCGGCTCCACCTTCTCGGTCGTGCTCGAGCGCGCCCTGGGACCTCCGGCTGGAGCTCGCCGAGGTCTCTCCGCTTTCGCCACAGACTTCCTTTACCGGCGCTTTTCGCGCTCCGTTTCGGCTGATCTTCCACGGACCCGCGCAGCCGGTGCATCCGCAGGCGACACTTCCGCTCGACCACCCGGAGCTCGGGCGGGTCGAGATCTTTCTGGTTCCGATCGGTCCGGCCGCGCAGGGCACGAACATCATGCGATACGAAGCGATCTTCACTTGACGAGGAGAGGGCGATGAGCGAGCCGGACTTCAAGACGCCTGGACGCAGCGCGCAGGGCCTCCGGCGGCGCGAGTTCCTCGCGCTCGGCGCGGCGGCGACGGCGGCTTCGGCCCTCAGCACCTCGCGCGCCTCGGCCGCGATCTTCGCCGAGCGCTCGCCGCTGGGCGTCGACCTGCTCTCCGGCGCGCCGATCTCGGTCGGCTATGTCGTCGGCAGCGACGAGTGGTGGCAGGAGCGGCTCGACCTGCCGTGGGACTATCCCGACACGCCGGAGGAGTTCCGGCTCGAGATCGTGCCAGCGGAAAGCCTCACGGTCGGCTCGCAGCTCGCCGCCGCCGAGATCGAGCTCGCGGTCCACGGCCTCTTCCCGCGCCTCCCGCGCCCCGGGGCGGCCGCCTGGAAGAGCCTCTACATGTTCGCCTCCGTGCCGGCCGCTCCGGAGATGATCTTCGGCCCCGATCCGGTGCCGTTTCTCGCCTGGAGCGCGCGCATGGATCCGCAACCCAGCGAGGCGGCCAAGGTCCGGCCGCGGCTCAATACCGGCGTCGACGGTTCCCTCCGGCTCGGCCTCGAGCTGCGCAACCCGAAGCCCAAGGGCTTGCTGCGCGGCGACGCGCTGACCCGGCCCAGCGTTCTTCCGGCGATCCTCGAGCGCACGACGAACTTCACCGTCGACGACATTGTCGGCCGTCCGAAGTTGCAGCCGGGCCTGTATCTGCTCGCCTGCAACGCCGGCGTCTGGGACCGGTCCTGGAGCGGCACGCTCGACGAGCTGCGCGAGCGCGACGGCCTCGACTCGGTCGCGATCGGCATCCGCCTCCCCGGATGACCCCGGCTCCGAGGGACCCGGCCGACCCGCCTGGCGGTTCGCCAGAGGAGCCGCCAGAGGATCCGCCGCGAGACCCTCTCACCGCCGGCGGCGAAGTCACCCTCCGGCCGGCGGCCGAAAGCGACCAGGAGCTCCTCTTCGCGGTCTACGCCTCGACGCGCACCCTGGAGCTCGCCCAGGTGCCCTGGTCGGACGAGCAGAAGCGCGCCTTTCTCTGGCAGCAGTTCGAAGCCCAGGACCACGAATACCGCCGCGCCTATCCCGACGGCATCTACTCGGTCGTCGAGCTCTCCGCCAATCCGGTCGGCCGCCTGTACCTCCGACACGGCGCGAGCGACACGCGCATCATCGATCTCGCCCTCCTCCCCGACTACCGCGGCTGGGGGATCGGCAGCCGGCTCCTCGGCGACCTCGCCCGCGAGGCCGACCGGGCAGAGCGTTCCCTCTCGATCCACGTCGAGGTCTTCAACACCGGAGCCCGCCGCCTCTACGAGCGCTTCGGATTCGCCCTCACCGAGGACAAGGGGGTCTATCTGCTGCTCGCGCGGCCGCCGCATCCCGACCGATAGCCCCCCGCCGTGCCCTTGTTGCCTCTACCCAACAATCTTCTGTTGTATACTCCCAACATGGGCGCCAAACCAGTACAGATCTCGATCGACTCGGAGCTCCTGCGACGGATCGACGACGATCCTGAGGCACGCGCCAACGGTCGCTCCGCCTTCGTGCGCAGCGCGGTCGAGGTCTACCTCGCCGCCAAGGAGCGGAGGGAGATCGAGGCACGGCTCGTCAAGGCCTACAGCGGCCAGGCCGACGCCATGTACGACGAAGTCGCAGAGCTGCTCGGTGACCAGTCGTGGCCGAACGAGTAGGGCGAGGCCAGATCTGGCTCCTCGACCTGCCGCAGCCTGACAAGCGCAGGCCGGTGCTCGTCTTGAGTCGTTCCACTCTGATTCCGCTGCTTCAAACGGTGACCGTAGCCGCGGTAACTTCGACGCTTCGCGGGGCTCCGACAGAGGTGGCGTTGGACGTCGCGGAGGGACTGAAGCAGACGTCGTGCGTGAACCTCTGCAATCTGTTCACCGTCCGCAAGGATCAGCTGCGAACCTTCGTGGGTAGCCTCAGCCGGCAGAAGATGGCGGACGTCTGCCAGGCGCTGGCCGTGGCGACCGGCTGCAGCGGCGAGTAGATCGGCGCCGGTGAAGGGGCCGCCTCAGATCCAGAACAGGCCGATCGCGAAGAGCGCGCCGATGACGGCGAGAGCGGCGACCACCCGCAGGCGGAAGGCGCTGGCGCCAAGCGCGACCGCGACCGTCGCCTTGAAAACGGTGTTGGCGAGCATGCCGACCAGCAGTCCGCGCGCCGCGGCGGTTGGCGTCAAGGCGGCCAGGCTGCCCTCCGGTGCGGCGCGACCGGCGAGCTCGGTGAGCGAGAAAGTGAGGGCATCCATGTCGGTGAGACCGAGGAGGGCCGAGCTCGCGACGAGCCCTGCCGCTCCGAGCCGTTCCCGCAGCGCTCCGAGCAGCCAGAGGACGACCTGAAAGAGCAGCGCCATCTGGATCGCGGAGCCCAGGCGCAGCGGGTTCTCCGGCAGGCGCGGGGCACCGTCCCCTTGCGGCTTGCGGAACCAGGCGAAAGCGATCGCCACCGCGGTCGCCGCGACCGGCAGGACGAGCGCCGGGGCGAGCGCGCGCGCCACCTCGGCGTTGAGGGCGAAGGCGACGGCGCCGACCCGCAGCGGGAGGATCGAGCAGGCGGCGACGACCCCGACCGCCAGCGCCTTCTCCACCGCGAGATCCGCCTTCTCGCGCCGGCTTTCGCGGGCGAAGTTGAAGGTCACCGCGGTCGACGACACCAGGCCACCGAGGAAGCCCGCGACGCTGTACCCGCGCTCCGCGCCGGCGAGGCGCAGGGCGATGTAGCCGGCGAACGACAACCCGGCGAAGACGAGCACAATGCCCCACAGTTTCTGCGGCTCGATGCCGCCCAGCCGGGCAATCGGACCGTGCGGCAGGATCGGCAGGACGACGAGGGCGAGCACCGCGAAACGCGCCCCGGCCTCGAGGCCGCTCGACTCGAGTCGCGCCACCGCGGCGTGCATGCGGCCCTTCTCGACCAGCACCAGAGCGGTGCCGGCTGCGACCGCGCTGGCGACGGTGAGCATGCCGAAGCCGGCGGCCGCACCGGCGCCCAGCACCAGGAGGCCGGCGACCTCCGAGGTGGCGTCGATCGTCCCGCGCCAGGCCGAGACGAGATAGGCGACCAGAACCAGCGCCAGGCCGGCGGCGAACAGGACGAGGCCGATCCTGGGGTCGACGGCGCGGAAGAGCACCGCGGCGAGGCCACCGGTCAACCCCAGGAGCAGGAAAGTCCGCACGCCGCCGAAACGGGCCGGCTCGCCGGGGCGGCGCCCCGACCACTCGCGCTCGATTCCCACGGCCATGCCGCCGAGCGACGCCACCGCCAGGTTGAGCAGGAGAGTCTGCAATTCCGAGGTCATCGTGCCGCACGCTCCTGGCTGCGAACCTCTGCGCGCATCGCGCCGCGCAGCGACGCCGCGGCGCCCAACGCCAGCGCCGCGGCGAGCGCGTTGAAGGCGACGTCCCTCAGATCGTACATCCGGTTGGGCAGAATCCCCTGCACCGCCTCGTCGAGCCAGCCGATCGCCGTCGCCGCGCCGAGCGCCCAGACATCCACGTTCGACACCCGATCTGCGAGCCGCCGGATCGCCGCGCTCTCGGCGATCGCCGCCCGGATCAGCAGAGCCAGGGCCCCGTACTCGACGAGATGCAGCCGCTCCTGCGGCACCTCCATGGCGAGGGCGATGGCGGCGTAGAGCGCGCCCGCCAGAGCGACCACGAGCCAGGCGCGAAGCGGCGCGCGGCGGCGCGCGAGGGTGCTCGCGACCGCCGCGGCACAGGCGACGAAGAGGACCGTGATGGAGAAGCGCAGGAGGCTCCGCGCCCGCAGCGCATCGAGGGCAAACTGCATCGGGTAGAGCGCCGCGAGCAGCGCGACGACGGCGCCCGCGACGGCGAGCCAGAGCCGCCGTTCACGGGCGGTGCGGAAAAGTGCCACGCGGGAAGCCTAGCTCACAGCCTCCCGCGCCCCCGATCCTGCCCTCAGTCCATCTGCTTGCGCAGCACCGTCGGAATGTCGTAGTCGTCGACGTTCGACCAGTTCGGGCCGAAGCCGCCCGGATCGTCGCCGCGCGTTCCCTGCGCCAGGACCTTGCGATAGAACGGCACTTCGGACGTGGCCTCGTCGCGCTTCGGCTCCGGGGCGGGCGGCCGGCTCGCGGCGCCACTCCCGACCGAAGCGGCATAGCGCGGTCCGACCGGAGTCGCCCCGCTGCCTGCGGCCGGGCGCAGCGGCATGCCGATCGACGCCGCGGCGCGCTCCGCGGTCTCGCCGGCGTAGCGGAAACCGGTGGCGATGACCGTGACCTTCATCTCCTCGTCCAGGCTTTCGTCGATGACCATTCCGGTGATGATGTTGGCGTCCGGATCCACGGCGCCCTGAATGATGCGCGCGGCTTCCGCGACTTCGTGGAGAGTGAGATCCCGGCCGCCCGAGACGTTGATCAGCACGCCCTTGGCGCCCTCGATCGAAGTCTCCTCGAGCAGCGGCGAGCTGATCGCCCGCTGCGACGCCTCGAGCGCGCGGTTCTCGCCCTTGGCGATGCCGGTGCCCATGAGCGCCATGCCCATGCCGGACATGATCGCCCGCACGTCGGCGAAATCGACGTTGACCTCGCCAGGCACGGTGATCAGGTCGGAGATCCCCTGCACCGCCTGGCGCAGCACGTCGTCGGCGATCCGGAAGGCCTCGGCGAGCGGCGTGCCGCGCTCGACGAACGAGAGCAGGCGCTCGTTCGGGATGGTGATGAGGGTGTCGACCGAGTCGCGCAGCTCCTCGATGCCGCGCTCGGCGATCTGCATCCGGCGCCGGCCCTCGAAGCCGAACGGCTTGGTCACCACGGCGACGGTCAGCGCCCCGATCTCGGCGGCGAGCGACGCCAGGATCGGCAGCGCGCCGGTGCCGGTGCCCCCGCCCATGCCGGCGGTCAGGAAGATCATGTCGGCGCCGTCGAGCATCTCGAGGATCCGTTCGGTGTCCTCGAGCGCCGCTTTCCTCCCCACTTCGGGATCGGCGCCCGCGCCGAGGCCACGGGTGATCTCGCGCCCGAGCTGCAGCTTCAGCGTCGCCTTGCACTTGGCGAGCGCCTGCAGGTCGGTGTTGCCGGCGATGAACTCGATGCCGCGCAGGTTGGACGCGATCATCCGGTTGACGGCGTTGCCGCCGCCGCCGCCGACGCCGATTACCTTGATCCTCGCCGGCACCATGTCGGCATCCAGCATCGTCATCGAGACCCTTCGTGCCTCTTCCCGGTCATCGAACAGAATCATGAGTGTTCTCCCTAGCCAGATATTCGGTTACGTTCAGAGCAGGTCCGAGAAGACGTTGCGCAGGCTTCCCATCACGCCTCGCACCGAGAAGCCACCGCGCCGCGGACGGCGATCGTGGTTCTGCTCGGCGGCGATGGCGTACTGCAGAAGGCCCGCGGCTGTCGACCAGCCCGGCGAATTGATGACGTCGACGAGGCCACCCAGGCCGTGGGGCATCCCGTAGCGGACGCTGGCGTTGAAGGCCTGGCCGCAGAGCTCCAGCAGGCCGTCGAGCTGGGCGCCGCCGCCGGTCAGCACGATGCCGCCGCGCAGCTGCCCGTCCCAGCCGTTCTTGCCGAGGTCCTCGCGCACCAGCGAGACCAGCTCCTCGGCGCGCGGCTGCAGGATCTCGCAGATCTCGCGCTTCGGGACGACGCGCGGCGAGCCGCCGGCGACGGCCGGCACCGAGACACCCTCCTCCTCCTGGACCATGGAGAGCAGGCAGCAGCCCTCGCGGATCTTGATCCGCTCGGCCTCGGCGTAGGGCGTGCGCAAGACCATCGCGAGGTCGTTGGTGAAGTGGCCCGCGCCGATGGGCAGCACCGCCGAGTGCTGGATCTCGCCCTCCGAGAACAGCGCGTAACCGGTGGTGCCGGCGCCGATGTCGATCAGCAGCACTCCAAGATCGCGCTCGTCGGGCGTCAACACGGCTTCGGCGGTCGCCAGCGGCTCGAAGACCATCTCCGCGACCTCGATGCCGGCGCGATTGACGCAGGTGAGCAGCGTCTTCGAGCGCGTCACCTGTCCGGTGATGAGGTGGACCTGTACCTCGAGCCGGCCGCCGAGCATTCCCAGGGGATCGCTGATGCCACCCTGCTCATCGACCACGAACTCCTGCGCAATGGCGTGCAGGATCTCGCGGTCGGAAGGCAGCGCCGCGGACTGCGCAGCGCCGAGCGCACGCTGGATATCGGGCTTGGTGATCTCGCGGTCCTTGCGCGCCACCGACACCATGCCGCGCGCATTCACGCACCGCACATCGGCTCCAGCGACTCCGACGTAGGCGCGCGAGATCTCCACTCCGGCCATGACCTCGGCCTCCTCGCTCGCGGCCTTGAGCGCCTCGACGGCCGCTTCGACATTGACGATGTTGCCGCGCCGGGTTCCGCGGTTGGGAGCGGTGCCTCGGCCGGCGACCTCGAGCGCTCCCTTCTGGTCCCGCTGTCCGATGAGAACAGCGACCTTGGAGGAGCCGATGTCGATGCCTACGACGTACTGTTCTGCCTTGGCCATGACCCTGAACCCTCTCTAGAGTGCGGGTTGAAAAATGATCCGACGATCGAATCGGAGATCGATGAAGGCGAGCTTCGGGTAACGCTTGTTCAGCTTGGGAAGGAGCTTCTCGAGCTCTCCCAGCCTTGCTTTCAGTGTTCCGGCGCGCACCAGCAACGGGAAGGAGAGCGCCCCGAGGTAGAGGCGGAAGTCGCCTGCGCCCAGCACCTCGATCTCGGACAGGCTCCCTGCCCACTCCGGCGCGATCGCCCCGAGCTCGCGCGCCACTTCGAAGGCGCCCGCGGGAGCGGCGCCAGTCGCCGGCGACACTGAGACCAGCAGAAGGTCGCGCGGGCCGCGCGATGGATCGCGCACGGGATCCAACACCGCGATCGGTCGCCCGTTGCCGTCGAGGTAGACCAGCTTCAGGCCGTCCCGCAGAAGCGCCGCCGGCCGGCGCTCGGTGAGCGCCACGCGCAGCTCGTTCGGCAGCCGCTTCTGGACCGTGACGCCTTCGACCCAGGGATTCGCCGACAGCAACTCCTCGACGAGCGGCAGCGGCAGCGACAGGAGGTTCTCGCCCAGGAGCGGCGATAGCGTTCGGTCCACCCAGGCGCGCTCCACGAAGTGGTTGCCCTCGACACCGAGCCGCGCCAGTGCGAAGGTCGGCGAAGAGAATAGCCAGAGTCCGAGAGCCAACGGTCCGCCGACCAGCACGAGCGCTTGCGCGAAGTGGCGTCCGAAAACGAGCCAGAGGCTGCGGCCGGCGGACGCGGACGGCGTTCGCGGGACGCCGGAAGGGCAGAACGCGCGCTTCGGCGGCGGGAGTGAGGTCGCGCGCGCTCACGGCACCTCCCCCTTGACCAGCGCTTCGGCGAGGCGGTAGATGTCACCGGCGCCGAGGGTCATGACCACGTCGCCTTCGTCGACCCCGGAGAGCAGTGTGAAGGCTGCGCGCCAGTCGGCGCAGTAGTCCACCCGCGGATGCCCGACGGCCTGCGCGGCGCGCGCCACGAGCTCGCCGCAGACGCCCTCGATCGGCTGCTCCCGCGAGGGGTAGACGTCGGTGACGACGACGTGGTCGGCCGCCGACAGGGCCCGCCCGAACTCCTCGGCCAGGTCGCGGGTCCGCGAATAGAGATGGGGCTGAAAGACGGCATGCAGCACGCGGCGCGGGAAGACCTGGCGCGCTGCGGCGAGCGTCGCCTGGACCTCGGTTGGATGGTGAGCGTAGTCGTCGACCACCTCGGCACCGCGGAACTGGCCAAGGCGCTCGAAGCGCCGGTGTACGCCGCCGAAGCCGGCGAGGGCGCGCGCCACGACCGGCATCGGGATGCCAAGCGCCAGCGCGACGCCGACCGCCGCGAGGGCGTTGCGCACGTTGTGCAGGCCGGCGAGAGGCAGGGTGCAGCCGGGCGAGCTCTCCCTGCACGCGGTGGCGGACGACGAACGAGGTGCCGTCCGGCGACATCTCGAGGCCCTCGGCACGGATCAGGCACTCCTCGCCGAGGCCGTAGGTCGTCACCCGCCGCTCCGCGAGCCGCGGCAGGAGGGCGGCGACGTTGGGGTCGTCGGCGCAGACGATGACCTGGCCGAAGAACGGGACCCGGCTGGCGAAGGCAGACGAAGGCGTCGCGGATCGCATCGAGATCCTGGTAGGTGTCGAGGTGGTCGCGATCGATCGACGTGATGACAGCGAGAATCGGGAAGAGCGAGAGAAAGCTGCGGTCGAACTCGTCGGCCTCGACGACCATGTAGTCCGAGCTTGCCGAGGCGCGCGCCGGTTCCCGGAGACGCGCAGCCGGCCGCCGACGATGACCGTCGGATCGAGGCCGGCCTCGGTCATGATCGCACCGACCAGCGAGGTCGTCGTCGTCTTGCCGTGGGTCCCGGCGACCGCGATGCCGTACTTGAGGCGCATCAGCTCGGCGAGCATCTCGGCACGGCGGACGACGGTGATACCGCGCCGCTTCGCCTCGAGCACCTCGGGGTTGCCTGCCGCGATCGCCGACGAGATCACCAGCAGGTCGACGCCGTCGAGGTGGTCCGCCGAATGCCCGGTGGCGATCGCCACGCCGAGCGACCGGAGCCGCTCGGTGGCCTCGCTGGCGTTCTGGTCGCAGCCCGAGACGGTGACCTCGTACTGCAGCAGGACCTCGGCGATGCCGCTCATGCCGGCACCGCCGATGCCGACGAAATGCGCGTGGCGGAGGCCCGCGAAGCGGTGGAACATCAGGCGGCCCTGCCGATCGGCGGCAGCAGCGCCTCGATCCGGTCGACGATCGCGGCGGCGGCTTGCGGGTGCGCAAGGCGGCGCGCGCTCTCGCCCATCCTGGCGAGCCGCGGCGCGGTCGGCGAGCAGGTCCGCGAGCTCGCGGGCGAGGCGATCGGCGTCGAGCGCGACGTCCTCGATCAGGCTCGCCGCTCCGGCCTCGGCCAGCAGTTGCGCGTTCGCCAGCTGGTGGGCGCCCGCGGCGACGAGCGGCAGCAGCACCGCCGGCCGACCGGCGGCGCAGATCTCGGCCAAGGTGATCGCCCCGGCACGCGAGACCACCAGATCGACCGCGGCCATCGCCGCCGGGACGTTGTCGACGAACGGCACGACGCGCAGGCGAGGCGTCTCGAGACCGGCGGCGCGATAGGCGGCGAGCGTCGATTCGAGATGGGCCTCGCCGCACTGATGCAGGACCGAGAGCTCCGGGCTGCGCTCGAACAGCGGCGCGAGCACCTCCGGCATGAGCCGGTTGATGCGCAGCGAGCCCTGGCTGCCGCCGAGCACCAGCAGGCGCGGCTTGCCGTCCGTGCGCAGCGGCGCGATCTCGAAGAAGGCGGCGCGCACCGGGACTCCGGTAACCCAGGAAAGGCACTTGAGTTTCGCCGCGGTGGCCTCGTAGGCGACGGCGGCAGCATCGGCGAACCGCGACGCCCAGCGGTTGGCAAGCCCTGCTTCGGCGTTGGGCTCGATCAGGACCGTGGGCCGGTGCGCGAAACGTCCGCCGAGCACCGCCGGCGCCGAGGCGTAGCCGCCGGTGCCGATCACCAGATCGAAGCCACCCTCGCGGATCTTCCGGCGCGCCGTGAACGCCGAGAGGGCGAGGGTCACGAGTGCGGCGAGCTTCGCCCAGAGACTCTTGCCGAGGAGCGGCCGCGCCGCCAGCGCCACGAAAGGCAGGCCGCGTTCGGCGGCGAGGCGCGCCTCCATGCCGGAGGGCGAACCGGCCAGGGATACGCTCCAGCCCCGGCGCACGAGCTCGTCGCCGACCGCGAGCGCCGGGAAGACATGCCCGCCGGAACCGCCCCCGGCGAGCAGGGCGCGGCGCACCGCGGGGTCGCTCTGGGTGCGCGCGTCAGTCATGCTGGGACACGTTCAGCAGGACGCCGCAGATGATCATGGTGACCACCAGCGACGAGCCGCCATAGGAGAGGAACGGCAGTGGAATGCCCTTGGTCGGCAGGAGCGCGATCGCGACCGAGATGTTGATCAGCGCCTGCATCACCAGCATCGACGAGAATCCCCAGGCGAGGTAGCGCCCGAACGGATCCGGTGAGCGCCAGCCGGCCCGGAGGCCCCGCCAGAGCACCAGTCCGAAGAGCGCCACGCACGGCGAGCGCGCCGATCAGCCCCAACTCCTCGGCGACGATCGCGTAGATGAAGTCCGACTCGGGATGGGGCAGAAAGTAGAGCTTCTGCAGGCTGTTGCCCGGCCCGAGGCCGAAGAGGCCCCCCGAACCGACGGCGATGAGCGACTGCATCGCCTGGAAGCCGGCGCCGAGCGGATCGCGTTCCGGCTCGAGAAAGGTGAACAGGCGGGCCCGGCGATAGGGCACCGAGATCACCAAAAGGTAGAGGACCGGCAGGGCAATCGCCGCGCTGGCGACGACGAAGCGCCAGGAGAGTCCGGCGAGGAAGAGCATCAGGGCGGCCGTGGAGACCAGCAGCACCGCGGTCCCGAGATCGGGCTGCAGCAGGATCAGACCAGCGAGCAGGCCGGTCACGATCGCCGCCGGCCAGAGAACTTCGCGGGTATTCACCGCATCCTTCCGGCGGTCGATGAAGAACGCGAGGAACGGCACCAGCGCGAGCTTCGAGAGCTCCGAGGGCTGCACGGAGATGCCGGCGATGAAAAACCAGCGGCGCGTGGCGTTCAGCTGCGGCGAGAACAGCACCGCGACCAGGAGGAAGAGGACGCCGGCGACGAGCGCATAGACCACGCGGCGGTCGCGGAGCTTGCGGTAATCGACGTGCATCACGACCGCCATCACCAGCAGGCCGAGCGCCGCCGCGGCCGCCTGCCGCACCAGGAACGGATTGAACGTCGCGCCGCGCCCGCGGGCCACCGCGGCGCTCGCCGAATAGACCATCACCAGACCGAGCCCGACGAGCAGGATGACGGTGGTGAAGAGCACGCGGTCGTAAGCGAGTTTCTTCGCCATCAGCGGCTCACTCCCGGCAGCGTAGGCACCGGCGCGCCCGCGGCCGCGAGGCCGCTTGCCGATACCGCGAGGCCGCTTGCCGATGCCGCGAGGCCGCGGGCCAATGCCGCGAACTGCCGGCCGCGGTCGACGTAGTCGAGGAACTGATCGAAGCTCGCGCAGGCCGGCGACAGCAGCACGGTCTCCCCTGGACGGGCCGCTGCGGCCGCCAGGGCGACGGCGGCCGAAAGCGTTACCGCGCGCGCGCAGGGGATGGCGCCGGCGAGCGCGCGCTCGAGGTCGGCGGCCGACTCGCCGATCAAATAGGCGCAGCGCGCTTTGCGCGCCACGATCTCGCGCAGAAAGCCGAAATCGGCGCCCTTGTTGCGGCCGCCGAGGATGACGTGGACGCTGGCGTCGGCGAAGCCTTCGAGCGAGCGCGCAGTCGCCGCGACGTTGGTGCCCTTGGAGTCGTCGACAAAGGTGACGCCGGCGAGCTCCGCGACCCGCTCGACGCGGTGCGGCAGGCCGCGGAAGGCCGCGAGCGCCGGGGCGATCGCCACCGCCGGCGCGCCGACTGCGCGCGCCAGCAGGGCGGCGGCCATGGCGTTCTCGACGTTGTGCAGCCCCGGAAGCGGCAGGTCGCGGCGCGCGAAGAGCAGCTCGCCGTCGCGGCCGCCGACGAACTCGAGCACCTGGTCACCCGCCAGCCGGCAGCCCGCGCCGGCGAGACCCGCCGAGCTCACCGAAGTCGTCGAGAAGAAGCGTTTTCGGGCGGCCGTCCGGCTGGCCGCCACCTCGGGCTCGTCGGCGTTGAGCACCGCGACGTCCTCGGCACCCTGGTTGAGGAAGATCCGCTGCTTCGCGGCGAGGTAGCCGGCGAGGTCGCCGTGCCGGTCGAGGTGGTCAGGAGAGATGTTGAGCAGCGCCGCCGCGCGCGGCCGGAAGCGCACGATGGTCTCGAGCTGGAAGCTCGACAGCTCGACCACGAAGTACCGTCCCGGCGGCCCATCGACGACCGCCGCGAGCGGCCGCCCGATGTTGCCGCAGACCTCGACCGCGTAGCCCGCGCCGGCCAGCAGCGCTCCGGTCATCGCCGTGGTGGTCGACTTGCCGTTGCTGCCGGTGATGCCGATCACCGTCGCCCCCGCGGCGTCGGAGCCGGCGAGAAACGACCAGGCGAGCTCGACCTCGGCGACGATCGGAACTCCGCGCTCCGCAGCGCGAAGCAGCAGCGGGTGGTCGAGGCTCACTCCTGGGCTCGTCACCACCGCATCGAGCCCCGACGGCAGCTCGGAACTGGTATCGCAGAGGCGGAGCTCGACGCCGGCATCGCGCGCCAGATCGTCCGCGCCGATCTCCGCGGCGGAGCGCCGGTCGCTCGCCACCACGCCGATGCCCCGCTTGCGCAGCAGGCGCGCCGCGGCGGTGCCGGACAGGCCGAGGCCGAGGACGAAGACGCGCTCGAGGCGGGAGGGATCGAAGGTGCGGGGGCTCATCGCAGTTTGAGCGTCGAGAGCGCCAGCAGGGAGAACATCACCGCGACGATCCAGAAGCGGACGATGATCTTGGGCTCGGCCCAGCCGGCGAGTTCGAAGTGATGGTGGATGGGCGCCATGCGGAAGATCCGCTTGCCGCGCAGCTTGAACGAGCCGACCTGCAGAATGACCGAGAGCGCCTCGATCACGAACAGTCCGCCGACCACAACGAGGAGCATCTCCTGCTTCGCCAGCACCGCGACGGTGCCGATGGCTCCGCCGAGCGCGAGCGAACCGACGTCGCCCATGAAGACCTCTGCCGGATACGCGTTCCACCACAGGAAACCGACCGATGCGCCGACCAGCGCGCCGCAGAAGACCGTCACCTCGCCGACGCCGGGCACGTAGGCGACCTGCAGGTACTGGGCGACGACACGGTTGCCCGCGACGTAGGTGAAGACGGCGTAGGTCGCCGCCGCGATGAGCGTGGCACCGATCGCCAGCCCGTCGAGGCCGTCGGTCAGGTTGACAGCGTTCGAAGCACCAACCAGCACGAAGACCACGAACGGCACGTAGAGGATGCCGAGGTTGATGATCAGTTCCTTGAAGAACGGAAAGGCCAGGGTCGGCGCGAAGGAGCCCTCGATCGGCATCACGCGCAGCAGCGATCCGGCGAGCGTCGCGACGCCCACCTGGAGAGCGAACTTGGCGCGCGCCGAGAGGCCCAGATTGCGCCGGCGGCGCACCTTCAGGATGTCGTCGACGAATCCGATCGCTCCGAATCCGACCGTGACGCCGATCGCGATCCAGACGTAGAGGTTGGCGAGATTCGCCCACAGCAGCGTCGGCACGACCAGGGTGAAGAGGATGAGCAGCCCGCCCATGGTCGGCGTCCCGGCCTTGACCAGGTGGCTTTGCGGTCCGACCTCGCGGATGTTCTGACCCACCGAAAGGCGCCGGAGCGTGGCGATGAAGCGCGGACCGAGCAGCAGCGCGAGCAGGATCGCCGTCACCATCGCGCCCGCGGTGCGGAAGGTGATGTAGCGGAAGACGTTGAACAGTGCGTACTGTTCGTGCAGCGGATAGAGCAGGTGGTAGAGCATCTATCCGCGCCCTTCGCCGCCGCGCTGCTCGACGATCGCCCGTTCGAGCTCCTCCCGGTCGGAGAACGGGAGCCGCTGGTTGCCGACGATCTGCTCGTTCTCGTGGCCCTTGCCGGCCACCAGCACCGACCAGCCGCCGCCCATCGCCACCGCCACGGCCCGCCGGATCGCCTCCCGGCGGTCGGGGACGATGCGGTAGTTGCGGTTGTTGCTCGCCTTGAGGCCCTCCTCGACCGCGCCGAGAATCGCCAGCGGATCCTCGCTGCGCGGATTGTCGGAGGTCGCGATCGGAAGATCGGCGAGGTCGCCCGCGACCTTGCCCATCAACGGACGCTTGCCCGTGTCCCGGTCGCCGCCGCAGCCGAAGACCACCGCCACCTTGGTCCCGGTGAGCTCGCGCAGCGAGCGGATCGCCGCCCCGAGGGCGGCATCGGTGTGGGCGTAGTCGACGATCGCCAGGAACGGCTGGCCGGCCCGCACGGCGTCCATCCGCCCGGCGAGCGGCGCGGTTTTCGCGATCCCGGCCGCGACGGCTTCGAGGGGCAGATCGAGCGCTTCCGCGGCGCCCGCGGCCGCGAGCAGATTGGAGAGGTTGTATCGGCCGAGCAGTTGCGAGCGGAACCGCACCTGCCCGCGCGGCGTGGCGAGCCCTCCGCGCATCCCCTCGCCGTCGAGGTCGACGCCGGCCGGATGCACCGCGGCGCCCGAGGCCGAGGAGCCGAAGGTATGCACCAGGCCCAGCTCGCTCGCCAGCCGACGGCCGCAGGCGTCGTCCAGATTCGCGACTCCCCTGCCCCCGGGCTTCAGGGCAGCGAAGAGCCGGCGCTTGGCGGCGAAGTAGGTCTCGAGGTCGCCGTGGAAGTCGAGATGGTCGCGGGTCAGGTTGGTGAACAGCGCGACGTCGAAGCGCGCGCCCTTGACGCGGCCCTGCACCAGGGCGTGGGAGGAGACCTCCATCGCCACCGCGCGCGCGCCGCGGTCGCGCATCAGGGCGAGCAGGCGGAAGAGGTCCGACGCCTCGGGCGTGGTGCGGCCGGTGGCGCCGCCGCCCGCGAGATCGTCGCCCGCGAAGCGGTAGCCGAGGGTGCCGATGCGACCGCAGGCCAGCCCGGCGGCGTCGAGGATGCCGGCGCAGAGCTCGACGACCGTGGACTTGCCGTTCGTGCCGGTGACGCCGACGAGGGTCAGCGAGCGATCCGGGTGGCCGTAGAGCGGCGCCGCGAGATCGCCGAGCAGGGCGCGCGGATCGGCGGTCTCGAGCCAGGGAATCTCGCGCGGCGTCTCGGCAGGGCGCGGCCGGTCGGAGAGCACCGCCACGGCACCGCGCTCGATCGCCTGGCCCGCGAACAGGCGGCCGTCGAACTTCGCGCCGCTCCAGGTGACGAAGAGCTCTCCCGGCTCGACGGCACGCGAGTCGTGACGAACGCCGAAGACCTCGGGGTCGGACCCGAGGTCTCCGGTGACGGCGAGATCGTGGACGAGGGCGGAGAGCTTCATCCGCCGGCTCCACTGGCGAGGTAGAGCTCGACGCGCGCTCCGGGCGGCGGCATCGGCGAGCCCGGCGGCGGCTCCTGCCGCTGAACCACGCCGGCGCCGCGCAGGATCGGATAGAGATGCAGGTCGGCGGTGGCCGCGAGCGCCTGCCGCGCGGTCATTCCGGCGAGGTCCGGGAGCGAACCCGCGGGCAGGCTCACGGCCGGCGGCTCTCCCGCCTCGAGGCCGGCGGTCACGATGCCCGGCTCGCCGCCCGGCTGCGGCCAGCGGAAGCTGCGGCGCCTGCGGGTCGTCCTCCGACGGCGGCGCCGGCTCGCCCGGCCAGCGCTCGGGGCGGTCACGCTGCGGCGTCACGTTGAGGTAGAGCAGCGCCTGCTGGGCGATCGCCGCGAAGACCGGCGCCGCGACCTCGCCTCCGTGGTAGGCGCCGCGCGGATCGTCGATGACCACGACGGCGACGATCGCCGGATGCGCCGTCGGCGCATAGCCGGCAAAGCTGGCGATGAACTCGTTCGCGAGATAGCCCTTTCCGGGCTCCGCCTTCTGCGCCGTGCCGGTCTTGCCGGCCACCGGGTAGCCGGGCACGACGGCGGCCTTCCCGGTGCCGCCCTCGAGCGTCACTCCGGCCAGGAGGTCCGCCACGACGGCCAGCGTGTGCGGGGAGACCGGACGGCCGCGCTCCACGGGCTCGGGATGGAGAGCCTTGGCCCCGCTCCCGCTGCCTGACTGGCGCACCAGGTAGGGCTCGAGCAGCCGGCCGCCGTTGGCGACCACGCCGAAGGCGAGGGCGAGCTGCAGCGGCGTGATCGAAATGCCCTGGCCGAACGAGATGTAGGCCTTGGCGAGCCCTGGCCAACGCGCCACCGGCATCAGCAGGCCGGGGCTCTCGCCGGGCAGGTCCAACCCCGACGTCCGTCCGAATCCGAAAGCCCGGATGGCGTCGTAGAAGCTCGCGTTCGAGAGCCGCAGCGAGGTCTTGATCGTGCCGACGTTCGACGACTTGGCGATCACCTGGCGAAAGGTGAGCAATCCGAAGGGTTTGTTGTCGGCGATGCGCACGCCGGCCAGGGTGATCCCGCCCATCTCGCAGTCGAGAGTTTCGTCGGCCTCGATCAAGCCCTCGTCGAGCGCCGCCGCTGCGGTGATCATCTTGAAGGTCGAGCCGGGTTCGTAGGCGTCGCTCACCGGGCGGTTGCGCCGCTGCTCGTCGGTCGCCGCCGCGAAACGGTTCGGGTCGAACGTCGGCCAGGAGGCGAGCGCCAGCACCGCGCCGGTCGCCGGCTCGAGCAGCACCACGCTGCCGCTCTGCGCTCGATAGCGCTCGACGGCCTTCGCGAGCTCGCGCTCCGCGATCTGCTGCAGCGCGGCGTCGATCGTGAGGTAGAGATCGTTGCCCGGCACCGGCGCCGCCGACGGCAGGTTCGCCGGCACCGCCATACCCTGGCGGGCGTCCCGCAGCACCGTGCGCCGCCCCGGCTTGCCCGCGACGACCTTGTCGTACATCGCCTCGAGTCCGGCGAGACCGTGATTGTCGGTCCCGACGTAGCCCAGGGTGTGCGCTCCGACCTCGCGCAGCGGGTAGTAGCGCTTCGACTCCTCGAGGAAGTAGATCCCCGGCAGGCGGAGCTCCTTGACGCGTCGCGCCTGCGGCGGGTCGAGCTTGCGCACCACCCAGACGAATTCGCGGTCGGCGCCGAGCAGGCGTTCGAGCTTCGCGCTGTCGAGCTCGAGGACACGCGCCAGCGCCTTCGCCGCCGCCGCGCGCGTCTCCCACTTCGCGCGGCACCGCGAACGCCGACTCGACCTCGACCGAAACGGCGAGCTCGCGGCCGCGCGCGTCGTAGATCGTGCCGCGCGGCGGATCGAGCTCGATGACGCGCTGCTGCTGGCGCTCCGCGCGGCGCGCGAATTCGTCGTGCCGGTTGACCTGCAGGTGGTAGAGGCGCGCAGCGATCGCTCCGACTCCAGAGCGCGAGCAGGCCGAGCACGCAGAAGAGGCGGGTCTTCACTCCATCTCCTCGCGGAAGATCACCTGCTCGAGCCGGGGCGCCTCGAGGCCGAGCTCGTCCTTGGCGCGCGTCGCGAGGCGCTGCGGGTTGGCGAGATAGGCCGACTCGAGCCGCAGCTGGCGCTCGACCTGCTTGAGTTGATGAGTCCGCCGCTCCAGGGTTTCGATCCGGTAGCCGACACGCAGCGACTCGAGCTGCAGCCAGGTGTAGACCATGAGGCCCAGGGCGAGCGGAATGACGGCGAGCAGCACGAGCGCCAACTCACGCAGCCTCCGGCGGTCGCGTTCCCTGACGAGGTACGCGTTGATGACCGGCCGGTGGACGGTGTAGGCGTTGCGCAATCGGTCACAGCCTCCGCGCCGCGCGCAGACGCGCCGAACGGCTGCGCGGGTTGAACTGCACTTCGGCTTCGGTCGGACGGACCGGCTTCTTGGTCAGAACCTCGAGCACCCGGGTCTCCGAGTGCGTGCGCCCCGTCGTCTGGTCGACCTCGCCGCGCGCCAGGTTGCGGAAGCGGTTCTTCACGATCCGATCCTCGAGGCTGTGGAACGAGATGATGACCAACCGGCCGTCGCGGTCGAGCAGGCGGACGGCCTGATCGAGCAGCTCCTCGGCGGCCTGGAGCTCCTCGTTCACCGCCAGGCGAAGCGCCTGGAAGACCCGCGTCGCCGGATCGATGCGCTCGCCGCCGCCGCGTCCGCTGCGCTTGGCGCGGCGAACCACGTTGGCGAGCGCGACGGTGGTGTCGATCGGGCTGGCGCGGCGTTCCGCGACGATGGCGCGAGCGACACGGCGCGCTTCGGGCTCTTCTCCGAACTCTCGAAAGATCTCTTCCAAGTTCTCCTCCGTTGCAAAGTTCACGAGCTCGGCAGCGGTGGGACCGGTCGGTCCCCATCCGCATGTCGAGCGGTCCCTCGCGTTGAAAGCTGAAGCCGCGCCCGGGGTCGTCGAGCTGCAGCGACGACATTCCGAGATCGGCGTAGATCCCTGCGGGCGGCGCCTCGTCTCCGGCGTGCTCGCCCCAGTGCGACTCGAGGTCGCGGAAGTTGCCCTCGACGCAACGTGCGCGGACGCCGAACTCCGCCAGCCGGTGGCGGGCCAACTCGAGCGCCCGCGGATCGCGGTCGATTCCGAGGAGACGGGCCTGCGGGAATCGCGAGAGCAACGCGTGCGCGTGGCCACCGAGCCCGAGGGTGCAGTCGACGAAGAGTCCGCCGCGCTCGGGTGCGAGCCAGTGGAGGGTCTCTTCGAGGAGCACGGGCTGATGACGTGCAGCGGGTGACTCGGAGGCATGGACGCTCAGATTCCCCGCTCCGACAGCAGGCCGAAGTCGTCGTCGGTGAACGGATGCTCGGAGAGCCGCTTCTCGAAGCGCTCGCGATTCCACACCACGAGATGGTCGATGCGCGCCGAGACCACGACCTCGCCGCTCATCGTCGCCGAGGAGCGCAGGATCGTCGGCACGAGCAGCCGCCCCTGTCCGTCGAGGCGCGACTGCTGTCCGTAGTAGCTCACGCGCTCGAGGTAGCGCTCCTTGACGCGGTCGGTCGCCGGGAGAGCCGCGAGCCGCGACTCGATCTCCTCCCACACCGGCAGCGGATAGACCAGCGCGTGGTCCCCCGCCACCGAGGTGATGAAGAACTCGGCGCCGAAGCGGTCTTCCAGGGTCCGCCTGAAGTCCGTGGGGACTTTCAGACGCCCCTTGTCGTCGATAGTGGCAACTGCGCTTCCGCGGAACATCGCTCGCCTCTGTGACCTGAAGAATTGCTCTGGCAATGTACAAGAGAGTTCCACTTTTGTCCATTTTTTCCCACACACTCGCGACAGATTTTCTCTGCCGCAAACGCGGCGTAACTTCCTGCCGGGTTCCAGGCGGAAAGAGAAACCTGCGGCGGCGAGCCTCACGCTCACCGCCTGACGGTCGGGGCTACGGGGCAGGCGGGGGTGCGGTCGGCTCGACCACGGGCGGCGGCGCCGGCGCGCGCTTCGGCGCGAAGGCCGCGAGCGGATCGTTGCTGGTGTCGCGCGCCACGTCGCGATAGCCGACCGCATCGGGCGGCGTGTTCTCCAGCAGATAGGCCTTCTGCTCGAGCTCCGCGAGGTAGGTGCGCATCGTCTCTTCGAAGCGCTTGTTCTGCTCCTTGGCTCCGAGCTCGTCCTTGACCTCGGAGAACGGCCGGATCGTGCTCTCCGCGCGCTCGAGGACCTGCAGCAGGTGAAGCCCGCCGCGGGCCTCGACCGGCGAGGAGACGGCGCCGGCGACGAGCCCGGCGACGGCGGCCTCGAGCGCGGGAGCGAGCTCGCCCGCTTCGACCCAGCCGAGATCCACCGGGCCGGTGGCGTCGCCGCCGCCGAGCCGCGCCACGACGTCGGTCATCGCTTCGCCGCCGGCGAGCGCGGCGCGCATCGCCTCCGCGACCTCGCGCGCCTTCTCGCCGGAGAGCTTGTCCGCCGGAATCACGATCTCCTGCACCTTGGCCTTGGCGGGGACGCGGAACTCCTCCTGGCGCTCGCGATAGGCGCGCTGCAGCCACTCGTCGTCCACCTCGATCTTGGAGCGCACCTCGCGCTGGATCACGCCGTTCACCCGGATCGAGCGCGAAGTGCGCTCGCGGAAGTCGGCGAGCGACATACCGGCGCTCTTCAACGCGTTGGCCAACATCTCCTCGCTCGTGAGCCCCATGCGGTTGCGGGTCGCGTCCATTGCCTCGTCGAGCTCCGCCTTCGAGGGCTCGATGATCAGCTGCCGGGCGCGCGACAGCAGCAGCATTTCGTCGAGAATCTCGCGCATCGTGGCCTTGCCCGCGTCCGCCGAAAGCTCGCGCCGTTCGTCGGTGGGGAGATCGGACTCGGCGATCGCGCGCGCGCGCGCCGCCTTGCGCTCGCGGTATTCGTAGAGCGTCGTGATCTCGTCGTTGACCCGGAGGACGATGGCATTGAGCTCTTCGGCGCGCAGCCCCGCGACAGGCAGGGCGCACAGCACCAGGGCGGCACAGACTGTTCGCTTCACGGACTCAACGCTCTTCATGCGGCCTCGATATCGGGAGCGATCCCTGGTAGTTGAACGGCAGGTTGCGGTCGAACACCACGACAGTGTAGCGGCTCTGCGCATCGGCGAACAGGGCTTGGAGGCGGGCATCCGCGCTCGCTTCGCGCAGCCGCTGGCGGATCGCCGGCGCGACCTCGTCGAGCGCCGGATTCTCCGCGGGCCAGCGCTCGACGACCTCGAAGAGATGAAATCCGTAGTCGGCGGGCACGACCTCGCTCACCTTGCCGGCCTCCAGGCGGAAGATCAGGTCGGCGAACGCCGGCGGCAGCTCGTCGCGCGCCAGGATTCCCTGATCTCCTCCGGCGGGCGCCGATCCCGGGACCTGGACTCTGGCGAGCACGGCCTCGAAAGCGGCGCCGGCCATGAGCTCGCGCCGCGCGCGCTCGGCCACCAGCCGGTCGTCCACCAGGATCTGGCGCAGATGGACCCGCGCCGGACGCGCGAGCTCGGCGGCATGGGCGGCGAAGTAGGCCGCGATCTCGGCGGCGGTGGGCTCCGGCACCGGATGCGCCGCCAGCAAGGGTTCGACCGCATCGGCGGCCGGCACCGTGCGCTCGATGAGGCCGCGCTCCCGCGCCAGCATGGCGAGCATCTCTTCGCGCACGAACTGATCGAACAGCCGCGACAGGACCTCGCTCGCGAGGCCACCGCCGGGTTCGCCGAGATTGCGTTCGAGGTAGGCGTCGAATGCCGCCGCCTTGAGCTCGCGATCGCCGACCTTGGCGACCAGGTCCGGCGAGGGCAGCGGCACCTCCTGCCGGCAGCCGGCGGTCGTTATCGCGAGGGGCGCGAGCAGGGCGAGCGCCAGCGGCAGGCAGAGTCGGCGCTTTCTCATGCCGCGAGCTCCGCCAGCACCGCCCGCGCGGCGTCGATCACCGACTGGCCCGCGGGCAGGTCGAGGGTGAGCACGCCGGTCGGGCTGAAGGCGGCGCCGGCGCGGGTCGAGACGTAGCGAATCAGGCGATCGACGTCGATCCGGGCGTCGCGGCGCAGGCGGAAGACCAGCTGCCCAGCCGTCGCCGAGATCGCCTGGACGCGCAGCGCCTCGGCGGCGCGCTTGAGATCGACGAGATCGAGCAGTGCGAGCACCGCCTTCGGCGGCCGCCCGAACCGGTCGGTGAGCTCCTCGAGCAGCTCCTGGCGCGGCAGCTCGGCGGTGGCGAGCTTGCGGTAGATCTCCATGCGCAGATTCTCGTCGGCGATGTAGTCCTTCGGAATGGTCATCGTGAGCGGCAGGTCGAGGGCCACGCTCGGCCCCTCCTCTACGGCATCGCCCTTGAGCTCGCGCACCGTCTCGTCGAGCATCTTGAGGTAGGTCTCGATGCCGAGCTCGGCGATGTGCCCGCTCTGCTCGCCGCCGAGGAGGTTGCCGGCGCCGCGAATCTCGAGATCGCGCCCGGCGATGCGGAAGCCCGCGCCCAGCTCGGTGAACTCGCGCAACGCCTCGAGGCGACGGCGCGCCTCCTCGGTGAGCGGGGCGTCGGAAGGCACCAGCAGATAGCAGTAGCCGAGCTCGCGGCTGCGACCGACCCGGCCGCGGAGCTGATAGAGCTGCGCCAGGCCGAAGCGGTCTGCGCGATGGATGAGCATCGTGTTCACGGTCGGAATGTCGATTCCGTTCTCGATGATCGTGGTGGCGAGAAGCACGTCGTACTCGCGCGCCGTGAAGGCGTGCATCCGGCGGTAGAGCTCGCGCTCGGGGAGCTGGCCGTGGCCGATGGTGATGCGCAGGCCGGGAATCAGCTCGCGCAGCACGCCCGCCATCTGCTCGATCGACTCGACCCGGTTGTAGACATAGAACACCTGCCCGCCGCGCTGCAGCTCGTACTCGATCGCCTCGCGCACCAGCTCCTCCGAGAACGGCAGCACCGCGGTCTCGATCGCCATCCGGTCCTTGGGCGGCGTCTCGATCACCACCATGTCGCGCACCCCGGCGAGCGAGAGCTGCAGGGTCCTGGGCAGCGGCGTCGCTGACATGGCGAGGACGTGCACGTTCTTCTTGAGCTGCTTCAGACGCTCTTTCTGCGCGACGCCGAAGCGCTGCTCCTCGTCGACGACGACCAGGCCGAGACGGTGAAACTCGACGTCCTTCGAGAGCAGGCGATGCGTGCCGAGCGTGATGTCCACTTTGCCCGCAGCGATCCGCGTCTTGAGATCCTTCAGGTCTTTGCCGACCCGCAGGCGCGAGAGGCGCTCGATGGTCACCGGAAAGCCCTCGAAGCGCCGCGTGAAGACCTCGAGATGCTGGTCCGCCAGGATCGTCGTCGGCGCCAGCACGGCGACCTGGTAGCCGGCATCGACGGCGCGGAAGGCGGCGCGCATGGCGACCTCGGTCTTGCCGAAGCCGACGTCGCCGCAGAGCAGCCGGTCCATCGGCTTCGACTGCCCGAGATCCTCGAGCACGACGGTGATCGCGTCGGCCTGATCCGGCGTCTCCTCGAACGGGAAGGCGGCCGCGAACTGGCGCTCGAGGTCGGTCGACCCGGCGAGAATCGGCGCCCGGGCGAGCTGGCGCTCGGCGTAGAGCTTGAGCAGCTCCTCCGCCATGTCGCGCATACCGGTGCGCACCTTCGACTTGGTCTTGTTCCAGGACGAGCCGCCAAGCTGATCGAGACGCGGTGCGATGCCTTCGATACCGCTGTATTTCTGGATGAGGTCGAGCCGGGCGAGCGGGACGAGCAGGCGCTTGCCGCCGGCGTAGAGGATCTCCATCACTTCGTTGTCGGCCGGCGCCTGCCCGGCGAGCTTGCGCATCGAGGCCGGCAGCGCGGCGCGCCCGGCTTCACCAGAGGCACCCGGCCCACCCGGACCGCCCGGTCCACCGACAGCGCGCAGCGCCACGAACTGCCCGATGCCGTGGTCGTTGTGGACGACATGGTCGCCGACCTTGAGATCGCGCAGCGTCGCGAGGAACGGTCCGAAGCGACCGCCGCGGCCGCGCTTGCCGCGCGCCATCGGCCGCGGCAGGAGCTGCGTCTCGCCGTAGATCGCCACCCCGGCGAGCGGCAACCGGTAGCCGCGTTCGATCTCGCCGGTGACGATCTCGACTCCGCCCCGCCCGAGCACGATGTCGCGCCCCTCGAGGAGCTCGCCGAGGGCGGTGTGGCGCTCCTGCGGCGCGACCAGCAGGAGGCGCTCGCCGCGCGCCCGCGTCGCGGCGACCTCGTTGGGAAAGCGCGGCAGCTGACCGTGGAAAAGATCGGTCGTGAGCACGCCGAAGTCGACCGCTTCGCCCGGCGCCGCGAGCGGCACCACCGCCGCCGGGGCCGATTCGACGAGCTCCAGCACTGCCTCCACCGGATGCTCCAGGAGCGCCGGCTCGAGCGCGAAGCGCTGGTGCTCGCGGCGCGCGGCGTACTCCTCCGCGAGCCGCCGCCCGTGATGGGTGATCTCGGCGGCGAGCGCCGCCGGATCGATCGCCACCCAGATGGCGTCCGGCAGCAGGTCGGCGAGGGTCAGGGTGCGCGGGGCGAGGAGCGGCAGAAGGTTCTCCCAGCCCGGGAAACGTCCGCCATCGGCAAGAGTGGCCAGGTGGTCGCGGGTCTCGCGACCGGGCTCCTCGCGCCGCGGCGTCAGCCAGGGCCCGCGCCAGCCGCCGGGCGGAATCCGGCCCCTCGGGGAAGAGCGCCAGCGGCAGGACCGCGGCCTCCCGCAGCTCGTCGTGCGAGCGCTGGGACTCGATCTCGAAGCGGCGCAGGCTCTCGATCTCGTTGCCGAAGAGATCGAGCCGGAGCGGCTCCTCGTCGCCGGCCGCAAAAAGGTCGAAGACCCCGCCGCGCACCGCGAAGTCGCCGACCTCCCCGACCAGATCGACGCGCCGGTAGCCCAGCGCGGTCAGGTGGAGGGCAAGCTCCTCGAGGTCGATCTCGTCGCCGCGGGCGAGCCGGATCGGGGTCAGGCCGGAGGCCTCCGGCAGGCGCCGGAAGAGGGCGCGCGGCGTGACCAGCAGCGCCCGCAGCCGGCCGGCGAGGGCGTCGGCGAGCGCCGTGACCTCCTGCGCGCGCACCGTGAGCGAGGCCTCGGCCTCCTGGTAGGGCGACAGCGACGGAGCGGCGAAGTAGCCGCCGACCCCCGCCCCCGCCACCAGCCGCAGGCTCTCGAGCCAGGCGAAAGCGTCCGACTCGTGCGGCACCACGACCACGACCGGCCTTCCGGCCTGCTCGGCGACGAGATCGAAGATCCAGGCGGCCGCCGGCGGCGGCAGACGCGTGGCGCGTCCACGCCCGGCGGCGAGGTGGGAGGAGAACGAGGTGAAGAGCGGGCTTTCGGCGATCCGCAGGGAGAGGTCTCCCCACGGCTCAGGACGCATCATGGGGCGAAGTCTATCGCCTCCCCGCCGGTCCCGGCCGGCGTGCGATCTCCCCGACCCGACGGGTGGTCTGGCCCTCGAAGGGCCTGTGGTAGGTTGCCTTCGTGCTCCGAAACGGCTCCCCCTGCGGCTCGGGCGGGGCCTATTCCAGGGGCGAGCCGGCGCGACGGCAGGCACTCCCCCCGACCGCCGGTTCCTGCAGGGCAGCGACTGACCGATCTACCGACCGCCGCTCCCGGTTTTCCGGCTGCCGGCGTGACTTGCCGGAGGGTTCATGAGTTTCGTCACCGCGCTCACCGTTTTCGTCCTCGCCATCTACGTCGGAGTCGAGGTCATCAACAGAGTTCCGCCGACCCTGCACACGCCCCTGATGTCGGGTTCGAACGCCATCTCGGGCATCACCGTCGTCGGCGCGCTGATCCTCGCCGGCCAGACCGATGTCCCGGAACTGGTGCACATCCTCGCCGGCGTCGCCGTCGCCTTCGCCATGATCAACGTCGTCGGCGGTTTCGTGGTCACCCACCGCATGCTCGGCATGTTCCAGAAGAAGCGCTGAGGTCGCCGCCATGCAAACCCAGGATCTCCGCGACCTCGCCTATCTCGTCGCCGCCGTCCTCTTCATCGTCGATCTCAAGTGGATGGCGCATCCCAAGACCGCGGTGCGCGGCAACTACGTCGGCGCGCTCGGCATGGCGATCGCGATCGCCGCGACCGTGCTCGGCCAGTCGATGACGTGGAAGTACATCCTGATCGGCGCCGGCGTCGGCACCGTCATCGGCTGGCTGATGGCGACCAAGGTCAAGATGACCTCGATGCCCGAGATGGTCGGCATCCTGAACGGTTTCGGCGGCGGCGCCTCGGTGCTGGTCGGCGCCTCGGCCCTCGTCGGAGCGCAGCAGGCGCTCGGCTCCGGCGTCGGCATGGGCCTGCAGGAGGAGATCGCGACCGTGCTCTCCGCCCTCATCGGCTCGGTCACCTTCTACGGCAGCTATGTCGCCTTCGGCAAGCTCGCCGAGTTCCTGGCCGTCAAGTGGAAGCTCAAGGGGTGGCAGACGGCGGTCAAGTTCGGCTTCGCGGCCGTGACCGCGCTCATCGGCATCGCCTACGGCGTCCAGGTCGGCGTCATGAACGCCAACGCCAGCGACCGCGACAAGCTCATCGGTTGGCTCACCGCGGCCACCTTCGTGCTCATCGGCTGGCTGCTGACGCTCAAGAAGGACCGCTTCCCGGGCATGAACGCCTGCAAGTGGCTCGCCGCCGCGGTCAGCATCGGAATCGGCGTGATGCTCGTCCTCGACCCGACCAACATCCCGCTCTACTGGCTGCTCGCCGCCGTCTCGGGCCTGCTCGGCGTGCTGCTGACGATCTCGATCGGCGGCGCCGACATGCCGGTGGCGATCGCGCTCCTCAACTCCTATTCCGGCCTCGCTGGCGCCGCGACCGGTTTCGTCATCGGCAACTCAGTGCTGATCGTCGCCGGTTCGCTGGTCGGCGCCTCGGGCATCGTCCTCACCCAGATCATGTGCAAGGCGATGAACCGGTCGATGGCCAACGTGCTGTTCGGCACGATGGGCCCGACCGCCGAGACGCCCGACGCCGAGGAGGTCTACAAGACCGTCAAGGCGACCTCGGCCGAAGAGATCGCCATCATGCTCGACGGCGCGCAGCACGTCGTGATCATTCCCGGTTACGGCATGGCGGTCGCCCAGGCGCAGCACACCGTGCGCCAGCTCGCCGGACTGCTCGAGGAGAAGGGCACCAAGGTCGAGTACGCCATCCATCCGGTCGCCGGCCGCATGCCGGGCCACATGAATGTGCTGCTCGCCGAAGCCAACATCGAGTACGAGAAGCTGCGCGAGATGGACGACATCAACGGCGAGATGGAACAGGTCGACGTTGCCATCGTCGTCGGCGCCAACGACGTGGTCAACCCGGTCGCCGAGACCGATCCCAAGAGCCCGATCGCCGGCATGCCGATCATCCAGGCCCACAAGGCGAAGACCGTGATCGTCATCAAGCGCAGCCTCTCGCCCGGTTTCGCCGGCATCCCGAACCCGCTCTTTGCCGCCGACAACTGCCTGATGTACTTCAACGATGGCAAGAAAGCGATCCAGGACATCATCTCGGCGGTCAAGGAGGCCTCGTAGGGCCTCCGCCAGCTGATAGTTTGCAAGGCGTGCCGACCGGGACAGGAGAGGACTCCGCAGCCGTCTTCCTCATCCGGCTCGGCCGCGCCCTGCACGAGGCCGGCTTCTCCGCGCCGCAGCTCGAATCGGCGCTCGCCGACGTCGCCTCCCGCCTCGCGGTGCCGGCGCAGTTCTTCTCCACCCCGACCTCGCTCTTCATCGCCTTCGGCGACGGCGCCACGCAGCGCACCCACCTCGAGCGGGTGAATCCGGCCGGAATCGACCTCGGCCGCCTCGCCGACCTCGAAGGGCTCCTCGAACGGGTGCGCGACGGCCGGACCTCGCCCGCGGCGGCGAGCGCCGAGATCGCAGAGATTGCACGGCGGCCGCGGCGCTACAGCCGCAAGCTCACCTACTTCTGCTGGGGACTCGCCTCGGCGACCAGTGCGGTCTTTCTCGGCGGCTCGCTGCGCGAGGTCGCGGTGGCCGGATTCGTCGGCCTGGTGACCGGGCTCGTCGCCTTCCTCGCCGAGCGCCGGCCGGCGGCGGAGCGGCTCTTCGTGCCGTTCGCCGCCGCCTTCGCCGCCTTCACCGCGGCGGTGGTGGCTGCTGCCGCGCCGCCGCTTTCGGTCTACATCGCCACCGTCGCCGGCCTGATCGTGCTGCTGCCGGGCTACACCCTGACCGTCGCGCTCTCGGAGCTCGCGGCAGAACACCTCTCTTCGGGTACGGCGCGTTTCGCCGGCGCGCTGGTGACCTTCCTGATGATCGGTCTCGGAGTCGCGATCGGCGGCCGCCTGGCGACGGCGACGCTCGGCGCGCTGGTCGCGACGGCGGGATCGCCAAGTGCCAGCGATCTCCAGGCCATCGCGCTCGGCCCGCCGGCCTGGCTGCAGCTCGTGGCGCTGCTGCTCGCGCCGCTCGGGCTCGCGGTCCTGCTGCGCGCGCCGCGCACCGAGATGCCGTGGATCGTCGCCGTCGGCGCTGTGGGCTATTTCGCCGGCCGGCTCGGCGCCGAGATGCTCGAGCCCGAGGTCGGCATGTTCGTGGGCGCGCTCGCCATCGGGCTCGCGAGCGGTCTCTACGAACGCATCCGCCGTCTTCCGGCATCGATCCCGCTGGTGCCCGGGATCCTGATGCTGGTGCCGGGCTCGATCGGCTACAGGAGCCTCACGGCGCTCCTCGCCGCGGAGGTCGTGCCCGGCATCCAGACCGCATTCCGCATGCTCCTCGTCGCCGCCTCGCTGGTCGCCGGGCTGCTCATCGCCGCGGCGCTCACCGTCGAACGCCGGGATCGGAGCCGTCGGAGCGATCGCGAGCGGACCCGAGCGACCCGACCCAGCGGAGCGGACATGGCCCGCAGAGGGTCACCCTACCGGGCACGACCACGACCGGCGGAGCGGACTGATGGCCCCGACCGAAATCGGCAAGTACAAGATCCTCCGCGAGCTCGGGCGCGGAGCGATGGGGGCGGTCTACCTCGCCGAAGATCCGTTCATCGGCCGGCGCGTCGCGATCAAAGTGATGCGCCCGCAGGTCGAGGAGGGGGCGGAGCGCTTTCTCCAGGAGGCGCGCACGGTCGGCTCCCTTTCCCACCCCAACATCGTCCTGCTGCACGACTTCGGCTTCGTCGGCGAGCTGCCGTACCTGGTCATGGAGCATGTCGACGGGACGATCCTCGACCGCTGGCTCGCCGAACCTCGCGGCGCCGGGGAGCGCTTGCGGGTTCTGGCCGGTCTCTGCCGTGCGGTCGCTTACGCGCATTCGCGCGGCGTGCTGCATCGCGACCTGAAGCCATCGAACGTCCTGGTGCGTTCGGACGGCGAGGCGAAGCTCCTGGACTTCGGGATCGCGCTGGTCGAGAACACGCGAATGACCGCGACCGGCGTGGTCCTCGGCACGCCCGAGTACATCGCGCCGGAGCTGCTCGGCAGCGGCCAATTCTCGCCGCGGTCCGACATGTACGCACTCGGTCTCGTCGCCTACGAGCTCTTCGGCGGGCGCAACCCGTTCGCCGCCGACACCGTGGCCGCCTGCCTGCGGCGGGTGCTCGAAGTCGAGCCCGTGCCCCTGGTCGCCGGGAGCGCGGCTCCGGCCGAAGTCGCCGCCGAAGTCATGCGCTGCCTGGCGAAGGATCCGCTGCGACGCCCGGAGAGTCCCGAGCGGCTGCTCGTGGCGACAGAGAGAGCCCTCGCTGCCGGCCTCGCACCGGCGCCAGGACCGGAGATGGCGACCTCGCCGACGACGCGGATGGAGACTGGAGCGGCCGGAGCCGGCAAGCGCCGACCGCAGCGCCCGGCCTGGTGGATGGCTGCCGCGGCGCTGGTTGCCGCCGGTCTGGCTGTGGGCGCCTGGTTCCTCGCCGCCGGGCGATCGCCAGACGAGGCCGCAGAAGGCGGAGCGCGCACGGCGTCGGCGACGCGCCCGGAACCGGCCCCGCAGATCGCGCCCGCCACTCCCTCCGTCTCTCCCTCCGCCGCTCCGGTCTCCCCGCCAGTTCCATTGCCGGTCTCCGTACCCGCCGCGAAACCGGCAGGAGGATCGCCGACCAAGGCGAGTCGCGCGACGACTCCTCTCAGCGCCGGCCCAGAGCTCACCGTCCAGCCGGAGCCATCGAAGATCGGCTCGAGTACGCCGCTGGCGGCCGCGCCGCCGCCCGCGGAGACGCCGGCGTCCGCTACCGCTGCCGAGCCTGCGAATCCCGATCCCGCGCGCCTCCCACCGGCCGTCGAGCCTGCGCCAGCACCCGCCGCCGCCGCGGCGCCTGCTCCGGCCGAGGTCCGGCCGGCCCTGCCGCGGCTGACTGCCCTCACTCCGACCACCCTGCGACGCGGCGCAGGGGTCACCGTGCACCTGCGCGGCGAGCCGTTCACCGACGACTGGAGCGTGCAGTTTCGCCGCGGCGGCAAGATCGCGCGCCAGATTCGGGTACTGCGTTCCAGGCGCATCGGCCCGGGAGAGCTGGAGCTTTCGCTCCTCGCCGAGGAGGACACGCCGCTCGGCACCTACAGCCTCATCCTCGTCAACGCTTCCGGCGCGAGCACGAACGCCATTTCCTTCGAGGTCGACCTATGAGATCGCCCGCCTGGCTTCTGCTGGGGAGTCTGCTGCTCGCTCCCGACCTGTTCGCCTCCCCACCGGCGAGCGACCGGCCCAAGGCTGCGCTCGAAGCCGAGGTGCAGGCGCTACGCCGCGACCTGGCCAGTCTCGCGACGGAGGTCGCAGCGCTCAAGGCCGCGGCGACGCCAGGCCTCGAAGCGCGCGTCGAGGCGGCGGAAGAGAACCTGGCGAAGTTCGGCGCGGCGCTTGCGGGAGTCGAAACGCGGCTCGCCGAGCTCGACGAAACCCAGACCGCCACCGCCGAGACCGTCGAGTCGATGCAGAACTCGGAGACGCGGGCGATCCACCTGACCACCTACGGCACCTTCGCCGTCGAGGACACGACGCGCAGCACCTCGACCTTCGATGCGGAATCGCTCGAGCTCGTGCTCTCCGCCCAGCCGCATCCGCGGCTCGGCCTCTTCGCCGAGCTGGAGTTCGAACGTGCTGCGGCGGTCGGCGGCGAACGCGGCGGCGAGGTCCTGCTCGAACAGGCCTGGGCGAGCTTCCGCTTCACCGACTGGATGACCCTGCGGGCCGGCGCGCTGTTGGTGCCGTTCGGCAACGTCAACGTCGACCACTACGCCCCGAATCGCGACGTGATCTCCAAGCCGCTGGTCTCCTACGTGGTGGCGCCGTCGGACTGGACCGACAACGGACTCGGCCTCTCGGGAACCGTGCTGCTCGGCGGCGAATGGGTCCTGCGCTACGACACGGCGGTAGTGGCGGGCCTGGGCGAGGACGTGACCGCCCTCGGCACGCGCGCGGCGCGCCAGCCGTTCGGCGCCGACAACAACAACAACAAGGCGGTGGTGGGGCGGCTCGGGTGGAAGTACGGCGGAGCCTTCGAGCTCGGCATGAGCGGCTACGATGGCGCCTACGACGGCGACGGCGAACTGCCGCTTGCCGGCTGGGCGATCGACGCCCTGGCCGTCCTGGGGCCGCTCCGGCTGACCGGCGAGTTCGACCGCCTCGCTGCCGGCCAGACCGTCGGGCCCGACGCGCAGCTCGAGGGGTGGTACGTGCGCGCCGCGCTCGATTTCGCCACCCGATGGCTGCGTAGCGGACGGCACGGCGAGCTGTTCCCGGAGGCGAGACTGTCGCTGGTGGGCCAGGTCGAGCGCGTCGATCTCGCCGGACCGCTCGACGGCCAGTGGGAAGAAAACAGCGAGAAGCGCCTGACGCTCGGGCTCAACTACCGACCGGCGAGCTCGTGGGTGCTGAAGCTCGACCGCGAGTGGCGCCGCGCCCCGGACCGGGCGCTGGTCTTCGGCGACGAAGAGGCCTACCTCGCCTCGATCGGCTTCGTCTTCTGATTCGCTGCCGGCCGGATCAGTCGACTTCGACCAGCGGATCGCCGCCTTCGACCGCTTCGCCGGCGGTGACGAAGACCCGGCTCACCAGCCCGGAGCGCTCGGCCTGGATCTCGTTCTGCATCTTCATCGCCTCGAGCACGATCATCGGCTGCCCGGCTTCCACCCTGTCGCCGGCCTGGACCCGTACTTCGACCACCCGGCCCGGCATGTAGGCCTTGACGATCTTCTTGCCCTGCTTCCCGCCCTCACCGCGCGAGGTCTCCGCCAGGTGGGTGAGCGGATCGACCAGCTCGACGACGACCGACCGTCCCCGCCAGTCGACCGAGTAGTTGCCGTCGTTCAGGCGGACGACGGCGACTTCGTGGCTGGCGCCCTCGACGAGCAGGCTCAACACCCAGGGACCGAGCGCCCGCGTGTCGACCTCGTGGCGAACGCCGCCGATCTCGACGACGTAGCGGCCCTGGTGGCGTTCGACGGTGATCGGTTCGGTCTTTCCGGCGACGCGGCTCACCAGCTGCATCTTCAACTCCTCCCGCCGCGCCGCAACGCTGCCGTTGCGCGCCGCCGAGCGCCAGCCGCCGCGATGCGCGGCGCCCTGCGGCAGTTCGCTCACCTGGCGTTGGCTGCGTTCGAAGTGAACGATCGCTGCCGCGATGAGAGCGATCTCCGGGGTCTCGTCGCCGCCCATCGCAGTGAGCTCGCCGCTCTCGAGCACGCGGTCGAGCCAGTGGATGTCGAAGCGCGCGGCGCGGAAGTCGGCGTTGGCGAGGAGCGCCTGGAAGAGCGGGACGTTGGTCCGGATGCCGACGATGCGCAGCTCGTCGATCGCCCGGGCGAGCCGCTGCAGCGACTCGGTCGCGATCGCGTCCCCAGACGATGAGCTTGGCGATCATCGGATCGTAGTGGATCGAGATCTCCGAGCCGCCGAAGACGCCGGCGTCGTTGCGCACCCCCGGGCCCTGCGGCAGCCGCAGGCGCTGGATCTTGCCCGGCGACGGCGCGAACTTGCGGAACGGATCCTCGGCGTAGAGGCGGACCTCGATCGCATGTCCGCGCGGCTCGACATCGTCGAATTCCGGTCCCAGCGCTTCGCCCTGCGCGATGGCGAGCTGCGCGATCACGATGTCGAGCCCGGTCACCATCTCGGTCACCGGATGCTCGACCTGGAGGCGGGTGTTCATCTCCAGGAAGTAGAAGTCGCCGGCGGCGTCGAGCAGGAACTCGCAGGTGCCGGCGTTGGTGTACCCGACCGCCTTCGCCGCCGCCACGGCCGCCGCGCCCATGCGGCGGCGGAGCTCCGGCGAGACCACCGTCGATGGCGCCTCTTCGACGACCTTCTGATGGCGGCGCTGGAGCGAGCACTCGCGCTCGCCGAGCGAAACGACCCTGCCGTGGTGATCGCCGAGAATCTGGATCTCGATGTGCCGCGGACGTTCGACGAACTTCTCGAGGAAGACCGCGTCGTCACCGAACGACGCGCCGGCCTCGGCACGTGCCAGGCGGTAGCCCTCGGCGAGCTCGGCGTCGCTGCTGCGCCACCCGCATGCCCTTGCCGCCGCCGCCGGCCGACGCCTTGACGATCACCGGGTAGCCGATCTCCGCGGCGCAGGCCCGCGCCGCCTCGAAGTCCGCCAGCGCTCCGGGCGACCCCGGGACGACCGGCACCCCGGCCGCGATCATCCGCCGGCGGGCCTCGACCTTACCGCCCATCGCGGCGATCGCCTCCGGCGACGGACCGATGAAGACGATGCCGCGCTCGCGGCAGAGGCGGGAGAACTCGGCGCGCTCGGAGAGGAAGCCGTAGCCCGGATGGATGGCATCGGCGCCGATCTCGACCGCGAGGTCGACCAGCGCTTCGGCCTTGAGGTAGCTCTCCCGCGACGGCGCCGGTCCGATGCGGTAGGCCTCGTCCGCCGCCAGCACGGCGAGCGACTCGCGGTCGGCGTCGGAGTAGGCGACGGCGCCGAGGATCCCCTTCTCGCGCAGGGCGCGCAGAATGCGGACGGCAATCTCGCCACGGTTGGCGATCAGGACCTTGCGAAAAGGGACCACTCGGATCTCGCGGTTTCCCCGGCTTTCCCGGCGGGCGTGCGACGGGTTCAACGCTTTCGACACCTTCGAATCGCTGCGTTCGACTCCGCCGGATGCTACCACCCGCCTCAGGCCCCGGCCCGCCCTTCGGCGCGGGGAACGGGCCGGTCGGGCCGCGCCGGCCGGCGCAGGACGAGGCCGAGCAACACGAGACCGAGGAGCGCCAGGGCGAGACCGGCGGCGAGCGGACGGCGGTCGATCCAGAAGCGGACGCGGTGGTGCCCCGCCGGAACCGCGACGCCGAGGCGGGCGACCTGCGCGACCAGCGTCGAAGCGGCGCGGCCGTCGATCTCGACCTGCCAGAGCGCGAGGTAGGCGCGGCGCAGGAAGAGGACGCCGGCGGCGCCCGCTTCGACATCGACGATCACCTCTTCCCGTCCGTTCGCCAGGAAGCGGACCGGCGCCCGGGCGCGATCGCCTGCCGCAGAGCCGGCGGCGCCCTCGTCCACAGGGGCTGCCGGAGGCGCCGCGAGCGCTGCGCCGCCGCCTGCGACGACGGCGGTCCGGTGGGGATCGAACGCCGGGTCGAAGATCGCCTCGAGGGCGGCGTTCATGTGCGGCGCGGCGATGACCCGGGTGGCGAACTCGGCTTCGCGCGCCCGGTCGGCGAGCTCGTAGAGCCGCACCGTCTGGCCGAACTCCGCGTCGCGGGCGACCTCGCGCACCGCGGATAGCGCCTCGGGCGCGAGCTCGCGGTCGAGCAGGAGATAGTCGACCCCCAGCGCTTCGAGCAGGTCGATTCGGCGGCGGTCGGAGAAGTTGCGCAGGCCGACGGTGATCGCCTGGGTGAGGAAGCTGTCGAGCCCCTCGGGCGAGATCGCGAGCTCGGCCCGCAAGCCGTGTTGCACGGCAGCGAACGGATAGAGCTCGCGCGCCGAGCGCCGGGTGAGCCAGAGGATGCGGCTGTCGGGGTAACGGCCCTGGTGGAGCGTGCCCGGCCGAAAGAGGTCGAGGTTGGCGCCGTGCACGACGACGCTCCCGGCGGGAATCGCCGCGAGGAGCGGCGGCAGCGGCGAGATAGGGCTCGGCGTCGTCCATCGGCACAGCGGGCAGCATCGCCCAGAGCTGCGTCGCGGCGTGCAGGAAGATGAGGCCGGCGGCCGCCAGCATCGGCGCCCGGCGAGCGCCGCGCAGCAGGGCGAGGGCGGCGAGCAGCAGGGCGATCGAGAGCAGGCTGAGGCCCTGCAGGCGCAGCAGGATTCCGTGAAGCTCCGCCGCCGGGAGATTCGGCGACAGCAGCCCGCCCACGGCGCGCGAAACCGTCTCCGGAGCGGCTACCGAGCCGGCAAGAAAGAGCCCGAATAGAGCGCCCAGCAGGGCGAGCAGCAGGAGCACGCGTCCGGCCTGGCGGCGGCCGGGTGCGAGGGCGCGCTCGAACCCGAGACCGGCGAGCAGGCTCCCGCCGACCGCTCCGAGGAGCCAGAACTTGGCCGGAAAGCGCAGCAGTCTCCCCCAGGGCAGACTCCACAGCCCTTCGACGATCGGATTGAAGCGGCCGAGGGCGAAGAACAGGGCGACGCCGATCGCCGCGATGCCCCAGATCGCGGCGCGCTGCCGGGGATCGGCGGCGCGGTCCCGGGAATTCGCGGAGGCATTGGTGCCAGCGGAGCCAGCGGAGCCATTGGAGCCATTGGAGGCGTTGCCCAGACCGAACGCGAGGCGGGCTCCGGCCGTGGCCAGCGCGAGCGCCAGCATCCCGGGATAGAGCGTGAACAGGAGCGGTGGATAGCCATCGAACTGCTGCGGCGCAAAGACCTCGGCGAGACTCGGGCGGCCGAAGAAGAACGGCCAGAAGAGATCGGCGAGATGCGCCGCGCGGAAGCTGCCGACGATCGCCTGCGGCTCGCCGAAGGCGGCGTTGTTGCGGAAGGAGAGCGGCAGGATGCGCGCCATCTCGACGATCTGCGGCGCGGCGAGAAGCGTCCCGGCGGCCACGGCAAGGCCGAGCCGGCGCGAGAACGACCGTCCTCCGGCGACCACGGCGAGGGCGCCCGCGGCGGCCACCAGGGCGAGAATGGCGAGGAGCGGCTCGCCCCCCAGGACGAGCAGCGCCCAGAGGAGTGCGGCGCAGAGCAGGCCGCGGCGCTGGGTCGCGGGCGACTTGCCGGGCGCCGTCTCGAGAAAGGCCGCGATCAGCGCCGGCGTGAGCGCCGCCGCGGCGACGGTGTTGTAGAGGTTCAACTGGCTCGCGAAGTAACCCGAGAAGGCGTAGACCGTCGCCCCCATCCACGCGGCCGCGGGCGGCAGACCGAAGGCGCGTCCCATCCAGAACGCCGCGGCGAGAGCGACAAACCAGTGCAGCCAGAAGTGCGCGTTGAGCGCCCACAGGGTCGAGCGCGCGCCGGCCGCCGCGCCGGCATTTGCGCCACCGGCGAGCAGCAGGAGGTTATCGGGATAGAACGGCAGGGCGTTGAGATTTCCCGCCAGCGCCTGGCCGCCGGCGCGCAGCGGGTCGACCAGCGGCAGGTCGAACTGCGCGCAGTCCCTCGCCGAGCGCGATCCGGTCGAGAAAGTGCGCCTGCAGGACGTCGCGCAGGATCGAAGGTCTTGCCGCCGGTCGCGAGCGGCGCGACGAAACCAGCGAGCAGCAGGACGACCGGCAGAATGACCGCCAGGCCGGGGAACGCAGCGAAACGCTTCACGGCCGCCGCCAACCGACGATCGCGGCGCAGGGCGAAAACCAGCAGGGCGATGCCGCCGGCGATCGCTTCGGGCCGCTGCGACGTGCCGATGCGGATCTCGTGTCGTCCCGGCGGCACCTCGACACCGAGCAGCACGAGATCGACCGGCTGCGTTGCGAGCCGGCGTCCGTCCTCGAGCCGCGCTTCGATGAGCGGAAAGTAGGCCCGCTGCACGACCAGGAGGCCGCCCGCGCTCTCGACGGCGAGGCGCATCCGGTCGTCTTCGGCGGCGAGCAGCTCGACCCGTCCGCCGGCGCGATGCTCGACCGCGCGGCTCGCGACCGCGATCGCCACCGGATCGTCGGCGTTCGTCGCCAGGCCGAGCGCCGCGATCGGCGACGCCGCCACCACCACCGCGCGCGGCCAGAAGGCGACCGGCGCCGGGTCGGGAATCCTGTAGAGCTCACTGCGCACCCGCAACCGCGCCTCTGCGGCGACCCTCTCGAGCGGCGGTGGGGGCAGGCCGTCATCCTGCCGTACGAGCCAACCGGCGCCGAGCAGGCGCAGCCAGCGGATTCGCGCCGGCCAATCGAACGCCGCGAGATTCTGCAGAAGCAGGGCATGCAGGGGCGAGTAGATGCCGTCGAGATCGCTCGCCACCGGATAAGTCACGCCGTGCAGCGCCCCGGTCGCCGGGTCGAGGTCGAGGCGGACGTCGCGCCAGCCCTCGACGACCGTCTCGACGCCATGCATCGGCACCTCCGGCGCCCACTTGGAAAGGTGCTCGCCGACCAGCATCACCGAGCGGTTGTCGCCGAGCAGGGCGACCCACGGGACCGGCGGTGCGAGCTCGGCGACCCGGTCCGTCGCGACCATCGGCGAAAGCTGCAGGAGCGCGAGCGCGGCCAGCGCGACGAGCGCCGCGGCGCTCTGCCGGCGGACCGCCCAGGCGGCCCCGGCGAGGACGAGCGCCACCACCAGGAAGCCCAGGAACCAGAGCGTCTGGTGCGTCGCTGCGACCCAGTCGTGGCGCGCATCGAGCCGCGCCAGAAAGAGCGCCCGCAGCGGACCGCGCAGCACCAGCAGGAGGATCGCGGTCGCGGCCGCGACGGCCGGCCGCCAATGCGAGGCGGCGCGCAGCCCGGCGCGGCGCCGCGCCGCATCCCCTTCGCCGCCGCTTTCCGGCGCGCCCTGCCGGCGCCAGCAGACGATCGAACCCCCACCCGGCGAGGAGCGCCGCGCCGACGGTCGTCCAGAGCAGGAGCTTCTGCGGATAGCGGAAGAGGCCCCGCGGAGAGCTTCAGCAGGAGCTCGCCCGAAAGCCCGCCGAGGTACGGCGAGGAGCAGGCTCGCCGCCGACGAGCGCCGCCCAGCGCCAGCGCGCACGCACGGCGCCCAGAGGGCGAACGCCAGCCCCACGACGCCGAAGTGCAGCGAGTAGATGTAGGGCGTGATCGGCGTGACGTTCGACCAGTGGCCGAAGCGCCCGAGCTCCGAGGGCCAGCCCCAGGGCAGCGGCAGGACGAGCTCGAGCAGGCGCGGCGGCTGCAGGGCATGGTTCGCGGCCTGCGCCGGCGAGCAAGCCCGTGCGCGCCGCGATAGGTGAAGCCGAAGGTCCGCGCCGCCGCGACGACCTGGGGCAGCGCGACCGAGGAGACCGAGCGCCGCCGACCGCGACGGACGGCGGCGAGCCCGCGCTTCCAGCCCTGGCGCTCGACCGCGACGAGCGCCATCAGCACGACGGCGAGCGCCGCGGTGACCGGCTCGCCCGAGAGCAGCATCAGGCCGCAGGCGATGCCGCCCCAGAGCGTGCCGCGCCGGCCGCCGCGCGCCAGGCCCCAGAGGACGAGCGGCAGCCAGGCGGCGACGGCGATCAGGTTGTAGAAAGTGAGACAGGAGAGGACGTAGCCCGAGCCGGCGTAGGTGAGCGCCGCCAGGGTGGCGGCGACCGGGCTCTGGTCGAGCTCCCGCGCCAGCTTGCGGAAAGTCAGGAAGGCGAGCAGCCAGTGCAGCACGTAGTGGGCGTTGAAGGCGCTCCAGAACGGCAGCAGGAGGTAGAGGAGGTTGCCGGGATAGTACGGCAGGGCGTTCGGATTGCCGGCGAACGGCTGGCCGAGCGCCCAGGTCGGATTGAACGCCGGAATGCTGCCGTGGGCGAGCGCCGCAGCACCGTAGGCCTTCATCGGCAGGTGGGTCGTGAAGACGTCGCGCAGGATGAGCGTCTTCTCGCCGAGCACCAGCGGCAGCGCGAAGAACAAGCCAGATCGCCGCCAGGCCGGCGAGCAGAAGCCGCTCTCCTCGGTGGCCCGCGTGGACCGCTTGCCGGCGCGCTTAGAATACCCGCCATGCTCTCCGCTCTCCTTCGCTCCCTGCGCCCGGCGCAGTGGGTGAAGAACCTCTTCGTCTTCGTGCCGCTCGTCTTCGCGCACCGGCTCGATCACACTCGACCCTCGCCCTGGCGTTCGGCGGCGGCCTTCGCCGCCTTCTGCGCCGCGGCGAGCGCGGTCTACCTGCTCAACGACCTGCGCGACCGCGAAGCCGACCGGCTGCATCCGGTGAAGCGCCTGCGGCCGATCGCCGCCGGCCAGCTCGGCGGAGCGACGGCGCTCGTCGCCGCCGTCGCTCCTCGCCGCCGGCGCCCTGGCCCTCGCCTGGACCCTCGGCCCGGGCTTCTCGATCTGCCTCGGCATCTACCTCGCGTCTCAACGTACTCTACTCGCTCGGGCTCAAGCGCCTCGTCATCTGGACGTGATGACGATCGCGCTCGGCTTCGTCCTGCGGGTCGAGGCCGGCGCGCTGGCGATCGCGGTCGAAGTCTCCTCCTGGCTGCTGCTGTGCACCATCTTCGTGGCGCTCTTCCTCGGCTTCGCCAAGCGCCGGCACGAGCTCGCGCACCAGCCCGGTGAGCTCGGCACAGCTCCGGCACGCGGGCGGTGCTCGAGCACTACAACCTGACCTTCGTCGACCAGATGATCAACGTCGTCACGGCCTCGACGGTCGTCTCCTACGCCCTCTACACCGTCGATCCCGGCGACCGCCGCCCGCCTCGGCACGCCGTATCTCGTCGCGACCGTGCCTCTCGCGCTCTTCGGCATCTTCCGCTTCCTCTTCCTGCTCTACCAGAAGTCCGACGCCGCGAGCCCCACCGAGGCGATCCTGCGCGACCCGCCGTTCCTGGTGAACCTCGCGCTCTGGGGGGTCGACCGTGCTCGTGCTGATCTATGGCATCTGAGGAGCGCCCGGCGACCGGCGCGACCGGAACGACCGGAGCGACTCGCAGCGGCGAGCCGGCGATGCGCGCGCGCGCGGGCGCGGCCGGCGCAGCGCCGTCTGCTGGCGCTGCTCTTCTTCGCCTCGGGCGCCGCCGGGCTGGTCGACCAGGTGGCGTGGCTGCGCTACCTCTCGCTGGTCTTCGGCAACACGACGCTCGCCACCGCGACGCTGCTCGCCGTCTTCATGGCCGGCCTCGGGCTCGGGCGCCCTGGCTCTTCGGCCGCCTCGCCGATCGCACGCCGCGACCGCTGACCCTCTATGCGCTGCTCGAGGTCGGCATCGGCCTGTTCGCGATCTTCTCGCCGCGCTTCTTCGAGGGCATGACCGCGGTCTACGTCGCGGTCGAGCGTGCGACGGGCGGCGCCAGCGGCGCGGCCCTGGAGCTTCGCGCTGCTCCGCGATCGGTCTCGCCGCCCTCTGCCTGCTGCCCCCGACGCTGCTCATGGGGGGCACGCTGCCGCTCATCGTGCGCGGACTCCGCAGGCTGCCGGACGCGATGCCCGAAGCCGGCGCGCGCCGCCGGACGAGATCCGCCGGGGCCGTCGTCCGGGGCGGCGGAGCTCGGCGCGCGACACCGCCCTGCTCTACGGCGCCAACACCCTCGGCGCGGTCTGCGGCGTCGCCGGCGCCGGCTTCCTCACCATCCCGCTCTTCGGACTGCATGCCAGCCTGCCTGCTCTCGGCGGCGCTCAACTTCGCCGGCCGCGCTCGGCGCCATCGCCCTCGCCCGGCAGCCCCGGCAGCCGCCGGCAGCCGCCGGCCGCAGCGCCCGAGCGATCCCGCCGTGGCGCGCCGGCCCGAGCGCCTGCTCCTCGTCGCGGCCGCGCTCATGGGGGCGACGAGCCTCGCCTTCGAGGTGCTGTGGACGCGCATCCTGGTCTTCTACCTCGGTTCGAGCGTCTACGCCTTCAGCCTGATGCTGCTCGGCTTTCTGCTCGGGATCGCGCGTCGGCAGCCTCGCCATCGGGCGCCTGGTCGAGCGCCTGACGCGGCCGATCGCCCTGCTCGCCGGCATCGAGCTCGGCATCGCGGCCTGCGCGCCGCTCTCGATCTGGCTCTTCGCCGACCCTCAACGACCGGCAGATCGCGCTCTCCGAGGCTCCTGCAGCCGCAGGGCTTCGGCGTTGCCGTCGGCGCGCAGCTGCTCGCGGTGCTGCCGATCCTGCTGCCGCCGACCCTGCTCATGGGGGTGAGCTTTCCGCTCCTGGTGCGCGTCTACTCGGCGCGCCACGCCGTCGGCAATGACTCTTCGCACCCTGCCCGAACACCCGGCATCGGACGCGACCTGGGCGAGCTCTACGGCGCCAACACGCTGGGCTGCATCCTGGGCTCGCTGGGGGCCGGCTTCGGCCTCATTCCGCTGCTCGGAACACAGAACTCGCTGCTCGCGGTCGGCGCGCTCTGCGCCGGCGATCGCGCTGCTGTTCGCGCAGCGCAGCCTGCGCCGCCGAGCACGGTTCCCGGTGGCTGCGGGTGCTGGCGGTGGCGCTCGCGGCAGCGCCGGTGCTCTTCGCTCGGACTCGGCCTGGATCCTGCCGGCCGACCGCGTGATCCTCGCCGCCGGAATCTTCGGCCGCGATCGCCCGGGCGATCTCGTCCATTTCCACGAGGACGCGAGCGCCGCGGTGGCGATCCGCCAGCATGACCGAGGCTTCGCCGTACCTACCTCTCGCTGGAGCTGAACGGCGTCAACGTCGCCGGCTCGAGCCCCGATCTCTACGCCGTGCAGAAGCTGCAGGGGCACCTGCCGCTGCTGCTCGGCAGGAGCCGCGACGCGCGGGTCGTGCACATCGGCTTCGGCAGCGGCGGCACGGCGCATGCGGTGTCGCGGCATCCGGTGAGCGAGATCCGCATCGTCGAGCTGAGCCCGGCGGTGCTCGCGGCCTCGGACCGCTACTTCTCGGCGACATCAATCACGACGTGCTCGTCCGATCCGCGCGTCCGAGTGGAGATCAACGACGGGCGCAACTTCCTGCTCGCGACGCACCGAGATCTTCGACGCCGTGCTCTCGGACTCGATCCACCCGCGCTACGCCGGCAACGGCTCGCTCTACAGCGAGGAGTACTTCCGGATCGCCGCCGAGCGCCTCACGCCCGACGGCGTGATCTCGATGTGGCTGCCGATGTACACCCTGACGCCGTCGAACTTCGCGATGATCGTGCGCGCCTTCCGCAACGTCTTCCCGGAGACCGTGATCTGGTACGAGCCCTCGGCGCTGAACTCGTTCACGGTGGTCACCGGCCGGAAGCGCGGCGGCCCGTGGGACCCGGAGGCGCTGGCGCGCGGCTTCGCCGATCCGGCGATCCGCGAGGCGCTCGCCGACATCGGCATGCAGCGTCCGGCGGACCTCCTCGCCTGCTACCTCGTCGTCCGGCGTCGGAGCTCGACGCCTTCCTCGGCGACACGCCGCCGCACGTCGACGACCTGCCGGCGGTCGAGTACGAGAGCGGCACGCTGCTCGCCGGCGACTGGACCTGGCTCGCCACCTTCTCCCGGCTGGTCGAGCTGCGGCCGGTCGAGCCGCCCGCCGTCGTCCTCGCGGCGCTGCCGCAGGCGGAGCACGCCGCGATGCGCGAGCTCTGGCGCGCGGCAAGGGCTCCTCCTCGAGGACCAGCGGCGCTTCCTCGCCTCCGAGGTCACCCCTTACCGGTGAGCGCCGCGAGCCGCGGGGAGGCGGAGCGATGAAGTGGCTCGGCCGCCTCTGGCCGGAGGAGCGCATCGCGCTCCTCTTCTTCGCGGCGTGGCGGCGCTCTTCGCGACCCGGCTCTATCCGTTCACCTTCTGGCCCCTGGTCCTGTCGTACTTCCAGTTCCTGCTGGCGATCACGGTGTTCGTCCTGCCGCCCTGGATGCTCGTCGCCCTGGTGCGCAAGCTGCGCGGCCGGGCCGCCGCCCGGCGCGTTCCTCGCGGATCTCGTCACCTTCTTCCGGGCGCTCGCGGCGCTGCTCTTCGTCCTCGTCGCCTACACCAACCTCAAGTGCCGCCTGCTGCTCTTCCACCCGCGCCTCTTCGATCGCATCTTCGGGCATCTCGACGACGTCCTGCACATGGGCGGCGGCGACTTCGTCGCCTGGGTGACCAGTTTCCACTCGCCGCCGCGCAGCGTCGCGCTGCAGTTCGTCTACTACTACGCCTGGGCGGCGCTCGCTCTGCCCCTCGCCGTCGCCATGGCGCGCTCCGGCGTCGCCCTGGTGCGCGCGGACGCTCGCGGCGCTCGCGCTGTGCTACATCGCCGGCGTCTTCCTCTACCTGGCTCTCCCCAGCCTCGGACCCGCGCTGGTCGAGCGCGGGCGCTATGCGGCGCTCGCCGGCTCGCACGTCTTCGACCTGCAGCAGTCGATGCTCGAAGCGCTGCGCCACATCGTGCAGAACCCGCAGGCGCCGGCGGTGCCGTTCTTCGGCCTGGCGGCCTTCCCGAGCCTCCACCTCGCGACCAGCGCTCTGGGCCTGTTCGTCGCCTGGAAGTGCTGGCGCCCGCTCCTCGTCCTGCTCGTGCCGTGGAACCTCGCCATCGCCGCGAGCGCGGTCTACTTCGGCTGGCACTACGTGGTCGACTTCTACCCGGCCCTGCTGCTCGCCTGGGGCTGCTGGTGGGCGGCGGGGCGGATCGTGGAGCCGCCCGCAGCGCCCGCGGCCGCGGCCACGACCGTTCGCGGCTCCGACGACGACGGCTCTGGTAACCTCTCGGCTGGCACACCCTACCCATGATCCCGTTCAACCGACCTTACTTCACGGGACGCGAGCTCGAGCACCTGAAAGAGGCGATGCTCTCGGGGCACGTCTCCGGAGACGGCGCCTTCTCGCGGCGCTGCGAGGACTTCTTCGAGAAGCGCTACGGCCTGCGCCGCGCTCTGCTGACTACCTCCTGCACGGACGCGCTCGAGATGGCGGCGCTGCTCTGCGGGATCGCCCCCGGAGACGAGGTCATTCTGCCCTCGTTCACCTTCGTCTCGACCGCCAATGCTTTTGCTTTGCGCGGCGCCCGCCTGCGCTTCGTCGACAGCCTCCCCAACTCGCCGAATATGGACACTGCGCTGGTCGGGCCGTTGATCACCCCGCGCACGCGCGTGCTCGTGGCGGTCCACTACGCGGGGATCGCCTGCGACCTGGATCCGCTGCTCGCGCTCGCCGCCGCACACGGCCTGCGCGTCGTCGAGGATGCGGCACAGGGAGTCGAAGCGACCTACAAGGGAAGGCCGCTGGGCGCGATCGGCGATCTGGGAACTTTCTCCTTCCACGAGACCAAGAACATCCACTGCGGAGAAGGTGGACTCCTGGCGATCAACCGCGAGGAGCTCCGGGGCCGGGCGGAGATCCTGCGCGAGAAAGGAACCAACCGCTCGGCCTTCTTCCGCGGCGAGACGGACAAGTACGGTTGGGTGGACCTCGGGTCGTCTTTCTTGCCCTCGGATCTTCTCGCAGCCGTACTCTGGGGACAGATCGAGGAGCTCGAGTCGATTCAGGCCAGGCGGATGGGTATCTGGAACCGTTATCGCGCGGGGCTCGCGGAGCTCGAGCAGAGCGGCCAGGTCCGTCTGCCGTCGATCCCCGATTTCGCCGGCCACAACGCGCACCTCTTCTACCTCGTCGTCGAATCGCTGGCGCGCCGCACCGCCCTGATCGCCCACCTGAAGCAAGCCGGATACATGGCCGTCTTCCACTACCAGTCGCTCCACCAGAGCGCCTACTTCATAGACCAGCACGACGGCCGGCCGCTTCCCCATGCCGACGAGTACAGCGATCGGCTGCTGCGGTTGCCGCTGTTCATCGAGCTCACCGAGTTCGAACAGAACGGAGTCATCGAGGCCGTCCTGAGCTTTTTCCGGGGTTAGGAGAGGCCTTGCGACTCTGCCCGAACTGCCGCCATGCGTTCGAAGGCGCGGACTGGCGCTGTCCCGCCTGTGGCACGGCGCCGCCGGCTCCGGCCGGAATTCCCTTGCTCGCCCCGGAGCTCGAGTCGGACGCCACTGGATATCCCCAGGAGGTCTTCGATCTCCTGCGCACCGCGGAGGCCGGGAGCTTCTGGTTCCGTGCCCGGAACCGGATCATCCAATGGGCGGCCACCCGCTACTTTCCCCGGGCGGACTCGATGCTCGAAGTCGGCTGCGGGACAGGCTTCGTCCTCGAAGGATTTCGGCAGCGCTTTCCCGCCATGCGCTTGACCGGCAGCGAACTGTCGAGCCGCGGGCTGGCGGTCGCGGCGTCGCGCCTCGCCGGGGTCGAGCTCCTGCAAATGGACGCGCGGTCGATTCCCTACCGCGACCACTTCGCGATGCTGGGCGCCTTCGACGTCCTGGAACATATTCCGGAGGACGAGTCCGTCCTCTGCGAACTGCACAAGGCTCTGCGCCCCGGAGGCGGCCTGCTGGTGACCGTGCCGCAGCATCCCTCCCTGTGGAGCGAGGTGGATGTCTACGCCCACCATGCCCGGCGCTACCGCCGGTCGGAGTTGGTCGCAAAACTGCGGCGCTCCGGCTTCGAGATCCTCCACACCACGTCGTTCGTTTCGCTGGCGCTGCCCCTCCTCTTTCTGTCGCGCTGGCGGCGTCGCACGCGGCGCGACGCGCGCGACGCCGTTGCGGAGATCTCGCTCCCGCGCTGGGTGGACCGGACGCTCGGCGGACTGATGCGCCTCGAGTTCGGTCTGCTGCGCGCCGGGATCTCCCTGCCGGCGGGCGGATCGCTCCTCGTGGTCGCGCGGCGCGTCGGCGGAATCGCATGACACAAGTGAGTCACGGCCTGCGGAGCCTGCTCGGCCGCGCGCGCAACTACAATCTTCTGCAGTCGCTGGTCGGCGCCGAAAAGGTTCGCCGGACGCTCGTCGCGGAGTACATCGGGGCGGAAGCCGGAATGAGGGTGCTCGACATCGGCTGCGGCACCGGCGGCATTCTCGCCCATCTGCCGGAAGTCGACTACGTCGGCTTCGACCTAAACCCGAAGTACATCGAAGAGGCGCGCGCGCGTTACGGTCCTCGCGGCCGTTTCCTCTGCGCCGATGTCAACGCGGCACCCCGGGAAGCCGCAGGCACTTTCGACCGGATCCTGGCGATCGCTCTGCTGCATCACCTGGACGACCGGGAGGTCATGGCGCTGATGGAGTTGGCGCGGCGGCTTCTCGCCCCCGCCGGCCGGCTCGTCACGCTCGACTGCTGCCATCGTGATGGCCAACCCGCGGCGGCGCGATTCCTGATCGACCGCGATCGCGGCCGCAACATCCGGACCGCGCAGGGCTATGCCGAGCTCGCTCGCACCGCCTTTGCATCTGTCGAGGCCCAAGTGCGTGAGGATCTGCTGCGCGTGCCCTACACCCACGCGATCCTCTCTTGCCGGGATCGCTCGGCTTGAGAGGCTCCGCGCTCATCGCCACCGCAACTTCCTCGTCCGCGCGCGCGGCAGGCGTCGTCCTGGGCGCCTCGTTCCTGATTCTCGCGGGGTTCGTCGCCTGGAACCGGGTGTTCCAGGTGGACGAGGCGCAGAACGTCTACGGGCTGTGGCTACTCGCTTCGCACAAGTTCTCCGCCTACGATTTCTACGCTCCGCCCTACCTCTTTCTGCTCCGTCCGCTCCTTTGGTTCACGGACACCGCCCCGGCCATCTTCCTCTCGGTCCGCATGGCCTGGCTGACCGTCTTCGCGGCGCTCGGTTGGCTCCTGCTGCGCGCCTCGGGCATCCGACCGGGCGATCCGCTCTTCACCCCGGGTGTCGCCGCGGTCGGTCTCACCGCTCCGCTGTGGACCTACGGGCTCGAGATCCGGCACGAGGGCCCGGGAGTCCTCGCTTTGTTGGGCTGCTGGACCCTCCTCGCTCCGTTCGACGGCAGACCGCGTCGTTTCGCGTATCTCCTCGTCGGCGGGCTCTCGGGGTTCGTCCTGCTCAACTCCGTCAAGCACGTCCTGTTTCTGGCGCCGCTCCTGTTGCTGGCGCTCGTCCTCCCCCATCCAGCGTACTCGCCGCGCTCTCGCTTCCGCCTCCTGGCCGACCTGGCCGGAGGCTTCGCCGCGGGAGTCGCTGTGCTGCTCGCGCTCTACGCCTGGTATGGAAGCGCGGGAATCGTGGTGCGGAGCTACTTCAACTTCTTCCACGGTGTTTCGGAGGTCGCGAGGACCCAGCCGAGGGCGCTTGCCGGGGTGCTCCTGCACCAGACGCCCCTTCTGATCGGATTCCTCCTGTGGCGAGCTGGCGACTTCGTCGTGCGCTCGCGAAGGACGCTCCTTTCCGACGTCTGGCGGAACGGCTCGGCGCAGTGGATCTGGATGAGCACCGTCTTTCTGGGGACCCTGGCCAACCCGGTAGCCTTCCCCTACAACTCGCTGGCGCTCGTAGCAGTCGGTTGGGTCCTGACCCTGCGGCCGTCGCTGGACTTTTTCCTGGGGGAAGCCCGTTCGCGCCGGCGCCGATCCCTGGGATGGTCTCTGCTGGTCCTGGGTTTCGGACTCCCTTGGACCCTGCAACTGCTCACGCTGCTCGGCTGGACCAATCATCGCCAGCTACAATTGATGGAGGCGGCGGCGGCGCTGACGGATCCCCGCACCGACCGCGTGTTCGATGCTGCCGGACTCGTCCCGGGTCGCGAGGCGATCGCCCCGACATGGTTCATCCACTTGATGAACGCCCCGTCGCTACGCCAGGGGGGGGCCTCCGGCCTGTACGCGCGATTCGTCGAGCGCCCCCCGGCCGTCGTGATCCCTTCGTACCGAATGAGCTACCTCGACCGCCCTACCCTCGAGTTCATCCGCGACAACTACGTGCCACTCGCGCCCGACCTCTGGGTTCCGGGCGTCCAGCTCGACGACAGCGACGGGTCCTGGACCAGCATTCTTGCGGGGCGCTACTGGGTCTCCGGCATGGAGAGCGGCAGTCTCCGATGTGACGGCGGCGACGTGGCACCCGGTGCGTCGGAGTTCTCGCGCGGAGTCCATACGTGCAAAGCATCCGCCGGGACCCGGGTGAAGCTGACCTGGATCGGGCCGGGTCTTGTGCGACTTCCGGAGCTCGCACGGGCCCTCGATCCCCTCTTCCCATCGCCGAGCGAATGGTGATTCTGGAAGTCAGGCTGCACCCGGCTGCTCTCCGGATCCAGAAGAACGTAGTGTCTCCTGCGACTGGCTCAGTCTTTCGGCTCCACCCCAGCAGTTACCCGCACCACATAGGTCGGCTTATCCATGATCCGGAAGTGCATCCGCGCGAGGTACTCGCCGATGATGCCCAGCGCGAAGAGCTGCGCACCCGAGAAGATGGCGATGATCGACGCCAAGAACGGAAAGCCCGCCACGCTGGTGCCCGAGCGCAGGTAACTTCCCATAACAAAAACGAGCACGACCATTCCGAAGAGCATGAATCCCAGTCCGATCACGCTCGCAAGTTGCAGCGGCAGCACCGAGAATCCGGTCATCATGTTGAACGCATGTCGGACCAACTTCCCGAAGGTGTAGTTGGATTTGCCCGCCATCCGCGGATCGTGGCGCAAAGGAAGGGACGCGAACCGGGCGGTTCCCCAGGTGAGCAGAACGTCGATACTGACGAGCGGGCTGTGGTAGTCGGCGAATGCGTCGCGCACCTGGGTGCGAAATACGCGCCAGGCGCTCGCTTTTCGAGCCGTCTCCCCACCCATCGCGCTGCCAAGCGCCAGTTTCGTGATGATCGACGACAGATTACGCAAGAAGCCGTGCTGCTCCCGGTCCGGCGGGGCGTACACGACGTCGACCTCCGGGGTCAGCGCCGCCAGCAGCTTCGGAAGTTCCTCCGGAGGGTGTTGGAGGTCGTCATCCATCGTCATCAGAATGTCGAATCGAGCCGCCCGAATGCCGCAGAGGAGAGCATTGTGTTGCCCGTAGTTGCGCATCATACAGATGCCGCGTACCCAGGAATGGCCGGCGGATAGACGCTGGATCACGCGCCAGGTGTCGTCCCGGCTACCGTCGTTCACGAGGATCAGTTCGTAGTCCGGTCCGATCGCCCTGAGCACCGGCGCGAGGCGTTCGACCAGCTGGGGCAGGATCTCGCCGCTGTTATAAGCTGGGACGACGACGGAAAGACCCGAAGGTAGGGGTTTCATACGCGACGGCTACCTGACGACCAGGTCGCTGTAAGCGAAGGCGCAGAGTTCTCCACTGGAATTCCGCACGGTAGCCAACGACCGGCGAAACTTCGATGTCGCTTCGTAGGGAAAGAAACCGATTCGCAGCTGATACTCGCGCCCGACGTAAAGCGGCGTCAGGAACCGGTAGGCAAATCCAGCAAAAAGCGTTCCAGGCCCGGGTCGTTCGACACCGAAGATCCTCGAAATGGTGGCATTCAAGAGCGCCCCGTGAGCCATCCGTCCCTCGAAACCTCGCTCGCGCGCCGCCGCGTCGCTGAAGTGAAGTGGATTGCGATCGCCGCTCAACGCACCGAACGCCTCCACATCCTCCGGAGAGAAGACTGCAAGGCGCTCCAGGACGTCCCTGAGTCCGCGACCCATCATCGTGGTGAGGTGCAATGTGTAGTAGGCACTGGTCATGAAGAAGCCTTCTCGCACCCAGACCTTCTGCACTCCGAAATTGTTGACCTGAGTCGAGACCTTCATGCTCGTGCAACCCTGGTTCTTGAAATAGGCCTGCGTGAACCGGATGAGGTCGCCGTAGACCCCACCGCCACTTTGCTCCGATCGCACGCCGTAGAGCAGCACCCTCCGCCTCGGCCCCTTCGCGCAAGCAGGTCGCGAACGCAATCGGTTCGCCACCCCGACGGACTATCCAGGCGATCTTCCCCTTGCCGCGGCCGTGGGCGAAGTCGCGCGTCCACTCCTGGTAGCCGGGAACCAGGTCCTTGGCGAGCAGCGGATTGGCGGTGTAGTGATTGCGGTAGGTGGAGAAGATATCGGCCACTAGCGCATCCATTTCGGGATCGGCAGCCGGCTCGTACTCGACGAAGTCGAGATCGGAGTTGCGCAAGGGAGCGGGCGCGAATTTCGCCAGCGAAACCTCGTAATAAACCAGGGTGTCGCAAACCTTCTGCGGCAGCCCGTAGCGCTCGAGTCGCCCCGGGACATCCTGGTCGCAAGGTGTTCGGAGAATGACCAGATCCGCGCGGACTTTCAGGATCTCGTCTGCGAGACGGCGCTCTTCACCTTCAACGATCTTGCCGCGATAGACATCCAGGTCGAATCGTCGGCTTTCGACCTCGGAAAAGTTGACCAGCGATGGACTTGTCATTTTGTGGCCCTCGAGGTCATGCCGCTGCCAGTCCGAAACAGTTGGGCCTTCATACTAGCGGAGGTCGCGGCAGCGCGATGCAGTTACGGATCCGGTCTGTACAATGCGTCCATGCCTCGATTCGACTCGGTTCCGCGGACTGGGACTTCAGGTCCCGTCGTGGCACCGCCGCCCGCACCGAGCTGGAGCTCTCGCCCAGAGACCTCTTCGCGGCGCACTGGGTCGGAGCCCTAGCGGAACGGAATGCAGCAGAGGCCGAAATCTCCGCTCTCCGATCTTCCCCTGCCGGTCTTCCTCGGCGCCGGGATGACCTACGCCCTCGTGCTCTTCGGGGTCTGCGGCTTCCGGCTGGCAACGCCGCCGCCGACCCTCGGCGCCTGGTGCGTCCTCGCCTTCCTGGCGCTCTTCCTCGGCCTCGCGCACGGCGCGCTCGCCGCGCTCGCCGCGGCGCTCCTCGGGCGCCTTCTGGCGGCGCGCCGCTGGCCGCGCGGATTCGATGCGCTCGTCGCCCTCGGCCTCGGCACTTTCTATGCCTGGCTCGGGCTGTCGCTGTGGAAGTACGCGCTGGCCCGCTCCCACCTGCGTTTCGAGGATCTCTGGTTCGTCTTCCGGAGCCTGCGCCAGCTCGGCGACGAGGGCAGCGCGCAGGAGCGCGCCATCCTCCTGGCGACCGTGGCGCTCCCCTTGGGTCTCGCGGTCGTGTTTTTCGTGGCGCTGCGCGTGGCTCGCGGTCGCCAGCGTTCCAGCGCCGGAACGGGACCGGTAGCGGCGCTCGCCGCCATCGCGCTCGCCGCGCTCATGGTGCTCTGCTGGCGCTACCCCTATGCACGTTTCGTCGCCGGCACCCAGGCCCCGGAGACGAGCTGGGTGGCGCGCCAACTGACCGGCGGCGCGGCCTTCGGACGATCCACTGGTGGCGCACCGCAACCCGATTTCACGCCCGACCCGGCACGCAGTGCGCAGCTCGAGGCCTTCGCGGTGCCGGTCGACTTCCGGCGCGACAATGTCGTCGTTGTCATGCTCGAGTCGGTGCCGTGGAGCCGGCTCTTCGGCCCGCTCGCCCGGACGGAGGCGACGCCGCGGATGAACGCGCTCGCCGCCGAGTCGATCGTCTTTGCCCGCGCCTACGCCACCGCCACGCACTCCGACTACGCGCAGACCTCGATTCTCGCCGCCCTCCATCCGCGCAAGTTCGAGCGCCACGACTACTTCATCGATCTCGCCTACCCGCGCACCCTGGTCTGGGACCTGCTGCGCCCGGCGGGCTATCGCACCGCCATGTTCTCCTGCCAGAACGAGGGCTGGGGGAACATGCAGGCGTTCCTGCGCACCCCGGGGCTCGAGCTCTTCCGGCACTCGCCGGACTGGCCCGCGGCGCCGCGGCGCGGTGACGGCGCGGAGTCGAAGGTCTTCGAGCCGACCCCCGTCGCGGCGTTCGGCGACTGGCTGAAAGGGGTGCAGGGGGGGCCGTTTCTCGCCTATCTCAACTTCCAGGCGACGCACTATCCGTACGTCATCCCGCCGGACGCCACGGCGCTCTATCAGCCGTCGACGATCGACTTCCCGACCACCTTCCTCTCCTACCCCACCGACAGGATCCCGGTGATGGAGAACCGCTTCTACAACGCGCTGCACACCGTCGACAGCGCGGTCGGCGAGGTCGTCGACCAACTGCGGGCGGCGGGGGTCTGGGACCACACCGTGCTGCTCGTGGTCTCGGATCACGGCGAAGCGTTCTACGAGCACGGCATCCCGACCCACGGCACGATGCTGCTCGAGGAGCAGATCCGCACCGCGGCGTTCCTGCGGCTGCCGAACGAACCGGCCCGCGTCCTGACCGAGCCGGTCTCGGTGCTCGACCTCGTGCCGGCGGTGGCGAGCTTCCTCGAACTGCCACCGCACGGAAACTTCCAGGGCCGCGCCGACATCCTCGCTCCCGGCTACAGCGCCAAGGGCCGGCCGCTCCTGCTCACCATCCAGGGGATCACCCGCGAGGACGCCGTGCTCGAGGACGACTGGAAGCTGCTGCTGAACCACGACCGCCGCGAGCTCGCGCTGTTCGATCTCGCCCGCGACCCCGGCGAGCTGCACAATCTCGCCGCCACCGAGCCGGCCCGGCTCGCCGCCCTCCGGCAGCGCCTCGACGGCCTGCTCTCCTCCCAGCTCGCCTACTACCGCGCCCGCGGCTGGGAGTCCGGCTGGTATCCGCCGAAGCTGCCGTAGATTCCGCATTTCACAGTAATAGCCATTTTGCTATACTCAGTCTATATGAAACAGGTCATACTCGAACTCCCGGACGAGACCGCGGCTGAACTGGAGTTGGTCGCGCCCGGCCACGCTCGCCAGCGCTCGGCATTCCTGCGCACTGCGATCCGAGAAGCCCTGGACCGGGCCGCGGAGGAGCGCATGGCGGCGGCCTATCGCGCCCAGCCCGATGATTCCGAAGTGGCCTACCTCGATCCGGAGGCATGGCAGCCGCAAGAGCCGAAAGACCGGACCAGGGCGAAGAAGCCGTGAGGCAATATGAGATCTGGCAGGCTCACCTTCCCGAGCCGATCGGCAGCCGGCCGGTACTCTTGCTCTCTCGCGACGCGGCCTACGACTATCTCTCGCGTGTGCTGGTCGTTGAGATCACCACTACGGTGCGCGACATTCCGGTCGAAGTCCCCCTCGGCCGCGCGGAAGGACTCACGCGCCGATCCGTGGCGAACTGCGACAACTTCCACGCCGTGCCGAAGGCCCGCCTCGGCGAACGGCTGGGCGCGCTTCCGGCCACGCGCATCCCGGAGGTCAAGCGCGCCCTCGGCTTCGCTCTCGGCTGGTCCGAGCTCAAAGCGACCTGAACCGTCCGTCCCTCGGACAGAGCGCTCCTGGCGTTCAGTCGAACACGCTACCCGGCGGCGCGCCGCTGCAGGATCGCCAGATTGTGCTGCGCGAAGCGGTTCTCGGGATTGAGCTCGAGGGCACGCGTGAGCTCGCGCTCGGCGGCGGGGAGATCGCCCAGCGCGAGCAGCGCGCCGCCGAGATTGGCGTGAGCGTCGTCGGAGTCCGGGGCGAGCTCGACGGCACGCACAAAGCGTGACCTGGCGGTCGCGTAGTCGCCGGCGCGCGCGGCGAGATTGCCGAGGTTGAGGGTCGCCGAGAGATTGTCCGCATCGACGGCGAGAGTGCGTTCGTAGTGCGCCGCAGCGGCGCCGAGATCGCCGCGCTCTTCGGCCAGGCGGCCGAGGTTGAACTCGACGAGGTCCACCCGCGGAGAATACCCAGGTACGTGCGGCGCCAGCCAGAGGATCGCGACACCGGCCCACAGCGCTGCGCTCTTCCTCCGCTCCCCTTGACTGAAAGCCTCCGCCGCACGCGCCACCGGAATCGCCGCGAGCAGCAGCAGCCCAGGCACCGCCGGCAGGCGATAGCGCGAGAAGACGAAGAACGCCACGACCGAGAGCATCCAGCCGAGCTCGAACAGCAGCACCGGCGCCCAGACCGCGAGCCGCCGGCGCTCGAGCAGCAGCCCCCAGAGCGCCAGCAGCGCCACCGCGCTCCATTCGAGCAGCGGCAGAGCGAGCGGCCGCGAGAGCGTCTTCATCCAGTAGTAGTCCACCGCATCCGGCCACTCGTAGCCGTCCCAGTAGAGACCGAGCTTGGTGAACTGCAGGCGAAGGAAGGAACGCGGCTCCATCCGCGCCCAAGCGAGCGCGCGACGAAACCAGTACCCGGAAACTTCATTCGCCGCCAGCGGATGACCCACCGCCTGTTCGGCGAAGATCCGCGCTCCTTCGCGCTCGTACCCCGGCACCTGCTTGCCCGGCACCAGCGGCCGATACGTCCCGTCCGCCGCGGGGTTGTTGCCGATCCAGAAATTGACCCCGCCCTGCGACGTCGTCGGCAGAAAGCCGCCGCCGAGCGCAAAGTTCCGGGAGGCCACAGCCAGCAGCGGCAACGACAGCCCAAGCAACAGCAAGCCACACCGCCGCAACGCCAGCATCCATCCCTTACCGGTCTTTTCGCGCCACGTGAGCAAGAGCAGGAAAGGAACGACCAGCAGCATGTTCTCGCGCAGCAGAGCGAGAAACGCGCGAAACGAGCCCGACCAGGAACCAGAGCGCAAGCCGATCGCTCGCGCGCGCCTTCACCAGCAGAAAAAGAAGCAGGCAGACCGCCGAGACGGCGAAGCTCTCCTTCATCAGCTGCACGTCGTAGAACCAGAACGGCGTGTAGAGAGCGAAGAGCAGACCGGTTGCGCCTGCGGCGCGGGGGCCGGCGAGTGCCTCGCCGGCCCGAACCAGAGCCCAGCAGCCGAGGACCGCCGCAGCGATCTGCAGCAAGTAGACCGCGAGCGGCGCCGCGGCGAAGAGGCGATAGACGACAGCGACGAGGTACGGATAGAGCGGCGCCTGGAAGAACGGCGCGCTCCCCCACCAGTCCCCCGCCGCGATCGCCCGCGCCCAGCGGTCGTACTCCTGGCTGTCGAGCGCCAGCTGGCCGACGAACGGTGCGTCGCGGACGGCGACGAGGTGCGCCAGGCGCACGCCCGCCGTCGCCGCCAGCACCCCGGCGAGCGACCGGCGGCTCACCGCTCTCCGGGGACTCCGGGGGCCTCGGGAAGAGTCGCTTGCCGGTCGGCGAGGTTGAGCAGTGCATCGACCGGCGCGTAGCCGTCGACCGAACACTGGAACGCCTGTCAGGTCGAGGTCCGGGAGCTCATGGCGGCGCACGAGCTCGGCGAAACGTGGACCGCTCCAATGCTGCTTCTCGCCTTCGCGGTCGAGTGCCGCTGCGCGAGCGGAGAGCTCCTCCACCGACAGTCCCACGCCGTCGTGCGCGATCAGCAGAAAATTCTGGGAGCCGCGGATCGAGTAGATCTCGACCCGGGCGAAGACACGGCTAAGGGTGCGCAGCATGGCACGCCCGAAAATGTGCTCGACCGAACCCGCGAGGTTGACACCGACCGCTCCGCCAGGCGTGAGTCTCGACTTCACCAGGCGGAAGTACTCTTCGGTCGCGAGGTGAAAGGGCACCGCCAGGCCGATGTAGGTGTCGCAGTAGATCCAGTCCCAGCGCTCCGGTGTGCCGGCGAGAAAGCGCCTGGCGTCCTGGACCACGACCTTCTCGCGCGGGCCGTTCGTCAGGCCGAACCACTCTGCCGCCATCGCGGGCACCGCCGGGTCAATGTCGACGTAGGTGGCTTCGAGGCCGGGGTTCCGGGCGATGAGCAGGCGACCGATACTGCCCGAGCCGGTTCCGAGGACCGCCAACCGGTGCGCCTCCGGCGCGTAAAGCTTCAGGAGCTGAGCGGTGTAGGTGTAGACGAGCCCTGGATCTCCGGTCGCCAGCACCACCGCACCATGAGTAATCCCGTCGGAGGAGATCGCCCGGACCCCGTCCGACTCGCGAACGACCAGCGTCTGGTAGGGCGTAGCGCGCTCCGCCAGGACCGTGCGCGCGTCGGGGTGAATGGCGCTGCTCCACCAGCAGGTCACGGCGGCGACGAGAGCGGCGAACATCGTGAGCCCTCGCCCCGCCGCGAGCGCCGCGGCGCCAGCGGTCGCCGAGACGAGGAGCGCGAGGATCACATCGAGGCCGAATCGCGGGATGAGCACGAATGTCGCGACCATGGTTCCCACCAGACTCCCCGCGGTCGACAGCGCAAAAAGACCCCCCGAAACGTTGCCCAGTCGCTCGCGCTCGAGACCCGCCAACCGGACGGCAAATGGAGAGACGGTCGCGAGCAGCAGGGTCGCGGGGCCAAAGAGGACTGCCGTGGCGAGAAGCGTTCCGGCCGGGCCACCGTCGGTCGCCTCGCCGATCGCCGCCACGATCGGTCGACCGAATATCGCCGTCGCCCACTGAAAGAGTGCGGCCAGAAAGAGCAGACGGCCGAGCGCCGCGAGTTCCGGCTTGCGGTCGGCGTACGCACCGCCGAGGACGTAGCCGCCCGACATCGCGGCCAGGAAGACACCGATGATCGAGCCCCAGACGTAGACGCTGTTGCCGAAGGTCGGGGCGAGCAGGCGGCTGGAGACGATCTCGAGAGCCATCAGCACGGCCGCCGGAACGACGACGACCGTGAGAAAGCGCAAGCGGGCGATTGGCTGCCGACACCCGTCAGCTCCTGCCGGCGAAGAAGAGGCGAATCGCCTCGCAGGCGCGCGCCACCTCGCTCTCCTCGAGCTCCGGGAACATCGGCAGGCAGAGGACCTCGGCCCCCGCCTGCTCGGCCTTCGGCAGCGACGGCGGCACCGGCAGCAGCTCGGCCATGGCTTTCTGCTTGTGGAGCGCCGACGGATAGTGCACCGCCGAGCCGACCCCCTGCCCCTTGAGGAACTCCTGCAGCGCGTCGCGCTGCGCCGTGGCGACGGTCATCTGGTGGTAGACCACCTCGTCCTGCGGGTCGTCGGGCGGGAAGCGCAGATCGCCGATCGCCGGCGAGCGACTCCTGATAGAGCGCCGCAAGCTTCCGGCGATGGGCATTGTCGGCGTCGAGCAGCGGCAGCTTGCAGTTCAAGACGGCCGCCTGGAGGCTGTCGAGGCGGCTGTTGGTGCCGATCTCGATGTGCGTGTAGCGCTCACTCTGGCCGTGATTCGCCAGGCGGTAGACGCGCTTCATGAGCTCCTCGTCCATCCCCGAGATCGCCCCGCCGTCGCCGTAGCAGCCGAGATTCTTGGTCGGATAGAAACTCCAGGCCGCGAGGTCACCCAACGTGCCGACCCGCTTGCCGCGGCGCTTCGCGCCGTGCGCCTGCGCCGAGTCCTCGACCAGGAACCAGCCGCGGCGCCGGCAGATCGCGGCGACGCTCTCGGTGTCGAACGGCCGGCCGTAGAGGTGGACGCCGATGACGCCGGCAGTCTTCGCCGTGGCGTGGCGCTCGAGCTCCGCCGGGTCGAGGTTGTAGGTCGCGGCGTCGATGTCGCAGAAGACCGGCACGCCGCCGGCGAGGACCACCGCTTCGGCGGTGGCGAAGAAGCTGAACGCCGGCACCAGCACCTCGGCGCCGGGGGCGAGCCGCAGGGCGCGCAGGGCGATCACCAGGGCGTCGGTGCCGTTGGCGACGCCGACCACGGCGCGCGGCGCCGAGAAAGCCGGTGAAGGCGCACTCGAGCTCCTTGACTTCGGGGCCCTGGATGAACGCGTTGGTGTCGAGGATCTTGTTCCAGCGCTCACGCAGGGCGGCATCGATGCGCTTGCGGGCGCGCGTCAGGTCGAGAATCGGGATTGGGATCACGGGGACTCCGTTTCGAGGGGTTCGGCCGCGTCGTCCGCCACCGCGGCGAGCGGCTGGCGGGTCCACGGCGTGTCGTAGAGCACCATCATCTCACCGCCCATGGTGATGTTGTCGCGGACCGTCACGGTGCGCAGCGCATGAAAGCTCTCGGGATGGAGCGCCGGAAAGCCGAACCAGCTCGGGAAGACGATCACGAAGTCGGGCCGGCGGTCTTCGAGCATCCCGACCAGCACCTCGCCGAAACCCTTCCCCTGGGCGCTCGCCAGCTGGCGCCGCCGGGTGACCTCGGGGGTCATCAGTCCGACCAGGTCGAGGAGCCGGTTCGGCAACAGGTACTTGAAGGCGCCGACGTCGTTGACCGCCACCAGGGCGTCGGGCGGCAGACGGGGACCCAGCCAGCGCGCCAGCGCGACGTTGCTCTCGCGGACATTGGTACACGAGACGAGATAGCGCTTGAGCCCGCTGGCGAGCGAGAAGAGCGCCGGCGTCGCGAGCAGCAGGAGCAGCAGCGCGCCGGCCGGAACGTGCACCCGCCGCGAGAGCGCGACCGAGCGCAGGCGGGCGAACGGCAGGGGCGCGAGAGCGAGCGCGCCGAGCAGCACCACGCAGGGCAGCAGCGGGAAGAAGTAGCGTCCGAAGTTTCCGACTGCGACCTCTTTGCCCGACGAGAGCATCGCCGAGGCGAGCGGCAGCGCGAGGCGTCCAGAGCGCGAGCAACAGACCGCGGTCGCGCGGACCGCCGAGCCGGCGCACCGACTCGACGACGCCACCGAGCGCGAGCAGCGTCATCCAGGGCTGCGAGCGCGAGGAGTATGCCGGCGATCGCCGAGAGCAGGCGGGGGTCGGGAACGAGCAGCGGCGGACCGGAGGCCTTGGCGGCGACGGTGGTGGGCAGGAACGAGCCCGACATCTGATGGAAGGCCCACCCGACCGGCGCGAGGACGAGGAGCGCCAGCAGCAGCCCGGCGAGGATCGTCGTTCCCTGCGCGCGCGACGGCGGCGCGAGGCGCAGGCCGGGCTCTTCCGCCGTCCGCGGGGCGGCGAGGAGCAGCCGGTCGGCGGCCGCAAGGAGCGGCAGCAGGAGCCCCTCCGGGCGCGCCAGCGCCGCGAGACCGAAGAGCAGAAAGGAGAGCGGCGGCAGCGCTCGCTGCCGGGCCGGGCGCGGCGCGCTCGCGCAGGTGGCGGTCGAGGCCGGCCGAGCATCAGCAGGACGAAGAGATTCACCTCCATGCCCGAGATCGCCGACCAGACGAGCCAGTCGCTCGCCGCCACCAGGCCGGCGGCGATCGCGGCGCGCGCCGGCGAGAGATCGAGCCGCCGGCCGACGGAGTAGACCAGCAGCACGCTCCCCGCCTGCGCCGCGATGCCGGCGAGCTTCGCCCAGAGAAAGATCGAACCGGGGAGGGCCGCGAGCAGCCCGAGGAGCGCCGTCCACAGCGGCGCCGTCGTGCCCGCGACGAGCTCCTGCGGATTGAAGGCCAGCCCCTCGCCGTGCGCGAGGCTGCGCGCGAAGACGAGGTGGATCCAGCTGTCGTCGAGCGGGAACTGCCAGTCGCCGTCGAAGAGCCAGGCCTCGGCGGCGAGGAAGGCGAGCGGCGGCGCGAGAGCCAGCACAGGAGGAGGAGCGGGAGGAGCGGCGGCCTGCAGCTCCGCGGCCGTCGGCCGGGAGCGACCGGAACGCTGGAACGGGCGGCACGCCGGGAGAGCGATTCAAGACCGCGCCATGATAGCCGAGCCGCTCGCCGGGCTCGCGTCCCAGGAGGGTGCGAGGCCGGATGCTAGAGTCGCCGCACCCATGCCGAAGGCCGTGCCGACCGCCGCCGAGCGCCTGGTTCGCAACAGCGCTCGCGCGGCGCTCTATCTCGCGCTGGTCGCGACCGGCCTGGCGCTCAAGCTCCTGCTGCTCCTCGCCCACCCGCCGGTGCCGCCGGAGATGCGCCAGATCGACGCGCTCCAGCGCTGTGGAGCGGCGTCGATTTCCTGGCGCTCCCCGAAGTGCGGCTGCTGCGCGAGTACATCGCCATCGACACCAGCGAGCCGGACGCCAACGAGATCCCCGGCGCCGAGTTCCTCGCCGCGCAGCTCGCCGCCGCCGGCCTCGAGCCGCACGTCGAACGGCTGGCCGACGGGCGCGCCAACGTCTGGGCGTTCGTCGAGGGCGAGGACCCGCAAGGCGATCGTGCTCGCCGGGTCACATCGACGTCGAACCGGCGGAGGGTCCGGGGAGCTGGGAGTACCCGCCGTTCGGCGGCGTCGATCGACGGCCCGTGGATGTACGGCCGCGGCATCTACGACATGAAGAGCCTGACGATCGCCCAGCTCCTGGCGACGATCGACGTCGCCCGCGAAGCCGCGGAGACCGGCCGCAAGCCGAAGCGGTCGATCCTCTTCCTCGCCACCTCCGGCGAGGAGACCGGCAGCGAGACCGGCACGCGCTGGATTCTGCGCGCCCATCCCGAGCTCGTCGCGCGGATGGGGGTCGTCCTCACCGAGGGCGGCGTCGTCGAGGCGACCTCGGCCGACGAGGTCAAGTACTGGGGCATCGAGTTCGCGCAGAAGCGCTTCACCGAGATCGTCTTCTGCAGCGCCGACGCCGCGCAAGCTCGGGCGCTGCGCGAGGTCCTCGCGGAGCACGACGCCACCGATCCGGTGATCCCGGTCTCGGAGCCGGTCGCGCTCTTCCTCTCGCATTACGGGCCGACGCGCGGCCTCGGGTCGTTCCAGGCCTGGCTCGCGGATCCCGCGGCGACCCTGCGCAACCGCGCCGGTCTTCGATCGCCTCACCCCGTTCATGAAGTCGCTCTTCCGCAACGAGCTCATGCCGTTCCCGGTCGAGCCCGATCCGGCCGGCGGCTACCAGCTGCGGCTCTTCGTCCACCTCCTGCCGGAGGCCGATCCGCGACGCCGTGCTGGCCGAGCTCCTGCCCGAGTCGGTGACCCTCGGCACGACCTACCGGATCGGCGAGGACCTCGGCGCGCGCGCAGCCCTCGCCGGTCGACTCGGCCGACTTCCGCGCCCTGGAGCGGGCGATCCGAGGAGCGCTACCCCGACACCGTCGTCGGGCCCTACTTCCTGCCCTGGACCGCGACCGATTCGCGCTTCTTCCGCGCCGCCGGCATCCCGAGCTACGGCTTCTCGCCGTTCCTGGTCGCCGTGACCGACACCATGGGGATCGCGCGCGCCAACGAGCGCATGCCGCTGCCCGGGTTCGTGCAGGGCGTGGCGATCTATCGCCAGCTGGTGAAGGAGCTGGCCGAGTAACACTCTTTGCCCGGAGTGTCTGACAATTTTTGTCCAACCCTCGCGTCCTGAGGCGGCTTCACCCATTGTTTTCAACGGATTGCTTGCAGGCCAGCTTCTGGCATTGGCACCGGCCCTGCAATCTCTCCAGACCGGACAGCCTCCGGAATTCGACCGTAGGCAGCAGATCCCAAGGCAAGAGGAGAGCACATGATTCAGAAACTCCGGAATCGCCAGCGGGGCTTCACTCTGATCGAGCTTCTGATCGTGGTGGCCATCATCGGTATCATCGCCGCCATCCTGATCCCGAACTTGATCGACGCCCTGCAGAAGGCGAAGCAGAAGCGCACCATGGCCGACATGCGCAACGTCGGCACGGCCTGGCTCTCGTGGGTCACCGACGTCGTGTCGGGCGCCGCGGCCGGCGCAGCGGCGTCGGACCTGGGACGGCGGCGACTTACACCACCATCAGCCACGCCGAGCCTGTTCATCACGCTGCACCCCTCGTCGACCTTCTTCTACCTGAACGAGCTGCCGACGAAGGACGGCTGGAAGAACAGCTACGTCTACGGCTACACCGGCAACCCGCTCGGCTCGCAGGTCATCGCGATCGGCAGCGGCGGCCGTGACGGCGCCGACGGCTGCTCGCCGACCTGGCGTCGGTCACGATCGGACCGTTCACCCCGACCAAGTACGACGAGGACATCATCTGGGCGGACGGCTTCTTCGTTCGCTGGCCCGGCGGCACCGACACCGGCGGCGGCAGCTGAGCCTCAGCCTCATCGCAGTCTGTTTCTCCCGAACGCCGCGGTCCTCCGCGGCGTTCGTCTTTGGCGCGACGCGGTTTCTGTAGACTGCGCCCACTGTGCGCCCGGCGTCGCGCTTCCTTGCTGGCCGTCGTGCTGTTCGCCGCTGTCGGCACTCGGCGCCTCGCCGGTGGCGGGCGAGACCGCCACACCCTCCGCGGCCGCCGCCCGGCTCGCTGCCTACCTCGCCCTCGACACCACGAATCCGCCCGGCAACGAGCGCGCCGGCGCCGAGCTTCTCGCCGGCCTGCTGCGCGCCGCCGGCATCGAGCCGCAGCTGCTGGTCTCGCCCCACGGCCGGGTGAGTCTCCATGCGCGGCTCCCGGCGACGGCGTACGCGGAGAGCACGGCGCCGCCGCCGGCGCCATCGTTCTCCTCCACCACATCGACACCGTGCCGGCGGGCGCGGGCTGGACGCACGCCGGCGCACGGCGGCGAGATCCACGACGGCGCGCTCTGGGGGCGCGGCGCGATCGACACCAAGGGTCTCGGCATCGTCCATCTGGAGGCGTTCCTCGACCTTGCGCGCTCGCCGCTGCCGCGCCGCCGGGCGGTCGTCTTCCTCGCCGTCGCCGACGAGGAGACCGGCGGCGGCGAAGGCGCCGGCTGGCTCCTCGAGGCGCATCCGGAGCTCTTCGCGGACGTCGCAGCGGTGCTCAACGAGGGCGGCGTCAACAAGGCGGTCGCCGGCCGCCCGCTCTACTGGGGCATCGAGGTCGACCAGAAGCGCCCGCTCTGGCTCGAGGTCGCCGCCGCCGGCCGCCCCGGGCACGCCTCGGCCGCCAATCCCGAGAGCGCCACCCATCGTCTGGTGACGGGTCTCGCCCGCCTCCTCGCGGCGCCGCGCCCGCGGCGGGTCGTCCCGGCCGCCGCCGACTTCCTCACCGCGCTCGCGCGCTTCGATCCGCAGGCGCGCGGTGCGCTCGCCGAGCTCCGAGCCCTGGAATCTGAGCCAGCGGAGCCAGCGGCTCGCGACGCCAGCGACGCCAGCGACTCCGGCGCACGCTCGCGCTGGGGCGCGGCCGCTCTCCCTGCCCGGTTTCGAGAGCCTGGTGACCGACACGTTGCAGATCACCACGCTCACGGGCTCCGACCGGATCAATGTCGTCGCCGGCGAAGCGCGGGCCGGCGTCGACGTCCGTCTGTTGCCCGACAGCGACGAGAAGGCGTTTGTCGCCGAGGTCGAGAGGCTCCTCGGGCCCGGGCTCACGGTGAGCGTGCGCCTGACCTCGCCCGCGGCGCCGCCGTCGTCCGCGACCAGCCCGGTCTATCGCACCCTCGCCGCGACGCTCGCCGGAGCCGCCGGGACCCCGGTCGTCCCGGCGTTCATCCCCGCCTTCACCGATTCGCGCTACTTCCGCGCCCGCGGCATCGCGGCCTACGGCTTCTCGCCGTTCGCGCTCGACGGCTTGGAGTTGCGCACCGTGCATGCGCCCGACGAGCGCCTGCCGCTCGCCGCCCTGGATCGCGGCGTCGCGACGATGATCCGCGTGCTGCGCGCCCTCGTCACGGCCGAGTCCGCGGCGCCCTGAGCCCGGCGCCGGAGACCCTCGACCACCGACGCTGGATGTGGCCGCATCCCGGCGGCTCAGGGGACACATAGCGGCTGCGAAGCTCGTGGGTCGCCCGAGCTCCCGATCGGCCGCAATGTGTCCCCAACTGTCCAAGCCTCACTAGGAGCCGGCCCCAAGATCCCGAGTGCCGGAGACCGCCGACCACCGAAGCTGGAGATGGCCGCATTCACCAGCGTCCGGGAGTGCCCCCTCGACAGCTGCCGTACAATCGCGCCCGTGCCGCCTCTCGGATTCTTCGTGGTCTACGCCGGGCTGGTGGGGCTCATCGTCGGCAGCTACCTCAACGTGGTCGTGCACCGGTTGCCGCACCAGCAGTCGACGGTGCTGCCGCGCTCGCGCTGTCCGAAGTGCGGCGCTCCGATCCGCGCCCGCGACAATTTCCCGGTGATCAGCTGGCTGCTGCTCGGCGGGCGCTGCCGCGACTGCCACGCGCCGATCTCGGTGCGCTATCCGTTGATCGAGCTCCTGACCGGCGCTTTCTTCGCCGGCTCGGTCTTGCGCTTCGGGGTCTCCTGGAGCGCGGCCGGCGCCGCGCTCTTCTGCGCCGCGCTGGTGGCTCTGGCAGCGATCGACGTCGAGCACTTTCTGCTGCCTGACAAGATCACTCTTCCCGCCCTCGTCGCGGGTCTGGCGGCACAACCCCTCCTCGCCTGGGGATCGCTCTCCGCCGCCATCCAGGGCGCCCTCTTCGGCGCCGGCATCCTGCTGGTGATGGCGGGCCTCTGGGAGCTCCTGCGTGGAGTCGAAGGAATGGGCCTCGGCGACGTCAAGATGCTCGCCATGATCGGCGCCTTTCTCGGCCCGCACGGCGTCGTGGTGACGCTGGTCTGCGCTTCGTTCGCCGGTTCGATCGTCGGCGTTACGCTCCTCGCCCGCGGCGCCATCGAGCTGCAGGGCAAGCTTCCCTTCGGCCTCTTCCTGGCGCTCGGCGGTGTGGTCGCCCTGTTCGCTGGCGAGCCGCTCGCGCGCGCCTACCTCGCGCTGCTATGAGCCGCCCGTCGAGCGCTCGCGGCCTGCGACGGGAAGCGGCGATCCTGCTCCCGGCCTCGCTCCTGCTCTTCGCCATGTTGGCCTCGGTCACCCTGCTGTCGTACCGCGCCGCCGTCGCCCGCTTCGCCGCCGAGCGCGAGCAGGCGACGCTCAAGCTGGCCGGCGCACTCGTCGATGCCCTCCGGCTCGCGAAGAGCGACGACGTCGGCGTGCTGGCGCGCTGGTTGCCCGCCGGCGCCGCGCTCGCGATCTACGACGCGCGCGGCGTCCTGCGCAGCAGTCTGGGTGGCGAGAGCGCCGAGCACTTCGCCACCGAGGCGCCGCGCGCCGCCGACTTCGCCGCGCCCCGCGTCGAGGGACTCGACTGGCCGATGGCTCCGAACGGCCCGAACACTCCGAACACTCCGAACGCTCCGAACGCTCCGAACGGGGAGGAGAGGGTGCGCGCCTTTGTTCCCTACGGCCGCGCCGCCCAACGCTTCCTTCTCCGGCTCGACGTTCCCGAGCCGACGCTTCTCGCCCAGCAGCGCAGCCTGCGCATCCTCACTCCGGTGGTCTTCGGGCTGTCGATCGCGGTCGCCCTGCTCGCCATCTTCTTCCTGCGCGCCCTGGTGCGGCCCTACGAGGAGCTGCTGGACAAGGCGCGCGCGGTCGCCGACGAGAGTCCAGCGGCAACGGGTGCGATCTCCAGCCGGGGCTCCGACAACGAGGTCGAGCGCCTGCTGGCGACTTTCGATCGCGCGCTCGCGGCATTGCGAAGTGAGAGGGGGCGAAGTGAGAGTGGGAGCAGCGCCACCGGGCGCGGCGCGGGCGCCGCTCTCGACGAGCTCGCCGCTGTCCAGCGCACGCTCGGGCCGCAGCTCGAGAGCGGCCTGCTGATGTTCGATCGCGCGGGCTGCCTGCTGGCGGCGAATCCGGCCGCTGTCGAGCTGCTGGGCGTCGATTCCCTGGTGGTCCAGGCGCCGCCACGCACCGCCGAGGCGGCGCTCGCGGCGCATCCGGAGCTCGCCGCGGTGGTCTCCTCGGCGATCGCCGCCGGGCGGTCGATCCCGCGCGCTTCGGTCTCCGTCCAGCGCGACGGTCACAGGGTGGAGCTCGGACTGACGCTGCAGGCGCTGCGCCCCGATGGCGAGAGAAGCGGGCCTGGTGGCGGGGGCTTCCTGGTGCTCTTCGCCGATGTCACCGATCTCTCGCGGCGCGAATCGGAGGAGCGTTTCGCGGCCGGTCTCGCGCAGTTGGGCGAGCTCTCCGCCGGCGTCGCGCACGAGCTGCGCAACAGCCTGGCGACGGTCCAGGGCTATCTCGCCCTCGCGGCGCGGCGGGAGCTGCCCGCGGCGGCGCGCGAGGAGGTCGACGAGGCACGGCGGGAGGCCGGCGAGCTGGCGCGCATCGTCGACGACTTCCTCACCTTCGCCCGCCCGGGCTCGGGCGTCGTCGAACCGGTCGATCTCGCCGCGTTGCTGGCGCGCGCCACGAGCGATCCGGCGCTCGGCAGCGTCCCCTTCGAGCTCGTCCCCGCGGTCGAACCCCTGCCGCCGATCGCCGGCGACCCGCACCTGCTGCAGCGCGCGCTGCGCAACCTCCTGCTCAACGCAGCCCAGGCGACCCTGGCGCGCGCCGCGGCGGATGGAGCGACTGGAGCGAGGGAAGCCGCCCCCGAACCGGTCGTCGTCCGCCTGCGCCGCGACGCGGCGGCGGCGATCGTCACCATCGACGACCACGGCACCGGCCTCGCACCGGAGATCCGCGACCGCCTGTTCGAGCCGTTCGCTTCGGGCCGGCCGGGCGGCGCCGGTCTCGGCCTCGCTCTCGCCCGCCGGATCGTCCTGATGCACGGCGGCAGCCTCGAGCTTCGGCCGCGCGAGCCGTTCGGCATGCGGGCCGAGATCCGGCTGCCGCTTGGCCAATCTGTTACCTAACGTAACAGCTGGCGCGGCCCGGCTCTCGCCACATTTCGCCAATCCGCGCTAACTGCTGCCAACAAAGACTCTGCCGGCGACGGCTCGCGGGCGATCCGGCTGGTATCGGGGTTGCTTTACCGGCTGGTGACCTCCGAAGGAGACTCTCATGCACTTCCCGCAGAACGACGCCACGGCGCCTGGCGACCGTCCCCACTCGAGCGAGGCCGGCTTCTCGGTCATCGAAGGCCTGATCGCGGCGCTGCTGCTGCTCGTCGTCACCCTCGGCATCCTGCCGCTCTTCTCGCGCGCCATGAACAACAACCTCAAGGGCAACGACTCCACCCGGCGGTCGAACGCCGCCATCGACTCCTTCGAGGCGCAACAGGGGCTGCTGTTCAACTCGGGCGCCATGACGGTCCAGCCCGCGACCACGGAGACCGTCGTCCTCGAGACGCTCGCGCTCAAGAAGATCGCCTCGCCCTCCGGCGGTGTCGACACGGCGCTCTCTTCGCGCTGGGAGCTGCTGGCGGATCTGGATACGGGCGACGTGCCCTCCCTGAACCGCCAGACCACCCTGCGGCAGTACGCCTTCGATGACTTCAACGACAATCAGACCTTCGACAGCCCGCTCGACGGCGACACCGAGCCTCGGCTGGTGCATCTCAAGGTCTTCGATGTCGAGCTCCAGGACGCCAGCGGCGACGCGAACCGGACCTATCGACTGCGCACGATTCGGTCCTACTGAGGAGGAATGATCATGCTCTCGCGTCCTTCTCCCTCCCGGCAGAGCGGCTTCTCGCTCATCGAGTTGCTCATCGGCATGGTGATCGCGATCGAGATCCTGATCGCCGCGCTCACTATCTTCGACGTCCACAACCGGATGGCGCGCGTCCAGTTGCAGGTCACCGACATGCAGCAGTCGCTGCGCGTCGCCCAGTACGACATGGTGCGCACGACCCGCATGGCCGCGCGCGGCGGCCTGCCCATCGGGCCCGGCACACCCCCCCGCTTCACGGTGGACAACACCACCTTGAGCGTGCCCTGGCTGCGCGGCCTGGCGGTCGAGGCGCGCGACAACGTGGCCGAAGGCGGCGACAACTTCGTCAAGCTCGGCACCGCCGAGCCGGCGGCCCTGCCCGGCACCGACATCCTGACCGTCCGCGGCTGCCTCTCCGGCCTCCTCTTCCAGATCGACGCGACGAATCCGGGCAACTTCACGGGCACCACGCTGACCGTGCAGAGGAATCTGCCCAACGGCCGCACGCAGGACCTCACCGAGCTCCTCGAGCCGGGCTTCAGCAGCCCGATGCTGCTGCAGAGCTCGGTCAGCCGCGGCCAGTACGCCGTCGCAGAATTCGTGAGCATGGTGGGGAACGCCAACGCCGTCACGCTCACGATCACCTTTGGCTCGACGCTCTCGCCGCCGAATCCGCTGGTCGTCGCGCCGGTAGCGGGCTTCGTGCCGGGCTTCGCCTGTGCGCTCGAGGAATACCGCTACTACATCCGGCCGACCTTCATCACCGATCCCAACGGCGATCTCCAGCTCAGCCCGCGGCTCGCCCGGGCGCGCATGATCCCGGGCACCGAGCTCGCTCACGACGAGGACGACGCCAATCTCACGCTCGACCTCGCCGACGAGATCCTGGACCTCCAGGTCGCGCTCGGCTTCGACACCACCTATGGCGGCGCCTTCGACGACGATGCCGACGCCGCAGGCGCCGACGACCTCTTCTTCGAGGGCGCCGACGACGATGCCCGCAAGGCGGACGACTGGCTGGGCAACTCGAGTGCCGACAATCCGACCGAAGGTCAATACCAGGCGCGGCTCTATTACGTGCGCATTTCGACCCTGGGGCGGACGGCGCGGCGCGACCCGAAGTACGTCGCCCCCGACTTCGACCCGGTGGCCGGCGAGGACTACATCGAGAACAACAACTACGACGCCAGCCCGGCGAGCGAGTACAAGTCGGGAGTCAACCGCCAGTTCCGCCACCGTCTGCTGCGCACCGTCGTCGACCTGCGCAACATCTGAGCCGCCCGAGCGCCCGAGGAAACGAACCCATGACCGACCCGACCTCCACCCCCGCCCCCTGTCCGCGCGACCCTCGCCGACGCTCCGAAGCCGGCAGCGCCTACCTCGCGACCCTGCTCATCCTGGTCGTGCTGACGATCCTCGGCCTGTCGCTGGCGGTCGTCACCCAGACCGAGGTGCTGATCAGCGGCAGCGAAAAGCAGGCTACCCGGCAGCTCTTCGCCGCCGGCTCGGGCGTCGAGCTCGCCGCAGCCTACGAGCTGGTGAGCCGCGATTCGGCGAGCCATCGCATGCGGCTCGGGCAGCGCACCGAGCGCATCCTCGGAGAGGACACCGTCCTCGCCGACGACATCTGCTCCTCGCCCTACCTGCAGATCCACACCGGCGTGTGCGACCTTTGCGCGATGAACCAGGACACCGAATACGCCGCCGTGCAGTATGGCGTCTCGGTCACCGCCCTGCGCCGCGGCGACGCCGCACTCGGGGCGCGGAAGGCGATCGGCGCGGTCGTCGCGCTCGAACCGTGGCAGAAGAACTTCTCGGGCTACCAGTTCGGTGGCGACGCCCCGCTCAAGACGCCCGACGACCCGACGATCGACGTCGATCCGACGACCGAAGTCGACCCCTGCGAAGGGCTCTATCTCAAGATCTAGCGTTCCGGAGAACCGACCATGAAGATCCCAACCTCGAAGCTCCGCCTTCTGCTCGCCCTCGCGGGAACGCTCGCGACGCTCTCGACCTTCACCACCACACCCGCCCGCGCCGACGATCGCGACATCCTGCGCGACTCGAGCACCAAGCCCTATGTGTTCATCCTCCTCGACACTTCGGGCTCGATGAACTGGTCGCCGAAGTGCACCGCGGCGCAGGTCGCGGCAGGCCAGTGCACGTTCCTCTGCCCGACCGGCGACTGCAAAGTGCCGCGCGACGGCGACGACACGGCGTCCAAGTTTCGCCAGGCGAAGGAGGCCATCTACGACGTGTTGCAGGACGTGACGGACCTCAACATCGGTTTCGCCACCTACAACTCCGACGATCTCGCGGTCGGCAACAAGCACTGGATGTACAAGGTCGCGGCAGTCCAGCCCTCGGGGGTTTTCGCCCTGTCGGGCAGCGTTGACCTACCCGATCCTGGGTTCCTGGGAAGTCTTCGGCACAGATTGGTGGAGCGCCGCCAACCCCAATCAGCAGACCTGCGCCTACGGCACCGGCGACAACAACGTCGCCTGTTTCCCGCGTACGAGCACGGGCGCCGCCGCTGCAACCTCCGCCTGCGGCAGCAACGGCAACGTCTGCGCACCGGCCGACACCAACGACGTCTGGGAGTACGAGCGCTTTCGCCGCCTTCCGCGCCTGGACACGACAGGGAATCGGACGACCTATCTCTATCTTCGCGTTCCGGACTCCACTCGCTATCGAATCAAGTACTCGGGACCCGTCGTCTACGGTAACGCCCAGATCTCGGTCAACGTCGAGGTCGCCACGATGCACCGACGCCAAGTGCACCACGGTCGCGGCAAGCCCTGTCAGCAAAGTGATCCGCTACGACCGGGTCGGCGACTTCGTCGGCTGGGAGAACAACCTCAGGCGCACCGATTCGCAGAAGAGCTATATCGGCGGCACCTACGGACAAGGGCAGGACTCGACGGCGAACGGCTCGACCATCTGCTCCGGCTGGGATCCAAATTCCGACACCACTGCCGACGAGTACAGTGACGGTGCAATCCAGTCGAACATCAAGCGGCGCACCGCCACCACCGCGACTGGGACTCTGGACGGCAATCCGGTGCCCTACTTCGTCCCCACCGGGACCGATGCGGCCCAGGCCTGGCGCTTCCAGTACGGCGACATCGTCCCCTTGTCCTGGGTGTCCCAGAATACGCAATTGGTGCTCAATCGCCTCGCGCCGCGGATGCCTCCCGGCGCGCTTTCCGCGAGCGACCCAGAGGCGTTCGCCAATGCGACCTACCTCAAGGATCTGCGGGTTGCAGCCGAGAACTACCTGCAGGTGAAAGACCTCACCCAGAAGCCCCTCATCCCGACCGGATCGACGCCGCTCTACAATTCGATCGCCGCCTTCCGCAGTTGGTATCGCGGCTGCAACGATCTTTCGTCGTGCAGCGGCGGCACCGGCTGGGACGATTTCGCGGCGACGCACGACAGCCAGTGGGGCTGTCGCCAGAAGTACCTGCTCGTCATCACCGACGGCGACGAGACCTGCCCCACTCCGGCGGCCAGCGACACCTGCAAAGTCGGCAACCTGACCGGCGCGCTCAACGACAACGACGACGTCCACACCATCGTGGTCGGCTACGGCGTCGACAGCGCCTCCAGCAATCAGCTCAACTGCATGGCGTTGAGGGGTGGTACGGAGAGGGCCGCTCCCTACTATCCGCAGAACAAGGCCGAGTTGGTGGCTGACCTCAGGACGGCTTTCGACAGCATCAAGGAGGAGTCGGCGGCGTTCGCCTCCGCCGCCGTGCCGCAGGTGCAGGCCAACGCCACCGACAAGATCTTTCTCTCGAGCTTCACGCCGATCAAGGAAGTGGGCTTCTGGGCCGGCCGCATGGACTCGTTCCTGAAGCCGCTGCCGGTCGATATCGAAGGACGGCCGGATCGCACGATTCTCTGCGACTCCGACACCAAGGCGAGCTGCTTCCTGTGGGACGCCGGCGACGTGCAGGAGGGTCTGGCGAGCGGCGGCGGCACCTACAACCCGCAGGGCCTGCTCCTCCAGGCGCCCAATGCCTATGCCGACGGCGTCGACACTGATCCGCCGTTCGACGCCGCCGAGCTGCAGTTGGGCACCGCCGCCGACGAGCGCCGGGTGGTCTATTCCCAATTCTACGAAGGGGGCAACCGCAAGCTCTTCACCTATCCCGCGACCAACTCCCAGAAGTACGACCTCTGGAACGGCATGGGAATCCCCTACATCGTGGGCAACACCGCCTCCGAGACCGCGGCCGACGAACGGGCGAACGCTGTCATCACCGAGGTCCTGCTCGAGAAAGAGGGTGACATTCCCGATCCTGCCGACAACACCCTCACCATTCCGATCACCTACCTCCTGGGCGACATCTTCCATGCCGACCCGCTGGTGTTCAACAAGCCCGCCAACTTCACCTACTACACCAGCGATCCCTACCTCAACAAGCGGCTCTGCGGCGCCGCCGTGGATCCCAATCGCTCGCCGCCGCCGTCGTACAAGTGGTTCGCCGACCGCAACGTCTGCCGGCGGACGCTCCTCCTCACCGCGGCGAACGACGGCCAGTTGCACGCCTTCGACGCCGGGATCTTCCGCGATCCTGCGTCCGGCAGCGCCGAGTGCCTGCTGCCGGCGAAAGACCTCGACGGCGACGGTGTGGCCGAGACCGACGAATACAGCGACGGCATCGTGGATTACGACTACGACGACGCCGTCGAATCGGATACCGAGCATGTCGTCGACGGCGCCTACGACAACGGCAGCGGCAAAGAGGTCTTCTCCTTCATTCCGCGGGCGATGCTCAAGCCGGTGCTGACCCTGGTGGAGGAGCACGATCGCAACAAGGGCCCCTGGGGCATCGACGGCAGCCCGCGGGTCGACGACGTCTTCATCGACCCCCTGGCCTCCGAGAACGGTTCGACCGCCTGCCTCGACCGCGAGTGGCGGTCGGTGCTTCTCGGCGGCTATCGCGAGGGCGGGCCGGGCTACTACGCGCTCGACATCACCCAGCCCGACACGCTGGACAACACGAACGTGCCGGAGCCGACCGCCGGCTACACCCCCTCGTGCTTCGACGGCAACGCCGACTGCGCCAACCGGCCCTACCCGTCGGTGCTCTGGGAGTTCCAGGACGAGCAGAGCGTGCAGGTCTCGGCCGGCATCTTCATCGACATGCAGCTCGACGAAGACCTGAACAACGAACGCGATCTCGGCAACTCGTGGAGCAAGATGACGACCGGCAGGATCCGCGTCTGCACCGGCGCCTGCGGGAGAGACGAGACCGAGGACCGCTTCGTCGCCGTCTTTGGCGGCGGGCTCGGCAAGGATCCGACGGTGGGCAGCGGCAACTTTATCTACATGGTCGACATCGAGACCGGCAAGGTGATCTACAAGAAGCGGGTGATCGGCTCCGTCCCGGCCGATGTCGCCGCCGTCGACTCGAACGGCGACTCCTATCTCGACCGGCTCTATTTCGGCACCACCGCAGGCTTCATCTACAAAGTCCAGCTCGAAATTTCTGCGGCGTCGCCGATGAGGCTCCTCGCGCAGACTCTCCAGACGCGCAACGCCTCGGCCAACTACAACTTCACCGCCGAACGCCTGACCGGTCCGGTGGGGGACCTCAAGAAGTACGATCCGTTCCAGATCTTCTCGACCGGCGGACGCCCCATCTACCAGGAGATCGCAGCGATCTACGTTGCCCGGAAGGAGCGCCTGGCGCTGGCGGTCGGCACCGGCAACCGCTGGAATCTCTGGCAGGAAGACGGCCAGGAAGGCCGGTTCTACGTCCTGCTCGACCAGGACCCGGCGAGCGCTTCCGGCGCTTTCGTCGATACCGACCGCGACGGCGTGCTCAACATCACCTGCGGCGGCTGCAGCCAGCCGCTCACCGAGTCCAGTTATCACGCGGTCGCGCCCGACGACCCCAACGACGCGAGCGGGCCCGACTATCTTTACGACGGTAACGGTGGGCAGACCCTCCCGGGCTGGTACCTCACCCTCACCGCCGACGAGAAGGTCATCACCGAAGCGTTTTCGCTCGCCGGTATCACCATCTTCACCTCGCTGATTCCGACCGAGGTCACCAACGACGACGGCACCTGCAGCCGGGCCGGCGAGAGCCACATCTTCATCGTCGGCACGGTCACCGCCCTCGGCTACAGCATTCCGGAAGGCGGAACGCTCGCCGACCGCGAACGGTCGACCTCGGTACCCCGGTTCACCACACCGCCGTTCGTCGAGCAGAGCGCCACCAAGAATCCGGAGGCCGGCGGCGCCTCGGACCAGCACGCCGACTTCATCACCGAGTCCCTGGGGCTCATCCGCGACGAGCTCAAGTCGCTGCAGTCGATAAGATGCCGGTACGCGAACTACACTCAGAACATCAAGACGATCCGCTCGGACACCGGCCTGGTCTTCATCGCGCCGATCCCGCTGTGCATCGACCCGACGAGCTGGAAGGAGTTCTGACCTTGAAGATCCCACGTTCCGCAGTTCTCAACGCCATCGTCGCCACCGCTGCGCTCGCCGCGGTGGCGGCAGGACCGGCGCGCGCCGACTGGCTGGTGATGCGCGACGGCGCGCGGCTCGAAACCAGGGGCGCCTGGAAGGTGGACGGGCGCCGGGTGCTGTTCACCCTGCCGAACGGCATGCTGTCGACCGTCCGCACCGACGAGGTCGATCTCGACCAGAGCGCGCTCGTCACCACCCAGGCGAAGGAGGCCCCGGCGACTCCGGTGCCGGCGCTCAAGGAGAAGAAAGAGCCGGTCCTCCGGTTGACGGAGAAGGACATTCCGCCGGTCAGCGCGGCGGAGATGGAGGCCGAGGGCAAGCCGGGCGAGGCGAAGGCCGACGGCAAGGAGGCCGCGACCCCACCCCTCGATGTCATCTCCTGGGAGAAGACCGAGAACTCGACCGGTGACGGCCTGGAGATCTTCGGCACCCTCAAGAACGGCACTGGAAACATCATCACCACGCCCACCCTGCTGGTGGCGATCTACGACGAGGAAGGCGGACTCCTGGCGACCAACAGCGGCGAAGTGAACTCGCCGCAGATCCAGCCCGGCAAGACGGCGAACTTCCGGGTGGCCTTTCCCGGCGTCCCCGATTTCGCCTCGGTGAAGTTCGACGCCCAGGGACGAGGCTACAAGCCGCGGGTCGAGAACGCGGAGGTCGACGAGAGTGAGGTCCCGGAGTACGAAGAGCCCTCGGAGATGCCGCTCGACGAGGGGACGACCGACGCCGAACCGCCGCCGTTGAACTGACGCCGGCGTCCGCCGCAGGAGATTCCCCCGGGGCCGGCTCACGTCGGCCCCTTTTCATTTCTGCCTGGTGCGACCCGCCGGCCCCTCTTCTTTGGGACCCGGCGTGCACGGCTCAGTCGCGATAGCGCGGATAGCCCTTGAGGTCGTGCTCCTCGATGCGCCGCAGCAGGGTGCGGTAGCTGATGCCGAGGGCCGTGGCCGCCGCCTTCTTGTCGCCGCCGGACTCGCGCAGCGCCTGGCGCAGGCGTTCGTGCCCGGGCTCTGCGGCCGGAGGGTGGGCCAGCTCGGTCTCCCCGGCCGCCCTCCTGCCGAGCAGCCGCGCGACCTGCTCCGCCGACACGCGCTCGCCCGGAGCGAGGATGGCGGCGCGCTCGAGGACGTTGGCGAGCTGGCGGACGTTTCCCGGCCAGGGCTCGGCGGCAAGCAGCGCCAGGGCATCGGGCGCGAGCTCGAACGGCGCGAGCTTCAGCCGGGCGGAGATCTCGGCGGCGAGATGCCGGGCGACCAGCGGGATGTCACTGGCGCGCTCGCGCAGCGGCGGCAGCTCGATCGGAAAGATCTCGAGCCGGTAGAGCAGATCGGCCCGGAACGTTCCCTCGGCGACCATCCGGCCGAGATCCCGGTTCGTCGCCGCGACCAGCCGCACGTCGGCGGTGAGCGTCGTGCTGCCGCCGACGCGCTCGAAGCGCCCGTCGTCGAGAACCCTCAGGACCTTGGCCTGAACGCCGAGCGGCAGCTCGCCGACCTCGTCGAGGAGGAGGGTGCCGCGGCTCGCCATCTCGAACCGCCCCGGCCGTCGCCGGTCCGCGCCGGTGAAGGCGCCCTTCTCGTGTCCGAAGAGCTCCGCCTCGACCAGCGTCTCGGGGATCGCGGCGCAGTTGACCGCCACGAACGGCCCCGCGCGGCGCGGCGAGAGCGCGTGCAGGGCGTGCGCGAAGAGCTCCTTGCCGGTGCCGCTCTCGCCGGTCAGCAGCACGGTGCTCTCGGTCGGAGCCACGCGCTCGAGAGCGCGGATCGCGGCGCCGAGCCGCGGATGGGCGCCGACGATCGGTGACGCTCCGGGCGGCGCGAAGAGCGTCGCGACGCTCTCCTCCCCGACCAGCGTCGCGACGAGACGGAAGAGGCGGTCGATATCCACCGGCTTCTCGAGGAAGTCGGCGGCGCCGAGCTTCATGGCGGCGACCGCGGCCGCGACCGAGCCGAAGCCGGTGAGCACGACGACCGGCGGGGGCGGCTGCGGCGCGGCGCGGGCGCGCACCAGCGCCAGAACGTCCAGGCCGCTGCCGTCGGGCAGCATCAGGTCGGAGAGCACGAGATCGATGCGGCCCTCGCGCTCGTCACCCCCTCCTGCCGCGGCCAGGATCGTGCGCGCCTCCGCCACACTGCCCGCCGCAGCGACAGCGTAGCCTTCACCGCCGAGCGCCCGCACCAGCATGCGGCGCAGCGACTCACGGTCCTCGACGACCAGCAGACGGCGCGCCATCGCGGTCCCTATCTCCCGCGCGCTCGCGCCTGCTCGACGGCGCGCGCCAGCGTCTCGTCGTCGGCGGGGTCGACCGTCCGCAGGTCGAGCCAGAAGCGGCCGTCGCGCAGCGCCCCGAGGACCGGTGGCAACCCGTCGCCCCCCAGACGCAGGCGCTCCACGAACGGTTCGTCGGCCGGCAGGGCGAGGGCCGGCCCGGGGAGCGCGATCTCGGGTGCCGCCCCGCCGCCGACGAACGCCGGCGCCGGCCGGATCTCGGCGCCCAGGCGCGCCGCGAGCGGCTGCAGCCGGCGCTCGAGCTCCTCCGGCGCCGCCCACAGCCGGTCGATCGGCAGCGGCCGGCCGGCGAGATGCAGGCGTAGTACACCGTCGAGCGCCGCGGTCACCAGCCGGCCGGGACGCACCGCGCGATAGATCGGGTGCCGCGCGCAGCGCTCCACCGGCTCGCGGCGACCGAGGAGAAGACCCGCCTGCGGCCCTCCCAAGAGCTTATCGCCGCTGCCGATGACGAGGTCGCAGCCGGCCGCGAGGAGCTCGGCCATGCTCGGGTGCCCGGCGAGGACCGCGGCGGCCGCGGGCAGCGCGGGCGGTGGCCGCCGGAGCAGGCCGGCCCCTTCGTCGGCGACCAGCAGGAGACCACGACGATGCGCGAGATCGGCGAGCGCCGGCGCCTCCACCGCAGCGACGAAGCCGGAGAGGCGGAAGTTGCTCGCATGCACCTTCAGCAGGAGAGCGGTCGCCGGGCCGATGGCGCGCTCGTAGTCCGCGAGCCGCGTCCGGTTGGTCGTGCCGACTTCGACGATCCGGGCGCCGGCGGCGGCGAGGATCTCCGGGATGCGGAACGAACCGCCGATCTCGACCAGCTCGCCCCGCGAGACGACGACCTCGCGCCCGGAGGCGAGCGCAGCGAGCGCCAGCAGCAATGCCGCCGCACTGTTGTTGGCCACCCGCGCGGCCTCGGCGCCGGTGAGCTCCGTGAGCAAGCCCTCGAGCCGGCCGGCGCGATCCCCCCGGTGGCCGGTCGCGAGATCGAGCTCGAGGTCACAGGCGGCGGTCGCCAGCCCGGCGAGCTCGGCCGCGACGTCGGCAGGCAGGGGCGCGCGGCCCAGGTTGGTGTGCAGGAAGATTCCGGTGGCGTTCAGCACCCGGCAGAGCGGCGCCCCGAAACGTGCCGTCCAGGCGGTGCTCGAGGCGCTCGGGGAGCCGGGCAAGCCGGTCGCCGAGCTCCTCCTCGCCGAGCCGCCCGTCCGCGAGCTCCTGCCGGAGCTCTCCCAACTCGGCGCGCACTTGGGTGGCGAGCGTGCCCGTTCCGTATAATGACTGGAGCCACAAGAGTCGTGGATCCGCCAGCACGCGATCGACCGCAGGAAGCTGCCGGCGGCGATCAGAATCCACGGAAGGCATCGGTCGTTCAGCCGATTCTAGGAGATCCGGCCCGTGAATCCCAGAAAGCCCACCGCCGCCCCTGCCAGCAGCCCCAGCAGCGTGCGCAGTGGTGCCCGGGGGGAGCGGCCGGGCGCGGCTCCGATACCGGCCCGTCCCTCGGCGGCACACCAGCTCGACCTGCTGGCCGACGGCATCGAGAAGTGGAAGATCGAGTTCGAGCGCTTTCTCGCCGGTGCGACCGTGATCCCGCCGGACGTCGACCGGGCGAAGCTCGTCCGCGACCTGCGCGAGCTCCGCACCGCGAATCTCCGGACCTCCGCCGATCAGTTCCGGCTCGCCTCGCTGGAGGCCCGGTTCAACAGCTATTCCGAGCTCTTCAACCGCCGTCTGCGGGATCGCGAGGAGGGTCGCGGCACGCGGCCTCCCCGCGCCCGGCTGCGGCGGCAGCCGAACGGCGGTTCGATGCGGCGGCCGGCGTCGTCGTCACCGACCGCCTCGAGTCCGAGGCGGTGGACGCGCTCTACCAGTCCCTCACCCGGCGGCCGGGCTCGGGGGCCGGCGCGAGCACCGCGCCGGCGATGGCGCTCGACACCTTTCGCGGCTATCTGTCGCAACAGATCGAATCGATCCGGCTCAAGACCGGCTGCGAGGCGGTGCAGTTCCGCATCGCCACCGAGGACGGCAAGCTCAAACTGAAGGCGAAGCCGGTCAGCAAGTAACCGTCTCCCGCACGCACCCACCGCCATTCGAAAGGACTCGCCCTTGCGCAAGCTCATTCCTCCCGTCGCCGCACTGCTCGCCAGCGCCGCGCTCTCCGCGGCGCTCTCGTACGCTGCCGCGGCGCCCAAGAATCTCGACCGCGCGATCGAGGTGCAGCGCGCGCTCGTCGCCCAACGGCCGGCGGACTCGAGCGCCGCGAACGACCTCGGAAGCCTCCTCGTCCTGGCCGACGACATCGCCGGCGCCGAGGCGGCCTATCGCCGCGCGATCGCGATCGACGGCGACGAACGCCTCGGCCCACTTCAACCTCGGCCTCCTGCTGCAGAAGCCGGGCGAGCGGCGCGCGGCGCTCAAGGAGTTCAAGCGCGCCCTCGAGCTCGAGCCGCGCCATGCCTGGGCGCAGTACCAGATCGGCACGGTCTACCACCACCAGGGTCACGAGTCCGCGGCGCGCAAGGCCTACGCCAAGGCGCTCGCGCTCGATCCGGCGCTGGGCAATCCGACGGTCAATCCGCACCTGATCGACAACGAGCTCGCGACGTCGGCGATGCTCTACGCCTACCATCACTATCGCGAGGAGCTCCAGCCCGAAAAGGAGTTCGAGGAGCCGGCGCGGATCGCCGGCGTGCTGATCGACCGGCCCGAAAGCGCCGAGCGGTCGCGGCGACGGCCGAGGCCGCGACCGCACGCCGAGGGCGGCTTCGTGCGCGGCACCGGCGCCGCCGACGCGGCGGCCCCGACGGCACCGGCGAGCCGCGCGAGGTCGAGAAGCCGGAGCCGGAGGACGATTCGCCGGCGGGTCCGCCACGCGCACCCTGTCCAGCAAGGATCTCGATCCGTCGCGCGCCTCGAATCAGATCGCGGCGGCACCGCGCCGGCGCGCGCCGGCGGCCGGCCGCACCACGGGCGGGCCGATCACCTCCGGCAACCGCGGCCGGACCCGCGACACCCAGCCGCGCCGGTGCGTCCGACCCTGCGCACCCTGCCGAACTCCAGTGCGCCGCCGCAGGCCCCGCCGCCCTCCACCTTCCTGCCGACCAGCGACAGCACCGGCATGATCGAGATCCACCTGGTCGAGATCGACGAGTGGAGCTGACTCTGGGAGCGGAGGTCCCTTCCGCAGCGCTCTGCTGCCTGGCCCTGGCGTTGGCTGCCGTCGTGCCGGCAGCTCCTGTCGCCGCCACCGCCGATGACGATGCGCTCGCCCACGCTCGAGCGCTGCTCGCCCGAGTCGCCTTCGTCGACGGCCACAATGACCTGCCGTGGACGATTCGCGAAGCGGCTGCGAGCAACCTCGAGAGCTACGATCTGCGCTCCCGCCGCGAGAAGGGCGACACCGACCTCCCGCGCCTGCGCGAAGGCCTCGTCCGCGGCCAGTTCTGGAGCGTCTGGATCCCCTCCGGCCTCGAGCGGCCGGCGCGCACCCAGCTCGAACAGATCGACCTCGCACGCCGCATGATCGCCATGCATTCCGACACGCTCCTCTTCGCCACCCGCGCCGCCGATGTCGAGCGCGCGCGCGAGCGAGGGAAAGGTCGCCTCGTTCCTCGGGATGGAGAACGGCCAGGCGCTGGAGAACAGTCTCGGCGCCCTGCGCGCCTATTACGATCTCGGCGTCCGCTACATGACGCTCACCCACGGACGCAACAACGACTGGGCCGACTCCGCGACCGACACGCCGGTGCACGGCGGGCTGACGCCGTTCGGCCGCGAGGTGGTGCGGGAGATGAACCGCCTCGGCATGCTGGTCGATCTCTCGCACGTCTCGCCCGACGTCATGCGCCAGGCGCTCGACCTCTCACAGGCGCCGGTCGTCTTCTCCCACTCGAGCGCCCGCGCGCTGGTCGATCATCCACGCAACGTCCCCGATGACGTTCTCGCCCGCATGGCGGGAAACGGCGGCGTCGTGATGGTCACCTTCATTCCGTCCTTCGTCTCGGCGAAGACCGCGGCCTGGGGCAAGGGGATCGAATCGCTCATCTTCGCGACCAAGAACACCGCCGAGATGGAGGCGCTGGAGGCGGACTACACAAAGACTCACGGCCCGGCGCCGCCGGCGACCCTGGCGCAGGTCGCCGACCACATCGAGCACGTCGCCCGCGTCGCCGGCTACGACCATGTCGGCATCGGCAGCGACTTCTGGGGCAGCCCCGATATGCCCGACGGCCTCGCCGACGTCAGCCGTTTCCCTTACCTTTTCGCCGAGCTCGTCCGCCGCGGCTGGAGCGATGAAAATCTCACCAAGCTCGCCGGCGGCAATATCGTCCGCACCCTCGCCGCCGCCGAGGCCGTGGCCCTCCGCCTGCAGAAGGAACGCCCCGCCTCGACCGCCACCATCGAGACCCTCGACGGCAAGAAGTAGCCCGCGCGCGATCTCCCGCGAGGGTGATAGCGCCGATCGTCAAACCGCGCTCGATATCGGAGTGGGGCTAGTGGCGGCCTCCTTGGCGCGGCAGTGCAACGTTTCACGAAGTTGTTTCGCCCGCGCTGCTATCTTGCCTCCGCAGACCTCGACGACCACAGGAGTTTGACTATGAAGCCCCGTCAGCAGGTGCATCTGCTGCACCTCGCCCTCGCACTCTTCCTCCTCGGGTCCGGGCTGCCCCCCGCGGCGAGTCAGTTGGTGGGGCCCGAGTTCCAGGTCAACAGCTTCACGACCGGATTTCAGTACAAACAAGCCGTGGCTGCCAGCGGATCGGGCAACTTCGTCGTGGTCTGGCAGAGCTCCGGCCAGGACGGCTCGGACGCCGGGGTCTTCGGCCAGCGGTTCGATGGGGCTGGGACTCCGCTGGGGACTGAGTTTCAGGTCAACAGCTACACGACGAGCTATCAGCGGTCGCCCGCGGTGGCAGCCGACGGCTCGGGCAACTTCGTCGTGGTCTGGGAGAGCGCCGCCCAGGACGGTTCGACCTCCGGCGTGTTCGGCCAGCGCTTCGATTCGGCGGGGATTCCGCAGGGGTCTGAATTCCAGGTCAACAGTTACACGACCAGCTACCAGTCCGCTCCCGCAGTGTCAGCCGACGGCCTGGGCAACTTCGTCGTGGTCTGGAACAGCCGCTTCCAGGACGGATCGTACGAAGGAGTGTTCGGGCAGCGATTCAGCTCGGCTGGCACTCCAGCGGGGAGCGAGTTTCGGATCAACAGCTACACGACCGAAGGTCAGTACGTTCCCGCCGTCGCCATGGACGGCCTGGGCAACTTCGTCGTGGTCTGGGACAGCCGTTACCAGGACGGCTCCTACTTCGGCGTCTTCGGGCAGCGCTTCAGCTCGGCGGGCACTCCCCTGGGAAGCGAGTTTCGAGCCAACAGCCACATCCTGAACGACCAGCTGGATCCCGCTGTTGCCGCTGACTCCCTGGGCAACTTCGTCGTCGCCTGGAAGAGCACGGACCAGGATGGCTCGAACTACGGCGTGTTCGGGCAACGCTACAACCCGGCGGGCGTTCCTTCCGGGAACGAGTTCCGGATCAACAGCTACACGACGAGCGACCAGGGACCGCCTGCGGTGGCCGCGGACGGCGCGGGCAATTTCGTCGTCGTCTGGGCGAGCCGCTACCAGGACGGCTCGGACTACGGTGTCTTTGGTCAGCGCTTCAACCCGGCGGGCACTCCGGCGGGGGGCGAGTTTCGGGTCAACACTCATACGACGAGCGCCCAGCTGTTTTCCGCCGTCGCGGCAGCCGGCTCTGGCAAGTTCGTCATGACCTGGTCGAGCAGCGGCCAGGACGGCTCCGGCCTGGGTGTCTTCGGACAGCGCTACGGCTCGGCGATCCCGATCTTCGCCGACGGCTTCGAGGCCGCGTCCGCCTGCGCCTGGAGCGCGGCGGTGGGCGGCGGCTGCCCGTAGCGACCAGCACCGGCATGATCGAGATTCGCCTGGTCGAGATCGACGAGCTCAGCTAGCCGGCCAGAAGCCCTCGAAGTCGAAGGACAGCTGCCGGTGGTGGCGAACGGCGAGCAGATACACCGTCGCCCGGCGGCGGGCCGCAGCGCTTCGACCGTCGACGCCATACAAGATCAGATAGTCGCCAGCCATGCACTCGCGCACCTCGATGCCTCCCAGGCGCTTCTGCAGCCGGGCGACGCGGTCGCGAACTTCGAGCGACTGGGGCACGCGAGAGAAAAAACTCCGACCAAGGCGTGGGTGGCGTTCGAGGTTGCCGATGACGGTCTGCGCCAGCTCGTCGAGCAGCAGCGCATAGGCCTGCGGGGCGTCCTGCGCGCGCCAAAACTCAGCTATGGCAGCCAGGTTGGCCTCGAAGTTGGCGGTGAATTTCACCGCGGCTTTCGGCGCGGTCACGGATCAGCTGGATCGAGGGCCGGCGCCAGAGCGCGTCGCGGCGCGCCTGAGCTCCGCGAGCGCTTTGCGAGCGTCTCTCGAACGCCCGGCCTCGATATCGGCCACTCCGCGATCGATGTCGTCGAGCAGCAGCAAGTGGATGCGCTCGCGTTCCAAGCGGTGGTAGTAGTCGAGGCGACCGGCGTCGATCAGCGCGACGTAGCTCTCGCCGTTCTTGGTGATGATCTTCTCGGAACCCGCCTTGACCTCATCGGCCAGCTCCGAAAGGTTGGCCCGCGCCTGCGTCAGCGGCACGACATCGGATGTTGCGAATGCCATCGGGCTCTCCCTGTGAATGGCGCTAATTCTGTACAGTATAGCGCCGAACACAGAAAGACGACTCCTGCACCCCGCCCGCCAAACCCGGCTAGACGTTGAAGCGGAAATTGATCACGTCGCCGTCGAGGACGATGTACTCCTTGCCTTCGAGACGCAGCAGGCCCTTGTCGCGGCAATGGGCGAGGGTCTTCAGCTCCAGCAGCGCCTGGCAGGCGACGACCTCGGCGCGGATGAAGCCGCGTTCGATGTCGGAGTGGATGGTGCCGGCGGCCTCTTTCGCGTGGGTGCCGCGGCGGATCGTCCAGGCGCGCACCTCGTCTTCGCCGACGGTGAAGAAGGCGATGCGCCCGAGGAGCTCGAAGCTGGCCCGCAGCACGCGGTCGAGCGACGGCTCGGTCAACCCGAGATCGCCGAGGAATTCCTTCTGCTCGGTGGGCGAAAGGCGCGAGATCTCCTCCTCGATCGGCGCCGAGACGACGATCGCCGGGTGTCCCGCGGTGTCGATGCCGAACTCCTTCGGATGGGCAGTCGCGACTTCCCCTTCGCCGACGTTGAGCACCACCAGCATCGGCTTCGCGGTCAGCAGCTGATAGCCGCGCAACAGGCGCTCGTCGTCGGCCTCGAGGGTGAGCGAGCGCACCGGGCGCTCCGACTCGAGCGCCGGCAGGATGACCTCCTTGAGCAGCCTCTTCTCGCGCTCCTCCTCCGGCGAGGTTCCCCGCTTCGCCGCCTTTTCGAGGCGGTCCAGCCGACGCTCGATCAGCGTGTGGTCCGACAGGATGAGCTCGAGATCGATGGTGTGCACGTCGCGCAGCGGATCGACGCTGCCGTCCGGGTGTGGAATCTCCGCGTCCTCGAAGGCACGCACGACGTGCAGCAGCGCGTCGACCGTCTTCAGCTTCGCGAGGTCGAGGCTCTCCGCCCCTTCGCCCTTCGTGATGCCCGGGATGTCCACGTACTCGACCGTCGCCGGGGTGTACTTCTTCGGGTTGAAAAGGTCGCGCAGCGCCGCGAGCCGCGGGTCGGGGACCTTGGCGACGCCCAGGTGGGTGGCGTCCGATGCCAGGAACTTCCCCGTCGCCTCGTGCGAGGCGGTGAGCGTGTTGAAAAGAGTCGTCTTGCCGGCTTTCGGGAGACCGAGGATTCCGAGCTGCATGCCTTGAAGAATACCAGCCCCGCGTTCAGGCCGGCAGGAGGCGCAGTCCGCTCACCAGCATCGACGGAGCGCCGAACATGCCGTCGCCGGGAACGAACTGGAGGTCCCGCGCCAGGGCGCGGATCCCCCCCAGCAGGCTCTTCACGTCGCCGCAGAGCCGGACGCGGCCGAGCGGCGAGACGGCGCGGCCGTCGACCAGGTGGAGCCCCGAGACCGCGACCTCGAAAGCGAGACTCACGGGATCGATCCGCACGCCGCCCTCGGCGTCGAGCAGATAGGCGCCCGCGCCGCCCGATCCCCCAGAGGCGACCAGATCGGCGACCGGGGTCGTGCCCGGCTCGACGAACATGTGGGTCGGCGCGCGGCGCGGCAGATCGCGCCAGCTCGCCCGCCGGGCACAGCCCGGGACCCCGGCGACACCGCCGCGCCCGGCCTCCCACCAGGCGAGGAGCGGCCGCACGAAGCGACCCTCTTCGACCAGCGCCACCCGCCCGCAGGGCAGGCCCTCACCGTCGACCGGCGCGAGCAGCACGCCGGCGGCGAGCCGCCCGTCGTCGACGAGCGTCAGGTGCGGCGAGAGCGCCCCGAGCGCCGCGAGCCGGTCGCTCGCCGCCAGACCGAGGAAGAGCGGGGAGAGCGCCTGCACCAGCCGCGCCGCGAGGGGCGCGGCGAGCAGCAGCGGCCGAGCGGCATCCACCGCCGACGCTGCCGCCCCGGGAGACCCGCCCCCGCTCTCCTCGAGCGCGCACAGCCGGTCGACCAGGCGCAGCGCGAGGCCGCGCGGCTCGAACCGGCGGGCCTCGCGCTCCGCGCCTTCGAAGCGGCAGCGGCGGCCGCGATCTTCGACATCGATCCGCAGGTAGGCGGCGCGCGCGCGCCAGCCGGCGGCGACACCCGAGGTCGAGAGCAGCGCCGACTCCGACGCGCCGTCTTCGAGCCAGGCCGTGACCAGGCGGCTCGCTGGCAGCTCGCGGCGCAGCTCGCGCTCGAGCGCTCCGAGCAGCGTCGCGGCGACCGACTCGGTGGCGAGCGGGGCGTCGAACTCCGGCGGCGCGTTCCACGGCTCGTGGACGCCCGTCGCCAGCGCCGCCGGAAAAGCCGTGAGGTCGGGCAGACGCAGCGGATGCGGGCTAGGCTCCGACAGCGGGGCGCCCGGGTCCGCGCTGCCGGTGGCGGCGTAGAACAGCGACCGCCGGCGATCTCCGGCGCGCAGCGCCCAACCCGCTTCGACGGCCATCGCCTGGGTCATTCGCACCGGCGCGGCCGGGTCGCCGGGCGCCGACGCCACCCCCTCGCGCACGAAGCGTCGGCTGCGGCCGCTCTTCTCGAAGATCTCCGCGTCGGGAAAGCCGCGACGCGGCAGGTCGGCGAGGAGGGCCTCGGCTCCCGGGCTGGCGGTCATTGGCGACCCCGGCCGCCGGAAATCTCGATCGCCGCGAGGACGACGGATGGCGCCGTCGCCCAAACGGCGCGGCGCTGCCCCCCTTGGCACACCACCCGGCACCCGCGCTCTGGGCGTCCGCGCCGATCGCCCGCACCGCTGCCAGCAGCTCCGGTACGCGAGTGCGCAGCTGGAAAGGACCGCACGGCTCGGCCAGCTCGCCGTCGCGGACGAAGCGGCCGCAGGGCGCATGCAGGACGACCTCGCCGCTCGCCGGATCGAGAGTTCCCTGGTCGAGCTCGGGCACGTAGAGTCCGCCCTCGGCGGCGCGCAGCAGTTGCGCCGCGTCGGCTGCTCCCGGCAGCAGCTCGAGGTGGTGCGTGCGCGGCAGCGGCGACTGGTGGCGGCCGTCGCGAAAGCCGGAGCCGGGCAGCAGCAGCTCCGAGCGTGCCGCGTGTTGCGCATCCGAGATCCACTGGTCGACTTTGCCACCGCGGATCAGCCAGCGCCGCACGACCGGCTGGCCCTCGTCGTCGGTGGCCCGGTCGACGCCGCGCGGCGCCCGCCGCGGATCGTCGAGCACCTCGAGCGTGCCCGCTCGTCGATCTCCAGGAACGGCCCAGGCCGCGATGCCTCCGCCCGGCTGAAGATCGGCCTCGAGAGCGTGGCCGACGGCTTCGTGCAGCATCACGGCGGTCGCCCCCGGCGCGAGCAGCAGCGGCCAGCGGCCGTCCGGCGGTGGCGGCGCCTCGCGCGCCCGGAAGCGCGCCACCAGCGCGCGCGCCACGCGCTCGGCCTCGCCGGCCTGGAGGCCCGTCGCCAGCGCGCCGAAACGACCCCAGGGCATCTCCACGTCGAGACTGTAGAAGGCCTCGCGTTCGGTCTCCGGCACCCAGCGCGGACCCACGACCTGGAGATCGCGGCGGTGCCAGCGTGCAGTCAGGCGAAAGGGGAAGGCGACGTGGTGTTTCCGGATGGCACGCTCGAGCTCCGAGTGGAAGGCGCGCAGGGTCGAAACCGGGATCGCCGGCGCCGCCCCGACAGCCAGCTCCGGCTCGACCATCGCCGCCGGCTGCGCGCGCGCCACCTGCTGCAGCGCGCTCACGAGATCGGCCCCGGTGATCGCATCGCGGCTGGCGAGCCAGGCGTGGTTGCCGCGCACCAGGCGCACCGCCAGGCCCTCCTCGCGGCAGATCCGCAAACCGCACCGGGCTTCGGCCTGCGGCCACTCGGCGTCGATGCGGCGCTCGAAGTAGACCTCGGCGATGTCGCCCGGTTCCGCGGCGACAGCCGCGAGGGACCGCGCCACCGCCGCTGTGTCGAGCCTCGCCCAGGTCATGCCGCGGCGATTGTCCCACAGCGAGGAACGGCCTTCCGCCGACTAGAATGCACCTGGAATCTGCCATGGCCGACGCCACGATGGACGAAGTGCGCGGCGAGCTGCTCCGGCGGCTCGCAGAGAGAGCGCGCGCGGACGGTACGACGCTCGCCCAGCCCGGCGAAAGCGAAAGCTCCGTCGAGGCGACCGTCTGGCGGGCGCTCGCGCTCCGCCTGGCCGCAACCCGGCCGGCGGCAACCCCGGAGACCCCGGAGATGCCGCCCATGTCGGAGAACCGGCGCGCAGCAGCCGAGGCGGTCGCCCGTCTGCAGTCCGCGGACGGGCGGGTGAGCCTCTCGCCACTCCATCCCGGGGCCTACAGCCCGACCTCGATCGCCATCCTCGCCTGGCACGGATGTCCGGAGCTCGCCGCCGCGCGGCAGCGCGCGGTCGACTTTCTGCTCGCGCACGAGGGCGATCGCTTCCCGCGTTCGCCAGCGAGTCCGATCGCTGTCGACACCGAGCTCGCCGGCTGGCCCTGGATCGAGCGCACCTTCTCCTGGGCCGAGCCGACCGCACTCGCTCTCCTGGCGCTCGACTCCGCGGGCGAGGGCGACCACCCCCGGGCGCGCGCGGGGCGTGCCCTGCTGCTCGACCGCCAGATCGCCTCCGGCGGCTGGAACTACGGCAACGCGCGGGTCTTCGGTTCCGACCTGCGACCGGCGCAGGAGTCGACCGGCCTCGTCCTCGCCGCCCTCGCCGGACGCACCCCGGCGACAGCTGTCGCCACGAGCCTCGCCTACCTCGAAGGCTTTGCGCCGGCGATGCGCACGCCGCTCGCCCTCGGCTGGACGCTGCTCGCCTGGAGTGCCTGGAAGGGGGCGTCCGCGGATTTCGCGGCGACCGCGATCCGCGAGACCCTGGCGCGGGAGCCGCGCTACGGTAGTTACGATGGTGCCGAGCTTGCGCTGCTCGCCGTCGCGGCGTCGGCGCCGCGGGGTCTCCTCGCCGCGCTCCGGGAGACGGCATGAGCCGCGAGTGGCTGGTCACCCACCGGCCGTCGCGCCGCGAGCTCCTCGCCGCGGGAGCGATCTTCACGACCGGAGCGCTCGTCGGCTGCCGGCGCGATCTGCGCCCGCGGGTCTGCGTGGCGCGCGCCGCCTCGTATGCGATCGATCTCGAGCCGATCCTGCGCGCGGCGCTCGCCGAGATCGGCATCACGCCCGGCGCCGTGCAGGGCAAGCGCATCCTGCTCAAGCCGAACCTGGTCGAGACCGCGGCGGGCGCCGGCCACATCAACACCCACCCGGAGGTGGTGCGCGCGACGGCCCGGGCGTTGCGCGCCTTCGGCGCCGCCGAGGTCCTGGTCGGCGAAGGTCCAGGCCACCGCCGCGACACCCTCCTGGTGCTCGAGGAGTCCGGCCTCGCCCAGGTGCTGGTCGACGAGAAGCTGCGTTTCGTCGACCTCAATCGCCAGCGCGGATTCGCGGTCGCCAACGCCGGCCGGCGTTCGGGCCTCGTGCGGCTGACGCTGCCGGTGGTGCTCGCCGAGATCGACTGGATCGTGTCGCTCGCCAAGCTCAAGACGCACCACTGGGCGGGCGCCACGCTGGCGATGAAGAACCTCTTCGGACTCATGCCGGGGAGTTTCTACGGTTGGCCGAAGAACGTGCTGCACTATGCGGGCCTCCAGGAGTCGATCCTCGACATCAACGCCACGGTGCGTCCGCAGTTCGCGATCGTCGACGGCATCGTCGGCATGGAGGGCGACGGCCCGATCCTGGGCACCGCGAAGCCGGCGGGAGTGCTCGTCCTCGGAACGAATCTGCCGGCGGTCGACGCCTCAGCGGCGCGGGTGATGGGCCTCGACCCGGCACGCATCCGCTACCTGGCGGATGCCAACGGCTGGCTCGGGCCGATCGCCGAGGAGGCGATCCATCAGGTCGGCGAGAACCTCGCGGACGTGCGCACGCCGTTCGAGCTGGTCGAGAAGATTCCGGCGCACAAGGCGCTGCTCGACAAGGAGTCGGGGGCGGGGTACTAGAAAAATGGGGACAGGCACACATTTCTCTGGAGCTCCAAGGATAGCTGCGAGCTCCTGCGGGAGAAATGTGTGCCTGTCCCCATTTTTCGCGGCGATCCGGCTTGAACCTAGAGCTAGAACTCGATGCGGAATCGGGCGCCGGCGGCGGTCGACTCGACGGAGAGACGGAGCTTGCGCCCGGCCTTGGTCCAGTTGCCCGCGCGTTCCCGCCTGCCACCCGGCGGCGCGCAGCTTCTGACTCAGCGCGGCGGAGACGGTCGGTGCCGCGGTCGGCGACGCGAAGACGACCGTGAAGCCGCCTTCCGGGCGCGGCGTGAAATCGACCAGACTCGAAGGGCGGTAGACCGGGATGTCGGACGGAAAGCCGTCGGGCAGGGCACCGGCCATGGCGTTCGGATCCGCCCGCCGTTCGACCCGGTCGTCGGCCGTCGAGTAGGCCGCGTCGGGCGCCGCGGTGACCTCGACGGTGGCGAGCTCCGGGGCCCGCTCGGCAGCCGGTGGCGCCGCCGGCGAGCAGGCGCCGAGCGCCAGCAGGAGCGGCGCAATCCAGCGGCGCGCACCGCGGTCGGCGGCATCGGCGACATCAGCTCGGCGCGTCCTTCTCCCGGCGCGGGCGATAGACCAGCACCTGAACCTCCTCCAGCGTCACCATGCCGTCCTCGATCATCGGATCGAGCTCAACCAGGAAGGGCTCGATGCGTTCACGGCGGTCGACGATCTCGACCACGATCGGCAGATCCTCCGACAGACGCAGGATCGAGGCCCGGTGGATGCGGGAGTTGGCGCCGAAACCGACGATGCCGCGCAGGACGGTCGCCCCCGAGAGACCGCGCTCGCGCGCCAGCTGGACGATCGCTTCGTAGAGCGGCACGCCGCCGAAGCGATTCGACTCGCCGATATAGATCCGCAGCAGAAGCCGGTCGCCGTGAAGCTCCATCGTGCCTCCTCCTAGAGCGCCCGCGCCAGCATGCACCGAGCGACCACCGCGGCGAGGCCGGCCGTCACAGCTGCCGGCGAGGTTGGCCAGGGCGAGCAGCGCGCTGCCGTCGCGCAGCAGCGCGAAGGACTCGAGGCCGAGGCTCGAGAAGGTCGTGAAGCCGCCGAGCAGACCGATGAGCACGAAGGTCCGCGTCTCGGGCGCGATCCGCCAGGCGCACTTCGAAGACACCGACCAGAAAGCCGATCAGCAGGCAGCCGAGGACGTTGACCGCCAGCGTCCCCCAGGGGAAGACCTCCGCCCGGCCGTGCAGGTGGTCGGCGCGCCGCTGCACCCAGCCCTGCAGCAGGTAGCGCGCCACGGAGCCGAGGCCGCCGCCGAGCGCCGCGCCACCCAATGGCCAGATCGGCGCATCGCGGGAAACTCTATCCGGTCTGCTGGCGGTCGCCGAAGAGCCGCGCGGGGAGCTCCGCGAGGCTCCGGAGGTCGCCGTCGCCGGCGGGCGAGAGCAGCAGCGCCTGCATGCCGACCCCCTGCGCGCCTTCGACATCGTCGCGGCGGCTGTCGCCGACATGCAGAGCGCGCTCCGCGGCGACGCCGAGCGCGGCGAGCGCGGTTTCGAAGATCCGCGGATGCGGTTTCTCGGCCCCGACGATGGCGGAGATCGCGAAGGTGTCGAAGTGGTCGGCGAGCTCGAGGCGCTCGAGGAGCAGCGGCAGGCGCTGGTCCCAGTTCGAGATCACTGCCAGCCGCAGGCCACGCCGCCGCAGATCGGCGAGCATCCCGCGGGTCCCCGGCGCGACCTCCCAGGCGGCCGCCTGCGCGAAGCGGTCGAAGAGCTCGGCCGCCGCGAAGGCGGAGGGGCGGGCGGCGTCGACGAGCTCGCAGGTGCGCTCGACGAAGTGGCGCCAGAAGCCGCGCGCGCCGTTCGCATGGTGCAGGAAGCGGTCACGCGCCGGCGAAGCGGCGCAGGCGAGCTCCTGCCAGACCAGCGGAATCGCCGCCTCGATGTCGCGCGCTGCGACCTCGATACCGTGCCGGGCCAGCACGTCGGCATACTGCTGCCCGAGCGTCGGGCAGGAGAGCAGCGTGTGCGTGACGTCGAAGGTCACCGCCTCGAGCCTCAACTCGAGCTCCGGGTGTGGTCGAAGAGGTAGAACGCCGCGATCACCAGGGCGTGGCGGATCGCGCCGGAGAGAATGAGCTGCGGAATCGCGGCGAGTGGCGCGCTCTCGACCACGAGCTCCTCTTCGCCGTCGCCCTCGGGCTCGCCAATCTGCACCAGGTCGTGCGCCACGTAGGTCAGGCAGCGGTTGGTGATGAAGGCCGGATTCGGCTCGACCTCGCCCAGGTAGGTCAGCCGGCCGGCGCGGTAGCCGGTCTCCTCGAAGAGCTCGCGGCCGGCGGCGACCTCGGGAGTCGTCGCCCTCCGCGACCTCCACCATGCCGCCGGGGATCTCCAGCGTCGGGGCGCCGATGCCGTAGCGCCACTGGCGCACGAGGAGCACCCGGTCGTCCGGCAGGAGGGCGATGACGTTCACCCAGGTCGGGGCGTCGAGGGTGAGCGCCTCGCGCGTCGACACCACTTCCGAATCGGCGATGGCAGCCTCCAGCGAGTCGCGGTGGAGGGCGAACAGGCGATGGGTGAACAGGGTCTCGCGACGGGTCACGCGCCAGCTCCGCATGGCATGAGAATAGCGTGAGCTCCAGGCACTAGAATGCGCACGATGTCTCCGCTTCTGCGGCTCTTCGCCGCCGCTGCCGCGCTCGGCCTCTGGCTGGCGTTCTTCTTTCTCGGCCGGACGGCCGGCGGAGCGCTCCACCTCCTGCTGCTCGCCGCGCTGGCGCTTCTGCTCTGGCGTCCGGCGGCGCGCCGCTAAGCTGGTCCCAGCGCTACCGCCGCCAGGCCTCGACAGGGTTGGCGAGGATGCCGACGCCGGGGATCTCGACCTCGATCCGGTCGCCGTCAGCGAGCGGGCCGACGCCGGCCGGGGTGCCGGTGAGGAAGATGTCGCCCGGTTCGAGCGTCATGCGGCAGGAGGCGTAGGCCAGGAGCTCGGCGAAACCGAAGACCATCTCGCCCACCCGGCCGTGCTGGCGCTCCGCGCCGTTGACCCGCGTCCGCACCTCGAGGCGCTCCCATTCCGGATCGACGAGGATCGCCGGACCGAGCGGACAGAAGGTGTCGAACGACTTCGCCCCCGAGAACGAGCCGTCGCGCTTCTGCAGGTCGCGCGCCGAGACGTCGTTGGCGCAGGTGACACCGAGCACGCCGGCGAGCGCCTCGTCCGCGGCGACGCGCCGCAGCCGATGCTTCACCACCAGCGCGATCTCGCCTTCGAAATCGACCCGCGCGCTCTCCGGCGGCAGGACGATCGCGGTGCCGGGACCGACGAGCGACGAGGGCGCCTTGAGAAAGAGCAGCGGCTCGGTGGGCAGCGGGTTGCCGAGCTCGGCGGCGTGATCGCGGTAGTTGCGGCCGACGCAGACGATCTTCCCCGGGACGAGCGGCGCGCGCAGCGCTTCGCCCTGCCCGAGGTCGACCGCGCGACCGAACTGCCACTGCGAGAGCGGCGTCTCGAACGGATCCGAGAACAGCACGCGGAGTCGCGCGAGATCGTCTCCCGCGGCGAGCAGACCTTCGGGACCGAAGCGGCAGAGGAGCATGCGGAGATTCTACGGCGATTGCTGGCGCAGACGGCGGCGCGCCCGGGTCGACAGCGGCGTGACCACGAGGGCGCCGGTAATGTCGTTGAGGTCGACGTAGATCTCGGTCTCGTACACCGCGGTGAGGTTCTTGTAGGTCAGCACCTCGGCGGTCGGGCCGGAGGCGACCACCCGGCCGGCCTGGAGCAGGACGATCCGGTCGCAGTACTCGGCAGCGAGGTTGAGGTCGTGCAGCACCGCGACGACGCCGGTGCCGCCGTCCGCCAGCTCGCGCACGCGATCGAAGAGCTCGACCTGGTAGCGCAGGTCGAGAAAGCTCGCCGGCTCGTCGAGCAGCAGGATCGGCGCCTGCTGGGCGAGGGCGCGCGCGAAGACGATCCGCTGGCGCTCCCCCGAAGAGAGCTGGTCGATCGGCCGAAGGGCGAGATGCGACGCCCCGCAGCGCGCCAGGGCCTGGTGCGCGATCGCGAGATCCGCCGCCGACTCGAACGCCAGGCCGGCGAGGTGCGGATGGCGCCCCATCACCACGACCTCGAGCGCCGTGAACGGAAAGTCGAAGCGCGGCTCCTGCGGCACCACCGCGACGCGCCGCGCGAGCTCCTTGCGCGACAGGGCGCGCAGGTCGTCGCCGGTGACCGTCACGCTGCCGGCGAAGGCCGCGACTCCCGAGAGCGCGCGCACCAGGGTGCTCTTGCCGGCGCCGTTCGGCCCCAGCAGACCGACGATGCTCCCCGCTTGCAACTCGAGGTCGACGCCGGCGAGCGCCAGCCGCGAGCCGTAGGCGACCGCGAGATCCCGCGCCTCGAGCAGCGCCCGCTCTGCCCGCGCCCCCTCAGGTCGCTCGGGTCGCTCCACTCCCTGCGAACCCTCCAATCCCTGCGCCGCGGCCTCAACCATGGCCGCCACCGGACATCGCCCCGCTGCGGCGCAACAACAGCAGGAAGAACGGCCCGCCCAGGAGCGCCGTCACCACCCCCACCGGCAGCTCGGTGGGCGCGGCGAGCGTGCGCGCCGCGACGTCGGCCAGCACCAGGAAGGTCGCCCCGCCGAGGAACGCCGCCGGCAGGAGCAGCCGGTGGTCGGGGCCGAGCAGCCGGCGGAGCAGGTGCGGTACCACCAGGCCGACGAAGCCGATCAGGCCGGCGGTCGCGACCGCGAGCGCCGTGGCCAGCGAGCCGAGCACGAACGTCCGGCGCTTCAGGCGCTCGACGTCGACCCCGAGCTGCTGGGCGCCCTCCTCGCCGCCGGTGAGGGCGTTGAAGTCGCGTGCCGAGGCGAACAGCGCGACGGTGATCGCCACGCCGGCCACCCAGAGCATGACGAGGGTCACCGGTCCGGACGAGGGCACCCGCCCCATGAGGTAGAAGACGATGGCGGAGAGCTCCTCGCGCGAGGCCACGCTCTGCAGGAAGTAGATCAGCGCGGCGCTGAAGGCGTTGAAGATCGCGCCGGTGAGCAGCAGGGTGAAGACCGTCAGCCGGCCGCCGCTGGTGGCCATGCGCTCGATCGCGACCAGCGAGGCCAGAGCGCCGACGAACGCCGCGAGGGGCACGCCGAGACCGGCGACGCCGGCGAGCAGCGCGATGACGCCACCGAGGCTCGCCCCGCCCGAGACTCCGAGAACGTAGGGGTCGGCGAGCGGATTGCGCAGCAGCGCCTGGAAGGCGACCCCGGCGACGCCGAGGAGGCCGCCGAGCGCCGCCGCGGTGAGCACCCGCGGCACGCGCAACGCGAAGAGAATCGCCTGCTGCGCCTCGCTCCAGACACCGCCCAGGAGGAGGCGCTGCCAGAGCGGAACCTCGGCGGCGCCAAAGCTCACCGCGAAGGCGATCGCCAGCGCGAGCAATACCCCCAGCCCGAGGGTCACGAGCGTCAGGCGTCGAGCGAGCGGTCGGCCGAGCGGCCGACTGGCAGGCCTTGCCCTCACGGTGCCCGCTCCGGCGCGTGCGGCGGGCCGAAATCCTCCGGCCTGGGCTGGCCGAAGAGCTCGGGCTGGATGAGCTTCGCCATGAGCTCGGCCATGTCGGCGAGCCGCGGTCCGGGGACGAGCAGCCGCCAGGGATCGACGAAAGCCACCCGGCCCTCGCTGACCGCCGGCAGGAACGGCCACTGGCGCCAGAATCCGGCCGCCAGGCCGCGCGGATTTCCCGGCCGGTTGTCGGCGCTGTCGACGATGACCTGCGGCGCGCGCTCGAGCACCGTCTCGAGCGCCAACATCGGGTAGGGCGACGCGCTGTCCCCGGCGACGTTCTCGCCACCGGCGAGCGTCACCAGCTCGTCGAGGTGCGAGCCCGGGCCGGCGGCGAAGAGCGGATCGTGCCCGACCGCGACGAGAACCCGCCGGCGCGGCGCCGTCGCGGCGCGCTCGCGCACCGCGGCGAGACGACTCTCGATGCGCGCCAGCAGGGCGCGCGCCGCCGCCTCGCATCCGACCTCGCGGCCGGTCTCGGCGATCGCCGCCAGTGTCCCGGCGAAGGTCGAGGTGTCGAGGGCGACGACGCGGATGCCGAGCCCGCCCATGCGCGCGTAGTCGCCGCGGCCGGCCTCGCTCGCCGTCGTGAAGAGATGGCTGACGCCGAGCTCCACCAGGCGCTCGGCGTTCGGGGCATCGTAGGCGCCGATCTTCGGCAGGCCGGCGAGGACGGGCGGCCAGTCGACGAAGTCGCCGACCGCGACGATGCGCTCGGCGACCCCGAGCTCGACCAGCGTCTCCGCCGCGGCGGGCGCCATCACCGCAATGCGCTGGCGCGCCACCGACGGCGTCGGCGCCGCAGCGCCGCAGGCCCCGCTGGCGCCGACAGCCAGGGTGAGGCCGAGCAGAAGCGCCGCGCGGCGGAGACGCACGGTCAGAACCTCAGATCGATTCCGGCGCGAAAGCCGACGCCCGGAGCCGGGTAGCCCGCCGCCTCCTCGTACTCTTCGTCGAGGACGTTCTCGACGCGCACGAACGGCTCCCAGCGCTCGCCCGGACGCCAGGCGAGCGACAGATCGAGCGTCGAGTAGGCGGCGAGAGCGACATCGCCGAAGTCGGTGCGGTCGCCGACGTGGCGCAGGACACCGCCGACCGTCCACGCCCCCGGCCGGACGAAGACGACGAGGCTCGCACTCTCGTCCGGGCGGCGAAGGAGCGGCCCCCCGGTGTCGAGGTTCTCGGCGTCGAGCCAGGTCGCGACCAGCCGGGCGTCGACGATGCCGCGCCGGAGAGCGAGCGCGCCCTCGAGGCCGCGCGCTCGCGCCCGTCCGAGGTTCTGCGGCACGAAGGTCACGAAGTCGAACTCGATCAGGTTGTCGAGGTCGTTCTCGAACAGCGCCACCGTCGTGTGCCAGGCCCCTTTGCCGCCCTCGACGGCGAGCTCGTAGCTCTGCGAGCTCTCGGGCTGGAGCCCGGGATTCGAGAAGCCGGGATAGTAGAGATCGGCGAGCGATGGGGCGCGAAAGGCTTCGCCGTAAGTCGCCCGCAGCCGCCAGGCCTCGGTGACGGCCCAGGCCACGCCAGCCTTGGCGCTGGTCTCGGCGCCGAAGACGTCGTTGTCGTCGCGCCGCACTCCGGCGTCGACGCGCCAAGGACCGTGGCTCCAGGCGAGCTGCCCGAAGGCGGCCCAGGTGCGCTGACTCTGGTCGGCGACGCCCGGGCCGAAGGCGTCGCGGGTGCGGACCTCCTGGCGGTCCCAGTCGCCGCCCACGGTCGCTACCAGGTCGTCGCCGAGACTCCGCCGCACGACGGCGCGCGCCTGGTCGCGGCCGGCCTCGGCCCGGCTCGCCGCGAACGGATCGTCGGGATCGCGCACTTCGAGGTCGGTCACGCTCCGGGCTCCCTGCGCGTCGAAGTGCCAACGGACGCCGGTCCAGGCGAACGGCACGGCGAGCGCGGTCGTGGCGAAGCTCTGCTCGCGGAGGAGCGACGGCTGGCCGGCATAGTCGTAGGGAATGCCGACGGCGCTCGCGCCCCAGCGCAGGAGCGCGCCGAGCGTCGCCGAATCGCCGAGCGCGCCGTCGAGCGCCAGGTCGACCTCCTCGCCGTCGTAGAAGTCGTTGGCGATCTCGCCGTCACCGCGCCGCAGGTGGCCGGAGAGGTCGACGGCGAGGGCGCCGATCCGGCGGCCACCGCTGACGCCGCCCCGCAGGTAGTCGTTCGAGCCGCCTTCGAGCCGGGCATCCCCGAGATGGCTGCCGTCGCCGCCACCGCGCCGGGTGACGAGCTGGACGACGCCGCCGAGCGCGTTCGAACCGTAGAGCGCCGAGAACGGCCCGCGCACGACCTCGATGCGCTCGACGCCGTCGGTCGCCAGCGTCGACCAGTCGAAGCCGCCGAGATAGGGGTCGTTGAGCTCGATGCCGTTCCACAGCACCAGGGTGTGGCTCGAGTTGGTGCCGCGCGAGAACAGCGAGGTCGCCTTGCCGGCCGAGCCGGCCTGGACGAGCTCGAGGCCGGGGATCGTGCGCAGCAGATCGCTCGCCTGGTCGGCCTTGCGGTCGGCGATCTCCGCGGCCGTGACGACGTCCACGGTGGCGGGCACCTCGGCCGCCCGCTCGGGCCGGGCGGTGGCGGTGATGGTGATCGAGTCCGTAAACGGCGCGGAGCTCTGGGCTGAAGCTGCGGTCACTCCCCCGAGGAGCGCAGCGAAGACTACGAGGGATGGGCGCATGGCCGATCTCCTTTCGCGAAAATCGATGCTTCGCCGAAAGGGAACGGGGAGACGAGCGGGGGCGTGCGGCGAGGCCGGCCGGGATCGCTCCCCACACCCCGGGGGACGAATACATCGGACGAGCGGCAGGTCTCCTGGCTCCCGGATCTTCCTACTCCCGGACCTTCCCGCGCGCCCGACCGAACTTCGATCTCTGGCGCGCAGTGGTGTCTCCGGTTTCGTACCCGGTTACAGTGGCGGGGGCCGCGCCGGCTTTCAACCGGCTTCCCTCTTGCGAGCCCCGCGATTTCTCGCGGGGCCACCGCTACGTCGTGGTTGTCAAAGAAGACTCCGCACCGCGCGGAGCACTGCCAGAAAAGCGGCGAAGCGAAGCGTGGCGCCCGGCGCCCGCAACTACTGCTGCGACGGCGGCCGCACCACCACCGGCTGCACCTGCGGCACGGAGTTGATGCCGGTCATCCAGGTCGGCATGCCGGTCAGCTGCGACGGATCGACGAACTGCTGCTGATTGTAGACCGGCTGCGCCTGCGAAGCCGCGGCCGCGGCCGCCGCCTCCGACGCCAGATAGGCCTTGCCTTCGTCGGAGTCCATATCCATGCCGTCGTTCGGCGCCCAGCCGAGCGCCATGGTGGTGTTGTTCAGCTGGTGCCCGAAGCCCCGGCTCTCGCTGTCGACGGCGACGCTGTCGATCTCCGCCGCCGGCAGCGCGACGCGGTTGCCGAATTCGGTCATCAGGACAACCAGGTTCGAGTCCCAGCTCGCCTCTTCCGGCTGATAGCGGCTGTCGAAGGTGGTGCCGTTTTTCATCGTGACGGTATACACCGTCGCCTCGGCCGCGGGCGCGAACAGCGCGGACATGCCAACGGCGAGCAGCAGAACGGACAGCGTAGCGACACGGGTGCGGGCTGAACTCATGGCTCTGCCTCCTCGGATACTTGGGGAGATTCTAGCACCCAGTGCCCTGAAGCCTGTGCAACAGGGCACTCTGGCGCCCGGAAGGCGCAATCCAAGGCCGTCGAGTGTAAGAGGAAAGGTACGTGGTGCGCCCGACAGGAGTCGAACCTGTGACCTTGAGCTCCGGAGGCTCACGCTCTATCCAGCTGAGCTACGGGCGCTGCATGCTGCCATCAAAAATGGGGTGAGCGACGGGACTCGAACCCGCAACAGCCGGAACCACAATCCGGGGCTCTACCATTGAGCTACGCTCACCATAACAAGCTGTCCATCTGCTGCGCCTGCCACTGCTTCCTTCCCTGCGGACCCCAAGTGAAGTGGTCTGCCTGGAGGGATTCGAACCCCCGACCCGCGGCTTAGAAGGCCGCTGCTCTATCCAACTGAGCTACAGGCAGCTGATCGCTGCGGGCTCCTGTCGTCGGCTGCTTCTGGATGTCCGTCCAAGAGCTGGTCGGGGCGCCCAGATTTGAACTGGGGACCCCCTGCGCCCAAGGCAGGTGCGCTACCAGGCTGCGCTACGCCCCGTCCAACCGGGGAGTCTACGGAACGCTTCCCGCGGGTGTCAACGCGGCACCCGTGGGCCGGCGCGTCCTCAGCCGGCGATGTCTTCGCCGCCGTCGACGTTCAGGACCGAGCCGGTGAGCCAGTAGGTCCCCGGTTCCGAGAGGGCGACCAGGCACCTGGCGACATCCCGGGTGGTGGTGAGGCGGCCGGACGGGTTCCGCGCCAGGGCGCTCTCGACGATCTGGACGTTGCCCGGAATCTTGCGCAGCGCCGGGGTGTCGGTGACCCCGGCCTTGATGGCGTTCACCGAGATGCCGAGCGGCGAGAGCTCGACCGCGAGCTGGCGGACGTGCGACTCGAGCGCCGACTTCGCCGCCGAGACCGCGCCGTAGGCCTTCCAGACGATGTGGTCGCCGGACGAGGTCATGGCGAAGATCCGGCCGCCCTCCGCGAGCGCGCCGGTGCGCACCAGATCCTGCGTCCAGTAGACCAGCGAGTTCGCCATCACATCGAGCGTCATCTCGATCTGCGCCGGCGTGATCGCCTCCTTCTCGTCGTCGGCAATGAACGGCTTGAGCGTACCGAAGGCGAGCGAGTGCATCAGGACGCCGCACTGGCCGGCCGCCGGCGAGACGCAGGATCTCGCCGACCGTCTCCTTGCGCTGCTCGTGGTCGGCGGCGTTGAAGTTGAAGAAGTGCACCTCACGGCCGAGCGCGGTGATGGCGGCGACGATCTCCTCGACATGCGGCATCGCCTGGCGGCGATCGAAGTGGACGCCGAAGATGTCGTAACCGGCGGCGGCGAACTCGAGCGCCGCAGCCTCGCCGAAGCCGCTCGACGCGCCGAGGATCAGGGCCCAACGGGATTCACTGGCGGACAAGGAACTCCTCCGATCGAAAGCCTGGTCAAGACCCGGATTCTAGCCCGGACCCGTCCGGGCTAGGCGAAGAAGACCGGCGAGGTGGCGCTACCGGCGCCGTCCGCGGGGTCGGCGAGCTCGACGAGGTCGCCGGCGGCGGTGCGCAGCCGCCCCTGGCCGGTGTCGAGCAGGCAGACGTTGCGGCCGAGGTGCTTCGCGGTATAGAGCGCCTGATCGGCCAGATGCAGGAGATCGTCGGCGCTCTTCACGGCGAGCTCCGGCGCGGCGGCGACGCCGACGCTCATCGTCAGCACGATGCGCTCGCCCGAGGGCGCCTTGACGACCAACGCTTCGACCCGCTTGCGCAGCCGCTCGGCGATCTCGAGCGCGGTCTCGCCGATGGTCTCCTCGAACAGCAGCACGAACTCTTCGCCACCGTAGCGGGCGCACAGATCGTTGCCGCGCGCCGGCGCGAGAAGGACCTGGGCGACTGTCTTCAACGCCAGATCGCCAGTCGGGTGCCCATAGGTGTCGTTGATGCGCTTGAAGTGGTCGAGGTCGCAGAGCACGACGGCGAGCGCGCTGCCTTCCTCGCGGCTCCGGACGAAGGCCTCGGCGAGCCGCTGCTCGAGCACCCGGCGCGTGGCGGCCCCGGTCAGCCCGTCGACCTTTGCCGCGCGTTCGACGAGCGCGCCGCGCAGCGAGGCTGCCATCTGCGGCAGCAGACCGTTGAAGAGCTCGAGCGCCCGCGGATCGATGCGCCGCGGATCGAACCAGAGGCGCACCCAGGCGATCGGCCGCGGCTCCCCCAACGCGCGCTCGACGATCTTCCACGTCCCGCGCCGGTGAATGCCGGGCAGCGCCGGAGGCACTGGGGGCGGTGCGGGTTCGCCCGGAGCGAGGGCGCCGCCGGCCTCCGCCCACCAGCTCGCCCGGCCCTGGTCGGGGACCTCGAGCTCGAGCTGGAACCACGAGAACGGCAGGAGCGAGGCGCACTCGGCCCGCACCTGTTCGGCGACGCCCACGATTCCGGCGCCGCCGGCGCCACCGCCGGCGAGCGCCGCGCCGGCGCGGCGCAGGCGGTGCGCCTCGTCGAGCCGCCGGACATGCCCGGCGGCGGCGAGTCCGTTGCGCGCCGCCTCGCCGGCGAGCAGCGCAAACGTCCCCAGGACCACCCAGGCGCTCTCCCATCCGGCGCGCCCGGCCAGGACGACGACCAGGGCACCGAGCGCGAGGCCGCCGACGTCGAACGCCCAGGAGAGCTGCGAGCGCAGCAGGTCGAGCACCGACTCCCGCCGGACCGAGCGCCGGATGACGATCTCGTAAGCGAGCGGCAGGGCCAGCCAGGCGAGCCCGGAGAGCGTCGCGGCCAGCGCCCAGCGGTCGGGCAGCAGGAGGAAGATCCCGCCGGCGGCGAGGACCGACAGCAGGGCGATCGCCACCCAGCCGGCCAGGCGCGAGAGGCTCCGGCGCTCGGGCAGCGGCAGGTCGCGGCGGGCCTCGATGAAACGCTGCGCGAGCTCCGCGCCGACCAGGGCGACCGCGACCAGTCCGGCGACCGGCACGATGCCGAAGCGCTCGAATCCGGGATAGACGATCATCGCCCCGAGGGCGAGCGAGGCGCCGCCGAACGGACGATGGAGCGCGCCGGCGAGCGCCGCGCCGAGCAGCAGCAGGAGCAGCGCCGGCTCGGCCGCCCAGCCGGGCGGCGCCCAGGCGCTGCTGCCGCCGGCGAGCATCAACAGCATCACCGCGAGCCCGACCGGCACGAGCCAGAGCCAGAGGTCGCGGCGCGCCGGCGCGGAGCGCTCAGCCATGGGAGCCCCTGGCTTTCGTTGCCGCGCGCCGGGGGACGAGCCGCCAGAGCGCGGCCGACGCCAGCAGCAGCGCCAGCGCCCCCAAGGCGGCCGGCCCGAGGGCGGGGACCGCCACGGGCGCCGCGAAGGCGTTGCAGGCAGCCGGCGTCAGGCTCAGCGAAAAGGCGCGCACATGTCCGACATCGCTCGGATTCCAGTCGGTGGCCCGGATCGTCCAGGTGCCGTTTGCATCGTCGCCGTCGAAGAGCGCCAACGGTTGCGCCGGCCGGAAGCTGCCGGTGAACGGATTGTCGCCCGTGGTGACGCTCTGGATCGACGGACCGGCGCTCTCGTCGTCGAGCAGCGTCTGGCAGAAGTGGTTGCCGAAACCGTCGGCGAAGCGAATCATCGGCAAGGTGCGGCCCGACGGAGCGACGAGCTCGAGCAGCAGATTGCTCACGAAGGGGTGCTCGATGCCGACCGTCGTGGCGCCGATTTCGATCGTGCACAGGTCGCCGTCGAAGGCGAGGTCGAGATCGGAGAGTCGACCGGCGACGCCGGCGACCGGCAGGAGAGCGAGCGCCGGCGGACCCGGAGTTCCGCGCACCGGCGAGTCCGGAATGAATACCGGCGGCCCGTCGTAGGCGAACCGGACCGGGTCGCCCGGAGCCCCCAGGGTGAGCGTGAACGGCAGCCTCTCGGGCGCGGAGCTCCCAACGTAGTCCACGGTGAGCGCCAGGGAGGCGACCGCCCCGCACGGCGCGGCGGGCGCAATCTGGATCACGAAACCATCGACGCCGCTGGCGCTCGCACCGCTCGGAAGGTCCGGCCACGCGGCCGCTCCCTGGGAGACGAGGAGCCATGAATCCGCGGCGGTGAGCGTGGCCGAAATCTCCTGCGCCGCCGCCCCGCCGACGTTGGTGAGCTCGACGTCGAGACGCCAGTGCTCTCCCGGGTCGAGGACGCCGTCGCCGTTGCCGGCGAGCTCCGCGGGCACGACCGCGCCGAGCTCAAGATTGGCGCGCTGCGGGATCGCAGCGGCGGCGAGCATCCCACCGAGATCGACCAGGCCCCACCCGGTCGTCGGGTCGGGACCGGGGGCCTCGATGTCGAGCGCCTGGGCGAGGAGCGCCGCGCGCACCTCCCCGCGGCTCGCCGCCGGCAGCGCGCTCCAGTAGACCGCCGCGAGCGCCGCCGCGTGCGGGGCGGCGGCGGAGGTGCCGAAGAAGCGGGTGAAGCCGTCGACGGAGGTCGCGACGCCGTCGGCCGCGGTGAGCTCGGGTTTCTCGCGCACGACGCCGCCGGTCGCGGAGAAGTCGCCCGGCGGCGCGCCCGGCAGGAGGGCGCCCTGGGGCGAGAAGAAGATCCGCCGCGGCCCGTCGGCACTGAACGTCTCGCTCGCCTGCGTGGCGTCGAACTCGAGCGGGAAGGGCCCCGAGGGCTGTCCGGGCGCGTAGGCCGCGGCGGCCGGGGCGGCCGCGATCGCCAGGGCGCCGGCGGCGGCGGTATGCCCGCGCAGCGCCGACCGAGTCGCCTGTTCGAGCTCGCCGCGGAAAGCGATCAGATTCAGCAGGCGGCCGGCGCCCGCGGCGCGGACCACCACCAGGCGCTCGCCCGTCGAAGCTCCCGAGCCGAAGAAGCTCACGATCTCGACCGGATCGTCGTCGCCGCCGGTGCCGTCCTGGGTGTTGTTCGAAAACCGCACGATCTCCGCGAGATCGCCCGAGAGCACATAGAGGTCGTAGTCGTTCGCCGCCGTCGTGAACGGATCGGTCCAGTGCAGGGCGACCGCCGGGGCGTCCTTCAGCACCAGATCCGAGATCCCGGAGCCGAAATCGTGGAGCTCGAGCCCCGGCAGCGCCGGCAGCGCAGCGCCGGCGAGGAAATCGCCCTGCCACGTGCCGGAGGTGCCGTCGTCGAGATTGCCTTCGTTGCCCGCCGAAGAGAAATAGAGCACTCCTTGCGCGCTGACCTCGTCGACCGCCGCGGCGAGGCTGCCGTCCTGGAACGGGGACTCGACGAGATAGATCACGTCATCGACGATCACGCGGCAGCCGCTTGCGGCAAGATCGAGGATGTTCTGGGCGAAGCGCGCGACGCCACCGAAGGCGGTGGCGAACCCGAGTGCGGCACCCGGAGCCAGGTCATGAACGATCTCGAGCATCGCCGTGCCCTCGCCCCCGGCGCCTGCCTCCCCCGCCAGGACCTCGACCGCCGGCAGCTCACCGGTAGCCTGCGAGTACGCCAGTTCGTCGACACCGTCCGAGAGGGCGCAGACCTTGAAGCCCTCGCCGGCGAGGCCGTAGAGGTCGCGCGCCCGGTCGGCGGCGTGGGTGCGGTCGCCCTCCGAGACCACTGCGTGAGTGAAAGCCGGGCTCGCCGGCACGATGCGCCGCACCTCGGGACGCGCCGCCAGCTTCCGCAATGCCGCCACCGCAAGGGTGGCGCGCACCGCCCGGAAACGCGCCGAGGTGAAGCCGACCGTCCCCCCGAGCGCCCGGATGCGCGCCGCGACCGCCGCCGGCGCGGCACCGGCGACGAGGTCGATGTCGACCTCCAGCCGGCCGTCTTCCGGCAGCGCCAGCGCCTCCACCGTCGCCAGCCCCCCCGCCGCGATGCGGCCGCTGCGGCGATCGAGGGCGAACAGCAGCGACGAATCGAGCTTGCGGTCGGCGATGCTGCGGGCCCCCTTCCACTCCGCCAACAGGCGCATCTGCTCGATCGCCACCGGACCCGGCGACCGCGGCAAGACCTGCGCGAAAAGACCGGTAAGGGAAAAAAGGCCCGCTGCCGCGAGAGCTGTGGACCGCGCCCGCCACCGGTGCCGACCGTTATCGATTCTGAGTTGAGACCTTCGTGGCATCGATACCCTTGGCGCGCGCGAAAGCTGCAGAGGCCTGAAAACGGTAGGAAGCGATCCTAACCCCCTTTACCGGAGCTTTTCGTGGCGCGCGCCACTCCAGGCGCCGGCGTTGGCGCGTGGCGCCGGAGCGCCGCTTGCGCGGCGGGGGCGCGCGGAACAAGATGCCGGCCGGTGAGACTTCCGGCGCCACCCTGGATCTTCGCGCACCGCGGCGCCCTCCCGCTGCTCGAGAACACCCTCCCGGCGCTGCTCCTGGCGGTCGAAGAGGGGGCCGATCTGCTGGAGTTCGACGTCCAGTCGACGGCCGACGGCGTCCTCGTGGTGCATCACGACTTCGGTCTGGGGCGGCTTGCCGGGCGCCCCGACCTCGCGGTCGAGGACGCGACGCTGGCGGAGCTCGCCGCCCTCGACCTTCGGCATCCGGACCACCCGGAGCGCACCGGGCGCATTCCGACGCTCGCCGGGCTCCTCGCCGCCCTGCCCTCCGGCTTCCCGGTGAACATCGAGCTCAAAGTGAGCCGCAGCGCCCGCGGGCGGCTCGCCGAGCTCGCCCTCGCAGCGACCGCGGGGCGGGAGAACGTCCTCTTCTCCTCGTTCGATACCGACCTGCTGGGTGAATTGCGCCGCCGGTCGACGACGGCCGACCTCGCGCCGCTAGCCAAGCGCTGGACACCCGGCCTGGAGCGCCTCGGCGCCAGCTCTCGGGGCCTGGAGCCTGCACATCGCCGGGGGGGTCGCGCGGGCCGCGGCCGCTGCGGCCGCCCTCCCCGCGGCGCCGCCGCTCGCGGTCTACACGGTGAACGACGCCGCTCGGGCCCGGGCGCTGCTCGCGCAGGGCGCCGCAGGCCTGTTCACCGACCGGCCGGGGGGCCTGCGAGCGGAGCTTGGGACGCCCGGCGATAGTGGCGTATTATCTACGACTTATCGAGGGACTAGAGCACCCCGACGGTCTGCCTAGCGCCTGGGAGAGTCGAACCGATGGCATCAGCCGAACTGGTCTTGTATCAGGAAGAGTTCCAACGCCTCGACGGGGCGTTGAAGAAACTGCGCCAGGAGGCCAACGCCCGGGCCATCTTCCTCATCGACAAGAACGGTCAGCAGATCGCCGCTGCCGGCGAAGTCGATCAGTTCGACACCACGAGCCTCGCGAGCCTGACCGCCGGCAACGTGGCGGCCACCGACGGCCTCGCCAAGCTGATCGGCGAACGCGAGTTCTCGGTCCTTTTTCACGAGGGCAAGCGCGACCACATTCACATCTCGATCGTCGCCAAGCGCGCCATTCTGCTGGTCATCTTCGACGACCGTTCGTCGCTCGGCCTGGTGCGCCTGCGCGTCAAGCGCGGCAGCCAGGAGCTGGACCACATCTTCGAGGACATGCAGGTGAAGCAGACCAAGGGCGCCGCCAGTCCGACCCACGCGAGTCCGTTCTCCGAGATCACGGACGAGGACATCGACGCCCTCTTCTCCGAGTAGGCCCGGAAATCCCCGCGGGCCGAGACTCGAGACGCCATGACGTTCATCAACTACGCCAGCCGGGAGATCAACTGCAAGATCGTCTATTACGGTCCCGGCCTGGGCGGCAAGACGACCAATCTGCAGTTCATCTACAGCAAGACCGCGCCGGAGGCGAAGGGCAAGATGATCTCGCTCGCCACCGAGGCCGATCGCACGCTCTTCTTCGACTTCCTGCCGCTCGATCTCGGTTCGATCCGCGGCTTCACGACCCGCTTCCATCTCTATACCGTCCCCGGGCAGGTGTTCTACGACGCCAGCCGCAAGCTCATTCTGAAGGGCGTCGACGGCGTGGTCTTCGTCGCCGACAGCCAGCCCGAACGGATGGAAGCCAACATCGAGTCGATCCGCAACCTCGAGGACAACCTGCACGAGCACGGTTTCGACCTGCAGACGATTCCTTACGCCCTGCAGTTCAACAAGCGCGATATGCCCGAGGTCGCGCCGGTCGCCGATATGTACCGCACGCTGAACTACAAGCGTGAGCCGACCTTCGAGGCCGTCGCCACCACCGGTATCGGCGTCTTCGACACCCTGAAGGCGGTGGCGAAGCAGATCCTCGTCGAGTTGCGCAAGCGCTGAGTCCGTCCCTGCGATCCATCCGACCCACTCCGACCCGACTCTCCCCGAGCTCTCCGATGCCCGCTCCGAAGCGCTCCGCCACGAAGCCCGCTCCCGCCGCCCGGCCGGACATCGCCCGGCCGCCGGATCCGCGACACCCGGGGATCCGCAGCTCGAGCTCTTCGGACGCGCCGTCGCCGCCACGCAGCAGAAGCACTGGACGCGAGGCCGCCGGACTCTTCCGCCGCCTGCTCGCGAGATCGACGACGATCCGAGCCTCGGCGAGCGCGCCCGCCAGTACCTGGCGCTCTGCGAGCAGCGCCTCGGCGACGGGAACGGGCACGGACGGCCGACGACGATCCCTATCTCCAGGCGGTGGTGGCAAAGAATCGCGGCGACTTCGCCGCGGCGCTCGCGCTCTGCCGGCGCGGCGGCCGGCATCACCGCGACGAGCGCATGGCCTACCTCGCCGCCTCGATCCTGGCGCTCGAAGGCGACCATCGCGGAGGCCGCGGAGCTCCTGGCGCTCGCCGTCGGACAGAACGCCAAGAACCGCGTCCTGGCCTTCCACGACTCCGACTTCGCCGACGTTCTCGACCGGGCCGAGTTCGCTTTCGTCCACGGCCCCTCCTGACACGCGACCGTCCTCGGGACTCCCCGATATCGATGGCACCTGACCTCACCTCCGGACCCGACCGCATCGCGGTCGTCCTCGCAGCCGGTCAGGGCAAGCGCATGCGGTCGGCGCTGCCGAAGGTCCTCCACGAAGTCGCCGGCCGGCCGATGCTGGCGCGGGTGCTCGCCACCGCCCGGCTCTCCGGCTGCGACCGGCTGCTGGTCGTCGTCGGCCACCGCGCCGAAAGCGTCCGTGCGGCCTTCCCCGAGAGCGATCTCACCTGGGTCGAGCAGCGCGAGCAGCGCGGCACCGGCCACGCGCTCCTGCAAGCGGCGGCGCACGCCGGCAAACCAGCGCTTCTCCTCGTCCTCTCCGGCGACGTTCCGCTGGTGCGCGCCGCGACTCTCGACCGGCTCGCCCGGGCCGCCGCCGCCGGCTGGGGCGCGATGGCCGCAGCGACCCTGCGCGAGCCCGGCACCCTCGGCCGCGTGCTGACCCGCATCGACGGCACCCTCGACCGCATCGTCGAGGTCGCCGACGCTGACGCCGCCGAGCTCGCGATCTGCCGGGTGAACGCCGGCCTCTATGCCCTGCCTGCCCCGGAGATCTTCGACTTCCTCGCCGCGCTCGAACCGGACAACGCCCAGGGTGAGCTCTATCTGACCGACGCGCTCGGCAACGCCGCCGCGGCCGGCAGGAGGATCGAGGTCGTCGAGCTCGACGATCCCGACGAGGCGCTGGGCGTCAACGACCGCGCCGACCTCGCGCGGGTCCATCGGCTGCTCCTCGAGCGCAAGGCGCGCGAGCTCCAGCGCGGCGGCGTGACGCTCTTCGCCCCCGAGCGCACCGCCATCGAACCCGAGTCGGAGATCGCCCCCGACAGCGTCGTGCACGCCGACGTCGCGCTCCTCGGCGCCAACCGCGATCGGCACCGGCTCGACGCTGCACCAGGGCGTCTGGATGCGCGACTCGACGGTCGGCCAGGACAGCGTCATCGAGCCGTATTCGGTGCTCGACGGCGCCACGGTCGGCAACGGCTGCCGGGTCGGCCCTTTCGCGCGCCTGCGGCCGGGGACAGTGCTCGGCGACGGCGCGCGGGTCGGCAACTTCGTCGAGATCAAGAACAGCCGCCTGGGCAGGAGGACGAAGGCCGGCCACCTCGCCTACGTCGGCGACGCCGAAGTCGGCGACGGCGCCAACATCGGCGCCGGAACCGTCACCTGCAATTACGACGGCGAGCAGAAGCACCGCACGGAGATCGGCGCCGGCGCCTTCGTCGGCAGCGATACGATGCTGGTCGCGCCGGTCACGGTCGGCGCCCATGCCACGACCGGCGCGGGCTCGGTGATCACGCGCGACGTGCCCGACGGCGCCCTCGCCGTCGAGCGCTCGCCGCAGCGCACGGTGCCCGGCTGGGCCGAACGCCGTGTCCGGACGCGACCGACAGGAAAGCGAGCGACTGAAGATGTGCGGAATCGTCGGCTATGTCGGACCCCGTGAGGTCGTGCCGCTGCTCATCGACGGGCTGCGGCGGCTCGAGTACCGGGGCTACGACTCGGCCGGCGTCGCGGTGGTCTGCCGACGGCCGACTCGAGACGCGACGCGCCGAGGGCAAGCTCGACCGCCTGGTGGAGCGCCTGGCCGGACAACGGCCTGCACGGCAGCTACGGCGTCGCGCACACCCGCTGGGCGACGCACGGCAAGCCCACCGAGCGCAACGCCCACCCGGTCGTCGACTCGAAGAACCGGATCGCGATCATCCACAACGGCATCATCGAGAACTTCCTCGCCATCAAGCGCCGGCTGCTCGCCGAGGGCTGGACCTTCTCGACCGACACCGACACCGAGGTGATCGCCAATCTCGTCTCCTCCTACTACGACGGCGATCTCGCCGCGGCGGTGAAGCGCGCGGTCGGCGAGCTCGAAGGCATGTACGCCTGCGCGTTGATCGGCACCGAGAGTGCCGAGACGAAGAGATCGTCGCGGTGCGCCAGGGCACGCCGCTCGTCCTCGGCCTCGGGCAGGGCGAGAGCTTCCTCGCCTCCGATCCGGCGGCGCTCATCGCTCACACCCGCGACGTGATCTTCCTCGACAACGGCGACATCGCGCGGCTCACCCGGTCGCAGATCGAGATCTGGGACCGCTCGGGCGCCGCCGTGAACCGCCCGGTGACGCGCCTCAACTGGGATCCGCAGCAGGTCGAGAAGGGCGGCTACAAGCACTTCATGCTGAAGGAGATCTTCGAGCAGCCCGAGGCCGCCCGCGACACCTTCGGCGGCCGCGTCGACTTCGAGACCGGCAAGGTCGGCTTCGACGCGCTCGAGCTCGCACCCGACTACGTGCGTTCGCTCGCGCGCATTCAGCTCCTCGCCTGCGGCACCTCCTGGCACGCGGCGCTCATCGGCAAGTTCCTGATCGAGGAGCTGGCGCGGATTCCGGTCGAGGTCGACTACGCCTCGGAGTACCGCTACCGCGATCCGATCGCCGACGCCTCGGTGCTGGTCGCCGGCATCTCGCAGTCCGGCGAGACCATCGACACCGTCTGGGCGATGGAGGCGGCGAAGGAGCGCGGCGCCCGCCTGATCGCGCTCTCGAACGTCCCCGGCTCGCAGGCGACGCGGATCAGCTCCGGCACGCTCTACACCCACGCCGGACCGGAGATCGGCGTCGCCTCGACCAAGGCGTTCACCACCCAGCTCGTGGCGTTCTACCTGTTGGCGCTCTACCTCCGGCAGCAGCTGGGGCGCGCAGATCGAGCCCGAGCTGCTCGCCCCGCTCGCCCACCTGCCGCAGGCGATCTCGGAGGCCCTGGCGCTCGAGGCCGAGATCGAGAAGCTGTCGCGGCGCTACCACACGGCCACCGACTTCCTCTTCCTCGGCCGCGGCATCCAGTATCCGGTGGCGCTCGAGGGGGCGCTCAAGCTGAAGGAGATCTCCTACATCCACGCCGAGGGCTACCCCGCCGGCGAGATGAAGCACGGGCCGATCGCGCTCATCGACGAGCACCTGCCGGTGGTCGCGATCGCCACCGGCAAGCGCGTCTTCGAGAAGACGAAGAGCAACCTGCAGGAGGTCAAGGCGCGCGACGGCAAGGTCATCGTCGTGACCGACCGCGACCCCGCCGAGCTCGACGGCGTCGCCGACCACGTCCTGCGCGTCCCGGCTCTCCCCGAGGCGCTCTCCCCCATCGTCACCGTCATCCCCCTGCAGCTCCTCGCCTACCAGATCGGCGTCCGCCGCGGCGCCGACGTCGACCAGCCGCGAAACCTCGCCAAGAGCGTCACCGTCGAGTAGCGGAATCGCCCCCTCGCGGACTATCCGAACCGCTCGCCCGGCACCTTGCTGCGGCCAACTCGGGCTGGGGAGCGCAGCTCTCGGTTCCGGAGGCTATTGCTGACTCGGCGAACGCCGGCGACGGACTGGCCCGTCGACCAGAAATCTGGTCTATACTCTGGTTGTCATGACGACGCTGTCGCTATCGGATGCGAAGACCCAGCTGGCGCGACTCCTGCGCGAGACGGACGAGCTCGGCGAGCGCTTCGTGATCACGCGCTCCGGCCGGCCGGCAGCCGTTCTGATCTCCAACGACGAGTATGAGGGCCTGCTCGAAACGCTCGAGATCCTCGCGGACCCGAAGCTCACGGCGAGCCTGCGCAAGGGACTCCTCGACGCCGAGGCTGGCCGCCTGGTCGCTCACGACGAGGTCTGGGCTGGCTTGGACCGTCCTCTACGCCGCTAGCCGCGCGCCGCTCTTACTTCGAGATCCGGCAGGTGGCGCCGTCGAGCTTGAACTTCTGGGTCATGGTGCCGGTGCTGGTGCCGTTCTCGTCTTTGTGCTCCTGCGTCACGGTCAACGTGGCGGCGCCGCCGTCGACGACCAGCAGGCCGCCGGCCTGGATGTCCTTGGTGAACTGGGCGGCCGAGACCGACATCTCCTTCATCATGCCGGTCATCATCTCGCGGTCCTCCTTCGGCATGGCGTTCCATTCCGCCTGCATCTCGGCGGTGCCGAGCTTCACCGCCTCCGCCATCTTGCCGGAGTTCACCAGGCCCATCTGCTGCGACCGAGACTTTGCCGCAGGCGTGCTGCAGGACCGCCGCGCCCTTGATCTCCGTCGGCGCCGCCGAAGCCGCGGATGCGCCACCCAAGGCGACCGACATCGCCGCCATCACTCCGACCACTGCCAGTCGCTGAGCTCTCATGGACTTCTCCTCGAGGTCCGGGACCTCGTTCGATGGCGCGGCGGAATCGCCGCGCTTCCTGTAATTACGCGAAACGCCCGCGAATGGGGTCAACCGGTCCCTCGCCGCCGGGCTTCTCCTGGCGCGGCTCAGTCATGCCGGCCCGGAGTGAACAGCGAGCGCAGGAAGGCGCGTCCGAACCGGCGCGGCGGGCGCGGCGATCGCGGCGATCGCGGCAACGGAATCGAGCCGGGAGGGTAGCACTCCTTGTACGGGTCGATGCGCGGGGCGTCGAGAAATCCGGCGAGCGGCGCGAGGACGGTGTCCCAGTCGCGCCGCGCGGCCCAGGCGCGACCGCGCGCCGCGAGCTCGGCCGCGCATTCGGCGGCGAGGCGAGCAGCGCGCTCAGGGCTTCGGTGAGCGCCGCACCGTCGCCCTCCGGCACCACCCGACCCATCCCCTCCTCGGCGAGCAGCCGGCTCATCGTGCCGCCTTCGGTCGCGACGACGGGAAGCCCCGCGCCGAGAAAGTCGAGGACACGGGTGCGCATCGAGATCTCGGCCTCGAAGCGCGGCCGGTGGAGCACCACGGCGACGGTCGATTCGCGGTAGAGCCCGAAGCGCTCTCCGGCCGCGACCCAGGGGACGAAGAAGACGTGGCGGTCGAGCCAGCCGGCCTCGCGAGCCACGGCGAGGACTTCGGCGTAGGTCCCTTGCGGGGTCGACTGCGGCGTTGGGGTTCGCCGAGAAGACGACCCGGAGCGCCGGGAAGCGCGCCATCAGGGCGGGCAGGATCGCCAGCAGGAGCATCGGGTCGTACCAGTCGTAGATGCCGCCGAAGAAGAGGATCGGGTCGTCCGGCGCCGATCCCGGGAACGACGCCGCGCAAGAGCGGCGCAGGAGTGACGGCCGGAGTGGCCTCCGGCAACGCGATGCCGAACGGCACCTCGCGCACCAGATTGGCGAGCGTGAAGTCGGCGAAGTAGGTCTCGGGATTGAGGCGCCCCAGGGCGTAGAGCATGCCGAGGTAGAACAGGCGCTGCTCCGGCGACGAACAGAGGAAGAGATCGCCCTGGCGGAGCTGGCGCTCGAGCGTCACGCGGTCGTGGCGATAAGGGCCGTCGCCCAGAACGGGAAGTAGTTCAGGTTCTCGATCGGGAACGGGTCGTAGAGGTCGACGACCAGCGGCCGCGGCTCGCCGGGATCCGCGCAGTCGAAGTAGAGATTCGACACATGGGCGTGCAGGACGACGGCTTCGGACCAGCGGCGGAGCGCCGCGAGGTTCGCCAGCGTCGTAGCGCACGACCTGCGGCCTCCGGCGAGGCGCGCGGGCATTCGGCGAGCTCGCGGGTTCGTTCGGAAAGCCGAGGCGCACCTCGTGCCGGCGACCGAGATGGCGGGCCATCTCCCAGAAGCGGATGCCGACCCCGGCCATCGCCGGACGCCCGGGCTCGGGACAGAGGAGGAGGACGCGCGTCACGGTCGAGCACTCATGCGGCGTCCTGCTCCAGCCGGCCCGGCGCGCTCATCTGCCCCAGATAGTAGCCACAGATCAGCACCCGGTGGAGAACCCGCTTGCCGAGCGGGATGCCGGCGCGGTCGAGCGCCGAGAGCAGCGGCACCAGCGGCGGGATCAGGCGCTTGCCGGCGCCGAACCAGCGCGGCGGCTCGGCGGGCGAGAGCAGCGGCGAACCGGCGAGCTCCGGATGGAGCCTGCAGAGCGAGTGCAAGCCCCGGCCGACGAGGCGCTGGCGGGCGAAGAGATCGGCAAGGGTCATCGGGTGGAGGTGCTCCGCCGCCGCGGCCGGATGGTAGACCAGCTTCAGGCCGGCGACGGCTCAGGCGGTAGCCGAGCTCGATGTCCTCCCAGCCGTAGGCGACGAACTCGACATCGAAGGGATCGTCACCCAGGAGCTCGCGCGGCAGCGAGATGTTGGAGGTGTAGAAGCAGGTGAACGGAACCTCTTCTTCCGGCTTCATGTGGGCGAAGCCGAACTGATGACCCTCACGATTCACCATCTCGAGCGCCGGCGTGACCTGCATCTCGCTCCGCCGCCAGTCGGTGAAGCCGACCACCGCGTGCCGTGCGGCCCCAGACGGACTTGCGCCGCGAGGTGTTCGGCAACGAAATCGCGGCGAGGGATGACGTCGTCTCCGAGGAAGAGCACCAGGTCCTCGTCGACCTGCCGGACACCCCGATTGCGGGCCTGCCCCTGCCCGCGGTTCTCCTGCCGAAAGCTGGCGAGCCGCGGCTGCGATGCCGTCACGGCCCGGCTCTCGAGCCACTCCCAGGTGCCGTCGGTCGAGCCGTCGTCGACGACGACGATGCGGAAGTCGCGCTGCGACTGATCGGCCAGGGCCTCGAGGGTGCGCTCGAGAATCGCCCTTCGGTTGTGCGTCGGAATGACGACCGCAAGCGAGGGCGCGGAGGCGGGCATGGGCGTCGGTGACCATATCGCAGGCGCAGAAACGGTTTGCGGGTCCGGGGAACTCTGCTAGGTTGGATGCGGGTGAGCGAGCCGGTCAACTACTGGGACTCGATCGCGGCGCATTCGCGGGTCGAGGAGATCTGGGGCAGCCATCCACTGGTGCGCGCGCGGATCAACCGGCGCATCTCCGGCGACCCCCACACCTGGACGACGAGCTGGCTCGCGAAGCGCCTCGAGGGGATGCCGCGCCTGCGCGAGGCGGTGAGCATCGGCTGCGGCATGGGGCACTTCGAGCGCGATCTCGTGCGCCTCGACCTCGTCGACCGGATCACCGGCATCGAGATCTCGCCGGTCTGTGTCGCCGAGGCTCGAGAAGCGGCGCAGGCGGCCGGCATGCAGGAGCGCATCGCCTACCGCTGCGCCGATGCCTGGGAGGAGCTCGCGCCGCCTGCGCGACCTCGACGCGATCTTCTTCCACGCCTCCCTGCACCACTTCGACCGGCTCGACGAGATGGCCGTCCTCCTGCGGCGCGCCTTGAAGCCCGACGGGCTCCTCTACCTCGACGAATACGTCGGTCCGTCGCGCGACGAGTGGACGCTCGTCGACCAGCTGCGCTGGAACTGGCACTACTACCACTTGCCGAAGAGCGTCCGGCGGGTAGGCCGCATCCGGCCGCCGATCAACTTCGAGGACCCGACCGAGGCCGTCGCCTCCTCCGACATCCTGCCGGCGATCGCCCGCGAGTTCGACATTCTCGAGCAGCGCGACTACGGCGGCAACCTCCTGTCGGTGATCTACGCCAACCTGCATCGCCCCGACGGCAACCCGCCGTCGCCGCAGGCCGATTTCGACGCCGCAGTCGCACGGCTCCTCGACGCCGAAGACGCCCTCCTCGCCGCCGGGCAGCTCTCGTTCCACACTGTCGTCCTCGCTACTGCGAAACGGGAGCGCTGAGCTTCGCGAGCGCGGCGCGGGTCTCCAAGCTGAGCGGATTGTCGGCGCCGAGCTTCTCTTCGCGGATCGCGAGCGCTTCCACGAGATCGCGTCGTGCGTCGGCTGTCCGGCCTTCGGCGAGCGCAAGCTGGGCGCGCGCGGCGAGGGTTTCGGCAAGGCGCAGGTGGCGCTCCGCATAGACCTTGCGGGCGAGCTCGACGCTTCGGTCGAGGTCGGAGCGCGCCTGGGCGAGCTCGCCCAGGGCCAGCCGGGCGAGGCCGAGAATGCGGAGGGTCTGCGAGACCTCGGCGCTCTCGCCGCCCATCAGCTCGGAGCGGATCGCGAGCGCCTGTTCGAGCTCGCGCCGCGCCTCTGCGGCGCGCCCGAGCTCGAGGAGGGCGAAGCCCAGATTGTTGCGCACCGTGCCGACGCGGGTGCTCTTCTCGCCTGCCGTCTGCCGCCAAATTGCGAGCGCCTCCGCAAAGCCGCGCGCCGCGTCGTCGAAGCGGCGCAGGCGAAAGTTGAGGAAGGCGAAGTTGTTCGCCTGGACGGCCAGCGAGTCGCTGCCGGCGGGAAACACCTGGCGGGCGAGCGGCAGGGCTTCCCGGCGCACTACCAGCGCCGCCTCGAAACGCGCGCCCGCCTCGAGGGCGCTCCCCAGGCTGTTGAGCGCCTCGAGTACCTCCGGGTGGCTGGCGCCGAAGACGCGGCGCCGGAGGACGAGACTTTCCTCGAGCGCGGCGACGGCCTCATCGGCCTCACCGGCGCCCATCTGCGCCAGGCCGAGCGACTCGAGCGCGTCGGCGATACGCGGGTGGTCGGGCGGCAGCAACCGGCGACGCAGCGCAAGCGCCGACGCAGCGAAAGGGATCGCCTCTTCGTCGCGGGTCAATCCGTGCAGGGTCAGCGCCAAACCGTTCGCGACGTCGGCGTATTCGAGGCTCGCCTCGCCGTGGAGCTCGCGTTCCAGATCAAGCGCCTGCCGTTCCTCGACCAACGCCTCCTCGAAGCGGCCCAGCTGGCGCAACGCCGAGCCGGCGTTGAAGCGTGCCGAGGCGGCCTCGGCCCGCAGATCCATCCCGGCGGCGGAAAAGTTGACCAGCGCCTGATTGTGGAGCTCGAGCGCCGCCGCATAGTTGTCCTGCCAGTACCGCAAATCGCCCAATGCGACAAGCACCCGTCCCACTTCGGGGCTCGCGGCGCCGTACTCCCGCCGCGCCAGCACGAGCGCTTCGTCGAGGAGCTTCCCGGCGGGCTCATAGAGCGCGAGCTTGCGGTAGATCGTTCCCAGGGTGAGGAGCAGCTCGGCGCGCGCCCGCGGCTGGTCGCCGAGCTCGGTCGCCAGCCGCTCGGCGCCACGGTCGACCACTTCGCGCAGCGGCACTTCCCGCCCCAGCGCGCGCTCAGGATCGATCTCGGAGAAGAGCTCGAGGAGGAAGGCCTGCATCGCCTCGGCGCGCTGCGCCTCGGCGAGGCGGGCGCGCGACTGCAGCAGGGCGTAGCCGAGGGCCAAGAGCCCGGCGACGAGCGCCGCGGCGAGCGCCGCCGTGGCGGCGGCGCCTACCTTGTGGCGGCGGATGAACTTGCGCGCTCGTGAGCCCAGCGGCTCGGCGTGAGCTTCGATCGGGCGCCCGGCAAGGTGGTTTTCGAGATCGCGCGCCAGGGCATCGGCCGAGGCGTAGCGCTCGCCAGGTTCCTTGGCGATCGCCTTGCAAACGATCGCGTCGAGGTCTCCGCAGAGGAGTCGCGCCAGGCGATCCGGAGTGGTATTGCGCGCCGTCGCGGCCACCTCGCTGCACGCGGCGGCCGAAGGCGGCACTGCCTCGGAGGCGACGATCGCCCGCTCGAGCGCCAGCGCCGACTCGCCGGTCACCCGGTAGGGCCGCGCGCCCGCAGAGCAGCTCGTAGAGCACGAGCCCGAGCGCGTAGACGTCGGTCGCGGTGGTGACCGCGCCGCCGGTCACCTGCTCGGGCGCCGCGTACTGCGGGGTGAGCGGTGCGCCGACGCGCGTCTGCTCACTGCCGTCCTCCCGGTCGAGGAGCTTGGCGATGCCGAAGTCGAGGAGCTTCACCTCGCCGTCGGCTGGTCACCAGGATGTTCGACGGCTTGAGGTCGCGATGGACGACGAGGTTGCGGTGGGCAAAGTCGACCGCGGCGAGCACCGCGGCAAAGAGGCGCAGGCGTTCGGGCACCGGCAGGCAGCGCGCGTCGGCGAAGGCGGTGAGCGGCGCGCCGTCGACGCGCTCGAGCACGAGCCAGGGTCGGCCGTCGGGGGCGACGCCACCGTCGAGCAGACGCGCGATCGCCGGGTGCTCGAGGCGGGCGAGAATCTGGCGCTCCTGGAGAAACCGGACGCGCGCGGTCGGCAGGTCGGCGCTCGCCGAGAGCAGCTTCAGCGCCGCCTGCTGCTCGTAGGCGCCGTCCGCCCGGCGGACGGCGAAGACCGTCCCCATGCCACCGCGGCCCAGTTCTCCTTCGATCTCCCAGGCGCCGAGGCGCGATCCGGGCGCGAGAACCGGCCGGCGCTCCTCAGCGACGAAGAGCGATGCCCAGCTCTCGGCCGCCGGACGGACGAACGGGCCCGACTCGGCGCGCGCCGTCGCCAGCGCGGCCTCGACTCGCGGCCGCAGCGTTCCGGTCCTCGGGCGACAGCTGTTCGAGCTCGCGGCGGGCCTCCGCCTCCGGCAGGTCGAGCAGACGATCGAGCAGACGGTCGAGGCGCGGCCACGCCGCTTCCCGTTCTCCGATGACGACCTCAGGGCGCGCCGCCGAGCCAGTCGGCGAGCAGCGCGCGCGCCTTCTGCCAGTCGCGCTTGACGGTGCGCTCGGAGAGCCCCAGGAGCCCGGCCGATTCCTCGACCGAACAGCCGGCGAAGAACCGCAGCTCGACCAGCTCGGCGAGGCGCGGGTCGTGGCGCTCGAGCGCGGCCAGCGCCTCGTCGACCGCCAGCGCCTCGACGGCGCTCGCTTCGACCGTCGGCCCGGAGCCGCCCGGGCCCATGCCGGCGAAAGCGTCGTCGAGCGGCTCGGGGCGCCGCCCGGAGCCACGCTTCTCCGCCAGACGTTCGCGCGCGCGGTCGACCAGGATGCGCCGCATCACCTTGGCGGCAGCGCCGAAGAAGCGCCGGCGGTCGGCGTCCGCCGGCCGAAACGATCCGACGAGGCGCAGATAAAGCTCGTGCACGAGGGCCGTCGTCTGGAGTGTTGCTTCGTGGCGCTGGTCGGCGAGCGCACGATGCGCGATTCGGCGCAGCTCCTCGTAGAGCAATGCAAACAGCCGGTCGGCGGCGGCCCGGTCACCGCCGCCCCACGCGCCCAGGAGGCGCGTGACCTCGCCGGGCGGGAGCGAAGCTCCGGCCACGCCGTGGATCCAGATTGCGCAGGCATCTGCTTGCAAAGCTAGCGCCCTTCTTCCTGTGGGACAAGAGTCCGTGCGGCATGGCAACGAGCGGGGCCTCAGGGCGCCGTCGACGACCAGCGCCCCGTGCCCCCGGGCCAGTCGAAGCTGTCGGCGAAAATGTAGGAGCTGTCGAAGCGCGCCCAGGCGAAATCGGTGTCGAGTCCGTTCCATTCCGCCGACCCCGCCACGACGATCCTGCCGTCGCGATCGAAGGCCAGCGCGGTGCCGGAGTCGTTCCCGGCGCCGATCCCGTAGGCGAAGTCGTAGGTCGTGGTGCCGGTGGTGCCGAACGACCAGTCGGGCGTCAGATCGCGCTCGAAACGCCCGATGCCGAGATCTTGGTTTCCGGCCAGACCGCGCCCGAAGCCGGCGACCACGATCCTGCCGTCGCCCTGCAGGCGCAGCGCGCGAATCGAGTCCTGAGGTTGCGCCGGACAGGGTGGGGTTCCGACGCTGCAGAAGGGCCCGAGTGTGCCACCCAGGAACGCGCCAGTCGCGGAAAAGCGCTGCAGAGAGAACATCCACTCGTCGACGCCGGTCGCAATGTCGCCGCCGGCGACGATCTCGCCGTCCGGCCAGACGCCGACCGCCCAAACGAAGTCGTTGTTCGTGCCACCGGACGCCCAAGGCATGACAACCTGGCCGCCGACCCCGAAGCCGGTGTCGAGCGAGCCGTCGGCGAGCAGGCGCACCAGCGCGGAGTTGAATTGCCCGCCCAGGTAGGTATCCCAGGTGGCTCCTCCGACGACGATGCCGGTGGTGTCGTAGGCGATCGCGAGCGCACCGTCGATGCCGCCGGCAGCGGAGATGGGGATGGTCGCCTTGCCGTCACCGGAGAAGCCGGAATCGAGCGTGCCGTCGGCCAGCAAGCGGGCGACACCGAAGTCGATGTCGGTCGGCGAGACGTCGACCGAGCCAGCGACGAGGATGCGGTCATTGCGGTCGACGGTCATGGCGGCGAGGGTGTCCGTGTGGTCACCGCCGACATCGAACATCGTCAGCGTAAAGCCGAAGATCCCGAAAGCAGCGTCCACCGAACCGTTCTCCAGCAGGCGGAGGACGTAGAAGTCCGAATTGCCCGGGGGGCCGCTCTCGAGCGTGCCGGCGACGAGAATCCGGCCATTCGGCAGCAGGTGCGCGGCGGCAGCGGTCTGGTTGCCGATGCCCAGGGGATCGATGACCCGGCCACCGGTGCCGAAGGCAGTGTCGAGCGTTCCGCCGGGCAAGAAGCGCGCCAGGGCGGGGCTCCAGGTACCGGCACCGGTGGTGACGGTGCCCACGACGATCACTTTGCCGTCGGGCTGGACGAGGACTGCGGCGGCGCTGTCGGCGTTGTTGCCGCCCAGATCAAACGCGGCAAGACCGGTGCCCAGGGGATCGCCGTCGGCGGCGGCCAGCGGGACCGGCATAGCGGCGGAAAGGAAAAAGACCAGGATCCTCAGGAAACGATCGGAGCCGTGAGACGAGGAAAGCGCGCGCATGGTGACCTCCCGGGTCGGGCAGCGGAATCAGTACTTGCAGGGATGGTCGGAATTGCTCGCGACACGGGGCCACGCAGGTCCAATTCATTCATGGCTTCGTCATGCCGATGAGCGAGAATGGAAAGATGAAGCGCCCAACGCTCTCCCGGGTTCTCGCCATCGTGGGCGGCCTGCTCCTCGCGATTCAGCTGGTGCCCTACGGCTGGAATCACACCAACCCGGCGGTCGTCGCCGAGCCGAAATGGGATACGCCGCGCACCCGCGAGCTCTTCTTTCGCGCCTGCGCCGACTGCCACAGCAACGAGACGAAGTGGCCGCTCTACTCCCACGTGGCGCCGGTGTCCTGGCTCGTCGCCCGCGACGTCTCCGAGGGCCGCGAGCATCTGAACGTCTCGGAGTGGAACCGCCCGCAGAAGGACGCCGACGAGGCCTCCGAGAAGCTGCAGGAGGGCGAGATGCCGCTGCCGATCTACCTGCCGCTCCACCCGGAAGCGCGCCTCGCGCCCGCCGACAAGGCCGCGCTCATCGCCGGCCTCGCGGCGACCCTCGGCACCGAGGACGGCGGCACGGGCGCCGGGAGAGAAAAGGAAGCGAAAGAAGAAGCGGACGACGACTGAGGTCGGCGCCGCCTCCGATCAGGGAATCGTGTTGGACCAGCGCGCGGTATCGCCGGTTTCGAAGTCGTCGAGGAAGATCTCGTTGTCGTCGATCACGACCTGGCAGACCGTGAACGACCCCAAGGTCGCCCCGCCACCTGGGTTCGTCAGGGTGATGGAGAAAACCTCGGCGGGCTCTGCGATGCCGTCGTCGAGCAGGGGCACGTTGATGAGCTTCGAGGTTTCGTCGGCTGCGAAGGTGAGCGTCCCGGAGGTCGCCGTGAAGTCGAGCCCGGAGAGCGCGGTGACGCTCGCGGTCGCGAACTGGACGGTGACGTTGCTCGCGGCCCCTCCGCCACGCGTGACGACGATCGCGGCGCATCCCGCTCTCCTCGCCAAAGACCCGGACCGGAGTCTGGAATTGGACGACGCCACCCTCGTCATCGTCCTCGATGGTAATGGTGAGCGTCGAGGGCGAGCCCACCGCGAGCCCCGCGCTTGGATCGGACAGCTGGAGAACGATCGTCTCGTCGTTCTCGTCGAGCGTGTCGGCGCGGATGTGGACGAAGTTGGTCTCGAACCCGAGGTCGCCCGCAGCCCAGCTCGCGACGTCCGCGGTGTAGGTGAAGTCCGTGCCGGGCGTCGCCGTGCCGCCGAGACGCGAGTGCGAGATCGAGGCGGCGAGCACCGCGCCGCCCTCGCGAAACATGGTGAAGATCCGGTTCCCCTCCTCTTCGGGGACCGAGATCGCCGGGCCGAAGTGCACCGTTCCGAACGCGCCGGTGGCGCGGTCGAGACCATAGAGCACGGTTACCGCGCCGGCCTGGGGCTGAGCGCCCAGACCCTCGCCGGGCATGGCGATCGCCAGGTCGTCGGTGCCATTGCCGTCGAAGTCCCCCGCTGCGAGCGCTTTGCCGAGAGCATCATCCGTATTCGCGGAGTCGGGCATGCTCGCCGGAAAGTCGGAGTGGAAGGTCTGGCTGCCGGTCGTCGTCAGTCCGCCCGCGCTCCCATAAAGCACGTGCGCCGTGCCGGCGTCGACGACCGCTCCGACATCCTCGTCCGGTACGCCGATCGCGAGGTCGCCGAAACCGTCGCCGTCGAAATCCCCGGCGGCCAAGGCATCGCCGAAGTGATCGTCGATGTCGCCCCCGCCCTGGCCCAGCGGGAACTGGAGCTGGCCGAAGAGCTGGTCGCCGGTCGCCGTGAGGCCGTCGGCGCTGCCGAAGAGGACCTGAACGATGCCGGCACGGCCATCCCCGGTCGAGGGCTGGTCCTCGCTGGGAACCCCGATCGCCAGGTCCTCGAAGCCGTCGTCGTCGAAGTCGCCGGCGGCGAGGGCGCTCCCGAACCGGTCGCCGTCCTCGGCCGTTTCGAGGACACCGGACGTGCCCTGATCGAAACAGGTATCCGGCGATCCGATCACCGTGATCCGTCCGGCGCTCGAGATGCTGCCCACGTTCTCGAACTGCGCGCCCGCGACCAGCGAGGAGGTCGCGCCGAACCGCCCGAGCACGAGGCTCCCTCCCCAGTTGTCGGAAGCCTCGTTGCCGTCGGGACAGTCGGCGGTGAAGTCGCTCTGGTCGCGGTCCACGACGGAATCGAGCGCCACCCCGGGGGCAGAGCTGCTCAGGAGATGGACCAGGCCGATGTCGTCCTCGAGCACCGGAATGAAGTCCTCCCGCGGCACGCCGATGGCGAGCCCGCCGTTGGGGAGGGCGGCGAGCGCCGCGCCGAAAGCATCGTTCTGCTCCGCGGACTCGGGGGATCCCGACGGCAGGTGGTTCTGGCTCAGGAACCGGAAGCCGCTGCCGGTAAGACCGCCCGCCGTTCCGAAAAGGACCACGACCGCGCCGGCGTGATTGCCGGGCGCACCCACCGACTTGCCGGGGGCACCCACCGCCAGATCGCAGATACCGTCGCGGTCGAAATCGCCCGCAGCGAGGGCGCTTCCCCACTGGTCCCCAGCGTCGGCGCCACCGCTGAGAGCGAGATCATCGAGATCGAAATCCTGTTCGCCGGCGCTCGTCAGCCCGCCAGGCGAACCGTAGTAGACGTGCACCGAGCCCGCATTGTCGTTCGGTCCCACCGTCTCCTCCGGAACACCGACCGCGAGATCGGCGAAGCCGTCGTCATCGAAGTCGCAGACCGCCAATGCGTCGCCGAAGAACTCGTTCGCCAGACAGTCGCCGGGGGCAGCGCATTCGGTCAGGACATGCGCTCCGAGAGGTGTCAGCTGGGCCTCGGCCGCAGGCCCGACCAGTGGAAGGAGACCGAGCAAGGCGCACAGAGGGCGGAGTCGGGCGCGAAACGCGGCGTTGCTTGCAGGAATCATGTCGGTTCTCCATTCGGAAGCTGTGTCTAGAGTGAACGCGACGAACCGGCCGAGAATCGATCAGCCGGACCCACGATCCGCCACGATCCGATCTCTGGGGCCGGATTGACAGTGCCCAAGGGAGGGCTCTAGCCTGTGGCCACACGACTTGGAAACGAGGGTCCGAGAATGGGAGCCGGCGGAGGAATTTCCGAGCGGAACGCGGTCACCACCGCGCTCGCCGAATGGGGCCGGGGTGATACCGGCGCCGCCGAACGGCTGCTCGAGCTGATCTACCCCGAGCTCCACCGGATCGCCGAGCGCCAGATGCGGCGCGAGCGCGCGGGGCACACCCTGCAGCCGACCGCGCTGGTGCACGAGGCCTATCTCAAGCTCGTCGACCAGTCGCATGTCGATTGGCGCAACCGCGCCCACTTCCTCGGCGTCGCAGCGCAGGCGATGCGGCGGTTGCTGGTCGACCATGCGCGCGGGCGGGACCGCGACAAGCGCGGCGGCGGCGCGACCCTCCTCGAGCTCGACTCCGCCGCCGGTGAGGCCGGCCTCGCTGTGGCGGGGCGCAGCGTCGACCTCCTGGCTCTCGACCAGGCTCTCGAACGCCTGGCGGTGCTCGATCCGGCGCAGGCGCGTCTGGTCGAGCTGCGCTTCTTCGGCGGCCTCTCCGTCGAGGAGGCCGCCGAAGCGCTCGGCGTCTCGACCGCGACCGCCGGGCGCGATTTTCGCTCGGCGCGCGCCTTTCTCGCCCGCGAGCTCGGCGCGCCATGACCCCCGAACGCTGGCGCGAGGTCCGCGCGGCCTTCGATCGGCTCGCGCCGCTTCCCCAGGCCGGGCGCGAAACCGAGCTTGGGGCACTGGCACAGGTGGACCCGGAGCTCGCCCGGGAGGCGCGCTCACTGCTCGCGGCCGAGGCGCGGGACGCGCAGTTCATGACCGCCTCGGCGGGCGGAGCGGCGGAGCGCCGTGGCGAGCAGATCGGCCCGTGGGAGTTGCTCTCACCCCTCGGCGAAGGCGGGATGGGAACGGTCTTCCTCGCGCGCCGCGCCGACGCGAGCTTCGACAAACTGGTCGCGGTGAAATTCATCCATGCCGAGCTGCTGTCGCCCCTCCTGCGCGAGCGCTTCGCCGCCGAGCGGCAGGCGCTCGCCGCGCTCGAACATCCCGGCATCGCGCGGCTGCTCGACGGCGGCGAGAGCGCAGGCGGCGAGCCTTACCTGGTGCTCGAGTACGTCGAAGGGCGCTCGCTGCTCGCTTTCGCGACCGAGAAAGACCTTTCACGCCGGGAGCGGCTCGGCCTCTTCTTGCAAATCCTCGCCGCGGTCGCCCACGCCCACAGCCATCTCATCGTCCATCGCGACATCAAGCCCTCCAACATTCTCGTCACCGCCAAAGGCGAGGCGAAGCTGCTCGACTTCGGCGTCGCCAAGATCCTGACGCCGATCGACGGGCCCGAAGGCGCGACCCGGACCTCTCTGCGCGCGCTGACGCCGGAGTACGCCAGCCCCGAGCAGGTCCTCGGCGGCGCCACCACGACCGCGACCGATGTCTATTCGCTCGGTGTCGTGCTGTTCGAGCTCCTGACCGGTCGCCGTCCTTACCGCGTGCCGACCGGTGCGCCCGAGGAGTGGGCTGAGGCGGCGCTGCACCAGGAGGTCGCTCGAGCGCCGGAGGTGAGGGGGGATCTCGACGCGATCTTGCTCAAGGCGCTGCGCAAGTCGCCGGTGGAGCGCTACGCCACCGTCGACGCTTTCGCCGACGACCTGCGCCGACATCTCGACGGCCGGCCCGTCGCAGCGCGGCGCGGCAGCCTCGCCTACCGCGCCGCGAAGTTCGCCGGACGCCATCGCGGCACGCTCATTGCGACCGCGCTGGCGCTCGCTCTCCTGGTGACCACGGTCACTGTCGCCGCGGTGCGGATGCGCACCGAACGCGACCGCGCGACTGCCGAGGCTGAAACCGCGCGGAGCGTGGCGGAATTTCTCGCCGCGCTCTTCCGCAACGCCGATCCGGCGCGGACCCGCGGAGCGAAACTGACCGCGCGCGAGATCCTCGACCAGGGCGCGCAGCGGATCGAGCTGGACCTTGCCGAGCAGCCCCTGGTACAGGCGAGACTCCTGATGGTCCTCGGCGCGGTCTATCGCGACCTCGGCCTCCTCGACCGCGCCCAGCCGCTGCTCGATCGAGCGCTCGACACCAGTGAGCGGCAGACGCCGCCGGATGAGCTCGCGGTCGCCGCCGTCCTCACTGAGCTCGGACTGCTCGACCGGATGCAGGGCGAGACCGCGCGCGCTCGTCCGCGTCTCGAGCGCGCGCTCGAAATCCGCGTACGCCGTCTCGGCGCGGACCATCTGGACGTCGGACGCACGCTTTCGACCCTCGGTACGGTCTGCCGCTTGAGTGGCGACGCGGCCCAGGCGCGGACATTCCTCGAGCGCGCAGTGGAGATCGTCCTGCGGCAGGCGCCCGAGAGCTCCGAAGCGGGCAAGTGGCAGAGCAACCTCGGCCTGATCTATCAGGACGCCGGCGAGCTCGAGGCGGCGCGGCAGGCGTTCGCACGTGCCACCGGGATCCTCGAGCGCGCCGAGGGACCGGAGAGCCCGTTCGTGGCGATGAGCCTGGACAATCTCGGTTCCGTCCTGCGCACGCTCGGCCGGCCGGCCGAGGCGCTGCCGCTTCTCGAACGCGCGCGCGGCATCGTGGAGCACACCTGGGGCGCCGCCCACCCCCAGTTCGGCAACGCGCTCAACTCACTCGGCGATGCGCTCTCGGATCTCGGCCGGAACGCCGAGGCGTTGCCGCTCTTCCGCCAAGCGACCGCGGTCTACAGTGCGGCTCTCGGTCCGGAACACAGCTTCGTCGCCTGGCCCCTGCGCAACGAAGGCGAGGCGCTCCTCGCGCTGGGCCGCGCGCCGGAGGCTTTGCCGCTCTTCGAGCGCGCGCTGGCGATCCGCCAGGAGGCTTACGGCGAGGCGCATCCGGAGACCGCCCAGAGCCTGACCGACCTCGGCCTCGGCTACGCGGCACTGGGCGACCTCGGGGCGGCCGAGCGCTGGCTGCGCGAGGGCCTGAAGCAGAGCCGCGCCGCCCTGGAGCCGGGAAACCCCGGGCTCGCCGAAGCACAGATCTTCCTCGCCGACTTCCTCGTCCGGAGGCAGCAGCCGGCCGAGGCGCGGGAGCTCTATGCCGAGGCGCTGCCGATCCTTCGCGCCGCCTACCCAGTGGGCAATCCGAAGATCGCCGCGGTCGAAGTGCGGCTGACAGAGCTCGCTCCGGCGGCCTTCCCGCCCTCCTGACCCTCCTCCCGGCCGAACCGGCCCGTCGCCCGCAATCCCACTCTGGCGGCTGACCCGAACCGTCGCGACCCGTGCGCGCTTTCCGGCCGAGGCCCTCGCTAAAGCGCACCGGGCCTCTTCTGGACTTCTTCTCCCATTCGAAGAGATACTCAGGCAAACCAGCTGCTCAACAGCCAGACCGCCTGAACCTGCCGAATAAGGAGAACCGAATGCGCGCACTCACCTCCATGACATTCGCTGCCGCACTCCTGCTGGGACTGACCGCTGGGCCTGCAGCTGCAGCGGATTCCGTCCCTCAGGCCGCGACGGACGAAGCCACCGCTGCGACCGCCTCCCCGGTCACGGCCTCTGCGCCGACCGCCGCGGGTCCGACCACGATCTGGCGGGTTCCCGAGGCGCTGCTGTTCGACAATGGACCGCTCGTGACCCACGTCGGGGGCGGAGCCGGGGGCGCGGACGCCAGCCGGTTGCAGAACTCCTCGCTCCTGATGAGCACCCTCGGCTTCACCGCCTCCGTTACCGCGGCGATCCGGATTGCCGACGACTTCACGGTTCCGGCCGGTGGATGGGATATCTCGCAGGTCACCTTCTTCGGCTATCAGACCGGATCGACCACGACGAGCACGTTCAACGACTGTCGTTACCAGATCTGGAACGGGGCGCCGAACGGTGGCGGCGCGATCATCTTCGGGGATACGACGACGAACCGTTTCACCGGCTCGGCCTGGTCCAACATCTACCGCGACACCGAGACCACGGTCGCGAACAATCAGCGGCCGATCATGGCGACGACCTGCACCGGCCCCGGGCCGCTCGCTGCCGGCACCTACTGGATCGACTTCATGCTCGGCGGGACGCTGGCCTCCGGACCGTTCATCCCGCCGGTCACGGTTCTCGGATCGACCGGCACCGGTAATGCGCTGCAATGGAACGCGGCGTGGGTCACCCTGTCGGACACCGGGACCGCCACCCAGCAGGATGTCCGGTTCCTCCTGGATGGCGTGACGACGCCGGTCGAGCTGCTGAGCTTCCAGGTGGAGTAGTCGCGCGCGGCTCCCGGCCGCTCTCGGCTATGCTCTCCCCGATCCGCAGCGCCGGGAGTGAGAGCACGGTGAGCGACGAGGTCGGAAGTCGGGACAGTTTCCTGCCGCCCGAGGCTGAAGACTGGTCCCGCGAACGTCTGCTGGCGGAGGTCGTTGCGCTGCGCGAGCGCCTGAACCTCGCTCCGAACTCCGTCGGCGATGCGGGCGGCGCGCCGGCCGCCGATTGGGATCGCTTCCGGACCCACCTCTCCACGGTCAGTGTTCCGCCCGAGATTCTGCCGGTCTTCCTCAAGGCCCAGGAGTACGTGGCGCGTTACTTCCACCAGCGCATCCACCGGCCGGACGAGGCGACGATCTCGATCGCCGGCGAGCGCTACGTGCTGCTGCGCGCCGCATCGATGTCGGTCGAGTTCGTCGAGCTCGTGATGTCGCTCTTCGAGGAGAGAGGACCGGCCGAAGCGCGCAGCGTGGCGAACAACCTGCTGTTCGACCTCGCGCACGCCATCGGCAAGGCGGACGCGCGCCACTTCCACGAGAAGATGGGAGTCACCGACCCGATCGAGCGCCTCTCGGCCGGACCGGTCCACTTCGCCTTCTCCGGCTGGGCCTCGGTCAGGATCCTCCCCGAGTCGCGGCCCTCTGCAGACGACGACTTCCTGCTTCTCTTCGAGCATCCGTTCTCCTTCGAGTCGCACGCCTGGCGGGAGAAGCGCCGGTCGAGCGCCACCCCGGTCTGCATCATGAGCGCCGGCTACTCCTCAGGCTGGTGCGCGCAGAGCTTCGGCATCCCGCTGGTCTCGGCCGAGACCGAGTGCATCGCCGCCGGCGGCAGCCGCTGCCTCTTCGTCATGGCGCCGCCGGCCCGGATCGAGGAGCATCTCGCTCGCCTCGACGCGGATGCCGGCGAGAGAGTGCAACCGCGGCGACCCGCGGCGGCGGTCGGCGCGAGCGGGGCGATCGCCGGGAGCGCAGGAGCAGCGGCGGCGGCAGTGGCCGTGCCCGAGTTCTTCCAGCGCCTGCGGATGGAGGAGGAACTGCGCCAGGCCAACGAGCTGCTCGAGCGCCGCGTGCTGGTTCGCACCACCGAGCTCTCGCAGACCAACGCGCGCCTGGAACACGAGGTCGCCGAGCGCCGCCTGGCCGAGGAGCAGCTCCGGCACCAGGCGCTGCACGACGCCCTCACCGGCCTTCCCAACCGGCTTCTGCTCTACGACCGGCTGGAACAGGGGATCCTGCAGTGCCACCGGACCGCGCGACCGCTCGGCCTCCTGTTCATGGACCTGAACGGTTTCAAGGAGATCAACGACACCTTCGGTCATCATTGCGGCGACGAGCTCTTGCGGCAGGTGGGCAGCCGCCTGCTCGGCCGGCTCCGCATCACCGACACGGTGGCCCGGCTCGGCGGGGACGAGTTCGCCATTCTGCTGCCCGACATCGACAACCCCGGCTCCGCGGCCGAGATCGCCCGCGCGCTGCTCGCCGCTCTCGACGAGCCGCTCGCCGTCGACGACCAGCAGTTGCGGATCGGCGCCAGCATCGGCATCGTGCTCTGCCCGGATCACGGCGCCGACCCGCTGACGCTCATGCGCCGGGCGGACGTCGCGATGTACGCGGCGAAGCACTCGAGCCGCGGCCACAGCGTCTACGCCGCGGAAGCCGATGCCCACAGCCCGGCTCGCCTGACGCTCCTGGCGGACCTGCGACGCGACAGCTGCCGCGAACAGTTCTTCTTCCATTTTCAGCCCGAGGTCGAGCTCGCGAGCGGTCGCGTGCGGCGTGCCGAGGCCCTGGTGCGCTGGCAACATCCGGAGCTGGGCCTGCTCCTGCCGCGCGAGTTCATCCCGCTCGCCGAGGCGGGAAACCTCCTCCACCGCGTGACCCACTGGGCGCTCGAGGCGGCGATCGCGGCCTGCCGGCGCTGGCAACAGGCCGGCCTCGCGGTCGGCGTTTCGGTGAACCTCTCCTCCCGCGACCTGCGCGAGGCCGGCCTTGCGCAGTCGATCGCCGCCACCCTCGACGCCGCCGGCCTCGAGCCGCGCTGGCTCACCCTCGAAATCACCGAGGGTAGCCTGCTGGCCGACCCCGACCACGCCAGCGCACTGCTGCGGCCGATCCTCGAGGCGGGAGTGGGCCTGTCCATCGACGACTTCGGGACCGGCTACTCGTCGCTCTCCCACCTCAAGCAACTGCCAGCGTCGGAGATCAAGATCGACCGCACGTTCGTGCGCGAAATGAACCGCAATACGCAGGACGCGGTCATCGTGCGCTCGCTGATCGAGCTCGGTCACAGCTTCGACCGGCAGGTGGTGGCCGAAGGGATCGAGGATCTGGAAACCTGGAACATCCTCGTCAGCCTTGGCTGCGACCTCGGCCAGGGCTTCCTCATCAGTCCGGCGCTCGCCGAGACCGCCGCCGTGGAGTGGATGCGCAGCGCGCCCTGGAGGCCGCCGTTGGCGCCCTGAGGCGCGCCCTTCGGGCTAAGCTCGGCGCTCGGACTCGCGATGACCGGAAACCGACAGAGGTGGCGCCTGGCGCTCGTCGGCGCGGCACTCGCCGCCGGCCTGTTGGTGACGTTCACCCAGCCACCGTTCGCGCAGGATCCGGCCTACCACGCCTTCGCGGACGACCGCGCGCTCGCCGGCGTGCCCAACTTCTGGAACGTGGTCACGAATCTCCCCTTCCTGCTCGTCGGCGCGTTCGGCCTCTCCCGACTCGGCCGCTTGCGCCGGCCGGCGCTGCGCACCGAGGTCCTGGTCTTTGCGTCCGGCGTGGCGATGGTCGCGTTCGGCTCGGCGTACTACCACCTGGCGCCCTCGAACGCGACGCTGGTCTGGGACCGGCTGCCGATGACGATCGGCTTCATGGCGCTCTTCAGCCTGATCATGCGCGACCGGCTCTCCGAGCGTCTCGGCCGGCGTACGCTCGGACCGCTCCTCGCGCTCGGCGCGGCGTCGGTCGTCTACTGGTACGTGACCGAGCTCCACGGCGCCGGCGACCTGCGGTTCTACTACGTCGTCCAGTTCTTGCCGATGCTGCTCATCCCGCTCATCCTGCTGACCGGCCCGGGCGCCGGCGGGCTGCGGACTTCGTGGATCTGGGCGACGCTCGCGATCTACCTGCTGGCCAAGCAGGCCGAAGCGCACGACCGGGCCTTTTACGAGGCCACGGCCCTGCTCAGCGGCCACAGCCTCAAGCACCTTATTGCCGCGGGCGCCGTGCTCTGCGCCCTGTTCGCCGCGTTGCGCCCGGCTAGCGCTCCCACGTCGCCGCGGCGAGGGTGATCCAGCCGGCAAGGAGGGCGACGCCACCGAGCGGAGTGATCGCGCCGAGCCACCGCACCCCCGAGAGACTGAGCATGTAGAGGCTGCCGGAAAACAACAGCGTTCCGGTCACGAAGAGCATGCCGCTCACGCGCAGAAGCCCGCCCGGACGCCGCTCGGAGAGAAGTCCGACGGCGAGGAGCGCCAGAGCGTGGTACATCTGATAGCGCGCGCCGACCTCGAACGTGGCGAGCTGCTGCGGGTCGAGGCGGCCCTTGAGGGCATGCGCCGCAAAGGCGCCCAGCGCCACCGCGATCCCTCCGGACAATGCGCCGAGGGCAAGGAATTTTCGCGCCATCTCAACCTTCCTGCGGCGTCACGGCACCGCGGCAGACGTCAGTCGATGAACGAGCAGTGCGGTGCGCTTGACGAGGCGCGGCAGCTCGGCTAGGTCGACGTACTCGCCGCGCGCATGCTCCTGCTCGCCCAGGGCGCCGAGGCCGTCGAGCCCGGGCAGGAGATCGGCGACGAAAGAGATGTCGCCGGCGCCGCGCTCGTTGGGGTCCTGTTCGACGATCGTCCCGGTACCGAGATCCCGACTCACGCGGTCGAGCGCCGCCAGCAGTGCGCGATTGCCGGCGGTCGGCGCCATCGAGGGCATGCCGTGGAAAAAAGCGATCGTGCCGCCGCTCTGCGGCAAGGACCGCGCGACGATGGCGCGCATCTTCCCCTCGGCGCGGTCGCGTTGCTCGGCGGTGAGGAAGCGCAGGTCGCCCTCGACGACGGTCCGCGCCGCCACGACGTTGTGCTTGCCGGCGGCACTCCCGGCAGCCGTCCCGGCCGGAATCTCGGCCGTGGTGCCGCCGACCACGACGCTGGGATTGAAGGTCAGGTAGGGCTCCGGCAGCTCGCCGCGGAAGGCCGTGAGGATGCGCGCCATCTCGAAAATGGCGCCGTCGCCGCGGTCGGGGCCGAAGATGCGCGCCGAGTGCCCGGTCGAGCCCGAGGTTTCGAGCCGCCACGACGCGAACCCACGGCGGCCGACCACCGCGACGCCCGGCACCGCGCCCTCGAAGGCCAGGGCGATGTCACTCTCCCTGGCCGCCGCCAGGAGCGCCGCTCGACTCACCGCGTGCGGCTCGCCGGCGTCCTCCTCGTCGCCGGTCAGCACCACGATCACCTGCCGGCCGGCGAGCAGCCCCTCCCCGGCGAGCGCCCGCAGCGCCTCGACGATCACCACGTCGCCGCCCTTCATGTCGGAGACGCCGCTGCCGAAGGCGCGGTCGCCCTCGCGCCGGAACGGCTCGCCTTCGAGCACGGTGTCGAGGTGGCCGATCATCAGAATGCGCGCTCCGGCCACGCTCCGGCCGCCGCCGTGGTACTCGGCAACGAGATGCCCGGCGCGGCCGGCCTCGGCCGGCAACTCGATCCAGCGCGTCGCGAAGCCGAGCCCGGCGAGCTCGGCAGCGAAGATCGCGCCGGTCTTGCGCACGCCGTCGAGGTTCTCGGTCGCACTCGGCTGGTCGACCGCGCGCCGCAGGAGCTCGACGGCGCCCTCGCGTTGGGCGTCGACGCGCGCCACCAGGCGCCGCTCGGTCGCGGCCAGGCCGCTCGTGGCCGCCGGCGCAGGCGCAGACGCTCCCGGCACCGCCGCGAGTGCGGCGGCGAAGAGAGCGAGAGCGGCCAGGCTGCGCGAGGAGCGTCGGGACATGCTCACCTCCGGAGTGCGCCAGCTGTGAGGGCTCGCGAGTTTGTTGCCGTGGAAGTCTGCGACTTTCATGCGGGGCTCCCTCGCGTCCGCATCGTACCAAGTGAGAGGCCCACCTCCCGGACCCGCAGGCGCGAAGAGGCGGTCCGGCCTTCCGGCGGGGAGTTGGGAGGATAATGCTGCGCTGTGTTCGCCGCGGATCTCACCCGGTTCCGCGCCGCCGGCGTCGCCCGGATCGCGCTCCTTCTCGCACTTGGCGGCGGGCCGCAGCTGTTTGCTCCCGCGGCGGCGGCGCAGCCCGCCACCGCGGCCGCGATCCGCTTCGAAGACGCGACCGGCGAGAGTGGTCTCGACTTCGTCTATCGCGCCGGCGGCGCGACGGAGCTCCAACTGCCCGCCATCATGGGCGGCGGCGCAGCGCTCTTCGACCTCGAAGGGGACGGCGACCTCGACCTCTTCTTCGTTCAGGGCGGCCGCCTGGGCCCGGCGGGACCGGAGGCCGGGACCGACGCTGCGCGTCTCTACCGCAACGATCCCGTGACCGGCGCCGACGGCCGGCGGCGCGCCCGCTTCGTCGATATCACCCGCGAGAGCGCCGCCGGTGTCGCGCTCTACGGCATGGGAGTGGCGACCGGCGACGTCGACGGCGACGGCTTCGTCGACCTCTTCGTCGCCGGTTTCGGTGCCAGCCGGCTGCTGCGCAACGTCGCCGGAACGCATTTCGAGGACATTTCGGCCCGTGCCGGCATGGCTGCGGCCGGCGAGGCCGGCATGGCGATCTCGGCGGCCTTCTTCGACGCCGACCGCGACGGCGATCTCGACCTCTTCGTCGCGCGCTACGTCGACTACCCGCTCGATCCTGTGCTCGCCTGCTTCGCGCCGAGCTCGCGGCGTGATTACTGCGGGCCGCAGGCGTTCCGCCCGCAGCGCGACCTGCTCTACATCAATCGCGGCGACGGCACTTTCACCGAGGAGGGGGCCGTCCGGCTGGGCAAGCACCGGCCACAACCCGGGTTGGGCGTCGTCGCCGCCGATCTCGACGGCGACGGTTGGGTCGACCTCTTCGTCGCCAACGACGGCCAGCCCAACCATCTCTGGAGGAATCTCGGCGGCGCGCGCAGCGGCCCGCCCGACTTCTCCGAGGTCGGCCTCGCGAGCGGCGTGGCGGTGAACCGCAGCGGCCTGCCCGAAGCGGGCATGGGAATCGCGATCGGGGATGCCGACGGCGATCTGCTGGAGGATCTCCTGGTCACCCATCTCACCGGCGAGACCAACACCTTCTATCGCAACTCCGGCGGGCTCTTCGACGATCGCTCGCTCGCCTCCGGACTGGGTCCGCCGAGCCGCCCCTGGACCTCCTTCGGCACCGCCTGGGTCGATCCCGACCGCGATGGCGACCTCGACCTCGTGACGGTCGCCGGGGCGGTGCGGCTGGCCGAAGTTGGCGGTCAGCCGCAAGACCCGCTCGGTCTTGGCCAGCCGGCGCAGCTCTTCCGCAACGACGGCCGCGGCCGGTTCGCCGAGATCTCGGCACTGGCGGGCCCGGTCTGGGCGCGCCGCGCGACCTCGCACGGGCTGGCCGCCGGAGACGTCGACAACGATGGCGACCTCGACCTCGTCGTCGTGGACACCGCCGAACGCGCCCGCCTGCTGCTCGATGAGAGCCCGGTACCGGCGCCCGCTGCCTGGCTCGGGCTTCGCCTGACCGACGCCAGCGGCCGGCGCGACCAGCTCGGCGCCACGGCACTCCTGCGCCGCCGCGGTGCGCCGCCGCTGCTGCGGCGGGCCCACAGCGATGGCAGCTATGCCTCAGCGAGCGACCCGCGATTGCTCTTCGGCCTGGGCGGCGGCGGCGATCTCGAGGCGGTCGAGGTGAGGTGGCCCGACGGCCGGCGTGAGCACTTCCCGCCCCCACCGCCCGGCGCCTACGCCACGTTGCGCGAGGGCCAGGGGCAGGAACTGGCAGCTCCGCTGACGGTGAGCCCGTGACCCTGCTGGGCGCGATGGCGCTGATGGCGCTGGGGTTCGCCGCAGCTCTCCCTCAGGCAGGCGCGCCCGCGTCGCCGGCGCCGCCGTCGGCCACTGCGCTCCTGCCGCCGGCACCGCTGCGCGCGGTGCCCTGGCCCGAGCTCGCCGGCCTCGAACCCGCCGTGCAGGAGGCGCTGCAGAAGGGCTCCGCACGCTTCACGGCCGCGGTTGGCGCCGGGGCTGTCGAGGCCGCCGGCGGAGCGCAGGTCGCAGAGGCGTACGGCGAGCTCGGCCGGCTCTTCCACGCCCACGGCTTCTCCGCCGCCGCCGAGACCTGCTACGACAACGCCGGCAGGCTCGCCCGGGGAGATTTCCGCTGGCCGCACCTGCGCGGCCTGGTGCTGCTCGACGAGCAGCGTTCTGAAGCGGCCGCTGCCGCCTTCGCCGAGGCGTTCGCGCGCCGCCCCTACTACCCCGCCCTGCTGCGCCAGGCGCGCGTCGAGCAGGAGCTCGGCCATCTCGAAGATGCGCAGGTCCTGCTCGCTGTCGCCACCGCCCACTCCCCCAACGACCCGGCGCTGCTCGCCGTCCTGGGAGAGCAGGCCGGGCTGACGGGCCGCAACGCCGAGGCCATCGAGCTCCTGGAGCGCGCGCTGCAGGCGGCCCCTGGAGCGACCCGCCTGCACTATCCGCTGGCGCTCGCCTATCGCGCAGTGGGCAACGGTGCAGCCGCCGACGCCCATCTGGCGCTGGCCGGCCGGGTCGGCATCGTGCCGCTCGACCCGCTCGAAAACGAAGTGCGGTCCCGGCGCGTCGGCGCCACAGTCTGGGACCTCGAAGGCCAGCGGGCGCTCCAGGCCGGCGACGCTCCCGCCGCAGTGAAGGCTTTCCGCAAGGCCCTCGAGGCCCGCCCGGGCGACCCGGAGCTCCGCGCCCGCCTGAGTGCGGCAGAGAGGACAGACGCCCCAGCCTTCGAGACCGCGAAGCCCTGAGCCGAGGCCCCCGGCGTCAGTCCGCCTCGGCGCGCGCCGCGAGGCGGCGCACAAGGCCGCTGAAGATCAGGGCGTGCACGGGATAGAGGACGTACCAGTAGAGCAGCCCGGCGAGTCCTTTGGGCGCGAAGAAGGCGGTCTGGGCCAAGACACTCTGGCCTGCGTCTTCGCGCACCTCGAACTGCAGCCAGGCGCGGCCTGGCACCTTCATCTCGGCCCGCAGGCGCAGCAGCGTAGGCGGCTCCACGGCCTCGACACGCCAGAAGTCGAGCGCATCTCCCGGGCGCAGATCAACCGGATCGCGCCGGCCGCGGCGCATGCCGACGCCGCCCGCCAGCCGGTCCAAAGCGCCGCGCACCCGCCAGGCCCAGTCCATGCAGAGCCAGCCGGTGCGCCCACCCAATCGACTCACCGCCGCGAAGACCCGCTCGGGAGTCGCCGCCACCCGCAGCTCGCGGCGCTCGAGGATCATCCCTTCGCGATTCTCCAGCCGCACGATCGGCCGATCGCCCTGGCTGGACGAGAGGGCGTCGCTCCAGGTCGTCTCGACCGCGCCGGCGTCGAGCTGCTGCAGGGCGAGGCGCACGGCTTCGCGGAAGCCGAGCGGCACGATCTCGGGAAAGAGCTGACGCGCAAGAGTGTCGCGCACGACCACTTCGTTCTTCAGGCCGAGGACGAGCGGGCGCGCGATCGCCGCCGGAATCGGCGTCACCAGATGCACCCACAGGGAAGAGAGCCGTGGCGTCAGCACCGGTACCGGCAGCAGCCAGCGGCGCAGTCCGCGCGCCGCGGCGTAGCCGGTCATCATCTCGCCGTAGGTGACCACGTCGGCGCCGCCGATCTCGATCGTCTTCCCAACGCTCTCGGTGCGCTCGAGCGCGGCGACGAGATAGTCGAGCACGTTGCGGATCGCGATCGGCTGCGTGCGGGTGAAGACCCAGCGCGGGCAGATCATCACCGGCACGCGCTCGGCGAGATAGCGGATCATCTCGAACGACAGGCTCCCCGAACCGACGACGACGCCGGCGCGGAACTCGGTCACCGGAACGCCGGCCTCGCCGAGCGCCGCGCCGGTCTCCTGGCGCGAGCGCAGATGGTGCGAGAGGGCCGTCGTCGGGTCACCCAGGCCGCCAAGATAGATGATGCACCGGACGCCGGCGGCGCGCGCCGCGATGCCGAAGGCCGCGGCGGCATCGCGATCGCGACGGGCGAACTCTTCTCCTGTCCCGAGACTGTGGATCAGGTAGTAGGCGACGTCGACGCCGGCGAGCGCGGGGATGAGCGTCGCGGGCACCAGCGCATCGCCGGCCACCACTTCGACCCGGTCCCGCCACGGCCTGCCTGCCAACCGCTCCGGATCCCGGGCCAGACAGCGCACCTCGCAGCCGGCTGCGAGCAGGCGCGGCACCAGGCGCCCGCCGACGTAGCCGGTGGCACCGGTGACCAGAATCCTCCGCGTGGCGGTCATTCTGTTCACTGTACTCGCTGCGCGGCACTCTTGGACGAGGTTTCGCCCCGCCGCGCAAAGGAGGGGGCGCTCGCTGGGAGTCTCGTCGCGGGCTGTGGCATCCTGTACCCGCGCCCGGCGGCAAGCGGGCGTCGGGAGAGCCCACGAATGAACAGCGACATCGTCGTGATCGGCGCCGGGATCCACGGCTGTGCGACCGCCCTGCGGCTCGCCCAGGCGGGCGCGCGGGTGACGGTCCTCGAACGCAGCGTCCCCGGAGCGGAGGCCTCGAGCGCCGCAGGCGGGATCCTCTCGCCCGGCGTCGAGGCCCAGCACGGCGGGCCGCTGCTCGCCCTGGCTCAGGATTCGATGCAGCGCTGGCCGGCTTTCGTCGCGGAGCTCGAAGCGGCGACCGGCCTCGATCTCGCGTATCGCACGCACGGCACCCTGCGCATCGTCTTCGACGCGGCCGAAGCAGAGGTCTGGCACGCCGACCTGCAGCGACTGATCGCCCTCGGCGTCGCCGCCGAGTGGCTCGACGGGCCCGACCTGCGCACCCTCGAACCGGCGCTCGCCGCGAGCGCCTCCGGCGGGTACCTCTTTCGCGGTGAGGCGAGCCTCGATCCGAAGCCACTCCTGCGCGCCCTCGCCACCGCCGCGGCCGGTGCCGGAGTCCGTTTCCTCACCGGGCAGGTGCGGCGTATCGCGATCGAACACGGCCGAGTGGCCGGAGTCGACCACGTCTCGGGCCGCCTCGGCGCCGACGCGGTACTGCTCGCCGCCGGCGCGTGGGCCACTCTCGTCGAGGGCAGCGGACTGCCGGCGGGCGCCGTGCACCCGGTGCGCGGCCAGATGGTGGTGCTCGAGGCCCGGCCGGAGCTCGTCAGGCGGGTCGTCTTCTCTCCCAAGGGCTACCTCGTCCCACGCCCCGACGGCCGGATTCTCTGCGGTTCGACGATGGAGGAGGCAGGCTTCGAGAAGGTGGTCACCGCTGCGGGGATGCTGAGCATTCTCGGCATGGCGGTCGAGACCGCCCCGGAGCTCGCCGCCGCGCCCTACGTCGAATCGTGGTCGAATTTCCGGCCGGCGACCGCGGACGGCCTGCCGATCCTGGGTCCGGGCGCGGTGCCGGGGCTCTTCTACTCCACCGGCCACCACCGCCACGGCATCCTGCTCGCCCCGGCGAGCGCCGACCTCGTCGCCGCCAGCCTCCTCGGCGAGCGGCCGGCCATCGACCTCACACCCTATTCGGCGGCGCGGCTCGGCTGAGCGCTGCGGCGTTCGCCGTGACGCTCGCCGCCGGCTGGTAAAGTCGGACGAGATGCCTGCCGCCACCACCATCGATTTCGCCAAGGAACTCAACCCCGACCAGCTCTCCGCCATCACTCACGGTGACGGGCCGCAGCTCGTCCTCGCCGGCGCCGGCTCGGGCAAGACCCGAGTGATCACTTACCGCGTCGCCTGGCTGGTGCGGGAGTGCGGCGTCGATCCGGCCGCGATCGTCGCCGTCACCTTCACCAACAAGGCGGCCGGCGAGATGCGCGACCGCGTCGAGCGCCTGCTCGACATCTTTCCTCTGCCGACCTTCGTCGGCACTTTTCACCGCTATGCGCTGACCCTGCTGCGGCGTTACGGCGAACGCGTCGGACTGCCGCGGGACTTCGCGATCCTCGACACCGACGACCAGAAGCGCCTCGTCACGCAGGCGATGGCGGCCGAGGGGGTCTCGGAGACCAGCTTCCCGCCGCGCACTCTGCTGGCGGCGATCTCCGGCGCCAAGAACCGCCTGCTCTCCCCCGCCCAGTACGAGCGCGAGGCGAAGGACTTCTTCGAGCAGCGGGTGGCGCGCGTCTACCGCCGCTACCAGTCGCTGGTGGCACAGGCTTCGGGCGTCGACTTCGACGACATGATGAGCCTGGCGGTGAAGCTCTTCACCGAGCACAAGGACATCGCGGACCGGCTCCGCCAGCGCACCCGCTACCTGCTGGTCGACGAGTTCCAGGACACCAACCAGGCGCAGCTCACCCTGGTCTCCGAGCTCGCCGGCGCGAACGGCAACCTGACCGCCGTCGGCGACGAGGATCAGGGGATCTATCGCTGGCGCGGCGCCGACGTCACCCATATCCTCGAGTTCGAGCGCCATTTTCCGGGCGCCGCGGTGCGCAAGCTCGAGCGCAACTACCGCTCGACCGGCACCATCCTGGACGCCGCGAACGCCGTAGTCTCGAACAACCAGTTGCGGCGCGGCAAGAAGCTCTGGACGGCTGCGGGCAAGGGCGAGCCGATCGCCCTGCACCGCGCCGGCGACGAGCTCGAAGAGGCGGCGTGGGTGGTCGAGACCCTCACCCGCCTGCGCGGCCGCCACGCCCTTTCCGACATGGCGATTCTGGTGCGGACGAACGCCCAGACGCGGGCCTTCGAGGACGAGTTCTTCCGTCACCGGATCCCCTACACCATGGTCGGGGGGGTGCGCTTCTACGAGCGCGCCGAGATCAAGGACCTGGTCGCCTACCTCCGTCTGCTGCGCAATCCGCGCGACAGCTTCTCGTTGACGCGGATCCTCAACGTCCCGCCCCGCGGCATCGGCAAGACCACGGCTGCGATGCTCGACGAACGCGCGGCGAAGCTCGGCGCGACGCTTTGGGACGTGCTCGAGCTCGATCCGCTCGAGAGCTTCCCGGCCCGCGCGACCACCGCCCTGCGCGCCTTCAAGGCGCTCATCCACCAGTTGCGCGCGGTCGCCCTCGAGCTCCCGCTGCCGGCGCTCCTCGACGAGCTGCTGGCGAAGACCGGTTACACCGACATGTTCCGGCGCGAGAACGAGGAGGAGCAGGCCAAGCTCGAGAACATCCGCGAGTTCCTCTCGGCGGCGCAGAACTTCACCGAGTCGAAGAGCTACGGCAGCGGCGAGGACGACGACCTCCTGACCGCCTTCCTCGATCACGTCGCGCTGGTCTCCGACCTCGATTCCTGGGACGGCGAGAAGGGCGTCAGTCTGATGACGTTGCACAGCGCGAAAGGCCTCGAGTTTCCGGTCATCTTCCTGCCTGGCCTCGAGGACGGCCTCCTGCCGCACTGGAACTCGCAGGGCAAGAGCGAGGATCTGGAGGAGGAGCGGCGGCTCTTCTACGTCGGCATGACGCGGGCGAAGGAGAAGCTTCACCTTTCCTGCTGCCGGCGGCGCCGGATCGCCGGGGCCTATCAGGACCAGCGCGAATCGCCGCTCCTCGCCGAGGTGCCCGACAAGCTCCTCGAGGCCACCGCCAGCCCACGGATCTACCAGACGGAGCGCACCCGCCCGATCGAGGAGTTCTACGGCCGGCCGCCGTCCCTGCCACCGCTGCCGGCCGCCGGCACGCGCGGCCCCAAGCGCGGCAGCCGCGTCCGCCACCCGACCCTCGGCCAGGGAGTCGTCCTCGAGCTCGAGGGCGAGGGCGACGACGCCAAGTTCACGATCTTCTTCGAGCGCGCCGGCAAGAAGAAGCTGATCGCCCGCTACGCCTCGCTCGAGCTGCTCTAGGAGGACCGGCCGGCGGCTCAGTCCGCGGCGCGCGCGAGGAACTCCGCGCGCAGCAGGGAGTAGAGGAAGTTGTCGACGCGGTCGCCGTGGAGCGAGAAGTAGCTGCGCAGTCGCCCTTCGCGCACGAACCCGAGGTGGTCGAGAACGCTTTGCGAGCGTACGTTCTCGACCGAGCAGCGCGCCTCGAGGCGCTCGATGCCGATCGCCACGAAGAGCTCCGGCAGGAGCTGATTGAGCGCTTCCCCCATGAGCCGCATCCCCTGGTACTCCGTACCGAGCGCGTAACCGATCTCGGCCAGACTGTGCTCCCAGGAGAGGATCGCCAGCGTGATCCATCCGGCGGACTCGCCGTCGACCATGACGATCCACTGAAAGCGCTCGCCGCGACCGCGGTAGAGATCTTCCATGCGCTGGCGCGCGAGGTCCGCCCGCAGCTCGCCGGCACTCGTCTCCTGCAGCGGCTGATGACGCCGCACCGACTCTTCCGCCCGCCAGGCGAAGAGGCTTCCGGCGTCGCCGGGCAGCGCCGCGCGCAGGGCCACCCGACGCTGACGGGGTTCGCGGGTGGCCACCATGGGGGGATCCTATCCAAGCGGCCCCGTTTCGCATTCCATCCGGGGACACACACGGAGGACACACACCGGTGTGTGTCCTCCGTGTGTGTCCCCGGGCGCAGCTGAGAGATGATCCGGCTGTGACGAGTCTGCCGCCCTTCGTGGACGAGCGCCCCCGCGAGCACGCGGTGCCGGAGGGCCTCTTCCGCTACCGCCTCGACATCGCGTACATCGGCACAGGGTTCGGCGGCTGGCAGCGCCAGCCGAACGCCGACACGGTGCAGGCCCGTGTCGAGGCGGCGCTCTCGGAGCTCGTGGGAGAGAGCGTCGCCGTGGTCGGAGCGAGCCGCACCGACGCCGGCGTCCACGCCCGCGCCCAGGTCGCGCATGTCGATCTCGGCCGGCCGTTCTCGAACAAGGGTTTGGTCTTCGGTACCAATCACCGGCTCCCGCCCGCCATCCGGGTGCTTGCGGCCGGCGTCGCGCCGGAGGGCTTTCACGCCCGTTTCTCGGCCGCCGCCAAGGAGTACGCCTACCGCGTCCGGCCGGGGCGCTTCGTGCCGCCGGAACTCGTGCCGTTCGTCCTCGCCGTCCCCGACCGCCTCGACCTCGAACGGCTGCGGGCGGCGACGCTGCTCCTCCCCGGGCGATACGACTTCTCCTGCTTCGCCCTCGCCGGCGGCAGCCACCGCTCCTCCATCCGCACGCTGTTTCGCGCCGCTTGGGAGGACGAGGCGGCCGGCTTCACGCTGCGCATCGCCGGTGACGGCTTTCTGCGCGGCATGGTGCGCGGCCTCGTCGGCACGCTGCTCGAGGTCGCCCTCGGACAGCGCTCGCTGGCCGGTTTCGCGGCGCTTCTCGCGGGCGGCGAACGCGGCGCCGCCGGACCCACCGCCCCGGCGCACGCGCTCGCCCTCGAACGGATCGACTACCGTGCCGCCGGCTGAACGGGCCGGCGTGCGGGCCCGCCGGCCGCACGCTGTGGTAACTTGAATCGAATGTCCGAGCCGCCGCTGCGGGTTGAACCCGGATCGCTGGAAGAGAGCCTGCTGCGCCAGATCGACCGCAGCCGGCTGCCCCGCCATGTCGCCATCATCATGGACGGCAACGGACGCTGGGCCGGCAAGAGATTCCTGCCGCGCATCGAAGGTCATCGCGCCGGGGTGCAGGCGGTGCGCGAAACGGTCGAGAGCGCCGCCCGCCTGGGGGTCGAAATCCTCACCCTGTACGCCTTCTCGATCGAGAACTGGAAGCGCCCGCGTCACGAGGTGTGGACGCTCATGAACCTCCTCAAGGAGTTTCTGCGGCGCGAGATCCGCACGCTCGTCGACAACGATATCCGGCTGCACATCCTCGGCCGCTGGCGCGAGCTCGACCCCTCGGTCGTCGCCACGCTCGAGGAGGCGCTCGTCAAGACCGCCGCGGGCAAGCGCATGGTGTTCAACATCGCGCTCAACTACTCCGGCCGCTGCGAGATCGTCGACGCCTGCCGCAGGCTCCTCGACCGGCGCGCTGCGGGCGAGGCGCTCGAGATCGACGAAGCGACGATCTGCGGAGCGCTCGAGACCGCCGGGCAGCCCGATCCCGACCTGCTGATCCGCACTTCGGGCGAGATGCGGGTCTCGAACTTCCTGCTCTGGCAGATTGCCTACTCCGAGATCGTCGTCACTCCGACCCTATGGCCCGACTTCCGGCTGCAGCACCTCCTCGAAGCGATCGTTGCTTTCCAGGGACGCGAGCGCCGCTTCGGCGGCATCGAGGCGCCCGCCGGCCTCGCCGCCGACGCGCCGGCCGGGGAATCGCTGCGCGCGGAACCGCCGTCCGCGACCGTGCAGAACTCCGTCAAGAGCTGATCCCGGGACGCACGGAGTCGATCGATGAAACGTCTCCTCACCGCCGCGATCGGTGTGCCCGTCGCGCTCTTCGCCGTCTTCCGTTTTCCCGAATGGGCCTTCCTCCTCCTGCTGGTGGTGGTCTTCGAGTGGGCGGCGCTCGAATTTCTCGTCATGATGCGCCCGCTCGCGCCGCAGGCTCCCTGGCGCCTCCTCCTGGTCACCGTCCCGCTCGCCGCCGTGGCGCTCGAGCGCGGCCTGGCGCTCGGCCAGGCGCGCGGTCTCGCCCTCGATGCTCACTGGCTCCTGGTGCTCGCGGCGGCGGTCGCAATCGTGCCGCCGGTCGCGGTGCTCCTAGCCCGGACGCCGGTCGAACAGGCGATCCCGGCCGCCGCGGTGCTGGCCTGGAGCACCCTCTATTTCGCCGCTCCCGTGGCGAGCCTCGTCCTCCTCCAGCAGCTCGATCCGTGGATCTTCTTTCTGCTGCTCGCCATCGTCTGGCTCGGCGACACTGCGGCCTACTACGTCGGCTCGGCCTGGGGCCGGCACCGCCTCGCCCCGGTGGTGTCGCCGAAGAAGTCGTGGGAAGGAGCGCTTGCCGGTCTGGCGACCTCGCTCGCCGCGACCGCGGTCTGGTCGCTCTGGCGCGAGGGTGCCATCGACTGGGCGCTCCTCGCCGTCGCCCTGGCGACCGCGATCGCCTCCCAACTGGGCGATCTCGTCGAGTCGCTGGTCAAACGCGCCGCGAACGTGAAGGACTCGGGCGCCATCCTGCCTGGCCACGGCGGCATGTTCGACCGCTTCGACGCCATGTTCCTGGCGGCGCCGGTCATGCTGCTCGCGCTCTGGATCGCCGGCTTCGGACCCGCACGATGACCCAGCGCCTCGCGCTCCTGGGCGCCACCGGGTCGATCGGCGACAGCACGGTCGAGGTCGTACGCCACCATCCCGACCGGCTCTCGATCGCGACGCTCGGCGCCCTGGGGCGCAATCCCGAAGCGCTGCTCGCCCTGGTGCGGGAGTTCCGCCCGCGCCTGCTGGCGGTGGTCGATCCCGCGGTGGCGCAGGCGCTGCGGCCGGTGCTGCCTCCCGGCGTCGAGCTCGCGGCCGGTCCGGAGGCGCTCCTCGCCGCCGCGACCCATCCCGAAGTGGACAAGGTCGTGGCGGCGATCGTCGGCGCGGCCGGCCTGCCGCCGGTCGCGGCAGCGCTCGCTGCGGGCAAGCCGGTCGCGCTCGCCAACAAGGAGTCGCTGGTCGTCGCCGGCCGTCTGCTGACCGACCTCGCCCGGCGGACCGGCGCCGAGATCGTGCCGATCGACAGCGAGCACGTCGCGCTCCACCAGGCGCTGCGCTGCGGCACCCGCGAGGAGGTGCGGCGCCTGGTCCTCACCGCCTCCGGCGGCCCGTTCCTGAACAGGGATCCGGCGACCTTCGCGAACATCCGCCGGGAGGAGGCCCTGCGTCACCCGACCTGGTCGATGGGCGCCAAGATCAGCGTCGATTCGTCCACGCTGATCAACAAAGGGCTCGAGCTCATCGAGGCCTCGCACCTGTTCGGCATTCCTCCGGATGCCATCGACATCGTCATCCACCCGCGCTCGCTGGTGCATTCCCTGGTCGAGTTCCGCGACGGCTCCTGGCTGGCGCAGCTCTCGGTCAACGACATGATCTTTCCGATCCAGTACGCGCTCGCCTATCCCGAGCGCTGGGCGAACGAGTTCCCGCGCCTCGCCCTCGAGGAGTTGCGGACGCTCGAGTTCCTGCCGCTCGACCACCAGCGCTTCCCGGCAGTCCAGTTGGCACGCGCCGCGCTCGCCGCCGGCGAAAGCGCGCCGGCGGTGCTGAACGCCGCCAACGAGGTGGCGGTCCACGCCTTCCTCGACGGCCGGATCGGCTATCTCGACATCCTCGCGACCATCTCGGAGGTCCTCGACGCCCATCGCGCCGTGCCGCTCGCCGACCTTGCCGCGGCGCTCGAGTGGGACCACTGGGGACGGCAGCGCGCCACCGAGGTGCTTTCCAAGCGCCGGCGGTCGCGATAGTCTCCGGCGCCCCCATGCTCCACCTCGCCTCCAATACCGCCGCCTTCATTTTCGCTCTCGGCGTCATCATCTTCGTGCACGAAGCCGGGCACCTGCTGGTCGCCAAGGCCTTCGGAATGAAGGTGCTCGCCTTCTCTCTCGGCTTCGGCAAGCGCCTCTTCGGCTGGAAGGTCGGCGAGACGGACTACCGGATCTCACTCGTCCCGCTGGGCGGTTACGTCAAGCTCTCCGGCGAAGAACCTGGGGAATCGACCGATGACCCGCGCGACTTCCTCAACCAGCCGCGCTGGCAGCGCATTCTCGTCTACCTGGCCGGCCCGCTGATGAACGGGGCGCTGTCGATCCTGCTCATCGCCGGGCTCTTCATGGTCGGCATCGAAGTGCCGGCACTGCAGAGCGTGCCGTCGGTCATCGGCACCGTGGAGAAGGGTTCGCCGGGCGAGGCCGCGGGACTGCTCCCCGGCGACGAGATCGTCGCGATCGACGGCAAAGGGGTCAGCCGCTGGCAGGACGTGGCTTTCACCGTCCTCACCGGCATCGGCAAGCCGCTCGAGTTCGAGATCGACAGGAACGGTGCGCGCTCGAAGGTGAACGTGACGCCGGTGAAGCCGGCCGACTTCGACTTCGGCGACGCCGGCATCTATCCGAAGCTCCTGCCGCGGATCGGCGGCATCGTCGCCGGCGGCCCGGCTGAGGCCGCCGGATTCAGGCTTCACGACGAGGTGCGCAGCGTCGATGGACGGCCGCTGGGGAGCCCCACCGATTTCGTCGACTACATCGAGCGCCACATCGGGACTTCGGTCGCGGTCGAGGTGCTGCGCGAGGGCGTCCTGACGCGGCTCGACGTCGTGCCGGCCGATCAGGGCGGCAAGGGCCGCATCGGCGTGAGCCTGACCATCGCCCAGCGCTATCCGCCGCTCGCTGCCCTGCGCGAGAGCGTGCGCTTCAACTACGACATCGCCAAGCAGAGCCTGGCGGTGATCGGCAAGATCTTCAAGCGCGAGGTGGCGGCAAAGAGCGCCCTCGCCGGCCCGATCGAGATCGCCGCCCAGTCGGGCGCCGCGGCACGTACCGGCTTCAAGAACCTGCTCTACCTGATGGGCGTGCTGAGCCTCTCGATCGGACTGCTGAATCTCTTTCCGATCCCGGTGCTCGACGGCGGCCAGATCACCATCCTGCTGGTCGAGAGCGCCATGCGGCGCGACCTCTCGATGGCCGTCAAGGAGCGCATCGCCCAGGTCGGCCTCGCCCTCGTCGTGCTGCTCATGGTGACGGTGCTCTACTTCGACCTGTCGAAGAACCTGCTCGGCAAGTAGTTTCGCAATCCGTGCCAGCCCGAGCTTCCGCTCGGGGTCCTGTCTGGCGTGGCAGGGGACACCTAGCGGCCTCGAGCAGCCGCTGCTCACTGTCGCAGCCGTCGAGCCGCAAGGTGTCCCCAACTCCCCAGCCACCCCTCGCCGGTACAGTAGGAAGAGAAGCTCCTTCGTTCCGCAAGGGCGCTCTGGCGCTCGGGATCCAAAGTGGGCGACCACGCCTCAAGTAGGAGCCCACTCTGGATCCCGAGTGCCGGAGTGACCCCACCACAGGAGCCGGCCCCAAGATTCCGAGTGCCGGAGACCGCCAACCACCGACGCCCCACTTGGATTCCCGGCGCGGCAGGGGACACATAGCGGCTGAGGGGGCAGCAGATCGCCGGTCCCCCCGAGCGGCCGCAATGTGTCCCCGACCTTGGCCGAGAGAGAAAATGCTCCGGAGCGGGCTCTGGCGCTCGGGGTCTTGGGGTCGGCGACCAAGCCTCACTAGGAGCCGGCCCCAAGATCCCGAGTGCCGGAGACCGCCGACCACCGCTGCTGGACGTGGCCGGGGACACATAGCGGCTGACAGGCCCGCTGGCCGCCGCGAGGTTCGAGTGGCCGCAATGTGTCCCCCAAGGGCCTGGCTAGAGAAGCCCGCGCAGGACCGCGAGATCGCGCGCGTGCCCGAGCTCGTCGTCCCCGAACGGCGTCTCGAGGATCATCGGCGCATGTCGCAGGCGCGGCTCGGCGAGCAGGCGCCGGAACGGCTCGATCCCCAGCAGCCCCTCGCCCAGATTGGCGTGCCGATCCTTGCGCGACCCCAGCGCTCCGACCGAGTCGTTGAGGTGCACGCAGCCGACGAGATCGAATCCGATCTGAACCTCGAGCTCGGCCAGAAAGTCCTCCCAGCCGGCCGCGCTGTCGAGTGCGTAGCCGGCGGCATAGGCGTGGCAGGTGTCGAGGCAGACGCCCAGACGATCCCGGCTCGCGGCTCGCGACCGGATCGCAGCGAGATGCTCGAGCCGGCTGCCGAGCACGGTTCCCTGTCCGGCAGTGATCTCGAGCAGCACCCGGGTAGGGCAGTCGCCGACGGCGGCGTCCACGGCGTCGAGCGACCGGGCAATCGCGGTCAGCCCCTCGTCGGCCCCGGTTCCCAGGTGCGCCCCCGGATGGACGACCAGCGCGGGCACTCCCAGGGCCGCGCACCGGCGCAGCTCGTCGGCGAGCGCGGCGCGCGACTTCGCCAGAATCTGCGGATCGGGAGCAGCGAGATTGATGAGGTAGGCGGCGTGCGCGACGACGGGCCCGATCGGGCTCGCGGCGTGCGCCGCGCGGAAGGCCTGCGCGTCCTCCGGCGCGAGCGGCTTGCTCTGCCACTGGCTCGGACTCTTGACGAAGATCTGGAGCGCGTCACAAACCAGATCGGTGCCCCGCCGCAGGCCTTCGACGAACCCTCCGGCGACCGAGACGTGCGCACCGAGAGCCGGGGACTGTCCCCGCTTCTCTGGGGACTGTCCCCGGTTCTCTGTCGGTTTCATGGCCCCACTCTAGCTGCAGTGCAGGTCGGTTCGGCCGCCGGTCGCCTGCTAGACTGAGCGCACCGTGCCTGGGCGTTTCGTGCGGCTCGTACAAAGTCTGCTCTGGGGAGTCGTGCTGACGGCGGTTCTGGTCGCCTCGGCCTATCTCTCGTTCAATCTGTTCGTCCGCCGCGGCGCCATGACCGTCCCGGAGCTCGCCGGCCTGACCTCCGAGGAGGCCTCCAGGCTGCTGTCGGATCAGGGCCTGCGCTATCGCTCCGCTGAGCCGGCAGGGCGCTGGAACGCCGAGGTCGCCGAGGGACGGGTCATCGAGACCCGCCCGCGAGCGGGCGGCTTCGTCAAGCGCGGCAGCATCGTCGAGGTGGTGCTCTCGCTCGGCCGCCGCCAGGCCAGCGTGCCGAATCTCGCCGGCAAGGCGATGAGCGCGGCCCAGGTCACCGTGCAGTCCGAGGGGCTCGAGCTCGGCGACACGCTGGCGATCGCCAGCTCCGCCGGCGAGCCCGGGAGCATCGTCGGCCAGGACCCTCCGCCCGGTGCGAGCGTCGCTGCCGGCACGCGGATCGATCTGCTCGTCGCCCTGGATGCGCCGTCCGACACCTTCGTCATGCCCGACCTCGTCTATCGTCGCTACGAGCCGGTGCGCGGCTACTTCGAGGGCGGCGGCTTCCGCATGGGAGCGGTCAAGTTCGAGCCCTACGAGGGGATTTCGGACGGGACGATCTTGCGCCAGAATCCGCTGCCGGGTCACCCCCTACGGCGACGGGACGTGATCTCGCTCGTCGTCGCCGCCTCCCAGGGAGCTCTGCCGTGATCGAAATCGCCCCCTCGCTTCTCGCTGCCGACCTCGCCGACCTCGCGGGAGCCGCCCGCATCTGCGCGGCCGGCGGAGCCGACGTCCTGCATGTCGACGTCATGGACGGCCACTTCGTGCCCAACCTGACGATCGGCGTCCCGGTGGTCGCGGCGCTTCGCCGACACACCACGCTGCCGCTCGACGTCCATCTCATGGTGGCCAATCCGGACCGGCTGCTGGGCGACTTCCTCGCCGCCGGAGCGGACCGGATCAGCGTTCATTGGGAGGCCGCGACCCACCTCGACCGGCTCCTCGCCCAGATTCGGGAGGGTGGCGCCATGGCGGGGATCGCGGTCAATCCCGCCACGCCGATCGAGCTGCTATCCGATATTCTTCCCGCGGCCGACTTCGTGCTCCTCATGTCGGTCAATCCCGGATTTGGCGGGCAGACCTTCCTGCCGTACGTCCTGGACAAGGCGCGGCGCTTGCATTCGACCATCGTGGCGCGCCGGCTCGACGTCTTTCTCGAGATCGACGGGGGTATCGGGCCCGCCAATATTCGCTCCGTGGCCGAGGCCGGAGTGCGCACGCTGGTGGCCGGATCGGCGGTTTTTGGAACGGACGATCCGGTCGCAGCACAACAGCAGCTTCGAAAGCTCGCGGAGGGCAGCGCTTGAATTCCATCCTGAACCGGCGGCTCGCGGCGCTGGTCATGGTCTCGGTACTCTCGAGCCTGGCCATTTCCTGCAAGTCGAATATCCAGAACGACCCGATCCTGCGACTCTCGGCCGCCGAATCGCTGGCCGAAGGCAAGCGCCTGTTCGCGCTCGAGAAGTACGACCGCGCGCGCCCCTATTTCTCCCATGCCTTCGAGGTCGAGCCAAACTCGAGCCGCCGGCCGCGAGGCCCTGCTGGCAGTCGCAGACTGCTACTCGCTCACCGGCAGCAAGGCCGACCTCATCCAGGCTGAGGCCAAGTACCGCGATTTCCAGAACCGCTTTCCGACCAGCGATCGTGCCTCCTACGTGCAGTACCAGATCGCCGCGTCGCTGGCGCGGCGCATCGAACGCGCCGACCGCGACCAGGCCGCGACGGTGAAGGCACGCGAGGCGCTCGAGGAACTGATCCGCCTCTACCCGACGAGCGAGTACGCCGAGAAGTCGCGGGTGGAGCTCGAGACCGTGGTCGATCGGCTGGCGGAGCACGAGTTCGTCGTCGGCCGCTTCTACCAGCGCTACGGCGTGCCCGGGGCGGCGGCGACGCGCATCGAAGGGCTGCTCAAGAACTACCCCACGTACTCCGGCAAGGACGAGGCACTCTTCTACCTGGGCCGCGCCTATGTCGACCTCGCCCGCCCGGAAGACGCGCAGGCGACCTTCGCTCGGCTGCGGGAAGAGCACCCCGAAAGTCGCTACATCCGCAAGATCCCCGAGAAGAGCTGAAGATGACTGCCGGCGCCGCTTCCGGCCTCGCGCTGGCGATCCTGCTGCTCGGCGCCAGCGGCTGCGCCAGCAGCGGGCCCTACTGGAGCCCTGAGGACCAGGGTGCCGCTGAGGCGAGCGAGCTCCGGGAGCGCATCGCCAGCCTGGAGGCGCAGCTCGCCGCAGCCGATGTGCGCAGCCACGCACTGCAGGCGAAAGCCGACGCCCTCGAGCGCGACGTCGAGCGCCTGCGCGGCATGGGCGGAGCTCCCGAGGCGGTTTCGCTGCCGGTCCCTGAGGCTGCAGAGGGCCTGGCAACCCTGCCCGATCCAGCGACTCCATCGGCCCCCGAGAACCCGGAAACGGTGCCGGTTCCGCGGCAACGCTCCGGCATCGAGCAGAGTGACCTCGAGCTCGACGAGCTCGACGAGCTCGACGAGGTGCGGAGGACGAGCCGCGGCTGCTCTACGAGCGCAGCCTGGAGCTCCTGGAGCAGGGGCGCCTGCCCGAGGCCGAAGCGGGGCTCACCCGTTTCCTGGCCGCCAACCCTGACTCCGACCTCGCGGACAACGCGCAGTTCTGGCTCGCCGAAGGCGCCCTGCGCCGAGGAGACGTCGCCTCCGCTCTGGCCGGCTTCCGCGCTGTGGTGGAGAACTATCCCGAAGCCAACAAGATCCCGGACGCACTGCTCAAAGTCGGTTCCTGCCTGTCCACGCTCGGCGAGCCGGAGTCCGCCGCGACGGTCTACCGCGAGCTCCTGGCGCGATTCCCCGAGACCGCCGCGGCAGAGACCGCGCGCCAGCGTCTCGGCGCCTTGTAAAGGCTCCCCGGACCCCCTTCTGGCACGCTGCTAACCCCAAGCAGATGCGAGGGTTCCGTGGAATAAGCACTTGACACTGTGCACACCCGCGAGTACCCTTCGGGGCAAGTTCTAGAAGGAATGCGCCAGATCGAAACGGCTTCTGGAGGTCGACTCATGGCAAACCGCCATCTAACGGTATTCGCGCTGCTCGGATCTGCCGCCCTTGCTGGAGTCGCTGTGCAGGCGGCGGACACTCCGCCGACATCGCTCAAGCTGGTGGGCGATCACTGGACGGCCTGGGATCCACCGCCGACGCCCGAGGGCGCCAAGGTCCATACGGTCGTGCCGGGAGACACCTTCTGGGGCCTGGCGGCGACGAACCTCGGCAATCCTTACCTCTGGCCGCAGATCTGGGAAAAGAACCAGTACGTTCGTGACGCCCACTGGATCTACCCCGGCGATCCCCTGATCCTCGATCTGCAGCTGACCCCCGTCTCCACGGTCGGAGCGACCGAGACCGGCGACGCGGCGACCGAAGAGGTCGCCGGCGTGAGCACCGGCGGCGAGGGGACGGCGGAAGCCCAAGCCGTCGCGAACCAGGGCGCCGCCGGCTCCGGCGGCGCGTCATCTTCGATTGCCGGCGTGGCACCGGCCGGCAAGGGAAAAGTGCCGGTTCCGCTCGGCTCCCAGGACGACATCTACTGCTCCGGCTACATCGGATCGCCGGACGAGAGCTTCGGCTACTCGGTGATCGGCTCGGAGTACGAGGTCCTCTCGCCGCAGCTCAGGAACCGCGTCTACGGGACGGTGGAGGGAATCTACGGCACCGTCGACTCGGTCAAGTACAACCTGACGACGGGCGACATCCTCTACATCGACGGCGGCCGCGCTGCCGGCCTCTCTCCCGGCATGCAGTTCACCGCTGTCGCGGGTGGGAAGGTCATCCGTCATCCGCTCTCCAACGAGGCGCTCGGCCGACAGTACAGCTACACCGGGCGAGTCCGGGTGCTCTCCGTGCAGGAGGATTCGGCGATCGCCGAGATCGTCCAGAGCTGCGATGGAATTTCAGTCGGAATGAAGCTCAAGCCGTTCGAGGCCGAGCCGGTGCCGCTCGCCCGGCGCGGCCTGGTGCGGCCGGCCAGCGCGCCGACGAGCGCTGAAGCCCTGGCGAGCGCGGCGGTGATCGTCTCCTCACCGGTCGACCTCGTCACCCTCGGCCAGGATCACCTCGTGTTCATCGATCGCGGTGAGGAGGACGAGGTCCTTCCCGGCGATATCTTCACGATCTATCGCATGAACCGCGCCACCCAGCCGCCGGTCGTGCTCGGCGAGCTCGGAGTCCTCACCGTACAGGCCCATACGGCTGTCGCCAAGATCCTCGAGTCGCGCTACCCGGTCTACGTCGGCGACCGGCTCGAGCGCAAGTGACGGCAGCGCCCCCCTTCGCGGCCACCGCGCGTCTTTCGGGCCGGTTTGCAGGCGGGCGCTTTTTGGGATAGATTCACGCTTCGAGCAGGGTGAAACAGCTGTGAACCGACAAAACTACAACGGCAGGCTGCACCAGATCGTCGATGAGTTGGTAAGCCAGGGGCTGACCCTGGAGCAGGCTCGTCAGGAATTCGAACGGCAGTTCATCACGGCCTCCCTGCGCTCCAACGACTGGAACTACTGTCGCTCGGCGCGCAGCCTCGGAGTCCATCGCAACACCCTGCGCAACAAGGTTTCTCACTTGGGCATCAGCGGCACCGAAGGCAAGGGGAAAGCAGCCACTCCCCGCGTCGGCTTGCGGCGACAGTTCCCCAAGGTCTGACCCGAAGCACCCGAAAAAAACCAAACCAAACTCTCTGAACGCCGGCAACTCCCCTCGCGGGAAGCGGCCCATTCGCGACCCTAACCGGCCGCTAACGCCAGTTCTATACGGAGGCGACTCATGCCCACCGCTCCTTTCCAACGCATGACCCGCCGCACGATCTGGAGCGCCAGCGCTTCGCTCACGCTGCTGTTCCTGACTTCGACCTCCAGCCTGCCGACCGTCGCGGTGCCGCCGAACGGATTCTCGCTCGAGCTCGACGAAATCTTCACCCGGCGCACGGGCCTCGACCTCACCCTCGCACAGGCTCCCCGCGCGCACGCCCCAGGCCGCACCCGGTTCCATCTCGAACCGCAGCGCGAGCGCAGCCTCCAGGCCACCAACCGCTACCTCGAAGGCCTGCCCTTCGGACGCGAAATCCTCGGCGCCGCCGCGCGCTTCGACGTCGATTCGCTGCTGCTCGCATCGATCGTCGAGGCCGAGTCGGGCTTCCGCCCGGACGCGGTCTCGAACAAGGGCGCGCTCGGACTGATGCAGCTCATGCCGCTGCATTTCGCCGCGACCGAGACGTCGACCGATACCCCGATCGACCCGCTCGACCCGGCGGTGAATCTCAACCTCGGCGCGCGTTATCTGCGCGACCTCGGCAAGCGCTACGACGGCGACCTGGAGCTGGCGCTGGCTGCCTACCATGCCGGCCCAGGGACGATCGATCGATTCGGGGGAGTGCCGCCCTACCGCGAAACCCGGACCTACGTCGGCCGGGTTCTCAAGCTCTACAGCGACCACCAACGGGAAGTCGGCGCTGCGGCGCCCGGCAACCTCCCGGCGACGGGCGACCTCCCGCTCCGACGCGCCGAGACCGGGCTCGGCTCTTCCTAGGCTCGCTTCTCGGTTTCGGAGTCGGACCCGGGGCTGGAGTTGGAGCTGTCGTCGTCCTTCAGGCCCTTCTTGAAGTTCTTGATCGCCTCGCCGAGCCCCTTGCCCAGTTGAGGGATCTTCGAAGCGCCGAACAGCAGCACGAGAATGACGAAAATCACCAGCAGTTCCGGAACTCCGAGCGATCCCATTGCGGGAACCTCCTCGAGGCCGCGCGCACCGCGAAGCGTTCGCAGCGCGCCGGTCAACTGGTTTCACTTTAGCAGAAGGCCCCGGGCGCGAGCTGCGCAGTCCACCACCCGCGAAGCGGACGGAAAGCGCCGGCAGTCTCGGGCAGGAGCTCGAGATGCGGCACCGCGCGCGCCAGGGTCGGCGCGATCAACGGCACATGGCGCGGATTTCCCCGCGCGGCGAAGCGGGCGAATGTCCCGCCGGCCTTCAGGGTCCGTTGCACGACCGCCCGCGAGTACTGCTCGCGCGCCGCGGCCGTCCGCCATCTCTCCGGCAGGATCGCCGCCTCGCGGGCGCGCTCGGGAAAGAAGCTGTCGTTGAGCAGCGAGGCCAGGTCGTAGGCCGGCGGACCGAGCCGGAGGTCCTGAAAATCGATGACCGCGACGCCGTCGGCGAGCGGTATCAGGTTGCGCGCCATGTAGTCGCGATGGCAGGGGACGAGCGGCGCTTCGCCGAGGCGGGCGCAGAGCTCGTCGAGCGCGGACAGCAGCTCCTGGCGTTCGTCGGGAAAGTCCGCGAGACCGCGGGGATCGAGCAGGAACTCGCAGGTCGGCTCGAGCTCGCGGCGCAGCGCAGCGGCGTCGAGCGCCGGATTGCCGAGGCGCTCGACTTCGTCCACGTCGAGCCCGGCGATCCTGGCGGCACTCTGCGTGGCAGCGATAAAGAGCGTCGTCTGCCTCTCCGGCGGCAGGCCGGCGCTCTCGAAGAGCGTCGCGTCTCCCAGATCCTCGACGAGCATCCAGCCGCGCGCGGAGCTCGACTCGCGGATCTCCGGCACGCGCACGCCGGCGCCGGCGAGCAGCGACCGGGCCGCCTCGAACCGTGCCATCGCGGGACGCAGGCTCTCCGGGTAGTGTGCCGCCAGCAGCCGGGTGCCGTCGTCGAGCACGATCCGGAAGTATCGCCGTTGCGACAGATCGCCGGCGAGCGCCGCGCAGGAACGCACGCCACACCCCAACTCTGCGAGCCAATTCCGGAGGTCCGCCGTGATCACAGCGCCGCAAAGTAGCACAAGCAGCCGTTTGACAGCGGTTTCTGACGCGCCCGATAATCCAACCCGTCTTGACGAGGATCGGGATCTGAATGGACGAACGTCGCCGCACCTTCATGCGCGAACTGGAGCGCGCCCTTCTCGAGGCCATCTCGGAATCGGCGGAGGTCCATCGCACGCTCCATCGCATGCATCGGGAGGGCTATACGCTGCAGCTTTTCCTCGACTGCCGGCCGGCCGCGGAAACGGATCCGGCGGCAGGCCAGGAGCCCGCGAAGCCCGGCGCCAGGACCCTGGAGCCTGCCTTCCGCATCAACAGCGACGACCTCACCCTGCTGCGCGCGCTCGGAATCGATCCGACCCGGAAGAGCCGCGCCCGCAAGTAGGGATTCCGTCATGACCACCGCCGTCCCGACTGCTCCCGACCCGCTGGTCGGTCTCGATCGGCCCGAGCTCGGCGAACGCCTGAGCGCGCTCGTCACTCGCTCCTTCCAGATCGACCAGATCTACGACGCGATCTATCTGCGCGGCATCACCGATTTCGCCGACATGACGAACCTCTCGCTGGCGCTGCGCCAGGAGCTCTCGGATCGGTTCTCGCTCGGCCTTCCCGCCGTCGCCTCGCAACAGGAGTCCGCCGACGGCACGACGAAGTTCCTGCTCCGTCTGCACGATGGTGCCTCGATCGAGACCGTCGACATTCCGGCCACCAGCCGGCGGACTCTGTGCATTTCCAGCCAGGCTGGATGCGGCCTCGCCTGCGCCTTCTGCGTGACCGGCTACTGGGGCGCCGGCAGGAATCTCTCGGCCGGCGAGATTGTCGGACAGGTGATGCTGGTGCGCAAGCTGCGCAATCTCCCCGAGAGTCTGAACCTGGTCTTCATGGGGATGGGCGAGCCACTGCTGAATCTCGAGGCGGTGCATGCGGCGTTGCGACTGCTCGCCGAGCGCATCTCCTGGCGACGGATGACAGTCTCCACCGCTGGAGTGATTCCCGGCATCGACGCGGTCGGCACGTGGGAGCGGCGGCCCAATCTGGCCATTTCCCTGCACGCCCCCGACGACGCCCGGCGCAGCGAGATCATGCCGATCAATCGCAGCTATCCGCTGGCGGACCTGCTTGACGCGCTGCGCCGCTTTCCGCTCGAGTCCCGCCGCCGGATCACCATCGAGTACATCCTGCTCGCCGGGTTCAACGATCGGCCCGCCGACGCCGTCGCGCTAGCGCAGCTCCTGCGCAAGCTCCCGGTCAAGGTCAACCTCATCCCCTTCAACGCCGATCCGGTGCTCGGCGAGCGCTTCGCGCGTCCGGACGACGCAGTCGTCGATCGCTTCCAGGAGACGCTCATCGCGCGCCACCTGACGGCGACGGTGCGCCGCACCCGCGGCGAGGACGTCGGCGCCGCTTGCGGCCAGCTGCGCGCCTTCGCCCGTCCGCCGCGCGCCCAGCCGGTCCGCCTCGGCAGCGGCAGTCGTCAGCGTTCCTGATCCGGCGCGCCGGCGCGCAGCCAAATGAGGCTCCGGTTGCGGCCCGCCGCAGCCCCCTCGCGGCGATAGCTCTCGAGTGTCCCCGGATGACAAGCGGTGCAGAGGGCGAGGCGCCGTATCTCGCCGACGCCGCAGCGCGCGAGCGCGATCTCCGCGGCCAGGGCGAGATCGAGATGTGGACGCCCGCGGCGTCCGGTCGAGAGCACAGCGTCCGAGCTGCGCGCAACGACCGCACCCGCGACGTCCTCGCCGACTTCGTAGCAGCACGCCCCGATTGCCGGACCGATCCAGGCGGTGAGCCGCTCCGGCGCCGCGAACTTCTCCAGGGTCGCCGGGATGACGCCGGCGACGAGGCCGCGCCAGCCGGCATGGATCGCCGCCACCCGATCGCCGGCGGCGACGAGTATCGGCACACAGTCGGCGGTGACCACCATCAGCGCCAGCCCGGGCTCGGTGGTCACGATGGCGTCGCCCTCGCCGCACAGACCCTCCTCGGCGGCCAGCACGGTCGCTCCATGCACCTGGCGCATGCGGGCCTGCGACCGGGACTCTCCGACCCAGGCCGGTCCGAGGACCGCGCCGCGGCCGCCGTCCGGGCTGCGTCCGAGAAAGCGCACTTCTGCCGCCGCCGACCGGTCACGCCATCCGGTGATGCCGGCGACGGTCTCGGCCTCGACTTCGAGGATCGCGGCGCCGCCGCGGCGCGTCTTGCTCATAACGCGATTCTACCGACCTCGCGACCCGGCGGCCGCAGACGCTGCGATACACTCGCGCCATGCCTGCATGGGAGCCGGTCATCGGGCTGGAAGTGCACGTCCACCTGAAGACCCGCAGCAAGATCTTCTGCCGGTGCGAGAACCGGTTCGGCGCCGATCCCAATACCCTGGTCTGCCCCATCTGCCTCGGCTATCCGGGGACCCTGCCGCTCCTGAACGGTGCGGCGGTCGACCTCGCCGCGGCGCTGGCGCTCGCGCTCGGCTGCGAGGTCGCCCCCCTCTCCGTTTTCGCGCGCAAGAACTACTTCTACGCCGACCTTCCGAAGGGATATCAGATCAGCCAGTTCGACCGGCCGCTCGCCGAGCGCGGCGTCCTGCCGCTCACCGAGCACCCGCGCTCCATTCGCATCCATCGTCTGCACCTCGAGGAGGACGCCGGCAAGCTCCTGCACGACTGGCCCGGCGGGGGCGCTCTCGGCGACGTCAGCCTGGTCGACTTCAATCGCTGCGGAGTGCCGCTCGTCGAGATCGTCTCCGAGCCGGAAATCCGGAACGCGGCGGAGGCCGAGGACTATCTGCGCAGCCTCCATCAGCTCCTGATGTTCACCGGCGCGAGCGACGGCAACATGGAGGAGGGCTCGCTGCGCTGCGATGCCAACATCTCGGTCAAGCGGCCGGAAGAGACCCAGCTCGGGACCAAGGTCGAGGTCAAGAACCTCAACTCGTTCAAGAACGTGGCGCGCGCCGTCGAGCACGAAATCGCCCGCCAGTCGGCGCTCCTCGACCAGGGCCAGGCCGTGGCCCAGGAGACGCGCAGCTTCGACGCCGACTCCGGCCGCACGAAATCGTTGCGCGGCAAGGAGGCGGCGCACGACTATCGCTATTTTCCCGAGCCCGACCTGCCGGTGCTGCACCTTTCGGCGGCGCGCCTCGCGGGCCTGCGTTCGGCGCTCCCGGAAATGCCCTGGATACGGCGCGCGCGCCTGGCCGACACGCTCGGCTTGAGCCCCGCCGAGGCCCGCGACCTGGTCGCGGTCCGCGGGCTCGCCGACTACTTCGAGGCCGTCGTCGCCGCTGCGCCGGCGCTGCCGCGAGCGGCGGCGAACTGGGTGCGCAACGACGTCGCGCGCGAGCTCAAGGAGCGCGGCGCCGGGCCCGACGGGGCGATCGCGCCGGCGCGCCTGGCGGAGGTGCTGACGCTGGTCGAGCGCGGCGAGCTTTCTTCGGGCGCCGCCCGCGATCTGCTGCGGACGATCTGGTCCACCGACGAGAGCGCCGCTGCCGCGATGGAGCGACTCGGCCTCGCCCAGGTGAAGGACGAGACGCAACTCCTGACCTGGGTGAGCGAGGTCCTGCGCGAAAGCCCGGACCAGGCCGCGCAGTTCCGCGCCGGCAGAGACCCAGGTGGTGGGCTACCTCGTCGGGCAGGTGATGAAACGCTCGGCCGGCAGGGCGGAGCCGCGCCGGATCCAGGAACTGGTCCGCGCCGCGTTGGACGAGGGGGCGAACCCTGCGAACTGACCCGCGCATCGCGGCCTGCTGGCGGAGTCAGCGGCCGTGATCCAGTTCTTCGGCGTCTCGCGGCGCTTCTCCACCGGACAGTCGGCTCTCGACGGCATCACGCTCGAGATCGCCCGCGGCGAGTTCTGCTTCATCACCGGCGCGAGCGGCGCCGGCAAGACGACGCTGCTCAAGCTCATCTTCCGCGAGGACGTGCCGACCTCCGGCCAGATCCTGGTCAACGGCCGCAACGTCTCCCTGATCCCGCGCAGCAAGATTCCGTTCCTGCGTCGCACCATCGGCGTGGTGTTCCAGGATTTCCGCCTCATCGAGCGCAAGACGATCTTCGAGAACGTCGCCTTCCTGCCCCGGATTCTCGGCCTCGACCATGGCCGGCAGAAGCGGGTAGCGTTCGAAGCCCTGCGCCGCGTCGGGCTCTCGCATCGCATGGCGAGCTTCCCCAGCCAGCTCTCGGGCGGCGAGAAGCAGCGTGTCGCCATCGCACGCGCCTTGATCAACGAGCCGGAGATCCTGATTGCCGACGAGCCGACGGGAAACCTCGACCAGGATCTCTCGCAGGAGATCGTGCGCCTCTTTCTCGACATTCACCTGCGCGGCACGACCGTTCTCTTCGCCACCCATGACCGGGTGCTCATCGAGAGCGTCGGGCACCGGGTGCTCACCCTCGCGCACGGCCGGCTGGTCGACGACCGGCCGTCGCGGCGCGCGCCCGCCGCGGCCACCCCGACGCCGACTTCAGACAACGGACGGGACGAAAGTGCGACTCCCGGAGAGCGCGCTTGAACGTCCTGCAGGCTTTCAGCTATTTCGTGCGCGAGGCCGCGGTGGGCCTCGCGCGGAGCCTGCGCGTCAGCCTGCTCGCGATCCTCACGATCGCAGTCAGCCTCTTCCTCTCGGGGATGGTGCTGCTGGTGAGCAAGAACCTCGCGCGCACGGCTCAGGAGTGGCGCGCCGAGGCGCGATTCACGGTCTATCTCGCGCCCGAGGTGGACGCCGCCGGCAAGGCGGCCGTGGGCGCGACGGTCGCACAGGGCCGGTGGACGGCGAGCCTCGAAGAGATCACGCCGGAGGTGGCGCGGGAGCGTTTCGAGCGCGCCTTTCCCAGCCTCGCCGAGCTCGTGGCTGAACGCGGAGAGGGGGCGCTGCCGTTCTCGTTCGAGGCCGTCATCAAGCCGGTGCCGGCGGCCGACTCGGCCGCGTTCTCCGCCTGGGTGGAGGAGTTGCGGCGCCAGCCCGGCGTCGTCATGGTGGATGCCGACCAGGACTGGATCGGCCAGGTAGAGACCGTGCTGACCCTGATTCGCGGCCTCGGTCTCGCGCTCGCCGCGATTCTGCTCGGCGCCTCGATCTTCACCATCGCGAGCGTCGTGAGGCTGACCTCTTTCCTCTACCGCGAAGAGATCGCGGTGATGCGCCTGGTGGGCGCGACCGAGTTCTACATCCGCGGGCCGTTCTACTTCGAAGGCATCCTGCAGGGACTCCTCGGCGGCCTGATCGCCGCCGGCGCCCTGGGCGGAGTCCACCTTCTGATCGAACCCCGGATCGCGAGTTCGCTGCTCGCCGGCGCCCTGGCGTCCAGGTTCCTCACCCCCCTCGAGCTGGTCGCGCTGGTCGCCTTCGGCGCCCTCGCCGGATGGACCGGCGCCGTCGTCTCCCTGAACCGCGAGACCCTCGACGCTCCCGGAAGCTAGCCTGGAGCGCTCGGCGGGCAGCCAAAAGAAAAAACCCCGCGGAACACGAGCTCCGCGGGGTCTCCCTCTTCAAGGGCGAGGTTTCCCTCGCCCCGACGGCAGCCGCATTACGGCAGGGTCACCACGATCACGACGCGCCGGTTCTGCTCACGCCCGGCCTCGGTGTCGTTCGCGGCGATGGGCTCGGAGCTGCCGCGGCTCTCGACCGTGATGCGAGTGCTGTCGATCTGGTGGCGCTTCACCAGGAACGACTTGGCCGCCTCCGCACGGCGCAGACCCAGGGCCTGATTGGTGGCATCCGTACCCTGATTGTCGGCATGGCCGATGATGAGCGCGGTCGCCGCGGGAGTCTGCTTGAGACGCAGCGCGACTTCGTCGAGCTTCGCCTTGGCGATATTCGACAGGCGCTCGCCGGACGAGGGGAACTGGACGGTCTCCTCGCTCGGCTTGACGCGCGCCGCTTCTTCGGCCGCGAGGCGTGCCGCTTCCGCCTGGCGCGCCGCTTCCGCCTGGCGCGCGGTTTCCGCGGCCTTCTCCGCGGCGATGCGCGCTTCTTCGGCCTGCTTCGCCGCGGCAGCGGCAGCGGCCGCCGCCTCGGCGGCGATGCGTGCCTCTTCAGCTGCCTTCTCGGCGGCGAGACGCTCGGCGAGAATCTGCGCATGGCCCTTGGCACGGGGGAAGAAGGTCAAGCCCACGAGACCGCCGATCGGGCAGTGTTCGTCGGTGTTGGAAAGCTGATTGAGCTCGACCCGAAGTCCGAAGTTCATCGCCCACTTGCCGGTGTCGCCGAACCAATAGCGTCCGCCGGTGGTCAGGTCGAAGGCATCGTCGGGGTTCGTGTCGCCACCCTGGTAGAGGGTCGCCGCGAGCTCGGTGATCCAGTCGAAGCGATCGTTGATCGCCGTCGAGTAGCCGAGACCGGCCTGGAGCTCCTCCGAGACGTCGAAGTGGTCGGCGGAACCGGGATCACGATAGCCGAAGCGCGCCAGCCAGTTCGGAGCGAAGTCCCAGTTGACGCCCACACCCCAGCCGGTGCCGCCGGTCACAATGCCCTCTTTCTCATCGCCCGTCGGAAGCTCGACGAAAGCGTTCAGCGAGAGCGCCTTGCCCTCTTCGGCGCTGGCGAACAGCTGGTACTTGCCGCCGACGTGGATGTTGCCCAGTCCGCTGCCATTGATCTTGTTGCTGAAACTGGTGCCGTTGACGTAACCGAGATGCCGATTGTCGGAGGCCGTGTAGTCCTCGTAGGGGATCATGACCGAGAGCTCGAAGCGGTCGGACAGACCGTAGCCCACGCTCGCGCTCAAGCGGTTCCAGTCGTAGTCCCAGTCATCGGAGAGCGGACGGGTGACGCCGCCGGGCACCGGCGCCACGAGGCGATCCCAGTTGTTGTAATAGAAGCCGAGCGACCACTCGCCCTTCGGCAGCGTCCAGCCGTCGAGCAAGGTGAACAGTCCAGTCTCACCCGTGGCAGTCGGAGCCGAGGCCTGCTGAGCAAGAGCCGGGAAACCGCCGACGCAGCAGGCGATCAGGATGACAATCAACAGTATCTTCTTCATATTTCCTCCGGAAAGAAGCGAAAACGGCGATTCTGCAGGTCTGACCGTCGAAACATAAACTCTCGAGTTCAGGTAGAGAAGCGCAATTTCTACCTATTCCTCAGCGCGCGCCCGGAGACGAACGAGCCTCGAATGGCCTCGAAGCAGCCCCGGTACAAGACTCTCCACTCCGGATTGTAACCCCATCCGCCGTGCTTTCGAGCGCCCATCGGGATGAATCCGAAAGTTGCCTCAGGCGAGTCCGGGAACGCTGCGGGCCGCGGGGCGGCCGGAGGCTTCGGGGGCTGCGCGAGCGCACAGCGCCGGGCCCCCGGACCCGGATCGGGGAAAGGCGAAAATCAGGCGGGCTGCAGGAGCTGTCCGACCCGGTCCAGGAAGGTCTTCGCCTGGTTCGGACCGAGCTGCGCCGAAACCACCTTCTCGCAGGCGCGCACCAGGTCGAGAACGGCGTCCGCGCCGCGGCCCGATTCCATCTCGGCCCGGAAGAGCCGGAGCGCGCCGTCGAGCTGCCCGCTACGCTCCTGGCCGGCCATCAGCTGCTGGCCAAAACGGTAGATCTGATCCGCGACCCGGGCCTGCTCGTCGGCGCCCATTCGCTGCACACGGTCGAGCGGCAAGCGCCGCAGATCCTCGCGCAGCGCGAGCACTCCGGCGGTGAGCATTCCATAGATCACCTTGCAGACTTCGAAGGCCCCATGTCCCAGACCGGCGGCGATCTCGTCGATATTGCGGCGCTCGTCCACCTTGGAAACCACCGCCCACTCGGTAGGCGAGAACGAAACGGAGCTCAGCCCTTCCTGCGCCGCAAAAACCGGCACCATCCGGGTCGATCCGATCTTCTTCGAGAGAATCTTCCATTCGTCGATCTGCCGCGCTGCCTCCATCAGGAGGTTGGTGTTCGACTTGTCGATCGACTCGACTTCCGACTCGGTTCCGGGAGTGAAGATGAACTCACCCTGCTGCCAGCGGGCGAGCTCGTACACCGCATGCTCCCCGACGAGAGTGCTCACCGCGGCATGGACGATCTGTCCTTTGCGAAGAAAGATCCTTCCGGTCTCCGCGCCGTTCTTCAGCGTGAAGACTCCCGTCTTCCCCGACACCGCCACCAACTGAATGATGTCGGGCAGTGGCAACTCGCGAAGCGATCCTTGAAAGGCCACGATCCCCCGTTACACGTCGGCTGGAGCTTCTGCCTGATCGTCGAAGATGGAAGCGTAGCACAGCAAAAAAAAACCGGTCAAGCCGGAAATTCCGGGCTAAGCAGTTGATCGAAAGCTACTTAGGGACGGCGGCCGCCTGCGTCAGCAGGCGGAGACTCTGCCTCTGCGAGGAGCACAACGCGACGGCGAGGGCATCGGTCGCGTCCGCCGGGAAGCTCTCCGCGGGCAGCCCGAGAAGCAGGCGGACCATGCGCGCCACCTGGTCTTTTTCGGCCCGGCCGCTGCCGGTGACAGCGCTCTTGACCTCGGCCGGAGAGTACTCCTCGACCCTGAGGCCGCTGCGCGCCAGGGTGAGGAGCAACGCCCCGCGCGCTTCGGCCAGGACGATCACCGAGCGCGAGTTGACGCCGTGGAACGGCTTCTCCATGGCGGCGAAGTCCGGGCGGGAGCGCCGCAACAAGTCGTCGAGGCCGTCGGCGAGGATCTTCAGGCGCTCGGTCACACCCAGCTTCGGCGGCGCCGACCATCGGCCGGCCGAGATCGGGCGCGCCGCTCCGGCGCGACATTCGATGAGCCCATAGCCGGTATGGAGGCTCCCTGGGTCGAGTCCGAGAATGAGCATGGGATACTTCTGGCATCCTACGCTAAACCCCTCAGGAATCAGCGGATCGCAGCGACACTCTGATTGACTCGCTGGATTCAGAGTGTTAGAACTCTCGCAACGTCTCTTGAGGGAGTTCCGATGTCGTTGATCCTCGTCGTTGAATCGGAAGGTCGACACGCTGAACGCGTGCGCGACGGCCTCGGGTCGGACGGCTGGCAGGTAGAAGTCGTCGCGAGCTGCGAGGCCGCAGTGGCAGCGGTCGCGGATCGCGCCCCACAGCTCGTGCTCATCAACGCCGAGCTTCCGGGCGCTCCCGAGATGCTGCGCAACCTCTCGCGCGCTCACGGCGGACCGGGATCGATCGCGCTCCTGCCGGAGGTCGTCGGCCGGGAGTTGGGCCCCCTCGAGGCCGACGAATCCCTGATCAAGCCGTTCAGCGAGAAGGATCTCCGGCAACTCGCGCGGCGCGTGGTCGCCAGCGCGCGCGCGCCGCGCAAGAGCGAAGACCGAGCCCGATCAGAAGCGGCTCACTTCGCAGGAGCTGTTCGGCGACCTGTTGGCCGAAGTGGAGAACGAGGTCGCGGGCGCCGCGTCCGCGTCCGCCCCGCCGCCGACCCAGGTGACCCCTCCGACCACTCCGACCCCTCCGCCCGCGGCCCGTCCGGCCGCGCCGAGCTCCCCGGGGGCCGGCGTCGGAGCGCGGTCGCTGGAGATGGAACAGCGCCTCGAGCGCACTCTTTCGGGGATGACGAAGGACGCGCAGGCCGCGGCGCCGGCGGCCAAGAAGGCTTCGACCAGGATCGACGACATGCTGTCGGCAACACTGTCCGGCCTGGACATGCCGAAGCGGTCCGCGAAACCAGCGGCTCCGGTTCCGCCCGTGGCAACGCCGGCGGCGAGCGCGCCGGCGCCACGACCCGCCGTTCCCGCCGTTCCCGCCAGCGTGGCCGCGCCGGTCGCCGCCGCCACGCCGGTGACTCCGGTCGTCGCCCCGACGCCGCCCGCCGCCAAGCCGGCGCCCGAACCGCCGGCCGCGCCGGCTCCAGTCGCCCCAGTTCTCCGGTCGTGCCGGTCTCCCGATCGCTCCGGTCGCTCCGATCGCGCCGATCGCAGCCGCGGCAGCTCCGACCGGCAAGGCGTCCGAGTCCACCACCGCGGCGCGCAAGCAGAGCCGGGAAATCGATCTCTCCCAGCTCGACCAGCTCGCCAAGCCGCGCGCCCGGGAGAGCGGTCCGGCGGCGCGGCCCGCAGCGCCCAAAGAGACCTTCGCGACCCAGAAGATTCAGGTCCAGCCCTCCTTCCTGCAGCCGCCGTCGAGCGCGTTCGGGCAGTACACGCTGCTCGAACGGATCGCGGTCGGCGGCATGGCCGAAGTCTGGAAGGCGCGCATGAAGGGCGTCGAGGGCTTCCAGAAGACGGTCGCCATCAAGAAGATCCTGCCGCACCTCACGGACAGCTCCGACTTCGTCACGATGTTCATCGACGAGGCCAAGCTCGCCGCACAGCTGAACCACAACAACATCATCCACATCTACGACCTCGGCAAGATCGGCGACGACTACTTCATCGCCATGGAGTTCGTCGACGGCAAGGATCTGCGGTCCATCCTGAACAGCGCGCGTGCCGAGAGCCGTCCGCTGCCGCTCGGTCTGGCGCTGATGGTCGGGTCGCGGCTCGCGTCGGCGCTCGACCATGCGCACCGGCAGAAGGACTTCGAGGGCCGCGCCCTGGGCCTCGTGCACCGCGACGTGTCGCCCCAGAACGTACTGATCAGCTACGAGGGCGACATCAAGCTCTGCGACTTCGGCATCGTCAAGGCGGTCACCAAGACCTCCAAGACGCAGATGGGTGCGCTCAAGGGCAAGCTCCAGTACATGTCTCCGGAGCAGGCGTGGGGACGACCGGTCGACGCGCGGTCGGACATCTTCTCGCTCGGCTCGCTGCTGTTCGAGATGCTCACCGGCAGAAGGCTCTTCTCCGGCGAGAGCGAGATGTCGGTGCTCGACGCCGTCCGCGAGGGACGGATCCAGGCGCCGCGCGATCTCGATCCCCGTCTTCCCCTGGAGGTCAACGCGCTGGTTCTCAAGGCACTGGCGCGCGACCCCGAGGATCGCTTCCAGTCCGCCGGCGCGATGCAGCGCGAGATCGACGGCATCCTCGCTTCGCTCAAGCCCGCCCCGTCGCAGGCCGACCTCGGCGCCTACCTGCACCAGCTCTTCGCGGCCGAGGCCCTGGCGGGCGCGGCCCCGACACCCACCGCTGCGGCAGCTTCGACGACAGCGCGCGGCGCGGCCAGCGCACCCTCCGCGGCGGTGCCCGCGCGTCCCGCGGAGGTCGCTGTCGTGGCACCTACGGGCGTGTCGAAGATCGAGGACGCCGACGCCGGACGCAGCGGCAGGATGCTCTGGATCGCCATCGGCGGGGTTGCGGCGGCCGGCCTTCTCGCCTATGTCCTGCTCGGACGGGGAGCACCGTCCGCTCCTCCGGCGACGCCCGCGCCGGCTGGAACCGAAGCCTCCGCGGCGCCCGAGGCCGGCGCCGCCACTGGAGCCGTCGATGCCGACCGGCCGGCGACCGAGGCGACAGGGGCCACGCCCGCCGCAGGCGCGCCCGCTGCGGGCCAGAATGTCGATCAGATGGTCAGCGACGAGGTCAAGCGGCGTGAAGAGGAGCTCAAGAAGAAGTACGAAGAGGAGCTCGCGCGGCGCAAGACCGAGCTCGACAAGTTGAACACCAAGCCGCAGGCAGCGGCAGCGACGACTGCCGCCGCGCCCGCGCCGGCACAGGATGCGCCAGCTGAGCCGGTGCCGGCACCCGCCGCCGTCGTCGAGACTCCGCCAGCCGCCGCCGTTCCCGAGCCGGTGGTCGAAACGCCCCCCGCCGCCGCGCCCCAGGCTGCGGAAACACCGCAAGTCAAGGAGGGCGATCTCGTCCGTCCCGGCGCCGGCGTAAAGCCGCCAGTTCTTGTCAGCCTCACGAAACCAGAGTATCCTGCGATGGCTCGACGCATGAAGGTGGAAGGGACAGTGATCGTGTCCCTGCTGGTCGACGAGACCGGCCGAGTCGCGGAGACGCGCCTCGAGAGCGGTGTGTCGCAGAAGGTAGGCATCAACGAAGCCGCGCTTGCGGCGGTCCGTTCTGCAGTGTTCAGTCCCGCCACCAAGGCTGGCGTGCGGGTGAAGATGTGGTACCAACTCAAGATTCCGTTCAAGCTGTAAGGAGAGCGCATGAGCCTGAACGACCAACAGCGGAAGTTCTACGAGAACACCCTCTCGGTCACCAAGCAGGAGATCTCGGATCTCGATCGCCAGATCGAGGACGAGCTCGCCAAGGTGAAGGAGAAGCTGGCGCAGTTGCAGAACGCGAAAAAGGCCGCGCGTCAGATGTATGACGCCGCCTGCCTTCGCCTCGGAATCCCGAACGATCTCGAGGCGGAGGAAGAGGGCGCAGCCGAAATCTGAGCCCGTCTGTCCGCTATCGGATCCGTGCTTCCCGGATCCGCCAGGGGCGCCGATCGAACCGTCGACCGGCGCCCCTGTCGTTTCCTCCGCTCCTGTTCGGAGCGGGCGGCGACCGCTAGCGGACCCGATCCGATATGGCCTGGTTCAAGAAGGACAAGAAACCGAAAGCCGTTCGGGAATCGCGCGAACGCAGCACGGTTCCGGAGGGCTTGTGGCTGCGCTGTGACGGCTGCCGCGAGATCGTCTACTCGAAGGAACTGGAGCGCAACCTCCGCATCTGCCCCAAGTGCGGTTTCCACTTCCGCATCGACGCTCCGGCGCGCATCGCCCTCCTGCTCGATGAAGCCCAGCCGAAGACCCTCTTCGACGAGGTCGTCCCCGCCGATCCGCTCGGTTTTGCCGACACGAAGCGCTATGCCGACCGCCTCAAGGCCTACCAGAAGGCGCTCGGTGTCTCCGACGCCGTGATGGTCGTCGCCGGCGCGATCGAGGAGATCCCGGTCGTGCTCGCGGTCATGGACTATCGCTTCATGGGCGGCTCCATGGGTTCGGTGGTCGGCGAGAAGCTCACCCGTGCCGCCGAAGTCGCGCATGACAGGAAGCGCCCGCTGGTCATCGTCTCGGCGTCCGGCGGAGCGCGCATGCAGGAAGGCATCCTCTCACTCATGCAGATGGCCAAGATCTCGGCCGCGCTGATGCGCCTGCGCGAGGCCGGGGTGCCTTACATCTCCGTGCTCACCGATCCCACGACCGGTGGCGTGACGGCATCCTTCGCGATGCTGGGTGACTTGAACATCGCCGAGCCCGGCGCCCTCATCGGCTTCGCCGGTCCGCGGGTCATCGAGCAGACGATCCGCCAGAGCCTGCCCGAAGGCTTCCAGCGCAGCGAGTTCCTGCTCGAGCACGGCTTCCTCGACCTCGTCGTGCCGCGGCCCGAGCTCAAGTCGACCCTGGCGCGCTGCCTGCGCCACCTCGTCTGACGGCGGGCTCCCGGGACCAGGGCGCACTCGTGACCTCGGCCCGGGAGATTCTCGACGGACTCGAACGCTTCGGCATCCGGCTCGGCCTCGACCACCTGCGCGAGCTCGCCGGGGAGCTCGGCTCTCCCGAACGCGCAACGCCGGCGGTCATCGTCGCCGGCACCAACGGCAAGGGCTCCGTCGCCTCCCTGCTGGCAGCGATCGCAAGCGCCGGCGGCCTCGCGACCGGGCTCTACACCTCGCCGCACCTCGAGAGTCCCGAGGAGCGCATCCGCGTCGCGGGCGAGACGATCCCCGCCGCCGTGCTCGCCGACCTGCTGCGCGAGGTCCTCGCCACCGCCGCGCGCCTCGGCCACGCGAGCCCGACCTACTTCGAGGCGATGACTCTCGCCGCGTTCCTCCACTTCGCTCGCCGGAGTTGCGATCTCGCCGTGCTCGAGGTCGGCATGGGCGGGCGCCTCGACGCGACCAACCTCGCCGACGCCCGCCTCGCCGTCATCGCCGCGATTGCGCTCGACCATCAGGAGTTCCTCGGCTCGACCCTCGACGCCATCGCGCGCGAGAAGGCCGGGGTGCTGCGTCCGGGCCGGCCAGCGATCTTCGCGCCACAGGTTCCAGCGGCAGCCGTCGCGCTCGCCGAAGAGGCCGCGCGGCGCGGCGCGCGGGCGCTCGACGTCGGCGACGAGGTCGTCGCGATGGAAGTGCGCTTTCGCGGCCTCGCCGGCCTCGGGATCCGCCTCACCACCCGGCAGCGCAGCTACGAGCTCGAAAGCACGCTGGCCGGACGTCATCAGGCCTGGAACGTCGCCACCGCGGTCGTCGCCGCCGAGCAGTTCGCGGCGGCCGGACTGCCCGCGCTCTTCCGCCCGCCGCGATCGTCGCCGGCGTCGCGGCGTGCCGGTGGCCCGGCAGGCTCGAAGCTCTGCCCGTGCCCGACACGGGCACGACCGTGCTGCTCGACGCAGCGCACAACCCCGCCGGCTGCAAGGCCCTGGTCGAGTTCCTCGACGAGCTCGACCGCCCCTTCACCCTGCTCTTCGGCGCCCTGGCGGACAAGGACCTCGAGCACATGCTGCCGCGACCTCGCGGCGCGCGCCAGCCGCGTCGTGCTGACCCGCCCGCCGTCGCCGCGCGCCGCCGACCCGGCGACGCTCACCGCCCTCGTGCCCACCTCGGCTGGGGTCGAGGTCGAGCCGGAGATCGCCGCCGCGCTCCATCTTGCGCTCCGAGGCGAGCCCGACCTCGTTGTCGCCTGCGGCTCGATCTTCCTGATCGGCGAGCTGCGCACGCTGTGTTACCGTGGCTTTCGCCAGTAGGGAGGCTCTGCATGGGACACATTTCCACCGGTCTCTTGCTTGGCTGGGCGATCGCGGTGATCCCAGCGGTTGCCGCGAAAGATCCTCCGCCTGGCATGGAGCTGACGACGCCGAATAGCTCCTCGAAAGTGGTTGTAGAGGCAACTTTCTCGATCTCCACTTCCGCGGATGAGGTGGTCCTGCGGTTGCACAGCTCCGCGGGGCAGGTCCCGGAGTCGTCGACCATAGAAGTGTTCGGAGACGGGCGAATCACCCAAATGACCTCATCCGCGTCATCCGTCGGCGCGAGCGCTGTCGAGATGCGCGAGATCCGCCGCCCTCCCGCCGAGATTGAAGCCCTCGTCCGGATTGCGGTGGAACATGGCCTGCTCGAGTCGAGCACAGAACATCTTCGATCGCTGGTCGGAATATCCCGCAGCACGGGCTTCCCGGAAATCGAACGATTTCAGGATGCGGGAGACATGACTCTCGAGATCGCCGTCGAATCGTACGAACGCGCCGGAAGGCAAGCGGGACGCCTTCGCAAGACACTCCAGTACCAGGCGCCTGGAGCGCTTCACCACTTGCATCCCGATGTCTCCGAGTTCGCCGGGCTTGCCGAGATCAGCCAGCAACTGACCGGTTGGATTCACGGTCAAAGACCCGGGCAACCTGTTCCCCTGCCATGATGCGCTTCGCCCCGCGGGGAGCGATCCTCGCGCGTGGGTACCGCCACCCGAGTTGCTGCTGCGCGAGCAGCTAGCCCGGCTTGTGCCCGATGCGGCGGGCGATGCGCATGACCATTTCGAGCGCCTGTTCGCAGTTCAAGCGCGGATCGACCTGGGTGCGATAGGCGAGCGCGAGTCCGGCCGCCTCGAGACCGCGAGCGCCGCCGATGCACTCGGTGACGTTCTCGCCGGTGAGCTCGAGATGGACGCCGCCCAGCACCGAGCCGATCCGCTGGTGAATCGCGAATGCCTGCTCGAGCTCCTCGAGGATGTGCTCGAAACGGCGCGTCTTCCTGCCCTGCGGCGTCGATTCGGTGTTGCCGTGCATCGGATCGCACGACCAGAGGACGCGGCGCCCGGCGCGCTCCACCGCCTCGACCAGCGGCGGCAGCCGCTCGGCGATGGCGCGCGCGCCGAACCGGTGAATCAGGGTCAGCCGGCCCGGCTCGTCGTGCGGCGAGAGCACATCGATGAGCTCGAGGAGAGCGTCGGGCGTCGTCCCAAGTCCGACCTTGACCGCGATCGGGTTGGCGATGCCGCGGAAATACTCGACGTGGGCGCCACCGAGCTTCGCCGTGCGCATGCCGATCCACGGGAAGTGCGTCGACAGGTTGTACCAGCCTTCGCGGTGCGGCACCCGGCGCGTCTGGGCCTGCTCGTAGCGCAGATGCAGGCCCTCGTGGCTGGTGAAGAAATCGACCCGGTTCATCTCCCCCACCTGCCGGCCGGCGAGGGTCTCCATGAAGCGCAGCGAATCGGCGATCCCCGCGACGATGCGGCGGTAGTCGTCAGCGAGCGGCGAGTGCTGGACGAATTCGAGATCCCAGTATTCGGGATGGTGGAGATCCGCGAAACCACCGTCGACGAGGGCGCGGATGAAATTGAGCGTCAGCGCGGCGCGTTCGTAACCGCGCAACAGAAGCTGCGGATCGAAGGCGCGATCCTCGGCGGTGAAGGGCGTGCGGTTGATGAGGTCGCCGCGATAGGCCGGGAGCGTCACTCCACCCTGCTCTTCGAGGTCGGCGGAGCGGGGCTTGGCATACTGGCCAGCGAAGCGTCCGACCCGGATGACCGGGCGCTGCGAGCCGTGCACCAGCACGAGGCTCATCTGGAGGAGGACCTTGAGCTTGTTGGCGATGACCGCGGAGGTGCAGTCGGCGAAGCTCTCTGCGCAATCGCCGCCCTGCAGGAGGAACGCCCGTCCCTCGGCGGCGGCGGCGAGCTGGCCTTTGAGCGCTTCGACTTCCCACGAGGTGACGAGCGGCGGCAGCTCCGCGAGTTGGCGGCAGACCTCCTCGACCTCTGCGGCATCCGCGTAGACCGGCTGCTGCTCGGCCGGGAAGTGCCGCCAGGAGTCGGGGGCCCAGCCGGTCATGGCCGCTGCAGCTCTCTCAACCGGCGGCAGCGGCATGCTGGGGATCGTAGAGCGGAAAGTTCGCGCACAGGCGGCGCACGCGCTCGCGCACCGCCGCGTGCACGCCGGCGTCGTCGGGTGCCGCCAGGACCTCCGCGATGAGCTGCGCGACGGCGCCCATCTCGGGACCCTTCATGCCGCGGGTCGTCACCGCGGCGGTGCCCACGCGGACTCCCGAAGCGACCATCGGCGAGTTGGCATCGAAGGGGATCGTGTTCTTGTTGACCGTGATCGCGGCGGCGTCGAGCGCCTTCTCCGCGGACTTCCCCGTCAGGCCGCGGCCCGTCACGTCCATCAGGAAGAGATGGTTGTCGGTGCCACCCGACACGATGCGGAAACCCTCGGCGGCGAGCGCCGCGGCGAGCGCCGCGGTGTTGGCGACGATCTGCGCCTGGTAGGCACGGAAACCCTCGGAGAGCGCCTCGCCGAACGCCACCGCCTTGGCGGCGATGATGTGCATGAGCGGTCCGCCCTGGAGGCCGGGGAAGACCGCACGGTCGATCTCCTTGGCGTACTCTGCCTTGCACATCACCACTCCACCGCGCGGCCCGCGCAGCGTCTTGTGCGTCGTCGAGGTCACGAAATGGCAGTGCGGCACCGGCGAAGGGTGGAGGCCGGCGGCGACCAGCCCGGCGATGTGGGCGATGTCCGCCATGAGGAGGGACCCCGAACGGTCGGCGATCTCGCGGAAGCGCGCGAAATCTATCGTCCGGCTGTAGGCCGAGGCGCCGCAGATGATCAGCTTCGGCCGGTGCTCGAGCGCCAGGCGCTCGACCTCGTCGAAGTCGATGCGCTCCGTCGCGCGGTCGACGCCGTAGGCGACGACGTTGAAGTCGCGGCCCGAATAGGACAGGCGATGGCCGTGGGTGAGGTGCCCGCCGCAGGAGAGATCCATCCCCATCAGGGTGTCGCCCGGGCGCAGCATCGCGAAGTAAACGGCGGTGTTCGCCGAGGTGCCCGAGTGCGGCTGCACGTTGGCGTGCTCGGCGCCGAAGAGCTGCTTCAGGCGCTCGATCGCCATCGTCTCGACGCGGTCGACCACTTCGCAGCCGCCGTAGTAACGCCGGCCGGGATAGCCCTCGGCGTACTTGTTGGTGAGGACACTTCCCGCCGCCGCCATGACGGCGCGGCTGGCGAAGTTCTCGGACGCGATGAGCTCGAGCCCCTCGTTCTGGCGGCGCTCCTCGGCAGCGACTTCGGCCGCGATGGCGGGGTCAACCTCGGCAAGGGGGCGAGCGATCATCCACGGTCTCCGTCCAGCTTGGCGACGCGGCGCGCGTGGCGGCCGCCTTCGAATGGGGTGGCGAGAAAGAGGTCGACGATCGCCTCCGCGAGCGGCGGAGCGACGATGCGGCTTCCCAGGGTGAGGACGTTGGCATCGTTGTGCTGCCGCGAGAGCTGCGCCGAATAGAGGTCGATGCAGGCGGCGGCGCGGACGCCGCGGAAGCGGTTGGCCGCGATCGCCATGCCGATTCCGGAGCCGCAGACCAGGATGCCCCACTCGGCCTCGCCCTCCGCCACGGCGCGCGCCACCAGCCCGGCGTAGTCCGGATAGTCCACCGAGTCGGCGGCGTGCGTGCCGCAATCGCGCAACTCGTGCCCGGCGTCGGCGAGCCGGGCGCGGAGATGATCTTTCAGGATGAAGCCGGCGTGATCGGCACCGATCGCAATGCGCATCGAGGTGCCGGGCTCAGCTGTCTGCCGGCTCCGGCAGGAGGGTCTCCTGGGTGGACTCCTCGGCCTTCTTGGCGGCGGGCTTCTTGGCCGGAGACTTGCGGACCTTCTTCTCGGCGACATCGGAGCCAACGGAGCCAACGGAGCCAGTGGAGCCTTCGGCGCCGGCAGCCGCGGCGGCGTCCGGGGCGGTCTTCTTCGCCGCGGGCTTCTTCGCGGGCTTCTTCTCGCCGGCCGCAGCCGCGGAGGCGTCGGCCTCCTTGTCGGTCGCCTTCAAGGTCCGCTTCGACCCCTCCGTCCGCGCCGTCTTGCGCTTGGCGACCTCTTCCTGGTTGCGTTGTCTCAGCCGCTCGAGACGGCGCTGACGGCGGCGCCGGAGATCGCGATCTTTTTCACGCATAACAGCTTCTCCTCAACTCCAATTGTTGAATAACAGGCCCCTGCAGCTTGCCGCAGGGGGGCGCAACTGTCAAGCGAACGCGGCTCCCGAGCGCCTTCGAAGCGGCCTCAGAGCGGTAAATTGCCGTGCTTCTTGGCCGGCAGGGACTGGCGCTTGCTGCGCAGCTGCCGCAGGGCACGGATGAGCGCCGGCCGGGTCTTGCGCGGTTCGATGACCGCGTCGACGAAGCCCCGCTGGGCTGCGATGTAAGGGTTGGAGAACTTCTCCCGGTAGAGGGCGACCTTCTCGGCACGCGCCTCGGCGGCGGCCGGGCCCGCCTTTTCCAGGTCGCGCTTGAAGAGGATGTTGACCGCGCCTTCGGGTCCCATGACCGCGATCTCGGCGCAAGGGTAGGCGAGGTTGACGTCCGTCCGCAGGTGCTTCGAGGCCATGACGCAGTAAGCGCCGCCATAGGCCTTGCGGGTGATCACGGTGAGCTTGGGAACGGTCGCCTCGGCGTAGGCGTAGAGGAGCTTCGCGCCGTGCTTGATGATCCCGCCGTATTCCTGCTGCGTGCCGGGCAGGAACCCCGGGACGTCCTCGAAGGTGATGAGGGGGATGTTGAAAGCGTCGCAGAAGCGCACGAAGCGGGCGCCCTTGAGCGAGGCGTCGATGTCGAGGACGCCCGCCAGGTAGTTCGGCTGGTTGGCGACGATGCCGACGCTCTGGTTGGCCAGGCGCGCGAACCCGACCACGAGATTGCGCGCATAGGCGGCGTGCACTTCGAGGAACTTGCCGTCGTCGACCACCTCGCCGATCAGCCGATGGATGTCGTAAGGCTTGTTCGGGTCGTCGGGGATGAGCTTGTCCAGGAGCTCCGACTCGCGATCCGGATCGTCGTCGCTCCTGCCGGCCGGCGGGTCGTCGATGTTGTTCGAGGGCAGGTACGAGAGCAGCTCGCGGATTCCCATCAGGCAGGCGGCGTCGTTGCCGAAGGTGAAGTGCGAAACGCCGCTCTTGCCGGCGTGGGTCGCCGCGCCGCCGAGATCCTCCTTCGTCACCTCTTCGTGGGTGACGGTGCGGATCACGTCCGGTCCGGTGACGAACATGTAGCTCGTGCCCTCGACCATCAGGATGAAATCGGTGATCGCCGGCGAGTAGACCGCACCGCCGGCGCAGGGTCCCATGATCGCCGAGATCTGGGGCACGACGCCCGAGGTGAGGGTGTTGCGCAGGAAGATGTCGGCATAGCCGCCCAGAGAGACGACCCCCTCCTGAATGCGTGCGCCGCCCGAATCGTTGAGCCCGATGACCGGCGCGCCATTTTCGACTGCGAGATCCATGATCTTGCAGATCTTCGCGGCATTGGTCTCCGACAGCGACCCGCCGAAGACGGTGAAGTCCTGGGCGAAGAGGTAGACCAGGCGGCCGTCGATCGTGCCGTAGCCGCACACCACCCCGTCGCCGGGGATCTGCTGGTCCTCCATGCCGAAATCGCGGCAGCGGTGGGTGACCAGGGCGTCGATCTCGACGAAGGAGGCGGCATCGAGGAGGAGCTCCACGCGCTCGCGGGCGGTGAGTTTGCCGTCCCGGTGCTGGCGCTCCACCCGTTCCGCTCCGCCTCCGGCGGCCGAAGCCGCGAGGCGTTGTTCGAGATCGGTCAGCAGTTCGTCGCGCACGAGTCGTCCCCAGTCTGTCCGCAGAAGGCCTCGCGGCCGAGCATTCGCGACAAGCCTATCGCCAAGCGGCGGCCTTGTGCAGCAGAATCGGGCTGCGGAGGCGCCGATGACCCAGGACGAAGAACAGCTCCACCTGCTTTCGGTCTTCCACTACGTTCTCGCCGGCATCTGCTCGCTGTTCTCGCTCTTCCCGCTGATCTATTTCGGCATGGGTCTCGCGATGATGGCCGGCATGGGCGCCGAGAAGGGGGGCCCGTTTGGTCCACTCCTCGCCGGCTGCTTCGTGGCCGGTATGGGCGGGCTCTTTCTCGTCTTCGCGGTCGCCTACGCTCTCGCCCTCTTCCTCGCTGCGCGTTTCCTCGCTGAGCGCCGCCGGCACACCTTCTGCGTCGTCGTGGCAGCGATCTCCTGCAGCTTCACACCGCTCGGGACGGTCCTCGGCGTCTTCACCCTGATCGTTCTCTTCCGGCCCTCGGTCAAGACGCTCTTCGGCCTGGACGCCCCGCCAGCCGCCGCCTGACGGGCGGAGCCTCGCCGCCGGCGGGCGGCACCCCGCCCGTCCGCCCCCTCCCGCGCCTTGCCCCGGGCCGCGGCCGTTTGTTAGACTTTGCTGCGTCGCGGCAGATGTGCGCGATCGCAGCTCTTCGAGTCGGACCCCAGCAACCAGGCGCTTGCCCTCGGGCTCAACGGATCGGGGCTCATGGTCGAAGAACGCAACGACCCGCGCCGTCGGAAGGATCTGCAGGATCGGCAGCCCTGGATGCGGCTCGCCGGCAGCGGGATCGAACTCGCCGCAGCCGTCGGCGGATTCTCGCTCCTGGGCTACTGGATCGACCGGCACTACGGTTCGAGTCCCAAGGGCCTGCTGATCGGAGCACTGCTGGGTCTCGTGGGTGGGTTCTACAACCTGGTCAAGGCGTCGCTTCAGGCCTCACGGGAGGCTCGCGAGCTGGATCAGGAGGCAGAGCAGGAACGAAAGAAGCCGTGACGGAAGCCCGGAGTTCGGGAGTCTGGCTGGGCTTCGCCGGGGTCGGTGCGGTGGCCACCCTCGCTCTCGGAGCTCTGGGCCAGGTCGCGGCGGCGAAGTTGGGAATGCCCCAGGCCGGCAGCAGTGTCTGGGCGGGATGTCTCGCGAGCTTCGCGGGGAGTCTCGCCGGAGCGCTGCCGCTGGCGCAGGAGATCGCCGGCAGGGGAAGGCAGGGGCCTGGTACCGGAGCCAGCGGATCGCCGATCGCCGCCATCGGCAAGGCGAGCCTCTTCCGGCTGCTGGTCGCCCTGCTTGCCGGACTGGGCGCGGTCGTTGCCGGGCGCTGGGATCGGCGGACGCTGCTCTTTTCGCTGGCCGCGAGCTATGTCGTGCTGCTCGCGGTGGAGACCTGGTGGGTGTTGGGCCGCCTGCGCGCGAAGCAGGCGTAGATTTCACGCAGAACGATCGGAGAACTGCCGGATGGCGCCTGAAAACCCCCTCAGCCATGTGATCCAGCACCCCTTGAAGGAGATTCCGGCCGACCTCGGAATGCTCACTCCCAAGGGCGTGGTCACGCTGCTCTCCGACCAGATTGTCATGATGATCGTGGCCGGACTGCTGCTCGTCTTCGTGCTGCCCCTGCTGCTTCGCCGTCGCGCCGGCGCCGACCCGATCGGTCGCCTGGTACCCACCGGCTTCGGAAATTTCGTCGAGACCGTCTGCCAGTACCTGCGCAAGGAGATCGCCGAGCCGGTCCTCGGGGTGCACACCGACCGCTTCATCCAGTACGTCTGGAGCGCCTTCTTCTTCGTCCTGACGATCAATCTTCTCGGCCTGCTGCCGATTCAACCGCTCTCGGCGCTCTTCGGCACCCACATCGGCGGCGCTGCGACCGGCAACATCTGGGTGACGGCGACCCTCGCCGTCCTCACCCTGGTGCTGATGGTCGTGAACGGCCTGCGCTTCGGCGGCATGGCCTACATCAAGCATTTCTGCCCCGGACCACTCTGGCTCGCGCCCCTGCTCATCCCGGTCGAGATCATCGGCCTCGGCGCCAAGACCTTCGCGCTCGCCGTACGACTCTTCGCCAACATGATCGCCGGCCACATCCTGCTCGGCGTGTTGCTCGGCCTGATCTTCTCGGCCGTCAAGGCGCTCGGCACCGGCGGCGGTCTCGCCGTGACCTCGGTCATCGTCGCCGGCAGCGTGGCGATCACGCTTCTCGAGGTTTTTGTCGCTTTCCTGCAGGCCTTCATCTTCACCTTCCTCACCGCGCTCTTCATCGGCATGTCGGTGAACGTCCACCACGACGATCACGATGCGCACGCCGCCCACACCGACGAAGCGGCAGCCCACTGATCCCGACCGTTTGAGCAGCTTTCGACCACCCTCCGACCACGAAAGGAAGTTCAAAATGAACCGCAAGAACACCGCCCGGCTCGTCCTGATGCTCGTCGCCGTTGGTTTCGTCCTCATGTTCGCCCCCGCCGCCTTCGCCCAGGAGGGCGGTGCGAGCGCGGCCGCCGCGCCGGCTTCCGGCCTCGGCAAGATGGGCGGCGCGATCGGCGCCGGACTCGCCGTGATCGGTTGCGGCCTCGGCATCGGCCGCGTCGGTGGCAGCGCTACCGAGGCGATGGCCCGCCAGCCGGAGGCTTCCGGGCAGATCAACACCGCCATGATCGTCACCGCCGCGATGATCGAAGGCGCGACGCTGTTCGCCGTTGTCGTCGGCCTGCTGGCGGCGCTCTAGAGCCGGGGAACCCATCGGTGGGAACGCGCTGCCCCCGGGCGGCGCGGGCACATCCGACGGAACCGACCATGATGACGACCCAACGAACGCTGTCGCTCGCCACCACGCTCCTGCTCTCTGCCGCGCCGCTTCTGGCCTCGGAAGGGGGCGGGCAGGGCGGTCCCTTCGAAGGCAACATCGGCAACGCCCTGTGGACTCTGGTCATTTTCGGCCTGGTGATCCTGGTGCTCGGGAAGTTCGCCTGGAAGCCGATTCTGGGCGGACTCCAGCAGCGTGAGGATTTCATCCGCACCTCGCTCACCCAGGCCAAGGCTGACCGGGAGGCTGCAGAAGCCCGCCTCAAGGAGTACTCGGACAAGCTCATCTCGGCGCGCTCCGAGGCGTCGGCGATCGTCGACGAGGCGCGCCGGGACGCCGAGGCGGTCAAGCGGCGTTTCCAGGATGAGACCCAGGCGGACGCGCACCGCACCATCGAGCGCGCCCGGCGCGAGATCAAAATCGCCCAGGAGACCGCGGTGAAGGAGCTTTACGTGCTGACGGCGCGGCTCACCACCGAGGTCGCGGGCAAGATCCTCGAGCGTGAGATCCAGCCCTCCGATCACGATCGGCTGATTCGCGACTCGATTCAGGCGCTCGCCAACGGGAAGAGGAACTGAGATGGCGGGCAGCCAGGCCGAGGAACAATCGCTCGCGCGCGTCTGGAGCGACGCGGTCTTCGGCCTCGCCGCAGGCCGCGGGGTCGAGGACGGCATACTCGAGGAGTGGCGCGGCCTGGTCGAATTGCTCGACCGCGACAAGCACCTCGAGGCGGTCATGGCGAGCCCCCTCGTCAACAACGAGGAGAAACGCCAACTGATCGAGAAGGGCTTTCGCGGCAGGGCGAGCGACCTGTTCGTCGACACGCTCCAGGTCTTGCGCAGCAAGGGCCGGCTCGGCCTGCTGCGGTTCATTGCCACCGCCTTCCACGAAGCCTGGATGGCGAGCAAGAATCGGGTGGAAGTGCGGGTCACGAGCGCCGTGCCGCTTTCTCCAGAGCTTCGCCAGAGCCTGGTCGCCGCGGCGAGCAAGTTCGCCGGACGCGAGGCTGAGCTGGTCGAGAAGGTCGATCCCCGCCTCCTCGGCGGCCTGGTCGTGCGGGTCGGCGACGACAAGTTCGACGACAGCGTCGCCCGGGAGCTCGAACTGCTCCTCGGCTCCTTTGCCGCCCGCGGCTCGCGCGAGCTGCCCAGGCTTCAGGAATACATCAACAACAGCGAAGAGTCTTCGCGAGGAGTTTGAAGGATGCGATTCAGGGTCGACGAGATCTCTTCGGTCATCAGTGAAGAGATTCAGCAATATCGGCAGAGTGTCGATCTCACCGAGACCGGCAGAGTCCTCGAGGTCGGCGATGGCATCGCCCAGGTCTACGGGCTCTCGAACGCCATGTCGGGCGAATTGATCGCCTTTTCGAACGGCTCCATGGGCCAGGTCTTCAACCTCGAGCCGAGCTCGGTCGGCATCGTCATCCTGGGCGACTACCTCGAGATCAAAGAGGGCGACGAAGTTCGCCGCACCGGAGAGCTGGTATCGGTGCCCTGCGGCGAGGCCATGATCGGGCGTATCGTCGATCCGCTCGGCCGTCCCCTCGACGGCCTCGGAGTGATCGAGACCCCGCATCGGCGACCGCTGGAGTTCAAGGCCCCGGGCATCGCCCAGCGCCAGCCGGTAACCGAGCCGCTGCAGACCGGCCTGAAGGCGATCGACTCGATGATCCCGATCGGCCGCGGCCAGCGCGAGCTGATCATCGGCGACCGCAAGACCGGCAAGACCGCGATCGCCATCGACACGATCATCAACCAGAAGGGCACTGGCGTCATCTGCGTCTACGTCGCCATGGGCCAGAAGGAGTCGACGGTCGTCGGCCTGGTCGAGAAGCTCCGCGAGCACGGCGCCATGGACTACACGATCGTCGTCTCGGCCTCCTCCGCCGACCCGGCGCCGCTGCAGTACATCGCCCCCTACGCCGGCGCGGCGATGGCGGAGTACTTCATGTACCTGGAAGGGCGCGCCACGCTCGTCGTCTACGACGACCTCTCGAAGCAGGCAGCGTCGTATCGGCAGCTTTCGCTCCTGCTGCGCCGTCCTCCCGGTCGCGAGGCCTACCCCGGAGACGTCTTCTACCTGCACTCCCGCCTCCTCGAGCGCTCGGTAAAGCTGCGTGACGAGTTCGGCATCGTCGCCAAGGATGCTCCGGCGGACCTGAAGGACCGCTCCAAGGTGGTCAAACACCCGCAAGGGCTCGCCGCACCGGTCGAGGTCCGGCCCGACGACGAGATCGGCCTCTACCATCGCCCGCACGGCAAGCACACCGCCGAGGCCTTCCTCGCGACGCTGCCGGACAAGGAGAAGTACCGGGTGCACCGTTTCCCCGACTCCGGCGGTTCGATGACGGCGCTGCCGATCATCGAGACCCTCGAGGGCGAAGTCTCGGCCTACATCCCGACCAACGTGATCTCCATCACCGACGGCCAGATCTACCTCGAGCCCGACCTCTTCTTCGCCGGCGTCCGGCCGGCGGTCAACGTCGGCATTTCGGTGTCGCGGGTCGGCGGCAACGCCCAACGCAAGGCGATGAAGAAGTTCGCCGGCTCGTTGCGCCTCGACCTGGCATCGTTCCGGGCGCTCGAAGCCTTTTCGCAGATCGGCACGGACCTCGACACCGCGACTCAGAAGCAGCTCGACCGCGGCAAGCGCATGGTGGAGTTGCTCAAGCAGCCGCAGTTCCGTCCGCTGCCGACCTTCGAGCAGGTGATCTCGATCTTCGCCGGCACCCAGGGCGTACTGGACGAAATTCCGGTCGCTGGGGTGCTGGCTTTCGAGACCGCAATGCTCGCCCACGTGCGCCACGAGTTCCCGGAGATCCTCCAGGAGATGGAGAAGACCGGCGACCTGCCGGAGGCGCTCGCCAAGAAGCTGCTCGAGGTCCTGAACAACTTCAAGGGCCAATATCAGGCCAACAACGTCGCAACCGCAGTCAAGAGGCCGGCCTAGGGTCATGGCGAACCGCCGCGTCCTCGTCAAGCGACGCAAGTCGATCCGCAACATCCGCAAGATCACGCGGACGATGCAGCTCATCGCGACAGCCCGATTCCAGGCCGCGTACAATCGCGCGGTCGCGTCGCGGCCCTTTACCGAGAAGCTCGCCGAATTGGTTGGCGACCTGGCCCGAGCCGCGGGCGGCCTCGACCACCCGCTGCTGCGAACCAAGAACCCGGACGCGCCGGCGGCGGTCGTCGTGGTGACCTCCAATCGCGGCCTGTGTGGCGGCTACAACTCGAGCATCCTGCGCTCGGCGTTCGGCTTTCTCGACCGGCGCCACCAGCTGGCGCAGCCCACCGAGGTGACGGTCTTCGGCAAGAAGGGCCTGGCCTACTTCCGGTTCATCCGGCAGCCGTTCATGGAACCGGCCTCCGAAGTGAGCGAGCCGCCGCGTTTCGAACAGGTCGAACCGATCGCCAATGCGCTCATCCAGCGATTTCTCGACGGGGAGATCTCGGCGGTCCACGTCTCCTACATGCGCTTCCACTCCGCCGGCAAGCAGCGGCCGGAGACGATCCAGCTCCTGCCTCTCACGCCGACCGAAGCGCCCGCGGGCACCAAGGACCGGGCGGTCAACTACGAGTTTCGCCCGGAGCCGACCGCGCTGCTCGACGACCTGCTGCCGGCCGTGGCGCGCATCCGGCTCTTCCAGGCCTTTCTCGACGCCGCGGTTTCCGAGCAGATCGCCAGAATGGTGGCGATGAAGGCGGCGACCGAGGCTTCCGAAGAGATGATCAAGACGCTCAGTCGCCAGTACAACCGGGCGCGCCAGACGCAAATCACCATGGAACTGCTCGACATCGTCGGCGGCGCGAATGCGATCGCCTGACGCTGTCCGAAACGACATTCAGGGATTCACCACACTCGAAGCGAAAGGTTGAGCGACATGTCCAGTTCCAACGTCGGACGCATCACCCAGGTCATCGGCTCCACTCTCGACGCTCAGTTCAGCGAAGACAGCATGCCGGCGCTCTACAACGCCCTCTCCGTCCAGGTCGAGCGCACCGTGCTCGGCGAGAAGATGCGGGAGACGCTGTGGTGCGAAGTCGCCCAGCACCTGGGCGGCGGACAGGTGCGCGCGGTTTCGCTCGGCTCGACCGACGGCCTGCAGCGCGGCCAGGAGATCACCGACAGCGGCTCGGCGGTCACCGTGCCGGTCGGATTGGAGACGCTTGGCCGGGTGTTCAACCTGGTCGGCGAGCCGATCGACGACCGCGGCCCGGTCACCACCACCGCCCGCCGCGCCATTCACCAGATGCCTCCCGACATGGCCGATCTGTCGTCGAAGACCGAGATCTTCGAGACCGGCATCAAGGTTCTGGATCTGCTCTGTCCGCTGGTGCGCGGCGGCAAGGCCGGACTCTTCGGCGGCGCCGGCGTCGGCAAGACGGTCATCATTCAGGAGCTCATTGCGCGCCTCGCCCGGTTCCACTCGGGCTACAGCTGCTTCGCCGGCGTCGGCGAGCGCACCCGCGAAGGCAACGACCTCTGGCTGGAAATGCAGGAGGCCAAGATCGGCGACACCGGCAAGTCGGTCATCGACCAGACCGTCATGGTCTTCGGCCAGATGAACGAGCCGCCGGGCGCGCGCCTGCGCGTCGCCCTCTCGGCGCTCACCATGGCCGAGTACTTCCGCGACCAGACCGGCGCCGATACGCTGCTCTTCATCGACAACATCTTCCGCTTTACGCAGGCCGGCTCCGAAGTCTCGGCGCTCCTCGGCCGCATGCCCTCTGCGGTCGGCTACCAGCCGACCCTTGCCACCGAGATGGGCGAGCTGCAGGAGCGCATCACCTCGACCAAGCGGGGCGCGGTCACTTCGATTCAGGCGATCTACGTGCCGGCCGACGACTACACCGACCCGGCGCCCGCCAACGCTTTCACCCACCTCGACTCGACGGTGAACCTCGAGCGTTCGATCGCCGAGAAGGGCATCTACCCCGCAGTCGATCCGCTGGCCTCCTCGAGCCGGATCGTCACCGCCGAGATCCTCGGCGAGCGCCACTACCAGGTCTCACGGCGCGTGCAGCAGATTCTGCAGCGCTTCAAGGACCTGCAGGACATCATCGCGATTCTCGGCATCGACGAACTTTCGGAGGACGACAAGGTCATCGTCCGCCGGGCGCGCAAGATCGAGCGCTTCTTCTCGCAGCCGTTTTTCGTCGCCGAGCAGTTCACCGGCTTCCCGGGCATCTACGTCAAGCGCGAGGACACCATCCGCTCGTTCGAAGAGCTCTGCGACGGCAAGTGGGATCACCTGCCGGATCAGGCGTTCATGTACGTCGGCACCGTCGAGGAAGCGGCGGCGAAGGCCGAGAAGATGGCGGCGGCCTGACGATGGCCGGCTCCTTTCACCTCTCGGTCGTGACACCGGAGCGCGAAGTGCTTTCCCTGGAAGCCAGGTTCGTCGCCTTTCCGGCCTACGACGGCGAGATGGGCATTCTCGCGCAACGCGCCCCGCTCCTCGCCAAGCTCGGTTCGGGACTGCTGCGCGTCGACGAATCCGGCGGCGGCAAGCGCCAGCTCTTCATTGCCGGCGGTTTCGCTCAGATGGTCGACAACAGGCTCACTCTCCTTACCCAAGAGGCGCTCGAGCCCGAGAAGGTCACCGCCGAGCTCGCGAAGAGCGCCCTCGGCGAGGCCGCGAAGCTTCCCAATCGGACCGAAGCCGAGAACCAGCGCCGCGCCCAGGCCTCCGCCCGCGCGCGCGCCCTGGCGCAGCTCGCCAGGGCTTGAGGTTTTCGGCCTGAGGGACGTCGCGCCAGAAGCCAGCCGTCCCATCGGCGCGCAAAGCGAGCGGCGCTCGGAGTACGACGAGCTGTTCGGAGATCCGGGCGAAGAGGAGCGCAGCGCCGCTGCGGCAGCGGCTGTCCGCCGGGCGTTTCGTGACGCCGCCAGTCCCTACCTCTCGATTCCCCTGCCTTGGTTCGCCTGGAGCGTCATTCTGCCCACCGCGGCACTGCTCACTCCAGCGGCACTGCGCGTGGCGCGTGAGGCCGGTGTCACCATCCTCTGGTCGGTGGCGATCCTGGTCGGCGGCGCGATCGAGGGCCTGACGATCCTGCGCCAGCAACGGCGCCGTGGGCGCTCGAGCCTCGGCGGCTGGGCGATGCGCGCCCAGGGCAACCTCTCGCTCGTCGCCGTCGCCCTCTCCGCCCTCCTGCTCTGGATCGACGGCGCGCGCTTCCTGCCCGGCCTCTGGCTGCTGCTCCTCGGCCACAACTTCTTCGCGCTCGGCGGCCTGGCGTTTCCACCGATGCGCCTCGCCGGAATCTTCTATCAGGCCGGCGGCCTCGCCGCGCTCGTCCCGGGCTCACGCCCGCTGTGGGCGATGGCCGCGGCGACCGCGCTCGGCAATCTCTGGATCGGGCTGGGAATCGTGCGGGCGCAGGCACGCGCGCGCACCCGGGACGGTGCGATTCAGGCGGCGGACGAACCGGAGAACGGCGTCTCGTAGGTGCTGGAGCCGCTCAGCCGGTCGGCGAGCGAGCGGCCCGACAGCGCCAGCAGCCCTGGCAGCCCAAGCAGGGCCCAGGTCAGCCAATGGCCGAGCCAGCGCAGCGCCGTCTGCCCGAACGAAAGGGGCTCCGTCTCCTCGCTGCGCGCCACGAGACCGCACCAGGCCATTCCCGGCGTCTGTCCCCAGAACGCCAGCGAGACCACGCAATAGAGGAACGAGAACGAGAGCAGGAAGACGAGTAAAGCCGGCAGCGACTGGACACTGAGCTCGGCGCCGAGCATCGTCGCACCGACTGCAGCGACGCCGCCCGCGGCGACGAGGATCGCGAGATCGCCGCACGCCGCCCGCAGCCGCCGGGAGATCGGCGCAGTCACGGCGGATGCCACCGTTGCAGGATGCGTCCCTGCGCGCGCCGCTGGACGCGGCACCGGCACCGGTCCCCGGGCCAGCGCGACCGGCATTGCGCCGAACAGCGACGAGGGCGACGCTTCGGGAGAGACTCTGGCTGCCGCCGGCGCAGGTCTGGACTCGGCCAGCTCCTCGTCGCCGAACAGCGGCAGCGACTCCGGCCGCGCGGCACGCCGGGCGATGCGGCGGGCAGGGGTCTCGCCACGCGCGGGTTCTCCAGCAGGCGGCGCACCGGGCGGCGGGCCGGAGAGCGGCAGGTCGAAGAGGAACGGTTCTTCGGGCTCGCGGGTCATCGCGGTGGCACGTTCCGGACGTAGATCTCGAACAGCAGGTCCTCGTTGCGCTGGCTGTAGACCTTCGCGAAATCCTGGAGACGCTTGAGCGGCGCATCCGCGGGATCGATCGCCAGGGCTTCGCGGAACTTGTCCGCCGCCGCCGCCGGGTCGCCACGCTGCAGGTCGAGAATTCCCAGGTTGTAGTAGGAGTCGACGATCAGCCGGCGGATGTCGCGGTTGCCCGGTTCCGCTTCCCGACGGCGCCAGAGCTTGTTGAGCAGGAAATCGTAATCGCCGTCGCCATACATCTTGAGCTCTTCGGTGAGCGGCGCGAGCCCCTGGCGTGCCTGCGCCTGGAGCTGCACCAGATCGGGCGTGAGCGGCGCGAGCGCCGCCGCCTCGGTGAGCCCGCGATCGCAGCGCAGAAACTCCTGTTCGCGGCAGGCGCGCTCGGCGCCCGCGACCAGCTCCTGACGCATGGCCAGGCGCTCCGGAGGCAACCCCGCCGGCACCGGTTCAGCGGGCTTGATCAGCGCCTCCCACTGCGAGATGAGCGACTGGGCCTCGGCGTACTGCGGCTCCTGCGGCGGCAGGCGGCGCAGTTGCGCGATCGCGACCGCCGTCTTGCCTTCGGAGTGCAGACCCTTGGCGCGCGCGATCACGTCGCTCGTCGGCGGCACAGCGGTTTGCAGCGGCTCCTGTGAATTCGGGAAGAGGCTCGCGCGGTTGCGCAGCAGCAGCCCACCGCCGGCCAGCAGGAGCAGCAGCACGGCACCGCCGATCCAGAGGAAGCCGCGCGCCGGCGCGTTGCGGCGCTTCGCCGCGACCGCGAAGTCGGCGCGCTCGGGCGCGCTTCGCGGCGCTCCCTCACCGGGCTCGGGAGGCACGAGGATCTCGCCGCTCAGGTTCTCGCGCGGCGCGCGAAGCCCCCCGCGGGGCGCCTCTGCAGCCGCGCCCGGGGCCTCTCCGGCGCGCACGCCGGCAGCGGAGACCACCGGCGCGCCTCTCTGGCGCTCGCGGATTCTCTCCAGGTACTCGAGTGCCACGAGGTGGCCGGGGGAGAGCTCGAGCGCCCTTTCGAAAGCCGTCTCGGCGGGTTCGAAGGCGCCGCCGTCGAAGCTCTCCATCCCTTCGTGCAAAATCTCTTCGACCTCCCGCTCGCGCTCGGCCTTGAGCTGGCGCGCTTTCTCGATGCGCCGCGCCGCCTCCTGGTGGTCGATGTCGATCAGGAAGATGCGCGACCAGGCATCGATGGCGGTCTGGTATTCACCGCGATCGCACGCGGACTGGCCGCTTTCGAGGAGCTCCTCGATACGCACCGAGTGTTCTCCGGCAGCGGCGGAGCCTTCGTAACCGCCCGAGCCGGCCCCGGCGTCCGACGCGCCCATGGAGTAGTCATCCTGCGCCAGGCCGGCAAAGGAGAAATCGACATCGGGAAGCTCGAGGTCCGCCGCCGGCTCGGGCAGCGGCGTCTCAGGCTCCTCGTCCATCTGAATGCCGCGGCGCCGACCGCCCATCGAGCGTGCCGGATCGGTGTAGAACTTCCGCGCTTCCTCGAGGGCGAGCAGTTCGGGATGCTCCGGATCGAGCACGCGCGCCTTGCGCATCAAGCGCTCCGCCTCCTCGGACTCTCCGGACTGCAAAGCCTGCCGGGCCGAGTCGATGAACGTCTTGAGGTAGGGGGCGGCTTCGAGGCGCGCCCGCGCCTGCTCGACGATCTGTCGGGCGTGCGGGTCGCCCGCCATCGCCGGCTTCTCGCGCTCGGCCTCGGCGAGAATGTCGTCAAAGCGTCTCTCCGCGAGCCACCGGCCCAGGCGATCGCCCAACGACTCCCTGGCTTCGCCGGCTCCGGTCGCTCCGGTGGCTCCGGTAGCTCCGGTGGCTCCGGCCTCCGGTGGCTGCAGGGGCAGCGAAACCGAAATCGTCTGGCACGTCGATGGGAAGATCTTCGAATACCGGCAGTGCGGCGGCGGGCGGCGCCACTTCGACGCCGCTGAACAGCGCGGCGAGCTGCGGTCCGCTGCGCCCCGCCTGAACGAGCTGCTGCAGCGTCCGCGCCGGCCCGAACTGCGGGTCGAGGCGCAGGATGAAGTCGCAACCCAGCAGCGATTCCTGGCGACTCCCCTTGCTGGCGAGATCCAGCGTCTGCTGGAAGGTCGTCAAGATACGCTGCTGCACATCAGAAGCGAGGGCCGGATCTCCGGGATAGCTCATTGGGCGCGAAAGCTCGTCCCGATGCTAGCAAAGGCGGCGCCGCGCGACAACGCGGGCGGCGGGGCGGGCAAAGCGACCGGAACCCGCGCGGGCAGCGCCGTCAGCTGGCACTGAGGACGGCGTCGGCGAGACGGCGCGGCAGACCGCCGAAAGAGCCCGAGGACATCGTCAGCACGACATCTCCCGGGCCGAGATCTGCGAGCACCCGCTCGCGCAGCGCGTCGAGGTCTTCGGCCAGCACGCAGGGGGTGCCGGCCGCGGACAGGTCCGCCGCCAGCGCTGCGAGATCGAGGCGATCCTCGGGGGCGAGGCGATCGCGGTGAAAGATCGGCGCGAAATAGGCGCCGTCGGCGACCGCAAAAGCGCGCGCGTAGCCGGCGAGCAGAAAGGAACGGCCGGCGGTGAGGCTGCGCGGTTCGAAGCAGGCGAGGAGCCGGCGGCCCGGAAAGCGCATCCGCATGCTGGCCAGGGTCTTCTCCACCGCGGTCGGGTGATGCGCGAAGTCGTCGACCACCACGATGCCGTGATGGTCGGCCAGCAACTCCTGCCGGCGCTTGACGCCACGGAACCGCGCCAGCGCCGCGGCGAGCTCGGCCGCGCCCAGGCCGTCGCGCCGTCCCGCCGCCCAGACCGCCAGCGCGTTGACCGCGTTGTGGACACCCCAGAGCGGCATCGCGAGCTCGCGCTCCTCGCCGTTCTCGTCGCGCAGGCGAAAGCGGATCCCGGCGCTGTCGGCCGTGGGGCTCCCGAGCAGCCGGACCGCGTTCGCCTCGTCTTCGCCGTAGAAGACGACCGGCGCGCGGGCCGCGCCGGCGAGCGCGCGCAGGTCGGCACTATCACCGCAGGCGACGATCAGGCCGGACTCCGGCACGAGGGCGATCAGCCGGGCATAGGAGGCGAGCAGCGCCTGGTGGCTCGGGTAGAGGTCGGCGTGGTCGTACTCGACCGAGGTGACGAGCAGGGTCTCGGGCCGGTAGTGCAGGAACTTGGCTCCGCGATCGAAGTAGGCGGCGTTGTATTCGTCGCCCTCGATCACGAACCGGGGACCGCCGCCGCGCCGGAAACTGACCCCGAGGTCGATCGGGACGCCGCCGATGAGGAAGCCGGGATCGCGGCCGCACTCCGACCAGACCCACGCCGCCATGGCGCTGGTCGTGGTCTTGCCGTGGGTCCCCGCGACGACCAGCGGCTGACGGTCGGCGAGGAAGAAGCGCGCCAGCGCTTCGGGCATCGAGAGCTTCGCGAGCCCGAGACGTTCGGCCTCGATCGCTTCCGGGTTGTCGCGGCGCACGGCGTTCCCGATGACCACGACGTCGGGCGCCGGCGTGAGATGGGCCGCCGAATAGCCGACCAGAGGACGGATTCCGGCCGCCTCCAGCAGCCCGCTCATCGGCGGATAGAGCGGCCCGTCCGAGCCGGTGACACGGTGGCCCTGAGCTTGCAGCAGACAAGCGAGGGGCGCCATTCCGGTACCACCGATGGCGACCAGATGCAGATGCAGCGGACGAGGGGTCAACGGGCTCCGAGAGGATGGTTGCGGGGCATTCCGCCCCGGAAGGCGGGCGCAGTATAACATCGGGTGCCGGGCCGCTGGGTGGCGCCCGAGCCCGTCGCAGAGGGGAAATCACGCATGTCGAAGCGCATTCATAGGGTCACGCTCGCGGGTCTCCTGATCGGTTCGATCGCGAGCCTCGTCACCGCACAGCAGCAGACTCCGCCCGCTGCCGGCACTGCGTCAACGAGCGCGGCGACTGCGCCGGCCGCGGCGATCCCTGCAGCCGGGGCAGTCGCACCAGCCCCGAAACTCGTGCCGGTCGAAGCGATCAAGGATGTCGGCAAGGTCGCCAAGGGCGAGAAGGTGAAGGTCGACTTCGAGCTGCGCAACGACGGCCCGGTCGAGCTCCTGATCAGCGCCGTTCATCCGACCTGCGGCTGCACGGTAGCGAGCTTCGACGCCAGGGTCCCCCCCGGCGGCAGCGGAAGGATTCACGCCGAAATCGACACCGTCGATTTTGCCGGTCCGATCGCCAAGACGCTCACTGTGCTCTCCAACGACCCGGCGCAGCCGCGCATCACGCTGACCATCAAGGCGCGGGTCGAACCCCAGATCAACACATTCCCGGGCTACGCGCGCTTCGTCTACGTGCAGGACCAGACGCCGGTGACGGTGAAGCAGTGGCTGTGGACGGACAACTTCGCGGACCTGAAGGTCCTCGAGGTGAAGTCGCCGTACAAATTCGTGCAGACGAAGTTCCGTCCGGCGACGACCGAGGAACGCCGCCCCGAGGCGTCCTCCCCCAATCAGTGGGTCATCGAGACCACCATCCTGCCGGATGCCGAGGTCGGAGCGCTGCGCGATTTCCTGGTCGTCGAGACCAACCACCCCAAGCAGAAGGAGCTCCGGCTGGCGATCACCGGCTTCGTCCGGCCGCTCCTCTCGGTGACGCCCGCGGTGGCCGACTTCGGCGCCCTCGAGCTCACCGCGGCGACTCAGGATCTGAGCCTGGTGCTGATCAACTTCGGCGAGGCGGCGATCGAGATCAGGGGCGTGACCGCTTCGGTGCCCGGGGTGGAGGCGAAGATCAAGCCGATCGAGGCCGGCCGCCGCTGGGAAGTCAAGCTCACGCTGACCGGCAAGATGCCCAAGGGGCGCACCGACGCCACGCTCACCATCGAGACCACCAGCACCACGCAGCCGAAGCTGCAGGTGCCGCTCCGCGGCACCGTGTCTTAGTCGAGTTCCGCTCCGCGGCACCGTCTGTCCTCCGCTGCGCGGAGTCCAAGAGTCCGCGTTCGCTGCGCGCCGGGGCGTTGCCGCGCTTCTTGCCCCGCAGCTCTTCGACCAGCTTCAGCTGATCCCCCAGGGCCCGCACCTGCAGGGTCGCGAGCTCCGCGATGCCGGCCTGGGCGAGATCGAGCAGCCGGTCGAGCTCGGCGCGGTCGAAGCTCCTCTGCTCGCCGGTCCCCTGCACCTCGATCAGCTTGCCGTCGGCGGTGGCGACGACATTCATGTCGACCTCTGCCTTCTGATCCTCGCGAAAGTCGAGATCGAGCAGCGGCGTGCCGCCCAGGAGGCCGACCGAAACCGCGGCGACCTGCGAGACCACCGGCCAGGCGGCTAAGTCCCCGGCGACGAAGATCCGCGCCAGCGCGCCGACCGCCGCCACCCAGGCGCCGGTGATCGCCGCCGTGCGCGTCCCGGCGTCGGCCTGCAGCACGTCGCAATCGATGATCAGCGTGCGCTCTCCCAACAGCGAGAGGTCGACTGCGGCGCGGAGGCTCCGCCCGATGAGACGCTGAATCTCGGCCGTCCGGCCCGAAGGCCGGCCCTGCGAGACCTCCCGCGCCGTGCGCGTCATGGTGGCGCGCGGCAGCATGGCGTATTCGGCGGTCAGCCATCCCTTGCCGCTACCCGCGAGGAAACCCGGCACGCGCCGCTCCACCGAGGCGGCGATCAGCACCCGGGTGTCGCCGGCGGAGATCAGCACCGAGCCCTCGGCGAATTTCAGCGGATCGATCTCGATCGTGACCGGCCGCAGCGCGTCGGCCGGCCGCCCGTCGACCCGCGGCGGGGCCCCCTGCGGTTTCTCGGTACTCAAGGTTCAGCTCCTTTCCGGGACGCTTGACCCGGAGCCTGCAGCAGAATTGCCGATGTCGACCAGCTCGAGGGTGATCTCGCGGCCGAGGAAGTCGCCCGCGATGCGCTCGAAGCGCCGCGAGGCGTCGGTCACGCAGTAGTGATCGCCGCCCGCGGACGGGTCGGCGGCGGCCGCCAGCAGGCCGCGGTGCGCGAGCTCGGTCGCGACCTGGTCGGAGGCCGCGTCCGCCGAGTCGACGAGCGCCACGCGCTCGCCGGCGATCCGGGAGATCAGCGGGGCGAGAAGCGGATAGTGGGTGCAGCCGAGGACCAGGGTGTCGATGTCGTGGGTCAGCAGCGGCTCGAGATAGCGCCGGGCGACCTCGGCGGTGACCGGGTCGTCCAGCCAGCCCTCCTCGATCAGCGGCACCAGCAGCGGGCAGGGCTGCGACCAGATGCCGAGTCCGGGGGCGATCCTGCGCAGCGCGATGCCGTAGGCATCCGAGCTGACCGTCGACTCCGTGGCGATGACTCCGACCCGGCCGTTGCGGGTCGCGGCTGCGGCACGCACGGCGCCCGGCGCGATCACCCCCCAGACCGGCAGCGCGGCTGCGCGGCGATCCAGCCCGTCGAGCGCCAGGGCGGAGGCGGTGTTGCAGGCGACGACGACCGCCTTGACGCCGCGCTGCTCGAGAAACTCGAGATTGACCTGGGTGTAGCGCCGCACCGTGGCCGCGGACTTCGTGCCGTAGGGCAGCCGGGCGGTATCGCCGAGGTAGAGCAGGCGCTCGCGCGGCAGCCGGCGCTTGAGGGCCGCAGCCACAGTCAGGCCGCCGACGCCCGAGTCGAAGACCCCGATCGGCCTGGGGTCGCTCACGAGGCCTCGAGGTCGATGCGCAGGCGGAGCGGATGCCCGGTGTCGACATGGCCGGCGAAGGAGGGGCGCTGAACGCCGTTCCACAGCAGCACGACCCGCTTCGCCTCCTCGATGTTGCGCAGCACCGAGTTGACGACAGCGTAGATACGCAACTGCTCGACGGTCGACCCCGATTGCGGTGGCTCGGCGATCGGATCGGTGCGCAGATCGACGATCACGGTGCCGTCTTCGAGCAGCAGGAGCTTGCCGAGCTTCACCTCGGGCGGAAAAACCGCCACGCGCGGCTCCAGGGGGGTCACCGCGAGCAGCGCCGCGACCACCCCGGCGGCGCGGGCGCGCGCGCCACGCGCGCTGGTCACCGGCGCCTCCTGCGGCAGGAGGCGATCGTTGGCGGCCGGAAAGTAGAGCCGCGCCGTCCAGGCCTCCTCGACCTCCACCGGCACGGCGATCGCCGGCGACGTGGAGGGCACGAACGGCGCCGCCTGCGGGTTCTCGACGGTCCCCGCCGTCGGTCGCCGGAACGCGAACAGCCAGAGGCCGGCGGCCAGCGCGATGAGGATCGCCAGTCCCACCGCCCACGCAGCCCACCTGCGGTTCAAGGCGCGCCCGCCGGCACCGTCGCGCCGGTCTCGTACTCGACCTTGAAGCGCCCGACCGCCCGCACCAGGGTCTCTACCAGCTGGGCGCGATACTCCGGCGTGCGCAGCCGCTGCTCTTCGTCTTTCGTGCTGATGAAGCCGAGCTCCACCAGCACCGCCGGCATGGCCGCGCCCATCAGCACGCGAAACGGCGCCTGCTTGACGCCACGGTCCCTGAGGTCGAGGTCGCGGTTGAGCTCTTCCTGGATCATCGTGGCGAGGCGCTGCGAGGCCGCGAGGTGCTGGCTCTGCGCGAGGTCCCAGAGCAGCAGCTGAAGCTCGAAGTCGTCGCTGCCGGCGGGCGCCACGGCGGCGCCGACGTAGTTCTCGACCGCCGCGGCATCGGCAGCCCGCTGATCGCTCGCCTGCAGCGAGAGAAAGTAGGTCTCGGCTCCCAGGGCGCCGCGTCCGACGCTCGAGTTCAGGTGGACCGACAGGAAGAGGTCCGCCTTGTTCTGGTTGGCGAGCGCCGAGCGCTCGTCGAGGCCGAGATCGACGTCATCGCTGCGGGTCAGGACGGTACGCACCGCGAGCGCCTGTTCGAGCCGCGCCGCGAGCGTCTTGGCGATCAGCAGCGTGAGCTCCTTTTCGGCGCTGCCGGCCGGTCCGAGCGCCCCGGTCTCCTTGCCGCCATGCCCGGGATCGATGACCACCGTGCGGATGACGCGGCGCATGGAGTCGCGCGGCAGCGCCGGCGCCGTGGGCGCCGCAGCCGGGGTCTCCTTGAAGACGTCGAAGACCAGCCGGAAGGGGGTCTTCAGGGTGTACGACTCCGCCGCGCAATCCGGCGCGAGCTCGAGGCGGATGCGCTCCGGGGTGACTTCGATGCTCCGCACCCAGGGGTCCTCCACTTTGGGACCGGGCGCCGGCGGCACGACGCGATCGCCGACCAGAACGACCTCGTAGACGCCCGCGCTGCGGACCACCCGGTAGCGCGGCGCCTCGGGGAACTGCAGCACGACCGTCGTCACGCCCTGCAGATGCACCAGGCCGACCTCGAGCGGCAGCTCACGCTGCGGCGGCCGCGTCACGCTCAGCACGGCGCGCGCTTCGTCCCAGGCAAAGGTCACTCCCAACTGCGCGCCGTAGCTGCGTTCGAGAAGCTCGAGCGGCACGAGCAGCCGGCCGTCGACGATGGCGGGGGCCTGCGAGAGCGCCTGAATCTCCGTCCCGGAGGTGAGCGCGGGGCTCCCCGGCACGACAACGAGCAAGGCCTCCCCGATCGCCAGGCTGTAGCTCTGCCGGAGCGGCCCGACTTCGAGCCGGCCGCCGAGCCGGTTGACGATCGGCTCGAGCTCGACCAGCAATCCGGTGGCCGTCGTGCCGAAAGCGAGCGGCGTCGCGGTGCCGCTCAGCGTCAGGTTCGCGGTGCCCGAGCCGGTCAACACCACCGCGGCGGCGGGATCGGCTTCGGCGGGATCTTCCTGGGCGGCGAGCGCGCCGGAAAAGAGCAGCAGGAGGCCGGCGCAGAGGCGGGGGAACAGGCGGGGTTTCACCGGCCGCGACAATAACACTGGCGCTCGACGCCCCGCCGGGGTTTGTGGAATGCTTCGATCTGCATTTCGCCCGTCCGCGGGCGCCGGGCCTCGCCGCTGGGAGACATGAGATGGAAATCCGCCAATTCCGCGTCGTGCTGAAGGCACGTGACTTCGACCGCACTTGCAGTTTCTACGGCGAGACGCTGGCGCTGCCGCGCCTGCAGAGCTGGGACCGCGAGAGCGGTCGCGGCGCGCTCTACCAGGCCGGCAACGCGGTGATCGAGATCCAGGGCCGCGCCCATGGCGCGGACGACGGGCGCGACGAAGCCTTCGACTACCAGGGCCCGATGCACAAGATGGTCCTCGTCATCCACGTTCCGTCCGCGGAGAAGGCCTACGAGGAGCTCATCTTCCGCAACCGCAACATCCCGGGCGGCCTCGCCGCGGACACCGACGGCGCCATGACCTTCGGCACCCACGACCCCGACGGCGTCAAGATCGTCTTCCGCCAGACCGACTGAGCAGGCGCGCAGGCGCCCCTCCCGGCGCCCGTCGGAAGCCGGATTTGCCGCCTCCGACGGCGATTTGATACTCTTCCCTTCCCCATTTGGCGCGTTCGTCTAGGGGTCTAGGACACTGGCCTCTCACGCCGGTAACACGGGTTCGAATCCCGTACGCGCTACCATCCGGCTTTCCTGCCCGGAAGTCCCCTCGAAGTTATTGAAGAATGGACACGTTACAGGTGTTCGAAATTCTTCGCCGTCGTAGCTGAGACCCGACGGGAAGAAGAGCTTCTGCAGCCGCTGGCGCTGGTCGAGCCCGGCCTCGATCCATAGGCGGCTCGACTCGTTGACCAGGTGTTCGGCGAAGGCGAGCGTGCCCTCGATGTCGAACTCGTCGATCTCGGTGTCGTAGCGGTCGATCCGCGCCAGGGTCAGCTCCTCCTCGACGCGGGCGAGGTGGGCCTGGTAGGTCTCCTTGTCGATCGCGCCCTCGTAGAGGTAGGCGCTGACGACCCGCTCCTTCCGCTGGCGCAGCGTCTCGAGCCGCTGCTCGATGGCAGCGCGGCGCGCCGCCACCTCCTTCTGCTCCTCGTTCCAGCGGTCGAGCACCGCCGCCGAGAGCAAGCGCAGGATCTCCGACCTGGGCCGCAGGTGGTCGAGGAGCTCGACAAAGCGCGCCTCGAGCTGCTGCTGGGGGACGCTCACCCGGTGACAGCCCGGGCAGTTGTAGTAGGCGTAGCGCGCGCTCTTGCCCTTCGACCAGGCGCCGGTGAGCGGCCGGTCGCAGTGGCTGCAGCGCACGAAGCGCCGCAGGGGAAAGTCCGGGTTGTTGCGCTGGTAGGCGGCGAGGAGCGGCTTGACCCCGGTGATCGCGCGCACCGCTCGGTCGAAGCACTCCTCGTCGACCAGGGCGGGGAAGTCGGCGGCAACGTCGACGCCCCAGGACTTGACCACCACGCGCCCCTTGTAAACGGGGTTGCGCAGGATCTTGTGGAGCATCGTGCTCGTCATCGGACCGCCCCGTCGGCCGGCGAGCCCGCGCCGGCGCAGCTCGCGCAGAATCTCGCCCACGCCGTGGAGGCCCGTGGCGGCCATCTCGAAGGCCTGGCGGATGAAGGGAGCCGTCTCGGGCTGCAGCTCGAGCGTCTTCTCGCCGTCAGGCTTCAGGGCCACCCGGTAGCCCAGCGGCGTGGGGAAGACCCAGCGGCCCCGCTTCGCCGCCGCCTGCATCCCGGTCGTGCAGCGCTCCCGCCGCACGTTGTTGTCGAACTCGTTGAACGCCGCCAGGATGCCGTCCATCAGCTTCCCGGTGACGGAGTCGTCGATCGGCTGCGCCACCGCCCGCAGCGTGATCCCGAGCTTCTGAAGGTACGCCTTCAGCGCGTGGTGGTCGTACTGGTTCCGCGCGAAGCGGTCCAGCATGTAGACCACCAGGAAGTGGATCCGCCCCCGGTGCTTCCGGCAGTAGGTCAACATCCGCTGGAGCTGCGTCCGGTCGGTCGTACTCGCCGACTCGGCCCGCTCCACGAAGACCTCCGCTACTTCCATCCCCTGGGAACGGCAGTATTCGATGCAGGCCTGCGCCTGGGTCTCGAGGCTCAGGCCCTTCAGCTGGTCGTGGCTCGAGACGCGGCAGTACACCACCGCCCGGGAGGCGCTTCGCTGCGCGCTCTTCCCAACGGTGCTCCCTGGAGTTCCAGCCCCGCCCTTCGGCATGCTTCTCCTTCGCGATCCGCAGCGCGATGTCCGCGAAGCCGTAGACGAAATCCCGCAACTCCTCGACTTCGGCGTCGGTCAGCCGGCAATCGTCGCCGAGGATCTCGCGGCATCGGGCTACGGTCAGCATTCTACTCCGGGTCGTCAACTGAGGTCAACAATCGTTGACAGTCTCGGGCGCTTCCTCTCCGACCGGCGAGCACGAGTCCGGTTCGCGCCTGCAAGTCGGCGGCCTCTGTCGCCTATGTCAACAATTGTAGAGTCTTGGATCGCCAGCCCGCAAGAGGAGGCCAACGACATGAGCCTAGTTCGCCTTCCGCCCGCGCGGGCGCGTGGCCTTGCGCTCGGCGAGAACCTCGTTGAGGATCTCGAGGTTCGCGGCTTCGCCGGCGAGGATGTTGTCGACGAAGTCCTCGGCCGCCAGGCGGACGATGCTGTCGCGCTCGACGGCCGCGGCGTAGTAGTTGTTGCCCCGATCCTGCTCGAGCGCGAGGTAGCCCTTCTCGACGATCCGCGTGAGGAGCATGTGCACCGTGGTGTACGACATGGCCGGCGGTCGGTCGGCGATGTCGAGCAGGATGTCGCGAATCGTCGTGCGCCCGAGCTTCCAGCACGACTGCATGATCCGCCACTCCGACGGCGAAAGCTGCTTCTCCGGCAGTGTCTTGGCCCGTGACTTCGGGCGCTCGTCCGACCGCTGGCGCGCCATCCCGTCAGGAAACCCTGGAATGCGAAGAAGGGTCATCGGGGACGGAGATCGGCAAGGGCGCGCCCACCGAAGCGCACGCGCTTCCGTTCCAACGCTTGCCGTCGACCTTCCAGTTCAGGCTCATCTCGGTCTTCTCGATCCGGGCCGCGAGCTCGGCGCTCGCGGTCCCCTCCCGGGCGTGCTTCTGCGCCTCGCCCATGGCGACCTCGGCCTCTTCGACTCGGTTCAGGCGGCGGCATGCGTCCGCGTGCACGCACCACGCCTTGGCCCGAAGATCCTCGGTCCAACTCAGATGATAGTGCCCGGGATCGAGCCGCATTGCAACGGCGACCGCCAGCTCGCTCAGGTCGCGCGACAGAACGGCGCTGGAAGAGAGCGAGCGCTGGGATTCGGCCAGCAGGTGTTGGCAGAGCCCCCAGTGATGAAAGAGATTGTCCTCCTGCGACGCGCTCCATCCGGCCGGCTGTGGCCGGTCTCCTCGATCAAGCAGCTCCGAGAGCAGCGCCGGTGCCTCGACGTACTCGGGAGCGAAGATCGGATCGAAGTGCTCGATCTGCTGGAGCCAGTGGTCAAGCACACGCTTCGATTCCAAGTCACGCGACATCACCCGGTCCTCCGGATTCCAGTGCAACGTCGCGGCAAGTTTCAGCGGATTCAGCGGGTCTTCTGAATTGCGGGCCGTCATCCTCCTCCTGCCTCCCCCCAAAGTGCGGTGAACCGCTCGGCGTTCGGGTTGTCCGGCGATGCCTCGCCGACAAACCGGAGCACGCTGCGAGCGGAGCGCAAACCTAGATAGTCCTGCACGAGTTCGAACGTCATGCCCCTCGCCGACGAGCTTCGAGCCGGTCGATCGGCGAAGGAGATGTGGAAACAGCGGGCGCGCGAGTCCGGCCGCCTCACCGGCCCGGCGCACCAGGTAGTACACAGCGTTGCGGCTGAGCGTCGCCCGGCGCTCGTTGAGGAACAGCGCCGGGAGGTTCAATGTGCCTTGGTCCTCGCGCTCGGCCAGGTAGGCGGCGAGCGCCCGCGCCTCGCCTTCGGGCACCGGGTGCACACCCGAACGGCCCCGATTGAGCCGTTCCACCCAGAGCCGCCGGCCCTCGATGTCGAGGTCCGCCAGCGTCAGCCGGCAGAGCTCGCTGACTCGCAGACCGTGGTGGTAGAGGGTCAGGAGCATCGCGTGGTCGCGCACTCCATGGCGACCCCGGCCTGCAGCACGCAGCACCGCGGCGATCTCTTCCGGCGTCAGGGCGTCGGAATCCATGGTGCTCCTGACAGTTGGGGTGTGGACAATTTCCATACGAGACTCTTAGCATATGGGGACTTTTGTTCAGAGTTCAAGATCAGAGCGAGGGATGGGTTCCAGCGACGACAAGAAGGCAGAGCAGGGCGGGTCCGTCGCGGCGAATCGCTCCCTGCGACGGGCCGTGGACAAGTGTCTCGGTGACGGTATCGAGCGCGAGCAGGTCGCCGAGGCTCTGGTTCGCATGGCCGAGACGGTCCACTCCGAGATCGCCGAAGAGCGCGCCGAGTACCGTGTCGCCGCCGAGTCCGCGGACAGCATCGACCAGGTACCGGTCGGGAGCGAGTGCGCGTGCGGCTGGGTCTACTCGGCCGAGCACCACTTCTGCAGCCGGTGCGGCGCCGCGCTGAAGCCGAGCATCGTCCCGAAAGCGATCCCCGGGCGCCTTCAGTTCGAGCGGCGGATCGGCAAGGGCGGCGCCGGCGTGGTCTACGAGGCTCTCGACCTGTCCCTCGGCCGCCGGGTGGCTGTGAAGACGCTGCCGACCATCTGCTCCCCGAACGACATCGCCCGGCTGCGGCGCGAAGCGCAGACCCTCGCCGCGGTCTCGCACCGGAACCTCGCGATTGTCTACGGCTTCAAGGTCTACCGCGGCACGCCGATGATCATCATGGAGTTCGTCGACGGCGGCACGCTAGCCGAGCGCATCCCACTCCCGCTCGACGTCGCCATCGAGGTGATGCTGGATGTCACAGAGGTCGTGGCCTGCCTGCACAATGCCGGCGTTGTCCATCGCGACATCAAGCCGCGCAATATCGCCTTCACTGGCGGCGGGGAGCTCAAACTCCTGGATTTCGGGCTTGCGCGGCTGGAACGCGAGGCGACGATGTCGGGCGTTGCGGGGCACGTCGTCGTGGGCACGCCCGCCTATCTGTCTCCCGAGGCCCACAATCACCAGCGGGCAAACCCCACCTTCGACCTTTGGGCCCTCTCCGTGACCTTCTACGAGGTCATCACCGGTCACCGCCCCGCCGAGGCGGGCTCTCCAGAGGAGCTCGTCGAGGCGATCAAGGGGCATCGGCTCACGGCGATCGGAGACCGCCTTCCTCAGCGCCCTCCAAGCCTGGATCAGTTCTTCGAAGGGGCGTTCGCGGTGGAGCTCTCCTCGCGACCGCGAACCGCGATCCAGTTCGCGCGGCGCCTGGCGGACCTGCGGCAGGAGGCCGAGCTCGACGGCGGGTGCATGGCCTCCACCAACCTGCCAGAATGACGCGGGCGAGAGCCCTTGCCTGAACAACCCGAGCTGCCAGGAGACGGGCCGATCCCATGCCCGACCACAACTACTTCTCGAACCTCATCTGGCAGATAGCCGACCTCCTCCGCGGCCCCTATCGCCCGCCGCAGTACGAGCGGGTCATGCTGCCCCTGACCGTCCTTCGGCGCTTCGACTGCGTCCTGGCGCCGACCAAGCCCGCCGTCGTCAAGCGGTATGAGCAGGTACGGGATCGTTACAAGGGCGAGGCCCTGGACCGAGTGCTCGACAAGGTCGCGGGCCAGCGCTTCCACAACCACTCGCCCCTCGGTTCGCGAGGCTCAAGGGTGATCCGGACCACGTCGAGAAGCACTTGCTGAGCTACATCCAGGGGTTCTCGGCCAACGTGCGTCGCATCTTCGACTACTTCGAGCTCGAGACGGAGATCGAGAAGATGCGCGAGGCGAACATCCTCTTCCTCGTCGTGTCGAAGTTCGCGGAGGTCGACCTGCACCCGAGCTCGGTGCCGAACGAGCAGATGGGGTTGATCTTCGAGAACCTTATCCGGCGCTTCAACGAGCTCGCGAACGAGACCGCCGGCGACCACTTCACGCCCCGCGAAGTGATCCGCCTGATGGTGAGCATCCTCTTCATCCACGACGACAAGCTCCTGGCAACGCCGGGCACGGTACGGAAGCTCCTCGACCCGGCCTGCGGCACGGGAGGCATGCTCGCCGAGGCGCAGAACTACCTTCGCGAACACCACGCCGCCGCTCGGCTCTACGTCTACGGGCAGGACTACAACAAGCGCGCCTTCGCCACGGCCGCAGCCGACATGCTGATGAAGCAGGTCGACCACAATGGCGGAGGCGAGAACGTCAAGTACGGAGACAGCTTCACCGACGACCAGTTCGCCGGCGAGCGCTCGACCACTACTTCCTGACGAATCCACCGTTCGGCGTCGACTGGAAGAAGCAGCAGAAGGAGATCCAGCGCGAGCACGACAAGAGCGGCTTCGACGGGCGGTTCGGGGCCGGGCTTCCCCGGGTCAACGACGGCGCGCTCCTCTTCCTCCAGCACATGCTCCACAAGTTCGAGCCGGTGCGACCGGCTGAGCAGAAGCACGGTTCGCGCCTCGCGATCGTCTTCTCGGGCTCGCCGCTCTTCACCGGAGGTGCCGGGTCAGGGGAGAGCGAGATCCGCCGCTGGATCATCGAGAACGACTGGCTCGAGGCGATCATCGCGCTCCCCGAGCAGATGTTCTACAACACCGGCATCGGCACCTACGTCTGGATCGTCACCAACCGCAAAGAGAAGCGGCGCAAGGGGAAGATCGAACTGATTGACGCACGGGGGATCTGGAGCGCGGGCGGAAGTGCCGACAACAAGCGCAGCCTCGGAGACAAGCGGCGGCACATGACCGCCCAGCAGATCGAAGAGGTCGTGCGGCTCTACGGCCACTTCGGGGAGTCCGCGGTCTCCAAGATTTTCGCAACGCGGAATTCGGCTACACGCGCATCACCGT